>CBDHCU010000008.1:0-1508624 GCA_965261325.1 Dehalococcoidia bacterium
CCGTGTCGTCGCGGTCATGGCCTGCCTCCCTTCCGCACGGCAGAGCGGGAGCGTCCGGCTGCACTCGACGGCCTTCAGCTTCCCGTAGGCCCGCACCATCTCGGCGTCGCCCACGAAGGACTCGGCCTCGATGCGGGTGTCGAACCGCCCGAACGGGTCCGTCCCGAAGTCCGCTCCGAGTAGGCGACGGCGTGGTAGTGGATGCCCGGCGGGCAGTCGCGGAGGTGCGGGAGGGCCGGGGCGTAGCGGTCGAAGTAGCCCGCCACCTTCAGGGCCATCTCCCTTTCGTTGTCGTCGCCCAGGCCGAGCAGCGTCCTGACGATGGGCTCCTCGCAGTCCTCCTCGGCGAAGGTGGGCGTGAACATGGCGGACCGGACGCAGGCGGGGATTGCGGCCCACCGCTCCCGGCTGAGCTTCAGCCCGCCGTGGCTGGGCGTCCAGACCCGCCAGACGCCCTCGGCCAGCTCCTCGATGTCGTGTGTCCAGCCCCAGGGTGTGCTTACCAAGGTCTCAGTCGTTGTCATGGCTCATAGCCTCCTTGTCCTGTAATGAACGAGCGGGGCAGCCCCCCGAAGGAGACGGCCCCGCTCTCGATACCGAACCCGATTGCCCGGCAGGCTTAGGCGGCCCCGTATCACGTACGGGGCAGGCTCTGGGCCTGCTGCATCTGCCGGAGCTTGTTGGCTGCGGCTTCCACCAGCGGCCCGAGCTCGGTGCCGTCCAGGTCGTCGATGCTCTTGCCCGTCCGGTCCACCACGGCGGACCGCACCTGGTCCTCGTCCAGGCCCTGCTCGGCGGCGATCTCGAAGAGCCGCTTCCGCAGCTTTTCAATCTGGGACTCGCTGCGGCCCCTGCCCTGGGCCTGCCGCGTGGGGCGGCTGGCCTGTGCCTGACCGGAGTTGCTGTTGGTCTGAGCGGGGACGCGCTGCGGTTGCGGCGAGTTGCCGACCTGCGGCTGGTCGCCGTAGAACGCGTTGCCGAACTGCACCCCGAAGCCCCTGAAT
The DNA here is from genome assembly GCA_965261325.1 of Dehalococcoidia bacterium. Classification (GTDB taxonomy): domain Bacteria; phylum Chloroflexota; class Dehalococcoidia; order Lucifugimonadales; family CAJWER01. The sequence goes on from CBDHCU010000008.1 coordinate 1,005, forward strand.
GCCCGCTTCAGACCGTCGGTCACGGCCCCTTTTATCGCCGTGTCGTGGCCGTCGAAGGTGTCCTCCGCCACCGGGTGGACGCCGATGTCGGTGCGAGGCAGCGCGCCCGCCACGGTGACCCGCACCGGGGCGCTGTAGCCCTGTTCCACCTTCACCTCGCCCGTCTGGGGATTGACAGTCTCGATCCGGCGCAGGGTGACGTTCTCGACCAGCTCGTAGCCCCAGCCGCCGTAGCCGAATATCCGGTTGGCCTGGGCGATGACGATGTGGCCTTCGAGGTAGTCGAAGGACTTGCCGCCTCGCCCCTTGCGCTGGGAGACCAGCTGGGAGTCGAGGGGCTGTCCGAGCGCCTGCGTGACGGCGGGCGCGAGCCCGTCCCAGAGCAGCTCGTGCTCGGCGGGGATGGCGGCTTCGGGCTTGTGCCCGTTGCCGTTCCGGGCGACGACCGCGGTGTCCTTGTGGACGCCGTTCGCGCTCCCGTTTCCGTTGTTGCTTCCGTTCTTGTTGAACATCTCAATCTCCTTCTTGTGGTGTCGTTCCTGTAGCGAATGACCGATGCGGAATCCCTCACGGGAGTCCGTGTGCGGGCGAAGTCCGTCGCAAATCGGGCATAGGACCTCCTGGGTAGGTGAGAGTGGGGAAAGGCGGGCGAGGGAGCCCGCTGGGGAGCGGCGGGGAGCCGCTAGCGGGCGGAGCGTCCCGCCAGCGAGAGCAGGCGGAGGAAGGCGGTCCGTCCGTGGGGGAGAGCCGCAAGCTCGCCCACGTCGCCGACGCCCTGGGGAAGGGCGACGACGGCGGCCCTGCGTCCGAGCAGGGTCAGAAGCCGGTCGGTGGCCTCTAGGCCCGCGGTGTCGCCGTCGAAGGCGAGGAAAACGCGGGGGCAGCCCCGGAGGGCTGAGGCGACTCGCTCAACGCCCTGGGTTCCGAGAGCGGCGCAGGATGGGATGCCCCACCCGGTAAGGGCGAGCCAGTCGAAGACGCCCTCGGCAACGACCGCCCAGGGCGGCGCGGGGCCGAGACGCCCGAGGCCGAGCACCGGCTTGGGGCCGGGCGGAGCCTGGAAGCGGGGCGTCCGGTCGGGGTCTATGGCCCGGCCCACGAGCCAGCGGACGAGGCCGCCGGAGGCGTCGGGTACGACGACCATCCCGGCGAACCGCTCCGCGCCCCGCTCCATGAAGAGCCCCGAGTCCTGGATGCGCTTCTCAGAGAAGCCGAGGGACTCCAGGCCCAGCCGCAGCCCGCCGCCCGGCGCATAGCCGAGACTGAGGCGGGCTGCGGCGACCGGGCCGATGCCCCGCGAGGCCAGGTAACCCAGCGCTTCTGAGGACCGCCGGAGTTGTCCGGCGTAGAAGCGCGCCGCCGCCGTCAGCAGGGCGGGGTCGCGGGGAGGCAGCGCGGCGGACGGGGGACGCCGCGTTCCGGCTGGACGAGTGGCGGCCCTGGGCGCAAGCCCTGGGCTGCCGTCCAGCCGCGCGATGGCCTCGGTCAGCGACAGGCCCTCGGCCCGCTGGATGAAGTCCAGCACGTCGCCGCCGAGGCCGCAGCCGAAGCAGTAGAACCGCTCCGAGTCGCCGTACACCGTGAAGCTGCCCTCCACCTCGTCGTGGAAGGGGCAGACGCCCTGGCGGACCCGGCCCCTTCCCCTGAGCCGCACCCCTGCGGCCTCCACCGTGTCGCCCAGGGGGTGCCGGGCCTTCAGCGCGGTGATGTCCACGCTGGCCGTGACCATCACGCACCTCCGGTCAGGGGACGCAGGCCCCGGAGGCTGCGCCCCGAGACGACCTTGCCGGGCCGCCAGCGCATCCCCAGGACCGCCGCGACCTCCAGCGTCCCGCCGTCGCCGGTGGGCACCAGGGCAGCGGCCCGTCATTGGGTAGGGACAGCGCCGCCGATGGCCGGATTGCTCCGGCTGGTTTGCGCCATCCCTCCCACCGAACCGGACGTGCCACTTTCATGGCATCCGGCTCTCCATTAGACGGTTTGTAGTTGGCTCGAACGGTGTACAGCCTCATGGCACGTCCGGCAGAGCGTGACCAGGTTACTGAGCACGTGCGATTTCATGCCTTTGGTGTGGTGGACATGCAAAGCTGCCCGTGTGCCACACTTTCGGCATTTCATGTCGTCACGCACCTTTGCCCGAAGTCGCTGTTCGGCAAGGCCGAGGGGTTCGTCACGTTTGACGTGACCTACGCCGACGGTTGCCGTATAGATACGCTCGTCTGGGCCGGTTGCTCCCTGTGGATGGTCGCCTGCCGCCGTTGCGTGGCCGGACAGGTAGGGGTGCGGGAAGTCCGCTTCCCCCTTCCGTCGGTAGCGTTGGCGGTCAAGCTCCTGTCGGGTGGGGAGCCATTGGTACGTTTCCAGCGTGTTACCGCCTTCGCGCACCTCTGCGTGCCAGCGGGTTCTGCCGTGGAGCACTCTGGTCTTGTCTTTCATGAGCTGTCCCTTGCGACTTCCCTTGTGCTTCTTCTGCAACCAGTAGAGGTAGCGGAACCACACGAAGGACGTGATGTCCTCAATGTCGCGTACGAAGCTGGTGTACCGGTAGTACGCGGCCCAGCCCCGCACGATAGCGTTCAGGGTTGCCAGTCGGTTGTACTCGTCCATCCAAGCCCAGTTTCTGGAAGTCAGGTCTTTGAGCTTCCGTTGCACTCGCTCCTTTGCCTTGGCCGTCGGTCGGAGATGCACCGCCCACTTGCCGTTGGCCCGCTTGCGCTGGATATGAAAACCCAGGAAGTCAAAGCCGTCGTTGACGTGGGTGATGGCCGTCTTTTCTTCCGATAGCGTCAGGTGGAGTTCGTTCTCCAGAAACTGCTGTATGGCCGCTTTGGTGGCCTTGACCTCGGCTTTGGTGCCGTTGCTGACGACCACGAAGTCGTCCGCATAGCGCACCATCTTGAAGTTGCCGAGACCCGCCTTTCTTCGCCGTTGTCGAGCGTTAGGGTCGAGATCCCACTGCGCCGCCGCCCACTTGTCAAACTCGTTGAGGTAGACGTTGGCGAGCAGCGGGGATATAACCCCTCCCTGTGGCACACCGGAATCGGTGCGCCCGAAGAGGCCCTCTTCCATCACGCCCGATTTCAGGAACTTCCAGATCAGGTCTAGCACAGCCCTGTCCTTCAGCCTCCTCCGCAACAGCTTCATGAGCGTCCGATGGTGGACGGTATCGAAGTAGCTGTGGAGGTCACCTTCAATCACGTAGTAGTGTTTCACGTTGCTGTTGAACAGGGGCATGAGAGTCCCTATTGCGTCCATGGTGCGACGACCTTTGCGGAAGCCGTAGGAATGTCGGTAGAAGTCCGACTCGTAAATCGGGTCGAGGATGGCCCGAAGTGCTTCCTGCACGATGCGGTCTCGCAGGGCGGGGATGCCCAGCGGGCGCTTCTTGCCATATGTAGACTCGCCGGACGGGTTGCGGTGTGTACGTCTTGCGCTTCAGTTGGTCGATGAGCGCCGTCATGTGGCGCTCGTAGTCCGCCTTGAACGCAATCCGCGTCACGCTGTCCACGCCGTCGGTCTGGCTACCCGGTCGCGCCAGTACCCTTTCAGCCGATATGTGCATCCAGTAGTCCCAGTGCAACAGGTCGTACAGGTTGGTGAACCTGTGATCTGGATGCCCACTGGCCGTCCTTGCTAAGAACCTTTGCTTTTCTGCCATCTTCGTTGGGTTCATACATCCCTCCTCTGGCTTAGTTCGCTTGTGTTCTGCACTCGTCTAACTGCCCTCCTTCGCCATGTGGCCGGCTTTCCCGACCGCGGACTACTACGAGGGCTCTGCCCCACGTCCGGCATTGGCCGCAAGCTGGCCTACTCCGGTTTGGCTCCATGTTGATTTTTTTTCCCGGCGTGTTATCGTGACGCTGCCGTGCTACCAGCAGAGGCCCCATTTGGGGACATCGACACCAAGGGAGGCATCGAATGTCGGACACTGCAATGTTGATCACAGCGTTTTCGGGACTTACGGTCGCGGTCGGCGCGCTTCTGGTTTCAACCGGGGTTTTCGTCCTCGTCATGAAGCTAGGCTCCGTCGTCGAATCGATGGGCGGGGACAAGAAGGACTAGCTCCGTCTCGCCGGGGAGCCGAACGTGGTTCCCAAGTTCACTTAGGTTGCGTCTGCGTGTCGTGGTAGGTCCTGTCTGTACGCCTGGCACGGCTCGTTGCCGCGCTCGTCATCGGGGGATGCCGGTCAAAGGGAGGACAGCATCCCTGCCCTAACAGGTTGTCTCTGCGGCACAGAGGCAGAGACTCCGATGACTCCACCCTCGCCCTACCGTGAGCGGGTGGTTCAGCCTTCGACGCGTTAATCGACAGTTTCTTGTGTGACCATGACGACACTCTGGCTAGCAGCGCGCGGTTCAGTAGGGTGGCCGCCGCCACATTGTCGGGAAGGCTTCAGACACGGTTCTGCCTCTGGCCCCCGTGCCTGCTTCCCTAGCCACCGGCCCACTCCTGGCCGGGTTCCACATCTGGAACGTTCAACCTAAGCGCTTCTTGGCGCACCCGTGCCCTGGCTGTAGACCAGGGCGCCGCGGCCGCCGAACCGCCGCTTCACCAGCTGCGTCCACTCGGAGAAGGCCCACCGAGCCTCCTTCTTCTCCGTCTTCTCCGCGTCCACGCCGGCGAGGACCGCCAGCGCGCCGTCCACGTCTCCAGCCTGCCTGAGCCGCCTCGCCTCGTGGATCGAGCGCACCGCGCCCGTCTCCGCCGTCTCCGGCTCCTGCTCCTTGAACCCCATCGCCGCCATGAGCTGGTCGACCAGCTCTTCGAGGCTGCGCCGGGGCCTGTCCACCGTGTCCATCGACCGATTGCCTGTTGCCAGTGTTGCCGTCGTCATCGTGCACCTCCTAAGTGCCTGTGATTTGTGGCCTTGCCGTTTGCGCCCGCTTGCGGGCAAAGAAGAAGGGCCGCCCCCGGATGGGAGACGGCCCTTTGCGTTGAGTTGGGATGGGTATGAGGGAGCCGGAGGCCCTGTCGTCAGCGGCGACGGACCCTCCCTACCGGACGCCGGGGCATGAACCGCCGAAGCAGCAGCGCCCCGATGCCCAGCCCGACGAGGTTCAGGAAGAAGAGCTCCACGTCGCCGGTTATCAGCGGCGCCGCAACGACCAGGACGACCGCCCCGGCCACGACGACCCGCTTGCGCTTCCACCACGGCTGCTTCTCAGGGGCCTTGACCGGGGTGTCCTGCACCTGCGTGTAGGCCGTCCAGATGGGCAGCCCGATCAAGACCTCCAGCTCGGTTATCACCACGCCGGCCGAGCAGCCCCCGGTGTGGCACTTGACCTCGATGCCGTTGCCGTCCGGTCGCTGCCGGAACGCCAGCCCGTCCGACTTGCCGCCGTGACAGACCGCCGTCGTCGTCCAGAACCAGCCCCGCTCGAAGCTGACCCGGTGCGGCAGCAGGTTCGCTATCCGCATTGCGCTCGGGCCCGTGTACTGTTCCGTCCTGTCCTGTGTCCGTGATTCGTCCATGCCTATGTACCTCCTTGCTGATTGGTATGCCGATGCCGTTGAACCCGTGACTCCGTTCCGAAGACGCACTCCGCCCGCGGTCGAATGTCGAACGCGGAAGACGGAGCGGGGTGAAAGAAGACGCAGCTCGGCCCAGGGTGGATGCCGTCCGAGTTTGGGAAAGCTGCGAGACGTGAAGCGGCCAGCCTGCTTCTCAGTCGCAGACCGGCGCGTGTCGAAGCTGCGGCCCTGGCTGTGAGACAGTCGTGCCGCAGGCATGTTGAATCGGCCGGGGCGAAATACGCACTCCGACCGACTGGGTGAGGACGAGGCGCAGAAGGCGCTCCATCCTCAGAATCCAGCGGGAGAAGCGATCAACTCCAACCACCGGACGGGTGCCCGACGGGTGAAGGACTTACGTCAAACTCCAACCGACGGACGTGGACCGAGGACGAAGGACCTACGTCAAACTTCGTCGTTCCGGCCCGTGCTGCTTGCGGAGAGCTACGTCAAATCCGCAGTGGCAGCAATTCCCTCGTGGGAGACCTTTCAGAGAGCAAATCATCCGTCAGGTCTGACCCGGGCAACAGGGATCGCGCCCCCAGGTTTCTATGGTCTTGAAACCTTGGTTGAAAGCCAAACAGTGCAGACATTATTACCCCACCAAAGCCCCGATGTGAAGGCTTTCGGGCAGTCCGCGCCAACATCGTTCACAAAACTTCACGGAAGTTCACTCGAAGACGGAGCGGTAACCCGCCGGCCTATTTCCACAAGAGTCGGAGGGACAGCGTGTTCAGAAACTCACGCTTTCTCAGCGCTCTCCGCGTGTCGGAGAGCGCTGTCTTCCGCCAGTTGACCTGCCCGTTCCGGTCGAAGCCCCGCAGCGGAAACGTCGCCGGGGGAAGCGTCAACCCGTGCTCCTCCAAGAGCGTCAACTCCAACGCCAGGAAACGCTCCTCGGTCAGTAGCCAGGACAGGCTCTTTCCCTCGTCGGGATGAACGCCCTTCAGCTCCCGCCACTCGGCGATCAGGGGCCAGACCTCTCCGAACACCTCCTCGTCGTCCTCGGCAGGCTCCAGCGTCACGAGGTCGGGGAACTCCCGCCGCAGCGTCGCCCTTCGCCTGGGCTGCGGGCCGGCGCCGTTCGCCTTGGCCCCGTCCTCCTGTCCACCCCGTCCAGTCTCAAGGCCCGCCAGCATCCCCTCCAGCTTGCGATGCTCCTGGGCATGCTCCTCCCGCCCGGCCCGCATTGCGTCCTCCAAGGCCCTGTGCCCGACACGCATCTCCTTGCCCTGCTCCTCGACGAGGGTCTCCAAGTCCCCCAGCCGGTCCGCCAGCAGGTCGTTGCGGTCCCGCTGCTCGGCGGCGGCTGAGCCCACCCCCGACTGGAGCGCCTTCTCCAGCGCCCCCCGGATGCGCCGCGTCAGCACCCCCTCGTCGAGGCTGGCGTCCAGGGTCCTGCGGTCCACCCCCAAAATCTCCGCCGTCTTCTTCCGCCCGTTGTCCCGCTCCAATTCTTGAAGCAGCGACATGAGCCGCAGGTGGTGCATGTCACGCACGCTCCTGCCCTTCTCGATAACGCCCTTCTCCGGTTCCATGAGTCCTCCTCCTTTCACCGGCCCCAGTCCCCGGTTTCGACCACGACCACGGCCCGACTCTTCACGGGCTGCGACATGTGGACCACCTGTAGGGGGAATTGCGGGATTCCGACCCGATTCTTCCCCTCTCTCTTGCGGCCCCGCTGCGCCCCTTTTTGCGGAGAGACGCCGACCTGGGGACTTAAGTCCAAGTGTTCACAACTTCCGGGCCATTTCAGCCCCATTTGTTCCTGTTTCAGGCTTGCCGTGACCTCACAGACACCTTCGCCACAGACTTCGTTTTCTTGTACAGCCCCCATACTGCACGGGAGGGTGTCTTTTGCCTAGAACCTCAAAAGGGGCGACATTTTTGTCGTCCCTTTTGGGCAGTTTCCACCGTCATTTCGTTTGTTCAAACTCTTCTGCGAGCGCCGCGATCCGATGAATCGCGGCGAACGGAAGAGAGGTGAACGAGTTGGCGCTGAAATCGAAACTTCGGTCGGCAAGACGGCTTCTACCCCTGGCATCCGCGCTGCTTCTGGCGGCGCTTCTGACAATCCCATCCAGCGGCATCGTCCTGGCCCAGACCCCGCCCGGCGACGAGATAACCCTCGTCAACGCCGACCGGGAGTTCGTTGAGCGCAAGGGCGGCGGAGAGTTCGTCGCCCGCCCCGTCTTCGACCGGCAGATCGCGGCGCTCTTCTACGCCGTCCGCGACGCCGACACCGGCGACTGGATAAGCGCCATGTACCGGGTCAGCGGCGGCGAGAAGAAGCGCTCAGACGGCTGGGAGTACTCGTGGGAGTACCCCGCCCTGGACGAGCAACCCGACCTCGACCGCGACCGGGCCTACCTGCTGGTCATGCTGGCCCAATCCGAGGACGGACTCAGGGGTGACTTCTACGCCGTCGTCCCCATCCACCAGCCGGGGCGCATCTGGGACAAGATCCTGTCCGCCCTCAACCCTGCGCGGTGGGCTCGGGCCTTCGCCGGCTGGGTGGTCGAGGGAGTCCACGGGACCCTCTGCGGCGTGGTGGAGCGGGCGTCCGGCGAGGACGCCGACAACTGCGGGGGTCGATAGCGCATGAGCGACATCCTCACCGGCACCCCTCCCGACCTGACCTACGCCCACCACCTGGTCCAGCAGGCGTGGATGGTCGTCTGGGCCATCACCTCCGGCGCGCTGATGGTGATCCTCGGCTGGATGGGCCTCAGCTTCATCGTGTCCGAGCACCTTGGCCGCTCCCAGACGGGATGGCGGGAGATGGTCCCCCGGCTCGTGCTCGGACTCGTGGCCGCCGCATCGTCCCTGTGGTGGTGCGCCTTGGTGCTGGACGTGGCCGACGCCGTGTCAGGATTCATCGCCGTCTCCCTCAACGTCACCCCCGGAGACCTGCTCAGGGCTCCCCTCGACACGTTTCTCACCGCCGTCCAGGCCGGGAGCGTCGGCATGGCGCAGCTGCTGGCCCTGCTCTACCTGGTCTACGGCTTCTTCGTGCTCTACGTCATCGTGCAGATGGTGCTGCGCCTGGCCCTCATCGACATCCTCCTCGCCCTGGCCCCCATCGCGTTGGGGCTGTGGATTCTGCCCCACACGGCGGGCTGGGGACGCCACTGGCTGCGCCTGTTCATGACGACGGTGTTCCAGCAGGCCATCCAGCTCATCGCCCTTGCCCTCGGTCTCGGCTTCCTGAACGAGTTCGCGTCGATAGCGGCCTTCGAGCCGGTGCAGGACCTGATCTGGAAGCTCCTGATGTCGCTGGCCTTCGTCTACATGGCGACCCGGGTGCCCTCGATGCTGGGCAACTCCGGGACCTTCGACTCCTGGCTCTCGATGCTCTATTTCGGCATGAATCTTCCGTCGTCGCTGATGCGCTCGGCCCGGACCATCGGGCTGATGAGCGGGGCCGCGGGAGGGCCGGGCGGCATGGCGGTGGGAGCGATTGCGGCCAGCGCGGGCGTGTCGGCAGCCGCCAGCGGCCTGAGCTCGGCGGCCTCGATGGCCACCCCATCGGCAGGCGGAGATGGCGGCGGCGAGCCCCGGAGCAGCGGCGAGTAGCAAGAAGACGCAAACACGAGGGTTCGTGTCGATAAGCAAAGCAAAGGAGGGGGAGCGATGCGCAGCTAGCGGAGCTTATGGAACCCAATCGGTAGAGAGAGAACGGAAAGCTCGGAACAAGAGAGGAGCAATAGCAATGGAACAACTGACACAGACCATCTCGAACCTGGTGGGCATCCTGCTGGGCGTCGTGGGAGCGGTGGGCGTGGGCTTCTTCATCTACGGCGCGTACATGTACCTCACTGCCAGCGGAGCGCCCAACCAGATGGAGCGCGGCAAGAGCGCAATGATGACCGCCCTGGCGGGCATCGTCCTGGCCCTGGTCGCCTACGGCGTCGTGGAGCTGGTGATGAACGCCGTCGTGGACCCGGGAATCGACATCGACGACGCCCTGCCCGAACCCACACCCCCATCGGACAGCTAAGCGGACGCGAGGAGGGAGGAACAGAACATGAAAGAACACGAGGTACCGACCCACGTCCAGGCCGAGGACAGGGTCCTATTGGGATTCACCTTCCCCCAGATCGTGGCGGTGATGGCGGTGTGCGCCATCTCCTACGGCGCATACCGCTACGCCCCGGTCGGCCCCTCCGAGGTGCGGATGGCGATTGCCGTCCTCTTCGGACTCGTGGGCATCGCCATGGTCGCCGGGAAGATAGGCGGTCGGCGGCTGCCCCTGGTGGCCGCCGACCTGCTCAAGTACCGGCTGGGGGCGCGTGTCTACGCCGGGCCGGTGTCCCAGCTGGTGAGGGCCGAGCCGCCAGCGCCGGCGCAGCCGGTCAGGAGCGGCCCCGGCCCGCTGAGCCTGATGGCGAAACGCGCCGGACGCGGCCTGGCAAGGCTGCGCAAGAACAGGAAGACCCGCAAGAACAAGGAGCGCCGCAACGGGCGGATGCGCTGGTTCGGCAAGCGCAGGGGGAAGGACGGAGGGAGGGACCAGCGTCACGACCACCGGGCCGAGACCCTTCAGAGCCGACGCAGGAAGCCCCGCATGGGCTGGATTCCGGTGGTGGCCCTGGCCGTCCTGATGGCGGCTGTCGTCACCGTCCCGGAGTCGGCCCTTGCCGACGGCCACGAGCCCTGGCGGGACGAGATTGACTTCGATCTCACCGAGCCGGTGGAGGGACGGCGGGTATTCGTCGAGGCGCTCACCGTCTCCGGCGACCGCGCCTCCGTGACCCTGAAGGCAGCAACGGACCTGGACATCCGGGTGCGGGCCTTCGGCGGGCCGCAGGGAACCTGGCTGCGCTTCTGGGGGTCGGCCAGCCTGGCCGAGGGGGAGAGCATCGACTACTCGCTCCCCCTCAGCGGCCCGGCCCCGTCTTTCACCGTGTCCTGGGAGGACACCGTCGGCCAGGCCGGGGCGCTGACCGTCGAGCCTGACCAGATCCCGTACCCGCTCCCTGAAATCGACGGGGAGCTTTGCAACGTCAAGCTGGCCTCCCTAGGCTGGACGCCCGGAGCGGTCAGCGGAGTTGTCGAGTCCGAGTGCGTGACGAGCATCGAGCACCCGGTGGAGCTTCAGACGGTGGCCGGATACGAGAGCGTCACCCAGACGGCGCTCATGGACGCCGGGGTGACGGCCATCACGGGAACGGTCGCCGCAGCGACGGGAGCGTCGCAGGCCAGCGTCGCCTTCGTCCCCGACGGAGAGACGAGCTTTCGGCTCAGCGTGCCCGCGGGCGAGGCGATTCACGCCGTCAGCGTGGACGTGAACATTGAGGCGAGCCTGAGCATTCCCATCCCCCCGCTCACCGTGCTCACCCACCACCCGGAGCGGACGGAGGAGCGCACCGAGACGGTGAGCCTGTACCGCCCGGGGGCCAGCGACTCCGACAGCGACAGCGACACCATCACCGTCACCCACGACGACGGCGCCACGACGGAGCACACCGTCTCCGCCTACGCCTACGCATACGTGCCGGCCAGGACGATCGACAAGCAGGTCACGCTCACCATCGTCCACCCCGAGCACGTGAAGGCCGAGGTGGTGGAGAGGGCGCCCGTCACGGGGAGCAGGGACGAGTCCCTCGCCCCTGCGTCGTCCGGCGTCGGCAGCGACGACCTCTTCGAGGCGCTGGTCCTGCCCCAGCCGGAGCCGGAGGACCCGCCCGCCGAGCAGGAGCCCGCCGGCGGCCTGCGCCAGTGGTTCGACCTGCTGGGATGGGAGTGGCCCTGGTGAGGCGGGTATTGGCAATCATGCTACTGGCCGGGGCTGCGCTGGCGACCACCGGCGCGGCCCCGCCGGAGGAGCAGGAGATGCTCCGCCAGTTCGACCGCGTGCTCACGGCGATGGTCTACGCCGCCTCCGGCCTCTGCGTCTTCGCCATCGTCTGGGCCGGCTTCATCCTCATGGCAGAGGGGAGCGAGGAGCGGGGCGGAGGCAAGGCCAAGACCGCCGTTGTCATGGCGGTGATCGGGCTGGTCCTGGCGCTGTCGGCCAAGGGCGTGGCCGCGCTACTCAGCAGCGGCCTCGTGGACTTCCCAACCCCCTAGAGAAAAGGAAACGAGCGAATTGAAGAAGCTGATAGAACGAATCACGAGGCTGAGGGTAGGCAGCGCCCCTGACGGGGCCGTCGCTCGGCCGGCAATACCCGAGGACGGACTCCCCACGGAACCGGAACCCGGCGCAACGACGGAGACCCCGGCGCCCAAGCTCCCGCCCGAGCTGCCCCTGTTCTTCATGCTGTCCCACCTGGACGACGACGGCCCGGTGCGCTTGGACGGGGTGAAGCTCGGCGTCTGCGAGGTGATGGGCCTGGAGCTGGACGAGCCGAAGCTGGGGGCCTTCACCGGTGCGCTCAACGCCCTGGACTTCCCCGCCCAGATGCTCATCAGACAGCACGCGCCCCGCCTGGAAGGGATGCGGGAGAAGCTGAAGGAGACCCAGCCTGACGACCTTCCACCGCAGACGAGGGCGGCCGCCGAGTCCCTCCAGCGTCTGCTCACCGACCTTGAGGCCCGCGACGGCATCCTCGACCGGCGCTTCTACGCCGTCTGCGAGGCGGCCCGCATCGACGACCTGCGGGGCCTGCTGGCCAGGGCCGGTCTCTCCGTCCATCCCCTCCGCGGACGCCAGCTGCGGATGTTTCTTGTGTCGGCCGCACTGGGCGGCTCCCCCGCCGAGTTCGACGAGGAGACCCCCGTCGAGGTGGACATCAAACGCCGCGAGATGCGCGTCGGCGGGAGCCTCGTTCGCTCCCTTCACCTGGGCCGCTGGCCCCGGTCGCTGGCCCCCGGCTTCCTCCAGGGACTCATGGCGGCGGGGGCGCCGATGGACCTGTCAATCCACGTCGGCCCGATACCGGCGGAGCAGGCGGCCAGGACGCTGGAGTGGCAGAAGGTGCGCTTCGAGTCCGCCCAGTCCCTCTCCTTCAAGCGGGGCCGCACCATGTCCCCCGAGGCGGAGATCGCTCTGGAGGACATCACCCGGCTGCGCGACGAGGTTCAGCGGGGACGCGAGCGTCTCTTTCACTCATCCCTCTCGGTGACCCTCCATGCCAAGGACGAGCCGTCGCTGAGGGAGATGACCCAGCGGGCGAAGGCCCACTTCGCCGCCACTCTGGGGAAGCTGGACAACCTGGCCTTCCGCCAGCGCGAGGGACTGCTCTCGACCATGCCCCTGGCCCTGAACGCCGTGGCCGAGTGGCGCAGCCTCGACACGTCCAGCATCGCCCGGCTCTTCCCCTTCTCGCCGCCGGACCTGGACACCCGCAGCGGCACCCTATACGGCATCGACATGCGGGCCTGCTCCCCGGTGGTCTACGACCCCTGGGACGGGACCCATCTGAACGCCAACACCGCCGTCCTCGCAAGGTCGGGAAGCGGCAAGAGCTTCGCCACCAAGCTGGGAGTGCTGCGCGGCATCACGCGGGGAGTGACCGCCTACGTCATCGACCCGGAGGGCGAGTACGCGGACATGGCCCGCGCAGCGGGAGGGCGAGTGCTGTCCCCCGGCGTGCCGGGCGAGGGGATGAACCCCTTCGTCATAGACAAGGGGGACTCAGAGGAGATGCTCCAGCGCATCGGCAGCCTGAGACGCCTCATCGAGGTGATGGTCGGAGAGAGTCTCGGCGCGGACCGCAGGGCCTCCCTCGACCACGCCCTGGCGGGCTACTACGCCAGACCCAGGGAACGCACCGGATTCCGTGACTTCTACCGGTTTCTGCAGGAGGACGAGGCGGGAGACCCCGACCTCGCCCGCCTGCTCAGGCCCTTCGCGACCGGCAGCCTGAGACACCTGCTCTCCGACGAGGGGGACGATCTGCTGGGCAACGAGGCCCTCGTGACGGTCTTCGACCTCCGGCTGCTCGAACCGGAGCTCCGTCCAGCCGCCGCAATGGTCTGCACCGAGACGGTGTGGGCGGCAGCCGCCCAGGACCCCAAGCCGAGACTTCTGGTCGTCGACGAGGTGTGGAGCATCATGCAGCACCCCGAAGGCGCGGCCTTCATGGTGAGCATGGCGAAGCGGGCGCGCAAGCACCGCCTGGGCCTCCAGTTCATCACCCAGGACGTCCAGGACCTGCTCTCCGAGGACACGTCGAGGACCATCACCGGTCACTCCGGTAGAGCGTTGCTACAGAACGCCGCCTTCAAGCTCCTCCTCCAGCAGGACGCCGCTGCCATCAAGACCGTCGGCGACGCCTTCGACCTGCCCGAAGACCTCCAGCGCTGGCTGCTGTCCTGCCCCAGGGGGGACGGCCTACTGCTGTCGAAAGGGCACCGCTTCCCCGTGCGCATCGAGGCCACCCCGGAGGAGACGGCGGTCATCGAGTGGAGGCCGGGCCAACACAGGTAGACCGCCGAGAACGCAAGAAGAGACCCATAGAGGAAGGAGTAGAGCATTGAGGTTGAACCCGAAGGAAATCCTGTTTGGAAACGACACCGAGAAGAAGCCCGTCCTGCTGACGGTGACGCCGCCCCGCGCCGGGGAGCGCACCCTGCTGGGCGTGGAGAACATGCTCGGCTCCATCGCGGTGCCGGAGCCCTTCTCCCTGGAGCTCGCCGCCGACATGGACGGCGTCACCCTCATGGCCCGCTGCCTCGACGACGAGGTGGTGCGCGGCCAGCTCTCCGCCCACTATCCCCAGGCCCGCATCCAGAAGCTGGACCCGGACGACGACCCCCTGCGCATGGGCGACGGCGAGCAGGCGTGGAGCATGACCCTGCGGGCCGACGCCCCCGAGTACGTGCCCCTGAGGACCTTCAGGGACGACGACCTGCTCGATCCCGGCTCAGACCCCCTCATCGCCCTCATGGGCGCTCTCTCCAACATCAACAAGGATGAGCGCATCGTGGCGCGGCTGATGCTGCGCTCCCTCGGCCCCGACTGGTCGCAGGGACACCTGGACAAGGCCCACAAGCGGCCCGGCATGGAGCCGAGGGAGCCCGCCTACACCTTCCAGACCAAGCCCCTGCAGATGGACGGCATCACGATGGCCGTCCTCGGCCTGGGCGCGCTGGCGGCCCTCAAGGGCTACCTGTGGGTGCAGGACGGGGAGATATGGAAGGCGGCGCTCCTGGGGATAGGCTCGGCCCTGGGGCTGGCGGTCGGCGGCTGGGCATGGCACCGCTGGAAGAAGGCCCGGTCCCGCGTCGAGGACCCACTCCTCATCAAGGAGAAGGTGTCACGCATCGCCTTCGACGCCGAGCTTCAGGTCACGGCCATACTGCCCGCCGGGACGAGGCCCCAGCGCGCCGGCGAGCTCCTGGGGCCGGTCGCCGCCGCCTACCGCCATTTCGACAACCCCGCCGGGGCGCGCTTCAAGGTCGGCAAGGTCCGGCCAACCGCGACCGACCCGGACATGCTGCACCCCGCAGGCCCCGGCCTGTTCGGCGGGCGCAGCGTCCTGGGCGTCCGCGAGATCGCCTGCCTGTGGCACCCGCCCGGAGCGGGGGACGAGACGCCCCTGGTGGAGCGCTCCGGCGCGAGGGCGCTCCTGCCATCGGCCAAGGGTGTCAGGGGCGGCGCGCTGGTGGGGGACACCACGGCCGGCAAGCCCCGGCCCATCCGATTCCCCGAGGACCTGCTCAGGAGGCACCACCTCTACGTGGCGAGGACCCGCATGGGCAAGTCCACCCTCATGCACCACCTCGTCACGCACAAGATGCGGGAGAAGGCCGAGGGCAGGGACAACGACGCCATCGTCGTCGTCGATCCCCACGCAGACCTGGTGGCAGGGCTGCTCGAACATGTGCCGGAGTCCCTCATCGACCGGGTGCGGCTCATCGACCTGGCCGACCAGCGGAGGGCGCCGGGCATCAACCTGCTCGACACCCGCGTCTTCGCCGACCGCGACCGCACCGCCGACTCGGTGGTGCGCGTCGCCAAGGGCCTGTGGGAGCAGTGGGGGCCGAGGATGCAGTCCATCCTCGAACAGACGGTGAAGACCCTGCATGAAGCGAACGAGCACCCCGAGACGGACGAGGGCAGCCAGCACACCATCCTCGACGGCCTCAAGCTCCTCTCCGACAGGAAGTTCCGGGACGGCGTACTCAAGAGGATCGAGGACCCGTACCTCCTTGAGTGGTGGGCCAGGGACTTCGGAGGCTGGCACCAGCAGTACCGCGCCGAGGCCCTCGCCCCCGTGCAGACCCGCCTCTCCTACTACGCATCCTCCAAGCGGGCGCGGGCCATCCTCGGCCAGCGCCGCTCCACCATCGACCTGCGCGACACCATCCTGGAGGGTGGCATCCTGCTGGTGTCCACCGCCCAGGGCACGGTGGGTAGGGACGTGTCCGCCCTGGTGGGGGCGTCCCTGCTCAACCTGGTCGATTCGGTGATACGGGAGCAGGAGAGCGTTTCACTCGGCCAGCGGCGCGGCGCGCTTGTCGTCGTGGACGAGTTGCAGTCCATGCCCGGCGTGGACTACGAAAGCATGTTGTCCGAGCTGGGCAAGTTCGGAGCGTCCTTCGTCCTGGCCACCCAGAGCCTCGCGAAGCTCGACGACCTCTCCCGCACCATGCGGGACACCCTGCTCGCCAACGTCGGATGCCTGGCCGTCTTCCAGGTGGCCGGCAACGACGCAAGGCAGCTGGTGTGGGAGCTGGGCAAGGAACGCGTGACCGAGGACGACATCACGTCGCTGCCGGTCCACCACTGCTACGTCAGGGCCACCGTGGGCAAGGAGCGGATGCCCGCCTTCTCGATGATGGTCAGAAAGCCGGAGGACGGAGACCCCGCCGTCGCCGCGCAGATCCGCAGCGCTGCCTCCGCATACACCCTGACGGCCCAGGACCTGGAGGACGCCGGGGCCGCCGCCCAGAAGAAGGTCCGGGACTTCAATGACCGCGCCGCCGACCTGGAGAAGGACGGCGAGGAAACGGAAGACAAGGCCGCCAGTAAGGACGCGGCGGAAGAGGAGGCCGAGCAGTGAGAGCTGAAGGATGTGAAGCCCAGACCCTCCGAGCCCTGGCGGGAATGCCCTTCCTCGACCGGACGGAGATGGTGGCCGTCACCGGCTGGTCGAAGGCCGCGGTCCACGAGGCCGTCGACAAGCTGGACTCGGGCGGCTTCTGCGCCGCCGTGCCCCACGCCACCCCCCTCTTTCCCTCCTCGACCCAGAGGTTCCACCTCACAGCCGCCGGGCTCCGGCGGCTGGCTGAGGAGGAGGAGACCTCCCTGGACGAGCTCGTACGCGACCGCCCCGTATCCGCCGAGTGGCGGCGCAACTTGATGGGACGGCTCGACTCCCTCGCCGCGATCTACCGGCTGGCGGTCGCCGTCTCCGGCGTCGCATACCCCATACGGTTCCGGTGGTACAGGGCCTCGACCCTGGACGCCGCCGTCGAGCTTCCCGGCGGCCGCACCGTCGGCATCGTCAGGCAGGGGCTCACCGCCGACAGGACCGGCTTTTCCAACCGGATGTGGAGGCTGCGCCAGGGGCCCCTCCCCGGAGCCGTTCTCGTGCTGATGGCCGACGACGTGCGGCTCAGGCACGTCCGCAGGACGCTGGCCGGCGCCCCCGTTCCATTCTATCTCGCCCTCGAACGCGAGGCGGTCGCGGCGTCGCCGGACGACCCGGTGTGGAGCCCGCCCGCGGTCAACGCCTCCGTCGAGCTGCGCTCCGTCCTCGACCGGATAGAGAAGGGAAGCCTCTTTCCCGAGGAGGACGAGCCACAGGTGGCCTCGCTCCCAGCCGACCTCTCCGTCGAGGGTCCGGGGTGGAAGGTCTCCGACTATCTGCTGCCCGCCACCCTCAAGCCCGCCGAGAAGCGCGCCCTCGACCTCATATCCGACTGGCCCTGGATCACCTTGACGGACCTGGCCGGACTGATGGCCGTCTCGGTCCCCAGGGCCTCCCAGATCGTCACCCCCCTCGAAGGGTTCCGCCTCGTCACCCGGCCCATCGCCGGAAGCGGGCGCATGGCCCTCACCGACCGGGCCCTGGCCCTCCTGGCCCGCAGGGACCGCACCTCGGTCGCCGTGGCGAAGAAGCGGTGGAGCGCCGCTCCACTGTTCCCCGGCACCCCATTCGTCTGGGACAACGTGACCGGCGCCAGGAGCCGCCAGCTGCTCAGGAACGTCGAGCACACCGCAGCCGTCCACTCCTTCCTTGCGGCCATGACCGTGCAGGCGGGACTCCTGGATTGGGAGGTCTCCCAGGTCGACCCGCCCCGCAGGGCCTCACGACACTTCAAGCACGGCGACGGGATGCGCTCGGTCAACCCCGACGCCTTCGGCGTTCTCAGAAAGGGCGAGACCGCATGGCCCTTCCTGCTGGAATGGGAGCGGAGGGCCGTGCGGCCCTCGACCATGTCGGAGCGCCTCGCCCCCTATCTGCGCTACTTCTCCTCTCACCGGCCCACCGACGACCACGGCACCCGGCCCTCCGTCCTCATCGTCTTCGACGACGAGATCGTCCAGACCCACTTCCTGCGCCTGGCGCGGGACGAGATGCAGGCGAAGGGCGTGACGGTGCCCCTGTGGGTCTCCCACAGGGCCGCCATCGAGCAGATGGGGCCGCTGGGACGCGCATGGCGCGCCCCCGGCGACTGGCGGTCGCTCCAGGCCATGCCGCCGCAATGACCAACAACTGACATCGGGGAAGCGGCGCGACGGCTCGCGCTCCCTTCCCCAAAGGAAGGCTGAGAGCCATGCGTTCGCAAGACGACCACAACAAGAAGAAAGGCCCCCGGAGGCGTGGTGGACGGACCGTTGTCCGGCTCAACACGGCGGCCCTATGGGAACGGCTCACGTTGCTGAACCGCTCCCAGAACTGGCTCGCCAGGGAGGTCGGGGTCAGCCCCGGCTACATCTCGATGCTGGTCAACGCGGGGCGCACACCCTCCGGTCGCATTCGCCGCCGGATGCTCAGGGCCCTGGGTTTCGACGACTTCGACCAACTTTTCACTATGGAGGATAGAGATGACGAACCATAACGATTCGTTCCGTTTCGACGGGACCGAGGAACAGTTCAGCGAGGAGCAGGACCTGGCCCTCCAGGCCGCCGTGCTGGCGGTGGACTTCCCCAAGCGCCTCGAACGGCTCCACGAGGTCAGCGGCCTCACGTGGGCCGCCTTCGCCAGGGCCATCGGCGTGGACCCCAAGCTGGTCCACCGGTGGCGCAACGGCGTCGAGCCCCGCGGCTGGGCCATGCACGCCCTCTTCCGCTTCGCGGCTCGGATGCCCGGAGGCATGGCGATCCTCGTGACCGAGAGCTTCCAGATGAGCTTCTTCAAGGAAGACAGCTAGACGAGCGGCCCCGCCGGGCACAGGCACAACGGCGGTACGGCGGGGTCTGAGACGGCTGGATGCCGCCGGAGCCCGCCCGTTCCGTCGGCTCCGTCGGCCCAGCCGCAAACCGGTAATGAGAGGCCAGCGGCCCACCGGACGCCGCTGCGACTACGCACCATGAAAGATAGCACCCGAAAGAACAGGCACAAGAGACGAGAGAGGCCCGCCGGGGACGCCCCTGACGACTCTCTGGCCCACCTGATGCCGTCCTACACGCCCAAGCAGCGCGAGACGGTCCTCAAGGGGTTCCGCATCCTGGCAGGAGTCGCCGTCCGCGCCCACATGAGGCGGCAGGAGTCGGCGTCCGACGACGCGCCGGACCACCGCGAGGAGGACGGCCCATCACTGCCCGGACAGGACGGACACATGGAGGCTGACGGATGAGCGAGCGCCAGGCCACCACGCCGGCGGCGCTCTACGCCAGGGTGTCCAGCGACCGGCAGGACGTGGACCTTTCCGTTGCCGCACAGCTGCGGGCGCTCAGGGACTACGCCCGCAAGAACGACTACGTCGTCACCCGCGAGTACGTGGACGAGGCCGAGAGCGGACGCATCGCCGACAGGCCGGAGTTCGGCAAGATGATCGACGAGGCCAAGACGCCCAACGCTCCGTTCAGGGAGATTCTGGTCTGGAAGTTCTCCCGCTTCACACGCAAGCGCGAGCACGCCGTCGCCTTCAAGTCCATGCTCAGGCGCAGGGGCATCAGGGTGGTCTCCATAACCGAGCACGCCGACGACTCTCCGACGGGCAAGCTCCTGGAGGCCATCATAGAGAGCGTGGACGAGTTCTACAGCGAGAATCTTGCCCAGGAGGTCACCAGAGGGATGCGCGAGGCCGCATCTCGCGGCTTCTGGGTCGCCAGCAGGACGCCTTACGGCTACAACAGGGTCATGGTGCAGGATGGGCCCAAGAAACGTCCCACACTGGAACCCAACGAGGATGCAGCCCGTGTCGTCAAGCGCATGTTCGAGATGGCCGAGGCCGGAACGGGGATGCTGAACATCGCCAAGACCCTCAACTACGAGGGTGTCGCCAGCCCCACGGGAAGGCTCTGGTCCAAGAGAGGCGTCAACTTCATCCTCAGTAATGAGGTCTACACGGGTACGCTGGTCTGGGGCGCCAGGGCCAAGGACAAGGCCGAGCCGGTTCGCATCGAAGAGGCGCACCCCGCCATTGTCTCCAAGACCCGCTTCCGCCGGGTCAACGGTCTGATGCGCTCCCGGGCGCCCAGGGTAGCCCACCCACGGAGAGTCGCAAGCTCCTATCTGCTCAGCGGACTGGTCAAGTGCAAGGCCTGCAACGGGGCGCTCAGCGGCCAGGACGCCAAGAGCGGCCAGTTCTCCTACTACGTCTGCCAGTCGATCATGAAGCGCGGCAAGGACGCCTGCGAGACTCCCAGGCTCAATGCCCGCCGCTTCGAGGGGATGGTCGTGGATAGGATTCGTTCCAACGTAATCACCGATGGCAACGTCCACGCTCTCGTGAAGGTCGTGGACGAGCAGATCGACCGCGTAGCCAGCGAGCAACGCAAGAGACTGGAGACCATCGAGAAGGAGCTTGAAGACGCGAAGCGGGCTCTGGGCCGTATCTGGCACGCCATCGAGACATCCGACATCCAGCTATCCGACGCCTCAGACCGCATCAGGGAACACCGGGAGCGGCACGAGCGCCTTGAGGACGCAGCGGCCGATGCGAAGGCCATCCTGTCCCAGCGCAGGGCTGTCCTGGACGACGCAGAGACCATTGCAGCCCACGCCCAGGACATGAGCGAGTTCCTGAACGAGAGCCAGACGACCGAACGCAGGGCCTTCATCGAGACCTTCGTGAAGGAGATCGTCGTGATGCCCGGATGCGCGCTGGTGCACTACACCATCCCCATGCCCGAAGACAGCCCCATCGCAGGGAGCAACACTGAAGAGGTTCCGCTGGACGGCTCGGTCCTGTCCGGTCGTTGATGGGAGCGGGCGCGACTGCGCCCCTGGCCCTCACCCGAACACCCTCAACAAACAGGCGGGAGCGTGGCGAATGATGCGACGGTGGACACCGGCACCTCTATATCCTGAGCCTGTTGGCCGTCCATGCTGGATCTCCGTACCGGCCACTTGAAAGTCCCCACGAGGAAGCCCCCTATAGCAAGGTCCGTGACCCTCATTGTACCCGATGTACAGGCCCTCTCGCAGACGCAAGCGACCATTTCAAATGTGCGCACAACTGCGCAAAGGTATTGACTTGTGAGGCGAAGTGAGCTACCAATAACAACGAAAGGTGCAGATATGAACCGCAAGCGTGTGAAAATCAGCGTTCTGCTGGACTCTGAGGAGTTCGACAGATTCGACGCCTACTGCCAAGAAAGGGGCTTCAAGAAGAGCACATTGATAGCTCGGCTAATCCGGGATCATCTCGACGAGAGTGCCACTGACGTGCAAGTCAAGCCGGTAACAGGCCGAGAGAGTACCTCGACACCAAGCATCTCTCTCAGTAAGGGTGCATAGCGTGCTAGGGATGCTCTGAATAAGTCCCTGTGGTTTGCGGGATAGTAACATAGGGCCAAGGCTTGAAGACGTGGGAGGCGAGGCAATGAACCAGCCGACGTTTGCGGACTTGGACTACGAGAGCAAGAAGCGAAAGACTCGCAGGGAGAAGTTCCTTGAGCGCATGGATGGACTGATCCCGTGGGAAGAGTTGGAAGAGCGCATCCGACCATTCTATCCCAATGCTGGCCGAGGTCGGCGTCCCTACGAGTTGTCGGCGATGCTTCGCATACACTGCGTGCAGTTGTTCTACAACCTGAGCGACCCTGGGATGGAGGACATGCTCTACGAGGTCGAATCGGTGAGGCGGTTCGTAGGGCTGAGACTGCCTGGGCCGCTGCCGGACGAGACGACGATTCTGAACTTCCGCCACCTGCTGGAAGAGCATGAGTTGGGCTCGGGTCTGTTCGAGGAGATCAACCGCTATCTGGAGTCCAAGGGTCTCCGTCTTCAGGAGGGGACGATAGTGGACGCGAGCATCATAGCGGCGCCCTCATCGACGAAGAATCGGGCTAAAGAGCGCGACCCCGAGATGCACCAGACGAAGAAGGGTAACGAGTGGCACTTCGGGATGAAGGTGCACATCGGTGTGGACTCGCAGACGGGAGTGGTGCACAGCATGACCACGACATCTGCGAACGTGCATGACCTGACTGAGTTGCCCCGGTTGCTGCACGGTGGGGAGTCTCAGGTGTGGGGAGATGCTGGGTATCAGGGAGTTGACAAGAGGCTGGGCAACCGGGGCTTGGATGTGGAGTGGCAGGTGGCGATGAGGCCCGGCCAGCGTCGGAAGCTGGAGCCTGAGAGTCCTGAGGCGGTGTCGGAGAAGCGCAAAGCGTCGGTCAGAGCTAAGGTGGAGCATCCGTTCCTGTACATCAAGCGGCACTTCGGCTACGCCAAGGTCCGCTACAGGGGACTGTCCAAGAACACGCAGCGGCTGATGACGCTGCTGGGGTTTGCCAACTTGATGAGGGCCGAACAGTACCTGGCGGCGTGAAACCTTGTATAAGTGCGCCCAAAATCAGGCCTAACGGCGGCGAAACGCCCTGTCAGGGCCGGTTGTAGGCCGAGAATAACCCCCACCACGGCACCATGAGGCAATTCAACGCCCCCAAAACCACCCCGGTCAACTCGGCCCAGCCTGAAGCCGATTGTTCAGAGCATCCCTAGACCAACGTCGTACAACTGACTTGACCTTTACAAGGGCCAGACTGGGGGGCTGCTGATGCCTTCCAGACAGGTCCTACTAATTGAACCCGGCTACCCAAACAAGTACCCCCCATTAGGCTTGATGAAACTCTCCGCCTACCACGGACCACTTGGCCGAGGCGACCACGTCAAGTTCATTAAGGGCGAAGACCAAGAGGTGTTGAACCAAGCTTGGGACCGAGTCTATGTGACCACCCTCTTCACCTTCGAGTGGAATCGGACCGCCTCGGCAATAGACTTCGCCATACGGGCTGCAGGAGGTCAGGCTGAGCGCGTGTTTGTGGGAGGCATCGCGGTTTCGCTCATGCTTGACGCATTCCTGAATGAACCCCGCTGGGCTGGCGTACGCTTCGTAAGGGGCCTGCTCGACGGTCCTCCCGCAGCGTCTCTTGCTTTGTCGGCCGACGACTACGATTTTGGCGCTGACGACTTGACCGGCACTCCAATCGAGGAAATGGTGCCCGACTATGGAATCCTCGATCACATCGACTACAGATACCCAGTACATGATGCATATTTCGGATACGCCTCGCGTGGATGCATTAGAAGCTGCTCATTCTGCGGGGTTCCGAAATTGGAGGGCGCCCAACGTGAGATGCCACCCCTTTTCAATCTAGTTAATGAAGTCAGCAAACGGCACGGGGAGAAGAAGGACCTCGTGCTCATGGACAACAACATCACAGCGTCGGCTAGATTCAAGGAGGTGATTGCCGAGATTCGCGACCTGGGCTTCACGCCAGGCGCGAAGCTGACACGCGACGGCAACAGGCCGGTTAGGCGCCGGGTGGACTTCAATCAAGGGGTGGACGCACGAATTCTCGCCAAGTCAGAAATGTTCCTGCGCGAGATGGCCACCATCTGCATCAGTCCCCTGCGAATCGCCTTCGACCATATTGGCGTCAGGAAGGTCTATGAGCGGTCGATACGCATGGCGGCTGACAATCAGATCACTTCGCTGTCGAACTACATGCTGTACAACTTCGTGGACACTCCAACGGACCTTTACCAGCGAATGCGTCTCAACATCGACTTGAATGAGGAGTTGGGGATTCGCATCTGGTCCTTTCCGATGCGGTACCAACCCGTGACGTTGAAGGACCGGTCGCATGTGGGCAAGAATTGGAACCGATACTACCTCCGTTCGTTCCAGCTCATGCTTCAGGCAACCAAGGGCGTTGTCAGCGGAAGCCCACCCTTCTTTCTGAGGGCCTATGGCGACAATGCAGAAGAATTCGAGAGGTTGCTCAGGTTGCCGCACGCCTTCATATTCCACCGAGGGTACTTTGAAGACGGAGAAGGGAGAGCCCAGAGGGAGGAGTACGACTCGCTTCGTCAGCGCCTTTCAGATTCCCAGGAGAAGGAGTTCGTGCGTCTTCTGGCCAATCCGTCCAACGGGAATGGAATGGGGCCAAGACATTTTCAGGAGCTGGCGAACGACCAAACGGTCGACCGACAACTCCGACAGTTGATGACATTTCACGGACTAGATACCAAGGACGACGCGAAGACGAACGGCCATCAGCTCATCAGGGAAATGGCCGGGCATGGCGCTTACCTTGAGGAGGACGAGGTCGTCGAGGATGCCGGCCTGTTCGACCATGACGAAGCACTTGCAATCAAAGGCACGCAACTGGTTTGAGTACGCATACCACCAATTCCCTCGGCACTCAGGAAACGCCCGCGCTCTCGGGTGCGGGCCTTCTAGGACTTGTGACAACTGGTATGTACCACGACCCGCTATCCATGTACAGGGAATACCTACAGAATGCGGCCGACGCCGTCGCGACCAGAGAGCTACCCGGTAGAGCGAGAGTAATAATCGATGTCGACCGCACTGAACGCCGAATCCGGATTCGAGACAATGGCCCTGGCCTGTCCCGCGAGGAAGCCCTTGACCGACTTTTGCCCATCGGACGCAGTGATAAGACACTGGGGACCGACAGAGGGTTCCGTGGCGTCGGCCGGCTCGTCGGCCTTGCGTTCGCGAAGAGAGTTTCATTTACTACTCGTGCCCATAAGGACCAAGCGGTAACCCGAATCACGTGGCATAGTGACCAGCTTCCCGAGTTGACCTCCACGGGCTCTGAGCTCGAAGAAGCTATTCTCGACTGTGTCGTCGTGGAAACCTTGCCAGGGTCGGACCATCCTGAGCACTTCTTCGAGGTCGAAGTCGGAGATGTAGCACGTCACTCCACAGGAGTGCTGCTCAATCGTGACGCGGTGCGCGACTACGTTGGCGAAGTGTGCCCGGTTCCCATAGATTCAAACTTTCCCTTTGCCGACAGTGTCGAAGGGCTGTTCCATGCAGATGAGGCGCCGCTCACGTTGGAAGTGCTGTTAGAAGGCGACCCAGACCCGATAGTGAGACCATACGGGAAGTCGGTCCAACTCTCGGCAAACAGGGATGCCGAATTCACTGAGTTTCAGGTAGTCCACATACCCAGAGTCGACGAGGCTGGGGGTGCGGCCGTTGGTTGGGTCGCGCACTCATCTTACCTGGGCGCGATCCCAAAAGAACAGCGAGTGCGTGGCATCAGGGCCAGAGTGGGGAATATACAGGTTGGCGGCGAGGCGGCGTTCGACCACCTCTTTGCAGAGGAGCGGTTCAACCGTTGGTGCGTCGGGGAGATACACATCGTCGACGCACGTATCATTCCCAACGCCAGGCGTGACTATTTTGAACCCGGACCCCATCTCCGTAACCTCGAAAACCAACTGGCCCCCATTCTGCGCAGCATCGCCACACGGTGCAGGCGAGAATCCACGGCTCGCAACCGTGCCAGGAAGACTCTCTCTGCACTGAGCAACATCGAGGACCTCTATGCCTTAGCAACGTCTGGGTATCTCACTTCGAAAGACGCGGCCGGTTTGGTTCGGCAGGCGTTGCAGGAAGTCCAGGAGATTCGCAAAGGCGTCGGTAGGAGAAACCTCGATAACGGCACTCTTGAGAGGCTCGATAGTGCCGCGGACAAACTGAGCAACTTTTCGGTCGAGACCGAGCTGCAGAGGTTTGGCGACATCCCTCCTGCGGAGGCTGTGGTCTACCAGAAGGTATTCGGGGCCTTGGCGACTCTCGCGCCCTCACCTAGCTACGCGAGAGAATTGATTGAAATGGTGTTTGCTGAAGCGTCCAAGGTGGGACGATATGGCTCGGCCATAGCCCCTGATCAAAGGACCGCGAGTGATACCCAGGACCAGCTTTCACTGAATGACACTGGGGCGCCGACGCCAAGCTAGGCGCACTGTTCGGCTAGAGATTTGCTAGGGAGGCAACAGTATGGCTGCAACAAATGGTCAATTCGAGATGCTTCCGGTCGACACCCTTTTGCTCGACGCGTCCAATCCCCGGGTGGCGCGCTACATTGAGATGTATGGTGGACAGGTAACTGATGAACAGATGAGTCTGGCTCTTGGCGCCGCCAACTACGAGCAGGGGGAGAGCACGACCACCTTCCAGAGCTTAAGGGCATCCATCAGAACGCATGGAGGGCTAATCCATCCCATTCTGGTCAACCGAGAAACCGTGAACAAGCTAGTAGTCATCGAGGGGAATACGCGTGCATTGATCTACCGCCAGTTCAAGCGGGACGATGTCGATGGTAGGTGGGGCGAGATTCCGGCGATCGTCTACGACCAACTCGACAGGAAGGAAATCGATGCCATTCGGCTGCAAGCCCACCTGGTCGGTCCAAGACAGTGGGACCCTTACTCCAAAGCCAAGTACCTCGACTACCTCAGTAACTCGGAGCACCTGACAACCGATCAGATCATCGATTTCTGTGGCGGTCAGAGGACCGAGGTGCACCGATTCATCGACGCCTACAACGACATGGAGGACCATTACCGGCCCCTCCTAGCAAGTGACGACCAGTTTGACCCGACCCGGTTCAGCGCCTTTCTTGAAATGCAAGCCCCAAGGGTCCAAGAATCTCTCGTAACCTCCGGCCACACGAAGACAGACTTCGCCAGGTGGGTGAAAGACCAGATTCTGTATCCAAGCGACCGTGTCAGAAAGCTCCCGGCAATCCTCACCAATTCGCAGGCCCGAGGCGTGTTCTTGACGCACGGAGCACGTGAAGCTGAGAAGGTCCTGGACAGCCCTTCTACGGTAGAGGCCCTGGAAGAAGCCACATTGGTCCAACTGGCCGACGCGCTATCGAACAGAATAGCCAAGATGGGCTACACGGACTTCCTTCGCCTCCGCGAAGATCTCAATACTCCTGAGAATCACGCTCTAACCGAGGCCAGGGACCAGTTGGTCGAACTCTGTAGGCTTATCGCCTCGCCCTCCACTACGAATGCCTGAATCACAAGAACACTCGAACTTGGTTGCCATACTTCACAGCTATATCTCCGATAGATTCTGTGAGGGACGGGGAGAACGTGTTCTCACCGACTCCGTAGGCCGTCGGTCTCTGAATCGGCCACCTCCCATTGACGGGTACGTCCCTGACGCCTATACCATGCTCGACGAACAGGGACGAGTGGTCATTGGGGAAGCCAAGAGCATGGGGGACCTGGAGAACTCGCACACGGAGGCTCAAGTGACAGCATTCCTAAGAAGATGCGGAATGGCGGAGGGCTCGGCCTTTGTCCTGGCGGTGCCATGGCCCATTGAGCGACTCGCCCGGTCATTACTCACTCACTCTCGCGTTAGAGAGGAATTGCCTAAAGTTGAAACCGTCGTACTGTCAGAAATGAACTGGCGGGGTGCTACAACCACATCAGGGGGGTCGACTGATTGCAGAAGCTGACGCTAAAGAGGGAGCCGGACCTTACCCTGAAACACGAGGCGTTCGCATACCAGTTGGAGGCTGTCGATGCCGTCAAGGACCTCGAGTATGCTGCCATATTCCATGAGCAGGGGTTGGGCAAGACGAAGGTTGCGATAGACCTCCTTGTCTACTGGCTGTCTCAACGGCTCTTGGATACCGTCTTGATTGTTGTCAAGAAGGGGCTCCTTCACAACTGGCAGAAGGAACTTGCTTCTCACTCGCAACTCATTCCTCGAGTCCTGACCACTAGCCGCGGGGGCAACTTCTTCGTCTTCAACAGTCCCGCCCGCGTCATGCTCGCTCACTACGAGGCCGTGAGAGCCGAAGAGGAACGAATGAACCTGTTTCTAAGGACCAGGAATGTGGGAGTGATTCTCGACGAGTCAACCAAGATCAAGAACCCCGATGCTGCTCTCACCCAGGTGTTCCTCGGTCTCGCGCCTATGTTTACCAAGCGAGTGATCATGTCAGGAACCCCGGTTTCCAATCGCCCGCACGACATCTGGTCGCAGATCAAGTTCCTCGACCACGGCGCGTCGCTTGGCGATGACTTTGGGGAATTCAAGCGCTCTGTGGCCCTTTCCAACGACCTGGCTGGAGTAGACCGCCGGCAAGCGGCCTTGGAGGTTCAGTTACAGCGCATATTCCACTCGATATCGGCCTTTGCCGTGAGGGAGACCAAGGAAAGTGCCGAGATTAGCTTGCCCGAGAAAGTCATTCACCCCGTGGTGACCGAATGGGAACCTCGGCAGCAAGAGATGTACCGACAGGTTAGGGAGTCCCTTCGGGCAATCATCTTCCAGGACGGGCGGCTCGTGGCCGACGAGTCGGACGTTGTGTTGAAGCGTCTGCTCAGGCTAGTACAAGTCACGTCGAACCCCACTCTGATAGACCCGAGCTACCAGGTCGAGCCCGGGAAGCTGGAGACTCTGATTGAGTTGGTCTCCTCGATAGTCAAGAGTGGAGAGAAGTGCATAGTTTGGACGTCGTTCGTTGAGAACGTCCAGTGGCTATCAAGAGTACTGCGCCGGCACAACCCTCAGCAGGTCCACGGGATGCTGAGCACAAAGGAGCAGACCGATGCTATCCAGACCTTCCTTGATGAGCCAAGTGCCAAGGTGTTCATTGCAACTCCAGGCTCTGCCAAGGAAGGCCTGACACTGACCGTGGCGAACCACGTTATCTTCTACGACCGGCTGTTCAGCTTGGACGACTATCTACAGGCTCAGGACAGAATCCACCGAATATCCCAGGACAGGGTCTGCCATGTCCACAACCTGATTATGCGCGACTCGATTGACGAATGGGTCGAGGCGTTGCTTCACTCGAAGCGGGTAGCAGCGCAGCTCGCACAGGGTGACATCGACAGGGAGACCTATCAGAAGGAGATGTCCTACGAATTCGGAGACATCCTGAGGGCCATATTGAATGCATAGACCAGTTGGAGACACAGATGATGGCTGAGAATGCGTGGGTCAACGACTCCCTTACACTCGGAGGCGAGGAGGTACCTGTCAAGAACGGTTACCTTCCGGTCTTTGATCTGAGTTTCTATTCCGATAACCCAAGGATTTACTCGTTCATACAGAGGCAGCATGATGTGCCGTCTCAAGAAGAGATCCACCACCGGCTGAACAGGATGGACCACGTCAAGCAACTCATCCAATCAATAAGGGCAAACGGTGGCCTTACAGACCCGATGTTGGTAAGGGATGGTGACCTTGTAGTACTGGAGGGGAACAGCAGATTAGCCGCATGTCGCGAACTCGCCAGGTTAGATGCCGTTAGGTGGGGCAAAGCCAAAGTTCGGTTGCTGCCTGCCGACATAAGCGAGAAGCTTGTGTTTGCGCTGCTCGGCGAGTACCACATCATCGGAAGGAAGGACTGGGCCCCATACGAGCAAGCAGGTTACCTATATCGTCGTAATGTCATGCATGGCATCAGCATTCAAGCAATGTCCGAAGAAATGGGTCTTTCAAGTCGACTGGTGAATCACCTCGTTAGCACATACCAATTCATGGTCGACCACGATGAGAACGACGTAAACAGGTGGAGCTATTACGACGAGTACTTGAAGTCAAACGCTGTAAAGAAGGCTCGACAGATGAACCCAGGCTTGGATGAGGTCGTCGTCAAGAAGGTCAAGAGCGACGAGATTGAAACGGCAAGAGACGTCAGGGATAAGCTGGTCAAAGTCCTTGACATGACCAAAGCAGGTCCTCAGCCAATCAAGATACTGATGTCCGGGGAAGGGAGTTTTGAACGAGCATTCGAAAGCGCCAGAGACCGCGGAGTCGACAACATGTGGCTCAATCGCTTCAAGCGATTCCGAGAAGGTCTTCTGGACAAGGACCTGATCCCTGATATGAAGCACATGGACTCAGAACAGCGCAAGAAGTGTCTCTTTGAGCTTCGCAAGATTCGAGAAGCAGTTGAACGCATTGAGAGGCAGGCCTCATAGCTATTGTGAGAGTATCGAGATTGACCGGCAGGTTCGTGGAGTCGTACGATGTTCCCACCTCGTAGTGTTGTTTAGAAACGGGGATGAATGATGACCGAGTTGACAACGGACAAGTCTCCACTGGCATTTCTGATCGCCCACATTGGACTTGACCTGAGTCAGATGCGGCACCAGAGAATCTTGGATGTTCATAGTCTGCCCAGCCGACTTCGCCTTGCGTTAGTCGGTGCTCATCAAGGGGAATCCAATGAATGCAAGTCGCGTTAACTTCACTAAAGAGGACATTGGTGCTGAGATTCTGCCCATCCTAACTGTCAAACGCCAGGAACTATGTACCAGTAGATAGAGAGATCGCCAGGAACTATAGACCACTTCGCCAGGTGATTGACCACCCTGTGCGCCGGATTGGCGACCATTGCTGCATCTTGGATGTAAGGAGCAGCAATGGCGTACAGGGAGGTGTCGAGAGTGGAGATAGCAGAAGTGGTGCGGCGCTGGCAGTCCGGCATCAGCCAGCGAGGTATATCAACTGGTACGGGGCTGTCGCGAGCGACAGTGCGCAGGTACATCGAGGCGGTCGTGGAGGCGGGGCTGGCCCGGGACGGTCCTGCTCCGAGTGAGGAGCAGCTGGCCCGCCTGGCAGGGCTGAGTCTTGCGGGCCCTCGGAAGGTGGAGATACCGACCGAGGAGGTCCTCGCCCCCTGGGCGGACCAGGTCTACGAGTGGCTCACCGCCGACCGCCTGCAGGTGACCCGTATCCATGAGCTGCTTGCGGGCCGGGGCTGCCGGGTCTCGTACACGTCGTTGAGGCGGTTCATCCAGCGACGGGGCTGGCAGAGGCGAAGTCCGGCGACGGTCCGGATGGGGGAGAGCGCGCCCGGCGAGGTGGCGGAGATGGACTTCGGTCGGCTGGGTTTGATAGAGGACCCGGAGACCGGTCGCCGCCGTGCGGTCTGGGCGCTGATCATCGTTCTGACCTACTCGCGGCACAGCTTCGTCTGGCCGACGTTCAGCCAGAAGCTCGTCGATGTGATCGAGGGGTTGGAGGCTGCTTGGGCCTTCTTCGAGGGCGTTCCCAAGTACCTGGTGATCGACAACTTCCCCGCAGCAGTGGCTGGTGTCGATCCGCTCCATCCCCGTCTAACGCGCGGCTTCCTGGAGTACTCCCAGCACCGCGGCTTCATCTCAGACCCGGCGCGGGTGCGCCATCCCCGGGACAAGCCGCGCGTGGAGCGTGGAGTGCCCTACGTGCGGGAGCGGTTCTTCAAGGGCGGGGAGTTCAGGGGTCTGTCGGACATGAGGTCTGCTGCCAGGCGATGGTGCCTGGAGGTGGCCGGACAGAGGGTGCACGGCACCACCCGCAAGCAGCCCCTGGTCGTCTTTCGGGATGAGGAGCGCCACGCGCTCGGAGAGTGGGACGCAGAGCCCTACGAGATGACCGACTGGCGCACGGCCAAGGTGCATCCCGACCATCACATAGCCTGCCAGTACGCTCTCTACTCGGTGCCCTCTGCGACATGCCCGCCCGGGCAGAAAGTGGAGGTGAGGCTCGGCAGCAAGCTGGTGCGCATCTACCACCGGGGAAGACTGATCAAGGTCCACCCGCGCCAGGATCGCGGCGGCAGATCCACCGACCCCGACGACTACCCGGCAGAGCTGAGCGCCTACACCCTCAGAGCGCCGGAGCAGATCAAGCGCAGCGCGGCGTCACAGGGACCGGCCGTGGCAGCCTATGCCGAGCGTCTCTTCGACGGTCCGCTGCCCTGGGCCAAGCTCAGACAGGGACACAAGCTCATACGGCTGGGAGAACGCTACTCCCCTGAGCGTCTCGATGCCGCATGCCGGAGGGCTCTCTCCGTAGACCTGATCGACGTGCGCCGTCTCGAGCGCATACTCGTTGAGGCCCTGGAGCAGGAGGCCACGCAGCCGGAGCCTCCACCGATGCCCCCAGGTCGATTCGCCAGGCCGGGCGCCGTCTTCGCTCGTGCCAACGGCCGCACCGCTCAATCAGCACAAGGAGAACGCCCATGACCACCACGACTGAACTCACCCCGCTGCTCAAGCGCCTCAAGCTCGGCGCCGTGCTCAACACCCTGCCGGAGAGGGTCGCTCTCGCACGCAGGGAGCAGCTCGACTACGCATCCTTCCTGCAGATCATACTGACCGATGAGATCAACCGCAGAGACCACAGGCGGCTCGAGCTCCGCCTACAGAGGGCCGGCTTCGAGCAGACCTGCCGCCTCGAAGACTTCGACTGGTCCGCATCCATCACACTCGACCGACGACTCCTGGACGCCGCCTTCTCCCTCCAGTTCCTGGACCGCAACGAGCACGTCCTGCTCGTCGGACCGGTCGGCGTGGGCAAGAGCTTCATCGCTCAGGCCCTCGGATATGCTGCCGTCAGAGCCGGGCACTCCGTCCGCTTCGTACATGCCGACGACTTCTTCAGGGCCATGGCTCAGGCCAGGGTGGACCACTCCACGGACAAGACCTTCCGCTCCTTCCTCGCCCCGGACCTGCTCATCCTCGACGACCTCGGTCTCCACAGGATGACCCAACAGCAGTCCATAGACCTCTACGAGCTGGTCATCGCCAGGCATCGTACCGCCAGCTTCGTCATCACCTCCAACAGGGCGGTCGACGAGTGGCTCGGACTCTTCGACGACTCCATCCTGGGAAACAGCGCCCTCGACCGGCTCGCCAACGCCAGCTACCAGATCGTCATAGAAGGCGCCAGCTACCGCGAGCGCTTGTCACCACACAGGGCGCTGCTCGATCGAAAGGAGGTGGTTGACCCTCAAACCTAACGGTGATAATAGTCCATCTACAGGCCCACAGGGTGGCTCAATGACCCTGGCGACGACTGGCCTATAGACCCTGGCGATTGACATCCTAACTACGGGCCTGTACCGCAACACGCTCGATGCGCTGCGAGAGTATATTCAGAATGCTGTAGACGCCGAAGCCCAAGAAATCCGACTAGTCGTCGACCCGGACGTGGTGTCACTGACGGACAATGGGACTGGCATGGACGGAGACCAAGCCAGAAACGCCATCCGCTTTGGAGTTTCCGACAAGAGTCCGTTAGAGAATGTCGGATTCAGGGGCATCGGAATCTACAGCGGATTCAACATATGTGATTCACTGGAGGTCTACACCAAGGCGAAAGCTGACGGGAACACTTACAAGTTGACCTTCGATTTCTTTGGTATCCGTACCAATTTGCTCAAAGAGCAAACGAGGCGTTCCAGAGGATTGCCGCCGGCTTTGCACTTGGAACGCCTATTGGAACAATCTGTGTTCATGGAGTCTTTGGGAGAAGACGATTCTCGCAGCGTCGGGACTACCGTAATCATGAGCGGACTACTACCCAACGCTTATGCCCAAATCAACAACTGGGATCAGGTGGTCGACTATCTTCGTAATGTTGTTCCGCTCCCCTTCCACCCTGATTTTCGATACGGAAAGACCATTGAGAACAGATTTCTAGAGCGAGATTACAGGGTCATACCTTTGATACTACAGATTGGGAACCAACAAGAAACTCTGTATCGACCATATACAGACGACCTGTTCAAGAATCGTGGCAGGCATGAACCTGAACTCTTTGATATCAAGGGGGCCAACAATCGACAGTTCGGCTTTGCCTGGGTTTGCGTTAACGATGCACGCGAAACCATAAAGGATGTCAAGCTTCGCGGATTGCTATTGAAGAAGTTTGGGTTCTCCATTTCAGACCGCCAATATCTCGAACCATTCTTTGGTAGGCCGACCTATAGTCGTCGGATCACCGGAGAACTCATTTTGACTGACGAACGACTTATCCCGAACGCGGCCAGGAGTGACTTTGAGCATAATAGTGCTCGGCAAGACTTTGTCGCCCAACTACCCAAACTAACGAGGGCAATAGACCGTTGGGCTAACAACATACAGGAGTCGGAAAGGGCTAGGGAGGTCTTGGCAAGAACGACACAGGAGCTGGCTGAGATAACTGATGAGCTTCCCCTCCTGCAGCGAGACAGAGACCGCTTACTGGAATATAGCGCGAGGATTTCGGAGATTAGTGGACAAGTGAGGCCTCACCGCAAGCGATTGGAGCAGTTGGACCCGAATGGATTATCGCTAAACCGAGAGCTTGCCGATGGTGCGGGCCGGCTAGTAAAGGCAGCCCTGACAAAGAGCCGCAGAACAACTCGCAAATTGGAAGCAGAGGTCTCGAAAGCTGTCCAACGAGAGGCTGCGACACGAGCCACTTCGGAGTCTGCTCAGCCGGTCGAACCCGTTGGTATCTTCTCATTGGTTGAACAATACCTTCCGCTAAACGAAGAAAAACTATTGACTACGTTAAGGATTCTCGATGATGTTATTCAAACCCAACAGTTGGAACCGGACGTCTATCAAGCGATCGTTGAAACCCTGAAGGAACGACTGGATGATCAGCTCTAGTCATGCGAAACCCATTTGACAATCCTGGGAAGAAGACGGTCCGTGAATCCTGGAATACTCCTCTCCTCCGTTTCCTAAACTCCGAATATGGGTTCCGATATCGGTATATGGGTCTCCCCGGCGTCGAACTTCTGGACCTCCAGCTGTGGCGCGAGTGGGTCGATGAAGTCGTTGCATTCGAAACTCGGGCTACACCCAATCGTCGAGACAAAGACGGGCGCCGTAACGTCCTTGCTATCCGTAGGAAGATGCGGGAGCTTGGGTTCAACGGCCACGCGTACCTCGGCCCTATGGAGGAGGTTGTCATCCTGCGCCGAGACCAGGATGGGTTGCCATACAGCCAGAACAATCTCGTGACCTTGTACAACTTGGATTTCTGTAATGAGATCTCTAGCCCAGTCGATACCCTAGAGTCTGGACGCCAGGTTTGGCGCTTTGAGGCAATTCGGCGGATTCTCAGTGACCAGAAGGCTTGTCACGACCCAGAATTGGGTGCTGGTTATTTCCTGATGCTTTTGACCGTTCGTGACCAGATTGGAGTCGACAAATTGACTGAGTATTTCGCCGAGCCGTTTGCCGATTCCCAGAACTATTGGGACTTGTGCCAAGTGGAGCGTCCTCTCCCGCCTAAGGGTTTCATACTTGGTGAGCACAGCTGGTCGCTCAAGGCCCTAATTCACGATCAATTGCGAAAGTGGTTTGGTAACCCCAATGTTTCGGCACTCTTTTTCCCAGTCACTAAATACCTTGGCACTCCAATCAACTATGGACAGGAAGATGAAGTTGCTAGCCCAATGTTGCACGTGATGATATTGTGCCGCTTCGGAGACAGAACAGTGGCGTCTCCCCTGTTTTTGCCGGAACAATACCTGACTGGAACGAGTAGTGTGCGTGCCAACGAAGACGGAACTCTTGAGTGGGAGCCCGAGCCCGGCGAACCAGTTGACATGAAGGGATTGCCGGACCCAACGGCCTGGTTCGTTCAGCACCGTGAGAATTTGATAACAGACCCGCGCACGCAAATTCATCGGTCACCGTAGGTACTGAGGCGTCCTACGCCCTGTAGGGAGAATTCAACCCGACTCATTTTGTCACACACAACATTATGAAGAGGGGATAGGCAGACCCGCCCCGTAGGCAAAGTTGGTCTTCACCTACACTATCCATCGTTGTCTCGCCGTCTATAACCTCGCTGGCATCCCTATATTCGCAGCAATAGGGCCCTTGACAGATGTCTTCCGGGTTGTCCACAATGGAAGTATGACGGTGTCATACGTAAGGAGGCAAAGAGAGAGTATGCCCACAACCCGAAAGGCCATCACCTTCTCAATGCCGCCGGAAATGGCCGAGCAGGTGCAGCAGGTGCTGAAGGAGGAGGGACGCAACATGAGCGAGTTCCTCCGCGAGGCCATCCGCCAGTACATGCAGGACCGGGCGTGGCTGCGGCAAGAGCGCCGCCAACGGGCCGAGGCCCGCCGGAACGATCAGGAGTGAGCAAGGAGGACACACCCATGAACCAGCTGACCGACTACACGCCCGCGGCCCTCTATGCCAGAGTATCCAGCGACCGGCAGGACGTGGACCTTTCCGTTGCCGCCCAGATGCGGGCGCTCAGGGACTATGCACGCAAGAACGGGTACCTCGTCGCCCGCGAGTACGTGGACGAGGCCGAGAGCGGGCGCATCGCCGACAGGCCGGAGTTCCGCAAGATGATCGACGCGGCCACCAAGATCAACGCTCCGTTCAGGGAGATTCTGGTCTGGAAGTTCTCCCGCTTCACCCGCAAGCGCGAGCACGCTGTCGCCTTCAAATCCTTGCTCCGGCGCAAGGGCGTCCGAGTCGTCTCCATCACCGAACAGGCCGACGACACCCCCACCGGCAAGCTGCTTGAGGGAATCATCGAGAGCGTGGACGAGTTCTACAGCGAGAATCTCGCCCAGGAGGTCCTGAGGGGGATGCGGGAGGCCGCCTCTCGGGGCTTCTGGATTGGCAGCAGGACGCCCTACGGATACAACAGGGTCATGGTGCAGGACGGGCCCAAGAAACGCCCCACGCTGGAACTCGACCCGGACACGTCGCCCGTAGTCGAGCGCATCTTCGACATGGCGCAGGCCGGAAAGGGGATGCTGCCCATCGCTGAGACCCTCAACGACGAGGGTCTCGCCAGCCCCGCAGGCAAGCTCTGGTCCAAGAACACCGTCCACTTCATCCTCAAGAACGAGGTCTACACGGGCACGCTGATCTGGGGAGCTAGGTCCAAGGACAAGGCCGAGCCGGTGCGGGTGGAGAAGGCGTTTCCCGCCATCGTCTCCAAGACCCGCTTCCGCCGGGTCAACAGCCTGATGCGCTCCCGCGCACCCAAGATCGCCCACCCCCGGAGAGTCGCAAGCTCCTACCTGCTCAGCGGACTGGTCAAGTGCAAAGCCTGCAACAGGGCGCTGAGCGGACAGGACGCCAAGAGCGGGCAGTTCTCCTACTACGTCTGCCAGTCGATCATGAAGCGCGGCAAGGATGCCTGCAAGACTCCCAGGCTAAACGCGCGCCGCTTCGAGGAGATGGTCGTAGGCAAGATTCGCTCCAACGTCCTTACCGACGGCAATATCCGTGCCCTGGTGAAGGTAGTCGATGAGCAGATGGACGGCGTGGCCCAAGAGCAGCGGACGAAGCTGGAGACCATCGAGGATGAGCTTGAGGACGTGAAGCGGAAGCTGGGCCGCATCTGGCACTTTATCGAGACTGCCGATGATGTCGAGATGGCCGACGCATCAGCCCGCATCAGGGAGCACCGGGACCGCCAGGAGCGCTTGGAGGACTTGGCGGCTGAGGCCAGGGCCATCCTCTCGCAGCGCAGGGCCGACCTGGACGACGTGGAGACCATCGCGGCCTACGCCCAGGACATGAGCGAGTTCCTGAAGGAGAGCGAACTGACCGAGCGCAGGGCCTTCATCGAGACCTTCGTCAATGAGATCGTCGTCATGCCCGGCGACGCCCTGATGCGCTACACCATCCCCATGCCCGACGATAGCCGCATACCCGGCAGGAACGCCGAGGAGATGCCTCTGAACGGCTCGGTTCTGTCTACCGTGAAAATTGGTGGGCTGGACTTGACGAAATCAAGAACTGAGGCCGATTCCGACGTCACGCCGTCGCTGGGCATGGGAACCGTGTACGTCAGCGTCGCCTCGTCTCCCACCACCTCGATGCCCTCCACGAAGTTGCGGATGAGCGCCTTGCGCTCGGGGATCGTCCCGTCCTTCAGGAAGTTTCGGAAGTCCGCCACGTACTCCACTATCTCCTCGGTGTCGGGCAGGACAACCCTGCGCTGCTCAAGCCGGGTCTCGGCGTCGTCCCTCGCAGCCTCCAGCTGCTCCTCACGGTGCCTCAGAGACATGATGCGGGGCGACAGGACCTCCAGGGTCAACTCGCTCGTCTCAATGGCCTCGTAGAGCTTCCCAAGACGCTTCCTCACGTCGGATAGCTCCGCCTCGACGACCTCAAGCCTGCCCGACAGCTCACCCGCCATCGCGTCGATCTCCTCGGCCACCAGCTGCACCAGGGCCACGATGGTCTCCTCGGTGAGGATGCGCTCCCGGATCTTCTCCACCACGAACGTCTCCAGCTTCGGGGCGTTCAGGTAGCGGGCGCTGCACGTCCCCGCTCCCTCCCTGAACAGGGTGCCGCAGATGTAGTAGGCGAACTGGCCGCTCTTGGCTCCCTGGGCCGAGTAGGGCTTGCCGCACACCCCACAGCGCAAGAGGCCGCTCAGAAGGTACGGGCTGCCCACCCGGGCGGGCCTCTGCACCTTCGGGGCACGGTCGCTCATCGCCTGTTGCACGTCCTCGAACAGCTCCCTCGACACCAGCGCGGGCCACGCTCCCTCAACCCTTACAGGGTCGGCGGCCTCTTGGCCCTTGCTCGTCCGGCCCCATACGGCCGTGCCGGTGTAGGCTTCGTTTCTCAGCACGTAGTGGAGTCCGCCCTTGTTCCACCGCTTGCCCCGGTTGGTGATGCCCCTCTCGTTCAACTCCTTGCATATCTCCTTGAGGCCGCTGCCCCGCAGGGACTTCTCGAATATCTCCTTCACCACCGGGGCGGTGGCCGGGTCAACCTCAAGGATGGGGCGCTCCTTCGCTCCGTCGCTGACCTTGACCTTCCTGTAGCCGAAGGGGGCCTTGGAGCCGAGGAAGAAGCCCCGCAACGCGGCCTCCCGCATCCCCCGGACGACCTCCTGTGCAAGATTATCGCTGTAATATTCGTCCACGCTCTCGATGATTCCTTCCAGAAGCCTGCCGGTGGCGTTGTCCTCGGCCTGCTCGGTGATGGACACCACGCGGATGCCCTTGCGCCGCAGCTGGGACTTGAAGGCTACGGCGTGCTCCCGCTTGCGGGTGAATCTCGAAAACTTCCAGACCAAGATGACCTCGAAGGGGGCCTTGGGCTTGCTGCCCTCCTCGATCATCTCCCTGAACTGGGGCCGGTTGGCGACTCGGCCGCTCTCGGCCTCGTCCACGTACTCGCGGGCCACGGAGTAGTCGTTGGCCTTCGCGTACTCTTTGAGCGCCCGAAGCTGGGCGGAAACGGACAGGTCAACGTCCTGCCTGTCGCTGGACACCCTGGCGTAGAGCGCCGCCGGCGTTAGGGGCTGTGGGTGTAGGTGCTTCGTCATTCTGTCCTCCTTCAATGAATCCATTCAATCGACTCCTGCTTGGCTGTCCACCAACTCGATGCGGTCGCCGTAGCGCCGAAAGTCTGCCGTGTTGAACGTAAGCAGCCGCCGCTCCCCATGCGCCAGCATGGTCGCCACGATGTTGGCGTCGTGAATCTGCCGGCCCCCTGCGGGAATCTCCCGGCATAGGGCCACCAGGTACTCGGTCACCACGGGACCGTCCTCAAGTATCTCGAAGTTGCCGATAAGCCTGCTCACGTCGTCGAGAGCTTCCTCGCGGGTGATAGCCACCGGCCACGTCTGCGGGCGAGTGACCACGGCCAGGTACTCGCGTATCACCTGGCGGCTGATCCTCAGCGGTTCAGGGTCTCGAAAAGCGTGTTCCAGGCTCGCCCTGGCCGCATCGTGGTCCGGCGCGCCGGGGACGCGGGAATTCACCAGCACGTTGGTGTCTATGAACATGGCGGGGCTAGACCCTCTCCTCGTAGAGGTCCTCTCGCCTCAGACTCAAGCCTTCCGGCCACACCGCCGTGGGGTGGACGGGCCATGCTTCGTCGAGGGGAAGCCTGGGTATGGGCTTGGAGTGCGTCCGCCGGAACAGCAGCGTCTCGGCGTCCATGTCAACCTCCGCCGTCTCCCACCCGGCCACGCTCCAGGCAAGGGCGTGGCTGTGTCCGTTCCCGCCTCTCTGATTTCCCCACCAGGGCCGGTGCAGCCTTGCGGACGGAGGCAGCTCGAACCCAATGACCGCCTCGACCTCGTTGAAGGAGGTCCTCCACTCGGAGACCTGAAGGCTGCCCAGGTACGAGTACAGTCTCTGGTACTTGCCCCGGATTACCATATCTCGGTACTTGTCTTTCTGGTCTACGGCCATCTCGTGTCTCCTCCGTCTAGGCTCGCCTGGGTGGAAGTTGAGCATTCGGCTACATTGTAGTGAGTTAGTGACTCTAGCGCAAGCCCCCGCAGTGAAAATGGGCCAAACAGGGCACGCGGACAGACCCCTATCGCGAGGCGTGAGATTCGCAGGGCCGTTGGCGGTGCATCACCCGTGTACAGGAAAAGGCAAGGGACGGCAAGTTGCAGTTCGGGCGGTTCCGTAGCTGAAATCGGGGTGAATGGGGCAGCTTGCTACATCGCAGCGAGCAATTGGTTTCCGGGACTCGTTCCACGGTCATGGGGCAGCCGTAGCTAGGGGATGGGGAAACTGGAACGCGGCCTATTGCGGGGGTTACGGGGCAGGAGCAGCTACGGGTTGGGGAAGGTGGAACATGGGGTGCCGAGGTTGCGGCGAAAGGCGAGAGCGTCGGCTCCTCAGCCTCCGTGCCCCGTCCTCCCCAGCCGTCCTACGAGTTGTGGCATATCCCCTGCAAGGGGTCCCTTCCAAGGTCCCGCCGAATCGAAGGGTCTCCACCCTGTGCGGAGGGTGTACATGAAAATGGACATTGTGCCAGGGGGTGGAGTTTGGTCATTTTCCCGTTCAACGGGTGGCAAATCACCCCTCTATCGGACGGAAACAGTGAACATTTTTTGAAAGGGCGGGTTCCGGTCGAGTTCAACGAAACTCGATGGATGGTGGGGGCACGACAGGGCGGCAGATCGGCGGCTCGGTTGGAAAACAGGGCGCAGAAGGCGATTGATGTAGGGGTGCATGACGTCGGGTTTCTGGATCGGTGAAGATGTGCATAGGTCCTCAGCATGGCGTTGACGCGTCACCTACCTAGGGTGAGTAGACATCCACCAGACTCCGTGGCATTAGGTGTAGGATCGTCTTGAAGGCCCGGCTTATGGCGGTGTACTCTATCTCGCAGCAGGGGACATCCACGTGAAAGACCTTCGGGTTATGCCCGCCGTCTCCCCAAGCCTGCGGACAAATTGGACTCCCTCGAACGAGATGGTCTCGAACTTGAATCGCCGGTTCATACCCCCGCTCACTGCGCTTCTCGCGGCGGGGCTGTTTGCTCTGCTGGCTGCTTGTGGCGGTGGAGCGGAGACCGTGGTGATAGCGAACGTCGGCAACTACCATCCCTTCGGCTTCGTCAACGATGAGGGTGAGATCGACGGCCTTGAACGTGAACTGGGAGACGAGTTGTGCCGCCGCGTCGGTCTGGAGTGTGAGTGGATCGTGAGCGAATGGGAAACGATGATTCCTGACCTCGTGGCGGAGGAGTTCGACGTCATCTTCTCCGGCATGAGCATCACCGCCAAACGGGAGAAACTAATCGACTTCACGGATGCCTACTACCCTCCAACCCCCTCTGTGTACCTGGTCAGGGCAGGCGCGGACGACGAAGCCGTCCAGGGCACGATCGGGGTCACGGCCAACACCATCTACTCCGACTACTTCACGGAGCTGGGCAAGCTGTTCGTGTCCATTGACGGCTCCATAGACGTGGCCGACGTGCTGCTCGACGGCGAGGTGGATGCCGTCCTTGTGGACCACGGCTACGGCGTGGAGAAACTTGCGGAGCACGAGGGCAAGTTGGCGATTATGGGGCCAACGGTGCTGCTGGACATGGGCCTTGGCATTGGCGTTCGCGAGGGCAGCGACTTGAAG
Organism: Dehalococcoidia bacterium; assembly: GCA_965261325.1. Classification (GTDB taxonomy): domain Bacteria; phylum Chloroflexota; class Dehalococcoidia; order Lucifugimonadales; family CAJWER01. Next base: position 42,471 of record CBDHCU010000008.1, read on the forward strand.
AGCAAGCTGGACGAGGCCCTGGCGTCGATGAAGGCAGACGGAAGCCTGAACGCTCTTCTCCTCAAGTGGGTGGGCGAGGACGCATCTACGTTCAGGTAGCAAAACTGGCCTTGGGAAGCCAGGAGGCAATGGAGAGGTCGGCTAGTCGTCCTACGCAAGCAGCCGCCACGTAAGCAGACCGCAGATGACGAGCAGCGCGACCACGGCCAAGCCGAGCCTGATAGCCCATCGTTTCGTCCGTCCGTGCGCGGCGGTCTCCTTCCGGTACGCCTCCTCCAACTCCTCATAAGCCTGGCGGCTGGTTGAGGCGGACTCCCTGGCCTCGTCCCGCTCCCGCTCCAACTCCGATGCCCGTCCATCCAGTTCCCACACGGTCCTCTGAAGCTTGTCCTCCCGAACAAGGGACCTGCGCAGCAGCTCCTCGTCGCTCACGTACTCCGGCCCCTCCAGTCGCACGTAGACTCGGCGGCCCTCCCTGCGGACCTCGACCTCTCCCCGCCGTATCATCCGGTCGAGGGTTGAGATGGAGACCTCCATCTCCCGCGCCGCCTCCGCTTTCGAGACCCACCGGACACCCTCAGCCATCGCTCTCTTCCTCGCCATGCGCCTGACGCTTCCGCCTCCGGCTGAACAGACGCAGGCCCCGGCCCTCGGCGTCTGGCGCATCCGCCGCCTGGTCTCCGGCGGTGTCCTTGGGCGTCTGCGCCGCCTCAAGGGCCTCCACGCGGCGGGTCAAACGCTCCACCAGCCTCGCAAGATCGTCCACCGCCTCAATCGCCAGCCTTATCCTCGCCTCCAACCTGTCCAGGGGGGTCGTCCTCTCCCATCCCGGATCGTCAAGGTTCGCCATGAGCCGCTGCACGGCCAGGGTCATCCTGCCCGTCAACCGCTCCCGGCTCAGAGCCAGCGCCACTGTCTTCCGGTTCACGCCCAGGAGGGCCGCCGTCTTGCGCTGTCCTTCCCGCTCGACGAGCCACTCCACGACCCACTTGAGGTCGGGCTGATCGTCTCCGGCCCTCGATGCCCGTCCATCACTCATCTTCGCCTTCCCAGAGGTCATTTCCATCCTCTACAGGGGTGGCCCGCTTTGGCAATTCCATCTATTTTTCGGTGGAACCAGTCCCGACAGTGACCGGTCATGTTCGCCCGTCAATATATCCCGCAAATTGCACGAATCCCTAGCCGGTTGGCCCAGGATGTCCGTTCCTGCCCATTGTCTCAAATTCACGTCGCCCACCCCCACATCGTTTCGGGCCGTTTCGCGCCAAAACCGATGGGCCAAACTGGGCCGCGAATGCCGCCGAACACGCCAAATCCTGCACGGAGCAGCTCTCTGGACGCGCCGGACAGGTTCTTTCGTAGCTGTTTCGTCGCTAATCGGATGACACGTCAGCGGCTGCAAAGTGCAATCAAGCCGGCGTCGGAGAGGTCATTAAGTTTAGCACGGCTTCCCGACGACTTGCATTTTCAGGCACTGACCGGTCAGAGGGTATTTCGGCCCGTTTCGTATCTGAATCAGGGGCAAATGGGGCGGTTTGCGGCCTCTCAAGACCTCGCCGACAGGCCAGGATGTACCGTTTTGTACCCCCCAGACAGCATAGAGGGCAGATAGGGACGTATCGTCGCTATCTATTCCCCCCTACAGGACTCTGACGCATCCGGTTGTAGAGCGAGTCCCACTGGTAGGCTCTCAGCCCGGACAAGGGAAGTCTCGGGGACTCCGGCTCCCACAGTGGACGCCATGATCTTCCCAGTATTCCCGTGTGTGACAGGACGGGCATGCACGCCACGAGGACGGGCACCGTCATAAGAGTCATGCGGGCCGCTGTGCTCACGTAGGTCGCCTCGACCTCCTCGGTGTCCACGACGAACAGGGTGACGGGGTACGGCGGCTGGTCCTCCCCCGGCTCGTTGGAATGGTAATAGCGCGTGTAGGGTCTCAGGCGGGCAAGGACTCCCCTGGGGTGACGGGCGCGAAGCTCGTACTCGAAGTAGAACGGTATCCGAAGGCCCTGGGTGGTCATCTGCCCAATTGCGTCCGGTGCGATGGCCGAATCCCCCCAGTTGTAGGTTCGGTCGGACCTGGCGGTGGGGACGGACCACGCCAACTCGCTGTCGGGGTCCGCACGGGCTTCGGCCTGAAGCTGCGACAGGAACCACGTGATGCCGTCGGCGTGCTTCGTCTGCCTCGCCCACGTCTCGATGCGGTGGCCCACGTACCGTCTGCGGCCCTGTTTGTCTGTGGTTAGGGCGGTGCTCCAGATGCCCTGCGTCGTGGGAAGCTGGGCGCGGTCCCTGTGGGTGGCGTAGCGTATGCCCTCGGCGGACAGCGTGTAGCGGGTGTCTCCCCTTCGTCCCCGACGCTCGACAAGGCCCCAGGCGTTCACGAGGCTGCGCATCATCTGGCTAACCCGCCCCTCGGAGACGCCGAGCCAGAGGGCCAGGTGCTCACGGGGGATCATCGGGTGGTCGGTGATGAGGTCGAGCGTCCGCTTCTCCGACGGGCTGACGCCGAAGGCCGGCGCAGCCTTTGCCATGCGCTCGGGACGGGGCAGCGACGCCCGCTTCCGCTCCGGCGACTGAGCGCGAGGCCCTCCGCCGGGTCTGCCGTGGGAGCTGACCGCCTCCAGTGTGGAGTACGAGAGCCCGAACAGCCCAGTGGGTTCGCACCAGAGGCGCAGGTCCCGTCTTTCAAGGGCGTCCCTGGACTCCACGGCGATGAAGCAGTCGCGGAGATCGTTGTTGATGCAGAACCTCGCCGTCCTCCGCAGCTCCCATGCGCTGGGCGTCAGGATCAGCACGGTGTCGGGACGGCGCCAGTGGTCGTACTGCGCTATGGCCCTCAGCCGGTCGTAGAGTGACCGGCGCCGCAGGGCCAGGCCCTGGCGCACCACGCCGAAGCTGCGGACGTCGTGCAGGGTGATGGTGGCGTCGAAGCGCCCCCTGCGGTGGAACTCGACGCGAGACCGGAGCCCGTCAATGCCGGGGGACATCGAGGCGGCTAGTCGATAGACGCTGGCCACCGCGTCCATCCTGCGGATGAGCAGCGTGAGCCACTCCCTGGACATGGGGTAGGCCCGCACGAAGTCCGAGGGCGTCTCGAAGGCGAGCACCTGGGCGGCTTCGCCGACGCCCTGGGCCGTCAGGTGGTATCTCTGGCTCGACGGCAGGTGGGCGGTGCCGTGGCTCGCTCTCCCGATGATGCCTTCGCCCAGCAGGTCGGTCAGGGCTCGGTGGACTGTGGCGTGCGGCTCGCCGAGAATCAGTGCTAGTTCCGTCGAGTCGATGAACGGCGTCCGGTTGAGGGCGTCGAGCATCTGTCGGTCGGAGAGTGCCAAGTTAGGGTCCTCATTTCATGGGTAGTCCCTCAGCTGTTCAAACGGAGCAACGAGTTTGTGCCCTTACCTCGCTATGTCGCGCTCTCTCCAGTCGGGCACGTGGGCTGTCATGAGAGCCTTGAAGAGCTTCCCATGGTTGGGCACTCGCAGATGAAGCAACTCGTGCGCGATAACGAAGTTCTGGAACTCGACATCCTGATTGCCCAAGTCGGTTGCAAGGGTGATCGTGCCGGCCGTCGAGCAGGAACCCCACTTGCGGGTCATATCCCGGACTCGCACGCGCGGCGCGGGGACGTGGAGGCGCTTCGACCACTGCTCGACGCGCAGCCGGAGAGCTTCGTGCACGTCGTCACGCCTCGGCATCGGTGTCTCCGCCCAGCAGTATCGCCAGAGCTTGATCTATAATCCGGCCCCGCTCACCGCTTTCCACCCTCAACAACGGGTTGTACAGCGAAGTCCTTAGCCGTCGCTGCTCGTCGGCGTTGACGGCGGCATTGGGAAAGCGGTCTACAAGTGTCTGGGCCTCTTCCGCAAACTCCATCGCGCTCACCCCAGCCATTTGGAGGGCTGCGTCCTCCTTCAGCGTCCAGTACACACCGAACGCCCTTGGGGACAGCGTGCTGTCTCTCGAGGCGACGATGGCGGCCTCCTTCTCCTTGGCAAGGGCCTCCAATATGTCCATCGCCGCGAGTCCGGTTGTCGTGCGCTCTTCAAGGCCCTTCAGCACGGACTCTGCGCGTTCCTTGAGTGGTCGCAGCACGGACTCCAACCCCGTCTCGCTCTCTACCTCCGTCTGAAGACCGCGCACGAGGTTGAATACCTTGGCCTCGTCCGGCCCCGACTCCTTCCGCAGAGCAGTAAGTGTGCGAAGATCGAAGGTCACGGACTTGGTCAGGTTGCCCAGGCCGTACATCGCAGCCGACTCTTCCACGAGCCGCTGGGTCTTGTGCGCCAGATCTGCAACAAAGTCGGGCCGGTCGGCGTAGGCGTTGCGGACGACGGCATAGAGTTGCGTGAGACGCGTGAAAGTGTCGATGTGGTCGCGCAGCTCAGCGGACGGCGAGAGTATCTCCCACAGCGCCTCCATCTCCTTATAGGCCGAGAAGAACGCCTTGCGAGCATCGGGATCGAGAAAGCGCGTGTACACGACCTGCTCCAATCGCTCGTCTGCACTTCCTCCAGCGGTGGCATAGGCTGCTCGCGTCTCGGCTACTCTGCCGCCATCCGCATTGTCCAGGTAGATTGCCTTCGCCTCGGCAATCTTGTCTTGAAAGTCGTGCATCAGCAGGTCGAGGTCCTCAATGACGCCGCTCACGTCGGAGGAGTCGAACTGCAGCGCCTTCCTCAGCTCGCGCAGCACGCCCACGAAGTCCACGACGAGTCCGATGGACTTGCTGATGCCTGTCCCGTCCACGTAAGGACGGTTCACTCGCGCAATCGCCTGTAGCAAGACGTGGTCACGCATCGGCTTGTCCATGTACATGCAGTACAGCAACGGCGCGTCGAAGCCAGTCAGCAGCTTATCGGTGACGATGAGCAGCTTCGGGTCCTCACTCGCCTTCTTGAACATCAGGCGAACGTCCTTCTCCCGCTCCTCCGAAAGTTGAAGCTCGGCAACGAGGGGCCTCTCCACGACGTCATTGGAATTCTCCGAGTACACAGGCACGGTCCATTCTGGTGGCAGCAGCTTGTCAAGGGCCCGCTTGTACTTGGCGCAGGCTTCCCGGTTGACCGCCACCAAGAACCCCTTGAATCCGAGGGGCAGCACGTTCTCCTGGAAGTGCTTGGCAACGAACGTCGAGACCTTCTCGATGCGGTCGTCGGCTGTGAGGAAGGTACGCAAGCCTACGGCCCGGTCCAGCACGCAGTTGAGCTCATCGACGTCAGTGACGCCCTCCATTGCGGCAAGGGCAAAGAACTCGCGGTCAAGCTGTTCGGCAGGCACGGTCATTTCGCTGGGCGCCATCATGTGGCGGATGGGCAGCGTTGTCTCGTCCTCGATGGACTCGGCTATCGAGTACTTGTCCAGGTAGCCCTGCTCGTCGTCGGCCCCGAATATCTTGAAAGTGCCCTCGCCGTGCTCCGTTCGCGCGATGGGCGTGCCGGTGAAACCGACGATGGTCGAGTTCGGCAGTGCGGCCATCAGGTACGTGCCAAGCTCTCTGGCGACGGAGCGGTGGGCTTCGTCGATGAACACGTAGATGTTGTCGCGGGCGTTGGCGTCCTTCTCGATGCCCTCGAACTTGTGGATCATCGAGATGATCAGCCCTCTCCTATCGGTGGCCAGCAGCTCTCGCAGTTGTTCCTTCGAGTTGGCGCGCCACACGGCGATGTCCTGCTGTTGCATCTCGCCGAGCAGCCGCTCGACCCAGCCCGCAAGCTGGCCCTCCAGCTCCGTGCGGTCCACGACGACCACGACCGTCGGGTTGCGGAACTCGTCCTTGCGTTCCAGTATCAGGCGGGCGGCGGTGAGCAGTGTGAAGGTCTTGCCGGCCCCCTGGGTGTGCCATACGAGGCCCCGGCGTTTCACGGTCTCGGCGCAGCGTGCGACGATGCGGTCTACGGCGCGGCGCTGATGCTGACGCAGCACGGTCTTCCGCGTTTCGCCATCCTCTATGTAGAAGAGAATCCAGTCGCGCAGGGTGCGCAGGAAGTCCGTTGGCTCGAAGAAGGACTGAACGGCGAAGCGGTAGCTCTCTTCTTGGGTCTCCTTCCACCGCGCCATGTAGCGGCGCGACAGGTTCCAAGTGACGCCGTACCAGTAGTCGAGCAGGTGGGTGACGTTGAAGAGCTGGGCCGCGCCCATCAGCTCGGGCGTCTCGATCTCGTAGCGACGCAGCTGCGTGACCCCCCGCTCGATGGCGTCGGCGTCCGTCGGGTTCTTGTGCTCGACGATGGCGATCGGTACGCCGTTGACCACGAACATCACGTCGGCGCGGTTGCCCTTGTGGGCCGGAGGCTTGAGCCGCCATTCCCATGTCACGTGCAGGACGTTGGCTGACGGGTCATAGAAGTCGACCAGCCTGACCTGCCGGTGGCGCTGCTCGGCCTCGTCGTACCACTGCCGCTCACCACGCAGCCAGGCCAGCGTCTGGCGGTTGCCCTCTATGGTCGGCGGAAGCGCCTGGATGTTCTCCACTACCGAGCGGACGGCGTCAGTTGTCATCCATGGGTTGAAGCGATGTAGCGCCTCTTCCAGCACGCCACGAAACAGCAGCCCGGCCTCGCCCCCTCGCATGGCAAGGGCGTCCACTGGCCGCACGGGAGTCCAGCCGATCTCTGCCGCGTGGCTGACCATCGGAAACTGGACGGAGCCTGCCTCGGTTATGCTGAGTTCAGTCATAGCTGGTGCCTGATGCTCTCTCGGTCGATAACGCCCCCAAGGGCGCTCCTATAGGTCCCCCATCGCACCCTGATCTCGCTCGTATCGCGCCCCCGATTGCGCCCCCATCGCGCCCCCGATTGCGCCCCCATCGCACCCTGATCTCGCTCGTATCGCGCCCCCAATCGCGCTCCCATCGCGCCCCTATCGCGCCCCCTGTCCGCGCATCCAACGCGTCAACGGACCGCGATTCGTGGACACGGCCAACCCTCTGTCTCTCAACTCTTCCAGTGCCCTGCGCACCTGACGCTCGCTGACCCCGGAACCTAGACGGACATGAATCTCTCGACGTGTCAAACCGTCCTTCGCGCTGTCCAGCAGGACTAGGACCTCCTGAAGCCGGGACCTGCCATGCCGGAACCGCACGGTGACGGCCCCGCCGTCATCCTCGATCTCCGGAACTGGAAGCCCTGCGCTGCTCGTCAGTTCGGCCATCTTCAGCGTCCCGCTCCCCCATTCCTCGATGATCCCTCGGCGGTAGAATGTGCGGGCGATCAACGGGTTCCACGGCCGCGATTCGTGCGGGCCAAACAGCTTCTCCGGTGTCAGACCGAAGTGCAGCGAGCCGGAGGATGTGACCTCCAGGCGGTCATCGTAGACCGCTATACCGACCGATCCGCCGCCGATGGAGTAGTCGCGGTGGCAAAGGGCATTCGCGAGCGCCTCGCGTGTGGCCAGAGGCGGGTACAGGGGCTCGTCGATCCGCTCGAAACGGTCCTGCTCGAACCGTCCGGCGATGGGCAGAGTATCCCGTAGGAAGCGCTCCGCGTTCGCCAGGAGAGTAAAGGCGTTACCGTTGAACTGGCGGTTGTCCAGGAACCCCATCCGGTCGAGTCCACGGAAACGGGCGACGCGCAGCAGGCACTGCGGCATCTCGAACTCCAGCCGCTCCGTGCTGCCGAACAGCACCGCTGCAGCCCGAATCAGCATCCCGTCACGCAGAAGGCCGAGACCGCGCAGCAGGTCGGACGGCTCCCCACTTACAGGCTCGTCAAGCCGTCCGCGCCGGACGGCCTCTGAAACCGTCCGTCGAATCTCCGCCGCGTCGAGGTCGTCGACGGACCACCCGGCGGCGGGTTGGTTCTCCCAGCGCTGCTCGCTGTGCATCCGCTCGAAGAGCATACGGTTGTACTCGTCGGAGGACATTGCCAGCGTGGTGTTCCCGACGCGGCGGTAGGCGGTGCCTCGGTACATGTACGGCCTTGACGCTCCCTGGCCCGTGCTGACTACGATGATTTCACGTCCGCTGTCTACCGGGACCCTCTCGACCGCCGGAAACGCTGGAGGGTCGATCTGCCTAAGCTCGGCGCTCAGCTCTTCGATGGTGCGTTCGCTGACCTGCTGGCCCGCTACGGCTCCGTCCGGGGTCACGCCGAACAGCACCTGTCCGCCGCCCTGGTTCAGGAAGGCGCACACCGTCATGGCCGCCTCCCGGCGAGTCCCGGTCGTCTTCTTGAACTCCAAAGTCTCGGACTCGCCCGTGGCGGTCAGGGCAGCGATTCGGTCAAGCGTCATTGCCGCAACTCTCTCTGCTAATCGTGTTGGCAACCGCAATGGCATTCCACATCCTCATCATCCTCTGCATCGCACTCGTGGTCGAAGATATCTCCTCCGGTCGTGCGGGCCAGCATATATGTGTACAAGATGTCATCGTGCTGTTCGCCCACCGTCATAGCGGCTTCGTACACGGCCTCGAGGCAAGATTCGCAAACATCCCCTTTCGTCGTTACCGTCCCGAACGACTCCTCCCACGGCAAGATCCCAACCCGGCAACCGCAATTGCAGTCCACTTCCTCATCTTCATCCTCTTCGCAGATGTGGTCGGATATCCTGGCCCCGAACTTGAGGGCCAGCATATGAACAAACTCGGCGTTTTCGTAGTCCTCTCCCGCCACCTTTGCGGATGCCACTACAGCGTCGGTGCAAGACTCGCAAACAAATCCTTTTGACGTTGCCACGCTAAACCACCCTCCTGTTCCAGTTTCCGGTATGCTGGCGGGGAAATGACGCGCCCTAACAACTGCCCCCAGCCCGCCGCGCTTGCGGCGTCGTGAGTTCCCTCCGCCGTTGATTCACGATTCTGCTCGAACATTGTTGATGCACATCTCTATCTTGCCAACTCTGTCGAACCGATAATCAGGATGCTCCACCGCATAGAAGCCGACGGAGAATCCCAGTTTCTTGTAGAAATGCTTGAGTTTTTGAAAGTGGTCTCTGTCTACATTGCTGAGATATCCATAAATGCCTTTGTGTCCCCTTCGTATGCATTCTTCGATTGTTTCTCTGACGAGCATGGAACCCATGCCCCGGTTCTCTATGTGGGGGCTACTGATTCGCACGTCACTCAGGCGAGCTCTGGGTAGTTTCTGAGAATAGATGTTGCGCGTCTGTACGTGAACTAAGCCCGTTCCACGTACTTGCTTTGATGCCATGAATCCAGAAAAACCCACTGGCTCCTCAGTAAATCCCACCGTCCAGACAAGCCCGCCCCTGTCTTGCCACTGAAATCGCAAGAACACGTCGTCACGAGTCATGAATCCGCCTCATGCAACTGCTTGGACAATCTGGAGAGACCCAACTCCCCCACCCGTATCTCCCCCGTCATCAGCTTGTGCAACAGCGCCTTGAACAGTTCCTCCAGCACATTGCGCTTCATTCGGTGAAGGTCGATCTTGCGCTCAATAGTGTCGAGGATGGCGACAATCTCGTCAGCCTCGGTCGGGTCCAACGGGGCAGGGATCTTGAAATTCTCCACATCGTCAAGTTTCAAAGTCATTGTCCCGTGGGCTGAGGTGACACATCGGGCCAACAGACGGTCCTTACCTGAATATATAGCTGCGTGAAGGAACCTCCCTGAGTATCCGTCGCGTGAAACCAGCGCCTTAATGTCCTGGTTGAAGGCCATTGGACGGTCTATCACCGAGATTGGAAGATCCTTGGCGAGCCCCATGCCTCGAACGAGCAGCAACACGGCGTCCGTTGGCGCGAGCCGTGAGCCGGACTCGACGCCTTCGACGGTGACATGATCGATAGCCTCGCCGAGGCAAGGTACCTTGAGGTCCTTTCCCGACACCCAGGGTATGTCACCGTCCCAGTATGCCCGTACTGATTTGCGCGGCGTTCCGCCACTCCATATTTCACAGAGTTCACGAATAGTCCTGGGCTCCCAACTCGCCGGTAGCGGCCCGATCTCCGACTCCTTCTGCGCCTCGCCCCGCAGCCCGCGCGTAAACAGCATCCGCATTGCGGCGCGTTTCAAGTCCTCCGCAACCGCAATACTCTGGCCCTGTACTCGGATTGCGTCGCGTACCCGGCTCAGTGCTGCGCTGATCGCCTGCTGCTCGCCTAATGGCGGCTGGGGCACGTCCAGTCCTGCCAGGCGGCTGCGTGACAGGTTTGGGATCGTCGTCCTGTTGCCCGCGCCCTCGAAGATGCCAAGCTGTGTGAAGGCGGATTGCAGAAAGAACACATAGAATTGTGTCTCGACGTCAGGATCGATTGGCCGGAGCCGGTGCAGGTGGTTCTGGAACGACATCGTTTCCACATCTCCGCTCCAAATGGCCGCTCGGCCAATGTCGCCGCCCTCGCAAACGAGCAGATCACCGCGCCTCAGTAGCTTGGCAGGCAACTCGTGCTCTGGGATCGACATCTCGTCAACGGACGACAGGTCGATCTCGTCCCAGAGCACGTTGGACGTCCGCAGGAAAGGCGTCTTGTCAACGCCATTGCGTGCGGCCGCGGACATCGTTTTGCCCGCGCCGATCTCGAAAAGCTCCCCAAGGGGACGCCATGTCCACGCTTCATTCATTGCAGGCGCACCAGCATTCTCGCCAAGGACGCATCTACCTCGCGGGCCTCTTCATCGAGACGCTGCATGTCGGCGATGATCTCCGATATAGGACGCTGAGCTACGTCATCAGCCTGCCCCACCCATCGACTGGGGCTCAGGTTGTAGTCGGCCTCCGCCGCCTGCTCCCTCGTGATGACGGCGACCTCGCCATCGGCCGGCTCGCCCTTGAGGAACATCGCCGCCACCGGCTGGATGTCCTCCTGGGGAATAAAATTCTTGGGGCGGCCCTTGCCTACGCGACGGCTGGCGTTGACGAGCACGATCTTGCCCTTGCGTGCCTCCGGCTTGCGCTTGGACAGCGCGACGATGATGCCGGCGGCACTGGTGTTGTAGAAGAGGTTGTCCGGCAGCAGGATCACGCCATCTATCAGGTCGCGTTCCACGAACCACTTGCGGATGTTGCGCTCCCGGTCCTCGTGCTTGGCGCCGGAGCCTCGCGTCATCGCGCCCGTGTCCAGCACAACCGCCGCCCGCCCGCGCTCGTTCAGACAGGCCAGGGTGTGCTGGAGCCACGCCCAGTCGCCCTTGCCGGTGGTGACGCCCCCGGCGGTGCGGAAGCGGTCGAAGGGGTCGTTCTCGAAGATGCCCTGGGTGAAGTCCTGGTTCCACATGGGATTGGCGACCACGACGTCGTGGCCGGAGACACGGCCCGCAGCGTCCTTGAACTTGGGGTTGATCATGGTGTCGCCGCGCTCTACCTGGGCGTCATCCATATCGTGGATGATGGCGTTCATGTGGGCGACCGCGTAGCTGTCGGCCTGCAGCTCCTGGCCGTACAGCTTGAGGGGAACGCGGCTAGTGGGGTCGGTCTCCCGGGCGACCAACTGGAGCTTGATGAGCAGTCCCGCCGAGCCGCAGGCGTAGTCGTGGCATGTCTCGCCGGGCCTGGGGCGCATGATGTGGGCCATCAGGAAGCCGACTTCGGTGGGAGTGAAGAACTCGCCCGCGCTCTGGCCGGACCCTTCGGCGAACTTACGGAGCAGATACTCGTAGGCGCGGCCCAGAAAGTCGGGCTGCACGTCGGCGAGGCCCAAACGGTAGCGGGGATCGGAGAAGGTCTCGACGACGGCGGCGAGCCGGGCCGGGTTGAGCTCGCGCTCGCCGTTGCGCTCAGATGCGAAGTCCACGAGGTCGATGACGCCGGAGAGAGTGGGGTTGTAGCGCACGACGGCGCGCACGGCGCTCGTCAGGTGCTCGCCGATGTCGCTCGGTCGTGTGCTGCGGCCCCGGTTGTCGAGAAGCCATTCATGGGCCTCCCGCCCGCTGACGACGCCCCATCGGGCCTCCGGCGGCAGGTAGAAGCGTAGCAACTGGTGATCGCTCTCCGCGATCTCCTGAGCGACCGCGCGGTCCCCGTACTCCTGGGCCAGCCTGTTGATGTCATCGTCGAACACGTCGGAGAGGCGCTTGAGGAAAAGAAGCGGCAGCAGGTAGTCCTTGAACTTGGCAGCGTCCTTTGCGCCCCTTATCGAGCAGGCCGCATCCCACAGCATCTGCTCCATGGGCTTGGTGGTGGGAACGTCTGCTTTGCGCCGACGGGACCTCCGCCGAGTCACACGGGCCGCTGACTCCACCTCGTCCACTACTGGCTCAGTGGTGTCGATACCCGCCTCGGCAGCGAGCGCGGCAATCGCCGTCCGCGCCGCCTTCTGGGGCATGGTCGTGCCACCCTCCCACCGGTTCACCGTCGCAAACGACACGCCAAGCCGTTCCGCAAGCTGCTCCTGAGTCAGATCCAGCCTCGCGCGAATAGCCTGCAAAGTTGGACTGATAGACTGCCTATCTGCTATATTTGCCATATTTGCATTATAGATACCTGTGGTTAAACGGTCAATGGTGGTGGTACCCAATGTCCTTGAACAAGAAAACAGTCACTTCAGTTGCCCGCCGATGGATGCACTGGATCTCCAACGGAATCGGGTGGACTATCCTGGCAGTCCTCATCTGTGCAATGTGGTTTTTCGGCGCGGCTGGTCAGATTGTGTTAGGTCCTCAATTCAAGATAGCAACGGTCGGTGCTCCCATTGCCGGAATCGCCGTACCAGTCGCTATGGTGCTGGTAGGTCGGCTGATACGCAAACGCTGGCCCAAATGTGAATTGAAGGAAAAGGATCGAAAGTTCAAACTGCGAAGGTTATCGCGTAGGGAGTACCTAGCTGTGGCGGCCATAGCAGCAATTGCAGTCGTCGCCTTCTGGGTTAGCATGGAAGCCGTGGAAGTCTGGACCAGAATGAGGGACGAAAGAATAGCTTCTAGAGCAGAGATGGCACGGCAGGAGTTTGAAGTATTCTTCTACGGAGACAGGTTCGAACGAACCCAAGTGAATCAGACTTTAGCAGAACTCCACGAGGCCTATGAACAGCTCGGAAGAGAATTGCCTAAGCAGGTTCGCGAGGACCCGATCTCGGTTCACCTCTTTCGAAACCTTCAGGAATATCGCGCTATTACCGCCACACCCGGGGCATTCGGCTCTGTCCTATGCGACGCCACTGGTACCCTCCTGGCGATCCCTCTTGAGGACATCCCGGAGTTGCTCTCAGAAGACGAGTCGCGGACCCCTGTACACGAGATGGTCCATGCTTTGACGTGCCAAGCTCTGGGACCAGAGGCAACTCACTCGGTGTCGAGGTGGTTTCACGAAGGGATGGCACAGCTGTATGAAAGTGATGGGCCGGGCAAGTTCAAGGGAACAGTAAACCGGATAATGGTGTGGTTCAAACGACATGATCTGATGTCCGCACATCCTTTCTGCTCGGCCTCAACCTGGGTGTCGCCAGCAGAAATGACGCTGTTCTACAGAACATCACTGGAATTCGTCCGAACTTTGGAGTCTCAGCACGGGAGAGATAAGCTCATAGCAGTAATGGAGTCGGTACAGAAGGGTGATCCCTTCGGCGAAAGCCTGCATAGACATCTCGGAGGGTCTTGCGATGAGTTGTACGAGAAATGGCTAGCGTCCTGGTAGTATCAAACCAGGGAACGGGGTCCCCGCCAACAATCACAGCCACGAACGAGTACAATGGTTAACATCGATGTGTCCATCGCCCTGGTGCCGGGAAGGGCCTGCAATCCAGTAGGCGTCGTCTTTACCAGCGGGAGCAAAGTAATTGAGACCGGCCCTATCCGAACCTCGCGGTCAAGTCGCGCAAGTTCCAGATAACAGGAGGGCCAGTCTCCTGAGACTCCTATTCAGACACAGTGCCGGCGATGTCGAACAGTAAGGCCCCTTGCGTCACCTTCTTGCGAAGACCGGGCATCCTCGCGAGATGCGGAGACGGGGATAGACCGTCCCTGCGCACCGGTTTCTAGTTCGCGACGCCGTTCGCTCGGAAGGATGAGGCTCAGGCTCAGCCTACACCTCCAGCTTGAAGCGCAACGAGAAAGTTCTTGATTTCGTCAAGTCTGGTGGGCCAGCCTGGACTCGAACCAGGGACCTCAGTCTTATCAGGACTGCGCTCTAACCGGCTGAGCTACTGGCCCATGAGAGGACTTGTTATGGCTGGATCAGGACGCGCGTAATGCCGTCGGGGTCCTTGCGCTGGGTGAGCACGTTGTGGCCCCCATTCTCGGCCCATACTAACACATCGTAGGTGTTCAGCACGTCGGGCATGACCACCTCGACGAAGGACCGCGAGTCCGCCTCCACCTGCGTCGTAAGCTCCGCAAGGATGCTGGCGCACGACTTCCCAGTACCGTCGATGACGATCCAGCCGCTGGACGATCCATTGCCTGAAACGGCGTGGGCGCTGTCGTGCACGTCGATCTCGCCCGTCCGCCTGGCGTCGAGCTCGCGTTTGAACTCGGCCACGGCCTCCCAGTAGACACCCTCGCCCCGGTCGCCCTTCGCGCACACGGCCCCGCGTACGCCTACGATGTCGGGGTTGATGCGGGCAAGCTCGTCGACGTCCTCGATCCTCAGGTGGCCCGACAGCGCCGTGCTCATGCCCAGCTCCTTGCCCTCGTACACCATCTCGCGCAGCTCGGGCTCCGGGATGAAGTCGAACAGGTTCCGGCCGTCCTTGGTCAGCGTGTCGATGAGCCAGCCATCGCACTCGGTGTCCTTTGCAAGCTCGACCATGCGGCGCGGCTCCAGGCCGTCGTACAGGTGGTTGTCGGCGAACAGGGAGCCTATGAGCTTCGTTTCGAAGCCTTCCAGGGCCCTCTTGGATGCCTGCAGGACTTCCACCGCCTCGTCGTACTCGGACTTCATGAAGCCGACCTTCACGGACGTGGCATCGAGCAGCCCGGCGGTGTAGACGGCCATGGCCACCGTGCCCGCCTGGTTCGGCACGACGCCCAGCGTTACGCTGGCGTGATGCGCGGATGGCACGGTCTCGCGGATCTGCTTGACCAGGCCCGGCTCAGCGGAGCCGACCAAGGCCTCCTGCAGGTTCTTCACGTCCACTATGTCCGCCCCGCCTTTGAGGGCCTGGTGGGCTTCGGGAAGGTTCTGGACACTAACCATCAATATCATCTATGCACCACCTACGGCAGCCAGCCGTTCTCTGTTCACCCCTGCGAGGTCGGCCTCGAGCTCCCTCTTTTCGTCATCCGTCATGTCCATCAGGGGGGGCCTGACGCCACCGCCGGCCATACCCATCAGCTCGCCCCACCGCTTCACCATGGGCACGGGCAGCGCGCCTTTCTGCTTCTGCATCGTGCGCTGCCACCACCGGTCCGACAGCGCCTTGAGGGGCTGGATGTGCTCTGCGTACATCTGGTCGTCGATGTCGCCCTGGGTCGCCCGGTCTATGAAGTCGACGTAGTGGGTCGACCCTGGCGCGTCGAAGCGCCAGTCGGACGTGTTGGCGAACATCACCTGCTGCTGGAAGCCGAGCTCGCGCCCCGAGAAGAGCACCCACTCGTCCGGTGCGCTGACTATGGCCGTGTCCCCGATCAGCCGGTGCGTCTCGACGGTCAGGTCCCTGTCGAAGCTGGCCTCCTTCACCCCGACGACGTTCGGGATGTCGCAGAGGTCCTTCAGCCCCTGGGCGCTCATAACGATGCCGAACTGGGGCGAGTTGTAGAACATGATGGCCAGGTTGGTGTGGTCAGCAAGGATGCTTACGAAGTTGACGACCTGCTGCTCGGTCTTGGTCACGAAGTAGGGGGGCGCGGCGATGAGGAGGTCGAACCCGGCCGTCTCGGCGTGGTCGGCCAGGGCCAGCATGTCGGCTGCTGAGGTGTGGGTGACGTGGGCGCCGATGTTCCATCCGCCGTCGGCCTCGTCGGCCACTATGTCGTAGACGCGGGTCCGCTCTTCGGATGTCAGTGCCCAGAACTCTCCCATGCCCCACGTGCATCCGGCGCCCGTGGCGCCGAGTGAACGCACGCGGCGGATATTGGCACGCAGCCCCACCTCGTCCACGTCACCGTCGGACGTGAACGGCGTGACCAGGGTGGACCACTGGCCCTTCAGGGTTTCCCAGGCCCAATCCTGAGCTTCGTTTTTCGTGTATCGAGCCATAGGGCAGGCTCCCAAGCGTAGGACAAGGCACTTCGTGACTGGTGCCTAGTCAATCATAGTGACGGCATACACAGGTGTCAACGAGGATGTGTACTCCCAGATCCACCACCTAATTTGGACGGATGGCGTGACGGACTGCCTCTGAGGCTATGGCTGTGCACCTTGCAGGGGATGGGTTCCCGCCCCCGACTGCTCGGGGGCAGGCTCTTCGCGGGAATGACGGAGGTGGGGGATTTGGGCTACTGCCGTCGGTCGAGTATGCGGGCGTCGTCGGTTCTACACGGGCGGCGTGAGCGAGACCCCCAGAACGTTCTCGCACCACGACGCTGCCGACAGAAGGCGCGCCTCTGCGAACGGTGCGGCCACGAGCTGAATGCCGAAAGGCAGCCCTGACGCCGAGAGGCCCGAGGGAATCGAGATTGCCGGAAGGCCGGCGGTCGTCCACGGGGCCTGGAACGAGGCGTCGCCGGTGGTCGTCAGGTCGCGTGGGGCCGGCGTCGGCGTGGACGGCGTGAGGAGCGCGTCGAGCTCAGAGGCCAGCGCAGCGACCTCGCACCTGAATGCGGCCCTGTGCCGCTGCGCCTGTATGTAGGCCGTCGCAGGGGCCAGCATTCCCCACTCGACGGAGCTTCGCACGTTGGGGGAGAAGTCGTCCGGCCTCTCCGCGAAGTCCTTGCCCCGCGTCACGGCGGACTCGGCGTTCATGGCGGTGCGATGCGCCGCGAGGAGGACTTTGAAGTCGGTGGACGGCGATGCGTCTTCCACCACGGCGCCAGAGCGTGTCAGGCTCTTCAAGACCCCCTCAGTGTGCGCGACCGTCTCGTCGTCGGCCCGGTCGAAGAAGAAGCTGCGGACCACACCTATCCGGGGGGCATCCGGAACCTTCGCAGCGGCCTCCGCGTAGCTCGAGACTGGCTCCCTGGAAGACGAAGGGTCCAGCTCGTCGCGGCCTGCCAGGGCGTCCAGCATGATCCCTGCGTCCTCAACTGTGCGGGTGAAGTAGCCGACCGTGTCGAGGGACCAGGCGACCGGCGTCACGCCGTAGCGGCTGATGCGGCCGAAGGTCGGCTTCACCCCCACGACGCCGTTGTAGGATGCCGGGCGGAGCACCGACCCGGAGGTCTGCGATCCGAGGGCGGCAGGAAACAGGCAAGCGGCGACCCCGGCTGCCGAGCCGCTGCTCGACCCGCCCGGCGTGTGCAGCGCGTTCCAGGGGTTGCTGGTAGGGGAGGGGTCGAACGACGCGAACTCGGTCGTCACGGCCTTGCCCATCATGATCGCTCCGGCGGCCTTCAGCCGCGCGACAGCGGTCGAGTCGAAGTCCGGCACGAAGTTGTCGTATATAGGAGAGCCGGAGGCGGTGCGGACGCCCTCGGTATTGAAGATGTCCTTGATTCCTATGGGCACGCCATGGAGCGGACCCTTTGGCCCGGCGCTCTCTATCTCGGCCTGTGCGGACCGGGCCGCGTCGATGGCGGCTCCCTCGTCGAGGGTCTCCCAGACCCGCAGTTTTGGGTCCAGGGCGCGTGAGCGGGCGAGCAGGGTCTCCATCAGCTCGACGGCGGACACTGCGCCCGTCCTGATGGAGTCTGCAGCTTGTGTGATGGTCAGGTTGTGCATGGCGCCCTCATTGGACTTAAAAGGTAAGAGAGACCTTGAGCGCGCCGTCCGACTTAGAGTCGGCGAGGTCGAAGGCGCTGTCGACACAGGTGATGGGGAACGAGTGTGTGACGAATGGCGACATGTCGATCTCCCCATTCGATATGAGGTCGACCGCAGTCTTGAAGTCGGGCAGGCCCGGCACGTCCTGAGCCCCGTGGATGGCGTGCATGGTGAGGCTCTTGCGGAAGAGAGACGCCCAGTCGAATGGCACCATTTCGGCGGTGGTTGGCAGTCCGAAGGCGGCTACGCGCCCCCACTTGGCTGCAACGGCCAAGGACTGATTGAGGGTTTCGACGCTGCCAACGGCATCGATCACCACGCCGGCGCCCTCGCCGTAGGTGAGATCGAGGATGGCCTCGGTCGCGGCGCTGCCGGTTTCGGGTACTGCCTCGTCCACGCCCATATTTCGGGCGGCCTGAAGCCGGGCGGGGACAGGGTCGACGGCGATGATGCGCTCCGCGCCCAGGCGACGCAGGATGAAGTCGTGGAACAGTCCGACCGAGCCCTGGCCGATCACCACGACCGTCTTCCCATCCAGCGGCGGCAGCCGGCGGCATCCAAATACCACCGTGCCCAGCTGCTGCGCCATGAGCAGGTGGGATAGCGGCTTCGTGTCCGGGAGCGCGACCAGGTTGCCGGGTCTGAGGAGCTGGTACTCCGCGAAGGTCGCCGAGTCGTGTATGTTGGGGACCGTAAGCACGACCTGGCCGGGCTCGAACCCGGTGCCGCCGCCGTCCACCACCTCGCCGACGCCCTCGTGCCCCGGGCGCCCCGGAGGAAGCGGCAGGTCGGTCACGCTCCAACCCTGGTAGGCGATGTGCAGGTCGCTGCCGCAAATCGAGGCGAGTGTGGTCCGGACGAGGACGCGGCCGGCTTCGGGCTCCGGCGCCGCGACGCGTTCGCACTCGACACGGCCGAGCTCCCGCACGACTGCCGCTGCCATACTGCCCATACGTACACCTCTCCCCGCAAGGATATCGATCCCGCCGAATTCTCAACTTCGGGACGCAGGCGTGTCAAGCAGTGCGATGGGCCGGGCTGCCCAAATCCCCCACCTAAATGGCGGCGACGCCCTAATGGCAAGGGGAGGGCTGGTTTGAAACCAGCCCCTACGGGGTGATGGCTGATAGATATGGCGCCGAATGTGGAGGGGGGGATTTGGGGGCTAGTGTCGTCGTTGACTATGGAACCTGTGCAAACTAAACTGCTTCGCGAGCTTCAAGAGTGATGGAGCGGCGATGAAGATAGTCGACGTCACGACCACCGTCCTGCACTATCCCCACGTTCCAGCAGTGCAGGACGCCACGCTGAAGGCGGGACAGAACCCCGGCCGGGGGCAGCTGTTCGTTCACATCGCGACGGACGAAGGGGTCGAGGGCCTTGGGGTTGGGGTGTCGTCGCCTGGCGTGCGCCAGGTGATCGAGTCGGGCCTGAGGGAAGTGCTGCTGGACCAGGACCCCTTCGACATCGAGCGCCTCTGGTCCGAGATGTACTGGCGGCTGCGCAGCTACGGCAACAAGGGGATCGGCATCTGCGCGCTCTCGGCCGTCGACACAGGCCTGTGGGACCTGAAGGCGAAGGCCCTGGGCCTGCCCCTGTACAGGCTCCTGGGGGCATATACGGACACGGTCCCCATCTATGGCAGCGGAGGCTGGACGAACCTGAGCGAGGATGAGCTTCTGGCCGAGATGAACGGCTATGTCGCCCAGGGAATCCCGCGCGTCAAGATGAAGGTTGCCAAGGATTTCGGCGAATCGGAGCGGGAGGACATCGAGCGCGTGATGGCCGTTCGCAAGTCGTTGGGGGACGACGTGGCCATATACGTCGACGCCAACTACGGCTACTACCCCAAGCAGGCGATCTACATGGCCCGCGAGTTTGAGCAGTTCCAGGTCGGGTGGCTCGAGGAGCCCGTGCTTACCGACGACGCATCCGGCATGGCCGAGGTCAGGCACGCGACGAGCATCCCCATCGCTGGCGGCGAGCTGGACTCGGGCAAGTACAGGTTCCGGGAGCTTATAGCGGGAGGATCCCTCGACATAGTGCAGCCGGACGTGGGCAGGATAGGGGGCGTCACGGAGTGGATGAAGGTCGCCCACCTGGCACATGCGTTCAATCTCAAGGTGGCGTCCCACGCCTTCCAGGCTGTTCACCTCCACCTGGCCTGCGCAACGCCTAACCTCAAGGTCGTGGAGTACCTGGGCGTGGTCCACGAGAGCGAGGCCGCATGGTACACGGAGCTTCCCGCTCACAAGGACGGCATGTGGTCTCCTTTCCCAGACAAGCCGGGCCTGGGCCTGGAGCTCGACCCCTACGCGGTCGAGAGGTGGTCGGTATGATTGGAGGGGCGATGGCCGGTTCGTATTCCAGCCCCGACGTCCTCGTGTCGACGGACTGGGTCGCCGAGCATATCGGCGACCCGTCGGTCGTAGTCGCGGAGGTGAACACGGACCTGGACGAGTGCTACAACGCCGGCCATGTGCCGGGCGCGGTTGGATGGAGCCTGCATGTCGATCTCGAGGACAGGGTGAAGCGCGACATACCCGGCGTGGGGCAGATTGAGGCCCTGTTGAGCCGTTCGGGCATCGAGCGCGGGACGACGGTAGTCCTGTACGGCGACGGCAACAACCGCTCGGCCACGTGGGCCTTCTGGGTGCTGAAGATATACCGCCACCCTGATGCGAGGATAATGAACGGCGGCAGGACCAAGTGGTTGAATGAGGGCCGCCCGCTTTCGACGGAGCGTACGATCCGTAGCTCGACCGAGTATCGGCCCTCGGCGCCGGACCGTTCCCTGCGAGCGATGAAGGAGTATGTGGCCGCGAACCTGGGGAGGCCCGGATTCAGACCGCTCGACACCAGGTCGTACGAGGAGTTTGTCGGCGATCTGACGTCCGCGCCCGGCACTCCTCAGCCGGACATATATAGGAAGGGGCGGATCCCCGGCGCCGTCCACGTTCCCTGGGACGACGGGGCATCCGAGGACGGGTCCTTTCTGCCGGCAGAGGAGCTGCGCCGTATGTACGAGGCGCAGGGGCTCTCTCCCGACGACGAGGTGGCGCCGTACTGCCGCCTGGGCGTACGGGCGTCATACTCGTGGTTCGTCCTGAAGTACCTCCTCGGCTATGCGCGCGTTCGCAACTACGACGGCTCCTGGACAGAGTGGGGTAACTCCACCGGCGTGCCCGTCGAGACTGGGCCGCCCGGCGGCCGTCCCTAGCCGGATGATGGCCGCGCCGGCGCCATTCGAAGAGTGGCGCAAGTACGTCGAGCCGCTCAGGAATCGAGGCATCGAGCCCGTGCTCATGACCTCGCCATCCGACCTCGAATCCGTGGACGACGCCAATCCGTCGACTGTGGTGCTGGTGCACGCTGAATCCATGCAGGGGCACGACCTGGCGGCATGCCTGCGCGCCTGCGCTGAGCGCAAGCTTCCGGCCATCGCCCTTGTATCGGGAGACAGGTCGGGCCCGGCCGATGAGCTGTTGGAGGTCGACGACTTCATTCTCGGCCCCCCGCGTGCGGAAGAGCTTGCGCTGAGGGCCGAGCGGCTGATCAGGCGCAGGGAGGTCCCGGAAGACGAAGACGTGGTACGTGCGGGTGACCTGGTCATCAACAAGGCAAACTTCGAGGTTGCCGTTGGGGAGCGGCGGGTCTCGCTGAGGTATAAGGAATACGAGCTGCTGCTGCTGCTGGCCAGCAGCCCTGGCAGGGTATTTTCCAGGGAGGCCCTCCTTAATCAGATATGGGGATATGACTACCTGGGCGGCACGCGAACGGTCGATGTTCACATAAGGAGGCTGCGAAGCAAGATAGAGGATGCCGAGTATACCTTCATAGAGACGGTGTGGCAGGTCGGCTACCGTTTCCGTTCACTTTCCAGTTGACTCGGAACCAGGCCGGCTGCGATGGGGCCAGGTAGCCGGACGCGAGCATCCACGAGGCCTGCCAGGGCAGTAGAGTTACTAGGGTATTGACGTGCCAACGAATAGAGGATAGACTCCTGCGGGAAACCCACACTATTTGAGGAGGTAAGTGGATGATGATTAACTTGAAGAGAGGAGCGGCGCTGTGGGCAGCACTGCTGGCGGTCATAATACTCGCCGGCGTGGTCGCCTGCGGCTCCCAGGAGGAGGCGGCCTCGGCACAGGATATCGCTGCTGCTGTGCAGCAGTCGATGGGTCCTCAGCTGACCGCTGACGACGTACAGAAGATCGTTGACGCGTCTGCGGGCGGCGGGCTGACCGCTGCCGACGTGCAGAAGATCGTCAGCGACTCGGCGGGTGGCGAGCTTACGGCTGACGACGTGCAGCGGATCGTTGCCGCATCGGCGGGTGGCGAGCTTACGGCTGACGACGTGCAGAAGATCGTCGACGCATCTGTCAGCAAGGCGGTAGAGGCTGCTGCCATGGCGGCAGCCCAGGCGCCCTCGGAGCCCGGCGCAGCGGAAGAGAAGGTCCTGACGGTGCGCATGGCCAACATGTCGCCGCAGTTCACCCCTCACACGCAGGGCAGGGGCGACATGGCCCAGATCGGCGCCTGGATATGGTCTCGCATAGCGCAGGCCGACCCGACCGCCGGTCAGTGGTCTCCGGACCTGGCGCAGAGATGGTCGCTGGCTGAGGACTTCTCGTCCATGACCTTCCACCTGCGCCCGAGCGCGATTTGGCATGACGGAACGCCCGTGACATCCAAGGATTTCGAGTACACGATTAGGTCGTTCCTCCATCCGGAGGAGTCCAGTTGGATGCTCGCGACGATGACGGCGGTCAAGGGCGGCAAGGCCTTCCAGGAAGGCTCGGCCGATACCGTGGAGGGCGTGAAGATTGAGGACGACTTCACCATCACCCTCGAGTTCGAAGCGCCGAGCATCAACTTCCTGGATGACCTGAACAACCTGTGCGGCTTGGCGCCGGTACCGGTGCTTCCGGCCCACGAGCTGGATGCCATTCCCGATGCCGAGCTGTTCGAGCACTCCTACTGGAAGGAGACCATGACAGGCTCCGGCCCGTGGGAGTTTGTCCAGTGGGTCCCCGACCAGTTCCTGGAGATGACGGCCTTCGACGCGTTCTACTTTGGCAGGCCTGGCATCGACAGGATCATCATGTCGATCATCCCGTCCAACGACGCGACGCAGATCGCTCTGCAGCGCGGTGAGGTCGACACGAACGTCCGCGGCGGCGTGAGCGTAGAGGCGCAGGAGGCCCTCCTGGCCGACCCGCGGTTCGACGTGTGGGCCACGATGGGCACGCACTCCGGCGGCTGGTCGTTCAACATGCGTGTGCCGGTCATCAACGACCCGAGACTGCACCAGGCATGGGCACATTGCATGGACCGCAAGACCATGTTCGAGGAGTACGCAAATGGACTGGGCAAGTTGGTCCAGACCCCGCTGACGCATTCCTGGTACCAGAAGCCCGAGTGGGAGAGCAAGTACCCCTACGATCCCGACGCGGGCCGCGCTCTCCTGCAGGAGATGGGATGGGACACCAACCGGGTCATCACGATGCTGACCGGTGAGTTCCGGAACGAAGAGGGGAGGGCACGCGCGGCGGTCGTCAAGCAGTACGCGGCAGACTGCGGCATCAAGATCGATTACGACGAGCAGTCCGGCGCAGCCTGGTCGAAGTCCTTCTACACGGACCACGACTGGGAGATGTCCAACGGCGGCGGCGGCGGCACGCAGGGCGGCCCGGGACAGTACCTCGGCGGCAGGTGGGTTACATGCGACGCGCCCAGCTGCGACCCCTGGGGCTACTCCGCCTACAGCGGTTGGGACGACCTGATCTACGAGGGCATGAGGATCACCGATCGTGTGAAGGCTGCCGAGCATTGGCAGATGATCCAAGAAGACTACCTGATGCACGACCTCCCCATCGTGGGGACCTGGATCAGCGCCGGCGTGAAGCTGAAGAACAAGCGGTTCGTGATGCCGATCCTCGAGCCCATTCCGAAGCCTCAGCAGTTGAGCCAGATCAAGGTCTACCCGGTCCACATCGGCCGTGACGACAACTGGGCATTCCACCCAGAGCAGTGGAAGATCCAGGAGTAGACTGCCCCAGTAGCGCCTAGTCTGCCCGCAGTAGGGGCGGCAGGCGAGTAGAACAGAAGCGCTCGACGGTGGGGAGAGAGTTTGGCGGGAGATCCTGCCAGACTCTCTCCCCACCGGAGGGCTTCTCTTTGCAAGAACGGTGTCTACTTTCTCCTCTCTGGCCGAACGGGGTTCCGGCTTGTCTTGCGTCGGATAGAGACGAGGAAACAAGGAGCAGCATCAAGTGACCAAGTACATTGTCCGTCGCGTCCTGATAGCTATACCGATGCTGCTGGCTATCTCGATCATGACGTACACCTTCATCAACCTTGCTCCTGGCGACCCCGTGGACGCGATGATCGACCCTGAGTTCTTTGTTGGTGGGGCGGGCGACAAGCTTCGGGCCAGGATGGGGCTCGACAAGCCGATACACGAACGCTATCTCCTATGGCTGATCGAGGTGTCCCCGTTTTCCTCGTCGTGCGCCAAAAGGGACCCGGCCTGTGACACACTGAGACTCGACAGCGTGCCTGGCACCGACTCTTGGCCTATTCCCACTGACATCATCCCCACAGCCTTGAACCTCAAAATATGGCCCCCGGACGTGAACTTGGGTTATTCGTACCAGTTCGGGGTTTCTGTGATGAGCATGATTCGGAACCGTATCGTCCCCACCCTGGAGTTGACGATAGTGTCTCTGTTGGCTGCGACCGTGATAGGCACGGCGTTGGGTGTGGTCCAGGCCCTCCGTCAGTACAGCTTCCTCGACTATTCTTTCAGCGTGGGCGCCCTATTTGGAATCTCCATTCCGGGCTTCTTCTTCGCTCTGCTTGCCCTGTATATATTCGTCGCCATACTCGGCTGGTTCCCTTCTTACGGGATGCGCGACTACACGATAACCAAATTCGAAATCCTCAACCTCTCCCATCTCCTCAATCACGCCCATCACTTGATGTTGCCCGTGGCCGTAGTGATGATCGAGTCTCTGGCGGGCAATATGCGCTACATGCGCACCGCCATGCTTGACGTGATGCGGTCCGACTATGTGAGAACGGCCCAGGCCAAGGGGCTGTCCAGCTGGCTGGTCTTCGGACGGCACGCCTTCCGCAACGCCCTGCTGCCCCTGGTTACTATCACTACTCTTCGCCTGCCGGGCCTGATCGGCGGGATCATCATCATCGAGTTCATGTTTGCCTGGCCTGGGATGGGCCAGCTGTATATCCGTGCGATCAGCGACCGCGATTACACCATCATCATGGGCCTGGCGATGATCACGGCCACCCTGGTGCTCTTCTCCAACCTGCTTGCGGATATCCTGTATGCGTTCGTCGACCCGCGTGTCAGGGTAGAGGAGCAGGGTTAGGTATGGCCGTCCGCAGTGTCTTAGGAGGGTAGAGTGGCGACAGCCGAAGCATTGGCCGGAGTTATCGAAGAGGCCCCACGCCGTGCGAAGATGAGCGTATGGTGGCGGTTCCGGCGCCACAGGCTGGCCCTTTTCGGGTTCGTCGTACTTGGCATACTGGTGATGATTGCGGTCTTCGCTCCCCTGCTCGACAGGAACAGCTTCAAGTGTTTGGATGGCATCGTACGCGATCGCGGCCTATTCTCGCTGCTATTCCCCGAAGTGGATTCCCGCAGTTGCGCTGCCTACGGCACAGACATCGGCAACACGAAACAGGGCCCAAGCCTGACCCATCTCCTCGGGACTGACAAAGCCGGCCGCGACGTGTGGTCCAGAATCGTGTTCGGCGCCCGAATCTCCCTCGCGGTTGGAGTGGCAGCAGCCCTCATATCCTCCATAATTGGCACCCTGATCGGGCTCGTAGCCGGCTACGCAGGTAGATGGATCGACTCGCTGCTAATGCGGTTCACCGAGATCGTAATGACCCTTCCCACCCTCTTCCTCCTGCTCATCGTGTCGTCGATTTTCGGCCGGAGTGTCGTTCACCTCATCATAATCATAGGACTGCTGGGGTGGACCGGGAAGGCGCGGCTGGTGCGCGGCCAGGTGCTATCGCTGAAGGCGATGGACTACGTGACGGCGGCCAGGGCCCTGGGCGCCAGCGCCAAGAGGATCTCGTTCATTCACATCTTCCCCGGCACGGTCCCCTACGTGGTGGTGTCGGCCACGCTGACGGTCGGAGGGGCCATACTCGCGGAGGCGGGGCTCAGCTTCCTTGGCTATGGCGTCGGCTTCGAGGTTCCAACATGGGGAAACATTATGAACTCCGCGCAGTCGCTGCACATATTGCAGCACGAGCCTTGGCTGTGGGTTCCGCCAGGTCTGGCCATCGGGATGACGGTGTTGTCGGTGAACTTCGTCGGAGACGGGCTCCGCGACGCGCTCGACCCGAGGACCAAAATCGACTAGCGACCGTTCCGGTTGCCCTTCGAAAGTGAGGCCGGGCGTGGGTGCAACGGAGGCCGCTATCCTGCACATCCAGGAGGTCTGCAGACAATGATCCGCTATTTGGGCGAGATAGTGAAACCGGGGCTGTTGCTTCTAGCGCTCTCCGTCCTCGCGGTTGCCGCGGTTTCGTGCGGATCATCGACCGAAGAAGAGATCAAAGAGCAGCCGGTAACAAAGCAGACAACAAGGCCGACGGCTGCCGCTGCCGTGAGCGCTCCGACTCCCCAGGCCGAGACCAAGACCAAGGCGGCTGCGCAGCCTACCGAGGCTCCCCCCACGGCTACGCCGGCCGTCGCGCCCGAGGGCCCGATAGTGTTGCAGGCCGAGACGTCGGGGATCGATCCATCCAAGTACATCGGAACCTGTGAGGGGCTGGAATACGAAGCACAGAAGGCCAGGCTGATCGATATCGGCAACGAGGTATTCGCCGGCGTGACCGAGCACGATCCCGAAATGACCAAGCTCCACAATCCGCCCGATGCAAGGGACCGGAGACAGGGCGGCATCTGGCTCGTTGTGGAGTTCAATGGCGACGAGCGAGCCAACGTGCCTCAGAAGAAGGCCCGCCTCGATGTTCAGATGCGCGATGCCTTCGAGGCCTTCTACCGCGCCGGCTGCGCCGACCTGCAGGAAGTCCATATCGCGGCGCGCATGGTCGCGCTGGGTGCGGGCGTGATCGGGCCCATGACCCAGACCCTCGCCTCGGTATTTAAGACCAAGCTGAAGCCCGATGTCGCGGAGACCATAGACTGGGACAACAAGGACAACCTGGACTTCAACGAGATATGGGAAACCATGCTGCTTCACACTCGCTGGAGGAAGGCGATCCAGGAGTTCCAGGATCAATAGGCCTGCCGGCCGCAGGCTGGGGGTTTTGCAGATGAAGAGCGGACGTTGCACCTGGAGGGCTGACGCAGGCAGGACTAGGGTGGCCGCGATTGCGCTCCTGGTGGTGATGGTGCTTGTATTGCAGGCGTGTGGCGGTTCGGGTGGGGACTCGACGGAGCCAGAACCTACGTCTGCGCCTGCCGCGCAGCCCACAGTCGCACCTCTGCCCACATCTACCCCTGCTCCCACGCCGACGTCGATGCCTGCCGAAGCCCAGACGCCGGCTGCCGAGGCCACCCCGCAGGTGGATGCTCTGGAGGAAGAGGAGGTGATACCGGCGTGGGCGCATACGTCCGGCATGGACCCATCGAAACACGTTGGCACGTGCACGGGGCTCTCCTACGACGAGCAGAAGGAGAAGCTCGTCGAGATGGCCTACGACCTCTTCGCCGGGACCACCAACAGCGAGGAGCGCAACCGGCTGCAGCAGATTCCCGAAGCCCGTGACAGCAGGCGGGGCGGTATCTGGATGGTGATCGACTTCAATGGCGACGAGTTTCACAGCATGCTGATAAAGAAGACTCGCCTCGACCTCCAGATGCGAGACGCCTACGACGCCTTCTACAACGCCGGATGCGCCGACCTGGGCGAGGTCAGCATCACCGCCATACAGAAGGAAGTAACGACGAGAGAGATCGGCCCCTCCATCGTCCTTCCCATCGTCGTCTTCAAGACCAAGATGACCAAGGCCCAAGCCGACGAGGTCGACTGGGCCAACAAGGACTCTATCGACTTCAATGAGGTATGGCGGGTGGAAGTGCTGAATCCCCGTTGGCGAAAGAAGCTCAAGGAGCTTCAGGGGGGCGGATGACGGCTTTGACAACCTCCTCAGAATGCGGAAGTAGGAGGCGCCGTGCGCCATTGGAGGTCTGGAAAGGAGTTGGTGTAATGATATTGAACAATACGTGGTCCAGGATCGGCCAGGGCACAGTTATGGCTGTGCTGGCGATTATTGGGGCAGCCTTGGTGGGCTGCTCGGGCAGCTCCGAAGAGCCCACTGCAGCATCAGCGCCGGTTGCCGCATCGGCTCCCACAGCCGCTCCCGGACCGACTGCGGCGCCGACGGCCGCTCCCAGGGCCGCGCCGACGGCCGCCCCAGCGCCTACCGTCGCCGCAACACCCACTCCAGCCGGCGGTCCCACTCCGTATCCCACCCCGGCGCCGGTGGCGACCAGGCCTCCGGTCGTGGTGGAGATGCAGCCAAAGTCCGACCTGCCACTGGACCAGCAGATCGTCAATCTCTCCGATTTGGTTACAGGGCACCTGACCGGCATGAACAATATCGAGAGGCCTCGCCTCAATCTGCCCCCGGACGTGCGCGATGACAGGCGCAGGGGCGGGATCGTTGTCAACATCGAGTTCAACGGCGACGAGTAC
Organism: Dehalococcoidia bacterium; assembly: GCA_965261325.1. Taxonomy (GTDB): domain Bacteria; phylum Chloroflexota; class Dehalococcoidia; order Lucifugimonadales; family CAJWER01. The sequence continues at coordinate 70,876 of CBDHCU010000008.1, forward strand.
GAGACTACGACCGAGAAGAAGGCCGGGCTGGACGCGATGATGCAGGACATGTACCACCTGCTCTACGCGTCGGGCTACGACGTCGTGGAGGCGACCATGTCCGCGGTGATGATGGGCACCGCCCACCGGAATGTCGGCGGGGCTTCCACTGCGCCCATCACCGTCTACAAGAGCAGGCTCAAGCGGGACGCGGCGGAGGGCATCGACTGGGGCGACAAGGAGAACCTGGACTTCAACGAGATATGGGACACGGTACTCCTCAGTCCCGTATGGAAGAGGGAGCTCAAGGCGGAGAGCGGGGGTTAGGCGGAGCCCTGTCTCGCGGCTTGCGCCGTTAGTCTCGCCGCGCGGAGAACCGCCCCTGATCTCCGAAGGGAGGTGGTGTGTTGCTGAGAAAAGCTCGTGGCATCGGAATCGGCTTCGTCATCCCCGTCATGGTGATGGTGGCCTTGGGTGTAGCTCTGGTCGGCTGCGCGGGCAGCACCGAGGAGCCCGCCCAGTCATCCGCGGCGGTCGCCGCCTCGGCTCCCACGCCCGCTCCCAAGATCTCGTCGGCTACGCCCGCTCCCAAGGCCGCGCCGCCCAGGGCCGCCTCCGGGGCCGCGCCGACCGTTGAGCCTTCGCCCACGCCGTATCCCACCCCGGCCCCAGTGGCAACGAGGCCGCCGGTGGTCGTGGAGATGCAGCCGAGGTCCGACCTGCCGGCGGACCAGCAGATCGCCAAGCTTTCGGAGCTCGTCCTGGGGCGCCTGACCGGGATGAACAATATCGAGCGCCCGCGCCTCAATATTCCGCCGGACGTGCGCGACGACAGTCGCAGGGGCGGGATCGTGGTGAACATCGAGTTGAATGGCGACGAGTACACTTCAATCGTCCAACGCAAGGAGGAGCTCGACAAGCTGATGCGGGACACCTACCACGTGCTCTATGCTTCCGGCTACCACATTGTCGAGGCCACAATTTCCGCGGTAATGATGGGCAAGTCCTACCGACGCCAGTCCGTCCAGGCGCCGGTCACCGTCTACAAGACCCGGCTCAAGCAGACCGCAGCCGAGGGCATCGACTGGGACGACAAGGAGAACCTGGACTTCAACGAGATATGGGACACACTGCTCCTGAGTCCTACATGGAAGAGTGAGCTCAAAGAAGCCCAGGGAGGCGGTTAGGGCAAGCGCCAAGCCCCACTAGGAGGCGAGGGAATGCCCTTGGATGCTGCCTGGGGCTGTAACTTTTCGAGGAAGGGGGCGCATGTTATACCAAGTCACCGTGATGCCGCCGTATATGTGCGGCCGGGGAGTGGGTTCCCGCCCCCGACTACTCGGGGGCAGGCTCTTCGCGGGAATGACGGCTTTACGGCGCGCTTGGTCGTCTCGGTCACCCTGCTGACGGCTTGGGCGATGGTAGGGTGTTCCGGCGATACTGAGGAGCCAGCCCCGCCGACGCAGCCCGCTTCGGCTCCTGCGTCCAGGACTGACGCGCCGACTGCCGCGGGCCGGTCCGACGCAGACTCCTGCAGCCTCCGCTACTGACACCCCGACAGCCGCCCGGCCAACGGCCGCCCCTCCTCCGACCCCGTCCCAGCTGGCATCCGAACTGCCGACGGACCCCAACTTCCCGGAGCTCAGCCAGATCGTCATCTCCCACCTGTCCGGGATGAACAACATCGACAGACCGCGCCTCAACCTGCCGCCCGACATACGGGAGGACCAGCGGAGGGGCGGCATCGTCATCAACATCGAGTTCAATGGCGACGAGTACGACACCACCACTCAGAAGAAGGTCGAGCTCGACAAGATGATGCGAGACACCTACGAGGTACTCTTCAAGTCTGGTCATGAAGTCGCTGAGGTCACCATGACCGCGATAATGATCGGGACGATCAGGCGTGTGGTGGGGGGAACCGCCGATGGGCCTATTGCGGTCTACAAGACCAGGCTCAAGCGGGACGACGCCGATGCCGTGGACTGGTCGGACAAGGAGAACGTCGACTTCAACGAGATATGGGACACCCTCATCCTGAATCCCGCATGGAAGAGGGACCTCCAGGAAGGCAAGTAGGGGCAGTGGCCCATCAAGTGCTTCCTGGGCGTCCTGGACGAGTCAGCCGACGCCAGGGGGTTCTTGGTTTCCTGTGGGGAATGATCCTGCCCATGCTTGCCATTCCTCTCGTGGCGCTGGGGTGTGGAGGAGAGACCGGCGCAAGCGCTTTGCCCTCCCCAACGGCAGCTCTGCAGAAGGCCGCCGGAGTGCCGTCTCCCCAGACTGGCGGAGAGTCGGCGCCGTCTATCGACCGCCAGAAGGAACGGCTGATAGCGATCACCAAGGAGTTTTTCGCGGGTGAGACGGACGAGGGGCTTCCGAGGCTCGCTATCGAGCCGGACGCTCGCAACCATCGACGGGGCGGCATCCAGCTGGTGATCGAGATAAACGGGGACGAATACGAGGACGTGGCGAAGAACAAGGCCGAGCTCGACCGGTGGATGCGCGATGCCTACGAGGCGGTGTTCACCGCCGGCCATGAGCTTACCGAAGCCACGATCAGCGCGCGGATGCGGGCAGTAGACGGGAGGACCGGCATAACCCAGGCCGTTGTGTACCGCACAAGACTGGGGAAGGACGCCGCCGAGGGCATGGACTGGGCCGTCAAGGACACACTAGACTTCAACGAGATTTGGGATACACTGCTTCTCAACCGGAGATGGAAAGAGGCGCTGGGAGAGAGATCCGGACTTCGATGAACTGGAGGAGCGCGGCACATGAGGTTGACGCAGCAGCAAATGGGGTACTTCGAGACGTTTGGCTTCCTGAAGTTCCCGGGGCTTCTTGCGAACGAGGTCGATGAGATCACCAGGCGCTTCGAGGTGCTCTGGGCAGCTCACGGGGGCGGACACCACGGGCGCGAGCACGACCGGGAGCAGAGGTCGGCGCTGCTGCCGTTCATCGACAAGGACGAGTACCTCTCGGCGCTGCTCGACAACCCGAAGATCGACGGCATAGCGGCGTCGATCCTCGGCGACGACTACAACTACACGGCCAGCGACGGCAATTTCTACGTCGGAAACACGGGCTGGCACTCCGACGGGTACAGGCGTGGCAGGTACAAGTCCATCAAGATGGCGATGTACCTGGACAAGGTCGGCCGGGACTCGGGCTGCCTAAGGGTGATACCGGGCAGCCACCACGTGGGTGACGTTTTCGGAGACGCGCTGAATAACGGCGCGCCCGGGTCGAAGATCTCCAACCAGGAGGAGCTGTGGGGCATCACGGGCATCGACGTGCCCTCTGTGCCGCTGGAGTCGGAGCCCGGCGACCTGGTGGTCTTCAACCACTCGCTGAAGCACGCCTCGTTCGGGGGCGGCGACCGGCGGCGCATGTTCACGATGAACTTCCAGGAGCGGTACGGCGACGAGCACATCGACGAGCTCAGGGAAGAGATGGCTGGCATCGCGAGGTTCTGGGCGGAGAGCGCCTACGGCCCGATCATGGTCGAGACGGCGGGGCCGGCGCGCATGGTGCACCTGGAGCAGCGCATGGCCAACGAAGACCACCTGCCCGAGCTTGCCCGGAAGGCCAGGGCGGAGATGGCGGAGCCCTCCAGGAGCTAGGCGACCGGCCTAGCCCAGCGGGTGCTTCGTGCTGACCTCCAGGCCCCCGAGCCCGATGGGGACGTTCTTGGTCTCGATCTCGTCGTAGGCCATGAGCAGCGAGCGGAAGTGCCTGGAACCCTCGTCGTCGATGTCGACGTTGTCCGTGGTCATCAGGCCGCCTTCCCGGAGGAGCGGGATGACGTGGGGGATGATCTCCGGGTACAGCCTGTCCCAGCAGTCCAGCAGGATGTAGTCGAACTGGCCCTCCAGGGCGGGCAGGGTCTCCCTCGCATCCCCGGGAACGAAGTCGACCATGTCCAGCAGCCCTGCCTCCTCGAGGTTCGCGCTGGCCGTCTCGATGCTCTTTTCGCTTATTTCCAGGGCGGTGAGTCTCCCACCCGTAATGCGGGCGGCGTGGGCGAGCCACAGCGTCGAGTACCCGTGCGACACGCCCACCTCCATCATGCGCTTGGCGCCGACCGCCTGCACCAGGATATGCAGCAGGCGCGCAGTGTCGGGATGCAGCGCCCAGAGGCCGTCCTCCGGGTTCTCCTGCAATCCCTTGGCGCGCAGGGCCCTGTCCTCGACATCCATCTTCTCCAGCCGTTCTACGACCTGCAGGAACGAAGATTCCATGGCGTCCCCCCTCACAAGGGTCGAATAGACGATATATTACTGCCTGGCATTGCCTGAGTGCCAGAATCGAATTCCAATATGCCTAGGATGGGAGATCGAACTATGGTCAGACCGCCTGACTACCGCATCATCTATAACTGGGACGGGGCGCCTCATGGGTTCTCCGAGGCGCCGCAGTCGATGGACGCATTCCTGGACAAGGTGTACGCGCCCATGGCAGACACCCAGGTGGGCGCTCACTTCTGGTGCGTCGGCGAGGATACGGCGCGCTGGGAGAGCGAGGTCATGGAGATCGAGGGCGAGCGGCACGGTCGCGTGTACCCGAGCGCCTCCGGCTATCTCAACAGCGAGAACGTCCGGCAGATGCTCGACCGGGGCGAGGACCCGCAGGAATGCGTGGTCCGTCGGGGCCACGAGCTGGGGCTGCACGTCTACGCCTCGGTGAGGATGAACGACAACCACATGGACGGGGCGCAGCCGTCCGATCTCGCGACCATGCACCACAGCGAGGTCACGGCGCTTCGCGCTGAGCATCCCGAGTGGGTGCTGGGAGACCGGACATCGGAGTGGTTCGCCGCATCCTGGAACTTCGAGATACCCGAAGTCAGGGAGTACCGGCTGGCCCACATCAGGGAGGTGTGCGCCAGGTACGACTGGGACGGGGTGGAGGTGGACTGGCAGCGTCACGCCTTCCACCTGCCGAATGACTACGCCTACAGGCTGCGGTATGTCCTCACGGACGTACAGCGGGCGGTGCGGCTGATGGCGGACAAGCTGGCAGCCGAGCGGGGCCGACCCTTCTACGTCGCGGCCCGCGTCGCGCCGGCGCTGGAGACGAACAGGCTGATCGGTTACGACGTGCCGACGTGGCTCGACGAGGGCCTGGTCGACATACTCATACCGGCGGGGGGCTATGCGACCGACCCATCGATCGACGTACGCGGCTACGTGGACCTCTGCCGGGGCACGGAGGTTGCGGTCTACCCGGGCGTGGACGTGTGGCTGGAGACCATACCCAGCGGCGAGCACGCGGGAACCCGGTACTTCGTCGGGCCCGAGGACATCGTCACGAAGGAGAAGATGCGGAATAGGGCGGTCGCGAGTACGAGCCACGCCGCCGGGGCCGCCGGCATGTACATCTTCAACTGGTACGCGGACGGCGACTCGCGCCGCGAGCTGCTGAGTGAGATCGGCAGCGCCGATACGCTGCGCCGGAAGGACAAGGTCTACGCGGCGACTCACAGGTTCCTGCGCAACGAAGGGCCCTGGCGCGGAGCCCTAGACAACGACAGGATCTACGGAGAGGTAGACGTGCCGCTGAAGCGCACCATCACCGGCGATGGGCCCACCATCAGGCTCGACGTAGCCGACGACCTGGAGGCCGACGAGCCTGAGCGCGTGACCCTAAGGGTGAGGCTCGACCAGTGGGTCAAGGGCGATCAGGTAAGCGTCCTGTGGGACGGGGTCGAGCAGACTGACATCGAGGTCCGCTACGACATCGACGACAGCAACGCGGCCAACCCCTTCGGGGCGAGGGTATACGACGTCAGCAGCGCCGTATGGCTGACGGCGGATCTCGACCCCTCGGACGTCCAGCCAGGGCGGCACGACGTGAAGATCGTGCTCGTGGAGCGCCATCCGCAGCTCGCGAACGACATCATACTGACCGACGTCGAGCTGCTGATCAGGTACGGCCCGGGAGACTAAGCGATTTGGCGGCGAGGTATTGCTGTTCCGGCAAGTCTTGCGCCGGGTACAATGCTTACCTCCAGCCATACCCGAACTGAGGAGTTTCGGGCCGCAATCACACTACCGGACAACGGTTTCGTTCATGGACAACGACAAGTCGGGATCTGCAACAGCACCCGCGCCTCCGGTGGCCGGGGAGCGGCCGCATAGATTCACGCGCCACGGGGTGACGATCGAGGACCCGTGGCACTGGCTGCGAGATGCCGCGTACCCGACCGTGGAAGACCCCGACGTGCTGGCTTATCTCGCGGCCGAGAATGACTACTTCGAGGCCAGGATGTCGCCGCACAGGGAGCTGACGGACGTGATCTTCGAGGAGATCAAGGCGCGTCAGCAGCCGGACCTGTCCAGTGTTCCGTGGAAGCGCGACGGCTGGTACTACCAGTGGCGCTACGAAGAGGGTGGCCAGTACCGGGAGTGGCTGCGCTGGCCTGCCGACGGACCTGACGCCAGGGAAGCGCCCACGCCCGATGCCCAGACCATATTGGACGAGCCGGCGCTGGCGAAGGACCTGGACTACTTCAGCCTGGGCTCGGTGTCGGTCAGCAACGACGGTTCTCTGTTGGCGTACAGCACTGACACGGACGGCTCCGAGCGGTTCAGGATGGTGGTCAAGGACTTGGACACAGGGGAACTGCTGGAGGAGGAGATCGGGGACACCATCGGAGGCGCGGTGTGGGCGGCGGACGACGCGTCGTTCTTCTACACCGTGGTGGACGAGAACTGGCGCCCGCGGGAGGTCCGCAGGCATGTGCTCGGTGGGCCTGTCAAAGAGGACGCCGTCGTCTACGTCGAGGACGACCCCGGATTCTTCGTTCGCGTATTTGTCACAGCGTCCAGGGAATACATCGTCATCAATGCTGGCGACATCGTCACGTCCGAGGTCCGGCTCGTCCCTGCGTCCGAACCCGACTCGGAGCCGGTCCTGGTCTCTCCACGGCGGGCCGGTCACGAGTACTCGGTGGACCACCAAGGCGACCGGTTCGTCATCCGCACCAATGACACGCACAAGAACGCCCGGCTGGCGATCGCGCCCCCCGACGACCCGACTGAGTCGGCCTGGGAGCCCTTGGTGGACGCCTCGGACTCACACTACATCCGCGGCTTCGAGGCCTTCCAGGGCTTCATCGCCGTGGAGGAGCGCATCGACGGCCTCGACCACGTGCGGCTGATCGACCGCGCAGAAGAGTCGACATACATTCCCTTCCCGGAGGCGACTTATACCGCCTATGTAGGCGCCAATGAGGAGTTCCAGGCCGACACGGTGCGCCTGGAGTACACGTCGATGGTCACGCCAAGCACGGTGTTCGACTATCACATCGGCACTGGCGAGCTCGAGACGCGCCAGGTCCAGCGGATTCCGAGCGGGTACGACGCCTCGCAGTATGTCGCGGAGCGGGTCGTTGCCACGGCACGCGACGGCGTGCAGGTGCCCGTGTCAGTGGTGCGCCGCAGGGACACGCCCGCGGACGGCACGGCGCCCCTCTACATATATGCCTATGGCTCGTACGGCTATGCCGTGCCCCCGTCGTTTTCCGCCTCGAGGCTGTCGCTGCTGGACCGCGGCTTCATATTCGCCATAGCCCACGTTCGCGGGGGCGACGATCTCGGGTACCACTGGTACGAGGCGGGCAAGCTGGACAGGCGCACGAATACATTCAACGACTTCGTGGACGTTGCCCGCAGTCTGATCGCGCAGGGGTATGGCAGCGAGGGGCGCGTGGCGATCTCAGGGGGCAGCGCCGGCGGACAGGTCATGGGCGCGGTGGTGAACCAGGCGCCTGAGCTCTGGGGGGCCGTCGCCGCGCACGTGCCCTTCGTGGATGTCCTGAACACGATCCTCGACGACACGCTGCCCCTCACGCCCATCGAGTGGCCGGAATGGGGCAATCCGATAGAAGATAAGGCCGCGTTCGAGTACATCCGCTCCTACTCGCCATACGACCAGCTGGAGCCGCGCGACTACCCGCCGATGCTCGTGACCGCGGGATTGAACGACCCCAGGGTGACCTACTGGGAGCCAGCCAAGTACGTGGCGAAGCTGCGCAAGCTGAAGACGGACGACAACGTGGTGCTGCTCAAGACGAACATGGGGGCGGGCCACGGCGGCAAGTCGGGCAGGTACGACAGCCTGTACGAGGTGGCCGAGGAGTACACGTTCTTCCTGGTTAACATGGGCCAGTTGGAGTAGAGTGAGCCGACCAATAAGGAGTCGACATGACTGACAATATCCATCGGGTTGCTATCATTGGGTGCGGAAGGATGGGACAGCAATACGCCGAGGCGTATTCGACCTACCCTGACACGGAAGTAGTCGCGATAGCCGAGCACAATCCCGAGCGCCGCGCGGCAGTTGGGGAGCGCTTCGGCGTCAAGGCGCTCTACCCTGACTACGAGTCGCTGCTCAGGGACGACGTGCCGGACCTCGTCGCGATCATCACGCCCTCCAAGTACTACAGGGATGCGGTCATCGCCTGCGCGGAGGCTGGAGTGAAGGGCATCTCGACCGACAAGCCCATCGCGGCGGTCCTCGCGGACGCGGACCGTATGGTGGAGGTGTGCGAGTCTCGCGGCATAGTCTACGCAGGCGGCAATCTCCAGCGGGCCATGAGCGAGGTCCAGGAGGCTGGCGCGATGATCAGGCGCGGCGACTTCGGCGAGATCATCGGGGCCGCCGTCCACCGCTGGGCGCTCGAGATTTCTGGCGGAGGATGCCAGCAGATATCCGTGCTGCGCCTCCTGGCCGGTGCGGAGGTCGAGGAAGTGGTCGCGTGGGGCTCGCCGCAGGAGGCCCTGGACGGCGACACGGACCATGACCTGGCGATCAACGGGATCTTCAGGATGAGCGGCGGGATAGAGTGCCCCGTATACGGCATGGAGACGCCCAACCGCGGCGTAGACGTGTGGAGCGAAGACTCGCTGATCCGGTGGGACTGGGCCCCGCCCGAGATATACCGGGGGTTCGACGAGGCGGGCAGCCGCGTCCGGGTCGACCACCAGTATGCCCCGTACGAGTGGAGCGAGTTCAGGTACCTGACGACGTCCATCCGCTCGTTCATCTCGGCAGTGGAGACGGGGAGCGAGCTTGCGATATCCGGCCACGACCTGCGCCAGGCGCTCGAAGTGGCGATCGCGGCGAAGTTCTCCGCCAAGTGGGGCAACGTGGCTGTCTCGCTGCCGCTGGAGGACAGGTCGCTTGCGCTCTATCCGCGCGCCTACCGCTGGGTTGGCGGCGACGAGTCGGGCCGCCCGCAGCCGGTGCGGGAAGCCAGGACCGGCATAATCGAGTCCTGAGGCCAGGGCGTACGAGGCGCGCGCCGAGGCAGACTGCTACTCTGGCCGCGACGCCCTTTGCATGACCCGCAAATCCGCCGAAAGCCGGAATCCAAGCCCTGCCTGAACATGTGGTTCAGGCGGCGTCCAGTCACCCTCACCCCAGCCCTCACCCGTTGAGGGAGAGGGGGCCAGTCACCCTCACCCCAACCCTCTCCCATTGAGGGAGAGGGGGCCAGTCACCCTCACCCCAACCCTCTCCCATTGAGGGAGAGGGCGTAACGCGGGTCAGTTGCCGCCGTTGGCTCCGATGGCCTTGCGGATGGCCGCCGGGTTCATCGGCAGCTCGGTCATCCGTACGCCCGTAGCGGCGTAGACGGCATTCGCAACCGCCGCGAGCGGCGGCACTATCGAGACCTCGCCCACGCCGCGGACTCCGTACGGGTGATTCGGGTTGGCCACCTCGACGATCACCGTGTCGATCATCGGCAGGTCAAGGGACGTCGGCATCCTGTAGTCGAGGAAGCTGGTGTTGCTCATGCTGCCGTCGTCGGCCATCACGTACTCCTCGTTGAGCGCCCAGCCGATGCCCTGGACGACGCCGCCCTGGATCTGGCCCTCTACGTAGCTGGGATGAATAGCCTTGCCCGCGTCCTGGGTGGCCGTGTACCGGAGTATCTCGACCTTGCCGGTCTCGGCATCGACCTCTACGTCCACCACGTGGGTGGCGAAGGCGCTGCCTGCGCCCTGCGGGTCCATGTTGGCGCTGCCCACTACGGGGCCGCCCGTGGACGGAAGCTCGGCGGCCAGCTCCTTGAAGCCGATGCTCAGCTCGGGGTCCGACTTGTGCTGGAACACGCCGTCGATCAGCTCGATCTCCTCGGCGGGCTGGTCCCAGAGCAGGGCGGCGCGGTCTATCATCTGCTGCTTCACGTCCTGGGCTGCCTCGTAGCTGGCCCAGCCTGTCTTGAAGGCCCCGCCGGAGCCGCCTGTCATCGACGTGTAGCCAATCTCCTCCGTGTCCCCAATGTGCGGGTTCACGTCTTCGACCGGAATGCCCAGCACCTCGGCGAACTGCTGCGCGGCAGCGGGGCGGGTCCCTCCGATGTCGACCGAGCCGATGGTCAGGCTGACAGTGCCGTCGTAGTTGACGTTTGCGGTTGCGCACGCCGGCCCAGAGCCGTTGACCCAGAATCCCGACGCCACCCCGCGACCCCGGTAGGAACCCTCCAGGGGGGTCGAGTAGTGATCGTGGTTTAGGGCCGCCTCCGCCGTCTCGATGGCCCCGATCACGGGATTCACCATGCCGTTGGCCCGGCGCGTGCCCTCCTTCGCGCTGTTCGTTATGCGGAGCTCGAGGGGGTCTATGGACAGCTTCTCGGCGATCTCGTCGATCAGGGTCTCGGCGGCAAAGGAGCCTATGGGGGCTCCGGGCGCCCGGTATGCCGTCGACTTGGGCTTGTTGTCCACTACGTCGTACGCGTCTATGAGCACGTTCTCGATGTCGTAGGGCGAGAACATGCACTGGGCGGCCGCACCCACCGGAGAGCCCGGGTAGCCTCCCGCTTCGAATCGCAGGTCCGCCTGCGCGGCCGTGAGCTTGCCGTCGTTGGTGACGCCCATCTTCACCTTCATGTAGGAGCCGGCGGTGGGCCCGCTGGCCTCCATGACGTCCGCGCGGCTCATGGTGACCTTCACGGGGTGCCCGGTCTTCCGGGAGAGCAGGGCTGCGACGGGCTCCAGGTGGATGGTGGTCTTCCCGCCGAATCCGCCTCCGATCTCCATAGGCACGACCTTCACCATGGACGAAGATACGCCCAGTGTCTTGGCAGTGCTCTCGCCGATCTGGAAGTGGCCCTGGGAGCTGCACCACACCGTCAGCTTGCCCTCGGGGGTCCACCAGGCGGTGGCGCTGTGCGGCTCTATATAGCCCTGGTGCACGGTCTGGGTGCGGAATTCGCGCTCCACGACGATGTCGGCCTTCTCGAAGCCCGCGTCGACCGCGCCCAGCTTGAGCTGGGAGTGGTCCGAGACGTTGCCGGCGTACTCTGGGTGGAGCTGGGGCGCGCCCTCCGCCATGGCCTCCTCGGCGCTGGTGACGGCCGGGAGCACCTCGAACTCGACATCTATCAGCGCGAGCGCTGCCTCGGCCGCGTGCGCGTTGGCGGCGGCAACAGCGGCTATCGCGTGGCCCTTGTACACGACCTTGTCGGAGGCGAGGACCTTGTTGCTGAGATGCCGGTCTCCAATGTTCCAGTCGCTCGGGTCGGGCAGGTCCTTCGAGGTGACGACCGCCCTGACGTCGGGATGGGCCTCGGCTCGGCTGGTGTCTATGGACTTGATTACGGCGTGCGCATGGGGGCTCCGCAAGACCGCGCCGTGGAGCAGCCCGGGCAGGATTATGTCTGCGCTGTACTGGGCCTTGCCGGTGACCTTGTCGTAGCCGTCGTGCCGGATAGGCCGCGTGCCTACGGTCTTGTACTCGGTGTTGGAGAGGACAATGTTCGACGTCATTTGCGGGGCTGGACCTCCCTAAGTTTCGTATTGGAGTCTGGATTGTAACACAGCGGCGGTTCGCTACTCCGAGATGCTGTTCTCGTACTCTGTGTACAGTATGCCCATCACTACCGAGTCGAACCTGGAGCCCTCGTGGGGTCGACTCTTCCGCAGCGTTCCCTCGTGGACGAATCCGAGGTGCCTGAACATGCCGAGGGCGGCCTGGTTGTACTCAGGAACGTCGACCCAGAGGCGGTACAGCCCCCATACGCCGAAGGCGAGGCTTATCGCAGCGCGTGCGGCCACGGTGCCGTAGCCGTGGCGCCAGTTCTCCTTCTCGCCAATGAGTATGGATAGCTGGCCGTCCCCCAACGCTTCCTCGATCGCAACGTGCACTTCCCCAATGTGGTCGTCACCGACGTAGACAGACAGCATGCGGTGCTCCGGGTCGTCGAAGATGCGCTCCCACTCTTCGTCCGAGATGCCGTCCATCTCCTCAGGATGGTACCCAAGGTGGGCGGGGTTGCCGTATGAGTAGCGTCCGAACCAGCTCTCGGCTACGTCCGCATCCTGTAGCCACTCCCTGATCCGCGCTACGTCCTCCCTGGTAACCGGCAGCAGCTTGATTTCCATATGGGCAACTCCTCTAGCTCCGTCGACTATGCTTCAGGCCACACTCTCACGGAGCCGTACTGGCCGTCAAAGCCGGGGTCTATCGACACCTCGCCGCGCCTGACTCTGGCGACCCCGTCGGCGACTCTCTCGCCCGCCGCGCGGTCGATGTCCTGTATGGGTGCGTCGATCAGTATATCCATCTCGCTGCCCATGGCGCCAATCATCGAGGAGTAGATGCGGCCCACGGTCTTGGTATTGGGTCCGACCCCCAGGGCCTCGGCGACGATCTGCCTGAGGGAGACGAGCATCCTGAACGGTGGGCGTCCGCCCTCGCCTCGGACGAGGCCGTCGGGCCCCATGCGCGTCGAGACTTCCCGTGCGGCCAGCTCCTCGACCCTGTGGAGGACGCCCAGCGTGACCTTGCGGCCGCAGACGGGGCACTGCGGGCCCTGGGCCGCCACGTCCTGGGGCGACAAGCTGACACCACACTTCCGATGCCCGGAGTTGTGGTACTTGCCCTCCTCGGGAAAGAACTCTACGGTGTAGTCGATGGCCTGCTCCTTTATAGCCGCAACTAGGCCGTCGTAGCTGGGTTCCCCTGGCATCACAGTGAGCTCGCGGCCCAGGTTCTCCGGTGAGTGGGCGTCGGAGAAGGACATGATGGACACGCCGTCCAGGGATGGCACGCGCCAGTTCATGGCGGGCTCGCTGGACAGTCCTGTCTCGATGGCGTGTACGTGGCCCGCCATGTCCTCGAAGCACTCGTCGAGCGAGTCGTAGCCCGACTTGGAGCCGTAGAGGCCGAAGTAGGGCGTCCACAGGTGGGCGGGTATGACGAAGCATCGTTCGTCCACGCCCAGCAGCTCCTCCAGCAGCTCCTTCGGAGTCATGTGCAGGGTGGGGCGCCCATCCCATTCCAGCTTGCCCTTCGCGGCCAGGGTCGCAGTGACTCGCCCGGCCGCTTCCAAGCTTGGTACGAAGACGAGGATGTGCACCCGCCGTCGCCGCCCGGCGTGAATCGCGCTGCAGTTGACCTCGGTGCCCAGGATGAACCGCACGCCGCCGTGCTCGAAGAGGCCGTCGCCCAGGTCGCGCAGCTTCGTCCCTGTCTCGGCCGCCCAAACAGGCTGGGTGAAGTCGCCGCTGGCGAGCAGGTCGATGCCCTTGATTCGCGCCCATTTCGCCAGGTTCTCGAACGTCAGGCGCCTGCTTGTGCCGTGAGCGTAGGGAGAGTGGGTGTGTAGGTCGATGGCGTAAGACACGGCTGGTATCCGGCTGATGGAGTCGGGACCGTCGACATTGTACAGCGAGAGTTTCCGACACCGTACTCGTCCCAGTGCGGTTGATGTCGCACCGGATCGACCATCTGCTACACTACTTGACTGGCGACGACCGTCTCGCTGAATATGGACTCAGGCTTGAGTAGTAGGGAGTCATGAGGAATCGTTTCGGTCAGATGGTTGCGGGCGCATTCACGGTCCTTGTGCTGCTCGCGTGCGGTAGTCCGGCCCCTTCATCGCCTGGCGATGCAGATGCGGCGCGGCAGGCCACTGTTCCCCCCATGCCCGTTCTGACAGAAGGCAGTCCGGCAAGCCCTTTTGTCGGATGGCAACAGGAGCTGGTCGATCTGGATCCCGATGACGTCTGCCAGACGCTGGTGCAGGGACAGATCGAGCCCTACGAGCAATTCTCTGCTCCTCCGAACGATGCTGACGTGATTATGGCGAATGGCTGGTCGTTTAAGCAGAGGCCGTCTTTCCGGCTCGATCCGCCCATCGACTGGGAGCACCTGGTCTCGGCTGACCGGTCCTGGAACTACCATCTCAACGCCTGGGAACCAGTCGATTCCATCCTCACACAGCATGCTCGGTCGTCAGAGCCGCGGTACCTCTCCTATGCACTTGCACTGGCAGGGGATTGGATCGTAGAGAACCCCTATCCGCCTCCCGAGACCGACTCCGATGTAGAAGATTTCGGTTGGTACGATATGGCAGTCGGGCTTCGAGCCTACCGTATGGCCTACTTGCTGGAGGCTACATGCAGAAGTCCTTCTGTGTCGCTGGAGCAAGTCAGCCAGCTCTGGGAATCGTTGCTCGATCACTTTGACTATTTGGCTGACGATGACAATATAGTCTTCCACAACAACCACGGCCTATACCAGGCGTCCGGCCAGCTCGCGGCGGCCTCACGTTTCTCGGACTTCCCGGCGATCTCGCAGTTTCTGGAACAGGCTGTCAGCCGCTTTGAACGAATGTTTGCTCAGCAGTTCAGCTCCGAAGGCGTCCACATGGAGCATTCTCCCGGCTACCACCTGCTCGTTACCGATCTGGTCTCGGGCATCGCTTCATCCGGACTGCTGTCCGAATTCTCGTCGCTCTCGGCCCGAATCGAGAGGTTCGAGGAGGTCATGGCCTGGATGATTCTGCCCAACGGCCGGCTGGCCAACCTGGGTGATACCGATTACCACCATGTCCAGCAAGAAGACTTTAGAGTTGTCAAGTCACCTCTCCTTGAATACGTCCTTTCCAGGGGTAAGAGTGGGCATGCGACCTCACAGCGGCTGAGCATATTCCCGGAGTCTGGACTGGCAGTCCTAAGATCGGGGTGGCCTGACGCCGCTTCCTTCGACCAAGCGTCCTATCTGGCACAACAGGCAGGGTTCCACTCACGAACACACAAGCACGCCGATGACCTCTCGTTCATCTGGTACGATCGTGGATCCGAGATCCTGATCGACGCGGGCCGCTATGGGTACCTGGGGAGGACAGAGGTCAGGTCGGAGCTATGGAACAAGGGATTCTGGTATTCGGATCCGAAGAGAATCTACGTCGAGTCGACTCGCAGCCACAACACGGTCGAGATAGACGGCATGAGCTTCGACCGAAAGCTGTCACCTCCGTATGGCTCGGCGATCGAGCGGTGGGGCGAGACCTCGGACGGCCTGCTCTTCGTGGAGACACGGGCGACACAGTTTGAGACGATTGGCCATTCACGGCTCCTCGTCCTGAATCCGGGCGATTGGCTACTGGTCTTTGATTGGTTGTTGGACGAGGCGGGGGAGGACCACGATTATCGTCAATGGTTCCACTTTGCGCCCCACCTCGTTGTGGAGCCTCGCAATGGGGGACTGCATGTTACAGGAGAGGCCCTAGACAAAGGGCTTACTGTCGTCTCGCTCCTTCCAGGCCCGGTTCCGAGTGCTCCGGTCGTAGGACAGAAAGATCCATACTTGCTTGGGTGGTGGTCGGAGCGGGGAGGCGTGTTCGAGCCCACCACCAGCGTGAATTTCAGTATCCACGAGACCAAGACGGCGCTGTTTGCGACCCTGTTCTCTTTTTCGGATGACACCGTGCCCGACATCGATTACCCGCGCGTCAGCACCGCCGGCAGTAGTGGGAGGTTCAGGTGGACGGCGGAAGACCACACCCATATGCTCTCGTTCTCTAGGCCGGCTGAGGGCGACCTAACTCTCGACTACTCGCTCGAGCCGTCTCGTTGACCTCCGCAGGTCTCCAGATTGAGTTGGCTGCGGTCGGGCATCATCATTCTCGCCAGACCTGTCGGCATGCACCCGGTGAACACGTTGCCGAGGCTCATCCGAACCTGTACGAGGTTGGACAGGCTGCCCAACTCGGATGGGATACCACCCGTCAGCTGGTTGTTGCTGAGCCACAGGCTGGTCAGGTGCTGCAAGCTGCCCAACTCACTCGGTATTGCGCCCGTCAGTTGATTGTTGTTGAGGTACAACTGTTGCAGGTTGGAGAGGCCGCCCAACTCGGGGGGTATCGTCCCGGTCAACTGGTTGTGATGGAGGGACAACCTTTGCAGGCTGGAGAGCTTTCCCAACTCACTCGGCATCGTCCCGGTCAGTTGGTTGTTGTTGAGGTACAACTGTTGCAGGTTGGAGAGGCCGCCCAACTCGGGGGGTATCGTCCCGGTCAACTGGTTGTGATGGAGGGACAAGACCTGCAGGCTGGAGAGCTTTCCCAACTCACTCGGTATCGTCCCGGTCAGTTGACTGTTATGCAAGAGCAGCGACGTCACGCGACTCGGCGCGCCTCCTAGTCTAATGCCATCCCAGGCGGCGATGTTGATACCGGCCGACCAGTTCAATGTGCCGGTCCCGGCCAAGGTGTCCCGCGTCGCCAACAGCGCCTCGGCGTCCAACACCAGCCCTGGGTTGTCAGCCGCATCGGGCACAGCTTCTCCTTTGTACCAGACGGGAACGGGCCAGACGAGGAAGAGAAAAAGGACGGACGCGGCTATAGTCGAGCCGAGTACCCTATCGTCTAGCAACTTCCTCCATGTGGTATATCTGCTGACGGTCACGGATGGAACTTCCTCGATCGGTTCTTACGAAGAATCATTGTGGAGTAGTATACAATCGACTGGTAACGACGTCGGCCCTTTGCGCCTGCAAGCGTTCTACCGTGCTAAAGGCTGAAATCCAGTATTTCGTCTTGAGGCAAAGCGCACGCGCACTTGCAGTACTCGTGCTCCTGTACTTCCTCAGCGCGTTCATACAGACGGGCTACATTACTCTTCAGGAGACGGTCGTGGGCATTCTATGGGTGCTGCTCTGCTACGTATTGAGCCGAACGGTCGGGCCCATGACCCTTCTGGCGTCAAGCTTCGCAGCCTCAATTCTTTGGGCGAATTTGTTGAGAGCGTTCCGACGACTGACTTTCACACCTTCTACGGACATGCAACTCGGCTCAGTACAGGTGAGTTTGTTGAACTGTTCAAAACGAAGTCTCCGCCTACCGTGGGATACTACGCCGTCTTTCATTGGCTGCTGGGACCGAGCTATGCCACCAATTATATAGGATCGGCCGCGGCCTGGACGGGCGGCGCCGCATTCGTCTATAGGGCGCTACAACCTTTCGTAGACGACGAGCAGAAAGCTAGGTTCGTATGCTTCACTCTAGCACTATGCCCCACGTTCTTCGCGTTCTCCCCGGTGATTAGCTCAGAGTCGGTCTTCTACCTTCTCTCGGCGATTTGTACATGGCTGGTCGCGAGACACCTGATCGGTGGTGGACCTTTCCCGTATCTGTACGTGGCAGTGGGTCTTGTGACGGCTGCCCTGTTCTTGACACGCACCAACGGCCTGCTGGCTTTAGTAGTCTGCCTTTTCACAATTGGGATTGGGAGGGACATGTTTCCAAGGGAGGCCGGCTGGAATCCAACTGAACCTGAAACGCGCCGTTCCCGGCACCCTCTAGTCCTGTGCGTGATCGTGTTTCTCTCCTTCGTTTTGGTCTGGTTTTCGCATGCTCAGCTGTCCTGGATGAGCGGACAGAGATTTCAAGTCACGGCGTCACCGTATGGATCGTGGAACCTGCTCGTCGGGACGAATTTCGATGCCAATGGCCGGAACAACCGCCAAGATTTGGAGCTCGCCGGATACCGCGGGGAGAATCAACTGCCGTGGGCAGAGGCTAATGAGAAGGCACGGGAAATTGCTATGGAGCGAATAACCAGTGATCCTGTGAGGTTCGCGCGGTTCGCTCTGACCGCCAAACTGGGCGAGTTGTGGAATAGGGAGCGGGCTCTCTACGATTCGGCAGCTGGAAGCTGGGAGCGGGGAGAAAAGGTGGTGGAGATGAACCCCAAGGTTATGTCCCTCGTCTTCGCAAGCCTTGACGGTGTCTATAGGTTCACACTCCTGCTGTTCCTGATCCTGCTCATCAGAGAAATCCGTCGCCCAACCGTTCTATTGGCCCTGGGAGCCATTCTGATCCTGTTTTCATTGCCACACATCTTCATGGAAGTAAAGCCCCGCTATCACCTAGCAATGTCCCCCTTCATCATCGTGGCCTCGATGCTTCTCGTGCTCGATTTCGAGGGACTTCGAACCGAGTGGCTGTCAACGGCCCGCTCGAAGATGAAGCGGTGGCTTGATTGATGAGACATGTGCTGAACAAGTCCAGGGCAATCGCATCGAACCGAGTGTCGGTGGTATGCAAAGTCAGACCTGTCGCCCTGGATGGAGTGAGGGGCCTGGGGTAGTCGACGTAAAGGGGTGTTGGGGGAACCCCGCACAAGGTCCTTTGCGTTGCCCAGGACGATATTGCCCATATGCGTCCGTACTCTGCACGGGGTCGGGCTTAAATGCGATGCCGGTGAACAAGTCCAATTCACTGGAATTGCTCCCGGTGCCCATGCTAGGATGAGTGCATCGTGCAGGCCAGCATCGTGAATCTCAGGACACCCGAGCCGGGCCCTGGTTATGGCAGGGGGCGCTCCGGAATAGGAAGCGGAGGTTGAGGAACCTGTCGGTCAGAGTCCACTCTTCGCATTCTGGTTTTCTTGCCGGATTGGAAGATGTCGTCCGGTCGTTCGCCAGCCCGCAGCTCTGGATCACCCTCGGCTGGTACGACTTTACGCTCCGATATCGCCGTACATACTTCGGCCCGCTGTGGGAGATCCTGGTGGTTGGGATATGGATCGCGGGGCTGGGGCTGCTGTTCGGGCGGCTGCTCGGAGACCCGGACGAAAGCTACCTTGCTTACCTGACCGTCGGCGTCATTCTCTGGTCGTACATCTCCAGCACACTCACCACCGGAGCGGCCGTGTTCGTGGCCAATGCGAGGGCCATCTCGTCCATCAACAACCCTCTTTTCACCTACGTGCTGCGGAATGCGGTCGAGCACTTGGCGAAGATGGCTGTCCACTCGCTCATCCTCATCGCCGTCCTGGTCTGGGCCGAAGTGGAGCTAGGCTGGCAGGCGCTCATGGTTATTCCAGGGCTGCTGCTGCTGTTCCTGGGGTCGTTGGTGGCGGTGCCGCTGCTTGGGTTTGCCGGCGCACGCTACAGGGATCTCACGCACATGATACGGGCGGGAATGAGGTTCCTGTTCTTCGCGACGCCGGTGTTCTGGTACGTCGACGGCCTTGACGACCGCAAATTCCTGGCGCTCGCCAATCCCTTCACCCACTACCTCGAGATCGTTCGCGCGCCGCTTACCGGCGAGACCGCTTCGATGTTCTCGTGGTCGCTGGTATTGGCTATCGACGCCGTCGGCCTGGTACTGCTCGCGGCCACATACAACTCGTTCCGGCGGCGCCTGGCTATCTGGATAGGATGAGAGAAGACCTGGCGATCCGCCTGAGCAACCTGACCCTGGAGCTTCCCACATACCGGAAGGTCCCGAAGCGGCACTCGTCGAACGGGTTTGGATCGCTGCAGGCCAGCGTGGGCGGGCACCTCAACTTCTCTCGGGGCTCCACAATGATCGTGACGGCCCTCGACGACGTCAGCCTAGAGATCGCCCGCGGGGAGAAGATCGGACTGATGGGGCTGAACGGGGCAGGGAAGACCACAATGCTGAAGGTCATGGCCGGCATATTCCCCCCCACGAGCGGCACGGTCGAATCGCGGGGCAAGATCTCCACGCTGTTTGCCGAGTCTCTGGGGCTCAAGCCCGAGGCCACAGGCATCGAGAACATCCTGCTTTCCGGAGTCTCCCTTGGGCTGACGCACGGACGTGTCAGGAAAATGATCCCCGAGATCGTCGAGTTCACCGAGCTCGGCGACTACATCTACATGCCCCTGCGGACCTACTCGACGGGGATGCGGGCGCGTCTCGGATTCGCCGTCGCGACGTCGATAAACCCGGACATACTGCTGATCGACGAGATCATCGGTGCGGGCGATCTCCGATTCCAGGAGAAGGCGAAGGAACGGCTCGACGGATTCATGGGGTCCGCGAACACCATGGTCGTCGCTTCCCAGTCGGAGCAAGTGGTAAGGGAGTTCTGTGACCGAGCGATCCTTCTGGAGCGCGGAAGTGTAAGTATGTCCGGGGCCGTGGATGAGGTCCTCGCGGCGTACAAGGGGACACGAAAATCGCGTTGAGGTAGGGTCATTGCTCCGATTGCCACTACATCACCGGGCAGGGGTCTTGTCGTGACTCAGGACGCGGCTGCTACTCCTGACGCCGAAAATGGGCGCGCCATGCACGTGAGGGGCCGCGTCTCCCAGGCATATCTCGGGATGCTGGACTGGGGGCCGGCCGCCGACAGGCTTCGCCGCCGCATCGACTGGATGGCCGAACAGGCCCTGGGCCCGCGCGTGCTGGACGTCGGGTGCGGCGATGGTATCGTGGAGCTTCTGCTTGCGCGCCGCGGGATAGAGGTCACCGGGGTGGATGTCGACCCCGACGCGCTCGACTTCGCGCGGGAGTTGCTTGCCGAGGAGCTGGAGGAGGTGCGCGAGCGCGTCGGGCTGGTTCAAGGGGACTTCCGCCGCCCAGGAGTGGTGGAGGGCCGCTTCGATACCGTGATACTGGGCGACATCCTCGACTGGGTAGACGATCCAGGCGCGATGCTGGAAAGGTGCCTGGAGTATCTCAGGCCCGGAGGGCGGGTCGTTGTTACCACTGCTCTCGGGCTGGACCCTCGTGACGAGCATCGCCAGCCCCTTCGCCTGAAGGGCACGATCGACCTGCTGCAACCACGGTTGGCGCTGGAGGTCATGGAGGTCGAAGACGAACATGTCCGTTTCGTAGGCCGCTCAACTGAGGACCGCAAACCCTCGTGGCAGCGTATGGACACGGAAGCCCTCTTGTCCATAACGGAAGCGGCGCTAACAGCCTCCCAGGGGAGAGTCCAGGAGCTCGAGCAGCAGATCCAGCTCGACCGAATTGCACTGGCCCAGCACAAGATTGCGGCATCGCAGTTTAAGAAGGGCCTCGATGCCAAGTCTGGGGAAGTGCGGGTTCTCAGGCATCGACTCCAGGCGACGCAGTCCAGCACCTCGTTCCGAGCCGGCAGTGCCATGGTGCGCGCGGCGAAGCAGCCCCGCACGCTATGGAAACTTCCCTTCCAGCTGTTGCGGCTGTACCGGTCTGCATCCCGAAGGGCGCCGAACACCTCCAGCGAGGACGATCCAGGCGCTCGATTTCAGCATCTCCCCAAAGAACTGGGCCTGGACGTCTCCAAGTTTGTCACTTATCCCCTCTTTCCCATTCCTGAGACCAAGGTAGATGGGCCGCGTGTGGCTGCAATCCTCGACACGTTTACTGAGCATTCTCTTCGGTACGAGGTCGATCTATTGCTGCTGTCGCGCGAAAACTGGCGTGCTGAGATCGGATCGGATCGGCC
Source organism: Dehalococcoidia bacterium (assembly GCA_965261325.1). Lineage (GTDB taxonomy): Bacteria > Chloroflexota > Dehalococcoidia > Lucifugimonadales > CAJWER01. The sequence goes on from CBDHCU010000008.1 coordinate 92,340, forward strand.
CAAGTTGTTGCTCGTCGAGTCGGCCTGGATGGGCAATGAGGGCGAATGGCGAAACCGGATCGTGGGTAGTGAGAACCTGGAGGACAACCAGCTGCGCGAGCTGCTGCAATACTGCCGCACCACTGGGATTCCGACCGCGTTCTGGAATAAGGAAGACCCGCCGCACTTCGATGAGTTCATCGGGGCTGCCAGCGAGTTTGATTTCGTCTTTACTACGGATGCGGACTGCGTTCCCCTGTACAGGGAGGCTTTGGGGCACGACAGAGTATACGTCCTGCAATTCGCGGCTCAGCCCAAGCTCCACAACCCAGCGCGTGAGGAGGGCTGGCCCAGTTATCCCGTGTGCTTTGCTGGCAGTTGGGTGCAGCACAAGTACCCTGAGCGAGCGGAGGCGCTCCAGTATCTCCTGGACCCATCCCTTCCATTGGGCCTGCATATCTTTGACAGGAATCTCGAGCAGGAGATCGACTTGGGGCCGAATTTCCGCTTTCCCGATCAGTACAATGAGGCTATCAGGGGAACGCTCAGCTACCGAGAGATGCTCACCGCATACCGTTGCTACGACGTGATGCTGAACGTGAATACGGTGGCTGAGTCCCCAACGATGTTTTCACGGCGTGTATTGGAGAGCCTCGCATGTGGAACGCCGGTGGTTTCCTCCGAGTCCGTCGGCATGAGACGGATGCTTGGAGAGCATGTCAGGGTCACTCGCAGCAGAGAAGATACCGTCGGCCACCTGGTGGACCTGCTGGGCGACGAAGACGCGCGTGCCCGAGAGGGGCACCTGGCCTACCGCTACGTACATGAAAACCACACCTACCGGCATCGGATGGATGAGGTCTTCCTCCGGGCCGGACTCGAGCCGCCTGGCACGGAGCAGCCGTCTGTAAGCGTCCTGATGCCTACCATGCGCCCCGGCAATGTGGCGAGGTGCGTAGAGAACTTCAAGAAGCAGTCGTACTCTCGTAAGGAGCTTATTCTCATCCTTAACAATGCGGAGTTCGACCTCGACGCCGTCCGCAGAGATACCGAATCAATTCCCAACGTGCAGGTGCTCTATGTGGACGGCCAAACGACTATTGGCGACTGCCTGAATAGAGGTGTGGAGGCAGCGTCGGGTAGGTACATAGCTAAGATGGATGACGACGACCACTATGGAGAGCGGTACCTTTCCGATAGTATCCTTGCCGCCTCGTTCTCGGATGCGGAGATCGTCGGCAAGGGGCTGTTCTTTGTCTATTTCGAGGCAGGCGATGTTACGGCCCTGTTTGAATGGACATCGGAGCACACCTTCATGTCGTTCGTGACGGGCGGCACCCTGCTCGTCCAGACCGATGTGGCAAAGGACATCCTGTTCGACTCTGTCTCGCTCAGGGAAGACACGAACTTCCAGCGATCGGCAGTGCGTGCCGGATGCCGAATCTACTCCGCGGACCGCTTCAACTACATACGGGTGCGCAACCGAGGGTTGTCCGGCCATTCTGACCGGACCCCGGACGCCAACTTTCTGCAAAGGTGCAGGGCACAGACTCCTAGCCTGGATATTGGTCGCGTACTAGTATGAGGAAGGGGGTCTGAGTGTCGCCACCGTTAAGAGACCACGTTTCCCAAGAATATCTTGGCCTGCTCGACCGGGGGCCTACGGGCAGCTGGCTCCGCCGCCGGATCGACTGGATGGCCGACCAGGCCCGCGGACCGCGCGTCCTGGACATAGGCTGCAGCGAGGGCATCCTGGAGGTGCTGCTGGCGAGGCGCGGGATGGAAGTCACCGGGGTCGACATCGACTCTGATGCCCTCAAGTTCGCCAGGGAGTTGATGGCCAGGGAACCAGAGGAGATGCGTCGGCGCGTCGATCTGGTCCACGGGGACTTCATGCGAACACGGCCGGTAGCCGGCCTCTTCGACACAGTGGTCTTGGGGGAAGTGCTCGATTCTGTCGACGACCCTGGGGCAATGTTGGACAGGGGAGTAGAGTATCTCCGGCCGGATGGGCGTGTCGTCGTCACGACATCCTTCGGAGCGCACCCGAGCAAGGACGCCCGCAGGGCCTTCTGCCTGACTGACCTGGTCGACCTTCTCAAGCCAAGATTGGGGCTGGAGCTGCTGACTGTCGAGGACAACCACATCCGTTTCGTGGGCAACCTGTCGGAGGATAGAGACGTTTCGTGGCAGCGACTGGATACCGAGGCGGTCCTATCGCTGACAGAAGCGGCACTGGTCACATCTCAGACTCAGCTACACGACATGCTGGCGAAGGGGGAGGGCCGGATAGAACGACTGCAAAGACGGTTCCGGCAAAGGGTGGAGACGGACCGTGCGGCCGCACGGCGACTTCACCACAAGGCGAATGCCGACAACGCGAGGGTCAAGAGGCTCGAGTTCCAGGCCAAGCTGGACCGGCTGGCATTGGGGGGTCTCAGGAAGGACCTACAGGCACGGACGAAGGAGGTCGAAGCCAGAACAAGGGAATTGGGCGACACGAGACGCATGCTCCACGCGACGCGCTCGAGCACGTCGTTCGTGGTCGGTTCGGCAATTGTGCGCGGGGTGAAGAACCCGCTAAAGCTATGGAAGCTGCCATTCTGGCTCCTGCGATTCTACCGTTCGAAGGTCAAGCCTCCGGTGACGAACGCGGTCCCACCCGAATCAGTCTCTCCACCCTCTCCGGTTTCCGAAGAGCCAGCTCATGCTGCCGAGAAGCCCTATCCAGATCCCTCGCAGTTCATTAGCTTCCCGATACTGGACATCCCAGAGCCTCGGGCCAATCGCCCGACGGTGGCGGCCATACTCGACACGTTCACGGAGTCTGCTCTACGTCATGAAGTGCACCTATTGCTGATGTCGCCCAAACACTGGCGCGACCAGTTGGAGAAGACGCGTCCAGCGTGTCTGTTCGTCGAGTCAGCCTGGAGGGGCAACAGCGGCGGATGGAGGAATCTCATTGTTGGCTACGAAGACCTGGAGCACAATCCGCTGCGCGAGCTGCTGCAGCATTGCCGCTCGGCAGGGATTCCGACCGTGTTCTGGAGCAAGGAGGACCCACCGCACTTCGACAATTTTCTGGGCGCGGCCAGGGAGTTCGACTACGTCTTCACCTCGGACGCGGACTGCGTGCCACGGTACAGGGATGCCCTGGGGCACGAGCGGATATACGTCCTGCCTTTCGCGGCCCAGCCGCGGGTGCACAACCCTTCCAGAGAAAGAGGCTGGCCCAGGTATCCCGTGTGCTTCGCCGGAAGCTGGGTGTCGCGGAGGTACCCGGAACGGGCTGAGGCGCTCAGGGTCCTCCTGGACGGCGCCATGCCCCACGGCCTGCACATCTTCGATCGTAACCTCACACGGGCCGACTTTGGGCTGGACTACCGCTTCCCGGACGAATACAGGGAGGCGATCAGGGGTACCCTCACATACGACGAGATGCTGACGGCCTACCGCTGCTACGACGTGACGCTGAACGTGAACACGATAACCGAGTCTCCCACCATGTTCGCCCGCAGGGTCTTCGAGAGCCTGGCCTGTGGTACGCCCGTAGTATCCCAGGACTCCGTCGGCATGAGGGGTATGCTCGGAGGGCACGTCAGGGTCACGCGAAGCGCGGAGGAGACGGCCGGCCACATCAAGGAGCTGCTGGGAGACGAGGAGGCGCGGATTCGCGAGGGCCATCTGGCCTACCGCCACGTACATGAGAACCACACCTACCGCCACCGCATGGACGAGGTCTTCCGCAGGGTTGGGCTTCAGCCGCTTGGTCCGGAGAAGCCGCCGGTGAGCGTCCTGATGCCTACCATGCGCCCTGAGAATGTGGCGCGGTGTCTCGAGAACTTCACAAAGCAAACGTACGAGAATAAGGAGCTGGTCCTCATCCTGAACAATGCGGAGTTCGATCTCGACTCAGTCAGAAAGGAGGCCGCGCTCATTCCCAACGTTCACGTGCTCCACGTGGAGGGACGCACGACCATAGGAGACTGTCTGAACCGGGGCTTGAAAGTGGCCTCGGGCAAGTTCGTTGCGAAGATGGACGACGACGACCTTTACGGGGAACGGTATCTATCTGACAGCGTCCTGGCAGCCTCGTTCTCAGGAGCAGAAGTCGTAGGGAAAGGGCTGTACTTCGTATACTTCGAAGCTACCGATACTACGGCCTTGAGAGAAAACACTCCGGAGCACACGTTCACTTCCTCTGCACTAACTGGCGGTACGCTGTTCATCCGAACCGACGTCGCTAGGGATTTCTCCTTCGACTCCCTTTCCCTAAAAGAAGACACGAACTTCCAGCGCGCCGCAGAACAGTCTGGATGCCGGGTCTACTCGGCGGACCGGTTTAATTTCGTGCGAGTGCGGATGCGTCAGCTGTCCAGTCATTCCGATCAGACGCCGGATGCCGAATTCCTGAAGAAGTGTCGAGGCTTTACACCCGGCCTGGATCTCGGCCGCGCAATGGTCTAGTTCGTAGTCGATTAGGAGAGGTCGAATGAAGCTGCTGCACTATGATCTGGACCTCTTTATTGAGTTGAATGAGCAATACACACAGACCAGTACTGCACTTGCGCAAGTCGCCGCAACAGTACAGAACGATGCCAACCGATTCGAGACTGCGGCGAGACGGATCGCGCAAGTGAACAAATACCTCAATTTCAAAAGTGGGATGCGCGTATTGGAAATTGGATGTGCGGCCTGATCACCGTGACCTCGTGACGGTGCGTATTCTCTCCGTCGTCGGTACGCGACCGGAAGCCGTGAAGATGGCCATGGTGGCGCGTGCCCTGGTGGCGGCCGACGGCATCGACCACAGCCTGTGTGTGACCGCCCAGCACAGGGAGATGCTCGACACGGTCCTCCGCCTGTTCGAGCTGGAGCCCGACTATGACCTGGACGTCATGTCGCCGGGCCAGCAGCTCCCGGACGTTACCAGCGGCGTCCTGCTGGGCATGGGGGGCGTTCTCGACGAGGCGCGGCCGGACCGCGTGCTGGTCCAGGGCGACACCACGACCGTCCTGGCGACGGCGATGGCGGCCTTCTACGCGAGGATCCCGGTGGGCCACGTCGAGGCCGGGCTGAGGACCGGCGACATGTCGTCGCCTTGGCCGGAGGAGATGAACAGAAAGGTGGCCGACGCTCTCAGCGACCGCCACTATGCGCCCACGGAGACGGCGAGACGGAACCTGCTCGCCGAGGGGATACCCGATTCGGGTATCAGGGTCACCGGGAACACTGTGATCGACGCGCTGCTTCACGTGGTCGGGCGCCTGCAAACCGAGCCAGGGCTGGCCGACCGCGCGAGGGCGGCGCTGCCTGACCGCGATCCCGATCGCCGCCTGCTGCTGGTCACCGGCCACAGGAGGGAGAACTTCGGGTCGGGGTTCGAGCAGATATGCCGAGCGCTCGCCAGGATCGGAGCGAGGGAGGACGTGGAGATAATATACCCCGTACACCTGAACCCGAACGTGCGGGAGCCCGTGTTCAGGCTCCTTGGCGGCCATCCCAACATCCAGCTCATCGAGCCCCTGGACTATCTCGCATTCGTACATCTCATGAGCGAGGCCCACATCATCCTCACCGACTCTGGGGGCATACAGGAGGAGGCGCCGTCGCTCGGCAAGCCGGTGCTGGTGATGCGCGATACGACCGAAAGGCCGGAGGCCGTGGCGTCGGGCACCGTCAGGCTTGTGGGGACGGACGCCGATCGCATAGTGGGCGAGACCGCCCGCCTCCTCTACGATGGCGACGCATACGCGGCGATGGCGCGTGTCCATCATCCCTTTGGAGACGGCCAGGCGAGCCGGCGGATACTGGAGGACTTGGCCCGTGGCTGAGAATATGGTCCCTTCGACAGGCTCAGGACGAGGCAGGGTGTGCGTGGTGGGGCTGGGATACGTGGGCCTGCCGACGGCCGCGCTCCTGGCGGCCAGTGGGATGGACGTCCTCGGCGTCGACATCGACCCGCAGCGAGTCGAGGCCGTCAACTCAGGGGTTTCCCCGATCGGGGAGCCGGGCCTGGACAGGGCGATTGCCGACGCGGTCGCCTCAGGCAGGCTCCGGGCCGGACTCGAGCCGGAGGCCGCCGACGCGTTCATCGTCGCGGTCCCGACTCCCATCGGGTCCGACCACAGCCCCGACCTCGGCGCCCTCTACGACGCTGTCGACAGTCTTGCGCCGCGGCTTCGAGTCCAGGACCTGGTTGTCGTCGAGTCCACCTCGCCGGTTGGGACCACCGAGTCCGTGAGTGCGTGCCTGGCAGAGCTGCGGCCCGACCTTTCGTTTCCGCATGCACTCGGCGAGGCCAGCGACATTCGCGTTGCGTACTGCCCGGAGCGGGTGCTGCCCGGCAACGCGCTCGGTGAGCTGGTCGACAACGACAGGGTTATCGGCGGGGTTTCACCGTCCTGCGCCAGGGCAGCCCGGAGGCTGTACGAGACTTTCGTCAAGGGGGAGTGCCACCTGACGGGCGCCCGCACGGCGGAGATGGTCAAGCTCTCCGAGAATGCGTTCAGGGACGTGAACATCGCCTTCGCCAACGAGCTTTCCGTCGTGTGCGATGCGCTGGGAGTCGATCCCTGGGCGATGATACGGCTTGCCAACAGGCATCCGCGGGTGGATATTCTCCAGCCCGGGCCGGGCGTAGGCGGACATTGCATCCCCGTCGACCCCTGGTTCATAGTTCACTCAGAGCCGGAGCGGACGCCCCTGATACAGGCGGCGAGAATGGTCAACGACGGCAAGCCTGAGTGGGTGGCTCGCCGGGTGGTAGAGATGTGCTCCGACCTGGACGCTCCGGTCGTCGCCTGCCTGGGCCTGTCATACAAGAGTGACACAGACGATCTTCGGGAGAGCCCATCCATCGCTGTGATCCGGAGTATTCGCCGCATGTTCGATGGGCCGATACTGGTGGTGGAGCCGCACGTCGAGACGCTTCCGGAAGGCCTGCAGTCGGGCGGGTCGTGCGATCTGGTCGAGCTACAGCAGGCGTTGGATGAGGCCGACGTGGTGGTACTATTGACCGACCACGGCAGCTTCCTGGAGATCGCCCCCAGCACCCTGGAGGGCAAGAGGGTCCTGGACTCTCGGGGTGTCTGGGCCCAGTCGTGATTCCGAGTGGCCGTAGCTGCCGGGACTTCCAGCCGTTGACCGAACGCCCCGGCGCGGCGCCATGAAGATCACGGTGCTGACGCAGAACTTCGCCCCGGAGATGGGCGCGAAGGCCACCCGCCTGTTCGAGCTGACGACCCGTCTGGCTGCCCGAGGCCACGCCGTCACCGTGATCACTGCGATGCCGAACTACCCCACGGGGCGCGTGTTCGAGGGCTACCGGAGAAGATTGCGCATCGACGAAGAGATAGCCGGCGTTCGCGTTGTGCGCACCTGGCTCCACCCATCCGAGTCGACCAGGCCTTTCCCCAGGCTGCTGAGCTACCTGTCGTTCATGTCGTCGAGCATGGTCCTCGGCTGGAAGGGGCTGGGCCGGCAGGACGTGTTGCTGTTCGACAGCCCCCCGCTCTTCCTGGTCCCGGCCGGTCTGGGCCTGGGACGTATCACGGGCGGTCGCGTCATCATGAACGTCTCGGACATTTGGCCTGACGTGGCTGTGAGATTGCGACTGCACCTGGGCAGGCCAACCCTCTGGTTCCTCCGGGGCCTGGAGAAACTTGGGTACGAGGGGTCGGACGCAGTGGTTGCGCCGACATCTGTCGCCCGTGACCAGATCGTCAGTCGCTTTCCACAGGTGAAGACGGCGGTTATCTCCAGCGGCGTCGACCTGGGCCTGTTCCGCCCTTCGCTCAGAAGTGACGAGGTCCGCAGGTCGTTTGGGGCAGGCCCCGACGATTTCCTGGTGGGCTACTGCGGCCTGCACGGGCTGTTCCAGGGGCTGGAGGTCGTGGTGGAAGCCGCGGACCGGCTCAAGGGCCATCCTGGGATCAAGTTCCTCATGGTGGGCGACGGGCCGTCGAAGCGGGCCCTCGTTTCGCTTGCCAAGGCCATTGGCGTGACCAATCTGCGGTTCGAGGATACGGTACCGCGGAGCGTGGTCGCGTCGATACTCGCTTCCTGCGACGCGGCCGTCGTGCCACTGGCCGCGGAGCTGCCAGGCACCATGCCGTCCAAGGTGTACGAGGCCCTTGCGTCGGGCGTGCCGTTGATCGTCAGTAGGGGCTGCGAGGCGGAGGCGCTGGTGAACGAGCATGGCGTGGGGCGAGCGTTCGCGCCGCTCGACGCGGCTGAGCTGGCGGCAGTCGTAGTCGAGATGGCCAATCTCACCGGCGGCACGGAAGAGATGAGCAGGAGGGCCCGGGACCTGTCTCGGCGGTTCGATCTGGACCAGATTGCGTCCCGTGCAGAGGCGGTGCTGGACGCTGTGGCGAACGGGAAGGCCCTGCCTGATTTGGAGCGCTGACGGCACGGCCATTCACGGAAGCCCGGAATGCCCCCATGGCGCCCCTTTTTCACTTATCATTGTGGCATGAGAGCCAGAATTGTTGGGTCGGCCGCCCTGGCGGCGGTTGTGGCGGTAGCGGCGCTCGCATGCAGCGGACGAACGGACCCGCCAGAGGTCCAGGCGCGGCTGGAGTACCAGAAGGGGAGGGTGCTCCAGGAGCAGGGCAGCGTCAAGAAGGCCGGCGACGCATACGCCCGCGCAGTCCATCTCGACCCAACCTTCGCCGCGGCCTACGTGGGGCGAGGGTACGCCTACCTGGAGCACGAGAACCTGTACAACGCGCTGGAGGACTTCGACAAGGCCATAGAGCTGGACGCGGGCCTGTCAGAGGCGTACAACTACCGTGGGGTGGTATCCTTGGGCATGGCGGACCCCGAGCAGGCGATGCTGGACTTTTCCAAGGCAATTGAGATTGCGCCCGACTTCGCGGACGCGTACGTGAACCGGGCGAGGCTCCACTTCAGCCGCCGAGATTTCGCGAGCGCCATCGAGGACATGACGGCAGCCATTCGGGAGGAGCCTGACGAGACGCAGCACTACCTGGACCGGGCGCAGATGTACCTGCTCAACAACGACGCGGCCGGCGCTGCCGCAGACCTGGACCAGGTCCTCTCACTGACCGACGACCCCAACCTCGAGCTCGCGGCCAAGCGGATGCTCGCGCAGATAAGGGGCGGGTAGGGGACGACAGACCTGATCGTCATTGACTATCCGGTGGGGCGCTGGATATAGTGCGGCTGTCATGGTGAAGCCGCGCTCGCCTGCCGGGAACGCAGCGCCTCAGCGAGGGCCTGTACGGGCCGGTTTGGGGGACACGGTCTGGCTGCTCCTGATGTCGGCGATGCTCTTCGTTCTGCTCCTGCCGATCTCGAGCTACGTGGCGGCGCTGTCGCTGATCAGGGAAGAGTGGGGGCTCAACAATACCCAGGCCGGCGCGATCTACTCCGCCTATCTCGTCGGCTATGTGCTTTCCGCCCTGTTCGTAGTGCCACTCACGGACCGTGTCGGTCCCATGCGCATCCTCATAGCATCCGCGGTCCTGTCCACAGGGGCGCATGTGCTTTTTCCCCTGATTGCCGAAGGCGTAGTGACGGCCGTGCTGCTGCGGGCCATGGCTGGCGCGGGGCTGGTCGGCTTGTACATTCCTGGGCTGCGGTTGATAGCCGAGCGGTTCGATGGGAACCGCCGTGGGGCCGCCATGGGCCTCTACGTCACGGCACAGTACGGCGCGAACAGCGTCTCGTTGGCCCTGACCGGCCTGCTGATGTCGGGGCTGGAGTGGAGGGACGCGTACCTGTACGTGTGCGCGGCGGCAGCGGCGGGGCTTCCGTTGGCAGTGGTACTGCTTCGCGGAAGATCGCTCCGGGCGCAGCCCGGCGCAAAGGGCCGGCTCGACTTCGGTGTACTCAGGAACATGGCGGCCAGCTACCTGATTTTCGGGTATGCCATCCACGCCCTGCAGCTCTTTGCGGCACGGGTCTGGCTGCCCGTGTTCCTGGTGGGGGTCCTCGTCGGCCGGGGGTTGTCGGCATCGGAAGCCGCCGTCGAGGGGGCCACGTTGGGCGGGCTCGCGCTGATGGCAGGGTCGGTGGGTCCGCTCATGGGCGGCGCAATCTCCGACAGGTGGGGGCGGGCGGCGTCGGCCTCGGCCATCTTCGCTCTCAGCGGCGGCTGCGCCTGGATTATCGGCTGGACCGCCGGTCTGCCGCTGCCGTTCATTGTCGGCCTCAGTGCGGTATACGGGTGGGCGATAGCTGCCGACTCTGCCGTATACTCTACCGGCATAGTCGAGGTAACGCCTCCGGGAAGCATGGGATCGACGATGGCAGTCCAGGCGTCGGTGGGGCTCATCGGAGGCGCGGCCGGGCCGGTCATGTTCGGAGGCATTCTCGACCTCGTTCCCGCGGACCTGGAGTGGCCCGCCGCCTTCTCGTCCCTGGGTGTGCTTGCGATAGTAGTGATAGCCGCGATGCAGCGCCTGCGCCATATGCCGCGACGGGGTCTGCTTCGTGCGCAGGGGGCGACCTCACCAAATTCCAATTCGTCCTGACTACGCCGACTACTAATACCAATTTGGCGTGATGCCGCCGTATATGTGCGGCCAGGGAGTGGGTTCCCGCCCCGTATCGGGTACGGGGCAGGCTCTTCGCGGGAATGACGGCTTTACGGCGCGCTCAAAATGAATTGGTATAAGAACGTAGGGGCGGGTTCGATACCCCGTTCGAAACCCGCCCCTATGGTGGTGGGTTCGGCGGGCTGGTTGTCGATATGGCCGCTCCACGGCGTCTTGGTATAAGCTCGACAGATCTTTGGGGAGTGTGAGCGATGACGACAGTCACAGTGAAGAGTATTGAGAACCTCCAGCAGATGGTCGTAACCGGCGACCATGCCTTCGTTGCGGACGAGCCGGTGGGGAAGGGCGACGGCCTGGGACCGGCGCCGTACGAGCTGCTCCTGTCGGCGCTGGGCACCTGAACGGCCATGACGGTCCTCCTGTATTCTCGGAGGAAGGGATGGCAGGTCGACGGGGTGACGGTCGAGTGCAGCCACCGGCGCGTGAGCCGCACGGGCGGCGAGTCAGGGGCCGGGCACGAGGAGATACGGAGCCGCATCACGATAGAGGGCGACCTTTCCGACGATCAGCGTGACCGGTTACTCCAGATCGCGGGGCGCTGCCCCATTCACCGCACGCTGGAGTCCAAGCCGCGCATGATCGAGGAGATAGAGGTGGTTCGTCGGGAGGAGCAACAGTGAGCCATCGGATCCCAATACTGGTCTACCACCACGTCTACCCGGACGGCGACCCGGGTCTTGCCGAGCCGAGGCGCGACAAGGCTACGGGCACGATAGCCGAGTCCGAGTTGCGCCGTCACCTTTCGTATATCGCCGAAAATGGGTGGGAAGTCGTGAACACAAGCCGGGTCGTCGGCTGGCTCGAGGGCCGCGAGGACCTGCCTGAGAAGGCGGTAGTCCTGCACTTCGACAATGGATGGCTCGACACGCGCACCATATCGATGCCCATACTGCGGGAGATGGGCATGACTGCCACTTGCTACGTGATCAGCGACGGCATCGAGGCGGCCGGGCGGGGGCTCCCGGCGGCGATTCGCACCTCGACCGAGGGCGCCGTGCAGAAGCCCTGCATAACGTGGCGACAGGCCGAGGAGCTGCTGCGGGAAGACTGGGAGATCGGCGCACACACGGCAACTCACCCCAAGCTCGCCGAGGTCCTGGAAGCAGAAGGGCCTGAGGCCATGATGGACGAGATCGAGCGGTCGAACGAGGCGTACCGGGCCAACCTGGGTTTCGTGCCGGAGCACTTCGCCTACCCGAGCGGGTCGCGGGACGGCCGGACCGACGCGATGCTGGCGCCGCACTACCGGTCACTGCGGCGGTGGACCTTCAGCCATCCGCCCAAGTGGGAGTTCACTGACGGCCAGACGCGGGCCCATGGGCTGGAGTGCCAGAACATCGACAACACGGTGTCGTACGAGGACTTCGTCCGCATCTTCGACGAGGCTGCGGCGTAGCAATCGTTCGCGTCTGGCCGAGCACCGCCCTTCGACCCTTCTACAAGCTCAGGAGTGCCAGGCTCAGGGCGAGCGATTCTGCCTGTTAAGTCAGGGCGCGCCAGTCGGCGAGGATGCGGTCGTCGTGGGGGAATGGCAGTGGCGGCAGCTGGTCTGGATCGAACAGGGCTGTGTCGGTTGCGTCGTGGCCGGCCTGGAGGCTGCCTCCTACGACGGCGACCTTGTATACGACGAGCACGACAGGGCTGCTGGTTGCGGAGTAGACGCCTATCAGCCGCTCCAACCGGGCGTCCAGCCCGGTCTCCTCCCTGAACTCGCGGACGGCGGCATCCTCGACGGCCTCGCCGCGGTCGACGAACCCGGAAGGGAAGGCCCACCTGCCGATCTGCGGCTCAGTCCCGCGCCTTACGAGGACCAGCTTCCCGTCGACGAGGGCCAGCACCACGGCGGCAACCTTCGGGTCCAGGAAGACGGTCTGGCCGCAGTGGTCGCAATGGCGGCGCTGCTTTCCGTCGATCACCCTATCGCCCAGCTCGCGGCCACAGAGTTGGCAGAACCGTATCCTCTCGTTCATGACCAGAGGTTACAGCGTTGCGGCGCGCAACGCCAAGCCCTCGCAGCCGAGTCCAGGCCCACGGCAAAGCGAGCGGCAAACAGCGAGGCGAGGTCACACGGGGGACACAGGGCCAAGGGGCTATCCGCCTCCCTGTCTCTGTGGGCTCGAAGTCGATTCTATTTGCAGTCTGTCTTGTCGTCTTCTCCTGTCCGCTCCTGTTGTGGTATCTTCGTTTTCTTCGATAGGGCCGGGGCGCGCCCTGGCTGGTTGGCCCGCTGCCTCGCGGAGCCGAAATGTCGAACGTGCCCACTTGCGCGGGCGGTGTGATCACCTGCGACGATCAGCGAACTCCCGAAATGACACGCCCCGGATCTTCTCTGAAGCCACCGTAGTTGGCAGCCCCTATCCACAATCTCCGCAGACCCCGAGACCTAACCGCTCAGCTCCGGGGTGAGCGACGGCAATACGGTTTCCCGCACCCGAAAAGGGGGTAGACGCTACGGTTACGGCTCCGGACGAGCTTGCGATCTTGACCTCAAAGGCGTTTCGGACACGCCACGCGCCCGCCCCATCCCGACGACAAGCAGACGCGGAGGGGCTCGGGCTCACCTTTCCCCCTTCCTACCGAGGATAGAATAGTACGGGCGTTCTGTGGCTGTCAAGGGGGAATCTGCAGGAGCAGGGCCTTTCCAAAGTCCGTTCGTGGTGAGCCTGTCGAACCACAATTGGGGCCTTCGACAAGCTCAGGCCGAACGGCAAGGTACGACCCTATCTCAACAATGGAAAGGCCCTGCTGCAGGAGTTGCCGCGTTGACCGGTGATGGGGGCATGTCTATAATCGGGGCCGATCTACGCGGACATGGAGGGTGGATTATTGGCTGAGCTCAGGCCGAACAGGGTAAAGAGGAAGCTGGAGAATGGCGAGGTTGCGCTCCTTGTGCAGGGCGAGCTGACGCCCGACCTGGTCGAGTTCTTCGGCCCGATGGGCTTCGACGGGATCTGGATCGAGGGCGAGCACGGGCCCGTGGACTTTGCCGAAATCCGCGACTTCACAAGGGCCGCCGACCTGTGGGGCATGACGTCGGTCGCCCGCGTCAACCTGAATCTACCGGGCGTGATCTACCGCACCCTCGACCAGGGCGCGCAGGCCATTGTCGTCCCACACGTCAACACCGCGGACGAGGCCCGCTCGGTGCTGGACGCCGCCAAGTTCGCCCCGATCGGCTCGCGGGGGTCGTACACGAGCCGCCAGGGCATAGGCGTCGACGACTACTACCACAAGGCCAACGACGAGGTGTTGACGATGATCCTGATCGAGGACATCGTCGCCGTCGAGAACCTCGACGAGATCCTGGAAGTCGATATCGACGTCTTCTACGTCGCGCCCGGCGACCTGGCCCAGAGCATGGGCCACCACGGAAACATGGGACATCCCGAGGTGCAGGCGACCATCGACCGAGCCATCGCGGAGATCATTGCGGGCGGGCGTGTCGCGGGGGCGCTGGCTACCGACGCCTCTGTGACGAGCTACATCGAGAAGGGCGCCCGGCTGGTCAGCACCGGCTTCCCGCAGTGGCTCACGGCCGGCGCCGAGGCGTACCTCGACACGGCCCGGACAGCCATAGCCAAGCTGTAAGGCTGATCCCGCACCTGACCAGAGAGGAGGCGCGGCGTCTGCGCCTTCGCGCCCAGCGCCTGGACGCAAGGGCGCAGGTCGGCGTCGGGCAGGTCGTGACGGACGTGTGCGGCGTCCAGGCGCAGGACCCCGTCGCTGAGGTCCTGTCCATTCGCGTCCGTACGTCCGGGCTCACGGCACGTTGCGTCGAAGAGGCCCGCACAGTCCGCCGCTCAGTGGTCCGTACCTGGGCGATGCGCGGCACCATGCACCTCATCGCGTCAGAGGACGCAGGTTGGCTCCTGTCGCTGCTCGGACCCGTGATGATCAGGAAGAGTGGGAGGCGTCTCAGGGAGCTCGGCCTGAACGAGGACGTTGGCGCGAGGGCTGTTGCTGACCTTCGGGACGTGCTGTCGGCACACGGCCCGATGAGCCGTGGGGAGATTGCGGCCCGACTGTCCGGGGAGGGCATACCGGTCGAAGGGCAGGCCATCTATCACCTAATAAGGCTGGCCGCCCTCGAAGGGGAGGTCTGTTTAGGTACTGACAGTGGCGGCGAGAGCACGTACGAACTCCTCGACAGATGGTCGCCCGCTCCCCGCCGCGTCGACGATCCCCTGGCTGAGCTTGCCCGCAGGTACATCCAGGCATGCGGGCCCGCAGGACCCGACGACCTAGCGGCATGGTCAGGGCTTTCGCTGAAGGACGCCAGAGCTGCGTTCCAAAGAGCAGCGTGCGAGCTGATGGAGGTCTCCGTCGAGGGATCTTCGGCCTGGATACACGCGGGCCGAGAAGACTGGCTGGACGCGCCGGGCCCGCACGCGCCGACTGTGCGGCTGCTTCCGGCCTTCGATACGTACCTGCTGGGCTACAGCGAGCGCGACCTGGGAGTGTCGGCCGAGCATGCCCGCAGGGTCCACCCTGGCGGCGGTATAATTCGACCGACGCTGATGATCGACGGGAGAGCTGCGGGCGTCTGGGCGCGGAAGAGGACCAGGCGAGGGATCGCCGTAACGGTGACCACGTTCGAGGACCTGCCTCCGGAGATTCTCACAGCCCTGGAGGAGGAGGCCGCCGACGTAGGGCGGTTTCTGGGCGCCGACGCTGCGCTGAGCGTCGTGCCCATCTGAGGAAGGCTCTCTCTCCCGGCGTCATGCCCTGAAGGGAGGCGGAGCGACTTGTCGACGATTTTCGACCGGCATCTGAGCCAGCAGCACCGGGTATTCCTGTCGCGGGTACCGGACGCCGCCGCACGTTGTGGCGTGAGAGTCCACCTGGTCGGCGGTTCCGTCAGGGACCTGCTGCTCGGACGCACACCCGCCGAGCTCGATCTTGCGGCATCCGGAGAGGTTGCCGATCCCGTGGGGTCTCTGGTCGAGTCGCTTGGCGGCGCGGCAACGTCGGGGTCGCAGTTCGGCACGGCCAAGGTGAGAGTGGGAGGTGTCGACCTCGACGTTGCGAGGGCGCGGCGTGAGACGTATGCACGTCCGGGGGCGCTGCCCACTGTTACCTTCACGAACTCGATCGAAGAGGACCTGCCCCGCCGCGACTTCACGATACACGCCATGGCCGTCTCCCTGAACCCGCGCGACTTCGGGACACTTCTCGACCCACTCGGCGGGCGGCGAGATCTGGAGGCCAAGCTGGTCCGGGTGCTTCACTCGCGGAGCTTCGCGGACGACCCCACTCGCATCCTGCGTGCCGTGCGCTACGCCGGCCGTCTTGGCTTTGGTTTCGAGTCGGGAACCGCGCGGCTACTTGCGGAAGACATGCGCTGGCTGGACTCCGTCAGCGGCGACCGGATACGCCGGGAGCTGGAGCGCACCGCGGGCGAGGAGCGTCTGGCCGACATCCTGGAGCTGGCGGAGAGCCTGGGGGTGCTGGAGGCGGTCCATCCGGCCCTCTCGCTGACGGCCGGGCTTGCGGACCGTCTGCGCAAGAGCCCGCCGCCATCCCTGTCGGGGCTCCTTGCCGCACTGGCGTCGAGCGCCAGCGTTACCGCCAGATACAGCCTGGTGCGAAGGCTGGGTCTCCCTCCCGGGCCCGCTCGGGCGGTCAGAGACATCGGCAAGGTCGGGTCCCGGCTCGACAGGCTGAGCGGGGATTCCCTGAGGGCGAGCGAGGTCTACCGGTTGCTGGAGGATGTGCATGCCGGGGCAGTCGAAGGGTGGTCACTGGCGCATGAGAACGCTGTGGCGCGCCGCCGACTCACGGACTACCTTCACCGGATGCGCGGCGTCACGCCTATGCTGGACGGACGGAGTATCATCGCGCTCGGTGTCGAGGAGGGGCCCGCGGTGGGGGAGATGCTGAGGGCGCTGCTGATGGCCAGGCTGGACGGCTCGGTCTCGTCCAGGGAGGACGAGGAGTTCTTTGTCCTTCGCTGGCTCGACAGGCTTTAGACACGCCAATCTGCCGGATGTGGTGCGACAACTAAAACTGTGGGGATACTGGCGGCATCCACACAGTCAGGTCGAGAGCCCCCACTCAATCTTCCCCCTCAGGAGACCTTTGCGTAACTCTCTGCGCGGGAATGACGGTTGTGCAAAGGTCTCCCCAGGGGGAAGAAGTCAGGCCCTGAGATTTCGGGCAAGCCGTACCCCCGTATTTCTCCGTGTGCTAGTATGGACAGGAACGTTTCGCAGGTACGATGGCCGAAGTCAACGAGAGCACAACCCAGCCGGAAGACGTGGATGGTGAGCTAGGCCCGGGTTCCACCGGCGAACTCACCATCCAGGTCGAAGGCGTAACGAAGCAGTTCGGCCCCAATATTGCCGTCAACGATGTATCGTTCGACGTGAGGAGGGGCGAGGTGGTCGGCTTTCTGGGCCCTAACGGGTCGGGAAAGACCACTACCATGCGCCTGATCACGTCCTTCTACACACCCGACAAGGGGCGGGTGGTGATCGAGGGTCTCGACAACCAGAAGCACGACGTCGAGACCCGGCGTTTCATCGGATACCTCCCTGAGAACAATCCCGTTTACGGCGACCTGCTCGTGTACGAGTACCTCCAGTTCGTGGCGAACCTGAGGGGACTCAAGGGCGCGGCGAAGCGTGAGAGCATCGCGGCGTCGGTCGAGGAGACGGGCATCCAGGAGGTCTACAACCGGCCCATAAACCAGTGCTCGAAGGGGTACAGGCAGCGGGTGGGCCTGGCCGGGTGCATTCTGCACAGGCCCGACATCCTGATCATGGACGAGCCCACCGAGGGGCTGGACCCGAACCAGCGAATCCCCATCCGCGAGCTGATCAGGACGATAGGCCGGCAGCGAACGGTGATGCTCAGCACTCACGTGCTCCAGGAGGTCGAGGAGACCTGCGACAGGCTGCTCATCATCAGCAGGGGCCGCATCGTCGCCCAGGGAACGGTCGACGAGCTGACGACGGCTGCACACGGCGACCGCTACGTCAATCTGGAGGTCGAGGGCGACAACGTAGAGCCCGCGCTGGCCAACGTCAGGGAGATCCGGGAGGTGCGGCGCCTGGCCCCTGTGGGAGTGAGGCAGAAGTTCATACTGTCGGTAGATCCCGCGGACGACGGGGACGTCCGGCCCCAGATATACAACCTTGCCAGGAAGCGGAACTGGGTGATCTGGGAGCTTCACCAGGAGGCAGCCCGGCTCGGCGACCTGTTCCACCAGCTAACCCACGAAGACCAGGAGCCCCGAACCGAGGTCGAGGACGACGAGGGATAGCATGAGGACCTTCGCCGCCCTGGTCCGCAAGGACCTGAAGGGCTACTTCGACCAGCCGACCGGCTTCATACTCCTTGTTATATTCGTGAGCGTCGCCGCTTACATGTTCTTCCGGACGGCGCTGACCACGCAGGAAGCCTCGATGAGGCCCCTCTTCACCCTGCTCCCGTGGATACTCGCGGTCTTCGTCCCCGCGGCCACGATGCGCCTGGTCGCCGAGGAGCAGCGGGACGGAACACTGGAGATCCTGCTGACCCAGCCGCTCAGGACCTGGACGGTGCTGCTGTCCAAGTTCCTGGCGGGGTTCGCTTTCGTGGGCGCTGGAGTGCTTGCGACGGCGGTCATCCCAATATCGCTCCAGACGGCCGGGGACTTCGACAACGGGGCTGTAATCGCGCAATATGTGGGCACGGTATTCCTCACAGCTTCGTTCGTGGCGATCGGCCTATTCACGTCGAGCTTGACGCGCAACCAGATCGTCGCCTTCGTGATTGGGCTGTCCATTATCGTCGCTCTCATGGTGGCGGGGATGCCGATCATCACCCTGGCGATACCGCCCGCTGCCGCCGTCCTGGTACAGGACCTGAGCCCGCTGACCCACTTCGAGGGGATAGCCCGGGGCGTGCTGGACCTGCGGGACGTGGTCTACTTCGTGGCGCTAGTATCGACCTTCCTGAGCGCGACCTACCTGATGATCAGGGGCAAGAGCGTCAGCCACCGGTCGCCGCTCTACCGCAACCTGCAGCTCGGCGTCGGTGGGCTGGTGGTGCTGAGCATCCTGGTCGGGTGGTCGGGGAGCACCATCGGCGGCAGACTGGACCTGACGGAGAACAGGCTGTTTACACTCGACGACGCGTCTGTAGAGCTGCTCCGCGAGCTGGACGACATCGTCACAATCAAGCTCTTCGTGTCAGAGGACCCGCCCGTCCAGGTGGCGTTGACCCAGCGCGACGTGGAGGACCTGCTGGAGGACATCGTCAACGTCTCGAACGGAAACGTCAGGCTCGTGAGGTACCTGGCGGACCAGGACGAGGAGACGGCCGAGCTGGCCCGGCAGAGCTTCGTGCCGCCCATCAACTTCAGCGAGCAGAGCGGCGGCGAATTCAAGGTGAAGGTCGGCTATCTCGGCATGGGCATGACCTACGCCAACCGGCAGGAGAACGTTCCGTTCGTCGACACGACGGACGGTCTCGAGTACCGGATGATGGCGAATATACGCCGGATGGCCCAGAAGCGACCGAGCACCATCTCGTTCATGCACGGGCACGGCGAGTGGATGCGAGACGCGGACCTACAGTCGTTCCGGGACCAGCTCGAGCGGCACCATCTGGTGCTGGAGCTCGACGCCGACCGGGAGGATGGGCTGATACAAGGCTCCGCAGAATCCTTCACGGGCACCGACGTGCTCGTGGTGGCCGGGTCGCGGGAGGAGGTACCCCCCTGGGTGCGGGCGTCCATCGACGAGTTCCTGGCCGAGGGCGGGAAGGTCCTGATGCTGGTGGACTCCCTGGAGGTCGACAACAGGGCGCTGCGGGCGAAGAAGGCCAATACGGGACTGACGGGATGGCTGGGGGAGTACGGCGTACTCGTCCAGGACAACGTCGTATTCGACACGCGCTCTCACGAAACTCTCCTGTTCAACAATCAGTTAGGTGGAGTGAACCTCGCGTACCCATACTGGCCGCGCGTCCGGACGGAGGAGCAGGCCATTTCGGGCGGCGTCAGCAGCGTGGTATTCCCCTGGCCGAGCTCCATTGAGATCGGGGAGGCGACGGGCGAGACGATAGAGACGGAGATCAAGCCCCTCGTGGTCACGTCCGAGTTCGCGGTAGTCGACACGTCGTTCAGGGACCTCACGCCCAGGTCGCCGACGCTCGAGGAGTACACGGAAGAAGACCTCGGCAAGCATATTCTTGCCGTCGCGGTTACCGGAACACGGTGCTCGTACTACAAGCCGGAGTGTGAGAAGAACCTCGAGAACACCTTCCGCATGGTAGTTGCATCGGACTCGATGTGGCTCACCGAGCGGATGGTCAACGGGTTCCCCGAGCACGTCGTACTGGCCGTCAACTGGATAGACTGGCTGAGCCAGGAAGACCAGCTTGCCGCCATCCGGTCGAAGGGCAGGGTGATCCGCCCGCTGGTGTTCACCTCGGACCTGCACCGCGATATTGTGCAGTACGGGAATATCTTCGGGGTGTCGGTTGCCCTTATAGTCTTCGGCATGGTGCGCTTCTTCCTGCGCCGCTGGACGACCAGAAAGGCATACACGGTTGAGCGGTAAGTACGTCGGCTTTGTCCTGATTGTCGTGATCGTGCTTGGTGTGGCGGGCATCGCCTTCCGGCTGCTCTCCGCCGAGGGTGAGGGCTTCAAGACGTTCGGAGACATAAGCCCGCTCAATCCGGAGGTCATAGACCGCGTGGTCATGAGGGATGCCGAGCAGCAGACGATTGTGGTCAATCGGGACGACGGCTGGTGGGTCGATGCTTACCCCGCGATAGGCGTCAGGATGGATACGCTGTGGGAGACGGCGTCGAGGGTAGGCGACGCGGAGCTCGTCGCGACGAACTCGACCAACCACGATCTGATGGGAGTACACCCCGACAACCACACCGTTCTGGAGTTCTGGAGCGGCGGCGAGGTGGTCGAGAGGTTCATCGTCGGGGACAAGCAGTTCGCCCCCGTGGGCGAGCGGGTGATAACGCCCTGGACCGCGACGGTCAGGCTCTGCTACCTGAGGCGGCCCGATGAGGTCGAGGTCTACGCGCTGTTCTGCGAGTTTCCGGAGCCCTTCGGCACGGACGCCAACTTCTGGAGGGACCCCATCGTGGCGGCGGTGCCTCCAGACGAGATCGAGTCTGTGACGTTCAATTACGCCGACGGGTCGTTCTCGATCAGGCTGATCAACTCGGCCTGGTTCATCGAGACGGAAGATCGGAGCGAGCCCGCAAGCATCGAGGCGGTGAGCAATCTGCTGGTGGAGCTCAGGAATATCGTGACGCGCGCGTTTCCCACTGAGGAGGAGGCCGCCGGACTGAACTGGGAGGAGCCCCACGCGGTCATCTCCGTGGGCGTAAGGGAGGGATCCAGCGCGAACGGGGTGCTGCTGCTCTTCCTCCAAAAGGGCAGGGATCCTGAATTCTATGTCAGGGACGCCCGGAATGCGTGGCCCTACTTCCTCGACGAGGAGGCGATCGGATACATCCTGAAGAGGAAGCAGGACTTCGTGGTGGTCCCGACGCCGGCCCCGACTCCATTCCCGACGCCTCGACCTGGCACGTAGGCATCCTTCCCCGGGAGGGACGATTCCTCCGGTGAAAAGAGACTTCGGCAGACTCCAGTACGCGCGGGCATTTGCCCTGTCGCTGACGACGCTGTTCCTGTTCTCCCTGGGCTGCGGCTCGTCGACGCCTGCGGCAGAACCTACGCCCACCGTGGACAACTCGACGATGTCGCGGATTGCGTTCGTTTCGAAGCGGGACGGCAACTGGGAGATATACGTGATGAACGCCGACGGGTCGGACCAGCGGAACATCACGGACAACCCGGCGCTCGACAGCCATCCTTCCTGGTCAGGCGACGGCTCCAGGATTGTTTTCGCCTCCGACAGGGACGGTAACCGGAACATTTTCGCGATGGACCCTGACGGCTCCAACGTAGTCCGCCTGACCGACAGCCCGGGCGTCGACCATATGCCGTCCCTCTCGCCCGACGGGGCGCGAATCGCCTTCGTCTCCGACAGGGACGACCGGCCGAACCTGTGGGTGATGAACGTCGATGGGTCGGAGCCCAGTAACCTGACGCCCAAGCAGGTGAACACCCGCTGGCCGTCGTGGTCGCCGGACGGGCTGTTGATCACGTATGAGCACAGCTCGGCCATCTACACCGTTATGGCGGAGGACGGCGCACAGGACCGGCTCGTCCGCAACAGGACGGACGTCGACGGGTATTTCGTGGGATGGCCGTCGTGGTCGCCGGACGGCCACAGGCTTGCACTCACGATACGATACGGCCTCAAGGGCTCACCGCCGAGCATCTACACGATGGCCTCCGACGGCGACGACATCCAACCCATTCAGCGTAAGCCCGGGGAGGGCACGGAGGAGCGGCCCACATACTCGCCGGACGGCAGGTACCTCGCGTACTCGGAGTATGGGGCAGGGGGCGAGCCGGACGTGTACGTGGCGGAGATAGAGACTAACCAGCGCATCCGCCTCACCGACAATCCCGCGCTGGACGCGTTCCCCGCATGGGAGCCGCGCGGCTTCGTGCCGGAGTACCCGGAGCAGCCGGACGAGTAGGGCGAGTAGAGGGACGCCTAGCCCGCGTGCCGAGTCGCGGCCCCGGCGGGGCCGCGCGTGCCTGGCCTCACTTCCACCGGGCGCGGGATGATCCAGTCCCTGCCGATCTTGTGCGCGCCTTCGATTCGTCCCTGAGCGGCAAGCTGCCTCACCCGCGCCTCGGTGACGCCGAGCTCGGCGGCGGCCCCCTTTACGGTGAGGTTGTTCACGGCGTCGGTCGGCTTCTCGGGCGCCAGGTCCAAATCGATGAAGGTGCCCTTCATCGACCCTACTCCCTGTACCATGAACCCGATGACCTCGCCATCGAGGTTCACCCGTTTGAGCACGCGCTCGTCGTCCGTCTCGGTGAAGTAGCCCTTCTCGACGCTCCACCCGACCTCCAACAGGTCGCCCTCTGAGTCCAGCCATATGTTGAGAGTATTGAAGAAGTTCAAAGTGTTTGATCCTATTTGATTTTGTGAGTAGGGTACGCAGTGACTATGAAGCTGTCATCCTCTCCTTCCTTGACAACCACACATAAGTATTTCGTACCTAGATCTTCAAGATTATATTTGCGATAGTAGAGCGATACAGTTGTGTCGCTCGTGGACGGCGTAACCGCGTCGGGCTGCGCGACCGTCTCCATGATCTTTTCAAGATGGGGCTCCATGTAGGGATGCCGCTTCAGTATATGGATATGCCGTTCTCGATTGAACCTTGGGTCCATATGTGCAGGCCCTCTCTCTGTGTTTTGTATCCGTAGTTGTCATCGTTTGCTCCTTATCCGTGTGAGAATTGACCGAGTCCTACTCTCCACAAGAATTATGTCAAGTGTGGGCCTCCTTCCTTACTATAACTGCCTTCGCCACTACTATATCAGATAAAAAATAGTAATGCAATATAGTAGTGGCCTGCCTCCAGAATGGCTTCATGGAGTGCGGAGGCCTTGCAGGACCTGAAAGGAAGTTTGGTCGAGACTATACTGGGCACCATGAACACGATATCAGTCTCGGAATTGAAGGCTAATACCAATTCGCCGTGATGCCGCCATATAGGGGGCTGACAGAGTGGCAGGCTTGTCATAGCCACCCGGTCTGTATACAACCGCCGGGGACTGGATTCCGGCTCAAGGCCGGAATGACGCATTGCTAACTGCGTCACGATCAATCAACGGCGTAGTCAAAACGAAATGGTATAACTTGAACCGTTACCTGCGGGAGGCTCGGCGCGGAGGCGAGGTCCAGATCCTCGATGGGGGCACACCCGTCGCAAGGCTCGTCCCTCCTGCTCTGGAGCGTGATCTGGGAATTCGCGAGCAGTTGATCGCTAAAGGGGTCTTGCGACCCGGCAGCGGGCGTGCCGCGGCTATCCTTGAAGAACCCCCGTTGAAGTTGCCGGTCAGCATCTTGGATGCGTTGTCCGAGGACAGATTGCCAAGGTGGTGAAGTCGAGTGGAGGATCAGATAGGTGGATGAGCTGAGAATGACCGTA
The DNA here is from genome assembly GCA_965261325.1 of Dehalococcoidia bacterium. GTDB lineage: Bacteria > Chloroflexota > Dehalococcoidia > Lucifugimonadales > CAJWER01. The sequence goes on from CBDHCU010000008.1 coordinate 115,941, forward strand.
TCTACTCTTCGTTCCCGCTGTCTGGCAATACTGATAGCCCTGACTATCGCCGTCGTTCTAAACGCCTGTAGCGACCGCCCGACGCCCACGCCAAGTCCGACCATGGCTCCCACAGCCACTCACACACCAACACTCGCCCCCACGATCACTCGGACTCCGACTGCCATACGCACGCCCACGGCTACACCCACGGATACACCGACACATACGCCCACAGTCACGACTACTCCGACTCCAACAGCTACTCCGACACCCATACCGACACCGACGCCTACCCCTACAGCAACGATCACTCCTACGCCCGCACCCACGGCTACACCAACAGCCACGGCGACGCATACACCGACAGCCGCGGCGACGCATACACCAACAGCCACGGCGACGATTACTCCTACGCCCGTGCCCACGGCTACACCGACAGCCACGCTGACACCGACACCCACGGCGACAGCTATGGCGACGCATACACCAACAGCCACGGCGACGATTACGCCCGTGCCCACGGCTACACCGAAAGCCACACTGACACCCATCGTAGTTTCTTTGGAATCAGCTGGCCCACCCGCGGCTCTCGGGCTGGATCCGTTCTACGAGAAGTACGTGGATGCCGACGGACTCCCGATCGTCGCCTCTTCACAAGTGACTGACGCTGCGCTATTCAGGGCTCGTGACATTATTGACGAAATGCTCAGAGTTCGGGCAGACCTCCGGTCAACGATTGCCGCTCAGGATATTCGAGTGGCAATCATGGCGGCGGGCTCAGTCCTCACGGACATTCCGGAGCTCGGTGACCTTAATGAAGTTTGGCCGGACGTAAACTGGGACGAACGGCATCGTGGAGGCGGTGTCGGACCGACAGATGCCCGGCCTGTAGTGGCGATAGCGGAAGAGAACCTTCTGTGCTACGGAAGTGACGTCTTCCCTTACGAGGATATACTCGTCCACGAATTCGCCCATGGGGTGCTCACCATGGGTGTCGAGCGGCAGTCTGGAGGCAAGGAGTTTCGCAGCAGGCTCGAAGAGGCCTATGAAAACGCATTGGCCGCCGGGCTCTGGGAGAACACCTACGCCGGCGAGAACCCAGACGAGTATTGGGCGGAAGGCGTGCAGTCCTGGTTCGGACTGAACGATCCGCCCGGGCCGATTCACAATGAAATTAACACACGCGCCAAGTTGGAGGCATACGACCCGGTGCTTGCCGGTCTAATCCAGGAGACATTTGGCGACGTTACTGTTTCAGCTTCCTGCCATGCAACCATTGACATCAATAAGAAGTTCAGAATTAGAGGCACCGTGATTGGTCCTAGTGGAGAGCCTTTGGAAGGTGTGGGAATATGGGCTTGGCAAGGGGAAGCAGCGCAAAGCGGATACGACGATACGGGGGCGGATGGTGCCTTTGATATACGAGTGCCTGACGGTTCCTTCACACTGGATGTTTATGCTATCAGCGGCGAATGCAGTTTCGTCGGCTGGTACGACAGCTCCGACAGCATTACGACCAACCGCAGCCAGGCTGTTAAGATAGTCGTTAATGGCGCCAACATCGAAGGCATCGAGATAAGACTCCCTAAACGCCCCGATCAACTGACACCCATCGAGTGGTGTTCGTAATCTGCAGATTGGTCATGGCATCCTCCTTTCCGGCACAGCCTCGACTAGGCCAACTGGTGGGGTGCGCACGCTCGTTTCAAGGCGGCAACCACCCAGGACCCCAGGACGATGGCCTCCGACGACGACACCCAGCCAATCCAGCGGAAGCCCGGAGAATGCACTGGGCCAAGATAGCCATCACGCGGTCATGCCCACTCCAGGATCACGGCTAGAGCTTCGCCGGGATTACTGTAGAGTAGGTGGTAGGCGTCCGGGGTCTGTTGCCAAGGCAGGCGATGTGTCACGAGATGGTCGATGGCGATCCTCCCGTCCTCGATCATCTGGATTGCCGAGTCCTGGTGGTAGCTCCTCGGCTCCGCGGTTCGGATACCCGAGACGAGCATCTTGTCCATCATGATGTTCGAGTCCAGTGGCAGTAGCCCTGCGCCGGGCCTGGGACCGCCCTGATATGCGGCGATCAGGTGAATGACGCCATCCGGTTTGAGCATACGCTGGGCTTGCGCAAAGGATTTCACACCTGCTGGCCCCCCGACGCAGTCTACGACAACGTCCGCGCCGCGTCCGCCGGTCAGCCGGAGCACCTCCTGGACCGGGTTGGTCTCGGATGCGTCCACCACAACGTCAGCGCCACTTTGCAGCGATGCTGCCAGGCGCAGACTGAGCGTGTCCACAGTGATGACTCGCCCGGGGAGGCGTTCTCTCACAGCCTGACTGTAGAGATTGCCAACAATGCCCTGGCCGAGCACGACGACATGGTCGCCTGGCTCCACCGGGGTCGTTCGGGCCCAGCCTACTGCGCTGGTGGCCAAAGCTATGAACGGGGCTCTGTCGTATGAGATGGAATCTGGGAATTGGCGAGGTTGCCCGGTCACATACTGTGCGTGGGGGCCTCCTACGAAGACACGATCGCCGGGCTGCACATCCTCTAACCCCGGGCCGGACTCAACGACCTCGCCTGCGTCCGAATAGCCCATCATGAATGGGGGGACTGGCTCCTCCAGAACGTAGCGTCGGAATAGCTCGGACCCACGACTTATCAGACTGCGATGGACGCGGACCAGAGCCTCGCGGTCGCCTGGTTTAGGCAGATCGACCTCGACCATGCGCACGTTGCCGAATCCGGCGAGCTTCTCCAGCCTTAGCATCCCCTACAGGTCCTCCCAAGACCTCCAGCGCGATCCATCACCAGGCTCCAGTCTATGCCGTTGTAGACGATGCGTGGTGCTGTTCGTAGTGGGCTTTGAGCAGGTCGAATCCGAAGTCGTGCTCGACGTCGCGCCAGACCGAGTGGATGTGGTTGGCCATGTCCTGGATGTTGTCGTACTCGACGAAGAATGTCGGGCCGTGGAGCCGGTAGTAGTGGGGCTGGCCCCGGCGCTTCGACCCGGCCCAGGCGAAGTGAATCCCGCCTATTCCCCCAGCCTCTATCCTGGCCATCGCGTTGGCGGCCAGGTCCTCGGCGTGCTTGTCGACGTAGAGCCTGATGAGGCGCATGAGTATCTCGCGCTGGTCGCCCGTCATGGACTCGGCGGGCAGTCCGGCCTGCCGCCCGACCTCGACGCGCGGGCTGGCCCTCGAAACGATGTCGGAAGGCGTAACCGGGTAGATGTTGGCCGTCGCTTGCTGCCGGTCGTCGAGGCTGAGCAGGAGCTCCCTAGCCGTGTCCTCCTCGTCCTTCAGGATCCGCAGCCCCTTCTCGAGACCGCTCTTGACCTCGGCGGGGTTCGCGCCGAAGAAGGACGGTGTGGATGCCACGGCGCCGCCGTCGACGATGGTGTAGTTGAGAGAGAGGTGGTGGCCCTCGGCGCGCCAGCCCCAGGGGGCGTCACCGGAAGGGTCGCCGAACAGGGCGTGGTAGTAGCGGCCGGGACTCCGGTCGAACCGAGTGCCTCCCTGTACCTCTTCGATCCTGTCTAGGATGTTCTCGTGGGCGATGATGGCTTTGGCCTTCTCGAAGCCGATCCGGCTCAACCCTGAGGCCATCAGCCTGTCGGCCGCATCCAGCTGGGCCGCGTCCAGACGCCCGCGCATGACACCACCCCTGACCTTGGGGATGTAGTGCCACGTGTGGCGCTCCCTGGAGTCGAAGTCGAAGGCCGCCGACGCCCTCAGCTCGGGCGAGAGGGCGGGCAGGAACGCCTTGGCAGCTTCGGTCATTGCTCTCGCGGATGCCAGTTCGCAGCCCATCTGGGCACCTCCCAGGTTGGTCGTAAGTCGTCCTGAGTATAACCCCCGCGCCGCGCCCTGTCATTCGGGCGAACCAGGGCCTTTCCATTGTTGAGATAGGGTCGTACCTTGCCGTTCGGCCTGAGCTTGTCGAAGGCCCCACTTGTGGTTCGACAGGCTCACCACGAACGGACTTTGGAAAGGCCCTGCGGGCGAACAAAGGCCCTGCATTCGCCCGGCGCGGGGTGACTTGCCGATGCGTGGGTGGTATGCTCCGCACGGCTGGGGGTGTGATATGAGTATCGAGCAGGCCGTTACTCGAGTCAGGGAAGACGGATGGGCGGTCGTCGTCGGCATCATACCGGGCGACGAGGTGGATGGGATCAGGGAGAGCGTCCTTGCGACGATACAAGAGGCCGAGTCGGCGTCCCCTGAGTGGAAGCGCCGCGTCGCAGGCAGCTTCTTCACCGTCAACCAGTCGCTGGGGCCGTACGTGAGCGACCGTCGGATCGTGGGCGTTGCCGAGGCGCTGTGGGGCAGGCACGTGAAGATCACGGTGTCGACGCCCGTGGTGAGGCATCCGGGCAGCAACCCCCAGGGGTGGCACTCCGACTGGCCGTTCAACCAGAAGCACGCTGCCATCATCGAGGCGCCCTATCCCGATACGCCGATGCTGCTGACGGTGATATTCATGCTCTCGCCCTTCACGGAAGAGAACGGCGGGACGTGGCTGGTGCCGGGAAGCCATCGCATTCCGAACAACTGGAGCTCGGTCTACGGGGATGACAACCTGTCCCCCCACCCGAGCCGGATCCAGGCTACCGGGGACGCGGGCAGCGTGCTGATATTCGACAGCCGGATGTGGCACGCGGTGCCCACGAACGGTACGGACGAGATACGGGCGGGGTTGACGGTCCGTTACGCGCCGTGGTGGCTTAACGTCAACGTCCTGGCGCCGGGTACGCCGGAGCGGGAGGACATGGTGGACGACGAGGGCAAGCCGGAGGCGAACCTCGTGTTCCCGATGTCGAAGGACGTATACGACTCGCTGCCCGACGGGGCCAAGCCGCTGCTGCACCACTGGGTGAGATAGGAGGAGACATGACGACAGGACGCACGGAATCGTTGCACATCACGCCGACCCACCGCGCACCAGTCGAGAGCCTGGAGGAGTCCCGCTTCGTCGCCGGGTACGGGATAGAGGGCGACCGGCACGCCTCCGACCAGCCGGGCAGGCAGGACTACCAGGTGCTGGTGGTAGACGTGGAGACGCTGGCGGAGCTCGGCCTGAAGCCGGGAGACGTCAGGGAGCAGGTCACCACTTCCGGGTTCGACGTGGGGTCGCTGGAGCCGGGACAGGAGGTCGCGCTGGGGTCCGAGGTCATTGTCAGGGTATCGCGCCCCGCGACGCCATGCGCACGCATGGACGAGATGCGCGCGGGCCTGCAGCGCAAGCTCCAGGGCAGGCGCGGGCAGCTCGCGTCGATTGTCACCGGCGGCACGGTACGAGTCGGCGACGACGTGAGGATGGTATGAAGCGGCTTGTCGTAACGGGCCCGAGGCAGGTCGAGTTCGAGGAAGTCCCGATTCCCGAGTGCCCGCGCGACGGCGTGCTCGCTAGGGCGATCGTGACGGCGATCAGCACGGGCACCGAGATACGCGTTTATCGCTGGATCCCCGTGGACGACGAGGGCACCATGCTTCACGGGGGGATGCCGTTCCCCGACGGGCCCACAGAGAACGGCTACTCCATGGTGGCGGAGATCGTCGAGGTGGGTGCTGATGTCGAGGGCTTCTCGGTCGGCGAGCGCGTCTTCCTGAGCGAGACTCACAAGGAGTACGCCGCCGTTAGCGCTTCCGACGTGCTCAAGCTGCCGGACAGCATACCCACCGAGCAGGCCGTGATGCTGAACCTGCTGGGTGTGGCGCACATTGCGCTCAGGACGGGGGACCCCGCGCCGGGCGAGAACGTGGCGGTCGTGGGACTGGGCGTCATCGGGCAGTCGGCTGTGGCCTGGTGCCGGGCCTTCGGGTTCCGCACGGTCGGCATCGACATGGACGGCGGGCGTCTGGAGGTGGCCAGAGCGATGGGGGCGAAGGCAGTCGCCAGCCCATCGGACGTCGAATTCCAGTCCAGGATCGAAGAGGTTTACGACGGCGAGGGCGCCGACATGGTGATAGAGGCCGCGTCGACCTGGAAGGCTATCCGGACCAGCATGGACATATCGAGGCAGGGCGGAAGGGTGGTCGTAATCGCTAGGCACACCGACAGGCCCGACTACAACCCTGTGGGCCATCCGTACCTGTCGCAGCGGATCACGCTGAAGACGGCTTATGGGTACGAGGATCCAGGCCAGCGGTGGGACCGCGAGCACTGCGTGAGGCTGACCGTGGATATGCTGAGCAGGGGACAGCTTGCGATCGAGCCGATGATCACCCACCGGGTACCGTGGCGCCAGCTGCCGGACATGTATCGCCGCCTGGACGAGGGAGACCTCAGCATCCTGGGCGTCGTCGTCGACTGGACTTAGGGCGGGGACGAGGTCCGCTATACGGCAGCGCTGGCCTGCGGCTCGAACCGCGTCGTTCGACGCTTCGGACGCAGTTGGGGCGCACTACTGGTCCCCGAACATCCTGAGCGACGAGCGTTGGTATGGCGTTGGCTGAAGCGTAGAGTTGCCTGACCCGGCACGGTTCGCGTCGGCGACGAGGTTAGGGCGATATGAAGAGGCTGGTCGTAACGGGTCCGAGGCAGGTCGAGTTCGAGGACGTCCCGATACCCGATTGCCCGCGCGACGGCGTGCTTGCGAAGGCGATAGTGACGACCATCAGCACGGGTACGGAGACACGGGTGTACCGCCGGACCCCCGTGGACGACGAGGGCACGATGCAGTACCCGGGAATACCGTTCCCCGACGGGCCGACCGAGAACGGGTACTCGATGGTGGGCGAGGTCGCCGAGGTAGGTGCGGACGTCGAGGGCTTCTCCGTTGGGGAGCGCGTCTTCCTGGGCGAGTCGCACAAGGAGTACGCCGCCGCTCGCGCTTCCGACGTGCTCAAGCTGCCGGACAGCATACCCACCGAGCGGGCTGTGATGCTCAACCTGCTGGGTGTCGCTCACATTGCGCTGAGGACGGGGGACCCCGCGCCGGGCGAGAACGTGGCGGTCGTCGGCCTGGGCGTCATCGGGCAGTCGGCCGTGGCCTGGTGCCGGGCCTTCGGGTTCCGCACGGCCGGCATCGACATGGACGGCAGGCGCTTGGAGTTGGCCAGGGCGATGGGGGCGAAGGCAGTCGCCAGCCCATCGGACGTCGAATTCCAGTCCAGGATCGACGACATATTCGACGGCGAGGGCGCCGACCTGGTGATAGAGGCCGCGTCGACCTGGAGGGCCATCCGGACCAGCATGGACATCGTACGGCGCGATGGAAGGGTGGTCGTCACGGCCACTCACACCGACAGGCCGGACTACAATCCCGTGGGCCACCCATATCTGTCGAAGCGGATCACGCTGAAGACGGCCTACGGCTACGAGGACCAGGGCCGGCGGTGGGACCGCGATCATTGCATCAGGCTGGCACTGGACATGCTGGGCAGCGGCGAGCTAGTAATCGAGCCCATGATCACGCACCGTGTGCCGTGGCATGATCTACCGGAGATTTACCGGCGGCTGGACCAGGGCGACCTCAGCATCCTGGGCGTCGTCGTCTACTGGGGATAGGGCGGGGGTGAGGTTCGCCATACGGCAACGCTGGTCTACGATTGAACCGCGTCACTGCGCTCCAAACATTTCGATCGACGACCGTTGGTCTGGCGTGAGCCGAAGCGTAGGGTTGCTCGGCTGCGGATAGATCTCGGCCTTGTCCCAGAAACGGCGTGCAACGCTTGTAGCGATACCAATCTTGACGCCTCGTTCATTCAGTTGTTGGACGAGGTCGGAAGCATCGAACAGGAATACCGAAGAGATGATCCAGGGGCTAGTGGTGCCGCGTGATGACTCCGGCTGAGTTATTGGCCCTACGATCACAAGATAGAAGTCGGGCGGGGAATCGGGGTTAATGTCCAGCAACCCATAATGCTTCGTATAAAACTTGACATCAACTGATTTCCCCACGAGATTGCCGTCGGTAAAGTGACCGTCGATGCCCTTGTGAGAGGCGGAGTCAAGCAGCGCGATTCGGAAGATTCGCGCTGCAATGAATTCCCCGAAGCGACCCGTGTGAGCGGGACGGTTCAATACGGCAGCGATTTCCTGATCTACGGCGTTTCGCTGCTTGACGAGCGACGCAAGCCGACGCAGTTGGTCGTGTTCAATCATGTTTCTACTCCCATGTCAATCCGAGTCTCAGGTTAGCGAGGAACGTACTGTCACGAGTGGCATCTGGCGCTGGAAGTATACGCCCAGGTCGTCAGCGACGACAAGAACGAAAGCTCTGCCACTGATTCGGCCCCCCAGATCCCCCACCTAATTCGGGGGAGCGGCGTAACGGGCTGTTTCTTGGGGTTCAGGCATGCACCTTGAGGGTGATGACACATCGATGTCTTGGGGATTGGCTAGACGCCTTGTCGATGCGACCGGGGATGGATTCCCACGTGCGGAGACCGGAATCCAGGGGAGTGGGGCCAGCTTTGATTGCGTCGCCTTCGATCCGTGCCTTGCTCTGCTCAGAGAGTTACGCAAAGGTCTCCATGCGCGATTTGGGGCCCCGGCGGCCGTTGACCGGCCTTCATGTGCCGGTGTACGCTTCTACGTGTCACTAATCCGGCCCCTTCAGCCTCGTTCGGAGAAAACCGCAGCGACAGAGCCGGCTGGAGTATCTGGCCAGCGCCCCAGGCGCCTTCTCGGGATCGGTGGCGACACCTTCGAGTCGCTAAGCATACCAGACTTTCGCTGGCTGTGGGCGAGCTCCCTGGCCTCGTTCACCGGCATGAACATGCAGATGGTGGCGCGGGTATGGCTGGTCCTGGAGCTAACCGACGACTCGCCCCTGGCCGTCTCGCTCGTGACCATATCGTTCGCGCTGCCGGTGATGTTCGTTTCGGTGATCGCGGGCGCGCTGGCGGACAGGATTCCGAGGCGGCGGCTGATCATCCTTGGGCAGTCGGCCAACGCGCTCGTGACACTCGCCATCGCGACGCTGGACCTGACGGAACTGATCGCCTTCTGGCACCTCATGGTCGCGGGAGTCGTCAACGGCTCGCTGATGGCCCTCAACATGCCGAGCCGTCAGGCGCTCGTGTCGGAGATCGTGCCCGACGACAGGCTGATGAACGGGATCGCCCTTCAGAACTCGGCGATGAACGCGACGCGCATAGCCGGCCCGGCTGCGGCCGGTTTCCTGATTCTATTCATCGACACATGGGGGGTGTTCTACCTTGTCGCGGCGTTCTATGGGTTGTCGGTGCTGTCGGTGGCGCCGATGATGGTCGGCAGGGAGGTGAGCAGCAGGTCGGGCCGGGGGATGACCGGCGACGTCAAGGCCGGATTCCAGTACGCGATCGGCGACCCTGTCCTGCGCAGCCTCATCCTGATGGCATTCATCCCGGTGCTGTTCGGCTTCTCCTACTACGTCCTGATGCCCGCATGGGCACGAGAGGCCCTGAACGTCGCCTCCGACGACCTGGGCGTGCTGATGATGACCATGGGCATCGGGGCGCTGGTCGGCAGCCTGCTGGTCGCAGGCCTGAAGACGATGAGCTCGCGCGGGCTGATGCTGCTGGGGTGCTGCCTAGTCTGGGGGCTGTCGCTGGCGGCTTTCGCGCAGACCACCTCCTATGCCATCGCCCTGCCGTTGCTGCTATTGGTGGGCCTGGCGAGCTCCGTGTACATGTCTCTGAACATGACGCTGCTCCAGATGCACGCGGACCCCGAGATGCGAGGCAGGGTCATGAGCATAGCCATGATGACGTTCGGGGTCATGCCCCTCAGCGCCGCGCCGTTCGGGCTGCTGGCGGAGAGGACAGGCACGCCGTTCGCCCTGATGCTGAGCGGCCTCATACTGGTGGGGCTCACGGTCGTCGCGGGAATTGCCAGCCCGACCTTCCGCAGGATCTGACCGGCATCGGGGGGCGCGAGGCTGTAGAATCTTCGTCCGAGTGATCATCCACCGCAGGAGGTATTGAGATGCCCGGATCCGTGCAGACCGTCCTGGGGCCAGTAAGCCCCGGGGACCTGGGACCGACGACGACGCACGAGCACCTGCTCATCGACTTCACGTGCATGTTCAACGCGCCGGAGGAGGCGAGCGAACGCTTCAAGGCATTGGCTCCGGTGACCATGGAGAACCTGGGATGGGTGCGCTACAACCCATTCCGCAACAGGGACAACCTGGAGGTGATGGACGAGAGCCTGGCGGTCTTCGAGACGCTGCAGTTCAAAGCACAGGGCGGCGGCGCCATCGTGGATGCCACCACCTACGGAATTGGGCGCGACCCCAGGGCCCTGGCGCGAATTTCGCGGCTGACCGGGGTCAACGTCGTGATGGGCGCGGGCTACTACGTCGACGCCGTGCATCCCGGCGACATGGACGGGAAGACCGAGGCCGAGCTGGAAGACGAGATAACCGGGCAGCTCACGACCGGCGTCGACGATACTGGTATCAGGGCGGGGATAATCGGCGAGCTGGGGTGCTCCTGGCCGCTCACCGACAACGAGCGCAAGGTCCTGGCCGGCGGAGCGAGGGCGCAGCAGGCGACGGGCGCGGCGATCCTGATCCATCCGGGCCGCGACCCCAGTGCGCCGGCCGAGATTATCGACGTGCTCGCCGAGTCGGGCGGGGACCCGGGACGGGTGATCATGGGCCACCTCGACAGGACGCTGCTCGATGAAGACGCGCTGCTGGAGTTTGCAGAGAGGGGGACGTACCTCGAGTACGACCTGTTCGGCTGGGAGACTTCATACTACCCGCTGGGCCCGATAGACATGCTGAGCGACGCCCAGCGCATCGGCTACATCAAGCTGCTTGTGGACGCGGGGTACGCCGACCGAATAGTGCTCGCCCACGACGTGTTCGCCAAGAGCAGGCTCACGAAGTACGGGGGCCCCGGGATGGGACACATACTCGAGAACATCGTCCCGCGCTTGATCGAAGCAGGGATATCGGAGGGCGACGTGCACAAGATGACGGTCGAGAATCCGGCCCGCGTACTGCCGTTCTAGCGAGTGACGAGGAGGAGCCATGACGCCTGAAGAGAGGTTGGAAGAGCTTGGGATCGAGTTGCCCAGGCCACAGAGACCGGTTGCGAACTACGTCTCCGCCGTGGAGACGGGCGGGCTGTTCTTCGCCGCCGGAGCCGGGCCTCCGCCCGGGCCTGACGGCGCTATTCCCAGTGGCAAGGTGGGCCGCGATTTCACCGTGGAGGAGGGGTACGAGCACGCCAGGTCGGTCGGCCTGGTGCAGATCGCCAGGCTGAAGGACGAGCTTGGCGACCTGGGCCGCGTCAAGAGGATCGTGAAGCTCCTGGCGATGGTCAACTGCCCGCCGGACTTCGACCAGCATCCCGCGGTCATCAACGGCTGCTCGGACCTGCTCGTGGAGGTGTTCGGAGACGCCGGCCGGCACGCCAGGTCGGCCGTGGGCATGAGCAGCCTCCCTTTCGAGATACCGGTCGAGATAGAGATGATCGTAGAGATCGACGGTTGATGCGGCGACGTTCCTTCGCCGCTGGTGACCGAATAGAAGAAGAGCATCACAAATGGAGGATTGTCCTGTGGGATCTATCGAAGAGCGAATAAGAAGCCTGGGTTACACCCTGCCGGACGCGGCTGCGCCGGTCGCGAACTACGTGTCGACGGTCAGCGTGGAGGGGGCCGGCCTCGTGTTCACGTCGGGGCACGTTCCCCGCAATCCGGACGGCAGCTTCGTGACTGGTAAGCTGGGCGACGACCTGACGATCGAGCAGGGGTACGAGGCGGCGAGGGACGTCGGCCTGGCACTGCTGGCGTCACTCAAGGGCGAGCTGGGCGACCTGGACCGTGTGGAACGCGTCGTCAAGGTGCTGTGCATGGTGAACTGCACCAGCGACTTTGCAGACCAGCCTGCGGTGGCCAACGGAGCGTCGGACCTAATGGTCGAGGTGTTCGGCGACAAGGGCCGGCATGCGCGCTCCGCCGTGGGCATGGGCTCGCTCCCGGCCAACGTGCCCGTCGAGATCGAGATGGTCGTCGAGGTCTCGTAGCAGAGACGCTTGAACCTTAGCGCCGTCGGGCGAGGGCGTCGAGTCCTGCCTGGCAGACTAGAGCCGGCGTATTTGGTGGACTACTATTTGCCGCCAGCGGCTTGCTCGTCGCCCGCAAGGTCGTAAAGGGCCACGCTACGGCCGGCGGTCTTCGCTTCAAGCCACCGCCTGAAGGAGCGTTGGCTTTCTCCTGATGGGCGGCCCGTGATCAGCCCCTCGATGCTAAGGTCTTCGTCCAAGTCGGGCCAATGGATTCCCTGGCCCCCTCCGACGAATTCCCAATTGTCTCTCTCCTGCTGAGTGGCGTGGACAAGCCTGGGATACCAGACCAGCGGTACTGAGATGGTGCGCCCATCGGCAAGCTCCGCGGTCAGGGTGTCTTCGGTTACGGTCACTTCTTGCGCGTTCGGCACTATCACTTCAGTCGTTGAAGTAATCATCCCAAGCCTCCAGAAGCGCTCTGCGGTTCTCTTCCACTGTACGTTGAATCCTACGTATCTCCGACCGCCTCAGTCCACCACTCATTTCCAATCTCACAGGTTCCAGCCAGAACTTTGCTACTTGGTTGTCGCGCGCGAAGTGTATGTGTTTGGGCTCGTTACGATCGCCCGCATAGAAGAAGAAACGGTAGGGGCCCTCTCTCAGAACAGCCGGCATTCTCTAGTGATTCTAGCAGGCTCTGATGGCGCACAGGTTCTTCGGGTGTCTGAATGGACCGGCGACTCCCGATCTGTACCATGCCTCCCGCAACATGACTATAGTCAGGACTATGGTAGAATAGCGGTCACATCGGAGGTGTAAGGTTGGCAATAGATAGGAGTGAAGCGGCACATAGGCGCGTCATCAAGGCGTCTGAGTTCAAGGCAAAGTGCCTGAAGCTAATGGACGAGGTCGCGGAGAGCGGCGAGGAGATCGTCATCACCAAGAACGGACGACCTGTCTCGCGGCTGTTGCCGTACCGGCAGAGGGCGAAGACGCTATTTGGCCGTGACAAGGACAAGATACTCATACATGGTGACATCGGCGAACCTATCGACGTGGAATGGGAGGCTGAAACCGGCAGGAACTGGGACGGACTTCGTTGATCTTGTTCGATACGCAGGTACTCCTCTGGCTGCTGTATGGAGACTCCAGACTCGGCAGGCATGCCCGCCAAGTCATAGACGATGCTCTGGCCGACGGCCGGGCGGCCGTATCGGCGATTACGTTCTGGGAAGTCGCTATGCTACACGCCAGGGGACGGATTACACTTCAGACGGACATCGGCTCATGGCGCGAGAGCCTGATCGAGGAGGGACTGATCGAGATTCCAGTTGACGGTGGAATTACCGTGCGCGCGGGCCTCCTGCAGGACATGCGCGGCGACCCGGCGGACCGGCTGATCGTGGCAACCGCATTGGACGGGCATCAGCTGGTAACTGCCGACCGCCGAATCCTCGATTGGCCTGGCCAGTTGAGCCGCCTGCGCGCTACCGACTAGCGATGGGCTCCATAGCGCTTGTTGGAGGGGACGAGTTCAGGGACGGCTGCGAGGCAATGGACCGGGAGATACTCGCCGCTGCGAGTGCGGCCCGTCCAAAGGTGCTCATAGTGCCTACAGCGGCGGCCAAGCAGAATCCCTCGAAGGCGGCCGCGAACGGAGCTGCTTACTTCGAGAGGCTGGGCGCCGAGGCCGAAGCGCTGATGGTGCCCGACTCCGAGGGCGCCGATGACGATGGGCTGGCCTACCGCATCGGCTGGGCCGACGTGATATACCTGACAGGTGGGGACCCGGCACACCTGCTGAGGGTGCTGCGAGGCTCAAAGATGTTGGCAGCCGTCAAGGGAGCCGTGGCTGGGGGCGCCGTGCTGTCGGGTTCGAGCGCCGGTGCGATGGTGCTGGGCGGGTGGATGCGGTACGGCGGTGTTCTGCCGGCGCTCGGGCTGCTGGAAGGCCTCGCAGTGTTCCCTCATCACGAGAGGAGCAGGCCGGACATGGTCGCCGCCGAGCTTGCGGAGGCTGCGTACCCCGGCGGACCTGTCCTGGGGGTGGATGCGGGAGCCGCGTGCCTTGGCGGACGAGACGGCTGGAGGGTCGTCGGGGAAGGCTCCGTCGTCCTATACTCCAGGGGAGCCTGGCGCCGCTTCCAGACCGGCGAGGCGGTGCCGTTACAAGTCAGCTTGCGACTGTGACCGGAGAGACGAGCGGGATGCATTGCGGTCAGCTACCCTTGACGGACCCAGAGCGGAAGGAGGGTCGAGAATGATCGTGCTCAGTCCCCCCGTAGGCCTTCCCAGGACCGAAGAAGAGCGGGAGCAGTTCCTGGAGAAGACCGAGGCCTTCAGGTCCACTACTGTCAGCGCGTCCACCCGCCCGGACTGGACCGACGAAGACGTAGAGGACTTGCGTCGGTTCCTCGACGACAACGGCGTCCGAGTAGGCGAATTCAGCGCGTTCCACTTCGGTTTCGACCACCATGACGAAGCCGAGCGGGATGCCGCGCAGGCGCACTACTCCCGCATGCTCAGGCACGGCAATATGCTGGACGCCCACTGTGTCGGCTTCTCGACCTACGGCGACCGGGGCAAGCCCGGCATGTGGTCGGAGGCGACCTGGGAGCGCTGCCTGGACTCGGTTGCCCGCCTTGCAGAACAGGCCGAGCGCGCGGACATGGATGTGGCCGCGCACCCCCACGCCATGGCGCCGCTGTGCTCGGTCGAACGGTACCGGGACATGCTGGACCGCATCGACTCTCCCAGGCTCAAGGTGCTGATCGACATCGTCAACCTGACGTGGCCCCAGAGGGTCTTCGACACGACGGCCCTGGTCGACGAGGTGTTCGACGAGCTCGGCAGCGACATCGCGGCCCTGCACGCCAAGGACGTTATCATCTCGGGCGGCAGCGGGGTCAGCGCCGCCAAGGGTATGGGAGTCATTCACGTCGACGAGGCCGTGCCGGGCACTGGCTTCATGGACTTCGATGCGATAGTCAGGCGGCTCGACATGCTCGACCACGATGTCACCGTGCACGTCGAGCACTTCGAGTATGAGGACACCCTGGAGGGCCAGGAGCACATACGGCGTGTGGCTGAGAGTGCGGGAGTCGTCCTGCGATGAACAGGCTGAAGGACAAGGCGGCCCTCGTCACCGGGGCGGGCTCGGGGATAGGACGCGCGGCTGCGGTGCTGTTCGCGTCCGAGGGTGCAAGCGTGGCCTGCGCGGACCTGTCGCATGCCCGCGCAGAGGAGACTGCGGCGGAGATCGAGCGGCTAGGCGGCAGGGCCGTTGCGCTCTCCGGCGACGTATCGGTCGCGGAGGACGCGGCCGGGATGGTTGACGGCATAGTCGATGCCCTGGGGCAGATGGACATAGTGGTCAACAGCGCGGGCGTGACGGCCCGCAACGCGCTCCCGCAGGGGTCCGATGCCGACGACGTGTGGGACCGCGTGATCGAAGTCAACCTGAGGGGCACCTACCTTGTCTCGCGCTGCGCCGTTGCCCACATGCAGCGCGGTGGCGGTGGGTCGATCGTGAATCTCGCGTCGACCATGGGGATGGTCGGCTACCCGCCCGGCCTGGGGGGCGCCCTCAACCCGTATCCGCCGTCCAAGGGCGGCGTGATACAGCTAACGCGCAACATGGCGGTCGACCTTGCGCGAGACGGCATACGGGTGAATTGCCTGTGCCCGGGGTTCGTCGAGACCGATCTCACAAAGTCGCTGACCGACGACCCGCCCACGCGCCAGATGCTGGAGAGCCGCCACCCGCTGGGCAGGCTGGGCCGCCCCGAAGAGGTCGCCAACGCCGCACTATACCTCGCATCCGACGAGGCGTCCTACGTGACGGGGGCCGCGCTGACCGTGGACGGCGGCTACACCGCAGTATAGGAGGGTCAGTTGAGCGTGAAGATTGTCTCTTGGAACATTGATGGCAAGATAGCTCCTTGGCATTGTCTGAGTGAAATGGACGCGGATGTCGCTCTCCTGCAGGAGGCCGGCGAACCCCCGCAAGACCTGGCCAAGCCAATCAATTTCGATTCCGCACCTTGGCATACTGCCGGGTGGCGATGGCAGCGGCGGACAGCGATCGCCAATCTGTCGGATCGGGTTGAGACCAAGTGGGTCGAGGCAACCTCGCTCGGAGACGGGGGTTGCGGACTCGCGGTAAGTCGCCTAGGCACGCTCACCGCCGCGAGTGTCAAGGCCCCGGGGGTCGAGCCGTTTGTGGTAGTTTCGATGTACGCCATGTGGGAGAATCCGCACTCTTAACCGGCAGCGCGTGGATCGTCTCGGACGCATCGGCCCACCGCCTCGTGTCAGACCTGTCCGCGTTCATCGGGACACAGGGTGGTCACCGAATCCTGGCCGCCGGAGACCTCAACATCCTCCACGGGTATGGAGAGTACGGCAACGAGTACTGGGCGAGGCGGTACGGCTCAGTGTTCGACAGGATGGAGGCCCTGGGACTGCCTTTTGCAGGGCCTCAACATCCGCAAGGTCGGCAGGCCGACCCATGGCCAGACGAGTTGCCCCGAGACAGCAAGAACGTCCCCACGTACCGCTGGAACCGCGAGACGCTTCCAACGAGGCAGCTGGACTTCGTCTTTGCCTCTACAGGGATGAACGTCAGCGTTCGTGCGCTAAACGAGCCGGAGGAGTGGGGGCCGAGCGACCACTGCCGCATCGAGATCGAGGTCTCATAGCTCCCCGTCCTCAGACGGCTCCGCGAGGCGGACGACCCTGCTCATCCAGACCTGGCGGTGGATTGCGTCGAGGGCGGCCTTGCCGGGCCTGTCGACCTCGAGCCTGCGGGGAAGGACCTCGATGCCCGACCTCTGGACGTAGGCGCATCTCTTGGTGAAGGCGAGCAGCGTCTGGCGCTCCCCGCCCATCAGCAGGTACTCGATCCGGTCGCCGTAGGGACGGAACACCTCCTCGGTTACGGTGCACACCTTGTCGTACAGCTCCCTCACCAGGCGCTCCCTGCTCCGCTCGAACCTGCGCTGGATAAGCCTGATGTGGCTGACCGACATACCATGGGCACATCGGACATGGCGTTGCCTGTGCTGACCGCTCTGGCGCCCTCTGAGCGCTACTATCAGAAGATGGGGCGGGCTCACAAAAAGCTCACCGACTGGGCGCGTCAGATGATTATCCAGCTCCGTCGTTGGCTGCCTCACCGCACCCTGGTCATCGTAGCTGACAGTAGCTATGCTGTCCTCGACCTGCTGCACTTCTGTCAGTCCATGACTCGCCCGGTCACTTTCATCACCCGGTTGCGTCTGGACGCCGCGCTCTATGAACCCGCTCCACCTCGACTGCCTGGACAGATGGGTCGCCCACGCGTCAAAGGCGAACGATTGCCCACACTAAAACAACTCCTCGATCAACCGGCAACCGCGTGGACTGCCGTAATGGTCCCCTGGTACGACGGTACCCTACGCAGAGTGGAGATCGCCTCTCATACGGCGGTCTGGTATCATGCGGGCAAGGCTCCGGTTCCTATCCGTTGGGTCTTGATACGCGACCCGATGGGTGCGTTCCGGCCACAGGCTTTGTTATGCACCGACCTCAACGTCGAGCCCACCCGAATCATCGAATGGTTCGTGTTGCGATGGCAGCTGGAGGTCACCCCGTATCAGGTACGGGGCAGGCTCTTCCAGGAAGTCCGCACTCACCTGGGAGTGGAGACTCAACGCCAATGGTCTGACCTGGCCATCGCCCGCACCACACCGGCGCTCTTCGGGTTATTCTCATGGGTTACACTGGCAGCACATGCACTGGGCCGGGGCCAAGCCGTACCCGTCCGCTCAGCAGCCTGGTATCCCAAGACCCTGCCCACCTTCTCCGATGCTATCGCTCTGGTCCGCCATCACCTGTGGTCCAGCTAAGACGTTTTCGGCATATCGCCTGCTCAACCCAACATCCGAAAACTCCCTCGCCCCATAGTTGACCGCTTCATAGAATCGCTGACCTACGCAGCCTGAATGTACAAAGTCCAGCTAAGAAAGTGAGGAAGAATCCTTCGAGCTCTTCCACAAAGACTCGATACGAGTCGTCATCGCCGGCGTCGATGGACGGGTGGTGAAGGACAACCTATCCGAGCTGTTGCCCGGAACCGCAGCACTCGACCTGGACGGGCATCGCGAGACAGTGTTCGATTTGACCACGAACCAGCCCGTAGGCTACGTCTATGTGGATGTAAACCGTGAGCTCCTATCGGCTGAGTCGCATGGATTTCTCTACACGCTTCTGTATATCATCGTTATCGGCGGAATGCTTACAGCCGGAGTTGCCATACTGCTTGCCGCCTGGTTGTCCAAGCGTATCACGGCGCCGGTGACGGCTTTGACGGAGGCAACCCAGGCAATTGCTCAGGGGGATACGGCCCAGCTGCCGGTCACATCCTCGGATGAGCTGGGATGGATGAGCGCGGCCTTCAACCGGATGACCTCCGCCCTGGAGACTCAGTGCCACCTCCGCAGGCGGCTGATAAACGATGTCTCTCATGAACTGAATACGCCACTGAGCGTCATACATCTGGAGGCAAAAGGGCTCCGCGATGGACTTCAGACGCCTGAGAGCGCGTCCGACAACATCATCCAGGAAGTGGATAGGCTACGCGGCCTCGTATCTGATCTGGACTGGCTTGCGGAGACCGACAGTGGTGAGTTGAGGCTCACGCTCGAAGCAAGTTCGATTTACGAGCTGCTCGCCGCAGAGGCAGCCCGCTGGCAGCCACAATCTCAGGCTCGACAGGCCGAATTGTCGCTGCAGCCATCCGCTGACCTCCCGGACATGGACCTCGACCGGATGCGCATGAGCCAGGCATTGGGAAACATTCTGAGTAACGCCATTCATTCCACCGAGGCCGGCGGGAACATCGTGCTCAGGGCAGGGTTGGAAAGTGATGAGGCGTTGGCTGTCTCGGTCACCGATGACGGGATCGGCATCCAAGCCGCAGACCTTCCCCACGTCTTCGACCGCTTCTACCGTACGGACCAGTCCCGCAGTCGTGAGATAGGCGGCATAGGTCTGGGACTGGCCATCACCCGGGCTATAGTCGAAGCGCACGGCGGTACAATAACCGTAGCAAGCGACGGGCTTGGACAGGGTGTCACCGTGACTATTCGACTCCCCTGAATAAGTGAGGACCCATACTCCTCAGCCATGGACTCCGCCTGGAGAACAGCGACCACAGCGGTCCAGGAGTTATGAATACAGCCCACGTGGGCTGGAGATGGCGGTTTCGACTGGAGGCGAATCCGTAGG
Organism: Dehalococcoidia bacterium; assembly: GCA_965261325.1. Classification (GTDB taxonomy): domain Bacteria; phylum Chloroflexota; class Dehalococcoidia; order Lucifugimonadales; family CAJWER01. The sequence continues at coordinate 135,147 of CBDHCU010000008.1, forward strand.
ACACCCGCGCCGCGTGGAGAGTGATATTCCCCGCACGGGCGCATGAGTTGGATTCTGGCGTGGACAGGCCGTACAATCGGGGCGAGGAGGAGACGCGATGAAGTACCGCGCCTGGTTCAGGTGCAGCGAGGGATGCGATGGCGAGTACGACCTGGCGGACGTGCTCTATGAGTGCCCGCGCTGCGGAGGCCTGCTGGAGGTCGCGCACAGCGTGGAAGCCCTCAAGAACCGCAGCCCGGCCGCGTGGATGTCCCTGTTCGACCAGCGGTACATGAGGACCGAAGTCCCATACGGCAGCGGCGTCTGGGGAAAGAAGGAGTGGGTCTACCCCCACATTTCGAACGAGAACATCGTCTCCATGTACGAGGGGGGCACGAACCTCTTCCGCGCCGAGCGTCTCGGCGAGATAGTGGGACTCGACGATCTCTGGATCAAGCAGAGCGGGAACAGTCACTCAGGCTCCTTCAAGGACCTGGGCATTACCGTCCTGGTCTCGGCCGTCAAGGAGACGATGAGCCGGGGGAGGGATGTCGCCGCAGTCATCTGCGCGTCCACTGGCGACACGTCCGCGTCGGTGTCAGCCTACTGCGCGGCCGCCGGCATCCCCTCGGCCGTGCTGCTTCCCAGGGGCAGGGTGTCCGTCGCCCAACTCATACAGCCACTGGCGAACGGCGCCCTGACCCTCGCGCTGGACACTGATTTCGACGGATGCATGGCCATCGTGAAGAAGTTGAGCGAGAATCCGAGATTCTACCTGGCGAACTCGGTCAACCCGCTGCGAATAGAGGGACAGAAGACGGTAAGTATCGAGATGACCCAGCAGGACGACTGGGAAGTGCCCGACTGGGTGATCGTGCCCGGCGGGAACTTGGGCAACATCACGGCAATAGGGCTCGGCTTCCTTATGATGCGCGACCTGGGCCTCATCCAGCAGCTCCCGCGCCTGGTCTGTGCCCAGTCGGCCTCCGCGAACCCCCTCTACCGCAGCTACCTCACAGGGTTTGCCGAGTACGAGCCTGTTGCAGCCGCATCGACCGCGGCCAGCGCTATACAGATCGGCAATCCCGTCAGCGTGGGGCGCGCCATTCCCATTCTCAAGGAGTTCGACGGCATCGTGGAGCAGGCGACCGAGGACGAGCTGGCCCACGCCGCTGCCCAGGCCGACCGCACCGGCCTATTCAGCTGCCCGCAGACCGGAGTCGCCCTGGCGGCCATGTCGAAGCTGGTGGACCGGAAGGAGATCGGTCGCGGCGACAGGGTAATTGTCATTTCGACGGCCAACGGGCTCAAGTTCGTGGACTTCAAGGTCGACTACCACAACGACAGGTTGACGGACGTGACTGCCAAGCTTGGCAACAAGCCTGTGGAGTTGCCGGGCGACTACGAATCGGTGCTCAGCGCCCTTGCGGCGGAGCTCCCATAGACAGAAACAAGACCACAAGGAGGAACGGATGGATAAGGGACTGGAGAAGGCTCGGCTTGGAAGCAGCGGACTCGATGTCACGAGGCTTGGCTACGGTGCGATGGAGGTGAGGGCGGGCGATCGAGGCAGACCCATTGAGGAAGACGATGCGGGCAGGGTGCTGAACGCCGTGCTCGACGCCGGAATCAACTTCATCGACACGTCAATCGACTACGGACGGAGCGAGGAGTTCATAGGCAGGTATATCTCCCACCGCCGCGACGAATTCTTCCTCGCGTCCAAGTGCGGGTGCCCCGTCGGAAGCCAGCCGGTACCCGGGGAGCATGTATTCACGAGAGACAACATCACGGCGGGTGTCGACCAGAGCCTGAAGCGGATGAGGATCGAATATCTCGACGCGGTCCAGTTCCATTCCTCGCCTGCGAAGAGTGTGATCGAGCAGGAAGACGCGATCCAAACGCTGCTAGACCTGAAAGAGGCCGGCAAGATTCGTCTGCTGGGCTCGTCGTCGGTCCTGCCCAACCTCGCCGACCATATAGACATGGGCGTGTTCGACGTCTTCCAGATCCCCTACTCTGGGCTCAACCGCGAGCACGAGACCTGGATCACCAAGGCCGCGAACGCCGGCGTCGGCACGATCATACGCGGCGGCGTCGCCAAGGGAGAGCCGGGGCAGTCGGGAGTATCACGCCCTGATTCATGGACCAAGTTCGACGAGGCCGGGCTCGACGATCTTCGGGACGAGGGCGAGAGCCGCACCTCGTTCATGCTGCGCTTCACGCTCGCGCATCCGGACCTCCATACGACTATCGTCGGCACCAAGAACCCCGACCACCTGGCTGAGAACGTTGTCGCGGCACGCAGGGGCGGACTGCCACAGGACACCTACGAGGAGGCCAAGCGCCGCCTGGACGCAGCGGGCGTAACGGCCTGACATACCTGTACGAAGGAGAGACCATGGACAAGCTGAAGGTTGGGGTAGTCGGCTGCGGTCGGATGACCAGCACGATCGAGGATGAGGTACGGGGGCGTAGCCAGGGAGGCATTCGACTCCCTCACAGCCACGCCGCCGCATATGTCACGGTGGACGAGGTGGAACTGGTCGCGGCATGCGACATCATGCCCGAGAAGCTGAAGGAGTTCCAGGAGAGGTGGGGAGTGCCCCGCGGCTACTCGGACTTCCGGGAGATGATCGATGCCGAGAAGCCCGACATCCTCAGCATCGGCACCCGTCCCGAGCAGCACGCTGAGCCGATGATCTACGGCGCCGAGAATGGCGTGAAGGGAATGTACGCGGAGAAGCCGCTGTGCTGCACCCTAGAGGAAGCCGACGCCATCAAGGACGCGTTCGAGAGGAACGGCGTGTTCCTCGAGTTCGGGCCGATGCGCCGGAACTGGGCCGTCTACAGGCAGGCCCGCGAGATCGCAGACAGCGGGGAGCTAGGAGCGGTCGAGTCGGTAGTAGGCTTCGCCGGCAACAGCGTCGGGGGCCACTACCTCGACACGCTGCTCTACCTTATCGGCGACCCGGACCCGGTGGCCATCAGGGGCACCCTGTCTGAGACCTACCCCGCAGAGGGCGACACGTCCGGTATGCACTTCGTCAAGGACACGCCGATCAAGTCTGCCCTGGTGGAGTTTGCCGACGGCAAGACCCTGTACATTGCGGGCGCAGGCATCGGCCTCGAGTTCGAGCTGGTCTGCGAGAATGGCGTCATCCGGACGATAAACGACGGCGAGTCTCTTGTTGTCCGAAAGACAATCGAGGGTACCAGGTTCTATAAGCCGGTCGAGGTGCCCGAGGTCGAGCACTGGAGCGGGACCGTACGCAAGATCCGCGAGCTGGCCCAGTCCATCAGGACGGGCGAGTCGGGGGTCAGCAACCTCAGGGCAACGATGATTGGGACCGAGATCGGCTTTGGGATCTACGAGTCTCACCTGAACGGCGGCACGGTCGTGCACCCGCCAGTACCCAACCGCAACCGCTTCGTCTCAAGCTGGTAGAAGAAAGCAACGAGTCTCCGACATCCTGTTCGAAGTTGTGGATTCCAGGATCAAGTTCGGCTCGTAAAATAGAGCGCTGCCCTCGGCCACTCCATTTCTGAACAAACGCTACCTGTCGTCGGCCAGTAGCGCTTGCAGGCGTGGATTGAGAGTGCTTACCAAGCGGTCGAGATGTTCCCGCATCCATGAAACTGCTTCGCGGAAGCCTCCGCTTTCTTCATCTTCTGACAAGAAATCCAAACTACCCTGGTGACGGAAACCGATTCTGGGACGTCCAGCGGAGTTATGCCAATGCTCCAGCTCATCACCCATTTCGCTTTGCAGATCGTCAAACGATGCCACGAGCTCTTCGAAGATGCGAACGGCTCGCAGTTGGTCCCTCCGGTAATTGATTAGCGGCTGGAAGGGAGAGAGACGTTCAGAGTGAAGGGGAGTGAACGGGAGTGCCGCTGAAAACAGCGCAGAGCCGGTCCACGACAGGCTGGTCGCCTCCATTGCGTTCCAAGGTCCTGATTACGCTGGTGAACGCCGAGAACGCATCGGCGCCCTCCACCGTCTTCGAGCAGTGCGATACCTTCCGCGCGATCACAGCCGGGCGGAGCGCTCGCTCAGCACGGTTGTTGGTCGGCTCAATGCGCGGATCGTCCAGAAAGCGCAGCAGGTTGCCACGATCGTCGTGCCAGCCAAGTTCGTTCTGCAACCTGTAGCTGTCCGCATCCGTCATCGGTCGGTCGCGGAGATGATAGCTCAGCTGTTGCTTCAACCGTTCGGCCTGGATACGAAAGTCCGCAGCCTCTCCTCGGTGATATGCCCTCCACAGCTCCATCGCTTCTCGCAAAAGACCCGTCAGACGCTTGCCGAAGCTCCGTCCTCTCCCTGTCTTGGTCTGGACCACCTCGCTGACCGAGCGCAGCACGTGCGCCAGACACTTCTGCTGTTTGATCTCGGACAGCGTCTGGGCATCGTAGCTCCGTCCTCGATCAGTCACCATCACCCCTCCATAGTCCGAGGGGACAACCTCCCGCACCTCTTCGTTCCGGTGACGAGCACGGACTTGATACACCGTCGCCTCATCCGTCTCGAACGCCATCAGAAACGCTCGCTCGCCTCCCACACGCCAGCCCGTGTCGTCGGTGTGGACGAACGGACTGGCCCGCACCGATGTCCGCAACCTGCGGTAGGCATCACCCACCGCACCAGCAGCACGACGCAGCGCGTCCTGGCTGATCGCTCCCTGACTCACTCTCACCCCGGTCAGCGCTCTGAGAACAGCGGGAATCCTCCGTACCGGAACGCCCACCCCATAGTGGAGCACGTGGGCCGCCGCCATCAGCCGCTTCCCCACTCGGTGGGCGCTGGCCCCGTACTGATCCGGCGCAACTTCTGGGTGCTCGCCACGCACTTGCCTGCCGCACGACCGGCACCGGCATACCTGCACACGATACGCCGTTACCTGGGGACGTGGAACCGGCAGAAGGTCGGTCACGTAGGCAAGCCGCACTCCCTCATGTTCGAGGACGCCTCCACATCCAGGGCAGGTGTCCCCCGACACTGGCACGTCTACAACCGGCTCGGTGATCTCTTCGGCGGACGGCGGCTTGCGGTAGCTGAACAGCCCCGTACCCGGCTTGCGGCCAGGACGCCTGGGCTTGCTGCTGCGCCTGCCCTTGGAGAACGGCGCAGCCTGTCGCTTTCCCGCTCGCTTGGCCTCGGCGAGTTCCTTATGCAACTCTTCGTTGGCTGCCGTCAACCGCGCGTTCTGCTCTTGAAGCCGCGTCACCAACGCGATAAACTGATCCCGCTCAGAGGGGGACAAGCTTGGGGAACTGCACATAGCCAAAGTCTAGCCAGCGCCCAGCATTCACCGCAAGCCCTCTACGGGCCATGAAACCGCTAATCAATTACTCCCTCCGCGCCATCAAGAAGCAACCGATCGTTTCGGCCCTACGCTCCAGATATCCGTCGAAGCACAAAGCCCAATCGCCATATCCAGAGTTTCGCACCCTTATGTACAGCGTCGATTCATTGACAGGGATCGGACCCTCTACGTTGGTATCGGAAAATGAGAAGTCCTGTAGCACCGCTCTCCAGAATCGAAGGTTCTCCTCATCCTGGTCAGAGAGAGTTTCCTGCTGCTCATCCACTTCGACCCCAACCGTCTCCCTAACCAAACCGCCATCGACGACGAACCGCTGCACGATTTCCGTGCGGGCCAGGACCCGGGGTTGGATAATAAGGTTGTTGTCCGAATCGCGGTAGAGGGCAGCCTCTACCATAGCAAGGTTGAAATGCAGGCCGCTGTGGCGCTGAACGAAATCGACGATGTTGGCGGCTCCCTCCTGAATGCCGTCGCCGACAATGAGCAATAGAAACTCGCCGCGCCTGAGATGGCGCGTTACGTTGTCAACAAACCCCGCTTCTTCCACATCAGGGTAGTGTTCTCTCACCAAGTCGTAGAGAACGTTGCCACTTTTCCCAGTGGCTAGCGAGACCTGTCTCTGCAAGTCCTCGTATCCCCATCCCGCCAAGTCTTTGGCGTAGTCAAGGATTTGACCTATCACCTCGCGCCTAGCTTCAGGATTGCGCCATAGCTTGAATTCGCTCACTGTCAAGCGCCCTATCGGATTGACGTACAAAGCATCTGCGTACCCTGCGGGGAGACTCAGTTCTGTGCAAACCGGAACAGCGCGAGCATAGGTCGCGTCGATAGCTTCGATAGGAAGGGTCTGGGGGAAGGAGAAAAGAAGGTCTTGTAGGGTCGACTCATCACCCCATCTGCTCCAACTAATTGATAAAAAGAACCGTCCTTTCCTTTGGGTAGTCCTCCTTTGGATAGTATAAGGATAAGACTACTCCAAAGGAGGGACAGAGCGAAATGTCCACCAGTACCGGGGACGATACAGCCACCATCGGGAGCATAGAGGAGTTTCTTCAGCAGTGTTTGAAGGACATGGAGCCAGACCACAGTCTCAAGGGCCCTGGCAGGCCGCGCGTCCTGCCCGCAATGGCTCTGTGGGCAGGGCTGCTGGTCTGCGTCCTGAGAGGCTTCGGCAGCCAATTGGCGGTGTGGCGTCTTATCTCGGAACGCGGGCTCTGGTTCTTCCCCCGATTCCCGGTTACAGACCAAGCGGTCTACAAGAGGCTCCATAGCGCGGGAACCAAGCCATTGGAGAGACTCTTCGAGCAGATCAGCGGCGTATTGGCACAACGATTGCAGGGTGTGGTAACGGAGAAGCTGGCGCCATTCGCCGAGGGCGTGGTGTGCATAGACGAGAGTACACTGGACGCCATGTCGAGAAGGCTTCCGCCTCTGAGAGAGATTCCCCAAGGCGATAGCCGTCTGCTCCCTGGCAAGCTGGCTGGCGTGTTCGACGTGAGAGGCCAGCAGTGGCGGACCGTCATGTTTCAGCCGGACCCACATCAGAACGAGAAGGTGTTGGCGCGGAAGTTGGTGGAAGACCTGCCAGCGGGAACACTGGTGGTCGCAGACTTGGGATACTTCGGCTTCGCCTGGTTCGACTGGCTCACGGACAGGGGTTACCACTGGCTGAGCAGGCTGAGAGCAAAGACCAGCTACAAGGTGATACATACCTTCTACCATCGGGGCGACGTCTTCGATGGCATCGTGTGGCTGGGAGCCCATCGCGCCGACCGGGCCAAACACGCCGTTCGGCTGGTGACTTTCAGACAAGGCAATACGCTGCGCCGCTACATCACCAACGTTCGGGAGCCTCACACATTCCCGATTGCATCCATGGCCGAGGTCTACGCTCGCAGGTGGGACATCGAGATGGCGCTCAAGTTGGTCAAGCAACACCTCAAGCTGCGTCTTCTGTGGTCCGCCAAGTTGGTGGTGATCCAGCAACAGATATGGGCGACGTTGATAATCTCGCAGATTCTTCAGTCGATGCGGCTTGAGATAGCCCACAGGGCCGGGGTGGACCCGTTCGAGGTGTCCATCGGCCTGCTGGTCGAGTATGCGCCACAGTATGCCTATGAAGGCAGGGACCCTGTGAAGATCTTCGTGGAGCGAGGGCGTGAGCTGGGCTTCATTCGACCTTCCCGTAGAATGCTCATCCACGCCCCAAGCATACCCGTCGAGACAATCCTGCCTGCACCACCCGGACTGGCGCTCATGCGCACCCCTCGATATGCTAAACGCAAATGCTCCAGACGCTCCACAAACACCTCAAAAGTGAATTAGTTGGAGCAGATGCTCATCACCCCCCCCCCGGACGACGCACTGGACCCTAATGTCACGCGTCGCAAGACTTCCGGAGTAGTACCCCTGTCGGTGTCGACTCGTATCAGATCTCCATAGGTTTGTGTCGTCATTCGACGCGTATGTCAATTGCTCCGTTCGTACACCTGGAAGCGGTGTCGGGCCGACTCCGTGACGTAGAGGCGGCCTTCGGAATCGAAGTTCACGGACGTGGGACCCCAGAAGTAGGGTTCGGTCTGGGAGGCGACGTGGTAGAGGGACTGGAGGTGGTCCGGGAGGTCCGGCGTTAGGTTAGACATGGCCCGCGTGCCAGCCTCGTCGGGGTTGGCGGCCAGGAAGTCCTCCGCCCACTTCGATAGGGTGGCCTGGCCCTGAAGCAGCTTTTCCAACCTGCCCTCCGAGTCGAAGATTTGCACACGCTCGTTGCCCCAGTCGGCAACCGCGATGTAGCCGTCATCCGTGACCGCCACGCCCGCTGGCCGCTGCAGCTGGCCCGGCTCTTCACCCGGGTCGCCGAACTGCATTATCGGCTCGCCGTCGGGCGACAGCTTCTGGATGCGGTCGTTGCGCCAGTCAGATACGTAGATATTCCCCGACGAGTCGAGGCATATGCCCCACGGCCGGTTGAACTGCCCAGGCCCGCTCCCGGACTCACCCCATCCCGCGATCAGGGAGCCCTCGGAAGTGAACTTCTGGACACGGTCGTTACGCTGGTCGACCACGTAGACGTTGTCGTCGGAGTCGATTGCCAGCCCTGACGGACCGTCGATCTCGCCGGGGGCGGACCCATGCTCGCCCCACTTGGCCGCGAATGCGCCCGACGAATCGAATACGGTGATCCTGTGGAGGTATTCGTCGGCGGTGTAGACGTTGCCCCTGCTGTCGAGCGCTATCGAGCTGGGCATCCTGAACTGCCCGTCGCCCTCTCCGTCCGAGCCGATCTCGCCAAAATACTCCTCATCCAGATCGCATATGGTGACGCGCGAAAAGACGTACTCGCCCCGGTTCATGACCAGTATGCGCCCATCCTGTGTAAACGCGAGGTCGATCGGATTGGCGAACCCTCTGCCCGTCGGCGAGTTGCTCGTCATTCCGATGGTCTTGACGTAGCTCAGCTCCAAGGCGGTGTATGTGGTCATTTATAGCCTCCAGGTATGGGGCGTTCGTCGGCCTCTCGGCGGACTGCCGAGCCGACCCCGTGCTCGATCCCTGCTTCTCTTGCGCATATTGCGGCGACCGGCTGAATGGCTACGTCAGCTGGTATTCCCGGGTGGCGGCGATGACGCTCAGCAGGCCGCCCACGCGCTCCTCCGAATCGTCGCCCTCCGCGTGGTCCGCAAGTGACAGGTCGCCGTCGCGGGCCACGTGGGCAACCAGCGCCTCGCGCGTCTCGTCCGACACATCCAGCGGGCCGATGAGATCGAGACAGCTGTCCACGAATTCCTCCGGCCTGAAGTGGCCGCCGTCCTGGGCCGCAAGCCTCGATATCACGTCCCTTATGCCGGGCTTGCTGATATCGCCCAGCTGGTTGGAGACGAAATTTACACGCTCCACGAGGGTGCCGCTGTTGATCCACTCGACCCCCTCGTGCCATCCCTCGACGGTCGGGGGCGACAGCAGGCTCTGGCCCATGTACTCCGAGAGGTTCCCTGCCTGGACAATCCCCAAGTCTGGCTCCTGGAAGTCACCGCTTGTCCTGATGGCTCCTATGACCAACTCGGCAGGACCCTTGACCCGGGCGTACCGCACATCCTCGGACTTGAAGAAGTCGGAGTTGAACATAGCCCTCAGCATCGACTTGACCTCGTGACCGCTCTCGAAATAGGCGTCGGTCAGCAACTTCATCGCCTCGGGGTCACGCGGGGGAGTGTAGGGCCACTGAGGGACCGGCGCCTCGTCGGCCACAAAGAAGTCGTACAGGTGTCGGGCCACGAAGTCCGCCGTCGCGGGGTTGCGCCCGATGGCGGCGACTACGTCCTCGCCGCCGAGGTTGCCCGTCTCTGCCAGGAATGTCTTGGCCCCGTCGTCGTGATCATCCTCCCTGTAGCCGAAGTGCCAGGCGATCCTGCCGTAGGGCCAGATGGAATCCTTCGTGGCGCGCATGGCCATATACTCTACGTTGTCGAGAGTCCAGCCCGTGAAGGCCCGGGACGCCTCCTTGATGTCGTCCTCAGTGTAGTTACCGACTCCCATCGAAAAGAGCTCCAGAAGCTCCCTGCCGAAGTTCTCGTTGATGGCGCCCTTGTGGTTGTCCTGATTGTCGAGCCAGATTATCATCCCGGGGTCCTTCGACAACTCGACCAGGAGCGTGTCGAACTTGCCCATCCCAAGCCTGCGGAACATGTCGATCTGGTTCAGCAGCACGCGCCCCTGGTTCGTCTTCGTGTAGCCCGTGGCGAATATGCCATGCCAGAAAAGGGCGATCTTCTCTTCCAGGGGCGCCGTCGTTGAGATCATGCGATAGAGCCAATTGGCGGCCGCGCTGGGACCGTACCTCGACTCGTGTAGGTCCAGGTGGTACCTGTTGATAAGGTCCTGCGGCATGGTATGGCGCTCGGTCGGCTCCAGGAGCTCCTCGACCGTCGCCTCGTAACCCTTGTCCATGTAATCTTCGAGCTCGGCCCGCGTCGCTCCGAATCCCGCACGTCGCAGCAGGTGCGCCATCAATTCCAGGTCTTGGTTAGCCATCGTATGCCCTCCTGTACCTCTTAACGGTGATTCTTTCAGCTAGTCCAGGGAGTCCAGTCCTAACGTCTCTCGCTGATTATAGCGTGGCGAGCCTGTTCCGTCCCTAATCGTCATTGCCCCATGGTCGCGAATCTACTCGTATAGTGCGGTTCTCGACCGGGAAGGAAACCTCCGCGCCCCCAAGCGCCGCCGAGGCGTGAATCGCAAAGCCTATCTCGGTGGCCCGGCGTGTCTCCTCTACGTCGCATGCGGTCCTCCCGCCGTTCCTCACCTTGTCCGCGAGGTCGCGAATTGCCGCGGGGCCCCTGTGCCATGGGTGATCGGGCCGAGGCACGTCGAGCTCCACGGGCCCCGACGTGAACTCCCTGGACTCGTCGTCCGTATCCCACAGGTACGCCCGCTCACCCTCCTGCATCACGACCAGGCGTCCGGTCGTGCCCGTAATCGTGTACGACCGCCGGCCTCCCTCGGACATGATGCCCAGATTGACGCCGTTGTCCAGCGCGACCCAGCCACGGCCATGGGGGTCGCCCCGCCGCCAGTCGTCCCACCGGCTGGGGTCGTCGATCAGGCCCGAGGCGGATACGGGTTCGGGGTCGCCTGCAAAGCCCAGGGCAACGTCGAAGAAATGGCAGCCGTGGTTGATCAGCTCGGTGACACCGTGAGACACCACGGATGTGACGTCGCCAATAATGCCGTCCCGAAGCATGCGGAATATCGCGTTGTACGACTCCGACCAGCGGAGCTCCAGCCCGAAAGCAAAGGGCACGCCGCTCGTCCTCAGCGCCGCCACGATCCTGTCCATTTCTTCCAGGGTGGTGCACAGGGGTTTCTCGCACACGAGTCCGCTGACACCGGCACTGATGGCGGCCTCGACCTGGTCGGCGTGGTACGTCTGACGCGTGGCGATGCAGACGATGTCGGGCTTGACCTTCTCGAGCATCTCGCCGTAGTCGTCGTAGCCGTCGACGTCGCCCCACAAGCCGCGCCATGTATCCCGGAACTGCTGCCGTGTCCCGGCGTCTCCGTCGGAGATGGCCACGACAGCTGTCTCAGGCGCCTCGGCAAAGGCCGACGCCCAGTTGTGGCCTCCGGGTCTGGTCTCGACCTGCCTGTGCACGCCCGCCAACGCAACCCTGAGAGCGTCTTTCGATGGCATGTCCTGTGTGGCCTCGTCGTTGAAGAAATCGCCTTGAGCGATTATCCTACACGCCATCATCGTCGCTGGCTAGTGGAGGAGTATCTATGTCGAAGGCCAAGTTTCGGGTAGCGATCATCGGCACCGGTCGTATGGGCGGCCTCATGGAGGACGAGAACCCATTTGCGAACCAGTATTCGAAGCCTTACGGGCACTTCAACTCCTACCAGTCCATCGAAGAGACCGAGGTCGTTGCCGTCGCCAACAGGGGCAAGGAGAGGCTCGAACGTTTCTCCAAGCGGTTCGACATCGACAACGGCTACCTGGACTACCGGGAGATGATAGAGAAGGAGAAGCCCGACATCGTAAGCATCACCACGCCCTCAGTGCGGCGTGCGGAGCCGATAATCTTCGCGGCCGAGAACGGCGTCAAGGGCATCTACGCCGAAAAGGGGTTGTGCGCGTCCCTTGAGGAGGCGGATCGGATCCGCTCGGCGGTGAAGGCCAACAACGTGGCCTTCAACTGGGGGGCGTCCCGCCGGCACCACAGCGGCTGGATTCAGGTCGCGGAGGCCATAGCACGCGGCGACATTGGAGAGCCCCTCTACGCGACCATGTACACATTCACCGACATCATCAAGCACCATCCCCACACCCTCGACACGGTGTCCATGCTTCTGGGCGATCCAGAGCCGAAGTGGGTAGAGGGTACGCTGGTCCAGAAGGGGGACAGGCTCGATGGGGGGACTTCCAGGGAGCGGCCTCGGGCATTCCCTGACTACGACGCCGCGGGGCACCGTTTCGTGCCTCCCGAGGGCGAGGAGATAGCCGATCCGATGGTCGGCTTCTACCGGGTCGGCTACGACAGTGGAGCCGAGGGCATCTTCGTGCCAATCACCGGTCGCTGGGAGCTCGACGTCCACGGTACCGAGGGCCGCGCCTGGGGATGGGAGCAGCAGGGGGTATGGCGAGTGCGCCGCGGAGGGGGAAAGCCCACCCGGGGCCGGAGGGGCTCGCCCGTACAGGAGACCGAGATCCATCCCGAGGGGGAGAGCCCGACCGTCAGCACCATCCGCGACATCATCAGGGAGATCGAGACTGGCGAGAGGACGCGGGGCAACATCGACGTGACCATGAAGAGCGTCGAGGCCGAGTTTGGCATCGCATACTCGCACCTGCAGGGCGGCTGTCGGGTCTCGCTCCCGGTCGAGGACCGCTCCCTCTACATACCCGGCGGCTAGGTGGCCCGATCGTACGGGCCCTGGAGGTGACACAGCACAGGAAGGCTTACGTCTACGCGGCGGCCACGATCCTGTTCTGGTCGACGGTCGCCTCGGCGTTCAAGCTGACCCTGCGCCACCTCGACCCGTACCAGATGCTCTTCTACGCCACCGCGGTGTCGGCGGCCGTGCTCTTCGCGATCCTTGCAGCACAGGGCAAGCTCGGCCTGCTCCGCACCTTCACCGCGAAGCAGTGGGCGTGGTCGGTCGGGCTTGGCCTGATCAACCCGTGCGTCTACTACATTGTCCTGTTCCAGGCATACTTGCTGCTGCCCGCCCAGGAGGCGCAGCCGCTGAACATGATCTGGCCGCTGGTGGTCGTCCTGCTGTCCGTGCCGCTGCTGAAGCAGAAGATAGGCTTGGTCAGCATCGCCGCCGTCGGAGTGAGTTTCGTGGGCGTTCTGGTCATCTCCACCCACGGCGACATCCTCGGATTCAGGTTCACCAGCCCGAGGGGCACACTTCTCGCCATGGGCAGCGCCATTCTGTGGTCGCTCTTCTGGATCGCCAATGTGCGGGACAAGAGAGACGAGGTGGCCAAGCTCTTCGCCAGCTTCGCGGCCGGGCTCGTGTTCGTGGGCGCCGCAACCGCCCTATTCTCCGATTTCCGAGTCGAGGCTTCGGAGGGTCTGCTGGGGGCAGCCTACGTCGGCGTGTTCGAGATGGGCGTGACCTTCGTCACATGGTCGAAGGCCCTGGCGCTGGCGAAGACCACGGCGCACGTCAGCCACCTCATATACCTGGTGCCCTTCATATCGCTCATATTCATCAGCCTTGTGGTGGGCGAGCGAATTCTGCCGTCCACCATCGTCGGCCTCCTGCTCGTTGTGGGAGGCATTCTGGTCCGCGGGCTGGACCGATCGAATACGCCGCCGTCGATCGACTCAGTCCGTGCTGGCGGGTGATTCTCCGACGGAGTCCAGGCGGCGCTTAATCTCCGCGTATGTATCGGCGGACAGCGGGCCCTTCATGATCCCCGCCAGATTCTCCTCCAGGTGACCGACTCTGCTCGTACCGACGATGTTCGTGTCGGCTTTGGGATGGGTGAGCGTGTAGCGCAGTATCAGCGTCGTGCGGCTCTCGCCCTCCTCCCGCAGCTCGTCCAGACCTGCGCTCTCGAACATGTTCCACTTCTGCGACCGCCGCTCGTTGACCTCGCCCGAAGGCTCGCCCTGGGCAACACCGCCCCGGATTATGGTCCCGATGCCAGCCTCCGCCGACCTGGCTATCCAGTCCTCGTGCTCCCGCTCCAGGGCAGAGTAGGGTATCTGGAACGTGTCGAATACGCCCGTGTCCAGATAGTAGGGCAGGTGGGGCAGGGTCGTCGAGATGCCTAGCCAGCGAACCTTGCCCTGGTCTTGCATGTCCTTGAGCACCGCGATCAGATCGCCAGCCTCCACCTCCTCGACCGTCGGGTTGTGGTACTGCATGATGTCCACGTAGTCGGTCCGCAAGCGCCGCAGGCTCTCCTCGAGGCCGCGGACTGCATTCTCGCGGGTCCAGATATGAGAACCGCCGCCCGGTGCGCACCCGCACTTCGTCGCCAGGTAGTACTCCGACCGCCTCCCGGAGATGTGCTTGCCGATCTGCTCCTCGGCGGGCACGTCCCAGCTCACGCCATAGTCGTTCGCCGTGTCGACGAAGTTGATGCCGGAATCCAGCACGGCGCCCAGGAGCTGATCCCATTCGGAGTCGGGCATCTTCCTGCTCAGGGCCGTGCCGAAACCCAGCCGCGTGATCTCCAGACCCGTGCGACCAAGGACAGCAGCTGGCAGTGTCGAGTCGTTCATAACGTTACCTCCTGGATAGTCAAACTCAAAACGTAGACCGAATCATCGGCGAGTCTAGCGGCCTGTCCGTGGGGTGCCCGGGGGACCGCTTGCGTCTGGTGTGCTCTGCCAGCCTGTCGGGTTAGCCGGCTCGGCCTTGGCCGTCTGTGGTCAGCTCCTCGACCATGCGACGGGCTACTACTTCCGCCTCGTCCCCCTGGAACGCGACGGGCGCTACCCACAACCTCCGCTGGTCGGGCAGGACCCCGATGTGGATCGACGGCTCGCCGGTCCGCAGTGCCTCTTCGACCTGCTCGACCGTGGGGCCATCCCACGACTCGGCCAGCTCGATGGTGGCCGTGGGTGCCGTAGGCCCTTCGTACATGGGGCCCTCGTGCACCCACGCCTTCACGTCGCCGAGGGCGCCAGCAGCCTCAGCGATCCTCGCCGACTTCGAGCGCCAGTCAGCCCACTCGGACTCGTGGTCGGCCTCGACGAAGAGATCCAGCGCCCTCACGAGGCCGATGATCTCCTCCTTGGCGACCTTCATGGGCCGACCGATCCCTGCCTTGTCCTTGCCAAAGAAGAACGAATTGTCCCAGGCGGCGCGCATCAGATCGCCCCGACCCGCAAGGATACCGGTGGACTGGGGTCCGCGGATGCCCTTGCCGCCGCTGAAGGCCACCAGGTCCACTCCCATGCGTATGAACCGCGACAGGTTCTCGACGGGCGGCAGCTCCGAAGCGGCATCCAGGACTACCGGGACATCCCGTGCATGGGCGACCTCGATCACGTCCTCCAGCGGTAGGGCGTGGAACCGCATGACCCATACGTATGCCACGGCGGCCGTGTCGTCGTCTATGGCTTCCTCCAGCTCGACCCTGGTCGCCCCTTCGTCGTCTCCTACCTCCACCAGGGTTGCGCCTGCGAGCTGGTAGGAGGTGTCGTAGTGGTTGCGCTGGGACTTCTGGATCAGGACCCTGTTCTTCATGCCGGAGGAATCGGGTAGGCGGGCGATCTTATCCTCGTCGGTGCCTGTCATGCACGCCGCCGCCTGGAGAACCTGCGCAGCCGAGCATCCCGCAGTGACCAGCCCGCCGCCCGCACCCGTAAGCTCCGCGATGTACTCGCCCGCGCTCCTGTGGAGCCCTTCCAGGTCGACGAAATATCCCGCCGACTCTGCCATAGCGTCCACCACTTCGGGAGGCATGACGCTGCCCCCGAGGGCCGTCCGCCAGTGATGGCCGTTGATCAGCCGCTGCACTCCGAGCCTATCGTAGATGTTCGTAACTGTCATAGCCGTGCTTGCCCTAGCTCCCTTTCTGGGGAAGGATGTCGTGGTTCATCGCCCACCTCGGATAGAGGTTGTGGGTCTCGGCGCCCGGGTATGGAGCGCCAAGCGGCTGCGGGGCAAGGTTCATGGCGCCCTCGGTCCCGTGCATCGACGTCATGACATGGCGCAGTCCTACGGAACGGAGCGTCCTGGCCGACGGCACATTGAACTGCGCGGTGGATGCTACAGCTAGTCTTCCGTTGTCCAGGATCCACCGTACTCCGGCGCTGACCACGGCGCGGCCTAGACCTCTCAGCTTGGCGTCCTGAACGACATCCATACCTACCTCCCACACATCCCCGCCTTCGTCCCAAACGGTCGCAAGTGCAACCAACCGGTCGCCCTCGTAAACGGCAAACCCTGCGAGGGAGTCGGGGCGGCAGTGCCAGTTGAATCGGTAGTCCATGTCCTGCAGATCTGGGGGTTCGAGCATGACGACCTTGTCGTCCTTCAGGGGCCTCCAGGCCTGCTCGTCGGCAAACAGGTACCAGGATGGGCCCCACACGCCCACGCCGTCCCGCAGGGTGACGCGGGCCAGCTCGTATGCCCCGAACATCGAGAAGAGAAGGTCCGGATCGAGGTCGTCGACGATCTCCTGCAGCCTATCGACCCACTCGCTGCGGCACGCGACAATCGTCCGGTCACCGATCTTCAGCCCTCTCAGCGGCCCGTGCCCTTCCGCTCCCAGCCGGACTACCGGGGTAGCATCACTTCGCATCTCCGACAAGGGTACGCCGAGCTGCCCCTCGATCCACGGCTGGGCCAGTTCCAGCAGGCGTTCATCCGCCATGAGTCATCTCCTGTGCGAGCAGAAACGCGCCGATTATAGGGCAGGGCAGCATCCGGTGGCTAGTGGACACCGGCTTGACCCGCCGTAAAGCTCGGACGACAACGGGCGGAATGCTATACTTGCCCACGGAGGCGTCATGACGACCATCAATACAATTCAGGACCTCATCCGCGTGCTGGACGAGAACCCCGAATGGCTGGAGGAGTTGCGGTCGCGGCTGCTGACGCGCGCGATCTTGGAGCTGCCGGACAAGCTCGATCAGCTCTCGGAGGAGGTTAAGGCCTTAGCCGCAGAGACAAGAGCCTTCATGAAAGAGACGAGCAGGCGGTTCGACGAGATAGATAGGCGGTTCGAGCTCGTAGACAAGCGGTTCGACAGGATGGACAGTCGCTTCGATAGGATGGAGGACAGCATCGGCAGGATGAAGAGCGGGTATGCTGAACGCAAGGTTGTGCGCCAAGCCGACATCATAGCTGACGAGATCGGCCTGATCTGGGTGCGGAATCTGGCATATGAAGAGATCAAGGACATGGTCCGGCACGGCGACACCTCCGGCATGACCCGCGACGACATCAAGAGCTTTCGCACTGCCGACGTGATCATGGAATCCAGGGACGAGGATGCCGGGATTCACTACATCCCCGTGGAAATCTCCTTCACTGCCGACGTCAGGGACACCACCAGGGCGCTCCGAAACGCACGCTTCATCACGAGCCTCACCGGCAGACCCGCCCACCCTGCGGTTGCGGGCCTGCACAAGGACAACGACATCCTGGAGCTCTTCGAGTCGGGAACCGTACATTGGTACCAGCTAGACGAGCATGATTTCAGCGTCGGCTGAATCCCGTAACGAAGGAGATCGAAGATAGACTGGCCGCTCTCGATGCGGATGACGGCAGCCGCATCCCTCACGACATGGCCCTTGCGATGATGCGCGGCGCGAACCCCGTGGCCGCGTTCCGGAAACATCTCGACATTACACTGCGTGACCTGTCCGAGAGGACGGGAATCGCCGCGAGTTACCTGTCCGAGATCGAGCGGGATATCAAGCCAAGATCCGCAGCGGCGCTGTCCCGGATCGCCAACGCCCTCGGCACGACAGTCGACTCGCTGGTGATCGATTAGGGGAGAACAATGGGTAGCAGAAAGACGCATAAGGGAGTTGACAGGGTCTACACAGCGGCAGAGACGTGGGTCGACCGCGCACTCCGCGTCGACGATTCGCTCTTCACGCCGGGCGTGCCGATGTGGTCGAGCCACTGGCTTGGTGAGTTGCGGAAGCGGTTCTTGGACAGGCCGGAAGAGTGGAGAGGGCCTGGTTTCTTTGAGAAGCTGCAGCGGCTGCTGACAGACAGCCCACCAGAGGTCTACCAGTTGATGGGGGAGGTGCTGTATGTCTCCTACCTCATAGTATGGAAAGGCGCTATAGGCGGCAAAAAGAAAAGGGACCGAATTGATGAGGTACTACAATGGTCGACGATGCCTGTAGCCATCCCTGATGACCTTGTTGAAGGGCTCGCTGATGGTATCGCCCATCCTGGCTCCTTCTTCATTGCCAACTTCCCACTTCATCCTGGCTACATCATTGAGTTGGTCGAGCAGTGGAAGGAAGGAGAAGTAGATGAGAACCTTCTCGACCACGGCGACCCCTACGCCCCCTGGAAGTTCAAGAAGCTCGTGAAGGGAGTGGATTGGCGCGGCGCGCTACATGGCAACTACCCCAATAGCCCCATTGCTCAACAGCAGTCCCTGCTCCATCTCGCCATCCGGACACCTTTGAGGCAATCCTCAGCGTCGACCACAAGAACAGAATCGCTGCGACGTTCGCGCATCTTGTAACAGGTCACGTTGAAGATGTCGACTGCAGGCTAGTTGAGATACGGCGATCCTTGGAGACTGAGTTAGGGGAGGGCTTAGACTTCTATCAGGATGACATATACAACCAATGGGTGAACACATCGGCGACCGATCTCCGTATCGCGAATGCCGCCCCACCATCAAACCCGATGCAAGCTCTTGCCAATGATCTGCACCTCCCCGTCGGGTTCCTGGAAGAGATCGAAGCCCTGCTCGTCGACAAGAAGCAGGTAATCTTCCAGGGGCCGCCTGGCACTGGAAAGACCTACGTCGCGCAGAAGATCGCGAAGCATCTCGCGGGGTCGGAGGAGCGGGTTACGCTCGTGCAGTTCCATCCGTCCTACGCCTACGAGGACTTCGTTCAGGGCTTTCGCCCAGCGCTGGTGGGTGGACAGCCGGGATTCGAGTTGCGTGATGGGCCGTTGCTGTGGGCTGCGAAGCAGGCACAGGATGATCCGGACCCGGACGCTAAGCACTTCCTCATTATCGACGAGATCAACCGGGGCCAGATCGCCAAGGTGCTCGGGGAGTTGTACTTCCTGTTGGAGTACCGCGACAGCGAGATGAACCTACTTTACTCGGACGAGCCATTCTCCCTGCCCAAGAATCTATACATCATCGGTACGATGAACACGGCCGACCGCTCCATAGCGCTTGTGGACCTGGCGCTGCGCCGTCGCTTCTACTTCGTGGAGTTCCACCCGGACGACGAGCCGGTCAAGGGCGTGCTCCGACGCTGGCTGCGAGCCAATGGCCTAGACGACATAGAGTGGGTAGCCGATGTCGTCGAGCGCGCAAACGAGAAGATGAGAGACGATCGCCACGCCGCTATCGGCCCCAGCTACTTGATGAAGCCGGGGCTTGACGATGATGCCGTGGAGCGCATCTGGAAACACAGCGTCCTCCCGTACATCGAGGAGCGCCTTTATGGGGACGACGACCGGGTAGGTGAGTTCGAACTGAACACTCTGCGCCGGGAGGTCCGTGGCAGCGGCGGCATGGTGGACGGCGAGCCTCAAGAGGATGACAGGGCTGGTGAAGAGAACGAGGTCGGCGACGACCAGTGACGCGCTGCATCGACCTGCAGGAGTACACCCCGAGCAAGCCGCATCGGCTCTCGGTCCTCGAACGCGACGCGCTGCGAGTTGTGCTGCCGTCGCTCGCCGTCGAGCCCGCCGTGGACACGGAGGGCGACTACCACCTGAAGCCGGACTCCAGTGTCGGCGCCATCGAGGTCGGCGGCCTGTCGGTGCTCATACGACCCAAGATCGGCATCCCCCGGCTGCTGTCGCTGGCGTGTTACGCGATGGGGGCATACAGGCTTCAGGAAGAGCGCCCGTTCGATTTCGAGGAGAATGTGGCCCTGCCCGACGCGCTGGCGTTGGCGCTGGCCTCTCAAGCACGAAGGGCATTTTCGCGCGGGCTGCTCCATGGCTACCGTACCGAAGAGGAGGCCCTGCACACGGTACGCGGCCGCATACGGTTCGACGAGCAAATAAGGCGCAGGTTCGGAGTGCCGCTGCCGGTCGAGGTGAGTTACGACGACTTCACCGACGATGTCCTGGCTAACCGACTGGTGAAAGCCGCGGCCGTCAGACTTGGCGCGATGCGGTTGCGCTCTCGGTTGGCCCGCAGAGGCTTGGGGTGGATTCTGGGGACGCTCGACAACGTGTCGCTCGTCTCGTTCCCCACGACCGCCGTGCCCGAGGTCGCATTCGACAGGCTGAATGAGCACTATAGGGGAGTGCTCGTTCTGTCTCGGCTCATCCTGCGGCACAGCGCGTTCGAGTCTGGGCGCGGGGCGATGCGTGCATCCGGGTTCCTCATGGACATGAACGTAGTCTTCCAGGAATTCGTGACCACGGCGCTCAGGGAGGCACTTGGGGCCTCGGAACGGATTTTCTGCTCCAACAACCAACTCACCGGAGATCGTCGAATCTACCTTGACGAGGAGAGCCGCGTCAGTCTCAAACCAGACCTTACTTGGTGGCACGACGGGCGCTGTATGTTCGTCGGCGACGCAAAGTACAAGGCCGTCAGAGACAAGCGTGTCCCCAACGCCGACCTGTACCAGATGCTCGCCTACGTAACCGCGCTCGATCTTCCCGGCGGGATGCTCATCTACGCGAAGGGCGAGGCCGAGCCGGTGGTCCACGAGGTCAGGCACTCCGGGAAGCGGCTGGAGGTCGCAGCACTCGACCTGTCCGGTACGCTCGACGAAATACTCTGGCGCGTCGGCCCGCTGGCGGGTAGGGTGAGGGCGCTGAGCGACGAGGCGCGGAGGCTGAGGCCAGCGGCCTGAGGCAAGATTGCCCTCCAATCGTCCTGCCAATATAATCCCCCCGTGACCATCCTCGTCGAAAGAGACCGTGGTGTTGGCTTGATCACCCTGAACCGGCCCGAAGTGCTGAATGCCATGAACTGGGCCATGGGCAGGGAGATCGACGAGGCCATTACCGCATTCGAGAACGACCCCGAGATCGGGGCGATCGTCGTAACAGGGGCTGGCAGGCGTGCCTTCTCCGCGGGAGCCGACATCCACGAGATGGCGAAGCTCTCGGAAGGGGCGGACACGGTGGGCCCTGATCCACGGCGCTCCGAGTACGCCTGGCACATCGCGAGCTGCAGCAAGCCTACAATCGGCGCGATCAATGGCCTGGCATACGGCGGCGGCGCGGTACTGGCCGCGAGCCTCGACATCAGGGTCGGCTCCGAGAATGCGAGCTTCCGCTTTCTTGCCGCTTCCTACGGCCGTGTGAACTCCACGTGGAACCTGCCGATGCAGATCGGTTGGCCAGTTGCAAAGGAGCTGCTATTCACCGCGCGGGTTGTGCAGGCGCAGGAGGCCTGCCGCATAGGGCTCCTGAACCACCTGGTCGCAGCCGACCTGCTGCTGCCCAAGGCCTTGGAGATCGGGAGGCAGATAGCCGCCAACGACAGCCGGATGATTCAGGGAATCAAGGAGCTGATGATTGAGGACGTCGGGCGGGGTTGGAAGGAAATGCACGAGAACGAGCTCGAGGCGCAGGCCGGCAAGCTCTCCCCCACGCCCATCAGGGAGGGCTTCAGGAGCTTCCTGGACCGCAAGGGAAGGGAGTGACTCCGCCGCTGGCTGGCATCCGCGTTCTCGACCTGGGAAGGTACCAGGCGGGGCCCCGCTGTGCCCTCATGTTCGCCAGGCTGGGGGCGGAGGTCATTAAGGTAGAGTCCCTGTCAGGGGACGAAAGCCGCAACAACGGCCCTATCGTGAAGGGCCAGAGCGCCTACTGGGTCCAGTACAACAGCGGCAAGAAGAGCCTCGCGATCGATCTTCGCAGGGACGAGGGTAAGGCCGTGCTGCGTGACCTAGTCCGCGTGTCCGACATATTCCTCCAGAACTTCAGGCCCGGAACGATCGAGAGAATGGGCTTCGGCTACGACGTGCTGGAACAGCTCAACCCGGGTATCGTGATGATCAACGTCTCGGCGTACGGTCAGGACGGACCCTACCGGGACCGCATCGGCTTCGATCCGATAGGCCAGGCCTTGGGCGGAATGATGTCCCTCACAGGATTCCCCGGCGACCCTCCCACGAAGACATTCTTTCCGCTGATCGACCGTATCACCGCGCTCCACGCGACGATCGGAGCCCTCGCGGCTATGCACGAGCGCAACCTGTCGGGTAGGGGCCAGACCATAGACGTCTCGCTGGCCGACTCGGGGTTTACGGCAAACGAGATTCCCATCGCAGCCTACCTTGCGGACGGTACTGTAGTCCAGCGTGAGGGCAACGGCAGGGGGCTGACGAACGCCTACCGGACGAAGGACGGATGGGCTCTGATGCACGCGACGAGTGACGCCATCTGGCCCAGGGTGTGCGAAGCCCTGGAGTGGGCGGAGTGGGGAGCCGACCATGACATGGCATCGAGACGCGGCAGGGACAAACGGCTCGATGAGATCGGCGCGGCCCTGGAGTGCTGGTTCGCACAACGGACCACGAACGAGGCGGTCGATCACCTGTCCAAGTTCAGCGTGCCAGCCGCCCCGGTCAACAGTATCGAGCAGGCGGCGGCGGACCCCCATGTCCACGAGCGCGAGGTCCTCGTCGAAATGCCCGACCCATACGCCGGCTCGATTCACGTGAGCGGCAAGACCATCAAGTTCGGCCGCACTCCCATGGAAATCGGGCCCGCGCCGCGGGTAGGAGAGCACACGGAGCACGTGCTGCGCGACATCCTCGGCTATTCCTCCACGCGCTTCGATGCGCTGTCGGCAGAGGGCGTCGTCGCTACGAGCGGGCCCGCCCCGGGCTAGACTAGGTAGTGTTGACATTTCATCTTAGCCATATGAGGGCACCCACGAAATGTAGGAAGCCGAGGTACCTGCTTGCCAGCTTATCGAACCGGGAGAAGATGTGTCGGTAGTGCTTGATCTTGCCGATGAAGCACTCGACCAGATGCCGCTCGCGATACAGATATTCATCGTATGAGTATTGCGCCTTCCGGTTCGAGCGAGGCGGGATCACCGGGATAGCCCCATTGTCGATGACCATATCGCGGAACTGACGGGAGTCGTATGCACGGTCTGCGATCACATGCTCACTCTCAATGCCAGCTATGAGTTCCTCAGCCTGAGTAACATCGTGCTCTTGTCCTCCGGTCAACATGAACCTCAAGGGATTGCCGAGGCCATCGACGGCCACATGGACCTTCGTAGTGAACCCTCCTCGACTTTGACCAAGAGCCTGAGATGACTGCCCACCGTTTTTTTGGGTGCGCCCGCAGCGGAATGATGGGCCCTGACGATGGTGCTGTCGATGATCAGGTGCTCCATGTCAGGGTCATCGACAAGATGCTGATGCATCGCTTCCCATACTCCGTGATCGCACCATCGGGCGAATCGTTTGTATACGCTGTTCCAGTTACCATACTCGGCAGGGAGCAGCCTCCATGGGGCCCCGGACCTGCTCATCCAGATGATAGCCTCGACGAACCGCTTGCAATCAGCTTCCTTTCCAACGTACAAGCCGGGCTGGCTGCCAAGGAACTCCAATACCCTTGACCACCGTTCTGGAGATAGTGTGATGTTTGACATATACTCAGTATAATATAAATATCAACACTGCCTAGTACTGCTTCAATCTAAATATGACAGAACCCTCGGATTGCCGTCATTCCCGCGAAAAGCCTGCCCCGTACGCGATACGGGGCGGGAACCCAGAGGGGCGGGGGGCTGGACGTTCGCCAAAACTACCTTGAATCGATACTAGACTTGTGGGGCTGCTACAAGGACAAGTTTGTTGAGTCCGACCTTTAGAGGCAGTGGGCTCGCCGGACCCGAGACCATTGGGGCTTACTCAGTAAAAGTCTGGGGCCTGCCCGGAATACTCCTCGATTGTCCTCTGCGGTCGCCGCCGGAGAGGGCTCCAGGTGCTAGAATGGACCTGAGTTTCGAGGGAAGAGAGCCTTGAGAGTCAACGTCAGGCTATTCGCCAGCTATCGCGAGCGAGCTGGGAGATCCCAGGTCGAGTTGGAAGTCCCTTTGGGTGCTACGGTGGGCAGGCTGGCCTCGGACGTTCACCGTTGCTTCCCCGATATGACAAAGAGCCCGGAGTTACTCGTCGTCGCCGTCAACAGGGAGTACAGAGACCACCAGTACGAGCTCCACGACGGTGACGAGGTAGCGCTCATCCCACCCGTAAGCGGCGGTGCTGGCCTGATCGAGATTACAAACGAGCCCCTCGATCCCGAGGCCATAACGGCGCGGGTGCGCAAGCCGTCCAATGGCGCCGTGCTCACCTTCCTCGGCACTACAAGGGTCCAGACCGGAGACCGCACCGTACTCCACCTCGAGTACGAAGCCTACGAGCCCATGGCCCGCGAAAAGCTGTCCGAGATCGCGGATGAGATTCGCGACCGGTGGGATATCGAGGACGTGGCCATCGCGCATCGACTCGGACGTCTGGAGATCGAGGATATCAGCCTCGTGGTGGCCGTAGCATCGCCTCATAGGAAGGACGCGTTCGAGGCCTGCCACTACAGCGTCGACCGCATAAAGGAGATAGTGCCCATCTGGAAGAAGGAGCACTTCGAAGGCGGCGAGGTCTGGATAGAGAGCCCTGAGTCCCTGGCTGACAGGCGGTTTGCTGAAAAGTCTTGAATTGTGTCAAACTCTCAGTCTGATCAGAAACAACGACTGTTTGCCATAACGATTTCAAGGTAGTAGAATGGCAACTGGTTCGGCCAAGTCTGAAACGACTGCGATGGAGGTATGGGATGTCCGAAGGCTTCATTGGAAGGCGGCTCGGCCTGTTGGTCCTGATTGTCGGCGCCGCGCTACTGGTTGCCGCATGTACCGGCGATATGGGCTCTCAAGGAGAGCAGGGCTTGCAGGGACCGAAGGGATCTGAGGGTCCCCAGGGTTTACAGGGTCCCCAGGGAGAGAGGGGATCACAGGGCCTGGAAGGTCCCAGGGGGCCGCAGGGTCTGCAGGGACCCGTGGGACCCGAGGCTCCCAAAGGCGAGACTGGTGAACAGGGCCTGCAGGGCGCCAAGGGCGACACCGGAGGCCAGGGCCCGCGAGGCTTGCGAGGCGAGCAGGGGATTCAGGGTCCGCAGGGTGGGACGGGAAGCACTGGCCCTCGTGGCCCCGCTGGCGAGAAGGGTGACACGGGCGACCCAGGCGGCCCGAAGGGCGACCAGGGTGACCAGGGAGAACAAGGCGCCAAGGGCGACACCGGTGAGCAGGGTTCGCGAGGACCGTTAGGCCCGCAGGGTGACAAGGGCGATCCAGGAGGCCCGCCAGGACCACAGGGAGCCCAGGGCCCGACCGGTCCGCAGGGTCCCATCGGAGACCGGGGCCAGCAGGGTGATACTGGCCCCCAGGGACCCTCAGGCGTCAAGGGCGAACAGGGTTCGCAGGGACCTCCGGGAGCTCAGGGTCCGCAGGGACTTCAGGGAGACCAAGGAGCACCAGGACCTCAGGGACCGCAGGGGACCAGGGGCCCCGAGGGACCGCAAGGCTCGTCTGGACCGAGGGGACTCGCAGGACCGCAGGGTGAACCCGGACCCCACGGACCGCAGGGAATTCGTGGACCGGCTGGCGTAAGCGGAGCCG
This sequence comes from Dehalococcoidia bacterium, assembly GCA_965261325.1. GTDB lineage: Bacteria > Chloroflexota > Dehalococcoidia > Lucifugimonadales > CAJWER01. The sequence goes on from CBDHCU010000008.1 coordinate 160,746, forward strand.
AGATATACATCGTCGAGAGCGCATCCAACAATGAGGACAAGAGCCTCGTAGCGGAGTGCGGCGGTGGGAAGGTGGCCATCGGAGGTGGCGCCCGGATCCTGGGATCGGCCGGCTCGCGGGAGGAGGAGATTCCCGCCGGGGTAGCAATCGTAGCGTCCTATCCGCTCGGTGTGACGGGTGAGAAGTCTCCTCGCTGGGGAGCGATCGCGAAGAACATCGGCACGGTCACCGAGGCCTGGAGGCTTAGCGTCCACGTAGTCTGTGCGACGGCAGCCGACTAAGAAGCTCACTAGACACAACTGACGGCGTGTTGAGATAGACCTGGAGCAATAGCCCCGCTTAGAAGGGGGGTCGGACGAGAGTCTGGCCCCCCTTCTACTTGGCTGTGCGTAACTGTTCAGACTTCGTGAGAACACTGGATGCGCACAGTCCACCGTCATACCCGCGAAGAGCCTGCCCCGTACCTGATACCGGGGCGGGTATCCAAGGGTGGGGGGCCTTCCTCGCATAAACTCTGGACAGTTACGGCTGTGCCCAGATCCACCACCTAATTTGGACGGATGGCGTGACGGACTGCCTCTGAGGCTATGGCTGTGCACCTTGCCGGGGATGGGTTCCCGCCCCCGACTGCTCGGGGGCAGGCTCTTCGCGGGAATGACGGAGGTGGGGGATTTGGGTGTGCCACCCGCGTTGACACTCCCACGTGTGTTGGATACCATTCGAGCGACTGGCAGACATAGCCCGGAGGCCACACGATTTGGCCGGCGCAGTAGAAATCGGAAGCGGTCCGTTCACATACACCCCCGTCGACGGATGGGAGCGCCTGCCCCAGGGCTACTCTTGGACGGACGCCGCCGCAGTAGCCGTGGACTCCAGGGACAGGGTCTACGTCTTCAACAGAGGCCCGCACCCGATGATCGTCTTCGATCCCGACGGCAACGTATTGTCTTCCTGGGGTGAGGACCTGTTTCCACGTGCCCACGGTGTGACTCTCGGCCCGGACGAGACTCTTTACTGCACTGACGACGATGACCACACCGTCCGGCAGTGTACCCTCGATGGCAAGGTCCTGATGACGATTGGCACACCGGGGGAGGCTGCGCCCTATCAGAGCGGGGACCCGTTCCACCGACCAACGGACGTGGCCGTTGATCCTAATACGGGCGAACTCTACATATCCGACGGCTACGGCAACTCCCGAGTCCACAAGTACTCTCCGGACGGCAGGCTGCTCTTCTCGTGGGGCACGGCCGGCACGGACCCGGGGGAGTTCAACATCGTCCACAACATCGCCACCGACAAGGACGGATGGGTCTACGTAGCAGACAGGGAAAACCACCGGGTGCAGATATTCGACTCCAACGGGCGGTATGAGACCCAGTGGGTGAACATGCACCGCCCATGCGCCATATACGTCTCAGCCGATCAGCATGTGTACGTCGGCGAGCTGGGCGCGGGGATGAAGGTGAACATCGACCTGCCCAACATCGGCCCCCGCATCAGCGTCTACGACACCAGCGGCAAGCTGCTGGCCCGCATGGGCACCGGATTCGGTGAGGAGCCCGGCCAGTTCATGGCTCCGCACGGCATATGCCTCGACTCCCGCGGCGACCTGTACCTGGGAGAAGTCGCCTGGACAAATCTCAACAACATCGGCGCGCCATGTGACGGCGTGCGAAGCTTCCAGAAGCTGGCGAGGGTGAGCGGCAATGACGACTGAAGTGATTCCTTGTCCTGAGGAGGCGCTAGCATGATCTTCTACATAGCTAAGCGGTTGGCGATCGGCGTGCTGACCGTGTTTGCCATTTCGGCTCTAGCCTTCTTCATCATCCAGCTCCCTCCCGGCGATATAGTCCAGAGATACATGGACCAGTCAGGTTGCGGCAACCTTGGCGATACGTGCCTGCTCTCGGACGAGCAGAAGCAGCACATGAACCACTACTTTGGCGTCGACCAGCCGATGGTCTTACGGTACTTTAAGTGGCTGTTCCACCTGCTGCAGGGCGACCTGGGAGTATCCTTCCGCTCGGGCGAGGACATCAGGGCCGAGCCCGTCAAGGAAGTCATCGGAGACCGGATATACATGACCGTTGCGCTGGCAGGGTTTACGATACTCGTAACCTGGATCTTCGCCATTCCCGTGGGCATCTACTCCGCCGTGCGCCAGCACTCCCTGGGTGACTACTTCTTCACCTTCATTGGCTTTAGCGGCCTTGCGGTTCCCGACTTCCTGCTTGGCCTCGTGCTCATGTACATTGCCTTCGCCTACTTTGGAATGAGTGTCGGGGGACTGCTCTCACCCGATCAGGTAGAGAGAGCCTGGGACCTGTCCAAGGTATTGGACCTGATAAACCATCTCTGGATTCCCGCGGTGGTTCTGGGCACATCTGGAACGGCGAGCCTCATCCGCATAATGCGCAACAACCTGCTCGACGAGCTCAACAAGCCCTACGTAGTCACCGCCCGCGCCAAGGGCCTCCGTTCCTGGCGGATCGTGCTCAAGTATCCGGTCAGGGTCGCCGTCAACCCCCTCATCAGTACTGTGGGCTATCTGCTGCCGTCCCTGGTGAGCGGCAGCATCATCGTGTCGGTCGTACTTAGCCTGCCCACGCTGGGTCCTATACTGCTCTTCGCCCTGCAGATCGAGGACGTGTACACATCCGGCGTGATCATCTTCATGATGGGCGTCCTCACAGTAGTAGGGACGCTCCTGTCCGACATAACGCTGGCAGTGGTCGACCCGCGCATCAGGATCCTGGGCCAGTAACCGGCTCACGGCTCTGTGCTACCTGCTGCGCGGTTGGGACACAGACCTCGCCGCGCCTCCGACTATCCTGTCGTGTTGCTGACGTGCTGCGCATTTCACGTGGGAGTGGATAGTGACAGAAATCATCTTTGATTCCGCCGCATCCCTGGCTGAGGCCATTAGACAAAAGCGAATTTCTTCCGCTGAGCTGACGCAGGCCTATCTCGACCGCATCAGGAAGGTCAACCCGTCTCTGAACGCCGTAGTCATGCTGGACGACACCGCGATGGAGCAGGCGCGGGCGGCGGACAGCGCTCTGGCGAATGGGACGAACGTAGGGCCGCTTCACGGCGTACCCATCACCCTCAAGGACTCCCATGACACCGCCGGAGTCGTTACGACCGGCGGCACTCTCGGCCGGGCAGACTTCGTGCCGGACAGGGACTCGACGATCACGGCGAGACTGCGCGCGGCCGGGGTCGTCCTTCTCGGCAAGACCAACACGCCCGAGCTCACCATGGGAATGGAGACCGACAACCTAGTCTATGGTCGCACGAACAACCCGTACGACACCGCCAGGACATCCGGCGGAAGCAGCGGCGGCGGCGCCGCCATAGTAGCGGCGGGCGGATCGGCGTTCGACATCGGCAGCGACACGGGCGGGAGCATCCGCTTCCCCGGCCACTGCTGCGGGGTAGCCGGAATCAAGCCAACCTCCGGGCGCGTGCCCCGGACCGGCCACATCATCCCGTACGGCATGGGCATCAGGGACTCCCTCACCCAGATCGGCCCCATTGCCCGCTACGTCGAGGACCTGGCGCTCGTGCTGCCCATCATAGCGGGACCGGACTGGAAGGATCCCGCAATTGTGCCGATGCCGCTTGGAGACCCCGGCCGCGTCGACCTGTCTCGGCTGAGGGTGGCCTTCTATACGGACAACGGCATCATGACGCCCACGTCCGAAACGATCGATGCCGTGGCAGCGGCGGCTTCGGCGCTCTCGGACGCCGGAGCGACGGTAGCGGAGGACAGGCCGGAGGCGATCACCAAGTACGAGGTGGCGTGGAAGAGCCTGCCGCAGTACGACGATTCGGTGAAGAGGCTCCTCGACGCCGCGGGCACCACGGAGCCGCACCCTTGGACCCTCAGCGTGCTGCAAACTTCGCGGTCGATGACAGTGGCCGAGCTCGACGAGCTCATGGAGGAGGTGGACGCGTTCCGAAGCGACATCCTCGCCTTCATGGAAGATTACGACATCCTGCTATCGCCCATCATGCCTACTCCGGCCCAGCCGCACGACGTCATACGCACGAACCGCCTCCCATACGGGTCCTACACGCGCCCTCACAACCTCACCGGATGGCCTACCGCGGTCGTGCGTGGCGGCACGTCTCCCGAGGGACTGCCGATTGGCGTGCAGATCGCCGCTCTGCCCTGGCGTGAGGATGTGGCGCTCGCCGTGGCCCAAGTTGTCGAATCGGCCTCTGGAGGCTGGAGCCCACCGGCGATCTGACCTCGCTGTCCCACGGCCAGGATACCGACCGCATCGAGCCGCTTGTGGCCTTTGACCTTGGCAGGTGCTAGGATTCCCGCGTCGATAGGCCTCACGCCGCGGAGGACCTGCTTTGAACGACTACGAACGCTTCTTCTTCGACCTGAACGGCTACCTTGTGATCGAAAACGCGCTCACTCCCGAAGAGGTCGCGTCCTGCAACGAGGCGATCGAGCACGAGCGGGAGCGCATCAGGATACGACCGCCGGAGGAGTCGCTGGCACGGGGAGCGAAGGCCCTCGCCGGCGCGCAGGGCAGGGGAGACGTGGGCGAGATGCTCACCTGGCCCGAACCCTGGCGCCAGCCCTTTCGGGACCTTCTTGCCCACCCGGTCATCGTGCCCTATCTGAACGAGCTGCTGGGACCCGGGTTCAGGCTCGACCACCTCTACGGCATCATGATGACCAAAGGCGCCGAGGGGTTCGTGCTGCACGGCGGCGGAAACACGGGCGACCTCACACACTCCTACCAGTACCACAACGGCACGATGCGTTGTGGGCTGACGGTCGTAACTTGGGTGCTGAGCGATCACGGACCGGGCCACGGCGGCTTTGCCTGCATTCCCGGCAGCCACAAGTCCAACTACGAACCGCCCATGGACGTCAAGCGTCTCGAGACCGACATCGGGGTCGTCCGGCAGGTCGAGGCGAAAGCGGGCTCAGCCATCATCTTCACCGAAGCCCTGTGCCACGGCACGCTCCCGTGGCGGGCCGACCACGAGCGGCGCACCGTCCTCTACAAGTACTCGCCTGGCTCGCTCTCCTACTCCAAACAGTACATACCGGAGGGTGTGGCCGACTCCCTCGACGAGTTCACCGAGGACCAGCGGGCCGTACTCCAGCCTCCCTATCGCCCGGACCGGCCCCAGATCCCAGCAGGCTAGGAGGCAGCCCTATGATGGACATCGACTTCCCTGACAAGGAGTACGAGCTTGGCGGCCGTATAGACGTCCGTATCATCCTGACTCCGGACCGGGACATCAGGATTCGAAATGCGCGCGTCGACCTGGTGTGCGACCAGATCTACACCCACCATTCGGCCTGGGAAGGCGGGACCGTCCCGCGCGTTGGGTACAGCGGTCGGGGCGTCTACGTCGCGGGAGGCATGGACGTAGACCAGCGCACCGAATCATACGTACACAGCACCGTGAGCACACTCAAGGACACCTCACTCAGGGCGGGTGTCACGGAGACTCACCGGGTCGACCTGAGGATAGACCCGATGCCGCCGAAGCGCTGGAATCAGGCCGTCGAAGCCGACCGCAACGCCGCGGCTGCCTGGAGCTTTGCGTGGACGCTGTCCGTCTCTCTGAACGTAGCGCGCGGCCGCGACAGCAAAGTAGAGCGCGAGGTCAGGATCAAGCTGCCTTCGCTCCCAGCCGGAACGTCCGGCGCTAAGCCGAGCATGTCCAGACCCCAAGCGGCCGACAGGCCAGGAGTGACTACGGGCGCTTCGTCTTCACTACGCCGCGAATAGGTCAAGGAACGGCGCCCCCAAAAGTGTACGGCGACGCATCCACAGCCATCATTGCTATTAAGATACCCCCCGTCGTTCCCGCGAAAGCGGGAACCCATCCCCGGCCCTTGGACTCTGGCCTACGCAGGTGTGTCGCGGCAGCACCCGTTTTCATACCCTTATGTGGCCTTCCCAAGGCCATGGAGATTCCGGCGAGGCCGGAACCCATCCGCTCGGCTGCCACTAGGCCGGGTGACGATGCGAAGATCCTCCGCGGCCCGTTAGGGATTCTATCTGGAGGTCAGCTTGATCCTGGGATCGGCGACGCCCAGCAGGATGTCGGATAACAGAGTGCCGATGACGGTCATCACCCCATACATGAGGATGATGAAGGCGGATAGGTGCATGTCCACCCGCTCGATTGCTGCGAGCAGCACAGGCCCAAGGGTCGGCAGGCCAAGGACTACCGACACGATAAGGCTTCCGCTTACAAGAGCGGGCAGCAGGTAGCCGACTGTGCTTATCAACGGATTGAAGGCGATCCTGACAGGATACTTGATGATGACGCGCCATGGACTGAGCACCTTGGCACTGGCCGTAACGACATACGGTTTCCTAAGCTCGTCCAGCAGGTTGTTGCGCATGATGCGGATCAGGCTGGCCGTTCCTGAAGTGCCAAGCACGACAGCAGGGATCCAGAGATGGTTGATCATATCGAAGAACCTTCCCCAGTTGAAGCCCCCGTCGAACCACGGCACATTCGCGTAGTCACCCGAATAAAGACCTCCAACGCTCCAGCCCAGGTACGTCAATGCCAAGTACATGAGGAGAAGACCCAACAGGAAGTCCGGCACGGCGAGCCCGGAAAATCCCAGGAAGGTGAAGACGTAGTCACCCACGGAGTTCTGCCGGACGGCCGAATATATCCCAATGGGGACCGCTAACGTCCACGTGACCAGGACTGTGAATCCCGTCAGGGCTATCGTCGTCCATATCCTGTCGCCGATAATCTCCTTGACGGTCCGCTCGTAGGCGTAGTTGTAAATCTCGAAGGAGAGGCCAAGGTCTCCGCGGCTGAGCATAGGCCAGACCCAGTTGAAGTACCGGACGTAAATCGGCTGGTCCGCACCCAGGTAGGCCTTGAGCCGAGCCAACGTCTCCTCACTGTTGCCGACATCCAGTTCGCCGCCTCTGGCGAGCTCGATGTATTTCTCAATCACCTGGTTCTCGGGAAGCTGGAGAATCACGAATGAGAGTACCGAGATAACCCCCACGGTGAAGATCCCAAGCAAGATGCGTCGAACCAGGTAAGAGACCATTCGCGAACCTCCCCGGCGGGTACAACGCGCGTATAATACGCAACTGTCGGAGTCGGTGCGAAGCCGGCTTGTTCTCCTGCTTCAGGCAGCCAATTGACCGACAGCATGACCGAGTCATTGCGGATTAGCGGGCGGTGCTTTATTGCCAACAGGGACCCGGCGGCCCGTCAACGGGTCCGAGACTCACATTCATATTTGGGAGACGAATATGGGACCGAAGATAGAGGAGCAGGTCGAGCGGTGCGTCGAAGAGCTGGCGGCGGGGACGCTGACCCAGGCGAGCTTGAGACGGATCGTGGAGCTGAACGGCGCATCCACGATTCAGGACATACTCTACCTGCAGGCATCGAGCACCTCGCCCACGTCCGAAGTAGTCGGAATGAGGATCATCGAGAACGGCGAGATCTCCGACGGCCCGCACCACCCGGACGACTGGCCCTACCAGACCGTCCTCGAGGCCGTGCGTGACGGCTGGCGGGTAATAAAGTTCCCGGAGCTGGCTCTGATGCTCGACGACTCACGCACGTTCGGGCTGGGCTTCGAATTCATCCTGGAGAGAGAGGGCAAACTATGAGGCAGTACGACTGCGAGCCTACGCTGAACGACACCGAGGTCCTCGAATTCTGCAAGAACGGCTTCATGATGTTCGAGGGCGTCGTCTCCGAGGAGATAAACCGGAGGACCAACGAGTATCTCGACGAGCACGACGGCATGGAGCCGACCGAGATACTGGACGAGGACTGGTTCATGGACGGCGTGATCAAGCACCCCGCCGTCGCCGGCGCCCTCCGCTCGCTCCTGGGCAAGGACTTAGGCCTACCCAACCTGGTGTCGAACCACCGCATCCAGTGCCCCCAGCCCGCCCAGGAGTGGCACTACGACGGCGGCGACATCTTTGGCCCCCAGCTCAACTACATCCAGGTCTTCTACTACCCCCAGGACTGCCCGAGAGAGCTTGGACCGACGGAGCTGCTTCCGGGGTCTCACTTCCTCTACTCCCAGAGGGACATGACCAAGCACCTGGGCAGGATCCGCGGCTCGTATCACGCAGTGTCCCCGGCAGGATCGATCTTCCTGACCGACTACTCCATATGGCACAGGCGCTCGGAGTCCTGGGGCTCGGGGCTGCGCAACAACGTCAAGTACAACTACTGGCGCACCTCGCCCCCCACGCGTGACTGGGTGAACGACCCCGACTTCGACCCCGCCACGGCGGACTACACATTCCACGGCCCCACATTCAGGAAACAGTTCCAGGACTGCTACGACGCCGCAGAAATGTACTTCTGGCTCAGGGGAGAGCACGACAAGTTCGAGCTGATCGGCGGCCAGGGCTGGCCCATCCCAGGCCACCGCAACGATGTGCCATACGGCGTACCGGAGGGGATTGGAGGATAGGTGCTGGTGTAGCTGTTCAGATTTCGTGAGAACACTGGATGCGCACAGTCCACCGTCATACCCGCGAAGAGCCTGCCCCGTACCTGATACGGGGCGGGGTATCCAGGGGTGGGGGGCCTTCCTCGCACCAAGACTTGTATGTTAGTGGTGGTCCCCAATAGTGACTTCACAGAGGTGGAGTGGGGGTGCGGCAGACCGACCAAGTCTTGGTCATCAAAGACCGTTGTTCAGCGAGGGTCGCCGCACCATCCCCAAACAGAGCCCGAACAGTTGCCTGGGCCAAACGAGCCCGCATCGCGCAAGGAAGGGCCAGTACTTCACACAGGAGGAATGGATGGAACAGGAAGCAGTCTACGTAGGCATTGATGTGGCTAAAGCCCAGGTGGACGTCGCGGTCCGCCCCACAGGCCAGAGGTGGACTATCTCCAATGACGAGCCTGGGATCCGGGAGCTGGTCTCTCGGCTCAGGGCCCTCGAACCTGCCATGGTGGTGCTGGAGGCTTCGGGCGGCCTGGAGCTGCCTTCGGTGTCAGCCCTGGCGGCCGCATCGCTGCCAGTGGTCATCGTCAACCCCCGGCAGGTTCGAGACTTCGCCAGAGCCACCGGGACGCTGGCGAAGACTGATGCCCTGGACGCGGCCGTACTGGCCCACTTCGCCGACGCCGTTCGCCCAGCCGTGCGCCCTCTGAGGGACGCCGAGACCCAGGTCCTCAACTCCCTGGTTGCCCGCAGGCACCAAGTGATAGCCATCTTGGTGGCGGAGAAGAACCGGCTTGGGAGCGCCATCACCGCCGTCCGGCCCCGCATTGAGGCCCACATCGCCTGGCTCGAGCAGGAGCTCAACGACATTGACGAAGGGCTGCGGCAGACTCTCCGTCAGAGTCCCGTGTGGCGAGAGAAAGACGATCTCCTGCGCACCGTCCCCGGCGTGGGTGAGCAACTCTCCCTCACTCTCCTGGCCCACCTGCCGGAGCTTGGCACCCTGAACCGGCGCCAGGTCGCCGCGCTGGTGGGCGTGGCTCCCTTCAACCGCGACAGCGGCACCATGCGTGGCAAACGGCGCGTCTGGGGCGGGCGCTCCCGGGTCCGCGCCGTCCTGTACATGGGAACGCTGGCTGCCAGTCGCTTCAATCCCGTCATCCGGGACTTCTACCAGCGCCTGCTGGCTGCTGGTAAGCCGAAGAAGGTGGCCCTCGTCGCTTGTATGCGCAAACTGCTCGTCATACTCAACTCCATGCTCAAGCAGCGCTCTCCCTGGCGCGCTCAGCGCGCCACCACACCGGCACTCGTCGGTCACTCATCTTGACTTTCAACACAGTTGCTGAATAGTTACCATGCAAACTGCCGCTTGACATATCGAGAACGCCCGTGCTATTCTATCCTCGGTAGGAAGGGGAACAGGTGAGCCCGAGCCCCTCCGCGTCTGCTCGTCGTCGGGATGGGGCGGGCGCGTGGCGTGTCCGAAACGCCTTTGAGGTCAAGATCGCAAGCCCGCCCGGAGCCGTAACCGTAGCGTCTACCCCCTTTTCGGGTGCGGGAAACCGTATTGCCGTCGCTCACCCCGGAGCTGAGCGGTTAGGTCTCGGGGTCTGCGTAGATTGTGGATAGGGGGCTGCCAACTACGGTGGCTTCAGAGAAGGATCCGGGGCGCGTCATTTCGGGAGTTCGCTGACTATCGCAGGTGATCACACCGCCCGCGCAAGTGGGCACGTTCGACATTCCGGCTCCGCGAGGCAGCGGGCCAACCAGCCAGGGCGCGCCCCGGCCCTATCGAAGAAATCGAGAAGAACAGACAGGACAGACGACAGACAAGAAAAGCAGAAGCGAGTACAAGGAACACAAGGAGAAGCCAACAAGGCAAGCACAAACCGACGGGAGCCGAATCGAGGGCATCACAGTTATGCGTGACCGGGCTGGCACCTTGGGCCACCGGCGTAGAGGCAGGTTTACAACCCCGTTTGCAACCCAACCTCCTGGTGGCCGCAGCCTTGGGGCGGCGTGGGGCCAAAGGCTCTCTCAGACCAGGTCGAGGACCGCGTCGGCCAGTATCTCGACCGAATTGGGCATCCTGTACCAACCGGTGTAGGGGCGGGTTTGCAACCCCATCTGCTCCAACTAATTCACTCTCAAGATGTTTGCAGCGGGTCCGGGACACTTGCGGTTGGCATATCGAGGGGTGCGAATGAGTGCCAGTCCGGGTGGCGCAGGCAGGACTGCCTCGACAGGTATGTTCGGGGCGTGGATGAGCATTCTACGGGAAGGTCGAATGAAGCCCAGCTCACGCCCTCGCTCCACGAAGATCTTCACAGGGTCCCTGCCTTCATAGGCATACTGTGGCGCATACTCGACCAGCAGGCCGATGGACACCTCGAACGGGTCCACCCCGGCCCTGTGGGCTATCTCAAGCCGCATCGACTGAAGAATCTGCGAGATTATCAACGTCGCCCATATCTGTTGCTGGATCACCACCAACTTGGCGGACCACAGAAGACGCAGCTTGAGGTGTTGCTTGACCAACTTGAGCGCCATCTCGATGTCCCACCTGCGAGCGTAGACCTCGGCCATGGATGCAATCGGGAATGTGTGAGGCTCCCGAACGTTGGTGATGTAGCGGCGCAGCGTATTGCCTTGTCTGAAAGTCACCAGCCGAACGGCGTGTTTGGCCCGGTCGGCGCGATGGGCTCCCAGCCACACGAGGCCATCGAAGACGTCGCCCCGATGGTAGAAGGTATGTATCACCTTGTAGCTGGTCTTTGCTCTCAGCCTGCTCAGCCAGTGGTAACCCCTGTCCGTGAGCCAGTCAAACCAGGCGAAGCCGAAGTATCCCAAGTCTGCGACCACCAGTGTTCCCGCTGGCAGGTCTTCCACCAACTTCCGCGCCAACACCTTCTCGTTCTGATGTGGGTCCGGCTGAAACATGACGGTCCGCCACTGCTGGCCTCTCACGTCGAACACGCCAGCCAGCTTGCCAGGGAGCAGACGGCTATCGCCTTGGGGAATCTCTCTCAGAGGCGGAAGCCTTCTCGACATGGCGTCCAGTGTACTCTCGTCTATGCACACCACGCCCTCGGCGAATGGCGCCAGCTTCTCCGTTACCACACCCTGCAATCGTTGTGCCAATACGCCGCTGATCTGCTCGAAGAGTCTCTCCAATGGCTTGGTTCCCGCGCTATGGAGCCTCTTGTAGACCGCTTGGTCTGTAACCGGGAATCGGGGGAAGAACCAGAGTCCGCGTTCCGAGATAAGACGCCACACCGCCAATTGGCTGCCGAAGCCTCTCAGGACGCAGACCAGCAGCCCTGCCCACAGAGCCATTGCGGGCAGGACGCGCGGCCTGCCAGGGCCCTTGAGACTGTGGTCTGGCTCCATGTCCTTCAAACACTGCTGAAGAAACTCCTCTATGCTCCCGATGGTGGCTGTATCGTCCCCGGTACTGGTGGACATTTCGCTCTGTCCCTCCTTTGGAGTAGTCTTATCCTTATACTATCCAAAGGAGGACTACCCAAAGGAAAGGACGGTTCTTTTTATCAATTAGTTGGAGCAGATGGGGTTCGCGAATCGCCCTCTTGGCGGTCGCAGCCCTGAGACGGCGTGGGGCCAGGCTCTCTCAGGCCAGGTCGAGGACCGCGTCGGCCAGTATCTCGACCTCTTCCTCCGTGTTGAAGAAGTCGAGCGAAGCCCGTAGGCAGGACGGGTACTTCACGTCGCGTATGACTATTCGGCGCGAGTCCCACAATTGGCGCGCGGTCGCCTCTGGGTCCCGACCTGCGATCGTGAAGGTCGTCAGGCCCGACTGCCCCGGCCCGCTCATCGGGGAGAGCACCTCCACGTGGGCCATGGCGGCCAGACGCTCCCTGAGCATCGCGGCAAGCCCCGTCGCGCGCTCCTCGATGGCTGCAATCCCCACCTCGCGCACGAAACGAATGCCCTCGACGAACCCGGCGCGTAGGGGCGCGCTCGACGTGCCTACGATGAACTTGTCGATGTTGTCCGTGTCGGGGTCCAGCCCGCCGTCGTGGTCGTACGCCGTGACCCACTTGCCCGATACCCGCACCGGCTCGACCAGCGGGATCATCGACCTGCGGATGTACAGGGCCCCGGTGCCGTCCGGCCCCAGGAGCCACTTCTGCCCCGGCATGGCGTAGAAGTCGCAGTCGATATCCCCTACGTCCACGGAGACGTGGCCGACGCCCTGCGCCCCGTCGATCAGCATCCATATGCCGCGTCCCGCCGTGAGCCGGCGTATCCCCTCGACGGGCATCCGCAGACCTGTCGAGTACTCGATGTGGCTGAAGAAAACCATGCGCGTCCGGTCGGTGATCGCGTCTTCGACCTTGGACAGGATGGACTCGTGGCACTCGCCGGGGTCCAGCGTCAGCACGTTGACCTTGACGCCCCGGAGCCGCTGGAGCTGGTAGCACGGCAGCAGGATCGAGGAGTGCTCCAGGTTGCACGTGATGATCTCGTCGCCCTCGTCCCAGGGCAGGCCCATCATCACGATGTTGATGCCGTCGGTGGTGCTCGAGGTCAGCAGCACCTCGTCGGCCGAAGCGCCTATCAGCCCGGCCACGGCGTCCCTGGCCTCGAGGTCGATAGCCTCGCCGCTGTCTAGCACTTCGACCGAGGTCGGCCCGTTGTAGCTCTCGTACTCCAGCCGCCCTGCGATCGCCTCCACGACCGACACCGGCGAAGGCCCAGCCCACCCAGTGTTGAGATAGGTCATCCGCTGGGTCGTGGGTATTTGCTCTCGGATCTTGCCGAAGTCCATGGTTGTATGGTTCACAATTCGCAGTGCTGCGGTCATCCTCCCATAGTCTCAGGTCAGTCTGTCAATCTCGACTAGAGTACCGATCAGGAAGTCGTCCAGAACGCATTGTTGAAGTTGGAACCAGATGTCTTGAACATTAGCAGGTTGGCGACCTCCTAGATCCCGTTCTAGGAAGAACTGCAACTCTTCTATGGCAGCACCCTGGAGTTTAATATGGACACGGTGATGGCGGTAGACCTTTATCCTCCTCAATGCCTCACTAAGTGCTGGGTAGTTTTTCTTGATGTCTTTCCAAAAATAGTCTTGTTTTCCGATAGACGACCCGTAGTTCTCCACAGGCTCGACGAAGCAACGATTGCATGTGTTGATGAAACTAGCAAAACCATTCTCGTCGCGTACCACCGCAAGTTTGAAAAATCTATGGGATTCGGGATAACTGTGCACGCCAAACAAAGGAGGCTTTCCAAGATCAGAGATTACTCTCTGTAGTTGCTCTAGATTCTCGTTAATCGTCTGTGTTCTATTGGTCAGCCATCGATCTCGGTCTCGCCCGGGGACCACCTCAAGGATGGTTTGGCGACCGTCATCTCTTGCAGCTTGCAGGCCTACATAGCGTTCCAATACAGGGATTGAGATTGAGGGACGCCCTGTTTGATCTTGGTGCAACAGCCCGTAGTTGTTGAGATGTGCCGTGAATGTTGGATCTGATGTGAACTCAAAAACATCAGCCAGCCTGCCGGTGGCCAACTCCGTCAACAGTTCATGCTCGTCCGGATAGAATAAGCGCAGCTCGGAAACAATATGTCCGCAGTAGAAGCTCAACTCGGCTTCTCTCTGGGCTTCTGTGTCGCGGAGCGATGTAGGTGTGATTGTGGCCGGTAGTCTCTCACCTGATTCTCGCACAATCCGGTGCATGATGCTACACGCGATTCTCGTTAGAAGAGGATGTCCGCCGTACCGGTGAAAGATGTACTCAACGGCATTCTGGGGAAAGCGCAGTCCCATGGGTCGTCCCAGAGTCCGGAGCATTCGGCGCACTTCGTCTATCCTCAATCCTCCTAGATACTTGTGCGGTACAATGCCGAATAGAGGATTCTGAGATCCTTCAATCAAATCTTGCTCGACGATTCCTGGATTCACACCTCCCACGAAGACTGCTAGGTTTCCAAACCGACTCTGAGCCGCCCATATAGTCTGCCAGAAAGGGATGAAGTCCTGACGCCAATGTTCATCAATCGGGTTATAGGGCCCGATGTACTCTATTTCGTCGAATACTAGGGCGATCTTCTTTTGAGTGCTGATATCCTGGATAGTCGAAAGAAAGGCGTCCGAAGCATGAACTGACGATGATGGCTTCGGCCTGCCCGTTTTTTCACTAAGCTCAATGGCCAATCGAGTCAAGAGTTCTTCCCATCGTAAGGAACGAATTGGAGGGTATTTGCAGTCGAGATAGATGAAGACGTCGTCATTGGCTGCCTGAACTAACCTCTCAAGCTTGAAGAATACGGAAGTCTTGCCTGTCTTTCGCAAACCAAAGAGCCCGCGATTTTCAGAGCGCTTGAAGGCATTGTGGAGATCGTATATCAGGTCTTCTCTACCAAAGAAGAAGTAGTCGCTCTTTAGTGGCAACCTATGGTCGAACAGGTCACGTTGGTATAGTTGCTCTGCTAGGAGCGAGCGGACGAGCCATGAATCCGAATAGTCATCTCGGAGAGTCTTTGCTTTAAACGCGGCAATTAGCATGGAATCTGGATTGGATGTCATGTATTGCTGAGCCCAGGATACGGGGGAATCTGACTCGCTAATGAGGAAGGTGATCATAGTGTCAACCCTGCCACGGGCGGGTTCATCAGATAGGAACCGATTGATTGCTTGGATCGTGCGGGGTTGGAGTTCATCGTACTTTGAATATACGGTGAGTATTTCAGATTCAAAGCCGAATGTTCGCTCCATGTGAGGCTCTGGCTTTAGCAGGTAGACTGAGAGGTCCGAACCGAAAGCACGTCTCTTCCTTGCCCATGTGACGTCAAAGCTCGGGACAAACGCCTTCAGCGTTAATTCCTCCATTGGAAACTGTGCGAGAAATTCGTTCTGGACCCGTTCTGGACCTCGGGGAGGATTCGACCCATTACTAGTCTCCTGTTGGTTCGAGGTTGCCACGTTGCAATTTGGCGGGGTCTACTGCAGCGGCAGGTAGACCGTCTCTCCGGTGCGGGCGCTCTTGTGGACTGCGTCCGTGAACTCCATGTACCGTACGCCGTCCACGAAGTTGGTGTGCGTGACCTCTTCCAGGCCGCGTATGGCGTTCACGAACTCCTCCTCGACCCGCCAGTGCCCCTCCATCTCGGGGGATACCGCGATCTCCGACATCTCGGAGTTCCCCCGGCGCCCGCCGTACAGGGCGAGTGAGTCGGTGTCCAGCCGGATTGTGCCCTCCGTGCCGAACATCGTCAGGGAGTCGGGCTCGGCGAGGCCCAGCACGGTGCCCATCCTGACGTGCATGACCGGGCCCGACTCCATCTCGCTGATGATCTGGAGGTAGTCGGGTACGGCGACGTGGCGCATCGCTCTCGACTCGTCGCTCTTGGACTTTACGTGGACGCGGGTGACGGCCCTGACGCTGCGCGCTGGGCCGACGTAGCGCATGATCTCCTCGTACCAGATGCCCAGGCGCATGATGTTGTTGCCGCTCAGGTCCCGGTCCTCTCGCCAGTGCAGGGTCGCATGGGGATCGGGGAAGTCGCCTCCGATGGAAAGCTCCACGGATAGGATGTCGCCGAGATACCTGTCGGCGATCAGCTTCTTGATCGTGCTCTCGACCTTCAGGGAGAGCGGGCCTGGGACGATCTGGGTCGTCAGGTTCGACTTGGCCCTCGACGCGGCCAGCATCTCACGCGCCTCTACCGAGTTCATCGCCATCCGCGCCTCGCACAGCACGTGCTTGTCGTTCTCCAGAGCCGCGAGAGTGAGCGTCTTGTGCATATACGGCCATGTGCCAATGCAGATGGCGTTGGTGTCAGGCGCGGCGATCAGGTCCTGCCAGTTGTCGTAGACGGTTGGCAGCCCCCACTCGTCGGCAACCCGCTGGCCGGACTCGCGGCTCCGGTTGGCGACGCTGACCAGCTCCACTCCCTCGATTGCCCCCAGCTTGGGAAGGTGCTGCAGCTTGGTGTTAGCGCCCGCGCCTACAAACCCGACTCGTATGGTGTCATTCACGATCATCCTCCAGAACCAAGAACTTATTCCTTATCTCCGCGCCCTCTGCGTCCTATGCGTCCTATGCGGTGAATCCCTTCTCAAGGATAGTGCAGGCGGCCCCGGCGCTCGGTGGGCGTCCTGAACAGGTGCCCGCCGGCGGTTGTGACGTACAGCGTCGTGAGGTCTTCCCCGCCGAAAGTGCAGTTGGTCGGCCGGTCGGCGGGCATGGGGTGCATCTCGATCACCTCGCCGTCCGGCGCGAATACGTAGATCATCGGCCCCGGCCCGCTCTGCTCGAACCCGGCCGTTGCGATAATGTTGCCCTCCGTGTCGAGCACCATGCCGTCGATGCCCCTGTGAGCGCCGAAATCGTGCAGTACCGTGTGCTCGCCGAGGCTGCCGTCCGCCTGTACAGGGTAGCCGCGGAGCTGGCGGTACTCGTCCTCGCGACGCCCACTCTGGGCAACATACAGCACGTCGTGGTCAAGGGAGAACAGCAGCCCGTTGGGCCTCGTCGTGTCGAAGGTCGCGCGCGCGATCGACCAACTGCCGTCGCTGGCCTCGTCGAGTCGGTACACCGAGTCGTGGTCGAGGTCCTTGTTGGCTACGTCCTCGCTCCACGGGCCGGCCGCGCCCTCGTAGTACGGGTCCGTGAACCACACCCGGCCCTGGAGGTCGATGGCTACGTCGTTCGGTATGTTGAGGCGCTGGCCCTCGAACCCGTCGGCTAGGACGGTGGTGGAGCCGTCATCCTCGTATCGGACCATTCGCCTGGCGTCGCCTTCGCAGGCGTAGAGCGCTCCGTCCGGGTCGAGCATCAGGCCGTTGGCGTAGTTGGCGCCGGACCGAAAGACGGTCGAGGATCCCGTCTCCGGGTCGAATCTCAGGATGCGGCTGGACGGGATGTGCGTGAAGAGAAGACCCCTGCCGTCCCACGCGGGCCCCTCAGTGACGCCCCCATAGGGCCCGTCGACCAACTCGAAATTCCAGGCCATCTGTTCCTCCAGGACTCCCGCCCGCACGTGCTCCCGGAGTAAACCGAGGCGAGTGGGGCCAGCGTGCGGGCCTGATTGTATCCCGATACCGTCGAAGCGTGTCAAGCCGCTATAATGGCCCGCAGGCAGTGCAGGCTGCGGCCCCGGAGAACTCGGAGCTAACCGGGCTATAGAAATCGTTCGCCCTGAGCCTGTCGAAGGGCAGTGCCGTCGATCCGAGGTGGTCTTGGTATAAGTTCCTTGGACTTGGCTTGGTGAAAGGTGCAGGCTGCGGCCCTTAGGAGGCTGTTAATGAAGATAGGCGCTCACGTATCGACTTCGGGAGGGCTCGACAAGGGCATCGACAGGGCGGGGGAGATCGGCGCGGAGGCAGTGCAATTCTTCGCGTCCTCGCCAAGGATGTGGCGGTTCAGATCGCCTAAGGAGGCCGAGGTGCTGGCCTTCCGCGAGAAGTCCGAGTCGACGGGCATTGGCCCCGCCTTCATACACGGCAGCTACCTGGTCAACGTCGGCGGCAGCACTGAGCTCGTTGGCAAGTCGGTCCAGTCACTCGTAAGCTCGCTGGAGGTGGTCTCGCAGCTCGGTGCGGTGGGCGTGGTCTTCCATGGCGGCTCGCACAAGGGTGCGGGGTTCGACGCCGTGTTCGACCAGGCAATCGCTGCCCTCACGCTGGTGCTGGAGCGCACCCCGGACGATGCCAGGCTGCTCATCGAGAACAGCGCGGGGATGGGCTCCCACATAGGCTCGTCCTTCGCCGAGATAGGGCGGATGATCGAGGCGCTCGATAACGATAGGGTCGGAGTCTGCCTGGACACGCAGCACAGCATCGCCGCAGGCTACAACATCATAGAGAAGTCGGGAATCGAGGCCGCCCTGGACGAGTTCGAGCAGGAAATAGGCCTCGACAGGCTAGTCGTCGTACACGCCAACGACTCGAAGACTCCCCTGGGGTCCGGCGTCGACCGGCACGAGAACATAGGCGAGGGGAGCCTGGGTGAGGCAGGATTCGAGACCATCATGGGCCACCCCGCCTTCCGCGACGTGCCTTTCCTCCTGGAGGTGCCGGGCTTCGGCGAAGAGCACAAGGGCCCCGACAAGGAGAACGTCGACCGCCTCAAGGCCGTCCGGAGCCGGGTCGGATTGACCGGGTAGGTCTCGCCAGCCGGCTATCCTTCGGGCCTCCTCTCCCTTGACGAGAGAGGATTGAGGCGAGGGTGAAGACATCGGAGCGGTCGCCCGTCCAACGATTGCGACACACTCCTTGTTGCTATAATGGACTCAGGATAGATCGACCGGCGGGGAGGCTATGAAGGCGTCGATTCGGCTGGGTTCCATAGCTGGCGTAGAGGTGGGGCTCCACTACTCGTGGTTCCTCGTGGTCGTGCTGCTCTCCTGGAGCCTGTCCGTCGGATTCCTCCCGGACCGGTATGTCGGATGGTCTGCACCCACGTACTGGATAGCCGGAATAGCCTCTGCGCTCCTCCTCTTCGTGTCGGTGCTGGTGCACGAGATGGCCCACTCCCTGGTCGCCCGCGCGAGGGGCTTCCCAGTCAGCGGCATCACGCTCTTCGTGTTGGGCGGTGTCAGCAATCTCAAGGCCGACGCCCGAAAGGCGAGCGACGAATTCGTCATCGCCATGGTAGGGCCGCTCACCAGCTTCGTGCTGGCGGCCGTGCTCTGGCTCGTCTGGCTGGTCTTGAGCGACGGCAGGTCTCCGGTCGACGCGATCCTCTTCTACCTCGCCTTCATCAACGCCCTGCTGGGCGCCTTCAACATGCTTCCGGCCTTCCCTCTGGACGGCGGCCGCGTGCTCCGATCGGCCATCTGGGCCGCGACCGGCAGCCACGCGAGAGCGACGCGGATATCAAGTCTTGTCGGCCAGATTGTCGGCATCGGGATGATGGTGCTCGGCGTCATGCAGTTCCTCTGGTGGGACAATCGCATCGGTGGCATCTGGCTGGCGCTCCTGGGGTGGTTCCTCCAGAACGCGGCCGGACGCACACAGACCGAGACCGACGTGGAGGCGGGAGTCTTCGGAGTGAAGGTGAAGGACGTGATGGCCTCCGACGTTCCGACCATCGACCCTGGTGCGAGCATCCACGATGCGGTATTCGGTTCGCTTCTGCGCCGTGGGATGAGGGCGCTCCCTGTTTGCGACGGCGACATGCTCGTCGGGCTGCTGTCTCTGACCGACGTGAAGCGGCTCCCCCGCAGCGAATGGCCCCATCGCATAGTGCGGTCGGAGATGAGCGCCGCGCCGCTGGTGACCGTCGGGCCCGACCAGGACCTGGCGCAGGCGATGGACCTGCTCGCGGGGAACGGGATACACCAGCTTCCTGTAATCGAGGATGGGAAGCTGGTGGGGCTGATCAGCAGGTCGCACGTCATGCAGTACCTCTACTCGGTCAGGGAGCTCGGAATCTCGCGCAAGTGAGGGGCTGACAGCTCCAGGGGGACGTCGTGTTCACATCGGTCAGGGTTGCGGCCATCTCGCTCAAGCCCAAGAAGTGGGACAAGGCCCACAACGCCGACAAGCTTGAGCGGTACTTCAGAGAGGCCGCGCGCGAAGTCCCTGATCTGATCCTCGCAACCGAGGGGATGCTGGACGGCTACGGCGTGATGGAGGTGCTCGAGGGGCAGCGCACCGCCGCGGACATGCTCGCCGTGGCCGAGCCCATCGACGGCCCGTACATCGAGCGGTTCCGAAGACTCGCCCGGGAGCTCCGCACGTGTCTCTGCTTCGGATTCGCCGAGCGAATCGGGAACGACGTCTACAACGCCGCCATATTTATCGACGCGGGCGGCGAGATACGCGGCAAGTACCACAAGACCCAGTTCGCCGAGGGTACGCACCCGTCCTGCAATTTCAACCGCATCGGCGGCACGCTGCGGGCCTTCGACACCCCGTTCGGCCGGGCCGGATTCGTAATATGCAACGACCGCTGGAACCCTATGATCGTCAGGACGCTGGTCCTGGACGGCGCGCAGCTAATCCTGATCCCCTCCTATGGCTCCAAGTCGCGTGACCAGAACGAGACCGTCCTGGCCCGCGCCCGGGAGAACGGCGTCCCGATTGTGGAGGCGAACGTCGGGATGAACCTGATCGTCAGCAAGGGCGAGATCGTCGCTTACGAGTGGGGCAACGACCGCGTCACCACGGCGACGATAGAGGTCCCCGCGGCGCCATCCACGCCGCTGGCCCGCGAGTACGAGCGCCAATATCTCGACCTGCAGGGCCCCGAGATGGCCCGACGCTACGAAAAAACGCTGGAGCGCATCGCCGCCGAGCGCTAGCAGTGCTGCGCCGCCAATTCAGATCGTAGGGGCGGGTTTCGAACCCATCTGCTCCAACTAATTGATAAAAAGAACCGTCCTTTCCTTTGGGTAGTCCTCCTTTGGATAGTATAAGGATAAGACTACTCCAAAGGAGGGACAGAGCGAAATGTCCACCAGTACCGGGGACGATACAGCCACCATCGGGAGCATAGAGGAGTTTCTTCAGCAGTGTTTGAAGGACATGGAGCCAGACCACAGTCTCAAGGGCCCTGGCAGGCCGCGCGTCCTGCCCGCAATGGCTCTGTGGGCAGGGCTGCTGGTCTGCGTCCTGAGAGGCTTCGGCAGCCAATTGGCGGTGTGGCGTCTTATCTCGGAACGCGGACTCTGGTTCTTCCCCCGATTCCCGGTTACAGACCAAGCGGTCTACAAGAGGCTCCATAGCGCGGGAACCAAGCCATTGGAGAGACTCTTCGAGCAGATCAGCGGCGTATTGGCACAACGATTGCAGGGTGTGGTAACGGAGAAGCTGGCGCCATTCGCCGAGGGCGTGGTGTGCATAGACGAGAGTACACTGGACGCCATGTCGAGAAGGCTTCCGCCTCTGAGAGAGATTCCCCAAGGCGATAGCCGTCTGCTCCCTGGCAAGCTGGCTGGCGTGTTCGACGTGAGAGGCCAGCAGTGGCGGACCGTCATGTTTCAGCCGGACCCACATCAGAACGAGAAGGTGTTGGCGCGGAAGTTGGTGGAAGACCTGCCAGCGGGAACACTGGTGGTCGCAGACTTGGGATACTTCGGCTTCGCCTGGTTTGACTGGCTCACGGACAGGGGTTACCACTGGCTGAGCAGGCTGAGAGCAAAGACCAGCTACAAGGTGATACATACCTTCTACCATCGGGGCGACGTCTTCGATGGCCTCGTGTGGCTGGGAGCCCATCGCGCCGACCGGGCCAAACACGCCGTTCGGCTGGTGACTTTCAGACAAGGCAATACGCTGCGCCGCTACATCACCAACGTTCGGGAGCCTCACACATTCCCGATTGCATCCATGGCCGAGGTCTACGCTCGCAGGTGGGACATCGAGATGGCGCTCAAGTTGGTCAAGCAACACCTCAAGCTGCGTCTTCTGTGGTCCGCCAAGTTGGTGGTGATCCAGCAACAGATATGGGCGACGTTGATAATCTCGCAGATTCTTCAGTCGATGCGGCTTGAGATAGCCCACAGGGCCGGGGTGGACCCGTTCGAGGTGTCCATCGGCCTGCTGGTCGAGTATGCGCCACAGTATGCCTATGAAGGCAGGGACCCTGTGAAGATCTTCGTGGAGCGAGGGCGTGAGCTGGGCTTCATTCGACCTTCCCGTAGAATGCTCATCCACGCCCCGAACATACCTGTCGAGGCAGTCCTGCCTGCGCCACCCGGACTGGCACTCATTCGCACCCCTCGATATGCCAACCGCAAGTGTCCCGGACCCGCTGCAAACATCTTGAGAGTGAATTAGTTGGAGCAGATGGTTTCGAACCCGCCCCCGGCCTTGCCAACTGGCAGGCTTGTCTGCAGCCCCTGACCATGCTCCGGGATCGTTCACAACAGATGTACGTACCCCGCCGAGTTCACCCCTGCCGCCGATGGTGGGGTCGTCGAATCCCCGTCGCCGTATGGTTGTGCGGGTTGCGAGCCAATCTCTTGATTCGCAGGTTAAGAATGTGTCGGATGCGCTTACGAATACGGGAAAGCCGCGCTGTCTCGAGGCCACGCCATGGGGAGGACGGGTTGCAAACCCGCCCCTACGCCGGTAGGTAGTCCCCAATGTGCCCACATCGTGGTAAATTGGCATGACATTGAACGTTGCGTCCTGTGGACAGTCATGGGAGTACTCAAGAGGCAAGAAAATGAGACTCGAGACGACGATTACGCCGCCTGCCACCATGCCGAACGGGCTCCAGGGCACGGACGATGGGTTGTGGGTGTGCGACCAGGCTACGGATGACCTCTACCTGCTCGACGACGACCTGCAGCCGGTCAGGACGGTACGCACGACGGCCGAGAACTCGTCAGGGCTGACGGTCGGCGACGGCTCGTTCTGGATTGGCTCCAATGGCGCGTCCCTGTCCCGATACCGGAGGCCCGGAGACACTGGCTTCTCAGGCGTCGTCAGGTGCGACTACGAGACCGGCGAGGAGGTCTCGCGCTTCCCTACGCCGGACGGAGGCGGTATTCACGGCGTGGAGTGGGTGGACGGCCTCCTCTGGATCACGGCGTTCAACCCCAAGGCGCTGGTCCTCGTGGACCCGGCCGACGGGAGCGTGCTGAGGAAGGTCGAGGTGCCCCACGAGCGCCTGCACGGCCTCGCCTGGGTCGGAGACGGCATGTGGTGCGCCCACACGTCCGACAAGACAATCGTCAAGTACCACCCGGAGACCGGCGACGAGCTGGACAGGATCACCTATGGGGATGACGCCCCGGCGCCCCACGGCTTCACCATCTGGAAGGGCAGCTTCTGGAGCTGCGACGCGAACTGGCCAAGCCCCGTCCACCCGGACGGCCCCAGCATCAGCAGGATAGTAATACCAAGTCACCGTGATGCCGCCGTATATGTGCGGCCAGGGAGTGGGTTCCCGCCTTCGCGGGAATGACGGCTTTACGGCGCGCTCAAAATGAATTGGTATAAGGATGACTGTTCCTTCCCCTGAGCAGGACTTTGCGCAACCGCCATTTGTACGAGAATAGATGGGAGCACCCTACCACCGTCGTTCCCGCGCAGAGCCTGCCCCGTACCCGATACGGGGGAGACCTTTGCACCCCCGTCATTCCCGCGCAGAGCCTGCCCCAGCGGAGGCGGGGGCGGTAACCCATCCCCGGCTGTTGCCGTCAACTCGAGGCAACGGGCAGGACCATTTTCGTCGCTTGGTACGCCGGTCGCAAACCTGCATGGGCGGTTGCGGTGAACTAGCGTCCAGCCACCCCGCCATGTCGTCCCGAAGCGCAACGAGGGACCTGGGGCCCAAATCCCCCACCTCCGTCATTCCCGCGAAGGCGGGAACCCATCCCCGGCAAGGTGCACAGCCATAGCCTCAGAGGCAGTCCGTCACACCATCCGTCCAAATTAGGTGGTGGATCTGGGTGGGGCGGGGTCGGCCTCGACCATGCCAGGAGACGACGCCACATTCACTCCCCTATGTAGCCCCCGTTAGGCCATATCTCAGCGACAGCCGTCGAGGAAGTCTCCCAGCACCCTGATGAATCCGGGCGGGTTGTCGCCGGGCACTAGGTGGCCCGAGTCGTCGACGACCGCCAGGGAGCCGTGCCGCAGGCGTCGCACGGTCTCCTCCGCAATCTCCTGGGTGAGCACCTTGCTGTACGCGCCGCGCACCACGAGGGTAGGGCACTCGATCCTTTCGATGTAGAGCCACTGCCTCTCGACGAATCCGGGCCCCGGCTGTGGCCGCGACGGCGACCGCAGCACCTTGTCGTACTTCCACGTCCACCTGCCGCTGGGAAGCTGTCTCAGGTTGTGGGCCAGGCTGCCCCTGATCTGCGTCCGCGAGCGGCGGGGATTGTAGCCCTTGACCCGCTCGACGAACTCCTCGAACGTGTCGAGCTCGTCCACACGCTCGATGAAGCTGCGGATGGCGCTCGCGCCGGACCGCCCAGACTCGGGCGCGATGTCCACTATCACCAGGGCCCTGACAAGCTCCGGGTGCAGTGCTGCGAAGGAGAACGCGTTTCTTCCGCCCATGGACAGGCCCACCATCACGAGGCCGCGCAGGTCCATCGCGTCGACGAACGACGTGATGTCGCCGAGGTGCGCGTCCAGCGAGTAGTCGCCGTCGGGAGCCCAGTCGCTGTCTCCGTGCCCTCGCTGGTCCAGGGCCAGGACGCGGTACCGGTCGCCTAGGGCGAGGGCGGAGAAGTCCCAGGTATGGGCGGACTGGGCCATGCCGTGGAGCATGAGTATGGGCGGAGCGTCGGGCTCTCCCCAGTCGAGGTAGTGGAGGTCCAGACCTCCGAGCCGCAGGAACCTACAGGATGGGGAGGTTTCGTGTGCGAATTCGACGCCCGCAGCCCTCGCCGCCTCGTAGAGAGAAGCCCCTGTAACTAGCTCTCCTGACGTCAAGCGACCCCGCCTTGGCACATTTCCATGTGCCAAGTCTATGGTTGCCTCCCAGACCGGTCAAGTTCAGATTGACACCCAACCGTGCTGCCCGTAGGCTCACTGCGACGCCAGACCAATCGATGTGGTTGCGGAGGAGCAATTGAGCACTGCAGGCGTAGACCAGGAAGTGCAGACCGTACTGGACCTGTTCGGGACCATCGTGGGCGCAGAAGGCGGATCGCTCGAGCTGCTGGGCCTGTCTGGCGGAAAGTTGACCGTGCGCTACAATGAGGGGACCAACGAGGAGTGCCCCGAGTGTGTGCCCAGCCACGAGATGGTCCGCCAGATGATGGAGTCGTCTCTGAAGATCCACGCACCCAACGTCACCGAGCTCGATCTGCTCTAACGGCCGTCCCTCAGGGGTGTTCCCGAAGTCCCTTCTCCCCTGAGGGCCCCTGACGGGAGAAGGTTAGAGCCTGCCCTGAGCTTGCCGAAGGGATGAGGGGGAGCCGTGCCAACACCTTTGCTCTCACCTCAATCCTCTCCAGTCAAGGGAAGGCAGACGCAAACAGGGCCTTTCCAAAGTCCGTTCGTGGTGAGCCTGTCGAACCACAATTGGGGCCTTCGACAAGCTCAGGCCGAACGGCAAGGTACGACCCTATCTCAACAATGGAAAGGCCCTGAGACGCAAAGGGGTGCCAACTTCTGGCCAACGATTTTCGTTATACATGAAAGAGAGGGGTGAACACGCAGCATCTTATTCGTGCCCCAAAGAAAAGAAAGGAACAGACAATGACAGGAACGTTGAGGCTCGTGGCGGTGCTCGGAATGGCCGCGTTCATTGTGGTAGGAGTCGCATGCAGTAACGGCGAGGCGGCCACGGACGAGACCGTGCAGTCGCAGTCGCCGGCGGTGGCGGCCCAGGCTCCCCAGACTTCCGCTCCCCAGCAGCCTGCGACCCAGGCCGCCGCGCAAACGACGACGCAGGAAACGGCGGCTCAGCCGTCTGAGGCCCGGGTTCCCGTTCAGCCCCAGACCACCGCGCCTGCCGCGGCTGCGAATGTGGACATTCCCAGGCCCGACGGCGGCATCTGGGTGACAGGCCAGGCCAGCGTCAGCGTGGAACCGGACCTTGTCCTGCTGAACGTCGGCGTAGAGGCGACAGCCGAGACGGTGGCGGAGGCCCGCGGGCAGGCTGCCGACGCGATGGACGCGATTGTGGCGGCGGTCAAGGCCAACGGGCTGGAAGACAAGGACGTGCAGACCATGTTCTTCAACATACGGCCCCAGTACGAGTACCCAGAGGTAGAGGAGAACGGTACCCGCGTCAGGAAGCAGGTGCTCGTAGGTTACACCGTCAGCAATACGGCAAGGATCAAAATAAGGGACGTGGACGCCGTTGGGACCATCATCGACGACGTCGCAGAGGCGGGGGGCGACTCCACCAGGATCAACGGCATCCAGTTCAGCATAGAGGACCCCAAGCCATTCATGACGGACCTCCGCGAGCAGGCGGTGGAGGACGCAGTAGCCAAGGCCGAGCACTTCGCCAGTCTCACGGATGTGGCCGTCGGCGACCTGCTCTTCATCAGCGAAGTGGGCAGCGGAGTGGACGTCCGAGACTTCCAGCAGGAGTCCTTCGCGCTCAGGGCGGCTATGGACTCAGCATCGACCTCGGTCAGCGGCGGGGAGCTGGAGCTCAGCCTCAACGTCCAGGCGGTGTTCGCGATCGAGTAGGTCCCCGGCGAAGCATAGACACCATGGCACAGTATGCCTGCCCTTGTACTACGCACAGGGCAGGCATACTGTCATAGAGGAGTGGAAACTAGGAGTGGGCCGAGAGACCTCAAACGGATCGAACTCCTGCCAGGTCGAAGGGAGATGAGATTCACATTGGCAGGCTCTCCTCCTGGCCGAGCTTGGCCAGCCTGCGGAGGCTGCATCTCCACCACAACAGACTGAGCGGCGGAATACCTTCTGAGCTGGGCGAGCTGGCCGCTTTGCCCAACCTGTGGCTCACAACGAGCTGAGCGGCCATATCCCGTCCGAATTGAGCAACCTTGCCAACTTGCGACGGGTTCGGATGCGCGACAACGCGTTCACTGGGTGTATCCCCGAGGGACTGGCTGCCGTTGCTGACAGCGACCTCGACAGGCTCGGCCCGGATGTCTGAGACGCAAGCTGAATCGTTGCCCAGCCGGTACGTCGCTGCTAGAATCTCGCCACAGTCAACCTTCCGTACGGAGGCCCGATGGTCCTCAGCGACCGCAGCATAAAGGAACAGATCGCCGCTGGACGCATAGTCGTCTCGCCCCTCGGCGAGGGGTGCATACAGCCTGCCAGCGTGGACGTGCACCTGGACGATAGCATCCTCGTGTTCAGGAACTCGCGTCGGCCCTACATAGACGTCCGGCAGGCGCAGGACGGCGACGGCCTGACCGAGATGATCGAGATAGGCGGCGACATCCCCTTCATGCTCCATCCCGGCGAGTTCGTGCTGGGCAGCACCACGGAGCACATCGAGCTGCCCGACGACCTGGTCGCGAGGCTGGAAGGGAAGAGCTCGCTGGGCCGCATCGGGCTGCTGATCCACTCGACGGCCGGGTACGTGGACCCGGGGTGGAAGGGCCATCTCACCCTCGAGCTCAGCAACGTCTCCAACCTGCCGGTGACACTCTACGCCGGCATGAAGATCGGGCAGATATCCTTCCTGCGTCTCACCACCCCGGCCGAGAACCTGTATGGGTCCGCCGCGCTGGGCAGCAAGTACCAGGGCCAGACCGTGCCCACCCCCAGCCGCATCCACCGGGACTTCACGGACGGGCGGCCTCAGGACTGACACGTGGGCTACATGTCACACGCCCTCGAGCTTGCCAGGCGCGCCGAGGGCCGCGTCAGCCCGAACCCGCCTGTGGGCGCGGTGCTGGTCAGGGACGGCGAGGTTGTCGGCAGTGGTTACACCCAGCCGCCTGGCCAGAGCCACGCCGAGGTGGTGGCGCTCCGTGAGGCAGGCGAAGCAGCCCGAGGCGCTGCCCTCTACACGACCCTGGAGCCGTGCAGTCACCATGGACGCACACCGCCCTGCACCGACGCCATAATCGAGGCCGGGGTTGCCGAGGTACACGCGGCCATGCTGGACCCCAACCCGAACGTGCTGGGCGGCGGGATGGCCATACTGGTGGAAGCCGGCGTGAGCACCCGGATAGGGGAGGGCGAGGCAAAGGCGCGCCTCCTGCTGGAGGCCTATGTCAAATACGTGACGACCGGGACGCCCTTCGTCACGGCAAAGTTCGCTATGAGCCTCGACGGCAAAATAGCCACGAGTCGCGGCGACTCGAAGTGGATTTCGGGCGAGAAGGCGCGGCGCCAGGTTCACAGGCTGAGGGCAGCCTCAGATGCCGTCATGGTCGGCATCAACACGGTGCTCGCCGACGATCCGCGGCTCACCGCCCGCGACAAGAATGGCGAACCGCTGGACAGGCAACCCCTCAGAGTCGTGGTTGACACCCGCGGTCGAATGCCCACCAACGCGCCGATGTTGGTTGAGCCTGGGCGTACGCTCGTCGCGGCGGGCGACCTCGACGAATCGGCAGCCGCAGCGCTGAGGGACGCCGGCGCGGAGGTCGTCTACCTCCCGGGCGATGGACCCTCGGTAGACCTGGTTGCGCTGATGGGCCACCTGGCCTCGGATCTCGGCGTTACGTCCCTGTTCGTCGAGGGCGGCGCGACGCTTCTGGGTTCGCTGTTCGACCTCGGAGCCGTGGACAAGGTGATAGCATTCGTATCACCGGTGATTGTTGGGGGTCAGGCAGCGCCCTCGCCAGTGTCCGGGGCCGGGTTCGAGAGAATGGCCGACACGCTGAGGCTGGAGCGGGTGCGCTGGGACAGGTACGGGCGCGACATGGCGATAACGGGGTACTGCTGAGCATGTTCACGGGCATAGTCGAGGAGATAGGTGTAGCCGCATCAGTCAGACCCGAGGGACTCGCCATACGCGCATCGGAGGTGCTGGACGGTCTGAGCGTGGGCGACAGCGTGTCGGTGAACGGAGCGTGCCTCACTGCGACTGAGCTCGGTCCGGACTCCTTCTCCGTCGACGTTGTGCCGGAGACGCTGCGACGGACCAATCTGGGCTCCCTGGCCGAGGGCAATCCCGTCAACCTAGAGCGAGCGGTGGCCGCGGGCGGGCGCCTGGATGGCCACATAGTGCAGGGACACGTGGATGGAACCGGAAGGATCGAGTCTATTCTCGAGGACGGCGATGCCGTGATGGTCTCCATCGAGGCGGCCCCGCCGATAATGCGCTACGTCGTGGAGAAGGGATTCATTGCCCTGGACGGCGTCAGCCTGACTATTGTGGAGTGCGACGAAGAGCGGTTCTCTGTTACGATTATCCCCCACACCCGCGAGCACACTATCATGGGTTCCCGAAAAGACGGGGACACGGTGAACATAGAAGTGGACATCCTCGCCAAGTACGTCGAGCGGCTAGTTTCCCGCCGCACGCCGACGGAGCATTAGGCTTGGCTACAACAACGCAGCATCAGGCAATCAGCGACATCTTCCTTGAGCACGCGGAGCACGAGTTCGAGAATGGCGATTTGCTCCAGGCATCGGAAAAGGCGTGGGGTGCGGTGGCTCATTATGTGAAGTCTATTGCCAGGGAACGGGGCTGGCCGAACCGCTCACACGCAGACGTGAACATGAACGCCCGCAGATTGATAGCGGAAACGGACGATCCCAAATCCAACGAGACGAAGTTGAGAGCCGTAAATGCGCTGCATCACAACTTCTACGAGGCCTACTTCGATAAGGGCGCGGTGAGGGGTGGCATCGTGGACGCGCAGGAGTTGATAGATGCCATGAAGCTGGCCGCGAGCTTGCATCCTGGCCGTGAAGGTTTGCGGCGGTAGACCCCTCGATAGCGGAGCAATGCTCAGATGCCTCACATAACGATCGAGCAGGCCATCGAGGAGATCAAGGCCGGCCGCCACCTGATCATCGTCGACGACGAGGACAGGGAGAACGAGGGCGACCTCATGATCGCGGCTGAGAAGGCGACGCCCGAGGCGGTCAACTTCATGGTCACCTACGGGCGGGGGCTCGTGTGCGTGCCCATGACAACCGCCCGCCTCAGGGAGCTCCAGCTCCCGATGATGGTGCAGGACAACACCGCGCGCCTGACGACGGCATTCACCGTGTCCGTCGACGTGCTGGAGGGGACTACGACCGGCATATCCGTGCACGACCGCGCCGCCACTATAAGGGCCCTGCTGGACCCGGATACTCAGCCTGAAGACCTGGGCCGCCCGGGCCACATCTTCCCGCTCCGCTATGCTGAGGGTGGGGTGCTCGTGAGAGCCGGGCACACTGAGGCCGCTGTGGACCTGGCGAGCATGGCGGGGCTGTATCCCGCGGGCGTGCTCTGCGAGGTCCTGGCGGAGGATGGGTCGAAGGCGCGGATGGACCAGCTGGAGGAGTTGTCGTCGCGCTACGACATCGGTATCATCAGCATCGCCGCGATAATCAGCTACCGGCGCAGCCATGAGAAGCTCATCGAGCGGGTGGCCGAGGCCCGCATACCGACGGACCATGGCGTGTGGGAAGCCATATCCTACCGCAGCCTGGTAGACAAAGACGAGCACGTCGCCTTCATCATGGGCGATATTTCGCCGGAAGAGCCGACGCTGGTCAGGGTCCACAGCGAGTGCCTTACCAGCGACGTATTCGGCAGCATCAGGTGCGACTGCGGAGAGCAGGTCGAGCTGGCCCAGGAGGCCATTGCCGAGGAGGGCAGGGGCGTCTTTCTCTATATGCGGCAGGAGGGCCGCGGGCTCGGGATCCATAACAAGCTGAAGGCGTACCACCTGCAGGACGACGGCCTCGACACAGTCGATGCGAACGTAAGCATGGGCTTCGCACCTGACATACGCCACTACGGCATCGGCGCGCAGATACTCGAGGACCTGGGCGTAGGGAAGATGAAGATTCTCACGAACAATCCCCGGAAGCTGGCGGGACTGGACGGCTACGGCTCCTTGGAGGTAGTCGAGCGCGTACCCATCGTGGTCAAGGCCAACGACGAGAATATTCGTTACCTGCAGACTAAGCGCGACCGCATGGGACACCTCCTCGACGATTCTCAGTACAACGCTGCGGGCCGCTAGATGCGCGAGTTGAAGGGCAAGCTAGAAGGGCGGGGTCTGAGGATCGGAATCGTTGCCGCCAAGTTCAACGAAGTCATCACGGCCAGGCTCCTCAGAGGCGCTATGACCGCACTCTACGACCATGC
This sequence comes from Dehalococcoidia bacterium, assembly GCA_965261325.1. Taxonomy (GTDB): domain Bacteria; phylum Chloroflexota; class Dehalococcoidia; order Lucifugimonadales; family CAJWER01. Next base: position 191,835 of record CBDHCU010000008.1, read on the forward strand.
CGTTGCCCTGAGCGACATCGATGTGGCCCGGGTGCCCGGGTCCTTCGAAGTCCCGGTCGTGGCCAGGGCCATGGCTACATCTGGCGAATACGACGCCGTCATATGCCTGGGCGCCATCATCAGGGGCGAGACGGACCACTACGCGCATATCGCAGGCGAGGCGGCGCGCGGCGTTTCCAGCGCTTCGGCGGAGACCGGCGTCCCTGTCATCTTCGGTATCCTCACGACCAATACAGTAGACCAGGCGCTGGACAGGTCGGGCGGCCAGGACGGCGATTCGGTCAAGGAGCTCCTGTACCAGAGGAAGTCTGGGCCAGGAGGCAGTATCCTGAAGGGGAACGTTGGCTACAGCGCCGGGCTCGATGCCATAGAGATGGCGAACCTCATGCGGCACTTCAACCCTCGGCGCTTGAGCACATCCACCAATTAGCGCGGACCGTCAGCGAGAGCGCTGAAGGGGGGCAGTTCATGACAGACACCAACGACTTGCACCTTCCCAGCCTGTCCATCAGTGGGTTCCGCGGCATAGATGCCCTGACCATCCCCCGCTTGGGACGCGTGACCCTGCTCGCGGGAAGGAACGGCATCGGAAAGACGACGGTGCTGGAAGCTGTCCGCGTATATGCCGCGCGTGGAAGGTATCCCACTCTATCTAGTCTGTTGCGGGTACGCGACGAAGTGCCCATGACCGACGACGAAGAGGGCGACGGCAGGCGCATTCGCGATTGGGAGGCTCTCTTCTACGGCCGGGACACCTCCCAACAGGCCTATATTTCAATTGGAGTGGTGAACGGCACTGAACAACTCACCATTAGTCAAACCGCGTCAATCGACTGGAATGCTTACTCCAATCAACTAAGTTTGTTCGGAGATTCCTCAGAGGATGTTCCCGTGCAGGCGCTTGAGGCATCGTACAGGGACAGTCAGCAGAAACTCTCGTGGGCCATCCTGCTTGACGAAATAGCCACTGGGAGAACCCGCTCCCGCTTTGGTCGCCTAGATATCCGGTCCCCGTATATCGGAGACGACCCGCCACCGGCAATTGTGTGCGAGTCTCTGGGACCGGGCCGTTTGAGCAACAATAAGCTGGCACGCCTATGGGACCAAGTTGCTTTGACAGACGACGAAGAACAGGCGGTGAACGCATTGCGACTGATATTCGGCGATGACGTTGAGCGCGCCGCCGTGGTTGGCGACGACATGACGTCACAGCGAGGGCGACGGGCGGTTGTCAGGCTCAAGGGCCACAAGCAGCCTGTCCCGCTGAGAAGCCTGGGGGACGGCGCGCTGCGTCTATTCGGTGTTGCCTTGGCCCTCGCCAACAGCCGGGGTGGCTCCCTGCTCATCGACGAGGCGGAGAACGGCCTCCACTATTCGCTCCAGCGCGATTTCTGGCGCATGGTCCTCAGAACGGCCCAGGAGAATGACGTGCAGGTCGTGGCGACTACCCATAGCTGGGACTGCATACAGGGCTTCGCTCAGGCGGCGATGCAGTCCGAGGACGCCGACGCGGCTCTTGTCCGTCTCTCGCGGCAATACGGCGACTTGGGTGCGGTGGAGTACTCGGAAGAGGAGCTCGCAATCGCCTCCGAGCAGGGGATAGAGGTCAGGTAGACGTATGGCTGACGAGGTCCCACATGGAGAGAGAGTTCTCCTCGTCGAGGGACTCGACGATAAGCACGTCGTCATCCACCTATCCCAATCCTCTCCAGACATGCCGGACTTCTACGTCATCGACAAGGGTGGGATAGACAAACTCTTACCCAGCATCCCCTTGGAGATACGCGCCGAGGGCCGGGTGGCCATCGGCATACTGGTTGATGCCAACGACGACTTGCAGTCCAGGTGGCAAGCCGTGGCGGACAGGCTCAGGTCCGCAGGAATAGAGCCGCCAGCAACCCCGGTGCAGGGAGGTACAATAATCGACGTCGAGGGCAAGCCCCGCGTCGGCGTATGGCTTATGCCGGACAACGAGTCCCCCGGCGAGTTGGAGGACTTCTTTGCCAGCTTGATTGCGCCCGGAGATCCGGTGTGGCCGCTGTCCGAGGCATACATAGACGACATTCCCGAAGAGTACCGCAGATTTGCTCAGAGGAAGATTCTGAGGGCCAAGGTCCATGCTTGGCTCGCGACGAGAGAGAGGCCCAGGCCAATGGGCTCGGCGATAAATGCGGGCGATCTCGACGTGAATGCCGCCAACAGGCTGGTATTCACGGCGTGGCTCCGAGACCTTTTTGGGTAGCGTCTTCAGGCCGACATAGCCAAGCGTGGTTCCGAATGTCCCACCTCCGCGTTCAGGCTGCACCTCATAGTGACGGGTTTGGTAGGGCGCCATCGGGCGCCGCCAATTTGGTGGGAAATTCTGGAGCGCAATCCATGGTTGACTTCTTAATGAAATTATTGGTACCATGTCTGCATGAATACAGCAAGGCAGATCATAGATCGTTTCGGCGGACAGTCGGCGTTGGCAGCCCTGTTGGGCAAGCGTCAGAGCACCGTTCAGCACTGGGCGAGGATCGGGAGGATACCCGCGCAGTGGCATGAGCAGCTGCTCGAGCTTGCCCGAAACAGGGGAATCGGCCTGGAGCCGAAGGATTTCGTGTCGGTTGACAGCCCGGAAATCGCTCTGGCTGACGGAAAGCTCGGCGTGCTGCTTGTGGGGCTCGGCGCCGTGTCGTCGACCTTCATTGCGGGCGTCGAGCATATCCGGCGAGGCACCGGACAGCCCATAGGATCGGTCAGCCAGATGGCGGCAATTCGGCTTGGCAAACGGCCCGACAAGCGCACGCCGCTGATACGCGATTTCGTTCCCCTCGCGGACCTGGACCAGCTGGTGTTCGGCGCGTGGGACCCCATACCCGACGATGCCTACCAGGCCGCAGTCAAGAGCGGCGTCCTCGACCGCTACGACGAGCTGGAGCCGGTCGCCGATTTCCTCAGGTCCGTACAGCCCATGCCGGCGGTGTTCGACACCGAGTACGTCAAGCGCATCGACGGGACCAACACCAGGGCGAGTTCCTCAAAGTTCGCGGCCGTAGAGTCCCTGCGCGAAGACATACGCGGCTTCAAGGCCGACAACGGCTGTGAGAGACTGGTGATGGTCTGGTGCGCGTCGACCGAAAAATTCATTGAAGAAACAGAGATACACAGGGACCTCGAGAGCTTCATGGGCGGCCTCTACGACAGCGATGCGAACATCGCGCCGTCGATGGTCTATGCCTACGCCGCCCTGCTGGAGGGAGTCCCGTTCATTAACGGCGCTCCGAATCTCACTGCGGACATACCGGCGCTCGAGAAGCTGGCCGGCGACGAGGGCGTTCCCATCTGCGGCAAGGACTTCAAGACGGGTCAGACGCTCGTGAAGACGGTAATCGGGCCGATGCTCAAGGCCAGGATGCTGGGCCTGGACGGCTGGTTCTCCACAAACATACTCGGCAACAGGGACGGTGAGGTGCTGGACGAGCCCGAGAACTTCAAGACGAAGGAGGAGTCCAAACTCGGCGTTCTGGAGTACATCCTGCAGCCGGAAGTCTATCCTGATCTCTACGCCGACGCGTACCACAAGGTCCGCATCAACTACTACCCGCCCCGGGGCGACAACAAGGAGGGCTGGGACAACATCGATCTGTTCGGCTGGCTCGGCCGGCGGATGCAGCTGAAGGTCAACTTCCTATGCTCGGACTCGATCCTGGCTGCGCCCTTGGTGCTCGATCTCGTGCTGTTCATGGACCTGGCCCAGCGTGCGGGCATGGGCGGCATACAGGAGTGGCTGTCCTTCTACTTCAAGAGCCCTCAGCATGCGGCGACCGTCTACCCCGAGCACGACCTGTTCATACAGCAGACCAAGCTGAAGAACACGCTGCGGTGGATGATGGGCGAAGAGCAGATCACCCACCTGGGCATGGAGTACTACAGGGAGTGACGCCCGGGCCCTACTCGTTCTTCACCGGCTCGTGGAACCCAGCGTCCGGGTCCGTAGGGTTGCCGCCGAAGAAGAGGTAGGCCATGTCGACGTCGCCGGTGTTCTCCGTGTAGTGTTTGAGCCCCGGCGGCGTGTAGACCCAGGCCCCTCGGCCCACGACTCGTTCTTCGTCGCCGACGCGCATTATGCCTTCCCCGGCGATGACGTAGTAGTACATGGGAGTCTGGTGCGCGTGGGCCTCGTAGATTCCGCCGGGCTTGAAGACGTTGACCCCCAGGAGCCTGTCGTACGTTTCGGAACCTGGCAGTCGCTCCGGCATCCCGCCCATCTTGATCGAGCGGTATGTGCTTCCATCGATCGCCAGGAGCGTGTGTCCGTGTGACTCGTCCTTGAATTGCATCCACTCGTCCTCGGTGAATATGTACTTGGGCATGATTCTCTACCTCCGTTAGCCTTCTGACGCCTGCCGCTGTGCGGAACCGGCGGCAGCCCGGATGGATTGGTCCGGGCCTTGCATGGCGGTCTTGGTATTATAGACTTATACCAATTCATTTTGAGCGCGCCGTAAAGCCGTCATTCCCGCGAAGGCGGGAACCCACTCCCTGGCCGCACATATACGGTGGCATCACGGTGACTTGGTATTAGATGGGCAGGACCCGGAGGGACAAGTGACATCTACACTGGACGTGAGGAAAGCCAGTCCCTGGGCGGGCGTGGACCTACGCACCCTGTTGAACAGGGCGGCGCTTGCCGTGGGAGCGGGAACCCCAACCGACCAGGGCGTTCCCTGGGTCCATGCCCCGACGACCGAGAGCCCGATCCTGCTGGCCGGGGGCGTACCCGACCCGGAGACTCTGCCAAGCGATGAGCTCCTCGAGTGCCTGGAGAGGGCGCTGCACGACCCGGGCGCTCTGACGTACGGCGGCGTACTTGGCTTCGAGGGGCTGCGCGAAGCGTTGGCCGATAGATACAGCAGTCTCGACGGGCTGCCTCTCGGCCCGGACAACTTCATTCTGAACAACGGCAGCTCGGGCAGCATCGCCAACGTGTGCGACGCCTTCGTCGAGCCCGGCGATGTGGTCCTGGTGGAGTCGCCGACATTTTCGGGCTCCCTGAGGACAATGCGTGGACACCTAGCGGATATCGTGGCTGTGCCCCTGCACGATCCCGAAGGCGTGGAGAGCGCTATCTCGGTGGCCGAGGCTGCGGGCAAGCGTGTGAAGCTGCTATACACGGTGGCCGACTTCCACAACCCAACGGGCGCGACGATGCCACGGGAATGCCGAGAGGCGCTGGTCGAGCTGTGCGCCGCCCGTAGGGTGCTGATAGTCGAGGACGCGGCGTATGCTGACATCTACTTTGGAGGCGCGCCTCCCCCTTCACTGTATGGCATGGCGAACGGGGAGGGGATTCTGCGTGTCGGCACGTTCAGCAAGCCTATAGCGACGGGTCTGCGAGTGGGTTGGATACAGGCCCGCGAAGACTTCATACACGCGCTGAGCAGGGTGAAGTTCGACATGGGGAGCAGCCCGCTGTTGCTCAGGGCGCTCGCCGACTACGTGGGGTCAGGCGGGATGGACGCGCACCTCGACGAGATGAGGCTGTTGTACCAGGCGAAGTGCGAAGCGCTGTGTCTCAGTCTGGCGGAGCACTGCCAGGAAGACCTGCAATTCACAAAGCCCCAGGGCGGCTTCTTCCTATGGGCGAAGAGTCTCGAGGCGGACGCGCAGGTACTGTCGAGGTGCGCCGCGGAGGAGGGTCTGGTCTTCCCGGCCGGCTCGCTATTCTTCCTCAATGGACGGGATGACGATACATCCCATGTTCGGCTGGCGTTCAGTACGGCGACCGTCGAGGAGATGGCACAGGTGGGCCCCAGGATGCGAAGGGCGCTCGACAGGGCCCTCGATTATGCCGCATGATGGTACACTGATAGGGATGCGATCTGCCTGCTGCGCGGTCGCAGGCCCCGGTCTGGCGGCGTCTTGGGCAGTAGAGCTAACCCGTCGAGCCGACTGGACGTTAGAAAGAGTTAGAGAAATGCGGGGCTAACCTCTTGGCGGGCTCCGGCGTTTACATTACTGGACGGATAGAACTCAGATAGTGTTTCGACAGTGATCGAGGTAACAGGGCTCAGCAAGTCATACGGGTCCATACAGGCTCTGGACAACGTCTCCCTGAGGGTAGACGAGGGCGAAGTTGTTGGTCTGCTAGGGCCGAACGGCGCCGGCAAGACGACCCTGATGAAGATAATGACCGGCTACCTGCAGCCGGACAGCGGCCGTGTGGTCGTCGACGGGTTCGATGTGGTGTCGGACACCCTCAAGGTCCAGGAGCGCATCGGCTATCTGCCGGAAAACGCCCCACTATACCCGGAGCTCTCGGTACAGGCCTACCTCAAGATCATGGCCGACCTGCGGCAGGTGCCGCGGAAAGCCCAGCCTGAGCTCATCTCCAGGGCCGTTCGGGCGACGGGGCTCGAGGACATGCTGGCTCGGCCAATATCCCAGCTCAGCAAGGGGTACCGGCAGCGAGTAGGGCTGACCCAGTCGATCTTCCACCAGCCCAAGGTGCTGATACTGGACGAGCCGACGATCGGGCTGGACCCTACACAGATCATCGAGGTCCGCGGCCTGATAGGGGAGCTTGCGAAGCACAGCACGGTATTCCTTTCCACCCACATCCTGTCGGAGGTGGAGGCCATCTGCGACCGCGCCTTCGTGCTGCTGAACGGACGCGTGAGGGCCGACGCACGGATGGCCGACCTTTCGGCGTCGTCCGCCACCGTGCTGGTGCTGGGCAAGCACGCCGGCGACGTCACAAGCGCCCTGGCTGATCTCGACGGGGCCGTCGATGTGACCTCCGAGATGACTGCCGACGGACGCAAGTATCGCATCTCCGGACACCAGAAGATGGACCTGCGGGAGGACGTCTACCGGCTCGCCCGGGGCAGGGGCTGGCCGGTCAGGGAGCTGCGGCGTGAGGCGAGAACCCTGGAGACCGTCTTCAATGAGCTCGTGACTTCCGCGAAAGGTGCGGAAGAGGTACCGGCGGGTGCGGAAGAAAGCGAGGCTGGAGAGTGAGCGGCCTCTGGATACCGGCCTGGGCCGTTGCACGCAAGGAGCTGCGCTCCTACTTTGGTTCGCCGCTGGCCCTGATCTTCATCGGCGTATTCCTCGCGGCCACCCTGTTCCTCTTCTTCTGGGCCGAGACCTTCTTCGCCCGCAACATCGCAGATGTCCGGCCCCTGTTCCGCTGGATGCCGGTCCTCATGGTCTTGCTCGTGGCGACTCTCACCATGCGGCAGTGGAGCGAGGAGCAGCGCGCCGGAACCCTGGAGGTGCTGCTCACTCTCCCAGTGCGCACGACACACCTGGCCTTCGGAAAGTTCGTTGCGGTCGTGATCCTGCTTGCCACGGCCCTGGCCCTCACGGTGTCCATTCCAGTGACGGTCGAGCTGCTGGGAGATCTGGACTGGGGGCCGGCCATTGGGGGGTACCTCGGCGTTCTTCTGATGGGGTCGGCCTATGCGGCAATAGGCCTCTTCGTGTCGTCGAGAACGGACAACCAGATAGTCTCGCTGATTCTCACCGTGCTTCTCGGCGGGTTGCTCTACATGGTCGGGACCGAGACCGTGACCGCATTCGCCGGTGGAGGCGTGTCCGAGATACTGAGGGCAATCGGCAGCGGCAGCAGATTCGAGAGCATAGAGCGCGGCGTAATCGATCTGCGCGACATCATCTACTACGGCTCCGTCGCGACGCTCTTCCTTGCCCTGAACGTGGTGTCGTTGGAGACGAAGCGATGGAGCAAGGGGGCAGACTCAGCTCCCCTGCGCCGCCGCGCGGTGATCGGCGCGGTCCTGATAGTGGCCAACCTCCTATTGCTCAATATCTGGCTTTTCCCACTCTCGGGTCTGCGAGTCGACCTGACGGCGCAGCGCGAATACAGCCTGACGGCTCCCACAATTGATGTGATTTCCAACCTGGAAGAGCCGCTGCTGCTCAGGGGATACATCAGCGACCGGACGCACCCATTGTTGGAGCCGCTGGTGCCCGCCATACGGGACCTGATGCGCGAATACGAGATAGCGGCGCCGGGCAAGATAGAGGCGGAGGTCGTCGACCCCAGAACTGACGAGGACATCGAGGCGGAGGCGAACAGGTCGTACGGCATCCAGTCCACGCCCTTCACAATCACGGAGCGTCGAGACTCGGCCGTGGTGAATTCTTACTTCGACATTCTCGTGCGGTACGGCGACCAGTTCGAGGTCCTCGGCTTTGCCGACCTGGTAGAGGTCGACCAGAGCGGGACCGACCTGTCCGTGAGGCTGAGGAATCTGGAGTACGACCTGACTAGCGCAATCAAGAAGGTGGTGTCCGGGTTCCAGAGGCAGGATGCGGTGTTCGCGGCGCTGGATGAGCCGCTGCTGCTGACGGCCTACATCACCGAGCAGACCCTGCCGGAGACACTGAAGGAAGGGCCGGCGAACTTCAGGGCCGTGGCGGGAGAGCTGGCTGCCGAGTCGAACGGGAAGCTGGTAGTTGGGATGGTCGACCCTGACCTGCCCGACAGCCCTCTGACCCGCGAGCAGATCCAGCAGACCCAGGGCATAGCCCCCAGCCTAGTGGCCCTGGGGTCGACGGACTCGTACTACTTCCACATGGTGCTGAAGAGGGGGAACGACGGCATTCTCGTCTATCCCGGCGGGGAGGCGACCGAGGCCGATATTCGCTCGGCCATCGATGCGGGTATCAGAAGGGTGGTCCCAGGACTCCTGAAGAGCGTTGGGCTGTGGGTACCGCCCAACGACCCTGTCCCGGGCTCCTTCGGTCAGGACGTGCCGCCCATATCGAGCTGGAGCTATGTCCACCAGCAGCTGTCTCAGAACTACAATATGGTGCTCGCCGACCTGTCCCAGGCCGTGGCCCCCGATGTGGACGTGTTGGTCATCGTGTCGCCGCGCAATATGTCGCCCAAGGAAGTCTTCGCCATCGACCAGTTCCTCATGCGCGGGGGATCGGTCATCGTCGCGTCGGGCAACCTCATAGTTTCGCCGATCCAGCTCGGCACCGGTATCGGCCTCGAAGAGGTCAAGGACGGCGTAGGAGACATGCTTGCGTCCTACGGCGTCGGCATCGGGAAAGAGCTTGTGCTTGACCCCCAGAACGAGCAGTTCCCCATACAGGTCCAGAGGAATGTCGGCGGCGTCACAGTGATGGATATCGAGCGTATCGCCTATCCGCCTTTCGTGGATATTCGAAGGGATGGAATGGAGACGGAGAGCGCCGTAACCGCCAACATGCCGGCCATAACTCTGCACTGGGCGTCGCCCCTCCTGATCGACGAGGCCATGACCCGCGACCGGGAGGTGCAGGTGTTCCTCAGGTCGTCGAAGAACTCGTGGCTGAGGCCGTCCGTGGAAGTGGACCCGGATATGGAAGAATACCCTGTCCTTGGCTTCCCCGTTGAAGGCGACCTACGCTCGCGCCCCTTGGCGGTGACGATTCGGGGTTCATTCAAGAGCTACTTCAGCGACAGGCCCTCGCCATTCGAGAACGATCCCCTGGGCAGGAGCGGGCCAGGTCTCGTGGACCAGTCGCCGGAGTCGACCAGGCTGATCGTGTTTGGGAGCTCGGAATTCCTGGACGACGTGATCCTCGACCTGTCCCGGAGCCTGTCGGCGGACAGGTACCTGTTCAATCTGCAATTCCTCGAAAACGCTGTCGACTGGGCCCTTGAGGACGAGGATCTACTGGGTCTTAGGGCGCGCGGCACATATACGCGCCTGCTGAAGCCGCTCGAGGATAGTGAGCAGACGATCTGGGAGGTGGCCAACTACGCCGTCGCCCTGGCCGCCCTCCTAATGCTTGGCCTCGTGTGGAACATCAGGCAGCGCGGCGAGGAACCGATGAAACTGGTCGAGCCGGATGACGAAGGTGAGGCCCAGGATGACGAATAGAGTTCTGTCCGGGGCACTGGTGCTGCAGGTCGCCCTGCTTGCTTTCGTGTTCTGGCCTGAGTCCACGCCAGAGGCCGGACCGATTTTCCCCGACGTGGAGCAGGGCAGCATCACCCGCGCCAAGATAACGGGGCCTCAAGGTGGTGTGATAGAGGTTCAGAGGAGCAACGGCGGGTGCGTTCTCCCGCAGGCCGACGACTACCCGTGCAAGCCCGACAGGCTGCGGGAGCTGTTCGACACTCTGGTCGGCCTCGAGGCCGACAACGTGGTGACCACGACTTCGTCCAGCCACCTTCGCCTCAGGGTATCGCCATCCAAGTTCGAGCGGCTGGTGGAGTTCGAAACGGAAGATGGGCAGAGTTACGGGCTCTTCCTTGGCAGCGCCCAAACACTAAGCGCAAGCCACGTCCGCCCCGACGGACGGGACGAAGTGTACAAGGTGTCGGAGCTTACGACGTCGGACGCGCCGGTCAATGTGCTTGGGTGGATAGACACGGAGTACCTGTTCGTTTCTCAGAGCTTCCTGAGTACGGTGACGATCGACAATGCCAGCGGGCGGTTGGAGCTGCGGAAGGACGACGAGGGCGATTGGATGCTCCAGGGCATGGAAGAGGGCGAGGAGCTGGACCAGGGTAGGGTGAACTCGCTTCTCACGCGCGCGGCGTCGGTCTCCCTGCGGGAACCCCTTGGCCGCCAGGAGCTAGAGGAGTATGGGTTCGGCGCCCCAACAGGCTCTTACACCCTGGAATCACGCAACGACGACGGCACGGTCGAGACCGTGACGCTGACAGTGGGAGCTCCTGTTCAAGGCGGGTACCTGGTCAAGTCGAGCGACTCCGACTACTATGTCCTGGTCGCCGACTTCGAGGTCGACGACATGCTGCAGGCCGACAGGGCGTATGTGCTGAAGCCGCCGCCTACGCCCACTCCGGAGCCCGAGCCGGCGGAGACCCCGACACCTGAGTCCACGCCCGCCGAGACTCCCACCCCAACCGGCGGGTGAGCCTGCTCACGGCTCCCCGTTGTCCCTTGGGGTGACCTTGGCGTAACTCCCTACCCTTACTACCCTTAACGGGATATTGACGGGATAGGGGGTTGGGGTGGGCGTGAAGGGCAGTCCTCTGCAAGCTGGTCCCCCCTTGTAGGGCGGGGCCTGGATTCCGGCCCCGTATCGGGGTACGGGACATGCTTTCGCCGGAATCACCATGGCCTTGCGCAAGGCCACATAAGGGGATGGGAATGGGCGCCATCTTTGGCATGGTCGAGGCCGCCGCCCCCGTCCCAGGTCCCTCGCTGGGGCCTCGGGACGACATGGCGGCGTGCCGGGCGCTGTTTTCATACCAATGACGAGGTTATGTAGTGGCCCCGCTGGGGTAGTCGATGCTGAGGATCCGCTGAGGTTGCCATCTCCGCCCGGGGGCGTCGAAGGAGACGATGCCCACAAATCCTCCGTAGGTCGTGTAGACCCTCCGCCTCTCGCCATGCCGGGCGGGCGGGACCTTCAGGCTGGGGGCCAGAGGGCGGCCCTGGTGCAGGTGCAGCTCCTCTCTTTTCTCGACGATCAGCGCCCTCATCCGTTCGACGATGGAGTCCGGTGCCCGTACGATGCTGAGCCAGTCGTCTGAATCGAAGCTCCGCTCGGCCTCATGCAGCGATACGGCGTCCGCGATGTCGAAGGTCCCGCTCTTCATGCGAACGAGGCTCTTCAAGTACGCGCCGCACCCCAGATTTGCTCCGAGGTCGAACGCCAGCGACCGCATGTAGAAACCACGGCCGCACTCGACACTCACCTCCACCAGCGGAGGGGACCAGTCGACGACCGAAATGTCCGTTACTTCGACCCTGCGCGGCTCTCTTTCGACCTCGACGCCGGCCCGGGCGAGGTCGTACAGCCGTTTGCCCTGGCGCTTCAGGGCGCTGTACATGGGAGGCACCTGGAGAATGACGCCACGGAACTCGGATAGTGCAGCCTCGACCTGGTCCAGGCTTATTCCCGAAGCGTCCGTTCTGCGTGTAATCTCGCCCTGCACGTCGTAGGTGTCCGTTTCGATACCCAGCTCGACGACACCGCGGTAGGTCTTGGCGCCGTCGACAATGTACTCCATCATCCTCGTAGCCTGTCCCATGCACACGGCTATCACGCCCGTGGCGAAAGGGTCCAGGGTCCCACCGTGGCCGACCTTCTTGACGCGGCTCGACCTCTTGATCCGCCGCACGACATCCATGCTCGTCATGCCCTCCGGCTTGTCGACGACGAGCACACCGTCGATCCGGCGTTCCGGCCCCCGACGCTGAGTCGGGGGAGCCGCTCCCGAGACGGACTGATCGGTCACCTGTCTGCCCTCTCCGAGGACGACACCTTGTCGAGGAGTCGCAATACCTCGTTGCCTTTCTGCACCGAGTCGTCGACGTGGAAGGCGAGCTGCGGGATCCTCTTGAGATCGAGGACGCGCAGGGCCCTGCGAATCACCCCCGCTGAGGAGCGCAGAGCGGAGATCGTGTCCGAGCTGCCATCGTCGAGCAAGCTCACGTATACGCTGGCACGGGACAGGTCGGCCGAGCACTTGACCCTGGAGATGGTGAGCAGGGAGGAGAGCCGGGGATCGGACAACTCCGTAGATACGATCCGGCTTATCTCCTGGCGAAGTAGGGCGTTGATTCGCTCTAGGCGGCGGCTCATGGGAGAACCTCGTCATCCGTCATTTGATGCGGGGTGGCTTTCCCCGAGGGGATGTTAGCCTGGCTGCTGGAGAAACGGCGGTCAGGAAGGCGGCTGTTAGACTTCCTCGATGCGGTGGGACTCTATCACGTCGCCTTCCTGAAAGTCGGAGAAACCGTCGAGGACGAGTCCCCCTTCGAGGCCGGTAGCGACCTCGCGTACGTCGTCTCTGAAGTGACGGAGGCTGGCAGCGGTGCCCTCGAACAGCTTGCTGCCGCCTCGCAGGACGTGGATGGTGCCTGACCGCGATATCCGTCCCTGGTTGACGTAGAAGCCGGCCGCCAGCCTGCGACCGCCGACTCCGAAGACGGCTCTTACGGTGCCGAAGCCCTCGACAACGTCCCTTGTCTCCGGGGCAAGCAGGCCGGAGAGGGCCTTCGAAATATCGTCCACGAGGTTGTAGATGATGTCGTAGCTGCGTATCTCGACGTCTTCGTGCGCCGCAAGGGTTTGGGCGCCGGTCTCCGGCTTGACGTTGAAACCTACGATGATGGCACTCGACGCTGTGGCGAGCATGATGTCGCTCTCCGAGATCGTGCCTGTCTGCGCGTGAATGATGTTGACCCTGGTCATGCCGGTATTCAGCGCCTGAAGGGCGCTGCGAACGGCGTCGATGCTGCCCTGAACGTCCGTCTTCACGATGAGGTCGAGTGTCTCGGCATCCCCCGATTCCATCATCGAGTGGACTTCGGCAAGGGTGACGCCGGACCGCTTCCCGTCCTCGCGGCTCTGCCGCTGCTTCTCGGCGGCGGTGCGGGCTGACCTGTCGCTCTCGGCTACTTCCGCTATGTCCCCCGCCTGCGGGAGCCCGCTCAGCCCCATCACTTCGACGGGTACGGCCGGACCCGCTTCCTGGACTGTGTTGCCTCTGTCATCACGCATAGCGCGGACGCGACCATACACCTCGCCCGCAACGAGAATGTCGCCGACCCTCAGCGTTCCCGTCTGGACGAGCAGTGTGGCTATGGGGCCCCTGCTCCTGTCGATCTGGGCCTCGACTACGACGCCCCTAGCGGACCTGGTAGGGTTGGCCTTCAACTCGGCCACCTCGGCGACTACGCTGAGGTTGTCGAGAAGGTCGTCTACGCCATCGCCTGTGAGCGCGGATAAGGGAACGGCAACCACGTCGCCTCCCCACTCCTCGATCAGGAGGTCGTTTTCGGCCAGCTGACGCTTAACTCGTTCAGTGTCGGCCCGCGGGCTGTCGACCTTGTTTATTGCCACCACGAGGGGCACGGCCGCTGCCCTTGCGTGGTCGATAGCCTCGACGGTCTGTGGCATGATGCCGTCGTCCGCAGCCACGACGATTACCGCTATGTCCGTAACCTGTGCGCCCCGTGCGCGCATCGCGGTGAAGGCCTCGTGTCCGGGCGTATCCAGGAACGTGATGCGCTCGTCGTCACGCTGGATCTGGTATGCGCCGATATGCTGGGTAATGCCGCCCGCCTCGCTCGCCGTAACGTTCGAGCTCCGGATGCGGTCGAGAAGAGTAGTTTTCCCGTGGTCTACGTGTCCCAGGATGGTGATGACGGGCGACCTGGGAACGAGATCGGACTCCCTTTCGCCCTCGTGGGAAACGGTGAGCGAGCCGGGCCCCCGGTCCTCTTTCCTGGGCGCCCTGACCCTGAGGCCGAACGATTGGGCGACCATCGCGGCGGTCTCGAACTCTATCTCGTCGTTCATGCTCAGCATGAACCCAGACCGCATCAGCTGCTTGATCGTCTCTATGGGATCGACATCCATCAGCTCGGAGAGGTCCGCCACGGTCACTCCGGCCGGTATCTCGATCAGGGGCGCGGCCTGCGCGGCTGTCCTTGTACCGCCGTGTAAGTCTCGCTCGGATGTAGTCGCTCGATTTGTCATTCTATGATTACTCGGCCTGCCTGGCGGCCTCGATGGATGAGACCAGATTGTTCCACTCGTTATCCGACAGTGGCTTATGGAGCGCGTGCCCCAAACGTCCGCGCCCGCGGAGGTCGTGATGGGTATCGCCACTCCTGCACATGTAGGCCCCGCGACCGTGGGCCTTGCCTGTCACGTCGACCCCGACGGGGCCCTGTCGAGGTGCTACGATGCGCACGAGGCTGCCCTTTGCCGTCTTGGCTCCGCAGGCTACGCAAGTGCGTAGAGGGACTATCTTGCCGGCGGTCTTAGGAGCCATCGGTCAGCGCCTTCTATTCTGCTGACCGGCTCCCCCTCGCCTGCGCCTGCGCCTTCCTCTGCGCGGGCCGTCGGGGCCGTCCAGCTCCGCGATGTCTTCCCTGAATCTTATCACGCCCGGTTGGGCGACCTGCACATTTCGAACGGACCAGACGTCCTCGGAAATATCTTCGATCGAGGTAGCCGTCTCGGCCGCGCCGACGAGGGCCTCCTGCTTCTCGGGCTGCGTCTCCTCCTCCACGTCGCTCAACAGCTCTCTCAGGACCACGTCTTCGAGGATCTCGGGCTCTTCGGGCGCGGGTTCTTCCACCTCTGCGGCTGGCGCCTGGATTTCGGGCTCTTCGGTCTCTGCTGCGACCGGCGCCTCGATGACTGGCTCCTGGGCTCTGGCCGCGATCTCTGGGACATCGTCGACCGCTTCCTCGGTCACGTCCGCGACAGGTGCGGGGGCTTTCAGCGCCTCTTCCGCGACCTCAGCCGCAGGCTCCTCCTGGGCTTGAGCGGCGGCCTTGAGCCTGGCTTGCTCGTCAGCCATGGCGGCGGCCTTCTCCATCTCATCCATCTCGACGTTGCTCTTGATCTCGACCTTCCAGCTGGTGAGCTTCGCCGCGAGCCTGGCGTTCTGGCCCTCTTTGCCGATGGCGAGCGAGAGCTGGTTTTCGGGTACAACGGCAATGGCCGATTGCCCCTCCTCGTCCAGCTTGACACGCATGACCTGGGACGGGCTTAGCGCCCTTGAGATGTATGCCTTAGGGTCCTTGGCCCATGGGACTACGTCTATCTTCTCGCCGTGCATCTCGTTGACGATGTTCTGGATGCGGATGCCGCGCAGACCGACACAAGAGCCGACCGCGTCGACGCCTTCCTGCTTGGCGAAGACGGCCACCTTGCTGCGGGAGCCAGCCTCGCGCGCTACATCGACTATCTCGACAGAGCCGCTGTAGATCTCCGGCACTTCCATCTCGAACAGCCGCCTGAGCAGCAGCTTGTCGGTGCGGGACACGATGATCTCGGGCCCCTCATTCGATTGCCTGATCGACTGCAGCAGGACCTTCACCTTCTGGCCAACCCTGTACCTCTCGTACATGGGCTGCTCCGAGTGAGGCAGGACCGCCTCGGCCCGTCCCATCTCGACTGTGACCTGCCTCGGCTCGACCTTCTGGACTGTGACGGTGAAGACCTCGCCCTCCTTGTCGGAGAACTCCTTGAAGACCAGGTCCCTCTCGGCTTCCCTGAGCCTCTGCATGACGACCTGCTTGGCCGTCTGGGCGGCGATGCGCCCTGCGCTGTGGGGCACGCTCTCTGTTCGTACGACATCGCCTAACTGAGCGTCGCGTTGGATCCCCTTGGCGTCGCTGAGGGTCAACTCGAACTGGGGTTCCTCCACCTGTTCCACCACGGTCTTCACGACGAAGACGCTCACGTCCCCGCTGCCTGGGTCAAGCTGGACAGATATGTTCTGGCCAGCCGCGATGCTGTCTCGCTTGTAGGCTGACGCGAGGGCGGCTTCAATGGCAGAGAGCACTATTTCCCTCGGCAGGTTGCGCTCAGCGGCCAACTGTGTCAAAGCGATGATGAAATCGCTCTTCATATCCCTCGCTACCTCCTGACTGGACAACTACCCTATCAACAAAAAAAGTGGGCTTGCCCACTTCTTTCTCGACAGGTCAAAGAGGTCCCGACTCCACCAGAGTATACCATAAACCGGCGGTTCGGTCGAAACTTGACAGTGGCGTAACCATAGGAGACGCTGGAACAGTGAGACCTTCACACTCACTGCCCCTTTGGGCCAGTGTCGCGCTGGCCGCCTTCGCAGTGCTGCCAACCACTGCATGTTCAACTGAAGACGACGGCTCGGGCGATATCCTCGTATTCGCGGCTGCGAGCTTGCAGGAACCCCTGGAGGAGATGAGGGCTGCATTCCAGAGGGATACCGGCATATCGGTGTCGGTCAGTTACGGTGGATCGCAAGCCCTGGCACAGCAGATCGTCAGCGGGGCGCCTGCGGCTCTCTTCCTGTCAGCGGGCCTGTCTCCTGTCGAGTTCGTGGAGGAGCGTGTAACTCTGGACCGTGAGCCCGTGGACATCCTGCACAACCGGCTGGTGCTCGCTGCGTCAGCGAGGGAGAACGCGCATCCTGAAAGCATCCTTGCCCTGACGAGTGCGGATGTCGAGCGGGTCGCGGTGGCCGACCCTAAGCTCGCCCCGGCAGGCAAGTATGCCCGGGAGAGCCTGGAATACCATGGACTGTGGGACCAGCTCCTCCCAAAGATGGTGTTCGCCGCAGATGTCCGCGCCGCGCTGGCATACGTGGAGTCTGGCAATGCCGATGCGGCGCTCGTCTACGCCACCGACGCGGCTTCCTCCCAGTTGGTGACGGTGGTTGCAGCTGTGCCGACAGACAGCCATTCCCCCATCGTCTATCCGGCGGCTGTCATAGCCGGATCGGGGCATGAGGACTCCGCCTGGAAGCTGGTCGAGTACCTGCGCGGCGCCGAGGCCCGGGAGGTATTCGCCGAGCACGGGTTTACTTCAGCGGAATAGCAGCGCTGTCTCATCGTCTATACTTGCGTTGCCTCCAATAGTCCCAGTCCGTATACGTCACAATGGACATTGCACTCCTAGAGTTGACCCTCCGCGTGGCTCTCCTGGCCACCGTCATCAACCTCCCTCCAGCGGTGCTCGCTGGATGGCTGGTTGCGAGGCGGAAGGTGCGGGGAAGCCTGTTCATCGACATTGCGGTGTCGCTGCCGCTGGCAGTCCCGCCGGTGGTTATTGGATTTCTCCTGCTGCTGCTGTTGGGCAGAGAGGGCCCTGTGGGGTCGGTCGTACATCGGGTCCTCGGGGCGGACGTGGTCTTCACCTGGGCGGCTGCCGTACTTGCCGCAGCGGTGGTCTCGTTCCCGCTGGTGGCGCGGGCCACGATCGCGGCGATGGGCGAGGTGGACGAACGGCTGGAGATGTCGGCTCGCACGTTGGGAGCCGGCCCCCTTCGCGTCCTGTTCACGGTTACGGTGCCGCTGGCGTACCGCGGCATACTGGCGGGAGTGCTGCTCGGTTTCGTAAGGGCGCTGAGCGAATTCGGCGCCACCATCACGGTCGCAGGCAACATACCTGGAAGGACGCAGACCCTGCCATTGGCCATCTATTCGAGTGTACAGGTCCGCGATGACGCCACGGCGATCAAGCTTGCCGCCGTCTCGGTTGCTCTGGCGATCGGCACGCTCGTAGTCCACAACTGGCTCCTGTCCCGGACCTGGAAGGGTGCACGCAATGGGGAAGGCTAGCGCGGACCCTCCGCGAACCGAAGACTACGGTCAGGGGCAGAGCACCCTTCGGTTCGACATTGCCAAGACGCTCGGCAAGTTCGAGCTGCGCTGTTCGGCAACATTCGGACACGGAATCACAGCGGTCTTCGGGCCGTCGGGGAGCGGCAAGACTACCCTTCTCAACTGTCTGGCGGGTCTTGCCAAGCCTGATCACGGTGAGATCGAAGTGCTGGGTCAGACCGTCTACTCCTCCTTGCAGAGGGTGGGAATTCCGCCGGAGAGGAGGGGAGTAGGCTATGTATTCCAGGACTCGGCCCTGTTCCCCCACCTGGACGTTAGGGACAACATCCGCTATGGACACCAGCTCACCCCGGGGGCCAAGCGCACCGTGTCTATGGAGAGGATCGTCGACCTGCTCCATCTGCAGGACCTGATGGAGAGGGGCGTCTCCGAACTCTCCGGGGGCGAGCGTCAGCGCGTCGCGTTGGCCAGAGCCCTGGCAGCGTCGCCTCGGCTCCTGCTGCTCGACGAGCCCATCTCGTCCCTCGACCTAGCCTTCAGGGGAGTGATCCTCAGGTACCTGAGACAGGTGCGGGACGAGCTGGGCATACCAATGGTGTACGTGTCCCATTCCATCTCTGAGGTGATGGCAATCGCCGGCGATGTGCTGGTTCTCAGCGGCGGAGTCCCGGTCACGCAGGGACGGCCTTCGACGGTGCTGTCTAACCCTCGGTTGAACCGGATTGCAGACTACGCGGCTCTGGAGAACCTGATCGATGCCGACGTGGTGGGGAGGCGGTCTGACGGATTGCAGGTGGAGCTCGAGGCTGACGGATTGCGTCTCCTTGCACCCGAGGTGGAATCGTCGCCCGGAGAGCGCGTCACAATCGCCATACGCGCGTCGGACATACTGGTCGCGCTGGACATCCCTTCTCGCATCAGCGCTCAGAACGTTGTGCCGGGCGTGGTCGAAGAGATACACGCGCATGGCCCTCGGGTGGTGCTCTTCGTGAGCGCGGGAGTGCGGATGATGGCCGAAATCACTCCAGATGCGCTGCGATCGCTGGGCCTGTCCGTGGGCGACCGGGTCTACCTAATCATCAAGAGCACGAGCATCGTCGCCCTGGAGCCGGGCAGGGGACATGGCTAGAGGTTACCGCTGGCGCCCTGGAAGGGGCTTGAAGCGTCCTGCCTGTGGTTATCGATTCGCGTTGCGTCACCGACGCGATGCGGCCCGGTCTACCAGACTTCGCCCTTGGCATAGAGACTCTTCGCAGGGCCGATCAGCTTCGGATCAGGCTTGGCTACGCGATTGTGCACCGCAGGATCGTACTCCATGCTGCGCAGCACATAGCGCATGCAGGCCAGACGGGCACGCTTCTTGTCGTCCGACTTCACCACTACCCACGGCGACGCCTTGGTGTCGGTGGTCGCAAACATCGCCTTCTTGGCCTCCGTGTACTCGTCCCACAGGGGGAGCGAGCGGAGGTCGACGTCACTCACTTTCCACTGCTTGAGCCCGTCCTGGGCCCGGGACATCACTCGCCTGAGCTGCTCTTCCCTGCTCACTGAGAACCAGAACTTGAACAGATGCAGGCCTTCGTTAATCAACATCTCTTCGAACATCACGGTGTCCCGGAGGAAGCGCAGGGTCTCGGCAGCGGTGCAGAATCCCATCACCGGTTCGACCACGGCCCTGTTGTACCACGAGCGGTCGAAGAACACGATCTCTCCGCTGGAGGGCAGGTGCTGCACGTAGCGCTGGAAGTACCACTGCCCACGCTCTCTCTCGGACGGCGCCGGCAACGCCACCAGGGACGCCCCCCGGGGATTGAGGTGCTCCATAAAGCGCTTTATCGTCCCGCCCTTGCCGGCGGCGTCCCGTCCTTCGAACAGCATGACGATGCGGTGACCGGTCTCAGTGACCCACTTCTGCATCTTTAGCAGCTCGACCTGCAATTGGGCTTTTTCTCGTTCGTACTGCCGCCGCGAGAGCTTGGTCGGGTAGGGATAGGAGTCGCTTATGACCTCTCTGGAGTGTGCGCTTCCTACCTTGGCCAACACCTCGTGAGGGATGCCCTCAGTCGGTACTCGATGCTCTTCGACACGGCTTGGACTCTTCATATCGATACCCCACTGTTTGAACGCCCTAGATTCACGGCTCCAAGAGTCCTCCGGCTCAGAGATCAACTCAAGCGAGATGGGGGCATCATAGGCATCTCCCTCGAGGCCAGTCAATCCCCTGTTCACGGAGGTAACTGTTCAGTCTTGGTGCGCGGAAGCCCCCCCCCCCCACCCCTGGATTCCGGCGGAAGCCGGAATGACGGTGGACTGTGCGCATCCAGTATTCTCACGAAATCTGAACAGCTACTCACGGAGCTGGTAGTCTCTGTTCGCCACGATTGACCAAGGAAATCGACGCAGGGTTCCAATGTGGACCGGCGCCATGCCCGGTAGCTTCGACGAAAACCCTTACCGCTCAGGAGTGATTCTTCGGCACCGGTCTGTGCGGGACTCGCTTGGAATAGGAGGAAGTTGGGCGAAGGAGCTGGTGCCCAGGAAGGGACTCGAACCCCCACTCCCTTGCGGGAAGCGGATTTTAAGTCCGCCGCGTCTGCCGTTTCGCCACCTGGGCACGGAGGAGGAGACGCACTACATTATAGCCCAAGGCTTCCCGAAGGCCTGGAGGAATTGGGAGCGGCTAGTCCTCCTCTACGTAGTAGACTCCCTCGATGTCCATGGTCGTGGGGCCGCCCCCGCCGACGGGCGACATGAAGTAGGCGCAGAGGATACGCTCGTCGTCCACGTAGGTGAATGCTGGGTAGCCCGCGAAGGACCGGCCCGGATAGGTGGGCCGCACGCCCCGGCCGAGCCACACCATGATCGGGCTCGAATTCCAGGAACCCGCGCCCGCTCCGTCTTCGCTGAAGATGCTGATCCCGACCCCGACGTAGCCCTGGTCGACGTCGCCTGTCCACCGGTAGCCGCACAGGAGGGTCCCCTTCTTGGTCAGGAAAAGAGCGGGAGAATTGCCGTAGATTGCGCCCGTGGTGAAGTCCGGCTCGCTCCACGTACGCCCAAGGTCGTGGGACTCCGTCCAGTAGAAGGGCGCCATGCCGTGGCCCGCGGGAGACAGCTCGTTGACGACGATGGCTATCATCCTGCCGTCGGGCAGCTCTATGGCGTCGTTGTAAAAGACGTGGCCGCTGGCGACCACGGCGAACTCGGTCCACGTCCTGCCGCCGTCGTAGGAGCGCAGGTGGCCCGAAACGTGGTTGCTGTGGCCCCTGAAATGGCCGCACACCGGGAAGATCACGACCCCGTCCGAGAGAGTGCGTATCTTGCCGTAGGGCGCGAGGGCAGCCCAGTCGACCCCGTCGATGCCCTGGCCAGCCGGATCGGGCCCGTCCCATGTCACTCCGTCGTCGGTCGAGCGCATCATGTACGTGCCACGCGTTGGACCCATGGAGGGCAGGAGGATGGCGCCGTCGGGCAGCTGGGCCATGCCGTAGTAGGGGACGAGCGTCTCGGGGATGCCCGGGCGCCTGCCCCGCACCTCGACTATCGGATCGCTCCAGGTGCGGCCTCCGTCCGTGGACTTGAGGACCTCGCCGACCCAACTCGAAAAGCCGCCCTCGTTCTCCAATTCAGGCCTGAATCGCCTGTAGGACGCGAGGATGTCGCCGTTCTTCAGGCGCTCGAGTCCGGGGGTGGATACGCCTCCGGTGGCGATGATCGTGCGGCCGGTTCTTCCCAGGCTTGCCATGTCGTCCCCCTGTAGTTAGTCAAGACGGGCTCGCATTATACACGCCGTGGCTGCCGACGCTTGCAGCGAGGTCGACCCTGCCATTCATTCCCTATTGCGCTCGTAGAGGCGCTGGAATAGACTTCGGCCGTTCTGAGCCTGCTTCGGAGAGGCAGCGAAATCAACAAACGAGGTTGGCAATGCCTAAGCTGGCCGCGAATCTGACCATGATGTTCGACGAGGTCGAGTTCTTGGATCGCTTCGACGCTGCCGCGAGGTCGGGATTTCGGGCGGTGGAGTTCGCGCTGCCCTACGACTATGAGAAGGATGCCCTGGCGGAGCGACTGGAAAGCAACGGCCTGGTCGTTGCGCTGCACAACCTACCGGCGGGAGACTGGGCGGCGGGAGAGCGCGGTATCGCAACCGACCCCGCCCGCGTGGAAGAGTTCCAGGATGGGGTTGCGCTCGCCACAGAGTATGCGAAGGCTCTTGGATGCGACAAGATAAACTGCCTGGCAGGCATACCACCCGAGGGGGCCGACCCTGACGAGCTTAGGGCGACGTTCGTTTCCAATCTCAGATTCGCGTCTACCAAGCTCGGCGAGGCTGGCATTCGGCTGCTCGTCGAGCCCATCAACACGAGAGACATCCCGGGGTTTTACCTGAACTACTCCGACCAAGCCCTGTCGATCATCGAAGAGGTCGGGTCCGACAATCTGTGGCTGCAGTACGACGTGTACCACATGCAGATCATGGAGGGGGATCTGATTCCCACGATGAGGGCGACCCTAGGGAGCATCGGGCACATTCAGATAGCGGACACGCCCGGACGCCACGAGCCGGGTACGGGCGAGATCAACTACCCGAAGGTCTTCTCTGCCATCGACGATATGGGGTATGAAGGCTGGATCGGCTGCGAATACATTCCACTGACGACTACGGAAGAAGGGCTTGGCTGGGCGGACGAATACATCCGCAGCTAGGCGGGGGTCGATAAGTAGAGGAGATTCCAGCCCTGGTCTGATCCGACGGGGCCTCTCGTGGCCCCGTGTTATCATACTGCCAGCTTGAAACCGTCAGGCGGCATCGGTCGTATGAGATGCAGTGGACTCCATCGCTCCCGGGATTGTGGGGCCATTTCAGCGCGCATGGCAAATATGGTGGTGAGCCGGCTGGGTGCGCGGAAGTCGGCCAGGATGGGATCGCTCCGATCAAGAGCAGACCTGTTGAACTGCCGGCGATCCCCAGGCAGCCGCCATCTTCTGCGACAGGCGCACAACCGGGGAGCCACCCGGCCTTCCGTTCCCGCATGATGGGAAGGCGCTGAGATAGACACCAATTGATAGAGCTTATCGTCAGGAGATTGGGTGCGAACTGGCGGCTTGTTGCGGCGGTCTTTGTGGGCGTGACCGTAGCGAGCAGCCTGGCTGTAGGCGCACCGGTCTATCTCGATACGCTGAACCGGATGAGCCTGGATACGGCATTTGCGCGTACGACCGACCATTTTCTCAAGATACGGACCTACGTGCCCTTCGTTCCACTCAAGGGCGCCAACCTGGATGCTGCCGACGAGACCTTCAGCGACATCCGAGAATCCAGCCTGTCGGATGTCGGGGACGACGTTGTGCGGCATCTACGCACGGACCCCATGTTCCTGGGCACTCCCGTGTTCCCTCTCCCGATTACGCGCCCTCCCTCGGATGCCCCCAGAGGCTACTTCCAGGTCCTTTCGGATCTGGAGTCCCATATCAGCGTCGTGGAGGGAAGGGCAGCGACGGCCAGGATAGAAGACGGGGACGACGGTCCCATCCTGGAAGCCGTTGTAGCCGCACGGCTCGCGAACTTCTACAGGCTGCTTATCGGGGACACCATAGTGCTTGCCCGGTCGGTCGAGCAGCCCGATCGAGTTTACGTCAGGGTCACCGGCTTCATAGAGCAAGTCGATCCCCGGGATCCTTACTGGCCGCTGGGCGCCAACCTGTTCCGGGTCGGACCACGTTCCGACGATGCGGCGTACCAGATCGATCGGACCGCCGGGACTGACGCGGAGGATCTCCTGGAGGACGCGGAGGTGCAGACGCAGCTAGGCGTCTTCGTCACACAGGATGTCCTGCTAGAGACCGTGGGAAGGGTCCTGCCCTCGACCTTCTCCACGATCGACTACTACGTTGGGGTAGACAGGGACACCCTGAAGAGGCTGGACCTCGGGGAGATCAGGGGCAGAGTTTCGGAATTCGAGAAGGGATTGGCCGACCGCCTGATTGGCTCGTCTTCATTTACGGGCATCACCGGCATCCTCGACGACTTCGAAGAGCGAAGTTTTTTCTCCTCGATACCGCTCCTGCTCCTAATAGCGATAATGCTGCTCGCGGCCCTCTACTACCTGTACATGATGGTGAACTACCTCGTGGAGTCGAGGAGCGAGGACATAGCATCATTGCGTACCAGGGGCACGAGTCTATGGCAGATATTCCGTGTCTATTCGATAGAGGGCCTCATCCTAGTCGCAATACCCGCACTCGTTGCACCTTTCCTCGTGATGGGGATCGTAATGGCCGCGGGCCTGCTGCCTTACTTCGACGAGTTCACTGACGGCGGGCTGCTCCCGATCAGGCTGACCTTCGCTCCCTTCGCCGTGGCCTGGGGCGCAGCCGCGCTCTGCCTGGCCATATTTGTGCTGCCGGGCGTATTGGGCGGACGGACGGCGCTCATCGCCCAGAAGCTGCGTACGGCACGCCCCCCGCTGCTGCCCCTGTTCCAGCGGTACTACCTGGATGTGGGGCTACTGGCCCTCGGGGGAATGCTCTTCTGGGAGATACAGGCCAGGGGTCACCTGGTTTCTGGGGGGCTGTTCGAGGACGTTCAGGTCAACGAGGCTCTGCTTGCGGCTCCCATACTCATGCTGGCGGTGGTTGCCCTCCTGTTCATGCGATTCTTCCCTCTGCTCGTGCGGTTCCTGGGGGGAGAGTCCCAGGCGCTGGTCCACGTCTGGAGCGGCGCCGTCCTGACTGTCCTCGCTGCGGCGGTGGTCATACGCGAGATAAGGGTCGACTACAACCTCGACTGGCTGCCGGAGGTGGCGCTCCTCGCGGGATTCGCGGCTGCGTACGTTGCGGCGAGCTACGGCAGGGAGTGGTATCTGCGACTCCCTGCGCTAGGCATCGAGGCAATGCTTGTCGGCCTGTTCATATGGATCGAAAGGCCGCCGCCCAACGATCTCATGTTCGTGCCGGTGGCGCTTCTGGCTGCAGTGGTCCCGTTGCAGCTGGTGTACTGGGGCCTGAGGTCGCTGGTACGGATAGCGCCCGTCGGAGTGTCCATGACCCTGCTCAGGATGTCGCGCAACCCGCTCCAGTACACCTGGATGATGCTCCTGCTCGTGATGCTCACCGGCCTCGGCGTGCTGTCGACGACAGTGGGGGCGACGCTCGGCATCAGCCAGGAAGAGCAGATACTGTACGACCTTGCAGCCGATATCCACGTGACGAGGGTTGCTCCTCCCGCCCACATGGGGCACGAGGAGTATAAGTCGCACCTGCTGGCCATCCCCGAGGTCACTCAGGTCGCTCTTGGGCATCGGACGCTGGGCGAGATAGGGGAGACGACTTCACGCACGCTGTTCCCATTCCTGGCCATAGAAACGGAGTCATTTTCCGAAATCGCGTGGTTCAGGGAGGACTTTGCGGACCAGTCCCTGGTGGGGTTGATGGACAGACTGAGGACGAGCGGAGCGCCCGTGCCCGCGATGATTCCGGAGGAGGCCTCGGGAATCGGCGTGTGGGTCAAGCCCGAGCGCCCGTATCCTTCCATCTTCGTGATGATGTCGGTGGAGGATAGCAACGGCATAATCGAGACGCTGAACCTGGGCGCCATGAGCGGAGAGGGATGGCAGCTGCTGACGACAGGACTGCCGCGGGAGATGGCGAGGCCGGTCAACCTCCTGTCGTTCCAGGTCTTCGAGTTTGTGCACGGTCCTTCAGGCACGCCGGGATCCGTGATGATCGACAACATAATCGCGGCCACGCCGGATGGAGAGGTCGTTCTCGAGGACTTCGAGGGGCCGGTAGACTGGTCCCCGTTCCGGGTCTCGCTGTCTTCGGCCGATGGTGTAGAGCCCGTGGCGGAGTCGAACTTCCCCGGCAGCCAGGCGCTCTTTTATCGCTTCAGCAAGGACACCGACTTCGGCATGAGGGGCATCCACAGGCTGTCCCAGAACGGCCGGATACCCGTTGTCGTTCATAGCCAGTTCGCCGAGTCGACGGGCGTTCGGACTGGCGATTCTTTCGTGGTGGAGATAACCAGCCGAAAGTTCCCCGTCGTCGTCCAGGGCATAGTGGACTACTTCCCGACTCTGGCGCCAGAGGGAATTGGGTTCATGGTGGGGGACATGAAGACGTTTCTGCGCTACCTCAACATGATCGGGCCTGGCCTCCGGTTCACCCCCAATGAGATATTCGCTTCGACAGTACCCGACGGCCAGATCGGCGCCATGGCAGGCATGCAACAGATGGACATTACCCCGGAGCAGATCGAGAGTACGGTGCAACGGCTCGCAACGACGCGAGTCGACCCTCTCGTGATTGCTGGGTGGAAGCTGATGGTCCTGATCTCGGTGGGTCTCGTCGTGCTCCTGGCGGGACTGGGGTACGCTGTCTACCTGTTGATGTTCACTTCCCGGGCCCGGGTCGAGTTGGGCACGCTACAAACCATGGGCCTGACACGCGGCCAGCTGGTCGGGTTGCTGGGCCTCGAACACCTCACGATTGTCGTGGTCGGACTGGCCTTGGGCAGCTGGGCAGGCTTCCAGATGAGCAGGATCATGATCTCCACACTGGCGGTCACGGAGACGGGGGACCCGGTAATTCCGCCCTTCGTCCTGAACACCCAGTGGTCCCTGATGGCGCCCGCGTATGTTGCGCTGAGTGGTCTCATTCTGCTTGCTCTGTTCGTCGTGCATCGAGCGGTCAGCGGTGTAAGGCTAAACGAAGTCTCGAGACTGGAGGTCTGACGGACCTCTTCATGCGTCCCTGCTCTTTGCCGTCCCCGCAGCCTCATCTGGAGCTTATCGCCTCATGAGAATCAGGCTCGGGCTCACTCGCTTGCTGTCGATATGGCAGCTTGTCGCGCGCCGCAGCCTTGCTCACTGGCGGCTCCTGTCTCCGGTGGTCGTGGGCGTGCTGCTGTCGTCGGCAATGATGGCCGGCACGGTGCTCTACTTCGATTCGCTCAGGGACCTTGCGCTCCAGTTCACCCTCGACAGGCTGGCGGAGACCGATGTCAACGTCATACTGGTCACCGAGAAGGGCCCTACGACGAGCGAGCAGTACGGCGCGGTCTCGTCGATAATCGTCGAACGGATGGGACCTCTGGTCGGGTGGACGGCTAGGAGCGTCGAGAGGACCGGCAAGTCATCGGTCTTCGCAGTGGCTTCACCTGAACAGCTGGACGGCCCGTCGCCATGGGACGGAGACGGGCGGGCGAACTTCATTTTCTTCACGGATCTGGGGGACGACGCAACCGTGCTTCCCGGGGGCAGGATGCCTGGGACCGGCGTCACGGGCGGTTCGGGAGAGCCGCTTGCCCTCGAAGCCATCGTTCCGGCGGACCAGGCTGAGGCTTTCGGATTGGCGACGGGGGACCACATAGCAGCCATCCCCGCGGCGACGGGGCCGACGCCGCACGTGCTGGTGACAATCACTGGGCTGTTCGAGGCGCCTGGGGACGCTACGGCCCTGCGAGACCTGGACGAGAAGGTGCTGAGACGAGGGACGCAGGTCAATTTCAGACAGCTGCAGCTCTACATATCGGAGGAGACCTATTTGGAGGCTCTCGGGCCTTCGTTCCCGCGCCTCGATAGTATCTATGGCTGGCACCTCGACGTGGACAGGGGACGACTAAACGCGCGCAACTCCCTCCAGACGCTCATAGGGCTCAGCCTCTTGAGTGATCGTCTAGGCTCCAGCCTCTACGGGTACGAGCAGATCACCGGGCTGGACGACGCCCTGCGCGAGTTCGAGCGCAGGCACTTCTTCACCAAGCTTCCCATGCTGGTGGCGATGATCCTGATCGTCATCGTCATTCTCTACTACATCGTGATGATCGCCTCGATGGTGGTCGCGCGGCAGCGAGGCGAGATCGTGCTGATGCGGAGCCGTGGAGCCACTTCTATCCAGATATTTGCCGTCTTCCTGATAGAGGCCGGCACCCTGTCGCTTGCCGCCGCCCTGGCGGGGCCCCTGATCGCAGGGCTTGCGATAGGCTCCCTGGGTTATACTCCGGCGTTCTCCGAGTTGACGGGCGGGGATGCTCTCCCTGTGGACATATCCGGGGCGTCCTACGGGCTTAGCGCGGCGGGTGCGCTGCTTGCGTTCGCCGCCCTGCTGATACCGGCCGTACAGGCGTCGCGAGTCGGCGTCGTCAGGTATCGACAGGAGTCGGCGAGGCCGTCCAGCCAGCCCTGGTTCCAGAGATACTATGTCGACGTCGCCATCCTCCTGGCGGCGCTGCTCATGTTCCGCCAGCTGTCCGAGCAGGGGTCCGTGGTGGCGACAAACGTATTCGGCGACACGGTGGTCGACCAGATACTTCTGGCCATGCCGGCCCTGGTGCTCGCCGCTTCCGCAATGGTACTGCTGCGGCTGCTGCCCTTGGGACTGGCGCTTGCCAGCAGGCTGATGTCCAACAGGCTTTCCGTCGGACTCGCCCTGGGCCTGTGGCAGATGGCGCGGAACCCGACACACTATGCCAGGCTCTCGATGCTGCTGATCCTAATGGCCGGCCTCGGTGTATTCGTGGCGAGCGTGGGCGGGACGCTACAACTCAACTACAAAGAGCGCGTACTCTACTCGACCGGAAGCGATATGAGGGCGGAAGGGATCTTCCTGGAGCCTCGAGGACTGACCCTGCCGTTCGCCAACAAATACGAGGAGATAGAGGGTGTCGATCAGGTGATGCCGGCATATAGGGGAGGGGCGTTCGACCTCAGCAAGACGCCCGGGAAGCGCGTGGGGATACTCGCCGTCGACACAGCCCGATTCAGTGAAGTCGCGTGGCAGCGCCCGGACTTTGCGGAGCAGCCGCTCGATCAGATGCTGGAATCGCTCGTGTACTCCGCGCCGCCCGACGGGGTCGCCCTGCCGCTCGATGCCAACCTAGTGCAGGCCAGGGTGAGGGCGGACCGGCCCCACGACTCTGTCGAGGTGGTGCTCCGTGTGAGGGACGCCAACGACAGGCACTTCTCGTTCTCGTTCGGCGCGCTCACCCACACGGAGTGGACGAGCGTTTCGGCGAATCTTCGGGGGAGGAGGTTCTCTTCGAGCAACCGGTGGGTCATACCGGTGCCTCCCCTCAGGCTCCTGTCCGTAGTCGTGAGCGAACGGAACGATCGGCGCCAGCTGGAGCCCGGCTGGGTCCTGATCGACGAGCTGCGAGCCGTGAGTGAGAACGGCCAGTCCGTCGTCCTGGAAGACTTCTCAAGCGTGGATGGGTGGAGCGCCCTGATGACGACTACCGAGTCCGTGTCCGATTCGCTGCGACACTCCGAGAACGTGGGAGACGGGGGCGGCGGCTCTGTGCTGTTCGCGTGGGCAGGGGGCACGCCGAGGACGAGCCGCGGTGTTCATGCCGGGCCGGTGCTGTCCCCCGTGTCGGTCCTGGCCTCTGAAAGGTTCCTGAGGGAGTCCGGGCACATTGTCGGAGACGAATTCGACGTGACCGTGGGAGGTGGGCGCGTCTTGGTACGCATAGCGGGCAGGGTGGACTACTTCCCGACGTTGGACACGGTTGGTGAGCCGTGGATCGTAGCCGACCTGGCGTCGATCGGCCTGGTATCGAACGTAGAGGCTACCTACGGAGAGATCATCGTGCCCAACGAGGCCTGGCTGGTCACCGATGAAACATTGGCCGACAGGGAGGGGCTTGCCGAGAGGCTCAGGATCGAGCCCTTCGCCAGCACCACTGTTCACGACAGGAACGACCTGCTGTCAACGACTCAGGTCGATCCGCTGCTTGACGCGGGCTGGCGGGCGCTGCTCAACGTTGCATTCGTGACCGTGCTTATACTGAGCTGCATCGGCTTCCTGGTCCACACCTACGTCTCCTTCAGGGACAGGGCGGGACAGTTCGCACTGCTGAGGGCCGTCGGTCTCTCGATGAACCAGCTCACCCTGCTCATCTGGATCGAGCAGGCCCTCGTCGTGGCAGCCGGCCTCGCATTGGGTACGTGGATGGGCGGGCAGGTCGGCGCAACCATAATGACCTTCCTGGGCCACGACGACACTGGAGCCAGGGTCCTCCCGCCCTATGCGCTCGACGTCGACTGGCTGACCTTGATTTCGACGTACGCCGCAATTATTGCCGTGTTCACGGTGATAATCTCGTTCGTGGTGATTGTCGTGCGCCGGCTCTCATTGCAGCAGGTGCTGAGATTCGGGGAGGAGTGACGGAGCGCTTCGGGGCTCTCTCCTGTGCCGTGGCTGTCTTCATGGCGCCATGGCTGGTCGCTTGTGGGGGTGCCGATGGGTCCGGCAGTGCCTCGGCTGCGCCGGCCACTGTGGTGATCGCGGTCAGCGAATTCAGGATGAGGCAGGCCATCGGCGAGACCCAGCCGTCAGGCGTCTTCGTGGAGGTGCGATATGTACTGGCGAACGGCTCCGACGAGGACATCGTGGTGTCGCAGGACGACTTTACTATGGTCACGCCGGACGGTACGATGCTGCGCCGTTCCAAGCTTGGAACGACTGTCTGGGGAGAGTCTCTGGGGGGCTACAAGCTCACGGATACGGTCCTGCTGAAGCCGGGTGGGATGCCGAGGTCGTGGGTTTCGGTATTCGACGTTCCTCAGGACTCCCAGGCTGGCAGCTGGACCTTCCGGTACAAGAACGAGCCGCCGGTAGAGATGCCCCCGCCCTTCGCACAGTGAGTCTGTCGTAGCTGCTGGCGCGAGGCATGGTCTTTGACCCCCGGCGACGAACGCCAATATAATTCTCACACGTCAACCCTCCTGCAGGGTGAGCAGATTGGACGCAAGCCAGACCCACATACTCACGGAATCGACCGCGGCCGCACGCGGCGAAATGGCCGGGCCGGACAGCGGGCAGATGCTGGAGATGTACCGGAAGATGGTGCTGTGCCGGGCGCTGGACGAGCGCGTCTGGCTCATGAACCGGCAGGGCAAGGCCGCGATCGTCGCGTCGGCCCAGGGACACGAAGCAGGGCAGATCGGCAGCGTTGCCGCGCTCAGGGTCGGCATAGACCGGTTCTACATCTACTACCGCGACCTGGCCGTGCTGGTGAGCGTGGGCCTGACGCCCGCCCAGATCATGTCTGGATTCCTGGCGAAGACCGGTGAGCCACTCAGCGGGGCCCGCCAGTTCCCGACCCACGGGGCACATGCGGGGCTGAAGATAATCAACCTGTCGAATGTGGTAGCCACACAGATACCGCAGGCAGTCGGGGATGCGCTGGCGTCGAAGATGCGAGGCGAGGACGTGGTCACAATCGTGTACTTCGGCGACGGGGCCGCCAGCGCCGGCGACTGCCACGAGGGGATGAACTTCGCCGCCATCCACAAGCTGCCCGTCATCTTCTTCTGCGAAAATAACGGGTACGCCATCTCGGTGCCTTTGTCGAAGCAGATGGCGGTGGACAGCGTCGCGGGCCGGGCCGAGGGCTACGGGATGCCGGGAGTCGTTGTCGACGGGACCGACATCTCAGCGGTCTACGAGGCGACAGCCGAGGCCGCTAAGCGCGCCCGCGCCGGTGAAGGGCCCACGATCATCGAGGCGATGGTCGAGCGTTACCTGCCCCATACAAGTGACGACGACGACAGCCGATACCGTCCCCGGGCCGACATAGAGGAGGCAAGGAAGCGCGATCCGATGAAGATGCTCCGGGAGCGACTCCTGGAGGCCGGAATCCTGAACGACGAGACGGACCAGAGGTTTGCAGCGGAGGCTAAGCGGGCGGTGAACGAGGCGACCGAGCAGGTCGAGGCGGCCCCGCACCCCGACACGTCGGACTTCCATGCCCATGTATATGCGGACAGCACGGGAGGCCGTCATAGCTGAGATGTCGGTCATAGAGGCCGTCCGCGAGGCCATGCACGAGGAGATGGCCCGGGACGACCGCGTCTTCGTCATGGGTGAGGACATCGGCGCCAGGGGAGGCGTTTTTCTCGCGACGGACGGCTTCGTGGAGGAGTTCGGCGAGGAGCGGGTTATCGATACCCCGCTCGCGGAGTCGTCCATAGCAGGCATAGCCGTGGGAGCGGCGATGAACGGGATGCGCCCGATAGCCGAAATCGAGTTCGCCGACTTCATATGGCCGACCTTCAACCAGATTGTGGGGGAGGCGGCCAGGGCGCGGTACGGCACCGAGGGCACGGTCGGTGTGCCGATGGTCCTGCGAGCGCCGTACGGCGGCGGGGTGCGGGGTGGCCTCTACCACTCCCAGAGCCCGGAGGCGTACTTCGCACACACGCCAGGACTCAAGGTCGTCGCTCCGGCCACGCCATACGACACCAAGGGGTTACTCAAGAGCGCCGTGCGGGACGAGGACCCTGTGGTCTTCCTGGAGCACAAACGGACGTACCGTCTCGTCAGGGGCGAGGTGCCCGACGAGGAGTACACGCTGCCGATAGGATCCGCCGACGTGAAAGCGGAGGGCGAGGACATCAGCGTCATCACGTACGGGCTGATGCTTCACCTGTGCCTCGAGGCGGCGCGCGACCTCGAGGACGAGGGGGTGAGCGTCGATGTCCTGGACCTCCGGACGCTCAGGCCTCTCGACTCGCAAGCCATCCTGGATACCGCCCGAAAGACCGGTAAGGTGCTCATCGTCCACGAAGACACGAAGGCCGTGGGCATCGGCGGAGAGGTTGCCGCGATCGTTGCGGAGGACGCCTTCGAGTATCTGGATGCGCCAATAATGCGCCTCGCGGGGCCGGAGGTCCCGGCCATGCCGTTCAGTCCCCTCCAGGAGGCGATGTTCATGCCGGACACCGAACGCATCGCGGAGGCGATGTTGAAGCTGGCGCAGTACTGAATCGAGGCTCGATGGACGGAATCTGTGGTGGGGGCGTAGGCCATGAGAATAGAGCTGCCACATGTCGGAGAGTCGGTCACCGAGGGCGTGATCGGTAAGTGGCTGAAGAAGGTCGGGGACAGTGTGGAGAAGTACGATCCGCTGGTCGAGGTCGTCACCGACAAGGTGAACATGGAGGTGCCCGCGCCGGCCACGGGAACCCTGACGAGCATCCTCGTCGAGGAGGGAGCCACCGTGCCGATGGGCGAGGCTATAGCCGAGATGGCGGTGGAGGGCGGCGAGGCCCAGGCTCCCCCGGAAGCGCCGGGTCCGGCCAGTCGCGATCAGGCCGCGCCTGAGACGCCGAGCCCGGCCAGCGACGATCAGGCCAAGGCGAACAGAGTAGGCGCCTTGCTGAGGGACGTGGCTCCCGTCGGCCCTACCGGCTCGGGCGGTCCGATTTCGACTGGGGCAGGCATGGCTGCTTCCCGCGGCGGGCGATACTCCCCGGCGGTGTTGCGGCTGGCGGAACAGCACAACGTCGACCTGTCCCAGCTCACGGGCACCGGCATCAGCGGAAGGGTGACGCGCAAGGACGTGCAGTCGTACATAGACTCAAGGGAGTCTGTGCCCGCGGTCATGGAGGACAGCGAGAGGGTGCCGCTCGCGCCTGTCCGCCGGATGATCGCTGAGAACATGGTGAAGAGCACTACGACGATCCCTGAGGCATGGACCCTGGTCGAGGTGGACGTAACTGGCCTGGTAAAGCTCAGGGAGCGGAACAAGACGGACTTTGCTCGGCGCGAAGGCGTCGACCTCACGTACCTGTCCTTCGTCGTCAAGGTCGTCGCCGAGGCTTTGAAGGAGCACCGGATGGTCAACTCGTCCTGGGACGGCGACGCGATCATCCTCAAGAAGCGGGTGAATATCGGGATGGCGGTCGCCGCGCCGGGCGGGCTGGTCGTCCCAGTGATCCACGACGCGGACAGGCTCAGTGTCGCCGGTCTGGCCGGAGCTATCTCCGACCTGGCGGTGCGAGCTCGGGGCGGGAAGCTCGGCCTGAGCGACGTCCAGGGTGGGACCTTTACGATCAACAACACCGGCGCGCTGGGATCGGTTGTCGGCAAGGCGATCATCAACCCGCCCGAGGCCGCCATATTGAACACCGAATCGATAGTGAAGAGACCCGTGGTCGTAGGAGACGCTATCGCCATCCGCTCGATCATGAACCTGTGCCTGACGTTCGACCACCGCATCCTCGACGGCGCGGAGGCCAGCGCCTTCATCGCTGACGTGAAGCGCCGCCTGGAGGCAATCGACCCTGACCTGAGTGTGTAGCGGGCATCTCCCGAACGAATGGGACCTCGATGTGGTTGTGGCTGGCGATAATGGAATCGCTTGCGGGCCTCTTGCCCACTGCTATAATCGATTCAGAGCGGCGGTAGCCCCGGTTGCTGGGCGGGTTGCCATGGCCACAGGAGGTGACCGAACTTGCAGAACAGGGCGCTTGGAGGATCAAGGGCGCTGGAGGGACAGGTGGTCTACCGGCTGATCGTCGTATCGCTCCTGAGCTGCCTCGCTCTCTGGGCGTGCGGTCAGCCGGAACCCGCTCCCTCACCGACCCCCGAACCCACCGTCACTCCCATACCAACGCCCACTGCGACATCTGTTCCCACGTCAATGGCCGCCGCCACGCCGCAAGCGAGGGACACTGTGGCGAAAGAGGCCATCGAGGGGTGGACCAGCATTCCTCCGGGGAGCGACGCGGCGCCGCCGAAAGAGATGCCTCAGGAGCCGGGCGGCTCCATCGGGTTTTCCCGCTACGTATTCGAGAGGGTCGGGGACAGTGTACTCACGACCCTCGTTGAGGGCCCCCGCGACGGCCAGGTGCGTGCTCCCTTCTCCTACGAGCAGTTGAAGAAGCTGCGGGATGACGGGGGCACGACGGCGGACCTCCGAATGACTCCCGACGAGCTTGCAGCGCTGCTCGACCAGCTTGCCGTTGTGCGGGCCGCGACGGAGAAGTACGCCGACATCGCGGAGGCCCTCGCCGACGGCTACACCCAGTCCACCGAAGAGGTGCCCAACATGGGCGCGCACTTCGTACAACCCTGGCGGATGCTGGACGGCAAGTTCGACCCGGAGCGCCCCGAGATACTGCTGTATACCAGTGACGAGCAGGGTGATTGGACGCTGGTCGGGACCTCGTTCGTGCTGCCGCTCAACGTCGTTGGCCCGGACCACCCCGAGGCCTTTGCCGGTCCGCTGGACAACTGGCACGTACACTACGAGCTGTGTACCGGTTCCGATAGAAACTCCCGCTCGTCGACCGAGCAGGAGTGCAGGGAGGATGGCGGCACCTGGGTCCCCGTGTACGGCTGGATGATCCACGCCTGGGTGTGGGTGGACAATCCGCTTGGCGTATTCAACATGTGGAACCCGAACGTCGCGCCCGTTGCCTCCACATCGGAGGTCCGCCAGGGCGTTGCCGTTGGCGATGAGTTCAGCGTCCCCATCCAGAACTTCGCCTACGGCAAGGCGACCGTCAGGGCTGGCGAGAGCCTCACGTGGACCAATGTCGATGGAGTCGGGCACACCGTGACGGCCGGTTCCGGCGGCAGGTCGGAAGACGGGTTCGACTCAGGATACGTCGCTCCGGGGGGCTCGTTCGAGCTGACGTTCGACGCGCCCGGACGCTTCTCCTACACGTGTACACTGCACTCATTTATGTCGGGAACGGTAATTGTGACCCAATAGCACTCAACTGGCGCCGCCGGGGTTGTACAATAGCGCCCCAACAGACGGGGAATGGAGGTAGGCAATGCCGCATACCAACGGAAGCAACGGCTCGCATGAGGACCGCAAGCTGGTTGTAGTCCAGCAGTCTGGAGGGAACGACTACCTCAACAGCGTGGTGCCGTATACGAACGGGCACTATTACGACTTTCGCGCTCACACGCACCACGACCCGGAAGACGTCCTGAAGATCGACGACACGGTCGGCTTCGGCCCAACGATGGGCCCCATCAAGGAGTTGTGGGACCAGGGCAAGGTGGCCGTGATCAACGGGGTAGGTTACCCGGAGCCCGACCGGTCGCACTTCCGCTCGATGGACATCTGGCACACTGCCGATCCTGTCGAGATCAGCCAGGAGGGGTGGCTGGGCCGAGCCGTCCGCGACATGAACCCGAAGGGCGAGAACGTCCTGACCGCCGTGAACTTTGGGGTGGGGTTGCCCAGGGCGCTGGGCTGCGACGGTGTTCCGGTCGCATCGGTAGGGGATCTTGCGACCTACGGTCTGTTTCCCGACATCAAGGACGAGCGGATGCGCGAGTATGCCCTGGAGGCGTTCGGAAAGATGTATGGCGCCGCCGCAGGCAAGGAGGCCGTGATCGGCTTCCTCGGGCAGACGGGCACTGACGCGCTCCGGGGCGCCGACATCCTCAGCGCTGCGCCCGAGCGATACTCCTCGACGATCGAATACGGCACCGACGGCATCGCCAAGAGCCTGAAGGACGCGGCCCAGGTGATGTTCGCCGGTTTCGACACGCGGGTCTTTTATACGACCCACGGCAGCTACGACAACCACGCCGGGCTCAGGGCCGCACATCCCCAGCTCTGGACCGAGCTCGGGCGGGCCGTGGCCGACTTCATGGACGATCTCGAAGAGCACGGTGAGGCCGACGACACTGCTATGCTGATCTTCTCCGAGTTCGGCCGCAGGGTCCGGGACAACGGCAACGGCGCAGACCACGGCTCAGGTGGAGTCGCTTTCCTGATCGGGAACAAGGTCAAGGGAGGCATGTACGGCGAGTACCCGTCCCTGGCGGAGAAGGACCACCTGGACGGCGACCTGCATTTCAACAACGACTTCCGAGGCACGTACACGTCAATCGTCGAAGACTGGCTCGGACTCGACGCCGCCCCGATAGTGAAGGGCCGCTTCGAGTCTTTCGACCTGTTCGAGGACTGAAGACGAGAATCTACCGCAGAAGGCGTGGAGAGCGCAGAGTGAAGAGGCGAGTGGAGGTGAGTGATATCTGGCTCTGCGAACCCTTCGGGCAGGCTCGATAGGAGGAGATGGATGAGTGAAGATATAGGACTGATTGCCCATCTGATGCGGCGCGCCGGTTTCGGGGCCAGCCGCGGCGAGTTGGAGGCCCACGCGGCTCAGGGCTACGAGGATACCGTCGAGTGGCTCCTCCACCCGGGCGACCCCGGTGATTTCGGAGAGGACCTGGCGAAGCGCAGGGCCGTCGGCTTCGACGAGGGAGGGGCCGCGTTCGAGCTGTGGACGGTCCGCATGATCCATAGCAACAACCCCCTCGAAGAGAAGATGGCGCTGTTCCTGCACGGGCTGTTCCCCGTCATCTACATGAGCCAGGGCCGGGCCCTGCTGAACCAGCTTGACAGCTTCAGGAGTCACGCGTTCGGCAGCTTCCGCGATCTGCTGGTCGCGCTCTCATCGGACCCCGCGATGCTGCTCTTCCTGAACAATAACGACAACCACATGGACGCCATGAACGAGAACTACGGGCGCGAGCTGATCGAGCTCTTCTCGATGGGTGTGGGCAACTACACGGAGAAGGACGTCAAGGAGTGTGCGCGCGCCTTCACCGGCTGGACCCTGGGCAACGCCGACTACATGGCGGTGCGCGCCGGCAAGAACTCCTTCGATCCCTACGGCTCGATCGCATGGCACTTCAAATACAGGCCGGAAGACCACGACACCGGCGTCAAGACCTTTCTCGGCGAGACCGGCGAGTTCGACGGCGAGGACATCTGCGACATCATCGCCCGGCAGCCGTCCTCCGCCCGCTTCATCTGCACCAGGCTCCTCCAGTTCTTCGCGGCTGACACCGTCGACGAAGGGGGCCGACGCACCATCGACGAGATGGTCGAGACCTACTATTCGTCCGGCTACGAGATCAGGTCGGTCCTGCGGACGCTGTTCAACTCCGGCTACTTCAAGTCGGAGCAGGCGCGCTACGCAAGGGTGAAGGGCCCCGTCGAGCTCGTTATCAACGCGGTCAGGATGTCCGGAGCCTCACCGACGCCCGTCGCCGGGTCCGCCGGGGCCAACGGCGCAACGGGCGCCATGGGGCAGGCGCTGTTCAGGCCTCCGAGCGTCGAGGGCTGGCACGAGGGCAAGGAGTGGATCGAGAGCGGCGCACTAATGGAGCGGGTCAACTTCGTCGCGAAGCTTTTCCGCGACACGAGCAAGCCGGGGGTGCGCGACATTGTCGACCGCGTTGCGAGCAGCGACGGCGGCGTGTATTCGCCTCAGGAGACTGTCGACCTGTGCCTGGACCTGATAGGGCCTGTCAGGGCTTCCGGGGAGACCCGGGCCCACCTCGTCGAATTTGCCTCGATGGGCGGCGACGTGGACCTCCGCGGCAACGAGAAGGACGAGTCCGAGGCCCGAATCGGGGGGATTCTGGCCCTGATTGCAGCGACTCCGGAGTACCAGTTCGCGTAGGAGGGACCCCACCACAGAGGTCACAGAGACCACAGAGACAGATCTTATTCTCCTAACCTCTGTGCTCGCTGTGGTGAATCGTATGCTCAGCCTGGAGTACGTCAAGACCATCGGCGGCGGTCGCAAGATCCGGCCCTACGACATGGCCTTCTCGGCCGATGGGAGCTACTACGTCCTCAACCACGCCACTGGCTTCGGCGCGGGGCGCTTCACCGTCTGCAACTTCGACGAGGACATCATCGCGGAGCTGCCCGACAACGCTGGAGACGGGCCCTTCTCCAAACCAGTGTCGATAGCGTTCGACGGAGACGAGAGGATGTTCGTGCTGGACGAGGCCAAGCACCGCGTCACGATCCTGGACAAGAAGGTGGAGTTTCTGGGGGAGTGGGGAGCGAAGGGCTCGGGGGATGGCGAAATGGACAGCCCCTCCGCGCTGCGCTTCGATCGGAGCGACGACTGCTACGTGGCGGACCAGATGAATCACCGCGTGCAGAAGTTCACCAAGGACGGCCAGTATCTGCTCCAGTGGGGCGGCTTCGGCGAGGGCGAGGGTCAGTTCAACATGCCATGGGGCCTCAACCTCGATTCTCAGGGCAGCGTTTACGTCGTGGACTGGCGGAACGACCGCATCCAGAAGTTCACCCCCGACGGCGAGTTCCTGGCCGCATTCGGCGAGTCGGGCAGGGGAGACGGCCAGCTCGACAGGCCCTCGTGCGTGGTTGTTGACCGCGAGGGGTATATCTACGTGGGCGACTGGGGCAACGAGCGGGTGCAGGTCCTCGACCCCGACGGCGGGTTCGTGACCAAGCTGCAAGGACAGGCGACGCTGTCCGTATGGGCGAGCTGGTTCATAGACTCGAACCCTGACGAGAAGCGGACCCGCGAAGCGTCGAACCTGTATCCGGACCTGCCGCCTGAGCTCAGCTCGCCGTTCCACACGTCGTCGCAGACCGAGCCCCACTTCTTCGGCATCACGTCGCTGCACATCGACGACCAGGATCGGCTCTACGTGGTGGAGAGCCGCCGCCAGCGCTTCCAGATCTACAGGAAGCGGCAAAGAGCGGCGTTGAGTTGACCGTCTCCCCGCCCTACGTTCACACAGGCTCACATACCCCAGGCGGTTTCATTCCATCTTGAAGTAGATGACAACTCAAGCTAGTCTTGTAGCTAATTTGACCAAGCGTCAACTGGAGTGGATGAGATGCTTCAACCGACCCATGTAGAAGCCCGCGAGGGGTATCGCTTATGGCTCAGGTATTCGGACGGAACAGCCGGAGAGCTTGACCTGTCCCATCTCGCTGGGCGGGGTGTGTTTACAGCCTGGAAAGAGCCAGGATACTTCGAGAGGGTCCACATAGCCCCCCACAGAGCCATAGCATGGGATGGGAACCTTGAGCTTTGCCCAGACGCGCTCTATATGGAGCTCACCGGCAAGTCGTTCGACGAATTGCCGTCTGGAGTCGAAGTAACAGTTCCGAGTGCCTGAAATCTGCCGCTTCTATGGGGTCGTCATACGTATGTATGCCCTCGACCATGCGCCTCCCCACTTTCACGCAGAATGCAGCGGACATGAGGCTCTGGTATCGATTGACGACCTCAGGGTAGTGCGAGGCCGACTTCCCACTCGGGCTCGCAGACTTGTAGTCGAGTGGGCATTGCTTCACAAGGCGGAACTCCGGGAAGCGTGGGATCGTGCAAGGCGTTTGGAGCCGCCGGGCAGGATCGCACCCCTAGAGTAATGATTCAGTGACCGCTGCGTCCTCCGCAACGCCCCCTATTCCACGCCGCCGTCAACGACAAGGAGTGAGGCCATTGTGCTCAGGTCTGTCCTGCACTAGCCGCAGTCCAGTACTGCGGTGGCTTCTATTTCGATGCAGAGGCCGTCCTCGGCGAGGCCGCTCACCTCGATGAGGGCGTTGGTCGGGTACTCGCCGCCGAAGTAGTGCTCGAAAATCTCGACCTGCTCGCCCTCGATGGGCCAGTAGTCCGACCTGTCCGTGACGTAGGTAGTCAGCTTCACGATGTCCGTCGCCCTGCCACCCTCCGCTTCGACCATCCGCACGATCCGGTCGAGCACGGCCCTGAGCTGCGCCATCGGCGGGCCGCCCTGTGCCTCCGAGCCCCGGGCAGTCGTGCCGGATATGTAGAGTGTGTCGCCGGCCCGTACGCCTCTGACGTAGGTGGGCCCGGCGGGGTAGATGTCCTCAAAGTTGTTCCTAACCTTCTTCATTGCCGTACCTCGCTCCGAAGGTCTCCGTTGCCCTGATGCTATAATCGCAGCAGTTTAGACCAAAGACCGGCCTGAGGCATACCAATTTGCAGCCCAGACGTGTCCTCAGACCGACCGACCTCCCACAGTTCTCGTCGCTGAAGCACACCGATTTCCGCAACACATGGCTTGCCGGTATGTGCTCAGGCTCCGCGATGTGGACCTTCATCATAGCTACGTCGTGGCTCGTGTACAAAGAGTCCGAGTCTTCCGGTTGGGTCGGGATCACGACTTTCGCGGCGATGATCCCGTTCCTGCTTGTGTCGCCCGTGGGAGGGCTGCTGGGCGATGTCTTCGACCGCCGCAAGCTGACGTCGTCGACGTTCGTCATCGGAGGGGCGGTGGCCGGTGCGATGGCCGTCCTGGTGGCGAGCGACAACGTCGAGCTGTGGCACGTTGCCCTGTTTGCCTTGGTGAACGGCACCATACGGTCGCTGCAGGAGCCGTCCATGTCGGCCCTCGTCCCGAACCAGGTGCCCAGGCGCGACCTGCTCAATGCCCTGGTGCTGACAAGCTCGTCAAGGCACGGGGCCCGCTTCCTGGGCCTGCTGGTTGCGGCGCCCCTGCTCGAGATCGACTCTCTGGGGGTCAAGGCGGTGCTGGTCCTCAGCGTGGCCTTCCAGCTGTGCGGGGCCCTGCTAATGACGCGGGTGAAGACCGTGTCCACCGGAGAGACCAAGTCGGAGCGCGGCGCCCTGGGGAACATCGTCGATGGGATGGTGCATATCTACACCAACCACACTCTCGCCCTGTTCATCATCCTGGTGGCCTTCCACTGCGCCCTCGTCATGTCCTTCGAGTCGATGATGCCGGTGTTTTCCAGCAAGACCCTGGGAGCTTCGGGCGCCTCGGTCTTCAACTACATGATGATGGGCTTCGGTGCGGGTTCGCTGGTTGGTATGATGGTCTTGGCGGGCGTCAGGGACGACCGGCTCAAGGGCCGAGTCCTGCTGGTCACCGGCGTTGCGAGCGCCGCCACCCCGGTCATGCTTGCCCTGTCTACGAACATAGCCGTGGCGGTACTCCTGGCCGGGGCGATGGGCGCGGCGCAGGCGACCTTCATGGCGCTCTCCAACACCTACGTGCAGATGATGGTGCCCGACGCCCTGCGGGCACGGATTTCGAGCCTGTACATACTGCACGCAGGCGGCGTAATGGCTTTCGCCAACCTGGGGTACGGCTTCTTGGCGGACGAGTACAGCGCACCACCTGTCATGATCGTCACAGGCCTGATCTTCCTTGCGGTCGTCGCGGCCCTGAGCGCCAACCAGCCGATCCTCAGGCAGGTGTACCGGACTGGCAGGGTCGCCATGGCCTGGTAGGGAGCTTCGACTTGAAGGTACGAAAGGCGGTTCTGCCAGTCGCAGGTTTCGGCACGAGGTTCCTTCCCGCGACCAAGGCCGTCCCGAAGGCGCTGATTCCGGTGCTCGACACCCCGCCGATCCACCACGCGGTGCGGGAGGCGGTGGAGGCTGGCATTGAGCACGTCACATTGGTGATGTCCCAGGGCCAGGAGGCCATCGCCCACTACTTCGGGCGCTACGGAGACCTCGAGTCCGCGCTGGAGCGTACGGGCAAGGCCGAGCTGCTCGAGCTGGTTCAGGGCATACCGGAGATGGCCGACATCAGCTACGTCTACCAGCACGAGCAACGAGGGTTGGGCCACGCGGTCCTCTCCGCGAGGCCTATCGTGGGTGATGAGCCGTTCGCCCTGCTTCTTCCCGACGACGTGATTCTGGGCGGGCCGTCCGCTACGGAAGGGATGATCGAGATGTACGCCGAGAAAGGGGCGAGCGTCATCGCCCTGCGGGAGGTACCGGACGAGATGGTGCCCAATCTGGGCATCGTCGAGGCGGAGCGGGTCGGCGAGAGGACGTATGACGTACGGAGCCTGGTCGAGAAGCCGGCGCTGGAGGACGCACCCTCCAACCTTGCGGTCATAGGCCGCTACGTCCTCACCCCGCAGATATTCGAGGCACTGAGCGTGACGGATCCCGGCGCCGGCGGTGAGATTCAGATCACGGACGCAATGGCGAAACTGCTTGAGGCGCAGAGCATATTCGGCTACGAATTCCCGGGTGCCCACTTTGACGTAGGCACACCCCTGGGCTTATTGAAGGCGTCGGTCCACACGGCACTCCAGCGCGAGGGCCTGTCGGACGACCTCCGGGCCTGGCTCGAGGACACCGTCTGACTCGCCGAGCGTGCCGCCGGAGTTGGAGACGCCTTCGGGACTATCTGCGTTGGTGGGGGATTGCCCTTCGACAGGCTCAGGCGAACGTGCTTTTCCCTTGCTCTTTCCTGGCCCAAACTGTTCGCCATCTCGTCAGAACGAGGAGTAGCCGCCGTCCACGGGGACCGCTGTGCCGGTAACGTAGGCCGCTGCGTCGCTCGAAAGAAACACGGCTAGCCCGGCAAGGTCTGACGGGTTGCCCCATCTACCGGCCGGGATGCGGCTGTTGATGAGGCCGAGGCGGTCCTGGTTGTCGGGATTGGTCCAGTATCCGCTCGTGAGCTCGGTCCTGATCCATCCCGGCAGAATGGCGTTCACCCGGATACCCTTGCCCGCCCAGGCGATGGCGAGGCTGCGTGTGAGCTGGACGACGCCGCCCTTGCTCGCGGAGTACGACGATACCCAGTCGCTGCCGAATACAGACGTCATCGAGCCGATGTTCACTATGCTGCCGCCGCCAGCCTCGACCATGTGAGGATAGGCCGCCCGCGCACACAGGAATGTGCCCTTTAGATTGACGTCCAGGACCTGGTCCCAGTCGTCCCCGGAGTACTCCTGGGGCTGCTTGCGGACGGCGATGCCGGCGTTGTTGACCAGGATGTCCAGACGCCCGAACCGCTTTGCTGCCGCGCTGACCGCGTCGGAGACGGAGTCCTCGTCCGCGACATCGATCTGGAGGCCGATCACATCCGAGCCGGACTCGGACAGGCCCTCGACGGCCCGCTCTGTCTTCGACTGGTCACGGGCGGCGATGGCCACGGAGGCGCCTGCCCTGGCCAGCCCTTCGGCAATGCCGAGTCCTATTCCGCCGTTCCCACCAGTCACGAGAGCTGCTCGCCCTGCCAGACCGAACATGTGCTGCGAGAGAGTTTCCAAAGTCTTCACCTCGTGCTAGGCTTGAGCGATAGTCCGAGCCGACAACGACTGTCGCGGCCCACATCTTGCGGCGGCCAGCTTATCATAGCTACCTCGTACCGAGCCCGGTCTGGGCAGCGGCAATCGGAGAGCGTGGCGCAATGTGCGGAATAGTAGGGTACACGGGAGCCAGGCCAGTGGCTCCCATTCTGTTTGACGGGCTTGCCAAGCTCGAATACCGGGGCTACGACAGCGCGGGCATCGCGGTGGTCGAGCCCTCTGGGCGCATTGCGAGGCGCAGGTCGAAGGGGAAGCTGAGTGAACTGGTAGCGGCGACCTCCGGACGTATGCCCGACGGCCGGATGGGCATAGGCCACACGCGGTGGGCGACCCATGGAGGGCCAACCGACGACAACGCCCAC
Source organism: Dehalococcoidia bacterium (assembly GCA_965261325.1). Lineage (GTDB taxonomy): Bacteria > Chloroflexota > Dehalococcoidia > Lucifugimonadales > CAJWER01. The sequence continues at coordinate 235,889 of CBDHCU010000008.1, forward strand.
CCCCACACCGACTGCCGGGACGAGATCGCCGTCGTCCACAACGGCATCGTGGAGAACTTCGTGGAGCTGCGGGAGGAGCTGGAGTCGAAGGGCCACGTATTCTCATCCGAGACAGACAGCGAGTGCATCCCCCACCTGATCGAGTCATACATGGCGGAGGGGCTGTCGCTCGAGGAGGCGACGAACAGGGCGGCAGGGCGGATCCGGGGGGCCCAGGCGGTGGTCGCGATCTCCAGGGGAGAGCCGGACAAGCTGACGGCGTTCAGACAGGGCAACGCGGGGGGCATCGTCGTGGGCTACGGGGACGGCGAGATGCTGGTGGCAAGCGATCTGCCGGCGCTGCTGCCCCACACGAGGACCGTCGCCTACCTTGCGGGGGGTGAGGCCGTCACGGTGACGCCCACGGAGGCCCGCTACTCGGCGCTTTCCGGGGGGGCGATTTCCAAGAGCGCTACTACGGTGCCGTACGACCCTCTGGCGGCAGTCAAGGGCCAGTACAAGCACTACATGCTGAAGGAGATCCACGAGCAGCCGGAAGCCGCAATAAACGTGATGAGGGGCAGGGTCTCGTTCGACACTTGCTCTGTGAGCCTCGACGGCTTCCCGCTCACGGCCGATGAGGTGATGCGGCTCAAGCGCGTAATCCTCGTCGGCATGGGGACGAGCATGCATGCTGCGATGGTGGGGCGCCACTGGATCGAGTCCCTGGCCCGGATACAGGCGGACTACGACAACTCGTCCGAGTTCCGGTACCGCGACCCTGTTATAGGAGACGACACGCTCGTCGTGTCGGTGAGCCAGTCTGGCGAGACCGGCGACACTCTGGCAGCAATGGGCGAGGCGGCGCTGAGAGGCGCGCGGCAGGTCACGTTGTGCAACTATGAGGGCACGCAAGCTACACGAATCGCCGACGGCACTATCTTCATCCGGTCCGGCCTCGAGGTCAGCGTGGCCGGAAGCAAGACCTTTACCTGCTCGCTCCTCTCCCTGTACATGCTGGCGCTCCATCTAGGGGCGATGCGAGGGGTGCTCGGCCACGACGACCTGCAAAGGCTGATCGGCGAGCTGGCGCAGCTTCCTCACCTGATTGGGACTCAGCTCGAGGACGAGTCTCCGTACCTGGACCTTGCCCGGAAGTACGCCCTCCACTCCGACTTCCTGTACCTTGGACGCGGCAACCTGTACCCATTGGCAATGGAGGGGGCTCTGAAACTGAAGGAGCTCAGCTATATCCACGCCGAGGGGTACCCCGCCGGAGAGATGAAGCACGGGCCCATATCCCTGATCGACGAGAACATGCCCGTAGTCGCCCTGATCCCCCAGGGCTCGCTCTACGAAAAGATGCTGAACAGCGTCAGCGAGGCCAACGCCCGGGGAGCGAGCGTGATTGCGGTTGCCACGGAGGGCGACTCGCTGATTGCAGAGCATGCCGAGGACATCGTCTATGTGCCGAAGGTCTCGGAGATGCTGGCCCCTCTGCTGATGGCCGTCCCCATGCAGCTGCTGGCTTACCATATTGCCGCGCGCCGAGGGGTCGACGTAGACCAGCCGCGGAACCTGGCCAAGACGGTCACCGTCGAGTAGCCGCCCGGGTGCCGCACGGCCTGTCCGCCGTGGTTTCGAAAATGGCGGAGCGGCGCGATGCGGCTATGGTATACTTTCCTTCGGCCCCGCCTTGCGTGGGCCTGATTCTCGAAACAGAGGAGTGAGAGGGCTTTATATGGTGCATCAGGTCGAACAAGGTATCGCAGAGACGTCGGTGCCGCAGATATCGATGAAGTCACTCCTTGAAGCCGGTGTCCACTTCGGGCACCAGAAGCGGCACTGGAATCCGAAGATGAGGCAGTACATCTTTGCCCATCGAAACGGGATCCACATCATCGATCTGCAGCAGACCCTCCAGCACATTGAGCGAGCGTGCCAATTCATAGAGGACACGGTTGCCGAGGGCAAGAAGGTGGTGTTCGTGGGCACCAAGAAGCAGGCGTCCGACACGGTAGAGTCCGAGGCCAAGCGCAGCGGCGCCTTCTTCATCAACACCAGGTGGCTGGGTGGAACTCTCACGAACTTCAAGACTATCCAGGGCCGCATCGACTATCTGGTCCAGTTGGAGGCTATGAAGGAGAAGGGTGAGTTCCAGCTTCGGACGAAGAGGGAGGCGCTCAAGCTCGACGACTCGGTTGCGCGGTTGAACAGGTATCTGGGCGGCATCAAGGAGATGACGGAGATGCCTGGCGTGCTGTTCATCATCGACGTGGGCAAGGAGGGCATCGCTGTTGCCGAGGCCAGGCGAGTGGGCGTGCCCATCGTAGCCCTGGTGGACACGGACTGCGACCCGACGCTCATAGACTACCCAATACCTGGGAACGACGACGCGATCAGGTCCATCAGGCTCGTGACGACACGCATAGCCGATTCGATCATCGAAGGAAAGAATCGTCGTGAGGCGGAACATGCCGAGTTTGCCGCGGGAGGCCCCGAGGCGCCTGGACAGGCCGAGGCTGCGGTTCCCGCGGAAGCAACGCCAGTAACGACAGAAGCCGAGGGATAGAATTGGCAGTCACCGTAGAAGCGATCAAGGCCCTGAGGAATATGACAGGGGCCGGAATAATGGACTCCAAGCGCGCTCTAGAGGAGGCTGATGGAGACGTGGAGGCAGCCCAGAAGCTGCTCAGGGAGAAGGGCATTGCCTCTGCCGCCAAGAAGGCGTCTAGAGATACCAATGAAGGGCTGGTAGAGTCCTATGTCCATAGCGGCGGCAGGGTGGGGGCTATGGTCGAGCTCAATTGCGAGACCGATTTCGTCGCCCGCACCGACGACATGAAGAGTCTCGCCCACGACGTGGCTATGCAGGTGGCCGCGATGTCCCCGAAGTACATGGACGAGGATGCTATTCCCGAGGACGAGGAGGCCAGCCCGCAGGAAGTATGCCTGCTCAGTCAGCCCTTCATTAGGGACAATGGGCTGACCGTCCAGGACATCGTGAACGAAACGATCGCAAAGGTTGGCGAGAACGTCAGGGTTCGCAGATTCTCCAGATTCTCCCTCGGGGAATAGCGGTTGGCCGACAACGGCGCACAGCACGCGAGGGTGCTGCTCAAGCTCAGTGGCGAGGCGTTCAAGGGCAGGCAGGGTTACGGCCTTGACACTGAGGCCGTTAGTTACATGGCCCGCGAGATACAGAGCGCCCATCAGATGGGCGTGCAGATTGGCGTCGTGGTGGGTGGGGGCAACATCTGGAGGGGATCCGACGCGGAGCTCGAGGGCATGGACAGGGCGACCGCGGACTACGCGGGAATGCTGGCGACGGTCATCAACTCCCTGGCCCTGCAGGATGCACTGGAGAGGCGATTCGGCATAGCCACCCGGACCCAGTCGGCCATCAATATCCAGGAGGTCGCGGAGCCCTACATCAGGCGGAGGGCCATCAGGCATCTCGAAAAGGGCCGGGTCGTAATTTTTGCCGCGGGAATCGGCAATCCCTTCATGACCACCGACACCGCCGCTGCGCTAAGGGCCGTCGAGATAGATGCGACCCTGCTGCTCATGGCCAAGCATCATGTCGACGGAGTCTACGCCTCCGACCCGAACGTCCACCCGGACGCGCCCAAGTACGATTTCATATCCTACAGACAGGCGATCGAGCAGCGGCTGGAGGTTATGGACGCAACCGCGTTCGCACTTTGCGAGGATAACAATCTCCCCATCGTCGTGTTCGACCTCTTCAAAGAGGGCACCATCAGGCGGATCATACAAGGCGAGCGCATTGGGTCGATGGTGGCAGAAGCCAGGACCGACTAGCTGCAGCTTGCCACTACAGCTGCAGACCTGCCCAGATTGGGTCAAACCTTCCCAGGAGCGAGTGAAATGGCCGACGAAAACGAAACTCTAGCAGATGCTCAGCGGAGAATGCAGAGGTCGGTCGAGGCCCTCACCCGCGAATTCAACGCCGTGCGGACGGGAAGAGCCAGCCCTGCGCTCGTTGCCAATCTAATGGTGGAATACTACGGGACGATGATGCCTCTCAACCAACTGGCATCCATTTCGGTCCCCGAAGCCCGCACGCTCCAGATCGAGCCCTGGGACAAGAACGCCGTCGCGGAGGTGGAGCGGAGCATCCTGAAGTCGGACCTTGGCCTGGTGCCGAACAATGACGGCGCCATAATACGGCTCAATCTGCCCGTTCTCACCGAGGAGCGCCGCCGGGATCTCGTAAAGCTGGTGGGCCGCAAACTTGAGGAGGGCCACGTCGCTGTCCGAAACATCAGGCGCGACGGGCTCACACGTCTTCGACAGATGGAGAAAGACAAGGAAATCGCCCAGGACACTGGTCGCCATGCCCAGGAGAGGCTCCAACAGCTGACCGATACTTTCATAGACAGGATGGACGGCATAGCCAGGGACAAGCAGGCCGAGGTAATGGAGGTATAGTCGGCCACTGTGTCCACGCTGCACGAAACTGCGGTCGACGGGAAGGCCGCGCCGCCGGTTACCTCTATTCCTGCCCACGTTGCCATCATCATGGACGGCAATGGTCGCTGGGCCAGCGAGCGTAGCCTGTCGAGACCCTCAGGCCACAGCGCCGGACTGGACAACATACGGCGCGTGGTCAAGTTCTTCGCCGGTCGTGGAGTGAAGTACCTCACGCTTTTTGCTTTTTCGACCGAGAACTGGGGTCGTCCCGAAGAAGAGGTCAGGACCCTGATCGATCTCCTCCGAAAGGCGATTCGGGACGAGACGATGCCCCTGCACAAAGAGGACGTTCGCATCAACCACCTGGGGCGGCTGGACAGACTCCCGGAATCGCTGAGCGGGGAGATACGCGAGAGCATCGACCTGACCAGGCACAATCACGGAATCACGCTCAACGTAGCCTACGACTACGGTAGCCGCGCCGAGATAGTGGATGCTGTCAAGGCGATAGTGGCGGATGGTCTCTCCCCAGACGAGATCGACGAACGAGTACTTGCCCGCTATCTGTATACGGACGGGTTGCCGGACCCCGACCTCGTGATTCGCACGGCGGGCGAGATGCGCCTGAGCAATTTCCTTCTCTGGCAAGCTGCCTACGCCGAGTTCTACAGCACCGATGTACTGTGGCCTGACTTCGACGAGGTCGAGGCTGCCAAGGCACTGGCGGACTACGGACGGCGCCATCGGCGGTACGGGAAGCTCTCCTTAGACGGCACGTACGACAGCCGATAGCACAGTGCCGCGCACGATCAGCAGGCAGATGGCCCTCCGACTGGCCAGCGCTGCTGTGGGCGTCCCCGTCCTGATTGGCGCCACCTGGGTCGGGTCCCCCTATTTCTCCGTTCTGTTGGCCGGCTTGGCAGGGCTGGGGGCGTGGGAGCTGACAAAGATGGCGGACAACGTCGACAGGCGGCCGCCTGCTTTGGTCACCGTCACCTGGGCCGTATGCCTGATAGTCGCCGGGTATGCCCTGGCCCAGGACTTCTCGCCGCGCTATGAGACTCGCTGGCTGGTTGCCACAGCGGCCTTCGCCTATGTGACATGGCAGGTGCGCTACGCCCGGAGCCGCGTTCCGATGGGTGACGCCCGACTCGCTATGGGGATTGCGCTATACACAGGGGGGCTGCTAGCTTTCGGCCCCCTCCTGCGAGGTCTGGAGCAGGGCCGCGAATGGGTGCTGCTAACGGTGTTGGTGACATTCGCGGCCGACACCTCGGCCTTCTTTGTGGGGCGAACGATGGGACGCTTACCGCTCGCTCCGCAGATCAGCCCCGGGAAGACCCGGGAAGGAGCCGTGGGAGGACTTGCGGGCGCTGTCACCGCCTGCGTCGTGCTCGGAAGGCTCTTTCGCCTTCCCGTCGCCCTGCCGGCTCAGATCGTACTTGGGCTTCTTATCGGCGTTGCCGCCCAGGCTGGCGACCTGGCCGAGTCCTGGATGAAGAGGAAGGCCAAGGTGAAGGACTCCGGGGCCTTTGTTCCCGGTCATGGCGGCATCCTGGACAGACTCGATTCCATTGTGCCCAATTTGCCCCTCGTGTATATTTTCGCTATGTGGGTAGCTCAGTGAAAGGCCTTGCCGTACTCGGCTCGACGGGCTCCATAGGGACTCAGACGCTCGATGTAGCGAGAGCGTTTCCCGGCGACCTGCGTGTTGTTGGCTTGGCGGCGCGGCGCAGCGTCCAGCTCCTCGAAGCGCAGACCAGGGAGTTTCGACCCAAGCTGGTGTACTGCGAGGGGGCCCTCCGCGACAAGGCCGCGATCCTGGACGGTGGCGCAACCGAGGCCACCATGGTCGAGATGGCGCTGGACCCCGAGGTCGACACGGTAGTCACGGCCACTGCGGGTGACGTGGCACTGCTCCCCACCATAGAGGCGCTCAGGGCTGGGAAGCGCGTCGCGTTGGCGAACAAGGAGTCCATCATCATGGCGGGGCCCATGCTGACCCGCTTCGCAGAAGAGCACGGCGGCGAGATTCTACCGGTCGACAGCGAGCCCAGCGCGATATGGCAGTGTATCCAAGGGGACAACCGTGGCATATCCGGCCTGGTCATCACAGCGTCCGGCGGCGCATTTCGGGGCTGGGACAAGTCGGATCTGGCGGACGTTACGCCCGAGCAGGCGGTCAATCACCCCACCTGGAGCATGGGGCCGAAGATCACGGTCGACTCGGCCACGCTTATGAACAAGGCATTCGAGGTAATTGAGGCGCACTACCTGTTCGGCATCCCTTGGGAGGACATTGACGTCGTAATCCACCCCCAGAGCATCATCCACTCGATGGTGGAGTTCGTCGATGGGACTACGAAGGCCCACTTGGGCCAGCCGGATATGCGTCTCCCGATTCAGTACGCGTTGTTCCATCCGGAGAGGGTTCAAAACGACAGCATTGAGCACTTCGACCCTGTGAAGACCGGCAGCCTGACGTTCGAGGAGCTGGAGCCCGACCGCTACCCGTGCTTCGAGTTGGCCTTGGACTACGCGAGGCTGGGAGGGACGTGGCCTGCGGCGCTGTGCGGCGCCGACGAGGCCGCCGTGGACCTGTTCCTCTCACGCAAGATCGGCTTCCTCGACATCCCCGAAGTGATACGGGAGACTCTGGAGCGCCATTGTCCCATGACGGATCCAACGCCGGAGCAGGCGCTGGAAGCCGCCAGGTGGGCCGAAGGGGCTGCCAGAGACATTGCGTCGGCACGGGCGTGAAAGTAGAGCGCGCCCGCAACTTGCAGGTGGGTTATGTATCGTGAATCATAGAAGCCATGCCTGATTTGCCCAACTGGCTCCTCATCGTCCCAGTCCTGGCGCTGCTCATCTTCGTGCATGAGCTGGGACACTTCACGACTGCCAAGCTGTTCGGAATCAAGGTCACCGAGTTCGGTTTCGGCTTTCCTCCCCGCATCTTCGGCGTTCCCTTCAGGGGCACGGTCTACTCACTCAACCTGATACCGCTGGGGGGCTTTGTGAAGATGGTCGGCGAGGAGGACCCGTCCGACCCTGACAGCTTCGCCCGCCACTCCGTGCTCAAGAGGCTGGTCGTTCTCTCGGCAGGATCGATCATGAACTTCGTCCTGCCTGTCGTCATCTTTACGATCCTGCTCATGCTTCCTCACGAGGCCCTGGTCGGCGGGTCCGTGCGGATCACCGCCGTGGCCCCTGGTTCGCCGGCGGAGCAGGCTGGGCTGCGAGCAGGCGACGTGATTCTGTCGGTCGACGGCAAGCCCGTCATATCGCCAGGCGAGCTCGTGGAGACTGTCCGCGGCAGGAGCGGGCGACCGATCGAGCTCAGTCTCAGACGGGCAAGCAGGGTGATGGGTCTTTCCCAGTCACCTGAGCTTGCTACTTTCGACGCAGTGACAGTGACCCCGCGCGTTTCGCCTCCCAGGCTCAGGGTCGTGGACGAGATCACGAACCCGTCTTCGGAGGTCAGCTTATCCGACGCGCGACGCTACAGTCCCGACCTGGAGGTTGGCGATACGATGACGCAGGGCGCCATCGGCGTGATGATCGGCCTGGCCAATCCCAAGTTCGGCACGGAGACCGAGCCGATATGGACCGCGGTGCCCAATTCGGTTGGAATGATCTGGTCGGTCCTCAGTTTCACGTGGGGAGGCATCACCGAGGGCGTGGCTACGCGGTCCAACCCCGGCATCGCCGGTCCTGTTGGAATAGCCCATGCTACGGGTGAGGTGGTCGAGGAGCTTGGAGTGTCGTGGGTATTCCGCATTGCTGCGCTGCTGAGCGTCAGCCTCGGCGTGGTGAACCTCCTCCCGATCCCGGCGCTGGACGGTGGCAGAATAGTGTTCGTGGTCCTGGAGTTCATCCGAAGGGGCAAGAGGATATCGCCGCAGCGCGAGGGTCTGATCCACCTCGTAGGATTTGTCGTCATGATTGGACTTATAGTTGCGATCACCTACTCGGACATCCTAAGGATTGTCAATGGAGAGAGCTTCCTGAGGTAGCACCCATCGAATTGTGGACCGGCTGTCCACCCAACGCACTGGCAGCCTGGACGCAGAAAAGGAGGCGGGACATGAGAGCGCGACGAATATCGAAGCAGATCGACGTCGGCGGGGTTAAGGTGGGCGGCGACGCTCCAGTGGTCGTGCAGTCCATGACCAAGACCGATACACGGGACGTCGAGGCGACGGTGCTCGAGATTCGCGAGATGGAGGAGGCGGGCTGCGAGATCGCGCGATGCGCCGTGCCGGACATGGACGCGGCCCTCGCGCTTGCGGAGATCAAGCGCCAGTCCGACATCCCCATCGTCGCCGACATCCACTTCCACTACCAGCTGGCCCTGGAATCGCTGAAGAGCGGAGTGGACTGCCTCCGCCTCAACCCGGGAAACATACGAGACAGGGGGAAGGTCGAGACGGTCGTTCGCGAGGCGAAGGCCCGCCAGGTGCCGATCCGCATAGGCGTGAACTTCGGAAGCCTTCCTCCCGTCGGCGCCATAGGGGTGACGCGAGGGATGCTGCGGCACCGCGACGGCGTCAACAAGCTGCCCAAGATCGGCGAGGCCGAGCTGGGGCAGTACACTATCGTCGACCACATGGTCGAGACGGGCCTGTGGGAGATCGGGATACTGGAAGAGCTCGACTTCGACCTGATCAAGATCTCGCTCAAGGCATTCGACGTCGATACGACCATAGAGGCGTACCGCAGGATGGCCAGGCTGGTACCGTACCCACTGCACCTTGGCATAACCGAGCCGGCACGGCCAGGTCGGGCAGCATCAGGAGCGCCATCGGGCTTGGCGCGCTGCTGTACGAGGGCATAGGCGACACGATCCGCGTCTCGCTCAGCGACGACCCGCGTGAGGAGGTCTACGTGGGTATGGAGATCCTCAAGTCGCTGGATCTGCGCAAAGAGGGCGCGGTCCTCGTGGCGTGCCCGAGCTGCGGCCGCGCAGACGTGGATGTCAGGAAGCTCGCCAACACGGTCGACGACCTACTGTCGAAGGTGAAAACACCCATCAAGGTGGCGGTCATGGGGTGCGAGGTCAACGGGCCGGGCGAGGCGAAGGACGCCGATGTCGGCATCGCGGCCGGGGCCGGACGCGCCATCATCTTCCGAAAGGGGCAGAAGGCCCGAATCGTCGACGAGGCCGACATGCTCTCCGCGCTCATGGAGGAGGTCCGGTGTGCGGAGGCCGAGATCCTCGCCCCCTCGGGCGCCTAGCGGCAGGGAATCCAGATACAAGCAGTGTTCCTTGACATCCGAAACCGCACGGCGCGACACTAATGCATTACCGCAAGTCTGATCCTGGATGATTCTAGTGGCAAGCAAGGACGTTTCCGAGCAGTTAAACAAGAACGTGGATTCCATCTTGGAGGAGTACGATCTTGAAGTGCTCTCTGATTACTGGGATCTAGCAAAGCGGGTGCTCACAGGCCACACCATCCGCCGATTCTACGTCCAGGCTGAGGAAGGGTATGGCAACATCGCCATACTGACGGATGATGTTGTGGCTGACGTAGTAGGTGACGACCGGGAAGACGAGGGTCATGTCGCGGTTCACCGGATCAGCGCTTTTTCGGGGATAGACTTCTACAAGGAGCAAGTTCCAACTGTGCCGGGATCCGATGAAGCAGAGCTCGTGATCGTGGCCAACGCCGCCGGCAGCGACACGCTTGGGCTTCACTGGATGGCCAATACCGAAGAGGAGGCCAAACATTTGCTGGAATTTGGAAGCTCCCTCGTGACATCGCTCGCTGGCAGCGCGGACTAGTACCGTTTCAATCTGAATATGACAGAACCCTCGGAATTGCCGTCATTCCCGCGAAAGCGGGAATCCAGGGGTGTGGGGGCTTGCGTGTTCGCCAAAACTATCTTGACTTGGTACTAGGACAAGTCCTATGGCTATGACTACGGTGGCTCAGGGTGCCAGGAGGGATTGGAGAGTTAGGCGCGGCCTTCGATTTCACCCTAGTCGTAAGAACGTGGCGCCTCACTCGGTCACGAAGAATTCGCGTACCTTGCCCGCCCCTCCTCAACGCGTTAGGCGGCTCAAACTGGCATTTACCAGGGATGCCGAAGCGCTTCGCACTCCCTTTCGTTCCCATGTCCTGCACCTGCTGTATTGGGCCGCACAGTCGGCGCTAGGCAGGCACCTGCGATCTGCTGCGGTTTCGATGTGGAGCGAACAGGGAGAGGCGGAAAGCGAGATACTGGTGCTTAGTATCCTTGCCAGCACGGACACAGCAGGACTTGAACCCGTCATGGATTCGATCCTCACCTTCATTTCTGAGGAAGCTGCAAGTTGGACTGAAGAGGAGAGGCAAGACTACAGCACACACATATACTTCGAGCTAGAGCCACTCTGAGAATGAGACCTCTTGACTTCTATCGTCTCGGCCTGCAGATGCTTGGAACCGCGGAGACCGAAGCGCAGCAGAGGAGAGTAGTCAATCGTGTGTACTACGGACTTCACCACGAGGCATGTTGCCGCTATTTCAGGCATGACGTCGCTGCTCAGCCGCTGAATCGGAACCGGCGACACTCTGAGTTGAGAAACCGCTTCAACCAGAGTATCGATCCCTCGAGTGGGAGAATTGCCCAGCTGCTAGGGGAGTTGATGAGACTCCGATCATCAGCGGACTACGACCTGTCGCAACCGTACAGGTTCGATAGGAAGACTCGCACCCCAGAACAGCTGATGCGCAGAGCCACGGACGTATCGGAACGGCTGCTATCGGCGTTGGACAGATACTCGCAGGGGGAAGCGGTCGATGGTTCGGGGTGCAAAGATGTGTACTCAACTGGATAGTCCCACGGACTGCCCCAAAGGCTGGTAACAATGAGACTCTCACGACTTTTCGGCAAGACCCTCAGGGATGACCCGCATGAGGCGGAGCTCGCCTGCCACCGGCTGATGCTGCGGGCCGGCTTCATTCACCAGGTCTCGTCCGGCATATTCAGCTATCTGCCGCTGGCCTGGCGCTCGCTGCGCAAGATCGAGCAGATCATACGCGAGGAGATGGACGCGGCGGGGGGGCAGGAGCTTCGTATGTCGGTGCTCCAGCCGAGAGAGCTCTGGCAGAAGTCCGGCCGAGACGAGGACTACGGGGATGGGATGTTCCGCCTCAGGGACCGGCGCGAACGCGAAATGGTGCTCGCGCCCACCCACGAGGAGCTACTGACGATGATGGTCAAGGCCAACGTCAACAGCTACCGCGACCTGCCTCTCATCCTCTACCAGATACAGACGAAGTTCCGGGACGAGCCCCGGCCCAGGGGCGGCCTGCTGCGCGTCCGCGAGTTCGACATGAAGGACGCGTACAGCTTCGACATCGGGCAGGAAGAGCTCGATGCCAGCTACGACGCGATGGAGAAGGCATACAAGAACATCTACGCGAGGTGCGGCTTGGACGCTATCATGGTCGAGGCCGACAGCGGCACCATAGGCGGCCGCGACTCCCAGGAGTTCATCCTGGTGGCGGACTCGGGCGAGGACACCGTGATGATATGCGAAGGGTGCGGCTACGCGGCCAATGCGGAGAAGGCCGTCTTTGTGAAGCCGCCCCTGGAGACCGAGGATCAGAAGCCGCTCGAGAGCGTCCATACGCCCGGCCTGCGCACCATCGACGACCTGTCCCAATTCCTGGACGTGCACGCGAGCAAGACCCTGAAGGCGGTATTCTACGTCGCCGATGGGGAGGTGGTGTTCGTCACCATTCGCGGCGATCTCGAGGTGAACGAGGTCAAGCTTCGCAACGCCCTGGACGGCGCTCCCGACCTGCGTCTGGCGTCGCCGGCCGAGGTCCGCGACGCTGGCCTGATCGCGGGATCGGCGTCTCCCGTCGGGCTGTCCAGCATCAAGGTGGTGGCTGACGACTCGGTGAAGCTTGGGTCGAACTTCGCGGTCGGCGCGAACCGGGAGGACTACCACCTGCTCAACGCCAACTACGGCCGCGACTTCGAGGCCGACCTCCTCACAGACATCGCCCTTGCCCAGGAGGGCGACGCCTGCGCGAAGTGCGGCTCGCCCTTCAAGTCCGCGCGGGGCATCGAGGTAGGCCACATATTCAAGCTGGGCACGAAGTACAGTGAGGTCCTGGGCGCGGTCTTCCCCGACGAGAAAGGTGTGCAGCAGCCAATTGTCATGGGTTGCTACGGCATCGGAGTGGGCCGGCTCCTGGCGGCGGCGGTCGAACAGAACCACGACGAGAACGGCATGGTCCTTCCGGCCAGCATCGCTCCTTTCGAGGTACTGCTTACCGCCCTAAACGTCCGCAATGCCGCGGTCGCGGACGAGGCAGGCGCGCTCTACGACGAGATGAGGGCCACGGGCCTTGAGGTGCTCTACGACGACCGCGAGGAGTCGGCGGGGGTAAAATTCAACGACGCCGATCTGCTCGGCCTGCCGGTCCGGGTCGTCGTCAGCCCCCGCAACCTTAAGAATGGCGAGGTCGAGGTCAAGCCAAGGTCCGGCGGCGAGGCTGAGATGGTCTCCCGAGGCGAGGCCGTCTCCAGCGTCAGGGAATTACTCGACGGTTAGGCCGCTTCAGAATGGTCCCCTTACGTAGGGAGTGAAGTCAAGATGAGAAACGAATTCACTGCTGTAATCGAGCGAGACGACGCATGGTATGTAGCCTACTGTCCTGAAGTGCCCGGGGCCAATGGCCAAGGGACCACCAAGGAAGAGGCGCGTCGAGACCTAGCCGAGGCGATTGCGCTCATCCTCGAAGACCGCATAGAGAACGGACCACTCAAAGGAGTCCATTGTTAGGGCAATCCATCATCTGGAAGGCGTGGAAATGAGTCTGCAATGCGTTCCTTCGGCAACTGAAGAAGCGGAAGAAGCTGGTTCTCCTGAAGCGGCCTTGTACGTCGATACTGAGAATCTAGGTGACAAGTCCCAAATCTTCGTGGAGACCGTTATCGGATCGTGGCCAGACCAAGCGCCTCCCCCTACGAGATTGAACATCTACGTCCAAGCTGATCGAGTACAGCTGTGGGAACTGTGGGCGGTGAGTCTGTTCCCACAGCTAACCGTGAGGATTCACGGTATACAGCATTTCACGGAACGCTCCAAGAACACAGCGGATATTGCGCTGGCGATAGATGCAGTTGCGGACTTCGTAGCTGGAACCACCCAGTTCGTAGCTGTCATGAGCGATGACAGTGACTTCATATCGCTTTTTGCAAAGCTGAGGGAACTGACCGGAGGAAGCACGCCGTTTCTGTGGATGATGACGGATCGTACTGCCTCACAGACTTCGGCGATTAGGGGCTATATGACCAATGACTACATCTATGTGCTGTCTGACCCGGCAAAATCTGGTGACGATGGCAAGCGAGAACTCGAACTCACTACGATGGCAGCCGAGATCGTCGAAAAGATTCCGCTGGGCTCATTCAAGAGTTCAGATTGTCAGCCCATCATCAAGAAAAGATGGCCTAAGCACCCAATCGCGAAGATGACAAGCGCGAACTTCGGTACGGAATTCGCGAACAAACTTTGGCCTATCCTAGAAGAGCGAGGGGTCAAACTAACCGGAACAAGCCCTCGCAGGTATGAAATGCCCGCCGTTTCCTAAGGTCTGTCCAGACTTCCCTCACAGCCGCAGATCCGCCCGTGGCTTTCGCAGCGGCTCCGGCAGGCTCGTGTCCGCCATGAACTTGACCAGCCGCTCGTGTACAGACCTCGCGATGTCCGCGTTGGCTCCTATTGCGTCCGCCCGCTGACCGGGGTCCGAGGGCAGGTGGTATAGCTGCGACATCCCCTCGTCGATGCTGTAGAGCAGCGACCACTCGTCGGTAGACACTGTGGTGACCGGCGCCATGCCGAGTCTCCGCCTGATGTTGTCCACCGAGTCCACCGAGTCGCCAGGGTTGGCGAAGGGCACGGTAGATACGGTGAAGTCGCGGCCCGGCATCGAAGGGTCGTGGACCTTAGGCAGCAGCGAGGCGCCTTCCACGTAGTCGGGTATCGGCTTGCCCATCACGTCCAGCACTGTCGGCATTACGTCGATCGCCGAGGTCAGCCCGCGGTACACGCCCGGGCTCGCTCCCGGCACGTAGACGAGCAGCGGCACCAGCACGATTTCCTCGTACAGGGGTGAGAAGTCCCACATGGCGTTGGGGTCGCCATGGCCGTACAACGCGCCGTCGGGCTGCTTGGCGAAGGTGAGTTTGCCGAAGAGCCCGTCGTGCTCGCCGAAGTAGAAGCCGTGGTCCGACGTGAAGACGATGGCCGTATCGTCCATCAGGCCCATGTTCTCGACGGTGCGGAGCAGGTGGCCGACCCAGGTGTCGACCATCGTCACCTCGCCCTTGTACGTCGCCAGGGCCTTCCTGACGCGCTCATCGGAGAAGCCGGGCGAGTCCTGCCAGTGGCCGTATATGGGCTGCACGACCTCGCCGTCGTAGTCGGGCATGTACATCTCGGTGTAGTAGCTGGGAGCGTCCCAGGGCTCGTGGGGGTCCCACGTGTCGACGTATAGGAAGAAGTCCTCCTTGTAGTGGAGCTGGAGCCACTCCATCGCGCGAGTCATCGTCTGGGCCACGTTCCGGTCAGCCTCGAACCGCCAGGCCTCCCGGGCGTCCCTCGACTCGTGATGATGGGCCTCGATGAGGCGCGTTACCGAGCCCTCCTGGCCTGTGTACATCGAAAACGTCTGGAAGCCCTTGTCGTAGTTCATGCCGCCGCGCAGGTAGAAGGGGGTGTCGACCATGGCGGCGGTGTGGACTCCCTCGCCCGCAAGCATCTGGGCAAGCGTCGCGGCCTCGTCCGGTATAGGCTCCCAGCCCATGAACGACATCGTCCATCGTCCCGTGGCGTGGTCCGCGCGCGTGGGCATCGTCGGGAATCCCGCGGCGTAGTGGCGTTCGAACCGCGTGGATTTCGCGGCCAGAGCGTCGAGAGCCGGCGTCCTGATCTCCGCCTTGCCGTAAGCGCCTAAATGGTCCTGCCTGAAGGTGTCCGCAACAATCCAGATGACGTTCATTCCATACCCCCCGAAAATGAGCCGCCATTCTCTCTCACTGCTTCCCGGATGATCTGGTGTAGGATACTCACAAACTCCCGGGCTTGGTCGTTCATAGAGAAGCTAATCGGCGGAGCGGCCTCGTCGTAGATCTGGATTATGACGTCTGCTCTTCTGAAACTTGACCCTCGCCCGATGAAGGCATAAGCTCCTTGCCACTGTCTGCGATGTGAATTTACCACCCGATCATCTGCTAGGTCGTGCAGTCTGCTGAACACCGCTTGGCGGATCAAAGAAATCGCGGCTCTTTCTTCATCAGGGTCATCGGGCTTGCTCTTCCAAGTAGCAGGGCTATCCAGCCATAGGGATATGTTCTCCGCCAATCGGGCCAGATAGTCCGAGACCGGCCTCAGGTTGTCGTATTCGTTGTTGTTCCAGCCCTCCCCAATTCGACGAGTCAGCGCCTTGATGCGGGTCCAATGCTCCTTGCTCACACCCACCTGTGAAGTGAAACCGAGGCGTCCTTTCCAAGGCTCCTTGAATTCTTCAACTGCGTCACGCAGGGCGAGGTCCAGACCACTGGCGGAGTAGACTGGTGCTGCCTTCACTTTCTCAGTTGGAGTAGCTGCTTCCTGCATTAACTTGAGCAAGTCTCTCATCCCGTTCATGATGCCGCTTGGGATGTCTCCAGTTGCCCTATCAAGACCTCCCAAAAAGAACGCTCTGTCTTGAACTTGCTGCTCTAGCATGTCGGATACTGAAGATCCCAGCGATTGGCGCAGCCCGGTCATGGCATTGCCCACTGATCCCAAAACGTGGTCTCGTTTCTGGCTAAAGTCACGGAGGTTGTCACCCCTTACCAGGTCGAAGTGAGTAAAGGCGACCGCAAGCTTGTGCCCATATCCGCTACTGCCGACCGAGCGCATGAGTGCTAGCGGTGCCGCCTGCATGGGCTGCTCTGCATTGTCTACCAGCAGAATCATATCGACACTAGCGTACTTCTGGGTTACACGAGTGGAAACGTTGGATGCCGATCTCGCGGTGTGACCCAGGCCTTCCCCATCCAATAGCACTAGTCGATCAGCCACTTGGAGGCTATCTTCAGAAGGGCGGAAAGGTCCGCGCACACGCATGCCATCAACAAGCGGTGTCAGCAGCCTTCCAAACTGCTGGTGGTGGTTGCTGGCAAACCACCTCACCTGTCGGAGAAATGTGCTCTTGTCTCCTTCCTCATACAACCACAGGGTGGGCCAACCGCTAGAGTTCCGTCTGAACTCCCCCGCTTGTATCAACTCGGACCGACCAACGATGTCGTCCATAATGTCCGAGGCAAGCCGTGAGAAGTCTTCGGCGTCGTGCAGTTCCTCTGTGAAGAGACCAATCCAAGCTTCGCGGTCGCTCTCGTCTGCGTATTCAAGGGGCTCGATCTTCTCTACGGTGTCTTTGGTGGCATTAGCCACCGCCTTTATGCGGTTCACATACTCTCGCAAGCGGCTCTGATTGTTGGCCTGTTCGTGCTCCGCCACTACCTCGTCGTGTTGAAGCGAAGCCTCTTCTGGGTCGTCGTCAAATGAGAAGTCCATCTCCTCCGTCACATCGTTCACTGCCCAAGAGCCGAGCAGGTACGAGAGCCGGAATCGTTGCTCACGATGCGATAGCAAAGATTCTGCAATCCTGGCATCGTCCTGATCCCTCACTACTGCAATGCATGCCTCCTCTAAGCATTCGTCAACCAGGGAGCGGGCCTCGGCGCTCCCCATGAAAGTAATGGCAGCCTTGAACGGGCCATCGCCGATGACAATCTCAATGTCCGCCGTGGTTGTGCGGGCCGTTGACGTAGAAGGGAATCGATCTGTCTTGTGATCTGACCCAATAATGTGTCTAAGCAGCGTTGTCTTACCGGCCCCCGTTGTTCCAACAAGATAGATCCGCCCGTATCCGTCAGCCTGCGATGGTAGACTGATGTGCTCTTCCCTCGGGCTGATCGAGTTCAATCCACCAACCTCCATTTCGTCGTAGAACGCCTTCACGACAACAGTATCGAAATTCCGCTCGGCCTCGGCCCGTTGGTCAATCCGCCACCACTTGTCGTCATTGAGTAGGACATTGAATTGGGCCACCAATCGGTCAGCCTCTGCATCATCCATCGTACCCAAGCCTCGGCGCACCTTCAATCCTAATCTTCCCCTTGCATCCGTTCGACAGGGGTGGCGAAAGATTACACTCCAGCCGGGGCGTTTGGTTCGTGTCTTTGATGCCCTGTAAGCTTTCTGAGCCATGTGTTACTCCTTTTCTCTCAGTGTCGTTGTTCTGCGTTGTACCACCAGCAGTCTAAACCCCCTGATCCATAGTTGTCAACCCTCTTATGGAACAACATGGCACAACGCTGGCTTTCCTTTCCCCATTCGAGTAGTCAGAGGTGGGCAGTCCGTGCAGTTCCCACTGGGTCTGTCAGCTTCGCCCCGTGCTATAATGCCTCCATCACAAAGAAGGGTGGCACATCGTCCCTTACTGAACATGGAAGGGCCCAGCAAGCTGATTTACATGGACCACGCCGCGACCACTCCGGTCAGGCCGGAGGTCGTGGAGGCGATGTTGCCTTACTTCACGGGGAGCTTCGGCAATCCGTCCAGCATCTACACGCTGGCCCAGGAGTCAAAGAAGGCCCTTGACGACGCGAGAGAGACCGTGGCGGGCGTCCTGGGCGCGCGGGTGGGCGCGATAGTCTTCACAAGTGGTGGGACGGAGTCCGATAACGCAGCGATCAAAGGGGCGGCATACGCTCAGCTCGGCGCGGGCAGCCACATCGTAACGTCGAGCATCGAGCACCACGCCGTTCTCCACTCCTGCGACCAGCTGGAGCGTCACGGCTTCGAGGTGACCTATCTTCCCGTAGACCGGTTTGGGATCGTGGATCCAGACGAGGTGGGCAGGGCGATAACCGATCGCACGACCGTCGTCAGCGTGATGCTGGCGAACAACGAGATAGGCACGATAGAGCCCGTCGCCGAGATATCCCGCGTGGTCAAGGAAGAGGCGAGGCGACGCGGAACCACTATCGCGATGCACACCGACGCCGTTCAGGCGGCCGGATTCCTGGACCTGGACGTTCGAAAGCTAGGCGTGGACATGCTGAGCCTGTCGGCCCACAAATTCGGCGGGCCCAAGGGCGCCGGGGTCCTGTACCTCAAGCGCGGGACTCCCTTCGAGGCCCAGCAGCAGGGCGGCGGACAGGAGCGGGAGCGCAGGTCGGGCACAGAGAACGTGCCGCTGATTGTGGGCCTGGCCGAGGCCCTCCGCCTGGCGGAGGAGGAGCGCGTCGGCCTGAGCTCTCACTCCACACGACTCAGGGACCTCATCATCGCTGGGGTAGAGGAGCGGGTGCCGGGCGCTCATCTCAACGGCCACCGCTCGTCGAGGCTGCCCAACAACGTCAACTTCTCCTTCGAGTCGGTGGAGGGCGAACCCGTACTGCTTGGTCTCGACTTCGCGGGGATCTGCGCGTCGAGCGGGAGCGCCTGCTCGTCGGCGTCGCTGGAGCCGTCGCACGTTCTCACGGCCATAGGTCTGAGCCCCGAGCTGGCCCGGGGCAGTCTGCGGCTGACGGTTGGAGCCGACAACACCGACGAAGACGTGGGCTACCTGCTGGACACGCTTTCGGGGCTGGTGGAGCGGCTGCGCGCGATGCCCTCGCTCGCCGTCGTAGGGTAGGCACAGGTTGACTCGAATCTGCGCTGGGGGAACCACGGGGCCTGGATTTGCATCAAAATGGTATGATGAAGCCACGAGTGGTGGGACTTCGCCATGGCGTACTCGGGAGTGTCTACGCCGGTGGCCTTGATTCGGTTCATGGATTCTGCCTTGAAACACTGAACACGGAAGACTGACGCGCCAGGCGGACGCCAGGTCGGCCCGCCTGGTACAGGCAACTCAAGACTGGAGGAATTGATGGCTCATCCACAGGAAGTGACGGACGACACCTTTCAGGCCGAAGTAATAGACTCAGACGTACCGGTACTGGTCGATTTCTGGGCCGAATGGTGCGCACCGTGCAAGATGATCGCTCCCATCGTAGATGCCCTGGCCGACGAGTATGACGGCAAGGTCAAGTTCGCCAAGATGGACGTAGACAGCAATCCCAGGACCCCCATGACCTACGGCATCAGGGGCATCCCCACGCTGCTGATATTCAGCGGAGGCTCGCCGGTCGACCAGGTCGTGGGGGCGGTGCCTAAGGCGGCCCTCAAAGGACGCATCGAGAAGGCCATCGCCTAGCACATACGGCCGCGTCCGTGGCCGCAGGCTTGTCAAGGCAGTAGAGGGTACGGTGATCCTTGGAGACACCCTTTCCGTTGGTGTGCATACTCTTCAGTGACCGAGTCTCGACCCCTGAACGGCGACGAGAGGAATTGTTAGCGGCTTCTTGGAAGGTACGGGAGCGGATGGGTCCCGGTGGGCTTCGCGGACTTCAAATCCGTTGGCCCCGGCCCTTCGGTCGGGGCGGTGGGTTCGACTCCCTCGCGCTCCCGCCACACCACTTGTGTCAGTTGCTTTGCGATAGGGGACCAGTGCGGCTTGTGACAGCCCTTGCGTGACTCGATGACAGACCCGGACGGGCTGGGGGGCTTCAGGCCAATCGTCGAGGACGAGCTGACCAGGCTTCGCGGCCTCCATGCAATCGAACGAATCTGGCGTGGCGACCACTCGGTCTGGAAGCCCGCGCCCGACGAAATCACGGACCGCCTTGGCTGGCTCTCGCTGCCCTCGGACATGGCGACCGAGGCGCCTGCTCTCGCACACCTTTCCGATGAGGTCCAGCGCGACGGCTGCACGCACGTCGTTCTGCTGGGGATGGGCGGCAGCAGCCTGGGCCCGGAGTTGCTGCGCCAGACTTTCGGGTCCGCGCCAGGGCACCCGGAGATGATAGTCCTCGACTCGACTGTGCCGGGATGGGTCAGGGATGTTGTCGACAGGATTGACGCGGCCAGGACGTTGTTCCTCGTATCCTCCAAATCGGGCACTACTGTAGAGCCCAACGTCCTTTACAGCTACTTCAGGAACCTCGTTGAAGGCGCGGTCCACCGAGGCAGGGGGGGGATGAGCTTCGTGGCTGTGACCGATCCCGGCACCGCCTTGGAGGAGCTCGCATCGGCGGAAGGCTTCAGGCGAGTCTTCCATGGGAAGCCCGACGTCGGCGGGCGCTACTCGATCCTGTCCAACTTCGGCCTCGTGCCCGCAGCCCTGATGGATATAGACATCGAGAAGATGCTCGACAGGGCGAGCCGTATGCGGGATGCCTGCCTGGCTGCAGACCCAGGCGACAACCCGGGAGCGGTGCTCGGGGCGGCAATAGGTCGGCTTGCCCTCGAAGGGAGGGACAAGCTCACTATACTCGCTTCGCCCTCGATTACGGGTTTCGGTCTCTGGGTGGAGCAGCTCGTCGCCGAGAGCCTCGGCAAGGAGGGCAGGGGCGTCGTCCCGATAGCGGGAGAGGCCCCGCTCGGGCCAGATGCCTACGGCAGCGACCGGCTGTTCGTGCACCTGCGCCTCAAAGGCGACGACAACTCGCCTGTCGACGAGGCGATGGAAGGACTCGCACGGTCAGGGCAGCCAGTTGTACGGCTGGACCTGGGCGACCTTTTCGATCTGGCCGCCGAGGTCTTCAGGTGGGAGTTCGCCGTCGCGGTCGCTGGCGCCGTTCTGGAAGTCAATCCCTTCGACCAGCCGGACGTGCAGGCCGCCAAGGATATGACAAACAACGTTCTCGCCGAATTCGAGCGCTCGGGAGCTCTCCCCGACGTACCTGAAACGATGCCCGCAGCCGACCTACTGGCACTCGTCCGCCCGGGTGACTACACAGCAATCATGGCGTATGCCCATCAATCTCCCGATCTGAACGCCGTCGTCGACGACCTCCGCCGCGCCTTGATGACCCGCTATCGCGTGGCAACGACGATGGGCTACGGCCCACGCTTCCTGCACTCGACTGGACAGCTTCACAAGGGCGGCCCCGCTTCGGGACTGTTTCTGCAGCTCGTCGATGATACGGGAGCCGACGTGGATATACCGGGCCAGCCGTACTCCTTCGGCGTGCTCGCCTCCGCCCAGGCTCTGGGGGACCTCCGCGCACTCAAGGCTGCGGGTCGCAGGGTGTGCAGAGTGGACACGAATGGAGGGTGCGTTGCCGCGGTGAACGCCCTTGCCCGTGAGGTCAGGCGAGGTTAGCCTGCTTGAAAGGCCGGGCGTCGGGTAGTATTATTCGCGCCTAACGGAGGTGCCCCGTGCTCGCCTACATCACCCGTCGGCTACTTCTCGCCGCTTTCACCATCTGGACCATTACGGTACTCTCATTCGTCATCATCCAGATACCCGAGGGTGACGCAGTAGACCGCTTCCTCGATCTGGTGATCGCCGGCGGCATGGGGATAGACTCTGAGGGCGTGTCGGAGGAGCTGCGGAACTACCTGGGCCTTGACCAGCCGCAGTACATCAGGTACCTGAAATGGATATCCAGTCTTGCGCAGGGTGACCTGGGCCGTTCGTTCCAGTGGGGCTGCGGCTACCTGCCGCGGGAGGAGCTGGTACGGGAGGTAATCGGCGACAGGATATGGACGACGGTCGCCCTGACGGGGTTCACCATTCTGGTGACGTGGACCTTCGCGATCCCGGTCGGTATCTACTCTGCTGTCCGCCAGCACTCGGTCGGCGACTACCTTTTCACGCTGGCGGGCTTCACTGGCCTCGCGGTACCCGATTTCCTGTTGGGCCTCGTGCTCATGTACCTGGCTTTCGCATACCTCGACCAGAGCGTTGGCGGCCTCAACTCTGCCGACTTCAAGGATGCTCAGTGGGACATTGCCAGGATGTTGGACTTCGTGCAGCACCTCTGGGTGCCCGCCGTCGTACTGGGGACATCCGGCACGGCGAGCCTGATCCGCATCATGCGGAACAACCTGCTCGACGAGCTCAGCAGGCCCTACGTCGTCACCGCGAGGTCCAAGGGCATGACGTCATGGCGGCTCATACTCAAGTACCCCGTGCGAGTCGCAATCAATCCGCTGGTCAGTACGGTTGGATACCTGCTCCCCGCGCTCGTAAGCGGTAGTGTCATCGTGTCGGTGGTCCTGAGCCTGCCGACCCTTGGGCCGGTGCTCCTTGACGCGATCAACCAGCAGGACGTCTATCTGGCAGGGTTCATCGTCCTGATGCTTGGTGTGCTCACTGTGGTCGGGACGCTCATCTCAGACCTCCTGCTTGCCATCGTCGACCCGCGAATCAAACTGACCACTCAATAGTCGAGATCCGCCCCGGCTGATCACGAGCGAAGCATCATCCCATGCGTCGAGGGTATGGGCGCGGCTTGTTGCCGGTGCGTGGCGTTCATGGAGACAGCAATGAAGATTACCGACATCGAGGTCCACGAGATAACCCCGCCGTTCCATGCGTGGAACAGCGAGGCCCTGACGCGCTACCAGGGGGCTGACTTCAGGTGCCGCACCATGTTCGTGCTCCACACGGACGACGGCCTGGAGGGATTGGGCGACGGCCTGGGCCGGCGCACTCCCGCCGATGACGCGTGGGTGGAGAGGATGGTGGGCACCGACCTCTGGGACTGGATCGCCCACCCCGACCTTCCGACTCGCTTGGCCCCCGCTGTCTACGACGTCGTGGGCAAGTACAACGGCGTCCCCGTACACAAGCTGTTCGGCCAGAGGTTCGCCGGGCGGCCGGTCCCCAACTCCGGGTGGATGGCGAGGCGCGTGCCCGTCTCCGCGTGGACGGTCTCCCAGACGCCCTCGAAGATGGCCGAGGAGGTCCGGTTCGCGGCGGCGTCGGGCCACAGGTGGCTCAAGTACCACACGAACCACTTCCACAACGTGGTTGCCCAGACCGAGGCCATGCAGGAAGTCGCGCCCCCGGGATTCAAAGTCCACTACGACATGAACTTCGACGGCACCGTCGAACAGATCGTCGACGTGTCCCGCAAGCTTGAGAAGTACCCGGTGGCCGGCGCTATCGAGGACCCGCTGGCCAACGAGGACTTCGAGGGTTACAAGCAGCTCCGCCTGCGCTCGCGAATCCCGATCTACTTCCACCACCTGCCCCTGCAGGGCCGCGAGGCCATGCTTGGACTCGCCGACGGATACATGATGGGCCACACTCCCATCGGGAAGCTGATCATGCGGGCGGGCCTGTTCGAGGCCGCGAACGTGCCGTTCATGCTCCAGAATACGGGCGGCAACGTCACCAGGGCCTTTGTCGTTCACATGGCGTCGGTCTTCCCGACGGCCACGCTGCACCACGTGACCGCGACGGATCTCTGGGCAGAGGACGTGGTGACGCCTGCGCTGAAGGTCGAGGGCGGCACGGTCGCCGTGCCGGAAGGCCCGGGGCTCGGCGTCTCCCTGGACCGCGACGCGTTGGACCGATGGAAGCGCGCCAGGCCCGACCCGTACCCGCGGGCCCTGGTCCGTGTGCGGTACGACGGAATTCCTGCCTTCTACGCAAGGGTGCCGATAGGCAACCTGGGGGGCAGCGACATCCTCGACGCGTTCGGAGGAGGGTACGACCAGCCGGTCGACATGGACTACTGGGACGACGACGGCTCGCAGAAGTTCGCCGACCTGTGGGAGCGCACTCCGGAGGGCACGACCACGAGGGGCCCAGAATTCCAGGAGCAGGCATAAGTGGCGGACTCTGACAGCCGGGCGAACGAGGACCAGATTCAGGCCGTCATGTTCAGGATCGGCGACGTTAACCTGTGCACCACGTGCGGAACGGCTCTGCGTTACGGCGATTACGAATGCCCCCACTGCGGCTCGGACATGGAGGACCACCTCCGCCGGTGGGCACGCGACCTGGTCGACGAAGTGCTGGCGGCAGACCGGGGCTGAGGCCAGCGTTCGACTTGCTCGACTACTACGACGTCAACTCCCTCCTTACGCCTGAGGAGCGGCAGGTCCGGGCCAGCGTCCGGGACTTGCTGGAAGCCGAGGCGCTGCCCTACGTGAGCCGGTGGTGGGAGAGGGGAGAGTTCCCCAGGCACTTGGTTCCCAGCTTCGCCGGGCTTGGGCTCCTGGGCGCCAACCTGCCCGAAGAGTACGGCTGCGCGGGGATCGGCAACGTCGCGTACGGCCTGATCATGTACGAGCTGGAGCGCGTCGACTCGGCGCTGCGCAGCTTCGTCAGCGTGCAGGGCGCGCTCGTCATGTATGCGGTCTATGCCTACGGCTCGGAACAGCAGAAACGGGAGTATCTGCCCAGACTCGCCCGGGGAGACCTCGTGGGGTGCTTCGCCCTTACGGAGCGGCAGGGAGGCTCGGACCCAGCAGCCATGGAGACGACCGCCCGGGCGGAGGGAGACTCGTTCGTCTTGTCCGGCGTGAAGATGTGGATCACCAACGGCGCCATTGCCGACTTGGCGGTCGTCTGGGCCAGAGACGAGCTTGGCGCGGTGCGAGGCTTCCTGGTGCCTACGGATACGCCCGGCTTCGAGGCGCACCCGGTGCCGCGGAAGATGAGTCTGCGGGCCTCGGACACCGCCGAGCTTGTACTGCAGGACGTGCGCATTCCCGCCTCCATGGCCCTGCCGGGAGCGCCGGGTTTGCCGGCGGCTCTGTCGTGCCTGACCCAGGCCAGGTATGGGATCGCGTGGGGTGCGTTGGGGGCCCTGGAGGACGTCTACACTGAGGCGCTCTCATTCTCGAAGGGCCGCACGACCTTCGGCAAGCCAATCGCCGCAAGGCAATTCGTCCAGGCAAAGCTCGTGGACATGGCGGCCGCTCACACACGCGGGCTGCTCCTCGCCTGGCGGCTGGGACGTCTAAAGGACGAGGGGAGGATGACCTACACGCAGGTGTCGCTGGCGAAGCGTGAGAACGTACGCGCCGCCCTGCAGGGAGCCCGTTCGGCGAGGGACATCCTCGGCGCTGCCGGCATAACCTTGGACCATAGGGCGATCCGCCACATGCTCAACCTCGAGACAGTGGACACATACGAGGGAACCTACGACGTGCACACGCTTCTGCTGGGCCGCGACCTAACCGGCTTCGAGGCCTTCCACTAGCTTGCGACCCTGCGAGAAATTCCTGCGAGAGCGAGGCGTGCTGCTCGGAGACCACGGCTTCGCGCCAGACCCAGGCCGCCTGGAAGCGACCGACTCGACTATCGTCTTCTACCACTACACGCGGGAGGAGAGGGTGGAGAAGGTTCTCGAAACCGGCAGCGGCCTTTGGGCCCGTCTGCCCGTGGTGTCTCCTGCGCCGGAGCTCGAGGAATCCCACTTTGCCGAGGGTTTACTGGAGCCGCTACCCCTTTGGCTGACCGAGAGCCCGTACTTTGGAGACTTGGGATTCGAGATGCTGAAGAAGTACGCAGGCGACCTGCTTCTGCGGGTGGAGGCGCCCCGCGACTTCCCGGGCCTGTACGTTGCTGACTTCGGGCACATGCTCGAACTGAAGCACCTCAGCCGGCGGGGCCGGCTGGTCCTTCACGTGGGATATGACACCACCACAGGGAAGGAGGTCGTGCGAAGCCATACTAACTCTTACGTACCTGCCGCCGAGTACCGCGGGGGACATCTTGCGCCCGAGGTAAAGGCCACGCGGCTAGGGCAGGGCCTAGTGGTCCCGGCCGAGTACATAGAGGTGTGCGACGTCCAGCCCCTCAGGTGACGCCTGATCGCCTGATCACGAAATTGTAATACACCCGCTCCTGCCTTCGACCAATTGAATGCCGGTGTTCAGAGAAGCCGGCCTTTTCGAATGCGCGGCGGCTCCCGATGTTGTGGTCGGCCACGTCTACGCCGAATATCGCGTCTGCGCCCTCCGACCTGAGGCCGAAGTCTGTCAGCAGACTGATCACCGACGTGCCGATGCCACGGCCCCAGTAGGCCTTCTCGATCTCCAGATCGATGCGGCGGCAGTCGAGGCCCGGGTACAGTGCCAGGATTCGACCGAGGTTCATCTCCTGCAGCCAGCAGTCTCCGATGGGCCTCCCCTCGTACTCGATGATAAAGCAGTAGGCCGACTTGGAGATCTCGCGGACGATCTCCTGTACCTGCGCGAGGGTGTAATCACGGTTCTCGGCGTCGGCGTAGGAGGCGATGTCGTCGTCGTTCCACCACCTAGCAACCAGTCGCCCTCGGTCATCGGGCGCAGCGTGACGGCTCCGACTCGCAGTGTGGCCTCGTGTGAGCGGAGCCTGCCGCCCTGCCATTCTCCGACCGAAAGTAGACCCTGCTAACTCTGCCGCACCGGGAAAAAGATATCAGTGCGCCACTTGGACGAGTCGGGCTCGGCGCCCGGGTCGGTGACGTACACCTCCCACGGCGCCCCCACGGGCACGAGGCCCTGCGATGACATCCACTCCGTCAGCGCTGCCCAGGTCTCGCGCAGGTCATCGTAGGGCCCCATATGGGTGACGGTCGCAACCGTGCCCGCGGGAAGCTCTCCGGACCTGATCCTGCCTCCGCCCTCCATGGACGAGGCTGTAGGTACCCCGCACTCGACGTCGACCTCGCCGCCCTCCATTCCATAGTAGATGGCGAAGGGCATACCGGCGGGGTGCTGCCCTTTCCGCTGAATGTGCGCCACCACCTCGCCGAACAGCGGCCCCATGATCTGACCCAGCTCGCTCATCTTCGCCGTGATGCGGATACCGAGGATGGGCTGAGCGCCGATCTCCCTCGTCCCGAAGTCCAGCGCCACTAGACGGGGTTGTCCTTGAAAGTGATCTTGACGTTCTCGCGCGGCGCCTTGCCAATCTCGACAAGGGCTTCAGTGACTACCTTCGCGATCTTGTCCTTCTGCTCCTGGGTCCTTCCAGCGTTCCAGTCGATAGTTACGTCCGGCATCTGTCCCTCCTTTAGCGATTGCCTGTAGATTGTATCAGCGACCTCCGAATACAACAAAGTCGTGCCGCACGACACGATGTCGTCTCTGGGACCGAATGTGGCTGCAGCGATCACGATGACCGGGGGCTGCCCATAGCGTGGCTACTACCACGTTCCCGACGTACAATGCTCGATACCCTTCGTGTACCGGCATGATGGCTCAGCCGAGTACTCGGTGCAGCCCCAAAAGAGGCCATGCCTACCATCCTTCACTTGGAGTACGCCCATGCCGCACCAGGGGCAGGGGGTAGGAGGATGCTCGCAGGCTTGGTTGCTACACTCGGCCACACCCTCTGAGACTAGCGCGTAGCCCTCATTGCAGCTCGGACAGAGCGGCGCGAGGTGCTTACAGTTGGAGCAACACAGTTTCCTGGGACTGAGGGATGGGTGCAGACGACCTCGGCAGCAGCGTGGACACTGAAGAGCGAGTTCGCCGAGTTGCCGCAGATCGTCATATTCCTGAAGCTCCTCCACAAACGGCGATGGCCTTAGGGGATCTGTGATCAGGTATGTGCCGACCCGTGCGCGCGTCATCGCCACATAGAAGAGACGCCGCTCCTCCGCAAACGGGAACGCGCCCTCTGAAACCGGAGGCAACACGAGCTCAAGCAGCGAATTGTCCTCGATTCGCGAAGGGAAGCCCCAGCGGCCGTCCTTAAGGTCGAGCACGATCACGTAATCTGCTTCGCGCCCCTTCGCCCCATGAACGGTGCTGAACTCCTCCCACGGCAACTTGCTTGGCAGCGAATCCTTGCTGGTGTTGTAGCGCCCTAGCACCAAGACGGAATGGCTATTGCCTCGTGCGGATGCATCTATGTCTTCCCGGGCGTGCCGCAGGCCGGTGGCGGCATTGTCGGCGGCAACGACGATGATGCCCTTGTCTTCGGCGCCGCTCGCGGATGTCAGTGTCCGTTGCGTCTGTTCTGGATTGCGCCGCACGAACTCGGTAGAGGGACTGAGGATGCCGTCTGCAAAGCGGAATGTCTTGCTCAGTGTTCGCGTGCGTACATGGCCCAGGTAGTCACCGCAGTTCCGTACGAGCCCTACATCGCTTCCCGCGAAGCGGTTGATTGACTGCCAGTCGTCGCCCACGAGGAAGTACGCTGTATCGTCGCGCCTCAGGGCCTCAAGTAGCTTCATGCGCCCCACAGATATGTCCTGGAACTCGTCGACCAGCACGTACCGGTAGGGCGTTTCCCACCTGCCATCGCGAATGTAATGAGCGGCCCTGTCTATCAGGTCATGAAAGTCCAGCTTCCCTTCGGCCCTGAGCCGTTGTTCGTATCGCGTGCGCACCAGCTCGAAGACCTCGAGGAATCCCTCGTTACGCCACAGCGTGCCGTGCTTGCCGGCGCGGGCGCGCAACTCTTCGGACAGCAGGCCGTTCGTCTTGACATGGTTCAGGAACTTTGCCAGCAGCCTAGCCAGCCATTCAATCAGCTGCCGGGCCAGTTGCAGGACCAGCTCTCGTTGTGAGACGCGCTCGAACCAGACGTCTTTCCTTTCAAGCCGCTCGCGCAGCTTGGGGAGGAGGATGCCTTCCTTGTGCTGCCAGCTATAGGTCTCGATTAGCTTTGTGCAGTACTTCTTATGCGTACGTCTGTGCCACTCTACCCTTTCTTTGTACCCCTTCCAACGCCGCGGCGGGCGACCCCGTTCGTCCAGCGCATAGTGCTCGATGTAAATGTCGTAGTCGGGGAGAAAGAAGTCCGGCTGATACTGGCGGTACTCTGGCGTTTGGGTTCGCTTAGGGTAAGGGCGTTCATAGCAGAACTTCACGCCGTGTTTCGTGAGGTAGTTCGCGATCTCCAGCTCCTCGAAGCTCTTGACCCGCGCGCCGCTCAGCGTCTTCAGCTCGACACTGCGTATGTACGAGTCGTATTCGTCCTGCGTGTCGAAGTCGAAGGCCGATTCGTAGGCCCCATGGTAGGAGGCGATGAAGTTGGCCGTGGCGTCCGATTGCTGCGGATCATTCAGGAGTTCGCAGAGGATGCCTTTAAGGGCGGCGGGGAGTTCCGACTCCCCCGCATACCTCGCGATGGTAGGCTTGGCCTTTTCGACATCGGCTATGACGCGGCGCCCGAACCTATGAAAGGTATGGACGTGTGCTGTGGAGAGGTCGCCCGCAAGCCGCCCCATTATCTCGTCGGCCGCCTTGCGGTTGAACGCCAACACCAGGACCTCGTCCGGGGAAACTCCCTGGTTGCGAACAAGGTGGGCGACCTTCCCGACGATGACCGAGGTCTTGCCCGTTCCCG
Organism: Dehalococcoidia bacterium; assembly: GCA_965261325.1. GTDB lineage: Bacteria > Chloroflexota > Dehalococcoidia > Lucifugimonadales > CAJWER01. The sequence goes on from CBDHCU010000008.1 coordinate 265,441, forward strand.
CGCCCGCCAGCACCAGAGTCACGTCCTCGTCCGTAGCGACGGCCTCGGCCTGTTCATCCGTGAGAGGGACCGGGAGCGACTTGGGCACGGCGGCCTTAACCTTGGGGAAGCTCTTGTTCATGAAGAGACTGTTCGCCTGCTCCCTTGCCTTCTCGAATTCCTCAACGAATTCAAGCTTGGCCAGCCTGCCGAGTGCCTCTTTCGCTCCCTGTTCGAGGTGCTCTCCAACGAGCCCTTGGCACTGGCTCACAATCGACGCTACGGGGTCGAGGAATCTGCTCGCGTCGCGGTGTCGTACGTAGCGTTCTCCAGAGAAGAGCTGGCGCAGTTTCTCATCGAGCTTCTTCAGACACGGGCTCAGCGCCTTGCCTCGTTGGATGGCTTCCGCAACCGCCGCCTCATGGACTCGCTTGGCTTCCGCAAGAGCCGTTTCACGGGCTCGCTTGGCCCCCGCAAGAGCCGCGTCGCAGACTCTCTTGGCTTCTGTCCAGCCGAGTCCACCGATTGAGCGCTCAGTTCCGTCGGTCAACCGTATCGTCAATCGGTGCCAGAACCATCGGTGCCAGAACCATGAAGGGCGAACTACGATCGTGCCGATGTCGCTGACGTGTATCTCAGTGAGCGAGTCGACGTACTCAAGGCGCAGTGTTTCCCCAACCAGCAAGATGCGGTCTGGACCCAGAGTTAGTAACCGATATAGCCAAGCACTCTCGGCTGCTGTTTGGTTGTGTGATCGCATGCCAACTCCCTTAGGCGGTCAGTCTCGCACAGGGGTGTGACCATCGCAACGTGTATTCATGGCGGGGAGCCCGTCTGCGCCCGGCCAGTGGGGCACAGGTCCAGGAGGACGCACCCATCGCACTCCGGGCTCTTCCGGCACGACGCTTTGGCATGGCTCACGATGAGGGCGTGGTATTCGGCGAAGATCTCGGCATTCGGCGGCAGCTCGTCCATGAATAGCTGCTGGTACTTGGCGTAGGGCTGCTTCTCGTCCGCCACTCCCAGCCGGCTGAGAAGGCGGCGAGTGTACGTGTCTATGACGAAGACCGGCTTGTCGAGGGCGTACAAGAGTATGTCATCCGCCGTCTCGTGCCCGATTCCATGGACGGCTAGAAGCTCGGCGCGGAGGGTCTGCGTATCGTGGGACCTCATAGCGTCGATGTCGTCGTCGAACCGCTCTCCTAGGTACGAGGCCAGGGCCTTGAGCTTCCTGGCCTTGGCGTTGTAGTAGCCGGAGGAGTAGACGAGGCCAGCCAGCTCTTCCACGGGCGTTTCCCGGATGGCGGACGGAGAGAGCTTGGAGGCGTCCTTGAGTTTGTCGATCGCCTTCTCGACATTGGACCATGCGGCGGACTGCGTGAGAATGGCGCCCACCATTACCTCGAAACGCCCCTCCGCGGGCCACCAATGCTGGGGTCCGTACGCGTCCAGCAGCCTCTCGTAGACGACCTTCAGACTTGGAGCTTTTTCTCTAGAGGACAACGGGCGTCCTGCTGCGAATCGTAATCTCCTCCCGGGTGACGGAGCACCCGTATGCCGACACCTCGACTCCACCCTCCACGGCCCGCCTCAATGTCTCGCAGAATAAGTGGTCCGAGGCGTCGTCAGGCGTCAGCCGCGCTGCGTCGTCTCTCTGAATCACGAACACGACGGCGGCCCGGTGCCCGCTCTCGACCGCGGCGAGAAGCGACCTGAGGTGCTTTGCGCCCCTCGCTGTGGCGGCGTCGGGAAAGAGGGCCGACCCATCCACGACCTTGTTGACGGACTTGGTCTCGACGTAGAAACGGCTGCCCGCACCGGAAAGCAGTATGTCTATCCTGCTGTCGCCGAGCCTGACCTCCGTGTCCACCCTGTCGTAGCCCTCGAACTCCCCCACGCGGCCTCGTTCGATCCCCTCCACCAGCAGCCGCGGCGGGAGGCGGCTGTCCACCGAAACCAGCCTGTCTCGATGCTCGACGAGCGTCAGGTCGTAGCGCGTCTTCCGCGTGGATACGTCAGCCGCAGGCGTGATGAAGACCTTCGAGCCTGGCACAAGCAGCTCGGACATTCGGCCCGAGTTCGGAACGTGAGCGAGCACCCGGGTGCCCAGCCGCTCGACTACAGCGGCGAAGCGGTTTTGGCGGTCTACGAATCTCGCCTGCTCAAGCTCACCCAGTTCAACCACGGAAAGCTACACTCCAGCTCACCACTGAGCCTTGTTGCGGTCGCCATAGGCGGAACGGGGCGGACGTTGGAGAAGCGCCTCGTCATGCGAATACGTGCTGGCAGGACGCCGAGCGTCAGGTGTGTTCGCCAATCCAGCGTACCTGTGGGAACCTGGTGCCCGCCGATCGGGCGAAGCGCCGATCGGCTGTCCACATCTCGCAAGAGAGCGACTCTGCAAGCGCCAAGTAGGCTGTGTCGTACGCCGACTTCTGGTCTAGCCCTAAGGCCAGCGCGAGGGACCGCTCATACATACCTTCCACCTCTTCCGTCGCTACGGTGGTGAGCAGTACCTCAAGGACGTCGGAGGCGTCGAGAGGGTCCATGTCTGCCCGCCTGACCATCCGGTAGAGGACGTTCGTGACCTCTGCCCTGAATAGAGGCGGCGCGATCAGCAGTTCGTTTTTGCTCTGCCAAACGTCCCAGAGTTCCAGGGCCTCTTCAGTGAATTCCTCTTCGACCCCCCACTTGATGGCTAGGCAGGCATCTACGACCACGGGCATGGCGGCTGGTCTGCGGACGTTAGACGTAGGGCGAGCCTGACCGCTCGGCCCTCATTTCCCTGATTGTCTCGACGCTATCCGTCGCCCTCTTGTCGGTCATGGCGACGCGTCTGCGCAGGGCATCCAGGCGTCCTCTTGCCGAGGATGTCAGGCGGCCTGTTGTGTATACGCTCTTGTACATCGTGTCGCCCTCCGTGAGACCGAACAGTTTCTCCAACTCTTGCGAGCTTATTAGACGCGCTCTCCCGTCCCGTGGGTCGGGCTCGGTGTGCAGGTGTCCCTGGCTGATGAGGCTGTGGAGTTTGGCCCTGCTGACGTTGTAACGGACGGATGCCTCTCTTATGTTGAGGTGGTTCTTGTTTTCTTCCTGTTGGTACATTTTTTCTCTGCCGGACGACTATATCTCAATTGTTCTTTCTTGTAAAGTCTTGTAGTCATGTATGCATATTTGTGTGTTGATGGCTGAGCAATGTGGTTGCCTTGCCGCCAGGGCCTTTCCAAAGTCCGTTCGTGGTGAGCCTGTCGAACCACAATTGGGGCCTTCGACAAGCTCAGGCCGAACGGCAAGGTACGACCCTATCTCAACAATGGAAAGGCCCTGCCTTGCCGCCAGCCCTGTATGAGCGAATGGGCTGTCGTATGCTACCATTCCCTGGGTCGCCGAGTTCAGACCGCCGGCCGCTTCGCACCATGCCAGCCACACCGGAGACATTCGCGCAACGCCTGCAGACCGCGATGAAGGTTAGCCGAAGCCTTCTCTGCGTTGGCCTCGATCCCGACCTCTCCCTCATGCCTGTGAGAGATGTCGCCGCCTTCAACGCGGCCATCGTCGACGCCGTCCGGGACGTCGCCTCGGCCTTCAAACCGAACCTGGCCTTCTACGAAGCGCTCGGGAGCAAGGGCATTGCGGCCCTCGAACGGACGGTCGAAGTAATTAGGGAGCGAGCTCCGGGCGCCATCCTCATCGCCGACGCCAAGCGAGGCGACATGGGGTCTTCGAACGTCCACTATGCGCGTGCCCTGTTCGATACGTGGGGGTTCGACGCGGCCACCGTCCACGGCTATCTGGGTGGCGAGGCCCTCGAACCCTTCCTGTCGTATGCGGACAAGGGCGTGTTCGTCCTGTGCAGGACCTCGAATCCCGGAGCTCGAGAGCTCCAAGACGCCTCGCTGTCGTCTGGCAGCCGGTTGTTCGAGGGCGTGGCGTCCCGCGCATCGGAATGGAACACTAAGGGCAACGTGGGGCTGGTCGTAGGCGCTACTTATCCGGATGACCTTGCGGTCGTGCGCAGGCTGTGTCCCGATATGCCGGTGCTGCTTCCGGGCGTCGGCGCGCAGGGGGGCGACCTCGAGGCGTCGGTGCGGGCGGGAGTCGACCGTGATGGCCGCGGCCTCCTGGTCAGCGTGTCCCGCGGCATAATCTACGCGTCCCGCGACCCTGCATCCTTTGCGGGCGATGCGCGGCAAGCCGCTTTGGGCTTCAGGCGCCGGATCGACAAGGTGCTTCACGAGGAGGGCAGGGGATGGTGATGGACCTCAGACTCGGCGACGTGGTCCGGCTCCGAAAGCCGCACCCCTGCGGCGGGTTCGACTGGGAGGTCGTGCGGCTCGGCGCGGACATCAAGATCAGATGCCGGACATGCGACAGGCTCGTGATGCTCGCCCGGTCCGACCTTCAAAAGCGGACGAAGAGCCTCGACAGCAGGCGAGGGATGCTCGCCTAACGGGCCGGGCGGCCCGTCCGAAGGCCCGGTCGGACCGTGCGAGGCCACGTTCGCTCTGTTTGACACCCTTTCCGTAAGAGCCTTACAATCTCTGAGCGTCGGTACGTAGGAGGACTCGATGACAGAGCAATCCATGACCGAGATGGTGATCGACAGCATTCGCGTCAACATCGTCAACTACCAGCAGCGTGTCGTGATCCTGAAGGTCAAGGAGACCAATCGATTCCTCCCCATCTGGATAGGCTCGTCGGAAGCCGACTCCATAGCGCTGAAGCTACAGGACATCCCCGTAGCGAGGCCCCTCACCCATGACTTGCTGCAGTCCGTCATCGCCAGCCTCGGCGCTACCGTTGACCGCATCGTCGTTTCCGACCTTACGGACGACACTTTCTTCGCCAAGATTGTGCTGCAGGTGAACGGCACATCGATGGAGGTGGACTCACGCCCCAGCGACGCGCTGGCGCTGGCAGTCCGCACCGAGGCCCCTATATTCGCGCACGACGAAGTGATCGAGCGGGCTGCGGTGCAGATGGACGACGAGGGCAACCCCGTCCCTCCCAAGGAAGAGGAGGAGAGCCGCCCGGCACTTCGCGAAGAGGAGCTCAAGAGCCTGTCGGCCTTTACCGACTTCGTTGATACGCTGGATCTCGACGATATTGGGGGTGGGGGAAAGACGCCCTCGGATGCCGAGTCAGGGTCGTAGTAGGAGAGCGCCTTGTCGTAGTCCGCAACGACCGGACAGGGCAGTACGGCGCGCTCCTTGACAGCCGGACTGACGCGGTGCTAGTTTAGGGATGGTGGATTGGCAGTCACCCGCCGTGACTGCCAATCGCTTGTTTGATTGGAGGCCCCGCTTGCCAAGATACGACTACCAGTGTGAAACCTGCGGCCACGAGTTTGAGCTCAGGCAGAGCTTCTCGTCGGAGCCCGTGGCGGACTGCACCGAGTGCGGGATGACCTCCAGGCGCCTCATTCGCGCCGTTCCGGTTGTGTTCAAAGGGTCCGGCTTCTACGTGAACGACTACGGCAAGGGATCGAACGGCCGCTCGAGGTCGAGCTCGGAAGAGTCTTCCGAAAAGAAGGACACTTCCGAGAACAAGAAGAGCGAGGCCAAGTCCGACTCGGGCACGAATGCCGCGAATGCGGAGTCCAAGAAGGAGAAGGTCTCCTCGAGCTAGGGGAGCCGTTCCAGTGCGGGCCCTCCTTCAGCGGGTAACCGGCGCATCGGTAACGATAGACGGCGAGACCGCCGGGGCCATCGGGCCGGGCCTCGTGATACTCGTAGGAATCTCCCGCGACGACACCGAGGCCGAGGTTGCCCACGTAGTCGACAAGGCGGTCAACCTCCGCATCTTCTCCGACGATGAAGGCAAGTTCCAGCACTCCGCGTTGGACATCGGCGCCGATCTCCTCGTCGTAAGCCAGTTCACCCTGTACGGCGACACCCGCAAGGGCCGTCGCCCCAGCTTCACCAAGGCCGCAGCGCCTGCGGATGCGGGGTCCCTCTTCGCCCGGACCCTGGAGCTGTTCCGGGCGACAGGGCTGAGGGTCGAGACGGGCCGCTTCCAGGCATACATGGACGTGGCCCTTCACAACGACGGCCCCGTCACCATCATGCTCGACACCGCCGACCGCGATCGGCCTAGACGAAGCTAGCCCGCCCAATGGCACGCGCTACGCAGCAGCACAGACTGGGTTTCGACGACCCTGACTCCCTGACTCGCGACGCGCCCCTCTCCATCGTCCGTGCATATGGTAGTGGTGTGGAGCCCTTCGACATGAACCTATTCACTGGGTTCACATCCATGAAGGCTCTGACCTACACGGCCAGCATACGAATGATTGTTGGCCTGCTGCGGGACTATGAGTACGACGACTTCGAATGCGTCTTTGGACACGAGGGCATCTTGCGGCCGGACCTCAGCGATGTCCTCGCTTTTCAGACGGCCGTCGACGAGCAGCTCAGCAAGGCATTCGTGGGAGTCCAGACATCCGACGAGCGTCGCCAGGCCCTGTTCGACCTCGTAGCAACGGACAGGGCGCGCTTCTTCGTCGTCAAGGACAAGATCGCCCACGCCAAGATATACCTGCTCGAGCGCGATGACCTGCGCCGGGTCGTGGTGGGCTCAAGCCGCCCGAGGGAGCATGGACCATATCGGACGATTTGGTCCTCGTCGGGACAGGACAGATGGGGACGGCCCGCACACGCAACGAGATACCCGACTGGATTCTCGACGACACCGCGTCGGTCGCAAGTCAGATCGGCTTGAAGCGCAACGAGGTCGAGGAGTTCCTTGGACGCCGGTTGCGCGGTCGAAGGTGGCTGCTCTGGTGATGGACCGGGTGAACATAAACATCGACACGGAAGGTGGGTCGCGGCCCAGCGAGATACTGGCCGATCTGCGAGCCGTGGCCGAGACGCTGTACTTCCCGATGAGGCTCGTCGGTTTCTGGGACAGCAGGGCCGACATACACCTCTGTCCCCAGGAAGAGCGCCGCGAGCCCTGCCCTCACAGGTTGCCTGCCGGCGACGCCGACCGCGTCGACTACGAGGTAACTATCTCCAGGGAACGCAGGGGCAGCCTACATGTATCGTTTACCCACGCGGGAATAGCCATATACCTGGCATGAGCCTCCGGAACTGGCCCTGTGGGAACTCCCGGCTTATGATATAGGGCCAACACGAGCATCGATTGGATAGATGAGCTACTCGATACTTAGCATCCTGCGCAATGGACTGAGCCACCACGAGAAATGGCCCAGGGTCTGGCGAAGTCCCCAGCCCAAGCGCGAGTACGACGTCGTGATCGTTGGGGGAGGGGGTCACGGGCTCGCCACCGCCTACTACCTGGCCAAGGAGCATGGCATCACCAACGTCGCCGTGCTGGAGAAGGGCTATGTCGGCGGCGGCAACACGGGCAGGAATACAGAGGTCGTCCGGTCCAACTACCTGTGGGACGAGGCTGCCCACCTTTACGAATTCTCGCTCAAGCTCTGGCAGGACCTGAGCAGGGACCTGAATTTCAACTTGATGTACTCGAAACGCGGTCTGGTCAGCCTGGGCCACAGTATCCCGGAGATGCGGGACATCGCCCGCCGGGTCAACGCGAACCGGCTCAACGGCATCGACAGCGAGATCCTCACCGCTGAGGAGGTGAAGGAGCTCGTTCCGATCATCAACACGTCCCCGAACGCGCGCTACCCGGTGATGGGAGCATCGCTCCAGCGTCGTGGTGGCACCGCCCGGCACGACGCCGTCGCATGGGGATTCGCCAGGGGGGCGGACGCGCGCGGCGTCGACATCATCCAGAACTGCGAGGTAATCGGCATACGCCGCGAGAACGGCCGAGTCGTCGGGGTCGATACGACCAGGGGATACGTTGCGGCCAAGAAGGTGGGCGTGGTCACAGCCGGCAGCTCGGGCGTCCTTGCGGACCTGGCGGGCTTCCGGCTCCCCATCGAGAGTCACCCGCTCCAGGCATGGGTCACGGAGCCCATCAAGCCCGTGCTCGACCAGGTCATCATGTCGAACACCGTGCATGCGTACGTCAGCCAGACGAGCCGGGGCGAGCTGCTGGCGGGGGCGGGCATCGACTCATACGTGGGGTATGGCGAGCGGGGCAGCTTCTCCGTAGTGGAGCACGCGGTCTCTTCCCTCGTCGAGCTATTTCCCATATTCAGCCGTGTGCGGCTGATGAGACAGTGGGCCGGTATCGTCGACACGTGCCCCGACGCGTGCCCAATCATCGGAGCGACTCCTGTGAACGGGCTTTACTTCAACTGTGGGTGGGGCACCGGCGGATACAAGGCGACGCCGGGCTCCGGATGGGTGTTCGCCTACACGCTGGCCAACGAGAGGCCTCATGAGTTGAACGCGCCATTTTCCCTCGGCAGGTTCACGACCGGCGACCTGATAGACGAGCACGGCGCGGCGGGAGTGGCGCATTGAGCCCGCGGGACGGGAGTGCCAATTGCTGCTGATCGATTGCCCCTGGTGCGGCCCGAGGGAGGAGACCGAGTTCACCTACGGCGGTGAGGCCCATATCATTCGCCCGCCGGAGCCCATGGAGGTCAGCGACGAGGAGTGGGCGCAGTACCTCTTCTTCCGCAAGAACCCGCGCGGCAGCCACCTGGAGCAGTGGTGCCACTCGTCCGGATGCAGGCGCTGGTTCAACATGTGGCGCGATACCCTGTCCCACTGCGGAGGGCGCGTCTACCGCATGGGTGAGACGGTGCCCGGGAGCGAGGCGTAATGCAGCCAAACAGGCTCCCGTCAAGAGGCCGGATAGACCGCGCCGCACCGCTGAAATTCTCCTTCAACGGCCGCGGGTACGAGGGCTACCAGGGCGATACCCTTGCGTCGGCACTGTTGGCGAACGACGTGAGGCTGGTGGCCCGCAGCTTCAAGTACCACAGACCGCGCGGCATCGTCGGGGCGGGCGTCGAGGAGCCGAATGCCCTGGTACAGCTCGGCTCGGGGGCCCGGACGCTTCCCAACTACCTGGCGACGCAGATAGAACTGTTCGACGGTCTGGTAGGGGCGAGCGTGAACGCCTGGCCGTCGGTGGACTTCGACCTGCGGGCGGTGAACGGCCTTGTGTCCCGGTTCCTGCCGCCCGGCTTCTACTACAAGACCTTCATGTGGCCGAAGCGGCTCTGGCCCCTCTACGAACGGCAGCTGCGCAAGGCGGGTGGATTCGGCGTTGCGCCCTCCGGGCCCGACCCCGACCGCTACGACAAGATGAACGTCCACTGCGACGTGCTGGTGGTCGGCAGCGGGCCCGCGGGACTTGCGGCCGCACTGCGTGCCGGCCGCACTGGGGCGAGGGTCATCCTCGTAGACGAGCAGCAGGAGATGGGCGGCAGTCTTCTGGCCTCCGGCGCGGAGATCGACGGCAGGCCCGCGTCTGATTGGGTGGAATCGACCCTTGCGGAGCTCGCCGCAATGCCCGAAGCTCGGCTGCTGCCTCGCAGTACGGCCTTCGGATACTACGATCACAACTTCGTGACAGTCCTCGAGCGGGTCACCGATCATCTCGGCCCTGTCGACGGCCTCGTCCCCAGGCAGAGAATATGGCGAACCAGGGCGGGGCGCGTCGTTCTCGCGACCGGCGCCATCGAGCGTCCGCTCGTCTTCCCTAATAACGATCGTCCGGGCGTCATGCTGGCCTCCGCAGTCTCGACGTACGTGAACCGCTATGGGGTCGCTCCAGGCAGCCGCGCCGTCGTATTCACGAACAACGACAGCGCCTACAGGTCCGCCCTCGATATGGCGTCCGCTGACGTAGAGGTCAGTGCCATAGTGGACCTGCGACCCGATCCAAGCCGGTCCCTGGTGTCCGAAGCCTCTCAGATGGGGATCGAGGTACTCGCGGGGTATGCCGTCACCGACGTGGACGGTGGTAGGGGTGTGGGTGCCGTGGGAGCCATGCGGCACGGCGGAGCCTCGGCCTTCGGGGGCGTCAAGTGGATGGAGTGCGACCTACTGGCGATGTCGGGGGGATGGAACCCGGCAGTGGGGATCTACTCGCAGTCTGGCGGGAAGCTGCGGTTCGACGATGAGAAGGCCTGTTTCGTCCCCGACGTCTCGGCTCAGGCCGAGCGCTCAGCTGGGTCGTGCAACGGCACATTTAGTCTTGGTGACTGTCTTGCCGAGGGCTGGCTAGCCGGGGCTGAAGCCGCGGCTAGCGCCGGGTTTGAGGACGGGAAGCCGTCGTCTCCACCATCGGCATCGGGTGATGCTGAGACTGGTAGCATCCGGGCCCATTGGGTAGCTCCCGGCAGGCAGCCGCCAGGACGTTCCACCAAGAGCTTCGTCGATTTCCAGACAGACACGACGGCGGCGGACATATTCATCGCCGCGAGAGAAGGCTACGAGTCGGTCGAGCACGTCAAGCGGTACACGACGCTGGGCATGGGGACCGACCAGGGCAAGACCGGCGCCGTCAACGGTGTGGGAGTCTTGGCGGAGGCCCTTGGCGCACCTCTCGGGGAGGTGGGCACGACAACCTTCAGGCAGCCCTACACCCCAGTCACCTACGGCGCCATCGCGGGCAGGGAAGTGGGAGCGCTCTTCGACCCGGTCAGAAAGACGGCCATCCACGAGTGGCACGTCGAGGCCGGGGCGGCGTTCGAAAACGTCGGGCAGTGGAAGCGGCCCTGGTACTACCCCAGGCCTGGCGAGTCGATGGAGGATGCCGTGAACAGGGAGTGCATTGCCGTGCGCAGCAGCGTCGGCGTGCTGGACGCCTCCACGCTCGGCAAGATCGACATCAAGGGTCCGGACGCCGCCAGGCTCCTGGACCGCGTCTATATCAACGGCTGGAGGCGGCTCCGCGTGGGCCGCTGTCGGTACGGCTTCATGCTGGGCGAGGACGGCATGATCATGGACGACGGCGTGACAGCCAGGCTGGCAGATGACCACTACCTGATGCACACGACCTCATCCGGGGCGGCCGCGGTGATGGCGTGGCTGGAGCGATGGCTGCAGACTGAGTGGCCCGATCTGAGGGTCTACATGACGTCGGTCACCGACCATTGGGCCACAGTGTCGATAAACGGCCCATATTCCCGCAAACTTCTCGCCAAGCTCTGCACCGGCGTCGATCTGTCGAACGGAGCCTTCCCGTTCATGTCGGTCCGCGACGGCATCGTCGCTGGGGTACGCGCCCGCATCTTCCGCGTGAGCTTCGCCGGCGAGCTGTCCTTCGAGGTGAACGTCGACGCAAACTACGGACGACGCGTCTGGGAAGCGGTGATGGAAGCGGGCCGGGAGTTCGGCGTCACACCTTACGGCACAGAGGCGATGCACGTGTTGAGAGCGGAGAAGGGCTACCTGATCGTTGGCCAGGACACTGACGGATCGAACACGCCCGACGACATGGGGGCGGGGGGCATGGTATCGAACCGCAAGGACTTCCTTGGCAGGCGCTCTCTCAGCCGCCCCGACATGCTGCGCGAGGACAGGAAACAGCTGGTGGGACTGCTGACTGAAGGCGGCGAAGTGCTTCCCGAAGGGGGCCAGATAGTCGGGGAACCGTCGTCCGCCACGCCTGTTCCGATGCTGGGGCACGTTACGTCGAGCTACTACAGCGCCAACCTGGGCCACCCGATAGCGCTTGCGGTAGTGGAGGGCGGCCGGGCGCGGCAGGGCGAGACAGTGTACGTGCCGTTGGAGGACGGACGGAACCTGCGGGTGAGGGTGACGGGGCCTGTCTTCTATGACCCGGATGGAGAGAGGCAGAATGTCGACTGACGCAGTCGGGCGCATATCGCCTCTCTGCCACTACGCGAAGACGGCCGGAGGCGCGGTGCCGGGAGGAAGCGCTGGGGTAGTCATCTCAGGAAGGCCGTTTCTGGGTCATCTGAACCTGCGTGGAAACTCTTCCGACCCCGCCTTCATGGCGGGAGTTGAACACGCGCTGGGTATTGGGCTGCCTGTAGATCCCAATACCGTCTCCGACGGCGATGGGAAGCAGGCCCTGTGGCTGGGCCCCGACGAGTGGCTGATCGTAACTCACAGTGACGATCAGGCCGCAGTTGCGGATGCCCTGGTAGAGGCGCTCTCGGGTGTTTTCTCGTCGGTTACCGACGTTACTGGCGGACAGACGATCATCACACTGTCAGGAGAGAGAGCACGGGAGGTGCTGGCCAAGGGGTGCGCTCTGGACCTGCATCCGCGCGCCTTCAGCGAGGGGAGGTGCGCCCAGACCCTCGTCGCCGGGGCGAACGTCACCCTCCTCCGGGCGGGCCCCGAGCCGTCCTTCGACCTCATAGTCCGCCGCAGTTTCGCCGAGTACTTGGCGCTGTGGCTCCACGACGCCGCCCTGGAGTATGGCATTTCGGTGCAGTGAGCCGAGCGGGTGCCCGGCGCTGCTCGTGCCGTCCCGGGCCTATAGGCCAGTGAGCCGGGGTTGAAGCGGCCGGTCGTCGCTCCCCTCGAAACCCGATACGCCGACGCCGATTAGCCGGAACTCCCGCCGAGGCCGAAGCTCCCGCCGCAGCAGGGAAGCGGCGGTCAGCGCAACGTCCTCCGCAGAATCGACGGAGTCGGGCAGGGTTGCCTGGCGCGTGAAGGTCGTGAAGTCCGCGAGCCGCAGCTTCACCTTCACTGTGCGGCCCCGCAGCTTCGCCCTTTCCAGCTGCCTCCATACCCGGAGGCTCAGCTCCTCGGCAAGCTGGTACAGTTCGTCCGCATCGGACGTGTCGCGGGCCAGCGTCGTCTCTGCGCTGACCGACTTCCGGTCGCGGTGGGCGACGACTGGGCTGTCGTCCTGTCCGATTGCCAGGCTCCTCATGTGGGCGCCTGATTTGCCGAACCTTCTGGACCACCATTCGTCCGGTCTCTCCGCCATGTCTCCGATGCGCTCGATGCCCTCGGCCATGAGCCGTGCCGCAGTCTTCGGCCCGACGCCCCACAGCTTCTCCACCGGCAGCGGGGCCAGGAAGCTGCGCTCGTCGCCGGGCGACACCACGGTCAGGCCGTCCGGCTTGTCCATGTCGGACGCGATCTTCGCGACCGACTTGCTGGTGGCCGCGCCCACCGAGAGGGTGAGTCTCACCTCCGACGCGACCCGAGCCTTGAGCCGGGCGGCGATTTGCCTGGGCGTATTCGCGACGGACACGGAAGCGGTCACGTCCAGAAACGCCTCGTCGAGGGAGAGGGGCTCCACGAGGTCGGCCGTACCCATGAAAATCGACATGACCTGGCGAGAGACCTCCTGGTAGATCCCAAAGCGCGGCGGTACGCGAACTGCCGCCGGGCATCGGACTAGGGCCGTGCGCATCGGCATCGCCGACCTGACTCCGTAGCGCCTCGCCTCATATGACGCCGCCGCGACTACGCCCCTTCCCTCGGGGCTGCCCCCGACGACCACCGGCTTACCTCTGAGGGCAGGGTTCTCCCGCTGCTCCACGGAGGCGTAGAACGCGTCCATGTCCGCGTGCAGGATGTGTCTCACAGTCGATTCCGTCCCAGCCATCGGAGACATGATACCAATTTACCCCGCAACGACCCTCCCAGACCGAAAGCGCTCCAAGGGTATCCCCAAGAGACCAGGTCATCCAGACCGTCATTCCCGCGCAGAGCCTGCCCCGTACTCGATACGGGGCGGAAATCCAGGGGGGCTGGGGCAGCTTGGATTGCGTCGTTTCCCTTCCACTGTGTTGCCCTGCTCAGAGGTTACGCAAAGGTCTCCGCAGCGGGAATCCATCCCTTTTCGCAATGCTCAGATACGGGCCCACTATTGACCCAGCGGGCATTGTATGGGAACATATGTTCCCTAACAAGGAGGAGCATATGCTGATCAGGCGAGCGCCGGACACGTACGAGAAGATACAGGCCCTTGGCGGAATGGCCTCGGACGACATCCTGTCCCGCCCCGACGGGGCGGGGTCGACGCGCCGGGACAGAGGACCGTACTCCGCGCCGCGGAACAATCCGGCGCCGGGCGTATACAGGTCAGCGCTCCCGAACGGGAAGTATGTCAACCTCATGAGGGTTATGTTCACGGACTTCTGCAAGATGGACTGCGCGTTCTGTCCCAACAGTCACTGGGTGCCGCGCAAGCGGTTTGCCTTCAAGGTCGACGAGCTGGCCAACGCCTTCATGGAGATGTACCGGCGGCACACGGTGGCTGGGCTGTTCCTCAGCTCCGGGGTAGCCGGGACCGGGTCGAAGACGACCGAGAAGCTGGTCAAGGTCGTCGACCTCATCCGCAATAGGCACGGTTTCAGGGGCTACATCCACATGAAGGTGATGCCCGGCACCGAGGAGCAGTATGTGGAGGCGGCCTACCGGCTAGGGACTCGCCTGTCGATAAACCTCGAGGCGCCCAACCCCGAGCTGATGAGAAAGCTGAGCGCGATGAAGGAACTGCAACGCGACATACTGGCGCCTATGGAGTGGATCGACCGCCTGACGCGCTCGGGTACCAACGGCGCGGTAGGGCAGGCGACGCAGCTAGTCGTCGGTGCTGCGGACGAGACGGACTGGGACATCTTCGAACGCATCGGCCAGCTCTACGGCCAGTGGAACCTGAAGCGGGTCTACTACGCCGCCTTCCGTCCGGTGCGCCACACGCCTCTCGAGGAGCACCCCCCCACTCCACTGCAGCGGGAGCACCGACTCTACCAGGTCGACTGGCTCAAGAGGGTGTACGGCTACTCCAACGACGAGCTGAAGCTCGCCTTCGCCGACAATGGGTTCCTGCCTCTGGACCTGGACCCCAAGACCTCAATTGCCGTGTCCAGCCTCGACGCGTTCCCGGTCGACGTGAACGCCGCGACCCGGGAAGAGCTGCTCAGGGCGCCCGGCGTCGGCCCGACCTCGGTGCAGCGAATCCTCGCGAGCCGGCAGCGTCACAGCATCGACACGTGGCGAGACCTTCAGTCGATGGGGGTCGTCCGCAAGAGGGCGTGGCCGTTCCTGTCGCTGCCGGGATACCGCCCGCCGCAGGCAAGGCAGCTCAAGCTTGACCTGTTCCGGGCCGAATCCGAGCGGCCTCTGATGTCGAGTCCTCCGAATCCCGGACTGGCGCCCTGTGGCGAGGAGCGCTCGTGCGTCGGCTGTCCCATGTACGGGGCACCCGGTCATCCGGGGTCGACAGCCCTCGCGAAGAGCGCGGCATAGGGAGGGCTAGCTCATCTCGCCCGGCAGCTCCACTGCGGCCTTTGCGAGGCGTTCGGCGAAGAGGCTGTGGCCGGGCTTCGCGAGACTCGGGTCGGCGTCGAGGATGGCCGCCGCCTCCTGGCGTGCAAGGGCCGCGATGTCTTGATCCGTGATGCTTGCGACGGTGAGGCTCGGCAGTCCGGTCTGCCGCGTGCCCAGGTAATCGCCGGCGCCTCGCAGCTTCAGGTCTTCGTCCGCCAGCTTGAAGCCGTCGTCGATGCGCTCGACCAGCTTCAGCCGGTTCTTCGCATCCTCGCCTGGGTGGTCGGCCAGCAGCAGGCAGTAACTCTGGTGAGTGCCTCTGTTGACGCGGCCCCTGAACTGGTGAAGCTGGGCTAGGCCGAAGCGGTCCGCGCCGTCGACCAGCATCACGGTGGCATTGGGCACGTCGATGCCCACCTCGATCACCGGGGTCGAGACAAGAATGTCCAGCTCCCCCAGCTTGAATTCTTCCATGACCGCCTCTTTCTCATTCAGGGCCATCCTGCCGTGCAGGAGTCCAAGGCGCAGATCGTGGAATACTTGGGTGGAGAGGCGCTCGTGCTCCTCGGTGGCGGCCCGGCTCTGGATGGCCTCCGACCCTTCAATGAGGGGGCATACGATGAAGGCCTGCCGCCCCAACTCGACCTGCTTCCGGACGAAACCGTAGGCGGCATCGCGCTTCGTCGGCTCCACCCATCGGGTCCTGGTTCGCAGTCTTCCGGGCGGCATCTGGTCGATGGTCGACACGTCCAGCTCGCCGTACAGGGTGAGGGCCAGGGAGCGTGGTATCGGCGTCGCGGACATGGACAGGAGGTGCGGGCGCTCTCCCTTGTCTCTCATGGCTGCCCTCTGCATCACTCCGAACCTGTGCTGCTCGTCGACCACGGCAATGGCAAGGCGGGGTATCTCCACCGCGCCCTGTATCAACGCGTGGGTGCCTATCAGCACGTCGATCTGCCCCTCGGCGATCTTCTCGTGCATGGTGCGCCTGACCCTGGCGCCCAGGCTTCCCAGCAGCAGCCCGATGCGCACCGGCCCGGACAGGCCGGGCACATTCCCCTCGGCGACCGTGGACCCGCCCGGGGATGCCGACATGAGGCCTGAGAGGGTGAGGAAGTGCTGCTCGGCGAGGATCTCGGTGGGCGCCATGAGGGCGGCATGGTATCCATCGAGGACAGCGGTGAGAAGCGCCGCCGCCGCAACGACGGTCTTGCCGCTGCCCACGTCGCCCTGAAGCAGCCGGTTCATGGGACGGTCGTGTCTCAGGTCGGCCAGGACCTCGTCGAGCACCCGGCTCTGCGCGTGGGTTAGCCTGAAGGGCAGGGAGTCCAGGAAGCCGTCGATGCGCCGCCGGTCCGCGTCGATTGCGATGCCTGAATCTTCCTCCTGCCACCCGCGCTTCCGGCTCAGCACCATCATCTGGAGCATTAGCAGCTCGTCGAACGCGAGCCTGTGCCTTGCTGCCGCCTTGTCGGCATGGCTGTCGGGGTAGTGGTACTGGGCGATCGCGTTCCGAAGCCCCATTACGCCGGTGCGGTGCAGCGACTCTTCGGGCAGGTATTCGGCGATCTGCGAGATGGTGGCGTCGAGGGCGCTTTTGACTGTGCGGCGGATGGTCCTCTGTGGCAGTCCCTCCGTGGCCGGGTAGACGGGCACCAGGCGTCCGGTGTGGACCAGGTCCTCCTGTCCCCTGACCGGCTCGAACTCAGGGTCGTCCCTGAAGATCGGCGTCCCGTGGTAGGCCGAGACCCTGCCGCTGACGACTATCTCTTCGCCCGACTTGATGCTGTTGGCCAGGTAAGGCTGCTGGCCGCGCCTCGCGTGCCTTATCCAGGTGGCGCGGGCGTTGCCGGTGCTGTCGCCGAGGACCGCCTGAATGGACCAGAGGGTTGGCCTCAAGGGCTTGGCCGTCACCTCCCACACCGTGACTACGACAGTCTGAACCTCGCCTATGACCAGCTCGCTGATGGTGCGAACCTTGCCGTAGTCGTTGTGGCGGTGGGGGAAGTGGTAGACCAGGTCGCGGACGGTCTCGATGTCGAGCTTCTTCAGCCTCCTGGCCACCTGGTCGCCGACTCCCCTCAGCTTGGTGGCCTCGTCGCCAAGCGCCACGGCCGGCGGCCTGGCTCTGCGGGGCGCGGCGGGCCGCGTCTTCTTCTTCGCTCTGGGGTCGGAAGGCTGGCCGCCGTCGAGGGATTCGAACTTCTTCAGCGCGTCCGCGACCCACGCTTCTCGCTGCACGGGCGTGAGTACGGAGTATGAACCGGGCTCGTCGAGGAGCGGCCTCAGTTCGGCGTCCCAGCGTTGCAGCAGCTTGTCGAGCCCTCCGGCGACGGCGCGGTCCTGGTAGCCCTGATCCTTCTCCATCGCCAGGATGTTGAGAAGGGGCTCGATTATCGTGGTGTTTCTGGTCATGGGAGCATCGGGCACATGATAGCGCAGCGGGCGCGGGGCTGCCGCGCGGCTCCGGTGCGGGCCGTCGACGAACATCCCTGACTCGCGTCCCGGGAGGGTAGGGAAGTGCGGCGTACCGCTCGGGTCTGTCCTACGACTTTGCCTGGAGCAGCGATATCCCTATGGCGCCTGGCCCGGTATATACGCCGAGCGCCGGGCCGAAGCGTGTGATGGAAGGCTCCGCGCCCTCCGGCAGCATGTCGCTGAGGTCGTCTGCGACCTCCCCTGCCGCTTCGGGGGTTGTGCTGTGCATCACAGACAGGGCCTCGACCGGCGCAAACTCGCGGGCGGTCTGCTTGAGCTTGCCCAAGGCCTTGGCGAAAGTCCGGCCCTTGCCCAGCTGCTGGACCTCGCCGTCCCGGATGATGATCATCGGCTTGATCTTGAGCACCGAGCCGATCATCGCCTGGGCCTTTCCGATCCGCCCGCCCTTCTCCAGGAATTCCAGCGTCTCGAAGAGGCAGAAGCACTGGACTCGGGCGGCCGCGTCGTGGGTTGCCGACACCACCTCCTGGTGGCCGGCCCCCCGCTGGGCTGCCTCGGCTGCGGCGATGGCCACGATACCGAGCCCCATCGAGACCTGCCTAGTATCGATTACCTCCACAGGGCATTCCGCGGACGTTTGCCGCGTCCCCTGGACTGCCGAATTGTAGGTGCCGCTGAGCTCTGACGATACGTGGATGGATACGATGCCGTCGGCATCGTTGCCGAGACTGTCGTATACCTCCTTGAAGTCGCCGGGCGACGCCTGCGACGTCTTCGGCAGCTCCGCGCTGCTGGCCAGCATGGAGTAGAACTCGTCAGGCGTTATCGTGACGTTGTCCTTGTACGTCTGCGTGCCGACATGGACGTTCTGCGCGACCACGGTAATGCCCAGGCGCTTTGCGGTATCGGCCGGAATGTCGGAAGCGCTGTCGGTTACGATCCTGACTGCCATGGGTGCCCCTCCTTGCCTTCGCTGAGTCTGCTCACTCCATTGAAATAAGGAAATGGTAGTGGGGCTGGCCTCCCTCTACAAGCTCGACCTCGATGTCGTCGAGCTCGGAGTCCAGGGCTTCCGCTATTCGCTGGGCTTCGGCCTCGCTCATGGGGGCGCCCCTGTACAGGGTGACGAGCTCGATCTCGTCCTGCTGCGCCGCCTCTACCAGCGACCTCACCACTGCCTCCACCTCTTCGCCAGCCGCCACGACCTCTCGCTCCAACATCCCCACTACCATACCCTGTTTCACCCTAACGCCGTTCATGGTCACACCCCGGACAGCCTCCGTGACCTGCCCCGTCCGGACTGCTCCCATAGCCTCGTTCATGTCTTCCACGTTGCGGTCCGCGTCCAGGTCGACGTTGAACTCGAGCATGGCCGCGACCCCCTGGGGTATGCTCTTCGTGGTCACCACGCGAACGTCTTTGCTCGACTGTCTCGCCGCCTGTTCAGCGGCGGGGACGATGTTCGAGTTGTTCGGCAGAACGATCACGGTCTCCGATCGCGCAGCGTCGATGGCCTGGAGCAGGTCACCCACGCTGGGATTCATCGTATCGCCGCCTGTCACGATCTGGTCCGCGCCGTAACCCCTGAAGAGATCCACGAACCCATCGCCCCAGGCCACCGCCACGACCGCGAGGCTGCTGGCCTCTTCCTCTCTGCGGTCCGCGAAAAAGCGCTCGCGCTGGGCGTCCATGTTCTCGACCTTGACGCTGCTCAGCGCGCCCAGCCCTGCTCCCAGACTGATCACCGGGCCCGGGTCTTCCGCATGGACATGGACCTGCACGCTGGCTGAGTTGCCCACCACGACGGCAGACCTGCCCATCTCGGAGACCCTGGTGCGCAGATCGTCGGGGTCGAGGTCGACGCCTTCCACTAGGAACTGGGTGCAGTAGCCGTACACCTCCTCCTCGACCGAATCGAGAAACTCATGGGACACGGACCCAGTAGGCTGGTCGATGCCCACCGGCTCGGGCACGGCCACTTCGCCCGGGCCAGCCTCGCCAGCGGCGTAACGTCTGGCGCCTTCCAGCATGACCAGGAGGCCCTGTCCGCCCGCATCGACGACGCCAGCCTCCCTGAGTACCGGAAGCAGGGTCGGTGTGAGGGAGACCGACTCTCTTGCGGCGTCGCAGACTGCGGACAGGAAGTCCGGCATGTCGACGGCCTCACTCTCGATTTCGCTCGCGGCCCTTGCCACGTCGGAGACGACCGTGAGCATGGTGCCTTCCTTGGGCTCGCCGACAGCCTTGTAGGAACGGTCGCGTGCCTCCCGTAGCGCCGACGCAAGCTCCGGGGGGCCGAAGTCGGCCGAGTCCCGCAGCCCAACTGCCAGGCCCTCAAAGAACTGGGAAAGGATGACGCCGCTGTTGCCCTTGGCGGCCTTGAGTGCGCCGTCCGCGAGCACGCGCGCGACCTCGTTTGCTCCAGCCCCATCCAGCGTGCGCGTTCCCGCCACAGAGTCCTGAAGCGTCAGGAACATGTTGATGCCGGTGTCGCCGTCCGGGACAGGGAAGACGTTGAGAGCATTGATCGCCTCGACGTTCGCCTCCAGGAGGTGGACCGCCGAGGAGAACATCGAGCGCAGATCGTCGCCGTCTAGACGCTGCTTCGTCGCAATTTCCATCTGGTGGGTTGACGCCATCGTTGCCGCACAGCTATCGCGTATGGTATGCTGGTCCGGGTTCGATTCTACTAGACACCTTTCGTAAACGTCAAAGCTAATACCATGGCCAGATGCTCCATTTGCCATAAGTCCGGTCAGTCGGGCAACAACGTCAGCCACTCGAAGCGGCGGACCAAGACCCGCTGGTCGGCCAATGTTCAGCCAGCCACCGTCTACGAGAACGGTGCCCCAAGGCGCGTCAAGATCTGTACGCGCTGCCTCCGCTCCCAGTACAAGCAGCGCGTTCGCGCATAGTCGAAGGCGGGAGCCCTCCGAGACTCCCGCAGCTTTGGTTACGCTGAATCCATACTGGTAACGGACGCCCGGCGGTCGCGGGTGTCTGTTGACAACTTTTGGCGCCGCACCCTAATATTGGCCCCGGCGCCCGAATGTGCACGTCAGGAGCGCCCAAAAGGGAGGACCATGGCAAAGCTGAAGCATGTCGCGATTGCGACGCAGGACACCGAGTCGACCACGAACTTCTACAGAGACGTATTTGACCTAGAAGTGGTCGGCAGGGTCGACGGCGACAACGCGGAGGGGTACTACCTCAGCGACGGCAACGTGAACATCGCCGTTCTGAGATTCAAGAACGAGATAGTCGCCGGGGATCATGGCCTCGCATATTCTGGCATCCACCACATCGGTTTCCAGGTCGACGACGCAGAGTCGGCCGACGCCAGGCTCCGCAAGGCCGACTCGCTGCCCAAGGATGACATCAACGAGGCTCTTCACGCCAGCATGGGCGGTGGTCACGGCGGCCGCAACGTCGAGCTCAAGTACACTGGCCCCGACGGCGTCATGATCGACATATCCCAGGGCGGCTGGGTAGGCGCAGACTAGCTCCCACTCGCCCCGGGCTGGTCCACAAGGGTCCAGTCGAAAAAGACTCCCATCCAGCCCGCCGGTCCTTCGACTATCTTCTGATACAGGTCGTCAGCCTCCGCTGGGTCGGCGACGTGGCTGATCAGGTGGTCCACCACGAGTTCCCCTGACTCCACCATCCGCATTATGGCGTCTCGGTCGCGCCGCTGGGTCCACCGGTAATAGCGGTGGGCGTCGTGCACGTTTCCGTACGACCCGCGGACATCGAGCTCCCTGCGAAGCAGGTCGACCTGCAGGCCTAGGTGCGCCGTCCCTGGGGGGCTGCCGACCAGCACCACCTTGCCGTGCTCCGCAGCCGCTCGCATGCAGTCGGCCAGCACATCCGGATTGCGATTGGCGTGCAGCACCGCTTCCGCTCCGCCGCCCGTGATCTCCTTCACGGCCTCCGCAGCGTCGTCTCTGGCAGCGTTGACGGTGTGAGTGGCGCCGCTCCTCAGGGCAAGCTCCAGCCGCGCGTCGTCCAGGTCCACGGCTATGACCGGGTAGGCTCCTGACAGCCGGCAGAACGCTACGGCCAGCTGTCCGACCACGCCAGCACCGAAAACCGCCGTCTTCTCGTCGATCTGCAGCTCTGCACGGCGTACGCCATGCAAGGCCACGTCTCCGAGCCTCGACATCGCCGCCTGCTCGTCTGTGACGTCGCGCGTGATCCGCTGGATGTGGATCGGGTCGCCAGGGTCGCCCTCCCGCTCGCTGACCCAGTGGGTGCCGTGGTAGCCGAATGTGAATACACGGTCACCCGGACGAAAGGCCTCCATACCCGCACCGGCCTCCACCACGCGTCCCACCGTCGTGTAGCCGAGAGGTCGGCGCTCGCTAGTCGGACGGGCTACGAGCCCCTTCTCGCTGCCCGCGCTAACCAGGCTCTTCGTCACGCGAACGAGCACCTGCCCCGGACCTGGGTCCGGATACGCCAGGTCATCCATCTCTATTCTCCCGTCGACTGCAACTAGACGTTGTCCTCTGGTTGGCATGGCCGGCTCCTGGGCTGATGGGTAGGGGCGGGTACATGTTACACCGCGGCGAAGCCCGGTCCATTCCTCTAACCCAGGACGACTTGCACAATCGCCACTCCGGAGATAGCCGGAATCCAGAGAGGGGAGGGGGCCGGCTTGGATCGAGTCGCTTCCGGATCCCCTATGTTGCTGTGCTGTTTTGCTCCAGGGGTTACGCAAGAGCCCCCAGAAGGGCTCCAGGCCGGATCACATTTGGCTCATTCGATTTGGGGGGTTGACACCACGCTCCGGTGTGTATATATTTACTAAAAGAATTAGTGAACACGTACTTGATAGAAGCGTATGAACGATACTAAATAATCAGTGAATACGAAGTTCTGGCGACAAATCTTTCTTTAGGGAAGTCGAGATCTCTACCTGGGAACACCGACGAGTCGTATACTTCTAGAGGAGAGTTGCGAATTGAACAAGTCTCGGTACGGAAGCCTGGTTGCCGCCCTTCTGCTTGTGACTGCGCTGGCTGCTTTGCCCGCCTGCGGGCGGGACAACTCGACCCTGACGGTTTACTCTGGACGCTCTGAGAGCCTGGTCGGTCCGCTGCTCGAGTCGTTCTCGGAGGAGACCGGCATAGAGATACGCGTCAAGTACGCGGGCAGCGCGGCCATTGCCTCTACCATTCTAGAGGAGGGCAAGAACACTCCCGCGGATGTCGTCTTTCTTCAGGACCCCGGGTCTCTTGGTGCCCTGTCGGGGGCAGGATTCCTGGGAACTCTGCCTGATGAACTGCTCGGGCGGGTGGACCATCGGTTCCGGTCGCCTAGTGGAGAGTGGGTTGGCACGTCGGGGCGCGCCCGCACCATAATCTACAACACGTCCGCCATCGATCCTGCGAAGGACCTTCCCGCCTCCATAATGGACTTCACAGATACTGCGTGGAAAGGCAGGGTTGGCTGGGCGCCGCGGAACGGTTCCTTCCAGGCGTTCGTGACGGCGCTCAGGATCCAGCACGGGGACTCGACGGCTCGGCAGTGGCTGGTGGAAATGAAGGCAAACGATGCCCGCGACTACCCCAACAACACGTCGATCGTCGCCGCCGTAGCGAGGGGCGAGGTCGACGTGGGGTTCGTCAACCACTACTACCTGGAGCGGTTCTTGCAGGAAGAGGGCCCAGGGTTCGGAGCCCGCAATCACTTCCTGGGAGGAGGCGACCCGGGGGCACTGGTCCTGGTGGCCGGGGTCGGAATCCTGAAGGAGTCGGACAACAGTCGTGCCGCGGAAGAATTCGTCGAATACCTGCTGTCCGAGTCGGCACAGGCCTACTTCGCATCCGAGACCAGGGAGTACCCGCTGATTGCGGGCGTGGAGCCGCAAGGCGACATGCCTCGGTTGGACTCCCTGGACCCACCACATGTCGATCTCAGCAACCTGAGTGACATACAGGGCACCCTCTCGCTGATGCGCGATGTGGGTGTACTGCCGTGACCGCTGCATCGGCCAGGCACGGTAGGTTCCGAAGATGACAGGCGATATGAACCAGCAGGCCCCGCACACCTCGTCGTCCGGGTCAGGACGGCCTCCGGACCCCGCCGCCCGTAGAGCGGGGATACTGCTGATACTCACCGCGGTCGCCACAGCCGTTGCGGTAGCGGGGCGCGTCGGGGCGGACGCCGACCAGCCGACGCTGGTCGAGTCGATGAACGCTATCGTGGAGAGCGGCGCCCTCTATGGCGCGGGTGGCGTGGGGCGATTCCTGTCCGGCCTTACGTTGATCGCCGGCGCATGGTTTCTCTGGAGCACTTGGATCATCCGGGAACGCCTGGGCACGCCGCTTGTCCCCGTGCTGCTCGCCTTGTCTGGACTGTTCACCGCCGTTTCAGGGGCCAGCGCCGTCGCGCTCGCGCTGTCCGCATCGGCGCCCGCCGAGGTCGATACGGTCATAGAGACTACGGCGGCACTGAGGTGGGTCACGGGCAAGATCGGATTCTCGGCGGCCGGGCTGGCCCTTATCGTTGCGGCACGCTACCAGTGGATGGTCGGCGGTACCCTGAGACGCATCGCGCCCGTATCGCTTCTCCTGGGCATCGGAATGCAGCTCATCTGGGTCGATGCAGCGACCGCAATCCACAGGCTGACCGGGACCGTGTTCTTCCTGTGGCTGATCGTAATCGGCGTGATGCTCGTGTCGGGTAGGGTGGAGCGCCACTTCACCGCGATGTTCACCTCATCACAGCGAGACCGACAGCCCTCCGGCTAATGCGCTCGTCCAATTTGGGAACCGAGCGGCGCTCTCCGTGATGCGGTGGGCGTGTGGTGGGACGCTACTCCTCGAAGCGCCTGAAGATGACGCACGCGTTCTGGCCGCCGAATCCGAAGCTGTTGGACATTACGGTGTCGACCCCCTGCTCGCGCGACTCGTTCGGCACGTAGTCGAGGTCGCACTCGGGGTCAGGGGTCTCGTAGTTGATGGTCGGGTGGATCTCGCCGTCCAGAATCGTCTTGATCGACGCGACGGCCTCGAGAGCGCCGGCGCCGCCCAGCGCGTGCCCGATCATCGACTTGGTCGAGCTGATTGGAATCCGGTATGCGTGCTCGCCCAGGGCGGCCTTGATGCCCATCGTCTCTGCCAGGTCGTTGAGCGGTGTCGACGTGCCGTGAGCGTTGATATAGTCGATCTCGTCGGGCGTAACGTCGGCTTCGTCCAGGGCCGCGAGTATGGCCCGCGCGGCACCGCTTCCGTCCTCGTCAGGCTGGACCGCATGGAAGGCGTCGGATGACACGCCCTGGCCGACGATCTCGGCTACGATGTTCGCTCCGCGGTCCAGCGCATGCTCCAGATTCTCTATCACCAGCAGGGCGGCTCCCTCTGCGGGCACAAACCCGTCTCGATTCGCGTCGAATGGCCGGCTTGCCTTCGTCGCCTCTCCTTCGAACCTCGACAGGGCCTTGATGATATTGAAGCCCCCCAGCCCCAGCTCGCATATGCCGGCCTCGCACCCGCCCCCCAGTACCACGTCCGCGCTTCCGCGCTTCACGACCTCGGCCGCCTCCCCGATACCCTGCGTGCCGGCGGCGCAGGCCGTGATGATGGTGGACGTGTAGCCCTTCAGACCGAAGATGCGGCTGACGTTGGCGGCTGCCATATTCGGAAGGATCATCGGTATGAAGTGAGGGCTCAGCTTCATCCCGCCCCTAGCGACAAGCATCCTGGAATTCGCCTCGGTGGTCGGGAATCCTCCGTTGCCATTTCCCATCACCACGCCCAGGCGGCCGCGGTCCAGCGCGTCGCAGTCCAGCCCGGCGTCCTCGATTGCCATCCCGGCGGCTGCGACCGCGAGCTGCGAGAAGCGCGCCATACGCCGGGCCTCCCGCCTGTCGATGTACTGGGTAGGATCGAAGTCCGAGACCTCGCCGGCTATCTTGCTGGGAAAACCCGACGTGTCCGCCAGCGTGATCTCCCCGATACCGGATTCCCCCCGTACCAGGGCCGCCCAGAACTCCTCCACCGACTCGCCAAGCGGCGTGACGGCGCCCATGCCCGTGACCACGGCCCGGCGCTTCACCCCGTTCGTAGCCATGCTATTAGACTCCCAGTCCCTCGTATATCTCCGGCTCTATGCCTTCGATCAACTCTATCACTTCTGCGGCCACGGCAAGCGAACCTGTTGCCAGAACGAGGTCGTCCGGACCCGCTTGGGCGACCGCCCACCTGGTCGCCTCGCCCACATCGTCCGTCGCAAGCGCGACTTCAAGACCAGAAGCGTGTGCGGCTTCCGCGACCGCTTCCCCGGTGGCCGACTTGGGATGCCTGGACCTCACGGCGGCCACCACCGGCGACAGCCCCGCGAGCTCGGCTAGCATTCCCTCGGCGCTGTGACTCCGTGTAGCGCCGAATACTAGTATAAGCCTCTCGAAGTCGAAGTACTGGCGGACTGCCTCCGTCAGATGCGCGATCGACTCCGGGTTGTGTGCCCCGTCGGCCAATACCCTCACCCCGTTCGCCGACATCACCTGCATTCGGGCGGGCCATCTCACTGCCGCCAGGCCGTCGACGATGGCCGCATGCGAAACGGGGCGGCCCAGCATTTCAACTGCCGTCACCGCCGTGGCCGCGTTCTCCCGCTGGTAGTCCCCAAGCAGCGTCGTATGCAGATCGTACACGCTTCTCAACGTCCGCAGCTCGAACGACTGGCCGCCCAGCCCGACGGCTCCCGGCTTGATTTCCGCGACCTCCGACACCTTGATCAGCCTCGCGTCTCGCTCGGCTGCGACTCTCGTGAATACGTCCATGGCAGCGGCGGACTGCGGAGAGGCCACCACGGGAACCCCCGGCTTGATTATTCCGGCCTTCTCTCCAGCGATGAGCTCGATCGTGTCGCCGAGGATCGACACGTGGTCCAGCATGATAGGCGTGATGACGCACACCTCTGGACTGACTAGGTTGGTCGCGTCCAGCCTCCCCCCAAGCCCGACCTCGATCACCTGGAAATCGGCCTCGATCTTGCTGAAGTGCAGGAAGGCCATCGCCGTAACGAGCTCGAAGAAGGTCAGGTCGCCGTATTCGCCTCGCTCACCGACATACTCGACTTCGGGCCAGAGCTCCTCGACCAGCCCGGCGAAGCTCTCCCTGCTCACGGGCTTGAGGCCGACTCGTATCCGCTCGGTGACCCTGTGGAGGTGAGGCGACGTGTACAGCCCGGTCCTGTACCCCTCGGCGATCAGGATCGACGTGATCATCGCCGCGGTACTGCCCTTGCCCTTCGTGCCCGCTACGTGGATGGTGGGGACGTCCAGATGGGGGTTGCCTACCCGGTCCAGCAGCAGCCTCATCCGGTCGAGGTGGAACACGCCGTGCCCGGGGCTGTGGGTCCCCCGCTCGAAGTCCGCGAGCCCCATGATGCGAACGAGCGCGTCCTCATATGAGAGGCGCGGTCTGGCGCTCGTGCCTGTGCGGCCGGCGGCAGCCATGTGCTAGTGGTCCCGTATGTGTGCGGGCATTATGCCCAAGTTGATCTTGAGCGCGTCCATATAGGTCATATTCCTCACGTAATCAATGTTGCCCTTCATCGGCCTTGGAGCGAAGCCGAAGCTGGCCTCTACGGAGTCCGGGGCCGTAGTGTTGTCGATTCCCAGCATCTTCAGCTGGTCCTTTGTGACTGGGGGCCTGGACATGAGGGCTTCCATCACACTGACGACGGGCTCGAAGACCTCGAGGGGAACGTGGACCTTGGCCGTCTTCACGCCCAGCGTCCCGGCGATGATGTCGATCATCTCGTCGTAGGTGTGATGTGCGGGGCCGCCCAGCTCCAGCACCTGGCCGGTCTTTAGCTCGTCGTCCACGGCGGCTGCCAGGCATCTGGCCGCGTCGTCCGCCGCTATGGGCTGGAACCTCGCCGTCCCGTCACCCGCTATCGGCGCCACAGGCGACGCCTTGACCAGCGCCGCCAATACATTGAAGAACTCGTCCCCTTCGCCGAACCCCACCGAGAACCGCAGGACTGTGCTCGACATCGGCGACCGCTCGATTTCCTGTTCGGCCATCCATCGGCTGTAGAGGTATGGCGCCGCCGGGTCCGATGACGCGCCGATGGTGCTCGCGTGAACAAACCTCCTGGCTCCGGCGGCCTCCGCCGCCCCGAGCAGGTTCACCGTTCCCCCGTAGTTCACCTGGTTAAATGTCAGGCCCCCCGTCTCCCGCACCACGGCAACCATGTGCACGATGGCCTCCATGCCCTCGCACGCACACTCCAGGGACTCGGCGTCGAGCACGTCGGCCTGCACGACCTCCACGTCCAGATCGCCGAACATGGACCCACGCGATGCCGACCTGACCGCTGCCCTCACGGAGTGGCCGCCGACCGCAAGGGCACGGACGACCCTTCGCCCGATGAACCCTGTGGCGCCGGTAACCAGGACGCGCAATCCTCTGCTCCCCGTTCTTGATGACTTCGGCTGGTCCTGCAAACCCTCCCTCACGGTATGTGGAGGCACGACCTGCGCCGACCGAGCGTAACAAGGGGCCGTATGAGCGTCAAGCCAAGTCTGTTCACGTCGCGCCCGTACCTGATACACTCTCCGCCGGTATCCGCAAATCCATGCAGCCCAACCACCCGAGTCGTCGGGCACAGCGAAACGCCGTCAAAAGGAAGCAGCTATGAGCAACCTCAGTGCGAAAGAAGAAGCGAGGCTGTCGGCATTCCTGGAGCCGCCCCGTATCGCCGTAGTTGCCACCATCGGCAAGACGAGTATGCCCCAGCTCACGCCCAATTGGTACCGCTACTCCGGAGGGAAGCTGACGTTATCCACGACCAAGGAGCGGTTCAAGTACATCAATCTCGCGAGGGACAACCGGATGGCCGTGTGCATCTACTCTGACACGGCCGCCCACGAATATGTGACGCTGCGGGGCACGGTAGAGATACGGGACGGCGACGGCATCTGGCCCGATACCAGGGCTATAGTCGAGAGATACGTGCGGCCGGAGGGAGTCGAGAAGCGGATGGAGTCCCTTCGCCGCGAGAACCGCGTCATACTGAGCCTCACACCGGACAGGGTCCACCACAGGCAGATGTAGGGCCATCTGCGCTGGGCCGAGAAGCGAGCTCGAGATACAGGGAGAAATCGATGTACCCCATAGACCTGCGGGACAAGACCGGCGTCGTCTTCGGAGTCACCAACCACCGAAGCATAGGCTGGTCAATAGCGAGCATCCTTCACGAGGCGGGGGCGAGAATCGCCATCGCGTACCAGAACGAGCGGGTGAGGAGCTCCGTTGCCAAGCTGGTAGAGCCTTGGGGAGATACCCTTCTCGTCGAGTGCGACGTCAGCCAGGATGAGAACGTCGCCGCCGCGTACGAGGGGATCGGGGCCGAGCTGGGACGTCTCGACGTGGTCGCGCACAGCATAGCCTTCGCAAACAGGGAGGACCTTGGTGGGCTGTTCATGGAGACGAGCAGGGAGGGGTTCCGCGTAGCCCTCGACGTCAGTGCATACTCCCTGATTCCCGTCTCCAGGTACGCGGCTCCGCTGATGGACCCCGACGGCGGCTCCATTCTGGCAATGACATTCCAGGCCTCCGAGCGCGTGTTCCCCGGCTACAACGTCATGGGCACGGCCAAGGCCGCGCTGGAGAACGAGGTCAAGCAGCTCGCCTCCGACCTCGGTCCACAGGGCATCAGGGTCAACGCGATCTCGGCCGGGCCGCTCGACACCCTCTCTTCACGCGTGATCAGCCGCTACCGCGACATGAAGCGCGTTCACGCCGAACGCGCCCCGATGCGCCGCAACATCACTGTTGACGAGGTCGCCAAGACCGCCCTCTACCTGGCCAGCGACCTGGCTAGCGGTGTCACCGGGCAGGTCATTCACGTCGACACCGGCTACAGCGTGATGGGGATCTGAGCGCACGCCATGCCTAGGCCCATCTACGTAGAGGTCGAAGAGAGCGACAACTGCTACGCCATGCCTCTGCAGCTCTTCGAGGCTCGGGCCGACCCAGTGCCCATCGAGAACGTGCGCCTCTTCGAGCCCGGCCGGCCCCACGGTGTCTACGAGGTGACGGGTTGGAGCAGCGACGATGACGGCTTTCCCTGTACCGCCATGTATGTGCCCGTGTCCGACTCCGGTCAGGCTGAGGCGCACCTGATTATCGGCGGCGACTGGGGAGTGCGCATGAGACCGTCGGGCAGCGCTGACGACTGGAACATCGACAACCCGGAGCAGTGGGGCGAGCCATTCCTATGGCTGGCCGACAGGGCTGACGTAATCCTTTAAAGACTCTCCAATCATTTTCTACGTTTCGTCATAAATTATGCTCAATATCTTGCAGGGCCTTTCCAAAGTCCGTTCGTGGTGAGCCTGTCGAACCACAATTGGGGCCTTCGACAAGCTCAGGCCGAACGGCAAGGTACGACCCTATCTCAACAATGGAAAGGCCCTGAATATCTTGGGGGAGTGTTGTCTCGCGGCACACCAGATGGTATTATCCCAGTCTGCCAGTGCGCCAATGACTAAACGACATTCGCTGCACTGGCTCCTCCTTGAGCCGGCCCCATGCACGCGCATGGGGGCCACTTCTTGGCCCGGCGGCGAGCCTCCTAAATGAGGGATGCTACAATATGCCTCGCCGCGGCATACTCGGACAGAACGTATGACCTTTGACCAGGATCTCATTCGGCAAGGACTAAACCTCACCGCGATCGGGATTGCCACCGCCTTCGGACTCCTGATCGTGATGATGTTCTTGATCTACCTGATGGGCTGGGTAACCAGTATCCCCGCGCGCCGCGCCGCAAAGGCCAGATTGGCCGCAGAGGCTGCTGCCGCCGAGTCCCGCGACCGTGCACTCGCCGCCGTCGCTGCCGTCACCGCTCTGTCCAGGTCCGCGGAAATTGCCCAACCCTCCGCTGGACCGATGGCCTGAATGACAGAGATCAACGACTTCCTCAATTCCTCCGGCCTCACCAACCTCGACTGGCGCGCCGTAGTCATGGTCCTTGTGGGTCTGGGGTTCATCTTCCTTGCCATCAGCCGAGATATGGAGCCCTACGAGCTCCTCCCCATCGGCCTGGGCGTCATAATCGCCAACCTCCCCCTGGCAGGCATGGCAATCTTTGTCCCCAGCGAAATGGGCCACCAGGAGTCGGGCATATTCGGAGTCGTGTTCCACTACGGCTTGTCATTCTGGAACATCCTCCCGCCGATCATCTTCCTGGGCATCGGTGCAATGACCGACTTCAGCCCCGTCATCGCCAACCCCAGGACCCTGCTCCTCGGAGCCGCGGCGCAGCTCGGCATATTCGTCGCATTCTGGGGCGCCCTTGCCACGGGCCTCTTCGAGATCGGGGAGGCCGCGGCCATCGGGATCATAGGTGGAGCAGACGGCCCCACTTCGATTTTCCTCTCCGCGAAGCTGGCCCCGGAGCTGCTAGGCATAACCGCGGTGATCGCATACTCCTACATGGCGAGCGTGGCGTTCATACAGCCGCCGTTGATGAAGCTCCTGACGACCGAGAAAGAGCGCAGCATCGTCATGACGCCGCCCAGGGAGGTCTCGAGGACCGAGAAGTTGCTGCTGCCTCCCATGGCCATGATACTCATCATCCTCGTCGTGCCCCGCTCGGCGCCCCTCATCTCCATGCTCATGATCGGCAACCTGTTCCGCGAGAGCGGCGTAGTCCCCAGGCTGGCCAAGACGGCCTCCAACGAGCTCGTCAACATAGCAACGATCTTCCTGATGATTACCGTGGGCACCCAGCTGTCCGCCGAGCGGGTCTTCGACGCCGAGACAGTAGTCATACTTGGCCTGGGCCTCGTTGCTTTCGCCTGCGGGACGGTCGGCGGTCTCCTCCTCGCGAAGTTGATGAACCTAGTCCTGAAGGAGAAAATGAACCCGCTCATCGGCTCGGCGGGCGTCTCGGCGGTGCCGATGGCCGCCCGAATCTCGCACCACATCGGCCAGGAGGCCAACCCCAGGACCTTCCTCCTCGGCCACGCAATGGGCCCCAACGTAGCTGGCGTGATTGGCTCGGCAGTAGTAGCAGGCGTCTTCATATCCCTTCTCTAGCCCCACAGCCGTAACCGATGCCCACAATCCGCGTCAAAGTAACCGACCGCTGGTTCACCGTAGAGGTGGCCGATCCCCATGCCTCGCCCGTCAGGGCAATCGTCGATGGCGAGGAGGTCGAGGTCCAGCTAGAAGACGTTGTGGTGGCTGAGGTGCAGCCGGAGAGCATCACGCAGCCGGCGCCGCCGACACCCGTCGCGCCCGCACCGGGCCCGACGCCGCCCGTAGGCGCGGGGCCAGCGCCGACCAAGCTCTTCTCGTCACCCATGCCGGGCGTAATACTGTCGGTCGCCGTGTCCGTCGGTGACGAGGTCGTGACCGGAGACGAGATATGCGTGCTGGAGGCAATGAAGATGCAACAGATGCTCCGCGCCGACTGGTCCGGTATCGTCAGGTCGGTGCACGTCGAGGCTGGCCAGCAGGTCCTCGACGGCGACCCCATCGTGGAGCTCGAATAGCGGGCGCGCCGACACCCTGTTTGGTAGACTAGCAGCATACAAGCTGCGGGGGTGGACGATGAGCAACTCGATTCAGGACGTCAGGGCCATCGGCCAGTCGGTCTGGTACGACAACATCAGGCGCGGCCTCATTGAGTCCGGAGAGCTGCAGCGCCTCATCGATCTCGGCGTAACTGGACTCACTTCCAACCCGACCATCTTCCAGAAGGCCATCGCGGAGAGCAGCGACTACGACGACGCACTCGAGGCTCTCGCGGCCGCCGGAAGCAGCGTCGACCAGATATACGAATCGCTGACCGTCGACGACATCCGGGCAGCCGCCGACCTCCTCCGCCCGGTCTACGACGAGTCCGCCGCCGACGACGGCTATGCCTCGCTGGAGGTCAGCCCTCACCTCGCGAACGACACGAACGCGACCATCGACGAGGCCAGGCGGCTCTTCCATCTGCTGGACCGCCCGAACGTCATGGTCAAGGTCCCTGCCACCCCCGCGGGCATACCCGCACTCCATCGGCTCATCGGCGAGGGCATAAACGTCAACGTCACCCTAACCTTCTCGCTGCAGGCGTACAGGGACGTGAGGCACGCATATATGGCCGGGCTCGAAGACCTCCGGTGGGCCGGCGGCGACCTGAGCCGCGTGGCCTCCGTCGCCTCCTTCTTCATCAGCAGGGTAGACACCGCAGTGGACTCCCAGCTTGACGACGACCACGACGACCTGAAGGGCGGTGCGGCCATCGCCAACGCCAAGCTGGCCTATCGGGACTTCAAGGAGGACTTCGGCGGCGACCGCTTTGCGGGGCTCGCGGCGGACGGAGCGCGAGTCCAGCGACCCCTCTGGGCAAGCACATCCACAAAGAACCCCGAATACAGCGACGTCATGTACCCTGAGGCCATGATCGGCCCCGACACCGTAGACACCATGCCCGAGGCGACGTTGCTGGCGTTCATGGAACACGGCGCGGTTTCCGAGACGCTGGAGCAGGACGTCGACGAGGCCGAGCGCCTGATCGACAGGCTCGGCGAGGCTGGCGTCGACATGGACGAGGTCACAGCCGGCCTCCTCGCCGACGGGCTCCGCCTCTTTGCCGACTCCTACGACGACCTCCTTGCCGACATCGCGGCCAAGAAGGACCGTCTCATGGACGCCGGGGGCGCGTGAGACGCGGCCCATGCCCGGCGAAACCACAAGCATAGTCATCATGGGCGCTTCCGGAGACCTCACGTCGCGGAAGCTGCTCCCGGCCCTCTTCAACCTCTGGCTCAAGGGACGCCTGCCCGGCACGTTCAATATCGTGGGCATGGCCCGTTCCCCACGGAGCGACGTCGAGTTCAGAGACCTCATGTGGAACGGCGTGGCCGCTTCCGGCAACCTCGCGGACGAGAGGGGCAGGTGGGAGGGGTTCGCCTCACGGCTTCGCTACTGCGAGGGCGACCTGGGCGACCTGTCGCACATGGCCCGCCTCGGGAAGGTCCTGGACGAAGTCGAGGGGGACGCCGGGAGGGTCAACCGCCTGTTCTTCCTCTCCATCGCCCCCACGCTCTACGCCAGGGCGGTTGCCAGCCTGGGGACTTCTGGCCTCGCCAACGGCGCCTCTGGGTGGAGCCGCGTCGTCATCGAAAAGCCCTTCGGCTGGGACCTCGGGTCCGCGCAGGAGCTGAACAGCGCCGTCCACGCCGTGTTCGACGAGGGCCAAGTCTACCGCATAGACCACTACCTCGGCAAGGAGACCGTGCAGAACCTCCTCGTCTTTCGCTTCGCCAACGCCATCTTCGAGCCAATCTGGAACCGGAACTACGTCGACAACGTCCAGATCACCGTCTCGGAGAAGCTTGCTCTCGGCGACAGGGCAGGGTACTACGACCGTTCCGGCGTGGTCAGGGACATGATCCAGAACCACCTCCTGCAGGTCCTGTGCATCGTGGCCATGGAGCCTCCCATATCCATGGACGCCGACTCCCTCCGCAACAAGAAGGCCGAGGTGCTGAAGGCCGTACGCCGGTGGACGCCCGCGGAGGCTTCGAGTAACGCCGTGCGTGGGCAGTACAGAGGGTACAGGGACGAGACCGGCGTGTCGCCAGGCTCCACCACGCCCACCTACGCCGCACTGCGGCTATATGTCGACAACTGGCGATGGCAGGGCGTGCCCTTCTACCTCCGCTCGGGCAAGGCCCTGTCCGATAAGGTGTCCGAGGTCGTGATCGAGTTCCGGCGGCCGCCCCACCACCTCTTTTCGGGCGAGATCAGCAGGGAGCTGAGCCCGAACATGCTCTCCGTCCTCATCGAGCCGAACGAGGGCGTCCACCTCGACTTCGAGGTGAAGGTCCCCGACCGCGGCATGGACATGGAGCAGATGAGCATGGAGTTCCACTACGACTCGGCATTCGCGGGCCAGACTATCCCCGAGGCGTACCAGAGGCTGCTCCAGGACGCGCTGGAGGGCGACGCGTCCCTCTTCATCCGCAGCGACCAGATCGAGGAGGCGTGGCGAATCGTCGACCCGCTCATCGCGGCCTGGGAAGACCCATACCCGGATTCGCCGCTGCACCCATACGAGCCCGGCTCACCGGGTCCCGAGGCCGCCGACGTGCTGCTCGCCGCCGACGGGCGCGCATGGCTGACGGGACACTCCGACCATCCGGGCGCCGGCGTTCGGATGGCCGGTTAGCGGAGGCCCGGCGGCACTGGAGACCAGACGGTTCGACGACTCAAGCCTGGCCTACCAGGTCGTGGAGCCCAACGGCTACCGCGCAGGGCGCCCGTACCCCCTCGTCATCCTCATGCACGGCTACGGCTCCAACATGAGCGACCTGGTAGGCCTCGTCCCGATGATCTCGCGTGAAGGCTACCTGTTCGCCTTCCCCAGCGCCCCCATCCGGCTGGACTTCGACCATGGCATGGTCGGATATGCCTGGAGCGCCCCGCTCGAAGCCGACTTCGACAAAGACGGCCGCGCCGAGAGCCTCCTCGATGAGTTCGTCGACAACGTGACCTCCAGGTACGGCGTCGAGAAGGGTAGGGTAGTCCTAGGCGGGTTCTCCCAGGGCGGCATGATGGCCTTCCGTCACGGCCTCCGCCACCCCAACAGGTTCCCGGGCATCGTCGCCCTCAGCTCGCGCCTGCCGCCACAGGCCAGACCCACCGATGCAGGAAGCTTGCCTCGCTCCCAGCGCATATTCATCGCCCACGGGACCATCGACGACGTCATACACGTCCATGAGGGCCGCTTGGCCCATGACGCCCTCTCCCGGAGCGGCTACCCTACCGAGTACCACGAGTACGACATGGCCCACCAGATAACCCACGAGGTTATCGCCGATCTGTCAGCCTGGCTCGCGGAGACCCTGCCGCCCTCGTCCTGAGCCCACGAGGGGCGATTGTCCCTTCCCCCTGAGGGGGAAGGTTAGGATGGGGGCTCTCGGCTTGCAGCATGCGAGGGTCGCACCGAGACCACCAGCGACCTCAGCCAGCAGGACAGCCACCATCGGCCCGGAGAAAATCGAAGTCGCAGCCCTTGTCCGCCTGTAACACGTGCCGCGTGAACAGCTGGCCGTAGCCGCGCTCGAAGCGGGCCGGCGGGGCAGGTGACTCGGCGAGCCGCCGCCGCACCTCGCGCTCGTCCACCAGCAGGTCGAGCCTGCGCCCCGGCACGTCCAGCTCGATCATGTCGCCGTCGCGCACGGCGGCCAGCGGCCCACCGGCGGCGGACTCCGGCGTGACGTGCACCACGACCGTGCCGAATGCCGTGCCGCTCATGCGCGCGTCGCTGATCCGCACCATGTCACGGATTCCGCGGGCGAGGAGCTTGCGCGGCAATGGCAGGAATCCCCACTCCGGCATTCCGGGCCCGCCGATTGGGCCCGCGCTTCTCATTACCAGCACGTCGTCTGGTCCCACGTCCAGGTCATCGGAGTCGATCCGCCGGTCGAGATCGTCGTGGTCCTCGAACACGACCGCCCGGCCGCGGTGGCGCAGGAGCTCTGGAGATGCGGCGGTCTGCTTCAGGATCGCCCCCGTGGGCGCGAGTGAGCCACGAAGCACGGCCAGCCCGCCCTCGTCGCCCATCGGCGCGTCGAGTGTCCTGATGACGCGCCGGTCGTGGACGGCGGCCCCGTCGATGTTCTCGCCGAGAGTCCGGCCCGTCACCGTGGGCGTGTCGAGCTCCAGCAGGGGAGACATCTCCTTCAGCAGGGCGGCGAGGCCCCCGGCGTTGAAGAAGTCCTCCATCAGGAACCGCCCCGACGGCTTCAGGTCCAGCAGGAACGGCGTCGACCTCGACAGCTCGTCGAACAGGTCCAGGTCGAGGTCGATTCCCGCGCGCCCGGCGATGGCTGTGAGGTGTACGACGGCATTGGTGGAGCCGCCCAGTGCGTGGAGCGCCCGGATGGCGTTGCGAATCGACGGCTGGGTGACGAAGCGGGACGGGCGCTCCCCTCGCCGGGCCAGGTCTACTATGCAGTGCCCGGCCTGCTCCCCAAGCCCGGTGCGGCGCGAGTCCGCCGCGGGTATGTCCGCGTTGCCGGGCAGCGCGATTCCCAGCGTTTCGACTATCGCCGCCATGGTCGACGCAGTGCCCATGACACCGCAGTGGCCCGGGCTGGCTATGATCGCGCCCTGCAGGTCAGCCCAGTCGTCCTCGGTGATCCTGCCCGCGCGCAGCTCCTGCTGGTACCGGCGGCAGTCCGTGCACGTGCCCAGCTCCTCGCCCCGCCAGTTCGCCTTCAGTTGGGGCCCGCCGGTGACCATGATCGCGGGAACGTCGGCGCTGATAGCGCCCATCAGCATCGCGGGCGTCGTCTTGTCGCACCCGGCAAGCAGCACCACGCCGTCCAGCGGGTTCGCGCGGATCGACTCCTCGACGTCCATGCTCATCAGGTTGCGGTACATCATGGTCGTGGGGCGCATGTTGTACTCGCCCAGCGACATCACGGGGAACTCCAGGGGTAGGCCGCCCGCCTGCGACACGCCACGTTTCACGGCCTCGCCGATGCCTCGGAGGTGGGCGTTGCAGTGGGTCAGCTCGCTCCACGAGCTGCATACACCGATGACCGGGCGGCCGTCCAGTGCGTGCTCTCCGAAGCCCTGGGACCGGAGGGCGGCGCGCCTCAGCCAGCCGTAGAGGTCGGGCGAGTCGAGCCACTCGCGGGAGCGGAGCGCCTGGCCTCTCACTCCTGCGGCCCGTCCGACGGCTCGCTGGCAGGGGGTGCTGGGGCCGCGCGCATCTGCTCCTCTATCCAGCGCTTCAGCGCGTCCATGGAGCGGGGCGCTACGTAGAATATCTTGAGGGAGGGCGGGAACTGCAGGCCGTGGTCCTCGCGGATGCAAAGCACGCCGGCCTCGTTCTCACCCAGCGTCTCGTCGATGCGCTCGATCATCCGCCGCGTGCGCCCTTCGCTGGCCTCGCGGAAGCCGTCCATGGCCAGTTGCATCACCTTCTCGCTCATCAGGCCGATGGAGAGGCAGCGCTGCCAGTCCATGCTCTCCTCCAGCAGCGCCCGGTCCTCCAGCCCTTCCAGCGCCGCGCCCGCCTGGCACAGCGACTTGATGAACGAGCTGCCCCTGGGGTTGACCTGCTCCAGCATCTCGATGCCGGCATCGCCGCCTTCGGATACCAGCTCGTGGTATACGCACGACACCTTGCCCAGGGAGCGCGACAGGCTGCCGACGTGGTCGCGCACCTCGGACCAGTAGCCGTCCAGCAGCGCCAGGCCCTCCTCCGGCAGCGTCGGCGGCATCATGAAGCTGGGCACGAGGAACAGCTTGCGCTCCCCGCTGTACTGCCCCGCATCGGGCTTCGGCATCTGCGTAATAGGCGTGGCCATAGATCGGCTCCAGAGTCGTGTGCTCGTTGGGGGATAGTATAGAGGAGAAGGAAGCCAATGAGTAAACCAGGCGAGAGCTCCACCTCCCCAAGAAGGGTACTGTACCCCAGATCCTCCACCTAATACCAAGTCACCGTGATGCCGCCGTATATGTGCGGCCAGGGAGTGGGTTCCCGCCCCATATCGAGTACGGGGCAGGCTCTTCGCGGGAATGACGGCTTTACGGCGCGCTCAAAATAAATTGGTATCAGTTGTGTAGTCGGGTTGCGGTCACCAGGGGGGTGAGCGGCCGGGGTGTGTGGAGTCGATGGGTCCGGCCCAGGGGTCCGGCTCGTGCCAGTGCCGTTCGAGCTTCTCCTTGATTCTACGCTCGGCGATGGTGAGCTCCGCGGGGGCGGGCTTGTCCTGCTTTTCCTCCTTGTTTCGCTCGGAGCCCTTGCCGAGGATGGCGGCCCTGGCGTTTCCGTCCCGGCGCCGCTGTGTTCGGGTGCGCCTCCTTCCGGTCCGTCGGACCTTGTGGTCCTGGGGTCCTTGGGCAGGGTCAGGGGGATGGGTTCCCGCCTCCGCGGGAATGACGATTTGGCGGGGCTCAGGGTGAACGGAGCCTGCAGCGAGCTCAGGGTGAACGGACCCTTCGACCCGTTCGACAGGCTCAGGGGAGCCAGGCTCAGGGTGAACGGAGCCTGCAACGGGCTGTTCGTCGCGGACTATGTGTACTATGAGCTCCTTGGCGGCGGCGATCCTGTGGTGGGTCTTGAAGCCGTCGTTCCTGTCCTGCATGACGTCGTCGAGGAACTCGATGACGGTGACGCCGTCGGCCGTCTGGGCTCGGATGAGCCTGGCCATGAGGAATTCATCTATCCCAGAGAGCACAGTGAGGAAGTCTCGCGTAAGGGTGGCCGGGGCGTTCAGGGTCACGGCCACCAGGCTCCTCTCCGCGGCGGAGCAGGGGTCGGCCGGGTTGGGGCGTCCATTGATGGAGTGACCGCATGAGACGCCGCGGTACTTGTCAAGGAACTTGGCGGCGGCCTTGGACTTGTGCTTTTCGAGCTGCTTGGCGGCGTCGATCCTGTGGCATAGCTCAGCGCCGTCGATCCTGTCCTCCATGACGTCGAGGAAGAAGTCGATGATGCGCTTGCCGTCGTCGGTCTTCTCGCGGACGATGTCTGCGAGAGTGGGCGGCTTGCGCTCCGTTGTTGTTTCTGTTGTGTGCGTGCTGGTATCGGACATACGTTCTATTATGAGAGCGATACGGGTGGTTGTCAAGAGGGAGATTTCACCGCAGAGGGCGGGGAGGGGGCAGAGGGCGATTGTCTGAACTGTGATTTAAGGGGATTTGGGTGATTGGCGTGATTGGGAGCCGGGGATGGGTTCCCGTCCCCCGACTGCTCGGGGGCAGGCTCTTCGCGGGAATGACGATTCAGTTGCCTGCGCGGGGGCATGCCGTCTCGGGAACGACGAGTTGATTGGGAGCCGGGGAGGGCGGGTTTCAAACCCGCGCCTACAGCGTGAGGCCTTATAGAAGTGGTGTCGACGGGGCCGACGGACGGAGACCTACGTTTTAGATGGTCGATACAGGGTGCCGAAGAGCGTTGATTTCCGCGAACATCGGTACTAACATAGTCCGCATGACAACTCCAGTACACAGAGACCGCAGCCACGAGAGCGTCATCAACGACGTATTGGCCCGGCTGCTGCGTGAGAGTCTTGGGCTCTCGGCTGTGGCCGAGACTCTGCACGAAGGAAAGCGTCCCGACGTGCTGATTCGTCTGCCAGCGGGGCCGGTCATCCTCGAGACCGAAGTGGAGCCCGCCCCGACGGTCGAGGCTGACGCCCTGTCGCGCCTTGGCATGGAGATAGACGGACAAAGAGTTCAGAACGTCTTTGCAGTCACCATACCGGGTCACCTCCGGTCCACAGCACAGCAGCGCCTGTACGAGCGCATGGCGGTATCGACGTTAGAGTGGAGGGAGTGGCGGATCGACGGCTCTGCGGGCCCGGCACTCACGGGAACACCGGGGGACCTCGGTCACGCTGCGACTATGGCTGCGCCGCCAGCCGGCAATCTCGATGAGGCCGTCGACCTGCTCGACGAGGGTGCGAGGCGCGCCGGCTCCCGGCTCTACTCCTCGCCGGGAACGCTCGCCCGCGTCTCGAAGGTGTTCGGGGCGGAACCGGGCGACGAGTCCGCCAACATGGCCGCCCTCGTCGTCATCAACGCGATGGTATTCCAGGAACGGCTCGCTGGTGGTGAGGAGCTCTACCAGCCCGTGAGCGCCGCTCGCAGGAACGGGAGATTCTCGCGCCTCGTGCTCCTCCGTATGTGGGAGGAGATACTTGAGATCGACTACTACCCCATATTCAGCATGGCGAAGGATGTCGTGGAGCAGCTTTCGGACGTGGAGGCGGTCACGGTGCTCGAAGAGTGCGCGGAGACCGCCGCCGCCCTGCTGGGAATGGGCGCAGTTGGACGCCACGACCTCGCGGGCAGGATATTCAACCGGCTCATCTCCGAGAGAAAACTCCTGGCGGCCTTCTACACCAGCATTCCCGCTTCCACGCTCCTGGCGGGTCTTGCACTGTCGTCGTCCAAATGGCCTGGAGTGGATTGGGGCGACACCGGAGCGGTGGCAGACCTGCGCGTAATCGATCCCGCCTGCGGCACAGGGACCCTGCTAATGGCGGCCTACCGGCAGATACTCCAGAACCACTCGGCGACGGGCAGGGCTGCTTCGGACGACCCTGCGCTCCACCAGGCCCTGGTCGAGAAGGTCATCATGGGGGCCGATGTCGTCCAGTCCGCAATCCACCTGACGGCGGCGACCCTGGCCGCCATGTCGCCGTCCATGAGATTCGAGCAGATGCAGCTCCACACTCTGAGGCTGGGAATGGAGTCTTCCGGCGACATCCATCTCGGCTCGCTGGACTGGCTCGGTGCGCCCGAAGTCCAGTCATTCTTCTCCGCCACGCAGGAGCAAATTGGCGCCAAGAGCGGAGAGGGGAGCATCGTCCGGCGCCCGCAGGCCGACTTGGTTATCTGCAATCCCCCGTACACGAGACGCGGGAGCGACGGCGGACACGAGGAGTCCCTGGAGCGCGTGTTCTCGCTGCCCGAGGGCGGCGCAGAGTCCCAAAACGCCATCGCAAGACGCACGTCCAGGCTGCTGAAGGGGACGCCCGCGAACCAGATGGCCGGTCACGCCTCCTCGTTCACTGTCCTCGCCGACAGGTTGGTCAATCCCGGCGGACGCCTTGCCCTGGTGCTCCCCGTAACCGCGCTGTCCGGTGAGTCGTGGCGAGAGGTTCGCGGGATGCTATCGACCAAGTACGAGATCGAGTTCGTGGTCTCTTCCCACGACCCGGACCTCCGCTCCATGTCCTACGACACTGCAATCGCCGAGGCGCTGCTCGTGGCCCGTCGTCTGCGCGAGGACGAAAGCCCGTCGGGACGTGGCACGTTCGTCAACCTGTGGCGGACTGCGCGGCAGGAGACCGACGCGCTGGCACTGGTCAAGGCCGTGGACGCAGCGGCCTTAACGCCGTTGCTCAGATCGGACGGCCCGCCTGTAGGCGGCAGTCCGCTGATGGTCGGCGGAGAGCAGTGGGGTGAACTGGTAGACGGCCCGGTTGGATCAGGCCCGTGGAAGGCAGCGAGGTGGATGCGAGCCCTGACGGGGCAGTTTGCCGCAGCAGTAGAGCGAGGCGAGCTGTGGACCGGGGATGGTACACGACTCGCCGGGCGCATTCCCGTAACGCCTATGAGCGAAGTCTGCAACGTGGGGCCCCAGCATCGGCGAATTCGCGGCTCTCTCGGCGTCTTCGAGGGCTACCATGGATGGAACGAGCAGGCCCAGTTCCCGGCAATCTGGAGCCTGGACTCGTCAATCCATCAGAGTATTGTTGCTGAGCCCAACGCCTGGCTGACTCCTAAGCCGGATCGCGACCATCATCCAATCTGGTCCCAATCCGGCACTCTTCAGATAACACCCACTATTAGATACAATTCGCAGAGGATCATGGCAGTACGAACCGTTGCTCGTGCCTTGGGCGTGAATACGTGGTTCACGTTGAATGTGCGGGAGAATGATCCCGTAGGCCAGTCTCAAAGAGAGATTGCGCTGGCCCTATGGTGCAACTCCACGCTCGGAATGCTACTTCAATCAAACCGCGCCAACATATCTCAACAGGGTAGGGGCATAGGCGATAAGGGAATGCTAGATAGCCTCCACACCCTCGACGTACGGAATCTGCAAGAGTGGCAACTGGACGAGGCCCAAGCCATCTGGCGCGACTTCAGGAATCGGAAGTTCGAGTCGTTCCACCGCTGCGCCGTCGACCCTGCACGAATAGAACTGGACGAGCGTGTCGTCCGCGACCTGCTCGGCCTCGGCAACGACGCCGTGGAGGCAGTGGCTCGTCTACGAACCTTGCTGGCAGGCGACCCGTCCATCCACGGCTCCAAGAAGCCGGAGCTAGGGAGTTATACCAAGTCACCGTGATGCCGCCGTATATGTGCGGCCAGGGAGTGGGTTCCCGCCCCGTATCGAGTACGGGGCAGGCTCTTCGCGGGAATGACGGCTTTACGGCGCGCTCAAAACGAAATGGTATTAGCTCAAGTGCTCAAGCCTGTTCGTCGAGAACTTGGACAACAGGATCCCCTATGATCACATAGCTGTCCTCTTCGTCCAAATCTTCCGCTGAGTGCTCGAAGGACTCCTTGGTCTTGAGAGTTTCGTAACGCCTTTTC
Organism: Dehalococcoidia bacterium; assembly: GCA_965261325.1. GTDB lineage: Bacteria > Chloroflexota > Dehalococcoidia > Lucifugimonadales > CAJWER01. The sequence goes on from CBDHCU010000008.1 coordinate 308,051, forward strand.
CACTTGGGAGGCTGAAATAGCTTGGCAGTGAGGGTCCGGTAGCTGTTGGTATCCACACCGACGCCCCCAACGTTCACAGATTTGGTCCGATACGTGCTGGCCACGGACAACTTGTCGTAGACTTGGGTTACCTTCACTCGCGCCTTTGGCACATTTACGGAACCCAGATCCTCACCAGTGTCGGGATCTTCGATCCCTAGTCCTGTGGCATAGAGGATCTCAAAGAGCATTCCGGGTTTGACGCCATCCTCCTTGCCGATATTCAGTGCGACTTCTCGTGTGCTGAGGATTTTCGCAATTTTCCCGCGAATGAGTTCAGTCTGTGCTACCATGCTCCTCACCCTCCGACTGTTTGGGCCACCGCTCGAGAACCTCTTCGACATCATCTGGTATGATGTCATGCCAATCTTCGACAGCTGAAAGGCCTATTGGTATTTGCTCGGCCACTATCGACTGGATTATTTCTAGGCGATGGTCAGAGTCATCACTTTTATACTCTTCAATCCTTCCTGATAGACGAACAAGGCTATCGCGCAACGACAATATCGTCCGCAAGGCCGAGCGTGCATGTGGCCGTACCATATCGCGCGCAGCTTCCCTAGCTGATGAACGCCCGAACCAGAAAGAACCAAACACTCCCAGACCTAGCGTCAACACTTCAAACATGATCACTTCTAGTTGTGATAGAGCTCTCCCTGACGATACGTATACGACGAACCCAAGAAGAGCAAGGGCGACGACAAAGGGGATGACCCACAAGAGCCAGCTGTACTTAGAGCCTATCCGATAACCTTAATTGTTCTTGGTGAGTATCCGAGACTTTGCATAAACTTTCTCCATTCTACTTGAGTGGAGGAAAGACATGTCGGAGATCGATCATGGAGGCGTAGGCGCTGATTGGCGGATTCCCGATGCTCTGTGGGAGAGGATTGAGCCGATATTGCCTGCGGAGACGGCGGGTCCGAAGGGCGGGAGGCCGTGGAAACCTGCCCGCCAGTGTATGGATGGGATCTTCTACTTGCTGCGGACCGGCTGCCAGTGGAAAGCGTTGCCTCGGACGTTCGGTGCTCCGAGCACTGTGCATGACAGGTTCCAGCGTTGGCGAGTCGCCGGAGTCTTCGAGGAGTTGTGGGAGCGGGGGTTGTCTGAATACGATGAGGTGCAAGGGATAGATTGGCAGTGGCAGGCAATGGATGGAGCCATGACAAAGGCTCCGCTCGGGGGGTAAGGGCACTGGCCCGAACCCTACAGACCGGGGTAAGAAGGGTACCAAACGCAGCCTGTTGACTGAGGGGAACGGTATTCCCATAGGGGTGAGTGTGGATGGAGCCAACCGCCACGACATGAAGATGGTTGAGGCGACATTGGAATCTATAGTGGCACAACGTCCGGTTCCCCGGCCTGCACAACCTCAGCGGCTGTGTATGGACAAGGGCTATGACTTTGCTGAAGTCGAGCAGTTGGTGGCTCGGTACGGATACACAGCGCACATCCGCAGCCGAGGCCAGGAGCGGAAGGAACAACAGACCCTTCCAGGTTACCGCGCCCGCCGTTGGGTGGTCGAGCGCAGCCATAGCTGGCTGAATCGATTCAGACGCCTGCTCATCCGTTGGGAGAAGCGTTTGGACAACTATCTGGCTATGCTGCACTTTGCTTGTGCCTGGATAACATTTCGCGCTGCTGGAGTTGTCGGATAGGCTCTTAGTGATCGGGCCTATTGTTCTCAAGTCGGTACCTTCAGTTGGCAATCCCAAGACAACGTGATATGCGAAGCCGCCTAGCGAGCGGCCAATAGCTGGCCTGTCCCGTACGGCCCGCGCCGTCCATTACGATTCTACAACTTCCCCCTTCCAATGTGAAACCTTCTCGATGCGGACGGCGCAGACCTTGTATTCCGGGATCTTCGAGTTCGGGTCGAAGGCGGAGTTGGTGAGGAAGTTGGCCGCGTGGTCGCGCAGCTTGACGAACGGTACGAATACCTCGCCGGCCCGCATCTTCTCCGTGAAGAGCGCGCGCCCCTCCAGGTCCCCCCGGCGGGAGCGCAGCCTGATCCAATCGCCGTCCCGCACGTCGTACCTGGCCCCGTCCTCCTCGCTCATGCCGACCTGGAGCTCCGGCGACCTCGCCAGCAGGCCGTCGGCGCGCCGGGTGATCGTTCCCCCGTGCCAGTGGTAGAGGATGCGCCCCGTGTTGAGGATGAGCGGGAAGCGCTTGCTGGGCAGCTCCTCCGCGGCTGGGCCCTGGTCGAACGCGACGAACTTGGCCCGCGGGCCGCGCGGGAAGTCCTTCTCGTACAGGAACCGCGTGCCCGGGTGGTCGGGAGTAGGGCAGGGCCACTGGATCCCGCCGTCCTCCAGCCGCTCGTACGAGATGCCCGACAGGTTCGGCGTGAGCGCCGCCATCTCGGCCCATATCTCCGACGGGTGGGCGAACGAGAACTCGCCCTCGACCCCCAGTCCGCTCCGCTTGCTGAGGCGCTGCGCGAGGTCGCAAAGGATGTCCCAGTCGGGGCGGCTCCCGCCGATGGGCTCCACGGCTTTGCGGACGCGCTGGACGCGTCGCTCGCTGTTCGTGAAGGTGCCGTCCTTCTCGGCGAATGTCGTTGCGGGCAGGACCACGTCGGCGACCTCCGCCGTCTCGTTCATGAAGATGTCCTGCACGACCAGGAAGTCGAGGCTCTTGAACGCCTTCTCGGCGTGGTGCAGGTCGGGCTCGCTCAGGAGCGGGTTCTCGCCCGTCACGTACATGGCCTTGATTCGCCCTTCGATCATTGCCTCGACCATGTCCGTGACCACCATCCCCTTCTCGGCGGGCAGGGTGCAGCCCCAGGCGTCCTGGAACTTGGCCACGGTGTCGTCGCCGATGACCTGGTAGCCGGGGAAGCAGTCGGGGAGGCAGCCCGCGTCACCGCAGCCCTGCACGTTGTTCTGGCCGCGCAGGGGCGACACGCCGCATCCCGGCCTGCCCAGCTGGCCGGCCGCGAGCGCGAGATTGAGCAGCGAGTGCGCGTTCGGCGTGCCGTTCGTGTGCTGGGTTATGCCCATGCCCCAGATCATGCAGGAGCCGCTGAAGGGCGGGTTGGCGTAGATGCGGGCAGCCTCTGCGATGTCTTCCGCCGGCACTCCCGTGATGCCAGATGCGTACTCGAGGTCGTACTTGTCGACGACGCCGCGCCACTCGTCGAAGCCCTCGGTCCGCTCGCTCACGAAGGCCTCGTCGTACAGCCCCTCGTCCAGGATGACCTTGGCCATTGCGTTGAGGAGGGCGACGTCTGTGCCGGGGCGCGGTCGGAGCCACAGCTCCGCGAAGTCGCACATCTCGATGCGGCGCGGGTTGATGACGATCAGCTTGGCCCCGCGCTCGATGACGGCCCGCCTCATCCGCGCCGCCGCCACGGGGTGGTTCGAGTTGGCGTCCGAGCCGATTATGACCAGGCAGCCCGCCTCCTCGTAGTCGATGTACGAGTTGCTGGTCGCTCCGCTGCCGAGGGACGTGAGCATCGCCTCGACCGACGGCGAATGGCACAGCCGCGTGCAGTGGTCGATGTGGTTCGACTGCATGACGACGCGGGCGAACTTCTGCTGCACGTAGCTGTCCTCGTTCGTCGCCTTCGCCGAACAGAGAGTCGCGAATTCGTCGCCGGTGTACCCCGAAAGGCGCTCGGCGACGTAGTCCAGCGCCTCGTCCCACGAGGTCGGGATGAGCTGGCCTTCCCGGCGGACCAGCGGCGTCGTGAGGCGGTCCTCGTGATGCACGAAGGTGTACCCGAACCTGCCCTTGACGCACAGCATCCCCAGGCTCGACTGATTTTCGGGGTCGTCGAGCATCTCGATGATTCGGTCGGTCTCGTCGACGCCCGCCTTGATGCCGCAGCCCACGCCGCAGTAGGGGCAGGTGGTGGTGACCGTCTTGACGGCCTCCTGCGGCGGCGCCTTGACCTCGATGGCGCCGGTGGGACAGACGGACAGGCACTGACCGCAGGTCGTGCATACGGACTCCAACAGCGGGCGGTCCATGAATGTGCCGATGCGCCCCGTGCGCCCCGTGCCCAGGAAGTCGATCGCGCCAATGAACTGGTGGCCCTCCTGGCACGCCTGGGCGCACCGACCGCAGAGGATGCAGCTGTCCATGGCAATGTCGAATACCGGGTTGCTGCTGTCGACCGGCTCGCGTTCGCGGCTGGCCCATCGGGGCGCGCCGAGGCCGTGCTCCCTGGCCGCGACCGTCAGCTCGCGGTGGCCGTTCTCCCCTTTGCCATTGCCGTTCGCGCCGACCATCGCCGACGTCAGCTCCAGTACCGCCGTGCGGACCTCCCGCGCCTTGTCGGTGCCGGTCCACACCTTCATGCCGTCGGCGGCGGGTACGGAGCACGAGGCGGGCAGCCCGCGCATCCCGTCGACTTCGACGAGACAGGTGCGGCAGGCGCCGATGGCCTTCATGTCCGGGTCCTTGCACAGCTGCGAGATGTACGTGCCCGACGCGTTGATGGCATCGAGCACCGACGCACCGTCGCGGACCTGGATTTCGTTGTCGTCAATCCGAAGCGTTATGGTCATGGCTTGCCCTCTTCGTGCTCGGCGAGAGCTTCCGCAGCAAGCGTATCGAGCCTGCCACTCCGAATATCGCTCTCTATCTGCCGGTCCCATTCGTCTGAAACGTAGTTCTGGAACCATTGTGCGAGGCTTGCCAACTCTACACGGTCGAGCTTCTGAATCTCCGTCTCGAGTTCTTCGACTCTCATCATTGCCCCCCGTTGTCCCTGGACCCAGACTTCGTTATCGTCGACCCGAGGCGTTGTGTCCCATGGCAAACTGCTCTACCGTCACCTATATTGAAGGTACTCCGAGGTCGCTGAGCGCCAGGAATTCTTCCAGAGTAACCTTGAGAGTCTCCCGCAGCTCCTCATAGGTTGCTTCCTGGCAGTTCACACTTGGGACCTCTTCTATCCATCCAATCCACCAGTTCCCATCCTGCTTGATCACGGCCGTGTATCCATTCATAGCCGCCTCCCTGACATATAGACGTGGTTCATCGAACTTTGCCGGCTATCCCACAAGTGCCGACATCTCCTCGCCGAAGAAGTGCAGGGCGCTCTTGACCGGCCCACCGGCCGCCTGGCCCAGCCCGCACAGCGACGCAAGCTCCACGACCTCGGCCAGCTGCCGCAGCTCTTCGAGATCGGCGTCCGAGCCGCCGCCCCCGATCAGTCGGTCCAGCGCGTCCACGATTCGCGGCGTGCCCTCCCGGCACGGCGTACACTTCCCGCACGACTCGTCGGCATTGTACGCCGCCAGATGCCGCACCACATCGATGATGTCCGCGCCCTCGTCGAGGGCCACTACCCCGCCCGCGCCGAGCATCACTCCCGACTCGTGGAGCTGCCCTGGGGCGATAGGGGTGTCGAGCATCGAGGCTGGGAGTACCCCGCTCGACGGCCCGCCGACCGCCATGGCCGCGATGCCTCGACCCTCTGGCGGCCCGCCGCCCAGCCCGCATATTATCTCTCGCAGCGTCGTGCCCATCGGCACCTCGACAAGGCCCGGACGGCGCACGGAGCCGCTGAGGCTGACCATCTTCGTACCGGCGTCGCCGTTTGCGCCGATGTCCATGAATGCCGAGGCTCCTTCGGCCACGATGAACGGCACCGATGCCAGCGTCTCGGCGTTGTTGATGACGGTGGGCTTGCCCCACAGGCCCGACTCGATCGGAAGCGGCGGCTTGATGCGGGGCTCGCGCCGGTAGCCCTCCATCGTGTTGAGCAGGGTGGTCTCGTCGCCGCAGACGTAACCGCCAGCCCCGCGCCTTATCTCGATATCGAGCCCGAACCCGGAGCCCAGGATGTCATCCCCCAGCAGTCCGCACTCGTAGGCTTGGTCGATGGCCGTCTGGAGGCGCTCCGCCGACAGGTCGGCCTCAGCGTTCACGTAGGCGTAGGCGAAGCTGGCGCCGGACGCATACGCCGCGATGATCGTCCCTTCGAGCAGGCGGTGGGGCATCCCCTCCATGACGTGGCGGTCCTTGAAAATGCCCGGTTCCCCCTCCTCGCAGTTGACCACCAGGTACGTGGGTGCGGTGAACTTCCGAGCGCTCTCCCACTTGATTGCGGCGGGGAAGTAGGCGCCGCCCCGGCCGCGAAGCCCGGACTCCTTGACCTCGTCCGTGACGGCTTCTGGCGTCGTCGAGAGCGCCTTCGCAAGGCCCGTGTAGCCGCCGCGCAGCAGGTACTCGTCGAGGGAGGCCGGGTCGATCTCACCCACACTGTCGAGCACGACCCGCCGCTGTCCGGCGAAGAATTCACCTGCCGGCTTCCTGCCCGGGCGGGAACTTGCAGGGTGATCGGTGCGGCATCGTCCCATAGACGCCGCGAGCCTCCCGGCCGAGGTGGCATCGACCTTCGTCAGTGCAGTGGCAGTGCCGTCGATATGCGTAATCGTCAGCTTGGGAGCGTCGTGGCAGGCGCCGTCGCATCCGGCGCTCACCACCTTGGCGCCCGAGGGCGTAGACCTGCGAATGGCGTCCACGAGCTCACCCGCGCCGACCGACGCCGAGCAGTGCCCCACCTGTACCACGACTCGGCACAACCCGCCGTCCAGCCGTGATCGCGCCGCATCCACCAGGGAGCGCAGGGAATCAGCGGGGTTAGTCATCTGCGGCCTTCAGTTTAGCCAATACCGCTTCGGCATCGGCGTGGCCGAGCCAGGCGCCATCTACCTGCACCGCGGGCGCGACCCCGCAGAGGTAGCCGCACGCGGTCTCTTCGACCGTCACCCGGCCGCCCTGCGGTGCCGTGCCGACGCCATCCGTAATCCTGGACAGGAGGTCTCGCGCACCTGCGCTGATGCAACCCAGGCCTGTGCAGACCCGAACGAGATGGCGGCCGGGATGCTCGATACGAAGCTCGGAGTAGCTGGTAGCTGCCCCGTACACCTCGCTCACAGGTACCCCCAAGTGCCAGCCAGTCACCTCCATCGCCCAGCCGGGCAGGTGCCCGAACTCGTGATGGACGTAGTGCAACGCGGGCAGGAGCTGTCCCCGCTCCCGCAGAAATCGCTCCCGCAGCTCCGCCCTGAGGGCATTGCGTTGGTCTCGCGTAGCTTCCATCACACTGGACTCGCCCATGTGGTCATATGCCTCGGCATAGTCAAACAGATTGACTATATCAGATAAGTGCCATCGAGCATCGGAGCCGTAACGGAGTGCCCGCAGCGGACAGGGCCTTTCCAAAGTCCGTTCGTGGTGAGCCTGTCGAACCACAATTGGGGCCTTCGACAAGCTCAGGCCGAACGGCAAGGTACGACCCTATCTCAACAATGGAAAGGCCCTGCACAGCGGAAGATCAGGTGGGCGCAGCCAGGGCAGGCTGACTGCTAGGCTTCGAATATAGTGATCTTGTCAGTCCCGACTGTCGGATGATCGACCTGAGTGTGCCGATGCGGACCTCACGGTGATTGGGAACCGGGACTGTTACGGTGGTCTCACTCGTCCTGAGCTGCATGATGATATGGCTTCCGCGTCTGCGCATCTCGACGAATCCGTTTTCGCTCAGAAGCAAGCAGATGTCCGTGCCGGACAGGACCCTAAGCTCGCCCAACGGCCACTTCTATGCTCGTCACATAGACTTCACCTTGAAGGCGCTGCCGGATCTCCGACGGGCTGGCCTCTTCAAGGAAGAGTTGCACAGCCTCCTGAAGATTATGCTGGCTCTCCTCGACTGTATCTCCCTGGCTTGCAATGTCCAGCTCAGGGCACAGCGCAACATAGCCGTTCCCATCGCGTTCGATGACTGCGGTCAGGCGGCGCGTTGGTGTAACCATGCTCTCCTCCGGCGTTTCTCGGGTGCCAGGCTGACCATCCGGCGCGCAGGGCCTGAGCCCCAGTGGTGGTTCTTAGCGAACTGCCACAGGTCCTGTTTCTAATACATCCGCCAGGCCCAGCTCACTCAGCTTGCTCTCTGGGATCAGCCCGTCTTCATTCCAGCCGCGCGCCTCATAGTATGCCCCTATCATCATGTCGAGGTCGTCCGGGGTTAGACCTGTTCCCCTTGCGACGCCGTCGGTGAGAGGCTCCTCCAGAACACGGGCGGGCAGGGTGTCGTCCTGGCGCTCCCAGCCCTCGCGGATGTTGAAGGCCTTCTTGAGGTTGTTGATTCGCTCGCCCGCCCGCTTCAGTTCGTCGGCCTCCATCCCCCAGCCCGTGACGAGCTGGTAGATCTCCGCCGACTCCTCGTACAGGTCGTCGAACGCCTTGCGCAGGAACTTGCACCAGATGAGCGAGTCCAGCACAGCGCCGAAGTCCTCGCCATCCATCGTGATCCGGCCCCGTTCCCTCCCGGCCTCGAGCCTGTCGACTGTCGCCGAGAAGTCCGCCTCGTATGCCGAGGAACGGTTGTGGCAGGCCCCGCGAGTGCTGACCGCCAGACCCAGCGCCATGGTCTTGAGACTCCGCGGCTCGTATCCCGGCATCTCCAGCCCTTTGACGTGCATGGCCCAGTCCCCGGACCCGCCGCCTGTTTGCTGCGCCGCCGCTCTGGAGCCATCGGCCAGCAGGTCGCCGATTCCCTCCCTGCTCCCGATCAACGCTAGGGTCGACATGAGTGCGTCCGCGCTGCCGAACCTCAGATCGGGGCCGCCGTCGCCGCTGGAAAGCAGTCCCCGTTCGCAGCTCTCCATAGCCCAGGCGACAGTTGCGCCGGCGCTTATCGTGTCCATGCCGAGCTCGTCGCACATGCGCGAGGCCCGGATTATCGCGTTGGGGTCGCCGACGCCGACCAGCGGCCCCAGGGCAAAGCTGCTCTCGTACTCCATCCGGCCCCTGGCGGCAGGGCCGTCGTCGTTTGTCTGCACTATCTGCTCGCAACCGATGGTGCAGTTGGCGCAGTGGGCGTTCTTCACGTGGTGGCCCTTGTGAAGCGCCTCTCCGTCCACGAACTCGGCGAGCTCGAAAGTAGACTCACGGAAGTTCCTCGTCGGCAGGGTGCCCAGCCGATTAAAGACTGACACGTTGGCGAGCGTACCCAGCGTCCGGTACTTCTCGGTAGCTGGTCCAAGACTGCGCCGCGTCAGGTCCAGGCCGATCTCGTTCAGCCGTTCCGGGTCGAACGTGGGCACCGCCCGAGTCCCCCGAAGGGCTATCGCCTTCAGGTTCTTCGAGCCCATGACGGCGCCGGGCCCGGTCCTGCCCGCCTGCCTTCCGCCGTCGTTGCTGATGCTGGCGAACCGCACCAGCTTCTCGCCAGCGGGGCCGATGCAAGCCACCCTGCGCCTGTGTCCCAGGCGCCGCTTGACAGCCAACTCCGTCTGCGACGTTGTCAGGCCGACCAGGTCGGACGCATCCAGGAACTCCACCTCCCCGTCGTCGATCGACAGGAGTGTAGGGGAGGCGCTCCTTCCGGTAATAACCAGGGCGTCGCAGCCGGACTTCTTCAGCTCGGTAGCCAGGAAGCTGGACGACAGCGAGTCGCCGATGAACCCCGTCAGGGGCGACTTGGTCAGCACCGCGAACTTGCTGGAAGTCGTGAGCCTGCTGCCCACAAGGGGGCTCGTGACGAATATCAGCGGGTTCTCGGGAGACATCGGGTCGACGCCCGGCGGGCAGTGCTCGTACAGCAGGTAGGCCCCAAGGCCGGTGCCGCCGATGAAATGCCGCAGCGCGTCCTCATCCAGCGGCTGCCATTCCGCGCGCCGCGAGGTCAGGTCCACCACCAGCGCCCGGCCGTTGTACCCGTACATCCCGTCTATCCCCCCGCCAGACTGGAGAAGAGGAGAAGCCTGTCTCCCTCACGCAGTCTCGATGTGCTGCCCGAGACGAAGGTCTTGCCGTTCACATTGAAAGTATAGCTGTCGAGCAGCCCCGTCCGGTCCTCCCTGATCGCAATGCCCACCAGGGCGGGGCAGGCATCCGCCAGCGCTTCTACTATACCCTCCATGCCCCCGTCTAGGGGCGCGTCAATCTCCAGGTCCCTGCGCCCGCTGGAAAGGCGCGCCATGCCGAACAGCTCGACCACAATCCGTCCACCGCAGTTCATGTCCCGTCTGCCGCTCACGGTTCCTCACGCGCTAGTCGTCCAACATCTTTCGTAGGGGCGGGTTTGAAACCCATCTGCTCCAACTAATTCACTCTCAAGATGTTTGCAGCGGGTCCGGGACACTTGCGGTTGGCATATCGAGGGGTGCGAATGAGTGCCAGTCCGGGTGGCGCAGGCAGGACTGCCTCGACAGGTATGTTCGGGGCGTGGATGAGCATTCTACGGGAAGGTCGAATGAAGCCCAGCTCACGCCCTCGCTCCACGAAGATCTTCACAGGGTCCCTGCCTTCATAGGCATACTGTGGCGCATACTCGACCAGCAGGCCGATGGACACCTCGAACGGGTCCACCCCGGCCCTGTGGGCTATCTCAAGCCGCATCGACTGAAGAATCTGCGAGATTATCAACGTCGCCCATATCTGTTGCTGGATCACCACCAACTTGGCGGACCACAGAAGACGCAGCTTGAGGTGTTGCTTGACCAACTTGAGCGCCATCTCGATGTCCCACCTGCGAGCGTAGACCTCGGCCATGGATGCAATCGGGAATGTGTGAGGCTCCCGAACGTTGGTGATGTAGCGGCGCAGCGTATTGCCTTGTCTGAAAGTCACCAGCCGAACGGCGTGTTTGGCCCGGTCGGCGCGATGGGCTCCCAGCCACACGAGGCCATCGAAGACGTCGCCCCGATGGTAGAAGGTATGTATCACCTTGTAGCTGGTCTTTGCTCTCAGCCTGCTCAGCCAGTGGTAACCCCTGTCCGTGAGCCAGTCGAACCAGGCGAAGCCGAAGTATCCCAAGTCTGCGACCACCAGTGTTCCCGCTGGCAGGTCTTCCACCAACTTCCGCGCCAACACCTTCTCGTTCTGATGTGGGTCCGGCTGAAACATGACGGTCCGCCACTGCTGGCCTCTCACGTCGAACACGCCAGCCAGCTTGCCAGGGAGCAGACGGCTATCGCCTTGGGGAATCTCTCTCAGAGGCGGAAGCCTTCTCGACATGGCGTCCAGTGTACTCTCGTCTATGCACACCACGCCCTCGGCGAATGGCGCCAGCTTCTCCGTTACCACACCCTGCAATCGTTGTGCCAATACGCCGCTGATCTGCTCGAAGAGTCTCTCCAATGGCTTGGTTCCCGCGCTATGGAGCCTCTTGTAGACCGCTTGGTCTGTAACCGGGAATCGGGGGAAGAACCAGAGTCCGCGTTCCGAGATAAGACGCCACACCGCCAATTGGCTGCCGAAGCCTCTCAGGACGCAGACCAGCAGCCCTGCCCACAGAGCCATTGCGGGCAGGACGCGCGGCCTGCCAGGGCCCTTGAGACTGTGGTCTGGCTCCATGTCCTTCAAACACTGCTGAAGAAACTCCTCTATGCTCCCGATGGTGGCTGTATCGTCCCCGGTACTGGTGGACATTTCGCTCTGTCCCTCCTTTGGAGTAGTCTTATCCTTATACTATCCAAAGGAGGACTACCCAAAGGAAAGGACGGTTCTTTTTATCAATTAGTTGGAGCAGATGGTTTGAAACCCGCCCTTTCGTCGCAGGACGCCAGCCCTAACATGGATGAATGGAGTGCCCTATTGCTGGAAATCTCGCCTAATCCTCATCTCAGAGTTCTCGGACTGCTAGTCGCCTGGCCCGTTCGAGGTCCTGCTCGGTGTTCACGTTGAAGAAGCTGAGATGTTCGGCGTCCAGCTCGTCCACCGAGCTTTGCGGCAGGTACTCCACCTCCACGTCTTCGAAGAAGCGGGATATCTTGAGATCGTTTGCCTGCAGCCTGCGCTCGATGTGTGGCAGGCACCTCTTGGAGTACGCCGCGTGGGTGGGCTCCGGTCGGCCCTCGATGACTGGCACGACGGCATCGCGCCCGGCGCGCAGGGACAGGATGCGTCGCAGCAGGGGCACGTTCAGGAACGGCATGTCGCACGCGACGACAAGGGCCCAGTCTGCCCGCGCCGCCTCCAGCCCCGTAAATATTCCGCCGAGCGAGCCCGCCCCCGGGTATCGGTCCACAGCGGTTACTACATCCCCGTTCAGGGACAGTTCCGAGGCCCGCGCGGCATCGTTGACCACCACGACCGTCTCGTCGGTAACCTCGGCGACGCGCGACAGCACACGCCCTATCAGTGGCGCGTCTCCCAGGGGCTCGACAGCCTTGTCACGGCCCAGCCTCCGGCTCAGCCCTCCGGCCAGCACTACTGCCGAAACCGCGGGGTGCGCTTGATTGTTGGGGCCCTCGTTCTCCAGCTTCATGTTGTCCCGCTCACGGTTTCACCTGCACCTCGCCAGTCCGACTGGTATCGTAGCCTCCAAGATCGTCGATCTGCCGTCGAAAGTCCCTCGTCCGGATCAGGTCCAGCAGCGGCGCGAGCAGGTCGCTCCCGTAGAATTCGGCCGGGATGACGAGGTCGTACTGCTCGGTGCCTAGCTCCACGAAGTCCATCCCCATGGCGCGAGCCGCCGAGAGCACGCCCACGCCCACATCCGCTCGTCCGCCAGCAACCGCCGCGGCCACCGCGAGATGAGTATACTCCTCGCGCTCGTATCCCCGGATGCTAGTGTGTGGAATTCCTTCGCCCTTCAGTAGGTGATCCAGCAGCAATCGCGTCCCCGAGCCGCGCTGCCGGTTCGCGAAAGCAACATCTTCGCGCACAAGATCGCTGAGGGCGGCTATCGCCCTCGGATTGCCCGGCCTAACGATCAGCCCCTGGACCCTGTGGGCGAGGTTGACCAGCACCGCAGGCTCTCCCCTCAGGTACCGGCGTACGAACGGCGTGTTGTATTCACCCGTCTCCTCGTCCAGCAGGTGACAGCCCGCCAGATGGGCCTCTCCTCGGCTCAGGGCGAGCAGGCCTCCAAGGCTGCCCACGTTGGCCGAGGCCAGCGACCTGTCGGGGCAAACTCGATGAAGCTCGCTTGCAAGCAGATCCAGGGCCAGGTCGTGGCTGCCGGTAGCGACTATTGTACCGTCCAGCTCGCCGGCCGGCCGCAGAAGCTCGACTTCCACCTCTGCGCCTGCGTCGAAACCCTCCGACATCCGCGGCGAGACGGCCAGCCCGTCTGCCCGCACGAGGGACATTACGATGCCCGCCCCCCGTTGAATTGGAGTCGCTACCAGCCGCCCTCCAACCCTGCCGAGCCTCACTCTCAGGTACTCGTCCTCGCCCATCGAGGAGGGCGTCTTCCTTGTCATGGTGGCCCTGATCGTATCCCGCCGCCGGGGCGAAAGCCCCAATTTCCGCTCGATGATCGGCTTCACGAACATCTCCGTAGTGAGTGCGGCGGATACAGCATAGCCTGGGATTCCCAGTACAGGCGTGCTCCCTGTGACACCCAAGGCTACCGGATGGCCCGGCTTGACGGCAACGCCATGCACTACAAGGTCGCCGAGATCCCTGATGACCTGCGCAGTGTAGTCCTCCGAACCGGCCGAAGAGCCCGCGTTCACGACGACTACGTCGCAGTCTTCCACGGCGGCCGAAACGGCTTCCCGAAGCTGCTCCCGGTTGTCGGGCACGGGTGAGCGTCGCTCGGCGCATCCCCCCCACTCGGCGATCATGGCCGCCAGCATGAGCGAATTCGACTCGATGATGCCGCCCAGGCCCGGAGTCGCTCCCACAGGTACTAGCTCCGATCCCGTGGGGATGACTGCGACCCTGGGAGCCTGTCTGACGTCGACTTCAGCCAGCCCGGCCTGCGCGCACGCCGCAAGGTCCTGGGGCCTGAGTCGGTGCCCCGCCGGCGCCACCAGCTCTGCCGCCGCTATGTCCTCGCCAAGCGGCCTGACGTCGTGGTAGGGAGGCACGGAAGCCCGGATCTCTATTGTGGCTTCGTCGACCTCATGGACAACCTCCACCTTGATCACGGCGTCGAAACCGTCCGGCATCGGGTCGCCCGTGTCGAGCCAGACCGCCTGCTCTCCTACTGTAAGCCTTACCGGGGATGTCTCGGTCGCCCCTGCGGTCTCCCGCGAGCGGACTGCCACTCCGTCCATGGCGGATGCGTCGTAGTGCGGGGAAGATGACTTGGCCCACACCGCCCCTTCGGTGACCCGGCCGTGTGCCATGTCCAGCGGGAGCCGTTCGGTCGATGTCGGCTGCAACGCCCCCGCAGCCTTCAGCGCCGCGTCGAATCTGCGCTCGGCCTCGGCCAGCGGGATGTCCTCCAGGTAGTAGTTTCGGTCCCCGCGTCCGCTCATCAACAACCCCTGCCTCTGCCTCATTCTACGCTTGACCTGACTGGCGGCGCTCGGCGGACAGGGCCTTTCCATTGTTGAGATAGGGTCGTACCTTGCCGTTCGGCCTGAGCTTGTCGAAGGCCCCAATTGTGGTTCGACAGGCTCACCACGAACGGACTTTGGAAAGGCCCTGCTCGGCGGAGTCAATTATTGACTGCGCTTCACACGACCGCATATACTGTTTAGCAGTCTTCGCGTGAGACTGCTAAACGAAGCGCAGCCGCAAGGCAATTGTAACATTGTAACAAGGAGGCGAGAGTCAAATGGCCGTTACCTTCAAGCCGCTGGGTGACAGGGTCGTAATAGAGCCGACGGATGAAGAGGAGCAGGTGAGCAGCGGAGGGATTTACATACCCGACACCGCGAAAGAGAAGCCCCAGACAGGCACGGTGGTCGCCGTGGGCCCTGGGAAGCTGACAGACGAAGGCAACAGGCTGCCGGTCGACGTTGCGGTGGGCGACATGGTCGTCTACTCCAAGTACTCCGGCACCGAGTACAAGGACGGAGATACCGAGTACCTGGTAGTCCGTCAGGACGACATCCTGTTCAAGGTGTAGCCGGGAAAAGCGGGACAGCTCGCTGGCCCGATCCCCGAGAAACTCAACTCAACACAGAAGCCAAAGGAGAATCATCAAGTGACAGCCAAGCAGCTTATGTTCAACGAAGAGGCGCGCGCCGCCATGAAGCGCGGCATAGACATGATGGCCGACACCGTGGGGGTGACGCTCGGTCCGAAGGGCCGCAACGTGGTGCTGGACAAGAAATTCGGCGCTCCCCAGGTCTGCAGCGACGGGGTCACCATCGTGAAGGAGATCGAGCTCGAAGATCCCTTTGAGAACATGGGAGCTCAGCTTCTGAAGGAGGCGGCGAGCAAGACGAACGACGTCGCCGGCGACGGCACGACGACTGCGACCGTCCTCTCGCAGGCGATCATTCATGAAGGCTTCAAGAACATCGCGGCCGGCGCGGACCCCATGGCCATCAAGCGCGGCATCGAGCAGGGCGTTGCGGCTCTCCGCGATGCGATAGGCGACATGTCAACCGCCGTCGCGGGCCGCGAGCAGATTTCCCAGGTTGCGTCCCTGTCCGCCCACGACGATGAGATGGGCACCCTGATCGCCGACGTGATGGAGAAGGTAGGCAAGGACGGCGTGATAACCGTCGAGGAGTCGAAGAGCATCAGCTACGAGCAGGAGTTCGTGGAGGGAATGCAGATCGATCGCGGCTATATCTCTCCCTACTTCATCACGAATCAGGACAGGATGGAGGCCGACATCGAAGACCCGTACATCCTGATCACCGACAAGAAGATGTCCGCTGTGTCGGACCTCCTGCCCGCGCTGGAGAAGATCCTCCAGGTCGGCAAGAACGTGGTCGTCGTGTCCGAGGACGTGGAGGGTGAGGCTCTAGCGACGCTGGTCGTGAACAAGCTGCGCGGGACCCTGAACTGCCTGGCAGTGAAGGCCCCCGGCTTCGGCGACCGGCGCAAGGCAATGCTGGAGGACATGGCCACCCTGACGGGCGGCAGCGTCATCAGCGAAGAGGTCGGCCGCAAGCTGGACTCCGTAACGGTCGAGGACCTCGGGCGTGCCCGCCGGATCGTCTCCACCAAGGAAGAGACTACCTTCGTGGACGGCGCCGGTTCCGATACCGCCATCCAGGGCCGGATCAAGCAGATCAAGGCGCAGGTCGAGGAGACCACCTCGGACTACGACCGCGAGAAGCTGGAAGAGCGCGTGGCGAAGCTGTCCGGCGGCGTGGCAATCATCAAGGTCGGCGCGGCAACGGAAATCGAGTTGAAGGAGAAGAAGCAGCGGGTCGAGGACGCCCTGTCCGCGACGCGCGCTGCTGTCGAGGAGGGGATCGTGCCTGGCGGAGGCCTCGCCCTCATCCGGGCGCGGGCGTCCCTGGACTCCCTCGACTTGAGCGGCGACGAGGCGACGGGTGCGGACATACTGCGCAGTGCCCTGGAGGCTCCCCTCAAGCTGATCTGCGAGAACTCAGGTGCATCGGGCGAGGTGGTGCTCGACAAGAGTTTGGAATCCGAGGGCGACTGGGGCTTCGATGCAGAGGCCGGTGAGTTCACCCATCTGCTCGAGCGCGGTATCATCGACCCGGCCAAGGTGACTCGCGCGGCGGTCGAGAACGCAGCGAGCGTCGCTTCGATGGTGATCACGACGGAGTCGCTGATCACGGACATCAAGGAGGACATCCCTCCGGCGCCCGCAGCGCCTCCGATGGACTACTAGCCAACGGCAAACGCTGCACGGACCGAACCTCCGAAGGCGAGGTCCTGCGGGTCTGACAGAACGAATCAGCCGAAGAGTGGCGGGGACGGGCAATATGCCCCGTCTCCGCCACATTCGTTCACGGATGGGTATAATGTGTCGTCGAGTCGCGGCGACGGAAACGCGACGGCAACGTAGGAGGATTGCGCCGTGAGTTACGTGAGCTTCGGATGGACTGGTGAGAACAGGGAGATCAAGGTCGTGCTCCAAGACGGAAGGTGGATGACCACACACTTCGTCGACGGCGAGCCCGACGATCACTTCGCCCGCATATTCGGCTCCTATATCTTGCCCACCCCCTGGACCGAGGAGACCGACAAGGAGACGGTGATCAGCGAGCTGGCGGCCAGGAATCTTCACGCCAAGGTGAGCTGACCTCCGAAACGCTGCCTAGTGGTCCAGCATCTCTTTGCGGGGTGTCCAGACAGTGGCCTTGTAGGGGCGGGTTTGAAACCCGCCCTGTCGTTGTAGGACGTAAATCCAATCCAGGCTACCGCCCATTTAGAGGATTTCGGACTACTAGCCGGCCCCCGTTGCCGCCTTCGTGGCACTAGGTTTGCACTGAAGCAGGGGAGGGGACGGCATGCAATTGGGCGCAGGACTCACCGATAGGGACCTCGACTTCATCGTCGACCATGCCGCGCCCGGCTCTGGCAGCAGGGATGGGCTGAAGCGGCTGATCGTCGAAGACGACGATTTTCGGAAGGCTATGGTGGGAGACGATCGGGTCTTCCTGGCAGTAACTTCCGACGACGAGATCCTGTTGAAGCTCTCCCCCCATCTCTATTTTGAGCTTCTGTTGCGGAGGGCGCACTCGGACATAGACTCGGCAACCCACACCCTCGAGCGCACGGGTCGCGACAGGGTGCCCGTCTTCGACGCCCGCGAAGTCTCCGCACTGCTGAGCAGGGACAATGTCCTTGTCTATCTCGCCGACATGCTGGCGTCATTTACGCGCGTCCACAGCTACGTCGTACCGGTCCGCAGGCGCAGGGGCATCCGCAGCAACATACGCTATAGCGACATGGACATCGACAGCCTGGTCGGCATGTGCGCCTCGGCAGATGAGGACGGCCGCTTCGCTTTCTACAAGCGCATCGCCGATCTCTGCCTCTTCATCACCGGCATCTTTCCTGGATCGGCGTTCAGGCAGGGAACCGGCGCTCCAACCGATCGCAGTCGGATCAGGACCCAGCGCGGCATCGAGGACTATGAGCAAGAGGGCATCCGCTTCTATGGCCTTGCGGCAGAGCACCCCGCGGCGCGGACCTTGGGCCTGACGGACGTGTTCGGACTGCTGCGCGAAGAGTTCAACTCCGCCAGGAAGCCGCTGACCTACATTGCCGGACAGTACCTCCACTCCAGTGGCCGAAAGCTGTTCGGAGCGGCTATCTGACGCAAGCGGTTGCGCGGCGTACCTGCTAGAATCGTCGTATGGCGCAATTCGGACTGATGGACAGGGTGCGACGGAACCACGCCCTCGAGCACGCGACCATCGCCATCCTGGCGGCGCGCGGGCATCGCCATCCCATGGGCGGCTACTCGACGCCGGGTGGGTTCTGGGTATACGGGGATATCCCGTCGGACGATGTGGCCGGCGCGGCGACGGATGCCTTGGCTCGGCTGAGGGCGGGGGAGAGCAGGCTCGCGGTCTCCCCATACTGCGGGACCAATCTGGCGGTAGGCATTGTAGGAGCCGTTCTGCTGGCCGGGCTAGTACGCAAACGCGTGGCCAGCCGCGCCGCCCGGGTCCCTCTCGTTGCCGCGGCAGTGCTGGGGGCCATCATGTTCAAGCGCCCCCTTGGAATGGCGGCTCAGAGGGAGCTCACGACGCTCTCCGAGGTCGGCGACGCGGAGGTAACGGGAATCCGCCGAATGTCCTTCGGGCGCCATGTACTCCACAGGGTAGATGTCGGCAGGTCCAGATGGGGACGAGCGAGGGTGTGATAAACTTAGCTGTGAGTAGCTGTTCAGGCCTGAGGAAGAGGATGGGCTTCTCCCACAGGGAGACCCTTGCACGGCGGTCATTGCTATGAAAATGAACCGTAAGTCCCCACATCGTCGTTCCCGCGCAGAGCCTGCCCCCGAGCAGCCGGGGGCGGGAACCCATCCCCGGTCGTTGACACGGATCATGTGGCAATGGAGGACCCCGCGCCCATTTTCGTCCCCTTATGTGGCCTTCGCAAGGCCATGGTGATTCCGGGGAAAGCCGGAATCCAGCGTGGCGGGCCCCACGCTTGGGCTGTGTCGTTTCCGATCCCCTGTGTTGCTCCGCTCACAGAGTACGCAAAGGTCTACTGAATCGCACCAATACTGAACTGTTTACCCCGTGAAGTGTCCCAGTAGCTCAGTGGATAGAGCGGCTGCCTTCTAAGCAGCGGGTCGCGGGTTCGAATCCTGCCTGGGACGCCACCAACCCCCTCCCGTCAGTGCCCGGCAGATCCTCTAGTACTGCTTCAATCTAAATATGACAGAACCCTCGGATTGCCGTCATTCCCGCGAAAAGCCTGCCCCGTACTCGATACGGGGCGGGAACCCAGAGGGGCGGGGGGCTGGACGTTCGCCAAAACTACCTTGAATCGATACTAGGTTGTGTTGACATTCGAGTGGCTCCCAGTCAAATGTCATTGCTATGAAAATAGACAGCAGACAGCCACACCCGCCGTTCCCGCGAAGGCGGGAACCCATCCCCGGCAGGTGGCTTGGAGCCTGCCCTGTGCCTGACACGGAGCTCAGCCACCCTGGACTCCCGCCTTCGCGGGAGTCCAGGGTGGGGTAGGCCACGCCATTTTCATACCCTTATGTGGCCTGCGCAAGGCCATAGTGATTCTGAACGCAGCGAAGCGGAATGAAGAATCTAAAGCGGTTGAGGTATCCTCATGCATAGGCCTTAGATTCTTCGTCGCTCCGCTCCTCAGAATGACATGTTGGACCGCTTGCTGAGTTATAAAATGGCCTGGTATCTCAAATGTCAACACAACCTAGTCTCCAGATTCTGTAACTGAGCCGGCCCCTCTGTTGGCTTGTCATCCTCCAAACCTAACGCAGCCTTATGGTCAGGTACGTGCTGAGGCTGACACTATACGTACGGCGCAGCTTATGGACGCCAACAGGAGGCCCGACAACAACCGAGGGCGGCGATGGCCCACTGTTTGATACTCATACCAATTCATTTGAGCGCGCCGTAAAGCCGTCATTCCCGCGAAGAGCCTGCCCCCGAGTAGTCGGGGGCGGGAACCCACTCCCTGGCCGCACATATACGGCGGCATCACGGTGACTTGGTATTATTCGCATTCCGTCCAGTTTCCCCTAACCAATCTCTCCCTCTTCAGGGCTTTCTGCCCTGACCTTTGGAACGTGTCGGACGGGACAGGAGTTGGCAGTTTGACATATCTGATTCCCAAAGTATTGGGGACCTGGAATCAGAGAGAAGTCAGATCGGGCGCAAATCCCATCGGCGGATGAGGCTGATCTGGCGGTACGGAAGAGTGCCTGAGCAGATTGAACGTCCGACTTGAACTGCAACGATACGAGAAAGCAGCGGGAGCTGCACCTGGGCGGCAACGATCTTGTCGGTTGCCTCCCACCTGCCCTGCGTGACGTGGAGAGCCACGACTTGGACCAGCTTGGCCTCGGGTATTGCGATTAGGCGGCGAGCGACGGTTTGGTTGAGTTGGTGACATGGCATTGAGGTAGTGGTTGGCTACGGCCTTGATTGTTCCGGCGCGCGCTATACCTGCGTCTGCGAGGACGTTAATCCACCGACGTGGAGCCCGGGCCGAGGATGCGTCCTGCCAGGTTCCCCGTAGGCTCTCCATGCTCCAGCGCCGTCTGCCCATTCACCAGCACCAGGTCGACCCCCTCGCTGTACCGATGCGGCGTGCGGAGACTGGACCGGCCATTCAGAGTCTCCGGGTCGAGGACGGCAACATCCGCCCTCGCGCCCTCCCGGATGGTCCCTCTGTCGCGCCACCCCATTATTTCGGCGGGCAGGCCGGTGCATGACCGTATCGCATGCGGGAGCGAGACGGTTCCGCGCTCCATTGCGTACTTGCGCAGCTTCGTCGCATACGTCGAATAGGCTCGAATCGCCTGGGGCGCGCCAAGCTGTCCGCCGCCAGCGCCGAAATAAGGGTAGTCGCCGTCGCTGCCGGTCGCCACGAAATCCTTTGCCATCGCATACTCTACGTCGTCCTCGGAGTGCAGTTTGGCTATGGCCCGCGCCCCCTCCAGACCCAGCGTGATGGCGGCGTCGACCCCATTCTGGCCCATCTGCTCGGCTGCGTCTGTCAGCGGCACGAGCTCGAGCTGGGGCAGGGAAGCGCCGAATATCAGCAGGTTGTCGGGTCCGCCTAACCCATCCAGGTGGGCCTCGACCTCCGACGCTATTCGACCGCGCTCGACTGGGTCCCGCAGTCGTGCTGCGAACCGGGCCCGGGTCGAGGGGTTGCCAGGGCCCTGGTGCATGCCGTACCAGGAGACGGCGCCGAACAGGGCGCTGCCCTCCAGAGGCGCTGCGCGTGCCAGCGCCCCGGACACCGAGTCGAGCAGGAGGTCCGGCCTCTCTCGCCAGAACGCACTCTCGGACGGGTCGGGTGGTACCCCCGCCAGGCTGGCCCGCAGGGCCAGCAGCGAGTCGATAGGTAGTGCCTCGATTGCGTCGCGGACCTGCCTCTCTGCCTCTTCCACTGCGTGGGGCGAGCCGCTCCACGTCTCGGGCGGGATGAGCAGCACAGGGCCGCCCTCGACGAACGGGTACTGGTCGGCGTACACCCTCACGCCGCGGTTCCTGGCTCTCTCTATCAGGTCCGTAGCCTGCCTGAGATTCCCCCAGTTCCTGCGATAGACGGCCTTGAAGTGGGTCACGACCGTCGTTACTCCCGAACGCTCTCCGATTGCGATGGCCTCCTCCACGGCCTCGATCAGCCAGTCGGCCTCGTCCCGAACGTGGGTGTGGTAGATGCCGCCAAAGGGGGCGGCCTCCCGGACAAGCTCGACGATGCCGTCGGTGTCGAAGTACATGTCGGGTGCGAATACGAGCCCGGACGATATACCCACCGCGCCACTGCCCATGGCGTCTCGGATTCGGGCCTTCATCGCCTCGGTCTCGCCTGGAGTGGGGCTCCGGTCGCTCAGCCCCATCACCTGGCGGCGGACCTGCCCCAGCCCGACCATCAGGGCCGCGTTCGTGCCGATGCCCTGTGCGTTTAGCTGTGATGCCAGGCCGTCCATCGAGCTGTGTATGGGCCATGCGCCGTAGCCGTCCGCGCCGCCGAGCACCGTGGTCACGCCCTGCTTCAGGTGGTGGACGCTGGGCGCAAGCTCAGGGTGGGGCAGGCCGCGCTCGGCGTGGGTGTGCATGTCGATGAAGCCGGGCGCCACGTAACGCCCGGAAGCGTCCACACTGCGCGCTGCTTCGTAGTTCGCCAGGTCTCCCACGGCAACGATGGTGTCCCCGACGACCCCGACATCGGCTCGCATGGGAGCCGCGCCCGTGCCGTCGAAGACCAGCCCGCCGCGTATCGCTACCTCGAAGTCCATCGCTGGCTGGCTGGCTGGTGGAAGGCCTGCGTGGGGCTCAGCCAGGGCCGATAGACCCTGCCTGCCTTGATCGTGCGCACGTGAGCCAGGCGCTTGGACGCTTCCACGGACGAGGGAGCCTCCCACCGGGTCCCGCCTAGGGACGTGGCCGTCGAAAGGCGGTCCCTGAGTGTGAATCGCCCCTCCTCCAGCTGCAGAATCGTCACGTCGCCGTGGGCGCCCGGCCTCAGCGTACCCAGCTTGCCTTCCTGCCCGATGGTCAGCGCCGTGGTCTCGGTGCACCGCCTGATTACCTCGTCGATGGACATGCCCAGGTGCATGAACTTGGACATGGTTGTGACCAGGTCGAACACCGGGCCCTCGACATTGTCTATATGAAGGTCGCTGCTGATCGTTCCCGGCAGGACTCCTTCGGACAGCGCCTTCTCCGCGGCCCGGAACGAGAACCCTCCTGCGCCGTGGCCGACATCGATCACGACGCCCCTGGCCTGGGCCTCCTTCATGCCCTCGATGACCGCGCCGGAATCTTCGAGAACGCCGTCGGCGAATCCGTGGAAGGAGTGGGTGACGGCGTCCCCGGGCCTCAGCATCCGCATCAGGTCGGGCAGGGGGGTTGCGCTGTTGCCCACGTGGATCATCACGAAGCCGTCGATGGCCTCGGCGGCCTCAATGGCGCGCTTCAGGCTCTCGGCGTCGTTGTCCGCGGCCTGCACCCGGCCCAGTCGCGCCTTGATTCCCACGACGCAGTCCCTGTTGAGGTTCCCCGCCTCGACTGCCTGGCCGACGTCGGCCCTGTGCAGGTCGTGGAGCTCCGAATTGTCGTGAAAGACCATGCCGGTTGCGGCGATATTGAGCAGGGCGTAGAGCCGCGTGTCCGCGCGGTCAATGACGTGGCTGCGGAATGCAGGGAACGTCCACGCCCCCGCGGACCCGGCGTCCACGGCGGTCGTGACGCCGCGGCTCAGGTTGCCCGCGTCCGGCTCGATGCCGTACGTCGAGCCGCCCCAGAAGGCGTGTACGTGCAGGTCAATCAGCCCGGGCGCCACAATCAGCCCCGTCGCGTCTATGGTTTCCGAGGCATTGCCGTCAATCGAGGCTTCGACGGCAGCCACGAGTCCGTCCGCCAGGGCAACGTCGCGGACACCGTGCAGGCCCTGGGACGGGTCGACTACGGTCCCTCCCTTGATAATCAGGTCGTACAATGTCCAATCTCCTGTTTGTATCGGCCAAGTCTAGACTGCAAGACTGGCGGATGGAGTATAACCTGTTCGCGCACCCATTGGGGATTGAGGTGATCCATGAGTTCGAATGACTTCTCTTTGGACGGCAGGGTATGCCTGGTGACCGGCGGCTCCCGGGCGCTCGGCGCGTCCATAGCACGGCTGCTTGCCCGGCGCGGGGCCGGCGTAGCCGTCAATTACAACCAGTCGCCCGGGGCGGCGGCGGACCTGTGCGAAGAGCTGCGCGGCCTCGGGTCCGTAGCCGAGCCGTTCCACGCCGACGTAGGCGACGCGGCGCAGGCGTCCAGGCTGGTGTCTGAAGTATGGGAGCGCTTCGGACGGATCGACGTGCTGGTCAACAATGCAGGCCCCTACAACGACGACCCGTACCTGGAGCTGGACGTTGCGGACTTCGACCACATAATGGCGGCGAACGTGCGGGCCACGTACGTAGTGACGAGAGAGGCGGGCGGGCGCATGAAGGACAGGGGTAGCGGGTGCGTGGTCAACATCGCCGCCGAGTCCGCTTTCGAGAGCGCCCATAGCGTTTATGGACTGGCGAAGGCGGGCGTCGTGCACCTGACCCGCCAGCTTGCAATCGAGCTGGCGCCGGAGGTCCGCGTGAACTGCCTCGCGCCCGGCCTCATCGCCGACAACGAAGGCATGGACCCCGCGAAGGCCGGCGAGGTCGTGGAGGGTACCCCGCTCGGCCGACTCGTGTCCAGGGCCGAGATCGCCGAGGCCCTCTACCTGCTGTGCGGGCCTGCCTTCGAGAGCGTCACCGGCCAGACAATCGTAATGGACGGCGGTCACTCGATCGCTTACCGGTGATTCAACATCACGGCAACTAACTGATGCCCCAACATCACGGCTATCTCGTAGGGGCGGGTTTCAAACCCGCCCTGTCGTCCCGAAGCGCAGCGAGGGACCTGGGGCGGGGTCGGCCTCGACCCTGCCACGAGCCGACGCCGCTTCATCCCTTGATGTCACCGCAATGTCCCACCTCATTGCTATGAAAAATGAACCGCACACACCCACACCGTCGTTCCCGCGAAGAGCCTGCCCCCGAGTAGTCGGGGGCGGGAACCCATCCCCGGTCGCTGCCACAGATCATGTGGCAACCAAGAATCTCGTGCTCCTTTTTCCCCTCGTGTGGCCTTCGCGAAGCGTATGGCGATTCCGGCGAAAGCCGTAATCCAGACCCTGTCGTGGGCACGGACACAGTTTCATGGCCGTATACGTCAGGTTTTGCCGTTGTGGTTAGGTAAATTCTCCATAGGGATAACCCAATCACCCTGCTATACTAGTACTGCTTCAATCTAAATATGACAGAACCCTCGGATTGCCGTCATTCCCGCGAAAGCGGGAACCCAGAGGGGCGGGGGGCTGGACGTTCGCCAAAACTACCTGGAAACGGTACTAGGCTGCGGATATTGACTACCCCGAAGCCCAAGCACCTAGGGCCCGAGTACGCCGAACACTTCAAAGACAGGGCCGTGGTCAACGCCTACGTCAACTACCCGCCGTACTCTGCTGAGGTTTTCGAGGTGCTCGTTGGCCTGATGCAGGACGAGCCGCGGATCGTGCTCGACATTGGATGCGGCACAGGAGAATTGGCGAGGCCGCTGGCGGGCTTCGCGGACAGGGTTGACGCGGTGGACCCCTCGGCTGCCATGATCAGGATTGGGCCTTCGCGGGATGGAGGCGGTCGACCGAATATCAGGTGGGTCTGCCAGAGGGCCGAGGACTTCCCCTACGAGACCCGGTACAGCCTCATCGTAGCGGGAGCTAGTCTCCACTGGATGGACTGGTACACAGTCCTGCCTCGTATGGCCCGCTCGCTGTCGTGTCGGGGCTTCCTGGCAATAGTTGGCGGGCATGAGATCGCTGCGCCTTGGATTGAGAGTCTCAAGAGTGTCATACCGAAGTATTCAACGAACAAGGACTTTGCCCCTTACAACCTGATTGAAGAGCTGGAGCATAGAAATCTCTTTACGGTTGTGGACAGGAAACGGACAACACCTCGGCAGCATCACATGAGTGTCGGCCAGTACGTAGAGCTTCTTCACGCGCGCAGCGGCTTCTCCAGCCAGCATATGGGGCCGCATTCAGTCGCCGAGTTCGATGCAACTGTCCAAGAGTTGGTATCCCCCTTCGCGCACAGGCAGATGCTTAGCTTGGAAATGGCATCCACCATCACTTGGGGACACCCATCATCCAACTCTGCAGGATGAGCCGGCCATCCGATACTGGGCTAGGGCGTGTTCACACTACCACTAATCAGATACGACATCTGGGGGATCCGGGTCGCGTGGCCGGGATTCGGATGACCCCGAGCTATGTGGACCTGGCTCTCCGGGTGATAAGCGTGAACAGGCCCTAGTGAAAGGGCCCTGCGCTCTTATGAGGCGTGCCGGCGTTACCAGTCCGCCATCTGGCGAAGGCCATCTTGTTCCGAATCCCGCTGTACGTCAGCGCGACCATGAAGACGACCGCGGAAAAGAGCACGACCGAGGGCCCGGACGAGATGTCCAGGTACCAGCTTGCGTACAGGCCGCCCAGCCCGCACATGGCCCCTATCGCCGTGGACAGGAGCATCATCCGGTTGAAGTCTCCGGTCAGAAGGCGGGCGGTTACGGGCGGGATCACTATGGCCGCAGCGATCATCGTCACGCCGAGAATCTGCAGCGACACCACGATAACGCCTGCGAGTGTCAGGGCGAACATCGCGTCCACCCACTGGGTTGGCACGCCGTAGAACCCGGCGACCTCCGGCTCGAACGTCGTGAATAGCAGGTACTTGTAGCCCACGACAATCACGGCTACGGCCGCCAGACTCACCACGACCACCGCAACCAGGTCGGTCTCGCTTACGGCGAGTATGTTTCCGAACAGGGCGGCTTCGAAGCTGCGCGTGAAGCCCGCAAACCTGCTGATCAGGGCCACTCCAAGCGCGAAGCTCGATGTGGTAACGATGCCTATGGCCGCGTCGGCCCCTATATTGCGTTTGCGGGCCGCCAGGTTGATCAGCATCACCGATACGAATCCCCAGATGCTGGCGCCGATGAAAAAGTTGATCGACATGACGTAGCTGGCCACGGCCCCGCCGAATATCGCGTGGGACAGCCCGTGCCCCACGTAGGCCATGCGGCGGAGAACAATGTACACGCCAATCATGCCGCACAGTCCACCGACAAGCGCGGCCACGATCAGCCCCCTCAGGAAGAACTCATACTGAAACGGGGCCAGCATCATTCAGTAGGGGATGGATTCCCGTTCTCGCGGGAATGCCGGCTGGAGGGACCGCTGCGGCCGAAGAAATGGGGCGACTCGGCCACGAGGGTCATGCCCTCGTACTCGGTCACGTGGAGCTCGGCGTCGTAGGTGAGCTTGAGCGTCTCGGGGGTGAAGACCTTGTTCGGGGGCCCCTCGGCTACGATGCCGCCGTTCAGGCATATGACCCAGGGCAGGTGCGCCGCGACAGAGTTTATCTCGTGCGTGGTCATGACAATCGTGACGTCCTGGTGGTTCAGGTCGTGCAGCAGGTGCATCACCTCATCCCGCGTCTTGATGTCCACACCCCTCGTCGGCTCGTCCAGCAGTAGGAGGCGGGGCCCGCTCACGAGGGCCCTTGCGAGGAAGGCGCGCTGCTGCTGGCCGCCCGACAGTTCGCGTATGTGCCGCTTGGCCAGATGGGTGATGCTGAGCCGGTCCATGATGCCGACGGCAGTCTCCCTGTCGCCGCTGCGGAACCACGGAAAGGCCCAGCTCTCCGACGTACGCCCCATCATCACCACCTGCTCGACGGTTACGGGAAAGTTCCAGTCGATCGCCTCGAGCTGGGGCACGTAGCCTATCCGCGGCCTTCTGCGGTCGATGGGTTGCCCTTCGATGCGGATCTCGCCTTCGAACAGGTCCAGCGCCCCCAGGAGGGACCTGAGCAGGGTCGTCTTGCCCGATCCGCTCGGGCCCAGCAGACCCACGAAGTCGCCGCGATTGACGGTGAGGTCGACGCTGGACAGGACCGGCGCGCCGTCGTAGCCGCAGGTCACTCCCCGCATCTCCACGATGGGCTCCCGCCGCTCGTACTCGTGTGGTGTAGGGTGGAGCATTACTCTGGGTACACGGCCCCGCTGTCGCCCTCGAATACGGGGCTCGCGTCGAAACCGGACAGGGCCTCCGCGCTGCCGCCAAGGGCCGTCACTATCACCGCGACATTGGTCAGCATCATTCCCATGTAGGAGTGGCGCGGGTCGCCGTGGGAGCCTGGCAGGTCGTCGTCCCTGAGCTGGTCCACGAACAGGGCTCCGCCCTCCTTGGCGATCTGCTCCATGACTGGGCTAGGAAAGACTTCCGAGCCGAATATGGCGGGCACTCCCGTTTCCCTCACCTGGTCTATCAGGCCCGCAACGTCGCGGGCCGACGGCTCCGTGAAGTCCGAGGGCTGGACCGCCCCCACTATCTCAAGTCCGTAGCGCGACCCGAAGAAGGGAAAGGAGTCGTGGTAAGTCAGCAGCCTCCGGTTCTCCTGCGGTATGGTGCCCACGGCGTCTGAGATTCTGCGGTCCAGGTCTTCGAGGCGCACTTTCAGTCTCTCGTAGTTATCGTTGTAGTAGTCCGCGTTGTCGCCGTCCAGTGTTGTCAGCTCGTCCCGAATCAGCTCTGCGTACTTCAGGGCCAGCACGGGACTGGTCCAGAGGTGCGGATTGGGATGCCCTCCGGACTCCGGAAACGAGAAATCGAACACCCACTCGTCGCTGGAGATGGCTCGATCTGCAAGGGAGAGGATGACGGCGCCGGGCTTCTTGTTGGACTTCGCCATCTCCAGCGACGGCTCCTCTAGGAACAGCCCGTTCAGCACGATCAGGTCGGCCTCCGACAGGACCTGGGCTACGGAGGGTGCAGGCTCGAACGTGTGCGAGTTGACGCCCTCCGGGACGATGCCCTGCAGACGAATTCTCGACCCGCCCACGTTCTCCGCTAGGCTGGTGATGGGCGATACCGTAGTGACGACACTGAGCGCCTTGGGATCGCCGGCCTGCGGTCCGACGTTGTTTGTGCCTCCGCATGCAGCCGCGGCCAGCGTTACTACGGTCACGGACGATGAGATCACCGCCCGCACTGCGGGAGGCCACGGGCGCGACAGGATCAGCGGCAGCATTCGCACAGCCCGAATATCGCGAAATGGTCGATGTCGGCCTGGAAACCGTAGTCATCGAGCAGCTTCGCGCCCAGGTTCGCCAGGTTGCTGTCGTCTAGCAGAGTGACCTTGTCGCAGCTGCGGCATATCAGGTGGTGATGCCGCTCCCGCTCCACCCACTCGTACATCGACTCGCCAACCCCCATGTCCGTCTCGGATACGAGCCTCATATCCTTCAGCACGGCCAGGGTCCGGTAGACCGTGGACGCGTCGATGTAGGGGTAAGAAGCCTTGACCCTGTCTAGTATCTGGGTCGCAGTGACGTGGTCCCCGGCATGGCGCACTTCCGAAAGGATCATCAGCCGCTGGGGAGTAGGCCGGTGGCCCGACTCCTTGAGGGCTTGTACTGTCTCGATCTCGCAGCTCATGGACGGCTCTTGAGCGATTTGGTGCAATCGTATCCGAATAGCCCACTGGTGTCAAATGCAACTACTTGCAACAGAATGCACACGCACTGGTGCCATGTCGGGGTATGGTCTACTGTACGGCGAAGGTAATGGGCTTGGCAGGGAAGAATGAGGCCTGGCATCAGACCAGGCCTCTCTACGCGGGATAAGGATGCCGAACAGACGCGGATCTAAGCGCCTACAAGCACCCCGTTGGTATGGACCCCGACCGACTGCGCGACCCGGTTCACCGCCCCGGTGAAAATGTCCCACTCTCGAAGCAGGCAGCCGAGTCGCTCGCTGCCCAGGGGGGTGATGTGGTAGTAGCGGCGGCTCTGGCCGGACTTCGCCTCTTCCCACTCACCCTCGACGAACCTATCGCGCTCCAGACGGTGGAGGGCAGGGTAGAGAGTGCCCTCCTTGAGCTGGAAGTACCCACTGCTCCGGCGGTCGATCTCCTTGACCAGCATGTAACCGTACATCGACTCCTCGGCAAGCAGCGAGAGAAGGAGGGTCTCGGTACTCCCTTTGAGCAGCTCTCTCCTGTACGATTGAAGAACGGCTTCTTCTTGATGAGTGCCCATCTCTCTCGAATCCCCCTGTAGCGGATACTCTCAATTACGCACCCCGACGCCTTGCCGGATTCATAAACATGGGTCAATGACTGTCCGCTCGTGTAGCAGGGCAATCGCATTTAGGCCGACCTAGTACTGCTTCAATCTAAATATGACAGAACCCTCGGATTGCCGTCATTCCCGCGAAAAGCCTGCCCCGTACTCGATACGGGGCGGGAACCCAGAGGGGCGGGGGGGCTGGACGTTCGCCAAAACTACCTTGAATCGATACTAGGCTGTGTTGACATTTCGTTTCATGTCATTGCTATGAAAATAGACAGCAGACAGCCACACCCGCCGTTCCCGCGCTCCCTTCCGTCATTCCCGCGGAGAGCCTGCCCCCGAGCAGTCGGGGGCGGGAACCCATCCCCGGTCGCTGCTACCAATCATGCGGCAACGGAGAATCCCCTCGCCCATTTTCATACCCTTATGTGGCCTGCGCAAAGGCCATAGTGATTCTGAACGTAGCGCAGCGGAGTGAAGAATCTAGGTGGTAGCCTTTGTGCAAGGTTCTTAGATTCCTCACTGCGCTCGGAATGACACAAATGTCAACACTACCTAGTGTCACTCTGGCGGAAAGACGGAGGCCCCACCGCTTAAATCAGTCTCTCAGGTGATGGAAATTGTCAGATTCGGGCCGGATTCCCGCCTTATACGGGGAGGATAATACCATTTCATTTTGAGCGCGCCGTAAAGCTGTCATTCCCGCGAAGAGCCTGCCCCCGAGTAGTCGGGGGCGGGAACCCACTCCCTGGCCGCACATATACGGCGGCATCACGGTGACTTGGTATAAGATCATTGCAGTCAAAATGCGATTGCCCTGGCTCGTGTAGAATGACAGGCGGCACAGTTCGCACGATAAGGAGCGAAGATTGAGTGGCAACGTGGTGCGGCGGCTTCCCGGCATGAGGGACGCCGCTGGTAGCGAGTACCGCGCCCTGCAGGCGGCGGCGGCGGCTTTCGAGTCCTTCGCTTCAGGCTTGGGATACGACATGCTGGACACGCCTTTGCTGGAGCAGGCGGAGCTCTTCGTACGAAAGTCGGGGGGCGAGTTGACCACCCAGCTCTACTCGTTCGTGGACCACGGCGGAAACCGCGTCAGTCTGCGTCCGGAGTTCACTTCTTCGGTCATAAGGCACTACGCGGAGCAGGCACACCCTCTTGCGCAGCCCGTCAGGTGGCAGTATCGCGGCCCTGTGTTCAGGCACGACGGCGCGTTTCGGCAGTTCACCCAGGCAGGGGCCGAGCTCATTGGCTCTGCGGGCATCGGCTCTGACCTAGAAATCGTGAGCCTCGCCTCCAATGGACTCGCGGCGATGGGAGTGGACGCCCACACGTTGCGGATAGGACACCTGGGAGTGCTGAACGACCTGCTTGACTCCTTCGATCTGTCGGAGTCGGCGAAGCTCTTTGTAGTCAGCAGGATCCACGAGCTGAAGACAGGGCATACCGACGCGGCCGGCCTCGGGGCTGAGGCTAGAAGCCTTGGGCTCGTGCGAAACGGGATCGACTCGGATGTCACCAACGTTCTCGCCTCCCTTGGCGCAGATACTGCACGGGAGCTTATCGACGGAATGATGTCGGGCCCGACCGCCAACTCGATGGGACGGCGCACGACCGACGAGGTCGTCGGCCGCCTGCTGCGCAAGGTGAGGACCGCTGACCGGGCGGACAGGCTGGAGGAAGCCCTGCGCGTGGCGGGCGAAGTCGCCCGGATACAGGGAGAGCCGTCTAATGCTTTGGAGCGCGCCCGTTCGATAGGGGTTCCGTCGGAAAGGCTGGACGAGCTTGCGGAGCTCACCGACAGGCTTCCCCGCGATCTGGCCGGAGATAGGCGTGTAGTCGTCGACCTCGGCGTGGCCCGGGGACTCGCCTACTACACGGGTTTTATCTTCGACGTCGAGGTTGTCGGGCGAAGCGGCGTCCTCCCCCTGGGAGGAGGCGGCAGGTACGACGGCCTGGTGAGGGCGCTCGGCGGCGACGATGCCCCGGCCCTCGGCTTCGCGTACACGCTGGAGTCCGTCGCCGCCGCAGTGGAGGGGTAGGGCGGAATGCTTCGGCTTGCAGTACCCAGCGACGGGACCCTTCACCAGCCGTCTCTCGACTTCCTGAGCGCGTGCGGCCTGGGCGTTCGGCGGTCCAGCCTTCGCCGCTACACTGCGGAGGTGCCGGCCCTTCCGGGCGTGGTGGTCCACTTCCAGAGATTGGCCGACATAGGCCACAAGGTGGAGGACGGGAGCGCCGACATAGGACTCATCGGGCGCGACCGCTTCCTGGAGACCCGGCGCGAGAACGGCAACGCCATGGTCGTGGTCGACAATCTCGGCTTCGGGCAGTCCGAGCTCGTGATAGGCGTTCCCGACGGCTGGCTGGACGTTTCCTCGATGGCCGACCTCGCCGAGCTCTCCATGGAGTTCAGGGAGCGGGGCAGAGACCTGAGGATCGCCACAAAGTATCCCAGGCTGGTCGAGACCTTCCTGCTGTCGAGGGGGGTGTCTTTCTTCTCGCTAGTAGAGTCCAGCGGCACCCTCGAGGCTGCCCCTGCGATGGGCTACGCGGACATAATCGCCGACATCTCGACGACGGGTGCCACACTGAGGGAGAACCGGCTGAAGACCATCGACGGAGGCTCGGTGATCGCCTCCGAGGCCTGCCTGATCGCAAACGGGGCGCTCGTGCCACCCAACCCGGAGACCCTGAGTCTCGCCACCGCGCTGGTGGAGCGCATCGAGGCCCATCTGCTCGCGCAGGACTTCTACAGCGTCACCGCAAATATGCAGGGCGAGGAGTCGGAAGACATTGCCCGCCGAGTGTTCGAGCACCATGATATCTCCGGGCTGCGCGGTCCGACGATTGCCAAGGTCCACACGCGGGACGGCGAGGGCTGGTACGCCGTGACGGTGATCGTCGAGAAAGAACGCCTGCTGAATGTAGTAGACAAGTTCAGGGCCATAGGCGGCAGCTCCGTTACCGTGTCCCAGCCGGACTACGTCTTCAAGTCGAAGAGCGTCGCTGCGGAGCGTCTCAGGGCAGCGGGCCGTAGCTGAAGTGCCGAACCTCCCCGCGCACATAGGTCTCGCCCGCGATGCCGCCGCCCGAATCGTCAGCCCGATCATCGCCGACAACATGGGGTACTTCCTGCTGGGTTCGACCGCCCCGGACATGCGGGCCATCACGAAGCGCCCCCGGGAGGACTACCACTTCGCGCCCCTCGACTTCGAGCGGGTCGGCGACGGCGCCCAGGCGATGCTGCAGGCCCATCCTCACCTGATCGGCTTGGAGGACGAGAGAGCCGCCTTTGTAGCTGGGTACATCTCCCACATCGTCCTGGACGAATGCTGGATAACTGAGATATTCAGGCCCTGCTTCGGCGCCGATGCCTCCGGAGACGCCCGCGGCCTCGTGCTGGACCGCGCTCTGCAGCTGGAGCTGGACCGCCGCTCCAACGGGGTTGGAGCATCCCTCGACCTGATGAGGGATGCCGCGACCCCGCTCGGGCTGGGCTTTGTGACCGACGAGGAAGTGACCCAGTGGCGGCCCTGGGTGGTCGAGTTCCTTGCGCGGGACTTCTCCTGGGACCGGCTCCGCTTCATGGCCCGCCGCATCGCCCGGGGTGACGACGCCCATTCCGCTCATGCCGTGGCCGACGAGCTCCTGCGCTCGACGCCCGAAAGCCTGGAGACCATGTTCGAGGTCGTCTCGCGCGACGAGCTCCAGGATTTCACGATCCGTTCGGTCGATACCCTATGCGAGCACGTCGAGGGCTATCTGGAATGATCATCGTCCATGGGGCGGCCGAGGCCGCGGAGGTACTGCGAGACCGGCGCCGGAGGCAGCAGCACGACCTTCCGCCTGAGGTGCTGGAAAAGTCGTCGCTCGCGCTTGGGCAGCCGGTATCGACGGTCGAGGAGTTCGTGCGGCTCGTCTTGGCCAGGGTGCGCGACGGGGGAGACCGGGTGGTGCGCGACCTTACCGAGAAGCTCGACGGACGCGATCCGGGCGGCCTGGAGGTGTCCCGCACTGCTATTTCAGCCGCGTACGAGCAGGTTCCCCACGCCGTGGTCGAAGCCCTTCGGCTCGCCGCGGACCGAGCCCGCGAGTTCCACCGAAGAGGCGTCCCGACGGGGTGGTTTGACGAGAAAAAGGGCTACGGCGAAGTCGTGAACCCCGTGGATCGAGTCGGCGCATATGTTCCGGCAGGCTCGGCGCCCCTGCCTTCCACGGCAATCATGACCGTCGTACCGGCCAGGATCGCAGGCGTCTCTGAGGTGATCGCGATTACTCCCCCAGGGCCGGGCGGCTCGCCTGATCCGGCCGTGCTGGTGGCGGCCGACATTGCGGGAGTCGACCGCGTCTTCCGTATCGGCGGGGCACAGGCCATCGCTGCCATGGCCTACGGGACCGAGACCGTCCCTGCTGTCGATATGCTGTGCGGTCCGGGCAACGTCTTCGTTACCGCCGCCAAGAAGATGCTCTTCGGCGAGGTCGGCATAGACGGGGTGTATGGGCCTACCGAGACCCTCCTCGTCGCGGACGAGTCGGCCAACCCAACGCTCTGCGCCGCCGACCTCCTGGCCCAGGCCGAGCACGATGTCATGGCGACGCCGATTCTAGTCACGACGTCTGCGGCGCTGGCAGCCGACGTGCAGCGCGAGCTGGAGGTGAGGGCGGACCGGCTCGAACGGGGCGCGACTGCCCGACAGTCAGTCGAGAGCCGGGGTTGCATCGCGGTGGTCGACACCCTCGACGAAGCCATCGCGGTCGCCAACGACTTCGCGCCCGAGCATGTCTCGCTGATGGTAGAGGACGCCCGCGCCCACGTGGGCAAAATAACAAGCGCGGGGGCCATATTCGCGGGCGAGTTCTCGCACGAGGTGCTGGGCGACTACGTTGCGGGGCCAAGCCACGTCATGCCCACCGGAGGCACCGCGCGGTTCGGCTCCGGCCTGAACGTGCGGTCGTTCTTGAAGATCAGCCCTGTGGTCGCGCTTGACGACGACGCTTCTTTGGCCTTGGGTAGGGCGGCGGCTACAATAGGACGTGCGGAGGGTCTCACAGCCCACGCCGAGGCGGCTGAGATTCGAGAGGAGCTTCGGCCCTAACCCAAAATCCCTTCCCCCTGGGGAGACCCTTGCCCAACCGTCATTCCGGCGAAAAGCCTGCCCCGTACTCGATACGGGCAGGAATCCAGGGGGGTGGGGCTGGTCCCCGCTGGCCTATTGGCGATGCGGTAAATGAGGATGAGAGTCCACCGCCGATTCTGAGATAGATTCTTCGGCCCTGACGGAGGTACTACCAGTGAGCAGCACGAAGACGAGGCCGGGCATGGACGACCTTATTCGCGCCCACCTTCAGGACGTGAAGACCTACGAGCCGGTCGACCCGCCCGAGGTGCTGGCGAAACGCGCGGGAATACCCGAACACAAGGTCATCAAGCTGAACGGCAACGAGAATCCCTTTGGCAGCGCGCCTGAGGTCGTGGAGGCCGTCTCTAAGGCCCCCTTCCACGTATATCCCGACCCCTTCCAGCGGGCCATGCGGGCCTCGCTGGCCGGCTACACGGGGCTCGACGAGGAGTACATCGTCGCGGGGGCGGGCAGCGACGAGCTGATCGACCTCCTGTTCCGGCTCTTCATTTCGCCGGGCGACGCCATCATCGACAGCGACCCCACATTCGGTATGTACAGCTTTTGTGCCAGGATCTCGGGAGCCGAGACCGTGATGGTGCCGCGCACCGAAGACTTCGACGTGGACGTCGATGCAGTCGCAAGGGCTGCGCACAGGCCCGGAGCCAAGATCATCTTCGTCAGCTCGCCCAACAACCCGACGGGCAATGCGGTGTCCGAGGAGCAGGTGAGGGCCCTGCTCGATACCGGCCTTGTGGTCGTGGTAGACGAGGCGTACTTCGAGTTCTCGCGGCTTACCGTGGCCGGACTCGTCCCCGAGTACGAGAACCTCGTTGTGCTGCGAACGATGAGTAAGTGGGCCGGCCTGGCCGGTCTCCGTGTCGGCTACGGCCTCATGAGCCCACGCCTGGTGCGCCACATCATGGACATCAAGCCGCCCTACAACGTCAACATCGCCGCCGAGGCGGCCCTGATAGCGTCGCTGCAGAACGCGGAAGTCCTTCTGGAGCGCGTGCAGGTCATCGTCGATGAGCGCGACCGCATGTTCCGTCTATTGGGCGAGATTCCCGGTGTCTCTCCCTGGCCGTCCTACGGCAACTTCATCCTGTGCAGCTTTGCGCCCGGCGTAGCGGGCCCCGTCTACGACGGTCTCGCTGCCCGAGGCATATTCGTCCGCCGCTTCAGTACCGAGCGCCTCGCCGACACCTTCCGCATCACCGTAGGCAACCCCACAGAAACCGACGCCGTAATAGCCGCCATGAAGGACCTAGTTCACAACCCATAGGGTCGATGCTCCAACACCGTAGGGGCGGACCCGCGTGTCATCTGCTCCAACTAATTGATAAAAAGAACCGTCCTTTCCTTTGGGTAGTCCTCCTTTGGATAGTATAAGGATAAGACTACTCCAAAGGAGGGACAGAGCGAAATGTCCACCAGTACCGGGGACGATACAGCCACCATCGGGAGCATAGAGGAGTTTCTTCAGCAGTGTTTGAAGGACATGGAGCCAGACCACAGTCTCAAGGGCCCTGGCAGGCCGCGCGTCCTGCCCGCAATGGCTCTGTGGGCAGGGCTGCTGGTCTGCGTCCTGAGAGGCTTCGGCAGCCAATTGGCGGTGTGGCGTCTTATCTCGGAACGCGGACTCTGGTTCTTCCCCCGATTCCCGGTTACAGACCAAGCGGTCTACAAGAGGCTCCATAGCGCGGGAACCAAGCCATTGGAGAGACTCTTCGAGCAGATCAGCGGCGTATTGGCACAACGATTGCAGGGTGTGGTAACGGAGAAGCTGGCGCCATTCGCCGAGGGCGTGGTGTGCATAGACGAGAGTACACTGGACGCCATGTCGAGAAGGCTTCCGCCTCTGAGAGAGATTCCCCAAGGCGATAGCCGTCTGCTCCCTGGCAAGCTGGCTGGCGTGTTCGACGTGAGAGGCCAGCAGTGGCGGACCGTCATGTTTCAGCCGGACCCACATCAGAACGAGAAGGTGTTGGCGCGGAAGTTGGTGGAAGACCTGCCAGCGGGAACACTGGTGGTCGCAGACTTGGGATACTTCGGCTTCGCCTGGTTTGACTGGCTCACGGACAGGGGTTACCACTGGCTGAGCAGGCTGAGAGCAAAGACCAGCTACAAGGTGATACATACCTTCTACCATCGGGGCGACGTCTTCGATGGCCTCGTGTGGCTGGGAGCCCATCGCGCCGACCGGGCCAAACACGCCGTTCGGCTGGTGACTTTCAGACAAGGCAATACGCTGCGCCGCTACATCACCAACGTTCGGGAGCCTCACACATTCCCGATTGCATCCATGGCCGAGGTCTACGCTCGCAGGTGGGACATCGAGATGGCGCTCAAGTTGGTCAAGCAACACCTCAAGCTGCGTCTTCTGTGGTCCGCCAAGTTGGTGGTGATCCAGCAACAGATATGGGCGACGTTGATAATCTCGCAGATTCTTCAGTCGATGCGGCTTGAGATAGCCCACAGGGCCGGGGTGGACCCGTTCGAGGTGTCCATCGGCCTGCTGGTCGAGTATGCGCCACAGTATGCCTATGAAGGCAGGGACCCTGTGAAGATCTTCGTGGAGCGAGGGCGTGAGCTGGGCTTCATTCGACCTTCCCGTAGAATGCTCATCCACGCCCCGAACATACCTGTCGAGGCAGTCCTGCCTGCGCCACCCGGACTGGCACTCATTCGCACCCCTCGATATGCCAACCGCAAGTGTCCCGGACCCGCTGCAAACATCTTGAGAGTGAATTAGTTGGAGCAGATGACCCGCGTGTCCGCCCGCCCTCCCGCTCCAAGAGCACGGCGCACATCGTCTCTGCGGCCGTCTGGTAGTGCTACAGTTTCCGTATTCGGTGACGAATAATCAACCCATCCCATAATTCTTGTCGAGAAACCATTTCATACAACGAAAACATCTATCATCGGAAGATAAAGTCTCCCATCTTGATGGACTGAACTCAAGACGTTCGGGTCTCTTCACAGGACAGACGCTATCCTCTCCATCTACACTGAAATGAATCTTTGGCATGGTGCCTCCTCCTATGTCAGACTGACTTTTCAGTCTGACCGTTCCATGATGACAGTATAGCGCGTCCTAAAACTGTGACTATTGCTATCCATGGTGCCCCGCGCCACTCCGTTCAGGTACAATAATTCCCGGTCTCAGCCCCGCTCGGAGGTGCAGCCTTGGGCAGCAGCAATGACATAGCGGACGTTGTCGTAATAGGGGCAGGCGCATCGGGCGGAGCCTTCTCGTGGCGCCTCGCCAGGGCCGGGTTCGACGTCGTCTGCCTGGAGCAGGGCGGATGGATCGAGCCCCACGACTACGCGAGCGGCAGGGACGACTGGGAGCTGTCTCGTCTCTCCTACATGAGTCCCGACCCGAACGTGCGTGGCCTGCCCCAGGACTACCCCGTCAACGACGAAGACTCGCCCATCGCGCCGCTGATGCACAACGCCGTTGGCGGCAGCACCATACACTGGAGCGCCCACTTCCCGCGCTTTCGCCCCTCGGACTTCAGGGTCAAGTCCCTCGA
The DNA here is from genome assembly GCA_965261325.1 of Dehalococcoidia bacterium. Taxonomy (GTDB): domain Bacteria; phylum Chloroflexota; class Dehalococcoidia; order Lucifugimonadales; family CAJWER01. The sequence continues at coordinate 346,223 of CBDHCU010000008.1, forward strand.
CGGCGTCGCCGACGACTTCCCGATGAGCTATTCGGACCTGGAGCCCTTCTTCGACGAGAACGACAGGATCAGCGGCGTCGCCGGTATGACGGGCGACCCGGGCTATCCCGACAAGTCGGAGCGACAGACGCGGCCCATCCCCCTCGGCAAGGCGGGTGAGACGATAGCCCGTGGGTTCGACAAGCTGGGCTGGCACTGGTGGCCCTCGGACAGTGCGATCCTGACCGAGGCGTACGACGGGCGTGCGGCGTGCAACAACTGCGGCCCGTGCGACATCGGCTGCTACCGCAAGGCCAAGGCCAGCACCGACGTGACCTACTGGCCCAAGGCCATCGCAAGCGGCGCGAAGCTGAAGACGTGGTGCCGGGTCAGGGAGATCACCCTAGACGGTGACGGCCGTGCGGACGGCGTCGTATACTACGACGAGAAGGGCACGCTGCAGCGCCAGAGGGGCAGGGCGGTCGTCGTGGCGTGCAACGGCGTCGGGACGCCGAGACTGCTGCTCAACTCGGCGTCGGGCCGGTTCCCCAACGGCCTCGCCAATGGCAGCGGGCTGGTCGGCAAGAACCTCATGTTCCACCCATACGCCATGATCACGGGCGTGTTCGACGAGCGGCTTGACGGGTACAAGGGGCCAATCGGCTGCGCCATCCTCAGCCAGGAGTTCTACGAGACGGACCTGGCGCGCGGCTTCGTCAGGGGCTACACATTCCAGGTTGCGCGCAGCTCGGGGCCGGTCAACACGGCCCTCGGCGGACTGGGCGGCCACGGCCCGATTCCATGGGGCGCGGACCACCACACCGTCATGAGCGAGCGGCTCGGGCACACCCTGACGATTGCGGTCATAGGCGAGGACCTCCCCGAGCACCACAACGCCGTCACCATAGACGACGACCTGGTCGACAGCCACGGAATCCCCGCGCCTAAGGTCTCGTACACGATGAGCGAGAACAGCACCAGGATGATTGACCACGGCATCGAGAAGTCCACCCTCGTGCTGGAGGCGGCCGGCGCCAGGGACGTCCTTGTGAACCCACTGCTGCGGCCCGCGGGCTGGCACCTGATGGGCACGGCCAGGATGGGCGCCGACCCCGAGACGTCGGTGGTAGACGGGGAGGGCAGGGCGCACGACGTCCAGAACCTCTACGTCATCGACGGCAGCATCCTGGTCACGGGCGGAGCGGTGAACCCCACGTCCACCATACAGGCGCTCGCCCTCTACGTGGCGGAGCGGTTCGTCGATAGGGCTGGAAGCTAGTGGCCAAACAACCCATGCCAATTGGCCGTGACGACGCAGTAAAGTCGTCATTCCCGCGAAGAGCCTGCCCCGTACTCGATACGGGGCGGGAACCCAGAGGGGCGGGGGGGCTGGACGTTCGCCAAAACTATCTTGACTCGATACTAGGCAGTGTTGATATTTATATTATACTGAGTATATGTCAAACATCACACTATCTCCAGAACGGTGGTCAAGGGTATTGGAGTTCCTTGGCAGCCAGCCCGGCTTGTACGTTGGAAAGGAAGCTGATTGCAAGCGGTTCGTCGAGGCTATCATCTGGATGAGCAGGTCCGGGGCCCCATGGAGGCTGCTCCCTGCCGAGTATGGTAACTGGAACAGCGTATACAAACGATTCGCCCGATGGTGCGATCACGGAGTATGGGAAGCGATGCATCAGCATCTTGTCGATGACCCTGACATGGAGCACCTGATCATCGACAGCACCATCGTCAGGGCCCATCATTCCGCTGCGGGCGCACCCAAAAAAACGGTGGGCAGTCATCTCAGGCTCTTGGTCAAAGTCGAGGAGGGTTCACTACGAAGGTCCATGTGGCCGTCGATGGCCTCGGCAATCCCTTGAGGTTCATGTTGACCGGAGGACAAGAGCACGATGTTACTCAGGCTGAGGAACTCATAGCTGGCATTGAGAGTGAGCATGTGATCGCAGACCGTGCATACGACTCCCGTCAGTTCCGCGATATGGTCATCGACAATGGGGCTATCCCGGTGATCCCGCCTCGCTCGAACCGGAAGGCGCAATACTCATACGATGAATATCTGTATCGCGAGCGGCATCTGGTCGAGTGCTTCATCGGCAAGATCAAGCACTACCGACACATCTTCTCCCGGTTCGATAAGCTGGCAAGCAGGTACCTCGGCTTCCTACATTTCGTGGGTGCCCTCATATGGCTAAGATGAAATGTCAACACTACCTAGTGGTCAAACAACCCATGCCAATTGGCTGTAACTACGCAGTAAAGTCGTCATTCCCGCGAAGAGCCTGCCCCGTACTCGATACGGGGCGGGAACCCAGTCCCCTGTCGCGGCTTGGTAGGGGCGGGTTTGAAACCCGCCCTGTCGTCATAGGACGCCAGTCGCCGCTAGCCCTCACCTCAAGGCTTCCTAACTGTTGCGGGTAGCGAGACAAGCGAGGAGACGCGCATGACCGAAGGCGAGACGACGATGTCCTTCTCCGAGGAACAGATGGCCCTGGTGGCCAAGGTGCTGGACCAGGTAGTTCCGGGCCGCGACGGCTTCCCGGGTGCCGGCGAGCTCGGCGTAGCCCAACACCTCGATAGTGTAGCCTCGTCCGACCCAGGCCTGGGGCGGCTCTTCCAGGACGGCTTTGCCTCAATCGAATCGGCGAGCTGCCGGCGCCACTCAGCCGACTTTGCCGACCTTGCGGATGACCAGAAGGTCCAGGTGCTGAGGACCGTCGAAGCCGAGAACTCCCAATCCTTCGCTATGCTCGTCAGGCATACCTATGCGGGCTACTATTCAAACAGCAAGATCATCGAGTTGATGGGCCTTGAGGCTCGCCCGCCCCAACCCCTGGGCTTCGACCTGGACCCATTCGACCCGAGCATGGTCGAGAAGGTCAGTGAGCGGGGCAAGATCTGGCGCGACGCCTAGAAAATGTTCAGGCCCGGGTCTAGGCGGACTTCTTGCCCCTTCTCCCCTTGCGGGAGAAGGTTGGGATGAGGGGGATATTGCTGTCGGCAGCGGCCCCAGGCCAGGTCCAATCGACTCTGAACATTCACAATTCGAGAGGTGCAATTGGACAACAGGACGGCGAAGCTGACGCGCGAGACTGGAGAGACGCAAATCTCCGTCACGCTGAACATCGACGGCGAAGGCACGTACGACATTGCCACAGGCAACGGGATGCTCGACCACATGCTGGCCCAGCTCTCGCGCCACGGGCTCATCGACCTCGAGGTGGCGGCCACGGGCGACATCGAGGTCGGCTGGCATCACCTGGTGGAGGACACGGCCATCGTGCTGGGCCGCGCGCTCAACGAGGCCGTGGGAGACGGGCAGGGCATTGTGAGGACGGGCCATGCCTACGTTCCCCTCGACGAGGCGCTGGCATTCGTGGCGGTGGACTTCGGCGGACGCGGCTACGCCGTCGTCGACACGCAGCTGACCGAGACCGACCTGGGCGATCTGTCGCCCCAGCTGGTGCACCACTTCCTGGAGACCCTTGCCCTGGAGGGCCGCTTCAACCTGCACGTCCGCGTGCTGGCGGGCATGAGCAATCACCACAAGGCCGAGGCGGTCTTCAAGGCCCTGGCGCGTGCCGCGCGTGCCGCACTGACCATTGACCCGCGCCGCACTGGCATACCCAGCACCAAGGGCACAATCGGCTAGTGCCCCAACATCTCAGTATTGAATGGTGTGAATGGCTTTGTAGGGGCGGGTTTCAAACCCCATCTGCTCCAACTAATTGATAAAAAGAACCGTCCTTTCCTTTGGGTAGTCCTCCTTTGGATAGTATAAGGATAAGACTACTCCAAAGGAGGGACAGAGCGAAATGTCCACCAGTACCGGGGACGATACAGCCACCATCGGGAGCATAGAGGAGTTTCTTCAGCAGTGTTTGAAGGACATGGAGCCAGACCACAGTCTCAAGGGCCCTGGCAGGCCGCGCGTCCTGCCCGCAATGGCTCTGTGGGCAGGGCTGCTGGTCTGCGTCCTGAGAGGCTTCGGCAGCCAATTGGCGGTGTGGCGTCTTATCTCGGAACGCGGACTCTGGTTCTTCCCCCGATTCCCGGTTACAGACCAAGCGGTCTACAAGAGGCTCCATAGCGCGGGAACCAAGCCATTGGAGAGACTCTTCGAGCAGATCAGCGGCGTATTGGCACAACGATTGCAGGGTGTGGTAACGGAGAAGCTGGCGCCATTCGCCGAGGGCGTGGTGTGCATAGACGAGAGTACACTGGACGCCATGTCGAGAAGGCTTCCGCCTCTGAGAGAGATTCCCCAAGGCGATAGCCGTCTGCTCCCTGGCAAGCTGGCTGGCGTGTTCGACGTGAGAGGCCAGCAGTGGCGGACCGTCATGTTTCAGCCGGACCCACATCAGAACGAGAAGGTGTTGGCGCGGAAGTTGGTGGAAGACCTGCCAGCGGGAACACTGGTGGTCGCAGACTTGGGATACTTCGGCTTCGCCTGGTTTGACTGGCTCACGGACAGGGGTTACCACTGGCTGAGCAGGCTGAGAGCAAAGACCAGCTACAAGGTGATACATACCTTCTACCATCGGGGCGACGTCTTCGATGGCATCGTGTGGCTGGGAGCCCATCGCGCCGACCGGGCCAAACACGCCGTTCGGCTGGTGACTTTCAGACAAGGCAATACGCTGCGCCGCTACATCACCAACGTTCGGGAGCCTCACACATTCCCGATTGCATCCATGGCCGAGGTCTACGCTCGCAGGTGGGACATCGAGATGGCGCTCAAGTTGGTCAAGCAACACCTCAAGCTGCGTCTTCTGTGGTCCGCCAAGTTGGTGGTGATCCAGCAACAGATATGGGCGACGTTGATAATCTCGCAGATTCTTCAGTCGATGCGGCTTGAGATAGCCCACAGGGCCGGGGTGGACCCGTTCGAGGTGTCCATCGGCCTGCTGGTCGAGTATGCGCCACAGTATGCCTATGAAGGCAGGGACCCTGTGAAGATCTTCGTGGAGCGAGGGCGTGAGCTGGGCTTCATTCGACCTTCCCGTAGAATGCTCATCCACGCCCCGAACATACCTGTCGAGGCAGTCCTGCCTGCGCCACCCGGACTGGCACTCATTCGCACCCCTCGATATGCCAACCGCAAGTGTCCCGGACCCGCTGCAAACATCTTGAGAGTGAATTAGTTGGAGCAGATGGTTTCAAACCCGCCCTGACGCAGTAGTACTAGGGATGCTCTGAACAATCGGCTTCAGGCTGGGCCGAGTTGACCGGGGTGGTTTTGGGGGCGTTGAATTGCCTCATGGTGCCGTGGTGGGGGTTATTCTCGGCCTACAACCGGCCCTGACAGGGCGTTTCGCCGCCGTTAGGCCTGATTTTGGGCGCACTTATACAAGGTTTCACGCCGCCAGGTACTGTTCGGCCCTCATCAAGTTGGCAAACCCCAGCAGCGTCATCAGCCGCTGCGTGTTCTTGGACAGTCCCCTGTAGCGGACCTTGGCGTAGCCGAAGTGCCGCTTGATGTACAGGAACGGATGCTCCACCTTAGCTCTGACCGACGCTTTGCGCTTCTCCGACACCGCCTCAGGACTCTCAGGCTCCAGCTTCCGACGCTGGCCGGGCCTCATCGCCACCTGCCACTCCACATCCAAGCCCCGGTTGCCCAGCCTCTTGTCAACTCCCTGATACCCAGCATCTCCCCACACCTGAGACTCCCCACCGTGCAGCAACCGGGGCAACTCAGTCAGGTCATGCACGTTCGCAGATGTCGTGGTCATGCTGTGCACCACTCCCGTCTGCGAGTCCACACCGATGTGCACCTTCATCCCGAAGTGCCACTCGTTACCCTTCTTCGTCTGGTGCATCTCGGGGTCGCGCTCTTTAGCCCGATTCTTCGTCGATGAGGGCGCCGCTATGATGCTGCGCGTCCACTATCGTCCCCTCCTGAAGACGGAGACCCTTGGACTCCAGATAGCGGTTGATCTCCTCGAACAGACCCGAGCCCAACTCATGCTCTTCCAGCAGGTGGCGGAAGTTCAGAATCGTCGTCTCGTCCGGCAGCGGCCCAGGCAGTCTCAGCCCTACGAACCGCCTCACCGATTCGACCTCGTAGAGCATGTCCTCCATCCCAGGGTCGCTCAGGTTGTAGAACAACTGCACGCAGTGTATGCGAAGCATCGCCGACAACTCGTAGGGACGCCGACCTCGGCCAGCATTGGGATAGAATGGTCGGATGCGCTCTTCCAACTCTTCCCACGGGATCAGTCCATCCATGCGCTCAAGGAACTTCTCCCTGCGAGTCTTTCGCTTCTTGCTCTCGTAGTCCAAGTCCGCAAACGTCGGCTGGTTCATTGCCTCGCCTCCCACGTCTTCAAGCCTTGGCCCTATGTTACTATCCCGCAAACCACAGGGACTTATTCAGAGCATCCCTAGGCCGCTAAGGAGGATTCACATGCCCGACATCAAAATCGCCCAGGTGGGGTGTGGAGGCATGGGCCTTCGTCACCTTTACGGCCAGGCCGAGTCCCAGCGCACCTACGACACATTCGACTACGTGGCGGTCTGCGATGTCAGCGAGTCCGCCGCAAGCCACGTAGCCGGCGAGGCCGAGCGGCTGCTCGGCAAGCGCCCCAACGTCTACACCAGCTTCGACGACCTACTCGCCGGTGAGCCCGGCCTGGACGCCGTGGACATCGTGACCGCCTCGGGTCAGCATCACACCATAGCCGAGCAGGCCGCTCAGGCGGGCGTTCACGTCGCCACCGAGAAGCCCATGGGCATCACCGTCAGGGCGTGCATGACCATGATGGAGGCCGCGGAGCGGGGCAACATCGTCCTGTCGGTCTCCGAGAACTACCGCCGCGACCCGCTCAACCGACTGAACAAGGCCATACTCGACGCCCAGGTCCTGGGCAGGCAGCGGCTCTTCCTCGACATGGCCGCCCGCGGCACACGCCTGATGCCCCACGGCACCGCCTGGCGCCACATCAAGACCGCCGGCGGGTACATGCTCGACTACGCCGTCCACAACGCCGACCTGCTGCTCTACTTCATGGGGCCGGTGGAGCGCGTGTACGCCGAGACCCACATATGGGAGGAAAGCAGGCTCGTCACGGACCCCGAAGCCTCGCAGATGAGGCCCTTCTACGCCCACCGCGAGCCCTTGGAGATCGAGAGGGCAGGGGCAGTCGAGTGCACCTCCGAGGACATGGCCTCCGGCGTCGTCAGGTTCGAGTCTGGAGCCATGGCGAACTTCCTAAGCACCATCGCGGCCCCCGGCGAGGGCACGGGCGCGAGCATCATCTACTGCGACGACGGCTCCATCCGGCTCGGCGGAAGCCGCTCCGGGCGCCCCTCCGCGATCACGAAAATAGACAGCGAAGAGCCCATCCCCGAGGCCGACCTGCTGGGCCTGGTCCCGGACTTCGAGCTGGACGACATCACTGCTCGAATCTTCGGCGGCGAACGCAGGATGTCCTCATACGACATCGACTTCCCGGAGATCGACTCCAAGATCATCGCACTGGAGCTGGAGGACTTCGCCGAGGCCGTCCGCACCGGTCGAGAGCCGGAGGTCACCGGACAGCTTGGGCTGGACGCCGTGGCCCTCACCTACGCCTTCCTGGAATCGGGCGCCGCAAACGAGCCCGTCTCATTCGCCGACGTTGCCGAGGACCGCACCAACGCCTACCAGCAGGAAATCAACGACGCCATCGGCCTGTAGGCCCGGGTCCCAGACGCGCGCCGCAAATCCGACGCTGGACGCTCTGGCTGGACGCCCTGTCCCTGCCTGGGACGCCGGCCCGGTTACGCAGTTCATGGCCGCATCACGCTAACTTAGCGCGCCCTTCTTCCGAAGACTTGGGCCACATATCCAGCCTCGACATTACCTCGATCATCTGGGTCGTCCGCTCTCGTCGAACATCCTCCGGATCGCGGCCGCTCCAGTCGAAGAACCCCTTGCCGGACTTCAGCCCCAGCTCTCCTCGCTCGACCATCTCGACCACATTGGGGAACGGCCCATCGGACGTGCTGAGATGCGGCCACAGCCCGCGCGCCAGTGAGACGTGCAGGTCGAGACCGCCTAGGTCCCGCTGCTCCAGCGGGCCCGACACCATGAACCGCAGTCCGAAGCTCGTCTGCACCGCCAGGTCGATGTCCTCCGCGCTCGCGACGCCCTCCGAAACGAGACTGGTCGCCTCCCGAACGAGGGCGGCCTGCAGCCGGTTCGCCACGTAGCCATTCACGTCCTTCTCGATTCGGATGGGTCGCTTCCCGCACGACCTCCAGAGATCGATCGTCCTCTCCATCGTTTCGTTGGTAGTGCAGGGCCCGCGAGACACCTCCACAAGCGGTATGACCTGGGCCGGAAGAAAGAAGTGTGACCCGACGACTCGGTCCTGGTGTTCGAGATGGCCCGTCATATCGCCGACTGACATCCCCGAAGTATTCGACGCCAGGATCGCGTCGGGGGACACCAGCCGCTCCAGTTCGGTGAATAGACGCCGCTTTAGCTCCATGTCCTCCGGCGATGCCTCGACGACCACCCAGGCCCCGTCGACGGCCTCGGCAAGGTCGGTCGTGCCGCGGATGCGTCCTATGGTCCCCTCAGCCTCTGTCCGATCGACAATCCCATGCTCCACCATGCACTCGAGCGTATCCCGAATCCGGACCTCCGCCAGCTCCAGCGCCTCGTTAGACACGTCGTACATCGTCACCGAGTCCGCCCGCTGCGCCAGCACGTGCGCGATGCCGTGCCCCATCAGGCCGGCGCCCACCACCGCCGCGGCAAATCCTCGCTCACTCAACGGCGTCGGTCGGCTGGCGGAAGCGTCGCCCGCCTGCTGCGAGCTGTAAAGCCCGCTGGCGCGAGATCCCGCCCAGCCGGATGCCGATCTCCCGGTAGGACAGGCCGACATCGTCCCGAAGACGGGCGGCCTCGACCTGGCGGAGGGAGCCGGATTCCCACGCGGATGCCGTCTCTGCCCTCCGCCAGACGATGCGCCCCGTTCTCAGCACGCCGGCCAGCACCATCGGCGGTGTGGTCAGCGTCAGCGTGTCGCCGTCCAGCTCCACGAACCTGACCTGCTCCGTACCGACCCGGTTCGGGAAGAACGCGGCCTCTATCTTGTGTATGACGCGGTCGCCCTGGAATTCGTACTGCCCGCAATAGGACACGTACGAGCCGGCTGCCGCAATCTTCTCCTCGTCCGTGCCTGCGAACATGTCCCCGCCCGCGAAGTTCGTCCGGCCCGCCGCCATCATCGCGACCGACATGTAGCCGTCGGCCGTGTACATGATGTAGCCAGTCGCGTCTGCCCCAAGCGGGTAGAGCACGTCGTTGCCGGTGTGGCCCTCGTATGCCACAAGCCGCCATGCCCCAATCAGCGGATTCGTTTCCATCGCCACCCCCTGTAGTAGCTGTCCGGAGTTGAGAGGAGAGAGCCGACCTCTTCCCCCATTTGGGGGGAAGATTGAGATCGGGGCTCTCCGTCGTAACTGGAAGGACTCTGCTCATACCTACGAATACTGAACAGCCGCTCCTCGAGCTTTCCCTAGACGGCCAGCTGCCTCGCCAGCGCCTCCGGCTCGACAACGGGCAGGTCGCAAGTGTAGTTGCGGCACACGTACGCCGTCGCCCGGCCCCCGATCCGGCCCCGGTCCTTCAACAGCGGCAGTTCGCCCGTCGCATCGTCGTCGACTCCCAGCCCCACCAGCACCCTGTTCGGCAGGTAGTGCCGGTACACCTCCGCTGCGAGCTCGCGTGCGCCGTCCCCGCCGTCACCGATGATCGCTATCTCCTTCACCGTCGCCAGATAGAAGTCCAGCGCGGACAGCCAATGCCCTGCGCCCATCGGGTACTGCGACATGAGCGTCATGGTCGAGCGCATGGACGTCACCGCCCGCCGCTCCAGGTCGCCGTCCCCCGTGATGACCGCCAGCCTGAGCAGGACGTCAGCTGCCATCGCGCTTCCAGACGGAGTGGCGTTGTCCTGGGTGTCGCGGGGCCTGACGACCAGCTCCTCGTGGTCTATCCCCGTATCGTAGAACTGGCCCGCAGCCTCGTCCCAGAACAGGTCGACCATGTCTCGCCCCAGGTCGATGGCTTCCTGCAGCCACCGTCCCTCGAACGTCGCCTCGTGAAGCAGCAGCAGGCCGCTCACCAGGTAGGAGTAGTCCTCGAGGTAGGCCTTGAGCTTCGCCTCGCCGTCCTTGTACGTACGCAGCAGCCTGTACCCGTCCCGCAGGCTGTCCAGGACGAACGCGGCGCACCTGGCGGCGGCGGCAGTGTAGTCGCTCCGGCCCAATACCATGCCTGCCTCAGCAAACGCCCCCACCATGAGCCCGTTCCACGACGTGAGCACCTTGTCGTCCAGGCCTGGCCGCACGCGCTCCTCGCGGGCCTCCATCAGCCGGGCCCGCGCCCTGCCGAGCAGCCCAGCAAGCTCGTCCTCGCTCATCCCCTCCGAGGCGGCGAACTTCGCCGGTGGCGACTTGACGTTCAGGATGCTCATCCCCTCGAAGTTGCCGTCGATAGTCACGTCGAAGTACCGGTTGACTACGTCGCCGTCCGCCTTGCCCAACACCTCGACGACCGCCTCCGGACGCCACACGAAGAACTTGCCCTCCTCACCCTCGCTGTCCGCGTCCTGCGCCGAGTAGAACCCGCCGGACTCGTCTGTCATCTCGGCCAGCACGTAGTCCAGGGTCTCCTCGACGACCTGCCTGTACAGCGGCTTCCCCGTCATCTGGTGCGCGTGGAGGTACAGGCGCGCCAGCAGGGCGTTGTCGTACAGCATCTTCTCGAAGTGCGGCGCCAGCCAGAACGTGTCGGTCGAGTACCGGTGGAAGCCGCCTCGAAGCTGGTCGTATATACCTCCCATCGCCATGCGGTCCAGCGTCGTCTCCACCATCTCCAGCGGCTCGGGATCGCCCGTCCTGAGATGCTGCCGAAGCAGGAACTCGTAGACCATGGGCTGCGGGAACTTGGGCTGGAGGCCGAAGCCGCCGTGCTTGCCGTCGAACTGGGCCGCGAGGTGAGTGAACGCGCGGTTCATCACTTCGGTCGTAAGCGGCTCCATGCCCCGCACTCCGGCCGACGCCTGCCGCATGTGCGCCAGCAGCTGTTCGGTCGTCTGGACTATCTGGGCCTGGTTGTGCCTGTAGGCCGACGCGATGGCTTCCAGCACCCTCGGGAACGCCGGAAGGCCGCCCCGGTCCTCGGGCGGGAAGTACGTTCCGCCGTAGAATGGCTTGCCGTCAGGGGTCATGAAGACCGTCATCGGCCAACCGCCTTGGCCCGTCATCGCCTGCACCGCGCCCATGTAGATCGAGTCCACGTCGGGCCGCTCCTCCCGGTCGACCTTTATGTTGACGAAGTTCTCGTTCATGGTCCTGGCGATGTCCTCGTTCTCGAAGGACTCGCGCTCCATCACGTGGCACCAGTGGCAGGCCGAGTACCCCACGCTCAGCAGGACTGGCCTGTCCTCCGCCTTGGCGCGTTGAAAGGCCTCGTCGCCCCACGGGTACCAGTCCACGGGGTTGTGGGCGTGCTGGAGCAGGTAGGGACTCGTCTCCTTGGCCAGTCGGTTCGTCATGCCGGCATCCTCTCCGAAAAGTCCCCCCAGTCTATCTCCAGCGTCGTCACCTCCATCGTCTTCATGTCCGCCACCCGCACGGCATGGTTGTTCGTGTCGGCGACGAACATGAGCCTGTCCGCCGCGCTCACCCCGCAGGGCTCGTGGAACTCCGCTATCACCGCAGGGCCGTCCCTGTGACCGGCCGTGCCGCTCCCCAGCAATCGCATCGATTCGCGCTGCAGGGGATCGATCCTCTTCACCTTGTTGTTGTACGTGTCCGCTATGTACAGGGCGCCGTCCTTGAACTCGATGCCCTGGACGTGCTGCAGCCTCACGTCGTCCCCGAACCCGTCCCGGTCTCCGAAGGTGAACAGGTCCTCGCCGACGATCGTGCCGACGCTCCCCGCGGGGTCGAAGTCCGCCGTCCTCACCGCGCTAGTCTCGCTGTCAGCGAAATAGAGCCTGACGCCGTCGCTCGTGACGCCGTTCGGCTGGGCCAATTGCGCGGACGCGTGCTGCCCGTCGACGATGCCCTCGCGCCCGCTCCCTGAGTGGGGGCGAACGCTGCCGGTGTCGAGCTCCATCCGCCATAGCTGGTGGAAACCTGCCATGGCAATGTACAACGTTCCGTCGTGAAGCTCCAGGTCCCAAGGGGAGTTCAGGTCCGTTTCCGGGCCGTCGCCCCCGCGATGGAAAGACATGGCCTGCCGGCCCGTGCCAGCTATGGTTTTTACGTTGTGGTTAGCTATATCCACCATACGAATGGCGTGATTCTTCGCGTCCGCCACGTAGAGAGTCTCGCCGTTGAGGGCCATGCCCTGTGGGTCGTCGAACCGCGCCTCATCGAACGCCCCGTCCACGAACCCGGCGTCCGTCCCGCCGATGATTGCGGTCACGCGCCCGCCCAGCGTCGCGACCACGACCCTGTTGTGATTGGAGTCCGCGATGAATAGCCGGTCGCTTTCGGCGTCCGCGAGCACCTTGCCGGGAAAGGACAGTGGCCGCGCGGCTTCTTTCTCCCGCTCCGTGACGAAGTGGATGGGCCGCCGGTCGATCCCTCCCTCCACGTTGAACTCGGCAACCATCTCGCCGATCAGCCGGTCGAACGCGTCGTACTGGATCTCGCCCTCGTGCTTGCCGATCACCTTGCCGGCGGGGTCGACGAACATCAGCGTAGGCCATGCCCGCACCGCGTACTGCCGCCACACCTCGAAGCCGGCGTCGTTGACCACTGGATGCTCGATCTCGTACCTGAGAATGGCCTGGCGGACGTTCTGGGTAGCCTTCTCGGCGTCGAACTTGGCCGAGTGAACGCCCACCACGGCCAGCTCGCTGCTGTACTTCTGCTCCAGTTTCCGCAACTGCGGAAATACGTGCATGCAGTTGACTCAGCAGTAGGTCCAGAAGTCCAGTATTACCAGCTTCCCCCGCAGCTCCGCCAGCGTCACCGGCCGCTCAGTGTTGAGCCAGTCGAGCCCCGCCGGAAACTCCGGAGCGTTCACCTTCCCTGCATACGACCTGGTACCCAAGGGCTACTCTCCTTTGTGTTGCTCGCGGAATACCCTACACCGAGCCGACGCCGATTGAAAGCTCGACCACTGGTCAGAGGGAAACCTTTGCACAACCGTTGCACAACCGTCATTCCCGCGAAGGGGGAGGCCGTTGCAGAACCGTTGCACAACCGTCATTCCCGCGCAGAGCCTGCCCCCGAGTAGTCGGGGGCGGGAACCCATCCCCGGCCGCACATATACGGCGGCATCACGGTGACTTGGTATTACTTGCCTACTGCATCCGTGGCCCGCGTCATGACGACGTGCTCGCCCGGGCGCGCGTCCCATGTGAGTTCGAAGCGCGCCCACGAGTAACTGCACCTGCGGCTCCAGCACGGTCGAGTCACCCCAGGTCTCCCCGGATCGGCGGACCACTCCACCCTGGTGATTGGGCCGGTGGGCGACTGGGCGTAGCCTCGTATGCGATGAGACCCCGCGGAGGCATCGCAGCCTTGCCCGAGGCCCCCGAGCTCGGAGTAGTGCGAGAGTTCCTCGACCCAGCTGACCCTTGTAGGCGGCCCATGCTCACTGGCTCCTTCCGGTACGGCGGCTTGCAGCCCCGTTATCTCGACGGCTTAGCGTGTTATAATTATGCACGCGGTGGAGACACGAACTCGGCGGATTAGACAGAGACTGGAGCGGGACGGCTGGTATCTGCATCGTCATGGTGCCAACCACGACATCTATCACCATGGGGGTATTCCCGGTGTCGTCACTCTGCCACGACACCGGGCGGTCAAGCCTGAGGTTGCCCGCTCCATCGCAAAGGCAGCGGGATGGGAGGACTAGGAGATGCGGTATCCGGCGCTGATTGAGAGTGGAGGAGATGACTATGGCGTCGTGTTCCCCGATCTACCTGGGTGCGTGGCTATGGGAAACACCCTCGATGAGGCCATACGTCGCGCCGAAGAAGCCCTGCACGACTGGATGGACAGCATGGAAGAGCTTGGACACCCGATTCCTACGCCCAGCGCGCTGGAGAAAATCGAGGTCCCAGAAGGTTGCGCCCTCACATCCATACTACTGGTCAAGACACGGCGGGATAAACCGAGCGTGCGCCTCAACTTGGTGCTCGACGCTGGCGTAGTCGACGCGATCACGTCAGAGGCCAAGCGCCGTGGCATCACACGCAAGGCATACATAGAGCGCTTGGTGCGCTTCGCGGCTCAGATGGGCGCGTGACAACGAAAGGGAGTCGACACAATTGCCGGAGGCCCCCGAGCTCGAAGTAGTGCGAGAGTTCCTCGACAGGGAGGTTGTTGGGGCGCACGTGACTGACTTCCAGGTCCTACGGCCCGGCGTCCTCAGGCCAATGGCCGGCAGCCCCGAGGATCTGGCCGGGTGCCGTGTAGAGGGCGTCTGGCGCGTGGCCAAGTTCCTCAGCATCGACTTCACCGGCGGCGTGGCTCTCGTCGTAAATCCCATGCTCACCGGCTCCTTCCAGTATTCGGACCCCGCCGATCGTCTCTACAGGAAGACCTGCTTCATCATGTCCTTGGACGGTGGGAGGCAGCTCCGGTATCTCGACAGCCGCAGGATGGGAAGGGCTTACTACGTGCGGTCCGACAGCATGAGCCACGTGCCCCAGTTCGATTCCCTCGGCGTCGACATACTTGCTCCCGATACATTCGAGGACTTTGTTGAGCGCATCAGGCCCTTCCGGGGCGAAATCAAGGGCGTCATCACCAGGGGCCGGGTGGTCTCGGGCATAGGCAATGCCTACGTCGACGAAATTCTGTTCGAGGCCAGGATTTACCCCTTCAAGAAGCGGACCGCACTTACACCCGAGGAGCTCAGGAGGCTCTACGAGGCAGCCCGCAAGGTCGTGCGGGACGCCGTAGATGAGGTGAGGGCGCGCATGGGCGGCGACATCCAGCTCAAGCCCCGCGATTTCTTCAAGGTACACAACAGGGGCGGCCAGCCATGCCCCCGCTGCGGCAACAAGATAACCCAGCTAACAGCCAACCAGCGCATCACCAGCTACTGCCGCCGCTGCCAGCCAGGCCTCCTCATCAAGACGTGAAACACAGTGGTCCAGCATCTTGGTATTGCTGGGTGTACATACTGTACTGCTTCAATCTAAATATGACAGAACCCTCGGATTGCCGTCATTCCCGCGAAAGCGGGAACCCAGAGGGGCGGGGGGGGCTGGACGTTCGCCAAAACTACCTTGAATCGATACTAGGTTGTGTTGACATTCGAGCGGCTCCCAGTCAAATGTCATTGCTATGAAAATAGACAGCACACACCCACACCCGTCGTTCCCGCGCTCCCTTCCGTCATTCCCGCGGAGAGCCTGCCCCCGAGCAGTCGGGGGCGGGAACCCATCCCCGGCCGTTGGCTTGGAGCCTGCCCTATGCCTGACACGGAGCTCAGCCGCCCTGGACTCCCGCCCCGTATCGGGTACGGGGCAGGCTCTTCGCGGGAGTGACGATGAGGCAAGGCCGCCGCCATTTTCATCCCCTTATGTGGCCAAAGAGGCCATAGTGATTCTGAGGAGCGAAGCGACGAAGAATCTAAGGCCTATGCCTGAGGATACCTCACCCGCTTTAGGATTCTTCGCTTCGCTCCGTTCAGAATGACATGAAACGAAATGTCAACACTGCCTGGTTCTAGGGAGGAGCGGGATTGAAACACGCCCTGCTATGATTAGCCGATTGCCCAGGGATTGATCACGTTGATCCCGCACCCTTTGAAGCCGTCCTCGTCCCTGGTCGCGACCGCTGCGCCGTTGGCCCGGGCTATGGCCGCGATCTGGCAGTCGGCGTGGTTGATGGGATGCTCTGCGGAGCGGCGTGCGGCAGCTATCGCTGCGTAGGCGCGGGCAGCATCCCTGTCGAAGGGCAGGACCCGCCCCGCAAAGTCTTCTCGAAGCATCCCCTCGATCTCGCCAAGCAGCCTGTCGCGGCGTCTGCCTGCCGGTAGAATCGCAGCGCCGTAACGCACCTCGGCTTCGCTGATAGTTGTGAAGTACAGGGTCGGTGCCGCTTGCTTTGAAACCCACTCGATGACTCTGGATGCCGGTCTTGGGAGGACCAACTCCGATACGACATTGGTGTCAAGGATGATCAATCCCCAACGCCTCGGTCAAGCTGCGGGGGCTCGCGTATGGGCTCGCGGGGAGGTAGTTCTAGCTCGACGCCGCCGAGAGGTTCGAAGCGGGCGCGAATGGAGCTGGCCAAGTTCCTCCCAGTCGAGGATTCCTGGTCCAGCGCGGCCCTGAGAATATCTCTGGCCTCCTGCTCCATGGATCTGCCATTCTCGGCTGCCCGAATGCGCAGTTGCCGCTTCAGGCCTTCCTCTAGGTTGCGCACCGTGATGCTGGCCATGAAACCCACTCCACCTACGTTTCCACCTACGTTGTCACCACATTATAATGTGATTGCGTTGCAATCACCGGCTATGCGTCTCCCTCCTGCCATTGCGGCTCTCTCCGTGCCCTCTGCCCCGGAAAACTGCCCCTTGACAACCCCCCACCCGATCCCTCATAATAGAACGTATGAGCCATAACAAAGAACGCAACACCGAACAGTCCGAACCACCCACACTCGCGGACATCGTCCGCCGAGAGACCAACAACGGCGAGACCATCGTTCGCTTCTACCTCGACGTCATCGAGGGAAAGCTAAACGACGAAGGTTTCGAAGTCTGCCACAGGCTCGAAGCCGCCGAGCAGGTCCACGCCATCGCCCCCGGGCTCGTCTCCGAATACATAGCCCAGCTCACCGGCCTCGAATGCAACCACGCCATACTCCGCAAGCGCACCCGCGACACCACCACCGTCATTCCCGTGACGACACCACCCGTCGTTCCCGTGCCGACACCACCGTCATTCCCGTGGCGACGGGAACCCATCCCCGGCCGGACGCCGACTGCGCCAAAACCGCCCGCGCGCGCCACGAGGCCCTCGAATACCTGGCCTCGGCCCTCGCCGCGCCATCCCTGAAGAACGACCCGCGCGTAGCCGGCATCGTCCACGGGAGCACCGACCACGGCAAGACCGTCGTCAGCTTCCTCATGCACGTCATGCACGGCGTAGTCCGCGGCTTCAGGCCCCGCCAGAGGGTCGATGCCGCCAGCGAGCTCCTCGGTCACATCGCCCGCGACGAGCTAGCCCGCTCCGGCTCCCTTCCAGTTGAGCCTGCCCTGAGCGCAGTCGAAGGGTCATTCCCGACAGCCGAATCGTCGTTCCCGGCAGCTTCATCGTCATTCCCGCCCGACGGATCGTCATTCCCGCGAAAGCGGGAACCCATCCCCAGCACCGCCGAAGCAGACCTGACCGTCACACCGGCTTTCCAGGGCGGCGGGGATGAGGGCGGGCTCCCGCCGTCCCCCTCTCCCTTGACGGGAGAGGGCTGGGGTGAGGGTGAGGGTGCTCCGTCATTCCCGCGAAGAGCCTGCCCCGTACTCGATACGGGGCGGGAACCCATCCCCAGCACCGCCGAAGCAGACCTGACCGTCATACCGGCGGACGGGGCCGGTATCCAGAACGGCGGGGATGCGGACGACGCGGACGACGCAGACGACACGAACGACCAGCGCGGCTGCTACGACATAGACCACAAGATCGCCGAAGCCCAGCGCGACCCGGCCCACCCAATCCACAAGTTCGTCCAGGCTTACGACGAGGTGGCCGCAGCCTTCCACGGCGAAGACAAGGAGAACGACGAAGACGACGAAGTCCGCTACTGGATCTCAGGCGAGGTCCCAGACGCGTACGGCAAGTACATCTG
The DNA here is from genome assembly GCA_965261325.1 of Dehalococcoidia bacterium. Classification (GTDB taxonomy): domain Bacteria; phylum Chloroflexota; class Dehalococcoidia; order Lucifugimonadales; family CAJWER01. Next base: position 364,040 of record CBDHCU010000008.1, read on the forward strand.
GGAGTACGCCCCGGCATACCCCAGGTCGATCAGAAGAAAACTTCGCCCCAGGCGACGCCGCTCCCGCGAACCCGGGACTACGCCCAAGGCCGAGAGCGTCTGGATGAAGCGGCCCTTCGACAAGATGCGCGAGGCCGGCATCCCCAGACCCAGCCGGTTCAAAATCTGGGTCTGACCCCGCCCCGCCGCCCAACCGGGTCGGTCGGGGCCAACAACCTGCGCACATAGCCGTCGTTCCCGCCTGTAGGGGCGGGTTTCAAACCCCATCTGCTCCAACTAATTGATAAAAAGAACCGTCCTTTCCTTTGGGTAGTCCTCCTTTGGATAGTATAAGGATAAGACTACTCCAAAGGAGGGACAGAGCGAAATGTCCACCAGTACCGGGGACGATACAGCCACCATCGGGAGCATAGAGGAGTTTCTTCAGCAGTGTTTGAAGGACATGGAGCCAGACCACAGTCTCAAGGGCCCTGGCAGGCCGCGCGTCCTGCCCGCAATGGCTCTGTGGGCAGGGCTGCTGGTCTGCGTCCTGAGAGGCTTCGGCAGCCAATTGGCGGTGTGGCGTCTTATCTCGGAACGCGGACTCTGGTTCTTCCCCCGATTCCCGGTTACAGACCAAGCGGTCTACAAGAGGCTCCATAGCGCGGGAACCAAGCCATTGGAGAGACTCTTCGAGCAGATCAGCGGCGTATTGGCACAACGATTGCAGGGTGTGGTAACGGAGAAGCTGGCGCCATTCGCCGAGGGCGTGGTGTGCATAGACGAGAGTACACTGGACGCCATGTCGAGAAGGCTTCCGCCTCTGAGAGAGATTCCCCAAGGCGATAGCCGTCTGCTCCCTGGCAAGCTGGCTGGCGTGTTCGACGTGAGAGGCCAGCAGTGGCGGACCGTCATGTTTCAGCCGGACCCACATCAGAACGAGAAGGTGTTGGCGCGGAAGTTGGTGGAAGACCTGCCAGCGGGAACACTGGTGGTCGCAGACTTGGGATACTTCGGCTTCGCCTGGTTTGACTGGCTCACGGACAGGGGTTACCACTGGCTGAGCAGGCTGAGAGCAAAGACCAGCTACAAGGTGATACATACCTTCTACCATCGGGGCGACGTCTTCGATGGCATCGTGTGGCTGGGAGCCCATCGCGCCGACCGGGCCAAACACGCCGTTCGGCTGGTGACTTTCAGACAAGGCAATACGCTGCGCCGCTACATCACCAACGTTCGGGAGCCTCACACATTCCCGATTGCATCCATGGCCGAGGTCTACGCTCGCAGGTGGGACATCGAGATGGCGCTCAAGTTGGTCAAGCAGCATCTCAAGCTGCGTCTTCTGTGGTCCGCCAAGTTGGTGGTGATCCAGCAACAGATATGGGCGACGTTGATAATATCCCAGGTCCTCCAGTCGATTAGGCTTGAGATAGCCCACAAGGCCGGCGTTGACCCGTTCGAGGTGTCCATTGGCCTACTGGTGGAGTATGCGCCGCAGTATGGCTATGAGGGCAGGAACCCTGTGAAGGTCTTCGTGGAGCGAGGGCGTGAGCTGGGCTTCATTCGACCTTCCCGTAGAATGCTCATCCACGCCCCAAGCATACCCGTCGAGACAATCCTGCCTGCGCCACCCGGACTGGCACTCATTCGCACCCCTCGATATGCCAACCGCAAGTGTCCCGGACCCGCTGCAAACATCTTGAGAGTGAATTAGTTGGAGCAGATGGTTTCAAACCCGCCCCCGGCCCTGCCATCCGGCAAGGCTGGCAGGGACCCTGCGATTATCCGATACCAACGTGGCCGGGCCTCACCCCACCACCCGATCGGGTGGTGGGGCCGACACGACACACTTATACCAATTCATTTTGAGCGCGCCGTAAAGCCGTCGTTCCCGTGGACAGCCTGCCCCGTACTCGATACGGGGACGGGAACCCATCCCCCGGCCTGCGCACATAGCCGTCATTCCCGCGAACAGCCTGCCCCGTACTCGATACGGGACGGGGAACCCATCCCCCGGCTGCGCACATAACCGTCGTTCCCGTGGACAGCCTGCCCCGTACTCGATACGGGGACGGGAACCCATCCCCGGCCTGCGCACATAGCCGTCGTTCCCGTGGACAGCCTGCCCCGTACTCGATACGGGGACGGGAACCCATCCCCGGCCGCGCACATAGCCGTCATTCCCGCGAACAGCCTGCCCCGTACTCGATACGGGGGCGGGAACCCATCCCCAGGCCTGCGCACATAGTCGTCATTCCCGCAGCGGCCATTGATGCCTCTCTGCCTGGATGAGACCTGTCTCGCCTCAATGCCTTTATCGAGACCGGTTCGTTGCCGTCCATAGGCCGACGAAGGTCCGACTGTGGTATATTCTTAGCCATGTTTGACCACGATGTTCTTGTCATCGGCGCGGGCCTCGCGGGCATGAGAGCGGCCCTCGCAGCACAGCAAAAAGGCGCCGACGTAGCAGTAATCACCAAGGTCCACCCAGTCCGCAGCCACTCCAACGCGGCGCAGGGTGGAATAAACGCCGCCCTCACCGAGCGGGGAGATCCCTGGGAGGATCACGCCTACGACACGGTGAAGGGCAGCGACTACCTGGGCGACCAGGACGCCATCGAGATCATGTGCAGCGAGGCGGGCCGAGAGGTGATCGCCATGGAGCACATGGGCGTCATCTTCAGCAGGGACGAAGAGGGCCGCCTCGGGACCCGCGCCTTCGGCGGCCAGCGCCAGGCCCGCACATTCTTCGTAGCCGACTTCACCGGGCAGGCACTCCTCCACGTCCTGTACGAGCAGGTCGTACAGGCCAACGTCAGGGTGTACGAGGAGTGGTTCGTCCTCTCCCTCGTCGTTGAGGACGGCGAGTGCTGTGGCGCGGTCGTCATGGAGATGCGGACCGGCGACGTGCACCTCGTGCGCGCCAAGGCCGTCATCATTGCGGCAGGCGGGCTCGGCAGGGTCTTCGAGCCCAGCACCAACGCCCTCATCTGCACTGGCGACGGCATGTCTCTGGCGTACAGGGCGGGCGCCCCCCTCATGGACATGGAGATGGTCCAGTACCACCCCACGACCCTGAAGAGCAACGGCGCCCTGATGTCAGAGGGCGCGCGTGGCGAGGGCGCATATCTGATCGACGCCGACGGCGAGCGGTTCATGGAGCGTTACGCCCCCAACATGATGGAGCTCGCGTCCAGGGATGTCGTCTCTAGGTCCGAGCAGACCGAGATAAACGAGGGCAGGGGACAGAACGGTTGCGTCTTCCTGGACTGCCGGCACCTGGGCGAGAAGCTCATAGACGAGAAGCTGTCGCAGATACGCGACCTCGCACGCGACTTCGCCAGTGTCGACATGGCGGCCGAGCCGGTGCCCATCCGGCCCGGCATGCACTACCAGATGGGTGGCGTCAAGACCGACATCGACGGTATGACCAACGTGCCGGGACTGTACGCCGCGGGCGAGGCCGCCTGCGTCAGCGTCCACGGCGGTAACAGGCTTGGCGCGAACTCCCTGCTGGACACGCTCGTGTTCGGGCGGAGGTCCGGCGAGCACGCTGCCGAGGCCTCCGGCTCGATGCAGCACAAGCCCATCGACGATTCGGCCGCCGAAGCCGAGAAGGCCGGGCTTCAGGCCATGCTCGACAGGGACGGTGGAGGCGAGTCCTTCGGCAGGATCAGGCTCGATATGGGCGTGACGATGAACGACAAGCTCGCCGTCTTCCGCGACCGCGATGGCATCAGGGAGGCCATGGCGAAGCTGGCCGAGCTGAAGGACCGCTATAGCCGGGTCGCCGTCATGGACAAGGGCAAGACCTTCAACACGAACCTCATCTTCACCCTCGAGCTCGGCTTTATGCTCGATTGCGCCGAGACCATAGCCCTCGGGGCGCTGGAACGCGAGGAGAGCAGGGGCGCCCACTTCCGCACCGACATGCAGGAAAGGGACGACGAGAACTGGCTCAGGCACATCCTGCTCTCAAGGGGTCAGGAAGGGCCCGGCGTCGAGTACCTGCCCGTAGTCATTACACAGTGGCAGCCCCAGGCCCGGACCTATTGATGGAGCGAGCGCAAGAGTTGGTTACGGTGTTGGAAATCACGCCATCGCCCCCACGCTCGCAGCCGGACCTGGGCCTTTACCGCGGCGACGTGATGGACTGGTACGACGTTTGGCCTACCCCCGTGGTGATCATCTCGGATGGCCCCTATGGCCTTGGCAGCTATCCAGGAGACCCGCCGACACCGGAAGGGCTTGCAGAGTGGTACAAACCCCACGTGGAGCAGTGGTCACGGATAGCGACTCCTCAAACGACTCTCTGGTTCTGGAACAGCGAGATAGGGTGGGCTACCGTTCACCCGTTGCTTGCCGCCAACGGATGGAAGTACCGCGCCTGCCACGTATGGGATAAAGGCAAGGCTCACGTGGCAGGGAAGGCGAACACCAAGACGTTGCGCATGTTTCCCGTCGTCACCGAGGTATGCGTTCAATACGTCAGAGAACCAGAGTTTTCTTCCGACGGTCGAAGGCAGACTGTGAAGGAGTGGCTGCGCAGCGAATGGACTCGCACCGGGCTCCCTTTCCGGCTGGCCAACGAGGCCTGCGGAGTTAAGAACGCAGCTACGCGCAAGTACCTGACTGCTGACCACCTCTGGTACTACCCGCCGGCTGATGCTTTCGAACGTCTCTCCGAATACGCGAATCTGCATGGAGCGCCCAGCGGTGCTCCTTACTTCAGTGCTGATGGAAAGAAGTCAATCTCACGAGACGCTTGGGATAGCATGAGGGCGAAGTTCTACTGTGAGTATGGCGTTACCAACGTCTGGCGCGAACCTCCCGTCAATGGGGAAGAGCGGGTGAGAGCCGGCGGCCGTGTCGTTCACATAAACCAGAAGCCACTGCGCCTCTTGGAGATATCCATACGTGCTTCTTCTGACGAAGGAGACGTCGTTTGGGAGCCCTTCGGTGGCCTATGCTCAGTCGCGGTTGCGGCCCATCGCCTCGGCAGGCAGTGTTACAGCGCCGAGATAAACGAAGTCTTCCTCAAGGAATCACGTAGGCGCTTGCTACGGGAATTAGCTACCAAGCCGTGGGACCAGTTGCTTTGACTCCAACGCCGCCTCGTCGGATCGAGCCCGATGCGTCCTGGCAGCACTACGAGCTGTGGTGTCGTGTTCAGGATGCTTTGAGAGCCTTGCCGGACTACTTCACGTCTGAGACCAACATTGAAGGGATGCTGGCCACAGACATCTTCTCACTGAATGCACCTCTCGGAACGACTATCGAGGAGCAAGTAGTCGCCACACTCAATCTGATGAGGCCCGTCTGGGATCCTATGCGGAATTACCAGACGTATTCGTTCGTACGGCAGACCCAGACGTTCCCGGATGTATTGCTTCGCAAGCAGGCCGACGGTCAAGAAGTAATCATGGGGATCGAACTGAAGGGCTGGTACTTGCTCGCCAAGGAGGGCGAGCCGAGTTTCAGATTCACGGTCAGCGGCAACGCATGCGGGACGTTTGACTTGCTTGTCGTGGTCCCTTGGGTACTCTCCAACGTGTTATCTGGGACGCCCGTCGTATACAGCCCATTTCTTGAGTTGGCTCGATATGCGGCGGAGTACCGCAACTACTATTGGCAGCACATGAGGAAAGCAAGGAGTGACCGGTCAGTGATTCTTGCTGAGGGGGTTAGCCCATACCCCGCGAAGAGTGACAGGATTTTGGACGAGGCCGCCGCCGATAGCGGGAAGAACTTTGGACGCATTGCGCACTATGGGACAATGAAGGACTACATGACTGAGATGGGTGGTATGAGAGTCAGGGGGATCCCAGCAAGCGACTGGTCGTCTTTCTTTAAGAGCTATACGGACGGAGCATAGGCACGTATGGAAGTCACCCTTAGTGTCAGAAGGTACGACCCGGACACCGAACGCCCGGCGTCATACTTCCAGGACTACACGCTGGACATGGACGAAGGCGCCGTCGTCCTGGACGGCCTGATCAAGATACGAGAGGACATCGACGGTACCCTGGCACTCCGGTGCTCGTGCCGCAGCGCCATATGCGGCTCGTGCGCCATGCGAATCAATGGCCAGGCCATGCTCGCCTGCAACACGAAAATCTCCGACGTAGCCCAAAACGGTGCTCCGATAGTCGTCGAGCCCCCCGGCAACATGCAGGTCATCAAGGACCTCGTGGTCGACTTCCAGCCGTTCTGGGACAAAGTCAGGGCCGTCGGCCCGTGGCTCCAGGTCGAGGGACCGCCGCCCGGCCCCGACGAGGAGTACGTGGCGCCGAACGAGGACATGCTCCACCTTTCCGGTGTGATGGCGTGCATCATGTGCGGCGCTTGCGTCTCAGACTGCACGGTGCTCGAGGTCGACGACAATTTCCTCGGCCCGGCGGCCCTAGCCAAGGCCTACCGCTTCGTAGCCGACCCCCGCGACGATGCCGACGAGTCCCGGCTGAGCGACCTCGTCGAGTACGGCGGCGTCTGGGACTGCACCAGGTGTATGCAGTGCGTCGAGGTATGCCCCAAGGGCGTCGACCCGATGGGCAGGATCATGGCCATGAGGGACCGGGCGATGGAGGCCGGCCACACCAGCTCATACGGCGCGCGCCACACCACGGTCTTCACCGAGATGGTAGAGCACAGCGGCCGTGTGGACGAGCTGCGGCTGCCCCTGAAGACCAAGGGTATCTTCAACGTGCCCGAGATGCTGAAACTGGTGCCGGTTGGGCTGCGGGCCCAGCTCAAAGGCAAGCGCCCGCCCATAATCCACGGCAAGAACCCGGGGCAGGACAACGTGCGCCGCATATTCGAGAAGGTGGAGGACAGATGAAATACGCATTCTACCCGGGCTGCGTCTCCCGGGGTGCCGCCCCAGAGCTCTTCGCGGCGACCATGGAGGTGTGCGGCAAACTCGGGATCGAGTTGGAGTTCGAGCCGATGCGCTCCGCGTCCTGCACAGGCTCCGGCGTACTCCAGGAGAAGAACCTGCGCCTCGGCGACACCCTCAACGCCCGCAACTTCGCCCTTGCCGAGCGCACGGGCCTCCCGCTACTCAACATATGCAGCACATGCCAGGGAGTCATGTCCCAGGCGAACGAGCGCCTCATCTCCGACCCAGCCTACCTCGCTTCCATCAACGAGGACCTTGCCGAGGAAGGCCTCGAATACAAAGGCGCCGTCGATCCCAGGCACCTCATGTGGGTGATAGTCGAGGACGTGGGACTCGACAAGCTCAGGTCGCAGGTCGTCAGGCCCCTGACCGGATTCAAGGTCGCGCCCTTCTACGGCTGCTACATCGTCAGGCCCACCTCGGCCCTCGGATTCGACGAGCATCCCGAGCGAAAAGACTCACTGGAGCGGGTCATAGAGGCCGTCGGCGCAGAGGTGGTCGACTTCCCAGGCAAGACCCTCTGCTGCGGCTTTCCCATCCTCACCATCAACGAGTCGAACTCAGTGAAGATGGTCGCCAACCATACGCTGGACGCCAAGAAGGGCGGCGCGCAGGCCATGGTGACCCCGTGCCCCCTCTGCCACCTGAACCTGGACGGCTACCAGCCCCAGGCATCGGCCTCCGCAAACCAGCCCATCGACCTCCCCATCATCCACCTCCCGCAGCTCCTCGGCCTCGCCTTGGGCATCGACCCCAAGGCCATGCGCATGGACAAGCACATCGTCTCCACCAGCAAGCTGCTCTCCGAGGTAGCCCTCAGCCCCTGACCAGTAGTCCAACTTCTTGGTATTGAATGGTGTCTACGTAGGGGCGGGTTTGAAACCCATCTGCTCCAACTAATTGATAAAAAGAACCGTCCTTTCCTTTGGGTAGTCCTCCTTTGGATAGTATAAGGATAAGACTACTCCAAAGGAGGGACAGAGCGAAATGTCCACCAGTACCGGGGACGATACAGCCACCATCGGGAGCATAGAGGAGTTTCTTCAGCAGTGTTTGAAGGACATGGAGCCAGACCACAGTCTCAAGGGCCCTGGCAGGCCGCGCGTCCTGCCCGCAATGGCTCTGTGGGCAGGGCTGCTGGTCTGCGTCCTGAGAGGCTTCGGCAGCCAATTGGCGGTGTGGCGTCTTATCTCGGAACGCGGACTCTGGTTCTTCCCCCGATTCCCGGTTACAGACCAAGCGGTCTACAAGAGGCTCCATAGCGCGGGAACCAAGCCATTGGAGAGACTCTTCGAGCAGATCAGCGGCGTATTGGCACAACGATTGCAGGGTGTGGTAACGGAGAAGCTGGCGCCATTCGCCGAGGGCGTGGTGTGCATAGACGAGAGTACACTGGACGCCATGTCGAGAAGGCTTCCGCCTCTGAGAGAGATTCCCCAAGGCGATAGCCGTCTGCTCCCTGGCAAGCTGGCTGGCGTGTTCGACGTGAGAGGCCAGCAGTGGCGGACCGTCATGTTTCAGCCGGACCCACATCAGAACGAGAAGGTGTTGGCGCGGAAGTTGGTGGAAGACCTGCCAGCGGGAACACTGGTGGTCGCAGACTTGGGATACTTCGGCTTCGCCTGGTTCGACTGGCTCACGGACAGGGGTTACCACTGGCTGAGCAGGCTGAGAGCAAAGACCAGCTACAAGGTGATACATACCTTCTACCATCGGGGCGACGTCTTCGATGGCATCGTGTGGCTGGGAGCCCATCGCGCCGACCGGGCCAAACACGCCGTTCGGCTGGTGACTTTCAGACAAGGCAATACGCTGCGCCGCTACATCACCAACGTTCGGGAGCCTCACACATTCCCGATTGCATCCATGGCCGAGGTCTACGCTCGCAGGTGGGACATCGAGATGGCGCTCAAGTTGGTCAAGCAACACCTCAAGCTGCGTCTTCTGTGGTCCGCCAAGTTGGTGGTGATCCAGCAACAGATATGGGCGACGTTGATAATCTCGCAGATTCTTCAGTCGATGCGGCTTGAGATAGCCCACAGGGCCGGGGTGGACCCGTTCGAGGTGTCCATCGGCCTGCTGGTCGAGTATGCGCCACAGTATGCCTATGAAGGCAGGGACCCTGTGAAGATCTTCGTGGAGCGAGGGCGTGAGCTGGGCTTCATTCGACCTTCCCGTAGAATGCTCATCCACGCCCCGAACATACCTGTCGAGGCAGTCCTGCCTGCGCCACCCGGACTGGCACTCATTCGCACCCCTCGATATGCCAACCGCAAGTGTCCCGGACCCGCTGCAAACATCTTGAGAGTGAATTAGTTGGAGCAGATGGTTTGAAACCCGCCCTCTCTTCGCGGGACGCCAACCCCCGGTTGGAAAGGCGCCAGCCCAACGGCAAGCCTGGCCTACTCCGCCCAGAACGCCGCGCCGAGCAGCCCCGACCCTGTGTGAGCCCCCATCACCGGCGAGAACTCCGTGACGCATATGTCGCGGCAGTCGAAGCGCCTCTCTATCTCCCGCCGCATCTCCTCCGCCTCCCGCAGGGCGTCGCCGTGCATCACGTTGACGTGGACGGGCGCGTTTCCGACCCTCTCGCCCATCAGCCTCAGCAGTCGTTCGCCGGCCCGCCGGCGTGTCCGCGGACGCGCGACGTTCCTCACGCGGCCGTTGGCCATCTCCAGTACAGGCTTCAGGCCGAGCAGCGCCGAGCCCGCGTACGCTATCATCGGGACTCGCCCCCCCTTCCACACGTAATACAGCGTATCGAAGTAGGCCAGGAGCGTCACCCTCTGCGCAACACGCTCGGCGGCCTCGCGTACTTCTGGCAGCGATGCCCCCGAGTCAGCGGCCTTCTGTGCGGCAATGACCACCAGGCCCTCGCCTCCGGCGGCGCTGCCAGAGTCCAGCAGGTCGATCTCCAGATCCGGTAGTGTCTCCCTGGCCGTCTCGATTGCGACCCTCGCCGCCGCATACGTCGAGCTGAAGGCTGGCGATACGGTTATGCAGAGGATAGAGGAGAAGTGCTGCGCCGCGTGCTCGAACGTATCCAGGAACCCCTGCGGCGAGGGCCCCGAGGTAGTGGGCGTTTCGTTGAGTGACCGAAGCCTGCGATAGAACTCCGTCGCCGTCAGGTCCAGGCCGTCCCGCAACTCCTCCCCATCGAGAACCAGCTTCATAGGTACGACGAGGGGCGCGCCGCCAGGAGGCAGCGAGGCGGCACTGTCCGTGACTATTGCAACGCCTTGCTCGCTCATCCATTCCCGAAGCGCGAGAGAGTAGGGGAGTTGGACATGAGGGGTGTTGGCTAATGCCTAGTTGGCCAGGATGGTGCCGGTAACGACCGCGTCGTCCAGGACGGCGCCCGACAGCTCTGCGCCCTCGAGCTTGGCGTCCTTCAGGCTGGCGCTCCTCAGATTAGCCCTGGTGAGGTCAGCGCTCCTGAGGTCCGCAGATTCCAGGTCCGCCGACCTCAGTGTCGCCAGGAAGAGGTCGGCGGACCGCAGGTCGGCCTCCCGGAGATCGGCCTGCGCCAGGACAGCGTCTCTAAGGACGGCCCCATAGAGGTTCGCACCCCTGAGCCGCGCATCGGACATCCTGGCCTTGGTCAGGTTGACTCCACTCAGGTCGAGTCCGGCCAGGTCCAGTCCGCACAGGTCGGCCCCTGTAAAGTTCGCCCCGGTCAGCTTGGCCCCCTTGAGATTGGCCAGGAACAGGTTTGCGTTCTCCAGGTCGGCTCCCCGAAGGTCTGCGCCCTGGAGGTCTGCGTCTCTAAGGTTGGCCCCGCGCAGATCGGCCCCCTGCAGGTCGGCGTTCTTCAGCGACGAATTCTCCAGACTCGCCCCCGACAGGTTGGTGTGGCTGAGGTAGGCGCCGTCGAGACTGCCGGAGTCCAGGCTGACGCCTTCCATGTCGACGCCCGACAGTCTTGCGCCGTTCAGGTCTAGCCCGGCGAGCTTGGCGAATGCAAGGCTTCCGCCCGTATCCACCCTCTCCTCCACCTGCTCGCGAGTCAGCTCGGCAGCCAGCGTCGAGGTGAGGACCGCATCTGCCCCGGAGTGTTCGCTGTATGCGTACTGTCCGCCGGAGCCATCCTCCGAACTGACGCACGCGGCTGTGGCGACCGCGACCGCGCCAACCGCCAAGATACCAGTGAGTCTGCGGACGACAGTCTTCATCCGAGGCCTCGATACTCTAGATTCGCGGAGATTCTATCACGAGGCTGCCTCGCTGCGGGAAGCAGGATAGGGGAGTGTGGAGTCTTCGACCGTTGCGCCATGTCCCGTGGTGTTGATTGAGCGAGGTCGCGAAGGGCTGGATTCGAGTCGGGGTCCGTCCAGTCCCGAGCGGTCCAGAGCTTTGGGAAAGGCCATAGAGGCCCCTAAACGACTTGCCATGGCAAAGTTGTCTATCGACCCGGACTTCCTGGGCCCGTCTCCTGCGCCGTTGGACTGAATGCGTCTGCCCCTGCCCCAGACAGCAGTTGCCTGCCTTGCCGCCCCGCCGTGTCACGCTTCCGCCGGCTCATCCGGCCTGCAGCGTTGCGGAACCGCCCTATGTATTCAAGCATTGAATAGGCGTGAACACTTCTCAGAACTCGACTGAAATACCAGTTGACACATTGCCAAGACTGGCGTTAGGATGGTTTCAAGTCTCAATACTCAAGGAGGAGACAAATGGCGAGGAGGAAGACCAAGAAGATGATCGCGGTGGAAGAGAGGTTCAAGCAGCCTCTCGAGGAAATGCTGCCCCCGATGGTGACGGAGAACGGTCTGTCGGCTACTGCAGACGAGTTGGGCGTGAGCAAGGCGACGTTGGGATACTGGCTGCTCAAGCTCGGCATAAACGTTCAGAGAGTCGCTCTCGCGCCGGGAGAGTTCATCGAGATCAGGAGAGCCAGCTAGCCCCAAAGGCCCCCAAAGCACGAGGCCGGACCCCTCCATCGTTCAACCCCCGATGGACAAAGGGATCCGGCCCCACTCTTTTTCCCCGCGGCCCGTGAGCGCGAAACACCGGAATGCCGGCGAGCTATCGGCCTCTACCCAGGGCCGCTCGCGCCTCTCGCTCTCGCTCTCGGTCTATGATTGCCCGGCGCTTGTCGTGGAGGCGACGGCCGCGAGCCACCCCGATCTCCAGCTTTGCCCGATGACGCTTGATGTAGAGCCTCAGCGCCACGATGGTCAGACCTCGCTCGTCTACCTGCTTGCGAAGCCGCACGAGCTGCTGTTTGTGAAGGAGCAGCTTTCGGGGGCGTGAGGGATCGTGGGTGTGGATTCCGCCCGCAGAATACTGGGATATGTGGGCGTTGAACAACCACAGCTCGCCGTTCTCATGCCTCGCGAACGACCCGCTGATGTTGCCGCGCCCTTCGCGGACAGCCTTGATCTCTGTGCCCAACAGGACGATTCCAGCTTCGACGGTATCGAGTATCTCGTAGTCGAAGCGGGCCCTGCGGTTGACGGCAAGTGTCTTCATATCGGCCATGCCTGGCCCAAGACCAGGCGGGCTGCTACGCCTCATCGACCATGCGCGTCAGCTCCTCGATGGCGCGCCTGAGCTGCTGCACGTCCTGCTCCTGAGCGTCGCGGTGAGTTACTTCGATGTCGGGGGTTATTCCCAGGCCGTGGATGATCCGGCCCGTGGGCGTGTGCCAGTGGGCGATTGTAATGTAGAGGCCCCCGCCGTTGCTCAGTGGGCGAAGGATGTTTACGCTGCCCTTGCCGAATGACGTCTCGCCGATAATGGTCGCCCGCCCATGGTCCTGGAGCGCTCCAGCAAGCACCTCGCTGGAGCTCGCGCTGCGCTCGTTGATGAGCATCACCATAGGCACTTCGGTAGCGATCTGCATGCCCTCCCTGACCGGCCAGTCCTGCCGCGTCCCATCGCCCTTCTCGACGTAGAGCACCAGATCGTCCTCGGGCTTCAGGAAAAGGCTGGCGATGCGAACTACGGAGTCCAGGGTCCCGCCGTCGTTGTCACGGACGTCCAGTATGATGCCTTCGGCCCCCGCGTCGACAGCCTGCAGGATGGTCTCCCTGAGGTCATCCGGGGTGGTAGGGTAGAACTGCTCGATTCTCACATGGGCGAAACGGTCGTCAGGTTGGCTCCTTAGTCTCACGCTGACCAGTGGGATCTCGTCTCGGACGACGGGGATGAGCACCGGGTCAAGTGCACCCAGATGCTTGACGAGGAGCTCGACCGTACTACCCTTGGGTCCCCTCACCTTGCTGACTGCCTCCAGTAGGCTCATTCCCTCCAGGCTCTCGCCATCCGCCTCGAGGATGATGTCTCCCGGCTTGATGCCGGCCGCCTCGGCCGGGCCGCCGAGGATTGGCTTGACGATGACGAGCTGGCCATCGCGGTTCATATTGACGTGGGCGCCTATGCCCTCGAAGTTGCCCCTGAAGACGTCCTGGAAGCTGGCCTGCACAATCTCCGGGCTCAAGTACGCCGTCTGCGGGTCTCCGAGGACCGTCAGCATGCCCCTGATGGCACGCTCCGAGAAGTCCTCCCCATTCAGCTCCGACGGGTCAACGTAGTCCTGACGGAGGTACGACCACGCTTCCCACACCACCCCCAGATCGGCAGGAACGGCATCGGGACGGACCACGGGCTTGTCGGACGGGACTACCTCAGGGAGGGTAGGGTACTCGACGGCCTTCTGGGCCTGGGCCTGGGTCTGATCTGGTGCGACGGCGGCGTCCGCGCCGCCGCTCTCTTCGCTGGTGCTGGTACAGGCGAGGACGAGCGCCATAGCCAGGACTGCCAGGGCAAACCCAGCCTGTCGCCAGTTAAGAAGTGTGGTCAAGAGCTTCTCCAGGGCATGGTAGTGCCTCTGTCGCCTATTTTAGCACCAGGAGCGAGTCGGGGTGTGTCGAGGCAGGGCCTTTCCAAAGTCCGTTCGTGGTGAGCCTGTCGAACCACAATTGGGGCCTTCGACAAGCTCAGGCCGAACGGCAAGGTACGACCCTATCTCAACAATGGAAAGGCCCTGGTGTCGAGGCGCCGCGAGGCGCCGGGCTGTCATGCGCAAGCTATCCCAAATCACACAATCTAGGGATAGGAAGCCGGCTGGATTCGGAGTCGAACATCTGACCACCGGGTCACCCCGTACTCAGCTGTATTCAAGGGGTTTCAAGCTATTCAAGGATATTCAGGAATGCATTCAGCAAGTACAGAATGGTTGAAATTAGTGGTTGACGGTGATGCTGCCGATGGACTATATTCAGAGGGTATTCAGACGACAGAAATGCCTACCGAATAGAGGGAAGGTCGATGGCGACCAGAAACCCAGTCAAGCGCCGACGGAGGACCAGGCCCTACCCGCAGCGGACTCTGGAAGACTGCCTGCAAGTCGTCGAAACCGTATACGGACGCGGCGGCGGTGGGTCAGTGGACCGCGTAGTTCTTGCTGGAACCCTCGGGACCACGCCGACGAGCAGCGCATTCGTAATCCGCCTCAACTCGTGCTCGAGATACGGACTGTCGGCTCCCGGGGGCGGCATGGTCGAGCTGACACCTCGCGGGGAGGCTGCCGCGGCGCCCAGTAGCCCAGGCGAACGGCGGACGGCCCTGCTGGAAGCCGCTCTTGAGCCGGAGTTGTTCCGACGCTTCTACGAAGCGTACGACAGCCAGAGGCTTCCCGGTGACGAGATGGCCAGGAACATGCTCCGGCGCGACCTCGATGTAGAAGAGGACCTGACGGCAGAGTGTCTGGAGGTAATAAAAGAGAACGGGCACTTTGCGGGACTGCTTGGCGAGGTCGGCGGAAGCCTCTACGTCAGCGTTCGAGGCGCCCATGCCGACCAGCCACTGGAGGCCCCCGAATTGCCAACGGATGCCGAGGACTCCAGGGAGCTGCCGGCGGCCCAGGATCGGCCCGGGGACAGAGACATACTCATAGGCCACTCCGGGGCATCGGATGTCGCCCGGACAGTCGAATCGACGCTGGCGTCGTTTGGGGTCGCGTGCCGGACCTTGGAGCTCGATGGCGGCGCAACCTTCGACGGGAGCACTTTGGAGGTGACGGGGGCCTGCCGCGCGGCGATCGTACTTCACTCCGGGCCGAGCTCGCCTCCGCTCGACGACTCTACGGAGCGGAGGGCCAGGGAGGACGCAGCCAACCTCATCGGCGGAGCGACGGCGCTGTTCGGGAGGCGTGTGCTGCTGTTGAGGGAGCGGGGCCTCGACAGGCTCCGGCAGGAATCATCTGTTCATGCCATGCAGTTTCGCCGGGGCGCGTCCGAGGAGCTCGCGCTGGAGCTCCTGAAGCGCCTCCATGAAATGGAGATAATCCAGGTCCTGGCATGACCGACCTCCGGCAGAATTTCCCCGGACGTACGTTTAGTTGACATAACGTATATAGTGCGAACATCGGATTCGGGGACGGAGAACCCTGCCCGACAAGCACGCGTTGGGACGACACAGATTCCTACTCTCGAGATATTGGCCGTAGAGGCTGTTTTTTTGCCGCCGGACGCACAAATCCCCATCCACACCCGCTCAACCGGCTATCCGGCGTCAGGCGAAGATGGTCTGCGTTACCGGCGAGGCATCCGCGGCCGAGCCCGCAGCGGACAGCTGGGAGTCAATCTCTGAGAGGAGTTCCTCGAGGCCGGCGCGAGTGAGAGCGGAAATCGGGACGGCTCCGGGAAAGCTCCCAAAGAGCTCGTGACCACTCCCCAGCCCCAGACCAGCCTCCGCGTCGAGTCGGTCCGTCTTGTTGAGCACCAACACCCTGGGCTTGTGAAGCAGACCGAGGTCTCCCAGGATTCCTTCGACGACGTCCGCGTGGGCGGCCGCGTTGCGATGGCTGATGTCCACGACGTGCAGGAGGATCGCGGACTCCTCAGCCTCCTCGAGCGTCGCCCGGAAGGCGGAGACGACTGCCGGGGGCAGCTTCTGGATGAAGCCGACCGTGTCTGTCATCAGGACATCCTGGCCCGATGGCAGGCGCACACTTCGTGTCACGGGATCAAGCGTCGAGAACAGCCGGTCTTCGGCAGACACGTTCGCGTTGGTGAGGCTGTTCAGCAGTGTGCTCTTGCCCGCGTTGGTGTACCCGACCAGCCCAACCACGGGTATCTGGCTGCTCCTACGCCTGGCCCTGTACTGGGACCTGTGCCGTCGGACGGCCTCCAGTTCCTTCTTGATCCTGCCGATGCTCTTGCGGACGATGCGTCTGTCTGTCTCTATCTGCGTCTCGCCAGGGCCCCTCGTACCGATCCCGCCGCGCTGCCGTTCCAGGTGCGTCCACTGGCCTGCGAGCCGTGGAAGCAGGTACTCGTACTGGGCGAGCTCGACCTGGAGGCGCCCTTCGTGCGTCTGGGCACGCTGGGCGAACACGTCGAGGATGAGCGCGGTCCGATCTATCACGCGGACTTTGCCTTCAAGCGCCTGCTCGAACGTACGTTGCTGCGACGGGGAGAGCTCATCGTCGCAGATGACGGTGTCGAACGCGTCATCCGACGCCATTTGGCGCACTTCGTCCAGCTTGCCCTTGCCTAGGTAGGTCTGCGACGGGCGCCCAAGGCGCTGGGTGACCGAACCCACGACCCGGGCGCCGGCGCTGCGAGCCAAGTCCCCCAGCTCTGCTATGGAGTCTTTCAGGTTCCACAGCCCGCGCTTGCCACGCACGTCGACGCCCACAAGGCAGACTCGTTCCCGGCGGCCCCCTGTAGTTTGCATTTTTCGAGCCATTCGGCTCCTCCTGCAGGCCATTCTAGCATCTCTAAAATGGCAGCTTATACCAATTCATTTTGAGCGCGCCGTAAAGCCGTCATTCCCGCGAAGAGCCTGCCCCCGAGTAGTCGGGGGCGGGAACCCACTCCCTGGCCGCACATATACGGCGGCATCACGGTGACTTGGTATTATACTCACCCTACTGTCCGGTCAATTCGGCCTTGACCTGTTCTATGGGACAAGATTACCTGCTTGGATGTCCTCGATGCCTCGGCGTAGGGCGTCCATCATGTCCATGTCACCCATGATCTCCGTGGTTTCTACGATGGACTCAAAGAGGTCCCAGGGCATCATGGCCAGCACTCCGGCATGGACACAGAGATCGAACTGACCTATCGACTATTTACGCGGGGGCTGGAATGCGCCAGGTCGAGAGTCGGTCGACGGCCTCGTCTAGCTGGTCGTCGGCAACGGTGAGGGAAAGGCGCACGTATCCTTCGCCGTGCTCGCCGTAGCCGGTGCCGGGAGTGATGAATATGTCGCGCTCCTCCAGCATCCGCTCCGAAAATTGGGCGGACGTGAACCCATCCGGAATGCCCGCCCACACGTAGAGGCTGGCCTTGGGACTCTCTACGGTGAGCCCCATCGACCGTAGCGCGTCGACCACGAGGTCCCGGCGCCGCTGATAGGTCGCGTTGCGCTCGTCGACCGAGCTCAACGGCGCCTCCAGGGCCGCTATCCCCATGTGCTGGACTGCCTGCGGGACGCCGGAATCCAGGTTCGATTTCACCGTGAGCAAATCGTCGACCAGAGCCGCGTTGCCGACGGCCATTCCCAGCCGCCAGCCGGTCATGTTGAAGGTCTTGGACAGCGAGTGGAACTCGATTCCCACATCCATTGCGCCGTCAACCTCCAGGAAGCTCGGCGGCATATACCCCTCGTAGGCGACCTCGGTGTAACAGGCGTCGTGCATCACTGCCACGTCGTACTTCTTTGCGAAGGCGACTGCCTTCGCAAAGTACGCCAGATCGGCAGTGGCGCCGGTGGGGTTGTTCGGGTAGTTTAGCCACAGCACGGTTGCCCTGTGAGCGGCCTCCTCAGAGACCGCGTCCAGGTCCGCCAGCCAGCCGTTCTCCTCGCGCAGCGGCATGATGTGCGACTCTCCACCCGCGAACAGGGTTCCCACCGAGTAAACGGGGTAGCCGGGGTCCGGTATCAGGGCGACGTCGCCCGGCTCTACGAAAGCCAGGGAGGCGTGCCCGATGCCCTCCTTGGCCCCTATCAGGGATATTACCTCGCTCTCCGGGTCCAGCTTCACTCCGAACCGCCGCTCGTACCAGGAGGCGACGGATTCCCTGAACTCTGGGAGCCCATCGGACTCAGGGTACCTGTGGTTTGGAGGGTCGAAGGACGCCTCCTGGAGGCCGCCTAGAATATGCTGCGGCGTGGGGATGTCGGGGTCTCCGATTCCGAAGCTGATGACCTCGATGCCCTGGGCCTTCTTCTCGGCGATCTTGCGGCTGATCTGTACGAACAGGTAAGGGGGAACTGCGTTCACCCTGGCGGCTGTCTTCAATGTCTAATCCTCTCCAATCGTCGTTTTGGCGGATCCGGTAGTCCACAATGGGCCCATTTCGTGTTGTGGTTAGGTTAGTTTCGTATCTGTAGCTGCGATCTTACTCACTTGGCGTGTGCTATCGGTTACATTAAGACCGACGACATCCCGGCGGAGCTGAGGGGCAGTCGCTTCACCCGCTCCATGATGTCGACACATGGGCGCGCGAGTCCGTTCAAGTTGGCCAGTCGCCCTCGAAGACCTTGGCGATGGGGCCCTCCATGATTACGCCGCCCTCGCCCGGCCAGTCGATGTGGAGGTCTCCGCCCGGCAGGGACACAGTCACGTCGCCCCTGGTCTTGCGCTGCAGACAGCCGATGGCGACGACCGCGCAGGCGCCGGTACCGCACGCCTCCGTGAGCCCGGAGCCGCGCTCCCACACCCTGGCCCTCACATGGCCCTGGTCTATAACATTGACGATCTCGAAGTTGACTCGTTCGGGGAACATCGGGTGATGCTCCACCTTGGGGCCGATCTCGTGCAGCGGGTAGTCGGCAACCGGCGTCCTGATGAATGCCACGGCGTGTGGGTTACCCATGGACACGCAGCTAATGCGTATAGTCTCGCCGTCGATCTCCAGCGGGTAGTCCATGAGCATCGCAAAGCCCGGCGCGTCTACAGGCACGTCCTCGGCGGCGATATTGGGCTCTCCCATGTCGACCCTCGCGCCGGACATGAGTCCGTTCTCCCACACGGGCGTCACCACTTTGTCTCCCGATGCAGTCTCGACAACGATGGGTGATCTCTCTCGCGGCACTATCCCCTGCTCTACCGCGAAGCTGACGAGGCAGCGGATGCCATTGCCGCACATCTGGCCCTCGGAGCCGTCGGCGTTGAACATCGTCATCCTGACGTCGGCGTGGTCCGACTCTCGGGCAAGTATCAGTCCGTCGGAGCCTATGCCCGTGTG
Organism: Dehalococcoidia bacterium; assembly: GCA_965261325.1. Taxonomy (GTDB): domain Bacteria; phylum Chloroflexota; class Dehalococcoidia; order Lucifugimonadales; family CAJWER01. The sequence goes on from CBDHCU010000008.1 coordinate 383,120, forward strand.
CCTGTCGCTAACCGCTGCGGCCAGCGCCTCCCAGTCCTCGTCCTTGCCGCAGGCGTATACGTATACGTAGTCGTTGCCTGCCCCGTGCATCTTCGTGAATCTCATGGTCGTGTGATTGTAGCACAGCAGCTATGGGCCCAATATGCGAGCCACGTGGGCCAGGACAGGCTCAGGGGACGCAGATGGGTCGAACCATGCGATCCTTTGATCGTCTGCGCGAAACCAGGCGTGCTGCTGTCGCGCGAACCTGTGCGTCTTCGTCTTTATTGCCCGTACCGCTTCGTCCAGCTCTGTCTCGCCCTTCAGATACCGGCCGAGCTCGCCGTAGCCGAGGCTGGACATGGACGGCAGGCCGAGAGAGTAGCCACGGTCAACGAGCGCCCTGACCTCGTCGAGCCAGCCGTCGGCGATCATCGCGTCGACGCGGGCGTCGATGCGGCGGTACAGCTCGGCGCGCGGAAGCATCAGGCCTACAATGATGGGGCTGAACGGCGGGGTGACCTTGCGTACAGGACCGGGAGGCTTCCCCAGGGAGCGGCGGAGCTCCAGCGCCCTTATGACGCGCCGGATGTTGCTCGAATCGATGCGTTTGGCGGCCTCCGGGTCCGACTCGGCAAGCTCGCGATACAGGGCCTCGCCCCCGTCGGACTCGGCCCGTGCCTCTAGCTCTGCCCTCAGCGAGGGCGACGGTGGCGCCTCTGGGACCTGCCAGCCCTCCAGCAGCCCCCAGACGTACTGCCCGGAGCCTCCGGCCACTATGGGAAGCTTGCCGCGCTCCAGTATGTCCGCAATGGCCCCCCGGGCCTGGCGGAGGTAGAGGGCGATGCTGTAAGGCTCGTCCGGATCTACTATGTCGACCAGGTGGTGAGGCACGGCGGCGAGCTGCGCCCGCGAAGACTTGGCCGTGCCGATGTCCATGCCCCTGTAGATGTGGCGGCTGTCCGCGCTCACGATCTCGCCGTCGTGCCGGAGGGCGATCTGAACGGCAACGTCCGATTTGCCCGTCGCCGTTGGGCCGACGACGGCTACGATGGTGTCACTGCGGACCATTCAGTCGCGAGCGGCGGCGGCGTTATGTACCAGCCGGACGAAGACGTCGGGCTTCAGGCTTGCGCCGCCTACGAGGGCGCCGTCCACGTCGGGCTCCCTGACGAGATCGACGACATTCTCGTCGGTCACGCTGCCGCCGTATAGGAGTGGAATGCTCCCGGCGCCCGGCCCGAATCGCCCTGCGAGCTGAGACCTGATGTGGGCCATCATCGCCTGGGCGTCGGCAGCTGTCGCTGCCCTACCCGTCCCGATGGCCCAGACCGGCTCGTAGGCGACCAGCAGGCCCACCGGCGATGTGACGCCCGCGAGGCCCTCCGAGAGCTGGCGCTCCACCACCACCGCGGCGTCGCCTGCCTCACGGTCCTCGAGACGCTCGCCCACGCACACGATTGCCTTCAGCCCTGCTCCCAGCGCCGCGGCAACCTTGATCCTGACACCCTCGTCGGTCTCGCCGAAGTGCTCGCGCCGCTCCGAGTGGCCGATGATGACGTAGTCGCATAACTCCGCGACCATCTCGACTGACACCTCGCCGGTGAAGGCGCCGCTCGCCTCATGGTGCATGTTCTGCGCCCCTACTCCTATCCCGGAGCCTTCCAGGAGGCTGCGAACGGCCATTAGCGACGTGAAGGGCGGGCACACGGCGACCTCGACACTTGAGATGCCGGCCAGGCCGTTCTTGATCGCGGACGCCAGACTGCGCGCCTGATCGGCGGTGGAGTTCATCTTCCAGTTGCCGACTATCGTCGTAGCGGCTCGGGTCATCTGTCCGGGCCTAGGCCGTGTACTTGATGCGAGGATCTACGATGGCGAGCAGCACGTCCGACAGGAGCGTCCCGATCACCGTCAGCACCCCCAGCATCAGCACGATGAAGCCAGCCGTGTACGTGTCCTGCTGGACGATGCCGTCGAGAAGGACCGGCCCCAGGGTCGGCAGGCTGAGCACGACGGAGACGATTACGCTGCCGCTGACCAGCTGCGGCAGCAGGTAGCCGACGGTGCTCACCAGCGGATTGATGGCGACTCTGGTGGGATACTTGGCAATCAGCCTCCAGGACTTGACGCCCTTGGCCCGGGCCGTCACAACATACGGCCTGCTGAGCTCGTCCAAGAGGTTGTTGCGCATTACGCGGATGAGCCCCGCAGTACCGGAGGTCCCCAGGACGATGGCCGGAATCCAGAGATGCTTGAGCATGTCGAACGCCTTGGCCGCGTTCCAGGGAGCGTCCTGGAAGTCCGCCGAGAAGAGACCGCCGACCGACTGGTCGAAGTAGGCGAACCCGATGTACATGAGCACGAGGCCAAGCAGGAAGTCGGGCACGGCCAGCCCTGAGAAGCCGATCAGGGTGAACAGGTAGTCGCCGACCGAGTGCTGACGCACGGCCGAGTATATCCCGACGGGGATGGCGAAGGTCCAAGTGACGATGACGGTGAAGCCGGTAAGGACTATGGTGGTCCAGATGCGGTCGCCGACAATCTCTTTGACTGTCCTCTCGGTGGCCCAGGACGAGCAGAAGAACTGGAACGAGCGGCCAAAGTCTCCCCTCACCAGGTTCCACATCCATTGTGCGTAGCGCTGGTAGATAGGCTTGTCGAGGCCCAGGTAGACCCGGATGTGCTCGGCCTGCTCTTCCGACGCGCCCACGCCGCTGCTCATCAGGCGATCGATGTGCTTGGTGGCCGAGTCGCCCTCTGGGAGCTCGATGATGAAGTACGAGAGGATGCTGATTACGAAGACTGTGAACGCCGACAGTACAAGTCGTCTGGCGATATAGGCAGTCATCGTTAACCTACCCCGTTAGTTTGATACGCGGATCCACGATGGCCAGCAGGATATCGGAAACGAGGGTGCCGGCCACTGTCAACATGCCCAGCATCAGGACGATGAACCCGGCTGTCATGGTGTCGAGGTTGACGATGGCGTCCAGCAGCACGGGGCCCAGGGTCGGCAGGCTCAGGACGACGGACACGATTACGCTGCCGCTGACCAGCTGCGGAAGCAGGTAGCCCACGGTGCTCACCAGCGGGTTGATCGCAACACGCACCGGGTACTTGACTATCACCCTGAAGGGGCCCACTCCCTTTGCGCGTGCGGTGACCACGTAGGGCTTGGAGAGCTCGTCGAGCAGGTTGTTGCGCATGATGCGGATCAAGCCCGCCGTGCCCGATGTCCCCAGCACGATGGCCGGAATCCATAGGTGGTTCACCATGTCCAGGATTCGCGGCAAGCTCCAAGGCGCGTCCTGGAAATCTCCTGAGAAGAGTCCGCCCACCGACTGGTCGAAGTAGGCAAAGGCAAGGTACATGAGGACGAGGCCGAGGAGAAAGTCAGGCACTGCCAGGCCCGTGAATCCCAGAGTCGTGAAGACATAGTCGCCGATAGTATGCTGCCTCACGGCCGAGTAGATGCCTACGGGAATTGCGAAGGTCCACGTGAAGATGACCGTGAAACCAGTCAGCGCGACAGTAGTCCATATGCGGTCGCTGATCAGCTCCCGTACAGGCCTTTGCGCCGGGGTCGAGCTGCAGAAGTACTGGAAAGAGCGTCCCCACTTGCCCTGCACCAGGTTCCCGACCCACCAGAAGTAGCGAAGGTGAACGGGCTTGTCCAGGCCCAGGTCCCTGCGTATCTGCTCGGCCATGCCCAGCGCGACCTCATCGCCCGAGGTCATCAGGGCGTCGACGTACTTGCTCGCGGCGTCTCCCGGGGGGACCTCCATTATGAAGAATGCCAACATGGAGATAACCACAGTGGTGAATGCGGCGAGTATCAGGCGTCTCGACAGGTAGGCGAACAAGACTTAGGCCCCCGTGGACGATTTCATTGAGACTTGGCGGCGGCTGCCACGCTCCCTGACGCGGGAATGTTAGCAAAACCGCCAGCAACTCTCAACCTGACGAGTTGGCCCAAATCCCCCACCTCCGTCATTCCCGCGAAGAGCCTGCCCCCGAGCAGTCGGGGGCGGGAACCCATCCCCGGCAAGGTGCACAGCCATAGCCTCAGAGGCAGTCCGTCACGCCATCCGTCCAAATTAGGTGGTGGATCTGGGGTTGGTTGACGGCTTCTTCACAACATCTACTTCCGTACCCAAGACTTCCGCTATGGCGCCCGGGGCAACCGCTCCGAGGCGAACTATGACAGGCTCAGACCCCGTCAGATCCAGGACCGTCGAGGGCACTCCGGAACGAACCGCGCCGCCGTCCAGCACGTAGTCGACCCGGTTGCCAAGCTGCTCCCGCGCTTCGGCGGCCGTGGTCGCGGGCGGGAGCCCGGAGCGGTTGGCGCTCGTGCCGGTAATTGGCGAACCCAGACGCCGCGCGATCTCCCTGGGCACGGGATGGTTGGGCACCCGCACGGCCACCGTGTCGCCGCCTCCGGTTACGGCGTCTGGCACAGTGTCGGAGCGGCGCAGCACCAGCGTAATAGAACCCGGCCAGAAGGCGGCGGCAAGACTCAGGGCCGAATCAGGCACATCCACGCAGCACAGCGATAGGTCGGCCGTACTTGCAAGCAGCAGCGGCAGGGCCATGCCCGGCGGCCGACCCTTGACCTCGAAGACCTTGCCGACTGCCGCAGCATCCAGGCCGTGAGCCGCAAGACCGTACACAGTGTCGGTCGGGATGGCCGCCACCCCCCCGTTCCTCAGGACCTCGACCACCTCGGCGATCCGGTTCATGGCGAGTTTGTCTGATGGCGTTTCGCGTTCATTGACCACAAGATATTATAGATGCTAGCCTTGTGACTACTACAGGTATGACCTCGACGCAGACCACAGAGGGGCCCGGCGGGGCTCCGGAGCAGCGCTCGCATACCCATTCGGGGCGCGAGTCCATACTCATCATCGACTTCGGGTCCCAGTACAGTCGCCTGATCGCGCGGCGCGTACGGGAGGCGAACGTCTACTGCGAGATCATCTCCCACGAATCGTCGTGGGATGCCGTCAGCCAACTGAACCCGAAGGGCATCATCATGTCCGGCGGGCCCGCCAGTGTTTACGAGCCGGGCGCCCCGATGGCCCCCTCGTGGGTGTACGAGAGCGGCCTGCCCGTCCTGGGGATATGCTACGGGATGCAGGTGATGGTCCATCAGCTTGGCGGCAAGGTGGTCCCGAGCGCCAGGAAGGAGTACGGCCACGCCGTGCTGACCCAGAGCGCAGCCGGTGAGCCGCTGTTCGCGGGACTGCCGTCGTCGATGCCGGTGTGGATGAGCCACGGCGACCGGATTATGGAGATGCCTCGGGGCTTCGAACCGCTGGCCCGCTCCGACAACTCCCCTATCGCGGCCATAGGCAACGGCAGCGGTATGCTCGGCATCCAGTTTCACCCTGAAGTCGTCCACACGCCAAACGGCAAGGACCTTCTAGGCAACTTCGTGCATCAGGTCTGCGGCTGCGGTCGACTCTGGACCCCCGCCAACTTCATCGCCGACACTGTGGAGAGCATCCGCGGCCAGGTCGGCGGCGGCAAGGTCATATGCGCTCTGTCCGGCGGTGTCGACTCCGCGGTGGCGGCCGCGCTCGTGAACAGGGCAATTGGCAGCCAGCTGACCTGCATATTCGTCGACAACGGGCTCATGAGACGCGGCGAGCCCGACCAGGTGGTGGACACCTTCAACCGACACCTGGAGATCGATCTGAGGCACGTCGACGCCGCAGAGAACTTCCTTGGCGAGCTCGCAGGTGTTACGGACCCGGAGGAGAAGCGGCGGCGCATCGGCCGGGTCTTCATCGAAGTATTCGACGCCCAGGCAGCTACCTTGGGCCGGGTCGATTTCCTGGCCCAGGGCACTCTCTACCCAGACGTCATCGAGAGCGAGACTACCGACAACAAGGTATCGGCGAAGATCAAGACCCATCACAACGTCGGCGGCCTGCCGGAAAACATGAAGCTGAAGCTGGTGGAGCCGCTGCGGTACCTCTTCAAGGACGAGGTCCGCGAGGCGGGGCTGGAGCTGGGCCTGCCCGAGGAAATGGTCTTCAGGCAGCCGTTCCCCGGTCCGGGGCTGGCGATCAGGATCATCGGCGCGGTGACCCACGAGAAGCTGGAGACCCTGAGGGCGGCTGACTGGATAGTGATGGACGAGATCCGGGCCGCCAGTCTGTACAGGGAGCTCTGGCAGAGCTTCGCAGTTCTCACCGACACGCGCTCGGTGGGTGTGACCGGAGACTTCAGGACATACGGCGGCGTCATTGCCGTACGAGCAGTCACCAGCGACGAGGCGATGACGGCCGACTGGAGCCGGCTTCCCTACGACGTGCTGGCGCGCATATCCAGCCGCATCGCCAACGAGGTGCCGGGGGTCAACCGCGTGGTCTACGACATCACCAGCAAGCCACCGGGCACCATAGAGTGGGAATAGGCGTTGGGGACTAGGGAGCAGCAGCTGATCGAAGCGATAGAGGTATGGCAGCGGCCCTTCCGTCCTTGACGAAATCTTCAAGATTTCTTGCTAATTTCAAGGAAACTCGACCAGGAGTAGAGACTTGAACACCCAGATCCCTCGCCTGGCACTAATCGTCATTGCGACGACGGTCGCCCTTGCGGCGCTGGCCGTCGCATGCTCGTCCACCGAGCCGGCCCCAACACCGACGGCAGCTCCCACAGCCGCGCCCACGGTCGCGGCTCCGCCTACCACTGCCCCTGAACCAACCCCACAACCGACTGCAGACGAGACATCCACCAAGCCGGCGGGGGAAAGTCCCGGCGGAGCGTCCGTAACGATCGGACCGGGCTCTGTGGCACGGTACCTTGTCAGGGAGCAGCTTGCCCGCCTGGATGCACCAAATGACGCCATCGGAACTACCGACAAGGTCGAAGGAACCATCGTGTTCGCAGCGGATGGCTCAATCGATTCCGCCCAGTCCAAGATCACCGTCGATATGGCGTCCCTGGTGTCCGACTCCAACAGGCGCGACGGTTACATCCGCAGCAACACCCTTGAGACGAACAATTACCCCACGGCGGAACTGGTCGTGAAGAGTACGCCGGGCCTGCCGTGGCCCCTGCCCTCTTCCGGCGAGGTCACCTTCGAGATCGTGGGCGACATGACCATACACGGCGTAACCAGGGAGCTCACGTGGCAGGCGACGGCCCAGGCAGGCGATGGGGGGAGCGTTACGGGCACAGCCAAGACCAACTTCACCTTCGACACCTTTGACATGGAGAAACCCAGCGTGTTCGTGGTGCTCAGCGTGGTGGACAATGTCAGGCTGGAGATCGACTTCGAGGCCACGGTCAGCGGTGGATAGCAGGCTCAGGGTCCTGCTCGTCGGGAGCGGAGCGCGGGAGCACGCGATAGCCTGGAAGCTCACCCAGAGCCCTGGGCTCGGCGAGCTACTGACAGCGCCGGGCAACGCGGGTACCGCGCAGCTTGGAACGAATGTCCTCGTCGCGGCAGCGGACGTACCTGGCATGGTCGACCTTGCCAGGGAGCAGGCTGTCGACTTCACCGTGGTAGGCCCCGAGGCGCCGCTGGCCGCGGGCCTTGTGGATGCGCTCAAGGGTGCTGGCCAGCCGGTATTCGGCCCTACTCAGGCGGCCGCGCGGATCGAGTCCAGCAAGGCCTTTGCCAAGGACCTGATGCTCGCCAACGGGGTCCCCACCGGCAGGGCATCCAGGCACTCCGACTATGAGGATGCCATGCGCCGTCTGGATGAGGTGGGAGCGCCCATCGTCGTGAAGGGAGACGGCCTCGCGGAGGGAAAGGCCGTACTCGTCGCAGAAACCCGGCAGGAGGCGGAGAGGGCCCTGCGGGACTGGATGGTCGAAGGGAAGTTTGGTGAATCGGGCAGCGTCGTGCTACTCGAAGAGTACCTGGAAGGCACCGAGATCAGCGTGTTCGCGTTCGTCGACGGGCGGAACATCTCTCCCCTCGTGGCCGCCTGCGACTACAAGCTGTCGGGCGACGGCGACACTGGCCTGAACACGGGAGGCATGGGCTCGTACAGCCCTCCCGTAGCGGAGCTGTGGAACGCCGAGATGGACGACCGGGTCCGCCGCGAGATTATCGAGCCGACGATTTCGGCACTCGCCGCTGCCGGCGCGCCCTATGTAGGCGCGCTCTACGGGGGCCTGATACTCACACGAGACGGTCCCAAGGTGATCGAGTTCAACTGCAGGCTCGGAGACCCGGAGACACAGGTCATCCTGCCTCGGCTGAAGAGCGACCTGCTGGAGGTCATGTGGGCTGCGGCCTCCGGCGACGTGGTCACCGTCCCCCTCGAATGGGACGAACGGCCCTGCGTCGGGGTAGCCATTGCTTCGGGAGGCTACCCGGCCGCGTACGAGACGGGGTATCCTATCCACGGACTAGATTCGGTGGACACCGATGCGATGGTGTTCCACGCCGGGACGAAGGAATCTGGAGACGGCGCTGTCGTTACGAGCGGAGGCCGCGTCGTAACGGTTGCGGCGCTGGGTTCCACCGTCGCCGAGGCCCGCGCCAGGGCGTATGAGAACGCGGCGCGGATCAGCTTCACCGGCTCCTTCTACCGGACCGACATAGCCGACGTTGGAGGCTCGTCTTGACTGGGATTCTCCTGGCGCGCTGCGACTCACTTGCCGACACGACGCAGACGCCCGGAATGCTGCGCTCGGCAGCTTTCGCCGAGGGAACGGTCTGGGCTGGCTCCGTGCACATGGAGGCTGGGGCCGCCTCCGGCTGGCACCACCACGGAATCAACGACAGCTACCTATACGTCGTGTCGGGCAAGGCGCGGTTCGAGTACGGCGCCGAGGGCCGGCAGTCGGTGGACGCCGAGACTGGCGACTTCGTCTTTATCCCGGCGCACACCGTGCACCGCGAGGTGAACCCGGGGATGGAGACCTCGTCGGTAGTCCTGTTCCGTGTGGGCGGCGGAGAGCCCGTCTTCAACGTGGATGGTCCGGAGTACCGGAGTTGAGCGACAGGGATCGTCTCCTCGCGGCCTTCGACTCGGGTGAGCTGGTCCGCCCTTCTCCCGAAGTACCCAACATAGTCGACCTGGCCAACGCCCTGCCCCGCGTCGCCGAGCCCGGCGAGTCCCACTCACCGGCCGTCGACTCCATCGTCGAAAGTATTGGGCCCGTGGACCACGTCGTGTTCGTCATGGTGGACGGGCTGGGCATGAACGTCATCGATGCGGAGCATGGGGCCGATTTTCTCAGCGCGCATGTCGCGGCGGAGCTGATGACCGTGTACCCGTCGACGACCCCGACGGTTCTCACCTCGTATGCCACGGGGCTGTGGCCCAGCCAGCATGGCGTACCGAACTGGGACCTGTACCTGGAGGAGATCGACGCCGTCGCGACCATCATCCACTTCATTCGCCGGAGCGACAAAAAGGACCTCGCCAGCCTTGGCATGACTCCCGAGCAGGCCTACCCCGAACCGTCGATCGTCCCTGGAATGGCGTGGCCCAGTTTCGGCGTAGTCCCCGAAGAGATAGGCGCGACCCCGTACTCGTCCTACTGCCGCGGTCACACGCCCCACTACGGCTACAAGGGGCTGGAGGACGCTGCAGGCGCTGTGCTGAAGTGGTTGGGCGAGGCCCGGGGCAGCACCTTCACACAGGTGTATATCCCCCACGTGGACGCGGCTTCGCACGGGTACGGTATCGACCACGATATTGCGAAGCAGGCCATATCCGCAGTCGACGGCTGGCTGGCGCAGCTCGCCGGTCTGCTCCCATCCAACGTTGCCGTCGTCGCATCTGCCGATCATGGCCTGCTGAACACGCCGGACGAACACGTCCGCGAGGTCGAACAGGACGACGACCTGGTAGAGCACCTGGCGCGAGAGCCCTGGGGCACAGGGAGGGCGACGATGTTCCAAGTACGCGAGGGCCGCACTGCAGAGTTCGAGGCGGCCTTCCGCCGGAGACTTGGCGACGATTTCTACCTCCTGGAGACCGGCGAGGCTCTGGACATGGGCCTCATGGGCCCTGGGCCGGCGTCGCAGGCCACCCGACGGAGAATTGGGAGCCACCTCTCGATCTCCAGGGGCACGCCCGTCATCGATTACAAGTACCCGCGAGAGGAGCAGGAAGAGCACAAGTCGGTCGCAAGCCATGGCGGCCTGACACCCGACGAGATGCGCGTCCCGCTCATAGTAGCTCGCACCTAATACCAATTCATTTTGAGCGCGCCGTAAAGCCGTCATTCCCGCGGGGGCGGGAACCCAACTCCCTGGCCGCACATATACGGCGGCATCACGGTGATTTGGTATAATTCAGTACGGAGGGGAACAGGAATGCCGTTAGTAGGCGTAGTGATGGGAAGCAAGTCAGACCAGTCGTACGTGGACGAGACCTCCGAGGTCCTCGATCAGTTGGGAGTCGAGCACGAGGTTGTCGTAGCCTCGGCCCACCGGACGCCTGACAAGGTACGCGAGTACGCGATGTCGGCTCGGGAGCGGGGCGTCGAGGTGCTGATCGCCGCTGCAGGAGGCTCCGCAGGGCTGCCAGGCGTCCTCGCCTCATGGACGACGCTGCCGATCATCGGCATTCCCCTGCCGTCCAGCGACCTGAAGGGCGTCGACGCGCTCCACGCCATTGCTCAGATGCCGCCCGGCATCCCTGTCGCATGCGTGGCCATCGGCTCGTGGGGCGCCCGCAACGCGGCGTTCCTGGCGGCGCAGATGCTTGGCGCAAAGCACGACGACATACGCCAGGCATACGACGACTATCGCGAAGGCCTGAAGTCCAGGTAGAGCCCAAAGGTTAGGCATAGACATGATCGAACGCTACACCAGGCCAGGCATGAAGCGGGTCTGGTCCGAGGAGAGCAAGTACGACCGGTGGCTCGCCATCGAGCTGGCAGTGTGCGAGGCGTGGGCCGACGAGGGCGTGGTGCCCGCTGCCGACATGGAGAAGCTGCGTGGCGCGACCTACAGTATGGACCGCCTGCAGGAGATCCTTAAGGATACGCGCCACGAGATGACAGCGTTTCTCAGCTCCATCACGGAGTTCATTGGGCCGGAGGGCCGCTGGCTCCATCTCGGTCTCACCACGAGCGACGTGTGGGACACCGCTACCAGCCTGCAGCTCATCGAGGCTCTCGATCTCCTGATAGCCGGGACGGACGACCTTCTCGAGGCGCTGCGGTCGAGGGCCGTCGAGCACAAGGACACCCTGATGATGGGGCGCACTCATGGGGTCCACGCCGAGCCCGTCACCTTCGGCCTGAAGCTTGCCCTGTGGTGGGACGAGACGAGGCGGAACAGGGAGCGGCTCGTTCAGGCCAGAAGCATCATCGCCTTCGGGAAGATATCCGGGCCTGTCGGCACTCACGCAACGGTCCCGCCGTCCGTCGAGACAAAGGTATGCGAGCGCCTTGGCCTGCAGCCCGCGCCCGTCTCGAACCAGGTGCTCCAACGCGACCGGCACGCGCAGGTCGTGACCACGATGGCCTTGGCCGCCGCCTCTCTGGAGAAGTTCGCCACGGAGATCAGGGGCCTTCAGCGCACCGAGATACAGGAGGTCTCCGAGGGCTTCCCAAAGGGCCAGCCAGGCTCATCGTCGATGCCGCACAAGCGCAATCCGGAGCTGTCGGAGCGCGTCTGCGGCCTCGCAAGGCTGATCCGTGGTCATGCCGTCACGGCACTGGAGAACGTCGCCCTATGGGGCGAGCGCGACATCAGCCACTCGTCTGCAGAACGGCTGATTCTGCCAGACTCCTGCACGGCCCTCGACTACATCATCGACCTGTTCGCCGGTGTCGTCCGGGATATGGACGTGCACACCGACCGGATGATACAGAACGTGGAGTCGACCCACGGGGTTGTCTTCTCCCAGCGGGTCCTCCTGGCGCTGATCCAGGCGGGCATGGCGCGTGAGGAGGCCTACGCCATTGTCCACGACCGAGCGATGCAGAGCTGGCAGAGCGGCGAGGACTTTCGCGGGCTGATTCGCTGTGAGCCCGAGGTGGCCGCGCGGCTGGACCGAGACGAGATCGACTCCCTGTTCGACTATGGCTACTACGTCCGACATGTCGACGAGACGTTCGAGCGCGCGGGCCTGGCGTGAGAACATAGGATGGCGACCAGTTCGCCTCCCCTGGGAGAGGGTAGTGACCAATAGACGGCAAAAGAGAAGAGAGGGGGTGCAGCGCCGGCAGCCGGATGCACCCCAGTCCAGGCGATTCCCCTACCTGCTGATCGGAGGCGGAGTGCTGGTCGTCGCGGCGGCAGTCGCCGTCATCCTCTTTGCCGCACTCGGCCGGGACTCCGGTTCTGACTCCACCGCCGGGGTTACGACTCAGGACGAGACTGGCCCGACGCCGACCCAGGTGGTGCCAGTTGCTGATGACAAGCCTGCCACAACCCCGACTCAGGACCAGCCCGCAGTGGAGGCTGCCCTCGTCACGCTGGAGGAATTTGGAGACTTCCAGTGCTCCCACTGCGCTCAGTTCGCCCTGGGAATGGGCAAGCAGCTCAAGGAGGACTTTGTGAGCACGGGCCGAATTCGTTTCGTGTTCCGACATTTCCCTTTCATAGGCGAGGAGTCGTTCAGGGCTGCCGAGGCGACCGAGTGTGCCGCCGACCAGGACAAGTTCTGGGAGTACCATGACGCCGTCTTCGAGAACTGGAAGGGCATGAACCAGGGCGCCTACTCCAACGACAACCTGAAGGGATTCGCGACCCGGCTCCAGCTCGACCGGGATGCCTTCGACTCCTGCCTCGACAGCGGCAAGTACCGAGGCAAGGTCGAAGAGGACCTTCATCTCGGAAAGCGTCTGGGCGTTAACTCCACACCCTCGCTGTTCCTGGAGAGGCAACGGATCCAGGTTGCCAACTACAGCGAGTTGGCACAGCTCATCGAATCTGCGATTGCGGCGGCGCGATGACTTCGGGCGCAATCCCACGATGGGCCGTCGCAGCTCTCAGCCTGGCAGGTTTGGCGCTGGCAACGTACCTGAGCGTGGAGCACGTAACCGGCGGCACTACGGCGTGTGCGGTGTCGGGAGGCTGCGGCGATGTGACTTCGAGCGAATACGCGGTCCTGCTGGGGGTGCCTGTCGCCTTCATCGGGGTTGCGGGATACGGCGCGTTGCTGCTCGGGACGCTCGCCTATCTGGGTTTCGACAGCCCCCCCAACAGCTTGGCATATGCGCTGTTGGGTATGGCCCTGCTTGGTGAGAGTCTCACCGCTTACTTCGTCTACACGCAGGCCTTCCGTATCCACGCCTACTGCGTATACTGTCTGGCGTCCGCGGCGATCATGACTTCGGCTTTTGCGATCACCGTCTACGCTACGGTCAGGTCGAGAAACGAACCGGCTGCCGTGCTAGAGTAGAGATTCGAGAGTTTCACGAGATCGAAATACTTGGAGGTCTGACTGAATGGTTGCCATAAAGGAGTCTCCCCTGCCCAACCTCGTCTACAGAGGAAAGGTCAGGGACACCCACGAGCTGGACGACAAGCTGTTCCTCATGGTGGCGACGGACAGGATTTCCGCCTTCGACGTCGTGCTGCCCACGGCAGTGCCGGACAAGGGCGCCGTGCTGTGCCAGATTTCCGCCTTTTGGTTCGACCAGACTGCGGACATCGTGCCCAACCACTTCATAGCCCTTGCGACCGAGAGGCCAGAGCTGGACGTTCCCGCCAACCTTGCGCGCCAGGCCATGGTCGTCAGGCGGGCGAAGCGCATCGATGTGGAGTGCGTCATCCGAGGGTACATCACTGGTTCCGCCTGGTCCGAATACAAAAAGAGCGGCGCCGTGTCCGGAATGGCAATGCCGGCCGGACTCCAGGAAGGCGACAAGTTCCCTGAACCGCTCTTCACGCCGACCACCAAGGCCGACGTTGGCCACGACGAGAACATGACGATGGAAGAGGTCGAGGCGATGGTGGGCAAGGACGAGGCCAGGCGGCTCTCGGACACGACCGCCGCCGTCTACAACAAGGCCCACGACATTGCTCTCTCCAAGGGCATCGTGATCGCCGACACGAAGATGGAGTTCGGCTACATCGACGGGGAGCTGACGCTGATCGACGAGCTCCTGACCCCGGACTCGAGCCGTTTCTGGGACGCCGAAGGCTACGAACCCGGCAAGTCTCAGCCCAATTTCGACAAACAGTACGTCAGAGACTGGCTCAATGAGCAGGGCTGGGACCACGAGCCTCCGGCGCCTGAGCTGCCGGGCGACATCGTCGACAAGACCCGGCTCCGCTACATCGAGGCGTATGAACGGTTGACCGGCCGAAGCCTTCAGTAGCACAATAGAAGTCTATGACAACAGCATCCAGACGCAGAGAGGGACGACTCACCCCGACGCAGGCTAGGGCGGCGCGCAGGTCGCGAAGGCAGAGAAAGCGGCGGTTCACCAGGGTCGCGGCCTTCTCGGCCGTCGTGATCATAGCCGTGCTATTCATCGGTTCCCTGTTCGCGGGAAGCCTTCCGATCACTCTGGGGGGCCCGCCAGGCCCCGACGGGCCTGGCGAGCGCTTCCCCGACCAGGACGGGACCCACATCATTACCGGCGAGGGTCATCCCCCGTACAACTCGGTGCCCGGCACGTCCGGCTGGCACTACGACTATGCTGACGGCGGCCCTGCTCGATGGGACGTCTACAAGGAGCCTCTGCCCGACGAGGTGCTAATCCACAACCTCGAGCACGGCGGCATCGGCATCCACTACAACTGCCCTGAAGGGTGCGACGAGCTCGTCGAGAAGCTGGAGGGCTATTTCCAGCGGGGTCTGGAGATCCCGAAGATCATAGTGTCCCCCTACCCTGACATGGACACCAAGATCGCGCTGACGGCCTGGACTTTCCTCTATGCATTCGACGAATACGACGACGAGCGCATCAAGGCGTTCGTCAAGGCCCACATGAACTCGCCGAACGCCCCCGAGGCCTTGGCGCGGTAGACCCCGCACAGTGACTACCGGCGGCATGTTCCTTGCCAGGGTTCGCGTAACCCTCAAGACCTCCGTGAACGACCCGGTGGGCCAGACCATTCACCACGGGCTCCGTGACCTGGGCTTCGACTCCATCGCTGGAGTGCGCTCGGGCAAGTACTTCGAGGTTCGCCTGGAGGCCGAGAGCGAGGCGTCAGCCCGCGCGGCGGTCGACTCCATGTGCGACAAGCTCCTGGCCAACCCGGTCATCGAGAGCTACGACTTCGACCTGGAACCTGCCGGATAGGAAAGTACTACATGAAGATCAAAGCTCCCCGTAGATTCATACAACACAGGGGATCTGCGGGAAATCAAGTACGCGGATCCGCGGGATTCTAGATACAACGAACGCATCGTTGAGATTGATCTGCGCCAGTGCAAGTACATCCAGCCATCCGCTACGCTCTTCTGCATCACGTATCTGTTGTTGGCCAAGTTGCGAGGAAGCGACTGCGTCCTTCTTATACCAATTCATTTTGAGCGCGCCGTAAAGCCGTCATTCCCGCGAAGAGCCTGCCCCGTACGCGATACGGGGCGGGAACCCACTCCCTGGCCGCACATATACGGCGGCATCACGGTGACTTGGTACTATACCCCGCGATGGGAACGTGGGCCCATACCTAAAGTCTCGAGGAGTCTTCCAGTTCCTGCAAAAGGAAGGTGTTGAGGTCAACTATCTGGATGTTCCAGATTTGGACTGGGGTCTGCCCATCATTCACTTAACCGCGTTTGAGACTGAATCCAAGGTGGAGGAATTCGCCAATCAGGCTGAGCTTATCCTGATGGACTCCCACCTCAGCACTCCGGACGTCTACTGGACGGTGACCAGCGTCTTCGCGGAGCTCGCCTGTAATGCGGTTCAACATTCCAACTCCGAGGTCGGAGCGTTTGGTTACATCCATTTCGACAAGCAGAAGGAGCGATTCATGTGCGCCGTGGCCGATGGAGGCATAGGAATCCGGCGCTCACTGGAGCAAAACCCGAGCAACCGCTCCCTCGTGTCCAACGAGTGGACAGCAATTGAAGTCGCGATGAGGGAGCGGGTGAGTGGGACGGGCGAGCCAACCCGGGGCATGGGACTCTTTAGCATAGCCGATGAGGTGCGCAGGGCTAACCGGAAACTTGAGATCCAATCGGGGGGGGGGGGGGGGGGGGGGGATTCCTGCAGATTGACAATGGGGAGCAGAATGGGCCGATGCGCACGAACCTCTTTCCCGGGATACGGGCCTATGTAGAGATCGCAGGCTAAGGTTAGGAGATGAGTACCGTACGAATCGGCAACATGGTTCAGAATAGGATTCTGGTTACGCGTACGTCTGCTAGAAGCCTCGGCGCGGGCGTAGCGGACATGCTCCAGAACGACGCGGAGCCTATCGCGCTTGACTTCCGGGGAATTCGTGGGTTCACTCCCTCATTCTTCGACGAACTGCTGCACTCCATGGGCGACCTCGCGTGGAGCCAGGGACGCGACCTGGACCTGAGAATCGTCAACCCGCCCTGGGAGCTAATGTCGATACACGAGGCCATCGGGCGAGCACACGGCCTCTTGATCTCCGAGAGCGAGGGCGGCTCGTGGCTGGTAAGGCAGAACAAGATGATGGAAGATGGAAACCCTAGACTCCCGGTTCGAACCTGAGCCAATATCGTCAATCAGTTCCGTGGCTGAACGACGCGAGGAGCGCCCCTACCGGAAGCCCACGGATCCGTCGTCCCTCAGGGCCGTCCCGACCGTGCGGGGTTGCAGCGGGTGCCGGGCGGCGGCCTCGGGGTCGAAGTCCACTGCCAGGCCGGGAGCGTCCGGCACCGCTATGTAGCCATCCTCCACCTTCAGTGGATTGCGGGCGATGTCGTCCCTCTCGTCGTACCTGTATTCCAGCACGAGGAAGTTCGGGATTGCGGCCGCGAGCTGCACGTGTATCGCCGTCACCACAGGGCCCCAGGCGTTGTGGGGCGAGACTGTGGCGTGGTACGCCTCGGCCAGCCCCGCGGTCTTCTTGCACTGGGTTAGCCCGCCGTGCAGGCCGGCGTCCAGCTTCAGGTCGCGCGCGGCGCCGCGGCTCAGGATCTCGCGGAACTCGTAGATGGTATGCAGTCGTTCGCCGGTAGCTATGGGTATCGTCGTCCGGCTCGCCACCTCCGCCATTGAGTCGACGCTGTCGGGAGGTATCGGGTCCTCGATCAGGAGCAGGTCGAACTGCTCCAGCCTCTGCGCAACAGCGATGGCCTCGGCGGGCCCCAGCTTCCTGTGGACCTCGACTACGATGTCTATGTCGCGGCCCACCGTCTCCCGCACTGCCCCCACCCTGTCCACCACCTCGTCGATGAGCCTTGGGAGACTCCACTTCGGGTAGTCGTTTGGGAAGGGGTCGATCTTCACTGCGGTGTGGCCCTCTGCCGCCGCCTGAGCGGCGAGCGCGACGGCTGCGTCCCGGTCCCCGTCCATGCACAGGGCGCACATGCGTATCTTGTGGCGGTGAGTGCCCCCAAGCAGGCTGTGGACCGGAGCGCCGTAGTGCTTGCCCGCTATGTCCCACAGCGCCGTGTCGATTGCGCTTAGGGCTGCGTATATCGCCGACGCCCTAAAGCTGGACGAGCGGTTCAGGTACTGGTAGTGGTAGTCGATGGTCAGCGGGTCCTTGCCGATCAAATACGGCTTGAAGCTGAGGAGGGCCTGCTCGCTGGCCGCTGGCTGGCCCCAGAACGTCCCCTGCCCGACCCCCACTATGCCTGAGTCAGTCGAGATCTGGACAAGTAGCCAGTCCTGGACCAGGTAGGTCTTCACATCCTCGATCTTCATCTCTCCTCCTGAACAGAGCTGGGCTGAAAGCTACGCCGTGCCGACCTCGCTTGACGTGTCCCTGGCCAGGGTGGGTTTTATGACCAGCTCGGGTATGTTGCTCTTCTGCGGCAGGCGGGCGATCAGGGTGATCGCCTCGGCGACGTCCCCGGACGTGGCCATCGTCGCCCTCGCGGCGGCGTCGGGCACGACAGGCCGGTTGTCCAGGATCGGCGTGTCGACCTCGCCGGGGATCACCACGCTGGCCCGGACGCCGGTGTCCTTGAACTCGTCGTTCAGGAAGCCGGTGAAGTTGATCACGGCAGCCTTCACCGCGCTGTAGATCATGCCCCCGAGCAGGCCAGGGGTGACCCCTGCCAGCGACGAGATGTTGACTATCGTGCCGCTGTCGGCTTCGAGCATTGTCGGCATTACGGCCTGCGTGCAGTAGATCGTGCCCACCAGGTTCGAGTCGACGACCGAGCGGACCTCGTCCGGGGTAGTCGTGAGCAGCCTGCGGTGGGGCGAGCTATGCCCGGCGCTGTTAACCAGCACGTCTATGCGGCCAAACGCGTCCAGGGAATCCCCTATGGCGCCGAAAACGGCATCGTGGTCCGCGACGTCGAGACCGTAGGACCTTGCGGTCCCGCCCTGCTCCCTGACCTCCTCGGCAACCGCCGCCACCTTGGACTCGGTACGACCGAACAGCACGATCTTCGCACCTTCCTCCGCCATGGCAAGCGCCGTCGCCCTGCCCATGCCGCTGCCGCCGCCCGTGATGATGCACACCTGGTTGTCGAGAGCCACGTCTAACCTCCACGCCCGATAGTGGCGCCGAGTATAGCATGATGGGTGTGGTTGAAGAGGCTGGCTACCCCTGCCAGATGCTCCCGCCAATGTAGCGGATGCCATCCTCGCCGTGGAAGTAGTAGGTCGAGAGAATGCTGCCGTCGTTCAGCAGTATGGACGCCGCGTAGCCGAGGTCGCCGTGCAGCCCGTCGTCCCTGATCACCACCTCGCCCGCAATGTCCCAGGTCAGTCCCTCGTCGCTGCTGAAGCAAGCCCTCACGCCGAATGGCTCCCGCCGGTAGCCGTAGGTACATAGGACCCGGCCGTCGGGCATCGACAGAAGGTTGCACGGATGCCCCCACATTGGGCTGCGCTTGAGCCCCTCCCACGTCCAGCCGTCGTCGTCCGAGTATGCCTGGTACAGATACCCGTCGGCGTCGTTGGTGCGGATCACCGTCAGCAGTCTGCCGTTCGGCAGCTTGAGCAGCGGCGGCTCGTGGAAGCCGATCGTCCGCTCCGGGTCATACGCGACCGTCGAAGGCTGCCCCCACGTCCTGCCCTGGTCGCAGGACCTCGCCACGAACATCCTGTCCTGCACGTCGCCCGCGGCCATGCCGTGGAAGGGCAGCAGCCATGTGCCGTCGTCCAGCTCCACGACCCCGTCCTTGCCGGTGTGGGCCCGGAATGTGAAGCCGGATATCGACACGGGGTACGGTTCCCCCCAGGTCATCCCGCCGTCGTTGGACCGGGCGAAGTAGAGGCTGTCGAAGACTATTCTGCTCGACGTCCCCCTGGCTCCCCGGGAGATGTCCATGCGGCTGTCGCTGAGCCTCGCAGCGTCTTCGTCGGACATGTTCACGAACCATCGGTGGTTGTTCATGATCAGCTCCCCCGTAGAGACCTGGGAGACCATGCCCATGTTCAGGTCGTTGCTTCCATCGGCGGTGTCGATCACTATCAGGCTGTCAAGATCCCACGTCCTGCCGTCGTCGGTGGACCTCACCATCGCTATGCGCGACCCGTCGTCGACGTGACGGTGCGACATGCTGGAGCCGCGCTCCACCTCCCGCTCGTCGGGGGGACGGATCGGGGCCTGCCTGAAGACCGTTACCAGGTCGCCGTTGTCCAGCCGCGTGATCCCCGGAAACGCGCTGTGAAACTCCGTCCCCTTGTGAATGACGATATGCTCGAAGTCCATTGGAGTCTCCTTTCTCCTCCTTACCAACCACTAACCACTAGTACTGCTTCAATCTAAATATGACAGAACCCTCGGATTGCCGTCATTCCCGCGAAAAGCCTGCCCCCGAGTAGTCGGGGGCGGGAACCCAGAGGGGCGGGGGGCTGGACGTTCGCCAAAACTACCTTGAATCGATACTAGCTACTCTTCCCAGATGCTGCCGCCGATGAATCGGACGCCGTCCTCGCCGTGGAAGTAGTAGACCGAAAGAATGCGGCCGTCGAGTAGCTGGATCGACGCGGGGTAGCCCAGGTCGAGGTGCATCCCGTCGTCTCGTATGACGACCTCGTTGTCCACGTCCCAGGTAGCGCCGCCGTCGTATGAGAAGCACGCCTTGATGCCGAAGGGAGGGCGGCGGTAGCCATAGGTGCAGAGGATGCTCCCGCTCTCCAGCTCCACCAGGTGGCTCGGTACCCCCACTATCGGCGTGCGCGACAGCCCCTGCCACGTCCAGCCGTCGTCGTCGGAGTAGGCCTGGTAGAAGTGGTCGTCGGCCCCCCCCGTCCTCGTAACGATGAGCAAACGGCCGCTCGACATCCTCAGCATGGGCGGCTCGTGGAAGCTGATCACGCCGTCCGGGTCGTGCATCACCACCGACGGACTGCCCCAGGTCCTGCCCTGGTCGTAGGAGCGGGCGACGAATACGCGGTCGCACGCCTGGCCAGGCGCTTCGCCGCCGTTGTAGGAGCCCGGGGCCGGGACGTCTCCGGGACCGTGCCCGTGGAAGGGCAGCAGCCACGTGCCGTCCGGCAGCTCGACGACTCCGGTCTGGCCCGTGTGGGTCCAGTAGTCCATTGTCGGAATTCCGAAGGCCGCCGGCTCGCTCCAGGTATGGCCGTTGTCGCTCGACCGCATCATGTAGAGACTGTCGTAGGCCATGCTGTCGAAGGGCCTGGCGGGACGGTCCTGCATGATCTCGCGCTTGCCGGCCAGCTTTGCCTTGCCCGCGTCGTCGAGGTAGGCGAAAAGGCGCAGATTGTTCACTATCAGCTCGCCTGACGACACCTGCGAGACCATGGCGAGGTTCAGGTCCTGCGTGCCGTCCGACTGGTCGACGATGACCCTCGTGGACGGGTCCCAGGTGAGGCCGTCGTCCAACGAGCGCACCATGGCCGTACGCGAGCTATCGTCCTGGTGGAAGTGGGTGACGCGCGCGTTGCGCTCCCTGTGGACCCCCGTCCCGGGCCTCACCGGCGCCTGCCTGAACACGCAGACCATCTCGCCGTTCTGTAGCCGGATGATCTCAGGGAAGGCCGAGTGCCACTCCATATCCTTGTGTATCACAATATGCTCGAAGTCCATTCAGACTCTCCTGGTTCCTATTGCGCTACGGCTATTCTGAGGAGGACTTGCTGGAGGATGGAGGTTAGTCCGTTTCGCGATCCGCCATCTCTCCCTTCCCTGCTCCCCGTCTACGCCTTCTCGGTCGTTCAGGCCGGCACTTCTTCTTCAGCCGCTCCACATTGTGCCGCCTATGTAGCGGACCCCGTCGTCGCCGTGGAAGTAGTAGACGGTGAGGATCCGCCCATCCTCGAGGCGGATCGACGCCGGGTATCCCAGGTCGCGGTGCAGGCCGTCGTTGCGGAGCACCACCTCGTTCTCTACGTCCCACGTCTCGCCTTCGTCGTTGCTAAAGGCCGCCCGTACTCCATACGGCTCGCGTCTGTAGCCGTAGACGCACAGCACCCTGCCCGCCTCCAGCTCGATGCAGTGGGCGGGGAAGCCCCATATCGGCGAGCGCTTCAGCCCCTGCCAAGTCCATCCGTCGTCCGTAGAAAAGGCCTGGTAGAGGTAGTCGCCCGTGCGGATCATGGTCAACAGCCGCCCGCTGGACAGCCTCACCAGCGGCGGCTCGCCGAACCCGATGTTGTTGTCCGGGTCGTGTGCGACGATAGACGGCTCGACCCAACTCTGGCCGCCGTCGTAGGAGCGGACCACGAACACCCGGCCCGGTTCGTCCTGCGACGTTCGGCCGCTCAGGGACAGCAGCAGCGAGCCGTCCGGCATCACGAGGGCGCCGTCCTTCCCAGTGTGCGTGAAGAATTCGTAGGCGCCTATGCTGAAAGCATCCCGGCCGGTCCACGTCCTGCCGGCGTCGTTCGAGCGGAGGGTGTAGGCGCTGTCGTAGTAGATCTCCCCGAACCACTCCCTCGAATAGGGCGACGAATCCGGCTGCGGGAGATGAGACCTCTTGCCGTCCAGCCCGGCGCCCTCGTCCGTGGATAGGCCGGTGAACCAGTCGTGATTGTTGACCAGGATCTCGCCCGAAGGAAGCTCGGCGATCATGCCCATGTTCAGGTCCTGGCTGCCGTCCGATGCGTCGACGACCGTGAAGCTGTCGGGGTCCCACGTCCGTCCGTCGTCGGTGGACCTGACGAGCGCGATCCGCGAGGCGGGATCCAGGTGGTAGTGGGCGAGGCTCCGGTCGCGGGCCTCGCCGTCTGCGTAGCCCTGCCTGAACCTGGCCTGGCGGAAAATGCATATCAGGTCGCCGTTCCGCAGGCGTATGACGTGCGGGAAGGCACTGTGGTAGGCGGTGTCCTTGTGTACGACGATGTGCTCCATTTGGCGTTCCTTCCGTCTCGCGGCTCTAATGGATCCTATACTACATACAACCCGTGGCTTGTGGGGTACCAGACTGCACGTATGCGTCGATCTACAGACCTAGCGTTACGAATGCGGCACTTGGACGTACCGCAAGCGCGAAACCGCGCGCGAGTAGCCCTATCCGGCGAAGTCGCTGAGTCCGCTCCTGGTCGGCAGCTTTACGAAGCTCAGCCAGAATCCCTCCACCGCCTTGATGACGTCGATGAACTCGTCGAGACCGACTGGCTTGACCACATATGCGTTGGCGCGCAGATCGTAGGTCTGCAGAATGTCGTCCTTGTCCTGTGAGCTGGACAGTATGATTACCGGTATCCGGCGTAGCTCGGGGTCGCATTTGATCTCGGCCAGGACCTCGCGACCGTCGATTGTCGGAAGGTTCAGGTCGAGCAGAACGAAATCGGGTGTACGCCCGCCTTGGTAGCGTCCCTCTCTTCGGAGGATTGAGAGCCCTTCCTCGCCGTCCTCGGCAACAATCAGGTTGTTCCGGACCTTGGCCTCGGCCAAGGCCTCGCGCGTCAACTCGACGTCGCCGGGATTATCCTCGACCATTAGTATCTCGATTGGGGGTCCGGTCTCGCTCGTGGACATAACTAGCGGGCTCCTTGCTCCGATACGGCTGGCAGGGTGAAGTAGAACGTCGCACCCTTGCCCGGCGCCGACTCGGCCCAGATACGGCCGCCGTGGCGGTCGATGATGCGCTGGCAGATCGCCAGCCCGATACCCGTGCCGGGAATATCACTGTTTCGGTGGAGTCTCTTGAACACCCCGAATACCCGATCTGCATATCGTTGGTCGAACCCGACCCCATTGTCACGCACGGAGAAGAGCCAGTAGTTGCCCTCGCGCTCTGCCCTGACCTCCACGCGGGGGTGATGCTCACTCTTGAACTTCAGCGCGTTGCCAATCAGGTTCTGGAACAGCTGGACCAGCTGAGACGAGTCCGCCGTCACCGGTGGAAGGTCCGGGTACTCCACCCTCGCGTTGCTATTCACCACGGCCACCTCGAGGTTCGACAGCGCTTCATCCACGACGGACGCCGTATCGGTTGGCGCCAGGTCGCCGCCTTTTGTGCCTACCCTCGAATATGCCAGCAGGTCTGTGATGAGCCGCTGCATTCGAGTAGCCCCATCGACCGCAAAGTAGATGTACTTCTCGGCTCGCTCGTCAAGCTGGCCGGAGTATCGGCGTTCCAGCAGTTGGACGTAGCTCGATACCATGCGCAGCGGCTCCTGGAGGTCGTGTGATGCGACGTATGCGAACTGCTCCAGCTCCCGGTTCGAGCGGGCCAGCTCCTCTGCCTGCTGCGTGACCTGGGCATGCAGCTGCGCGTTGGCGATCGCCCCTGCGATGTAAATGGCGATCCGCTCTGCCAGTAGGCGATGCAGCTCGGAGTAGGCGTTCTCTTGTAGCGAGTGAAGATTCAGGCACCCTATCGGCTCGCCGTGATGCAGCAGTGGGGCAGACAGGAACGACCGCAGCCCCATCCCATACGCCCCGGTCAGTCCAGCGTAGCTGGCCGCTATCTCCGTCTCGCCCGACGGGTGAAAAATGATGCACTTCCGAGAATCCATCACCTCCTGCGACAGCGTGCCTTCGATGCTATAGGCTTTGTCTGGTTCTCTATCCGGCACGTCGACCGCGCTGGCCTGGTACGTGTCTACCATATGGGTAGGCTCGTCGGTGATCAGGTTGATGACGATGCGGTCGAATGGGATGAGCTCGGTGACCTCCTCCCCGAATCTCTGATAGACCTCCTCGATATCCAGTGAGGATCCTATGATCCGGGCGATGCTGGAGAGGGTCTCCTGAGATCGGCCTCTGCGCCTCTGCTCCACCGCCGCGGCTCGCAGCGCATTCTCAGCTCTGCGCTGCTCCGTAATGTCAAAGCCGTAGATGTGCCCCACCCCGAACTCGCTGATACCGACCACGACGATTTGGAACCAGCGCCCCCGGATCTCGGCCGCCAGGTCGTGGTGCTCGTAGCCAGCGATGATCTGGCCAACGTCCAGCGCGCTCGACGCCGGGAGGATGCTCGCCAGGGAAGAGCCGGCCATCGCCTCCAGTCCAAAGGTCTCTTCCCCAGCCGGATTGATGCTGCGGACGACACCGTCCGAGTCGAATCTGAGAACAGGCGAGGGGTTGAAGTGCGCGAACGACGGCGCCTCCGGCGCGTCTACGCGCGAGTCCCGGTGCGGTCGGGCACCCTCCAAGTTGGACACGCGTCGACGCAGACCCTCCAACTCGGCTACAAGCTGCTCCCGGCTCTGTAGCTCATCGGAGAGTGTCACGGGTCCCTCCCCGTCCCCTGAGCTATCATCGACGCGGTCCTAGAACGGCCACCACCACTTCTTCTTGGCCGGAGGTTCGTCACGCCGTAGTTCCTGGGGCACGATGGGGCGGCGCATGAGGGGATCGTTCAGCCTGCTGACTACCTGCTCGAACCGGCTCAGCTCCATCGGCTTCCGGCTGAAACGGCTCACCGGTATGCCATACGAATCGAGGAAGCTCTCCTCGGCCTCGGTCCCTGTAAGAATCATGACCGGAATAGAGCGCAGGTCGCTGTCCTCAGCCATCTCTCTCAGCACTTCCAGCCCGTCCTTCATCGGGAGATTCAGGTCGAGCAGGATCAGGTCGGGGAGTCGCGCCTCAGCATACTGCCCTTCCCGGCGGAGATACGCCAATGCAGGCTCGCCGTCGTCTACAACAGAAACGTTCGCCGCATACTTCGACTCCTCGATGATGTCTTTGGTCAACTCGACATCCCCGGGGTTATCCTCGACCAACAATATGTCGTATGTCCGCTCCGGCTCGGTCTGCGTTGCCATGGTCCCCCTCCATTCCTTGCATCGACACGAAACGCGCCCTCGATTCAACGGAAGTCGTAGTATCGAACACTATAGAAGGCTAGTATAGCTGTCAATAGCTGGGCACACCGTCAACCCACCCAACCCAAGGACCTTTCCATTGTTGAGATAGGGTCGTACCTTGCCGTTCGGCCTGAGCTTGTCGAAGGCCCCAATTGTGGTTCGACAGGCTCACCACGAACGGACTTTGGAAAGGCCCTGCCCAACCCAAGGACTCCTAGACGTGGAAGACGTACAGGCTCCGGTTCGCCATTGGCAGGTCCACCCACGCGCCGCCCTGGCGGTGGCTCTCGGCCACCGCCAGGCACGCCTCCGTCAGGTTGTGGGCCACCTCGATGGGGCCGCCCCTGGGATTGTGGCCGTTCTCGTGAGCGTCGACGAGGTCTTCCAGGCAGGTAAGTGTGGCCTCCTGCGTCGGGTATCCGGGGATGAGTGTCTCGAACCAGCGTGGCTCCCTGGGCTCCATCTGCTCCGGCACCCTGTGGATCGCGCCCGTGCCCTGGTTCAGCGACCTGATGGAGCCCTCCGTGCCAATGATCTCGAAGTCGCGCGGGCCCGCCGGCACCGACCAGGCCTCGACTCCGTTACCAAAGCGGATGTGATACGTCGAATGAGGGTCCTCGTCCAGCCGGTTGTCCTTCACCTTCAGGTCGCGTGGAAGGAGCTCACCGCGCACCGCGACGACGCCAGGGTCGCCAAGCAGGTACGAGAGCGTGTCCATCGAGTGGATGTGCATGTGCATCAGCGTGTTGGAGCGGGTATAGGCTACCGCGTGGGTCGGCTCGCCGATGTCGCCCCGCGCTATTGCGTCCTTCACGATGTCGAACCGGTCGTCGAAGCGCATGAGTACGCCGGTGTTCACTATCGTGCCGTTCGCCTTGCACGCCTCCAGTATTCCATCTGCCGCCAGTGCTGAGCACGCTATCGCCTTCTCGACGTACAGCATCGGGACGCCGGCGTTGGAGGCGTAAATCGTCACTTCGGCGTGGGAGTCTTCCCGGAAGTCCCTGGTGGGGGCCTTGTTGCCGGGCTTAGGCAGGCCCGTCGCGGTCGTGCAGACGGCGACCATGTCAGGACTCTCTTTGGCGATCATCTCCTCGTAGTCGTCGTAGACGGCATCAACGCCCCACGTCTCTCTGAAGGCCTCCCGCCTCTCAGGAATGATGTCCGCCCCCGCCGCAAGCTCCAGCCTTCCTGAAGCAGCGCAGGCGTTGGCTACCGACATCCCCAGGGTGCTCCCGATCCGGCCCAGCCCTACAACTGCTACGCGGTACGTCTTCATTCCAGTCTCCTTGC
This sequence comes from Dehalococcoidia bacterium, assembly GCA_965261325.1. GTDB lineage: Bacteria > Chloroflexota > Dehalococcoidia > Lucifugimonadales > CAJWER01. Next base: position 409,613 of record CBDHCU010000008.1, read on the forward strand.
GACAGGTGTGATCAGGCCGATGCCGCAGCCCTCTGCCGGCGAATGCGCGCCGGCACGTCGTCGTTCATAGTCTCGCCCGACACTATCTTCAGGCTGCGGTCCTCGAGAGGCAGGTCCACTCGCACGAAGCCCCGCCGGTGGGACTCGCGCATTGCGATGGCAGTCTCCAGGGCCTTGAGCGCATCCTCACCGGAGCACTTAGCTGGGTGGCCGTTCTCGATCGACGAGATGATGTCCTCGACTATGGTCAGGCCCATCCCCTGCATGTGAGTAGGCCACGGGAACTGGTGCATGACCGGATTCCTGCGGGCCCGTACCCCCGGCCGCCTGTTCTCGACGGGCGGGAACTGCTCGGCAACCAGGCTGGTGAGCTCCCAGGCTTGCGCGTCGTTGGGTGTTCGGATACGACCATTCTCCCCTATGACATCGAAGTCCCAGCTTGAGCCGCCCGCCTCCATGCTCCTGACGAAGGCCCTTGCGCCATTGTCGAATACCAGGTAGCCGTTCCCCATAATGTCGCTATCTGTCCCCGCAGCCTCGTCGGACTGCATCTCGCCTAGGACCCACTGGACGTCCCCTCCCGCCAGGAACCTCACTGTGTCCAGCAGGTGGCTGCCGTTCGACGACAGGCCGCACGCGGCGTGGGCCGTCACCTGGAGCACATTGCCTATGTGGCCCTCCTCGATGATGTTCCGGGCCTGGCTGTAGAACGGGTTCCAACGCCGGGCGCAGTTCACGGCCAGGGATACGCCCTCTTCCCGGCAGACTCGCACCATCTCGTCGGCCTCCGCCAGGCTGATGGCTATGGGCTTCTCCGCCCATATGGCCTTGACGCCCGCACGGGCAACCTTCTGGACGACGTCGGAGCGGATGCGAGCGGTCGTGCAGACCGACACGATGTCGGGCCTCTCCCTGTCGAGCATCTCCTCGAAGTCCGAGTAGAGATGGTCTTCAGTCAGCCCCCACCGATCGCCGAAGATCGAGCGCTGCTCGTCGTGGATGTCGGCCCCGGCGACGAGCTCAGTCCTCTGCGAGTGGACGTAGGCGGGGCCGTGACAATAAGGAAGGAACAGCGACCCGCCACGGGTCATCTCGTCGTCGAAGGTGCTCCCCATCCGGCCCAGACCGATGACCGCGGCGCGATACGTGGACATAACCCGCCCTCCTGCTGGTTTCGTGCGGCCTATGTTGTACCAGCACGGCAGTTGGGGCGCAATAGGGCCGCCTTCCCCAAATCCCCCACCTCCACATTCGGCGCCATATCTATCAGCCATCACCCCGTAGGGGCTGGTTTCAAACCAGCCCTCCCCTTGCCATTAGGGCGTCGCCGCCATTTAGGTGGTGGATCTGGGCTTCGGAGTTAGGTCCTGTGAGAGGTGGGCTGCCTAGCCGGCCCCGTCATCGTCGCTGGCCGCCGTAGCCCAGCCACTGCGCCAGGTACCCACGGTAGCTACCGCGGGCCTTCTCTGGAACGGCTTGGAAGCGAAGCGTCTCCAGAGGAATATGGCCGCTGTGGCTGCGAGAATGACCATACCTATCACCCACAGGTTCACGCCGAGGGGAACATCCGGGGCCCCGATGTATCCCAGGAGCAGGCCCAGGTTCCCCACCGCGAAGGCGGTGGTCTCGTCGACAACGTGGACCTTGTGCAGGTCGTGGCGGGTGCCGACCTCCTCCACTCGCCATGACTCTCCGCCTCCCTCGGTCCTTATGATGGTCCCGTGCGTCCCGACTGCCCAGCCTCGCTTGGCGTTTGCGAAACCCACGCTGAGCAGCTCCTCCCTCGTGCCGCTCACCTGCCTGGCCCAGGTCTGCCCGCCGTTGGTCGTGTGCAAAATAGTGCCGTTCGCTCCGACCGCCCACACCCGGTCTCGGTCTATGAAGTTAAGGTCGTATAGGTGTTGCGGAGTGCCGCTCGGAGAGGCCGACCAGTTGCCCCCGCCGTCGGTCGTGGTGAATACCGCTCCGTTCTCGCCCACTACCCATCCTGTAGTCGCGTCGAAGAATTCGATGTCGAAAAGTGTATCGTCCCCTGCCCTCCCAACACGCCAGAGGTCTCCCCCGTCCGAAGTCGCCAGTACGATGCCGGAGTCGCCCACTGCCCAGCCCGAGCTTGAGTCGATGAACTCGACTGCCCTCAGTATTTCAGCTACGCCGCTGGTCTGAGGCAGCCAGCTCTGCCCTCCGTCCCCGGTGCGCATTATCGTCCCGCCCTCACCCACGACCCAACCGGTCGCGGCGTCGACGAACTCCACGCCGTGCAGGCGCTTGTCGGTAGCGGCGGGAAGCTCTTCGTACGTCCTGCCCCCGTCCTGGGTGCGGAGCACGAGGCCGAGCGTGCCTACAGCCCAGCCGTTGGACAGGTCGACGAAGTCCACGTCGAATAGGGCCTCGGACTCTCTGACGACCTGCCAGGTCTCACCTCCGTCCTGCGTCGCTATGATGAGACCGGCGATGCCGGCCGCGACTGCGCTCTTCGCCGTGATCGCGTCGACGGAAAGGAAGGATGCGCTCACGCCGCTCGGCTGGGCCGCCCATGTCCGCCCGCCGTCAGTGGTTGCAAGGACCGCGCCGTCCCGTCCGACGGCCCAGCCTGTGGATCTGTCTACGAAGTCCACGCCGAGGATGTACGTGTCGGTGCCGGTGTCCTGCCGGGCCCATGTCCGCCCGCCGTCCACGGTGCCCAGAACAGCCCCATCGCTCCCTACGGCCCAACCCGTATCCGCATCGGTGAAGCTGGTGTCGAACAGATACTCCCGCCCTAACGACTCGTCAGTCCACGTCGCGCCGCCGTCCGTCGTCCTGGCTATTGTCCCAGCGCTTCCTACTGCCCAGCCTCGGAGCTCATCGACGAAGTCCAGGCTTTCGAGCGAGGCGGGAGCGGCCTGGACGATAGCCCAAGTAACCCCGCCGTTCGACGTCGACAGAACTCGCCCGACAGAGTCGACCACCCACCCTGTGAACGCGTTTGCGAAATCGACCCCACGCAACGGCGTAGTCGTGTTCGTGGCGAGAGTCGTCCACGCTGTACCGCCGTCGTCGGTACTGAGCACGAGTCCCCTGTCCCCTACAACCCACCCCGTCCTATCGTCGATGAAGCTGGCTGAGTGGAGTGGCAGCGTCGTGCCGCTCTCCTGCGTCGTCCAGGTAGCGCCCCCGTCGGAAGTCGACAGGATCGTCCCTCCGGTTCCGACCGCCCAGCCAGTCCTTTCGTCGACGAATACGACGTCGAGGATCGTGGCCAGGCTCGACCGTGTGGTCCAACCGTATAGGTTGACGTCCTGGGCTGACAGGGGATAGACGACCCCGGCAACCGAGGCGGCTACCACGAGGAGCGCTATGAATCGTATGGTTGTCGTTCGTCTCACTCGGGCTCGATCCGGGAGAGCGTTGGCGGCAATGAGGCATGGGCTCAATCTCTAATGTAACACGAACCGGCCCGTTGGCTGTCGGTCCTAATACCAATTCATTTTGAGCGCGCCGTAAAGCCGTCATTCCCGCGAAGAGCCTGCCCCGTACTCGATACGGGGCGGGAACCCACTCCCTGGCCGCACATATACGGCGGCATCACGGTGATTTGGTAAGACCGGACGGTAGCGTAACGTTAAGTGTGTAAAAGAGAAGGGACGTATCCTTCTGGGGTGAGTCAGCGGAGACACGCTCCAGATGGTCAGTACTGATGGGTGCCCTGGTCTGCACCGCGCCCTCGACTCGGTCTACCCCTTCCTACCCAGGCAGCGGTGCTGGGCACACAAGATGCGCAACGTGGCTGCCAAGCTGCCGCGCAAGCACCAGGACGCCTGCCTGGCTCAGGCCAAGACCATCTACCAGGCCCACACCCGCCGGGAGGCTGTCCTGCGCTTCCGCCAGTGGGCTGCCCACTGGCGGACCATCGCTCCCAACGCCGTCCGGTGCATAGAGGATGACCTGGACGAACTCCTGCCCTTCCTCGACTGCCCTCAAGCCCACTGGAAGAAGGTGCGCACCACCAATGCCATCGAGAGGGCCTTCAGGGAAGTCCTCCGAAGGACATGGCCCATGAGCTGCTTCCAATACTCAGCCAGCGTCGAGAGTATAATCTTCGGTGTCATCAGCCATATGAACGCCAACTGGAAGGCAAAGCCCCTTCCTCAATTTACACACAACTGTTGACACTACCCACCTTCGGAGGTTATATCCTGCGAGAGGCAGGCTGCCTACCCAGCCCCCTTGTAGTCGCTGGCAGCGGTCGCCCAGCCGCTGCGCCACGTACCTGCGGTAGCTACCACAGGTCTTCTCTCGAAGGGCCTGGCAAAGTAGCGCCTCCAGAGATAGATGGACGCGAAGAGAATGAGAAGGATCAGCCCAATCGCCAAGGGGTTCACGCCGATGAGGACGTCGGGGCTCCCGGTGTATCCCATGAGCAGGCCCAGGTTCCCCACTGCGAAGGCGGTGGTCCCGTCCACAACGTGGACCTTGTAGAGGTCGTGACGGGTTCCGACCTCCTCGAGGCTCCATGACTCTCCGCCCCTCTCGGTCCTGATGATCGTCCCGCGCCTGCCGACCGCCCAGCCTCTCTTGGCGTTTGCGAACCCCACGCTGAGCAGGTCCTCCCTCGTGCCGCTTCTTTGCTCGGCCCATGCCTGCCCGCCGTTGGACGTGTACAGCACTGTGCCGTTCGCTCCAACCGCCCACGCCCTGTCCCGGTCTATGACGTCAAGGTCGTACAGGTGCTGAGGAGTGCCGCTCGGCGAGGCCGACCAGCTGTTTCCGGCGTCGGTCGTGGTGAATAGTGCGCCGTTCTCGCCCACTGCCCATCCTGTGGTTGCGTCCAGGAACTCGACGTCGAAGAGGGTGTCGTCCCCTGCCCTCCCGGCACGCCAGACACCTCCGCCGTCCGAAGTCGCCAGTACGATGCCGGAGTCGCCCACCGCCCAGCCTGAGCTCGAGTCTATGAACTCGACTCCCCTGAGTGTTTCCGCTACACCGCTGGCCTGGGGCAGCCAACTCTGTCCTCCGTCCGCGGTGCGCATGATCGTCCCGTCCTCACCTACGACCCAACCGTTAGCGGGATCGATGAACTTCACTCCGTGCAGGTGCCTGTCGGTTGCGGCGGGAAGCTCTTCGTACGTCCTGCCTCCGTCCTGCGTGTGGAGCACGAGGCCGAACGTGCCTACGGCCCAGCCGTTGGAGAAATCTATGAAGTCCAGGGCGAGGAGGGACTCGACCCCCCTCATGACCTGCCAGGTGGCGCCTCCGTCGCGCGTCGCTATGATGAGACCGGCAATGCCGGCCGCGACCGCGCTCTTTGCAGTGATTGCGTCGACGGACAGGAAGGTAGTGCTCACGCCGCTGGATTGGGCTGTCCAGGTCCCTCCTCCGTCGGTGGTGGCCAGGACAGCGCCGTCTCGCCCTACGGCCCAGCCTGTCGAGCCGTCTACAAAGTCTACGTCGAGGATGTAGGTGTCGGTGCTTGCGTGCTGCCGGACCCATGTTCCCCCGCCATCCACGGTGCTCAGGATGGTTCCCCCACTTCCCACCGCCCAACCGGTATCCGCGTCGGCGAAGCTGGCGTCGAATAGCACTTCACGCCCGAGCGATTCGACAGTCCAGCTGGCGCCCCCGTCCGTGGTCCTGGCTATCGTGCCAGCGCCTCCTACAGCCCAGCCTCGCAGCCCGTCGATGAAGTCCAGGCTCTCGAACGAGGTGGAAGCGACTTGCGTGGCAGTCCAGGTGGCCCCGCCGTTCGACGTGGACAGCACTCGCCCGTTCGAGTCGACCACCCACCCCGTTGAAGCATCCACGAAGTCGACCCCGCGCAACGTCGCAGAGGTGCCGGTGGCGAGGGGCGTCCATACCGTGCCGCCGTCGGTCGTGCCGAGCACGAGTCCGCGGTCCCCGGCGGTCCATCCCGTCCTGCTGTCGATGAAGCTGACCGAGTGGAGGGGCAAGGTTGCGCCGCTCTCCTGCGGCGACCAGGTAGCGCCCCCGTCCGAAGTCGACAGGATCATACCGCCGGTGCCTACCGCCCAGCCAGTCCGCTCGTCGACGAATTCGACGTCGAGAATGGTGACTAGGCTCGACTGTATGGTCCAGCCGTAGATGTTGCTCGTCTGGGCCTCGAATTGTCCCAGCTCGGTTCGATAATCGCGGACTTGTTGATAGTGGCGATCAACGAGGACCTCGGCAGCCGGGTGGAATAGCAGCAGGAGCGCTATGAAGCCGACTACGGTAACCGAGGCGGCCACTAATAGGAGCGCTGTGAATCGTATGGCTCTCTGTAGTCTCATTCGGGCTCGATCCTGGAGCGCGTCGACGGCAATTGGAGCACAGGCTCAACCTAACATAGCACGAACCGGCCCGTCCCCCATCGGTTCGAGACTGGCTGCCGTGAGCTGCTGCTCCGGCGCCTACGCTGGAAGCGGATCGGTCTGCCCCACGCGAGCCTTAGCTGGCCAGGTCGAGGCTGATGTCGAGGGCCCTGGGCGAATGGGTGATCCGCCCAATCGATATGATGTCGACTCCCGTCGCGGCTACGGCGCGGACGTTGTCGATATCTATATTGCCCGACGCCTCCGTGATGGCGCGACCCCCTACGAGAGCCACCGCCTCTGCCATCGTGGGCACGGACATGTTGTCCAGGAGCAGGATGTCCGCACCCGCCTCCAGGGCCTCGGAGACTTGCTCGATGGTTTCGACCTCGATCTCTACCCTGAGAGTATGGCGCGTTCTCGCGCGGCGCACCGCTTCGCCCAGCGCGGCCCCTTCGTTCCTGAGCGCCTCGATGTGGTTGTCCTTGATGAGCACGCCGTCCCCAAGGCTGCGCCTGTGATTGCTTCCTCCCCCGACTCTGACGGCGTACTTCTGCAACGAACGAAGCCCGGGCACGGTTTTTCGAGTGTCCACTATACGTGCGGGAAGACCATCCACGGCCCTGACGAACCGGCTCGTTTCCGTGGCCACGCCGCTCAGGTGCTGGAGGAAGTTGATCGCCGTCCGCTCCCCCTTCAGTATCGCGGTGGTGTCGCCCTCGATCTCGGCTATTACGTCCCCTTCCCGTCCGGAGGCAGGGTCATACGGGCGAAGGGTTGAGCCGTCCGGGAGGATCGAAACGACGCGGAGGGCTGCATCGAGTCGCTTCCACACTGCGATGGCGACTTCGCCGCCTGCCAGTATGCCATCCCCTTTGGCGACGACCAGGGCCCTGCTCGTCCGCCCTGGGGTTATCAGCGAGTCCGTCGTAGGGTCGCCGGAGCCGAGGTCCTCGGCGAGGGCCCTGTCCACCGCGTCATCGATCTCGAACGGCTCGAGGCCTGAAATGTGTCCCACGTCACCTAGACCTTGCTTCGTAGGAGATAGTCCCCGAACTTGTGCGCTCGAGGACGAGCCGGACGCGGCCTTAAACGATCGACAGCATCCTGTCGAGAGCAACGCGGGCCTCGTCGGCGGTACGTTCGTCCACGTCGATCCGGTTCACGACCACGCCCTCGTTGAGGCCGTCGAGGACCCACGACAGGTACGCGGGGTGTATGCGGTACATCGTGGAGCACGGGCAGACCACCGAGTCGAGGCAGAATACGGTCTTGTCTGGGTTCTGCTGTGCAACGCGGTTTACGAGGCTGATCTCGGTCCCAATGGCCCAGGCGCTCCCCGGCTCGGCGTCGGCGATGGTGTGGGTGATGAACTCTGTGGACCCGTTCATGTCCGCTGCCTGCACCACGTCGTACGTACACTCGGGATGCACCAGCACGTTCACTCCTGGGACCCGCCGCCTGGCTTCCTCGATCTGCTCGATCGTGAACCTGGTATGGACCGAGCAGTGTCCCTGCCAGAGCACGACCTTAGCGCGGCGCAGCTCGTCGGCCGTGTGCCCGCCCAGGGGCTTGAACGGGTTCCAGACCACCATCTCGTCGAGGCCGACTCCCAGCTGCACCGCGGTGTTGCGACCGAGATGCTGGTCGGGGAGGAACAGGACGCGCTCGGACTTTTGGAACGCCCACTCGAAGGTCGCCTTGGCGTTCGACGATGTGCAGACGATGCCGTCGTTCCTGCCGCACAGCGCCTTGATAGCCGCAGTGGAGTTCATGTAGGTAATGGGCGTGATGCCGCTGGAGTCGTCCAGCACTTCCTCGAGATCGTCCCAGCAGTCGAGCACGTCGTCCACGTGGGCCATGTCGGCCATCGAGCACCCTGCGGTCAGGTTGGGCAGGATGACCTGCTGGTGACGCCCGCTGAGTATGTCCGCCGTCTCGGCCATAAAGTGGACGCCGCAGAAGACGATGTACTCTGTGCTTTTTTGGGACGCGGCGAACTGTGAGAGCTTGAACGAGTCCCCTATGTAGTCGGCGAACCCGATGATCTCGTTGCGTTGGTAGTGGTGGCCTAGCACCACGAGCCGGCCTTCGAGCCTAGCCTTTGCCTCGAGTATCCGCTCTTCGAGCTCCTCGGGCGTCTTCTTCAGGTAGGCTATCGGCAGCTTCTGCCAGCGGACGTCCGTCCCAAACTCCTCCTCGAGGGTCTTCGTCTTCAACTCGTCGTCCGTCTGGCAGAAGGCCGACTGCTCGATCTCGGTGATCGGAATGGTCGGTTCTTTGACCTGGACAACCATTTGAACTCTCCCTAGGCGGCTGATACCGCCGTGCCCTGTAGAGACCAGGGCCCCGTCTTGTCGATCCTCACTGAGATTGTGTCGCCGACACGGTCCTCCGCGCCCTGGACGTGAACGAGCTTGTCGTTGCGGTTCCGGCCGTGCGCGCGGCCGCTCTTCATGTCCTCGACCAGCACCTCTGCAGTTTGCCCCAGAAGCTCGCGGTTGATTTCCGCCTGTATCTCGGCCTGTGCTTCGTCGATCGCCCTTAGCCGCGCCTTCTTCTCGTCTACGGGAACGTCGTCCTCGTGTCGCCGGTCGGCTATCGTCCCCTCGCGGGTGGAGTACGCCGCCGAGTGTACCTTGTCGAACCGGATGTCCCTCACCATGTCGAGCGTGCGTTCGAACTGTTCGTCTGTCTCGCCGCAGAATCCCACAATCAGGTCGGTGCTCATCGACACGTTCGGAATGCGCGACCTGATCTTGTCTACCAGGGCCCGGTACTCCACATTCGTGTAGCCGCGGCGCATTCTGGTGAGCACCTCGTCGTCTCCGGCCTGAAACGGCAAGTTGATGTGCTCGCAGACCTTGTCGAGACCCGAAACCGCGTCGAGGATGTGGTCGCTCATGTCGTTGGGATGGGACGTCAGGAAGCGTATGCGCTCCAGCGAGCCCACGCCATTGACGGCCTCCAGCAGGTCGCCCAGGTCCTGTCCGCCCGGCAGGTCGTGGCCGTATGAGTCGACGTTCTGGCCCAGGAGCGTAACCTCCCGGACGCCGCGGTCCGCCAGCAATTCGACCTCCCTTACGATGTCGGGAATCGGCCTGCTGACCTCCCTGCCCCGTCTGTAGGGGATTATGCAGAAGGAACAGAACTTGTCGCAGCCGTGAATGATCGGGACGTACGCAGTGACCGCGGGCCTCGCCGTCAGTTGTCCGATGCAGCCCTCGGGGTCAATGCCCATCCTGTCCCCCAGCAGGTCTATCAGGGGATCGAACTGCTGCGGCCGCATGAATACGTCCACCTGGGGGAACCGGCGTTCCAGGGAGTCGGTCTTCGGCCCGACCATGCAGCCCATGAGAGCCACTACCTTGTCGGGGCTCGCCTTCTTCAGGGGCTTCAGCGTTCCTAGGGTGCCGGTGACGCGGTCTTCGGCGCTCTGACGCACGACGCAGCTATTCAGGACGACCACGTCGGCGTCGGCCATCGCTTCCGAAGGGCCGAGGCCCATCTGGCCCAAGGCACTCTCCAGACGCTCGGAGTCCGCCTTGTTCATCTGGCACCCTATCGTCCAGATATGGTAGGTCTGCATCGGTTCGGGTAATTGGCAGGAGTGGATGGCGGAGGGAATGGGATTCGAACCCATGAGAGAACTTTCGCCCCCTAAGCGCTTAGCAGGCGCCCGCACTAGACCACTATGCGATCCCTCCACTACTTTAAACGAACAATATACCAGAGAGGCACGCTATCGGCAATCGTCTGCTTTGTGAAATCCGACACTATTTCACATGTTGTAAATGAAATCGTCGCCTGGTTGCCATACTAGTACGATTTACTCATATATGCGGCCCTGCCCTGAGTAGATGCCAAGCCCCACTAGCAACTTTGTCACGATTTGGCGCAATATCCCGCTCATAACCTCCTGACCCAGCAAGGAGGCAACCCAGATCCACCACCTAATTTGGACGGATGGCGTGACGGACTGCCTCTGAGGCTATGGCTGTGCACCTTGCCGGGGATGGGTTCCCGCCTTCGCGGGAATGACGGAGGTGGGGGATTTGGGGGCAACCCAGATTCCCCACCTCCACATTCGGCGCCATATCTATCAGCCATCACCCCGTAGGGGCTGGTTTCAAACCAGCCCTCCCCTTGCCATTAGGGCGTCGCCGCCATTTAGGTGGTGGATCTGGGGCAAGTCCTTGACTTGCCCTTGCCACAAAGTATGATGCTCTAGGCGCACTGCTGGGTCGCCATGCTTGTGCGAATCACATGGGGGAGACGGTAATGGCAGCGATCTTGCGTGCGGGAATCATAGGCGACACGGGCAGGGGCAACTACGGCCACGGCCTGGATACGGCCTACGACGGGGTCTCCGGTGTCGAAGTGGTCGCGGTGGCAGACCCCGACCCGGCTGGGCGCGAGGCGGCGGCAATGCGCACCGGGGCGCTCCGCCAGTACGCCGACTACCGGCAGATGCTGGAGAGCGAAAGCGTGGACCTGGTCAACGTCTGCCCGCGCTGGATCGGCAGGCACGCGGAGATGGTGATAGCAGCCGCCGAGTCTGGCGCCAGAGGAGTGCTGTGCGAGAAGCCCTTTGCCCCTACCCTGTCGCAGGCCGACGCCATGCTCGAGGCCTGCAGCCGCAACGGTGTCCGAGTGGCCGTGGCCCACCGCCGCGCCAACGCATACGAGCAGCACGGCAAGAGGCTGATCGAAGAGGGGGTCATCGGCGACGTGCAGTCGATCCGCTCCCGCGGTAAGGAGGACCATCGCTCGGGCGCGATGGACCTGATGGTTCTTGGCGCCCACATGATGGACAGCATGAGATTCATGGCCGGCGCCGATGTCGCGTGGGTTGACGGCTGGGTTACGCAGGACGGCCGGGGAGTCACGGCCGAGGACATACAAGAGGGCGACGAAGAGGTCGGCCTGATCGCGGGAAACGGCGTCGATGCGTTCTTCGCCTTTACCAACGGCATCGCTGGATACTTCGAGTCCCATCCGGGCGATCCGCAGTCGGACCGCAGCGCCAGGTCCTTCGGATTCGAAGTTCACGGGACGCGCGGGATCATAGCACTGCGTAACTCACCTACCGGCGAGATGTACATGTATCCGCACGGCCGGTGGATTCCCGGCGAGGCCGACGGCCGCTGGGAGCGGATATACCTGGAGGAGTGGGAGAATGGGCCCGGAGGAGCGATTCGCACGGCTCAGGAGCGGATGCGCCTCAGTAACTCCTTGATAGTGTCAGAGCTGGTGCAGGCCGTCCGCGAGAACCGCGAGATTGCGAATGTCTCCAGCGGAGAAGATGCCCGCGCCGCCCTGGAGATGATAGCGTCGGTGCACGAGTCCCACCGTCTCCAGTCCAGGGTCGAGCTGCCGCTTCGCAATCGCGAGAATCCCTACTCCACGTGGCTCTCGGCGGACGAAGGCGCTTGTCCATAGCTGAACAACACCTAACCACAACGATAAAACAGGCCAAACTGCCCCAGGAGCCGTGTGAGTGACGTCTCAGAGCGGTAAGTCCGTGTTGGTCGTGGAGGACGAGGAGAACCTTCTTGCAGCCATCAGGTACAACCTGGAGCGTGAGGGTTACCGCGCGCTGACGGCGACCGATGGCGAGGAGGGGCTGCGAAAGGCCGCGCAGGAGGACCCCGACCTGCTGGTCCTGGACGTGATGCTGCCCGTCCTGGACGGCTTCGAGGTCTGCCGCATAGTCCGGCGCGACAGCGATGTGCCGATACTGTTCCTGACCGCCAAGGACCAGGAGATGGACCGGGTGGTGGGTCTGGAGCTGGGCGCCGACGACTACGTAGTAAAGCCCTTCAGCATGAGAGAGCTACTGGCGCGCGTGAGGGCGATGCTCAGACGTCCTAGGGCAATGGGCAGCCAGTCCCAGCCTGAGCGCATAGTTGCTGGCGACCTGGAGTTGGACCTGTCCAGCCACACCTTGAAGCGGAAAGGCGAGACGGTGGAGCTCAAACCCAGGGCGTTCGAGCTCCTCGCTCTGCTCATGTCCAGCCGCGGCAGGGTCTTCACCCGGGACCAGATACTGGAACGGCTATGGGGAATCGACTTCATCGGTGACGCCAGGACGGTCGACGTGCACATCCGCTGGATCCGCGAGAAGATCGAGAAGGACGCCGGCAAGCCGACCCGCATCGTCACCGTTAGGGGTGTCGGCTACCGGTTCGACGCGTGAGGAAGCCGAAGTCCCTGTTCTGGCGGGTCTCCCTTTCATACGCCGCCCTCTCCCTGGCTCTTGCAGGGCTCGGCATTCTCCTGTTCGCGGTCATGCAGGGCAGCTCAAAGGGTGTACTCGTCGCCAGCGTCACGGCTATAGGCCTCGTGGCCGCTGTGATATCCGTCGGGCTTGCTTCCCTGCTGGTGCGCAGGACTTCCACGTCTATCGCTTCCTTCGCGAGCAGTGCGGACAGGCTGGCGAAGGGCGATCTGGACCGCGAGCAGATACGGTCGCTCGCTACGGGACCTACCGAGGAGCTGGCGTCCGCCTTCACACGGATGTCCGATACGATTCGCGGCACCGTAAGGGACCTGTCTGGTGAGCGCAACAAGCTGACGGCTGTGCTCGACACGATGGCCGACGGAATAGTGGTAGTCGAGGCGGATGGGCGCGTGTCCCTCATGAACCAGGCCGCCCAGCTACTGCTGGACGTGAGGACGACGGACATCCAGGGCACCCCCCTATCCGAGATCGCGCGGGACCACGAGCTGCTGGAGCTGGTGACGAGCTCGATGCAGAGCCTCGAAATGCGGCAGGCCCATCTCGATCTCCTCCGTCAGAGGCGGCTGGTCAGCGCCATCGCCATACCTCTGGGCGGCGACGGCGCGGGGGTGCTGCTCTCCCTCCACGACCTGACCGCGTTCCGCCAGCTCGAAACGACCCGCAGGGAGTTCGTAAGCAACGTCTCCCACGAGCTGCGGAGCCCTCTGGCTTCGATCAGATCGATGGTCGAGACACTGAGCGGCGGCGCGATCGACGACAGGCAGACCGCGGCCGATTTCATCGCCAGGATCGAACAGGACGTCCGCAGGATGGAGGCGCTAATATCCGAGCTCCTGGAGCTGTCACGGCTGGAGAGCGGGCAGATCGCCCTCGACCTGCAACCCATCAGCCTGAAGTCGATAGCGGCCGACACGGCGGCGGCCTTTCGTGGCCGTAGCGCGGCACGCGGCGTGAGTGTGTCGATCGAGATCCCCGACGAACTGCCACTGGTCTTGGGCGAGTCGGACAAGATCAGGCAGGTGCTCACGAACCTGATGGACAATGCACTGAAGTTCACCCCGTCCGAAGGAGAAATCGCCCTCTCTGCCCTCCCCGATGAAGGAAGTGTTACCACGCGGGTGTCGAACACGGGCGACGGAATAGCCCAGGAGCACCTCCCACACCTCTTCGAGCGCTTCTACAAGGTCGACCGTTCCAGGCGCGATGGGGGTACGGGCTTGGGGCTGGCCATAGTGAAGCACATCGTCCTGGCCCACGGGGGCGAGGTCGATGTGGAAAGCAGCCTCGGCGAAGGCGCTGTCTTCATGTTCACGCTGCCCCGGGCTTCCTGAAGGTCCCTGCTCCGTTAACAGAGCCTTAAACACCGGTTAACGCCGCGTTCCTACTCGGTCCTTATACCAATTCATTTTGAGCGCGCCGTAAAGCCGTCATTCCCGCGAAGAGCCTGCCCCGTACTCGATACGGGGCGGGAACCCACTCCCTGGCCGCACATATACGGCGGCATCACGGTGACTTGGTATTACTCTGGTCTCCAGATACAAAGGAGGTCAGACATGGCAGAAGGCTCCGGCACCCTGCCCGACTCGCTGAACACGCCGCGCATTGGGCTCATTGCCCACGACTTGACCCGAAGTGGCTTTCGGTTCCAGCTAGCGCCCTCCGAACCGTTAACGCGCCGTTAATGTTCGCTTAAAGGCCGGTTAACCCTCAGTGCATAGACTGGTCTGCGCAGAGATACCAATTCAAGGAGAAATAGCCCAGATGTCTTCACTCAGGCGAGCTTACAGACACTTTGGAGTCGTTGCGGTCCTTATAGGGCTCGTTGCTCTCTTCGCCGCTGCGGCCTGCGGGAGCGATGCCACGCCCACCGGAGTGCTCAGTGGGACGATAGAGATAGACGGCTCCAGCACGGTCTTCCCAGTGTCAGAGGCCGTGGCTGAGGAGTTCCACAAGCTCCATCCCAACATCAACGTAAACGTGGGCATCTCAGGGACGGGCGGAGGCTTCAAGCGCTTCACAGTCGGCGAGACCGACATCTCCGACGCCTCCAGGTCCATCAAGTCGTCCGAGGCTGCGGCCGCTACGAACAACGGCATCGACTACATTGATCTCCTTGTGGGCACGGACGGGATCTCGGTGGTGGTCAACCCGCGGAATGACTTTGCCCAGTGCCTGACGGTCGAGGAGCTGAAGAGGATCTGGGAGCCCGGCTCCACCATCAACAACTGGAGCCAGGTGCGCGCTGGATTCCCCGACAGGCCGCTGAGGCTGTACGGAGCCGACACCGACTCTGGCACGTTCGACTACTTCACCGAGGAGATCGTCGGCGAGGCCCAGGCTTCCAGGTCCGACTACACGGCGTCGGCTGACGACAATGTGCTGGTACAGGGCATCGGCGGCGACCGGAACGCCCTCGGCTACTTCGGTTACGCCTACTACGCCGAGAACCAGGACAAGCTAAAGCTGGTCGCCGTTGACGCGGGCGACGGCTGCGTAACTCCCACGGCGTCGACCATAGAGAGCGGCGAATATAAGCCCCTCTCGCGGCCCCTGTTCATCTACGTGAACGAGGAGAGTCTGAACAAGCCTGAGCTCAAGGCCTTCGTCGAGTTCTACATGATCAATGCCCGCTCCCTTGTACGTGAGGTCGGCTACGTTCCCCTCGAGGACGCGGCCTATGAGACCGGGCTTGCCACCGTCCAGGACACGGCGGCGAGGTAAGGCAGTAATTGACAGTCCGGTAGCGAAGTTCGCCTCCTGGACTACGCTACGTTTTGGGAGGACACCGGGCCGCCCACAGGCGACCGCGGGGCCCCTCCCTGGGCTACTCACGACGCGACTGCTGGGTTACACTGATTGCCCCGTTCGGGGGCGCTCCCGGCAAGCCGAAGACACGGAAGGGAGTAACGCCTTGGACGATGCGATGACACTAGCCTCCGGAGGGGGTCACCTTGTGAAGGCCGGACCTGCCGAGATGGGACCCAGGAAGCCGACCCGCCGGACCAGCGAGGTGATCATCAAGTGGATACTTTTCTCCTGTGCCCTCGTCTCCATCCTGACGACCGTTGGAATCGTCGTCAGCCTGTCCGTACAGGCCTGGGGGTTCTTCGTCGAGGTATCGCCGTGGGAATTCCTGACAGGCGCCCGGTGGTCCCCCATCCTCAAGCCCCGCTCCTACGGGGTTCTTCCCCTGGTCGCCGGGACTCTGCTGGTCACGGGAGTTGCGGCACTCGTTGCAATGCCCATTGGGCTGGCTACGGCCACCTTCCTATCGGAGTACGCGCCCGACAAGGTGCGAAGGGTACTCAAGCCCATTCTCGAGATCCTGGCGGGGATACCGACCGTCGTATACGGGTACTTCGCGCTGACGTTCGTCACGCCCCTCATTCAGGACATCCTCTTCCCTGACATGCTGGTCTTCAACGCGCTGGCGGCGGGTCTGGTCATGGGCCTCATGATCGTGCCGATGGTAGCGACCCTCAGCGAGGACGCCATGCTTGCGGTCCCCCGCTCTCTCAGGGAGGCCGCCTATGCCCTTGGCGCGACGCGGGTCGAGGTTTCGCTTCGCATAGTGATCCCCGCGGCTCTTTCCGGCATCGTTGCGGCATTCATCATCGGTCTCTCGAGAGCTATCGGCGAGACCATGCTGGTTACCATCGCCGCTGGGGCAACCCCTAAGCTCACCTTCAACGCCCTGGAGAGCATCCAGACCATGACGGCTTACATCGTCCAGGTGGCCCTGGGAGAGGCGCCGCGCGGATCAGCCGAGTTCAACGCGATCTTCGCGGTCGGCTCGCTCCTCTTCGTGATGACGCTCTGCATGAACCTGCTCGGACACTGGGTCGTGAGGCGCTGGAGCCTTAGATACTGATGGTCCAGGGGCAGGCGATCTTCAAACGTCGAAAAGAGGTCCGCAGGGCGCTGGGTTCCACCGTCTACGTCGTCTTCCTCGCGGCGGTCCTGGTGAGTGTGGTGGGGCTGGTCGTCCTGCTCCTCGACATAGTGACCGGCGGGCTTCCCTGGCTGAGCTCCAAGCTCATCCTCAACTACCCGTCTCGCCATCCAGAACAGGCAGGGCTGTGGCCTGCGCTGATAGGCACCCTGTGGCTGATGGGACTTACGGCGGCGTTCAGTGTGCCCGTGGGTGTCGGGGCGGCGGTGTATCTCGAGGAGTATGCCGTCAAGAACCGGCTAACGGCGCTGATAGAGATCAATATCTCCAACCTGGCGGGCGTCCCGTCCGTCGTCTACGGCCTATTGGGTGCGGCCCTGTTCGTGCAGTGGCTGGCCCTGGACCGCAGCGTCCTGGCCGGCGCCCTCACCATGTCGCTGCTGATACTCCCCATCGTGATACTCGCCTCCCGCGAGTCCATTCGTGCGGTCCCGCTCACCTACAGGGAGGCGGCCTTCGCGCTGGGGGCAACCGACTGGCAGGTGGTGAAAGGCGTCGTCCTGCCGGCAGCCCTGCCCGGCATCCTGACCGGCGTCATACTGGGGATGTCGAGGGCCATTGGCGAGGCCGCTCCAATGCTGGTCATCAGCGGCCTGCTCTTCGTCACGTTCATACCCACCAACCCAATGGACAAGTTCACGGTGCTGCCGCTCCAGATATTCAACTGGATGTCCAGGCCCCAGGAGGACTTCCAGGGGCTGGCCGCCGCGGGCATTGTCCTCCTCCTCGTGGTGTTACTTAGCATGAACGCGGTGGCCGTGTTGATCCGAAACCGCTACCAGGTGAGGTCAGATGAATAATACTAACGGGACCTACGTCCTCGAAGCCGAGAACCTTCATGTATGGTACGGAGACTTCCACGCGCTTCGCGACGTGTACCTGAAGGTCGGTCGCAGGAAGGTGACTGCCCTGATTGGCCCTTCCGGATGCGGAAAAAGCACGCTGCTCAGGTGTTTCAATCGCATGAACGACCTGGTGCCCACCGCGCGCGTCGAGGGCCGAATTGAGTTCAACGACTGGGACCTCAACGCCGACTACGTAGACCCGACGGAGATCAGGTCGCGCATCGGCATGGTCTTCCAGAAACCAAACCCCTTCCCCAAGTCGATCTACGACAACGTCGCCTTCGGTCTCAGGATCAATGGCTACGCGGGCAACGTGGACGAGGCCGTCGAGCGTTCGTTGCAGCGGGCCGCCCTCTGGGACGAGGTGAAGGACCGGTTGAACAAGGGCGCGCACACCCTGTCGGGTGGCCAGCAGCAGCGCCTCTGCATCGCGAGGGCCTTGGCCGTGGAGCCGGAGGTCATTCTCATGGACGAGCCCGCCTCCGCCCTCGACCCCATTGCCACCCTGGCCATCGAGGAGCTCATACGGGAACTCTCCAACGACGTGACTATAGTCATCGTGACCCACAACATGCAGCAGGCGGCGAGAGTCTCGGACGAGACGGCATTTCTCATGGTCGACGAGAATCGATCGGGCTACATGGTGGAGCACGGGGAAACCAACCAGATGTTCACGGAGCCCAAGGACGAACGGACAGAGGCCTATATCACGGGCCGCTTCAGCTAGCAAAAGGAGGAGCCATGCCGCGCTCGGACTTCGACCGACACCTGAGACTCCTTGAGGACGACCTACTCATGCTGGGTAGCATGGTCGAGAAGGCCATCGCCTCGTCCCTCGACGCCCTCCAGCGTCGTGACTTCGACGCTGCCCAGGAAGTGATCGACGGGGACGACCACGTCGACAACAAGCGATTCGAGATCGAAGACAAGTGCATCAACCTGATAGCAACGCAGCAGCCGCTGGCGACCGACCTCAGGGTGATCATCTCCCTGCTGCACATCACGCAGGAGCTGGAGCGCATGGGAGACTATGCCGAGGGCGTCGCCAAAATCGGCATCGCGATGGGCGACGAGCCGCCCCTGAAGCCGCTGATCGATATTCCCAGGATGGCCGAGAAGTCCGCCTCGATGCTGAGGAGGAGCCTCGACGCACTGGTCAACCGTGACGTGGTAGCCGCGCAGGTGGTCCTGAAAGACGACGACGAGGTTGATGCCCTTTACGAGCAGGTCTACCGCGAGCTCCTAACCTTCATGATCGAGGACCCCCACACCATCAGGCGGGCCACCTACCTGATATGGGTCGCCCACGACCTGGAACGGATAGCCGACCGGGCCACCAACATCGCTGAGAGGGTCATCTTCCTGGTCACGGGACGCCTTCACAAGCCGACGCCAGTCGCCGACGGGCCGTAGGCGCCGTGGCCCCTCTGGCACAACGCGGCGCTGCCGAGCTTCTGGGCACCTTCCTTCTCGTAGTCGTTGCGGCGGGGCTTGTCGTCGTCGACGACCTGTTCGACGGCAGCGTTACCCACGTGCCCTCTTGGCTGAAAATCACCCTTGACAATCCCCCACCCGATCCCTCACAATAGAACGTATGAGCCATAACAAAGAACGCAACACCGAACAGTCCGAGCCACCCACACTAGCGGACATCGTCCGCCGCGAGACCAACAACGGCGAGACCATCGTCCGCTTCTACCTCGACGTCATCGAGGGAAAGCTAAACGACGAAGGCTTCGAAGTCTGCCACAGGCTCGAAGCCGCCGAGCAGGTCCACGCCATCGCACCCGGCCTCGTCTCCGAATACATAGCCCAGCTCACCGGCCTCGAATGCAACCACGCCATACTCCGCAAGCGCACCCGCGACACCACCACCGTCATTCCCGCGAAGGCGGGAACCCATCGTTCCCGTGGCGACACCACCCGTCGTTCCCGTGGCGACGCCACCGTCATTCCCGTGGCGACGGGAACCCATCCCCGGCCGGACGCCGACTGCGCCAAAACCGCCCGCGCGCGCCACGAAGCCCTCGAATACCTGGCCTCGGCCCTCGCCACCCCATCCCTTGCCCACGACCCCCGCGTCGCCGGCATCGTCCACGGGAGCACCGACCACGGCAAGACCGTCGTCAGCTTCCTCATGCACGTCATGCACGGCGTAGTCCGCGGCTTCAGGCCCCGCCAGAGGGTCGATGCCGCCAGCGAGCTCCTCGGACACATAGCCCGCGACGAGATCGCCCGCTCCGGCTCCGTACCCCCCTCTCCCTCAACGGGAGAGGGTGAGGGTGCTCCGTCATTCCCGCGAAAAGCCTGCCCCGTACCCGATACGGGGCGGGAACCCATCCCCAGCACCGCCGAAGCAGGCCTGACCGTCACACCGGCTTTCCAGGGCGGCGGGGATGAGGGCGGGCTCCCGCCGTCCCCCTCTCCCTTGACGGGAGAGGGCTGGGGTGAGGGTGAAGACGACCCGGATTCCCCCAACACCCACCGCGGCTCCTACGACATCGACCGCAAAATCGCAGAAGCCCAGCGCGACCCGTCCCACCCCATCCACAAGTTCGTCCAGGCCTACGACGAGGTAGCCGCCGTCTTCCACGGCGAAGACAAGGAGAACGACGAAGACGACGAAGTCCGCTACTGGATCTCCGGCGAGGTCCCAGACGCGTACGGCAAATACATCTGGGAGTACGCCCCGGCATACCCCAGGTCTATCAGAAGAAAACTTCGCCCCAAGCGACGCCGCTCCCGCGAACCCGGGACCACGCCCAAGGCCGAGAGCATCTGGATGAAGCGGCCCTTCGACAAGATGCGCGAGGCCGGCATCCCCAGACCCAACCGGTTCAAAATCTGGGTCTGAACCCGCCCCGCCGCCCAACCGGGCCGAGCGGGGCCAGCAACCTGTAGAACATACTATTCGTGCCCGGCCGTAGGCCCGGGGTTCAAACCCGCCCTCGCCCCTGCCAGTGGGCAAGGCTGTCTTGACCCTGCGGCCATCCCATTCTCCCTCCCTGGCGGGAGAGGGGCTGGCGCTCTGGCTGTCTAAGCAGTTCTGAAACCGAGACTTTGATACTGAGACACTGCCCTCTGGTAGGGCCTTTCCAAAGTCACAGGAAGAGACCGGCGGCATGTAGGGGCGATTCGCGAACCCCATCTGCTCCAACTAATTGATAAAAAGAACCGTCCTTTCCTTTGGGTAGTCCTCCTTTGGATAGTATAAGGATAAGACTACTCCAAAGGAGGGACAGAGCGAAATGTCCACCAGTACCGGGGACGATACAGCCACCATCGGGAGCATAGAGGAGTTTCTTCAGCAGTGTTTGAAGGACATGGAGCCAGACCACAGTCTCAAGGGCCCTGGCAGGCCGCGCGTCCTGCCCGCAATGGCTCTGTGGGCAGGGCTGCTGGTCTGCGTCCTGAGAGGCTTCGGCAGCCAATTGGCGGTGTGGCGTCTTATCTCGGAACGCGGACTCTGGTTCTTCCCCCGATTCCCGGTTACAGACCAAGCGGTCTACAAGAGGCTCCATAGCGCGGGAACCAAGCCATTGGAGAGACTCTTCGAGCAGATCAGCGGCGTATTGGCACAACGATTGCAGGGTGTGGTAACGGACAAGCTGGCGCCATTCGCCGAGGGCGTGGTGTGCATAGACGAGAGTACACTGGACGCCATGTCGAGAAGGCTTCCGCCTCTGAGAGAGATTCCCCAAGGCGATAGCCGTCTGCTCCCTGGCAAGCTGGCTGGCGTGTTCGACGTGAGAGGCCAGCAGTGGCGGACCGTCATGTTTCAGCCGGACCCACATCAGAACGAGAAGGTGTTGGCGCGGAAGTTGGTGGAAGACCTGCCAGCGGGAACACTGGTGGTCGCAGACTTGGGATACTTCGGCTTCGCCTGGTTTGACTGGCTCACGGACAGGGGTTACCACTGGCTGAGCAGGCTGAGAGCAAAGACCAGCTACAAGGTGATACATACCTTCTACCATCGGGGCGACGTCTTCGATGGCCTCGTGTGGCTGGGAGCCCATCGCGCCGACCGGGCCAAACACGCCGTTCGGCTGGTGACTTTCAGACAAGGCAATACGCTGCGCCGCTACATCACCAACGTTCGGGAGCCTCACACATTCCCGATTGCATCCATGGCCGAGGTCTACGCTCGCAGGTGGGACATCGAGATGGCGCTCAAGTTGGTCAAGCAACACCTCAAGCTGCGTCTTCTGTGGTCCGCCAAGTTGGTGGTGATCCAGCAACAGATATGGGCGACGTTGATAATCTCGCAGATTCTTCAGTCGATGCGGCTTGAGATAGCCCACAGGGCCGGGGTGGACCCGTTCGAGGTGTCCATCGGCCTGCTGGTCGAGTATGCGCCACAGTATGCCTATGAAGGCAGGGACCCTGTGAAGATCTTCGTGGAGCGAGGGCGTGAGCTGGGCTTCATTCGACCTTCCCGTAGAATGCTCATCCACGCCCCGAACATACCTGTCGAGGCAGTCCTGCCTGCGCCACCCGGACTGGCACTCATTCGCACCCCTCGATATGCCAACCGCAAGTGTCCCGGACCCGCTGCAAACATCTTGAGAGTGAATTAGTTGGAGCAGATGGTTTCAAACCCGCCCCCCTCTCCGTCATTCCCGTGGCGACGGGAACCCATCCCCGGTCGCCCAGCCCCTACATCGGCTTTCTTCCGCAGGCCCATCCCAGCACAGTAACGAACTTTGGAAAGGCCCTGAGGGATGACCCAAATCCCCCACCTCCGTCATTCCCGCGAAGAGCCTGCCCCCGAGCAGTCGGGGGCGGGAACCCATCCCCGGCAAGGTGCACAGCCATAGCCTCAGAGGCAGTCCGTCACGCCATCCGTCCAAATTAGGTGGTGGATCTGGGATGAGCGAGGTTGTTGACCCTGCCCATGTCTGTGGTTAAACTCATCTATCCGCGCCTTCATGCCTGATTCTATGCAAGAACTCTCCGTGCCCCACCTCATCGCCAGACGCCTCATCGAAGACTGGCAGATACTGGCGGGCACCATGATCGGGATGATAGCCGCCACGACTCTGGCGGCTTTGGCGCCGCTTTACCTCGACTCCCTCGAGCAGCTCGCCTTCGAGAAGGCCATTTCCAGGATCTCCCGCCAGGGTAGCTTGAGGGTCGACGTCTTCGCGCCTCCCCTGCTCTTGGAAGAGGAGGCAATAGGCGGCGCCGAACAGTCCGTGGTCGACGCGTTTCAGGCCCGGGCCGCCGAGTCGTACCAGGGCCACGAGACCTACATCAGGGGCGCGAACTCCCTAGTGGGGCTGCCCAACCAGCCTCTCCCCGCTGAAGGCGGCGCGGGAGACCGCGTGGCGCGTGGATTCGTGCAACACGTTTCGAACCTGGACCTGCACGTCTCACTGGTGTCGGGCCGCATGAATGGCACGAGGCCCCCGGGAGCGGCCGAGCCTAACACCCTTGAAGCTGTCATAAGCGTTAATACCGCAGAGCGGTTCATGTTGGGCCCCGGAGACCGCGTCGAACTGACCCCCGATCTCCGAGTCGAGCAGCGCCTGTACGTCACCATCACAGGGGTAATCGAGCCTGATGACCCTTCGAGCAACTACTGGGGCTTCGCCGGGATTCTGCTCGACCCGGCCCCTCTCCTCGAGGCGCCTCCGGAGGGGATTACCGTGGCGGGGGATGACGAGGAGGAGCCGCCGGTCGCCCTGCTGGTGACTCGGTCAGCCATCGTGGACGTTGTGGGCGGCCTCTACACGTCCAGCGTAGTCAGACCGGCTTGGTTCTCCTTCATCGACTCCGAGCTGCTCACCCAGTGGTCGATTGCCGAGGTACGCGAGAGGTTCGTAGGGCTCGGGCTCGACGTCACCGACGGCCTGCCTGGGGCCCTTGTGGGCATGCGCTCCGTGCTCTCGCCTATCGAGACAATCGAGCGCCGCAGCTTCTTCACGAAGATCCCGCTGCTGCTGCTGCTGGCGCTCATGGGTGTGACCGTACTGTTCTACCTGGCAACGGTGGTCGTTTACCTGGCCGGAAACCGCGAGCGGGACTCGGCCGTGCTCCGGTCGCGAGGCGTCGGAATACTCCAGCTCGCCCGGATATACCTCCTCGAGGGCGCGGCAATGGCCCTCGTCGCGATTCTGGTGGGGCCGGTGCTGGCCATTGTCGCCGTGTCCGCTGCGGGGCTGCTGCCCTACTTCTCCGAAATCACCGACTTCGGCCTGCTGCCGCTGGTGCTAACCCTCGACGTCTTCTTGCTGGCGGTGGGCGCGGGTCTCCTGTGCCTTGGGCTCTTCGTAGCGGCGGCAGTCCTGGGCACGAAGGGCGGCGTCGTCATGGAGCGGGTGCAGGCTGCCAGGCCGGACGCCCTACCCTTCTTCCATCGCTACTACTTGGACGCCGTCGTGCTCGTCTTTGGCGGCATCATCTTTTGGGAGCTCCAGTCGAGGGGCCAGTTCGTTTCGGGTGGGCTCTTCAAGGAACTGGAGGTGAACGAGACGCTGTTGTTCGCCCCAGTGGCGTTCCTCATCGTCGTCGCCCTCATGTTCATGCGGCTCTTCCCCATGGTCGTGAGATTCGTCGCCGGAGAGTCCATCGCCCTCCTGCACGTTGCCTGCGGCGCTTCCGTGGCTGCGATAGTGGGCTACACGCTCTGGGTGGAGAGGCTTGGAGTGTTGTCGGTGGAGCCCGCTGTCCCGGTCCTTGGCGCACTGGCGTTTGGAGCCGCTTACATCGCTGCTCACCTCTCTGGGCGGTCCGGCATTCGCATCGCTGCCTCCCTGGCGCAGGTAGCCGTCGCCGCGGGCATGCTCGTACAGGTGTTGCCGTCGGCCGACGAGGTGCTGTACACGCCTATCGCCGCCCTGGGCGCGGTTGTGGTAGGACAGGTACTGTTCCTGCTGCTCGTACGCCTGACCAGGGCCACTCCGGCCTGGATGTCGCTGGCCCTGTGGCGCATGGCGCGGAGCCCGGTCCAGTACACATGGGTGATCCTGCTCCTGGTCCTCGCCACTGGGCTGGCCCTGCTCGCAACGACGGTCGGCGGCACCCTGGAGCGCAGCCAGCGCGAGCGCGTCCTGTACGAAATCGGCTCCGACATTCACGTTGCGGACGTCAGGGCCAGTAGACGCGGCGGCCTCTCCGGGCTCCAGTCCGACATAGAGGATGTGCCTGGGGTCGCCACTGTCAGCCGTGGCTACCGGACCTCCGGCGACATTGGCTCCCTCACCTTCGAGTTGCTGGGAATCGAGCCGGGCGAGTTCGCCCTTCTGACGTGGTACAGGCCCGACTTCTCCGCGAGGCCCCTCAACGCCGTATTGGGCGAGCTGGCGGCCACCCAACGGCTCGAGCCCATAGTCCTGCCGGAGGGCGCGATGACCATCGGAGCTTACGTGAAGGGCAGGCAGGAGTTCCGCAACATGTCGGTGTGGGCGCAGGTGAGAGACCCTTCCGGTTGGATCACGGGTATCTCGCTCGGCAAGGTCAAGACCTTTGAGTGGCGGCTCCTGTCCGCGGAAATCCCGGAGCGGCTCAGGACTCCCCTGGAGTTGGTGGCCCTACACCTTTCCGAGCCCGGACAGGGAAACCTCAACACCTCCGGCAACATCTTCATCGACGACATCCACGTAACCACTGGAGAGTCCTCGGAGGTAGTCCTTCTGGAGGGGTTCGAAGGCCCCATGTCGTGGCTCCCAATAGTGGGCTCCTATATATCGGGTGACTTGGTCGAAAGGGTTGCCGACGAAGCCCAAAGCGGGTCGTATTCCGCTCACTACGAGTTCGGCAGGGAGGCCGTCCGCAACATCCGCGGCATTTACAGACTGCCCACAAACGGAGCCGTGCCAGCGGTGATCGACTCCAGTCTCGCCAGGAACGGCGGCATCGAGGTCGGCGATGTCTTCATGGCCCGTGTGACGAGTACGCTGGTGCCCGTGAGGGTCACCGAGATAATCGAGAACTTCCCGACCATGCGACCGGGCGGGGGCAGCTTCATGATCGTCGAGGTAGGCTCCATCCTGGGTCACCTGAACGTGCTTGGCTCGTCGTACCAGAGCAACCCAAACGAGTTCTTCGTGGGCAAGGTGCCGGGCGAGGACCCCGCCGACGAAATAACCTCGATAGTGCGGTACACGGCGCGTGTATTCGATAGGGACGCGGAGATGCAGGCCGTCGCCAGCGACCCCCTGACCGGGGCTGGCTGGAAGGCGATGGTCCTCCTGTCTCTGGTGGTCGCGCTGATCGCCGCGTCCTTCACCTACGCCTCCTATCTCCTGCAGTCCGGACGCAGGAGCCGTGGAGAGGTGGGATTCCTGGAGTCCATGGGCCTGTCGAGACTCCAGCTCGGTGCGATGCTCACGTTCGAGCACCTAGCGGTCGTGGCTATAGGTCTGGGCCTCGGAACGTGGGCGGGTTTCCTGATGAGCCGGATGATGGCAGGCTCTCTGGCCGTAACCGAGGAGGGGGCCGCGGTTACGCCCCCCTTCCTGCTGATCACTGACTGGGTCCTCATGGCGCCCACGTACGCGATCATGGCTGCGGCTTTCCTATCCTCCCTGCTCCTGCTATGGCGCTCCGTGGGCAACCTGGACCTTCAGGCAATCGCCAGGCTGGGAGAAACATGAGCCGCCCAATGTCACGCGTCATCCGGCTTTGTCGAGAGCAGGGCCTTTCCATTGTTGAGATAGGGTCGTACCTTGCCGTTCGGCCTGAGCTTGTCGAAGGCCCCAATTGTGGTTCGACAGGCTCACCACGAACGGACTTTGGAAAGTGTCGAGAGGCGGCCTGTGGCGCGTCGGCTCGGAATCGGATACCGTCTTGTCGACCGTATAAGCCTGTGAGAGTCCCGGTGGCTCCCAAAGGAGGCGGCTCGCCCACATGACTGGAATCGCGGTCAAGCTGTTCTCGGCCTGGCAGCTCGTGTTCAAGAGAGCGGTGTCGAGTTGGCGGCTTCTATCGTCGGTGGTCCTGGGTGTGCTCCTTGCGTCCGGGATCATGGCGGGTACGGTCGTCTACTTCGAGGCGCTGCGCGAGGTGGCCCTCCGCGTCACCCTCGACAAGCTGACCCAGCGTGAGGTCGACATCCTCATGCAGGGCGACAAGGGTCCGACCGACAGGCGGGAGCGCGCGCGTGTGGAAGGGCTCGCCAACTCGGTGATTGCCAGCCGGGTGGAATGGATGGTGCGTGACCGGTACTTCGCCAGCAAGTCGCCGACCTTCTTCCTGGCCGAACCAGGAAGAGAGGAAGAGGCGGGGGGGGACGATGCCCGTGCCTACTTCGCGTACCTGCCAAGGCTCATGGAGCACTCGACCCTGGTGGCCGGTCGGCTTCCGAGGGACGACGCCCTCAACAACCCAGGCCAGCCCCTGGAGATAGAGGCGTTGATCCCCTTGGAAGCGGCGCAGCTCTTCGGGCTCGAAGTCGCCGACAGGGTTGCGACCGTTCCCCACTGGGACGACGAGATTCCGAGCGTCACCGTCGTGATCTCCGGGATATTCGATCGCAACGAGCCGGGCGAGGAGTTCTGGTACCTGGAGGACGCGGTGCTCAACGCGGCAACCGGACCGACGTTCCGCACCGCTCCCCTGCACCTCTCTGAGGCCGCATACTTCGACGTTCTTGGCCCGGCCCTTCCCAGGATGGACAGCACCTACGCCTGGCTCCTGTCGGTCGACGACGGGCGCATCAACGCTGGCAACTCCGCGTTCGCGCTCTTCGACACCGAGGCCATGAACAGTGTGATGTCCGCGACCCTTGGCACCTACCGCCAGGCTACGGCGCTGGACAACGCCCTGCGCGAGTACGACCGGCGCCTCTTCTTCAGCAAGCTGCCCATGTTCGTGGTGCTGATCCTGATAGCCATCGTGATCCTCTACTACGTGGTGACCCTCGCGTCCCTGACGGTCGAGGAGAGGCGCGGCGAGGTGGCCCTGCTGAGAAGCCGTGGGGCTAACTCCAGCCAGATCATGACGGTGTTCGTGCTGGAGGGCGCGACCATCGCCGGCGTTGCCGTAGGACTGGGCCCCATCCTCGCCGCACTGAGCATCAGCTTCCTGGGCTATACTCCGGCGTTCTCGGACCTGACGGGAGGCGACCGGCTCATCACGACCATATCGCCGCTGGCGTATGCAATGAGCGGGATTGGCGGCGCCCTGAGCTTCGCCGCCCTGATAATTCCCGCCCTGCAGGCGTCCCGCATCAGCGTTACCAGGCAGCGTCAGCAGGCGGCGCGGCCAACCACCCAACCGGCCTTCCAGCGCTACTACCTGGACGTCGTGCTGCTGCTCGTGAGCATATTCCTGTTCAGGCAGCTCACAGAGCAGGGCTCCGTCGTGGCCACGCAGCTCTTCGGAGACCTTGCCGTCAACCAGATGCTGCTCGCTCTGCCAGGCCTGATGCTTGTCGCCTCGGCGATGGTGCTCCTCAGGCTCTTCCCCATCGCTATGCAGCTCGGAAGCCGCATCTCCTCGACATGGCTCCCCGCCGGCGCGGTGCTCGGTGTATGGCAGATGGCCCGAAACCCTGCTCACTACGCCAGGCTCTCGCTGCTACTCATCCTGACCGCTGGACTCGGCATATTCGCGTCGAGCTTCGGGGCTACGCTGGAGCGCTCGTTCGAGGAGCGGGTGCTCTACTCGACCGGCAGCGACGTCAGGGTCGACGGCGTGCGTGAGCACATCACGACTCGCAGGAATTTCCGGCGGTTTGGACGAGGAACGCCGACGCCCACGCCCACGCCTGTTCCCTTCCCCACCCCCAGGGCCACCATCGAGGAGGCATATGGAGGGGTCGAGGGTGTGGAGGTCGTCAGCCCCGTCTTCCGGAACAGGGGCAACGACCTGTCCAAGTTCTTCGGCGACAGCTTCACGATGATCGCCCTGGAGCCCGACTCGTTCTCCGAAGTCGCCTGGTTCAGAGATGACTTTGCAGGGAAGCCGATGGCCGAGCTGCTGGGTTCCCTGACTCCTGACGTCATGCTCGACGGTATTCAGCTGCCCGACGACGCAGCTGCGTTGACCGTCAGGCTCAAGGCGGACCGCCCCCATCCGTCTGTGAGAGTGACGGCGCGTGTCAGGAACGCGAGGGAACGCTACTCGACCCACACGTTGGGCCAGCTCGGCGCCAGTGACTGGCAGGAGATGGAAGGCGACCTGAGGACTGGAATATCCGCGAGTCTGCCGCTGACTCTCGTTTCCCTCAGGCTCGAAGAGACGAACCCGGAGCGGCGTCTCCAGGCTGGCTCGATCATCATCGACCAGATCGCCGTCCGCACCCATGGTGGTGAGACGATCGTGGTCGAGCCCTTCGACGACACGTCCGGCTGGAGTGTGCTCAAGGTCAGCTCCGACACCATTGCGGACATAATCCGTGACTCGGCGGTGAGGTACGACGACCGGCCCGGGACCGCTCTCTTCTCCTGGGGGACTGGGCGCGCGCTGTCGTCGCGGGGCATCTTCTACGGTGCTGGCCGCGAGCCAATCGCGGCGCTGGCCAGCAGGTCTTTCGTGCTCGATTCCGGCCACGTGGAGGGTGACGAATTCGAGGTCAGCGTCGGCGGATACAGGATACCGCTGCGACTGGAGGAGACGGTATCGCTCTTCCCCACCATGATCACGCCCAACGATCGGTTCCTAATCGTCGACCTGATGAGTCTGCGGCGCTACGCCAACATGGGCGCGACCTTCCGTTCTCTCGACGCCAACGAGGCGTGGCTGATGACGGAACCGAGCGATGTGGGCATGATCGATGATATCGGCAGCGTGCGTGGATTCACCAGCGCAGCGGTCCTCAACAGACAGAAGGAGCTCGACGAATCCACGGTCGATCCCCTGGTGAAGGCCGGATGGCGTTCCCTGCTCTTCCTGGCGTTCGGCGCGGTGCTCATACTGAGCTGCGTCGGCTTCCTGGCCCACGCCTACGTCTCCTTCAGGAACCGCCAGATGCAGTTCGCCCTCCTGAGGACGGTGGGCCTCTCATCCCGCCAGCTCATGACTATGGTCTGGCTGGAGCAGATCCTCGTAATAGCGTCGGGGTTGGCCCTTGGCACATGGATGGGGGGACGGCTGGGCGCGATCATCATGCCCTTCCTGGGCCATGACGACTGGGGCGGGCAGGTGCTCCCTCCATTCGTGCTTGAGGTCAACTGGGGCGCGCTGCTCATCACCTACTTCTTCATGCTGGCCGTCTTTGCGCTGATCACCTTCGGCATCATCTGGCTCATCCACCGCATATCCGTCCAGCGCATGCTCCGCCTCGGAGAAATGTAGGAGGGGACATTCAGTTGTATTGTCCGGCTTCCTAGCCGGGGGGCGAGCGGCCGGGGTGTGTGGAGTCGATGGGTGCGCCATAGGGGTCCGGCTCGTAACAGTGCTGTTCGAGGCTTTCTTTGATTCTGCGCTCGGCTATGGTGAGCTCGACCGGGGCGGGCTTGTGGTCCTTTTCCTTGTTGCTGCGCTCGGAGTTGGCGTGCTTACCTAGCATGGCGACGCTGGCGGCTCCGTCCCGGCGACGTTGTGTTCGGGTGCGTCGTGTTCGGGAGCGTCGTACCTTGTGGTCCTGGGGTCCTTCGGCTGGGTCTGGCCCTTCGACAAGCTCCTTCGGCAGGCTCAGGACAGGCTCCTCGACGGTGCTCAAGACAGGCTCAAGGTGAGCGGATCCTTCGACGAGTTCAGGCCCTTCCACAGGCTCAGCACGAACGGAAGAAGGGGTCTCGGCAGAAGCGGAAGCAGGGGGCTCAGCACGAAAGGACTCGGGCTGCTCGTCGCGGACTATGTGTACGATGAGCTCCTTGGCGGCGGCGATCCTGTGGTGGGTCTTGAAGCCGTCGGTCCTGTCCTGCATGACGTCGTCGAGGAACTCGATGATGGTGACGCCGTCGACGGTCTGGGCTCGGATGAGCCTGGCCATGAGGAATTCATCTATCCCAGAGAGGACGGTGAGGAAGTCTCGCGTAAGGGTGGGCGGGGCGTTCAGGGTCACGGCCACCAGGCTCCTCTCCTCGGCGGGGCAGGGGTCGGCCTGGTTGGGGCGTCCACCGGTGGAGTGGCCGCATGGGACGCCTTTGTACTTGGCGATGAACTCGGCGGCGTCCTTTGACCCGTACTTTACGAGCTGCTTTGCGGCGTCGATCCTGTGGCAGAGCTCTGCGCCTTCGATCCTGCCCGTCATGACGTCGGTGAAGAAGTCGATGATGAGTGCGCCGTCGCCGGTCTTCTCGCGGACGATGTCGGCGATGGTGGGCGGCTTCCGCTCCTCTGTTGTTGTTGTGTGCGTGCTGGTATCAGACATAAGTTCTAGTATGGGGGAGGGATGGGGGTTTGTCAAGAGGGGAAATTTCACCGCAGAGGGCACAGAGGGGGAGACAGGGGAAGAGTGTGCGAGGATTTTACTAGGTTGGAGGTTCTCAGGACTGGACGGTGGCACCCGGCCTTGTAGACGATGCCGCTATCCTCGGCGGGTGATGTCCTCCTTCTCGAACTTGAACTGGTGGATCTCGATACTGGTGATATCTGGCCCCTGCTATGGCGCAGCTCCACAGAGGCCGCTGGGGAGAGTATGCGGCTTTCAGGGCGCGCCAGAAGACAGACCACCAGCCCGACAGAGGTAGGAACTCTATCAGAGAGAATAGGGAAGGGACACAACGCCGTGTGTCACTCCAACTTGGCGGCCCCTGACACTCATCTCAGCCAAACTGTCCAACAGAAGAGGTCTGAGGCCCTCATGAAATCATGGCTGAAGGAGTCGCTCAACATCGCCCAGCGACCGTCCTTCAAGCCGTGCTTTAGGAGCGAGTCCATCCGCTTCAAGACGTCTTCGTTGGCAAAACACTGCGCATCCTCGACAATTAGGTAGTCGAAGGATGGTCTATCGCTAGTAGTATCAGCGCCCGCGCTTACAACTTCGACACGGGAGAGGCTTTGGGTACTTTCGTTCATTCGAACACTCATATCGTCAGTGTGGCAGATTATTGCGACGCGATTACCGATTTCGTAGCATCGCCGCGCCAACTCCAACATCAGCACATCTTTGGCTGCACCCGCGTCCCCGTAAATGAGGACGCGATCTTGACATTCAATCTCCCACAGCATCTCGTAATGCTTTTCCGTAAGCCCTGGTGATTTGGAGATCTCAGCCGCAAGCATGGCGCCAGATGCTTCCCTGTACGCCTCTGCTCGGCGGCGCCATGCCATCGCTGTCTTGCGCGCCCGTTGCTCTTTGCTCGTGGCTTTGATCTCCCACTCGCTTCCTTTGAATTCGGCCCATCTAGTGGCGTCCTTCGTAGCTTTCTCCGCATTCTTATCGGCATTCTGAACCTTACGCTCGGCGACCATCGCCGTTGCAAGAGTTGCGTCGTGGTTGATGCGAGCACGTAAGGATGCATATGCCTGTGTATCAGCCTTCAAGTCTTCCAACGCCTCAGCTAGTTCGTTGATATTCACGCTCCATTCCCAATTGGAGGTGTAGCGCTCGCGTCTGTCAGGAGGTCTGACACACAAACCGGTCATCGTCAAGTCCGTCTTTTTCCAGCACAAGTCCCGAGATAGGTGTGGATCACCGTCTATTACGGCATTCATAGCCACGATGAGCCATCGGTGCCACAAAACGACAGTACGTAGGTCTGCGATGGAGCCTGACCTGCCGTTCCGCCTTCGTCCTTGATTCTCACCCCTTTCGTGGAAAATCCAATCACTGATGTCGGCAGACTGTACGCTCTCCATATCGATTTGCCAAAGCAGTTTTGCACTAGTACCCATGTAGTCTCGCTCGAATCCGATCTCGATAGGCAAGTCATCAAGGTCAGCCAATTCAATCAGAAGAGGCAACTGAGCGCGTAGGTGGGCGTCGTTGTGGCAGTGGTCGCATACAAGCTCATGAGCGTCGTCGCAATGATTCTTGAACAGCCATCGTTTCCATTTGCGGAAGCGGCCACAGCGAGAGCAATCTTCACCGAAAGACCAATCGCAGTCTGGGCAATTGTGGTGGGTAGGATGACAGACGGCTCCACACCCTCCACACCAGTCGACAGGGGCCTCACCCGACGATTGCTTGCCACGTGGGGCGAGCGACCATTTTCTGCGCTTCTCGGGCAACCCATGTGTTTCCGAGTTGTTGTCTGTCAGATCGAGTATCAGGCAATTGCCCCCATCATCCTTCTGTCTCAGCCCTCGCCCAATCATCTGCAAGAACAGCGCCAAGCTCTTTGTGGGCCTGGTAATCACGACGCAGGATGCATCAGGCAGGTCGAAGCCCTCGGTAGCGACGACTACGTTGACCAGCACCTTGAGGTCCCCACCTCTGAAAGCATCTATGGCACTGGCACGCTCCCCCGGGGCGGTATCGCCCAAGATGACCTCAGCCGCGATGCCTGCATCCCTGAATAACGCTACCAGATTATGCACATGCTTCTTCGACACGGCATACACGATAGTCTGTCGGCCCTGTGCCTTCTCCTGCCAGAAGCTCAGCGCCCCCGCTGTCATAACGCCGCGCCCGTAGTTCGCACCCTCGATGCCCGGCTCTGTGTAGTCCCCGATCCCGCCAACTTTGCCTCCAAGTATCCGTTGGTCAGGCTGTGGCTTCAGGACCTTGGCTTTACACAGCCAGCGGAGTGTTTGCAGTTCGTCGACCTGTGGCCCCAGGATCAGCTCCTTGAAGAGATGGTCGAACCCTTCCTTCTCCGACAGCCTCCAGGGAGTGGCGGTCATGCCCACCACCTGCCCGGGCCACTGCTCCATTGCCCGCTGCCAACTATCGGCGGAGGCGTGGTGAGCCTCGTCGATCACCATCAGATCGTCTTCGTCGTAGCTGTTCCACACCTCCGTCTTCTTGGCACGGCTTCCTACCGTCAGCGCCATCAGGATAACAACGCCATTTCTCAATTCCGGCGCGTCGGTACCAGTACTCCAACTTTCGGATAAGAAGACCTCGGCCTCCACTCCAGCATCCCTAACCATCTCGCATGTCTGGTCGGCCAGCTCTTTGCGGTGGGTGAGCCAGACGGCTTTGCGGCCGTTGGTGAGGCGTCTCTTCAGGAGCTCTCCGGCGATCACGGTCTTGCCGCCGCCTGTGGGGAGCTGCATCATCACACGCGCCCCGGCGTCGGGCGTCCAGGGCGGCCTCGACCTGGCGCAGCAAATCTTCCTGGTAGTTGCGGAGCTGTGTCATCGACTCTCCTGATACCGATCAGGTGCGGCAAGGCCACATGCCCTCACCCCAACCCTCTCCCGCAGAGGGCCTGCAGAGGGAGAGGGGGGTAGGAGGGGGGGGTCAGCTCTCCCTGGCGAACTTCTGCAGCCTCATCCCCTCCAGGACCTCGCCGACGTACACGCTCCCCTCGGAGTCGACTGCCGCGCAGTGAGGCGCGACGAACTGCCCAGGCTCGCGGCTCTCCTCCCCGCCCCACCGGCCTACGAGTTTTCCGTCGCGGTCCACGACCGACAGGCGCGACTGCAGCTCCGGCACGTAGACCAGGCCGTCGTCGTGGAAGGCGACCGACGTGGGCTGACGGAAGCCCGTCCATATGGCGATGTGGCCGCCGTCCTGGTCTATGACCTGGATGCGGTGGTTCTCCCTGTCGCACACCAGCACCCTGCCCTCGTTGTCCACGCCGATACCGTGGGGCAGCTTATACTCGCCGGGCTCGTCCGTGCCCGGTATGCCCCATGAGCACAGCAGGTTGCCCTCGGAGTCGAACTTGTGGACGCGGCAGTTCCCGTACCCGTCGGAGACGAAGATGTCGCCGTTCGGGGCCGTGGACACCCCCGTGGGCATGTTGTGGGGCTCGCCGGGACGCTCGACCATGAACCCCTCGTCGATGACGCCCGTATCGGACGGCTGCCCCTTCGTGCCCAGGGTCAGGAGAAGCTCCTCGTCGCGGCTGAACTTCTCGACGACGTGGGTGTCCCGGTCCACCAGGTACACGTTGCCGTGCCTGTCCACGTGGGCGCCGTGGGGCTGGTCGAACTCCCGGCTCCACACCTTGACCAGGTTGCCCTCCCTGTCCAGGACCATCAGCTTGTGATCGCTGCGATTGAAGGCGTAGACATTGTCCTCATCATCCACTGCGACCCCCGCCACCTGGTTGAACTCGTACCCGTCGGGCAGGCTTCCCCAGTCTGCATCCAGGGCGTACTTCCGGTCTCCGATCGTGTAATTCACTATCTCCTCCTGTTGCGTTGCTCGCGTGTGTACATACTCTCAGCAGTCGAGCTTGTCGGCAAGGTCCTCGAAGTCGGCGGCGAAGACGTCGAACGCCTCACCGTCCACATCCCCAGGCGGACGGACGGGGCCGAATTCCAGCGGACGGTGCACGTACGCCGCCCTCATCCCCACGGCCTGGGCGGCCTTCAGGTCGAAGGCGTGCGCCGCGACCATCATCACTCGCCCGGGCGGTAGACCCAGCAGCTCGGCAGCGGTCGAATAGACCTCCGGGTCCGGCTTGTAGTGGCGCGCCAGCTCGGCCGAGAGGATGCAGTCCCAGGGCAGCCCCGCGTTCTTGGCCATGTTCGTGAGCAGCGCGACGTTGCCGTTCGAAAGCGGAGCGATGGTGAACCGCTTGCGGAGCCGCTTCAGTCCTATGACGGCGTCAGGCCACGGCGTGAGCCGGTGCCAGGCGCGGTTCAGGTGCTCCTTCTCCCCTTCCGTCAGCCCGTCGATGCCCAGGTCGTCCAGTAGATCGTCAAGAACCATGCGGTGGAGCCCGTCGATGTTGGTCCAGGGAAGCTCGCCCCGGCGCACCCTGTCCATCGAAGGCGTGTACCCTCCCCGCCAAGAATCGGCGAACGCCGCCCAGTCCACGCCCTCTATCCCCTTCTCCGTGCCGATGCTCGCGCCCTCAGACGCGATGCTCGACCGCCAGTCCACGACCGTGCCGAACACGTCGAATGTCAGCGCCTCGATTCCATCCAGGTCCAAGACAGCTTGTCCTCGCCCGCCGCTTCGTTAAATCCGATTGCCGGCGCACATTATATCCCCCGCCGTGCTCGTACGGGTAACCCGGCGACGAGTTTGACAGGTCCAGGGGCCCAACCTACACTCAGGCCGCCCCAATCCCCAGAGTGCCGGTGAGGCTGCGGCGTGCCCTCGACAATAGTCAACGACATCCACTCCAGGCTGAACGAGACGACGGTCTCCGAGGTCGTGCGGCCGAGGTCGGCCTCCGAGGTACAGGACGCCGTCCGGCGGACCCGGGAGAGCAGGGGCCGGATGGCGATAGCCGCGGGTTGCCACTCCATGGGAGGCCAGCAGTTCCTTTCCGGCGGTACGCTGCTCGACATGCGGTCGATGAGTCGAGTGCTGGAGGTAGACCCCGAGCGTGGCACAGTCGACGTAGAGGCGGGCATCCTGTGGTCCGACCTTGTGCCGAAGCTGCGCGCGATGCAGGGTGACGGCGGACCGAAGTGGAGCATAGTCCAGAAGCAGACGGGCGCAGACCGTCTCAGCGTGGGCGGAGCGGTCGCCGCGAACGGTCACGGCCGCGGCCTGCGGTTCCAGCCTATAGTGCAGGATGTCGAGTCCTTCACCCTCGTCGATTCGGACGGACAGGTCCACGAATGCAGCCGCTCATCCAACACGGACCTGTTCAGCGCAGCCATCGGCGGATACGGGCTCTTCGGCGTCATCACGTCCGTGCGCCTGCGGCTACAGCCAGGGCATCGCCTGGAGCGCGTGGTCGAAGTCTTCGACGTCGAGGGACTGCCCGACGCCATACGCTCGCGCATCGACGACGGCTTTACATATGGCGACTTCCAGTACATGACGGACGAATCGTCCGGGGACTTCCTGCGCCGCGGTGTCTTCTCCTGCTACCGCCCCACCGATGACGCGCCGCCGAGCGGGGGCAGCGCGAACGTGACGCTCTCCAACGAGGACTGGACGAAGCTCATTTACCTGGCCCACGTCGACAAGGCGAGGGCCTTCGAGGAGTACGCCCGCTTCTATGCCGGCACGAGCGGCCAGACATACGACAGCGACGACTTCCAGATGAGCACCTATATCGACGGCTACCACGGCGCACTGGACGCCGCTACCCGCGCCGCAAGTCCCGGCTCCGAGACCATCACGGAGCTGTACGTTCCTGTCGAGGCCCTCGCCGGCTTCATGGACGCCGCGGGGAAAGTGCTGATCGCCCACGGCTCCAACGTCATTTACGGCACGGTACGGCTCATCGAACCGGAGCACGAGACGCTACTGAACTGGGCTGCGCGTCAGTATGCCTGCATCGTCTTCAACCTGCACGTCGACCATACGCCGCACGAGATACAGGACGTCGCGGATGCCCTGAGAGGCCTGATCGAAGTCGCCCTCTCCCTCGGCGGGAGCTACTTCCTGACCTACAACCGATTCGCCACAGGCGAGCAGCTGGCGCGCGCATATCCGCAGTTCCCCCGGTTCCTGGAGCGAAAGCGCCGAATGGACCCGGACCAAATCTTCTCCAGCGACTGGTACGACCATTATCGCAATATCGTCTGAGCGGACCAGCCGCATACCGGTCCACCACTAACGTCATACCGGCGAAAGCATGTCCCGTACCCCGATACGGGGCCGGTATCCATCCCCGGCTCTTCGCCGTCGTTTGACAGCCCTTCGAGGCCGCATTTACACTCCAGCCAATCTGTGGAGGGGGTTCCCATGCAATCGTACTCAGGTCAAGGGTTCTACGAGCGGTTCGGCGTGAGGCCCGTAATCAACGCCTGGTCATGGGTGACCGTTGCGGGCGGGAGCCTCATGCCCGCTCCCGTGCTGAGGGCCATGGAGGAGGCGTCCCGCAACTTCGTGGACCTGCCCGAGCTCAACCGAAAGGCGGGCGAGCAGATAGCCAGGCTCACCGGCGCCGAGGCCGGCCTCGTGACCGCGGGATCGGGCGCGGGGATGCTCCTGCAGGCCGCTGCGTGCATGACGGGCACGGACCCGGCGAAGGTATGGAGGCTCCCCGACACACGGGGGATGAAGAACCGGATCGTAATCCACCGCTCCCACCGCGTCACGTACGACCGGAACTTCCGGACGGCCGGCGCGAAGCTGGTCGAGATAGGCGACACGGGCGTGACGGCGCCGTGGCAGCTCGAGGACGCCATCACCAGGAGAACGGCGGCTGTGGCCTACGTCTTCGGCCCCAGGAAGTCGGGCGCACTCCCGCTCGAAACGGTCGTTGAGATCGCCCACTCGCGAGGCGTGCCGGTCATAGTCGACGCCGCGGCAATGCTCCCCCCTGCCGAAAACCTCACGAAGTTCATCCGCGCGGGCGCAGACTTGGTCAGCTTCAGCGGCGGCAAGGGTGTGATGGGCCCCCAGTCCACCGGCATCCTCTGCGGCCGGAAGGACCTTATCGAGGCTGCATGCATGAACGCGGCTCCGAACAGCCAGGGCATCGGCAGGCCGGCCAAGGTGTCGAAGGAGAACATCGCCGGGCTCGTCACCGCCCTGGAGCTATTCGTCGATACGGACCACCAAGCTGTCGAGGCGGCATGGCGCAGTAAGTGCGAGTACATAGTCGACGCGCTCCAGGGCATCGACGGCGTCACGGCCCAGCTTGTCGAGGCGAGGCCCGAGCTCGAGGACTCCAGGTCAGGCCACGCCCGCGCCGAGATCTCCCTGGCGTCAGGGAGGCCAGGCCCGGCCGAGGCAGAAGTGATCGAGCTACTCCGCGAGGGAGACCCGTCCATACTGCTTGGCGTCGCGGGGCCCGAGGGCGGCATTGCCGTCGTTCCAGTCAACCTCCGCAACGGCGAGGAAGAGATCGTCGCGCGCCGGCTCCGCGAAATCCTTGCCACAAGCTAGGCGAGCATAACCTTTGGCGAAGGACAGCCGGGTTGTACTTGGCAGCAGCGGACGCCGGACTCACCACAGCCGGCGGACGTCGTACTGGTCGAAAAGTGGCTCGATGGAAACGAGCGTTAGGTCACGGGATAACGCTTGTGCAATGAGAATGCGGTCGAACGGGTCTCTGTGGATTTCGGGCAGGGACGCGGCGTGGACGGCGTCGCCTATGGTTATCGGCAGCTCTTGGAAGTTCTCACGTGCCATGTGTCCGGCGATGTCCTCAGCTAGGCCCGTCGCGTCCGGGAGCCTCCGAACGCGGTATTTCGTCGTTATCTCCCATGCAGACGCCGCGCTCACGATCACATCGTTACTTTGGTCTTCCAGAGCCTCCAGGGCGCGGGAAGACAACCGACGGCCACCGCCAAACCACCAAATGACCGCGTGGGTATCCAGCAGAAGACGCACGAGCTACGCCCTTCCCTCCCACAAAGCTAGCTCGTCCTCCGGCAGCGGGTCGAAGAAGAAGCTGTCGTCGAAGATATCATCGTCCAGCTTGACACGCCCATTCCATAAGCCGGGCTGGCGCTTTCCCAGAGGTGTGCAGCGGACCAGCCGAGCCACCGGTTTCCCGTTGCGTGCGATTACGACTTCTTCCCCAGCCTCAACCCTCGCCAAGAGGCGCGACAGGCTGGTTTTTGCCTCGTGAACGTTCACCGTGACCATCGGTGGCTCCTTACAACTTAGATTAGCTAACAATATGGCAAATATAGCTAACTGTCAAGGCCAAGGTGGGCTAGTACTGCTTCAATCTAAATA
The DNA here is from genome assembly GCA_965261325.1 of Dehalococcoidia bacterium. Taxonomy (GTDB): domain Bacteria; phylum Chloroflexota; class Dehalococcoidia; order Lucifugimonadales; family CAJWER01. Next base: position 448,494 of record CBDHCU010000008.1, read on the forward strand.
TGACAGAACCCTCGGATTGCCGTCATTCCCGCGAAAAGCCTGCCCCGTACTCGATACGGGGCGGGAACCCAGAGGGGCGGGGGGCTGGACGTTCGCCAAAACTACCTTGAATCGATACTAGGTGTAGCTGGTGGGGTATACTACGTTAAGCTGAGGAATCGGGCGCGTTTCGGACCCACAGCTACGCCCGCGGAGACTGGCAATTGGCGTCCATAGCGCAACATCAAGACATCTGCGAGAGGTTCCTTGAACACGCCAGGCGCGAGTTCGAGCAGGGCGATCTACTCCAGGCGTCGGAGAAGGCGTGGGGAGCGGTGGCCCACTACGTGAAGTTCGTCGCGCATGAAGAGGGTTGGCCGGATGGGACACACGGCGACATAGCCAGGAACGCCAGGAAACTGATTGTCTTGACCGACGACCCCAACACCAACAGGGTGATATTCCAGGCTATGAACGCCCTTCATGTCAACTTCTACGAAGACGACCTCGACGAGGACGACGTGCGGATCAGCGTCCAGAACGCAGGGACGTTAATAGCCGAGATGAAGATGGCCAAGCATAGATTGCGGCAGCCATAACATGGCCGACCTGCTGATCCAAAACGGCTTGGTGATCGACGGAAGCGGCAGCCCCGGCTTCCACGCCTCCGTCATCGTCGACGACGAGCGCGTCGCGATCCGGCGCGGCGAGCTGCCGGAGGTCGACGCAGCCCGCACCATCGACGCGACCGGCCTCGTAGTCTGCCCCGGCTTCATCGACCTCCACTCCCACGCCGGGCTCACCATCCTCGGCGCGCCTCACCACGACCCCAAGGTCAGGCAGGGCGTGACGACCGAGCTGGTCGGCATCGACGGCATATCTCACGCCCCCTTCAAGACCCAGGACGAGCTGCACCGCTACATCTGGCTCGACTCCGGGCTCAATGGCTACCCGCCCATGCCCGCCGACTGGCTCACCGTCGCCGAGTACCTGGGCAAGTACGACAACAGCGTCGCAATCAACATCGCCTACATCCTCGGCAACAACCCCGTGCGTATATGGAGCGTGGGCTGGAACGATACCCCGGCAACCCCGGCGCAGATCGTCGAGATGCAGTCCATCGTGCGGGAGTCCATGGAGGAGGGCGCGTGGGGCCTGTCCACGGGGCTCGACTACGAGCCAGGCGCATACGCCGACACGGACGAGCTCATTGCCCTTTGCGAGACGACCGCCCGCATGGGCGGCTTCTACCACACCCACACGCGCTCCGACCTACGGGAGGTGAGCCTGCTGGCCCCCTTCGAGGAGGCCGTCGAGATAGGCCGCCGCAGCGGCTGCCCAGTTCATCTCACCCACTACCGCCAGGGAGCGCAGGGCGCAGGCAGCCACCTCGACTACATCGCCCTCGTGGAGGACTCGCGCGACGAGGGCATGGACGTGACCTTCGACTGCTACAGCTACCCCTACTCGGGCACGCATCTGGTGATCAACTTCCCCAAGTGGAGCAAGAACGGCGGGCCGGAGCGGCTGATGGCCGCGCTCAGTGACCCCGGCGACCGTGCCAGGCTCAAGAGGGAGATCCCCCGTGACGCGCTGGAGAATAGCTGGCTCACCAACTTCACCCGCCCCGAGAACAAGGCCTACGAGGGCCGCCTCCTCACCGACATCGCCGACGCCCGCGGCACGGACCCCTGGGACACGACGTTCGATCTGATGATCGAGGAGAATCTGGGAGTCTCGATGGTCGGCCTCGGCACCAATCAGCATACCCTCGCGGCCTTCGTATCTCACCCCTACGGGATGATAGCCAGCGACGCCATAGTGTTCGGCGAGTACCCCAACCCCCGCACCTACGGCTGCTTCCCCCTCGTTCTGGCCGAGTTCGTCCGCGCCGAGAAGCACCTGCGCCTCCCCGAGGCCATCCGGAAGATGACCTCCTTCCCTGCCCAAAGACTCGGCATCCCCGACCGCGGCCTCCTGCGGGACGGCTTCAAGGCCGACATAGTGCTCTTCGACCCAGCCACAGTGAAGACCACCGCAACCCGCGAGGACCCAAAGCACTACCCGGTCGGCATCGACTACGTCATAGTCAACGGCCAAGTCGTCATCGACCACGGCGAAAACACCGGCGCCCTACCCGGCCGCTCCCTCCGTCGCGGAAAAGCATCGACCTGACCGGTCAATTTAGTCTCGGTTGGTAGTTCGGTCGGCGCGGAACGCCATGCCGCACTTTAGGCGGCGGTCCAACGTTGCTGGTGAAGGCTGAAGTAGGGCCAGACCCGCCAGCGTTCGCAGGGGTATAATCCGGGAAAGTCCAATGCAGTGGAGATAGGGGGACTCGGATTTAGCTACAAAATAGCGCAACATCACCTTCAATTCCCACAATCGTTACCACAATATCGCGAATCATACCAATTCATTTTGAGCGCGCCGTAAAGCCGTCATTCCCGCGAAGAGCCTGCCCCGTACTCGATACGGGGCGGGAACCCATTCTCTGGCCGCACATATACGGCGGCATCACGGTGACTTGGTATCAGGTTGTATTGGCCGACCTGACCGGCAATGGGAGGCCCGATATCATTGTTGCGGCGGAGCGTGACAGCCGGGAGATACGCTGGTGGGAGAATCGGGCGTAGAGTTGACCGACTGTCCCATGCGGCAATTTCACTGATATGAAGAGGGGCGCCGTTTCCGGCGCCCCTCAGTTCGTTGTTCGTTCGACGCTACCGCGCCGGGTCGTGGCCTACCTAGTCGGCGCCGTTTGTCGTGGCTTCTCCTCCATTGTTGGAGGCGTCATCGGCGGCGGATACGTAGGAGACGACGCCGGGCAGGTTCTGGAGGGTGCTGATGAGGTCGACGCCGGTGAGGGACTGCACGAGGGCGGGCAGCTGCGCGATCGTGGCCGACACATCCTGGGTCACCTTGCTGGCCCCGGCCGCCGCTCCGTCGTCGCCGCCGTTGCTGATAACGACGATGCTGTCGGTCTTGGCCAGCGGCTGCGCGACGGCGTCGGCGATCTGTGGGAGCGACTCAAACAGTTGCTGGATCATGGCGGCCTGTCCGTATTGCTTCCACGCGTCAGCCTTCTTGTCCATTGCCAGGGCCTCCGCTAGACCCTGCGCCTTGATGGACGACGCCTCAGCGTCACCGCGCGCCTTGATGGACGCCGCTTCGGCTTCTCCACGTAGTATGATTGCTTCGGACTCTGCCTGGGCTTCGGCAATGACACGGGTGCGTTCACCCTCCGCCACCGTCTCGAGCTTGTATCGTTCGGCTTCGGCCTCGACTCTGGTGCGGCGCCTGTTGCCTTCCGCAATCAGCTCCAACTGGTCGCGCTCGGCCTCTGCCGGACGCCGGATGGTCGCATCCAACTCTCGCTCTCGCCGTAATATCTCCTGCTGCTGGATCTCGATTTGCTTCTGACGCTCGACGACCTCGACCTGCAACTCCTCTTCGCGGATATGCTGGCGAGTCTTGGCCTCCTGCAGGGAGTAGGCCAATTCGGCTTCGGCTTTTCGAGCGTTCACCTGCTGATCATACGACGCTTTCTGCGTCTCGTAGTCACGCTGCGACTCAGCGATGGAGGTGTCGGCGGTATACCTCGCCGCTTCTCGCTGCTGCTGCGCCTGAGCTGCCTTGATCCCCGAATCCCGCGCGGCCTCGGCTTCACCGATCGCAGCGTCACGCTTGACCTCCGCCGTCCTCTTGACGCCGAGGGCCTCGAGGTACCCTTGCTCATCTTGAATGTCGCGGATCGAGAAGCTGACGATTTCCAGTCCCATGTTGGTCATGTCGGTGGCGGCCACGTCGCGGACCTGCTCGGCGAACGCCACCCGGTCACGGTAGATATCCTCAACGGTCATGGTGCCGAGAATGGCGCGCTGCTGGCCCTCGAGGGTTTGCAGGGCGATCTCTGCAATCTCGTCGACGCTTTTGCCGAGGAACTGCTCGGCAGCGGTCCTGATGGCCTCCTCGCCGCGTCCCACCTTCACCTGAGCGATGCCGTCGACAGATACTGAGACGCCTTCTTTCGTGTAGACCCTCGGCGTATTGACCTGAAGGGTCATAACTTCAAGCGAAAGCATCTGGGCCTTTTGCACAAACGGCATCACGAACATCCTGCCGCCAATCTTGAGCTTAGGCTGTCTGCTTCCCCCTGATACGATCAGGGCGTGGTTTGGTCCTACTGTATGAAAGCCTGCCATTTATCCCCCCCTAGTTTTGTTGATTGGGACCCGCACTACTATCGGTACTCTCGGCGATGTCTTCGTATAGCTTTTGGACCTTGAGCACCTCCTTGTAAACGCCGACGACATGAATCTCATCGCCTTCTTTGATGATGACTCCGGGGTCGGTCGACGCCGTCCACTCCTCGTTCGCCACCCACACTTTACCAGAAGGCCGGATGTCGGAGACGGCAACACCCCACTGTCCCTCAAGCAGCATTTCCTTCTCGGTCTGGAATCCGCTAGACGTGCCGCCCTCGGTCCGCGCGAAGCGGATGAAGAATACCCACGTCACGGTTACGAGGGCGGTCATCACGGCGATCATGATCGGGTTTACCATGAAGCTAGGCTCAGGCAGGTCCGAAGGGCTGAAGAAGTCCCCGAACAGGAAGACGGCTCCGAGGACAAGGCTCACGATCCCACCCGCACCGAAGGGACCGAATCCCGGCGCGGTCGTTTCCCCGTAGAAAAGCCCCATCGAGAGGGCGATGAGCGCCACGCCGAGCCAGTTGCCCGGCAGATTGAAGAACCCGACGAAGGCCAGGCCGAGGAAGATCACTCCCAAGATACCCGGACCGGCCAGGCCAGGAATGAGCACTTCAATCAAGAGAGCGATGCCGCCGATGAGGAACAGGGCAAACACCACGTTGGGATTGACGATGATTCCAAGAGCGCGTTCAAGCAGGGTACTGTCGAGATCGCGCACGCTCGCGCCCTCGACCGAGAGGGTAACTTGTCCGGTCGATGTCGTCGTCGTGCGACCGTTGAGCTGTTCGAGCATGGAGTTCATGTCCGGGGCGATCAGGTCGATCACTCCGAGCTCGAGGGCCTCTTCCGCCGAGTATGCCGTGGACTTCAGCACGGTGTTTTCGAGAGCTTCGGCGTTGCGGTCGCGGGCCTGCGCGATGCTGCGAATGAAGGCGCTCGTGTCGGCGCTGATCTTCCGGGAGAGGGTAGCCGGAATGTCCTGACCGCCCGACGTGACCGGCGAGGCGGCGCCTATGGTGGTGCCGGGCGCCATGACTGCGAAATTGGCCGCGGCCGTGATGAAGGTCCCGGCGGACGCTGCACGAGCGCCAGCAGGGCCGACATACACCGCGACGGGGATATCGGAATCCAGGACTTCTTCGACAATCTCACGGGTCGATTCGAGCAGGCCGCCAGGAGTGTCCAACTGGATGACCACCAGAGACGCTCCCTTGCCGCGCGCCTCGTCGATTCCGCGTGCGATGCGGTCGGCGGTCAGGGGTTCGATATTGCCGTCGATCTCTATGACGAGCACTGATGAGCCGTCCGCAGAGACGGAATCACCGGACTGCCACGCGAGAACGGAAACGGCCAGCATTACGAATATTGCTGTAATGACATGACGCATGGAAGCCCTCCCCCCCTATTGTAAGATTCTATTGTAAGATTCTATAGTAATAATAATTGGGATGAATCGAGCCCCATGAAAGGGACGGGACATGATTGCGAACGTGAAGGCCAGATTCTCGAATGGGGCGCTCGTGCCATTGGAGCCGCTCGACCTGGAAGAGGGCAAGGAGGTGGTGGTGTCCATTGAGGACGCCCGGTCGCCGGATGCGGAAGCCCCCTCGCTCCTGGAGATGATCGACGAGCTCCATGAGTCCGTTCCACAGGATGTTTGGAGCGGTAGGCCATCCGACGGGGCAAAGAACTACAAGCACTACCTGTACGGATGGCCCAGAGACGATTTGCCATGAAAGAGATATTCGCGGATGCTGGATACTGGATAGCAGTGTTGGACCGCAACGATGAGTTGCATGAGCGGGCCAGATCTGTCACAGGGCGATTGGCATCCTGCCGTACAGTCACAACCCAGATGGTCCTGGTCGAGTTCCTCAACTTTATGGGTCGCGCGGGCGAACATAAGCGCAAGCTCGCCTCCCAGATGGTCGAACGACTGGAGAACAGTCCCAACGTTGAGGTCGTGCCTCAGACGAGCATTCAATTCAAGGTCGCCGTAGAGCGGTACGCCTCTCGACTTGATCAGAGATGGAGCGTCGTAGACTGCGCGAGCTTCCTCTTGATGGAGGAACGCGCCATACACGAGGCGCTTGCCTACGACCGAGACTTCGAGCAGGCCGGGTTTGTAGCCCTACTTAGAGAAGGGAGCAGAATTGAGCTCTGAGCCGCAGCTATTCAGAATCAATCCGGAAACGCACGACTCCGAATCCATGCGAGAGATCGAATTTGCCGATTTGGGGTTTCAGGAACGACGCGATATCCAAGAGTGGGTAGCCAAGAATCCAGGCATCTTGGGTGACGAGCTGCTGATAATCGGCAAGGAGTTCAGCGGCTTCGACCGGACGAATGAGAGGCTGGATCTACTGGCCGTGGCCGTGGACGGAAAGCTTGTGGTGATCGAACTGAAGCGTGACGATTCTGGATCCGATGTCCACTGGCAGGCCATCAAGTACGCGAGCTATCTACACCGAGTCGACACGGAAGGCATTATTGGGATGCTTGCCAGCTATGCAGAAGTGTCGCATGAAGATGCAGAAAACAGGCTGTTGCAACATCTTAGAGCCTATCCGATAACCTTAATTGTTCTTGGTGAGTATCCGAGACTTTGCATAAACTTTCTCCATTCTACTTGAGTGGAGGAAAGACATGTCGGAGATCGATCATGGAGGCGTAGGCGCTGATTGGCGGATTCCCGATGCTCTGTGGGAGAGGATTGAGCCGATATTGCCTGCGGAGACGGCGGGTCCGAAGGGCGGGAGGCCGTGGAAACCTGCCCGCCAGTGTATGGATGGGATCTTCTACTTGCTGCGGACCGGCTGCCAGTGGAAAGCGTTGCCTCGGACGTTCGGTGCTCCGAGCACTGTGCATGACAGGTTCCAGCGTTGGCGAGTCGCCGGAGTCTTCGAGGAGTTGTGGGAGCGGGGGTTGTCTGAATACGATGAGGTGCAAGGGATAGATTGGCAGTGGCAGGCAATGGATGGAGCCATGACAAAGGCTCCGCTCGGGGGGTAAGGGCACTGGCCCGAACCCTACAGACCGGGGTAAGAAGGGTACCAAACGCAGCCTGTTGACTGAGGGGAACGGTATTCCCATAGGGGTGAGTGTGGATGGAGCCAACCGCCACGACATGAAGATGGTTGAGGCGACATTGGAATCTATAGTGGCACAACGTCCGGTTCCCCGGCCTGCACAACCTCAGCGGCTGTGTATGGGCAAGGGCTATGACTTTGCTGAAGTCGAGCAGTTGGTGGCTCGGTACGGATACACAGCGCACATCCGCAGCCGAGGCCAGGAGCGGAAGGAACAACAGACCCTTCCAGGTTACCGCGCCCGCCGTTGGGTGGTCGAGCGCAGCCATAGCTGGCTGAATCGATTCAGACGCCTGCTCACCCGTTGGGAGAAGCGTTTGGACAACTATCTGGCTATGCTGCACTTTGCTTGTGCCTGGATAACATTTCGCGCTGCTGGAGTTGTCGGATAGGCTCTTAATGCGGACGACCTCAACGGTCTCAACAACGATCAGCGCATTATCCTTGCCAGCCACAGGTTCGCGCCAGAAGTCACCTCGGCTGCGCTGTGGCTAAATGAGAAGGCTCCCGGCGAAGACCTTATGACCTGCGTCCAACTGACACCGTACAAAGACCCGAAGACTGGTTCGCTGTATGTACAGGCAAACACAATCATACCGGTGCCCGGTGCGGAAGACTACATGATCGGGATTGGCAGCGCACAAGATCCACGAGACACGGCTAGAACCCCGGGTACTTGGAGCCGGAGTAGGCGGGAGAGGGCCAACGATGACATTACGCGTTTCATGGGAAGAGTGGGAGAACTGACCCGAGACGGTCTGCCTGACGAGTTGAGGCCAGACCGGAGAAGTAGGCATGCCGGTGCTGGCAGACACGGGGACTACGGATCCTACCGCTATTTTCATCTCTGGTACAAGCGGCCGCCCTGGCATAACCATGAAATGTCATATCGACTTGACCTCTTCAGGAACCAGATAAGCGAGGGCGATTCCAAAGTTGCTTCGCTGAAGGCCAAGTGGCAACACCTCGCCCGAGAGAATTGGGGGTGGGAGCCGCCAGATGGCGAGGCTGAGGCTAAACCCTCTTCTTGGGAAGCAAGGGTCAGGTTCAAATGCGGCCCGGAATTTGTAGAAGCTCTGCAACCTAGACTTGCAGAACTATCAATTCATGCAGACCAAATCGTCCCCAGTGACAGTTCAGGATGCAATGTCGAGGTGGTGCGGGGCGGTGATGCCCTAGATGAGTCCTTCGCCCAGACCTTAGCTGACACGCTCAGGCGCTTCATTGAAGGAATTACCCCTATAGTGGATGACTTTGAGAAGGGACGCAACGAAGAGGACGTAGTTCAAGGATAAGGACCGGATTGCTGAATCTGTCGCGAACTCTCCATTCCGAGCGTTCGCCAGTACTACAGTGACACATCTACTCGGAGCCTCGCGAATTGGTGCTCAGCCCGCCCCTAGCCCTCGAACGCCAGCCGGTCCTCCTCGACCGCCACCGCCCTGCCCTCTTCCGGGTCGACGCGCTGCAGGAGGACGGTGCCGACGGCGATGATGATCAGTATCGCCAGTATCGCCGCCCGTGTGTCGTATATCCCCGTCACCAGCACGTAGAGCGTCGGGCCGAACACCGCCGACGCCCGCCCCACAAACCCGAAAAAGCCGAAGAATTCCGCGCTCCGGCTCTCCGGCGTCATATAGGCGAACAGGCTCCTCGCCAGCGCCTGGCTCCCGCCCAGCACGATACCTACCAGCACGCCCAGCATCAGCCACTGAATGTCCACCGCTATGCCCAGCGGCTCCCACACGCGGTCCCTCAGCGTGCGCGGCCAGAAGCCCAGCGGGCTCTCGTCGACCAGCACCGACGGATGCGCGGGGCCGATTCCCGTCGTCCCATCCAGATCCCCGCCCTTGACCGAGATGCCGAAGCGCGACAGATCGGACGTCCGCACGGCCTCCACCAGGTCCAGCGCCTGCGAGCGGGACAGCGACTCCTCCGCCAGCAGATGGTCGTAGACGTTACCCCACGCGCTGTCATCCCCTTCGTCCGACAGGTCGGGCTCGGCGGCCATCTCGTACCCCCCTGCGCCCGTGTGCTCCAGCCGGTAGTCGAAGTCCTCGTGCGCCTCCGGCGCCAGCGGGGCGAACCCCACCGCAATCGCGATCACCACGCACCAGCCCCCCAGCGCAATGGTCAGCGCCGTCTTGGCGCCGAGGGCCCCCGCCGCCTTGCCGAACAGCACCGCTCCGCCTGCCGCGACGAACTGCACGATCAGCACAGTCCCCATGTTCGACACCAGCGAGATGCCGAGCGTGTCCGGCCCGAATGCCCCTGCCACCGCGAGCACCGTCTGGACGCCGTCGTTGAACAGCAGGTATGCGGCCAGGTAGAGGACGAGCATCCGTAAGCGCGCGAGCTCCCTGAAGGTACGTCGCACCTGCGAGAAGGCCACGGACGCCGCCGTCATCGGGTCGAGGCGATCGACGGGCCTGGCGGCCCTCGGCTCCGGCACCGTCCTGAAGGTCCACTGAGCCCAGCCGAGCCACCATAGCCCCACCGACGCGACCGCCAGCCTCGTGACCAGATCGACGTGGTCGGTGTCGGAGAACGCCAGAATGGCGGCAAGGTGGACCGCCAGCAGCAGCCCGCCTCCAACGTACCCGTACGCGTACCCGCGGCTGCTGATCCTGTCCAGATCCCCAGATCCCCCGAGGTGAGGCAGGAGCGAGTTGTAGAAGACGATGCCCCCGGCGAACCCGATGTTCGCGATGGCATAGCAGACGAGGAGCCACGCCCAAGGCTCGCTCGTGTAGGCGCTGAAGAAGCCAATCACCGTGAAAATGGCGCCGCCGGTCGTGTAGATCTGCAGCATCGTCCTCTTGATCTGCGACCTGTCCGCGATCATTCCCAGGACCGGACTGCTGCACGCCACGATCGCCGTCGAGACGGCCACTCCAAGGCTCCACATGGAGCTGCCCGTGAACGTAAACCCCAGGAACGTGGTCTCCTGCCCGAAGGCGTCCTTGAACAGGACCACGAAATAGACCGGCAGGATGGCCGTCCCGATGCTCGTGGCGAACGCCGAGTTCGCCCAGTCATACATGCACCAGCCGTGAACGGCCCGTCGTCGGGCTCGCTCGTCGACCCTCGTGATGTCCGACTCTGCGGCGCTCATACCTTACCTGCCATACCTGACACTGCTAGGCGGCTGCAAGTGTATCACGCGCCGGAATTCCATCTCCCCCACAGAGAAGCCCTGGATATAGCCCCGTTCGTTCCGAGCTTGTAAAAGCGCCTTTGCGGTCAAACCCCCTCTGCCCCTCCCCTAAACTCCTCTCTCTGTGCTCTCTGCGGTGAGAAATTCCCTTCTCCGACGTCCCCGGCCCAAAGACGGCGCATCTCCTCGGATCTCTCCAGCAGCTCATCCAGCGTCCCCTCGGCCTCGACGCGCCCGTCCTTCAGCACCACGACGTGGTCGGCACGGCGCAGCGCGGCCCGCCGGTGCGAGACCACCAGCGCCGTGGCGTCCGTCCGTGCGAACAGGCGGCCCCACAGCTCCCCTTCCGTGTCCACGTCCAGCCCCGACGACAGGTCGTCGAACACCAGCAGCTCCGGCTCCCGGACGAACATCCTGGCCGCCGCCGAGCGCCGCAGCTGCCCGCCCGACAGCTTCACGCCCCGCGCGCCCACCACCGTGTCCAGACCGTCCTCCAGCTCTTCGATGTCCTGCTCCATGACCGCCGCCCGGACCGCTCCGTCCAGGTCAATCCTCTCCTCGGGCATGCCCATCAGGATGTTGTCCCTCAGCGGCTCGCTGAACAGTCGAGGCACCTGCGACGTATACGCCGAGCGCGGGGGGACGAAGAACGCCGCCAGGTCCTCCACCGGCTCTCCGTTCCACCTGACCTCGCCCGCATCCCTGGGCAGCAGCCCCAGCAGCACCCGTAGCAGCGTCGTCTTGCCCGAGCCCACCCTGCCCGTCACCACCGTGAAGGAGCCCCGCGGCACGCGCAGCGACACCTCGTCGATTCCCCGTCCGCTGCCGCCATAGCGGTAGGTCAGCCTCTCCACCTCCACCAGGTCGAGACGGTGCGCCTCCGTCCTCGCCGTGTAGGGGATCTCGGGCAGCGCGCCTGAGAGGTACGCCTGCTGATGGCGCACGAGACCGCCGGGCGCCGCGCTCGCCATCAGCCCCCGGAGCCGGTCGAACGACACGCCGGTCTGACGGTACTCGGCCAATACGCCGCCGACCTCCGTGTTCAGCCAGCCAACCGTGTACAGGTAGCTCACGAACAGGGCGAAGTCGCCGATCGTGAACGAGCCGCTCCGCATCGCCGACGCCGCGATTAGCAGGATAAACCCCGTCCCTATCGTGACCGTGTTCTGGAACACCGAGTTGAGCGACTGCGTCAACAGCGTGTCGCGGATCGTGTACGTCTTCCGCCTGCTGTTGAGCCGCTTCAGCTCGCCCAGCATCCGGCCCTCCGCGTTCGCCACCTTGATCGCCTCCACCGAGCCGAACATCTCCCCCAGCAGGCTCGTCACGTCGCCGGTGGACTCCCTGTTGTCGATGCGGAAGCGGCGCAGCCACCGCGTCGCAACGCTCACCGTGAGCATGATGAATGCCAGCGGCAGAAACACCGCGAACGTGATCAGCGGGCTGATCTGGATCATGATGTACAACGCTATCGCCGCGAACCCAACCAGCGGCAGTGCGAATGCGATTCGCTGCAGGTACCGTGTGATGTACTCCACGTCCTCCCGGAAGCGCGTCACCGCCTCGCCCGTCGACTCCGGCAGCGCCCGGTTGCCCGGCTGGTCCAGCACGTGATCGAAGACGTTCTTCCGCAGCAGCGTCGCGAAAGTGAACTCCACCCGCACGCTCAGCACCACGTTCCCGAAGATGATCATCGACCGCATGACCGAGAACCCCACGAGTATCGCCGCCAGGCCCCAGAAACCCACCGTCGCGGCCTGCTCGCTCGTGATGTTGTCGAATATCGCCCGCGTCGTGAGGGCGATGCCCTGCGGTATCAGCGCAATGCTGATGATCCGGGCCCCCAGCATCACGAAGTAGCGCGGCTGGTATCGGGCCAGGAGCAGGAGGTAGCGCCAGGTGCTCACGCCAGCGCCTCCTCCAGCCCTGTCTGCAGCAGCCGGTGGAACCGCGTCGTACCGTCGGCCGCCAGCCCTTCACGCTCCCCGTGCTCGACGATCCGCCCGTGCTCCAGGATGACGATCTCGTCGCAGCGCCGGACCGTCGCCAGGTGGTGCGCTATGACGATCACCGTCCGGTCCCGCACCAGCCGGTCCACCGCGCGCTCGATCATCTGCTCCGTGCTCCGGTCCAGCCGGGACGACGCCTCGTCGAGAATCAGCACGCCCGACCCCTTCAGGAACACCCGGGCGAACGCCAGCAGCTGCGCCTCGCCCGCCGACAGGCCGCCCTCCGAGAGCAGCCGCGTGTCCAGCCCCTCCGGCAGGGACTCCAGCCACGGCCGCATTCGCAGCTCGTCGATCACCTCCAGCAGTCGCCCGTCCGGTATCGTCTCGTCGAAGAACGTCAGGTTGTCGCGCACCGTCCCGTGGAAGAGCCGCACGTCCTGTGTCACCATCGAGATGTGCTGCCGAAGCTGCGTGACGGGCATCCGTCGGATGTCCTCCCCGCCGACCCGGACGACCCCGGATGTTGGGTCGTACAGACGGAACAGCAGCCGCGTCATCGTCGTCTTCCCGCTGCCGGTACGGCCCAGCAGCCCCAGCACCCGCCCTGGCTCGACCCTCATCGAGATGTCCTCCAGCACCGGGTCCTCGCCGTACGCGAACGTCACGCCGTCGAGCTCCACCTGCAGCGGTCCGTCGCCGGCCAGCTCGATCCGGTCCTCCGCCGGCGGGTCCAGAACCGTCTGCCGCACCGCGTTCAGCTCCAGGATGCGCGAGATGGCCGCGCTCGCCCGCTGGAAGCTGTCGAGCTGCTGCGTGAACCGGTTGATCGGCATCACCAGCATCTGGGTGTAGTGGAAGATCAGGTACACCGTCCCCAGGCTGATCTCGTCGCCGAAATAGAGGTACGCCCCCAGCGACAGCGATATGGCGCTCCCGACCCCGAACATGAACATCGTCGAGCTGAACATGATGCTGCTCATCAGCCCGGCCTTGAGCGCCTTGCCGTACCAGCTCCGCATCAGCTCATGGAATCGCCGCATCACGTACGGCTTGGCGTCGTTCGACCGGATGTCCTCCGTACCGGCAAGCCGCTCCTCCAGGAACCCGAAGGAGTCCGCGCTGGCCGCCCGGTTCGCCTTCCAGTACGGCACCGCGATGTTGCGAATGCTCGTCAGCACCAGCATCCCCGCGACGACGAACACCGTCAGCGCCAGGCCCGCGCGCCAGTCCTCCCGCACCAGGAGGACCAGGATGCCGACCAGCAGCAGCAGGCTCCCCAGCATCTCGAATATGAACAGCGAGAAGAACTTGCCCAGCTCGTTTGGGTCGCCGTCCAGGCGCTCTATCATCTCCCCGGGCGTCCGGTCGTTGTGGTACGACATGTCCAGCGACAGGGCGTGCCCGGCCAGGTCCTCCCGGATATTGTTCGTAGCCGTCCAGCCCACGCGCTCCGAGAAGTACGTGGCGATTACCTGCACCACCTGTTGGAGCACCGCGATGCCGATGAACGCGGCAGCGGTGGCGGCAAGCCCCTCCACCGGAGCCCCCTTCTGCGCCTCGTCGATGAAGTGCCGGACGATCAGCGGCAGGACGAGCTGGAGCCCCAGGCTGAAGAACAGCAGCGTGCCCAGCGTGACGACGAGCGGCATCTGGGGCACTATGTATCTGCGAAACAGGTCGCCGTACTGCCGCGCCCTGATCGACACAGCCGGCTCCCCAAACGCGACAGGAAGGCTCACTGCAGTCCTAGGTCATGTAGGACGGGCGGCTCCCATTGCGTCGTTCCCGCGCAGGCGGGAACCCAGAGGGGCCGGGGAGAGGAGGCTGATCTGATCATATCCTGAACGTACAGCAGCCAATGCCGAATTTCTCCGCCGCCCTCACACACTCACAGCCTCCCGCTGTACGTAAGGTCGGAGTTCCGACCGGAGCGCCTTGGTTGTGACTAGGTCCACTTGCCGGTACAGCAGGTCCTCGATGTAGAACTGCACGCCGAAATATGTCCTCGACGTTGCCCTGGTATCGAACTCCACGAGTATATCTACGTCACTTCCATCAGTGGCTTGGTCCCGGGCGAAGGAGCCAAACAGCGAGATTTCTGTCACACCGAATCGCCCAGCAAGCACATGCTTGTGCGTTCGGAGGCTATTGAGGACCTCTTCTCTATCCATCTGCGCTTGCCTCGGTACCGACGTTCAACCGGCGGAGTACACCCTGCCCGGATCGTTCCGCCGATCAAGCCGTTCCTGCACGACTGTTCTGTGACAGTGAGCATCATAGACGTAGGGGCGGACCCGCGTGTCCGCCCGCCGGGTGGCGTTCCTTCAACTCTGAACAGTTGCGTTTCAGCCTCGTGTGGGGAACCGTCCTGACAACAAAGCTACCATACCCTGTATCGGTGCGCCCATCAATCCGGCTCCGGCAGCGGGGGGCAGCCGGTACCGTGCTACAATGCCCTACCCATCTTCCGAGCTACTCACATGCCGGGCAGACTCTTCACCGAATACTTCCTCACCGACGGCATACGCACAACCGCGCGTTGGGCCGCGTCCGACGCCGCTCTCGACGAGTTCCGCAGCGCCGCCGCAGAGGCATACGAGAGACTCGAGAGCTACGACCGGCCCAACGAGGCCGTCACCGAGCAGGAGCTTATCCTTCCCGTGCTGAAGCTCCTCGGCTGGGCCGACCATCTGCCCCAGCAGGGGGCGTCCCGCAGCGAGGACATACCCGACAACCTCGTCTTCACAGATACCGAGTCCAAAGACCACGCGGCCGCCTTGCCCAGCACAGAGCGGTATAGGCAAGCTGCTGTCGTACAGGAGAGCAAGCGCTTCGACCTCCCCCTCGACGCCAGCGGCGGGGAACCCAGACCGAGGCGACCCAGAGGCAACATGCTCTTCGAAATGCCGGACGACTACGGCGAAGACGACGCGGACTCTGAACGAGGGGCGCGTAAGCCCCACTCCCAGATACTCAGGTACCTGTCGACCGCCGAGATAGAGTCGGACGGCAGGTTGAGATGGGGCATCCTCACCAACGGCCGCGTCTGGCGCATCTACGACGCCCGCACTCGCCCCCGCGCGACCGCATACTTTGAGGCGTACCTCGACGACGTGCTCGACCCGGACAGAGAGCATGACCTGCGCGTTTTCTACCTGCTCTTTCACCGCGACTCCTTCGTCCTCACCGATGGCGCGACCACCACCTTCCTCGAAGACGCCCTGGCCGAGGGGAAGCGCTACGAGGAGCAGGTCGCCCAGGACCTTTCGACCGTCGTCTTCGACAGGGTCTTCCCTGGTCTCGTGATGGCCCTCTACGACGCGTCGGGCAGCGAGCTCGAGGAAGTCCGCCAGGCGGCGCTCGTATTCCTCTACCGGCTCCTCTTCATCCTTTACGCCGAGGACAGGGGCCTGCTTCCCGTCAACGACCGGACATACGAGAGCTACGGCCTCAGGAGGCCCGTCCGCGACGCCATTGCGGAACGCATGCTCGACAACGATGTCCTCTACTCGGATACCGCCACAAACTACTACGACCACGTCATGACCCTTTGCAGGCTCATTGACAGGGGAGACCCCTCCATTCGCCTGCCTGCCTATGACGGCGGGCTATTCTCGAGCGATGCCGCCCCCATCCTGGAGCAGGTGCGCCTCCCTGACTCGGCGGTCGCCCCCTTGCTCTACGACCTCAGCCACTCCGAAACACCCGAGGGGGCGCGCTTCGTCAACTACCGCGACATGTCCGTCCAGCAGCTCGGCTCCATATACGAGCGCCTCCTGGAGCGCGAGCCGGTCCTCGAAGGCGGCGCTATCGACGTGCGCCTCAACCCATACGCCCGCAAGGACAGCGGCAGCTTCTACACACCCCAGGAGCTCGTCGACCTCGTCATCGAGAAGACCCTCGAGCCCCTCGTCGACGAGCGCAGGGATGCGTTCGCAGCCAGGGCTGCCGAGCTCAAGAGCGACCGCCGGCCGAAGGACCGGCGTCTGGCCGACCTGGCAAAGCTCGACCCGGCCGGGGCCGTCCTCGACCTCAAGGTCCTGGACCCCGCCATGGGCAGCGGCCACTTCCTCGTCACCGCCGTCGACTTCCTGGCCGATCACGTCGCCGACCTCGTCGAGGACCCGCCCGAGGTCAAGTGGCTCGACGGCGGATACGTCTCGCCGCTGGTCGAGCGCATCGAGGCGATCCGGAAGAGCATCAGGCGCAACCGAGGCTCGGGACGCGTGAGAGACCGGCAGGCCCCGATCACCGACCAGGACATCATCCGCCGCATGGTCCTCAAGCGCTGCATATACGGCGTCGACAAGAACCCCATGACCGTCGAGCTCGCCAAGGTCTCCCTCTGGCTCCACAGCTTCACCGTCGGCGCGCCCCTCTCCTTCCTCGACCACCACCTCCGCTGCGGCGACTCTCTGGTCGGCATGCGGGTCGGCGAGGCGGCGGATGAATTGAACCGGCTGGGCGGGCTCTTCTCCAGCTCCGCCATCGCCGGCGCAGAGGCCGCCGTCCGGGGAATGCTCCAGATCGAGGCCATGTCCGACGCCGAGGTTTCCGAGGTCCACGAGTCCGCCAGTCTATTCTCACTTGTCGAGAAAGAGACAGCCGACCCCCGCAAACTGCTCGACTTCCTGTGCGGATTGCGCTGGTTGACCGCTGGAATGAAGAAGCGGCAGCGCGACGATTTCGAGAGACCCGTCGTCGACGCCCTCGTACCCAACGCCGAGGAATCCTTCGACCTCCTCGTGCATGGCCCGGAAGCCGTCGATGCGGAGACATCCGAGGAGCAGGCCGGCCCCTTCGAAGAGATATGGAGGAGAGCGAGGACCGCCGCCAGGGGCGAGGCCTTCCTGCACTGGGAGACGGCCTTCCCCGGCGTGTGGCACGGCTGGCAGGACGCGAATCCCCAGGGCGGCTTCGACGCAGTCATCGGCAACCCGCCCTGGGACCGCATCAAGCTGCAGGAGGTCGAGTGGTTCGCACCCCGCGACTCCGAGATAGCCCATCTCACCACCGCTGCGGCCCGGAAGTCCCGCATCCAGTGGCTGCGCGACACCGGCACCCCCATGGCTGACGACTTCGACGCCGCCAAGCGCAGGGCCGACACGCTCGGCGCTCTGGTCCGGGGTTCAGGTCACTACCCCCTCCTGGGAGGCGGAGACATCAACCTCTACTCCCTGTTTGTCGAGCGCGCCACAAGGCTAGTCAAGCCCGACGGCATCGTTGGCCTCCTCACGCCGTCGGGAATCTACGCCGACAAGACCGCTGCCCCCTTCTTCAGGGCTGTCTCCACCGGAGGACGCGTCGCAGGGCTCTTCGACTTCGAGAACCGGCGCCCCAAGACAGGACTGCCCCACTTCTTCCCCGACGTGGACTCCCGGTTCAAGTTCTGCGTCCTCGTGTTTGGCGGCGATGAGCGGAGGTTCCCCGAGACCCCCTGCGCGTTCTTCCTCCACAACACCGCTACCGTGAACGACCCTGAGCGGTGCTTCCCCCTGGCCCCGTCGCACTTCGCACAGGTGAATCCGAATACCGGCACGGCACCCGTCTTCCGCACCCGCCGCGATGCCGAGATCACCCGCAGCATCTACGAGCGGCATCCGGTTCTGGTGGACCGCTCAGGAGACGAAGTTCGCAGGATGTGGCCTGTCCGGTACGTGCGGATGTTCGATATGACCAACGACTCCCGCCTCTTCCGGAGGGCGTCGGAGCTGCAAGCCGAAGGCTACTACCCCGTGCAGGGCAACCTCTATAGGAGGGGCAAGGAGTCATTTCTACCTCTGTACGAAGGCAAGATGGTGCAGGCGTTCGACCATCGGGCGGCAAGTGTGGCTGTCAATCCCGAGAACTTGAACCGCCCTGCGCAGCCACGAGACGCCAGCCCCGATGAACATGCCAATCCCAATTGGTTGCCATCTCCTCAGTATTGGGTACCGGCTTCCGAATGTAGTTCCACATTGGGATCGAATTGGGTACTCGGGTTTAAGGACATCACCTCGCCCACAAACATCAGGACGTTCATCGCTGCTCTCTTCCCCGCGGTCGCCTTCGGTAACAAGGTACCGATTCTCATGTCGGAAACGAAGGAACGCACTGAGTGGTTGCTGGCCGCCAATTTCAACGCTGTAGTGTTCGACTTCTCGACCCGGCAAAAGCTACAGGGCCAGACCCTGAACTGGTACATCGTCGAGCAGCTCCCCGTCATCGCGCCCGACGACTACGACCGCCAGTTCGGGGACACGTCGGCCCGCGATCTCGTCCGCGACCACGTCCTGCGCCTCACCTACACCGCCCACGACATGGCGCCCTTCGCCCGCGACCTGGCGTACGACGGCGAGCCCTTCACCTGGGACGAGGAGGAGCGCCGCCACCTGCGCGGACGCCTCGACGCCCTCTACTTCCACCTCTACGGGCTCGACAAGGACGACGCCGAATACGTCCTCGGCACATTCCCCATAGTCCGGCGCGACGACGAAAAACAGTTCGGCAGCTACCGCACCCGCGACCTCGTCCTCGCCTACATGGACGCCCTCGCCGCCGGCGACACCGACTCACAGGTAGCCATCTAGCCCCAGCTCTCCTCCCCCCCTGTCCCCCCGCCGAGGTTGGCGTCCCTATCTGTTCGTGAACCCTATCTCAAATCCTCGGCGTGGCTATTCGTGGAGGGGGAGAATCACTCCGCTTGAATATCACGTATGTCTACTGCGTAGAACTTGACCCCTTCGGTCTGTGCCAGTTTCTCAGCTTCTCGCGTTATGCGAACGCCAGCCACAGCAGCCACCGACGGAATAGTCGTAACCGTACTCATGAATCCCGCATTCCTAGAGGCGCGAACAACATCTCGCTCATCCACCGTGAATGAAATCTCCACTACGCAGTTGGAGACCTGACCCGCCGAATCTCGGGCCAACATCACTAGGTCAGCCCGCTTGAAGCTATCGACCTCTGACTTGACTACTGTCTGGGTGCCACGAAGATGGTCGCCAAGAGCTTTGACCACCGCTTGCTCGTAAGCCACACCGCCGCCAGCATATCCCAGACTCTCAGCAAGCCCATCAATGTCATTCAGGATGGCATTCCGAATGTAGGCACCCTTCATAATGCCCACATCTTCATCCTGCTGTGTCCGATACGTCAGCGCCTCTTCCGCCCGCGCTGATGCCTGACGCATTTGCTCGATAGCAGGCATCAGGCTATCCGCTGTCGCAAGGAACTGTTCTATCTTGGTGCTCAACTCAGCCTGTTCGGACATAAGCCCCCCTTTGTGTAGGTAAGCACATTATAACTGCTCAAACTCTAGATGGCCGAGGATCACCCTCACCCGCCTAACTCTGAACAGTTACCCCTCTGTGCCCTCTGTGGTGAAGAATTGCTCCGGCGCGGCTGCGGGTGGTATCCTCTCGCCGACCGTGGCGCAAACGCCGCGTACCCCTGTCCGATGGAGGATCTCCAAAGTGAATGGCGGAGACGTTATCGCAGAGATACTGAAACGCGAGGGCATCGAGTTCCTGTCGGTCTTCCCTGCCCAGGAGTTGATCGACGCCGCGGCCAAGGCTGGCATACGGCCGATAATATGCAGGCAGGAGCGCGTCGGCATGGCCATCGCCGACGGCTTCAGCCGCACGACGAACGGCAAGCGCCTCGGCGTTTTCGCCATGCAGCGCGGGCCGGGCTCCGAGAACGCATTCCCCGGGGCTGCCCAGGCATTCTCCGACAACGTGCCAATCCTGCTCATACCGGGCGGCGCACCCACGACGCGGGCCTACATCTCCCCCGACTTCAGCTCCGTCGAGAACTACCGGCACGTCACCAAGTGGGCCGCCCAGACCAACTACGTCGAGCGCATCCCCGAGTTGATGCGCCGGGCCTTCTACCACCTGCGCACCGGCAAGGGCGGCCCCGTCCTCGTCGAGGTGCCGCAGGACGTCTGGCCGGCCGAGTTCACTGGCGAGATCGACTACACGCCCGTCCGCGGCAACCGCTACGGGCCCGACCCCGACGAGGCCGCAGCCGTCGCAAAGGTGCTCCTGGCCGCCGAGAACCCCGTCATCCACGCCGGCCAGGGCTGCCTCTACGCCGAGGCGTGGGACGAGCTCCAGCAGCTTGCCGAGCTCCTCCAGGCCCCGGTGATGACCACCCTGCCGGGCAAGAGCGCATTCCCCGAGGACCACCCCCTCGCTCTCGGCGCGTCCGCCGTCTCGACCACCGGTATGATCCACCACTTCCTCGGCAGGGCCGACGTGGTCTTCGGCATCGGCACCAGCTTCACCCGCACCGGCTACGGCAGGGCGATCCCGCCAGGCAGAGTCATCGTCCACTCGACCAACGACCCGGCCGACGTCAACAAGGACTACAAGGCCGACTTCTCCCTCATCGGCGATGCGAAGCTCGTGCTCCAGGCCCTCATAACCGAGATCGCCGAGGCGACGAACGGCGACGGCCACAGGAAGACCCGCGACACCGGGTCGGAGGTCCAGGCAGTCAAGAAAGCCTGGCTCGACGATTGGATGCCCCAGCTCACCTCCGACGAGGAGCCGATCAACCAGTACCGCATCATCTGGGACCTGATGAACCATGTGGACAGGGCCAACACCATCGTCACCCACGACGCGGGCAGCCCCCGCGACCAGGTGGTGCCCTTCTGGGAGTCCGTCGCCCCGCGCACCTACATGGGCTGGGGCAAGTCAACCCAGCTCGGATACGGCCTGGGCCTCGTCATGGGCGCGAAGCTCGCCGAGCCCGACAAGCTCTGCGTCAACATGATGGGCGACGCCGCCATAGGCATGGTCGGTATGGACATCGAGACCGCCGTCAGGCACAAGATCGGCATCCTGACCATCGTCTTCAACAACGGCGTCATGGCCATCGAGCGGGGACACATGCCCTACGCCACCGAGATGTACGACGCCCTCGACCAGGGCGGCGACTACGCCAAGGTCGCCGACGGACTGGGCGCATGGAGCAGGCGCGTCGAGAGGGTGGCCGACTTCATCCCCAGCCTGGACGAGGCAATCGCCGTGACGAAGACGGGGCGCCCTGCCCTGCTCGACTGCATCGTCAAGGAAGGCTACGACTTCTCCAAGTTCCCGTAGCAAGGCGGCGTCGGGAGGCCATCGGGCCTCACCGCAGCGGCGTAGTAACCTTCGAAGTGAATGAGCTAGCGGTCTTGGCGAGAGTTCAGGCGGTCAGGTAGCGACAGGGAGGCTGCATTGCTTGAGTACATTACCCGACGCTTGCTGTTGGCGTTCTTCATCGTCTGGGTGATCTCCGTCCTCTCCTTCGTCATCCTGGAACTGCCGCCGGGCGATGCGATCACGCGGGTACGCGGCTACTCGGCCCAGCACTACGACGAAGCCGAGCTCAGGGCCAAGGAGGCCGAGCTGCGCGCCTACCTGGCCCTCGACCGTCCCCAGTACGAGCGCTACGCCAACTGGGTGTGGAAGCTGCTGCAGGGCGATTTTGGCAGGTCCATCGGGACTACCATTGACAGCCAGCGCCCCGTAAGGGAGCTCGTCGGCGACCGCATTGCGCTCACCGTCGCCCTGACGGGATTCACTATCCTCGTGACGTGGACCTTCGCCATACCGGTGGGCATATACTCCGCCGTGCGCCAGCACTCTCTGGCCGACTACACGTTCACGATCATCGGGTTCAGCGGCCTCGCCGTCCCCGACTTCCTGCTCGGGCTGATCCTGATGTACGTCGGGTACGCCTACTTCGACCAGAGCGTCGGCGGCCTCTTCTCGGCCGATTACATCCAGGCGCCCTGGAGCCTGGGGAAGGCGTACGATCTCCTCAAGCACCTGTGGATTCCCGCCATCGTGCTGGGCAGCTCGGGCACTGCCAGCCTAATACGCATCATGAGGAACAATCTCCTCGACGAGCTGAGCAGGCCCTACGTCGTGACGGCATGGGCCAAGGGCCTCGGCCCCCTCAAGCTAGTCCTCAAGTATCCGGTCCGCGTGGCGATCAACCCGCTCGTCAGCACCATCGGCTACCTGCTTCCCTCCCTCGTCAGCGGCAGCGTCATCGTCTCCGTGGTACTCAGCCTCCCGACGCTGGGGCCCGTCCTACTAACTGCCGTACGGGGCGAGGACACCTACACCGCCGGGTTCATCATCCTGATGCTCGGCATACTGACGGTCGTGGGCACCCTTCTTTCTGACATCCTCCTGGTCATGGTGGACCCGCGTATCAAGGTAGTCGGTCGATAGAGAAGAGAGGTATGATCAACAGACGGGTCGTTCAGCTCACTCTGGTACAATCTCCCAACTCTAGGTTTCCCCAAGAAAACAATGGAAGACGCAACACTTCTAATTCAGCAAGCGTTCGAGCGGGCTAGGATCAGCGGCAAGCCTGACTGGCCCCGTATGACAACTGCCGTCCTAAAGAATCGGCTGCTTGATCTCACTGGAAACACTTTCAATGAAACGGAGTATGGCGCGGACACCTTTACCGGTTTCATATTCGGATACAGCGACATCGTTGACATCGACAAGTCAAAGTCGCCTCCGATCGTGGCGCTGCGACATCCGGAATTGGACTCCCTCGCGCCCGGCTACGTGTCTAGCCGCCCAAGGGTGCGCAGTGACCTCTGGCAAGCCGTTCTCGACTATTCGAGCGGCAGAGAGTACGTCTGGGATAAGTTAGAGAAGCGAGCCCGGCCGAGCCAGGACGGAGATGACGGCTCAACCGTAGCCATATCAGGTGTTACCCAAGCAGCGCATCAGCAATGGCGCGAGGAGTTCGCCGACACCACTCGGACATCCCTTACGTCCGAACAAAAAAGTCGACTCGACATCTGGATACAGGCTCAACTACCAACGTCGCACTTGCCCCATCACCTGATACCTCAATGGAATGGCTTTCTTCGAGACAAGGCTTATCAGCACTTGAAGAACTGGTTCGACGAGTCAGGGCTAGAGCCTCCGAGCGACCTGATTACCCATCCTACTGAGCGACCTACGAGTAGAGCACCGGACACTGAAGCGCTCCGCCAACTGGTCCTACGGGTGGTGGGGGAGATGACTGAGTATGAACTGGCACAGCTCAGTCTGCCCTCCAAAGCAGTTCTCAGGGCAACGAGGTCACGCCCGTCATGACTGGGCGTGATGTCGAAGTTTGGCTATTCCATCCCACCGGAGTCCCACAAAAGATCAGGCGTCTGATTGAATCAGAATGCAAGGCCAGAGGATGGCCGCCGCTGACCTTACGCCGAACAACTATAGCTCGCAGTCGCGAAGGTAGGCCGCTTGGCCTGATCAGCAGCGAGGATGCGACCAATCTGTACAAGCGGATACATCGGGTGAGAGTAGGTGTGTGGCAGATTGGCAAGGCCCACGTCCCCACCAAGCCCCAACCACGAAGTGCTGCGAATGACTTTGTACGCCTCAGCCGGTTTGTCATGCATAAGGCGTTCCACTCCACAATCTCCCAGGACGACTTTGACTCCCAATGGTCCTCTTCACTGACTGCCTTCCAGAAGTGGCTGAGCGGGACTTGGTGCGAGAGCGAAGGCGATCCGAGGTGCTTACCCCTCCATGTCTTCAAGACCGACTTTGGGATAAACAACCTGTCCTCCGAGAAGGGGCGATCTGTTTTTGTGGATATTCACGGCCCACAGTCGTCCCGGGTAGACCGCAAACAGCTGCACTGGGATAGGCCGCAAGGGGCGTATCATGGCGGGGATACACTGCATGTCGCTGGGTATGACCTAGTACGTGGGTTCCACTGGGACGTATCAAACGAGGCAGCGAAGCAGCGCGTGACGACTACGTCGGACATATGGGAAATCCGTCGCAAGGGATATGTGAACATATACCCGGACGCTTACATCAGAGGAGGTCGGTTGTCCAAGCGGATCACGCCGGGCAAGAAATCAAAAGCCCGCTGATCATTCAGCGGGCTTTGTGCGCATATAAGTCCGAGCACTATACCATCAGCGACTCAATGCGTCGGTGATTCGGTCCGCTACAGACACCAAAGTGTCCGGGCTCGTGATATTGCGCCGAACCAGCCAACGCCACGCCACTTGTGGCTGAGACGACGGTTTGCAATTCCGCGCCTCCCCCATGCCCGATGGACATGGATCAATGAGATTATGACTAACCATTGACTGGGCGTCAACCCCTTGCTGGGTAGCCGAGGTGGTATTCGTGGAGGAAGGTGCCGCATCGTGCGAGGTCCTCTCCACTATCGGGTTCCTTGACCAGTAGTCATGGATGTCGCCCCTTACCTTCGAAGATGTAGCAGCTTAGCAGCACACCGGGTCCGCCATGTGAGGAATGACCCTGCCGCCATCGTCGTGGTTGGTTGATGGTGCCTCCGGCAGGCTCAAATGAACCTCAACCTGAGAGCTCTCGATTTGTCTCGTTTAGCGGGTTAGACGCGAATCCATCTACCTCTTACCCGCGTAGTGCAGTGCCACCTTCCTCATGGCCGTTGCGATGTCGTTCGCGTCCTCCTCCGTGTACGTATTGCGGAACAGGACGGTGCCGGTCGTGGGCAGGTACTGCTCGATGTTCGGCAGGTGCAGGCTGTTGTAGTCGACCCTGCGGACTCCGTGCTCGTCGACGAACGGATAGCGGGAATCGCCGTAGGTGAGCTCCTCTGCGAACAGTGGGTACTTGTACAGCGGCATACCTCGGATGTAGGCGCCGTTGCAATCGGGGATGCCCTCGGCCTTCACCGCCTTGGCGAACTCCTCGGTCGACACGCCAGCCTCGTCCTCGTCTACGCGGTAGCCGTACACGTAGTACGAAGAGCGGTTGCCCTCCCGTATCTCCTGTATGTGGAAGCCCGGCAGCTCGTACAGGGCCTCGTCCAGTATCTCGGCCGCTCGGCGCCTCGCCTCAGTCGCCTCGTCCCACCTGCCAATCTGCGCCATGCCCACCGCGGCCTCGAGGTCGGTCATGGGGGAGTGCGTGCCCAGGAAGGCGTAGCCCCGGGCCGAGCCCCATCGGTATGAGGTAGGGCCGAGCATCTCGGTCATCGTCTCGTCCATCTCGCTGCCCTTGCGAGTGAAGCCTACGGCTCTCCGCGCAAGCTCGGGGTTGTTGGTTATCACCATGCCGCCCTGGTCGGTCGTCAGCGTCTTGCCGCCCAGGGAGTATGCCGCGATGTCGCCGATGGTGCCGACGAGCTGCCCCTTGTACTCGGACAGGTGGGCCTGCGACGCGTCCTCGATTACGGGGATGCCGTGCCTGCGCGAGATGTCCATGATCTCGTCCATGTCGCACGGATTGCCGAACAGGTGGACGATCAGGATGGCGCGCGTACGGTCTGTGATCTTCCGCTCGATGTCCGCGGGCGAGATGTTCAGGGTGTCCGGGTCCATGTCCGCGAAGACGGGTATGGAGTTCTGGGCGATGATGCCAAGCACCGTGCCCACGTCGCTGACGGGCGTTGTGATCACCTCGTCGCCCGGGTTCGGGTTGATGGCCGCGACGGCAGTGTGTACGGCGCCGTTGCCGGAGTCGGTCGGGATAGCGTACTCGATGCTGTGGCGTTCGGCGAACGCGTTGGCGAACTCGTTGACCTTGAACCTCTTGCGCCATTCGTTGGGAGCGCGGTCCATCACCTCCATCAGGTGCTTCCGCTCCTCCTCGCCGAACACCCACATCGACTCGAAGGGCCTCGTGCGCACCGGTGTGCCGCCGTCGATCGCCAGCTTCTCAGAAGTCATTACCTTCTCCTGTCCTCGTCCTCTTGGTCTTCTCGTTCGTCTGGTGGAATGTCGGCTATGGATTCCAGCGTGTGGAGGCGATGTGCGTGACCCTGTCGGCGGGTGTGATGTAGTAGACGGTGAGGACGCTGCCGTCCGAAAGCTGGGTCGAGTGCGGATAGCCGACGTCGGCGCCCGAGCCCCCGTCGGACCGCAGCTCGCACATGTATCCCCCGTCGTCCCGGAGCACGACGGTGTTGTCGACGTCCCACGTCCGCCCTCCGTCCTCGCTGAGTACCGCTCGGATGCCCATCGGATCGCGCCGGTAGCCGTGGCTAAGCAACAGCCGCCCGTCCCTGAGCTTGATCAGGTTCGGCGGAGAGCTCGGGGTCCAGACGCTGGTGCTCAGCGGCTGCAACCAGGTAACTCCGGCGTCGTCCGACCAGTACTGCACCAGGTAGCCGCCCGACTCGTCGCCTCCCGTCCGCGCCAGGCACAGTACCCGGCCCGGTTCGGTCTCCACGAAGGCAGCCTCGTTGCCGGGGGATCCGACTTTATGGAGCCGCCATCTGCAGCCTCCGTCGGACCCTCGCCAGACGTATACCCCGTGAGCCCCGTCCGGTCCCCGTCCGTACACGGGCTCCAGCACTGTTCCGTCCTCCAGGACCGCGGGCCGCGAGAAGCCCGTCCCGCTGAACCCAGGCACGTCCCACTCGTCCCGGCTCCAGGACTTCCCAGAGTCGGTGGAGCGCTGTACGAATACCGTCGGGCGGTTCACCACGAACCCGTCACCGATGCCCACGTGGCCCCGAATCTCCAGCCCGCGGGCCTCGGCCTCCTGCCGACGGGAGTCAGGCCAGGCCTCGTGCCCAATGACTCCGGCGCAGACCCATGCGCCGTCGGGCATGACGCCGGCGAACCTGTCGCTCTGCTCCCTGGGATTCGACGCGGGCCACGTGGCGGGTATCGAGGGGTCTTCGGACTCGGCCCAGCTCTCTCCCTCGTCCACCGACGCCAGGACCGTCCACTTACCGAGGGCGAAGTGGTCGTGGAAGTCCGAGAAGCAGAAGCCTATCGTGAGCCTGCCGTCAGGCAGATGATTGAGAACGGGGAAGGCGCCGTACACCCCTTCCCGCCTGAAGATGATCGAGTGCTCCATGCGCCCTTGTCCACTCGGCAGCGGCATCTCCGCCTCCCCGGTTTGATGGGGGCACACTATACCACTATCGGGTCTGCGGCACGGAATCCCACTTTGGCATCTTTGACAGACGCCGGAATAGAGCGTGAGATCGAAATAGCACGATCGCTGGTGACAGGCCGACACCCCGGCCGGCACAAAGACCGGCCATGTGTCGTACTTGTCCGAAAGCGCGATCGGCGATGCCCGATCCCACTGCTGGGCCCGGCAGGTTCTGTCAAGGGGGTGCGCTAGAAGACAGGGCCTTTCCAAAGTCCGTTCGTGGTGAGCCTGTCGAACCACAATTGGGGCCTTCGACAAGCTCAGGCCGAACGGCAAGGTACGACCCTATCTCAACAATGGAAAGGCCCTAGCTAGAAGAAAGGAGCGTACCCGATGGACACGGCAAACTGCTATACTCGACGCCATGAAATACTGCAATCCATACTTCAGGTTTGCGCCGTCCTCGTTCCAATCGCCCGACCCCGACGTCTACGCCGACTTCGACTCCTACGGCAACGCATACTCCCACTCGAACTCCGACTCCGACGCCAACGGATACACCTGCACCGCCTCGCGTGTACGGTGAACTGTCGGCGACTCGCTACTCCATCGACATTGGAGAGACGACCCGCGTTTCAGCCGTGAGCCTTGTGCCATCCAACTTGGCCGTGACCATCTCGAGCTCGTCGCATCTCAAAAGAGGCGACACATGCCCTACGGGAGCATCGGGAGGCATAGAGGAACCATACGACGGCCCTACTGTCACGCTGCGTGGATGCAGGGCGGGCAGCGGCACCGTGTTCCTCCACACTGCTGACGGCACATTCCTCAACAGCACCACCATTCGCATATCAGACCCCGATGGCCCTGTAACGCCCCCGACGAATACGCCGACGCCTACGCCTACGCATACCCCGACGCCAACGCCGACAGCAACGCCGGAGACGGGAGACCCAACCCCTACCCCGACAGCAACGCCGACGCCGATGCCGACGCCCAACCCTGACATCGTTCCGGTCACGGGTGCGCCTAGGCTCACTAGGACCGTCTACAGCAACTCGGTTCACCTCTCATGGACGGAGGTGGAGGGCGCGGTTGAGTACCAGTACCTCTACAAGAAGGTACAGAATCGATTCCCGAAGTACGCAAGGCGTCAAGAAGGACAAACCGCGACCCAAGGAGGGCTCGACTCGAATACCACTTACGAGTTCTGGGTTCGCGCCATAGGCGCCGGTGACGACGCTGAATGGGGGCCACTCTCGAATCGGTATAGAGCAACAACCGGCCCGCCTCCGCCAATCAGCTCTATCAGGGTAGAAGGTGCCGGCACAGACATCGTGTACTTCGCATGGGACAACACTAAGGGCGTCGGCCAATATGAGATGGAGCGCCAAGACCTCGGCTCCGATGCATGGGTCCACGTTCGGACCCGTGACGTGGACAGCGGGACAGTGACTACTGCAACAATACGCGACCTGGCCGACGGCGCTCTGTATCAATTCAGGATTCGGAACATTGGTAACGGATCACACTACGTAGCGACGGGAAGCGCATGGGCATACAAGTCAGTACAGACATTCCGAGAGTTTGTTGATCTACCCGGCCCTGGATATGACGACTGCCTTCCCCTGCCTCCCTTCTGGCACATCGCAAAGGCATCCAAGACCGACCGGAGGCATATAGTATCGCCAGCCGACGGCACAACGCATATAGGGTCGCTATCCATCAATCCTTTCGAATGGCAAGACCCCATCACGCCGCCGGGAACGCATACCTCTGCCATCTCTGTGACTGGACTCTACTGCATCGACGTATCGGCAGTGAATAGGTCTCTGGCAGGGGCCGACAGTAGCTCGTGGCTTGCGGAACTGCACATGGGGAGATTAACGCTTCCTTCCTCTACCGTACGTTCCAATCTGGAGGGCAAGTCATTAAGCGACTTCAGGAATATGTACCGTGACACATCTCCTCCGCGAAGAGGAAGCGGAGGACAGGCAGCATCTAATAGTTGCCAAACCTGCGCAGGGTCTGGTAGCCGGACTTCGACAACACGATTCACTGCATTCTTTAGGCGTCCCATCGCTTATGCATTCGGACGCCACACGTTTGGCAGAGGGGCTTGGAGCGCACCATACTACACATCGCTTGAGTACAAGTTGCCAGCTAAGTCGGTTAGCTCGATCAGCGATGCGGTTTCCCTCTACGGCGTGGTATTCGCTGAGATCAAGAAGGACATACAGGGATTCATCGAAGCTGGAAAGATTACCGTTTGGGCAGTCGGTAAATTGGGAGGCTGACAATGAAACACATCAACGCACGCATCGCAGCGCCGGTACTCGCCCTCGTAGCTGTGATGGCATTAGGAACTGTCGCGTGGCTGACTTACACGGCGGGGGCTGAAGAGAAGCATTGCACTGACCTTGACCCGGTAACATCGTACGATGTCTCGTGGAGCAATGGCCCATTCCTCATGACGGTGAAGGTTAGGGAGAACCAGTACCACATCCTCATGACAGCGGAGGGCAGCTCATTCTTCGCAGAGTCGATCTTCGATGGGCAGGGCACGGAATACAGCCGCGATGAAGTTGACCCCGAATGGGTGGCCTCGCCTAACGACAATGAGTTTGGCGACCTAGACTCATTTCCCTTCTTGCCAGGGTCACTCTGTCCTGACATTGAAGGCGCGACTCACGTAGGCGAAGAACAGATTGCATCGGGTGCGGCCAGCCACTATACGGCGACCTCTGATGGGGCCTCTGGTGCCAGTGGAGATCAGAGCAAGGATTGGGACTTCTGGATCAACAAGGCCGGATGGCTTGTTGAGGCCGAAAGAGAGTATTCGGACGGCCCATCGGAACGGGCTACTATTTCCAGCACTGGAGGCACGGACCCTATCGCTATCCCCTCGACTGGACAATAGGGACTCGCCGATGAGACTCGCCCGCACGGTACTTGGATGGATAGCAGGGAGGACTATCTGTAGGTTCTTGCGGCGTCCCGTAATTGATTAGCGGCTGGAAGGGAGAGAGACGTTCAGAGTGAAGGGGAGTGAACGGGAGTGCCGCTGAAAACAGCGCAGAGCCGGTCCACGACAGGCTGGTCGCCTCCATTGCGTTCCAAGGTCCTGATTACGCTGGTGAACGCCGAGAACGCATCGGCGCCCTCCACGCTCTTCGAGCAGTGCGATACCTTCCGCGCGATCACTGCCGGGCGGAGCGCTCGCTCAGCACGGTTGTTGGTCGGCTCAATGTTCGGATCCTCCAGAAATCGCAGCAGGTTGCCACGATCGTCGTGCCAGCCAAGTTCGTTCTGCAACCTGTAGCTGTCCGCATCCGTCATCGGTCGGTCGCGGAGATGATAGCTCACCTCTCGCTTCAACCGTTCGGCCTGCACTTCAAAGTCCTCAGCCTCTCCTCGGTGATATGCCCTCCACAGGTCCATGGCCTCTCGCAAAAGCGCACTCAGACTCTTGCCGAAGCTGCGTCCCCTCCCTGTCTTGGTCTGAACCACCTCGCTGACCGAGCGCAGTACGTGCGCCAGACACTTCTGCTGCTTGACCCCGGACAGCGCCTGGGCGTCGTAGCTCCGTCCTCGATCAGTCACCATCACCCCTCCATAGTCCGAGGGGACAACCTCCCGCACCTCTTCGTTCCGGTGACGAGCACGGACTTGATACACCGCAGCCTCATCCGTCTCGAACGCCATCAGAAACGCTCGCTCGCCTCCCACACGCCAGCCCGTGTCGTCGGTGTGGACGAACGGACTGGCGCGCACCGATGTCCGCAGCCTGCCGTAGGCATCACCCACCGCATCAGCAGCACGACGCAGCGCGTCCTGGCTGATCGCTCCCTGACTCACTCTCACCCCGGTCAGCGCTCTGAGAACGGCAGGAACCTTCCGTACCGGAACGCCCACCCCATAGTGGAGCACGTGGGCCGCCGCCATCAGCCGCTTCCCCACTCGGTGGGCGCTGGCCCCGTACTGGTCAGGCGCTATGTCGGGATGCCGCCCTCGCACAGCCTTGCCGCACGACCGGCACCGGCATACTTGCACCCGGTACGCTCTCACCTGTGGACGCCGAATAGCAGGTATGTCGGTTACGTAGGCAACACTCACTCCCTCATCATCGAGGACGCCCCCACATCCAGGGCAGGTGTCCCCCGACACTGGCACATCTACAACCGGCTCGGTGATCTCATCGGCGGACGGCGGCTTGCGGTAGCTGAACTGCCCCGTACCCGGCTTGCGGCCAGGACGCCTGGGCTTGCTGCTGCGCTTGCCCTTGGAGAACGGCGCAGCCTGCCGCCTGCCGCTCCGTTCGGATCCGGCAAGTTGGCTATGCAACTCTTCGTTGGCTGCCTTCAACTCGGCAATCCGCTTCTGCAGCCTCTCGACCAAGGCCATCAGTTCGTCGTGCTCAGAATCCGTCTTGCACATAGCTAAAGTATAAGAACTTGCCCAGCCTCCCGCAACACCCATGTGATGCCATGACACCAACCCCGCTAATCAATTACAATCGCCCTACAATGCTGAAGGTTGGCGCACAGGCTCCCGACTTCACCGTTGACCTGGGTTCCGGCGTTCGGTTCACGCTCTCGGAGCACCGGGGCCGCAATGTGGTGCTCTTCTTCTATCCGAGGGCGTTCACCCATGGCTGCACGGTTCAGGTCGGGACGTTCTGCGACTCGTTCGATGTTCTCACCGATCTCGATGCCGTCGTCCTTGGCATCAGTACCGACAGCGTGGACAGGTTGAGGCGCTTCGGCGAAGCTGTGGGGACCCCATTCGGCCTGGGCAGCGATGCGTCTCGGGAGATTCGCCGGCTATACGATGTCGAGCGCAGATTCGGGCTCGGCACCTCCCGCGTGACCTACGTCATCGACGGCGATGGGGTAATCAGGGGCGTCTTCCACAACGAGATAATCATGGGTAGCCACGTTCAGAATGCGCTGAGGACGCTCGAAGGGCTCGGCTAGACTATTGTTGGGCGTTTCGCTCTAGCATTTCAAGCCGGGCCGCAAAGTTGTATCATTTGGGGACGCAGACCAACAGGAGTATCGACACATGGCGACTGCAACGACTCACAAGCCGCGCGTGGACGACCGGGACTGGACCAAGCTCACCTTTGGGGAGCAGGTCAGGATGTTGGAGGTCGAGGGGTATCTCGTGCTTCCCAACGTACTCACCGATGAGCAGCTCGACGTGCTCAGGACCGAGGCTGCCGAGATCCACACCAAGGGCGCCGACTACTCGAAGCGTCAGCGCACAGCCGGCGGAATCGCCTTCAGGGGCGGCGCCATAACCAGGCTCGTCGCCAACCCGCCGACCGTCGCGTTCCTCGAGCGGCTCTTCGGGGACGACCTCGTGGCCATGAGCTATGCCTACGCGCGCTCTGAGCCGGGCCATCCCGGCATCTCCCTGCACACGGACGGACAGCCCTGGGGCTCCAAGATATTCGGCTACGAGGGCAGCGTGCCGGTCCTTGTGCGCGTCCTCAACTACCTGGAGGACCTGACGCTGGAGGTGTCGCCCTTCAGGGTCGTGCCCCGCTCGCATCTCAGCATGCACTCGGACGGCAACCCCTACCTGCGCTACGAGAGCCACCCCGACGAGGTCATGGTCCCCGTCAAGGCCGGCTCCGCAGTGATGATCAATCACAGGGTGTTCCACGGCAACTTCCCCAACGTCGGGGACTACCCGCGGGAGATGCTCGCAATAGCCTACCGCCCTGCTTGGGGAGGGCCTATCCAGGATGTGGATCAGTGGCCCGCCGATGAGGTAGCCAAGCTGCCCGAGGACCTCAGACGCTTCTTCGGCGACAAGAACGTGCACAAGGGCGACTTCCACGGCGGCAACAAGCCCCCAGACATGAAGAGCGAGGCACTGGGCATCGACTCCGACCGCTGGGATACCTGGGGCTAGCCTAGCCGGGCCCTTGTGTGGGCTTCACGGCGGCGGCAAGGGCTTGGTCGAATGTCATGATGTCGCTCACGCCACGCCGTCTACAACTCGCCAGAAGGCAAAGGTCTCTTGCCTCCAGTGTAGGGTGGAGTTCGTAGAGTTGCCTGGCCAAGGTGATGTCTGCCTCCTCCAGAGGCCACACTTCCATGCCTGACCTCGTCACCAGTGCCATTGCTGCGTCGAGCGCTTCGAGCCTCTTGACCGGCAGGTAGGTGTGTGTCAATTCCTGTAGTACTTCTGCCGAGGTGCAGATGGGCGTCCGATTCCTACCGGACTCCAAGAAGAACAGCCTAGCGGGAGTTTGCAAAGGGTGCGGCCGTCCCACCGCGTACATAAAGACGTTGGTGTCGACGAAGATCACGTGCCAGTTGAGCCACTTAGGCGCGACTCATTCATGACGCGAAGGTGCTCCTCCCACTCCGGCTCAGCATCGGGTCCAGGCAGGGAGTCGCACATCCGGAAGAACTCTTCGACCTGCTCGGGCGACTCGAAACGTTGGGAACGCTGACGCTCTTCCAGCCTGTCGCGGGCGGCGGCCCTCAGCCACGCGCTGAACGTCAGACCCTCTCTGCGCGCCTGATCGACGAACCTGTCACGGTCCTGGTCGGGTATTATCAGCTGGACCCTGGCCAAAATCGCATTCCTTCCCTCGCATAGTGTGTGTATGCACTTTACACATGCGAGAGCAAGAGGTCAATGCCTTCACGCAGGCTGGTATGCGGGCTGGCGAAAGAGGCTCCCCACGCCGGCCAAATCAGGCGTCAGCCCCGCCTTCAGCAGGACGTCCCATACGCTCGCCTGCATGGCCGAGACTACCGGTTTGCCTGTGGCCGCCTCCAGCGAGTCCAGTATGTACGATGTCCTCATGCCGGTGCAGCTGATGAACACGCCGTCGGCATCGGGCCGGTTTACGAGCTGCAGCACCAACTCCCGGATGTCGTCCTGCGGTATCTCTTCGATCCCGCTCAGCTTGTTGAGGCCCCGCAGGTGCACGACCTCGAAGCCGCTGTCGCTCAGGAACCGGTAGAGCCTCTCGTTCAGCTCGTCGACGTGAGGCGACAGGACCGAAACGCTCCGCACGCCCAGGTGGCGCAGGGCCGCTGCGGCCGCTCCCGACGTCGTGGTTGCCGGTAGGCCGGTGGCTGCGTTGATCCTGTCGGCGATGTCGGTGTCGCCACCAACCCCCCGTATGTAGCTGGCCGACGTGCAGCCGTAGACTATTGAGGCCACGCCCATCGGGACGAGCTCCTGGGCGGCGTCCTCGATATTGGAGTCGCCCGGCATCCTGAGCAGCCGCTCGATCGTGATTCCCACAGAGAGGTCCGCCTCGGCGGGCGGTCTCGTTCCTGCCATGTGAAGCTCCACACTTGGCGGCATGAAGCGGCGAGTCTCGGCGATGTCTTCGGCCGAAGGCGGACCCGGCCACACGATGCCGATCGAGGTGGAATTGCTCATGACTACCTCCCAATTGCGCCTGGCTACTTGACGAAGAGCCTGCGTTCGACGTTCGTCAGCACCTCGCAGCCATCGTCCGTGATCAACGTCGTCTCGCTGAACATCGCGCCGTACTCGCCCAGCCTCCTGAGTGCAACTGGGTGGTGGAAGACCATGCCCGGGCGCAGGCGAGTCTCGTTGCCCAGCATTATCCCGGCCGTGCCGTCGCCCCAGGTCGGGGGAAACCCCGCCCCCACGGCGTAGGCGAACACCCCGTGGAAGACCAGCCCCGGTCCTGCCCTGTCCATCCCTTCCCAGCCTGCCCGGGCAACCTCGTCCGCGCTGACACCTGGCCGCAGGGTGGACAGGACGTTGTCGAGCGCGGTGAGACAGGCATCCGCCAACCTGGCGGCGCCGGGCGACGGATCGCCTATGGAAACAGTACGCATCATGGGCGCCGTGTACCGCTCGACGCAGGCCCCGAACTCCATGCACAGGTTGTCGCCTTTCGCAAGGGGAACGCGCTTGTGGGTCGAGTGAAGGATCCCGGAACGGCGCCCGCTCGTCACTATGGGCGACAGGCACATGTACTCCGTGCCGCCCTCGAACATCGCGCGATTGCCCGCCGCGGCCACGTCGTTGTCGCTGGCGCCCTCTTCCGCCGCCGCTATCGCCGCCTTGATGCCTGCGCTCGTAATGCGCGCAGCCTGGCGCAGGTACTCGATCTCCTGGGGCGACTTGACGATCTTGACGGTCGAGACGATGCCCGACCCGTCCACCAGCTCGGCGCCGGGCAGGGCTTCCCTCAGCAGATCCAGCGAGTCCGGGTTCATGCCTGCAAGGCCCCTTTCGACGCCTATTCGCAGCCCGGCCAGCCCCTTCTCGGCGAGCAGCTTCGCGACATACTCCTCGCGCCCGCAGTCTCCGGTGTAGCCGTGTGCCTCGTCCAGCCAGGTGTGAAGCAGGGCCGTGCCAAGCTCTGGCGGGTGCACGATTAGCGTAGGCAGCCCCTCGGGCGGAACGATGACACACTCGCCGTTGTACATCGCGAAGCTCTGGTAGCCCGTCAGATAGTAGACGTTCGGGGGATGCCGGACCAGCAGCACGTCGACGTTGGCCTCGCTCATGGCCCGTCTCACACCGTCGGTCCTGCCCTGGTACTCGTCGACGGAGAACGCCAGCTCGCTCGGCAGTCCCGACAGGCTGTCCTTGCCGACCGGCCCGCCCGCCAGGCTCCCATGCACGGCCACTACCATTTGCCGTCACCTCCGTTGGCCTTCAGTTCCCCGCCGCTCTTCTGTACACCTGGATGCGGTGCCTGTTGCGGTCGACCACATAGGCGTTGCCCGCTGCGTCCAGTCTGACCGATACCGGCGCCCAGAACAGCTTCTCAGTGTGGTACGACTCCTCGTTCACATCGCCGCCGAGGAACGCCAGGTCCGGCTCCAGGTCAGACACGGCCCGGGCGTCCCTCTCCTCGCTGTTCGACTCCAGGAAGTCATGGGCCCACGGCGACAGCGTTGCCTCCCCGCGCGCGGACGCCGCGAACGTGCCGTCGGGATGGAGGAGCTGCACTCGGCTGTTCCCCCAGTCCGCAACGTAGATGTACCCGTCCTCGTCGACCGCCACCCCCGACGGCCTGCGGAGCTGACCTTCCCCCTGCCCACGCTCGCCGTATGCGGCTACTAGCTCGCCCTCCGCGGTGAAACGCTGGATGCGGTCGTTCCCCCAGTCGGCGACGTACACGTCCCCGTTCGGCGCCACGGTAATCCCCCACGGCAGGTCGAGCTGACCTTCCCCGCTGCCCTGCGAGCCGAGCTGCGCCGCGAAGCCGCCGTCGCGGGTGAACCTCTGTATCCGATGGTTGCGGTGGTCGGCAATCCAGATGTGCTCCTCGGAGTCCAGCGCCATCCCCGACGGGCCGTCCATCTCCCCGGGCGCGGAACCGGGAGTCCCCCACTTGCGCAGGAACCTGCCATCCCCGTCGAACACGCTGACTTGGTTCAGGTGCTCGTCGCTGACGTACACCAGGCCCTCAGAGTCGACCACCACGGCCGTCGTCCATATGAACTGCCCGTCCGCCTTGCCCACGGACCCGAAGGTCCCGTAGAACGCGCTATCCGCGTCCATCATGCAGACCTGGACGCCCCGGGTATCACCCTCGTGAGAGCGCCCCAGCACGTACAAACGCCCGTTAGCTCCCAGGCCGATGTCGACGGGATAGTAGAACCCGCGCCCCTCCATCGCCGCCACGCCCAGAGTGAATGCGTACTCCAGAGTTGCGTCTCTCACCCTGCTATCAAGCCTCAATTCGGACGACCTCACCACGCTTAAGAAAATGCAATTGGTGTAGCAGTTCGGGAACCAGCGGCCTCAAGTCGTCGACATCATTTGTCCTTGCGGCAAGGACTACCACTGCCACGTCTCCCTCGTCTATGTTCTGCTGGTATGGCATGCTCTGATCTACTGTAATGAGAACATCGAAGCCGTCCCTCGCAAGCGCCAGGAGCTCGCCGTTGGTCTTGCCGTCCCATCCCATATACTTGGTGGTGAATACCTCATGTCCGGGCAGGTAGTGCCGCAGCGGCCATGGTGTTCCCTCATCGAACAGCAGTCTCATAGGCGTAGCTTTCCAGGACCTCCTTTGCCATTTCCAGCGCCCTCACCGCTTGGCCGCGGTCCGCGGAGGGGAAGTGGTCCAGGAAGACATCCAATGAGTGCCCATGCGCCAGGTAGTCGAACAGATTCTTAACCGGCACACGAGTCCCTTTGAAGACCGGCATGCCGCTCATCGTATCGGGTCTGCTGTGGACGACGCTGTCCCTTATAGTGATGGATACTCTTTCGCTCGTTTGCGTCATGGCAACCCTCTCTCCCTCGGCCCGAGCTATGCTGCCGTTAACCGAGCCCGGGCCCGAACACATCCTAAGACTTCGGAAGCGGGCGAACCCATCTGGACCCGGATGCCTTCCACGTTCCTGGTTGTCGTGAATCGTTCGATGGCGTGATAGGCATAAGCGATCCTGTCAGTTCCCGTATCGCTTGACGAGCCCCAGCATACCTACTCCCGCTGGAAGTCCGGCGTCGCCGCGACCATCTCCATCAGCTCACGTACTCCCTCACCGGACTCCGCGTCTATGTCAGCCGCCTGCGCGTACTGCACCAGCGACGCGCGCGTGTCGTCGGACACGGAAATGGCCCCCATCTCGTCGAGGCAACGCTGCACCAGGCCATCGGGCCCGGCTGCATTCCCGGACATTCTCGCGATCATCTCCCGCACTCCCGGGGCGGCGGCGTTGCCGAGGCGCTCAGCCGCATAGTTGATGCGCTCGACAGCGGTGCCTGTGTCGACCCACTCGGTCCCCTGGTGCCACCCCTCGACGCTTGGCGGATTGATGAGGGTCTGCCCCATGAAGGACATTGGCCCCGTGTTCTCCTGGATTGCGAGGCTGGGCCCGTTGCACTCCCCTGTCAGTCTTAGCACTCCCGCAATGAGCTCTGCAGGTCCCTTCACCTTCCTGTACCGGCTCTCCTCTGCCTTGAAGAAGTCGGACTTCAGGAGAGCCCGTACCATCTCGGCTATGCTGTAGTCGTGCTGGAAGTACACCTCCGTCAGGAGGTCGACGGCATCGGGGTCGCGCGGAGCCTCGTAGGGCCACTGGGGGACTGGAGCCTCGTCGGCAACGAAGAAGTGGTAGAGGTGGCGCGCGATGAACCGCGCGGTCGAGGGCTGCCTGCAGATGATGTCGACTGCGTCCTCGCCCCCGAACCGCCCGCGATGCCCCAGGAACTCCTTCTCCCCGTCGTCGTGGTCTTCAGGCCTGTATTCGAACCAGTAGGCCAGCCTCCCATAGGGCCACAGGGAGTCCCGCTCGGCCCTCATCGTCATGTATTCAGTGTTGGCGACCGTCCAGCCCGTGAACGCCCTCGCAGCCTCCTTGACGTCACTCTCCGTGTAGTTGCCCACACCCATGGAGAAGAGCTCCAGGAGCTCGCGTCCGTAGTTCTCGTTTATCGCCCCAGCGTGGTTGTCCTCGTTGTCCAGCCACATGATCATCGCAGGGTCTTTCGACAGCTCGACCAGAAGGTTGCGGAAGCTGCCCATTCCAGCCTTCCTGAACATCGCAAGCTGGTTCATCAGGATCTTGCCCTGGGTCACTTTCGGGTAGCCCGTGGCGAATACCGAATGCCAGAAGAGCGTCATCTTCTCCTGCAGCGCGCCTCTCGTATTCACCATCCGGTAGAGCCAGTAGGAGGCCGCTCCGGACAGCCCCAGGCCTCCCTGCTGGTCCGGGTGGTACCTGTAGAGCAGGTCGTCGTCGATGCCGTCCTGGCTGTCGGTCGCGACCAGCTCGTCGACCGTAGAGTCGTAGCCCTTGGCCGCACGCGCCTCCAGCTCCGCAAGTCCCGCGCCGAAACCGGCCCGGCGCATCAGATGGCCCATCAGATCCACGTCCTTGTTGCCCATGGCACCCTCCTGGCAGTCGTCACTCGCGCATGATACCACGCCCCTGAAGGTGCAGGGCCTTTCCAAAGTCCGTTCGTGGTGAGCCTGTCGAACCACAATTGGGGCCTTCGACAAGCTCAGGCCGAACGGCAAGGTACGACCCATCTCAACAATGGAAAGGCCCTGCTGAAGGTGGACATGCTCTTGTAAGGGCACTGGGCTGCTGCTACACTCTCCGCCATGGGTAACGTCGAGCTCGAGTTCCAGCCCCGCGTGCCTGTGTTCGATGCGAACGTGGCCCTTGGCAGGCGGCACAACAGGCGCGTCGTCGTAGACACCACTGAGGGGCTGCTGGAGGCAATGGACCGCAGCGGGGTCGAACGCGCCCTCGTCTACTCCCCCTTTGCGGAGGACTTCGACACCGTCGACGGCAACGCCCTGCTGCTGGAGATGATCGCCGGGCAGCCCAGGCTCGTTCCGCAGCTCGTAGCCAACCCCGCGACCGAGAGTCTGGCCGACTTCTCCGCCGAGGTATCCCGCCGTGGTGTGCGGTCGGTGCGCATCGCCCCCATGGCTCACTCGTACCCGTTCACAGACTGGGTAGCTGGGCCTTGGCTGGAGTGGCTGGAGTCGGAGGGCATCCCACTCTCCATTCCCGTCGACGCGGTAGATGTTTCGCAGTTGCACGACACCGCCAAAGCCCACCCCCGGCTGGCCGTAATACTCGCCGAGGTCCACTACCGGCACGTGCCGTGGGTGCTCCCGATCCTCCGCTCGGTGCCCAACACCTATGTGGAGATGTCGCGCTTCGTCATAGCGGACGGAGTTGCCAGGCTGATGGACGCGGCCGGCGGCGAGCGCATCCTGTTCGGATCCAGGTTCCCCGACTCGTCCATGGGCCACCAGCTCTACAACCTGCACACCAACGGCCTGGACGACTCGACTCTCGCCGCTGCATGTGCGGGCAACCTGGACCGCCTGCTTGGGCTGGAGAAGTGATGGAGACGCCCGTTTTCGACTTCCATACGCATGCGGGACGCTGGGGCAACAGCGCGGTCTTCGACGACATCGACACCTTCGTGAGCATCATGGATGCGGCGGGTGTGGACAGGTCGAACATCAACTGCATCTTCCATTCGGACACGGTGCGGGGCAACGAGGTGGCGGCGAGCTTCGTCGAGCGGTATCCGGACCGCTTCGTGGGCGTTGCGGTCATCACGCCCATCTACCCGGAGGAGGTCGTGCCAGAGCTGGAGCGCGCCTTCGACATCCTGGGGCTGAAGTCTCTGAAGGTCTATCCCAACTACTACCAGAAACCCATCGACGATCCCGGCTACTTCCCCGCGTTCGAGTGGTGCGACGACAGGGGCGTCACCATCATGAGCCACTCCTCGGCGGGCAGCGGCGACAACGACCTTACGGAGCCGCGGAGGTTTGTGCCGTTGGCCGAGCGTTTCCCCAACATCAACTGGGTCCTCGCACATTCCGGCAACGCGCGCACCGGACAGGCTCAGGCAGTGGAGGCGGCGCGGGCCTGCCCCAACATCTACCTGGAGACCTGCACCTCCTTCGGCGACCACACAACCATCACCGACATCGTGAACGGCGCCGGGGAGGACCGTGTGCTCTTCGGCTCTGATATGCCGCTGATGGATGCCCGTAACCAGGTGGGCCGCATCGTCAACGCCGACATCAGCACCGAGGCCAAGCGCAAGGTGCTGGGCCTCAACGCCATCAAGCTGCTGGGCCTCGACTAGGGTTCGCGGCGGCCGCCAGCCTGTACCATATCGGCGTGAAAGTCCATCAGGCTCCAAGGTGAGGCACGGTGGCTCGAAGGAAGCAAACAAGAGGCAATTGCGGATACTGCAGACGGGAGTTCACGAAGGGAGGCATGACGCGACATCTGCAGACCTGCCGTCGGCGAGTTGAGGTTGTCGCTGAAACCGACGGGAAGCGGGGCAGAGTGGGCAGGCTGGTTCACCTACGTGTGTTGGATGCTTGGGGCTACGGCTTCTGGCTTGACCTTGAAATGAAAGGGTCTGCCACGCTGCAGGACCTTGACGGGTATCTGCGAGCCATCTGGCTGGAATGCTGCGGGCACTTGAGCATGTTCTCCACCGGCGTCTGGGCAGAGGAGGATGAGCTCTCCCCGAATACGAGGATCGACCAGGTATTCCAGCCCGGCGTCCAGATCGTCCATTTCTATGACTTCGGCACCTCGTCGGAGACGCTCGTAAGAGCCGTAGCCATTCGTGACGGCAGGCCGACAACATCTCGCCCAATCGCCTTGATGGCCCGCAACAACCCGCCGGACCTCACCTGCATGGAGTGCGATCAACCCGCTTCAGGCATCTGCGTAGAATGCGAAACTGAGGATGATGCGGATGGGCTGCTGTGCAGGCAGCACGAGGAGACGCACCCGCACCGCGACTACGGCGACCCGATGCCGGTGGTGAACTCGCCTAGAATAGGTATGTGCGGCTACGACGGCCCGGCCGAACCGCCGTACTGATGGCGGCGGGCGGGGGCAGCGAGGCGGCGGCAAGGTCGTCGAGCCATACCCTGACGGCGCTCAAGCCAAGCGCAAGCCGCTGTGCCTGGATCAGAGGCGCAAGCTTGAGAAGCGGACGAGCGCCGGGCCGCTAGACCTCCAGGTACTCGTACCAGTACCGCAGGGCGACGACCAGGCTTTCTTCCAGCCACTTGTCGAATCTGCCCCTGGCCTTCTCCGGTTCGCTATTCCATGTCAGTGTAAATGTGTCGAGCGTACAATCCTTAAACAGCGGGAAGTCGTCGCCCCCTTCTGAGTCCGTCGACTCGGTGTCTGGTTGGTAGTGGACTTCTGCGAATGCCGACGCCGCTATCTGTCCCGTGGACTGGCGACCCGTGTGGTGCAGGGAGACGACGAATACAAGCCAGGGTATCCCCGACTCGTCCGCAGTGCCAATCGTCATGCGCACGAAATACCTGCGCTCGTTGAGATTGACCCAATGTCCAGCCTTGTTTGCAGTCTCTAGTATCTGGCGCCGATACCAGTGTTCGTTTCCCTTATCGGGGCCGCCTACCACAATTTTGGGGGAGACGAACATGTCAACTACCGCCAGGTGCCCCGCCAGTTCTCCCGACTTCCCTTCCAGATAGCCTGACGCATGCTCCCGTAGGGAAAGCGCCACTGCGTTGACCTTCTCGACCTGTTCCGATACGGCCTCCTGCCTCCTCCTGAAGCGGTCGGTGATGCCGTCCAGCACCTGGTCGAAGACGTTGACCTCGCTCGTGTCCCCAGGCTGCCCCAACGCCTCCAGGATAGTCCCCTTCTCCAAGCGGACTATCAGGTCCGCCAGCTGGGACATATCCCCTCCATCGGCGCATTCCAGTGCATCGATGTACTCCGCCCTGCCGTCTCTCGATATGACTATAGGCAGGAACCCATTCCTTACCATGTGCCACGTCAGGAGTCCGCGGCCGACGCGGCCGTTACCGTCTTGGAATGGGTGTATCGTTGAAAAGGCGTGGTGGACCCACGCAGCCTGCAGGAGCGGATGATACTGCTTCCCTTGGGCGTCCTCATATATGTATACGAGCATGTCTACTTCGCTATCGACCTGCTCAGGCGGGGCATACTCGTGTACCGTGCCATCCGGACGCGTTGGATTGTTCGGCTGAGTCTTGAACTCTCCCCTCTTCAGGGTCGCATCGAATAAGTGTCCGAACTGATTGACGGCTCGAAAGGTATCCTGGTTTGCGCAGATGATCGAGTGCAACTTACTGACGAACCATTTTGACAGAGGCCGACTGTTTTCTATCCACTCGTTTATGAAGTTGACGGCTGTTCTGTGGTCTTCTATTACTCTAACCACCTCTGCTGGTTCCCTGTCCGTCGCGCTCCTCTCTATATATTCGGCAGTGATGCCGCGCTCCACGAGTGTTTCAGTGATCCCTCTGTCCAGCCGGTATATACCCTCTATCACCCCTGTCTCAATCGACCACCTCCTGTACAACCTCTCCATGAAAGCGTCGTAGGCATCCGGGGTCGACGCTTCCACTTTGGCCTTCGTACTGAGCCACTGCTCGTTCAGCGAGTCTATCTCGCTGAAGTCGTACTGAACTTGCCACTCGTGCAATGGGCGGATGGGGGTCCACTTATGCCCGGTCATGCTTCCTCCTGGGCGAAATAGTCTATCATGGGAGCCTTGACAGATATGACAGCTGGACTAAAGTACCGCAAGCTGATAGAGGGTGAAGAGCCGGGCCCGTTGCGCTCGCTTACGGGTCACCAAGACATCTGGCTCAGGATCACCCTCGGCGACATGCCCCTAGACGAGGCCTTCGAGGCCGGCGTGCCCGATGTCGACATGAACGGGACGCTCGGCGGCTTGCTCGGACGGCTCTTCGGCGGCGAGAGTGGCTGGTGGCCGTCGTACCCTGACCTCACACGAAACCCCGACCTCCCGGACTTGGTCGAAGAGCTCGAGGGCATATTCAGGAGCTCGAACGCAGGTCGAAGCGACGCCAGGTTCTTCGTAAATCACGGGCCTGAGGCCCAGCCCGAGGGTGCCGTCGGCGAGATGTGCCGGGATTACCCGCCGCCAGCCAATGGACAGGAAGTAACTCTGCTGGACCTCGTGATCGAGCAGCTCTTCACTCCCCTGGCCTACTCGGTCAGCCGGGGCTACTGGAATAGCAGGGACGAGCTTCGAGAGCACCTCGAGATGCAGGCCCTCCTCGCCTCCCCTCGCGGCCGCGAGGAAGCTTGCCGACAGGAGAGCGCGAGCGTACGGCTCCGGGCGCTAACGGACAGGCTCCGCGAGGCTGGCCTTCTCGACGAATGCTGCGAGCTCACGCCGGAAGGGGCCGCGGCCCTGGACATGCTGGAGGAGCGGCGCGGCAACCTCCGTCGGGACTACGACGTGTTTGCCGACATCGGCTTCGACGAGGAGGCCGGCGTTGTCGAGGTAGGCGCCGGGCGTGGCGAGGACATGCGGCGCCACGTGTACGAGGCTGAGGGCCTCGATCCGGTCTCGACCTCCTTCGACGTGGTGGGCA
The DNA here is from genome assembly GCA_965261325.1 of Dehalococcoidia bacterium. Classification (GTDB taxonomy): domain Bacteria; phylum Chloroflexota; class Dehalococcoidia; order Lucifugimonadales; family CAJWER01. Next base: position 492,610 of record CBDHCU010000008.1, read on the forward strand.
TAGACCACGTCGACGAGTGGCTCGACGACTGGGCGCAGTCAGAAGACCCAGCGGCGTTCTTCGACGCCCTGCTCGCCTACACCGTCGAGACCGACCCACCGAGCGAATCGGCCCTCGACGACATTATCGAGGCCGGGCTCGCCTTTATGGAGGAGGTGCAAGAGCAGACGGAAGCCGCTGAACGCACGCGCATGGCAATCAGAAGGTCTAAAGGCGTGCTTCGCAGGCCAGCCGCCCCCACCTAGACGCTCATCCTGCGAGACGAAACGTCTTGAACCGCGACCGCTAGGATCAGAGACAGGGCGGCTGGAAGGAAGAAGGGGCCGATGCCCATGCTCACCAAGGAGGCGGCGAGGAAGCCCATAGCCACGAGCCAGGCAACCCACTTTGCACTCGTGGAGCGCAGCAGCATCCACATGAACAGCGCGGCTGACCCTGCCAACACGAGGACAAAGGGTGCTAACAACAGGGGTAGAACTCCCAGGCCGTCTATGGCCAGAATGCTTTCTCGATAGTGGAACGGACCGGCCTGAATCGGCACGATGACCCACACAGCCCCGACGATGGCGAGTATTCCTGCCAACCCAGCTATCACAAGCGAGATGATGTTGGAAGGTGCCAGTCGGCTACGCATTGTCGGGAGGCTAGATTGCGAAGTAGAGGATCAGAGCCGCGCTGATTACCACACCGCTCTCGATGAACGCCACCCCGTGGTTACGGTCCTTCGTCAGCTCGTCGGCCACCCGCGTGCCTGGCAGGAGCGCGAAGTCGACGATGATGCGGATGACGTAGAGCAGCACGAAGCCGATCACGGCAAACACCGCGAAGGACACGAGGCTCTCTGTCCAGCCGACGAACTCCCCGAAGACGGCCTTGAAGATGACCAGGGCGATCGCGACCAGATTGCCCGCGAGGGCTATCCCGACCGCGGCATTGTCTTTCTCGATCTCTTCGTGGATGTCGAAGGGCGTCGTCAGCTGGTAGAAGAAGACGAACGCCATGAGCACTGCCATGCCGAGCACGAAGAAGACCGCCGACCGGATTATGCTCTCGCCAATCGTCGCCTCGTCTGCAGACGCCCCCGCTCCCGCGGTGGCCGCCGCGATCACCAGCCCGACGGCAATGTAGACGGCGAATTCCACAGCGCCGGAGCCGGCGTTCTGGTCCTCGATGATCTCCTTCTCGGTCTTGAACTTGTAGAGGACCAGCTTGTCCACCAGAATCCTCGCCAGATTCAGGACGAGTATGCCGGCCACCGAGTACAGGAAGACCTCCAGCGCGTCCATCCAGAAGTCTCCCGTGAGCTGCCACTGGGTGTCGCGGATAACCGTGAGCGGCTGGTACAGCACCCCGACGAAGACGATGATGACGCCGAGGAAGTATCCCGTGATACTCAGGCCCAGCGCCGTGTTGTCTTTGTGGCTCAGCTGCTCGTTGATCCGGTATGGCGTCAGGAAGTCCTGGGCCAGCTTTGCCAGAAGCAGAACGACGACTCCCAGGGCTACGTAGATCAGCCCCCGCGGAAAGAACTCCAGTGTGTCAACCAGCGTCTCAACCATCAGGCCCTCCTAGTTGCTTGTAAAGGGTAATACTCTCGGGCGGGACCACGTCGCTGAACCGGGCCCTGAATGGGAGCCCCTCCCACTTGTCGATCGTCAGTACTCGGGTGTCGTCCTCTGACACCAGGTCCCACATGTAGAACGCCTGCCCGCCCCCGCCGCCCTCGTAGAGGGTAGCCTCGGCGCTGAACCGGTAGTAGAAGTCCGTGCCGTCCACGGTGATGTAGTTGCTGATGGACTGCTCCTCGTCCAGACGTATCATGTCTGTCTCGGTGAGCCCCAGAGCCTCGATCCCGACGGGCCGGTCGTCCGGGGAAACCGTAACATACTGGGTCCCGGCCTCCTCCGACCACGACACCCAGACCTTGTTCTCCCCGTCTGCGCCCAGCACTTCCCACCAGCTTCCGATGGCGCTGCTGTACCGGTTGACCTGCTCGACCATGAAGTACGAGTCCTCGTACTCCAGGGCATGGCCGGTCACGGTGAAGACGTCGCCCGCCTCGGCATCCCTGATGTTCTCGCTGGCGGATGCGTCCCCCCGCGGCTTTTTCCTCTTGCGTCCGAACAACGACCCGAGCAATAACGGACCTCCGCAGACGTGTGAAGCGGCTAATCGTCCAAGGCTTCGGCGGAATCGAGATTGTAGAAGTAAGTATTGCCCTCACCCACCCCCTCGAGGATCACCACTTCGTGAACGTTGATGTCGTGGGAATCGATGTTCAGCGAGACGCCCGTCGTCTCGACAATCAGCCCGCTGGTCGACTTGAACTTGAGACCGGCTTCGATCTCTTCCATTTCAACGTAACTCAAAGCACCCCTCCGATAGCGCTTGGATTGACGCCGTAGGGCGTCGTGTTTATGCCTCGCCCCCAATTCTACACCAGACCGCTCGTCCACCCATACGGCATACGACCGTATATGGTACGCTGATTCCATGTCAAAGGGACGCGTCATAGTTGCGATGAGCGGCGGGGTCGATTCGTCCGTCGCGGCCCTGCTCCTAAAGCGGCAGGGCTACGACGTCGTGGGCGTGACCATGCGACTGTGGACGGTCGAGCGCGGGGACGTGCCCACGGCGAGCAAGCGCTGCTGCTCCGTCGAGGACACCGACGACGCTAGGCGCGTGTGCCAGGTCATCGGAGTGCCCCACTACGTCCAGAACTTCGAGCGGGAGTTCACGGAGCACGTCGTCGACTACTTCGTGAGGGAGTACGACAGGGGCCGGACGCCCCACCCGTGCCTCGCCTGCAACGACAAGATCAAGTTCGATTTCTTCCTGCGGCGGGCACTGTTCCTGGACGCCGACCACATAGCCACGGGACACTACGCACGCATCAGGCGCCGCCCCGAGGGCTACGATCTGCTCAAGGGCGCTGACGCCGGTAAGGACCAGTCCTACGTCCTCTTTACACTGAGCCAGGAAGAGCTTGGGCGGCTCCTGCTCCCCATAGGCGAGTACCCCAAGAGCGAAATCCGCCGGATCGCAGCCGAGGCCGGCCTGCCGGTCGCCGACAAGCCGGACAGCCAGGAGATTTGCTTCATCCCCGACGGCGACTACCGCAAGTTCGTGGGCAACAGGGTCCATCGCACACCCGGAGAGATAGTGGACGTCGACGGCTCGGTGCTCGGGAAGCACCCGGGGGTCCAGTTCTTCACCATAGGCCAGCGGCGCGGTATCGGCCTCCCGGGCAACACGGGCTCCCCCCGCTATGTCGTGGAGATCGACGCCGCGACCAACCGGGTTACCGTCGGCCCTGAGGATGCCCTGTACCGCGAGCGCCTCTGGGTGTCGCGCGTCAACTACACGATCGGCGAGCCCCCATCGGGCGCCGTCCGGGTGAACGCCCGGATCCGGTACAAGGCGTCGGATGCCTCCGCCACCCTTGAGCCCAGCGGCGAGTGGGCTGAGGTTCGGTTCGACGAGCCTCAGCGCGCGGTCACGCCGGGCCAGCCCGTCGTCTTCTACGACGGCGACCGCGTCATCGGCGGCGGCTACATCGAGACGAGTCCCCCTGCAGCCGTTGCAGCCACCACGGTCGCCGAGACCCTCGGGGTCACTGCTTGAGTATCCGCCCTGCTTCCCCCGATAGCGTTTCTCTGCGGTCTCCGCGTCCTCTGCGGTGAAATCTCCGCCGAGGCGCCGCAGGAAGCGCTCGGACCCGGTGCCGCACTTCAAGGAAGAGGCCGCCCTGCTGGCCGCTGGCTACTCCCTGATAGCGGGGCTCGACGAGGTGGGCCGCGGCCCAATCGCCGGTCCGGTCGTTGCGGGCGCGGTGATACTGGCCCCTCCCCCCCGGCGTCCTTGGATGCGCGGCATACGAGACAGCAAGGCGCTTACCAGGCTGCAGCGGGAAGAGCTCGCGCCCATCATCGAAAGCGAGGCCCTGGGCGCCCGGATTGGCATGTCGACAGCCGAGGAGATCGACAGGATCGGGATCGTAAGGGCAACCCACAGGGCGATGGAACGCGCCCTCGACTCGCTGGCGCCGATGCCGCAGCACCTGCTCCTGGACGCCTTCCCGCTGCCGAGCGTTCCCCTGCCCCAGACCGCCATAGTGAAGGGCGACGCCCACTGCCTCTCGATTGCTGCCGCGTCCATCGTCGCCAAGGTGGCCCGGGACCGGATGATGGACGAGGCTGAAGAGAGCTATCCTGGCTACGGGTTCTCGAACAACAAAGGATACGCGACGGTCGAGCACCTCAGGGCTATCGAAGAGTGCGGCCCATGCCCCATCCACCGACTCACCTTCTCGCCCTTCATCCAGCCTCGCCTCATCGAAGACGACCGATGAGCAGGTCCCGACAGGAGCTGGGACGCAGGGGCGAGGCCCTGACGAGGGCTCGCCTCGAGTCCCTCGGCTATGTCGTGGTCGCCGCCAACTACCGCTCGAAAGGCGGCGAAATCGATCTCGTGACGGAGCGGGATGGCGTCATCGCATTCGTCGAGGTCCGCGCCCGCTCGGGCCCCTCCATGGGCCTTCCGGAGGAGTCGATCACCCCTGCCAAGCGCAGCCACATCATCGCGGCCGCGCAGGAGTACCTTCAGGAGCACGGCGCCCAGGACAGGCATTGGAGGATCGACCTCGTTGCAGTCGAGTTCGACCGGGGTCGGCCTCCCCGAGTCAGGATCATTGAGAACGCCATAGAGCTCTAGCCGGCCCCATCTCTTGGCAGGCTGCAAGTGCTAGAATCTCGCCCATGGAACCCTTAGCGGCCGGGCAGCTTCACATCCTGATGGAGAGTCTGCGGCTGCTCGAAACGCTCGTCGCCGCACCGCCGTCGCTCCGCTCTGAAATCCGCGCGGCGAGGGAGGCCCTTCCCCTCCCCGATGCCGGACAGACCGCACGCCCCGTCATTCCGGCCTCCGAGCCGGATTCCTGCCCCAGGAACCGTCCTCTATCCATCCCCGGCGCCGCGGCCACAGCGGTCCGCCAGACTGCCCTCACCCTCGACCTGCTCGAAGATCTGAACGGCGGATCATTGCCCGAATGGGCAACCCAGGTCCGCGCAACGCTTGAAGCGGCCGAGAAGGAGGTCGGCGGCCGTTCGCGTGCCGATATGGCCGCCCGCGTGCGTGGGTTGTACGTCATCGTCGACCCGGAAGCTACGCGCGGCAGGCCGGTCCTGGAGGTCGCTGAGGCGGTGCTCGAAGGAGGCGCGTCCCTCGTCCAGCTTCGGGACAAGGCAGGCGAGTTTGGGAGTGTGCTGCCCACAGCCCGCGCAATCAGGGCCCTCTGCAAAAGCCGCGGCGCCCTCTTCATCGTCAACGACGACCCTGCACTCGCCCTCGCGAGCGGCGCACACGGTCTCCACCTCGGCCAGGAAGACATGCCCGTAGCCGAGGCCAGGCGCATCCTGGACCCCGGCACGATCATCGGCCGCTCGAACAACAGCATTGAGGAGGTCGCGGCGTCCCGGGACGCGGGTGCAGACTACCTCGCAGTCGGTGCAGTCTTCCCCACCTCTACGATGGGCAAAGGCCGGCGCCCGGTAGTTGGCACGGAGCTAATCACAACGGCAAAAACGGCAGCAGACCGGCCAATCGTAGCCATAGGCGGCATCGACCGTCACAACGCCCCGGAGGTCATACGCGCAGGCGCGGACTGCATCTGCGCGGTTGGAGCCGTAACCCTGGCCGACGACCCCAAATCAGCCGCAGAGGAGATGGTAGAGGCCATCGAAGAACTTCTCCCTGACGGCCGGTAACCCCGGACCACGTTTGTGGTAGCATCTGGCCGTCCTCACAGCTACCATAAGGAGTAGCCCAACATGAATGCTTTAAAGAACGTTGACGGCAGATTGGTGATCGTTGGTCTGGGCACACTGGCTGTGTTTGGCTCCTTCGTTGTAGCGCTAGTCTTCTATGCCATTCTGGAAGGCTTGGGGATGAATGAGTCCTTGACGTGGGGACTGGCCGTCTTGATGTGGATAGTGGTGGTGGCCTTTGGCGTTTTCGGTGTCGTATCCTTCTACAACTCCGCCAGGAACCGTGTGGAGCAGGTCACGGTCATAAGGGAGGTGGTGGCCCCACCGCCGACGCCGGCAATGCCAACCGTCGAGGCAGAGCCCCAGCTTATTCTGGATGAGCCAACGCCCCCTGTCGCTCCTTCCACCAGCTACCGCTCCATGTTGCTGGAAGAGGACAAAGAGGATGACCAACTCAGGTGACTCATGGCCCGATACTACGACGGACCCTCAACTTCAGTCCTTCCTTGACTGAGCAGGCTTTGTCAATCTATAGTGGCGCCGTCCAATAAGGGCCGTTGCCAAGAACGGCTAGGAGGAATCCCGATATGCCGTACACGGCGGACATTAGCAGAAACAGCCCAGGCTGCTTCCTCTTTCTGATCGACCAATCGGGTTCGATGTCAGGGGCGCTGGGCGGACAGCCCGGCCAGCGCAAAATGGACGGGGCGGCAGACGCCGTAAACCGGATTCTCGACACCATATCCCAACGCTGCTCCCAAGGTATGGACATTCGCGACTACTTCCACATCGGTGTCATCACCTACACCACCGACCAGAGCGGAAGCGCCGCAGTTGAATCCGCCCTGGCCGGGACTTCCCCTGAGCAGCCCTTTCTGACGGTTAGCCAGGTGGTCGACCTCGCCGAGGTGGAAGAAAAGCAGGTAAAGGAGTCCGACGGCGCCGGCGGAATAGTGGAAGTTACCCGAAAAATCCCCATATGGCTCCAGCCTGAGGCCAGATACGGAACGCCCATGTGCGAGGCGTTGTCCTCAGCTTCACAGGCACTGAAAGACTGGACGGCCCAACACCCGGACTCCTATCCGCCTATGGTGATCAACATCACCGACGGCGATGCCACCGATGGAAACCCGGAACCCGTGGCCCAGGAGATCATGGCGTCGGGGACCAATGACGGCACTACGCTGCTCTACAACGCGCACCTCTCCGAGATGTCCGCCATGCCGGCCCAGTACTTGTCGCAAGAGAGCGACCTGCCTCCCGATGAGTATGCTTCAAGGATGTTCCGCATGTCTTCGGTCTTCCCAGACCCGGTTGTGGACATCGCCGCGGACATGGGCCTGACGGTCACCCAGGGCTCCCGTGGATACGTCTACAACGCCGACATGGTGGCCCTGGTGCAGTTCCTGGACATCGGCACCCGCGCCGCTTCCGACCTGCACTGATTGGAGCTTGAAGATAGATCTTCGACCTCCCACAAGGTTCTGGCTGCCCAAAGCCGGCAACCGCCCGGGTGAGTACGAGGACGCTGCCCTGGCGGTCTACCCCCAGCGAATCGGCGCGTCCGGCCGCCGCACCGCCAGGGCAGTCGTCTCCGACGGAGCAAGCGAGTCCGCCTTTGCCCGTGAATGGGCGAACATCCTGACGGATGCCTTCGTCGACCGGCCCCTCGACCTGTATGGTCTTACTGAGAACTCCCTGAGCACATGGCTGCTGCCGGCACAGGAGGCATGGCACTCAGGCATACCCTGGGACCGCCTGCCCTGGCACGGAGAGGCTAAGGCGCGGGCCGGGGCGTTTGCGACCCTGCTGGGTCTGACCATTGGATCAGCGCCGGACGACTCCCAGCGGCTCTCCTGGCAGGCGGTAGCCGTGGGGGATAGCTGTCTTTTCGTCGTCCGAGACGGCCGGCTGCGGCTGTCCTTCCCACTGGAAGACGCTGCCGAATTCGACAACAATCCTGCCTTGGTATGCAGCAACCCTGCCAGCGCCGGAGGGCTGTGGGAAAGCGTACGCCGGAGCGGTGGCGAGTGCGCTCCGGGGGACCTGTTCATCCTGGCCACCGACGCCCTGGCCTGCTGGTTTCTCGCCAGGAACGCCGTAGAGGAGAAGCCCTGGGAAACGCTCTTGGCGTTGGACCCGTCTGAATGGGAAGCCTGGATCGGGGAGCAGCGGCGCGCCGGGTCCATGCGGAACGACGACACGACGTTGGTCATCATCGAGGTCGTCTAGCGCCGCGAGGTGAATCGAAGCCGTGCCCTGGCCAGGGATAACCAACTATAGCGAGGCGATTCAGAATCCCCGGCTGTGCTTCAAGGGCACCGAGCTCGAAGCCGGTGTGGTGTCTGTCAACCAACGCGGGACGCCCCTGGTTTTCTCCGGCGCGTTCGCCTGCGTCTACCAGGTATCCGTAGGCGGCCGCAAGTATGCCGCGCGCTGCTTCACCCGCGAAGTAAAGGACCAGCAGACCCGCTACAACCAGCTGAGTGACTATCTGATCGATGTCCTCCCCCCGTCCTTCGTACACTTCGAGTACGTGGAGCACGGGATCAACCTGAAGGGAAGCTGGTATCCCATCGTCAGGATGGAGTGGGTGGAAGGCGAGTCGTTGAGCAGCTTCGTCGGCTCTAACATCGACGACCCTGATGCCCTGCGACGGGTCGCGGCCCAGTGGCGAGGGGGCCCGGCCGCCATCCCGCGCGGGCTGGGCATCGCTCACAACGATCTGCAGCACGGCAACGTGATGGTGCAGGGAGACGGGAGTATCCGTCTGGTCGACTACGACGGTATATTCCTGCCTCGCTTTCGAGGGGAGCGCAGCCCGGAGCTGGGACACAAGAACTACCAGCACCCCCTCAGGAAGGCGGAAGACTACGACGCCTACGTGGACAACTTCCCTTCCCTCGCCATCTACCTCAGTCTGCTCGCCTTAGCCTCCGACCCTGGCCTGTGGACATTCTTCAACGACGACAACCTGATATTCACCAGGGACGATTACTCCGCCCCGGAGAAGTCCGATCTCTTCGACCGGCTGAAGAACTCCCCCGACCCGACCATAGTTAAACTGACGGAGCGTCTCAAGGAGTGCTGTGCTCTCCCGGTGGAGAAGGTACCGGACCTCGAAACCATCCTGCACGATATTCCGCCGAGTATAGCAACGCCGGCACCCATACCCACGCCGGCACCGACGCCGACACCCACACCCACGCCCACACCCACGCCGACACCCACGCCCACACCCACGCCCACACCCACGCCCACACCCACACCCACGCCGGCACCGACGCCCACGCGCGGAGCCGTGCCCTGGCCAGGGATAACAGACTTTAGCGAGGCCATTCAGAATCCCCGGCTGTGCTTCAAGGGCACAGAACTCGAAGTCGGGGAAGTATCGCTCAACCAACGTGGGACACCTCTGGTGTCTGCAGGTGCTTTCGCCGCTGTATACCAGGTGTCTGTAGGTAGTCAAAAGCACGCAGTCCGTTGCTTCACGCGTGAGGTAAAGGACCAGCAGGCCCGATACAACCAGCTGAGTGACTACCTAATAAGCGTGCTTCCGCCGTCCCTTGTGCATTTCAAATACATCGAGCGGGGAATAAGCGTTTAGGGGAACTGGTATCCCATCATCAAGATGGACTGGGTGGAAGGGGAGCCCCTAAGCAAATTCGTCGGCTCCAAGGTGAGTGAACCCGACGAGATTCGTCGGCTTGCGGCACAGTGGCGCGGGGGGCCCGTTCCCAACCTTCGCGGCCTGGAAATCGCTCACAATGACTTGCAGCATGGCAACGTCATGGTGGAGAGCGACGGCAGCATTCGCCTAGTCGACTATGACGGAATATTCCTGCCGCAATTCAAGGGTGAGCGCAGCCCCGAACTGGGGCACAAGAATTACCAGCATCCGAGGAGGTCGTCGGATCATTATGACGAGAACGTAGACAACTTTCCCTCGCTGGTCATCTACATCAGCCTGCTCGCCATCGCGTCCGACCCGAGTCTATGGTCCTTCCACAATGATGACAACCTCATATTCACATGGAGCGACTATGACGAACCCGGAAATTCAGAACTGTTTCTCAGGCTGAAGGGGGCTTCAGACCCGGCCGTAGCCGAGATGGCAAAACGTCTTGAAGAGTACTGCGCCCTCCCTGTTGGGCAAGTCCCCAATTTGGTAACTGCCCTGCGCGACCTGCCCGAGAGCACAGCTACACCTCCCAGTATGCAGGCCACTCAGCCCACGCCTGGGTTGGGGATATACGGACGAGGAACCAACAGGAGCGGTACTGCTACTCAAAAACAGAGTAGGCTTGCAACTCCTACGACGCCACCTACTGTTCCCATTCCTCCACCAACATTAGACCCGATCCTCAAACAGACACAGGCGTTGGTAAAGAGAGCGTTCAATCAGGTCCTTCGGAAGCGTCCAACAAAAAGGTTTGTAGGTACATCAGCGGTGTTCATGGGGATAGTCTTGCTAATAGCATTCGGTGTGGATTGGTTGGGCGCACCTGAGCAGACGCCGACAGCAACTCCTACCCGGACACCCATGAAGACCATGGGAGCAATAGCCACTCCTATCCCAACCAGGGCGTCAGCGACCCCAATCCCGACTGTTCTACCTACGGCCACCGGGGTACCGCCTGCACCTACTATCCCACCACAGCCCCCCCCTTACCGGGAAGGCGAGTCGATCTATGGTCATAGGTGGAATGATCAGACGAAGGAGTGGGAGCGCTTCCTGTTGTTCGCGGCACCGACGCCAGCTCCCACTCCTACGGCCACTCTGACACCTACACCTTTCCCAACACGAACCCCGACGCCGGTACCTACGGCCACGCCAACTCACACTGCTACGGCCACTCCGACACCTACACCTTTCCCAACACGAACCCCGACGCCGGTACCTACGAGCACACCGACGCCTACGAGCACACCGACGCCTACGAGCACACCGACGCCTACGCCCACACCAACATTGACGCCGACGCCTACGAGCACACCAACGCCTACCGCCACACCTACGAGCACGCCGACTGCTACTCCTACGCCCACAGCGACACCCACAATTACGCCGACTGCTACTCCTATGCCCACAGCGACACCCACACCGGTACCCAAACCAATCATCGCCATCACCACGAAAGGTAGAGAGGTTGAAGGTGGCGAAGAACTGGTCCTCAGGGCTACAGCCGAGAACTACACGTCAGTCCGTTGGAGTGGGCCTGGGCGTTTCTTGGAACCTGAGTCGCTGAATGTCGTTTGGTACGCCCCTGCATCTCAGGACACAGTACAGAATATCGAGATCACGTTGACCGCTACGAACTCGGTAGGTGTCTCGTCTCAGGCATTCATCAACTTTGTGGTCAGATCAGTGCCGCGCACACCGACGGCCGTACCGACCCCGCTGCCCCATACACTGCCGGTAGAAGCACCTGTCCTTGAACAGATCAACAAAGAGGTCCTCGCTATCACGTGGAAGGCTCCTTGTCGAAATTGCGACGAATTCATAATATGGGAATTGACGATTCGAAAGATAGACGAGGCAGGAAATTACTTTGTGATTGAGCTCGAGACATCACATGAACTTCAATTGATGAGTGCGGAACCGGGCATCACATATGAGGTTAGAGTTCGGGCCAAGTATACAACAGGAGTTTCGGAATGGTCACCCATAGGGAGACTGGTCATCCCGGGGCCATCTCCAACATCCGAATAGGCGAAGCCACTCTCATGTCGGACACCAGCAATCCGTAGTTATACCATTTTAGGCTAATGAGGCCGCATAGTGTGCTGGAAGACTTTGAGTGGAGTGTTTGATCCAATGCCCTCCACCTGTCTGGTAGAACCAATTGGAACATCTCTAGCCGCTTTCCGACCTAGTTACGCTCAAATGGTATTATATGACTCCCGAACCATGCTTTCGCCGGTATGACGGAGGTAGGGTGCCTGTATACTGTGGCCGCATTTGCACCAAACTTGATCCGGAGAGAAGAGAGATGCCCGATCGGGACATTGTCGAGCGGTTGAAGGCCGGCGAGACGCTGCTGATGGACGGCGGCACCGGCTCGGAGCTGCAGCGCAGGGGTGTGGACGTGTTGAAGGGCGCGACCGACACCCTCAAGGCCTGGTCTGCCACGTCGAACATAGACCACGCCGACGTGGTGCAGCAGGTCCACCAGGACTACCTGCGCGTGGGCGCGGACATCATCATCAGCAACAACTTCTGGACCACCCCGTCGGCGATGGAGCGGATAGGCATGCGCGACCGGTGGCAGGACTATGCTGCAGCCGCGGCCGAGAACGCGGTCAGGGCGAGGGATGCAGGCAACCCCAACGCCTGCGTGGCAGGAGGCATCGCGGCCCCCACCTTGTACTTCCGGATAGGTCGTGAGGACCCGGACATCGAGATCCTGGGGACCGATGCGTTCCGCGACGAATACGTCCCGCACGCCCGGATCCTCGCGGATGCCGGCGCGGACGTTATACTTGCCGAGTACGTCGGGTACATAGCCGACTGCGTGGCGGCGGTCGACGCCTGCGCGGAGGTGGGCCTCCCCGTGTTCCTCGGCATCAGGCACCTGCACCAGGACGGCAGGATGCAGTTCGGAGAGGACATTCGCGACCTTGCCGCAGCCCTCGAGGGCCATCCGGTTGACGCGGTGCTGATCATGTGCAGCAACCCCGAGGCGATATCGGCGGGGCTCCCAATACTTGCCGACGCCTTCGACGGGCCAGTTGGGGCGTACCCCAACATCGGGTACAACCCGACCGGACCCCTGGCGAATCGCCCGCAGCTCACCAACCAGCTACCCAGCGATGGGCCGGACATCCTGCAGACCGCCGCCTACCCTCCTACCGTGCTTGCCGCCCTGGCGGCTGAGTGGAAAGACATGGGCGCGCAGATCATAGGCGGGTGCTGCGCGACGGGACCCGAGCACATCATGGCCATGCGCCCCGTCGTGAAAGGGGAGTCCGACATTCCTTCTGGGAGAAGGCTAGGATGAGGGGGAGAGTCGTGCAAACACCCTCACCTCAGTCCTTCCCCGTCGAGGGACATGATACCTTCAGGCGGGCCCTCCGGGCGGTCGCCGAGTCTGCGGACGCGGCGCTCCGCGAGACCCACGAGGCGCGCGAGCAGGCCCTCACCCTCTCGCGCCGGGTCGTACGCAGCTCCGCAAACTCCATCAGGGCGGCCCACAGGGGTGAGCTCGACGAGGCGAGGAGGCTCGTCGGCGAGGCGGGCGACCTCGCCGCACGGCTTGAGCCGTTCAGGGAGAGCCATCCCAATGTCTACCACGGCGGATATGTCGAGGATGCGCTGAAGGAGTACACCGAGGCCAGCGCCGTGCTCGCCATCGCCGAGGGCTCCCCGCTGAAGGGCCCGGAAGAGCTTGGCGTCGGCGCGGCGCCCTATCTCAACGGGCTCGCCGAGGTAGTGGGCGAGCTTCGCCGCCTCATCCTGGACGGCCTGAGGCGCGGCGACTTCAGCCGGTGCGAAGAGCTCCTCGGAATCATGGACGACATCTACACCGTGCTTGTTGCCGTCGACTACCCCGACGCGGTGACACGCGGCCTGAGGCGCAGCACCGACGCTGCCCGCAGTATACTGGAGCGCACCCGGGGCGACCTGACGCTGGCACTGAGGCAGGACCGCCTCGAGGCGAGACTCGCGCAGTTCGAGACGCGCGTCGATGCCGAATCGCAGCGTCGGGGAGGAGATGCGACATGACCGCGTACATCATCCGCCGCATACTATTGGCCTTGTTCACAGCGTGGGTTATCTCCGTCCTTGCCTGGGTCGTCATCGAGCTGCCTCCGGGCGACAACGTCCAGCACTTCCTGGACAGGCAGATGCAGATGGGCACACCCGTGGACCTGAGGATCGCCGAGGAGGTGCGGCGCCACTTTGGTCTGGACAAGCCCCAGTACGTGCGATATGTCATCTGGATCGGGCGGCTGCTCCGGGGCGAGCTGGGTCTGGCCATATCGGAGCCGGGAGAGCAGTACCTGGCGGCGGTGCCGGTGAAGAGCCTGGTGAGCAACCGGATATGGACGACCATAGTGCTGACCGGCTTCACGGTCATCGTGACATGGACGTTCGCCATACCAATCGGGGTCTACTCCGCCGTACGCCAACACACCGTGGGCGACTACCTCTTTACCTTCGTGGGATTCGCTGGCCTGGCGATTCCCGACTTTCTGCTGGGCCTGGTCCTGATGTACGTCGCCCTTGCCTACTTCGGACAGAGCGTCGGCGGTCTGTTCTCCCCGCAGTACCAGGATGCGCCCCTGAGCATCGCCAAGCTGCGTGACCTCCTGGCCCACCTGTGGATTCCCGCGGTGGTCCTGGGCACTGCGGGCACGGCAGGGCTGATCCGTATCATGCGCAACAACCTGCTGGACGAGCTTCGGAAGCCCTACGTGGTGACGGCAAGGGCCAAGGGACTCAGCTCATGGCGGGTGATCCTCAAATACCCCGTGCGGGTGGCAATCAACCCACTGGTGAGCACCGTGGGCTACCTGCTGCCCGCCCTGGTCAGCGGGAGCGTCATCGTGTCGGTCGTGCTGGGCCTGCCCACGCTCGGTCCAGTCTTCCTCTACGCGATCCAGGGCGAGGACGTCCACACGGCGGGCTTCATCGTTCTGCTGCTCGGAGTATTGACGGTCACCGGCACGCTCATATCCGACATCCTCCTCGCGGTAGTCGATCCCAGGATCAAGTACTCAGCGTGACCGCGGTCAGGAAACCAACAAGAAAAGCTGACCACAAGTAAGGACTCCATGTTGAATACCGGCACGGCACTGGTGGCGCTGCTCATTGCACTGGCATTGATCATGGCGTGTAACCAGACGTCCGACGGCGGACACGCGGGCGCTCCGGTGGAATGGGGGTATTCGGGCGAGGGCGGGCCGGCGACTTGGGGCAGCCTTTCCGACAAGTATTCGAGTTGCTCCGAGGGCAAGCGCCAGTCCCCCGTGAACATTGCAGGCTACCTCCCAGGTGACGCTTCGGCGCTGTCGTTTACGTACAGCCGCGACGGGAGACATCTGACCAACACCGGCAAGTTCGTCAAGGTCACGCACGGGAACAGCCGTATGCGCCTTCAAGAGCTCGAATACACGCTCATGGAGGTGCACCCTCACAATCCCAGCGAACATTCCATCGATGGCAAGAGCTTCGCGCTGGAAATGCATCTGGTTCATAAAGGGGAGTCCGGCGAAATCGCGGTAGTAGGCGTTCTGTACAGGCTGGGCGAAGAGAACCCGGCTATCCAGGCGATGATCGACGCCGCGCCGCAACCGAGCGAAACCGTCGAACCCGCCTCGCTGCTGGAACCCAGCGGCTACCTTCCCGCGAAACACGGCCATTACAGTTACGCAGGCTCACTGACGACACCGCCGTGCACCGAAGGCGTAGAGTGGCTGGTAATGTCCGAAATCGAGGAGGTGTCGCAGGAACAGGTCAGGCAGATTGCCGCCCTAACTGGCGGCGGAACGAATAACCGCCCCGTGCAGTCTCTGGGCGACCGCAGGATAGCGGTTTCGGAATAGCGCTGGCGTAAATCTCCGCCATGAAGCATCCAGTGAGTGCCGCTGCCGCGCGGGAGAGTCCTACACTAGCGACCGGTGGATGATTATGCTAGGCTTTGAGCCGTCGAGAGAGCGGGGCTTCCCGCACAATACGGCCTCCCGCCGTGGGGAGGCTTTTTCATGGAGAGGCTAGAGTGATCATCTTCATCTTGGCCTTCGCGGCCGCCGCAGTCGGACTGGTATTCGCCCTGCTGCTCGCGCTCGACATCCTCCGGCAGGACAAGGGCAGCGAGACGATCCAGTTCATAGGCCGCGCCATACAGGAGGGCGCGATGGCCTTCCTGTCGCGGGAGTACAGGCTCCTCGCGATATTCGTCGTCGTCATGTTCGCGGTGCTTGCCGCCCTCATCGACTACGACCTGCTAGGCCGGATAGAGGCCCACGACGACCGGGCCATACCCTCCACAGCCATAGCTTACCTGGTTGGGGCCATCGGGTCCGGGCTCGCCGGCTTCATCGGCATGAGCATAGCCATCCGGGCCAACTCGCGCACCGTAGTCAAGGCCCAACAGGGGCTGAACGCGGCGCTCAAAGTCGCATTCAACAGCGGCGCGGTCATGGGAGTCTCGGTCGTGAGCATCGGCCTGATTGGGATGACCGCAATCTACCTGATATTCAAGGACGTCAACATCGTCGCCGGATTCGGGTTCGGCGCATCGTCCATCGCGCTGTTTGCCAGGGTAGGCGGCGGAATATACACCAAGGCCGCCGACGTGGGGGCCGATCTCGTGGGCAAGGTCGAGGCGGGCATCCCGGAGGACGACCCGCGCAATCCGGCCACAGTCGCCGACAACGTGGGCGACAACGTGGGTGACGTGGCGGGCATGGGCGCCGACCTCTTCGAGTCGTACGTGGGCTCGATAATCGCAACCGTCGCACTGGCCGCGGTGGGCGCGTCCTTCCTCAAGCTCGGCGACATCAGCGACGTGGAGGCCAACTACGACGCGGCCATGTTCACCCTGCCCATCCTCGTGGCCGCCATGGGCATCATCGCATCGATCCTGGGCACCTTCCTAGTCAGAACGAAGGAGGGCGCCGACATGGGGCGCCTCCTCTGGACGCTGCGCACTGGAATATTCGGCGCCGGAATCCTGATACTGATTGGCTCGGGCGTCGCCATCCAGGTAATGGGCCTGCCCTTCGAGCTGTTCTGGGTAATCCTCACCGGGCTGGTTGCGGGACAGATCATCGGGACCTCCTCGGAAGTCTATACCTCCTACGAGTTCCGCTTCACCAAGGACATCGCTGCCCAGTCAGAGACGGGCCCGGCGACCGTGATCATCTCCGGCATCGGCCTCGGCATGATCAGCACCCTCATACCGGGCGTCGTCATCGTCATTGCCATGTGGCTGACCAACGAGCTGGCGGGCACCTACGGCGTCGCCCTGGCGGCAGTGGGGATGCTTTCGACCCTAGGCATCACGCTGGCGACCGACGCCTACGGCCCGGTCGCCGACAACGCGGGCGGAATCGCGGAGCAGGCGCACCTCGGTCCGGAGGTGCGCGAGCGGACGGACGCCCTGGACTCGCTGGGCAACACGACAGCGGCGACGGGCAAGGGCTTCGCCATAGGCTCGGCGGTGCTGACGGCCTTGGCGCTGATGGCGGCCTACTCCCAGGCGACGGGCGTGGAGTCCTTCGACCTGCAGGACGTGAACGTCCTCATGGGCCTGCTCGTCGGGAGCATCATGCCGTTCCTGTTCGCGGCCCTCACCATGCAGGCTGTTGGCCGCGCGGCCAACGCGATGATCAGCGAGGTGCGCCGGCAGTTCCGCGAGATCGAGGGCCTGATGGAGGGCACTGCCCCGGCGGACTACGCAAGGGCGGTGGATATCAGCACGCAGGGCGCGATGCGCGAGATGGTGCTGCCGGGCGTGCTCGCGGTGGTAGCCCCCATCACCGTCGGCGCGATTCTCGGCCCGGAGGCGCTGGCGGGGCTGCTCATAGGCGCCATCGCCACAGGATTCCTCCTCGCCATCATGATGGCGAATGCTGGAGGCGCCTGGGACAACGCCAAAAAGTACGTCGAGGCAGGGCATCACGGCGGCAAGGGCTCCGAGCAGCACTCGGCTGCGGTCGTAGGCGACACCGTCGGCGACCCGTTCAAGGACACGTCCGGCCCGGCCCTCAATATCCTCATCAAGCTCATGTCCATCGTCGCCCTTGTATTTGCGCCACTCTTCCTGTAAGAATTGGGTTAGTGGAGGACGGAGTGGCATGACACCAGAGCTCGCAGGCATCATAGCCCTATTCGGGACGATCGTAGCTTTGGCAATAGCGCTGTTTGGGACACTCAAGTGGCTCACCGAACGGATAGACAAGCAGTTCGAGCGTGTGGACAAGCAATTCGAGGGTGTGGACAAGCAGTTCGAGGGTGTGGACAAGCAGTTCGAGCGTGTGGACAAGCAATTCGAGGGTGTGGACAAGCAGTTCGAGGGTGTGGACAAGCAGTTCGAGCGTGTGTCCAGGCAGTTCGAACAGGTCTACACCGATATATCGACGCTCAGGGCCGATATATCGAGGATAGGGGAAGGCCAGGCCCGGCTCGAGGGTATGTTCGAGGGAGCGTTCGAGCGGACTCCGCGAGCACGTCCAGAGAATGGCGGCGAGGAAGGCGGCACAGTCACCGCTTCGAGCGGACGCCGCGGGCAGTAGCGTGAATCCGGCGGGGGCAACGATGTTCATCGACGATTCTCTCAACGGGAGTGGCTGGGAGTGAACGACCTCGTAATCCGGACCGAGGGCCTGAGCAAGCGTTACGGCAAGATCTCTGCAGTCGACGGGCTGTCGATGGAGGTGCTGCGCGGCCACGTCTACGGCCTCCTCGGTCCCAACGGGTCGGGCAAGACGACCACGATGGGTATGCTGCTCGGCCTCGTCAGGCCGACCTCGGGCAGCTTCAGCCTCTTCGGATCGACGGGCCGTCACGAAGACGCCCTGCGCCGGGTCGGCGCGATCGTGGAGACGCCGTCCTTCTACCCCTACCTGTCGGGCCGCAGGAACCTCGCCTACTTCCAGGGCATCTCAGGCAGGGGCTCGCCCTCAGAGATTGATGCGCTTCTCGACAGGGTCAGCCTCTTGGCCAGGGCCGACAGCCGCTTCCAGACCTACTCTCTCGGCATGAAGCAGCGCCTGGGCATCGCGTACGCCCTGCTCGGCGACCCTGAGCTCCTGTTCCTCGACGAGCCGACCAATGGCATGGACCCCGAGGGAATGGCCGAGATACGGGATCTGATACTCAGCCTGGGGACCGATGGGAGAACGGTGCTCCTGTCCAGCCACCTTCTCAACGAGGTCGAGCAGGTCTGCGACAGTGTGACAATACTCTCCAAGGGCAGGCTGATCGCCCAGGGCGAGGTGGCCGAGCTCATCCAGTCCCGCGGCCGCGAGCAGATTCGCGCCAGCACTACCGACGACGCCAGGGCGGTCGAAATCCTCACGGCACTCGATTGGGTGGAAGACGTGACCCCGAAGGACGGCTCCCTCATGGTGGCAGCGCCGCACGAGCGCTCCTGGGAGCTGACGGCCGCCCTGAGCCGCGCAGATGTCTATGTCTCCGAGCTCTCGCCAGTTCAGACCTCCCTCGAGGAGTATTTCCTGGAGGTAACGGGCGACGACGAGGGCGAAGGAGAGACCGAATGATCGCTCAAGTGCTGCGCCTCACGGTCTGGGAGTGGTTCAAGCTGCGGCGCCGATGGCAGCCGTGGATACTGCTGGCCGTTGCCGTCGTCCTCGCGCAGATCGGCCTGTGGGTCAGCTACGCCGCCTATCACAACGAGGGATTGCAGGGGCTCATGTCCGGCGGGACCAGCTCAGTAGGCATGAGCTACGAGCAAGACGGCGAGACCAAATTCGTGTCAATGACGTGCACCGAGATTGTGAATGGACAAACACCTGAAGGTATCGAGCAACTCTCCGAAGATCAGAGGCGGGAATTCCTGGCTGATATCGAGCGGTTCCGCGAGAACTGTTCCGGTACCGACGCGCGTGAAGAAATTCGCGAAGGCTTTGCACTGCCGAGCGCGATTCCCAATACGATCAGCGGCCTGTTCGACATTGCCGCCTTCCTGGTACTGATCCTCACGGCGTCGGCGCTGGGGACCGAGTACGGCTGGGGGACGCTCAGGACGGCGCTGACAAGGGGCACCGGTCGGTGGCAGCTTCTCTCATCGAAGCTCGTCCTGATCATGCTCCTTGGCGCCGCCGGATTCCTGGTCCTGGGCGCGACGGCAGCCGTCTCAAGCATTCTGGCCGCGGTCATACCTCCCGCCGAGTCGGGAGGGCTGCTAGACTCCGGCAGCTGGGGCGCCGCCGCCGTGACTTTCGGCAAGGCGGTCTACGGTCTGGCCCCATACGTCGCCCTTGCCGCCTTCCTCACCGTGTTGACCCAGTCCTCGGCCGCGGGCATGTCCATTGGCATGGGTTACTTCGTCGTCGAGCTGATATTCGTTCCCTTGCTCAGTAACTTCGAGTGGTTCGACAACATCTCGGAGGTGCTGCTCGGCGCCAATGTGGACAAGTGGATGCAGGTGTCGTTCATCGAAGTGGAGATATCGGGGAATGGGGTCCCTTCCGGGCAGATGTCGTCGGATACTCTCCAGGCTTTCCTCATCCTCCTGGTCTACACGGTTGCCCTGGCCGCAGCCGCCTTCTTAATCTTCCAGCGCAGGGACATCACGGGCGCAAAGGGCGGCTAACATACTGCCGTCCTGAGCAGCGCGAAGGAACTGGGACGGGGCGGCTCACTGCGATTGCAGGTGGTAGACCCCTTCCCTACGTTTGCGGCGACCGTGCAATATACCCCAGCACCTTCCCTGTATAATCGGAGTCGCACATTGAGTGCAATCCGTCCACCACTGAGAGAGTGAATTGACCGATACACAGACTGAGCTCGATCTGACGACACTGACCTCCCTCTGCAAGCGCAGGGGCTTCCTGTTCCAGAGCAGCGAGATATACGGCGGCCTGGCCAGCACCTGGGACTACGGGCCGCTGGGCGTCGAGTTGAAGAACAACGTGAAGCGGGCGTGGTGGAAGCACTTCGTCTGGAGCCGCGACGACATGATCGGCCTCGACGCCTCGATCCTGATGCACCCGGACGTGTGGCGGGCCAGCGGGCACGCCGACCACTTCTCCGATCCGCTCGTGGACTGCAGGGAGTGCCGTCAGCGCTGGCGGGCAGACCAGCTGGAAGAGCCCGCCTGTCCCGACTGCGGTGGAGAGCTGACGGAGCCTCGCCAGTTCAACCAGATGCTGACCACCCACCTGGGCCCCGTGCAGGACGACGCGGGCCTCACCTTCCTCAGGCCCGAGACCGCCCAGGGCATCTTCGTCAACTTCAACACCGCGGCCACGGCCTCTCGGCGCAAGCCGCCCTTCGGCATCGCGCAGATCGGCAAGGCGTTCCGCAACGAGATCACGACCGGCAACTTCATCTTTCGCACACGTGAGTTCGAGATGATGGAGATCGAGTTCTTCGTCGAGCCTGGGGAAGACGAGCGATGGCACGAGAGTTGGATCGCCGACTGCGTCGCCTGGTACACGTCGCTCGGCCTCGATGAGGGGCATCTCCGGCTCCGCCCCCACGACCCCGACGAGCTGTCCCACTACTCGAAGGCCACGACGGACATCGAGTACCGGTTCCCCTGGGGCTGGGGTGAGATACAGGGCATCGCCAACCGCACCGACTTCGACCTGCGCGCTCACGCCGAGGCGTCGGGCGAACGCCTCGCATACTTCGACGACGAGGCCCACGAGCACATCGTGCCATACGTCATAGAGCCGTCCGCAGGCGTGGACCGCGCCGTCATGGCCTTCCTGGTGGACGCTTACACCGAGGAGGAGAGCCTCAGTGCGAAGGGCAAGCCCGAGACACGCGTCGTCCTGAAGCTCCACCCTGCCCTCGCGCCGGTCAAAGTCGCCGTGCTGCCGCTGAGTCGCAACGAGAGGCTCACGCCCACGGCCCACGAGGTTCACGACGTCATACGGCGCTCGGGCGCAATCGACGGGTTCGTGCAGTACGACGACGCCCAGAGCATCGGGCGCAGGTACAGGCGCCAGGACGAGGTAGGCACGCCCCTGTGCGTCACCGTAGACTTCGACACCCTCGACGACCGCGCCGTCACCATCCGAGACCGCGACACCATGTCACAGGACCGCGTGCCCATAGAAGGACTGGTTGAGGAGCTGCGCGGGCGGCTGGCGTGACGGCGTGCCGTCACGCCCAGAGGCGCCCGTAGACTCTATCGGGGCTAGTCAGGGCCCCAGCCAGTGACTCCAGAGTCGGCTTTGCTGTGAAATTGTGCCAGTTGACAATATAGCCATACATCCTGTATGGTTTGCCATATGAAGACTACACTGAACATAGACGACACGGTGATGCAGCGGCTGCGCGAGGAGGCCCCGAGGCGCGGGACGACCATGTCCGCTCTCGTAGAGGCCGGGCTCCGGCACATCCTCAGTAACGGCCCGCCTGCAAGCTACACCGCAGGCCCATTGCCACTCCCCCCACTGCCGACGCGGCATGGAGGCCCGATGCTGGTAGACGTGTCCAACAGGGACGAGTTGTATCGGGTAATGGAAGAGGCTTGAGGTGCTGGCCTTCGACACGAACGTGTTGATCTATGCAGCCAACGCAGACTCCGAGTTCCACGATCCTTGCCTGAGCCTTCTTGAGGAGGCGCGCCGTAACCCGTCGCCGTCATTCCTGACCTGGAATGTCTGCTACGAATTCATGCGAGTCGTCACTCACCCGGCTATCCTGCGGGCCCCCTGGACCCCTCAGGATAGCCGGCGCTTCATCACGGCGCTGCTGGAGTCGCCCGGCTTCTCCCTGCTGACCGCCTCCGACCGTCACGCCGCTGTCCTGTCACAGACCTTGGAGGAGTTGCCGGATATCCGCGGCAACATGGTCCACGATCTTCACACTGCGGTGCTGATGCGCGAGCACGGAGTGAGCCGCATCTGCACGCGCGACACGGATTTCTACCGCTTCCCCTTCCTTCAGGTCATCGACCCTCTGCGGTAACAAACAGTCCCTAGGCATGCCCCACCCGGCCATCAAGTACTATAATTCCATCGAACACATGACGGAGAGCTTTAATCTGTACGCGCAAGGAGGTATGAATGGTTAGCCTCGAAGTTGACGATAGGGAAACTCTGGGGATAGAGGAGAGGATCGAGGTCGAGGAAGATGGTGCAGTAGCGCCAGTGCGCTATAGAATTACCAGCTTCGGAGTGGATTTCGATGTTGAGGGGTTGCGCCGCCGAATTGGGCGAGGCGAGATAGTCATTCCGCCTTTCCAGCGAAGTTATGTCTGGAATCTCCGTCAGGCGTCCAGGTTCATAGAAACCCTGCTACTAGGCTTGCCTGTTCCAGAAATCTTCTTGTCACGAGACTTCGACTCAGACAAGTACGTTGTCATTGACGGACAGCAACGCCTGAAGAGCATCCAGTTCTTCTACGGCGGTATATTCAATCCGTCGACCGAGGCGGCAAAAATCTTCAAGCTAATAGGCGTTCAGGAGGAGTTTGAGGGGCTGACTTACGAGGAATTAGCACGCACCGACCAGTTCCGCATCGACAACTCTGTCATCCACGCGACTGTTGTGAAGCAGGATGCGCCGTCAAAGGATAATACGAGCGTGTACCATATCTTCGACAGGATCAACAGTAGCGGCACTCGGCTAACCCCCCAAGAGATGCGCAGTGCCATCTATCACGGTAAGCTCATAAATGAATTGAGCATCCTAAACCGTTATCCAGCCTGGCGGTCCCTCTTCGGCAAAGTGAGCCCTAGGCAAAAGGACCAGGAGCTCATCCTGCGATTCTTGGCTTTCTTCTTCGACGCAGAGAGCTATAAACCCCCGATGACAGAGTTCCTAACTCAGTTCGTAGGGAAGAACAGAAACCCACCAGACGACTTCCTGAAGAATGTCTCAGATATATTTATCCAAACAATGGATGCGTTTGAGCAGGCACTAGGAGGGAAAGCGTTCCGGCCCAACCGTGCCTTGAACGCGGCAGTTTTTGACTCAATGTCGGTGGCCCTGGCTCGGAAACTGGCCTTGGGATGTCCTCCTAAGCCTTGCAGTACAAGAATGGCGCACGACGATCTGCTAAATGATACCGACTACGTAGAGGCAGTATCCCGTACGACGGCGAACGAACAGTCTGTTAAGACGCGCATGGAGAAGGCCGAGGCGCGCTTTATGTCTCAGTAATATGCACAATCGGGAGCTAGTAAGCCAACTCGCCTCCCTGAAGTCGCTGTTGGATCGAACAGACCCAGCAACCGGAGAAGACATCGGGCTTGTTGGCCATTGGGGAAGATACCTCTGCGTGCTGACGGCCGGGTTCCTAGAAAACGCCCTACGGGAGACTTACGGAGAATTCGTAAAGAACGCTGCGAGTCCTGAGGTGGCAAACTTTGCCATTAAGGAACTGGAAGGTATTTCAAACCCGAAGGCAGGTCGATTCATCGAGACGGCTAGAAGCTTCAATCCTAGATGGGCAGAAGACCTGCAGATGTTCCTTGATGAAGATGGAGGCCGGAGGCGTAACGCTATAGATTCGATCATCAACAACCGTCATCAGATCGCGCACGGAGGGAGTACACAAATCTCAGTTGGCCGCGTACGCGGTTACTTACCAGATTGCATTGAGGTAGTTGAGTTCATAGAGGCTCAGCTGCAATGACGTGCGGATAGTCCACTTTGCCGACGTACATATCGGGGTCGAGAATTACGGAAAGCCCGACCCTGAGACGGGGCTGTCGAGCCGCCTGGTGGATTTCCTGTCCACCCTCGACGAGGTCGTGGACTACGCAATCGACAACGGCGCTGACCTGGCGCTGTTCTGCGGTGACGCGTACAAGAGCCGGGACCCGACGCAGACGCACCAGCGGGAGTTCGCCAGGCGCGTGGCAAGGCTGGCGTCCGCGGGGGTGCCGGTATTCCTGCTGGTCGGCAATCACGACATGCCATTCACCGCAAGCAGGGCGAGTGCCCTGGAGATCTTTCGCACGCTGGACGTCCGCAACGTCTACACGGGCGACACGCTGAAGACATACGTGATCCCAACGAAGTCCGGCCCCGTGCAGGTAATCGCCCTCCCTTGGATCAGGCGCAGTGCCTACCTGGCGAACGAGGAGACGCGCGGGATGACGCCGGACCAGATCAACGAGGCGATACAGGCGCGGCTGACCGACGCCGTGCGCGTCCGCGTCGAGTCGCTCGACCCCGCCATACCGGCGGTGCTGGCCGGACACGTCTCGGTGAGCGAAGCGGTCACGAGCTCCGAGCAGTCGATGATGCTGGGCCGAGATCACGTGCTCCTTCGCAGCAATGTCGCCATGCCGCAGCTCGACTACGTGGCGCTGGGCCACATTCACCGCCACCAGGAGTGGGGCCGCGAGCCGCGAGTGGTCTATTCCGGCAGCCTCCAGCGGGTGGACTTCGGGGAAGAGAAGGATGACAAGGGCTTCTGCGTTGTGGAGCTCGACATCTCCCTGCCCCAGGGCAGGCGCGAAACGGGGTTCGAGTTCGTGCCGGTGGCCGCCCGCCGTTTCCTCACTGTGTCCGTAGACGTGCCCCGAGACGACCTGAACCCGACGGCCACCGTGGTCAGGGCCATCCAGAGCCGCCACTTCGAGGGCACCGTAGTTCGCGTCCTGATCAGAGTGCCCGCCGACCTCGAAGGCCACCTCCGCGACGGCGAGATTCGCGGCGCGCTCGAAGGAGCCCACTACGTCGCAGCAATTTCCCGGGAGATTGCGGACCAGGTGCGGACGAGGCTGGGCACGGGCCGCTCGCAGGCCCTGGAGCCCCGCGAGGCCCTCCGCCTGTACCTTGAGAGTCGCAGGACGCCCGAGGACCGCGCGAGGACGCTCATCAGCCACGCAACGGCCCTGATGAGTGAGCCGGACGAGTAGCCCGCTCTGGGTTGCATCGCCCGCACTTGCTCGTTCATCGAATATACAAAGGGGATCCTCGCATCGCGGGACTGCCCCGACCCGAAACGGAGGACGACAACTTGAAGCTTGAACTGCGAAGCTGGTTGGCCATGCTCTCGCTCGTGGCCCTGGCCACCCTTCTGCTGGCAGCGTGCACGACCTCGGGCGTGCCATCGGGGCGTGGGGACGAGGCGGCGCCGGATTTCGAGCTGGAGGTGTTCGGCAACGAGAACTACGAGAAGGGCGAGGTGGTGCGGCTATCCCAGTACTCTGGCAAGCCCGTAGTCATCAACTTCTGGTACCCGTCCTGCCCCCCATGCCGCCTTGAGATGCCCGACCTGGAGGCCACCTGGCAGAAACACCGCGACGATGGCCTGCAGTTTATCGGGATACAGTCCCTCTCCCTCGACACGCTGGAAGAGGGCCAGGAGTTCGTGGACGAGTTCGGCATAACCTACGCCATCGGCCCCGACACCGAAGGCAAGATCCTGATCGACTACAACGCCGTTCACTGGCCGACGACTGTCTTCCTGAACAAGGACCACGAGGTCGTCCGCACCTGGGCCGGAGTTCTGACCGAGGAAAAGCTGGAAGAGATAGTCGCTCCGCTGCTCGAGTAGCCGCCCGGCAGGGCCTTTCCAAAGTCCGTTCGTGGTGAGCCTGTCGAACCACAATTGGGGCCTTCGACAAGCTCAGGCCGAACGGCAAGGTACGACCCTATCTCAACAATGGAAAGGCCCTGGCCGCCCGGCGGGATAGTGAACCCGCGAGCCCGGCGGCGGCTATAATCCCTCCAGATGGACGCGCTAGATGTCTTCCTGCTGGCCGTGCGGTGGTTGCACGTCTTGTCGGCCGCGGCCTGGGTGGGCGGCAGCATCTTCTACCTGGTCGTGCTGCGCCCGGCGATCAAGCGGAATCCAGACACGCCGCGCGGACTGACCTCCGCCGCTGGCTCCGAGTTCAAGACGCTCGTCGACGCCTGCATCATCGTGCTCATCGCCACCGGCGCCGTGCTGGTCTTCGACAGGCTGACCGAGGATGCGGTAGGAGTTGCCTATGCCATCGCCCTCGGCGTGAAGGTCGTGCTGTCCCTATGGATGTTCCTGCAGGTGAGGGCCCAGCGGCGTCGGTCCGAGTTCCTCGAGGCGTTCGGGCACCCCGACGAGGCCCCCGTGACCGGCGTGAAGCGAGTTCTGCGGGCCGCGTCAGGCTACAATGCGCTCGTGTACCTTGGCATCGTCGTCTTCCTGCTGTCGGACCTGCTCGGTGTCCTGTTCGAGAATGGGTTGAGGTGAGCGTCCCGTGAGAGCCGATCTGATGGAGATACTGGTCTGTCCCATGTGCAAGGGCGAGCTGGAGCTCACGGTGACCAGGAAAGACGCCGAGAGCGGCGAGATCGTCGACGGCGGCCTGCACTGCCCGCCGTGTGCGGAGACCTACCCCATCTCAGGGGGCATCCCTGACCTGCTCCCACCCGACCAGCGGGCCTGATGGCCTAACCCGTAGCTGTTCAGATTCGTGAGAACACTGGATGCGCACAGTCCACCGTCATACCCAGGGGTGGGGGGGCCTTCCTCGCACCAAGACTTGTATGTTAGTGGTGGTCCCCAATAGTGACTTCACAGAGGTGGAGTGGGGGTGCGGCAGACCGACCAAGTCTTGGTCATCAAAGACCGTTGTTCAGCGAGGGTCGCCGCACCATCCCCAAACAGAGCCCGAACAGTTGCCTGGGCCAAACGAGCCCGCATCGCGCAAGGAAGGGCCAGTACTTCACACAGGAGGAATGGATGGAACAGGAAGCAGTCTACGTAGGCATTGATGTGGCTAAAGCCCAGGTGGACGTCGCGGTCCGCCCCACAGGCCAGAGGTGGACTATCTCCAATGACGAGCCTGGGATCCGGGAGCTGGTCTCTCGGCTCAGGGCCCTCGAACCTGCCATGGTGGTGCTGGAGGCTTCGGGCGGCCTGGAGCTGCCTTCGGTGTCAGCCCTGGCGGCTGCATCGCTGCCAGTGGTCATCGTCAACCCCCGGCAGGTTCGAGACTTCGCCAGAGCCACCGGGACGCTGGCGAAGACTGATGCCCTGGACGCGGCCGTACTGGCCCACTTCGCCGACGCCGTTCGCCCAGCCGTGCGCCCTCTGAGGGACGCCGAGACCCAGGTCCTCAACTCCCTGGTTGCCCGCAGGCACCAAGTGATAGCCATCTTGGTGGCGGAGAAGAACCGGCTTGGGAGCGCCATCAGCGCCGTCCGGCCCCGCATTGAGGCCCACATCGCCTGGCTCGAGCAGGAGCTCAACGACATTGACGAAGGGCTGCGGCAGACTCTCCGTCAGAGTCCCGTGTGGCGAGAGAAAGACGATCTCCTGCGCACCGTCCCCGGCGTGGGTGAGCAACTCTCCCTCACTCTCCTGGCCCACCTGCCGGAGCTTGGCACCCTGAACCGGCGCCAGGTCGCCGCGCTGGTGGGCGTGGCTCCCTTCAACCGCGACAGCGGCACCATGCGTGGCAAACGGCGCGTCTGGGGCGGGCGCTCCCGGGTCCGCGCCGTCCTGTACATGGGAACGCTGGCTGCCAGTCGCTTCAATCCCGTCATCCGGGACTTCTACCAGCGCCTGCTGGCTGCTGGTAAGCCGAAGAAGGTGGCCCTCGTCGCTTGTATGCGCAAACTGCTCGTCATACTCAACTCCATGCTCAAGCAGCGCTCTCCCTGGCGCGCTCAGCGCGCCACCACACCGGCACTCGTCGGTCACTCATCTTGACTTTCAACACAGTTGCTGAACAGTTACCCTAACCCCAGGGCCTTTTCATTTTCCAGCGTTATAGTCGATGCCCATAAGTGCGAGGGCTTCGGGAAGGTGTGCAGCGTGACGGCGCAGGGCAGCGGCTACGTTGCTATGGCCCGCCCACCGCACCAGGGTGGTTGTCAGATTGCGCAACGCTGCCATCACCTGGGGAGCAGAGGCAGTCCTTACCTGAGAACGGTCTTCGTCAAAGGTGACGTCGCGTACCCAATGCAGACGGTTCTCGATGTGCCAGTGCTCTCGAAGGACTTGCAACAAACGGTCCGCCCTGGCAACGGTCGGGGGGAGACTGGTCACCGCATAGCTCACCGTCACCTGACTTCGGCCTTTCACTATCCGCCGCCGCTCCAGCCGGCACACCTGTTGCAGATGAGGCCAGGCATCTCCCATCGTCCCGGCGCTACCGGCATACTCGTTTACCTCCGGGTCAGCTAAGGCCCACAGCTCACGCCGTTCCAGCCGTCCATGACGCCGCTTGGATGGGGCATCCACCCCCACCATCAGCGTTGCCCCTCTAGCCCGCCATTCCCGCGCCTGCCAAGGGGACACTACCGGCCCGTTGACCCCTTTAGTTTCCAGTGGGGGAAAATGCTCCTACAAGGTCCTGGTACAAAGCGGGCTGATTCTCTTTTACCGGCAACAGGTAATCCCCACCACCGGCCACAATCTGATGGCACACGTCCCGTTGCGTCAACAGGGCGTCCGCCACCACTACCCGGCCCTCCAGGGGGACCTGACCCAGCACTGCTCTGGCCGCCGCCAGCTCCTGACCCTTCCCAGGAGCGGCTGCCTGGGCCAGCACCGCCCCGCTCCCAGTAGCATAGGCTGACACCAGATGCACCCCGGGTATCTCTTTCCCATGAATCCCCCGCAAGGTCTTGCCGTCCAGGGATAGCACCTCCCCTGGCTCTACTCCGCTATCGATCAGCCACTCGCCCAAGACTGCCTCGAATGCAGCCACATCCAACTCTTTGAACACCCGATGGAAGGTGGCTACACAGGGCGTCTTCCCAGGCCTGAACCCCAGGATCTGCCCTGTGCCAGCCTCGTGATCCCGCCCCCATTGGGCTATGGCATACAGGCTGCGGGCGCCGCACAGCATCGCGCAAACGGCCAGACTCAGAATCGCTCCCAATGGATGACGACGGCCCTGACTGCTCCGGTGGTCAGGCACCGTATCCAATGCTTCTGTTAACTCCATTGATCATCACCTCTCACTCTCTCTGGCATAAAGTCTAAAACTTGTTCCAGAAAATGAAAAGGCCCTGACCCTAACCCCCTCTCCCTTGACCGGAGAGGGCTGGGGTGAGGGTGAAATGCCGGTACCTGCAAGCAATCCCGGCTCGATGGCGCAGAAGCGGCAAGCCTGGCAAGCAACTCGGATATCGTCGCCCCTAGTTGTGGGTGCTCGTATGCCGGCGCCAGGTCCGCCAGGGGCCTCAGCACGAAATCGCGCTCGGCCATTCGGGGGTGCGGGATGGTCAGCAACGGGGTGTCGATGACCATCCTGTCGTAGAGCAGCAGGTCGATGTCCAGTGCTCTGGGTGCGTTCGGGAACGTGTGCGGCCCGCCTATTTCGTCCTGTATGCGGCGCACCTCGTGGAACAGATCGAATGGAGCGACGCTCGTCCACAACCCGCACGCTGCGTTGAGGAACGAGGGCTGACCCTCGAAGCCGGCTGGCTCGGTCTCGTACAGCGCCGAGAGTCTGAGCCCCGACGACACATCGCCCAGCAGGCCGACGGCACGCAGGATGTTCCCCCGCCTGTCGCCCAGGTTCGACCCTAGGGCAAGATAGGCCTCGGCCGACATCAGCCCCCGCTCCAGCCCCGGACCACCGCGTCGCTCATGCGTGCCACCCTCACCATCTCCCTCACGTCGTGGACCCGCACGATGTCCGCGCCTCCGGCTATCGACAGTGCGACTGTCGCCGCCGTGCCCTCGACCCGTTCTTCGACGGGCAGGTCGAGCACGTAGCCGATGGTCGACTTCCTCGACATGCCCACCAGCAACGGCAGTCCGGTGGCGCGGAATTCGCCGAGTCTGCGCAGGATCTCCAGGTTGTGCTGGGCGGTCTTGCCGAACCCTATGCCGGGGTC
Source organism: Dehalococcoidia bacterium (assembly GCA_965261325.1). Lineage (GTDB taxonomy): Bacteria > Chloroflexota > Dehalococcoidia > Lucifugimonadales > CAJWER01. Next base: position 522,816 of record CBDHCU010000008.1, read on the forward strand.
CAGGACGATCCTGTCGCGGCGGACTCCGGCCTCCACGGCCCGGTCGGCGAGCCACGAGAGCCGCGATACGACGTCAGGCACGTCGTCGTCGTAGTTAGTGTGGTCCTGGTTGTGCATGAGCACGACCGGCACTCCTAGCTCTGCCGCGGTGCGGGCCACATCCGGGTCGCGCCGCAGCGCCCATACGTCGTTGATCATGGATGCCCCGGCCGCGACGGCCTGGCGGGCAACCTCGGCCTTGTAGGTGTCGATGCTGACAGGGATGTCCATCTCCTGCGTGATGGCCCTGATGATGGGAAGCACCCGCTCCAGCTCTCTGTCCGCCGGGACGGGCTCGGATCCCGCATATATGGATGGAGGGCGCGTGGACTCCCCGCCCACGTCGATGATGTCTGCGCCCCACTGCTCGAAAGAGCGGGCCTGGGCAAGGGCCATCTCGACGCTCGACCCGACCCCGTCGCCCGAAAACGAATCGGGCGTCGCGTTGATGACTCCCATCACGTAAGTGCGGGAGCCCCACTCGAAGGTCGAGCCGCCGATTTTCATCGTGCCGCGAACGCGACTGTCCGTTTGGTCCATGCCTGCCGTTCGGCGAGGGAAGCGCTGCAACAGTTCAGTCTTGATGAGGCCTCTCCCCTTCCTCGCCCTTCGCGGGCGAGGATTGAGGTGAGGGTGAACCCTCGGGCCTCCGACTCTGAACAGCTACGAAGCGCCCCGTCTGTTGCTGAGGCTTCCCACTATCTGATAACTTGGGAACGCAGCGATTATTCCACGGGACGCGGGGCCGAATCAATTATGGTCGTGAGAAGCAGGGTCCAGGAGAGATTGGACGAGCTGCGGCGCAGGCGAGAGCAGTCGCAGCTGGGGGGCGGGCAGCGCAGGATCGACGCCCAGCACGGCAAGGGCAAGCTTACCGCGCGAGAGCGCATAGCCCTGCTGATGGACGAGGGCACCTTCGAGGAGATCGACCGCTTCGTCGTCCACCAGTCCACCGAGTTCGGGCTCTCCGAACAGCAGTACCTGGGCGACTCGGTCGTCACTGGGTACGGCAAGATCGACGGTCGGCTGACGTTCGTCTACGCGCAGGACTTCACGGTCATGGGCGGGTCGCTGTCGCGTGTGGCCGCGCAGAAGATATGCAAGGCGATGGACCAGGCGGTCGCGACCGGGGCCCCGATGGTCGGGCTCATAGACTCCGGTGGCGCGCGAATCCAGGAGGGGGTGGACTCCCTTGCCGGCTACAGCGACATCTTCCTGAGGAACGTCCGGGCCTCCGGTGTCATACCGCAGATATCGGCGGTCTTTGGCCCGGCGGCTGGAGGCGCCAGCTACTCCCCTGCCCTGACCGACTACGTGATGATGGTGCGGGGCCAGGGCCAGCTCTACATCACCGGGCCCGACGTCATCAAGGTGGTCACCGGCGAGAACATCACCCACGAGGCCCTCGGAGGGGCGGAGAGCCACGCCAGCAAGAGCGGCGTCGCCCACTTCGACATCGACTCCGAAATAGCTTGCATCAGCGCAATAAGCCTCCTGCTCAGCTTCCTGCCGCAGAACAACATGGAGGAGCCACCGCGCACCAAGGCCGATCCCGCGGTCGCCGACGCGGAGCTAGACGGGATCGTCCCCGACTCTCCGACACAATCGTACAACATGCTCGACGTGATCCGCCGCGTGGTCGACGACCGGGGCTTCATGGAGGTCCACGCCTCGTATGCCAAGAACATCGTCGTCGGGCACGCTCGCATCGGTGGCCGATCGGTCGGCATAGTGGCAAACCAACCGGAAGTGATGGCCGGGGTGCTCGACATCAACGCGTCCGTGAAGGCGGCGCGTTTCGTGAGGTTCTGCGACGCGTTCAACATACCGCTGGTGACGTTCATCGACGTGCCGGGCTTCATGCCAGGCTCGTCCCAGGAGTACGGAGGGATCATCCGTCACGGGGCCAAGCTGATCTACGCCTACGCCGAGGCGACGGTCCCCAAGATGAGCGTGCTGACGCGCAAGGCCTACGGCGGGGCTTACATCGTCATGAGCAGTAAGAACCTTCGGGGCGACGTCAACTACTCCTGGCCCACAGGCGAGGTAGCCGTTATGGGCGCGGATGGTGCGGTCAACATCATCCACAGGAACGAGATCAGGGCCGCTCCGGACCCGGATGCTCTTCGCTCGCAGCGGGTTGCCGAGTACAAGGAGCGGCTGATGAACCCCTACGTGGCCGCCGGGCGAGGCATGATCGACGACGTCATCGAGCCGTCCGAGACGCGGGCGAAGATCATCGGGGCTCTCGAGATGCTGGAGAACAAGCGGGAGGTCCTGCCGCCCAAGAAGCACGGCAGCATCCCGCTATGACGAGCCCCAACGGACTTGATCCAAAGCTCCTCGCCGCCGTCCTGGCTGCCGTCCAGGCGTATATCGAGGATGAAGAGGTCGCGGCCATGCAGCCCCGGTCCAGGCGTCTCAGCGCCTGGAAGCTCGCCGCATGGCATCCCATGAGGACCAGCACGCACCCGCTCGACGTGGGCTGGCGGCTGGCTGGGTAGAACATACTCCGGTAGAGCCGAGGGGGCAAAATGTTACACCGACTCGACCCTATGGACCTGAGTCTGGACTTTGACGACCGAGCGTACCGGCTTGGCGAGACGGTCGCCGTGCGCGTCGAGATCGTACCAAAGGGACGCATCACCATCCGGGAGGCCGGTGTCGAGCTCCTGTGCGACCAGAAGTTCGCCGAGACCTACACTGTCTCGGGTCCGGGGTTATACTCGAACCCCGGTGTAGCGTCGCCGCGCCCGCAGATCCCCAACCAGGTCGGCAACGAACGACTGGAGAGCTACGTCCACAGCCGCACAGCCTTCCTCTCCGGCGTGACCCTGGAGCAGGGTGAACCTAGGGGCTTCGATGTCCGCCTGCCGATCGACGCCGCTCCACCCCGGCGACTCGACGACGCCAGGGCGCTGGAGGGGGACGCCGTCAGATCATGGTCGTTCGACTGGAGGCTGGTCGTCCTGGTCGATGTGGCGGGTGGCCGCGACGCAAGGCTGGAAAGAGCCGTGAAGGTACAGGTGGCCTGAGTCCTCAGCGGCGGCCCAATTAGGTATAATGCCAGAAAACCTCTGAACAACTCGCAGTCACAGCGAACTCACCTATTTGGTATTCGCAGCCATCGAACTTCTTCAGACTATCCCCAGTTCCTTTTGAGTGCGCCACGAACCCGGCAGAGCGCGCCGCAAACTCGTCATTCCCGCGTAGGCGGGAATCCATTCATAAGAGCACAATGTCGCAAATCAAGATAACTGACACCACGTTCAGGGACGCTCATCAGAGCCTGATGGCGACCCGGCTCCGCATGGAGGACATGGTCCCCATTGCCGAGAAACTGGACTCGGTCGGCTTCCACTCGATGGAGGTCTGGGGCGGCGCGACGTTCGACGCGGCGACCAGGTTCCTCGCCGAGGACCCCTGGGAGCGCCTCCGCACCTTCAAGGCGCTCATGCCCAACACGCCGCTGCAGATGCTGCTGCGAGGCCAGTCGCTCGTCGGGTACCGCAACTACGCCGACGACCTAGTCGATGCCTTCGTGGAGCACTCCGCAGAGTCGGGCATCGACGTGTTCCGGGTCTTCGACGCGCTGAACGACGAGCGCAATCTCGCGAGGTCGGCCAGCGCCGTCAAGAAGGCGGGCAAGCATCTCCAGATGACCATCTGCTACTCCGTCTCAGGTGAAGGAGGCCTCAGCGGTCCGATATACAACCTCGACTACTTCCTCGAGCGGGCCAGGGTCTTCCGCGATATGGATGCCGACAGCATCTGCGTCAAGGACATGGCCGGGATTCTCGCCCCCTACGACTCGTACACGCTCATCGGGGCGCTGAAGGACGCGCTGGACGTGCCGGTGCAGCTTCACACCCACTACACCAGCGGCATGGCCTCGATGACATGCCTGAAGGCCATCGAGGCCGGCGTGGACGTGGTCGACGCGTGCCTGGCTCCCCTCGCGCTGAGGACTTCCCAACCCGCCGTCGAGCCCATGATCATGTCGCTGGCCGGCGGCGAGAGAGAAGCTGGTCTCGACCTGGACAAGCTGCTGGAGGCAGGCGATTTCTTGGAGGAGGTGCTGCCGAAGTACAGGGAGCACATGGAGACCCCTCGCGCCGCGGTCATCGATGCCAGGGTGCTCAGTCACCAGATACCCGGCGGCATGGTCAGCAACCTGACTTCGCAGCTCCGCCAGATGGACGCCCTCGATCGCCTGACGGAGGTGCTGGAGGAGATACCCCGCACCCGCAAAGAGCTGGGCTACCCGCCGCTCGTCACGCCGATGAGCCAGATGGTCGGCACCCAGGCGGTGAGCAACGTGCTGGCCGGACGCTACGAGATGGTCAGCGACGAAATAAAGGACTATGTGTCCGGTCTGTACGGCCGTGCCCCCGCACCGGTGGAGCCCGATGTTGCCGAAATGGTTCTAGGAGATGGAGCGGGGCGAGACAAGACCACGGGGCGTCCCGCAGACCTTCTGGATCCCGAGATGTCCAAGGCCCGGGATGCGGTCAGGGACATCTCGACGGACTTGGACGACGTGCTGACCTACGGACTGTACCCCGCCACCGGCATGAAGTTTCTTCGCATCAAGCATGGACTCGACCCGGTGCCGGAGGAGATGAAGGCCAGGAGTGCGGAAGAGCCGCCGGACCCCGCGCCACGGATCGAGATGCCCGAAGGCCCACCGCCCCCCTTGAGCGAGAATGCGAGGACGTTCAACGTACACGTCGCCGGGCAGTACTTCAGAGTCGAGGTCGACCCGGCGGATGACAACGGTGCGCCCGGTGACCAGCGCGCAGGCGCGGTCGAGGCGTCCGTAGGCCTCAGTGAGTCGCCCGACGTTCCAGTGGCCGCGCCAATGCCCGGCCTCGTTTCCAGCTACGCCGTCGAGATTGGACAGCCCGTCAGGGTCGGCGACACCGTGGTCGTGCTGGAGGCCATGAAGATGGAGAACTCCATGCCCGCGCCGGTATCCGGTGTAGTCAAGAGTCTCCCGGCGGCTGTCGGATCGACGGTGCGCAAGGGTGATGTCCTGGCGACCATCGCCCCCGACTGATAAGAGTCCCTTCTCCCTTGACGGGAAAAGGTTAGGATGAGGGTGGTCCCTGCAAAGGCCCTGACGTAATTGATTAGCGGGGTTGGTGTCATGGCATCACATGGGTGTTGTGGAAGGCTCGGTAAGTTCTTATACTCTATCTATGTGCAAGACGGATTCTGAGCACGACGAACTGATGGCCCTGGTCGCGCGGCTGCAAGGACAGGTCGCGCGGCTGACGGCAGCCAACGAAGAGTTGCACAGCCAACTTGCCGGGTCCGAACGGAGAGGAAAGCGTCAGGCTGCGCCGTTCTCTAAGGGCAGGCGCAGCAGCAAGCCCAAGCGTCCTGGCCGCAAGCCGGGTACGGGGCAGTTCAGCTACCGCAAGCCGCCGTCCGCCGATGAGATCACCGAGCCGGTTGTAGACGTGCCAGTGTCCGGGGACACCTGCCCTGGATGTGGAGGCGTCCTCGATGATGAGGGAGTGAGTGTTGCCTACGTGACCGACATACCTGCTATTCGGCGTCCACCGGTGAGAGCGTACCGGGTGCAGGTATGCCGGTGTCGGTCGTGCGGCAAGGCTGTGCGAGGGCGGCATCCCGACATAGCGCCGGACCAGTACGGGGCCAGCGCGCACCGGGTGGGGAAGCGGATGATGGCTGCGGCCCACGTGCTCCACTATGGGGTGGGCGTTCCGGTACGGAGGGTCCCCGCTGTTCTCAGAGCGCTGACCGGGGTGAGAGTGAGCCAGGGGGCGATCAGCCAGGACGCGCTGCGTCGTGCCAGGGGTGCGGTGGGTGATGCCTACCGCAAGCTGCGGACATCGGTGCGGGCCAGTCCGTTCGTCCACACCGACGACACGGGCTGGCGTGTGGGAGGCGAGGGTGCGTTTCTGATGGCGTTCGAGACGGATGGGGCGACGGTGTATCAGGTGCGGGCGCGTCACCGGAACGAAGAGGTGCGGGAGGTGGTCCCGTCGGACTATGGAGGGGTGATGGTGACGGACCGGGGCCGCAGCTACGATGCCGAGGCGCTGTCCGAGGTGAGGCAGCAGAAGTGCCTGGCGCACGTGCTGCGCTCGATCAGCGATGTGGTTCAGACCAAGACAGGGAGAGGCCGCAGCTTCGGCAAGCGTCTGACGGGTCTTTTGCGAGAAGCGATGGACCTGTGGAGGGCATATCACCGAGGAGAGGCTGCGGACTTTCGTGTCCAGGCTGAACGGTTGAAGCAACAGGTGAGCTATCATCTCCGTGACCGTCCTATGGCTGATGCGGACAGCTGCCGGCTGCAGAACGAGCTGGGTTGGCACGACGACCGGGGGAACCTGCTGCGCTTCCTGGACGATCCGCGCATTGAGCCGACCAACAACCGTGCTGAGCGAGCGCTCCGCCCGGCTGTGATCGCGCGGAAGGTATTGCACTGCTCGAAGACGGTGGAGGGCGCCGATGCATTCTCAGCCTTCACCAGCGTAATCAGGACGTTGGAACGTAATGGAGGCGACCAGCCTGTAGTTGATCGGCTCTGCGCTGTCTTCGGCGGTGCCCCGGTTCACTCCCCTTCACTCTGACGCCTCCCAGAACTTGATCCCGCTAATCAATTACGCCCTGACGAAACCACAAGGAAGAGGAAATTACAACTTGAGTGACAACGGATCGGTAGAGGTTGCGAAGGAGCACTTTGGGGTGGTGGTGGCCGAGCAGCTCGCCCGGGTGGAGAGGCTGCGGCAGGAGGGCGAGTCAGCCGACTACTCGACCATAGCCCCAATAGTGATCGGGATGATAGGCGGAGACGGCATCGGACCGTCCATCAGTGCAGTCGCCCAGAACGTCCTGGAACACATCCTGAAGGACGAGGTGGGCCGCGGCAAGGTGGAGTTCAGGGTCATCGAGGGACTAACTATCGAGAACCGCGCCGCCAAGATGCAGGCGATACCCGATGACGTGATGGCGGATATCAAGGCCTGCCACGTCACCTTGAAGGGACCGACTCACACGCCGGAAAGGGGCGACGGCTGGCCCAATATCGAGAGCGCCAACGTGGCGATGCGCAAGGAGCTCGACCTGTTCGCCAACGTCCGCCCCGTCCGCATACCCAACGAGGGGATTGACTGGACATTCTTCCGCGAGAACACCGAGGACCTCTATGCTGTCGGGAGCCAGGGGATCAACGTGACGCCGGACCTCGCGATCGACTTCAGGGTGATCACCACTCCGGGGTCCGAGCGCATCATCGACGCGGCGTTCGCCCACGCCGCCCGGACGGGCAAGAAGCGCGTAACAGTTGTTACAAAGGCCAACATCGTCAAGACGACCGACGGCAAGTTCCTGGAGGTCGCGGGCCGTATCGCCGAGCGGTATCCCGACATCGAGTGGGACGGCTGGTACATAGACATAATGACCGCAAAGCTGCTCGACCTGAACCGCCGCAGCGAATTCGAGGTGATGGTGCTGCCGAACCTCTACGGCGACATCCTCACCGACGAGGCCGCAGAGATACAGGGCGGCGTCGGCACGGCCGGCAGTGCCAACGTAGGCAAGCAATACGCCATGTTCGAAGCGGTACACGGCAGCGCTCCCCGGATGGTCAAGGAGAACCGTGACCAGTACGCCGACCCGAGCTCCCTGCTCCGTGCGGGCGCCATGATGCTCGAGCACCTTGGCTTCGCCGAAGAGGGCCGCAGGCTCCACATGGCGATAGACCTCTGCGGCATGTACGAAAGAAGGATTCTCACTACCGGGCGCAGCGGCGGGGCGACCTCGCAGGAGTTCGGGGAATACGTAATGGAGACGGTTGAAGACCCCGACCTCGATTCCAGGTGCGCCTCCCACGCCGGGTAGCATGAGGGTCTCTGCACCGCACGGCGCCACCAGGCAGGAGGCGCGGGAGACCATCGTCGAGGAGTTGCCTCGGCTGCTGGCCCGTTTCGGCGGACAGGTCTCGAACCCGCGGTACTCGTGGAGCGGCGACACTCTGGAGTTCTCGTTCAGGGCCGCCGGTGCCGATCTTCACGGCCTGCTGCACGTGAATGAACGCGACGTCGAGATCGAAGTGGGGATACCGCTCCGATTCCGCCTCTTCCAGGGGAGGCTCGAACACGAAATGCGGGAGTGGTGCGCCCGCGTATTCAGTCGAACTGATTCAGACATACGAGAGGAATAGTAATGCGAAGCAAGGTAACCATAGTCGGGGCCGGAAACGTAGGGGCGACCACCGCCCAGCGGATATTCGATAAGGGCCACGCGGACGTTGTGCTTGTCGACATCGTGGAGGGACTGCCTCAGGGCAAGGCTCTCGACATGCTGGAGTCGGGGCCCGTCGTGGGTTCGGACGCGAACGTGGTCGGCATCAATGGCTACGAGGAGACGGCTGGCTCCGACATCGTCGTCATTACGTCGGGCATAGCGCGAAAGCCAGGTATGTCGCGGGACGACCTGCTCCTGACGAACATGAAAATCGTGACGAGCGTGGTCGAGGAGGTCGCGGTGCGATCCCCAGACTGCGTCCTGATGCTCGTGACCAACCCGCTCGACGCGATGGCTCAGCGGGCCTTCCAGGTAAGCGGCTTCCCAAAGAACCGCGTCGTCGGGCAGGCGGGCATCCTCGACACCGCCCGCTTTAGGACCTTCCTGTCAGCGGAGCTCGGCGTCTCGGTGGACTCGATCACTGCCTGGGTGCTGGGCGGCCACGGAGATACCATGGTGCCCGTCGTGGGCAGCACCACCGTTGGAGGGCAGCCGGTCGCGGATCTGATTTCCCCCGAGCGCCTGGCCGAGATCGTGAAGCGCACCCAGGACGGCGGCGCGGAGATAGTCGGCCTGCTCAAGACCGGAAGCGCCTACTACGCGCCATCGGCGGCCGTCGCCCAGATGGTCGAGGCCGTACTGCTGGACAAGAAACAGATACTCCCCTGCACCACCTACCTCGAAGGCGAGTACGGGATCGACGGCCTGTTCGTCGGCGTCCCGGTAAAGCTGGGCGCGGATGGCGTCGAAGAGATCATCGAGTTCGATCTGACTCCCGAGGAGGCTGTCGCCCTGGACTACTCGGCCGGCGCAGTCCGGGAGCTCGTCGACGTAATGGCAGCCTCCAACAGCGGCTAGACCACGCCTCACGCCGCTGCGCCCTCGCGCTAATCGATGCGGCCGTCCTGACGGGAGAGGGTTGGGGTGAGGGTGAACGTCAAAAAGCCGTCATTCCCGTGACGACGGGAACCCATCCCCGCCGCCCTGACACCGGTGCACGTCAATCGTTATGGCTCGACTTATACCAAGTCACCGTGATGCCGCCGTATATGTGCGGCCAGGGAGTGGGTTCCCGCCCCGTATCGGGTACGGGGCAGGCTCTTCGCGGGAATGACGGCTTTACGGCGCGCTCAAAATGAATTGGTATTACACCCTCTCATCCTCTAGGCTTGGAATGCTACGGAAGCCATACGCCACACCGCATGTGCCATTTGCTTGGGATGGGGGCCTTCGCGCCCCCTTGCTGGCACATGTGTGGTTGGGCTTCCGTAGCAAGAGTCTCATCCCGGGCCGCAAGGGGGTTCCTATGCTACGGATCGTGTATCTTCGTCTTGTCAGCCCTGCTGTTTGTACTGGCCGCGTGTGGAGAAGACGGGGAAGAAATCTCTCAGTCGGCGACAACGATAGAGGTTATTACCAACCTTCATATAGTGGCAGTGCGGTAGACCGAATACCGAGAGAATCGGACAAACCTCAGTTGGTTCCTAAACTCGGAATCGTCTCCCCGAATAAGATCCAAACAGCTTTTGAGCTAATCAAGTTCGTGTGTAAGGATATGCCTCCGCTATACCCTAGCGGAAGCAAGGAGTGCACAGACGATCCAGAGTATCCAACATCGGTAGTCAACATAATCACCTCTCAAGGAAACCCAAACAAGTTAGATTATGCGCTGTTGCTGTTCAGGCCAGAACCGGGAACTGGAAGCTCGCTACACCTTCTAACCTTCGTTAGGTCTGTAACTCCAGAGTGGGAGAATGGCATCGACTGGGTGACTTCAAATATCACTCGCTCATTTAGCCAAAGGATGTCAGCTAGTCTGCAAATAAAGGATGTCTATTTGGACTGCACGCCTCTTGGGTGCAGCCTCCAAGTGTGGACTAGGTAAGGCTAAGAGCAGACCGGCCGGGGCCTTCGGGTTCAAACTGATACCAATTCGTTTTGACTACGCCGTCAATTCAAATCGTAGCGGCGGGTTTGAAACCCGCCTTCCCCGGTCACTGCCGTAGAATGCCAACCCTGTTCACGTATACATTGGTATGAGACACTATCGACAGACAACTTCGTGTTCTGGACAGACGAAGTTCGTTCTGTTAGTGTTAATCCTTCAACAGAATGGGAGACAATCTGGACTGATGGATGTCTCTGAGAGGCTCAGCACATTATCCGAACGGATGAAGCGTCAGATCGATGGTGGCGCGGCACCCGACCTCGTGGAGTTGACAGTCCGTGAATTCTTGAGTTGGTTCGGATATTCGCGGAGAGGGAGACACAACGTCAGTCGCATCAGACAAGTATTGTCTGAGTTGGATCTCAGAACTGTCCCGGACTTTGAAGTCACCTGGATCGACGCGCGAATTTCGATCGCACTTGACCCAGAAGCTGTTGAGGGTATCACAGCCAGTGACGAACCAATCGATCCGACCATCCGAATCGGCGCTATCGAGGCCGCGAATCATAAGCCGGCTACAGTGGATCCAAACAGTCCCCTCAGTGTAGCTACAACGCTAATGCATACGAATGACTTCTCGCAGTTGCCAGTTATGCAGAATGAGCACGAGGTTAAGGGAATAATTAGTTGGAAGTCGATTGGCATTAGGTTGTCATTGGGACATGATTGTCAGTGGGTCAGAGAGTGCATGACCCTCTCTCCTCCCGAAGTCTCAATTGAAGACCCTTTGTTTTCCGCAATAGGATACATATCGCAGCATGACTACGTCTTGGTGAGAGGTCAAGGCGGCAGGATTACAGGTATCGTGACCTCCAGCGATGTCGTGGACCAATTCGTGCAACTTGCTGGACCATTCCTGAGTATTGGAGAGATAGAAGGCTACTTGCGCAGCCTCATCCATAGGAAGTTTACAGTTGACGAGTTGAACCAAGCCTCGCCTCCTTCAAGTAGCGGTCGGACAGTATCCGGGCCCGAAGATCTTACAATAGGTGAATATCACCAGCTACTGGGGAAAGAAGAGCTTTGGAATAAGCTCAATCTGAATCTGGATTGCAAAGAGTTCCGTAAGCAACTGGACTGGGTGAGGGAAAGACGGAATGATGTGATGCACTTCGCGCCGGATGGTTTGGAACCACAGGACTTGAAGAAACTTCACAGTATCGCCATGTTCTTTCGTGACTTGAGGCGCATGGAGATCGTGTAGACTCGAGGCAAACGGCCCCTTGTTATGCTCCGGCCGCTGTCATAATTCAGACTGTGATTGAAGACAGCGGCCCATCTTCATCGCTTGGTGCGCCGGTCGCAACCGGCATGAGTGGTTGGTACGAAAATAGCACCCGGCCACCACGCCATGTCGTCCCGAGGCGCCAGCGAGGGATCTGGGGCGGGGTTGGCATTGACCATGCCAAGAGACGACGCCATTCCCCCTGTGGGGGCGGCCATGGCACTCTGGATGGCCTGCTCCTGTAACGCATGTCTGCAGACAGCCCAACTTGACACCTATGTTCCAATTGGGGTAGGCTGCCTGTAGTGTCGAATCCAATTCAACCGCAGGAGGGAATACATGCCCAACCCAGTAGTCCACTTTGAGATAAGGTCGACTGGCGCCGAGAAGCTGCAGAAATACTACGCGGATCTGTTCGAATGGCACATTGACGCCTCGAACCCGATGGGGTACGGCCTCGTCGATACCCACACCGAGACCGGCATCAACGGCGGCATCTCGGAGACGAACGGCGAGCCCAACATGGTCTCCTTCTACGTCGAGGTGGAGGACATCGAGGCGAAGCTGAAGGAGGCCGAGGATCTCGGCGGGAGCGTGGTAGTGCCGGTAACAGTCATCCCCGGTATGGTGACGTTCGCGATGTTCTCGGACCCCGAGGGCAACTGCATCGGCCTCGTCAGCGGCGAAACTTCCGGCTAGACGTGGGCAGGGCTGCGCCGACGCCCTGGAGCGCCTCACGCATTCCCTCTACCCTGGCGCCGGCAAGGTCGCTGGAACCAGGTAGCCGTTGCTTGGGTAACGCATCCGGTTGCCGTCCGTTGTATTGTGTAGAGGATGAAGTCGTTCTGGGCGAACAGCGTGCTCCTTTCCCTGCTGCTGGTCGAGTTGGTGACCGGCTTCTTCGGCCTCGTGTCGGGCACGGCAGGCGATGCCATCTTCATCGCGGTTCACAGGATCGCGGGCTTCGCCATCGTAGTGGTGCTGATATGGAAGACCGCGATCATTGTGTCGTCGCTCCGCAGGCGCCGCTCTGGCCCGCGCCAGTATGCCTCCCTGGCCCTGGTCTCCCTGCTCGCGGTCACACTGGGCCTCGGCTTCGCATGGTCGTACGCCGGGCCGTTCACGTTCGCATGGTTCAGCGGCGTTAGCTGGCACATCTACGTCGGCGTTGCCCTGGCCCCGGTCGCCGCGTGGCACGCCTACACCTACACGAAGAGACTGCCCTTGTCCTTCTGGGCCGAGCGCAGGTGGTTCCTCAGGGCCGCCGGCATCGCCCTTGCGGGATTCGCCTTCACCCAGACCTCAGAGGCAGCGTCCGCCTTCTTCCGCCCCACCGGCTCCGAGCGACGCTTCACCGGGTCCTACGACGCCGGACGCAGGTACGGGGAGCGCTTCCCTGTGGTCTCGTGGCTCAACGATTCCCCTCCGGATATTGACGCGTCCGGGTGGCGGCTCGCCGTAACGGGCGCGGTCGAGCGCGAGCTCGCCCTGGGGTACGAGGACATCGACCAGCGGCACGGCGTTACCGCGGTCATCGACTGCACCGGCGGCTGGTATTCCGAGCAGGACTGGCAGGGAATGCCCGTGCCGGATCTGCTCGCCCTGGCAGGGACCAGGCCAGGGGCCGCCAGCATCACCGTTACGTCGGCAACGGGATACTACAGGCGCTTCTCGATGGAGGAGGCCCGCGAGTACGTGCTGGCGACACACGTGGGAGGCAAGCCCCTGTCGCGCGGGCACGGCCACCCGGTCAGGCTCGTAGCACCCGGAAAGCGCGGCTTCGAGTGGGTGAAGTGGGTGACGTCGATCAAGGTCAACGAGTCGCCTAAGTGGCTCCAGCCTCCGCTGCCGCTGCAATAGTTCGGGTGCGGCCCACTACCGCTGCGGGGGCGAGTCCGCCATGAGCCGGCCCCGCTCCACGCCCCTGCGCATCCTGCCGTATTCGGAGCTCAGCTCCGCCCCAAGTATCAGGATGAAGCTGCTGACGTAGGCCCAAAGCAGCAGCGCGATGACGGGAGCGAGGGAGCCGTACACGTTCTCGAAACCTGCCAGCCGCTCCACGTAGACGATGAACAGGTTCTTGGCTATCTCGAAGAGGACTCCGGCGACGACAGCCCCCACCCATACGTACTTCCAGTAGGTCTTCGTGTTGGGCAGGAATTTGTAGAGCGCGAGGAAGATGACTATCGTCAGGCCCAACGACAGGCCCTGGAGGACTATTCGCGCAGCCGCGTCGTAGAACAGGCCGACGCCCGGCAGGTCCGACTCGGCGACGTTGGCCGTAACCCTGAGCAGGATCGGGGCCAAGAGCGACAACGCGAAGAGCATTCCGACCAGAGCGGCCATTAGAAGCTGCCGCGGCTTGCCGATGTAGATGGGCCGGTCGCGGTGTACGTCCCACGCCCTGTTCACGGCTCTCGTTATGGCTCCGAAGACCGCACTGCTTGACCAGAGCAGGCCCGCAATGGAGAAGAGCCCAATCGCCCCTCTCAACCTGTATGCGGCCTCGAGGTTACGGTCGATCAGCCCTTCGGAGCCTGGCAGGTAGTTCGCCACAAGCTCGGCGAGGTCGCGGCGGACCTCCTCGGAGTCGGCGTAGAAGCTGAGGAGGGCCGTCAGTCCCAGCAGCAGCGGGAAGAGCGAGAAGAGCGCGTAGAAAGAGACGCCGGCTGCCAGGTGCGTGGCGTCGTCGTCCGAGATCTCCTGTGCCGTCCGGAGCACCAGACGGACCACGAAGATGCGCCCAACCGGCTCCAGCATGTGTCGAATGGACGCGGCCAGCCTGCTCACTGGACCTCCGCCCGGCATCAAAGTACGCATATCAGGGGCTGGCTGGAGCCGCTACTCCTGCTGCAAGGTCGGAGACCGCCTTGGTGGGCCAAATTCCTGCGGCGTGAGTGAGATGGCCTCCTTGCGGTAGACCTGAACACGGTAGGAGCCGTTGTCGGGGACGAACATGAGGCCGTTCTCGTCCACGGCCACGGATCTGGGTCTTCGCAGGTACTTCTGAGGTTCCAGGTCCGCCATGTCGCGTAAACGGTTGGGGCTGGCGTTGGTCAGCATGTACTCCCGGGACACACTCGAGAGGGTTGCGTCACCCAGGAACTTCTGGACGTACCGCCCCTCGTGGTTGAATAGCTGAACGCGGTTGTTGCGCCAGTCGGCGACGTATATGTCGCCGTGTCCGTCAACGTCGATGCCTGAGGGCCGGTCCAGCTCACCGCTGCCGGAGCCGGAGCTCCCGCACTCGAACACGAACTCCCCGCCCGCCGTGAACTTCTGGACGCGGTCGTTGCGCCAGTCGGCGACGTAGACGAACCCCTCGTCGTCCACCGCGACGCCGTACGGCATGTCGAGCTCACCGGGCGCGCAGCCGTGGCTGCCCCAGCCCAGCAGGTACTCGCCGTCCTTGGTGAACTTCTGTATCCGGTGGTTCATCGCGTCGGCCACGTATACGTTCTCTTCAGGGTCGAAGGCGATGCCCGCCGGGCGGTCCAGCTTGCCCGGGTCCGAGCCGTGCTCGCCCCACGACCCACGGTGCTCGCCCTCCGTGTCGTAGGAGATGATCCGATGGGTGGCCTCGTCCGACACGTAGAGGTTCTCCTCGCAGTCGGCGACGATGCACACCGGCCACTTCATCTCGCCCGCTCCATCGCCGTACTTGCTGATCTCGCCCAGATCCTCGTCCTCGACGGTGTACTTGCGGATCACGGCGGCGAGGCCTTCCTGGCGGCACAGGATGTACAGACGTCCCTCCTTGCCGACGGCGACGTCGATGGGGAAGTTCGTAAGCCTCCGCATACCTAGGGTCTTGAAGAAAGGGAATCCGGCCCTCAGAAGTCCGTAGGGTCGAGCCATGGCGCCGCTCCTGTCAGGCGAACTGGTACTCGGTGGTCGACACAATGAGCCGAAGCAGGCTCACCACGCGCTCCTCTGCTCTCTCCCGTCCCTCGTCCGAGGCGAAATCGAGATCGCCGCCGGCCTCGGCGTGCATCCGGAGCGCCGTTCGAGTATCCTCGCCGACCTCCAGCCGCCCCGCCAGCTCCAGGCAACGATCGACGAGTCCGTCCGCGGAGACAGGGGCGTCCGCCTCGATCTGGTCGACGGTCTCCCTGATGCCCGGCTTGCTCGGGTCGCTCACCTCGTTGACCGCGAAATTGACCCGCTCGTTCATCGTCCCGCCGTCTATCCACTCCCTGCCCGTGTGCCATCCCTCGACTGTCGGCGGGTTCAGGAGGTCCTGTCCCATCAGCTCCGTGACGCTGGAGTACTTCATGAGATCGGGTTCCAGGGTGCGGTACGTGCCGACGAGCTTTATGACTCCCATCACCAGCTCGGTGGGGCTCTTTACCTTCGCGAACCTGGCCTGCTTGAAGAAGTCGGACTTGAACAGGGTGCGCATGACCTCGCGCATCTCCCCGCCCGACTCGAAGTACGAGGCTACGAGGGCGCGTATCGCGTCCGGGTCCTGTGGAGGGTCGATTGGCCATGCGGGCACCTGCGGCTCGTCCGCCACGAAGAAGTTGTAGAGGTGCCGCGATATGAAGACCGCTGTTGCGGGCTGCTGGACGATCATGGCGATGACATCCTCGCCGTCGAGGTTGCCCGATGCGCCCAGGAAAGCTTTGTCCCCGTTGTCGTGATCGTCCTCACGCTTGATGAAGTGGGCCGGGTAATAGCCGTGGGGGTAGAGCGGTATGGGCTGGGTGAAGGTCCATCCGGTGAAGGCCCGCGCCGCCATCTTCAGGTCCTGCTCGGTGTAGTTCCCGACACCCATCGAAAATAGCTCCAGCAGCTCGCGGCCGTAGTTCTCGTTGGGCTCGCCCTTCCTGTTCTCGTTGTTGTCGAGCCAGAAGATCATCGCAGGGTCGCGCGAGAGCTCATTCAGTATCTCGTCTAGGTTCGACAGGCCGACGCGGCGGAACATCGCGATCTGATTGGCGGCGGAGAGCATGTGCTCGTTCTTGGAGACCCCGGTGGCGAAGACGTGGTGCCAGAATAGCGCCATCTTCTCCTGTAGCTGGCGTCTGCTGTTCAGCATCCGGTAGAACCACTCGCCCACGCGGATCCTGAAGAGCTCGCCGAAGTAGTATCGCTCGAGGATGTCCACGTCGATGTCGGGTACGCTCTCCGGCTCGACCAGCATGTCGACCACGGCGTCGTACCCCAGCTTGGCGTACTCTTCTAGCTCGTCCCTGGAAGCCCCGAATCCGGCCCGCCGCATGAGGTGAGCGAGGTCGGCCAGTCTTTCTTCTCCCATCGGTTGCCCTCCCAACAGCGTGTACCGGAGTGTAAATAGGGTTATAGTTTGTGTCAATCGGCAACGGCAAGGAGGCTTGGCATGGCCAGAGTCAGGGTTGGTTTCATCGGATGCGGTGGCCGCAATCGACGCGGGCACATGGCCCACATAGGCGAGTTCGAGGACGTGGAGATGGTTGCCGTGTGCGACCCGGTCGAAGAGGCCCGGAACGGGACGGCCGATCAGTACGGCATAGAGGCCCGCTACGCCAGCATCGACGAGATGCTGGACGCCGGAGGCATCGACGCGGTTGTGGTGGCCACGCCCGCTCACCTGAACGGCGAGGCGGCGCTCCCGTGCCTGGAGCGAGGCATAGACACGCTGATCGAGAAGCCCCCCGGCATGAGCGTTGCAGAGGCGACGGTGCTGCGGGACACCGCGAAGCGCACGGGCGCGAAGGGCATGGTCGGCTTCCAGCGGCGCTTCCACCCCATGGTGCTCGAGGCACGGGCCTTGATCGAGGAGCGCGGGCCGGTTACGCAGATACTGGGCGAGTTCCACAAGAGCATGACCGGGACAGAGGCGTCGGGCAAGTTCCCGGAGGCTATTCTAGACAATGTCCTGCTCGAGACGCCCATCCACTCCATCGACCTCGTGAGGGCCGTGGCCGGGTCGGATGTGGCTGAGGTGCACAGCGTGGTCCGCCGCGCGCTGTCGTCGCATAAGGACGTACACGCTGCCCTGGTCGTCTTCGAAAACGGCTGCGTTGCGCAGATCGCGGCGAACTACACAGGACCCGAGAGGCTCCAGCGCTACGAGATCCACGGACGCGACATCTCCGCCTATCTGGTAGGAATCAGCGAGGGCTGGGTTGTGACCCACGAAGGCCGTGTCGACCTGATGGACCCAGCGGGCAGCGGCGGCGGCATCGAGATCGATCGCTTCTTCATCGACTGCGTGAAGAACGACACACCTATCTCGCCCCCGGCCGCGGACCTGGACGAGGCCGTCAAGACGATGGATCTGGCTGAGGCAATCCTGTCGGGTCTGCGGGAGTAGCCGGGGAAGTCACCGCGCACTCTGGCAGCCCGTCGTGGGTGATCTGCAGGCCGGGCTTGTTCGCTAACTGGTGGGATATGCAGCCAGTTATTTGGTTCCCTTTCAGGTGCAGCAACCCGGATTGACGGAGGTTGCTGAGCTCCGGCGGGATCGGTCCGATCAATTGGTTGTTGTAAAGTAGCAGCCAGTATAGATTGGAGAGGCTTCCCAGCTCCCGCGGGATGGGTCCGTTCAACTGGTTGCGGTGGAGCCACAAGTCCACCAGATTGGAGAGGCTTCCCAGCTCCCGCGGGATGGGTCCGCTCAACTGGTTCCCGCCAAGGTACAACCCCTTCAGATTGATGAGGCTTCCCAGCTCCGGCGGGATAGGTCCGCTCAGCTGGTTGTCATAAAGTAACAGCCACCTTAGATTGGCAAGGTCTCCCAGCCCCGGCGGGATAGGCCCGGTCAACCGGTTGTCATTAAGTAGCAAGCCCTCCAGATTGACGAGGTTGCCCAGCTCCGGCGGGATGGACCCACTCAGTTGATTGCCGTAGAAGGACAACCTGTCTAGAGCGGCGAGGTCTAGAGCAGCGAGGTTCCCCAAGTCCAGCGGGATAGGTCCGCTCAGTTCGTTGCCGTGGAGATCCAACACCTCTAGTCTCGTGAGACCACCGAGCTGCGCCGGGATGGGTCCGCTCAGTTCGTTGCCGTGGAGATCCAACACCTCTAGTCTCGTGAGACCACCGAGCTGCGCCGGGATGGGTCCGCTCAGTTCGTTGCCGTGGAGATCCAACACCTCTAGTCTCGTGAGACCATCGAGTTGCGCCGGGATATCCCCAGTCAATCCCCTCCAACCGAGAACCACCCGCCTCACCCGAGTTGGCGAGCCCCCCGTGGTGACACCTTCCCACTCCGCGACTGGGAGGTCGGCGCTCCAGTTCAGCGCTGCGTCGCCCGCGAGAGCGTCCCGTGCCGCCAGGAGTACGTTGCAGTCGCCAAGAAGCCCCTGATTCTTATGAGGGTCGGGCACGGCGATGCCATTCGCGCACGGCCCTGTTACAGCAGGGTCGCCGACCACCAGGATCCTCCATCTCCCGCCGCCCTGAGAGTGGGCGGCGAAATTATATGTATGGCCGTCCACAGTTACGTTCCTGGCGTTCAGAAGTCCGCCAGCCGTGAAGGACAGGAAGCGCCCATTCCCGTCGCTGCCGACCCTGAACTCGTCGGATGTGCCTGGGTAGGTGCAGTTCTCCCCCTGCGTGACGATCATGTCGGCTCGGCATTCTCGGTCGCCTGCATCAGCCGCGGCGACGCCGCAGGCTAGGACCGGGGACATGGCGAGTGCAGTTAAGGTCAAGTTCACCAGGAAGCGTCCGGCGCGACGGTTATGCATGTGCAATTTCCGCGATGATTTTACCCGTTCTCTGTTCCTCAGTGTACAATTGTTGTGTCGAGTACCTAATCCAAGGAGACCATATTGGAAATCGAAAAGCACGAGCCGGGAATGTTCAGCTGGGCGGACCTGGGGACGACCGACCCGGAGGGGGCGAAGGGCTTCTATACGGAGCTGCTCGGCCTGGACGCCATGGACCTGCCGATGGGCGAGGGCATGTCCTATGCAATGCTGAACAAGGGCGGCAGGAGCTCATGCGCCCTCTACCGCATGCCCCCGGAAATGGAGAAGATGACCGGCGGACACCCATTCTGGGTGAGCTACTTCACGGTCGAGAGCGCCGACGAGACCGCAGAGCGCATCAAGGAGGTTGGCGGCGGAGTGATGAATGGCCCCTTCGATGTCTTCACATCTGGCCGCATGGTCGTTGCCCACGACCCGACCGGCGCCATGTTCTCCGCTGCTGGGAGCCCAAGGACCACATCGGCGCGGGCGTATTCGGCGAGCCCGGCGCCCTGGCATGGAACGAGCTCTACACCCACGACACCGGCACCGCCGCAAAGTTCTACGGAGACCTTTTCGGCTGGTCGGCAGACGCAGCGACAGCAGGAGACGGCGGCGACTACACCGTGTTCCAGCTTAACGGCAGGCCGGCGGCCGGCATGATGGCAATCAGGCCCGAGTGGGGCGAGGTGCCCCCAAGCTGGTCGATCTACTTCGCCGTGGGCGACCTGGACGCCTCGCTGGACAAGGTCAAGGGTCTCGGAGGCAAGCAGATCAACCCGGCGATGGAGGTACCGGACATCGGCAGATTCTCGTTCGTCCAGGACCCCCAGGGAGCCTACTTCTCCATCATCCAGATGGCGCGCAGGGAGTAGCGTGGGTCCCTCGAGGACGACCTAGATTTCCTTACCGAAGCTCAGCGCGAAACCGTTGGGGTCGCGTATCCCAAACTCGCGCATCCCATAAGGGGTTTCGCGCAAGGGATATGCGACGGGGGCCTGCTCCTTTAGCTTCTCCCAAAGGGACTCGACGTCGTCCGGGTAGACGTAGAGCGTCCACACGCCAGTCGGGCCCTGGTGATGGTGTTCTTCCCCTTCGTCGTGGTCATGTTCATCGTGGTCGTGGTCGTGGTCGAGCTCGCCGAGGCTGGTGAACATCAGGTAAGAGTCCCCACGCTTGAGATAGCACCAGTTTGGATCATCCTGGGGGAAGGTTCCGATTACCTCGAACCCAAGGGTGTCACGGTAGAAGGCGATGGTCCCGCTCAGGTCGTCTGTTGTGAGCATGGGCACGAGGCGTCCGAACGAGATGTTGTCTTCGGCCATAGTGGCGTCCTTCCTTCTTGCCCGATTGGGGCATCGGCGTCCGAGGGCAGTCTTGGGCGGTCAGCTAGAGGATACACCATGCTACCTTGCGGCCAGGGCCTTTCCAAAGTTGCTCAACACAGCGGAAGGTGGGCTGATGGCATGGTTGAGGGGATGGATTCCGGCTCGGGGGCCGGAATGACGAGGGTAACTCTATTACGACTTTGGAAAAGGCCCTGCCTTGCGATCGGCAGGTATTGTCAGGCCTGCGGGCTCAATGCTACACTCGCCTCAGTTTAGGCCGGGCTCCAAGCCATTGGCGCAGCTGCCCAACTGGCGCGGGATGTCCGGCTGTATTGTGGTAAGGAGCAGGGCAACCCACGATGAGATACAGGCTGGGCGTCGACGTTGGCGGCACCTTCACGGATCTTGCGTTCCACAACGTCGATACCGACAAGCTCGAGTTCGCCAAGACCCCCTCCACTCCTGAGAATCAGGCCGCCGGCGTCGCAAACGGAATCAACCAGCTAATCGAAAGGCTGGATGTATCGCCTGCCGAGATCGAATTCTTCAGCCACGGCACCACTGTGGCTACGAACACACTTCTTGAGCGCAAGGGCGCGAAGTGCGCCCTGATCGTAACCCGCGGCTTCCGGGACGTGCTGCAGATCGGACGCCAGGACCGCCCTCACCTCTACGACTGGCGCATCCAGAAGCCCGAGCCCATCGTTCCCCGCCATCTCAGGTTCGAGGTGACCGAGCGCATCCTGTACACAGGCGAGGTCGCCACGCCCTTGGACAAAGGTGACCTCGAGGATGTGATCGCCCGGCTGGGCGCCGCGGACCTGGATGCCGTAGCCGTGTGCCTGCTCCACTCCTACGCCAACCCCGCGCACGAAAGGGCCGTGGGCGAGGCCATCCGCGCCGCCCTGCCCGACCTCACAGTCTCGCTGTCGTGCGACGTAGTTCCGGAGTTCAAGGAATACGAGCGCATGAGCACGACCGCGATCAACGCCTACGTAGCCCCCGTGATGGTCCGCTACCTCAGGCGGCTGCAGGCGAGTATCGCCGACCTCGGCATCCCATCGGACGTGCACATCATGCAGTCCAACGGCGGCACGATGACCGCCGGTCTCGCGGTCGAGAAGCCGGTGCACACGATACTGTCGGGCCCTGCGGCGGGCGTCATCGGCAGTGTTGCGATAGCCAGTCAGGCGGGTGAGGCCAACTCCATATCCGTCGACATGGGCGGCACGAGCTTCGACATCAGCCTCTGCTACAGGGGCGAGGTGCGGCGCACGCAGGACAGCGAGATCGAGCGGCTGCCGGTGAAGGTGCCCATGGTGGACATCCACACCCTGGGCGCTGGCGGCGGCAGCATAGCCTGGATAGACCCGGGAGGAGCCCTGCGCGTCGGCCCTCAGAGCGCCGGAGCGGAGCCCGGCCCTGCATGCTACGGGCGCGGGGGCACCGAGGCGACAGTCACGGACGCCAACCTGGCGCTGGGCCGCCTCAATTCCGGGAGCTTCCTTGGCGGGCGGCTCGGGCTGGATGCGGAGTTGGCGCGCGACGCCATCAGGCGTCGAATCGCCGACCCGCTGGGCATGAGTGTCGAAGAGGCTGCCGAGGGCATCGTCCGTGTCGTGAACGCCGGCATGATCAAGGGCATCCGGGTGGTATCGGTCGCGAAGGGCTACGACCCCCGTGAGTTCTGCCTGGTCACGTTCGGCGGAGCCGGTCCCGTACACGCGTCGGAGCTCGCTGCGGAGCTGGACATTCCCCGCGTGCTCGTGCCGATAGCGCCAGGCGTCACTTCGGCGCTCGGGCTGCTGATGGCAGACCTGCGCGACGACCTGGTACGGACCATCCTCAGGCCCTCGGACTCGCTGGAAGTGTCCGAGCTCAACGCGCGGTTCGCGGAAATGGAAACAGAAGCGACCGCGACGATGGACCGTGAAGGGGTGGCCCCGAACGACGTGGTGCTCATGAGGGTCAGCGACGTGCGGTATCTCGGCCAGGGCTTCGAGCTGGAGGTGCCCGTCGGCGCGGGCGATCTCGACGAGGACGATCTGACGCAGGTGTACGAGAGGTTCCACGAGGCGCACACACAGCTGTACGGCTACGCGCAGAGGGAATCTCACATGGAAATCGTCAACCTGAGGCTCACCTCCCTGGCCAGAATGCCGCGGCCCAGGCTCGAGGCTGAGTCGAATGGCAGCCGCGTGGGGGGAATTCCCGAAACGGCCACGAGAGCAGTCTATTTCCACAACGAGCCGGTGGACGCACGCATATACGACCGGGCGAGACTGATTCCCGGCGACGTAGTGGAGGGGCCCGCGGTCATCGAGCAGCTGGACTCCACGACACTGGTCTGGCCTGACCAGACGGCGTCCGTGGACGCCTACAGGAACCTGGTACTGGAGCGCATGCGATGAACATCGACCCGATAACGCTGGAGGTCATGCGCAACGCCTTCTACTCGATTGCGGATGAGATGATCGTTGCCCTGATTCGCGCGAGCTACTCGACCAATATCAAGGACCGCCGCGACGCATCGTGCGCGATCTACACGTCCACCGGAGACGTTGTGGTTGTGGCCCAGAGCGAGATAGGAACGCCCCTTCATCTGGGCACAATGCAGTCGGCGGTAAGGTCGGCGATGGACGCCTACCCGTTCGACGACCTGAAGCCCGGGGACGCAGTGGCGATGAACATGCCCTACCCTGCGGGTCCCGGCCACCTCAACGACCTGTGCCTCATCTCCCCCGTCTTCTACAAGGGCGAGATGATCGCCATCACCGCCAACCAGGCGCACCACGTGGACATGGGGGGATTCGCGCCGGGGTCGATGCCCTTCGGCGTGCGGGAGATATTCCAGGAGGGGTTGCAGATCCCGCCCATACGCCTGTTCAGGGGCGGCGAGCTGGAGCCCGAGCTCTGGTCGCTGATAGCGCAGAACGTGAGGCCGCAGGTGGAGGTCAAGGGCGACCTCCTGGCCCAGTACGCGTGCAACCTCACCGGGTCCAGAAGGCTGACCGAGCTGATGGACAGGTATACGCCGGAAAGGGTGGCGACGTACCTGGACGAGATGATTGGGTACTCCGAACGGCGCATGAGAGCCGCGCTCCAGAAGGTGCCGAAGGGCGCGTACAGCTACGAGGACGTGATCGAGGGAGACGGAATCTCCAACAAGCCATACGCCATCCGGGTGGAGATCGAGGCGAAGGGCGACTCGATACGCACCGACTTCTCGGCGTCTGACGACGCGGCCCTTGGGCCTATCAACTGCCGGTGGCCGTCCGTAGCGGCCTGCGTCTACTACGTCTTCAAGGCGCTGCTGGACCCGGAGCTGCCGCCCAACGCGGGAGCGTACCGCCCGTTCGACATCATTGTGCGTGAGGGCAGCGTGTTGTCCGCCATCTACCCGACATCGGTCTGCAACGCCAACATCATCACGACCCAGCGGATCACAGACGTGTTGCTGGGAGCCCTCGCCGAGGCCATCCCCGAGCGGGTCCAGGCGGCCTGCTCCGGCACCATGAACCTGCTCAACATCGGTGGACGAAATCCCCGCAGCGGCGTGCTGTATAACTACATCGAGACGTACGCTGGCGGCCAGGGCGCAATGCATGACTTGGACGGCATGGACGCTATCCAGAACCACATGACGAACACCCGGAACGCGCCCGTCGAGGCCATAGAGGCGGCTTACCCGCTCATAGTGGAGCGCTACGGGCTTCTGCCCGACTCCGAGGGCGCCGGCGAGCACAGGGGCGGTGTGGGGCTGACGCGGGTGCTGAGGACCCAGGGAGACGTCCAGCTGACCCTGAGCTCCGACCGTGGCGAGGTGCCTCCCTGGGGACTGGAAGGCGGCGGCAACGCGAGGACTTCCAAGTGCGAGGTGATCGAGCCGGACGGCTCCGTCACGCGTCTCCCTTCCAAGGTAACTACCACGGTTCCGTCTGGACGAGTCATAGTGACCGAGACGCCCGGAGGTGGAGGTTGGGGGGACGCCCGGCGGCGCGACCCCGAGTCGGTCCGTATGGACGTCGCTTCAGGTCTGCTTACGCCAGAAAGAGCCCGCACCGTCTACGGCGTTGCTGTGGACCCGGATACGCTGGACATCGACCAGGACGCCACCAGCAAGCTGAGGGAGACTTGGTGACGAGTCGAGGGATTCGCCTGGAGGTGTGATGTGAGAGGTGCTTCGAGAATCGGCTTCGAGTGCGCCAAGTGCGGCCACAGGGAATGTGAGACGGACGAGTTTCGTGCTACTGGCGGCAACTTCGCCAAGATTTTCGACGTGCAGAACAAGAAGTTTAGCACCGTGTCGTGTACACAGTGTGGATACACCGAGATATACCGGGGCGACACTTCCACACTGGGCAACGTCTTCGACTTCTTCACGGGATAGCTCCCCAATCAGGAGCACGTAGATGACGAGCAACGGAAAGTACGGGGCCAGGGCCAGGATCGCGTTCATGCTGCCCTCTTCGTGCCTGGCCTTCGAGCAGGAGTTCATCAAGGTCACCGGCTCGCTCGAGGGCGTGATAGGCATTCCCACACGCATGCTTCTCGGGCACACCGACGCCAACGGGCTGACAGGCATGAACGAGGGGATCGACCTGGCCGCAAGGCAGCTTGTCACGACCAGCCCCGACGTGGCTGTCTACATGTGTACGGCGGGCAGCTTCAAGGACGGGCAGGACGGCAACCAGGCCATCAAGGACAGGCTGGCCGGGCTGGTGCCTGGGGCCCGGGTCATGACCACGAGCGAGGCGATAGTCCGCGGCATCAAGACCTTCGGAATGAGGCGCGTCGTGATGACCACGCCATACGACGAGGACCTCACCCACCGCGAGGTGGGGTTCCTGGCCCACTACGGAGTAGAAGTCGTCGACTTCGACTTCCGCGACATCGAGGACAACCTGGACCGGGGCGACCTGCCTGCCAGCGAGTGGCTGAAGTATGCTGGGGCCTTGGACTACTCAGGCGTGGACGGATTCTTCCTGAGCTGCGGAAACATCCAGGCACTGGACATTGTGGACACCCTGGAAGCGCAGAGCGGGCTGCCCGTCGTCACGAGCGTACAGGCAACCATCTGGATGGCGCTGCGCCTCGCGGGCATCGACGACCGAATTACGGGTTTCGGCGCACTGCTGCGCGAGCACTAGGGAGGACAGGATGCTGACTATCGACGGCGACTATCCGATGGCGTACGGGGGCGTCGATCTCGACCGCGACCTCACCCTGCCCATCGACCAGGTGCGCGGAGCGACCGATCGGCGGACGCTTTCGGCAGGCTGGCCCGACAGCGAGACGATGGCGAGCTTGCCGGAGATGCGGAAGGGCGGAGTGGCAGCGGCGCTGGTGAAGGTCGCGGGGCGCATCCGCCGGCCGAACAGCCCCATCTGGGGCTACCGCACCGGCCACGGCGCCTACGCGGCGGCGCAGGCCCACCTAGCCTACTACGAGGTCCTGGCATCTGAAGGCGAGGCGCGCGTTCTCGCAACCTCCGGCGACTTCGCCGCCCACATGCGGGAGTGGTCGGACGCCGAGGACCACACCGCCCTGCCCGTCGGCTTCATCATCGGGATGGAGGGCGCGGATCCGATCCTGTGGCCGGAGCAGGTCCACGAGTGGTGGGAACGAGGGCTGCGCGTCATCAGCCTTTCCCACTACGGGGTGAGCACCTATTCCCACGGCACTGGTACCGGCACGGAGGGTGGTCTCTTCCCTCCTGCGGAAGCGCTCCTTAGAGAGATGGACGGCCTCGGGATGATTCTCGACGTTACCCACACTTCCGACCGCTCGGTCAGGGAGGCGATAGGGATGTTCGACGGCCCGCTACTGGCGAGCCACCAGAACTGCCGGGCCGTGAGCCCCGGCGAGCGCCAGCAGCCCGACGACATCCTGCTCGAGGTCATCGCGAGGGACGGCGTCATCGGCCATTCGATGGACACGTGGATGCTCTACAGGGATGGGATCGACTGGGCCAGCGTACCCCGCCGTCGGGAAGTATTCGCGCGCGAGGAGGTGACGCTGGACAACATGGTGGACCACGTCGACCACGTGAGCCATCTGGCGGGCAACACCCTGCACAGCGCCATCGGCGGCGACACCGACGGCCAGGGGGGCCGCGACGGCGCGCCTTACGAAATCGACACGGTGGCCGACTACCAGAAGCTTGCCGACGCCCTGGACCGGCGCGGCTACGCCCAGGGCGACATCGAGAATATTATGTACCGCAACTGGCAGCGCTTCTACGAAGAGCACCTGCCGCAGTAAGGAGGGATGAGCGCCATGCTCAGGGCTCTGCGGGCTACCATAGACAAGAGCGGCCGCGTCAGGTTGGCGGAGCCGGTGCCCCTGCCTTCGCAGTATGCCCTCGTGGTTGTGTTGGACGATTCACCATTGGATGTGGCCGAGACCGCTCTTCTCTCAGGGGCGTCGTTGGCAGAGGACTGGGACCGGCCCGAGGAAGATGAGGCATGGTCACACCTGCAGCCGGCCAAGTCGTCACGGGGATCGATGCCCTGATGCTCGCCACCTCCGGCATACTCGATACCAGATTCTTCCGGCAGATTGTTGGTGCTGTAGTGAGGACAATCAGTTCCGATGCGAGGCAGTCATGAAAATTCTGGTCGTCAATCCATTCGGAGACACTGAATTCCACGGCGAGGAGAACCTGTCACGGATCGCGCGGGACGACACCGAGTTCGAGATGGTCAACATCGCCGACATGTACCCGCTGCGCAACAACCAGTGGCTCTACTTCAGGTACATGTGCACGGACGGGACCCTCGAGAAGGTCATGTGGGCGGAGAAGCAGGGGTATGACGCCGTTTTCATATCCTGCAACCTGGACATCGGCCTCCACGAGGCGAGGCAGCTGGTGGACATACCGGTGACGGCCACTCTGGAGTCCGCGGCGCTGGTCTCTCACATGATGGGCGCGTCCTTTTCGCTCGTCACCGTCGACCACCAGAACGGCAAGATGCAGGAGTCCCTCCTGGAGACGTATGGGCTGCACGACCACTTCGTGTCCCAGCGTCCCTTCGACATCGACGCCAACGACCTCTACCCGGACCGGACTCCTCCCGGCGAGGTGATCGAGGCAGTCGTGGACGCCGCGAGACGATGCGTGGACGAGGATGGCGCGGAGGTGGTGGTGCCCGGCTGCACGCTGGCCGGCTCGGTGCTAACCCATGACGTGCCGGATGTAGAGAAGGTTATCGGTGCGCCCGTGCTGGACGGCATGGTGACGGGTTTCAAGATGGCCGAGATGATGGCGGACATGAAGGCCGCGGGCATACCGACGGTTAGCCGGAGAGGCTGGTTCGAGAAGCCACCCGCGGAGGACATGGAGACTCTACGAAGATTTCACGGACGGCCGGTCTGATCGACCGCCCGCAGAGGGTTCAGATGCGGAATACGGCAGAGGCGGTTGTCATTGGTGGTGGCGCGCTCGGCGCGAGTATTTTCTACCACTTGACGAAGCTGGGTATGCGGGATGTCGTCCTGCTGGAGAAGGGAGATCTGGCCTCGGGGTCGACCGGGGATTCCGCCGCGTTCGTCCGGCAGCACTACTCGAACGAGGTCTCCATACGGCTGGTCAAGAGGAGCCTGGAGTTCTTCCAGGGCTTCAGTGACGAGTTCGACGGCGCGGACGTCTTCACTTCCACGGGCTGGCTCTTCCTGGTGCCTCCCGAAGCCGCCGACGTTTTCGACGTGAACATCGACAGGCTCCGGCGTGAGGGGGTCAAGACGTGGCCGATTTCGGTAGAGGCGGCGGAGGAGGTGCTTCCGGGCCTCAACACCGAAGGGATAGGGCGGGTGGCATTCGAGCCTGAGTCCGGCTACGTGGACCCGGCAGCGATGGTGCGAGCGATGACGGCGAAGGCGGAAGCGAACGGTGGCGAGGCCCGCGACCACTCCCCCGCCACCGGCGTCGCGGTCGATGGCGGCGTCAGCACGGTCGGTACGCCTGACGGCGACATCGAGACGAGGGTTGTGGTGAATGCAGCCGGGCCGTGGGCCTACGAGGTGGGCAGATGGATGGGGATCAACCTGCCGCTGGAGATTTCGCGGGAGCAGGACATCGTCGTGCGCCCGCCCGCCGGTGCGCCGGAGCTTCGCCGGTGCGTGTCGAACATGGTCGACCGCACGTACATACGCCCCGACAAGGGCGGCACCGTGCTCGTCGGCACGGGGCATCCGAAAGAGAACGAGCCGGCCGAACCGGACTCGTACATGAAGGAGGCCGACGAGGAGTTCGTGCGCGAGACAAGCAGGCTGCTCGCCCACCGCTTCCCCGCGATGGCCGGTGGCGAGGTCGTTCACGGCTGGGCGGGGCTGTACACGATCACCCCCGACTGGAACATGATACTCGACCGCTCCCCCGCCAACGACGATCACTACCTGGCCGTGGGCGGCAGCGGACACTCCTTCAAGATCGCGCCTGCCATGGGGCTGTGCATGGCCGAGATGATCGTGGACGGTACTCCCAGCACAGTGGATATTTCTCCCCTACGGGCTGGGCGATTCGACGACGGTACAGCCCTGCGCTCCACCTACGGCGGTAACAGGGCCTGAGGAAACGGCGGGTTAGGAATTGGCTGATCACGTGGACTACCTGGTTATGGACGGCAGGGTCGTACGGTACGACCAGGCCGTGCTTCACATTAGCACCCCCGCGGTCCGGTACGGCGCGACGGCCTTCGAGGGCGTGCGGGCCTACTGGAACGACGAGGACGATGAGCTGTACGTGTTCCGTGTGCGAGAGCACGTATCCCGGCTTCTCCAGTCTGCAAGGCTCATGGGCATGGACCCCATCAAGTATGGCGTAGACGACGTGATCGGCCTGATGATCGACCTTCTTCAGGCCAACGACGTCAGGCAGGGCGTGCACCTGAGGCCCAGTATGTTCGTGGCGGGAGAGGGCTCGATACAGGCGCGGGGCCCGGTCTCCCTGGGAATCATCGCCGTGCCGTCCGGGGCGGTCGTCGACACCGGTGGCTGGGACACCCGACCGTTTCGCCTCGCTGTGTCCTCGTGGCGAAAGATCGAGGACAACATGACCCCGCCGCGAATAAAATGCGCGGCGAACTACCAGAACGCACGGCTCGCCCTTCTTCAGGCGGAGACCGACGGCTACGACGGCGCGCTGATGCTCGATGCCAGGGGCCACGTGACCGAGGAGGCCCGCGCGTGCGTGTTCGCCGTACGGAACGGCACGGTCCTGACGCCGCCCGTCACAAGCGACATCCTCGAGAGCATCACCCGCGACACGGTAATCGGGCTGCTCCGCGAGGTCCACGGCGTCGAAGTGGTGGAGCGTGACATCGACAGGACCGAGCTCTACGTCGCCGACGAGGTGTTCCTGAGCGGCACAGCGCTTGGGGTGACGCCGGTTGGCTCAGTGGACCGGTTCGATGTGGGCGACGGAGCTCCGGGACCCATTACCGCCGCGGTGAACAGGACATATGCCAATGCCGCGTCAGGAAAGGACAAGAGCCGTTCCGGGTGGCTGACGCCGGTATACGGGAGGTAGACCGATGGCGGAGGCGATAGCAGGCAGCGCATCCATGCTCGTCAACAGGCCCATTTCCGAGGTGTGGGCGTTCGTCTCCGACGTGGAGAAGTTGGGCCTGTGGGCCAGGGGAGTCACGGAGCCCCGGCTCACGTCGGATGGCGAGGTTGCGACGGGATCGACCTTCACGACGAAGTTCACGCACAGGGGCCGCACATTCGACGTCCGCTACAGCGTCACGGTCTGCGAGCCGCCGTCGCGGTTCGGCATTGAGTCTAACGAAGGCCTGGTGCAGTACTCCGGGATCGTGGAGCTGGAGAGCGTGGACGGCGCGACCAGGGTGACCAACACCGTCGAGACGGGGGCGGAACGCGCGGCGGGCGGACTGATGGCGGGGCTGCTGCGATGGGGCATGCGCCGACAGCTGTCCAAGGAGCTCGGAGTCCTGAAGCGCGTCATAGAGAGGGGGGAATAGCCGAGTATGCAGGAGCACGCCAGGGTAGTAATCGTCGGCGCGGGGATCGTCGGCTGCAGCGTCGCCTACCACCTGGCCCAGCTGGGATGGAAGGACATAGTAGTTGTCGAGCAGGGGCCGCTCTTCGAGACGGGCGGTTCGACTTCCCACGCGCCGGGCCTGGTATTCCAGAT
The DNA here is from genome assembly GCA_965261325.1 of Dehalococcoidia bacterium. Lineage (GTDB taxonomy): Bacteria > Chloroflexota > Dehalococcoidia > Lucifugimonadales > CAJWER01. Next base: position 553,468 of record CBDHCU010000008.1, read on the forward strand.
CAACCCTTCGAAGACGATGGCAGGCTTCGCAAGCTACACAGCTCGACTATGGCCCAAGTTGACGCTCGACGGCGAGCCGTGCGCCAAGGCAGTGGGCAGCATGGAGGTGGCCTGGACGCCTGAAAGGCTCGAAGAGTTGAAGCGCAGGGCCGGAGTCGCCATGAGCTACGGCGTGGAAGCCCATCTCATAAGCGCAGCAGAGGCCCGCGAGAAGGTGCCGATGCTGACAGACCGCATCCTGGGCGCCCTCCATGTACCGTACGACATCCAGACCAGGGCAACTCGACCCGCCGAGGCTATGGCCAGGGAGGCGGAGAATCGCGGAGCGTCGTTTCACGGGCACACCAAGGTCACTGGGTTCGACATCGTCGGGGGGCGGATAGTAGGTGTCCAGACCACGCGGGGAAGCATAGCGACGGACCTGGTCGTCGCGGCAACGGGAATCTGGGCGCCGAAGGTGTGCAGCCTGGCGGGCGTCCCCATCCCGCTCTCGCCAATGCAGCACCTATACGCCGTGACGACCCCCCTGCCCGACCTGGCCGGGGCCGAGGAGGAGATCTCCCAGCCGTTCCTGCGCAACCAGGACAAGGCCATGTACTTCAGGCAGGTCGGCGAGAGCTACGGGATCGGCTCCTACCGGCACGAGCCGCTGCTCCTGGACGCCGAGGAGATTCGGGAGCATGGGGACGGCCCGCTGCCGCCGGCGGAAATGCCGTTCGCGCCGGACCACTTCGAGTCGGCCCTGGAGGCGGCAGGCGAGTTGATGCCCAGCCTGAGGGACGTGGGGCTGACCCGAAAGCTCAACGGGATGTTCTCGTTCACCACGGACGGGTTCCCTGTAATGGGCGAGTCGCCGCAGGTCAAGGGGTTCTGGTCCGCCCAAGCGGTCTGGATTACACACGCGGCCGGGGTAGGCAAGGCGGTCGCCGAATGGATTGTGGAAGGCGAGCCGTCAGTCGACCTCAGGGAGTGCGACATCACGCGGTTCCACCCGCACGCGCACTCCCGGCCTTACGTGCGTGCGCGTGCGGCACAGCAGTACCGCGAGGTGTACGACATCATCCATCCGCTCCAGCAGATGACCTACCCCCGCGACATCCGGTTGACGCCGTTCCACGAGCGACAGAAGGAGCTGGGAGCCCAGTTCTTCGAGAATGCGGGCTGGGAACGGCCCCAGTGGTACGAGGCAAATGCCGGGCTGTTCGACTCCCTGGCGGTAAAGGGGGAGGCGCGCACAGCCTGGGAGGCCCGCGAGTGGTCTCCTACGATAGCGGGAGAGCATGCGGCAACCCGTGAACGGGTTGCGATGTTCGACCTGACTCCCTTTGCCAAGTTCGAGGTGTCCGGCCCCGGCGTCCTCGACGCGCTCCAGCGTCTCGCCTCGAACCAGATGGACAGGCCCGTTGGGAGCATAACGTACACCTCGATGCTGACCCCCAGCGGCGGCATCAAGTGCGACCTTACGGTCACGCGGCTGGGCGAGCAGGACTTCCTGGTCGTCACCGGCGGAGCGATGGGCCTTCACGACCTGGGCTGGATCGAGTCGAATCTGCCCGACGACGGCTCCGTGGTCGTGAAGGACTCCACGGCCGGGCTATGCTGCATCGGTCTGTGGGGGCCTAGGGCTCGGGACCTGCTGGGCCAGGTCTGCGGCGACGACGTGAGCAACGAAGGCTTCCCCTACATGACGGGCAGGCAGATTACCATTGGGGACGTCCCTGCACTGGCCCTGAGGATTTCGTATGTAGGCGAGCTCGGATGGGAGATATACGCGTCCACAGACCAGGGCAGACGCCTGTGGGACATCCTGTGGGAGGCGGGCCAGCCCCTTGGAGTCATCGCCGCGGGCGGAGGGGCCTTCGAGTCACTGAGGCTGGAGAAGGGCTACCGTCTCTGGGGCAACGACATCCACACGGAGTACAATCCCTACGAGGCGGGCATCGGCTTCGCTGTGAACCTAAGGAGCGGTGACTTCATCGGCAGGGACGCCCTGATGGAGAAGCGGTCGAAGGGACTGACCCGCAAGCTCTGCTGCCTGACGCTCGACGACCCTGAAGCGGTGGTGATGGGCAAGGAGCCAATCCTCGATGGGGACCGGGTAGTCTCCTACGTCACGAGCGCCGGGTACGGCCACTCAATCGGCCGCGGCATAGTCTACGGCTACCTTCCTATGTCCCACAGCGATGAAGGAACGAGCGTGGATGTCTTATACTTTGGGAACCGTATCCCGGCGACAGTAGCAAAGGAGCCCCTCTACGATCCAAGGGGCGACAAGATGAAGGCGTGAGTCCAAGCGGAGAGGAGACATCGTAATGGGCATGTACAAGTGGGGGCCTGGACTGGCTGGAATCCTGAGCGTCTACGCCTTTGGGATGAAGCTGGTCCTGGCCATCGTCATCGTGATGCTGATAGCTACACGCTAAGCAGGCTTGGAGGGAGTACATCATGGCCGCGAAGGGCATCTTGGAGCGTCTGTCTGAAGGAGTCGTCCTTGGAGACGGCGGATACATCATCGAGCTGGAGCAGCGGGGATATGTGGTCACCGGAGCCTTTACGCCCGAGCTGGCCATCACGCATCCAGGTGCGATCCGCGAGCTTCACCATGAGATGAGGAACGCGGGCTGCGAGGTCCTGCAGGTGATGGCCTTCTACGGCAGCAGGGAGAAGCTCAACACCGTCGGATACGGCGACAAGGTGTTGGAGATAAACCGGGCTGCGACCGACATCGCGCGGGAGGTCGCCGGCGACGACATGCTGGTGGCGGGCGACTTGAGCACCACCTGGATGTGGGAGCCGGACGACGACAAGTCCGAGCGGCTCGTGGCGGACATGTTCGACGAACAGATCGACGCGCAGTCGGGAGTGGATTTCGTAATCGGGGAGCTCTTCTTCAGGCTGGGAGAGGCCCTGCTGTGCGCGGACAGGATCAAGCGCAAGACCTCCCTGCCAGCCATGATCACGATGTCCTTCCGCGAGAGCAACGTCTCTGAAGACGGCTTTACCGTGGCGGAGTGCGCCCGGAGACTACATGACGCGGGCGTCGATATCGTGGGACTGAACTGCATGAACGACCCCAGGCACATGCTTCCGCACATTCGCGAGATGCGGGGCGCGTTCGACGGCTACCTGGCCGCCCAGCCTGTCGCCTTCCGCTGCACCGACGAGACGCCCTGGTTCACCGGCAACCCCGGCTTTCCCGATCGCCTGGAGCCGAACCAGCTGACCCGGTACGAGCTCGGCGAGTTCGCCTCGACCGCCAGTGACCTCGGCGTCAACTACATAGGCGGCTGCTGCGGCTGCAAGGCCACCCACATGCGCGAGATGGCGAAGGCCCTCGGCAAGTACCAGCAGGAGGCCAGGTGGAACCCCCGCGAGGGCATGCCGATGAGCGAAACGGAGTACAGCAGGCCCAGCCGCGATGCCCTGACTGAGCGGCCTTCTTCCTAGAGCGAGGGTGTTGTACCCCGCATGGGCGGTACGGGATCGTTCTGGGCCACGCTCGAGCGGGGATACTACGAGACCCATCGCCAGATGAGCCGGAAGCATCTCGGTCGCCCTACTGGGACCCACGATCCATGCTATTGATCTTCGGAGGCCTTCCCGCAGCGGGGAAAACAGCAATTGCCACTGGACTGGCACGGGGAATCAATGCAGTTCACATACGCATCGATTCCATAGAGCAGGCGTTGCGCAACTCGAAGGTAGCGATATCGGGGCCAGAGGGGTATGTGGTCGCTTATGCCATTGCCGAGGACAACCTGAGGCTGGGCCGCACCGTAATTGCCGATTCAGTGAACCCAGTCGAGGTAACGCGAGCCGCCTGGCGGAAAGTCGGCAGGCAAGCGTTGCATCGAGATCGAGATCGTCTGTTCCGACCAGGCAGAGCACCGGCGCAGGGTGGAGTCACGGATAGCTGACATAGCCGGCCACCAATTACCTACGTGGCAGCAGGTGTGCGACCGGGAATACGAGCCCTGGGAGGCCGGCGTCGTCATGGACACAGCGGGACAGCATGTCGAGGCGAGCGTTTCAGAGCTGCGCGAAATGCTGGAAGGTCTTGCTACCTTTCGGCCCGGGCCATACGCAACCGGACCAGAGGTCTGTCATTGATCGGCAGGTGGACTATGGCGGCGAACAGTCCAAGGCAAACTCCCGCCCACCACATAGCTTCATAGGAGCCTGTGCGGTCGTATAGCAACCCACCCAACCATACCCCGGTGAAGCCTCCGACCTGATGGCTCAGGAAAACGATGCCGAACAGGGTGGCCATGAACTTTAGCCCGAACATCTGCGCCACTATCCCCGTGGTCAAAGGCACAGTTGACAGCCAAAGCAGTCCCATCGACGCCGAAAACAGGTAGATTGTCAGTTCGTTGGCCGGGGCGAGCAGAAGTCCGAACATGATCAACGCCCGGGTGAAATAGATGGCGGAGAGCCCCAACTTCTTGGAGTAGCGTTGTCCAAACGCGCCTGACATCAGTGAACCAAAGATGTTGAACAGGCCCACCATTGAAAGCGCATATGCGCCTGCTCGAGCTGAGAGACCGAGATCCGTGACGTACGCGGGGAAATGTACGGTGATGAACGCAACATGGAACCCGCATACGAAGAACCCCGCCGTTAGGAGCAAGTAGCTCCGATGACTCATCGCCTCGCCCAAGGCCTTGGTCAGGCCCTGATCCGATACTAATACCAATTCATTTTGAGCGCGCCGTAAAGCCGTCATTCCCGCGAAGAGCCTGCCCCGTACTCGATACGGGGCGGGAACCCACTCCCTGGCCGCACATATACGGCAGCATCACGGTGACTTGGTATTATGTAGGAGCGGGTGCGACGTTCGGGCGTTCGCGGCCTGATATTCGCTCGACAGGCAACTATACACGCGTGGAGACCGTTCCTGCACCTGGGCCCATAGGTCGCTCCTGGGGTTGGCGAACGTCCAGCCCCCCGCCCCTCTGGGTTCCCGCTTTCGCGGGAATGACGGCAATCCGAGGGTTCTGTCATATTTAGATTGAAGCAGTACTAGCTCAAGCCCTATTTCGCGCTGGAGCGCCAGGAATTGCTGGCAGGGTCGAACAGATCGACTTCGGCGCTGCCGCCGCCCGCGACCAGCACCGTTCCGTCCTGCAGCAGAGTCGCCGTGTGTCCGGCGCGGGGTACTGAGGTCTGACCGGCTGGAGACCATGTCCTGGCCGCCGGGTCAAAGAGCTCGGTCGACCTGAGGGTGCCCTCGGCCCCCGTTCCCCCAACCACAAGCACCCTGCCGTCTTCCAGCAGCGTCGCCGTGTGGAACATGCGCCCGACCACCATGGGCGCCCCCTCCTCCCAAGTGCTCGACTGCGGATCGTATATCTCCACCCTAGGCACGCCGTTTCCTCCAGTCCCGAAGCCGCCGGCCTGCACGACCAGGCCATCCTTGAGGAGCGTCAACGTGTGGGCCATCGTCCCCCTGGCGAACCCTGCTTCCAGCCACTTCCCTGCATTCGGGTCGTATATCTCGGGCAGACTGGTCCTCGGGGAGCGCCCGGTGGACCCTGCGTCGTCTCCAGCATCGGACTGGACCGCACTGGCCGTCTCGGCGCCCGATGTGGCGAGTCCGCCCGTTACCAGCACCCGCCCGTCCTCGAGGACTACGGCGTCCAGCCCAAGGTGGCCCATTGTCATGTCCGCGGAGTCCGACCATTGCCCTGATGCAGGGTCGAATGTTTCGACCATCTGCAGGGAGTCCGATTCCAGCAGCCTCACCGCGATCTGCCGGCCGCCGAAGACCAGCACTCCACCACCAGGGATGGACAGGGCCTGGTGGCCGCGCCGCGCTACCGCCATTCTCGGGATGGGCGACCATTTGCCTGTCTGGGGATCGTAGGCCTCTGCCGACGAGAGGGCCTTGAGGTCCTCGTCCACGCCTCCCATCGCCAGGACCCTCCCATCAGGCAGCAGGACGGTGCTGTGTTCCCTCCTGGGATCGCTCATCGAGCCTGTTGGACTCCACGCAGCGGTCTGGGGGTCGTACAGCTCTGCCGACGACATCGGCTTGAGTTTGCTGTCCTGCCCGCCGACGATGAGGACCCTGCCGTCCTGGAGAAGCTCGGCCGTGTGGAACTTCCTGGCCTCCTGCATTGGGCCTGGACGGGTGACCGCCGGGCTTGGAGTCGCGGTAGGGACAGGACTCTTGACGGGAGGTTTCGGGTCCGAGCCGCAGGCTAACAATGCCCCCACGATTAGCGGCCCTGCCCAGAAAGGCAGCAGGCGCCAGGTCAGCAGGCGGTTTCTTAAGGAGACGACCATGCGTATTTGGTGCGAGAGGGGCACCGCCGATTCGCCTCGCTACTCGGTGATCTCGTCGATTGGGACTTCCCTGCCCTCTTTGCCCGAGCGCAGGATGGCCAGCGAAAAGCGCAGCACCTCCCTGGCCTCCGCCCCGGTCATCTCCGTCTCTCGTCCGTCCAGGGCGGCGTCCACGAAATCTCGTACTGCCAGCGAGAAACTCGTTGCGTAGTCCGCATCGATGTCCTCTATCTGCGAAATCTTCCCGTCCCGATACATCTCCAGGGGCGGCCTGTCGGGGCTCTGCCCGATGAAATTGTTGGCCCACAGTACGCCGCGGGTGCCCGTCACCTCCGCCGAAACGTGGATGGGATAGTACTGCGATGGGATGATCATGTCGTCGGCGTAGACAGCCTCCCAGGAGCCGTACCTGTCGCCGCTGCGGTACTTCCAGCTGGCCATGGTCGGGTTGTCGAGGAGCGCGCCCGGCGGCAGCTCGTGATGGGCCTGCACACGCTCCCTGCCCGTGTAGGCGAAGACCCGCTCTATGTCGCCCATCAGGAATCTGGCGATCGACCAGATGTGCTGCCCGTGATCGAAGATTATGGAGCCTTCGCCGGAGCGGGCGGCGTCCGACCGCCAGTCCTGGGCGTTGGGTGGTACCTCCCATCCGTACTTGACGTTGCCAGTCAGCGACTTGATGCGGAGCGACAAAGGCTCCCCTATCTCCCCGGCGTCAATCATCTCCTTGGGCCTGGTGAAGAGCGGCGTGAAGCGATAGTTCTCGATCACTCGGAAGAGCTTGTTCGAGTGGCTGGCCGCCTCCAACACGGCGTCGGCTTCGGTGACGTTCAGCGCCATGGGCTTCTGCACGGAGACGTGCTTGCCGGCTTCGAGGGCGGCGATGCTCATCTCGGCGTGGAGGTGGTGCGGCGTGATGATCTCCACTGCGTCGATGTCCGGGTCGTCCAGCAGCCGCCTGTAGTCGTCGTAGATCTTCTCGGCGCCCCACTCGGCCGCACGCTGACGGGCGAGCGCCGGGTCCACGTCGCACACGGCGTCCAGGCTCGCCCTCGAGTTGTCCCGGTAACCCTCGTAGTGCATGTCGGCGATCCGGCCGACGCCGATGAATCCAACCCTGAGCCTGTCGGTCATTCGGGCAACTCCGTGTCGGCTGTACCTATACGGGCCACTCTTCCATCCTGTAGGCGGCGTCCCAGAACAGGTACTCGTACTTGCTGTTCGAGACGAATATTTGCGCCAGGCGCTCCCGCTGCTCCTCGCCGAGGCCCGACGCGGTGCGGTCCATGAACGAGCGGAGCCACTCGGCCAGCTCGCCGAACTCCGGCGAGCTGTACATCTCGATCCACCGACAGTAGAGGGGATGGTCCGCAGGCTTGCCTCGCGCCTCCAGGGCCTGCCCTATCTCCGCGTAGCCCCACGAACAGGGCAGAAGCGTCGCCGCAATCTCGCCTATCGTGCCTGAGTGCGCATTCGAGAGCATGTGGTTCGTGTACGCGAGCGTAGTGGGCGACAGGCGGGTCGCCAGTAGCTCGGCCTCTGATATGCCGAAATCCTTGCAGAAGCTGACGTGCAGGGCCATCTCGGTGTTCAGGGTCTCGTGGAGCAGCCTCGCGAACCAGCCCATGTCTTCGAGGGAGTCCGCCTTGGCGACGGCCAGGGCAATGACGCGGGAGAAGTCGATCAGGAACAGGTAGTCCTGCCTCATGTACCACTGGAACTTCTCCAGGGGCAGCGTACCTTCTCCGAGCTCGACTACGAACGGGTGGCGATGCTCCATCTCCCAGATGCCCGAGGCGCGGTCTCTCAGCAAGTTGCTGAAGCTGGTCACTATTAGGCTGCTCCTAGGGTAAGCGTGGAGGGCTGCCTAATTATGACCGATTCTGCTTTTGTTGCAACGTCCGGCCCGCCGTCATCAAAGCCGTTCCAGGGACGGTCCAGTTCGGCTGAGCTCAGGGCAGGTTCAACGGAGGCGGAGCCGGGCCGGCCTTCTTCACCCTCACCCCGACCCTCTCCCGTCGAGGGCTCGTCAAGGGAGAGGGGGTAACCCAGATCCACCACCTAATTTGGACGGATGGCGACGGACTGCCTCTGAGGCTATGGCTGTGCACCTTGCCGGGGATGGGTTCCCGCCCCCGACTGCTCGGGGGCAGGCTCTTCGCGGGAATGACGGAGGTGGGGGATTTGGGTTGTCTGAACTGTGATTTTGGTGATTAGCGTGATTGGGGAGCCGGGGATGGGTTCCCGTGGAAACGGGAACCCCCGTCTGCACGGGGGCAGGCTCCTGGGGAGGAAGGGGAGGCCGGAGCGTCACCCTCACCCCGTATCGAGTACGGGGCAGGCTCTCAATCCTCTCCCGTCGAGGGGGGATGGATATCGCCGGCGTTGACTGGCGTAGCTGAGTTGCTTAGCATGTCGTAGCCGGATTTCCGACTGGGAGTAGCAATGCTGGCTAAGGCGAAGACTTGCGCTGTCGTGGGCCTCGATGGGTATATCGTCGAGGTGGAAGTGGATATATCGCCCGGCCTGCCATCGTTCACGATCGTAGGCCTTCCGGATACGGCGGTGCAGGAGGCGCGTGAGCGGGTGCGCGCGGCAATACGCAACTCCGGCAGCGACTTCCCGATGCGCCGCATCACCGTCAACCTTGCCCCCGCCGACCTGCGGAAGGCGGGCCCTGCGTACGATCTTCCCATAGCCTTGGCGCTCCTCCACAGCACCGGTCAGGTGGAGGAGGTGCCGGACGGCTCCGTGTTCCTTGGCGAGCTGTCGCTGGATGGTGGGCTCAGGCATACGACCGGTGTCCTGCCAATGGTGGTGGTCGCAAGGGACGAAGGATACCGCACAGTCTTCGTGCCTGAGACCGACGCACGCGAGGCGGCCCTTGTCGAGGGAATAGACGTAGTGCCTTTGCGAGACCTTGGGGCGCTGGTAAGCCACCTGGACGGGACGAAGCCAATCGCGCCGGTGCCGAAGAATGGCCTCAAACGCCCGGACAGGAACGGAGGCAGCCCTTCCGGGCTGGATATGGCGGACATACGGGGACAGGAGTTCGCCAAGCGGGCGTTGGAGGTAGCGGCGGCCGGAGGGCACAACATACTGTTCAACGGGCCTCCCGGGAGCGGCAAGACGCTGCTGGCCCGCTGCCTGCCGTCGGTGCTTCCGGCCATGACGCAACAGGAAGCGCTGGACGTCACGAAGATATACAGCGTCAGCGGTCTCCTACCCCCGTCGTCGCCGCTGATCGAGGAGCGGCCGTTCCGGTCGCCGCACTACACCATCTCGAACGCGGGACTCGCTGGGGGCGGCCGCTCTCCCAGGCCGGGCGAGATCACGCTGAGCCACCGCGGCGTGCTATTCCTCGACGAGCTGCCGGAGTTCGGCCACACGGTCCTCGAAGTGCTCAGGCAGCCTTTGGAAGACAAGGTTGTGACGATCAGCCGCGCCCAGGGCTCGGTTACCTTCCCCGCAAACTTCATGCTGGTAGCTGCAATGAACCCGTGTCCCTGCGGCTTCTCCAGCGACCCTCTCAAGGAGTGCACGTGCTCGCCTAGCACCATATCCAGGTATAAGAAGCGGATCAGCGGCCCCCTGCTCGATCGCGTCGACCTATTCGTAGAGGTGCCCCGCGTGGAGTACGAGAAGCTGGCTGGCCCCCAGAGCGCGGAGAAGTCCGAGGCGGTGAGGAAGCGCACCGAGAGGGCCCGCGAGATTCAACATGGACGGCTTGCGGGCAAGGGAATCTTCACGAACGCGGAGATGGGCCCGGTCGAGGTGTGGGACCATTGCCAGGTCGACGAGGCCGCCCAGAGACTGCTGCAGGCGGCGGTCAAGCAGACGTACCTCTCGGCCAGGGGCTACCACCGCGTCCTGAAGGTCGCCCGCACAATCGCGGACCTGGCAGGGGCGGAGACCATCGACTCCTCGCACCTGTCACAGGCGTTGCTGTACAGACAGACGTCTTGGGCGTAGACGACTGATCGACCGTGCTATGCCGGTTAGGATTAGCAGGCACGCAAGAAACAGGATGCGACGCCACAAGATCAGCGAGGAGCTGGTCAATGCAGTCATTAATAGCCCGGACAATCGAGAGTTCACAATCAAGGGCAGGACAAAGCAGCCAAGTTCATTGGGGACAGGATCATACGCGTAACATATGTGCGGGAAGCGGACCAGACAGTGGTCATTACCGGTCAGCCCGAGACGAAAGCTATGAGAGCGAGAGAACAATGAGGATTGAGTACGACAACGATGTGGACGCTCTATACATCCATCTAAGAGACGTGGATCCCGTCGATACTGCCGATGTAGAAGAGGGTGTGACCGTTGACCTCGACGAGGATGGTCACATAGTCGGACTCGAGGTCCTGGATGCGGCCGAAAGGCTTGGGCTGGAGTCTCTGCAGAATGTAATACCAATTCGCCGTGATGCCGCCATGTATACGTGAACAGGGTTGGCATTCTACGGCAGTGACCGGGGAAGGCGGGTTTCAAACCCGCCGCTACGATTTGAATTGACGGCGTAGTCAAAACGAAATGGTATAAGCATCGAGAATATGCTCCTAGAAAGGATCGCTGCCGAATGACCGATTACACAGCCTACTTCAACGGCGAATACGTTCCCTACAGCCAGGTCAAGATCGATCCGGGCGACCGCGGCTTCTCACTGGGCGACGTGGTCTTCGACACGGGCCGCACGTTCAACGGCGTGCCATTCAGGATCAATGAGCACATAGATCGGCTGTACCGGTCTCTCACGTACGTCCGAATCGATCCGGGCATCACCGACGCGGAGATGACCGGGATAACCGAGGAGGTGCTGAGCCGTAACGAACAGCACCGGCCGGCCGTCGGCGACTTCACCTACACCCAGTTTGTGACGCGGGGCACAGGAGGGGTTGGTGACGGAGCGCGACCGACCGTTTGCGTCAGGGTGTCGGCCGTGGGGTTCGACCGATCGGCGAAGGCTTACAGGGAGGGCGTGCACGGGGTAATCACGAAGATACAGAGCTACTCTCCGGCGTCGGTGGACCCCAAGATCAAGCACTGGAGCCGGATGAACTTCGTTCTCGCGGACCTGGAGGCCAACGACGTCGAGCCGGGCGCCCTCGCGATACTGACCGACGGCAACAGGAACATCACCGAGGGCACGGGGAGCAACGTCTTCATCGTCACCAATGGCGTCCTGCGCACGGCAAAGGACGACGCCCTGCTACAGGGCGTTTCGCGGGGCATGGTGTTCGACCTCGCGCGCCAGCTCGACATACCGCTGGTCGAGGAGGACATCCAGGCCTACGACCTGTACACGGCGGACGAGGCGTTCTTCTCTACGACGAGCCCGTGCATCATGCCGATGACCCAGGTCGACCGCCGACCCGTCGGCGACGGCAGGCCGGGCCCCATCACGATGCAGCTCCTGGCAGCGTGGGGCGAGCTCGTGGGGCTCGACATCATAGACCAGGCAATGCGGTTCGCCAAACCCGACGCCTGAGCAAAGAGAGAAGTGATACTGATGTCCACAACCACGGTGCTGCGGACGGCTGAGGACCTCTTGGGCCTTTCGGTACCAGGTAAGCGGTTCGAGATGCTGGACGGAGAGGTGATCGAGATGGCGCCCGCAGGCGCAAGACACGGCAAGGTGGCAATGAAGGTCGGGGCTCGTCTCAGTATCCACGTCGAACAAAACGACCTGGGTGAAGTCTTCGCGGCGGAGACGGGGTTCGTCCTGGCGCGAGATCCGGATACAGTTCGTGCGCCTGACGTGGCGTTCGTTGCCCATGATCGGCTACCCCCCGGGGATCTCCCAGCGGGATTCATGGAAGCAGCGCCGGACCTGGTCGTCGAGGTCGTCTCGCCCGGCGACTCGGCGGGCTATGTGCGAGCCAAGGTCGAGCAATGGCTGCAGTCCGGCGTACGCCTCGTATGGGTAGTCTATCCAGAGACGCGGTCGGTTGCAGCCTACCGGTCTCTGAACGATGTCCGCGTCCTCACCGAGAACGACATGCTGGCTGGCGCCCCCGTCGTAATGGGGTTCTCCTGCCCGGTCAAGGACTTGTTCTAGGAGAGTGTGTGTGACGGGAGCGAATAGGCGGACGCCCACCTCACACTCGCCGTTGGCCCTGAGGAGGCTGTTCCACGGCGCCGACCTGAATATCGAGGACCTATACCTCCTCGAGTCGTTCCAGATCGAGTATCTCCCGGGCTGGGTTCCGGAGCGAGAGCTTGCATACGTACTCTGGGCGCATCCGTCCATCGACCGTTCCCTCAGGGCGAAGAGCCCGGCCGTCTGCCGCTTCCTCGACGACGTGAAGGCGCGGCATGGACCCGCGTCCGACCGGAGCAACTTAGGCCGCGCCGAGTACGAGGTCGTATGGACAATCGCCGACCTGCTGGTCTACAACAAGTGCCCGGAAGTATATGACGGTCTGGAATTCCACGGTTGGGACTTCGCTGAAGTGACGAGCATTGCGCCCCTGGAAGACAAGGTGGTCGTCGACGTTGGCGCGGGGACGGGTCGCGTGGCACTGGAGGCTGCAACTATGGCCGACACCGTCTTCGCGGTCGAACCGGTCGGTCGGCTTCGCCGATACATTCGCGAGAAGGCTGTCCGCAATGGGCTGAGCAATGTCCACGTCGTGGATGGCTTCTGCCACAGCATCCCCTTGGACGATGCCTCGGTCGACGTGGTGATCACTTCGCACGCTCTCGGATGGCGCCTTGAAGACGAGCTGCGAGAGTTCGAGCGTGTAGCGATGCCCGGTGGGTACGTCATCCACTACCCTGGCACGGCCGAGAATCCGTACGACAAGAGCGAAGTGGAGCAGCACGAACGCCTGTTATCACCAGAGTGGGGCTATGAGTTCGCCAGGTACCGCAGCGAGTCCGACGGTTGGAAGCGGAAGTGCTGGAAGCAGGTGTAGACTTCTCAGGCATGGGCGTTGCTGCGACCGATTGCTGCCACCCAGATCCACCACCTAATTTGGACGGATGGCGTGACGGACTGCCTCTGAGGCTATGGCTGTGCACCTTGCCGGGGATGGGTTCCCGCCCCCGACTGCTCGGGGGCAGGCTCTTCGCGGGAATGACGGAGGTGGTGGATTTGGGTTGCTGCCAGCGGTTGACCGGCTGGGCGGCGTGCATTAGAGTGGCCGACACGTCAGCCGGTCAGGCCACCTCTTCGACTATTGGGAGCTGACCAATGTTGGAGTACATCGCCAGACGCGCCCTTCTGGGCGTCTTCACTATTTGGGCGATCTCGATGCTCGCCTTCTTCATCATTGAGCTGCCCGAAGGCGACCTGGCCGAGAACCGGTTCGACAGAACGACCTTCCTGGTTGGAGATGCCGGCCACAGCCGCGAGATAGTGAACCAGATTCGGAGCTATCTCGGCCTCGACAAGCCCATATACATCCGGTACGGCGTGTGGATGTGGAACATGCTGCGGCACGGCGACCTGGGCAGGTCTTTCGGGCCAACCGGAGGCGGGCTCGTCAACTTCGTGTCGGTGAAGCAGGTCATCGGCGAGAAGCTGTGGATGACGATGGCCCTGACCGGCTTCACGATCATGGTCACATGGACGCTGGCGATCCCCATAGGGATCTACTCGGCCATCAGGCAGCACTCCGTGGGCGATTACGTATTTACGTTCATTGGCTTCACGGGCCTGGCCGTGCCGGACTTCCTCCTGGGTCTCGTCCTTATGTACATCGCGTTCGCATACTTCGAACAGAGCGTGGGCGGCCTGTTCTCCGCGGACTACCAGAACGCGCCCTGGGGCATCGCCAAGGTCCGGGACCTGATCGCTCACCTCTGGGTGCCCGCCGCAGTCCTGGGCACTTCAGGTACTGCGAGCCTGATCCGCATATTGCGGAACAACCTGCTCGACGAGCTCAACAGGCCCTATGTCGTTACTGCCAGGGCCAAGGGCGTCAACGCGTGGCGACTGGTCCTGAAGTATCCCGTGCGGGTCGCCATCAACCCGCTGATCAGTACGGTAGGCTACCTTCTCCCTGCCCTGATAAGCGGCAGCGTGATCGTCTCAGTCGTCCTGAGCCTGCCGACGATAGGGCCAGTCCTGCTGACGGCGATCCAGGACGAGGACGTCTACCTGGCGGGGTTCGTCGTACTGCTTGCTGGCATTATGACCGTGGTAGGCACCCTAGTATCGGACATTTTGCTCGCCTTCGTCGACCCCAGGATCAAGTTCGGCGGGCGATGACGGCGAGACCGCATGGACATCATCCTCAATTCCAAGTTCTTCGGGTCGCTGTCGGTCGAAGAGCTCGGCTGTAAGGTCGCCGAGCTCGGCTACGACGGCATCGACGTCAATGTCAGGGAGGGTCACCCGGTCAACCCTGGCAACGCAGTGGGATCCCTCAAGACAGCGGTGGGTCACTGGCAGGAGCTGGGCCTGGGGTGTCCTCTTGCGACGGCTCCCGTAGACATGGTGGACCCGAAATCGTCCGATGCGGGGCGGCTGTACGAGGCCTGCGCTAAGGCTGGCATTCCCAGGCTTAAGCTGGGGTTTTGGAAGTACTCTGCGGGCGACGACTACTGGGATGCGGTCGCGCAGGCCCGCGACGCGCTGGAAGGCTTCGCGCGGCTCAGCCAGGAGACGGGTGTGCAGACCTGCTACCAGGTCCACAGCGGCCCCAATCTCGGCTCGAACTGCGCGGGGCTGATGCACCTGATTCAGGGCTTCGATCCGACTCTGGTCGGCGCCTATCCGGACGTCGGGCACATGGCGTTGGACGGCGAGGACTGGGACATGGGTTTCGCGATGGTTGCGGATTACCTGTCTATCGTCGGCGCCAAGGACGCGCATCATGCGCCGCGTCAGGCCGGGGAGCTGCCACGATACACACCCAAGTTCGTAAAGCTTGGTGACGGCAGCGTCGACTGGGACAGGTGTCTGAGTGCGCTGCGCCGTGTGGACTTCGACGGGCCAGTATCAGTCCATACCGAGTACGACTTCGACGAGGCCGTGATCCGTCAGGTAGGCTATGCCGATTCCACCCCTCCAAACCTCGAGGAGTGGGCGAAGGAAGACGCGGCCTTTCTGAGGCGGGCGCTCGGCGCCGCAGCGTCGGAAAGCGTGGCCTGAATACCCATGCTTGCGTATATTGCCAGAAGGCTGATACTCGCCGGATTCACCGTGTGGGCGATCTCGCTCCTGGCGTGGTTCATCATACAGCTGCCCGCGGGCGACCTGGTCGACGAGTACTTCGAGGCCCTGATGCAGGAGAGCCTGTCCGGGCCCGCGGGCGAGGAGCGCACCGCGGCTATGCGCAAGTACCTGGGTATGGACCAGCCGCTCATCGTGCAGTACGGGAAGTGGATCTGGGGGTTGATGCAGGGCGACCTGGGCCGGTCGTTCGCGGGTAGCTTTGCGGGCGGCGCCAACACACGTGCCGAGGACCAGCCGATCAAGCCGCTGATAGGCGACCGCCTTCTCCTGACGGTCGTGCTGACCGGCTTCACCATAGTCGTGACCTGGACGTTCGCCATCCCTGTGGGCATCTACTCCGCGGTGCGGCAGCACTCGGTGGGAGACTACGTGTTCACGTTCATCGGATTCTCAGGGCTTGCGGTGCCGGACTTCCTGCTCGGACTGGTGTTGATGTACGTGGCGTTTGCCTATTTCGACGTCAGCGTAGGAGGCCTCTTCTCCGGGGACTATCAGAACGCGCCCTGGAGCGTCGCAAAGGTCCGAGACCTGCTCGACCACCTCTGGATTCCGGCGGTGGTTCTGGGAACGTCGGGGACGGCGGGCCTGATACGCATCATGCGGAACAACCTGTTGGACGAGCTCGGCAGGCCCTATGTCGTAACCGCGCGGGCAAAGGGAGTGGGCTCGTTCAAGGCAATCGTGAAGTACCCGGTCAGGGTGGCCATCAACCCCCTGATCAGCACCGCGGGCTATCTGCTGCCGGCGCTCGTTAGCGGCAGCGTAATCGTATCCGTGGTGTTGAGCCTGCCGACGATTGGCCCGCTGCTGCTGGACGGGATCGTGAGCCAGGACCCATACCTGGCGGGCTTCATCGTCCTGATGCTCGGGGTGCTCACGGTTGCAGGGACTCTCATCTCGGACATCCTGCTGGCAATGGTCGATCCCAGGATCAAACTCTCTGCCTAGCGAGGCAAGGAAATGTCCTACATCACCGTCGGAAAGCGAAACCTACGGATGCTGCTCGAGCAGCAGGTCGCGGCCCATCCTCACAAGACGTTCATGTTTTTCGAGGAGGCGGACCAGCTCGCACGGACCTACAGCTATCTGCAGTTCGACCAGATGGTCAACAGGACGGCGAACGCGCTGCTGGAACTCGGCGTCCGCAAGGGAGACAAGGTCAACCTTCACCTCACGAACTGCCCGGAGTTCATGTTCCTCTGGTTTGCGACGGCGAAGATAGGCGCCGTCATGATGCCGACGAACCCGCTCTCGCCGCCGGCCGAGCTGGCCTACCCGCTCGGACACTCGGACAGCGTCATCAGCATCACCCAGCCGGACCTCCTGCCCCACGTGGAGGAGGCGCAGCGGAGTTGTCCGAGCCTGCGCAGCATCGTGCTGGCCCGCTCGGACAGCGCACCCGAAGGCGTCACGCTGTTCGACAGCCTGGTCGGCGCACAGTCCGATGAGCTGGCTGGAGTGGACATCGAGCCGCTCGACGAGGCGGCCATCATGTACACCTCCGGCACTACGAGCCTGCCCAAGGGGGTGCTGGTTACCCACGCCAACTACGTCTTCCTGGGAGAGGTGCTCGCCAAGAACATGCGGATGGGCCCCGATGACCGGCAGCTCGTGACGCTGCCGCTGTTCCACGCCAACGCGCAGTACTACTCCGTCATGTCGGCCCTTACAGTGGGCGCCAGCGCGGCTCTGATGCCCAGGTTCAGCGCGTCGAGATTCATGAAGCAGGCGATCAGGTACGAGTGTACGATAACCAGCCTGTTCGCCGCGCCCATGCGCATGATGCTGGCGCAGCCGCGTGACCCGCACGACCGTCAGAACAGCTTCCGGCTGGTCATCTTCGCGCAGAACATCACGGAATCCCAGCTAACCGAGTGGGAGGAGCGGTTCGATGCGCCGCTGATGCAAATCTACGGCATGACCGAGACGATGGGCCAGCCGCTGACCAACCCACTCGACTACGACAGGGACAACATGACCATCGGGATGCCCACCCTGCCCTACGAGTGCAAGGTGGTCGATCCTTCCGGCGCGGAGGTGCCGGAAGGCGAGGCTGGGGAGCTGCTCGTAAGGGGCACGCCGGGCTGGACGATCATGAAGGGGTACTTCAATAACCCCGAGGCTACCGCCAGCGCGATTCAGGACGGGTGGCTCTGGACCGGGGACATGGTGCAGGTCGGCGAGGACGGATACTTCAGGTTCGTGGACCGATCCAAGGATATGATCAAGCGGGCGGGAGAGAATGTGGCCGCCGGCGAGGTCGAAGGTGTGATAAAGGACCACCCGAAGGTTGCCGACGCTGCCGTGATCGGCGTGCCGGACGAGATGCGCGACGAGTCCATCAAGGCGTTCGTGATCCTGAAGGACGGGGAGTCGGCGACCGAGGAGGAGATCGTCGACTTCTGCGCCGCCCGCCTGTCCAAGTTCAGGGTGCCCGAATTCGTGGAGATCCGGGATAAATTCCCGCGCACGTCGGTCGGGAAGATCCAGAAGCATATCCTCCGCAGGGAGGAGTTGGCTGAGCTCTGACCGGCCGCCGATTCTTAGAATCTTCGAAGTGAGGTGATACTTGGATATTGGCTTGTCGTCGAAGGTGGCTCTTGTAACTGGCGGGAGCAGGGGTATCGGTCGGGCGACCGCCCTGGGGTTGGCTGCCGAAGGGTGTCGCGTAGCCATATGTGCTCGAGGGCGTGAACAGCTAGAGCGCACACTGGGCGAGCTGCGCCTAGATGGCGAGGCGTGGGGGCGTACATCAGACGTTACTGACAGGGAGGACGTGGAGGCCTTCGTCAGTGAAGCGGCGGAACGGTTCGGAGGCATAGACGCTCTAGTCTGCAATGTGGGCGGCTTCAGTGGTGGGGAGACACTGGACGCAACCGACGAAGAGTGGATGGCCACGCTGGATGTCAATCTGCTTCACGCCGTCAGGACCATCCGGGCAGCGGTCCCTCACATGAGGGGCCGTCAGGACCCCAGTATTGTGATAGTGTCGTCGATCTCAGGATGGAAGCCCGGCCCTCGGGCGCAGTACGGGGCTGCCAAGGCGGCCGAGATCTTCCTCGCCTCGGCGCTGGCATGGGACCTGGCGGCCGACTAGATACGCGTCAACACTGTCTGTCCGGGCTCGATCATGTTTCCAGGCAGCGGGTGGGAGGACTACCGGGCAAGCGATCCGGCCGGGTATGCGAGGTTCATGGAGAACGAGCTTCCGTGGAAGCGATTGGGTACCGACGAGGAGGTTGCGGATGCGATCGTCTTCCTCTGCTCATCCAGGGCACGCTGGATCAATGGTGCGATGATCCCGGTGGACGGTGGGCAAAGCCGTCCATCCGGCAGGTGGTTCAACTAGGTTGTGTTGAATCTCAGAGGGTAAGATAGGTCATACTTCAGCCGGACGAGCTTAGTGACGAGGTAGGGTAGTGGGTGTTAACGAGGCCAAACAACACGTAGATCGCGCGAAGAAACACTTGGAGAGGGTTCACGGTTGCGTCGTGGGAACCGCAGGACCCTGAAGAGGCTGTGACTTGGGCTTTCTACGCCTATGAGAACTGTGTTACAGCACTCGCGGAGAGATATGGTCGGAAGTGGGAGAAACATCACCGCGCAAAGGCTGAGTTGGCCAGAAAGCTCCATACGGAGGGACTGATTTCGCGGGATATTGGCGATGAGTTGGTAGGCCTGAACACCCTGAGGAAGGATGTCGCGTACGACGAACCTGGTCCTGATATTCAGGAGAGAGACCTTGAAGATCTGGCAATTGAACTCGAGCAATTCATAGACGAGATCGACTCCCGTATAGGTCCTTCAGTATGAACGGAACTGTCGAAGCCGGACTTGATTCAGTATTGGACGCTCTGTCACAAGCGGGGCTGACGGACGTTGCGACTGTCGTCCTGGTCGGTTCGGGGGCTAGGGGCGTCCGGAACTGGCGCAGTGACATAGATGTCCTCGTACTGCATGAAGATGGGCACCGTATTCGGCTAACGCGTCCGGGGGACATTCACCTGCAGCAGTATAGCCGCTCCCGATTCCTCAGACGGCTGGAAGATGGTGATGACTATCCTAGTTGGGCACTGCGCTTCGGGAGGCCCATGCGCGATCCCGACGGTTGGTGGGCCAAGCAGGCCACCGCTGAGCTAGAGAACCCCCATTGGCCGGACTGGCGTGCGAAAGTGGAGCACGCGAGGAAGCGCATCAGGATAGCCTCTGAGTTGCTTGAAGTCGGAGACACTGACGCGGCATCGGAAGAGTTGCTGTTCGCTGCCAGCCATGTCGCGCGGGCCATCCTGCTGAAAGAAGGCGTGTTTCCGCTGTCGAGGCCAGAACTACCGTCACAGCTACAAGACGGAGATCCGAGCCTTGCCCGACTGATCGAACGGCTTATCTTCGACGACATGGACGCTACGTCTATAGCACTAGGCAAGTCCCTTCTGCAAGAGCGACTGGAACAGCTCCCTGCGCACTGAACCCACTTTTCGCCCTAGCGTCCGGTTCAGCGGCCGTAGGACAGCCGCTCGGAGAGGTAGTGGGGCAAGCCTAGCTCGCGCATCTTTCGCTGAGTCGCTTGAATGTCGTATTCCACCCTGCGGTGGGTGACCATCCCTGTGTCGGAGTCGTACACGGCATAGCTGGCCCTGGGATCCCCGTCCCTAGGCTGGCCCACACTGCCGGGATTGACGATGGCCCTCCCGTCTCCCAGCGTCACCGGACGTGTCGTTCCGAGCCGGAACGCAGGGGCTCCGCCTTCTAGCCGGCAGACAAAGGGTACGTGAGAGTGACCTACCAGGCAAAACGGTGTACCGATGTCCTCGAACGCGGAGAGGGCCGCGGCTGAGGTTACGACGTACTCCCAGACTGGGTCGCGCGGGCTCCCGTGCACCGCCGTGAAGCCGTACGTCTCCAACCGCAACGGCAGGCCTCTCAGGTACTCGGCATCCGTGTCGTCGAGCTGCCTGATTGTCCATCTCGCCGCCGCTGCCGCGTACTCGTTGAACCTCTCCAGGCCCAGCCTGCCGGATACTGCCAGGTCGTGGTTGCCCGCTACGCAGCGGGCGTCGTGCTGTCGCAACAGCTCGATGCAGGCCCCCGGGTCGGGACCGTAGCCCACGAGGTCGCCGAGGGCCCACATCTCGTCGAAGATGCCGCTGCTGCCCGCGTCGTCGAGGACGCTCTCCAGCGCCTCAAGGTTGCTATGGATGTCCGACAGTATCAGGGCCTTCATACCGCGCCTGCTATAATACATGCACCTCATTTGGCGAGCGTCCCTCATTGGCCCCAGTAACAGTCCAGATAGAGTCCGCATGCCCGGAAGACACCCATGAGCTTGGTCGGATTCTCGGCGAACACGCTCGGCCGGGCGACATCTTCCTGCTCACCGGCGACCTGGGCGCCGGCAAGACGACCCTGACGCAGGGGATTCTCTGGGGCATGGGCTCGAACGACTATGTGCGGAGTCCCACCTTCGTACTGGTCACGGAATACGAGGCTCGTATGCCGCTGCACCACGTCGACCTCTATCGAATCGACGGCCTGGACCAGATGGACGAGCTCGGGCTCGAAGAGCTGGTGGAGGACGGCGGTGTAGTCGTCGTGGAGTGGGCCGAGAAGGCCGCCGAGGTGTTTCCGGCAGGCAGGCTCCAGGTCCGCATCCAGCGCCTGGGTGACGATTCCCGACGCCTGACCCTGTCCTCCACCTCGGTCGAATACGATCGCTTCCTCGAACTGGTCTCACAACACGCACCGGCAGGCCGCAGGTAGCATGGAACTCGTCCTCGATACGTCGACCAGGTATGCCTCCGTTGCAGTATCGCGCGAGGGCATGATCATTGCGGAGTTGTCCTGGCGTTCGGAGCGGAACCACTCGGTTGAGTTGGTTCCCGCAATTCGACGCGTCGTCGAGCAGGCCTCAGTGACGCTGGACGATGCGGAGGCCGTCGTAGTGGTCCAGGGGCCGGGTGGGTTCAGCGCTTTGCGCGTCGGCATAAGCATGGCAAAGGCTTTCGCCATGGCACGTGGGATTCCCCTCGTGGGCGTCAACACGCTCGACGCGGAGGCGCAGCCTTTTCTGGGAATGGGCCTGCCCGTCTGTGCGATAGTTGGAGCAGGCAAGGAGAAGGTATACACGGCCCGTTACGTCGACGGCACATCCTCCGGGCATCGCGTCCAGTCCCACGAGGAGCTGGCGGCGGGAATAACGGAGCGGACGCTGCTGTGCGGGGAGGGGCTGTCGCAGGTCGGGACGCTTGTCGAGGGGCAAGCGGGAAACCTGGCCATACTCGCTGGAACGCCACCGCCAACCAGGCGGCCGGCGGTGCTGGCCCAGCTTGGCTACGCAAGGCTTCAGGGCGGAGGTGCCCAGTCTCCGGAGTCTCTGGAGCCCATATACATGAGGGCGGCGCAGATAGCCGCCGCCCAGCGCAACAGGAAGGAGTAACCTGGACTTGCACAGGACACTTGTCTTGCTGAAGCCCGACGCCGTACAGCGCGCCCTTGCGGGCGAGATCATAGCGAGAATCGAGCGGAAAGGCCTGAAGATCGCGGGCATGAAACTCATGCACATCGGCGAGGAACTTGCCAGGGAGCACTACGGGGAGCACGCCGACAAGCCCTTCTTCGAGGGTCTGGTCGAGTACATCACGTCGAGCCCGGTAGTGGCCATGGCGGTGGAGGGAGAGAACGCCGTGGAGGTGGTGCGGCGTCTCCTGGGTCCCACGAATCCCCAGGACGCGCGCCCGGGCACGATCAGGGGCGACTACGGGATGTCGATAGGACTGAACCTTACCCATGGCTCGGACTCCGAGGAGTCCGCGGCGCGGGAGCTTGCCCTGTTCTTCGCCAGCGAGGAGCTGCTGTGCTACGAGAGGTCCGTCGAGTCCTGGATTACTGAATCCTGACCGTCTCGACCGCCGCCGGCCAGGCTTCCTCGATGCGGTAGAAGTCCCTGGTCTCCGGCCGGAAGAGATGGACCACGACATCGCTGAAGTCGAGGAGCACCCAGCCGCCCTGGGACGTGCCCTCGCGGTGGTGCAGCTTGCCGACTCCCTGCTTCACGGCAGCCTCGATGTCCGCCATGAGGCTGTCCATCTGGCGGGGTGACTCGACGGTAGCCACGACGAAGTAGTCGGCGAAGTCGCTGATGCCCCTGATGTCGAGCATCACGATATCAGACGCCTGTTTGTCCGAGGCAACGTCTACAATGAGTCGGGCGACTTCACTCGTCTGCGGAGGGGCTATCGAATTCACGCGGGCATTATAGGTACGGCCCTCTCGGCGGTCAACCGATAGGGCGCTACCGGTGTGCTAGAATGCGGCGTTGTATGTATCCCTACGTGGAGGTCATCGAATGGCCCTACCCTCCCGCATGAAGTTCGGGATCTTCATGGCGCCGTTCCACCCGGTCGGCGACAACCCCACACTGGCTCTCGAACGGGACCTGGAGCTGATCGAGCTCCTCGACAATCTCGGATACGACGAGGCGTGGGTCGGCGAGCATCACAGCGCGGGTTGGGAGACCATCTCATCGCCAGAGGTGTTCATAGCTGCCGCGGCCCAGAGGACCAGGAGAATCAAGCTGGGCACGGGCGTCGTAAGCCTGCCCTACCACCACCCGCTCATGACCGTAAACCGCATGGTGCAGCTAGACCACATGACTAGGGGCCGCGTCATGATGGGTGTGGGCCCCGGCGCTCTGGTCACGGACGCCTACATGATGGGCATAGACTTCTCCACGCAGCGCCCACGGATGGACGAGGCCCTGGGCATCATCATCCGGCTACTGACCGAGACGGAGCCGATAACCTACGAGTCGGACTGGTTCGTGCTACAGGAGGCGCGGCTCCATCTGCGTCCCTACACCCAGCCCTATTTCCCCATCGCCGTCGCCGCAGCCGCGACACCGTCGGGCCTCATACTGGCCGGCAAGCACGGCACTGCGGTGCTGTCGCTCAGCGTTCTGGCGTCGGACGCCATCAGGACGACACTCAGGGACTTCTGGAAGATCGCAGAGGATACCGCCGAGGAGCACGGCAATACGATGAACCGCGAAGACTGGCGGCTTGTCCTGCACGTTTTCCTCGCCGAGACGCGCAAGGAGGCTATGGAGCAGGCCCGAGTCAAGGCCGGGCAGTACCAGCGCGGCTACTTCGAGGAGGCCCTGGGCAATCCGTCGACGTTCGACGGCCCGCGCGACAAGATCGTCGACGCGATGGTGGATAGGGGCGCCTGGTGCGTAGGAACGCCCGACGACCTTGTCGAAACCATCCACAGGCTGGACGAAGAGAGTGGCGGGTTCGGCGGGCTGCTGATACAGGCGACGGAGTGGGGCACCCGGGAGCAGGTCTTCCGCAGCTACGAGCTGCTCGCCAGGTACGTCATGCCGCAGTTCCAGGGAACGATAGAGAGCCTGGAGGGCTCATACGGCTGGGCTGTCGAGCGGCGCGACGAGCTCACCACCCTGCGCAGGGCGTCGCTGGAGAAGGCTCGCCAGGCGTTTACGGGCAAGAGTGCGTGACGGCATGAACAGGAAGGTCCGGCTGGAGGCGTACACGAGGCGCGATTTCCGTGAAGCGCTGCAGGCGGGGTCCTTCAGGGCAGCCGTCATCGCGACAGGGAGCATCGAGCAGCACCTGGAGCATCTGGCGCTCGAACAGGACATCGCATCCAGCACGTATGTTGCCGAGCGGGCCGCGGAGGCGCTATACCCGAATGTCGCAGTGGTCGTTCCGCTGTCCATAGGCATCGCGGAGCACCACATGTACTTCCCCGGCACCATGTCGGCAAAGCCAGGCAGCTGGCTTGCGGTGCTTTTCGACGCCGTGGAGAGCCTCGTCAGGCATGGGATCAGGCGCGTGCTGATCCTCAACGGTCACGGCGGCAACGTGAAGCCGGTGGAAGGCGTGATCGAGCAGTGGAGGCTCCATCTCACATCCGTCTACGGCGCTCCCATTCCAGGCGCGACAACAGAGGACATAGCGACCCATAGCGACTACACGCGGGCGCTGCTGCAGCGCGACGAACCTGGGGTCGACCTGCGCTTCAACAGCTACTGGGACCTGATCCCGGATGAGTTCGCAAGCGACATCCTCGACGTGGGACACCACCCGGGGCACGCCGGCGAGTTCGAAACGTCGTTCGCCATGCACGCTTTCCCCGGTAACGTCAGGGCCGACGCCATCCAGCACAATCGCGATGTGGAGACGGCTGCTGGGACCGCCGAGAAGGGCCGTGCGCTGATCGACAAGGCGGTCGAGGGCACCACCGCCCTGCTCGAGGACATGCTGGCTCACCGGTGATGTGGCAGGTGCCAGAAGTGCACTCAGTCTGACTTGCCCGGCAACCATGCAGTAATTATACCAAGTCACTGTGATGCCGCCGTATATGTGCGGCCAGGGAGTGGGTTCCCGCCCCGTATCGAGTACGGGGCAGGCTCTTCGCGGGAATGACGGCTTTACGGCGCGCTCAAAATGAATTGGTATTACATTGTAATTACTGCATGGAGAGGTAGATGGTCATGAACACCAGGCTCATTCAGATCGGCAATTCCCGCGGAGTTCGTATACCTAAGCCTCTCATCGAGGAAGCGGGGTCTTCAGGATGAAGTCAAGCTCACTGTCGTAGAGTCGGGAATCATGATCGAAGGCTCCTCCAACCCGAGAGCAGACTGGGAAGAGGCCGCAAGAGAGATGCGTGAGAGGGGCGAAGACGGCCTGGTCGACGAGCCCGAGTGGGTTTGGGAGTGAGCGGTCCACGTCGAGGCGACGTCTACCTAGTATCGATTCAAGGTAGTTTTGGCGAACGTCCAGCCCCCCGCCCCTCTGGGTTCCCGCTTTCGCGGGAATGACGGCAATCCGAGGGTTCTGTCATATTTAGATTGAAGCAGTACTAGTGTCCCTCGACCCGACGCGCGGCCACAAGATCGAGAAAACCAGGCCGTGCGTTATAGTCTCACCAGACGAGTTGAACAGGCACCTAAGTACATTCATGATAGCCCCAATGACGACCGGCGGCCGTTCTTACCCTTATCGTATCCCCTGCTGTTTCCAGAACAAGAATGGCTTCATAGCCCTAACCAGCTTCGTGCCGTCGACCAAGGAAGACTCTTGAGGCGTCTGGGCCGTGTTTCCTCCTTAAAGCTCTTCGAAGCGCTAGGCGCTCTGCAGCAGATGTTCGCTGAGTAGCCCGCCACATGCAGGGCGGTCAGACGCCAGGCTACGGCGCGAGGACGGCCAACGGCGCGAGCGGCACGTTCCTCAAAACCCAGAACGCGACTACTGCCGCCAATAGCGCCCAGATCCATCTGGGGTGAACGAAGACTGGGCGCGGCGCCTTCAGACCGAATGCCCTCATCGCCCCCGCGCTATAGGAGTAGGCTATGAACGGCAGCGACAGCACAGTCAGGATGTTGTAGCCGAGGGCGCTGGCGACGTCTCCGCGGAGCAGCACGTGGAGCGCGCGCAGGGCGCCGCATCCCGGGCAGTAGCAGCCGGTGAGGCTCAGGAACGGGCATGCGGGGAATATCCCTGGATTCCTGGGGTCGAAGGCATAGAGGAAAGCTATCCCGGCGGCTCCCAGTATGGTTAACGCGACGTATGCCATCCTCGGCGAGATGGAGCGTCCCATGATTGTCACGGCGCTCGCGTTCCTCGGCATGGCGGCGTTGCCTGCTGCAATCATTCTAATACCAAGTCTCCGTGATGCCGCCGTATATGTGCGGCCAGGGAGTGGGTTCCCGCCCCGTATCGAGTACGGGGCAGGCTCTTCGCGGGAATGACGGCTTTACGGCGCGCTCAAAATGAATTGGTATAATACCTCTGTGGTTTCTCCTACGGAAAACAGACCGACGTAGAACAGGATCACTGCAATGGTGATCGCCAGGCCCACCCAGAAAGCTACCCACGCCCACTTCCTTGCGTCCTCGGACATTCTCTGGGCCCCTTCGATGTCGCCCGAGGCTACCTTGCCGTTCACCTGGGCTGCGAAGGCGAGCGACACGATCCCGAACGGCAGGCAGCAGAAGACCGTGACGAGTATGGCCTGCACGAGATAGTTCGGTACGTGGACAGGCGGCGCGGGAGCCGCCGACTCCCCCGGATGGCGCAGGCTGGGATGACTCAAGGACCTGCCACAGTCCTTGCAGAATCCGCCGTCGTCTTGGTTCTCAGATCCGCAGCTCGGACAATACATCTCACTGGCTCCAGCCTACAGGAACTTGAACGGGAGGATGCCGAAAAAGAGGCCCGCAACCCCATACACAACAAAGAACAGCCCACCTCCGAAGGAGACCCAGATCCATGTCTTAGCGTTCGAGGAGGCTTGCACGGCGCCCGCAACGTCGCCCGCGTCGAGCTTTGTGTTGACCTGGGCCGCGTAAACTATGGATACGATTCCGAACGGCAGGCAGCAGAAGATGGTTACAAGTATGGCCTGCACCAGGTAGTTCGGTATGTGAGCCGGCGGTGCCGGGGGGTCCATGCCGCTGGGAGACTCAGGCTCGTATCTCTCAGCACTCGGCGTCGATCCGGACATCGCCTTGCCGCAGTCCTTGCAGAACCTGGCGTCATCGTCGTTTTGGGACCCGCAGTTCGTGCAATGCATCACCTGTCCCCCTGAGACTATTGTTGGTCAGTCACTTAGGTCAGTCCGTCTGTTTGCGGATCGTATCCGTATGCCTTAAGCCGTTCGCGCGCCTCCCGCCACTCATCATAGCTGAACAGGTCTTTCCATGGCTCCTGGAGGACATGAGCTTCCACGGAGAGGTCGAGGCGTCCGAGCTCCCAAAGTCTCGTCAAACCCGCCTGGAGGTCATCCGTGCTGAGCAATCGTCTGGCTGCCCCCACGCCACCGAGCTCGTTGACCATTCGTAGGAAGTACGTGGGGCGATAGCCGATCTCGACGGCGGTGTGGTACAGATTCAGCATTGCCTGATGAAATCTGACTTCAAGATTCTCGGTCAAAATGCCACCTCACAGACCAGCACGTAACTGTTCAGGCAGCTCCAGGCCGCCCGAAGCCTCCAGCACCACCATGGCAGGTTCGAGGGCCCTGAGCCGAGAGACCAGCTCCCGGATCCCAGGCTCGTCATTGGAGATAGTCCACCTCTGGCCTGTGGGGCGGACCGCGACGTCCACCTGGGCTTTAGCCACATCAATGCCTACGTAGACTGCTTCCTGTTCCATCCATTCCTCCTGTGTGAAGTACTGGCCCTTCCTTGCGCGATGCGGGCTCGTTTGGCCCAGGCAACTGTTCGGGCTCTGTTTGGGGATGGTGCGGCGACCCTCGCTGAACAACGGTCTTTGATGACCAAGACTTGGTCGGTCTGCCGCACCCCCACTCCACCTCTGTGAAGTCACTATTGGGGACCACCACTAACATACAAGTCTTGGTGCGAGGAAGGCCCCCCCCACCCCTGGATACCCGCCCCGTATCAGGTACGGGGCAGGCTCTCCGTGGGTATGACAGGGGATGGGGGGGCGGGAACGACGGCGGGGTGTGGGATGCCCGGGTCGGGGATGGGTTCCCGTCTGCACGGGAATGACGGTTGGGGGGGCGGGAACGACGGCGGGGTGTGGGATGCCCGGGTCGGGGATGGGTTCACGTCTACACGGGAATGACGGTTGGGGGGGCGGGAACGACGGCGGGGTGTGGGATGCCGGGGTCGGGGATGGGTTCCCGTCTGCACGGGAATGACGAGAGATGGGGTCCCGCCCCCGCCTCCGCGAGGGCAGGCTATTCCGCGGGAATGACGGTTGGGGGGGCGGGAACGACGGCGGGGTGTGGGATGCGGGGCGGGGGATGGGTTCCCGTCTACGGGAATGACGAGAGATGGGGTCCCGCCCCCGCCTCCGCGAGGGCAGGCTCTCCGCGGGAATGGCGGTTGGGGGGGGGCGGGAACGACGGCGGGGTGTGGGATGCCGGGGTCGGGGATGGGTTCCCGTCTGCACGGGAATGACGGTTGGGATGAGCGAACTGGTGTTAGGGGAAGGGCTAGCCGACCGAGGCGTCGACGGCTATGGCGGTGAAGAGCAGCGCCAGGTATGCGAGGGAGTACAGGTAGGCGCCCAGGGCCCCTTCGATACCTGGACGTCTCAGCAGGACGACGGCACGATAGATGAACAGGAGCCCCAGCACCAGAGAGGCGGCAAGATATATCCAACCGACGGCCCGGGTGGTGAAGAACATAGTTGTCAGCGCGAGGAGCAGCACGGCGTAGAGGAGGATCGATTTCTTGGTCTCCGACACGCCGGCCACGACCGGAAGCATGGGCACGCCGGCTTTCGCGTAGTCGTCCTTCAGCATCAGCGCCAGAGCCCAGAAGTGCGGGGGCGTCCAGAAGAAGACGATGGCGAACATGTAGAGGGCGGGGAGCCCGATGCTGCCGGTCACCGCGGTCCAGCCAATGACGGGTGGGAGCGCGCCGGCTGCGCCCCCTATCACTATGTTCTGCGGCGTGGTCCTCTTCAGGCCCATTGTGTATACGAACACGTAGAAGAGGGTCGAGCCCAGGGCCAGGACCGCGCTCAGCACGTTAACAAGCGAGGCGAACAGGACGAAGGCGACGATGTTGGCGACCACTCCGAAGAGCAGCGCCTCTCGCGGCTGGACTCTGAGGGCGGCCACCGGGCGGTTACTCGTCCTGCGCATCCGTGCGTCGATGTCCCTGTCCAGGAAGTGGTTGAGCGCGTTAGCGCCACCGGACGCCAGCGCGCCCGCGACCAGCACGACGACCGCCAGCATCGCGTCGGGCGGACCGCCGGAGGCAAGGAACATGCCCGCCAACGCGGTGAACAGAAGCAGCAGGACGATGCGCGGCTTGGTTAGGGTCAGATAGTCCCTGAGTACGGCCCGTTGGGTCGCGGCGCTGGCAATCACGACGCCGACTCCACGGGTCCGGACGGAGGGATGCCCGGGGCGAACCGGAGCCGGGGCGGACTCTTTGCCACGTAGTACAGGGCGCCCAGGGCGACGACCGCCGCCCACAGCAGCGTTGCGCCGCCCAGGTGCGCGGCCCGCATCTCGATGGTGAAGCCGGCCCATACGGTCCAGGCACCTAGGAGGACCTGCCCAGCCAAGGCGGCGATCACAAGCCACGACGCGAGGCCAAGGCCGGGTATGCGCCCAGCCCACCTGAGGGCAACGACTGCGGAGCCGACGAGGGCAAGCCCCACCAGTGCGGTGAGGTAACGATGGCTCATGTGGATCAAGTACGCCGCGCCGTCCGGCAGAAGGCTGCCCCGGCACAGGGGCCACGTGCCGCACGAGGAGCCCGCGCCGTAGCCGATCATATACGAGCCCGAGAGGATGATGAGAAAGACACCTGCGACCGACACCGGGACCAATACACCGAGGGGAACGCCGCCGGGCCTTGGCATATCGTGCTCCCCTCCAGCCCTCCACGTGACCAGCGTAACGACGGCCATGCAGGCGACGACCCCCTGCGCAAGCCCTAGATGGATCAGCCTGACCCACCACGAGAGCTCGGTCCAGACGACAACCGCGCCCAGCAGGGCCGCGACGAGGACGAGGAATACGCCTACGAGGCTCGGCGCCAGTATCCAGGGCTCCGTCCTGTACCTGCGCCACGCCAATACTGCGACGGAAAGGGACAGCAGCCCAACTATGGATGCCACGACGCGATGGCTGAATTCGACCAAGGCGGTGCGCTCGAATACGGGTATCACCCGTCCGTCGCACAGGGGCCAGTCGGGGCATCCCAGGCCGGAGCCGGTGACCCTGACGACCCCACCGAGGGTCACCTGGATGATGGCAACGAGCAGGGCCGCCAGTGCCAGGTAGGAGAAGGCCCTACTGAGGCGAAGGCCGCTGCTCACGCCCGGTTACTTCCCATCACGCCGCCGAGATTGCGCCAGATTTCACAATCGAAGCCTAGCACAGGCCAATATCACCGTCAACGAAGTGCACCGGCTCAGGATCTCCACCCGCGTAACGGACTGCTTGAGACTAGCTATAGTGACGCACCCCTGCGTGGGATGGATTACCGCCTTCGCGGTAATGACGGGATTGTGGGCGAGCCGGACGGCGTAACGGACTGCTTGACTAGCCATGGATTACTGCCTTCGCGGTAATGACGGGATTGTGGGCGAGCCGGATGGCGTAACGGACTGCTTGAGACTAGCCATAGTGGTGCACCCTGCGTGGGATGAATTACCGCCTTCGCGGTAATGACGGAGGCGGAGGGATTGTGGGCGGCTCAGGCGGTATACTGGCTGTCCAATCCGGCCAGCGCCGCTGGGAACTCCGATTCGCTGAATACCAGCCTGAAGGCGCCCTTGGCCGGGCCGTCCCGCACGGTCATCGTTCCACAGTTGAAGGCGTCCTGCAAGGTGTCCAATACGCGGCGCTTGTAGTCCGTGTCCGGGTTGCCGCGCAGATGCTCGCCCTTGGTCTCGAAGACCAAGACGTGCGGCTTACCCTCGGTCTCCCCGCCCATGGCTACGAAGTCGGGCCATATGCGGTCCTGCTTCCAGCCCCGCAAGTAGTAGTCGCCCCGCTGGCGAACGGCCACCCGATGCCACCATTGCAGGGCCTTCTGCTCGTCGAGGTAGCGGGCGAAGTTGCGCTCCAGCTCACTATCGAAATGACGCTCGAACACCGGCTCGAACAGGCTTAGCTGCATCTCGCGATGATCCTTGCGAGCCAGCAGTCCCCCTAGGTTGCCCGCAGCGGATATCTCGTAGGTCTCCACCATGCGGAAGTTGGGCCGACTCGCCTCCAGGTCGAAGCGGATTTCGTTGCTGCTCAACTTGTCCCTGAACACCTCCTCGGCCTGCCTCTCCACCGCCTTAGCCACGTATTCTCGCAGCGCAAACGCCAGGTAAGAGCGCCGGTCATGAATTGCGTCGTCGTCGTCGCCCGCCACTCTCAGCTTCTCCACGAGCTGCCGGGATATGCGGGCGGCCTGCCACGGGTTCGGGACCACGTCAGACAGGCGTCGGGCGAACCAGGATATTCGCACCGTCTTGTCAATGTACAACTCCCGGTCGGCATGATAGACCGGAAGCGCGTCCCCTACGTCGACGGTTGCCCACTGCCACCTGGCTCGTTCTGGGAAGCTGCTCTGGGGGTCCGGGGCCTCGATGGCTCCCCAATCGACTCCCGGCAGCATGTGCCGCTGGTAATCCAGCTCGCGCCAATCCGCGCCATCTTTGTGCAGGACCAGAGGCAGGAATATGTCCTCATTCTTGAACTTCTCGCGCCGCTGGAATGGAACGCGCACGAAGTCCGACGATTCGCTCATCACCATGTCGCCCAAGCCGGTCAGCCCTTCCTGCTCCAGCCCGTTCTTGACCTGGCCCACAGCCACGCCCACGTCTACGTTGCAGCAGTAGACGTAGCACTGGTCGAGAGCTTCCCTGCCGGTCCGCCGGGCGTGGGGCTGGCGCATCACTCTTCCAACCAACTGGGTGAGCGCCCGCTGTGCGCGAGTGTTGTCCAACATAACGAGCACGTAGGCGAAGGGGCAGTCCCAACCCTCCATCAAGGCGGCCTTGGTGATTATCCAGCGCACCGGCGAATACTCCGACAGCAGGTCCTGTCCTCGCAGATCGTCGAGCTCCGACGATTTCACGGCAACGGCCTCGGCGGGAACGCCCAGGCTCTGTACCAGGTACTCCCGCACGTCCTCGGCGTGGATGCGCTCGCCGTCCTGCTGGTCCTTGCCTGTCCTCTCCACCCTTACAACCGCGATGGGCCGGATGTAGCGCCCCTCCCTCATCTGAAGCGACTCCCCCGCCCTACTCAGTCTTTCCAGCTCGTCGTGCGCCCTCAGCGAGCGTATTGTGCCAGTCGTCGGTGGTGGACGACTTCACCTGCACGGGCAGCTTTATCATCTCTTCCTGCTTCAGCTCCACACCGGTGATGTCGACAAGCAGGTTGCTGATTCCCCGGTTGGGAGTGGCGGAGAGCTCGAGGACCATGCTTGGGTCGAGGCGGTTCACTGAGCGGACGAACTCCGCATTGGCCTCGCGCTTCTTGACGCCGTAGGCCTTGTGCGCCTCGTCCAGTATCACAACAGGGCGCAGCATCTTGAACACGTTGAAGAGGCTGTGCTTGACCGGACCGTTCTCGGAAGTGCGCTCCAGGTCGGGATGCTCGTTCAGCAGCCTGGCGTCGCCCAGCGCGTCGTCGCTGTCAGGGAAGAGCGTCGGGTAGCGACCGGAATCGCGGAACATCCGCAGGAACTCCCTGCCCTTCTGCCTGTTTGCGGCTGGCAGCATCAGCAGCATCACACACAAGTAGTTGGCCGCGTCCGCCCGCGTGAACAGGTCGTCCTTCTCCAGCAGTTTGACCCGCCCGCCGCTGGCCCGTTCCAGCATCTGACGGTAAGGGTGCTCCCTGTTTCTGAGAGCGCCCTTGGTCTGCTCATAGATGGCCCTGGTTGGCGTTATCCACAGCGTCAGGCCGGTCTGCCGGTTCAGCCGCTCCAGCGCGGCGGCGGCCAGCAGCGTCTTGCCGCCGCCGGTCGGCACCTTGAAGCAGACGTGCGGGATGGGCCGCCCCGCGTCGTCCGTCCTGCTGGCGTACTCTCCCGCGGTCTCGGCAACGCCGCCCGACTGCACCAGCTGCTGCCAGGCGCCCTTGGGGTAGTTGCGAACGTCGTCGGGAACGTCGTGGCCTGCGTCCTCCAGGATATCTATAGTCGCCTGCGATTTGTGCTGGGCCTCGGCAAGCGCGTCCCGCCAGCGGCCGAAAGCCTCCAGGGCGGCTACCTGGTAGTCCTTCAGCTCCATCTACTGCCCCAACCGGTGCATCTCGTAAGGCAGTTGGCAGAAGGTGATTCCCATTGGCGTCAGGTCGCGCTGGCCTAAGTACTTGCCTGGGCCGAAGACGATGGCTTTCCGGCCTCTAGTACGATTGGCTGCACTGATGCGCCTGGCCCGTTCCTCATTCAGGATCCCTTGGTTGCCGGACAGCCAGTCTACGTCGGGCTCATACAACAGGTAGTAGTCCCTCGTGCCGTTGGTGTAGAAGAGGCCGTCCTCGTTCTGACGCTCTAGGGCCACGGCACCGGCGGAGATGCCGGAGGCCGTGTGCAGCAGGTACGCGGCTAACGCCGGATACGCCGGCAACCCGTCACCTGTCAGCATCCCCTCTATCTCGATCGGCTCCCCAAGGGTGTAGTAAGTGAACGAGCCTTCAAGCCCTGCGCGCAGTGACGCGTCACTGGCGCTGGCAACACCTTTGATAACACGGCGCACCCGCTCGGCGGTAACTGTATCGGCGTATTCCTCGCACTCTACGAGTATGAATTTGCGGTTGCCGCCGTCCTCTCTGTTGAGAGCAAGGACTGCGTGGGCGGTCGTGCCGCTTCCAGCGAACGAATCCAGTATGACATCATCTTTGTTAGTGACGAGAGAGATACAGTCCTTCAGCAATTGGATTGGTTTGGGATTGTCATGTACCTTTTGGCCAAAGACTGTCTTCAATTCGGCGGTACCATTCCCGCTACTGTATTCTGGCTTATAGAACAGAGTCTTCGGCTTTCGTGTGGGCAGATCGCCTAAGCTTGGCCTTTGCTTTTTGTGGATGCTGATCCCACCATTTGACCTCTCAACTATGACGTCGTGAGGCGTACTAGCGACTTTTGCACTGCTCCATCGCCAACTCATTTCCTCCCCGTCGGTGATGGGCAGGATCTCCTCATAGGCTGAGACTTCATCGGTGTCACCGGTCGTGCTGATTTCGTCGTTCGGACCGATGTAGATCGGATAGAACAGGTTTGGCCTCTTGGTTCTGGGTGCGTTCACCCCCGTAGACTTCAGGTTAGCACCTCTCTTGTAGTAACCGTGTTCATCCTCCAGCCACTCGCCCAAACCCTCATCGTCCAGTTGAAACTCTCCAATGGATGCACGGCTCTTGTCCTTCGCCCAAGAGAGCATGTACTCGTGGGTACCAGCAAAACCGAACTCATCATTGTTACCTTTCAGATTCATGATGGTGGGTAGACAAGCAATGAAATTCTCCTGACCGAATATTTCGTCCATCACCATCCGGAGGTGGTGTTGCTCATTATCGTCGATAGAAACAAAAACTAGGCCATCGTCTGCCAGAAGCTCCTTAAGCAGATGGAGGCGGGGCCACATCATGCAGAGCCACTTGTCGTGGCGCTCCAGGTCCTCGCTGTCGACGGGGCCATTCTCCTTCAGCCACTGCTTCATGAGCGGGCTGTTCACCCTGTCGTTGTAGACCCAGCCCTCGTTGCCGGTGTTGTATGGCGGGTCGATGTAGATGCACTTGACCCGGCCGGCGTAGCGGGGCAGCAGGGCCTTCAGCGCGTGGAGGTTGTCGCCGTGGATGATCAGGTTGTCGTCGGCGCCTGCGGGGTCCAGCGACCGGTCGGCGTCTGGGACCAGCGGCCTGTAGGGGACGGTCAGGTGGTGGGCATAGATGTGCTGCTTGCCCTTGAAGTCAAGCGTCGGCATAGCGGCTCCATATTGGATGGATCAATGCGTGCGGCCCGGGTCGGACTATGACCAAGGGTCATCCTCTATTACTACGACCACTCCGTCCTCCTCGGCCCTCTGATGATCGTGGAGCCTGATGCGGTGTCCCATGACGACCGCCTCGGCATGTTCTCCGAAGACTGTCCCGAGCGCGGCGGCAGACTTGGAGGCCCTATCGATGTCCCTGGCTCCGACGGCGCCGGATACCTCGACGGCGAACCACACCCTCGCCCCGTCCGTTTTACGTCGGGCATGGAAGACGAGGTCGGTGAGCCTCAGCCTCATCTCCTGTTCCTCGGTTATGAGACCGCTCTCCGCGGCCTCCTCCACGCTGTCGATGAAGCTCGATTCGGAAGTCGGAGGCACGGCCACGGGATAGACGGCCCGCGTACGTCTGAGTCCGAGCCTCTGGCTCAGCCGGGGCGGGAGCCTGAAGGCCGCCCTGCGCTCGAGCCTGTCCCCGAGGAGCTGCCCAAGCTTGGAATCCATCTCCGTGATGTGCTCGGTCAGCTTGTCGAGCCGCTCGGTCAGCTTGTCGAGCCGCTCGGTCAGCCTGTCGAGCCGCTCGGTTAGCCTGTCGACGCGCTCCGTCAGGGTGTCCAGCCGTACCGCAATGCCGTCGACGCGCTTGGTCAGGGTGGCAAACAGCTCCGGCAGCTCCAGGAGCTCGTCCGTCAGTAATTCGCGACGGAGCGCATCCCGGGCCTCGGGCTGCTCACGCATGATCCTGATGATGTCGTCAATTGTCGGCGCAGTCGTCATGAGGCCCACCTGTGATTTGCGTCACTCATTATAGCAGGGCTGCATGCAGGCCCCCCAAATCCACCACCTGACGGTAGAAACAAGGACAGGGTCCCGGAAACCGGCTTAGCGCCCTAGGGATACGACCGGGGATGGAAACCGGCTTTCGCCGGTATGACGTAGGTGGTGGGTCTGGAGACCCGGGGGTCACGGCCAGTCTAGGTTGCCATTCTGGTAGATGTCTTCGAGGAAGCGGTCGGTGAAGGCGGTGGTGTAGTCGAAGGGCTTGGGTATGGCCTCGTACTGGAGGAGCATGTCGTAGAGCTTCTGCCACTGTTCGTCGGTCATCCAGCCCGCGCCGTTCTGCTCGGTCAGGGGGCTGATGGAGTCTTCCAACTCGGTCTTGAGCATGAACTGCTGGTGCTCCCTGGACTCGTCGGGGGCGTACTTGAGCACGATGTCCACCGCACCGTCCGGGTCGGACCGGATATCTTCCATGGCGCGCATCGTGGCCCTCAGGAAC
Organism: Dehalococcoidia bacterium; assembly: GCA_965261325.1. Taxonomy (GTDB): domain Bacteria; phylum Chloroflexota; class Dehalococcoidia; order Lucifugimonadales; family CAJWER01. Next base: position 589,664 of record CBDHCU010000008.1, read on the forward strand.
CGCCGGACTACCTCGGGCGTGTCGTCGACGACATCCGTGCTCGTGATGTAGGTCAGGCCCAGGTTCGGGACGCCGTATGTCTCAGGCTCCCAGGTGTTCACGGAGAAGCCAAGCCGCCTGATGGTGTCGGGCTCGTTCGAGTTGAACACGGCCAGGACGTCCACCTTGCCCTCGGTGAGCACCCTGGGATCGAAGCCGACCTTCACTTCATTGATCTTCGAGCGGTCGACGCCGTTGGCCTCGAGAATGGCAAGGTAGTCTGGGGGCACCGAGATCTTGTAGCCGAAGGTGCGCCCCTCCCAGTCCTTGGGTGTGTTGATGCCCGAGTTTCCCATGGCGGCGTACGCCTGCTGGCCCTGCTGGCCGAATAGCGCGAACGCCACTATGGGCAGGCCCGGGTCGGAACGCCGCTTCAGCACGGAAGACGCTGCTGCGGTGGTGAAATCGACGTCGCCGGACAGGAGCAGCTTGAGGTGCTCGCCACTCGATGCGTGACGTATCTCGACCTCCAGGCCCTGGTCTTCGAAGTACCCCTTCTCCTGGGCGACGTACGCAGCAACGAACGGCAAGTTCGCCTGGGCCCGGAAACCCGCCATGAAGACGACCTTGTCAGGCTCGCTGGCGCATACCAGACCCGCTCCAAGCAGGGCGACCAGCACCAAGGCCATGAGGGCCCGCGTCATAGGCGTAGTGGCCGGCATCCGGCTGTCGGCGCCCCACTGGGCCTCAGAGTGCTGCCCGGGCGGTCTCCTACGACGTGATGAATGATTCATGCCAGAAGAGCACCTTGCGCTCGGCGTACGCCAGGATTGCAGTAAGCGTAACACCGATTATCGCGAGCGTGGCGACTGCGGCGAATAGCGTCGGCATGTCGATGTTGTTGTGGGCGACGATTATCACGCTGCCCAGCCCCCTGTCGCCCGTGAACCACTCCCCCACCACTGCGCCGATCACGGACAGAGGAACGGCGATGCGGAAGGCGGCAAACAGGTATGGGAGCGCAGATGGAGCGCGAAGCTTCATCAGAATCTCCAAGTCGGACGCGTCCAGGGAGCGGAGGAAGTCGAGAGCGCCCGGGCTGACCGACCGGAGGCCGATCAGCGTGTTGACCATGACGGGGAAGAAGGTTATCAGGGCGGCTATCAGGACCTTGGGGCCTGAGCCGAATCCGAACCAAATGACGAACATGGGCGCGACCGCGACCACCGGCGTGACCTTTACCAGCAGCGCTATGGGCAGCAGGGTGCGCTCGGCGGTCCTGGAGTAGGACATCGCCACGCCCAGAGCGACCGCGACGGCCGAGCCAACCACGAAGCCTCCGGCGGCCTCGAGGACGGTGACGGCCCCGTGGACGGCAAAATAGCCGGCGTCTCCCGCGAGCCTCGCGACGACGGCGCTTGGGGCCGGGAAGATGTAGGTCGGGACATTCGCCAGGCGCGTCCACGCCTCACACGCCACAGCGGCCAGGGACAGGGCGATGGCGGGCGGCAGGAAGTGCCACGTCAGCGGGCGCAGCGCGGGACCCGAGGCCCTGCGCCCAGCCCCGCCGGCACTGAAAGGCTCAGCCGCGGGTCGCTCTGTAATCGGGCGCGCCATTCGCGGACCCCGCAAGCAGCAGACTTCTCACCTGCGACGAGCAAGCGAGGAATTCGGGAGTGTCTTCCAGGGAACGCTCCCTTGGGCGTGGGAGCCGGATGTCGACAGCGCCGACGATCCTGCCGGGCCGGCTGGACATTACTACGACGCGGTCGGAGGTCATCACGGCCTCCGGAACGCTGTGGGTGACCATCAGGACGGTGCTCCGGGAGCGCTCCCAAAGGGAGAGCAGGTAGAGGCTCATGTCGGCGCGAGTGATCTCGTCGAGTGCGCCGAGCGGCTCGTCCATGAGGAGCACCTCAGGGTCCATCGCGAGGGCTCGGGCGAACGCGGTCCGCTGCGCCATGCCACCTGAGAGCTGGTGGGGATAGTGGCTATCGAATCCCGACAGGCCCACGGCCTCGAGGGTCTCGGCAATTCTCGCCGGGTCGGCCCGCCCGCCGCCTATCTCGAGGGGCAGGGCCACGTTCCCGCTGACGGTCCGCCACGGCAGCAGAGAGGGGTCCTGGAAGACGTAGCCGATCTCTCCGCTCCTCCGGGCCGCCGGGCGGCCCCCGACCTCTATCCGGCCCACGTCAGGCTCGATCAGGCCGCCGATGCACCTGAGCAGGGTGGTCTTTCCGCCGCCGCTCGGCCCGACCACCGACACGAACTCTCCACGCCCGACCTGGAGGTCCACGGCTTCAAGGGCCGCAGTTGCCCCTCCATTGCTCCCGTAGGTGTGCGCCAAGCCGCGGACGGATATGTGTGGGTCTCCCATTGTACGGGAGACATGATACAGAGGATGAGGTTGCGGGACTAGGCGTCAATGTCTCCATAGTCGGACATTTTCGCTGGCCAGTTAGGGAGGACAGAATCGCTGAACATCAACACCCCGTGTCCTAATCGGTTATACCCCGTTGCGGCCTCGCCGCTCCGCCATGTGCGCCAGGTACAGTTTGCGGACCGCATGGGCGACTGCCAGCTTGCTGCGGCCGCACTCCGCTATCGTGCGACCGTCCTCGAAGCCAGGTGGTAGGGTTCCGGCTGCATCTAGGTTAATCTGCTTTACTCACCTGTGACTGGGTCACGCTCTGCTCCTTTCATGACGTATTCTACCCTCGTCCAGGAGCTCGCTCTACCCGCTCAATCTCTCGGGTTTCCTAACCCCCTAATGTGTCCCATTTTCGCTGACGGTCTACAGTGGATTCTCAATTGCTCCTCGGGCGAGCGTCGAGCATCTCGACCCGTACCTCCATTGCTCTGGGATATAGCGCCGGGCCAAACTGGTTGAATATCGCCACGTCGGCCGCATCGCGCCCATAAGCGACGGCAACTCGCCCTCCACGTGGAACGGCCTGCGTTGCATCGAAGGTGTACCAACGGCCACCTACGTACGCCTCGAACCAAGCGTGAAAATCCATCGGCTCGAGTTCGTGCAGATAGCCTACAACGATACGCGCTGGGATACAGAGACTGCGGGATAACGCGATGCCCAAATGAGCGAGCTCGCGGCATACGCCCTCGCGCTGCTGGTTGACCTCGACTGCCGACATCTGAAAATTGCTAGAATCTGGATTGAAGCGCACGGAGGTGCGGATCCACCCTACAATTCTAGCCACTTGATCGTAGCCGGGCTCGACGCCGTCTACGAGTTCCCTACCGATGTCTATAAACCGGTCGGACTCGCAATAACGGCTGGGAAGAAGATAGGTTAGAACCTCGTCCGGTAGATTATGCACCTCGTCAAATGGCGCGCCAGGCGACACGTCAATGCCGTCTGCGGTTGAAACGTCCGCAGATCTACGGATAGAAAACTCACCTGGGGGTGCTATCAATCGCTCGCACAGGTTACCGTAACTGTCCGCATACTCTGTGATCGGTACGCTTGGCGTCAACGTGCAGTCTTCATGCGCCACCTGCTGATGTGCTCCGCTTTGAGGGCGGAGCATCAGGATAAAAGGCGTAGGGACGCTCACATCAAAGGTAATATCACAACTTGTACGAAGCCACATTTCAATTCCCTTACCTGTCAAAACCACGTTATCAGCTGGCTATGGTCCGGTGTTACAGGGCGCTCGGGTGCAAGATCCGAAGGTGATGCATGCATCTTGGGCTCCAGAAATCGAAGAAGTCGTGGAGCACCAGGCTGTTGAGCCGGTATTTCCCATATTGGGAGTCTTCAGGCTCAAAGGGCAATCCAAACGAGATAGACTACTCGGGGGCAGGCTCTGCGCGGGAACGACGGTGTGGGGGCCGTGCGGTTCATTCTCATAGCAATCCCCCATGTCGGTTGCTACCGGCAGCACCAATCATGAAATCGGCGGTATTCTCTCCATCGTCATGCCTACTAGAGGAAGGGGACAGGGACTGGATACCTGCCCCGTATCGGCGTACGGGGCAGGCTTTCGCCGGTATGACGGTGTGACGCGTGGGGCGGCTATCTTCAGAGGAATGACGGTTGTGCAGAGGTCTCTCTGCGCGGGAATGACGGTCTGGAGGCACTGCTAGCTGGGCTCCAGCTCTATGGCCCGACGCCTGCAGGCGTCCACGGCGTGGTCCGGCACTCGGCGGAGGGCGATGCACACGAGCACTGGCACTATGACTATGTCATCCACGTAGCCGACGATGGGTATGAAGTCGGGCACGAGGCCCAGGGGCCAGATGGCGTATCCCAGAGCGGCTCCCAGGAGGATTTTCGAGCTTGTGGGAGTCCTGGAGTCGCGCAGCAGCAGCCTGTAGAACCTCATCTGGCGGCGCACGAACGCGATCACGAACGTGGCGGCGAGCGCCATCGAGGCCGTCCACTCCTCACAGCGGGCCTGCCAGGCGATGACCCGACCCCGGCCTGTCCTTCGAATCTCTGGTATACGGAGTGCTACCACTGCACCCTCCTTGGACGTCAAGGAGGTTATAGGACGCGCGCATCGGCCGACTCATCAGTCAACACGCGCGCCCTGGCTCCCCCTGAGCCTGAGCAAAGCGACCTCGGCGGTGCCGTCGCCGCGAAGCTCGCGCATCAGGGTATCCACCGAAGAAGCGACGCCGAAAGGTGATATTGGGTTATGTTTCGGAATTCTTTTGGACTTGGACAATACATATCGCACGCTTCGAGCGGGGATGCCCCCATCTCAATCTTCCCCCCAGAGACCTTTGAGTAACCTCCCATGAAGGCCCAAACACTGCATGGGAGGCATTGCCTTCATAGCTGGGGCCCCACCCACTGGATTCCCGCCTGCGCGGGAATGACGGTTGGGCAGAGGTCTCCCAAACGGGGGTTGGACAGAGTCTCCCAAATGGGGGAAGAGGTAAGCTCTCTCCTCTCAACACTGAACAGCCGCCTGGGATAGGGCCAGTGGCGTCGCGCACCCTCTTGTGAGAAAATGGGCGCCGTCAAACACACGAAAATCATGCGAGGTGCCAGATGACTATGACAGGCAGCGTCGATCCCCGCCTGCTGGAATCCTTGAGGTGGCGGTGCATCGGTCCACCGAGGGGCGGCAGGGTCGTGGCCGCCGCGGGCGACCCCTGCGACCCGATGGTCTTCTACTTCGGGGCCGTCGGGGGCGGCGTCTGGAAGACTACCGACGGCGGCACCTACTGGGAGCCCGTGAGCGACGACTATTTCAACACCGCGGCGGTGGGCGCGCTCGCCGTCAGCGAGTCCGACCCCAACGTGGTGTACGCCGGTACCGGCGAGTCCTGCATCCGCGGCAATGTGACCCACGGCGACGGCGTCTACAGGTCTACTGACGCGGGCAAGACCTGGAAGCACGTCGGGCTTGCGGATACGCGGCACATCGCGCGGATTCGAGTCCACCCGACGAACCCGGACCTCGTCTACGTCGCCGCCCTGGGCCACGCGTTCGGGTCCAACGAGGAGCGCGGAGTCTTCAGGTCGAAGGACGGCGGCGAGACGTGGGAGAAGGTGCTGTACAAGAGCGACAAGGTCGGCGCCATCGACCTGTCACTGGACGCGTCGAACCCTCGCATCATGTACGCGGCCGTCTGGGAAGCCCTGCGGGAGCCCTTCCGCTTCACGAGCGGAGGCCCCGACAGCGGGCTCTACAAGTCCACCGACGGCGGCGACACCTGGACCGACATCACCTGCAACAAGGGACTGCCGGAAGGCGCCAAGGGGCGAATCGGCGTCGCGGCCTCCCCCGCCAGGCCGGGCCGCGTGTGGGCCATCATCGAGGCTGAGAAGCGCGGGCTGTTCCGCTCGGACGACGGGGGCGAGACGTGGGAGCACGTCAACGACGACGGCAACCTGCTGCAGCGGCCCTGGTACTACGGCCACGTCTATGCCGACCCCCAGGACGCCAACACCTGCTACGTCCTGAACCTGAACATGTGGAAGTCGACCGACGGCGGCAAGTCATTCGTGAGGGTCACCACGCCTCACGGCGACAACCACGAGCTGTGGATCGACCCTCGCAACCCGAAGAGGATGATCGAGGGGAACGACGGCGGCGCGTGCGTGACCTTCAACGGCGGCGAGACGTGGTCGACGATCTACAACCAGCTCACCTCGCAGTTCTACCACCTCACCACGGACGACCAGCTCCCCTACCGCGTGTACGCCACGCAGCAGGACAACAGCGCGATCAGCGTGCCGAGCCGCACCAACACGGGCGCAATCCCCTGGTCCGATTGCTACGCGGCCGGGAGCTCGGAGAGCGGACATATTGCCGTCGACCCCAAGGACCCGAACATTGTCTTCTCCGGGGCGATCGGCAGCTCGCCCGGCGGCGGCGACTCTCTGCTCAGGTACGACCACAGCATCCGCCAGACACGCATAGTCTCGGTCTGGCCCGAGTACCAGTGGGGCACGGGCGTGAAGGACCACAAGTACAGGTTCCAGTGGACGTACCCCATAGTGTTCTCGCCACACAATCCCGACGTGCTGTACATCACGGGGCAGTACGTCTTCAGGTCCGACAACTCGGGCGAGAGCTGGGAGATCATCAGCCCCGACCTGACACGCGGCGACGAGTCGAAGATGGAGCCGTCGGGGGGGCCGCTGACCCTCGACACGACCATGGTGGAGCACTACGGCACGATCTTCGCGTTCGCGGAGTCGCAACACGAGAAGGGCGTGTTCTGGGTGGGGTCGGACGACGGCCTCGTGCATATCTCGCGGGACGGCGGTGAGTCCTGGGACGACGTAACGCCAAGCGACATCCCCGAGTGGACGCGCATCGACATCATCGAGGTCTCGCCTCACGACCCGGCGACGGCGTATATGTCCGGAACGCGGTACAAGTGGGACGACAGCCGCCCGTTCCTGTACAAGACGAACAACTACGGGCAGAGCTGGAAGAAGATCACGGACGGCATCCCGGAGGACGACTTCACCAGGGTCATACGGGAGGACCCGGTCAGGCAGGGCCTGTTGTACGCGGGCACCGAGACGAGGGTCTACGTGTCGTTCGACGATGGAGGCTCCTGGCAGACCCTGCGGGGCAACATGCCCGTCACGCCGATCTCTGACCTGGTGGTCAAGGGCGACGACCTTGTGGTCGCCACGAACGGCCGGTCGTTCTGGATACTGGACGACCTGCCGGCGCTCCGACAGCTCTCCCAGGCCAACGTCGAGAGCGAGGCAGCCCTGCTGAAGCCGGGGCCTGCCCTCAGGGACCCCCATCCAGTGGGGGGAGGCAGGCCCGGCGGCGAGGGCAAGAACTACATGCTCGGACTTGGGTACGGGGGCGCCTTCTACGAGAAGGCGGGCCCCGATGGAGAGGTGATCCGGGTGATGCTGGACTGCGGCGAGAACCCGCCGAGCGGTGTGGTCGTCCACTACTACCTGAAGGAGAAGCCGGAGGAGGCGACGCTCACGTTCCTCGACGCCGAGGACAACGAGATCAGGTCGTTCTCGTCCAAGAAGCCGGATGCGGGGGAGTCGGCGACGACCAAGACCGGCAACGTCAAGCAGGGAGAGCCGACGGTGCGCGCCGAGCCTGGCATGAACCGGTTCATATGGGATACCCGGTTCCCCGGCTCGACTAAACCCGATATCGAGGACGTGGACGTGCACGGCTTCGACGGCCCCGTCGCACCGCCGAGTACCTACAAGGTGCGCCTGGACGTAGGCTCTACATCGCAGACCCAAGAGTTCGAGATACGCCGGAACCCCCAGGCGGACGCGACGGACGAGGACCTCCGCGAGCAGTTCGACCTGCTGATTCGCATACGGGACAAGGTGTCGGAGACCTACGAGGCCGCGAACAAGATCGCCAGCGTACGCGGACAGGTCGACGCGTGGGTGGCGCGGGCCACCGGCGACAGCGCAAAGGACGCCGTGACCGCCGCTGCCGACGAGCTGAAGGGGAAGCTCGACGCGGTGGACGGCGAGATCGTGCAGCGGGATACGCTGGGAGGCGTGGACCGGCTCAGCAAGCCGTCGAAGCTCGACGCCAAGATCAGGGAGGTCGCCTTCGTTCCCGCGAGCGCCGACTACAAGCCCACGAAGCAGGCGTACGAGGTGTTCGATGACCTGTCGGGCCGCTTGGACGTGCAGTTCGAGGCGCTGCAGGAGATCATCGACAACGACCTGCCCAAGTTCGTGGACATCATCCACGAGCTGGAGATTCCCGCGATCAACCCGCAGTCTGCGCGCCAGGGGTGATCGGGAGGCCGACCGGCTGCAAGGGCTGAATGGGGCGGGACTCTTCGGGCGGCAGGGTGAGGGCTCTGTACGCCTGCCTCCGGCCACCCTTACAGGTGAAGTTGGGCTACGGTGAAACGTAGGTGATTCCGCTCTTCGATCCGGACATCGTGAGGCGCGGAACTCCGTTCGTGACGATCGGGTTCATCGCTGCTAGCGTGCTGGTGTTCATCTACCAGCTCTCGCTGGACGACCTGGGCAGCTTTGTATTCACCCGCAGGTTCGGCGCGATACCGTCGGAGCTGCTGGGCGGGGCCCAGATCGAGACCATACTCGTAAGGAGCGCCCTTAGCGCCTACCCCGTCGATGTCGCCTCACCGATTCCAGCGTGGGGTACGGCCTTCACGTCGATGTTCATGCACGGCGGGTTCATGCACCTTGCGGGGAATATGGTGTACCTGTGGGTGTTCGGGAACTCGATGGAGAGCCGCATGAGGTCGCCGCTGTTCGCGGTCTTCTACCTGGCCGCGGGAGTAGCTGCAGTCTTCGCACAGGCTTACACCGATCCCTTCAGCACGATACCAATGGTCGGCGCGAGCGGGGCGGTCTCCGGCATCCTGGGCGCGTACCTGGTCCTCTACCCCACCAGCCGCATCGATACGATGGTCATCATGGGCCTGATTACCAGCATCCGGGTGCCCGCCTACCTCTTCCTGGGAATCTGGTTGCTGCTGCAGCTCTTCAATGGGCTGGGCTCGCTGGGCCCCGAGGTCGCGGGCGCCGGAGGCGTTGCCTACTTCGCGCATATCGGAGGCTTCGCCGTAGGACTGGCCGCAGGGGCGCTGTACAGGCTGTCGGCCAGCCGGGACGGTGCAAGCTAGCAAGCTGAACTGTTCGCCTACCCGAACAGCTCGCTCACCTGCACTTCAAAGCCCTCCAAGACTGGCTCGCCGTCGAGCGTGGCTCCCTCGTGCAGGATCTTATTCTCACCGGGTGAGTGATAGACCGTGACCGACCTTGTGTCTGGATACACGACCCATACCAGGCGGGTGCCGGCTGTGAAGTATTCCTTGACCTTGACATAGACCGACGCTGCGCTGTCATTCGGGGATACGACCTCGACGGCAAGGTCAGGTGCGATCTGTACGAACCCATCCGGCGCTCGTCCTCCATCAAGGCGCTCTTTCGTGACAAACGCCACGTCCGGGGCACGCACTGTGTCGGGGTCGCGTCTCGTGACGAACCCTGTCTCCGCTGTGAACCCTTCACCCAGGTCCTTGCCGCGAATGTGCGCTCCGATGATGGACGCGATAGTAAAAGCGACGTTACCGTGATAGCCTCCGGCAGGCGGCATCTCCTGCAATTCTCCTCTTACCAGTTCATACCGCTTGCCGGCGTCGTCATGCTTCATCAGGAACAGATCCTCAGCGCTGACTGGCTTTCCGGTCATCATGCGTAACCCCATGCGACACTGTTTCGCCTGCCAAGCATATCCGATGTGCCAACGCTGTTGGCGTGATATAGTGCGAGCCGTCAGACATGACGGCAAAATGGCCCCCTGACGCGACAGCGGGGCAGGCTAGCAAGGAGGGGCGCGTGGCATCGAAAGTTCGTGTAGGGATCGTGGGTGCGGGCGGCGTCGGCGGGCTTGGCAGAAGGTACAACTCCCACGCGGGCGGGTATACGCGCATCGACGAGTGCGAGCTCGCAGCGATTGCCGACATCAACGAGGAGAGGCTCCACCAGTTCGGCGACGAGTGGGAGATCGCGCCGGAGCACCGGTACAACACCGCGGTCGAGATGTACGAGAAGGCCGGGCTCGACGTGGTGAGCGTGACGACCCACAACCTCTACCACCATCAGCCCGTCATCGAGGCTGCGGAGGCCGGCATCAAGGTGATCATGGTCGAGAAGCCGATCGCCATCAGCGTCGAGTGGGCGCGGAAGATGGTGGACGCCTGCGACGCGGCCGGCTCGCGGCTCATCACCGAGCACACCAGGCGCTTTCTGCCGCACTACCAGAAGATGAGGAAGATAATCGACGACGGCCTGATCGGCGAGGTGCGGACCATCGAGACATCGGGGGCGAGGCCGCTCCTGCACAACGGGACGCACTCGGTCGACTACGCTTTCTACTGGACCGACGCCGAGCCCAAACTGGTCAGCGGATTCCTCAGTGACGAGCCGGTCGCCGATCCCGGCGGCGGCGGGATGGTCGTCTGCGAGGGCGGCGTTGTTGTTTTCGTGAACTGCATTGCGACGAGGCGCGAGTCCGAGAGCGCTACGACGATCGCCGGGACCGAGGGAAGGATCCAGTTCACTGAGCAGAGGGGGATATGGCAGTACGCCCCGCTCGTGGACTCGCCCGGAGAGGGCTACGGCGCGACGTACCACTGGGAGGACATCCCGGACATGCCGAAGACGCTGGAGCTCGACGACTACTTCTATGGAGCCGCGCTGGAGAGCGTGCGGTGCTTCATCGAGGACCGGGAGAGCGTGGGCACCGGGCGCGATGGCCTCAAGGCGCTGGAGATCATCACCGCGATTCACATCTCGCACAGGACGGGGGCAATGGTGCCGCTGCCGCTGGGCGAGGGGCTCGACCAGATCGAGATACGGTCGACAGGCGTGTGAAGATGGACTACGAGCCGCTGGATATTTCGTCCCTCTGCAACGGTGGGATCGAGCTGCTTGAGAACGGCGCAGACATAGAGCTTGGGCGTGTCACGATGCGCGGGCTGCCCTTCCTGGTCGGAGCGCCAGAGGGTGCGCCGTCCGGCCCCTGCTTCATCGCACTGGACGGCTCCAATAGCAGCGTCACCGTCCCCATCGGTGCGGAGGTGCGAAACGTCGTCGTCGCCCACCGTCTCATCGAGGCGATGGACGATTCGTTGGGCGCGGACATGGCCGAATACGTCTTCCGCCACGAAGGTGGAGGCGAGGACCGAGCGCCGATACGGGCCGGGTTTCAGATCGGCGGGACACCGGGCCGATACCCGTACGATGCCTACATCGACGCGAAGCCGACCCTCATGCCCAGGTACGAGGGCAGCTGGAGCAACTCTGGTCGCCGCCCGATGGAAGCCCTAGCGACATTCGCCAAGCGCTACCACCTGTGGGTGTGGCGGAACCCGAAGCCAGGCCGGGAGGTCGAGGCGCTGGAGATCGTTCCGCGCGGGCCCCGCTTCATCGTTGCGGCGGTCACGCTCGGATATGCGGACGAGCACCCATTCCCGCGTGAGGGGATGCGCCCGGCCCGAATCACACTGAAGAGCGCGGACGCAGCAAGCAAGCCTTTTTCCCTGGAAGTGGGGGTAGACCGGGGCGACGCCACGTACCCGCACCCACTCCCCACGATGTCCGCCGACGAGTTCCTGGGCGACTCGTACCGAGGATGGGGCGAGCCGCAGAGCATCTCGTCGAGCCCCGCCTACGTCGAGGTGTCGGCTACGCCCTCCGCGAGCCTGAGCCTGGAGCAGGACGGCGAGGACATGGGTACGGTGCGATGGGGTGACGTGGACAGGGACGGCTCCGCAAAGACGCCGAAGGCAAAGGTCGAGCTTATCGACCCGGGTCGGAACTGGGTCCGCGTAACCGTGCTGGACGACGAGACCGGCAGGCCGGTGCCGTGCAGGGTCCATTTCCGTTCGCCGGAAGGCGTCCCCTACCAGCCGTACGGCCATCACAACAGGGCCAACTCGAACCTGCCGACGGACAATTTCGACATCGGCGGCGACGTCCGGCTCGGCCAGATCACCTACGCGTACATAGACGGCACGTGCCAGGGCTGGCTCCCGCGCGGAGACGTCATCGTCGACGTGGCCCGAGGCTTCGAGTACGACCCACTCAGGACCAAGGTGCGGATCGAGCCCGGCCAGCGTGAGCTGACCCTCCGAATCAAGCGCTGGTCGAACATGAACGAGGAGGGCTGGTACAGCGGCGACTCCCACGTCCACTTCCTGTCGTCCCAGGGCGCCTTGACCGAGGCTGGGGGCGAGGACCTGAACGTCGTCAATCTACTCCAGTCCCAGTGGGGGAGCCTGTTCACCAACACGGAGGACTTCATAGGCGCTCCCAACGTGGCCCGGTCCGGCGACACCATCGTGTACGTCTCCCAGGAGAACCGGCAGCACGTCATGGGCCACCTGATCCTATGGGGCCTGAAGGAGCCGGTCATGCCCTGGTGCACTGACGGCCCCGGCGAGGCGGAGCTGGCGGGCACCATGGAGATGGCGCTGGGGCACTGGGCGGACGCCTGCCATGAACAGGGCGGCACGGTCATCGCGCCCCACATAGGCAACTTCGGCGGCGAGCTGGCCGCTCTCACCGCAACGGGCCGCGTCCAGGGCATGGAGATGATCCGGATGCACGAGAACGCCCACGACGGCTACTACCGTGCCCTCAACTGCGGCTACAGGATGCCGCTGGTCGGCGGGACCGACAAGATGTCCGCGGACGTGACGGTAGGCCTCTCCCGCACCTACGCCCGCATACCCGACGGCCAGGATTTCACCTACGACAACTGGTGCAGGGCGGTGGCCAGCGGCGCGACCTTCCTGAGCAGCGGGCCGATTATCCGCCTCACTGTCGATGGCCGCGAAATCGGCGATACTGTCGAGCTGACGGGGCCAGGCACGGTCGAGGTCGAAGCGTCGGCGGAGAGTATTTTTCCTATTCACAGGCTCGACATCGTTCAGGCCGGCCGCGTCGTGGCATCTACGGAGTCGGGGAGCGGCGCCCGCAGGCTCGAGCTGAAGGATAGGCTTACCATATCGAAGCACACGTGGATAGCGGCTCGGTGCGGCGGGCCAAGCTACTTTACTGGCGGAAACTTCAACAGCGGCTACCCTCCCTCGTGGTCGCTGAAGGACCACTCAGGGCTTATCGCCGGTACTCACTACGACGCCTGGCGGCGCGGCATCTTCGCCCACACCTCGCCCGTCTACGTGGCCTGCGGGGGCGACTGGTGGATGTTCGACGAGGCAACGGCGCGCCATATGCTGACCGTCCTGGATGGCAGCATGCGGTACATCGAGGCGGGCTCGCTGCAGCACAGGCACGGGACGGTGACCCACCACCACGGCGAGGACGACCACATCGCCTATCTGAAGAGGCCGTTCCTGGAAGCCCAGGCGAAAGTCGAAGAGCGGCTGCGCCGCATGAGATGATAGAAGATCGAGGAGGCTGAAGATGATTAACGTCGCGATGATCGGGGCCGGCGGGGTCGCCAAGAGACACAGGGCCGGGTGGATCCCGCAGGAGGGCGCAAAGGTGGTGGCCATTGCCGATCTCATGGCGGCCCGGGCTGCCGAGGCCGCGGACGAGGTCGGCGCGGAGCAGAGCACGAGCGACTTCATGGAGGTGCTCGCTCGCGACGATGTCGACGCGGTCGACATCTGCACTACGGAGCGGACCCACGGCGACATCGCGGTTGCGGTCGCGGAGCACGGGAAGCACATCCTGGTGGAGAAGCCAATCGCCACGACCCTCGAGGACGCCGACCGGATGATTGCGGCGGCGGCGGCGAACGGCGTGACGTTGATGGTCGGCCAGACCCACCGCTTCTACGACTACAGCGTCGCAGCCAGGGGCGCCATCGACTCAGGGGAGATCGGGACTCCCGTCTATCTGCGGTATGCCTCGGGGGGCGGGTTCTGGAACCAGGACTGGACGGGCAACCGCATCAGCCCGGGCGACACGGGGGGCAACGTGGTCACCAACGGCGTCCACGCCGCCGACCTCTGCAACTGGTGGATGGGCGCCCGCCCCATCTCCGTCTATGGGCAGGCCCTCAACCAGACGTCGCGCCACCTGCAGATGGACGACTACTTCATGATAACCATCAAGTACGACAACGGCGCCATCGCCATTGCCGAGCTCAGCCGGGCCAACATGCCTCGCTCCAACCAGTTCAAGTCGATCATCCTGCTGGGCACCGAGGGCGAGATGAGCACCGGCACGGAGGACGAGAGCTACTGGGTGGACGGGGATGACGGCCTCAACTTCTCGGGGCCCGACTTCCAGCACGGCTTCACGCGCATGATCGGCGAGTTCGTCGACAGTGTGGCCGGGGGTACTCCCCCACCCGTCACCGGCGCGGAGGGCCGGACGGCGCTGGCGATGTGCCTGGCCGCCGAAGAGTCCATCAGGACTGGAGAAGTCGTCGAGTTGTAGCCGGCTCGAGAACCTCGTGGAGCATGGCCTGCCGTGGCTGTTAAAATTGTGCGAAAGCGCCTCCAGGGTCGGGCCTGAGCGCCGGGGAGGGACGATGATGGCAACTGAAACGAAACTGCGCCTGTTCGACGTGGACGAGTACTACGCCATGGCCGAGGCCGGGATCCTATCAGAGGACGACCGCGTCGAATTGCTCGACGGAGAGATAGTCGCGATGGCCCCAATTGGCAGCAGGCATGCGAACTGCGTCGGCAGGCTGACACACCTGCTTACTGAACAGGTAAGACAGAACGCCTTAGTGTGGATTCAGAACCCTGTGCGTCTGGACAGCCGCACAGAGCCGCAACCCGACGTCATGCTGCTGAAATGGCGCGACTACTCACAGAGTCACCCCGGCCCGGAGGAAGTGCTGCTGCTGATCGAAGTGTCGGACACGACGGTCGAATCCGACCGTGGAGTGAAGCTGCCGCTCTATGCCCGCTCAGGAATACGAGAGGTCTGGATCGTGGATCTGTCGGCCCAAGTCGTCGAAACGTATGCGGCGCCGGAAGGCGGCGCATACTCAAGGTCCAGATCGGTCGGGCTGGATGGCCAGTTGTCACCAGCCGCGCTCAGGGGTGTTTCGCTGGCAGTGGAGCAGATTCTCTCCGGCTGAACATGAGAACCGAATAAGAGACCGCATTCGCGCCGACGGTCCCTGAAGGGACAGGACAATAAGGAGCCAAGATATGCCAGGAGACACTGTGAACGTTGCAGTCCTGAGCCTCAACGGCATGAACCGCAGCTTTGCGGAGGCATTCCATGCCAACCCCCAAGCGCGAATCGTCGCGGTCACCGAGGACGACCCGCCCCCGGCCACGGCACGCACGACGCCCGAGGAGACTCAGCAGGGCAACCGCGACGGCGCCGAGGAGTTCGGCGTGCCCTTCGTCGAGGACCTCGACGCAGTGCTGGACCGGGCCGACGTGGACGCAGTCACCATAACCAGCCCGTTCGAGCGACGTGCGGAGCTCGTAGAGAGGGTCGCCTCGGCAGGCAAGCATATCTTCATCGACAAGCCGATGACGAGCACGCTGGCGGAGGCGGACAAGATCGTTGACAGCGTCGCCAGGCACGGGGTGAAGCTGATGGTGGGCCACAACTACCGGTTCGCGCCGTCCATCCTGGAGGCTCGGGAGGCGCTCCGGTCGGGCAAGGTGGGCCTGCCGTGGGCGATACACAGCGACTGGATCGTCGGTGCGGGCAGCCATGCGGCGGCCATCGGCGAGCTCATGAATCACGCCATGTACCCCATCGACGCCCTGCTATACCTGGTGCCCAGTGCGCCCCAGAGCGTCTACTGCATCACGGGCTCCTACTTCTTCGACAACGCCAAGGAGAACAACGTCGAGGACCTGGGCTTCATCACGATGAACATGGAGCGCGGCATCATCGCCACGACTTCCATAGGACGGACGCCCGTGCCGCACATAAACGGGTATGGCGGCGACATGACGATCAGGGTGATGGGAACGCACGGGATGCTGTACCTGGACGCGAACCGACCCCGCTGGGTCTCCTACGGCAGATCGGGGGCCTCCGCCATCAAGTACGGCCCCGACAAGCTCTACGACACGGTGGACCACTTCGTCGGGTGTGTGCTGAGCGACACGCAGCCGATGTGTTCGGCGCAGGAGGCGTGCGCAACCCTGGAGGTGACGCTCGCCGCCCTGCTGTCGGCAGCCGAGAACAGGACGGTCAGGCTGCCTCTGGATCCGTAAGGGCCGTCGGCGACTGGGGTGCATTGGCCGTGTGCAATACGACAGCGGCCGTGCTTTGCGGTGGAATCCCTTCCTGACAGAATATGGTCGAATTCTGCGGTCGCTCCAACGAACCCATAATTCCCGGGGGTAGTCTCTGACATGCGTTTACTCGTCGACACCTGGCGAAGCATCGGCGCTCGACTGTACCTGGCCCTGGGATTTGCGGTGCTCCTGACCCTGGCGTCCAGCGCCGTGGGCGTCTACTACTTCGAACAGAGTGGTGACCTAAATTTCCGGGCTCGGTCGGAGTCCGTGCCGGTCCTGGAGGCATCCTGGGCTGCCGTACGAGAGAGTGAGCGCCTGCGAGCCCTGGGACTGGGGCTGCTGGCCGAGCCCGGCATTGACTTCCCAGACTTGCGGGCGGACTCGGTAACCGAGTCCCTGAAACGACTGGAAGATGCTCTGGCCAAAGTAAGCGGCGTGCCAGCTTTGGAGCAAGGCGCCCAAGTGGCCTACGACGCCGCTTACGATCTAGCCGAGGTCATCGATGACCTCGAGGTGCAGAGGAGAGCCGTCCTGGATGCCAATGCGGCTGCGGCAAGTCTGCAGACCCGGCTAAAGGGGCTGCTGGCCGATAGCGGCCTGGCCGATAGAGCCTTGTCGGTGTTGCTGAGGGCGCTGCTGGCCGATGACGAGGCCGCCCTCCAGGGGCTTTGGAATGAGTTCGCAGCTATATCTGCCGGCGGCGTCGACCCCGTGGTGGGTGCTATGGGAGGTGGTCAGGGGGTGTTCACAGTCCGAGGTCAGCAGCTGGCGCTGCAGGCGAGAGTCGGGGAATTGTCCGCGGTCTTCGACGATTCGAGCCGTGCCCTAGCGGAAGCGGCTTCAGCCCTGCTAACAGGGGCCCGCGTGGAGTCCACAGGGACCCTGGACTCGGCCGTCGAGAGTTTTGACGAGGGGCGTGTCCTGCTAGCGATGGTCAGCGTAGCCAGCGTGGCGGCGGCCGTGCTGGCGGGCTGGCTGTGGGTAGGCAACGCCGTGGTGCGCCGCCTCTCCCGTCTGTCCGACCGTATGCGCGCCATGGCCGCCGGGGACCTGGAAACGCCTGTGCCCGAGGTCGGTCGAGATGAGATTGGGGAATTGGCCGACGCGCTGGAGGTCTTCAGGCAGCAGGCGCTCGAGGTCCAGCGACTGAACCTGGTCGAAGGGCTACGGAGAGCTGCGGGAAAGTGAACGAGGAGCTGCAGAAGATGCGGGACCGCCTCGTGGCCCAGGGGAAGCTGGGGGCCCTGGGCGCACTGGAAACCAGCGCGCCCCATGAGATCAGCAACCCGTTGAGTTTTGTCAAGAACTTCTCCGAAGCCTCGCTGGAGCTGTACAGCGAGATGAGGGAGATGTTGGGTCATATCAACTTGCTGAACTGAACAGGTACGTTTCAAGGTTTCAAGGGAACTGTTCAGACTTCAAAAGTAAGTGTTCAGTCTTGGTGCGAGGAAGCCCCCCCCCACCCCTGGATACCCGCCCCCGACTGCTCGGGGGCGGGTATGACGATGGGCTGATGGGCTGTGCGCATCCAGTGTTCCCACGAAATCTGAACAGCTACCTTCAAAATTGGTTGTTGACACCGTCCCGATCTTCCACTATCATAGAACATCTGTTTGTGCAAGCGATCCGCAGTGCCGTGCTCTGTGCGAGCGATTTCCTGGCGGACAATCTCGGGCCATGACTACAATTGAATGGCAGCGACATCAATAGGAGACTCCAGTTGATCGAATACGCAGTGAAGGCCAGCGCCCTATCCCGCAGCTTCGGCGGGGTGAGGGCCGTCGATTCGGTGGACCTAGCGGTGCCGGTCGGTGAAATCTACGGCTTCCTCGGTCCGAACGGAGCCGGCAAAACGACCGTTTTAAGGATGCTGACGACACTGCTGCTGCCTACCAGCGGCTCCGCTCAGGTTGCCGGGCACGACATCGTCAGCGACCCGACAGCAGTGCGGCTGAAGATGGGAGCCGCGCTCCAGGAGGCGGCCCTCGATGCCAAGCAGACGGGCCGAGAGCTGCTCGATCTACAAGCCCGCCTCTATGGGCTGAGGGGCAGGGTCATTAGGCAGCGGATCGAGGACCTCACCGAGCTGGTCGACATCGGGGAAGCCATGGACCGGCTCATTGGCACCTACTCCGGCGGCATGAAGAGAAGGCTCGACCTGGCCGCGGCGCTGATCCACGACCCGCAGATCCTCTTCCTGGACGAGCCCACGACCGGGCTGGACCCCATCAGCCGCGTGAAGGTCTGGGACGAGGTCCGGCGCGTCAACCGGGAGAGGGGAGTCACGATCTTTCTAACCACGCAGTACCTGGAGGAAGCCGACCATCTGGCCCAGCGAGTCGGCATAATCGACCAGGGCAATATCGTGGCCGAGGGCGCTCCCGCCGACCTGAAGCACTCCATCGGCTCAGACGTGATTGTCGCCAGGGTCGACGGCGAGACTAGCGGCCCGGCCCGGGCGTGTGAGCGGGTGCGCGGCGTCGAGAGCGTCGAAGTCCATGGCGATGAGATCACGTTGAGCGTGGACGAGGGATCCAAGGTGATCGGTCCGGTGGCGATAGCCCTGGACCAGTCCGGCGCAACCGTGCAGGAAATCACGCTGCGCACTTCCACGCTGGACGACGTCTTTCTCCACTACACCGGCGCCCGCCTTGAAGTGGACGCGGACGCCGGCGAAGGAGCGGCGGCATGACGGCGATAGAGCGAGTCGAGGTACAGGCGCGCAGGGCAGGTTTCTTCTGGAACGTCGTCGCGGTGTCGAGCAGGGCCCTCCGCTCGGTCGCGCGAGACCCCGAGACCGTCGTACCGGCCCTAGTCGTCCCGGTCTTCTTCTTTGCGGTCAACATCGGAGCCCTCCAAGACCTGGTGGAGCAGGGAGGCATCGTCGACTTCAAGGCCTTCCAGCTCCCGGTTGCGCTGCTCTTCGCCGTCACCGGCATATCGAGGGCGGTGACCTTGGTGCTGGACATCCAGAGCGGCTACTTCGACCGCCTCGCGATGACTCCGGTGCGCCGTCTGGCACTCCTGCTTGGACTCATGGTCGCCGACGTCGCGCTGGTGATAGCCATGTCGATCCCCGTGCTGATCATGGGCTTCGCCGTGGGGGTCCGCTTCGAAACGGGTGTGCCGGGGGTCTTCGCATTCGTGGGCATAGCTGCCTTGTGGAGCCTCGTCTATGCGGGATTCCCCTATGCCATCGCCCTCAAGACCGGCAATCCAGCCGCGGTCAACACCAGCTTCATCATCTTCTTCCCGTTCATATTCCTGACACCGATCTTCATCCCCATCGAGGCCATGACCGGCTGGATGGCGACCATGGCGACGTACAATCCCGTCACCTACCTGCTCGGCTCGCTGCGCTCCATCGTCAGCGTAGGCTGGGAGATGGACGAGATCGCCAAGGGCCTCATCTCCGTCGCCGGGGTCGGAGTCGTCAGCTTTACGCTGGCCCTCCTGGCGCTGCGGGGGCGCGTCACCCGCCGGTAGGAGCCATTCCTCCTGCAGGTGTTCTCGTGGAAGCGGCCCGCCATCTACCAGTCAGCGTGACCTGGCCCCTCATGTCAAGCGCTGCTCGCGCAGCCTGATGTCCCGTCCGGGACCGTCTGCCTTCGCATCGATGGGACCAGTATGGCGATCAGGGAGAGAGCCGCGATACCCACTACCGCGTTGATCGACAGAGCGGTGGGCGCGCCGGCGGCATTCGCCACGACGCCTGTGATCAACATGCCGACCGGACCTCCACCGATCCCGAGGCTCATCGCTCCCAGCGCCGCGCCACGCATCTCGTCCCTCGGCAGCAACATCGTCAGCGACATCTGCATAGTGTTGAACCCTGCATTGCCGAGGCCTGCGATTGCCACCACTGCCAGCGACAGTGCGTAAGACCTGGAAATCGAGAACACGAGCACTGCTGCCAGCAGCAGCATCGAGCCGGCGATGTAGACCCGGCCGTGATACCGGATAGCCACCGCCGAGGCTACGAGGATCGAACCCACCAGCGCCCCCATCCCATGTCCGCTCAGCAGTATTCCCATCAGCTCGGGCGACACCATCAGGACGTCCCTCGCCATGACGGGGGTCATGTTCACGTAGGGGGTGACGGTGACGTTGATCACGAAGGCAATCGCCACCGTTGCCAGGAGGGTGTGCCTACCGGAGACGTACTTAAGCCCTGTGATCAGCGTCCTGCCTATCTGCACGTCGTCCAGGCTGCGGCGCGCAGGCGGCGGCGATTTCAGCTTCCACAAGAGCAGGAGCGAGGTGCTCAGCGAGACGGCCAGCACCACGTACCCGGCTGCCACACCCACGCGTCCGATCAGGAATCCCGCCAGGGCCGGACCTAGCATTGCGCTGGTGTTCCCGCCAAGCGTATCCAGCGCCACGGCGTTGGTCACCCTGTCGCGGCCAACTATGTCGTGGATGAGGGAGCGGCGGGACGCCATCCCCAGCGCATAGCACGATCCCGTGATCAGGACCGCGGTATATGCGTGCCAGACCTGCACCCGGTCCATGGCCAGGACCACGGCCAGAATGACGACCGTGGCCAGATTGATCGCCAGCGTCGTCGCGAATAGCCTCTTGCGGTTCGTGGTGTCGGCGAGCGCCCCGCCGACCAAGCCAAACATCAGCAGCGGCGTCCACCCGAACACACCCACGAGAGCAACGTTGAGCGGCGTAGAGGTTATCTCCAGGACGAGCCACGTCAGCAGGGTCGCTTCCATGGACCTCGACGCAAGGGAGAGCACGCTGCACAGCCACAGGAGCCGGAAGTTCGGGTCGCGAAGGGCCGAAGCCGTCCGCGCCAGGTGAGCTGTTGGTGATGACAATAAGTGCGTCCTGCGCCCCATGTTCAGGCCGGGCACGGCGAGTTTATACTAGGTTGCCGCAAAGCGGCCATATGAGCGTGGGGCAGGACAGGGCCTTTCCATTGTTGAGATAGGGTCGTACCTTGCCGTTCGGCCTGAGCTTGTCGAAGGCCCCAATTGTGGTTCGACAGGCTCACCACGAACGGACTTTGGAAAGGCCCTGGGGGCAGGAGCCTAGCATTGACATGCACGCGACGGCACTCCTAGACTAACGGAGCGTCACGCTGGCGTGTAGCCCGGACTCAGGAGCAGGCATGAGACTCAAGCGCATGGGCAAGGATGGACCGGAGGTCCCTGTGGTCTGCTTCGGCACGTGGCCCCTCGGCGGCGCGTACGGCGGATACGAGGAGTCGCGGGCCATCTCGACGATGCATGCGGCAATCGACGCCGGCCTGACGTTCATCGATACGGCCGAGGGATACATGAACGCCGAGGCCATAATCGGCAAGTCCATACAGGGCCGCCGCGACGGGCTCTTCATAGCCACCAAGGTCTCCGGAGACGACCACTCGACGGAGCACATCCACGAAGCTCTGGACAACAGCCTGCGTCTCATGGGGATCGACTACGTCGATCTGTACCAGCTCCACCGGGCTACCGAGCGGCCCATCGAGGACACGATGGCCGACCTGCTGAGGCTCAGGGACGACGGCAAGATCAGGTACATCGGCATCTCGAACTTCTCAGCCGAGCAGATCGACGAGGCCGCCGGATTCGGACGGATACACAGCGGACAGCCCAGGTACAACATGCTGTTTAGAGAGGTCGAGGACGACCTGCTGCCGGCCTACGAGCGCAACGGCATCGGAGTGATGGCCCACTCGGTCCTTGCCAAGGGCCTGCTCGGCGGACGCTACAAGCCCGGCGATACCTTTCCCCTCGACGACGAGCGCTCGGGGTGGCCCGCATTCAAGGGCGAGTCGTTCGAGCGCACATACGAGGTGACTCAGCGGCTCCAGGCTTGGGCGAGGGACCGCGGGCGTGACATCGTGCAGCTTGCCATTGCCTGGCCGGTGACGCATCCTGCCGCGTACACCAGCATCGTAGGGGCCAGAAAGCCGGAGGACCTAGCGGTCCTGGCGGAGGCCGGGAGCTGGGATCTGACAGAGCAGGAGCAGGCAGAGATAGAAGACATCCAGGGCGACCACAGGCTCTACATCGACGACCAGATGGTGCCCGAGCAGCGGGCGTGGCACGAGCGTCAGGACCGGTCCTGACCGATCCGATCAGCACGAACCATCGCCACCGGATTTGGGCCCCAGGAGACCGGACTCCACTCCGGTCATGAACAGACACACACAAAGGAGTGACTCAGCAATGACGGTACAAACTGGCGACATGGCCCCGAACTTCACCCTGCCCTCCTCGTCCGGCTCCGACGTGACCCTGTCCGACCTGAAGGGTCGAAAGGTCGTGCTGTACACCTACCCCAAGGACGACACGCCGGGATGCACGGTCGAGGCGTGCGGGTTCCGGGACGGTCTTGGCAGCCTAGAGGCGTCCGGCGCCGTGGTCCTCGGAATGAGCGCCGACGGCATGGACTCTCACCACGAGTTCATCGGCAAGTACAACCTGAACTTCGAGCTCTTGTCCGACGAGGACAATTCGGTCATCAAGTCATACGGGGCCTGGGGCGAGAAGGAGGTCCGCGGACATAAGATGATCGGCATTCTACGCATGACCTTCCTGATCGACGAAGAGGGCCGAGTCCAGAACGCCTGGCCCCAGGTCACGCCGGACGGCCACGCAGACGAAGTCCTCGAGGCTATTCGTGCCGGGTAGCAGGTAGTGGCCCAGGAGGCCGCCGGAACCGGGACTCCTCCAGAGCCCGACCGGGACGCTCCACCCAGCGGGGAACGCCCCAGGCTGACACGCCGCCAGACGGTCCTGACCATGGCGGGCGTGATGCTGGGCATATTCCTAGCGTCGCTCGACCAGACCATCGTCGGCACCGCAACCCCACGAATCGTGGCCGACCTCGGCGGCTTCGACCGCTTCACGT
This sequence comes from Dehalococcoidia bacterium, assembly GCA_965261325.1. GTDB lineage: Bacteria > Chloroflexota > Dehalococcoidia > Lucifugimonadales > CAJWER01. The sequence goes on from CBDHCU010000008.1 coordinate 612,677, forward strand.
GGATCACTTCGGCCTACATCGTGGCGTCCACCACGGTGGTCCCCATCGTAGGCAGGCTCTCCGACCTGTACGGGCGCAAGGTCTTCTACGTGGCTGCCGTAGTGGTCTTCCTGATCGGCTCGGCACTCGCGGGGCTCAGCCAGACGATGAATCAGCTGATCGTTTTCAGGGCCATCCAGGGACTGGGCGGGGGATCGCTCATGGCCCTGGCTTTCGTGGCAGTGGGGGACCTGTTTCCACCGGCGGACCGGGGCAAGTACCAGGGCTTCGTGGCAGGTGTGTTCGGTATGTCGTCGGTGATCGGGCCAACGCTGGGAGGCTTCATCACGGACACGCTGTCGTGGAACTGGATCTTCTACATCAACATGCCCCTGGGGCTCCCGATCCTGTTCCTGCTCGTCAGGTTCTTCCCGAACGCGAAGCCGGCGCCCGTCTCAAGACAGCTCGACTTCGCCGGCATGGCCGCCCTGGTCGTCGCCATCATGTCGCTGCTACTGGCGCTGTCATGGGCGGACGTCCAGTACGAATGGCTGTCCATCCAGATAGTCGGCCTACTGACGGTCGCGGCCGTCTCGGCCGTGGTGCTCGTGCTTTCGGAGATGCGGGCTGCCGACCCCATCATGCCGCTGACCATATACCGGAACCGCGTGGTCAGCCTGTCGATGCTCGCAATCGCCTGTACCGGTTTTGGCATGTTCGGCACGATCATCTTCATACCGCTCTTCTTCCAGGGCGTCCTAGGCACGTCGGCTACCAGCAGCGGGAGCTTCCTGACGCCGATGATGCTCGGCATAGTAGTTGGAGCCGCGATCTCCGGCCAGGCGCTCTCCCGTCTGGGCGGGCACTACCGGCTGCAGGGGCTTGCCGGCATCACAATGATGTGCGTCGGTACGTTCCTGGTGTCGACGATGTCGCCCGGTACGAGCTTCGGAGTTGCCGTGGCGTACATCGTGATACTGGGCTTCGGACTTGGCATCACTTTCCCCTCGTTCACGATCGCCGTCCAGAACGCCGTGCCCCACAGCCTGCTGGGTGCTGCGACTTCCGCGACCCAGTTCTACCGCTCGGTCGGAGGAGCGATGGGCCTGGCGGTGCTGGGCTCGCTGATGGCGAGCCGCTTCGCCTCGGGGTTGTCCGAGTCCCTGTCACCTGCCATGAAGCAGGCGCTGCCTCCCGAACGCCTCGCCAGTCTGGGCAACGACCCTCAGGCAGTGGTCGATCCCAACGCGCTCGCGTCCCTGCAGGCCTCCCTTGGCAGCGGTGGAGATTCTGTGCTGGCAGAGGAGCTGCTGGCGACGCTACGGGGAGCGCTGGGCGACGCAATCGGCGAGGCATTCCTAGTTGGCCTGGGCATCCTGGTGCTGGCGGCTGCCGCAACCGCGTTCCTGAAGGAGTATCCCCTGTCGAAGGGGTGGGAAGGAAGCGAGCCTACGGCCTGAGTATGAGCTTGCCGAACAGGCTCTTGGACTCCATTACCTGGTGAGCTTTGGCCGCGTCCCGCAGCGGGAATGTTCCGTGGATTACGCTCCTGATGACGCCCTTGCCCGCCAGCTCGACGATCTGCCGCAGGTCCTCTTTCCGGCCCATGAAGACGCCGAACACCGTCTGGTTGCGCAGGAACAGCAGGCCCATCTGCAGGTCCACCTGGTATCCGGTCGTGACGCCGCAGATCCCGTAGCGGCCCCCGGGAGCCAGGGAGGCCGAGGCGGCCGGCCAGAAGTCCGCCCCCACATGGTCGACGACGACATTGACGCCGCGCCCTTCGGTCAGCTCCTTCACGCGCTGCCGTATATTCTCCCGCGAGTAGACGATCACCTCGTCCGCACCCAGCTCCCGCGCCTTGCGCGCCTTCTCGTCGGTGCTCGTCGTCGCGATAACCCTGGCCCCGATGACGTTCTTGGCGACCTGGATTGCAGCCGTGCCGACTCCGCTGGAGGCCGAGAGAATGAGCGCCGTCTCCCACGACTGGAGCCGCGCTCTCCTGACAAGGATGTTCCAGCTCGGCAGAAAGACCGTGGGGAGCGCTGCCGCCTCCTCGTATGAGACGGAGCCCGGCAGCCTTACGGCGTTGACTGCGGGCGCCTTCAAGAGCTCCGCGTAGCTACCATTCGTGGTAGACCCCAGCATGCTGGGGCTGGTACAGAGCTCGTGCTCGCCCGCGACGCAGTACTGGCACTGGGAGCAGGTGAGCTTGGGGTTGATGACGACCCTGTCCCGCACCCTGACCCGCGTCACCTCCGACCCGACCTCGACCACGTCTCCAGCGGCGTCGCCCCCCAGAATGTGGGGCTGGTCCAGGCCAAGCCGGGTGCCCCTGACTCCGAGCCTCGTGAACACGTCCACGCGGTTGACAGCACAGGCCCTGACCCGGATCTTGACGTCGTTCGGCCCAATTACGGGGTCCGGCATGTCGCCGTAGGTCAGGACCTCGCGACCACCGTGCTCTCGGATGTATACGGCCTTCATCTCTTCTCCTCAGTTTCGGATACCAGCGGCATAACGTCAGTGGCAAACTTGGCAAGGTTGTCCAGCATCTCGGACAGGCAGTCGGACTCGAGTCCGATCCTCATGTGCCGCACGCCAACCTCGCGGAACGCGTCTATGTCCGACGCGACGTCGGAAGGCGCGCCGGTGAATGGCCGCCTCTCGGTTGGACAAGTGCTGGACGCCGGAATTGCCGTGCCGGCGACGCTGTAGGCCAGGTCTATACGGTCGGGGTCGCGCCCAGCCTGCTCCGCATGACCGCGAATCCGGTCGACGGCCTCCGAGTACTGGGCTGGCGTCCTGATGGTGAACTTGGGGTTGCTGCCTATCGGATACCATGCGTCGCCGAGCCGGCCCGCCCGCCTCAGGGCCGGAGGGCTCTCACCCCCGATCCAGATCGGCGGGTGCGGCTGCTGCACGGGCCTTGGGGCGAAGGTCACGTCCGAGAACTTGACGTGCCTGCCGTCGAACTCGGGCGAGTCGCTCGTCCAGAGCTCCACGAAGGCCCGGATGTACTCGTCGCCGACGAGCCCTCGCTCCTCGTACGGGGGCGTGTCGAGGACCTCGAACTCCTCGCGCATCCAGCCGACGCCGCAGCCCACCGTAAGCCTGCCGCCGCACAGCACGTCCACGGTGGCCAGCATCTTCGCGGCCAGCAGCGGGTTGCGGTGAGGCAGCACCATCACCGAGCTGAGGAGCCTGATGCGGGTCGTTATGCCCGCCAGGTAGCTCAGCAGCGAGAGCTGGTCCATGCACGATCCGTCGGTGCCGAACTCGCCCGTGGGGCTGTACGGGTAGAGCGACCTGATCCGATTGGGGATTATGACGTGGTCGCTGACCGCCAGGAAGCCGAATTCAAGCTCCTCGCCGTGCTTGGCGAGGGTGGAGATGGCCTCGGGGTTTGCGAGCGGCCCCCGTGTCGGAATGGTAAAGCCGAAGTCCATTGGCGGGCGGTAGCAGCCCCTATACGCGACATGGTTGCAACGATTCCAGCGTATAGCCGGGTTGGGCGCGTGTCAACCATCCCTAGCACCCCAGATTCCCCACCTCCACATTCGGCGCCATATCTATCAGCCATCACCCCGTAGGGGCTGGTTTCAAACCAGCCCTCCCCTTGCCATTAGGGCGTCGCCGCCATTTAGGTGGGGGATTTGGGGCACGTGATCGACGCGCTGTGCCCGACGTTCGGGCCTCTATACAAGCCAGGTTACATCCCGAAGAGATACGTGGGGCTCAGGGAGCGCCGTATATGGCCCCTCTCATGATGCGGTCCCCTAGCGTCGCAAAGCGAGCCGTTCAGTTGCCAGCCGGTTCAAGCTGACGCCCGCTTCGGCGGCATCCATGGCGAGGGCTCGGTGGGTCTCCGGTGGCACACGAAGGGTGAGGGTCCCGTTGTAGCGCCGGATGGACAGAGGCTCCGGCACAGGTGCACCCTCCTTCTGCAGATCATCCACGCAGAAGGCCACCAAGGCCCGAATGCCCGCGAAGGCCTTCTCAGGAGTATCGTCCAGGTGACTCAGCAGCCCAAACTCGGCGCAGAGACCAACGTACTCTTCATCCTCCTCGGACCAGATCACTCGATATAAATAGCGGTCTGCCTGTTCGCTCATTCAATACCCCCCGACTTATCGATTGCCTTGAGCACTTGGCGCACCTGGTAGGGCTTTGCCATGCCCTTACGAGCCTGGATGTTGACCCTTGGCTCGCCCTCCCAAGGCGTGTGATAAACCAAGTGGCTCGCGTGCCGACGCGGCTCCCCGAAGTAGTGATCACAGACCTTGCGAAGGTCATCAAACCGGACGTCCCGTGGGTTCCGCCGAATCTTGGCTAGCGCCCTGTCCATGTATGGATGGTAGCCCTATAGCTACCAGAATGCCAAGCTTTGGTGAGTGGATTGCCCGGTGAGACATGGTCTGACCGAGACCGGGCTTCTCAGGACAGCGGAATCTCTCACACGTTTCGGAGAGGATCGTGAAGGCGGGCAACAGTCACAACCGCACTCAGCGGCACGGGCATGGCTCCTATGTGATCGCGGGCTCGGTGGCGGCGTTCCCGCCGGCAATCCGCCCTGTGGCAAATGCCCATACGAGGGCGTGACCGGCTATGAGCGCGTTGGATGCGGCGTTAATCCCGGCCGCGTGCAGCCCTGCAATGGGAGTTCCGGACGTGTCGAGCACCCGCATATCCGCATCGACCTTCAGCCCGCCGGTCGACCCAATGAAGATGCTCAGGGGCCCGATGGCATGGAATGGCGGCCTGAAGGGTCCGGGCCCGAAGGAGTCGCGGCCGAACGGGTCGCGCGCCTCGCCGGCAGCGATGCGGCCGACCTCGTCCAGGGTCTGCTCCAGGGCATCGGCGGGTACCCCTATCTGCTCAGCGAGGCCGGCGGCCGACTGCGATTCGAAGTAGTAGGTGGTCCTCCTGCGATAGTCCTCGATGTAGGCGTACGAGATAGCCGGGAACGTGGAGATGAAGAGCTTGCCGCTGTCATGCCAGCCGTTCCGTCCCGGGCCCGAGTCCTCCTCGGCGACCGCGATCCTGGCGGCGAGCTGTGAGTCGAACACGATGAACGGCCCGCCGCCCGGCAGCCGGGCGGCTGCGGCCTCGGGGTTGTCGAGCTCGTTGGCGAACCTGCGGCCCCCGGAGTCGACCAGGACGGCCCCCGCGTCGAACAGGTGGGGCTCCGGCCGGACATAGGGTGGCCTGGGCGTCCTGAAGCTGGGGGAAGACCCGCCGTCCATCCCGGCCACGGCCGCGCCAACGCCCATCGCCGCGACTATGCCGTCGCCCGTCGCGTCTTCCGGCAGGGTCCCGATGCCCTCCATCTGGGCCGGGCGGCCATACCTGCGGGCCAAGTCGTCGTTCGCGCTGTAGTAGCCCGTAGCGAGGACGACGGCCCGGCGCACATGGAGCAGAGTCCGTTTGCCTGTCCCTGTGTCTTCCAGGACCGTGCCTGTCACCCTACCGGCGCTGTTGCTGGCCAGCTCGACGATCCGGGCGCCTATCCTGATGTCCACGCCAGCCCGTTCCGCTTCCAGCCGGAGGGCGTCGATATACGCCATCGAGCCCGGCACGGCGTTGTGCATACGCGGCACCGAGTGAGGAGGCTCGGGATGGGGACCCGTGAACCGGATGCCCAGGTCGATCATTCGCCGCAGGACTCCCGGAGCCGACTCGATCAGCAGCCGGGTCAGCTCCAGATCGTAGTCGGCGGGCGCAGCGCCGGGCGGCATGAACTTCAGGTAGTCCCGAAAGTGAGTGTCGACGTCGTCCCGGATGCCAGCGGCCTCCTGGAGAGCGGTGCCAGCAGCCGAGATAGTGCCGACAGACATTCCGGTTGCGCCGCCGAGCTCGTCCGTCTTCTCGACAAGAACGACATCCGTGCCGCGTTCGGCAGCCTCGATGGCCGCCGAAAGGCCCGCACCCCCACCTCCAGCAACCAGAACGTCGCAGGGCCCGCTCGCGGAGAAGTTATGCATACGATTAGACATGGCTAACTCCGCCCGAGGTGATCGGCAACGGCGTCTGCCAGTGAGGCGATGCCCCGCCTGGTCACGGTGATGACGGGAGCGCCGCTCTTGCGAACGAAGTGATTGGATACGCGGTGGTCCAAGGGTGTACTGCCCCAGATGACCGTAACGTCCGCCCAGCGCCGGTCGCCGCGAAAGTAGCGGTCGTCGCGGGACTTGACGCCGTCCACGAAGCGCCACTCCACTCCTGCGGAAGTTTTGGCGCGAATCTCCCGCCACTTCGTTGCGGTGCCTCCGACGACGAGGATACGCACCACCCCGGCCTTGCCCGCAGCCTTCGCCAGACGCTGCAAGGCCTTTCGGTCCCCGGAGCCGCCGCAGACGGCGCAGGACTGCTGCTCCACCAGCAGCGTGGGATCGGAAAACGACGAGGCCTCCCGGCGACAGTCGCCGTTGCCGCAGTGCCACAGAAACGCCGCTTGCAGGGCCGATCGGGCCGGACCGACCTTCTCGGCGGAGATGTTGACACGGTTGGGGCGGCTGGAGATGGTACCGGCCTCGACGAGGGCGCTCCTGGCGGAGGCCTGAGAGGCGGGGGACGCAATGCCGAAGTCCTTCAGCACACGGGCGAGCGATAAATCAGGCATATGCCGGCTACGCCGGACAGGCCCATATCTTGGAGGCCACGTCATAGCTAAACGCAAGCTGGCTGCCGTCGCAGATGAGCGTGATGACGCCTCTGCTGGCGGCTGCCTCTTCGACGTGGAAGGCCGCGCCGGGAATGAGCGCATTGGCGACCATGTACTCCAGGAGCGCCTGGTCGTCCTCTGGGACTCTGTCGATCACCATCTCGGTTCCGGGGCTGGCCTGGTCGAGCGACACAGCACTCTCCGGCGAGCTGTAGCCGCTGCCCGGAACGGGATGTCCAAACGGGCACGTGGGTGGGTTCCCGAGCTTCTGGACTATCCTCTCTTCGAGCTCAGGGGAAATCGCGTGTTCGAGGCGGTGTGCCTCGACGTGGGCATTGGCAAGGTCCATGCCGAGGAGGTCCACGACCATGCGCTCTGACAGCCGGTGTCTCCTCACGATGCTCTCGGCAGCGACACGTCCGTCACTCGTCAGCACGACGCCCCGGTCCTGGTCGGACTCGACGAGGCCCTCGCGGCTCATGCGGCGAATCATCGCGCTGACGGATGGGAGTGAAGTACCCAGCCCCTCGGCCACCGGCAACGTTCTAAGGTGATCGGCGAGCTGCGTAAGGCTCAGTCTGGACTGCTGCTCCTGCAGGCGGAATATCGACAGGAGGTAGTTCTCCGTCGACATCGACAGACGGTGCTCTTCTTCGCTCGACCGATCCGACTTCGATTTGGGTGGCGCCAATTGACTCGCTCTCAGGCTTGTTTCCCATTGAAGTTATCAAATCTGAGCCTGCGGTTCAAACTTGGCTGCCTGCCGGATGGGGAGAGGGAGCGCGATTCGGCACTGGGAAAACCGACAAAGTCCGGACTGGAAAGTCTTGACTTTCTTCCCGTGGATATACATACTTACCGCTGGAATAAATCGATATGCAGCGACTAGCCTTTGTCAACAGGAAGCGCGTCACTTCGCATCGTCAAGAAACCCAGGAGTCAGGCACACATCCTTCCAGTTAGCCTGTCCATGGGAAACGGGATACAACTCCGCCGTCACAATATGAGCAGCCTAGGCACAGACCATGCAGGCCGTTAGCCGACGGCCCCTGCCCGGCTTAGCCCTCGGGCATCGCTTCCCTGCCATCGAGGCGCCGCCGATCGTGCTCGTCCCCGCAATGCTGGTGGGACTGGCCATGGTCCTGCCCCTGTGCTACCTGCTGATACGGAGCGCAGGGGCGAGCGGCGAGGCCTGGGACCTGCTGTTCCGCGCCCACACCGCCCAGACCCTCGCCAGGACCGCGCTGTTGATAGTCTCGGTTACGGCGGTTTCGGCCGCCATCGCCATCCCGCTGGCGTGGCTGACGGTCAGGACGGACCTGCCCATGCGCCGCATGTGGTCGGTCGTGACCGTGCTGCCTCTGGTGATTCCCACGTACGTCGGGGCGTTCCTCTTCGTGTCGGCCCTCGGCCCAGGCGGCCTGCTGCAGCAGGCGCTCGACCCTCTTGGCGTCGGCCGCCTTCCCGAGGTCTACGGGCTGGGCGGCGCAACGCTGACCCTGGCATTGCTCAGCTATCCGTACCTGCTCCTCACCCTCAGGGGGGCGTGGAGCACACTGGACCCCGCCACAGAAGACTCGGCGCGAAGCCTCGGACACGGGCCCTGGAGCGCGCTGTTGCGGGTGACTCTGCCGCAACTCCGGCCAGCCATAGCGGGAGGATCGCTGCTGGTAGCCCTCTACACGCTCAGCGACTTCGGCGCTGTGTCTCTCATGAGGTACCCGACCTTCACGTGGGTGATTTTCCAGCAGTACGAGTCCTCGTTCGACCGCTCGATTGCGGCGGTGCTCTCCCTGGTCGTCGTCGCGATGGCCATGGCGATACTCGTGCTTGGAGGACGGACGCAGGCCCGCCTGCGGTACTACCGGAACGGGTCCGGGGCGCCACGAAGTCCCAGGGTGGTGCAACTGGGCCGGTGGAAGTGGCCCGCGTTGCTGCTGTGCGGCATCGTAGCCGCGCTGTCGCTGGGCCTGCCGGCGATAGTGCTGGTCCAATGGCTCGTAAGGGGCGCGCTGTCGGGCGAGCCGCTGATACTCTTCCTCGAAGCCGCCCGGAACTCGGTGCTGGTGTCGCTGCTGGCCGGCGGGGCCGCGGCGGCGCTGTCCATTCCCCTGGCAGTCCTGGTGGTCAGGCATCCCGGCAGGGTGAGCCGGCTGCTGGAGCGCCTCACTTTCACGGGGTACGCCCTGCCCGGGGTGGTCGTCGCCCTGTCGCTGGTATTCTTCGTCGCAAACTACGCGCGGCCACTGTACCAGACGACCTGGCTGCTCGTGTTCGCCTACGTGGTGCTCTTCTTCCCCGCCGCCCTCGGAGCCACGAGGGCCGCGCTGCACCATGTCAGCCCCAGCCTGGAGGAGGCGGCCCGCGGCCTGGGGTGGAGCTCGGGCCAGGTGATGGCGAGGGTCACCGTGCCGCTTGCGCGGTCGGGCGTGCTGGCCGGAGCCGCCCTCGTCTTCCTGGTATCGATGAAGGAACTGCCCGCCACCCTCATACTGAGCCCGCTGGGCTTCGAGACGCTGGCGACCGCCGTGTGGTCGGCATCGTCGGAGGCCTTCTTCGCCCGGGCAGCCGTTCCGGCACTGATGATCATCCTCATGTCGTCTGTGCCGATGGCCTACCTGGCCACACGAGAGCGACCCGCGTACCTCGGCGCCAAGGGACTATGAGCCCCCCGGTCATAGAGTGCACGGCCGTAGCCAAGAGCTTTGGTCCAGCGCCCGCCGTGGACGGAATCAGCTTCGCCCTTGGCGCAGGAGAAGTGCTCTCCATCCTCGGCCCCAGCGGAGCCGGGAAGACCACCCTCCTGCGCCTCATCGCCGGATTCGAGAGGCTGGAAGGAGGCGAGATCAGCATTCAGGGCCGCGTGGTGTCGGGGACCTCGCAGCACGTGCCCCCAGACCGCAGGAACGTCGGCATGGTCTTCCAGGAGTACGCACTCTTCCCTCACAAGACTGTTGCCGAGAACGTCACCTTCGGCCTACATAAAATGGCGGGCCTCGAGCGCGACCGCAGGCTGGCCGAGGTGATCGAGCTCGTAAAGCTCGGAGGTCTGGAGGGACGATACCCCCACGAGCTCTCCGGAGGACAGCAGCAGAGGGCCGCCCTTGCGCGCACTATCGCCCCCCGACCGTCCGCAGTGCTCCTGGACGAGCCGTTCAGCAACCTGGACGCGGGGCTACGCCGGGAGATGCGGCGAGAGGTGGCCGGCATACTGCGGGACAGCGGCACCGCCACGATAATCGTGACCCACGATCAGGAGGCGGCGTTTTCCATAGGCGACCGGGTAGGTGTGGTGAGGGACGGTCGGCTCGAACAGGTGGACGCCCCCGACGTCATCTACGAATCGCCGGCGACGCAGTTCGTTGCGAAGATGGTGGGGACCGGCGACTTCATAGCGGGCGAGATACGCAGCGGGATGGCCGCTACGGAGATCGGCGCACTTCCTTTCAGGAGCACCAATGGCGCGCTCAGGGAAGGGACTCGGGTGGTGCTGTTGTCACGGCCCGACGACTTCCAGGTGAAGCCGGACAAGGAGGGACCGGCGATAGTCCGCTCCTGCGAGTTCCTCGGCGAGGCGACCGTTCTGGACGTGGAGATGCCGTCGGGTGCGGCGCTGAGGTGCAGGCAACTGTCGCACTCTAGTGTCGCCCCAGGCTTGCGCGTCTCCCTCGTTCCCGAGACGGGGAAGCCGTTCCTGGCGTTCAGCGAGCCATAACCCCTCCATACCCCGTTTGCCCCAAGCCCGTCAATGGGCTTTCAGAGATCCCAAATCCCCCACCTCCGTCATTCCCGCGAAGGCGGGAACCCATCCCCGGCAAGGTGCACAGCCATAGCCTCAGAGGCAGTCCGTCATGCCATCCGTCCAAATTAGGTGGTGGATCTGGGAGATCTTGGATGTGCCAGGCTTTTGGCATGGTCGAGGCCGACCCTACCCCAGGTCCCTCGCTGGCGCTCGGGACGATATGGCGGGGTGGCCGGATGCTGTTTTCATAGCATTCCCCCATACCGGTTGCTACCGGCACCACCAAGGGATGAGAATGGCTCTGCCCCCGTTACCCTGAGTTGGCGGCAGTGGCCGGGGATGGGTTCCCGCCTGCGCGGGAACGACGGTGATAGGATGCTCCCCACTGTTTTCGTACCAATGACGTGACTGGGGGGTGATAGAATGTCAACACCCCCTGGATCATCGCAGGGCCTTTCCAAAGTCCGTTCGTGGTGAGCCTGTCGAACCACAATTGGGGCCTTCGACAAGCTCAGGCCGAACGGCAAGGTACGACCCTATCTCAACAATGGAAAGGCCCTGGGATCATCGACACTAGACGACCGCCCTCGTGGACTCGCGCCACGCCATGCCGTCGGTGCGCCTCATGAACTCGGAGTGCAGGGCCCGGCTCGATGCCACGATTCCATCGCTGTAGAGCCCTGCCCGCCTGCCAGTCCTGTCGGTGACGACGCCGCCCGCCTCCTCGACGAGCAGCAGCCCGGCGACCTGGTCCCACGGTTCGAGCTGGTGGTGAAAGTAGAGGTCCGTTCGGCCCGCAGCCGCATAGGACAGACCTAGAGCCGCCGATCCCATGATCCGAGCGGTCTGCATCCCCGGCCAGATACTCCGTATCACCTCCAGGCCGTTCGCCGCGCCCTGGTTGTTGTAGCTCAGGTCCGTGCCGATGATGCTCTCGGCGAGCTCCGTCCGTGCCGACACGGTGACGCGCTGCCCATTCAGGAATGCGCCGCCGCCCCGCTCCGCCTCGAACAGGTCGCCGCGCACGGGGTCGTAGTTCACGCCGACGAGCACCTCGCCGTCCAGGGCCATGCCGATCACCGTGGAGAAGAAGGGTATGCCCGACGCATAGTTGCGAGTCCCGTCCAAGGGGTCGACGATCCAGACGTAGCCCGTGCCAGCGTGTACGCCGGACGACTCCTCCCCAAGCAGCCCCATGGCCGGATACTCGCGCCGCAGGATGCCGAGCATCTCCTCCTCTACCTCGGTATCGACGTCGGTGACGATGTTTCCCCGCCCCTTGTAGGAGACGCTGAGGGACGTGCGGAAGCGCTGCACCAGTATCTCGCCTGCCCTGAGGGCCGCGTCCCGCGCCACCTGCCTCGCGGACTTGCCCGACGCGCTATGCGGTATCTCGGTCACGGCCGGGCGCCGCTCGCAGTCCAAAAACTTGAACTGAGGGGTAGTCGGGATTGGCGTGATAGGTTCCAGATATGCATGATTGGTTGCGACCTGCGACAGGGCGGGTTCAAACGTTCAAACCCACCCCTACCAAGCCGTAGTCTCGTTACCTCTTCAATGCCAGGACGTTGGGCCGCTAGTAGTTCGTGTACGAGCCGTCGCGGCGGTGGAGGTGCTGCGCCTCCCAGAACTCGAAAGGAGCGGCCGCGGCCTCTTCGTTGAACTCCACGCCCAGCCCGGGTCCCGTCGGCACGGGAAAGCGTGTGCCCTCGATATGCGGCTGCACCGGGAACATCTCCGGGCCGAAGACCAGGTCCTGGGACCGCTCCTCGAGCCAAGCGTAGTTCGGCACTGCCGCGGCGAAGTGCAGGTTGGCGGCCGTGCTGATCGGGCCCAACGGGTTGTGCGGCATCATGTCGATGTAGTGGGCCTCGCACCAGCCCGCAACCTTCATCGCCTCGGTGAAGCCGCCGACGTTGCATATGTCGACACGGGCGAAGTTGACTATCCCCCCTTCGATGTACGGCAGGAACTGCCACTTGCTCGCGAACTCCTCCCCGATGGCAAAGGGCACATCCGTCATGCGCCTGAGAGCCTCGTACGCGGCGGGCGTCTCGTCCCGGATTGGCTCCTCCAGGAAGTCGAGGGTCCCTGACGGCATCCGCTGGCAGAACGAGGCCGCCTCCGCAACGCTGAGCCTGTGGTGGTACTCCATCCCCAGGACGGGGGCGATCCCGACGGCCTCCCTCATCTTCACCATCCACTCGGCGGTCATGGCTATCGACTCGCGGGGCTCGAAGAGGGCTGGGTCTCCCCCCGTGTCGGGCACGCCGAACGTGAACCTTATGGAGGGCCAGCCGTCAGCCACGAGCCTCCTGGCGTCCTCGACGGCGTCCGGCCCCATGGCCGCGTGCGAGGTGGTGAAGCAGGGCACCCAGTCGCGTTGCGCCCCGCCCAGGAGCTGGTAGACGGGCACGTCCAAGCTTCGCGCAACCACGTCGTGCAGGGCCAGGTCGATGGCCGAGATGGCCGCTGTGAGTACCCTGCCTCCTTCGAAGTACTGGCTCCGGTACATCTCCTGCCAGAGCGCGCCGATCCTCCGCGGGTCCCTGCCGATCAGGAATTCGCGATAGTGCTGGACGGCTCCCCTCACGGCCAGCTCCCGCCCAACCAGGCCCGACTCGCCCCAGCCGTAGTACCCGGCATCCGTCTCCACCTTGACTATCATCAGGTTGCGCACGGCGCCCCGGGCAATCAGAGGCTTCACGTCGGTAATTCTCATAGGGCCCTCCCGATCAGCGCCACGACCTGTCGCCCAGGTCAGTTGGGTCGAATGCAGCCTGTGGCGCAACGGTGACAATGGCGCACCAGTCCTGCGTTGTCAAGAGCGCCGTGCCCGCGTCAGATTTCCGGTGGTCCTATACCCTGAGCCGCGCCCAGCGGGTGTGGGAGACGCCGCCTCTCGTGCCCCAGTAGAAGACGAGCAGGTCCCCATCCGGCAGCAGCCTGCCGCCCGGGCGTCCGAACCCCTGCGCCATGTTGAGAGCGAGGCTGGTGTTGTCCGGGCTGCCCAGGATGGCCTCGTCGCCGGCGTCGAATACCACGGTCTCGTCCGTGTAGCGCTCGAGGTCCTCCGTGACCGCCACCCTGATGCCCTGCGGCTCGCGGCGGTAGGCGTAGACCGCGGCAACCCTGCCGTCGGAGAGAGCGATCGGGGCGCACATCTGGCCCATCAGGTTCGTGGGCCGCGGGGAGGACCACGTGCGGCCCTGGTCATCCGAGATGATCCAGTGGTTGGGGAGATCCTTCACTTCGCGGTACACGTGGGCCCACACCGTCTCGTATATCCGGCCGTCCGGCAGGACAGTACCGACGTGGTCCCACCAATTCATCGCGCCGCTGGTGTCGTCCGCCACCACGGTCAGATCGCCCCATGTGGCCCCCTGGTCGGACGAGAAGAGGGCGAGGGCCTTCTGGTCGGGAGGACCGTCGTAGCCTACCGGCTTCCAGGTCTCCAGCGGATACATCCAGCGGTCCGGGGCGATCTGGAGCAGGTCGCCTGAGCCGTTGGCCGTGTATTTGGCCGGGTCGATCGGGACGTCGACGAGCTGCGGAGCGGACCACGTGCGGCCCGCGTCGTCGGACCACAGGATGATGTTCTCCGGCTGCTGGAGTGTCTCGGATGCGGCGTCGAAGGTCTGGGAGATCTGGCTGGCGTCGAAGCGCGTCGTCTTCAGGAGGAGCCGTCCGCCCGGTACGTTGTATATGCGAGCGCCCCTGTACGACCATCCCTCCTTGGCGGCCCCGGCGCCCTTCAACTCCCCCTCATTCGACCAGGTCGAGAGTCCGTCCGTGGAGCGCAGTATCTCGATCCGGGCGTCGGATGCCGTGAAGTACGACGCAGTGAACTGGCCGGCGATGAACGAGCCGTCTGGCAGCGGCTCTATTCCCGGCATGTATGCGTTGCGCCCGGTACGCAGTGAGATTATCCCTTCGTCGACTATTCGCAATTGCTCACCTCGAATTGCACGGGACTGGCGCTGGCTACCGCGTTCCCGGTGGGCCAACCCGGACAGTAATGATGTCCGCGTCGTGGTACTGCTGATGCCGGACGGACGAAGCGTAGCGCCGCAGCAACCGGAGGGAGATCTCATTCTCTGCCGGAGTCTCCTCGTCGTGCTGCTGGAGCTGCCGGATCCGGTCCTCCAGGTTCGCGTCGTCGCCGCCGCCGATGAACTCCAGGTCCGCCACGGGGCCGTCGCTGGACGCCAGGACGACCAGGCGCCGTCCGTCGTCGTCATCGTCATCATCTGCCAGGAGATCCAGTGGCGCCAGTGTCAGGAGGGTCTCCTCCGCAACAGCACTCAGCCGCTCCTTCATCTCGGCATCCCAGCCCCTGCGATCGGCGAACTCGGCGATGAACTCATTGAGATCAGGAAGGGAATCGGCATGCAGGCGCGACTCGAAACGCACACCCCTGCGGCTGGTGACCTCCAGGAACAGCAGCATCACGATTGCGGCAATGCCCCCTGTCGTTATGCCGCTCTTGAGCAGCGCGTCCAGTATTTCTCCGCCCCATAGCGACTTAAGATGTGGCAGAGCGAACAGTTTGAACTGGAAGGAAGCGCCGATCCAGAAGGAGACACCCGCGACAATGAGCCTCTGCCTGATTTGCTCGGTCTGAATTACCGTCCGCGCGCCGTCGACGAACAGGGTACCGGTCACCATGATGAGGTACCCGGTCATTACCGGACCGGGCAGGGTGCTGAGCAGCCCGGACACCTTGGGGAGAAACGCCACCGCAATGAACATGAGGCCGATGCAGTATCCGACCATGCGGGAGGCGACACCGGTGACCTGCGTGAAGGCAACGATTCCCGGATTGACTGCGTTGGGAACCGCCCCGAAGACCCCGGCAATCAGATTGCACACTCCCGCCCCCGCAAGAGCGCCCTGAACTTCGCGGAACTCTATGGCCCGGTCCTCGCGCCATGCGACCCGCTGCATGGCAATGGACTCCCCGTTCACCTGGATGGAGATGATCACGCCGAGGAACAGGAACGCCGGCATCAGCGCCCAGAACGTGACTCCGAAGTCGAGCTCCAGCCACCACCACTCTTGCGGAAGCCTGATCCAGGGCGCCTGCACGACCCTTTCGATGTCGTAGATGCCAAATGCGGCGGCAACCACGCAGCCGACCACTATGCCGATCATCGGCGCCCACAGGCGCAACGTTGCCGTGCCGCGGAGCATGAGCGCCCCGACCACCACGAGGGTGGCCAACGCGGTCAACGGCGCCGCCGTGGGCTCTTCCTGGGATGCCTCGTTCAATAGATGGAAGACCACAGACGCCAGCGTGATGGACAGTATCATCATCACGGTGCCGCCCAGGGTCGGCGTGACGAATCGCCGCAGGATGAAGAGCCACTTGGATATGACCAGCTGCAGCACCGCCGAGAAGAGGACCAGCGTAGTGAGGGTTGCCGGTCCCCCGTCGACCACCGCCGTTATGCAGAACGGTATCGAGAAGGCCGCCGTGAACATGGGAAGCACGGCTCGCGCCCCGATGGGCCCGATTCCCCGTACTTGCACCAGCGTGGACAACCCCACAACCACCAGGGAGGCGAAGACCATCCACGACAGGTACCCGTCCCCCAGTCCCGACTGCTTGGCCACGATGACAGGCGTTACCAGCAGCGCGGCTGAAGCGATCAGGCTGAACTGCGAGCCGAGACCCAGGGTGGTCGGTAGAGGCGGATTCTCGTGTGCCTCGTATCGGGGATTCTGAGAAGCCGTTGTCACTGTCGGGATTGCCTCACTGATTCTGCTGCGTGGCGCGTCAAGAAGTGGTGTGGTGGGAGCATTCTACTGGGGTATTACCAGTGTGAACAGTACATTGATGCCCGCCTCCAGGCAAGAGCATCGGTCTCGGACCTCACGTTCCGTTGTCGCTCGGCCAGACCGCTTCTCTGCCAGGAAGGCGGCAGGCCGGGGTCCCCGCGGTTGAGTGCGAACATCGGCCTCATGTATCGTAGAGCATAGGGACGGCTTCGGCTGAAAGCTGTCGAAGCTGCCTGGACGAACGGGATGAATTTCTCGCTGCAAGAATCGAGGTCTGCGGCCCGGCGGCTTCCCCTGGTCACCTACGCCCTGCTGGTGGTCAATCTGCTGGTGTTCGGCGCCGCCCAGCGCGCCGGCGCGGGAGACGATCCGGAGGTCCTGCTCGACTACGGGGCGATGTTCAGTCCGCTGATTGCTGACGGCGAATATTGGCGTCTCTTCACGGCGATGTTCCTCCACGCCGACGTTCCACACATCCTGTTCAACGGGCTCGGCCTGCTGCTGTTCGGCAGTTTAGTTGAGAGGACGTACGGCCACCTGAGGTTCGCGGTGATATACGTCATCGCGGGCCTGGCTGGAAGCGTACTCAGCTTTGGGATGAACTCCATCGCCATTGGGGCTGGCGCAAGCGGCGCCATATTCGGCGTGCTGGGTGCCTTGGGGGCTTTCTTCGCCGTGCAGAGGAATACCATCGGGACGCCGGCGAGGATAAATCTCGCCGCGGTCGCGGCAATGGCCGGAATCAGCCTGGCCTATGGTCTCGTGACTCCGCGCATAGACAATTGGGCCCATCTAGGCGGCCTGATAGGGGGAGCGGCTATGGGGCTGGCGCTGTCGCCGACCCTCAGCCCCGTGATCTCCCTGGGTTGGCAGCCAGGATATCGATGGAAGCCGCCGCCATTGTCCAGATGGTGGGCTGTGCCGGCCGCCGCGGCGATTCTGGCGATTGGAGCGGCGATAGGCGCACTGACACTGCCGGACAATCCCTACTCTCACCTATTCGTCGCCGAGCGGCGCATCGACGCCGGGGACAGCGTGGGCGCCCTCTCCGAACTGGACGAGGCGATACGCCTGGAGAGGTCGCTGGCGAGAGCGTACTACCTGCGAGGGACTATCCTTGCCGAGCAGGGGAACGTCGACGGCGCTATAGCCGACCTTGGCGCGGCCATCAGGTACAGCCAGGCCGGCGAGCGAGGGACCCGCTCCAAGGCGTTAGCCCTGATGGTGAAGCTCCGTGGCAGCCGCTAGACTCGTTCCAGGGTTCGAGGACTCGCCTTGATGATCTCCAGGTGGACGCTGCCTGGGGCCGACCGCACGCCGTTCGCAACCTACCTGCTGCTGGTTGCGAACCTCGTCATATTCGCCCTGATGGAACGCGCGGGAGGCTCCCAGGACCCCATCGTACTGGACAGGTTCGGCGCCCTTTTCGGCCCACTGATCGCGGAGGGACAGTACTGGCGGCTGTTTACTGCCATTTTCCTCCACATCGGTTTCGTCCACATTGCCTTCAACAGCCTGGGGCTCTTCGTCTTTGGGACGGCGTTCGAGCGCACCTGCGGCCCTCTCCGAATGGTGGCGGTCTACATCGGAGCGGGGCTGGCGGGAAGCACCCTCAGCTATCTGGCAAGTCCTGCCATACGATCTGCCGGGGCGAGCGGGGCGATATTCGGAGTTCTGGGTGCGCTAGCCGTCTACCTGGTCGTGAACAGGCAGGAATTCGGCAAGCTGGGCCAGCGCGAGATTACGACAGTCCTCTTCCTCGCCGCCATGAACCTGCTGAACGGATTCACCTCCCCCGGCGTCGACAACTGGGCCCACGTAGGCGGCTTGATCGGAGGTGCGGCGCTGGGACTGGCGATCATGCCGCGGCACACTCTGGCTCCTAGTAATTCCGGCCATTCCTGGACGGCGGGCTGGGCCTCTCGCCAGAGGGTCATGATTCCGGCTGCACTGGGCGTTGTAGCCATTTCGGGAGTCTTTATCGCAACACTGACGCTGCCCGACAACGCCAGCTCGCATATCTACGAAGCGGAGCGGCTGTTCGAGAAGGGCGACCTGGCGCCTGCGATGGCCGAGCTCGACAGGGCGGTGGAGCTGGACCCATTGAACGGCGAGGCCCACCTGCTCCGGGGACAGATCTACGCCAGGATGGGCAATATCGAGGCTGCGCTGGGTGATCTGGGAATAGCCATCAGCTTCGGACACCCAAAGACCCGGGACCGTGCGCTCAAGCTCATACCCGAGGTGGGGAACAACAGGGGCCTGAGCCGGTAAGCTGAGGTTAAGCTGACTTCTGCTCTGGGGACGGGAGCTGGAACAGCTCTGCGTCCGCGGTTTCGAGGGAAACTGGCACTCCGTTCAGTACGGAGTCCTCGTCGACTGTGCAGCGGGTGACGTCCTTCAGCGATGGAATCTCGTACATGACGTCCAAGAGCGTCTGCTCGAGAATCGCCCTCAGGCCGCGGGCTCCGGTCTGAAGCTTGAGGGCCTCGTCGGCGACGGCCCTCAGCGCCTCGTCGCTAAACTCAAGCTCCACGTCGTCCATGCGGAACAGGGCCTGGTACTGCTTCACAAGGGCGTCTTTGGGCTCGGTGAGCACGCTCACCAGGGCGTCGCGGTCGAGCTTGGCGAGGCTCACGGTGACAGGCAGCCTGCCGACAAGCTCGGGGATGAAGCCGTACTTCAGCAGGTCGTCGGCGGTGAGGTGTTTGAGGATGTCGTACTTCTCGTCTTCGTCGTCCTCCGTCAGGTTGGGCGAACTGAACCCGATCTTGGTCCGGTCCTTCGTGATGCGCCACTCGACAATGTCCGCCAGTCCTTCGAAGGCCCCGCCGCACATGAAGAGGATGTTGTCCGTCTTGATCTGAAGGAAGTCCTGGTGCGGGTGCTTGCGCCCCCCCTGGGGCGGTACGCTTGCGACGCACCCCTCGATTATCTTGAGCAGGGCCTGCTGCACGCCTTCGCCCGACACGTCGCGGGTTATCGACGGGTTCGGGCTCTTCCTGGCGACCTTGTCTATCTCGTCAATGTAGATGACGCCCTGCTCGGCACGGCCGACGTCGAAGTCTGCCGCCTGGATGAGGCGAAGGAGGATGTTCTCAACGTCCTCCCCGACGTATCCGGCCTCGGTCAGGGACGTGGCGTCTGCGATGGCGAAGGGGACGTCCAGCACCCTGGCGAGGGTCTCTGCCAGCAGCGTCTTGCCTGAGCCAGCGGGCCCCGTTAGCAGGATGTTCGACTTGTGCAACTCGACGCCAGTGGTCTTCTGGTTGGACCAGACTCGCTTGTAGTGGTTGTAGACTGCAACGCTGAGGACCTTCTTCGCCCGGTCCTGGCCGACGACATACTCGTTGAGCTTGTCGTAGAGCCACTTGGGAGACACGCCCTTGGTCTTCATGCCCGACGCGTCGCGGGAAACCGTGGGACGGTCGTCGGTGAGTATCTGGCCGCACAGAACGACGCACTCGTCGCATATGAAGACGACACGATCCGTGCCCGCAATCAGTCTCTCGACCTGGCCCTGCGCCTTTCCGCAGAAGGAGCAATGATAGCTGGGCTGACCGCTCTTGGGTGTTGTCATGTCCTCTTGATGGCCTCCGGCTGTGTTGGGCTGCGATATTGGGTACGGGCCTAGTCCGCTGCCTGCTCCTGCACTCCGACCCGGGTCGGAAGAACCTGGTCGATCAGGCCGTACTCCTTCGCGCCTTGCGCGCTGAGGAAGAAGTCGCGGTCGGAGTCTGAGGCGATCTTCTCGAAGGACTGGCCGGTCCTTTCGGCAATAATCTTGCAGAGAGCGCTCTCCAGCCTGAGGACCTCCTTGGCGTGTATCTCGATATCGGCTGCCTGGCCCTGCACGCCCCCCATCACCTGATGCATGTGGATGGTGGCGTTGGGGAGAGCGTACCTCTTGCCCTTGGTGCCGGCGCAGAGCAGCACAGTCCCGAAGCTGGCGGCGGCGCCTACGCAGTATGTCGCCACGTCCGGCCGGATCATCTGCATGGTGTCGTAGATTGCGAGGCCGGCATAGACAGAGCCACCCGGCGAGTTGATGTAGAGCTCGATGTCCCGATCGGGATCCTCCCGCTGCAGAAAAAGGAGCTGGGCAATGATGGCGTTGGCAACCTGGTCGTTGATGGCCGTCCCCAAGAATATGATGCGCTCCTTGAGCAGCAACGAGTAGATGTCGTACGCCCTCTCGCCCCTGGCGCCGGTTTCTACAACCATGGGGATGATGTTGTTGATGTTGGGAATCATTGGCCTTCTTCTCCTGTGCTGTCTGCCGTGTCGTCTGACGTGCCGTCGGCCCCGCCCGTGGCGATTTCGACCAGCCGGTCTATGGCCTTCTGGACCAGCATGGACTCGCGAATCGCGGCGCCGGCCTCGGGCCTATCGAGGCTGCTCTCATCCAGGCCCGCCCCGTCGCCGGCGGATGCGGTCTCGCGCAAGTCTGCCAGCCTCTGTTCTATCTCTTCGTCCGAAACCTCTATGCCCTCGACCCTGGCCAGATTGAACAACGCGTGAGTCCGGCTGAACCGGTCCACCGCCTGTTCCCTCATCTCCGCCAGGTGCTCCTCCTCCGACTTGCCGGTGAATTTGTAATACTCGTCGAGCGTGACGTTGATCTGGCTGACGAACTGGTCGCGCCTCTCGGTCATGTGCTGGACCTCGTGGTCTATCAGCAGTGGAGGGATTTGGACCTCCGCACCTTCGACAAGCCTGGCCAGGGCGCCTTCCCTAAATTCGGTGTCGCGCACCTGCTCAGCCTCCTCCTCCATCCGTGCACGGATGGACTCCCTGAACTCCTCCAGTGAGTCGTAGTCGTCCCCCACCCCCTTGGCGAACTCGTCGTCGAGGTCCGGCAGGCTGCGCTCCTTGATCTCCTTCACGGTGATGCGGAAGTGGGCTTCCTGGCCGGCAAGCGAGGCGTTGAAGTGGTCGTCCGGTATGGACAGCTGGAACTCGAAGGGCGAGCCTATCTCGGCGCCGACCAGCTCATTGGCGAACCCTGCAAAAGGCAGGGCCGCCTCCTCATCGACCAGGTACTCCGTGTCCGAGGTATCGATTATCGACTCCTCGCCAACGTGGCCGAGGGCCTCCATGGTGACGCGGTCGCCAACCTCCACGGAACGCTCAACGGGCTCCCAGACCGCCGCGCTCTCCCGGAGATCCTCGATCTCCGCTTCAAGGTCCTCTTCGGCAATCTCGACCTGCTCCTCCTCTACCCTGATGTCCCGGTATCCGCCCAGCTCGACGGCGGGCGTAAGGGGGACCGTGGCCTTCACGGTTACTGGGTCGAGAGCGACAAGCTCCACCTGGGGAGTGCCCGCGACATCAAGCTCCTGCTCGACGATGGCCTGGTGAGTAACTGCGGGGAGTACGTCGTCGAGAGACTCCGTCACGAGCCTCTCCTTGCCAAGAATGCCTTCGATTATCGACCGGGGAGCCTTGCCCTTGCGGAAGCCGGGAACATTGATCCTCTGTACGACCCTGCGATAAGCCCGGTCGAGGTATGGCGCCATGTCCTCGTCCTCCAGCTCTATCTCTAGAACGGTCTGGCGATCCACGACCTCTTCCTGGGTTATCTTCACGCAGCACTCCATTCGGGCACGGGGTAGTTTGATTATATCACCACACTCCCGCGCGACTGCAACGAAACCCCACACCGCTGTTCGTTCAATATCGGGCACGACACTCCGGCCACAGCTATGAGGACGGGAGCGAGAATATTGGGTAACCCTGTCGATCTGAGCCGGGCGAGAAGGGAGCTAGCTGACCCGCTGCTCCAGCCGATCCACCCAATCTGAAAACTGCGGGCACTCCCCGCGGATGATGTCGAGACCGATTTCTTGGGCGGCTAGCACGCCATGCAGGGGTTTCTTGTAAGGCCGCATCAGACTCTCAATCCGCAAGCTCAGGCATGATCAAGTCAGGCTCAATCCATGCGGAAGTTATACCAATTCATTTTGAGCGCGCCGTAAAGCCGTCATTCCCGCGAAGAGCCTGCCCCGTACTCGATACGGGGCGGGCTCCCACTCCTTGGCCGCACATATACGGCGGCATCACGGTGACTTGGTATTAGATTGCAGGCTCATCGACCTCTATGCCCACGATGACTGCGATGCCTTTTCGATGTCAATGTCACAGTAGCGCAGGTTCCCTATGGGAGTCAAAATCCAGCCGGACTCGCGCCAAAGACATCAGGCTCCCGCAGATGTTATGCTTGATTCCCTCGTAACAAGGGCCTTTCGGGTTGGTTCTGCGGCGTGAGGGCGGTTAGGCGTGAGGGATTTGGTTGTTCCGGTCGGGGCTTGTGTTGTGGCCGATGAGGTAGTTGTGGCGCGCCATACCCCGTCAGGGCAGGCATCAGCGGGCTCGCGCAACGGCTTCTGTAGCCTCATGCAGCGGGGGGAGCGGTCGCCAGGACAGCCGGTGGGACCAACATCTCGTCCAACCGTGCCCGGACCATTCGCTTGACGTTACACGCCAGGGCCTTGAGGTAGACTGCGAGCCGGACCCTCTCTCCTCCACGTACCCGTAGGCGGCCAAGACCATGCCGCCGTTTCAACTCCGAGTTCGTACCCTCTATCCCCGCACGCAACCCGTACCGTTTACGCCATTGTCCATCCGACTCGGCCCGCCGCCTACGTCCGATGTTCACGCTGGCGAGGTCCGCACTCAGCACGTAGGCTCCACTCGGCGACCACTCTCCCCCGAGCTCAGGGCGACGACGCCACCTCACGGGACACCGGGAACGCAGCGAGCAGGGCTCACACACCTCCCGGGCGAAGTGCATCTCCACTCGCTCGGGAGCCTCTTCATCCTCGTACTCGGACACGGCCTCATGTCCCGCGGGACACACCGCAGCCCTCCTTGCCGTAACGTCGATGTCAAAGTCAGCAGCCGTCAGCCTGACCAGCCCATCATCCTCATCGGCCTCCCCTGGCGCCCGGCCCCCGACAGGGCTCACCAACTCCGTCCCCCTGCGCTCTGCCTCCCATCCGTTGTGTCCGGAACCATACGACGTGTCGCACCACAGCTCCGAAGGACCGATCCCACGCTCCCTCAACGTGTCTATCACCCCCACCGTCACACCGGCGTCGCTGCCGCTCGACGGCGTCACCTCCACGTGGGTGATAACCTGCATTGCGTTCCCCTCTTCGCACGTCTCGGCCACCTGTACCTCGTACCCCTTCCCCTTGTGTCCGCTGTAGGTTACCTCCGGGTCGTGCGGCGTCTGCATCGAGTACGATCGCACCTCCTTCGGCTCCTTCAGCGCGATCGGCACCTTCCCCTCTTCCGCATCGTCGTCATCGGCTCCGGGACGACCGTCCCTGTGCCGGCCCACGTGGCACTGCTCCCCCAATAGCCTCTCCAACAGCCCGTACTCCTCCATCTGCGCCACCGCCGTCCCACGGAACCTATCCACCAGCCGGTACACGTCTCGCGCACACACCGACAGCCGGCGACGCCCCTCACCTGAACGTGCGTCCTCGTACCTCGATGCTTCACCGCTCTCCTTGAGGTACCGCTGGGCCAGACCATCCCCAATCCCTTCACCCAGACCAGGGTGCTCACGGCTCACCGCTAACAGGAACACTCGGACCGTCTCGCAGAACAGACCCAACCGCGTCAACACCGCGATATTGCTCATGACGTGCGTCGAGTCCAGGCGCTGCTTCCCCGTTCGCACTCCCAGGGCCTCTATCATCCGGTCCGTCGTCTCACTAAACGCCAACCGCCCGCCGTCGTGCTCCATCAACCGCACACGGAAGTTGTGCAGCGTCTTCTGGGCAAGGTGCGCCTCCTCCATCTCCAGCCGCAGCGCGTGGTGCCACAGCAGATTGAATTCCAACTCCTCCAACGCCTCCATGTCCGTCAGATCGAACATCTCCTTGAGCACCAGCACTCCGAGCACCGTCTGCACGGCGCGATTGGGCCTGCCCATGTCCGGGCTGTACATCGGAGCGAACCGCTCCTCCTCTATGAGCACCAGAGCCTCGTTCCGGAACACCTCCGCCCAGCTCCTCCGCATCAGCTTCGCCTTCCTCGGCGTGATCAGAAACTCCGACTGCCAAAGGCTCTCCTGCGGTTCCCGTGCTTGAAACATCGACCACCTACTCCTGAGAGTTCACTCCTCCACTTTCCCCGTTCCTATTATCCCTCATTTCCAATTCCCTCGCCCATGACTTGTTACGAGGGAATCATGCTTGCCGCATGTCGTTCTTGCTGGAAGCGCAGGCGCTGTCGAAGCACTATGGCCCTGTCATCGCCCTCGATGGGGTTGACTTCCAGGTTGGGAAGGGCGTCACGGGACTGCTGGGGCCGAACGGCGCGGGCAAGAGCACGGCCATCAAGCTCTTCCTGGGACTCATCAAGCCCACTTCCGGCTCGGCCCAGGTACTGGGGGAGCGGCCGTACGAGTCGATAGAGGTCCGAGCCCGGCTCGGCTACATGCCTGAGCACGACTGCCTTCCCCTTTCGCTGACGGCGTCGGAGTTCCTGACGCACATGGCCCAGATTAGCGGACTCCCTCCGGCTCACGCCCGGACACGCGCGGCGGACACGCTGCGGCACGTGGGGCTCGACGAGGAGCGCTACAGGTCTATCGGCGAGTACTCCACCGGCATGAAACAGCGTGTGAAGCTGGCGCAGGCCCTGGTACACGACCCCGTCATGGTGCTGCTGGACGAGCCGACGGCCGGCCTGGACCCGCTGGGGCGCGAGGAGATGCTCGCCCTTATTCGCCGCACCGGGAGCGAGTTCGGCATCAGCATCATGCTCTCGTCGCACCTGATGGGAGACGTGGAGAGCACCTGCGACAGGATAGTCGTGCTGGAGGGCGGAAGGGTGGTCGAAGACGCAACAGTCTCGCAACTGACCCAGGAGACGGAGACCCTCTATGTCGAGGTCGACGACCGGCGCGACGAACTCCTGGCCCTTCTGCAGCGGAACGGGCTCGACGCCAGCCTGGAGGGGATGTCGATCATAGTAGAGGACGTGGACGACGAGGGCTACGACATTGTACGCGACGCGGTCGTAGAGTCCGGCGCCAGGCTACGAAGGATGGCCCCGCAGCGTCACCGTCTGACCGAGATATTCAGGAGATAGCGCTTGACGGCACAGCCCCAAGGGGAAATCTACGACATCGGGTACCGGCATTACGAGGGGCCGCGCGAGGGCCGCAACCGCGCCCGCTTTGCCCTGTGGACCAACGGCGTCCGCACTGCGCTGGGTCTGGGTTGCGGCACACGTGCCAAGATTCTGCCGATACTGCTGTTCGCGTCGACCATGATTCCGGCGGCGGTGTTCGTGATCATGGCCTCCCTCGCCGAGGATTTCGGCGTCTCCGACATAGTGGAGGTGCCGGGCCATGCCGACTACTACGACATCGTCTCCGTTCTCGTGCTGTTGTTCTCCGCGATCATCGCCCCGGAGCTCCTGTGCGCGGACCGGCGCAGCCAGGTGCTCCAGCTTTACCTGGTGAGGCCGCTGACCCCTACAGACTACGTTGCGGGGCGCTGGCTGGCGTTCTTCACTATAGTGCTGGCGCTGGTCTACTCGGGCCAGGTAGTGATGTTCGTAGGATTCACCTTCGCTGCCGAGGAGCCGCTCGACTACATCCGCGCGAACTGGCTCGACGTCCCGCGATTCCTGGCGGCAGGCGCTGTCGTTGCGGTCTTCGTGACGACCATACCTCTCGCCGTATCCGGCTTCACTGCCCGGAGGGCCTACGCTGCGGGCTTCGTCATCGGCCTGTTCATCATATCCGCGGCCGCCGCAAATTCGCTCACGACCTGCACGGAACGCGAGGTCCGGATCGAGAACGGGGTGACCACTGTCGACCGGTGCGAGGCGGTGACTGGTGAGTGGGCCAAGTGGATCGGACTCGCCGACTTCGGCAGCGCCCCTTCACTCCTCAGCGACATGATCTTTGGCGAAATCCCCGACTCTTCGGACGCGGCGCGCCAGGTGAGTCAGCTCAACGACGCTGTCCCCATCGCATGGTACATCCTGCTGACGGCGGGGCCGGCCGCTCTGTTGCTGCGGCGCTACCAGAAGGCGGCCCTGTAGTGGCGTCCATATCGCTGAAGTCGGTCTCGAAGTGGTACGGGAACGTCGTTGCGGTCAACGACGTCTCACTCGTAGTGGAGCCGGGCATCACCGGCCTTCTGGGACCGAATGGGGCGGGCAAGACGACGGTGCTGCACATGATGGCGGGGCTTGCCGCCTGCTCGGAGGGGGAGATCGAGGTGCTGGGCCAGCCCGTGCGGGACAACCCGGACCTCTACCGCAAGCTGGGTATGATGTCGGAGCGCGAGGCTGTATACCACTTCTACAGCGGGCGCAGGTTCGTAGAGCTGGCTGCCCGCCTCCACAATCTCGACGACGTCGCCGCAGCAGTCGATAAGGCCATAGATTACGCCGGGCTCTCAGAAGCGCAGGGCCGCTCCCTGGGTACCTATTCGCGGGGTATGAGACAGCGCATGAGGTTGGCGGCGTCCCTCGTCCACGACCCGGAGGTACTGCTGCTGGACGAGCCCCTGAACGGCACTGATCCGCGGCAGCGAATCGAGTTCCACGACATGATGAGGCGGCTCGCGTCGGAGGGCAGGACGATCCTCATCTCCTCCCACATCCTGGAGGAGGTCGAGACGGTGGCCGACCGCCACCTGCTCATGGTGAGCGGCAAGCTGGCGGCCTCGGGAGACTTCCGCGCCATTCGCGAGAAGCTGGACGAACAGCCGTACAAGGTGCGGATTCTCTGCGAGGAGCCGCGTGCGATGGCGTCGGCCCTGATGCGCCTGGAGTCAGTGGAGTCGGTATCAATGGACGACGATGGGGTGCTTGTCCTCAGCCGCAACGTCGCAGCGCTCCAGAGGGCCGTGCCAGTAACGGCCAGTGACCTGGGACTGAGGCTGCTGAGGGTCGAGCCCATGGACGAGTCGCTGGAGAGCGTCTTCAGCTACGTGGTGGAGGGATAGCCTTGGGACCGATCTTCGGGTTGTCGATGCGCCAGCTCTCAGGGAAGTGGCGTCTCGCCATCATCCTGCTGGTGGCGGCCACCCCCGTCGGGGTAGTCCTGGCGTTCCGCGCCGCCGGCGGCGTTGACGACGGGTCCGCCAGCGACCTGGAAAACGCGGCCAGGGTATTCCTGGACGGCATGATAGTCGCCGCAGTGCTGCCCATCATCACTATGACTTTCGCCACCGCCAGCTTCGGAAACGAGGTCGAGGACGGTACGTTGGGCTACCTGATTCTCAATCCCGTCTCGCGTTGGTGGATTGCCCTCGGGAAGGTGCTTGCCCCGGTGACGATCGCCGGGCCGGTGCTGGCCGCCAGCGGCATCGCCGTGGCTCTGATCGGGCTGGACGGCGATATCCGCACAGCGGCGGCCGTCGGAGTGGGTCTCTTCGCCGGGGTAGTCGGTTACTCCGCGATATTCGCATGGATGGGCCTCGTGACGGGCCATCCACTGGGATTCGCCCTAGTCTACGTATTCCTTTGGGAGGGCCTGCTGAGCTCGCTGTTGGGAGGGATTCGGTACCTGAGCGTACGGGCATACACCCTGACGCTGATGGAGGGCATCGACGACTCGCGGCTGGGCGCATTCGAGGACCTTACGATACAGTTGCCGGCGGCAATCGGGGGCGTCGTCGTAGTGTCGTCGCTCTTCTTCTGGCTGACCGTGCGCCGCCTCCGACGCATGGACGTGCCCTAGACTGGACACTTAACGGGGTGTTGGGTAGTATTGCGTCCAATGGGCTTGGCCCACTCCATAGGCCTGACGGCTTCGGCCACGAATCCATACGGGTAATTAGGTCCGTATCTGCGGGCAAGCCAGACGGTTTGTGTCACCCAAAGGAGCAAAGACTTGCAGGCAGTTGAGGTAGCAAGAGACGAAGCAAATCGAATCGTCGACAATATCAACAAGGTAATTATAGGTAAGCAAGCGTCGGTCGAGCTGGCGGTCGTCGCGCTGGTGTGCCAGGGGCACATCCTGATTGAGGACGTGCCGGGGGTGGGGAAGACGATGCTGGCCCGCAGCCTGGCCAGGTCGACGGAATGCGACTACAGCCGAATCCAGTTCACGCCCGACCTGCTGCCGAGCGACATCACCGGCGTGTCGATCTACAACCAGAAGTCGGGTGATTTCGAGTTCAAGCAGGGGCCCGTCCTGGCGCAGGTCGTGCTGGCGGACGAGATCAACAGGGCGACTCCCAAGACCCAGTCGGCGCTTCTCGAAGCCATGGACGAACGCCAGGTGACCGTCGAAGGCGTCACTCACCCCCTGCCCAGGCCATTTATGGTGATGGCCACCCAGAACCCCATCGAGTACGAGGGGACCTTCCCCCTGCCCGAGGCCCAGCTGGACCGGTTCTTCCTCAAGGTCGAGCTAGGCTATCCGACTATGGATGAGGAGCTCGCGATAGTCACCAGCCAGGAGAGGGCCCATCCTATCGACTCGCTGGAATCGGTGGTGGACGCAGACGACATCATCAACGTGCAGGAGTCCGTCAAGGATGTGTACGTCGACGACCTCATCCGCCAGTACGTGGTGTCCATCGTCAATGCGACGCGCGGCCATGAGGACATCTCTCTGGGAAGCTCGCCGCGGGGGTCGCTGTCAATTTTCAGGGGCGCCCAGGCTCTCGCGATGATCAGGGGGCGGGACTACGTGCTTCCAGACGACGTCAAGGAGCTGGCGGTGCCCATGCTGGCGCACCGGATCATCGCGTCGGCCTCCGCCAGAATGCGGGGCGCTACCGCCGAGAGCATCGTCGCCAAGCTGGTCGAAGATATGCCTGTCCCCGGCGCCCAGGCGCGGGGATGGCTCAGGGGATAGTTGAGGACTGCAAGGTGCGGGGAGTAAGCAGGCAAGGCGCATGAACTGGAGCAGTCTGGGCGTGCGGCCCAGGGCAAGGTTCTACTTGGTGGTGGCGCTGGCGGTCGTCACGACCGTGACCGGCATGGCGACGGGATTCGGCCTGTTCTATAGACTCCTGTACATGCTCATTGGGACGGCCATTGTCGGCTACGTGTGGAACTGGCTGTCCATGCGCAACCTGGGTGCGAGCGCGGAGCGCGGAACGCGCCAGGCCCTCGTGGGCGACCTGTTGAAGGAAGAGATCACGGTCAAGAACGACAGCCATGTGCCCAAGCACGCCCTGGAGGTCCGTGATCTGACGGACATGCCCGGTCACAGCGGGGGCAACGTTCTGAGCCTGTACGGCAGAAACTCCCAGACGTGGCCTCTGGAGATACGTGCGCGAAAGAGGGGCGCATACTCGGTGGGACCTGTGGAGATCGCGAACGGCGACCCGTTCGGGCTTTTCAGGCGCGAGCGCCGGTTCGGCACAGCCGAGGACGTGCTGATATTCCCCAGGACTCACAACCTGCCGGAGTTCGAGATACCGCCGGCCGACATCAGCGGCGACAGCTCGGTGCGCAGGCGCAGCCACACGGTTACGCCGCACGCCTCGTCCGTCAGGGAGTACGCGCCCGGCGACAGCCTCAGCCGCGTCCATTGGGCCAGCTCCGCCAGGATGGGCAAGCTCATGTCCAAGGAGTTCGACCTGGGCCGGGCCGCGGAGGTCTGGGTGCTCGTGGACCTGGAGAGGAGCATCCATGCCGGCGAGCTGGAGGAGAGCACGGACGAATACGCCGTATCCATTGGGGCATCGCTGGCGAAACGCTACCTAGAGGCGAATCTTCCCGTGGGCCTGTTGGCATACGGGGACAAGCGCTACTTCCTGGCAGCCGAAACGGGCACGGGCCAGAACCAGAGGATCATGGAGTACCTCGCCCTGAGCAAGGCCGAGGGCGACACGCCCCTGGAGGCGAACCTGCCACAGGACGAGCCGCTGTGGACCCACCTGAGCACGGTCATAGTAATCACGTCTTCGCCGCGCATCGAGTGGACGACAGCCCTGAGAGCCATGATGAGGCGTGGGATAAAGCTCGTGGTGGTCCTTGTGGACGCAGCGTCGTTCGGTGCGGACTTCGAGACCGTCGACGTCCTGGGTCCGCTTGCCGAGAGCGGCCTGGCGGCGTATGTAGTACGCAAGGGTGACAATATCTCCACCGCGCTCGGCAGCGGACGCTGGGTCAGGGGCCCGCAGGCCAAAGCCGCGGCAGGGGCAAGAGCATGAGCACAGCGGACGTAGCCGTCGGAATCCCGGCCTCCCAAAACCCGTACCGAGAGCGAGGCCCGCTGCTCAAGCTCATGCAGAGGTACACGCCCACCCAGGGCTGGGACTCGTTCCTGCTGATCCTCGGCGCAGCGACTATCACTGGCTTCACCGTAATCGAAGCCGGCTGGGTGGAGACGCCCGGGCTCCTCGCGCTGATCCTGTTGGCGAGCGTGACCGGCTTGGCGCTGTCCAAGATACGGCTGCCGTGGCCGGTCCTGCACACGGCCGGCCTGGCGCTGGGGTTAGCGGCTGTTCTCGGACTGGCCTCGACTCTCACGGATGCGCGGGGCCTCGCCAGTCTCGGCGAAGTGTGGGACCGCCTGGCCGAGTGGTACGGCGCGGCGACTTCAGGAGGCATCAGCACGGACCTGCTGCCGTTCTCCCTCGCCCTCCTCTCCCTGGCCTGGCTGCTCGGGTACGCGAGCACCTGGTTCCTGTTCAGGTCGAGCAACCTCTGGGTCGGCCTGGTGCTTGGCGGCGTGGCCATACTCACCAATCTCAGCTTCCTCCCAGAGGGATATGAGACGAGATTCTTCGCCTTCATCTTCCTGGCGATGCTCCTCGTGGTAAGGATGACGTACGTGCAGCGCCTGGCAGCGTGGCGCACGGGGGATTTCCGCTTTGCTCCCGGCGCCCGCTGGCTCTCGGTACAGGTCAGCGTGGGCCTCTGCGTAATCGTGCTGCTGGTCACATCCCTGTTGCCACTGAATGTGTACGTCTGGAGGACCGCCGTCGATGTTTGGAATGCCGCGCGTTCCCCCATAGAGAACATCGAGGACGAGTTCGCGCGCCTCTTCTCCCCCATCGCGTCGCGCAAGGACGTGGCGGGCCGTTACTTCGGCGACACCCTGGCCTTCAAGGGCCCGATCTCGCTGGGCGGCGACATCGTGATTCAGGCGAGATCGGAGTACCCGGCCTACTGGCTCAACCGCACCTATAGCGAGTACACGCCGCAGGGCTGGATAGCCGGCGACCGCCAGAACACGGCAGTTGGACCGAACGGCCTTCCGCCTCCGCCGCATGAGTCGTTCAAGCGTACGGAGGTGACTCAGACCCTGATAGTCCAGTTCGATACAAACAATCTCTGGGTGGGTGGCAACGTCGAGTGGGTCAACCGGGACGTGGTGGTGGAGACGCTCAAGCCCAAGAGCTTCACTATAGACGTCCGGGGAGCCGACGACCGGGGCCTGCCTGAAGACGTAAGGGCTATCGCACAGAACCTGAGGGGTATGCTGAACCCGCTAAGCACCGTCTTCGTCGAGGCGGAAATAGCCCAGATGCTGCCGCAGGACCTGTCGTTGGTGAACGTCTCGCCCGACATCGAGACTGCGAACAGGACTCGGATCGATACGGTAACGATCGCCCGCAAGGAGCCGACCATCCCAGACGTTGTCGGCTGGCGTACGCAGAACCGCCTCAAGGAAGGCGAGTCGTACTCGATGACCAGCTATGTGTCCCTGGCAACAGTCGAGGATCTGCGGGAGGCGCCCGCCACGTACAGCGGCTACCTCAAGGACCACTATCTCCAGCTCCCCGAGGACATACCGCAGCGAGTGCGGGACCTCGCGGCGGAAGTGACCGCCGGAGCCGATAACCCGATGGACAAGGCCCTCGCCGTCCAGGACTTCCTCAGGAGCGATGCCTTCGAGTACACGCAGGACGTCGAGAGGCCTCCAAGGGGCGCCGACGGCGTCGACCATTTTCTATTCAGCACGAGGGCCGGATACAGCGACTACTACGCGTCGTCGATGGCGGTCATCATGCGGGCAGCCGGAGTGCCCGCCCGGCTAGCTGCGGGCTATGCCGCCGGCGAAGACGTGGAGGGGACCGACTTCCGGGCCGTCAAGGACGCCGACAGCCATAGCTGGACGCAGGTCTACTTCCCCGGCCATGGGTGGCTAGACTTCGAGCCCACACCAGCCTGGCCCCTGCAGCCGAGAGGCGCGCCGCTATTGGCGGAAGACGTCGGGCCCACAACGCCGGAAGACGAGCCCATAGAGGACGCCGGTAATCCAATCGAAGAAGATCCCTGTTTGGGCGTGATAGACGAGGACGAAGCCTTCATGCTCGAGAACGAAGACTGCGTTGGAGACATCGAGAGGGACCAGAGGCAGCGGGACTCGTCGGCCCTGGCGGTCGGGCTAGAGATCAGCCTGTGGGTGGCTGCCGTGGTAACGGCAACAGCCGTCGTCACTCTCCTTGCATGGGGTGTATGGAGGCACGGCTTTGCCGCGTCCATGTACCCCGAGACCCTGTACAAGAAAATGGGAAGGCTTGGCAGGCTCGCAGGAGTCCCGAGGCAGTCCTACCATACACCGAACGAGTACGGCAGTGCGATAGCCGCCGTTGTGCCCTCGACCTCGAACGCCGCCCTGGCGGTGGCTGCGGCATTTTCGGCCCAGCGTTACGGTAATCGCGAGCCTTCCGAGGACCAGGGACAGGAGCTCTCTCGGCTCTGGAGGTCGCTGCGAGGAGGCCTGACCGGACGGGCACTCAGGCGGCTCCTGCCCATCGGGGACACCACCGAGGCGTGACCGACATCGTCTTCGACATATTCGAAACGCCGTTCGGATGGGTGGGAGCCGTTGCGTCGAGCCGTGGACTCCGTCGCACGACGCTCCCACAGACATCACCCGACGAGTGCGTCGCCCTCCTGGATGGGCAGATGGCCGGGGCCGAGTGTGACCCCGGCCGTTTCTCCCGTCTGGCGGACCTGCTGTCCCGTTACTTCGAGGGGGCTTCCGTGGACCTTGCCAGCCAGCCGCTCGACTTTAGAGACGCGCCAGCATTCCAGCAAGCTGCGTGGGCAGCCTGCATGACGATACCTTACGGCGAGACGCGGCCGTACAAGTGGCTCGCCGCCCGCGCGGGGCGTCCCAATGCGCCCAGGGCTGCCGGTCAGTCGATGGCCAGGAACAGGTTGCCGCTTGTCGTGCCGTGCCACCGGGTCGTCGCAAGCGACGGAGCTCTGCGCGGATTCGGTAGAGGCGCCGCGCAGCTGGACCTCAAGCAACGACTCCTCGACCTGGAGGCCGGGCGTCTTCCCTGAACCAGCGGCGAGGGGAGCGTTTCCCCGGAGCGCAGTAGTGCATAGTAAATTCGGCCTCGAGGGCTACCCCGGTACTCCTCGAATTGGCGAGCCCAAGGTACGAAGCTCCCCTGCAGTGAGCCTGCCCATACACGCGACTCTTGGCACGCACGTACTTCGGCCCTATAATCGGGTTCGCACAATCGAGGATCGTCGTACCGTCGAAAGCAGATGGAGACCTACGCGAGAGAGATAGCGTTGATTGCGGCGGCGTACGCCCTCGGGTGTCTGTCGACCGGGTACTATTTGGTCCGCCTCCGCAGCGGGGACGACGTGCGTCTAATGGGAAGCGGCAACGTCGGTGCGCGCAACGTCGGAAGGGTGCTCGGCAAGTGGGCCTTCGCCATCACACTTGCAGGCGACATGGCGAAGGGCGCCCTCCCCGTTGCCGTAGCGACGACTCTGAACATGGAGCCTTGGGCGGTCATGGCGGTCGTGTTGGCGGTCGTTGCAGGCCACATGTGGCCTGCCCAGCTCGGGCTGCGAGGCGGCAAAGGCCTGGCGACGACGATAGGTGCAATTCTCGTCCTCGACTTCAGGCTGGTGCTCGCGGCATTCGCTGTGGCGGGTATCGCATGGCTTATATCCAGGAACGCGACCGGCAGCGGGCTGGTCGCCGTAGTGCTGACCCCTCTTGCCGCGCTCGTCGCGAGGCACGATCCGGTCACGTCGGCGACCCTCGCCATCCTGGCGGCAGCGATCGTGTTCGCACATAGGGCGAATCTGCAGGCGATGTTGCAGGGCGCCAGAACACCCTCCGGCGAGGGAGCATGACAACCCAGGCAGTGGCAGGGAGGGCGGCGGAATGTGAGCCAGACCTCACATTCAAGATTGCCACCGAAGAGTGGGAGCTCGAGCAGGTCTTCGAGCTCAACTACGCCACCTTCGTCGAAGAGGTGCCGCAGCACGAGTGCAACCCGTCGAAGCGGCTGGTGGACCGGTTCCATGACGAAAACACGTACTTCATTTGCCTGAGGGGGAGCGAGCTGGCCGGTATGGTGGCGCTCCGCGACCGGCGCCCATTCTCGCTGGACGAGAAGCTGGGCAGCATCGACGAGTACCTGCCGCCTGGCAGCTCGGTGTGCGAGATAAGGCTCCTTTCGGTCGAGAAGGAGCGGCGCAATGGGCGCGTAATCCAAGGCCTGCTGTCCCTCCTGGCGAGGCACTGCATCGAAGGCGGCTACGACATCGCGGTGATATCGGGCAATGTGACGCAGCAGAAGCTGTACCGCGGGCTGGGTTTTGTGCCGTTCGGGCCGGTAGTGGGCGCGCCTGACGCCGCGTTCCAGCCGATGTATCGCAGGCTGGAAAGTCTCGAGCAGGACTTCATGGGCCGGTTTCACCCGTCGGTCGAGCGAAACGGCGCACGGAATGTCAACCTCATGCCGGGCCCTGTGGCAATTCACCCGAACGTGAGGATTGCCTTCACGAAGACCCCTGTCTCCCATCGCTCGCCATCCTTCATGGAGGACATGAAGCACACTAAGGGGCGCTTATGTGAGCTGACGGGCGCGCGATCGGTCGAGATACTGCTCGGCTCGGGAACGATGGCCAACGACGCCATAGCTGCTCAGCTCTCGCTG
The DNA here is from genome assembly GCA_965261325.1 of Dehalococcoidia bacterium. Classification (GTDB taxonomy): domain Bacteria; phylum Chloroflexota; class Dehalococcoidia; order Lucifugimonadales; family CAJWER01. The sequence goes on from CBDHCU010000008.1 coordinate 647,706, forward strand.
GAAGAAGGGCGTGGGCTTGTCCTCAGCAACGGCGAGTTCGGAGACAGGCTGCTGGACCACGCCGCGAGGATGGGCCTCGACTTCGATGCCTTCGAGCAGGAGTGGGGCCGACCATTCGACCTCGAAGCTCTCGGATCGACATTGGAAGAAGACGCTTATTCGTGGCTGTGGGCCGTCCACTGCGAGACTTCCACTGGCATACTCAACGACCTGGGCGCGATGCAGGAAATCTGCACCCGCGCGGGCGTAAGACTGGCCCTGGACTGCATCAGCTCCATCGGCACACTGCCCGTCGACCTTTCCGGCGTATTCCTCGCGTCGGGCGTCAGCGGCAAGGGTCTGGGCTCGTACCCGGGCCTGTCGATGGTGTTCTACAACCACGAACTGGCGCCCCGGCCCAACCGGCTTCCCCGATACCTGGACCTGGGACTCCATGCATCGAAGGGCGGCGTACCCTTCACGATGTCATCCAACCTAGTCTACGCGCTGGACGCGGCCCTCGACCGCTTCGACTCGATCCGCGTCTTCGAAGAGATCTACGAGACATCGTCGTGGCTCAGGAGGCGGCTGCGCGACCTGGGTTTCCGTATAGTTGCCGCCGACTCAGACGCGGCGCCTGCCGTCATCACCCTTGCCCTGCCGCCGAACATGAACTCGACGGACCTGGGTGACCGCCTCGGTCTGGCCGGATTCTCCCTCAGCTACAACAGCGAGTACCTGTGCGCGCGCAACTGGATACAGATATGCCTGATGGGCAACTTCTCCAGGCGCGACGTCGAGCCCCTGCTGGACGCGATGGCCCACGTCCAGCTCGCATAGCCCCGCAGCCGCCTAGAGCCGGATGCCGCTGCTGGCCCTGAACTCGGCTACGGCGTTTCTGATCCGCTCGTAGCCAGCAGGGTCGGTCACCACGTCTTCCGGGCGCTCCACGCTGCGTGCAAGGAAGCCGGGTTCGCGGACCGACTTCACGGGCCTCCGCCCGTCCTGGTACCGGATGTCGACGCTCCACCGTATGCCATCGGACATATTGGGCGGCGACACGTGGGGCACATGCTGGTGCATCAGAAGCGCGTCCCCGACTTTCATGGGAACCACCAAGGGCTCGAGGTCGTCCAGCTCGGCCACGAACTCGCCCGGCTCCCACTGCTCCTCGTATGGCGGCGTATGCTTGTGGCCGCCGGGCAGGACGTGGAGGCACCCGTTCTCCTCGTTCACGGGCACCAGCGGAATCCAGAAGTTCGGCTCCGGCATCTGCGGCGCCGCCACGATGCGCGACATGAATCTCCCGCCCGCTCGAGGGTCCGAGGCGCCCAGGCCGTACTGCTGCTGGACGTAGGTGATCCGCTTCGCTGCGTATGCGGTGTCCTCATGCCAGCGGAAGTCGGCCACGCCGTAGTTCGGAAGCTTTGGGCGAAGGCGGTGACGGCCCTCGCAATGCACCTCGGGCCCAATGATTCCCTCGACGATGTCAAGCAGCCTGGAGTGGCTCAGGATGGCGAACAGCTTGGGGCCCACGAGGGCCGACCCGACGACCTCCTCGTACGCCTCTTCCGCGTCCTCGACTATGCTCATGAACCTCGTCTCGAACCCTTCGTCGCAGTAAGTCGACCGGATTCGCTCCTCCGCGTGATACGACCTGGCCACGCGGTCGACTGCCGTTTCGATCTCGTCGATCAGCGGCTGCAGCTCGGAGGGCTCGAACAGACCTTCCAGCAGCACGTAGCCCAGATCGTCGTACTGCTGCTTCTGCTCCGGCGTCAATCCAACCATGGGCTACTCCTCCAATTCAGTCCATCAAACAGGCGTGATGGCTCTTCCCGCTGCCCCATCATACTATGACATACTGTCCGAGGCGCACCCCTCGACGGCCTGCGCTGCCCGACTTCCATTTTGTCGTAACGAAGTGGTGTGAGAATAGATGCCGCACGTCTCCGCAATACTGACAGCCGCCGGAGAGTCGTCCCGGATGGGCCGCCCCAAGGCCCTTCTGCCTTGGCGGGGGGCAACGCTCGTCGAGCACCAGGCAGCCAGCCTGCTAAAAGGCGGCGCGGCTGAGGTCGTTGTCGTACTGGGCCATGAGCACGAGACGATTGCGCCGCACGCCGTTGGCGATCGTGTTAGATGCGTCGTCAATCCCCACTACGCCCTTGGCAAATCCACCTCCATCAAGGCGGGCCTTTTCGAGCTGGGCCCCGAGGTCACCGACGTCATGCTCCTGGCGGTCGACCAGCCGCGCCCGCCGGAGATCGTGGCTCGCGTGGTGGACTCGCACGTGAGCGCCGGAGCCCTGATCACGTCTCCCAGGTACCGCGGCCGGGGGGGACACCCACTGATATTCTCGGCTGCGCTCAGGGAGGAACTCGCGGCGATCGCCGAAGAGAGCCAAGGCGTTCGCGCAGTTTTCAGGGCCCACGCCGCCAACGTGAACGAAGTCCACATCGACGACCCCGTGATACGACTCGACCTGAACACGCCGGAGGACTACAGGCGGGCGAAGACCCGTTACGGAGCCTGAGCTACGGGTGCGTTCCCCTACCCACCAGGTCCTATGCGGGCGTCGAACCAGGCCTTCATGCGCCGCAGGTACTCGACCCGCAACTTCGGATGACCGCTCCTGAGGAAGGAGTGACTGCACCCGGGGAACCGGACAAGCTCCACCTCCCTGCCAAGGCGCTTGAGTGACACGAACATCTCCTCGCTCTGGCCTATGGGGCACCTGTTGTCGTCCTCGCCGTGGAGGAGCAGCACTGGGGTATCGACCTTCGCCGCATAGGTTAGGGGTGAGCGCTCAACGAAGGCGTCGAAGCTGTCGGCCAGCGTTCCGCCCCACTGGGGCTCGCCAAAGCTCACACCGATGTCGGACGTGCCGTACATGCTCACGAGGTTGACGACTGGCGCACCGACGACGGCAGCGCGGAACCGGTCGGTATGACCAACGGCCCACGCGCTCATGAAGCCGCCATAGCTGTAGCCGTGTATGCCCAGCCGTGCATCGTCCACGAAGCCATGGGCGCAGACCGCGTCCAGGGCAGCCATGATGTCCAGGTAGTCCTCGCCGCCCCAGTCCCCTATCACGGCCTTGGCGAAGTCCAGCCCATAGGTGGTCGACCCCCTCGGGTTGACGGCAAGCACCAGGTAGCCGGACGTAGCCAGCACGTGGTGCGTGGAGTCGAAAGAGTCCTGGAATCTCCCGTGAGGGCCTCCGTGAACATCGACGACCAGAGGGTAGCGCCGCGACTCGTCGAAGTCCGGAGGGACGATCAGCCTCGACTCGATCTCAATGCCCCCACGCTGGGTAGTGAACTTGCTCATCGCGCCCGGCGAGTGGTCGGCGAGGTATTCGTCGTTGGAGCGGGTGAGCCGCCGCTGCGTGCCCTCTGCCAGGTCCGCGAGATGCAGGTCGCCGGCCGTTTTGGGCGGGGTAGAGCGCATCGCGGCCGTTCGGGCTGCAGCGTCCACGGTGAGCGACGCCGACTGCGCTCCTCCGCCGGCCAGCACCCTCAAGGGGCCTCCACCAGCCTCGACTTCGCACACGAAGGACTCCCCGCGATGGTCGGCCAGGAACACGATCCTGTCGTCGGCCGTCCACCTGAGCTCCGGCGCGGGCAGAACCGGCGAGTAGTCGCCGTCGGTCAGCCTGCGGGCAGCGCCTCTGTCCGCAACGAAGAGGGCGGACTGCCTCGGATCTCCCAGTACGCGGTCGTCCGTGCCCACAATGGCGAGCCTCTTGCCGTCGGGCGACCATGCTACGGCGCCCGACAGGGGGTTCTGGCTGAAGCAGGACACATCGTGTGCCCACCTCTCCGGCTCGCCTCCATCCACGGAAACGACGAAGGCCCCTGCCATCCAGGAAGAGTCGCGGCCATCGACCGCGTCCGACACGTAGGCTATGTGCGTACCGTCGGGAGACCATGCGGGGGCGGCGTGCTCACCTTCCCCAGACGTCACCTGCCGGACGTCGCCTGACTCCACGTCTACCACGAAGACATGGTGGAACCTGTCGCCCCGCCAGCCTCCGGCGTCGCTCCTGTAGCGTATGCGCCGTACGACCCTTACCTCGGGGCCGGGGTCCGGTCCGGACTCGTCCGCTGGGGCAACGTCGGAGACGAACGCAATCCGACCTCCGTCAGCAGACCAGGCGTGATCCCCTACCCCGCCGTCGACGTCTGTGAGACGCCGGGCCTCGCCGAAGTCGAGTGGGATCACCCAGAGCTGCTTCCGCCCACGATCATCGGGCCTGACGAAGGCAATCTGGCTTCCGTCGGGCGAGAATCGAGGCGCGGTGTCGGAGCCTCTCTGCGTGAGTGCCCGTTGCTCCCCATCCGGGACCGAGGCCAGCATGACCTGCGACCGCTCCTTCATCGACTTCCGGTCGATCACCGATCTCGAATATGCCAGCCAGGCGCCGTCCGGCGAGATCGACGGTTCGCCGACCTTGACGAGCTCGTATACATGCTCAGGTTCAATTGGATTCACGGCAGACTCCTATCGGACCGCCACAGACGGCCCGTCATCATCTCGAACTATCGTACTTCATCGAACCTGGGGTGCCGTTCGTGCCAGGTCGTCAGCGACTGGTACGCCCGGGCTGCGGCCAGCACGGAATTCTCGCCGTAGGCGCGTCCCATGAACTGGATCCCCGTCGGCAGACCGTCCTCGGTGAAGCCGTCCGGCGCCGTGATTGCGGGCAGCCCGGCGACGTTGCCGATGGCGGAAACCGGAGCCCCGGTGCTACTGCGACCCGGCCTGCTCTTGTCGAACACCGCATCGGCAGATGGGGCCGCACCCGATGCGGGGGCAACCATCGCGTCGTACGGAGCGAGGACCGCGTCCATCTCCCTCGCGATCACGCCGCGGAGTCTCGTCGCCTTCAGGTACTCGGTTGCCAGGACTGCTCTCCCAGCGTAAGGGCCGAACAGCCCTGACCGATCGGTGAGCTCCGAACCCTTGCCATCGTCGACAAAGTCCTCCAGGGCACTCGCCCCCTCGGCGCTGAGGATGGTGTATGCGACCGCCTCGTATGGATAGTCCGGCAGCGAGACCTCGGTTATGTCGGCCACGCTTTCGAGCACGGCGAGCGCGGCGTCGAAGTTGAGGCGGGCAGCATCGTCGCAGCCGGCCGCCGCGTCCTCCGGCACGGCAAGCTTCATGCGGCTATCGGGGATACCGGGACCGTCATACCGGTAGCGGCGACTCGTCGCGGTCGGGTCGAGCGGGTCGGGCCCGGCGATGGCTTCAAGGACCATGCCGCAGTCGTCGGCAGTCAGGCAGAGCGGGCCCAGCTTGTCCATGCTCCACGACAGAGCCATTGCGCCGTGCCTGCTCACCCTGCCGTACGTCGGCCTCAGCCCGGCCACGCCGCAGAACGCTCCCGGTATGAGGATAGAGCCCCACGTCTCGGAGCCTATCGCAAGAGGCGTCAGCCCCGCCGCGACCGCGGCGCCGGACCCGGACGACGATCCTCCGGCCCATCGTTCGGGCTCCCACGGGTTCAGCCCCGGCCCGGTGAAGGACGCATTGGGGGTCTCGTAGCCCATCCCCCCGGCAAGCTCGACCATAGCCAGCTTGGCTATCAGCACCGCCCCTGCGTCTCGGAGCTTCCTTATGACGGTCGCGTCGTAGTCGAAGATCTGCTCACGTAGGGGCGCGGCCCCCCAGGTCGTCGGGACCCCCCTGGTGGCGAGCAGGTCCTTGGCCCCGTACGGGATGCCGTGCAGAGGCCCCCGGTACTCGCCTCGCCCTATCTCCTCATCGGCGCGGCGCGCCTCCCTCAGCGCATGGTCGCGCGTGACGGTAACAGTCGCATTGAATCGCGGCCCGAGCCGCTCCAGCCGATCCAGGAACGTCTCGGCAAGCTCCACGGAAGAGACTCGGCGCGTCCGAACAAGCTCGGACAGCTCTCGTACGGGCCGGAACGCTAGGGCGGTCAATCGTCGCTGCTCGCGTTCCTGTAGGGCACGAACACCGAGAAGGGCTCGACGCTGTTTCCGAGCCTGACCGCCTTCAGGCGCTTGCCGCTGTCGACTATGCCCTCGACTCGCCGTCTGACGTCGCCGAAGGCCGTCGGATCGATCGACGGGCCGTATCGCGCCCTGACAAGCGCGAATCGCGCATCCACCTCTGCCTGATCGATCTCCTCACCACTCACGGCTCCCTCCTAATACCAATTCATTTTGAGCGCGCCGTAAAGCCGTCATTCCCGCGAAGAGCCTGCCCCGTACCCGATACGGGGCGGGAACCCACTCCCTGGCCGCCAGGGCCTTTCCAAAGTCCGTTCGTGGTGAGCCTGTCGAACCACAATTGGGGCCTTCGACAAGCTCAGGCCGAACGGCAAGGTACGACCCTATCTTAACAATGGAAAGGCCCTGCCTGGCCGCACATATACGGCGGCATCACGGTGACTTGGTATAACCTGAAGAGTCAGCATCGAACAGCTTCCTCACTTCCGGCTTGACCACCTTGCCCATCGCGTTCATCGGGAGCGAGTCGACGACTCGCACGATCTGGGGCAGCTTGTAGGGGGCGAGCTTGTCACGCGCCCAGTCTCGCAGCGAATCCCGACTGAGGTCGTGCCCGTCGTCCACGACGACGGCTGCCGACACCGCGCTGCCCCAGTACGCGTCCGGCGTGCCCACGACCGCACATGCACGCACCGACGGATGGGCAGACAGCACCTGTTCGACCTCCTTGGCCGACACGTTCTCGCCGCCGGTAATGATTATGTCCTGGGATGCGCGTCCCCATATCCGGTACCCGCCGTCCTCCAGGGACGCGACATCCCCCGAGCAGAACCAGCCGTCGTCCAAAAACGCCTCCCGCGTAGCGTCCGGCCTGCGCCAATACTCCCGGAAGACGCTGGGGCCGCGGACCTGGATTTCGCCCGGCCGGCCCGCTGCTGTCTCCTCACCGTGACGGTGACGCCCGGTCTCGTCGTCGATGTACAGGTCCACAAGCCTGATCTCCACGCCGGGCAGCGGCATCCCCACGTGGCCGGGAACGCGCTCGCCCCGGAGCGGGTTCGACAGCGCCATGCCTATCTCGGTCATTCCGTAGCGCTCTAGGAGCACGTGTCCAGTGATTTCCTTCCACTTTTCGAGGGTATCGACCATCAGGGCGTCCGAGCCGGACACCATGAGCCTGAGCCCGGAAGCGCCCCGCGACATGGCGGTACGCTGCTCGACGCCCGCAGTCTCCCACTCGCGGATGAGTGCTTTGTAGGTCGTGGGCACCGCCATGAAGAGCGTCAGGCCGCCTCCTTCCAGGCGCTCCCAGACCCTACGGGGGTCGAAAGACGGCTGGAGCTCGCACGTGGCCCCGGTCCAGAACGCGCAGGCCATGGCGTTGATGATGCCGTGGACATGGTGGAGCGGCAGCACGTTCAGGATGCGGTCGTCGGGTGTCCAGCCCCAGGCATCGACGAGGGTCGTGACCTGCGCCTGGATGTTGGCGTGGGTCGTCACGACGCCCTTGGGCCTCCCGGTCGAACCGCTCGTGTAGAGGACCATCGCGGCCCTGTCGACAGTGACGTCGGGGAGGCCCTGTTGGACGACCGAATCGTCCAGCAGCTCCGTTGTCAGGACGAACCGCAGGCCGCGCGCTTCGGCTATCGGCCGCAGTCTCTCGGCGAAATCGGGATGCGCGACGACTATGGATGCATCGGCGTCGTCTACGGTGTATTCGAGCTCGGCCTCGGGGTGGGATGTGGCGAACGGGACCGCTATTCCACCCGCCCGCCAGATGCCCCACTGCACGGCCACGTACTCGAAACTGGGCGGCGCGAGAAAGGCGACTCTAGCTCCTCCGAGGTCGACATCGCCTGCAAGCAGGCCGGACGCGGCACGGGCGGAGCTCTCCAGAAGGGCGCGGTACGAGTAGGCCCCCGTGTCGTCGACCACGGCAGTGCGGTCGCCATGAAGGTCTGCTCGCCCGATCAGCGGGATGGCCGGCTTGTCGCCCACGAGCGATATTCTACCAGACGACGCGACCCTTTCCGCAGAGGACTGCAACCCCGGTGATACAATGCCAGCATGTCGATTGACGAGGTAGTCTCAGCCGCACAGTGCCATATGAGCAGCCGTGGAGTGGGGGGCTGGCTGCTCTACGACTACCGCGGCCTGAACCCGATATTCTGGGAAACCGTCGGCCCCGTCTCGAACGTCACCCGCCCCTGCTGGCTGTGGATTCCGGCAGAGGGCGAGCCCCGGCTCCTGGCGGCGTATGTCGACCAGGGAAGGTTCGGCCACCTCGGCGTAGCGACGACTCTGTACTCCGGGCGCGAGGAGATGGTGTCTCGCCTGAAGGCGCTGATCGACGGGGCCGCCCGCGTGGTGATGGAGTATTCACCCTCAGCGGAGCTTCCGCGCATCTCCAGGGTGGACGCGGGCACTGTGGAGCTTGTACGGAGCCTGGGCGTGGATGTCGTCTCGTCCGCGGACACGGTGCAATACGCCGCCCAGCGCTGGACCGCAGACCATCTCGCCAGCCACCAGGCTGCCGCCAACGCGCTGGGCGTCATCGTACGGCAGGCGTTCGACCACATCGGCGACAACCTCACACGTGGCATCACCGAACTCGACGTGGCCGATTTCATAAACGCCCGGTTCGTGGAAGAGGGCCTGGAAGTCACGGACGGCCCCGTCGTCGCGGTCAACGAGCACTCGTCCGACCCGCACTTCGAGCCCACACCGGACTCGACGTCCACGATCCGGCAGGGCGACTGGGTGCTGATAGACCTGTGGAGCCGGCTGCCGGGGCCGGACTCGATGTTCGCCGACATCACCTGGACCGCTTTCGTCGGCGACGAGGTGCCGGAGCGCCACCAGCCGGTCTTCGACACGGTAATCGGCGCAAGGGACCTGGCTCTCGCGGAGATGGAGGACGCTTTCAGCGAGGGCCGCACCCTGCAGGGCTGGCAGCTGGACAGGGCCTCTCGAGACTACATCGAGGCGGCAGGCTTCGGAGGCCACTTCAACCACCGGCTGGGCCACAGCCTGGGGAGAGAAGTACACGGAAACGCCGTCAATCTCGACAGCCTGGAGACACGCGACACCCGCGAGATCATGCCCGGTATCGCAGTTACCATCGAGCCAGGCATATATCTTCCCGAGTTCGGGGTGCGCTCAGAGATAGACGTCTACGTGTCCGAGCGCGGCCCCAGGGTCACTACGGGCATCCAGCGAGAGGTGGTGCTGATACGCGGATCCGGAAGCTGACCGGCCTCGCCCCAACCCGCGGGCTTCAGGACTTGGGTGTCTCTTTGCCTGAAGTCCTGCCGTCCGAGCCCTCTTCCACATAGCGGTACTTGCCGTCGATCACGGCGCCGTCCGCATCCGAGTCAGCTTCATCATCATCGTCCGGGCGCCTGCCCCGAATATGCTCCACCACCACGTCCTGAGGAGCCACCACGAGGAACAGCAGGACGCCGAGCAATATGGCGAGCAGGTCGTCGATGCGGCCCAGCACTGGTATTATGTCGTGAACGATGTCGAACGGGGAGACGAGATAGATCAGCGCCACGACGGGTATAAGCTTGGTCCTGAGCGGGACCCGGCGGTCCAGCATGAGCCTGAACATCAGGCGCGGGATGCCCGTCATGTTCATAAGCATGAGCGCGAGCCTCACCATGTCCCAGAACCTCCCTGTGGGACATTATAGCCCAGCAGGAGTGTTGGACGTCATACCGGATTTCGCCGGTATGACGGAGGACTCTCCGAATTGATACTCGTCCTGCACGGAGACGACGAGTTCACCATGGGAGAGCGGATGGCCTCGATGAAGGAGGATGTCGGCCTTCCCGATCTCCGCGACGTAAACACAACGGACCTCGACGGCCGCAACGTTGCCCTGGAGGAGCTGGTCGCCATCTCCAGCACGGTCCCATTCCTGGCGGAAAGGCGGCTGGTGATCGTCACCGGGTTGCTCTCCCGGTTCGAGTCCGGACGCAGGGGCAGGCAGCAGGCGCAGCCGAGGCCCGGGCTGGGGGAGTGGGCAGGCCTGGCTGACAGGCTCGAAGCACTTCCCCCAACCACCGACCTCGTGTTCATAGACGGACCCATCGCTTCGTCGAACCCGCTGTTGCGGGCCCTGAGCAAGATCGGAAAGGCTGAACGCTTCGCCCGTCCGAACCAGCGTCAGGTGGGCAGGTGGATCACCGACCGGGCGCGGCAGTCGGGCATCTCAATCGAGCCGCGCGCCGCCGCCACCCTCGCCGAGTCCGTTGGCAACGACCTCAGGGTCATCGTCAGCGAGCTGGAGAAGCTGAGTCTCTACCGATCCGGCGAGGCGATCCGCCACGAGGACGTGGCCGAGTTGGTCTCGTATGCGCGGGACGCAAACATATTCGCGGCTGTCGACGCGATCCTAGAGGGACGGTCGGGCGCAGCCATTCGCATGGTCCACGGTCTCATGCAGGGAGGCGCTTCCCCCACCTACCTGCTTGTCATGCTTGCCCGGCAGGTCAGGTTGCTCATCCTCGCCAAGGAGCTGAAGGCCGAGGGCGTGCCCGGCAACGAGCTGGGCCCCCGGCTGGGCCTGTCCGGATATCCGCTCCGCAAGACCCTGGACCAGGAGAACGCCTTCACGTCGTTGCGCCTGATCGAGACACACCGCAGGCTGCTCGAGGCCGACCTCAGGTTGAAGTCCACCGGCGCAGACGGCGGCCTGATCATAGACATACTGGTCGCCCAGTTGTCCTCAGCGTAGGCGAGTCTGCCGCAACGGGTTTCTAGTCGCCGGGCAGGTCGGCATACATGGATGGCCGGTGGTGCTGCGCCATGGCCGTCGCTGGATCAGCTGACGAGTACGTCTTCCCGTGCATAGTTGTACAGGCGCCCGTCGCTGGCGGAGACGGAGCGCGTGATTACCATCGGAGGCATTACCCTGCCTGCGAACATACCGGCGACCAGCAGGAGCTTGCCAGGTATCGACAGGTCAGCCGTTGGTCCGGTGCTGAAGCCGACGGTCCCGAAGGCCGACACGGCCTCGAACAGCAGGTCCAGGAACCCGGGCCCACTCTCCGTAAACGTGAGGGCAAACGTCAGCATCGATGCCCCCATGAAGGAGAGAAACGCCAGTGCGAACGCCCACCGGACCTGGTTCAGCGGCACCCTCCTGCCGAAAGCCGTCGCGTCGGAGCTGCCGCGCAATGATGCCGCGATGGCGATCACGATCAGGGCGAACGAGTTCACCTTGATTCCGCCGGCAACGGACGCGGAAGCTCCGCCGATGTACATCAGCACGGTGTAGAAGGCAGTCGTCTCGTCGGTGGCCTTGCCGAAATCTATGGTGGAGAAGCCCGACGTGCGGTTGATGGACTGAAACGCGGAGGTCATAACCCTGTCGAGCAGAGACGCATTCCCCAACATTTCGTCGTTTCTGAACTCGAATACGAAGAAGACAAGGGCCCCCACCAGCATCAGACCCACAGTGAACACGAGCACCAGCTTGGAATTCAGCGTAAGCGCCGAGAAATGCCTCCGCCTCGCAATGTCGGCCATCACCCAGTAGCTGGCGCTGCCCAACAGTATCAACACGGCCACCGTTCCGATGAGTCCAGGGTCCTCACGGAAGGCCGACAGGCTGGCGCTGCTGGGTAGGGACGTAAATCCAGCGTTGTTGAATCCCGAGACCGCCTGGAATACCGAATGCCAGATTGCCTCGCCAGGGGGGTAGATGAACAGGAACCTAGCCAGAAGCACCGCAAACCCGATGATCTGGATGGCCACGGCCCAGATAACGATCCTGACCGTGATGCTCGTTATGTTCGCGAAAACGGCCGTGCCGATGGTCTCGCGCATCACTAGGCGTTGGCTGAGCGAGATCCTCTGACCGGCGATGACGAACAACGCCGTAGCGAAGGTCATGATGCCCAGACCACCCACGAACATGAGCGCCAGAATCACCATCTGGCCCTGCAGCGTCCAGTAGGTCGCGGTCTCGACTGTGACCAAACCCGTAACAGTGGCAGCAGACGCTGACGTGAACAGCGCGTCCACGAAGGGGAGGGTATCGCCATGGTGGGAAAAGGGCATGCTCAGAAGGAGCGTCCCCAGCCCTATCAGCAGTCCGAACGTCCAGATGAGGACGAGCGAGGGCGGAAAGAAATGTGGCCTGACTCGCCGCGTGGGGATCTGGATGCGCACAGGGAGCGTCCTTTCCCTGCGCGGGTGACGGACTACCTTGTCAGCCGGTCTCGGAGCCCACGGCTCTTGTGTGTTCATGCAGTACCCAGGGCCGGTCGCACGGGAGTCCAAATCGCCCGGCCCGTGACCGAACCCCCAACCCTACCCAAGAGTCAGGAAGATCGAGGGTGTCACAAACTCTCTACTTTGACAACACACAATACCACGAGCACGCTGCATCGAACACAATGCCGGCGCTACCAGAGCCGCCAGGCCGGAGTGGATAGGCTCGAATCATCATGAGGGCTGCATCCCGTCGGGCCGGTTCTCAGACGAGATTGAGAGTCAGGGCTGAGCAACGCCGTTGGCAGCTATATGGAGAAACGACGTGAAGCTCCCAAGCGTGTGAGATGGGCCTCGGCGAGGGTAGCGAGACGCTCCCTGTAGTCGGGACTCTGTATTGGGTCGGTGGTCATTATCAGGGCGTCTTCACGGTTGTCGGAGTAGTAGGCCTTGCGGAAGCCGCGCTCTGTGAACCCATACTTGACGTACAGGTTGATTGCGGTCTTGTTGGAGGGCCTCACCTCGAGGGTGACTACCGCCGCCCTCCTGGCCAAGGCCTGCTCGATGGCGGACATGAGCAGAAGTTCGCCTATTCCGCAGCCGCGGTACTCCGTACCCACCCCCACCGATACTACGTGGGCCTCGTCCACCATGTACCACAGTCCAATAAAGCCCGCGATGACCCCCTGGATCTCGGGGATCTCCCCCCATATGCCAGCTGCCAGTCTCGCAAGACCTGCGACGCGGCCCCGCATGTCGAAGGGATCGGAGGCCGAATGCCCGGCCTCGTCGCAATCTCCGGAAGCGACAAGATAGCTCGCGTTGGGCTTTGCGAGCTCACGCCTGAAGGGTGTTGGGGGGAACAGGGTGGGAAACGCCTGCCGCTCTATCTCGGCCACCTGGCGGACATCGGCCTGGGCCATGGGCCTGACTGAGAAGGCCATTGTCGGAATTGCGAGTCTCTCAGCGGATTTCACGGCGATGGGTGCTAACTGTTTCCGTCCATAGTCGTTATATAATGCAGGATGAGCGCTATAACCGCCAATATAGGGCTGGCCGCAGTAATCCCGGCGAGGACGACAATCATGCAGGGCGAGACAGCACACGCCCAGCCCGATGCCTTGGAGCAGGTGATACGCAGGGCCCAGGATGGCGACGCATCCGCTTTCGGGCACCTGTACGAGCACTTCTACGACAAGATATTTCGCTACGTTATGTTCAAGACCGGCGACCGCATCGACGCCGAGGACATAACGACTGACGTCTTCCTGCGTATGCTGGAATCGATAGGCTCGTTCAAGTTCCAGGGCTACCCGTTCTCATCCTGGCTCTTCCGCATTGCTCACAATCTCATAGTCGACCACTTCCGCAGAAAGTCCCGCCGGCAGTCGGCGCCCCTCGAGGAAGTCATGGCCGTCGCAGGGGGCTCCCCGGGCGACATGGACCACAAGATAGACATCGACCTGTCGGTGACGGAGGTCTACGAGGCTATGACCGACCTTACCGACCTCCAGCGCGAGGTGATGTCCCTGCGCTTCGCCGCAGGCCTGTCGGTCAAGGAGACGGCTGAGGCCGTGGGCCGGAAGGAGAACGCAGTCAAGGCTTTGCAGCACGCGGCAATCAAGAAGCTGAGGGCAGCTCTGAACGTTTCGGCAAAAGGGGTCTTCGAGCCAGCATCCCCGAGGGCGCGTAACAGATGAATACCAAAGACGAGCACCTAAACTATATCCTTGATCGATGCATCGAGCGCATCGCCTCGGGCGAGAGCGTCTCGTCGTGCCTCGCATCCTACCCGGACGAACGGGAGGAGTTGGAGCCTCTGCTCAGGATCGCCGCCGTCACGATGCAGACCGTATCCGCCGTGGAGCCTAACCAGGTGGCCAAGGCCCGCGGGCTGAGGATGCTGAATGACGCAGTCGCCGAGCGCACGGCCCGGAAACGCTCCTTCTTCGGCTGGCTTTCCGCGTTGCGGCCGCCGGCGGCAGGAACGTTGGTCGCCAAGCCTCTACTGGCCGGCGTAGCGGTGCTGGTGATGGTGTCGGGCCTTGCATTCGGCGCGGACCGCGCAGCGGCCGACAGTGTGCCGGGCGACCCCCTCTACTGGGTGAAGACGAGCCGCGAGAACCTCTCCCTGATGATGCCGAAGTCCGACGCGGCAAAAGCACAGGAGCACGCGCGCCTCGCAAAGGTGCGGAGCGACGAGGTGGGCCAGTTCATCCGCCTGGGCGACATACAGGCTGCCCAGAACCACTCGGTCACCATCAGCATTCACCTCAGCAGGTCGGCGGAGCTGGTCGGCGTCACGATGTCCACGAACCCGATAGAGATGCCCACCCGCATGGGCCCGATCGCACAGGAGAACGACATCGCACAGCTCAAGCTGCTGCTGGCGAGCGACTGGCAGTACACGAAGTCCGTGCTGGAGCAGCAGATCAGCCGGCTGCCCATGGAGCAGCAGTCTGCCCTTAGGAAAACGATGATGCGCCAGGACCTGAACTACCGCGTGACCATCGCCATGCTCGACATGGCTGGCGCGCCGGGCTGGTCTCCGTTCTGGATCACTCAGCCCCCAGGGGGACGACAGCCGTAGCAGCACTGCCCCTCACAGAAGCTCCTCCCCAGGTCCTTGGCCCGCGTCGTTGACGTGGGCCTTTCGCTCGTATAGATTCTCAGTCACAACACAGCTCCGCGTCAGATACGCGGTCGGTCGAGTGGAGGGCAGACATGAATCTCCTGGTCGTGACAGGTGGACAGCATCCATACGAGCAGAGTACGCCGGTACTGGAAAGCTTCCTGCGAGAGGCCGGGCACCAGGTCAGCGTGACGGAAGAGACCAGGATACTGGCCTCGAGCGAGCTTTCGGACTACGACGTCCTCGTCTTCAACACGCTGCGCCGGAACGAGACCACGCTGGCGGAGGACGAGCGTACCGGGATGACCCAGTTCATCGGCGGCGGAAACGGCTTCGTGTGCATACACATATCCGGCGCCCTCGCCGACGCCTGGCCGGAGTACCACGACGTTACGGGGGGCGGTTGGATATTCGGCCACAGCACCCACCCACCCTACGGCCAGTTCAGGGTGAGTACGTCGGATGCCGACCATCCTTGCGCAGCCGGCATCGAGGACTTCGTAACCAACGACGAGCTGTACACGAAGCTGGGATGGCGCGAGGGTAATCACGTCTTCCTGACCGCGGACCTGGACGGCGTGGCAGAGCCGATGGCGTGGACCCGCCCATACGGCAACGGCAAGGTCTTCGCTACGGCCCTCGGCCACAACGGGTTGAGTTTCCAGACGCCCCAATTCCAGCGCCTGGTGCTGAATGGCGTGGACTGGGCGGGCGGCTAGGCCGGCCAGGCAGGATCCGCCACTTCAACGGACTGACCTGCCCTGTCGTTTCTTGTGGAGGAAAAGCGGTGTGCAGGAGCATAAAGACGCTGAGACGCCCCGGTGAGCCGGCAGCGCCCGATGAGATCGAGGCGGCGGCGCTGCAGTTCGTCAGGAAGATCAGCGGCTACAGGAGTCCGTCCAGAGTCAACCAGGCCGCATTCGACTCGGCGGTCGCTGAGATAGCCGAATCCTCGGACAGGCTCCTCTCGTCCCTCAGGCCTGGAGCCCGGGCAAAGCCCGGCTAGGACCCACCGCGGCGAGCGGTCAGGCTGGGGTTGCCTGCGTTGAGCCTTTGAGTTGCGCCTTTGGCAGCGTGAAGCGGAAGGTGCTGCCGCAGTCTACCCTGCTCTCTACCCAGATGCGCCCGCCATGGGCTTCGACGATCCCTTTCGCGATGCTGAGGCCAGGGCCGGCGCCCCCCGACTCCCGAGACCTCGACGCATCGACCCTGTAGGACCGCTCGAACACCCTCCCCAGGTCGTCTTCCGGTATGCCTTCCCCTGTATCCTCGACCTCGACGCGCACCTCTTCTCCCGCGTCCTGGGCCCGGATGTGGATGGAGCCGTCCGGCGGCGTGTGCCTGATCGCGTTCTGGACCAGGTTGTAGATTGCCCGCTGGACCCGTTGCGTGTCCATGGTCACCGGCGACAACTCCGCGTCCACAGAACCCTCGAGGCTCAGCCTGTGAGAGACGGCCTGGGCGGACATGCCCTCCAGGGTGTCCGAAATCAGGTCCTGCAGGAAGGCCGTCTCCAGGTGAAGCTCCAGCGCGCCCGACGTGATCTGCGACAGCTCGAACAGATCGTCGACGAGACGGCTGAGACGGTCGATTTCTGACATGCTCGTCGCCAGATATCGCCGCACCGTCTCAGGATCGGATACCACACCGTCGTACATGCTCTCGATCATCGCCCTGACGGACGAGAGCGGCGTCCTCAGGTCGTGGGATACCGAGGAGATGAGCTCACGCCGGGCCCGATCCAGCTCCCTCTCCCTGGCGATACCGGACTCCAGCTTCGCCACCATGCCATTGAAGGCTCTCGCAAGGTCGCCGATCTCGTCCCTGGACTCGATTTGGACTCTCACGCGGAGGTCCCCCGCGCTCATGCGCTCGGCCGCCCCTGCGAGGCCGCGAATCGACCTCGCCGTGGGCTCCGAGAGCGCGAATGCCACGAAGACCGATATGCCGGCGGAGAAGCCCAGCAGCCCAACGAGCAGCCACAGGTCGTGAAACGACAGGAACATCAGGGCAGCCGTCACGGCCACGTTGAACAGGACCAGGAGCGCCGTCATGGCGGGGACGAGGGCAAGCCTGGCACGCATAGACTTCGCCCATCGCGGCAGCCCGTACCGGGCGGCTGCCAGCCCCAGCAGTATGGATGCCCCTCCGGAGAGCGAAAGGAACGTCGCCAGGGCAAGTAGGTCGCCGGCGGGAGGACGGAGGACCAGTGCGGTCAGCGCGACCACCAGCGCAATCATCATGAGCAGCGCCAGGAGGCCGAGCCTCAACATGTTGGATGTCCAGGTCATTGCGGGCCTAGCCGTCGAACTTGTACCCCACGCCCCACACGGTCTTGATGTAGCGGGGCTTGACGGGGTCGACCTCCACCTTCTCGCGCAGCCTCCTGATGTGCACGGTCACCGTGCTCGTGTCTCCGGCGTATGTGTAGTCCCACGCCTGGTCCATGAGCTGTTCGCGGGAGAATACCTGGCCGGCGTTTGAGGCCAGAAAGAAAAGCAGGTCGAACTCCTTGCCGGTGAGATGCACCTCCTCGCCAAATCGGGTCACCACGCGTGTCTGCGGGTTGATGGTCAGATCGTCGAATCGCAGCGTCCCTCCCGACCCGACCGTCGGGCCTGCGGTCGCTCGGCGCAGAACGGACTTGACGCGGGCCACCAACTCGCAGGGGCTGAAGGGTTTCGCCATGTAGTCGTCGGCCCCTAGCTCCAGGCCGACTATGCGGTCGGTCGGGTCCCCTCGCGCGGTGAGCATGATTATCGGCACTTCGCTGTCTTTGCGCAGGCGCCGGCACACCTCGAGGCCGTCCAGCTTGGGCAGCATCAGGTCCAGGACGATCAGGTCCGGCGCCCACTCCTGGGCGAGCCGCAGCGCCTCTTCGCCATCCGACGCGGCCGATACGTCGTACCCCTCCAGCCGGAGATACCTCTCGACGACCTCCGTCACGACCCTCTCGTCGTCGACTACCAGGACGCGGGTCATCTCAACCTCCCCGGACCCTCGCGCGGTATCCCCCACACGCTCCGCAATAGTGTACATTATCCTCATCTCCTGCCAGTTCGCAGAGTCACACTATCGGCATCGACTTGCCTCACCATTGCGAACCTTACAGAAGGATTAAAGGCTGAGACGCTGTGAGAAGCAGGCACTCCGTCAGGAAACAGAAACACAATTCATGGAAAAAGTAATATTCGCACGCTACGATGGCCTCATGCGGCCTCGAGCCCGGACGCTCGCGGTACCCTTGCCCTACGGAGTTCTGATGATGAAGCCAGGAATCCTGCCAGTCCTTGCCCTGACGATCATTATGGCGGCATTTGGCCTGATCGTTGCCGGTTGTGGGTCCGATAGCGCGGACGAATCGGACGACCAGGCCGCCCCAGCGGTTTCGCAGCTCCAGGCGCCGATGGCCGCGCCAACCGCCGCACCCACGCCGACGGCGCCTGTGGCAGTCGAGCTGAACTCGAAGTGGACCCAGTACATGGATACGGGCGTCCGTCCCGCGCCGGAGCTTGCCGGTATCACCGGATGGCACAACACGAGCCCCTTCACCCTGGGGGACAAGCGCGGCCAGGTCGTCATGATCAAGTTCTGGACCTTCGCGTGCTACAACTGCATCAACACCATGCCCTACGTGAACGCATGGCACGACAAGTACGCCGACGACGGCCTCGTCATCGTCGGAGTTCACTACCCCGAGTTCGATTTCGAACGGAACCTCGATGCCGTGATCGAGTCTGCGAAGGAACGCGGCCTCGAGTACCCCATCGCCCAGGACAACGAAGGCGCGACGTGGCGCGCGTACAACAACCGCTACTGGCCCACCATGTACCTGATCGACAAGGACGGCAACATACGCTACACCCACATCGGCGAGGGCGCATACGAGGAGACCGAGCGGAAGATCCAGCAGCTGCTCGACGAGCCGGGTCCGACGTAGACGCAGCCGCCACCCGAAACTCGGCCACCTGCTTCCCATCTCTTCAAACAATCTTGATATTCCCCCGTTAAGCTGGAGTTAATAACCGGTAGATCCGGAAATCCAGGAGGTGGAGATGAGGAAGAGATGGATAGTCGTTTCGGTGGTCATGGCGGCGCTGGCGATCGCGGTAACAGGAGGCGCCATCATGGCGCAGGACGAGGATGAGGACAGCTCGAAGAGCTTCGCGGGCCGAGTCGCCGAGATCCTCGGCCTCGAGGAGGACACCGTCGCCGACGCCGTGAAGCAGGCCAAGGAGGATATGCGCGACGAGGCCGTGAAGGCCAAGCTCGACGCCCTCGTAGAAGACGGGAAGATGACGCAGGAAGACGCGGACGCGTACCTCGAATGGCTGCAGTCCAGGCCCGATGTCGATTTCGGCGACGGCTTCGGCCGGGGGTTCCACGGCAAGAGTGGCTTCGGCCGAAAGCACGGCTGGGGCAGGTTCAAGTCAACGTCCACCACGACAGACACATCCGGCGCATAGACCTGTAGCGGTTAGCGCCACCTACAGAGAGGCCCCGCCGGAGCGGGGCCTCTCGCTTTGTCCGCAAGATGTCAGGTTCTAATACCAATTCATTTTGAGCGCGCCGTAAAGCCGTCATTCCCGCGAAGGCGGGAACCCACTCCCTGGCCGCACATATACGGCGGCATCACGGTGACTTGGTATAAGGGCGACGCGCACATGCTCGATCTGGGCCGCGTGCCCGGCATATGGAACACCCATAACCCGCAAACGAAGGCTCGCGACGCGGCCGGCCAGCCGTGGAGACGGCGGACGGCCTCCGGGTCACCTGCTCAGTCTGCCGCGGGGCCCCAAGTCGGCTGATTACCCTCAGTGAGCCGCGTCTGGCCCGTTCCATCGGCGTTCGTGACGTAGATTTCCCAATCCCCGTCACGACTCGACGAGAATGCGAGGCGGCGACCGTCTGGCGACCACGCGGGGTACTGATTCCAATGGTCGTCGTGCGTGAACTGCCTCAGGCCTGTCCCGTCGGCGTTCATGACGTAGATTTCCCAATCCCCGTCACGACTCGACGAGAACGCGAGGCGGCGACCGTCTGGCGACCACGCGGGGTACTGATTCCAATGGTCGTCGTGCGTGAACTGCCTCAGGCCTGTCCCGTCGGCGTTCATGACGTAGATTTCCCAATCCCCGTCGCGACTCGACGAGAACGCGAGGCGGCGACCGTCTGGCGACCACGCGGGGTGATGAGCATCAGTGGTGAGCCGCGCCAGGCCCGTTCCATCGGCGTTCATAATGTAGATCCCACCACCCTGACGATTCGATGAGAACGCGAGGCGGCGACCGTCTGGCGACCACGCGGGGTACCCATTGTAATGGTCGTCGTGCGTGAGCCGCGCCAGACCCGTCCCGTCGGCGTTCATCGCGTAGATATCACCAATTCTCACGAACGCAATCCGCCCCTTCGGCAGGAGGGTCGCGTGGATGTGGCAGTCGGCATGGGCGTAAGCGTTTCCAGCCAGGCCACCCTTGTCTCCAACGCAGCAAGCTTTCCCTCGATGTCGCTGAGCCTGCCTTCGATTGCGGTCAACCTGTCTCCGGACGGAGGCGGTGTCGGCTGAACTGGTACGGGCGTAGGCGTGGCGGCCGTCGACTTGCCGCTTACAATGCCGACCCCGACCATCACTGCGACGATTACCCCAATCGCCATGAAGGTCCTTGTCTTCGTCATGTTAAAGTGCCCTCCGTCATTCGATCGAACGCTGGAATCCATCCCCGGCAGAGATGAGCTACCCATGAACGTCGCAGGCAGTCGCTGGACAGCATGAGAGTGTATATCCCCTGCGACGCGGCTACAAGAACACAATGCGAGGTTGGGGCGGCCCTGAAGAGTTGCACAGGCAGCTGCGCGGGGTGTTAGACTTGGAACGCTTAACGTGGGTGTCGACAGTAACTACCAGGTTTTGGCAGGAGCAGAAATGAGAAGCAGGACAGCCATCCAGGTCGGCGTCGATCAGCCCCTGGTCGTCGACGAGTTGGAAGTCCCGGACCCGCAGCCTCACCAGGCCACAGTCAAGCTCCTGTCCAGCGGCGTCTGCCACTCCCAGATACACCAGATGCACAACGCCGAGCAGGACCGCCCCATGGTCTTCGGGCATGAGGGCGTCGGCATCGTCACCAACGTGGGCAGCGACGTGACGCACCTGCGCGAGGGGGACCACGCCATAGTCACCTGGGTCCCCAGGACGCCGATTCGCGGGCGACCCACACCCGTAACCTGCGGCGCAACGTATCGCGAGGAGCTCGTCCACGGGCCGGTCTACACCTGGGCCGAAGACGCGCTCGTCAAGGGCGACTACGTAGTACCGATCTCGAAAGAACATCCGACCGACGTCACCTGCATCGTGGGATGCGCCGTCCTGACCGGAGCAGGCGCGGTGCTCAATACTGCGCGTGTCCGGCCCGCCGATTCGGTCGCCGTGTTCGGTGCCGGGGGCGTCGGCCTCTCGGCCATCAAGATGGCGGCGATCCTCGAGGCGTACCCGATCATCGCGGTAGACATCGCGGAGGACAAGCTGGCCTTCGCCAGGGAATTCGGCGCAACCCACACAGTGAACGCGTCCGAGACCGAACCCGTGGAGGCGGTGGCCGAGATCAGCGGCGGCGGCGTCGACTACGCCTTCGACGCCATAGGGATCCGCGTGACCAGCGAGCAGATACTGCCGTCCACCAGGGGCGGCGGGCCCGGCGCCGACAACCACGGCGGAATGGCCGTACTGATCGGGATGCCGGGCAAGGAGATGACCGTCGATCCGGGCCATTTCATGTTTCACCAGCGCCAGTACCGCGGCAGCCTGGGGGCGACGTACCCGGACAAGGACTTCGAGATGTTCCTGCGCTGGCACCAGGAGGGCAAGTTCCCCCTCGACAGGATGGTCACCCGCCGGTACAGCCTCGACGACATCAACGAGGCCTGCGACGACCTGGAGACCGGGCAGATCCTGGGCCGCGCCATCATCGAGTACTAGCGGGCCGTGCAGACTCCCGTGTCCGTCATTCCGGCCTTGAGCCGGAATCCAGCGGAGGTGGATGGGGGCCGGGCTGCAATGAGGTCTGGACTGTTGTGGGGTTCGGCAGATGCCTAAGCGCCCAGTCACAGCAATAGTCGTCGGGGCCGGCAACCGGGGCATGGGCTACAGCTCCTACGCCCTCCGCAACCCGGACGAGCTCAGAATCGTCGGCGTAGCCGAACCCTCGGACCGGCGGCGAGCGATCGCAGCCGAGACCTTCGACATCCCTCCCGAAATGTGCTTCGGGTCAGCCGAGGAGCTGGCAGAGCGCCAGCAGATGGCCGAGGCGGTCATCAACGGCACCATGGAGATGGAGCACGTCTCCACCGCGATACCTCTCATGGCCGTCGGCTACGACATGCTGCTGGAGAAGCCCTTCGCCACGTCGGAGGCGGACATGTGGGGGCTCGTCCGCGCCAGCCGCGAGCACGGGCGCAAGCTGATGATCTGCCACGTGCTCAGGTACGCCCCCTTCTATCGGGCCATAAAGGAACGGGTCGCGGCTGGCCAGGTGGGCGAGGTCATCAATATCCAGACCAACGAGCACGTCAGCTACCACCATATGGCAGTGGCCTTCGTCCGGGGCAAGTGGAAGAGCCAGGCCGAGACCGGCTCCTCCTTCCTGATGGCCAAGTGCTGCCACGACCTGGACCTGATCATGTGGATGAAGAGCGGCGTGAGGCCGACCGCGGTCTCCAGCTTCGGGGCGAACAACCAGTTCCGCCCCGACAGGGCGCCTGAGGGCGCAGGCACTCGATGCCTGGTGGACTGCGAGATCGAGGCCGGCTGCTCCTACTCCGCAAAGAAGCACTACCTGGACAACCCGGACCGGTGGAGCTTCTACGTCTGGAAGGCCCTCGACCACCCTGAGCCGACCCTGGAGGAGCGGGTCGAGCTGCTCAATACGTCTGACTACGGCCGCTGCGTCTGGCGGTCGGACAACGACCTGGTCGACCACCAGTCCGTGGCCATGGAGTTCGAGGACGGCGCCACCGCGACGCACAACTTGGTCGGGGGAACGGCGCGGCCCACCAGGACGATACACATCCTTGGCACGACCGGCGAGATCCTCGGCGTATTCGAGGACAGCCGATTCGTCGTGAGGGGGCTGGACCCGCGCCCGGGCCGCGAGTACTCGGAAGAGGTCGTGGACCTACGCCTCACAGGCGACATGCACGGGGCCCGCGGAGGGCACGGCGGAGGCGATCAGAGGCTCGTCGGGGACTTCATCAGGTTCGTCAGCGGCGAGCCGCCTTCGATCTCCTGCACCACCATAGAGGACTCGATCAGCGGCCACCTGGTGGGCTTTCGCGCCGACCGGGCCATGATCGAGCGCAGGGTCGTCGACATCGACTACGCCGAGTGACGACCGCGCCCAGACCCCAAGGAGCATCCTCGCACGAAACGTCTCAACGAGCCAAAGCATGTCCCGTGCCCGGATACGGGGCCAGTATCCACCGGGACCTTTGGGGCAACAGCACTACAGGGGTGTTGACGCCGGACCTTTCAACGACAGATTCCACTTCCTAGTCAGGATGCCGAGCCTTGACAGGAGAATACGTTTGCGGTGCAACTAGCGTCGCGGACAGTGACCTCAATGCCGCCGAAGCGATATAGCTATAGCGCGCGTAGGTGACGTCGCCGACCGCATGAGGCGCGAGGCGTCCTAAATTTGCTTGCCTCATATGTTCTGCTAGAGGTATGGCGGTGTCTGGGGGAAACCCATTACATGGTAAACGCAGACGACGAACAGGAACCCATACTCCATAGCGTGGACTACATAGTAGTCGTTAAGTCCATCCAAAAACTGGTCATAGCGCTTCAGCATCGCTTCCTCCCTTTGGAACTGGCGTGCGACCCGTGTAACTGAGGGCACCCGCCCTCTTTCTGCGATCTCTTTCCCTGCTACACTGCCTTCAACATTAGCATGGCGGGCCGCGCAGCGGAAGGCCCGACAGGGGGCTAGAATCTCACATGAGGTACGGACGGATGGTGACAAGATTGGTACTGCCGCTGACGCTATGCATCGCCGCCTCTGTATTCGCGGCCTGCGGCTCCACTCCTCCCTCCCCAACCCCAACTCCGGCATCATTCACGGGTGTTATGCAGGATCTTCAGGATGCGGCTAACGAGCAGGGGGCTCCACCGCTGGAATCGGTTCCCGCCTTTCAGGCGATAGGGAAGGCGCAGTCAGAAGGAACGGATATGGACAAGCTGGTCAGAGAGGGGATGCAGGACGTCGCAACCCATGCATCGGAACGCAAAGGTGCGGTTGGCGCAGGAGAGCGAATTTCGCACAAGGACATTAATGCCATCGCCGCGCTCGTCACGCAGTACCCCTTTGGCGAAGTGGCCGACCAGATGAACGTACCTGTGGAAACGGTCCTCCGAATAGCGAGGGCTACCATGTACGTCATAATAGGTGACATGCTGGCAGCGGGGTACACCATCAAGCAATTGGAGGAGATAGGGATACTCAGCGGGGTGTTTGTTGCCTCGGATATCCCTATATGGAGAGAGGCGGTAGACTCAAACCGGTATATCTACGAAGCGTGGTGCCCAGGCAAGATTCACATATCGCAAACCTGCAAAGACATACTCGGGCAATGACGACACACTGTACAAACACAATAATCGTTGGAGCTTGAGGCAGTGTCTATGGCTGCGACGCGAGAAGACCCATATCCGTATGAGCAACGGTGGCGAACCATTGGCATGGTGGGCACTCAAGTCGTGATGGTAGTCCATACTTGGCCCGACTTCGACACGGAGACCGGCGAAGAGATCGTGCGCATCATCTCCGCGCGTAAGGCGACGAGAAGTGAGAGGGAGGCCTATGAAGAAGGACATTACTGAGCTGCCGTCGGACGTCCAGGAGCAGATACAGACACTGGAGGCTCTGCCGGAGGACCAGGTCGACACGACCGACGCCCCGGAGATTCTCGACTGGTCCGATGCCAGGCGCGGGGTCTTCTACCGACCTCTAAAACAACAGATTACGCTGAGGATCGACGCGGACATCATCGCCTGGTTCAAGGCCAGTGCTCGTGACGGCCGGGGATACCAGACGGACATCAATGGAGCGCTCCGCGAGCACGTCCAGAGGACCTACTCGAAATCGGCCAGACCCCGCAGGTAGTCGGCGGTCCTGCTGACGAACTCCTCGGGCGGGGTAGGCGGCGTGGCCGACTGGTGCAGGGTCACGAAGCCGTCGTAGCCGACCTCCTTCAGCGCCGCCATTATGCCTGGGAAGTCGACCCCCTCCCCTCCCCACATCGTCACCTGGTCGAACCTCACCTCACCCCTGCTCCACGTGTGGGCCATGCTCCCACCGTCGGGCGACTCCCTCAGGTTCTGGAAGTAGACGTTGAATATGTGAGGCGCGAACGCCCTGATAGTCGAGGCCCCGTACGGCTCGCCGCACTGCACGAGGTTCGCGGGCTCGTAGATGATCCCGAAGTTCTCCCGCCCCACCTTGCTAACGACCACCAGGCTCTCCTCCACCTGCTCGAACAGGCTGGCCGCATGACTCTGGTGGGCAAGCCGCATGCCCCGCTCGTTCGCCTCGTCGCACGCCCGCTGCGCCCAGGGTATATCGTCGTACGTCTTCATTCCTATCCGCATTAGATCGGCGTCGAGCGCCTGTGCCAGGTCCAGATATGGCGTGATGTTTCGCAGCGCATCGGGCGCGTCGTCCGTGTTCTCCGGGATGGGGAAATCTCCCGTGATCATCGACACGGCGAGCCCCTTGGACTCCAGCCATTCGCGCTTCTCCCGCACCTCGTCCAGCGGGGTCTGGATTCCGAGCTGCGACGCCCTCATGCAGAGAGCGCGGTAGCCCGACGACAGAGCGACCTCGGCAAGGTCCTCCAGGCTCATGGCGGGAATCCGCTTGTTCGTCAGCGACTCGGCTACCCTGACCGACAGCGACAGCTTCATGACAGTGGTCCCTTCCAGCCGCTGCGGATGGCCTCGCAGAGCTTCATAGTCTCCACCGCGTCGTCCAGGGTGGACCACGGCGTCCGGTCCTCCAGGATGCAGTCCACGAAGTGCCGCGTCTCGTTGTAGTCCGGCCCGCCGACCGCATCGAGGTCGAGCGGCTGGCCGGCGGGCCTGCCCGACCACTCCATCTCCGTGTCGCCGCCCGACGCAACGTACCGCTCGATGTGGCGGTCTGCGGTGGTCAGGTCCATGTAGAACGACAGGTCCTCGGCGTGCGTCTCGGCGCGCTGGATCCGGAACCCCACCCCGTAGTGGGAGGCCATGTAGCCTATGGCGCCCGTGTCGAACCTGATAGACGCGTTGTGGCGGTGAGCGCCCGGCCGGGGGCCGTCCTGTACCACCGAGTGGACTTCGACTGCCCGGGCAGCCTTTTCCCTAGACGGCCCGGCAAGCCACCGCAGCAGGTCGACGTGGTGTATCGCGTCGCATATGACCGGGTCGGGAGCGCTATCGGCCATGGCGCCGTGCCCGAGGCGGGTGAGCGGCTTGTTGTAGGTCGCCCCGACGTGGACCGCGCCGCCCCGATCGTGGATCTCCTGCCGCACGGCCAGCACCTTCGGGAAGTACCGCCGGTTGAACGATACTATCGCCTTGCCTCGACTCTTCCGCTCCGCTTCCGCCATCGCCGCCGTCTCCCCGGAATTCATGCCCGGCGACTTCTCGACCGAGGTGTTGATGCCCTCCTCAAGGCAGGCGAGCACTATGGGCAGCAGGTGCCCCGGCATCGTCTCCACGTACACGACGTCGAGCTCCGTCCGCTGGAGCATGTCCTGGTAGTCTTGGAACGCCGCGTCAGGCTTGTGCGCGGTAGCGGCCCGTTCCAGTCTCTCGGGATCGATCTCGGCTATCGCGGCCAGGTGGAGACGCGGCTCGGCCGCAATCTCCCTGAAATGGCTCTCCGCGTGTCCCCCGCAACCGACGACGCCAACCTTGAGCTCAGTCACCACAGTCCCTCCATAGCCCGCGTATCATAGTCTCCATCCCTGCCACAGTCCACACCGGTAAGCCCTGGGCAACGGTTCGGGACCAATCCAAATCCCCCACCTCCGTCATTCCCGCGAAGAGCCTGCCCCCGAGCAGTCGGGGGCGGGAACCCATCCCCGGCAAGGTGCACAACCATAGCCTCAGAGGCAGTCCGTCACGCCGCCCGTGCAAATCAGGTGGGGAATCCGGGACCAACGCACTCATGTGACCGCCCCCTGTCTCTTCGGCGCGTACGCCCTGAACTGGACTCGGCTGTCGTGCCATCGGTTCGTAGCCAACCGGGTGCGTCTGTCTCTGTTCGTTCTGGCGTTCGTGCTCCTTCTCCCCTGGCGGGAGAAGGCGGAGCCTGCCCTGAGCTTGTCGAAGGGATGAGGGTGACACTTGCGCGCCCGTATGTAGGGGCGGGTTTCAAACCCGCCCTCGCCTTGCCGTAGAGCGCCGCCGCCACTTTGTCGCGCCTTTGGGTCAGTCGTCTAGGACCGGGCCGGGCGGCGCCAACACGACGCCATCCAACTCAGATCGCAGGGCGACCTCGTGCTCCTTCTCCCCTGGCGGGAGAAGGCGGAGCCTGCCCTGAGCTTGTCGAAGGGATGAGGGTGACACTTGCGTGCCCG
Source organism: Dehalococcoidia bacterium (assembly GCA_965261325.1). Lineage (GTDB taxonomy): Bacteria > Chloroflexota > Dehalococcoidia > Lucifugimonadales > CAJWER01. The sequence goes on from CBDHCU010000008.1 coordinate 675,135, forward strand.
GACGTAGGGGCGGGTTTCAAACCCATCTGCTCCAACTAATTGATAAAAAGAACCGTCCTTTCCTTTGGGTAGTCCTCCTTTGGATAGTATAAGGATAAGACTACTCCAAAGGAGGGACAGAGCGAAATGTCCACCAGTACCGGGGACGATACAGCCACCATCGGGAGCATAGAGGAGTTTCTTCAGCAGTGTTTGAAGGACATGGAGCCAGACCACAGTCTCAAGGGCCCTGGCAGGCCGCGCGTCCTGCCCGCAATGGCTCTGTGGGCAGGGCTGCTGGTCTGCGTCCTGAGAGGCTTCGGCAGCCAATTGGCGGTGTGGCGTCTTATCTCGGAACGCGGACTCTGGTTCTTCCCCCGATTCCCGGTTACAGACCAAGCGGTCTACAAGAGGCTCCATAGCGCGGGAACCAAGCCATTGGAGAGACTCTTCGAGCAGATCAGCGGCGTATTGGCACAACGATTGCAGGGTGTGGTAACGGACAAGCTGGCGCCATTCGCCGAGGGCGTGGTGTGCATAGACGAGAGTACACTGGACGCCATGTCGAGAAGGCTTCCGCCTCTGAGAGAGATTCCCCAAGGCGACAGCCGTCTGCTCCCTGGCAAGCTGGCTGGCGTGTTCGACGTGAGAGGCCAGCAGTGGCGGACCGTCATGTTTCAGCCGGACCCACATCAGAACGAGAAGGTGTTGGCGCGGAAGTTGGTGGAAGACCTGCCAGCGGGAACACTGGTGGTCGCAGACTTGGGATACTTCGGCTTCGCCTGGTTCGACTGGCTCACGGACAGGGGTTACCACTGGCTGAGCAGGCTGAGAGCAAAGACCAGCTACAAGGTGATACATACCTTCTACCATCGGGGCGACGTCTTCGATGGCATCGTGTGGCTGGGAGCCCATCGCGCCGACCGGGCCAAACACGCCGTTCGGCTGGTGACTTTCAGACAAGGCAATACGCTGCGCCGCTACATCACCAACGTTCGGGAGCCTCACACATTCCCGATTGCATCCATGGCCGAGGTCTACGCTCGCAGGTGGGACATCGAGATGGCGCTCAAGTTGGTCAAGCAACACCTCAAGCTGCGTCTTCTGTGGTCCGCCAAGTTGGTGGTGATCCAGCAACAGATATGGGCGACGTTGATAATCTCGCCGTTTGAAACCCGCCCTCCCCGGCGCGGCGTGGGAATCCAGGAAACCCCACCGTCGTTCCCGTGCAAACGGGAACCCATCCCCTCTCTCCCAAATCATCCCAATCACCCTAATCCCCAAAATCACAGTTCAGACAATTTCCCCCTTGACAAACCCCCATCCCTCCCACATAATAGAACGCATGTCCGATACCAGCACGCACTCAACAGAACAAACAACGGAGCGGAAGCCGCCCACACTCGCCGACATCGTCCGCGAGAAGACCGACGACGGCCGACGCATCATCGACTTCTTCCTCGACGTCATGGAGGACAGGATCGACGGTGCCGAGCTATGCCACAGGATCGACGCCGCAAAGCAGCTCGAAAAGCACAAGTCCAAGGCCGCCGCCAGGTTCCTTGCCAAGTACCGCGGCGTCTCATGCGGCCACTCCACCGGTGGACGCCCCGACCCGGCCGACCCCTGCTCCGCCGAGGAGAGGAGCCTGGTGGCCATGACCCTGAACGCCCCGGCCACCCTTACGAAAGACTTCCTCACTGTGCTCTCTGGGATAGATGAATTCCTCATGGCCAGGCTCATCCGAGCCCAGACGGCCGATGGCGTCACCGTCATCGAGTTCCTCGACGACGTCATGCAGGACAGGAACGACGGCTTCAAGACCCACCACAGGATCGCCGCCGCCAAGGAGCTCATCGTACACATCGTCCGCGACGAGCAGCCCGAACCAACTCCCCGGGAGCCTGTCCCCGAGCAGTCGGGGATTCCCGCGGAGAGCCTGCCCCGTACTCGATACGGGGCGGGAACCCAGGGGGACGGCGGGGGCCGTAGCGCCGTAGCCAACCCCGCTCGTACCGAGCCTGTCCTCAGCACCGCCGAAGGCTCCGCTCACCCTGAGCTTGGCCCCCCTGAGCCTGTCGAACGGGTCGAAGCACAGCCCGTCGAAGGACGTCCCACCTCCGTTCATCCTGAGCCTGTCGAAGGAGCCTGTCCTGAGCTTGTCGAAGGGCCTCGTCCTGAGTTCACCGAAGGGCCCGCAGACAGCTCATCCGTCGTTCCCGCCAAGGAGCCTGCCGAAGAACCCGCGCTCCCCTCCCTTCCCCAACTAACAACTAAAAACCAACAACTAAAAACCCTCCCCGCCCGACGGCCCCGAACACAGCGGCGCCGGGACGGAGCCGCAAGGGCCGCCACTCTCGAAAAGCCCCCAAGCTCCGAGCGAAACAACGAGGAAAAGGACGAAAAACCCGCACCAGTGGAGCTCACCCCCGCCGAGCGCAGAATCAGGGAAAGACTCGAACAGCACTGGCACGAACCGGACCCCTACGGCGCGCCCATCGACTCAGCATCCCCGGCCCGCTCGCCCCCTTGGTAACCAGACCCAACGACAACTCACTCGTCGTTCCCGAGTAATCGGGAACCCATCCCCTCTCCCTTGACGGGAGAGGGCGGAGCCTGCCCTGAGCTTGGCTCTCCTGAGCTTGTCGAAGGGCCAAAGAGCAAAGCTGTCAATGTCACACCAGGTCTGAACAGTTACATGCGCCTCGTCGGGCAGCGGCGTGCCGAAGTCGTCGATGGCGGTCAATGTCACACCAGGTCTGAACAGTTACATCCGCCCATTTACCTTGACCCTCCAATCTGGCGGGTGATAGCATTGAACCAGACTATTTAGTCGCTCCTCACGGAGGATACCCATTGACGACCACCAAGCTCATCGATATAACGTCCGCCGCCGCCCAGCAGCTCGAGAAGGTTCTGGCCGAGCAGGGTGAGGAGAGCTCGCTCCTCCGCATCATGGTAATGCCGGGTCAACAAGGCGGATACCAGTACATGCTGGGGGTAGAGAAGGAAGCCAACGCCGCAGACATCGTGATAGAGGCGGAGAACATCAGCGTGCTCGTCGACGGCGAGAGCGCGCCGCTGGTAGATGGCGCCCAGATCGACTATGTGGACGGGCTGATGCGAAGCGGCTTCGTCATCAGCAACCCCAACATGGCGGAAGGCGGCGGAGGGTGCGCCTGCGGAGGCGGAGGATGTGGTGGTGGCGGCGGAGGAGGTGGCGGAGGCTGTGCCTGCGGCGGTGGCGGCTGCGGCGGCCACTAGTCCCGACCGTCTTCGGACCTACACTGAGAACGCCGTCCTGCCTGGCCCGGTTCCGGTTCGCCCCTCACTGTCGCGGCCCATTGGAGAATCCGCGGCCTAGGCTCACTGCGGCAGCGTACAGGGCCCTCTCATGCTGCTGAGATCCCTGGACCTGATCATCGACCGGCCCATCGACGGCCTTATCACGATGGGCGCCCTCCTCCTCGCACTTGTGGTTGCCATAACCTTCCACGAGTTCTGCCACGCCCTGAGCGCAAAGCAGCTCGGCGACCTGACCGCCGCCAGGCAGGGGCGCCTGAGCCTGAATCCCCTGGCCCACCTCGATCCGCTGGGTTCGATGATGATACTGCTCGTGGGCTTTGGCTGGGGCAAGCCGGTGCCGGTGAACGTCTACAACCTCCGGCCCCCACTTGGCGCCCTGCGCGGCATGTCCATCGTTGCGGCCGCTGGGCCGGTCTCCAACGTGTTGATGGCCATACTGGCGAGCCTCCCCATCAGGCTTGGACTCGTGGATTTGTCGGTGGTGGGCTTCATCGCCTTCGACAGCAGGACGGGCGACCCGATCGCCTATTTCCTCCAGGCGATCATCATCCTGAACCTGGCGCTGGCCTCGTTCAACCTTCTGCCCATCGCCCCGCTCGACGGCTTCAAGGTCGTGCTTGGGCTCCTGCCCAGCGGGGCCGCGGCCCAATTCTCCCGCCTCGAGCCAATCGGCCCCATTATCCTGCTGGGCCTCATACTTCTCGACTACGCCCTCCCGGGCCCTGGCATCCTGTCGGCCGTCATAGAACCGGTGTTCGAGGGACTGGCAAGACTCGTGCTCGCTGGACACATCTGAACCAAATCTGCTATCAATAGCAGGTAGCGGAATACATCGTCTCTCCCCCAGGGAAGAGACTCCGCTGGGAGCAAGCAGTACCGTGGAACGCATCACGATCATAGGAATAGGCCCGGTCGGCATGTCTATCGGGCTGGGACTGAAGGCAGCCGGACTGACGGATACCGAGATATTGGGAACGTCGGGCGACCGCAAAACCCTGAACTACGGGAAGGAGATCGGCGCCTTCGACGAAATCAGCGGCAACCTGAGATCGGCGCTGCGAGGCGCGCAGATGGTCATACTGGACTCGACCCTGGGAGAGGCGAGGGAGCTCATGAAGGCCATCGGCCCAATTCTCGAGGAGGGCTGCCTGGTTACCGATACCGGTCTCGCCAAGGTCAAGATGATGGAGTGGGCGGCGGAGTACCTGCCGGACCACGTCGAGTTCGTAGCGGGCAGGCCGGTGTCGAAAGAGTTGATGAACTCCGTGGAAGACGCGAGCGCCACGGCTTTCGAAGGCGGCGCATACTGTATCGTGACGGCCCGGACCACCAGCCAGTCCGCCGTGAAGACCGTTGTCGGCCTGGCAGAGCTGCTGGGCGCGAAGCCTCTCTTCCTCGACGAGCACGAGCACGATTCCTACACTTCGGCGGCCTTCCACCTGCCCGTCCTGCTCTCGTCAGCGCTGGTCAACTCCGTGTCGTCCAGCCCAGCCTGGCGAGAGGTCGCCCGTCTCGCAGGCGGCGAGTTCGGCCAGGTCTCTCAGCTTGCGTCCGGTGACCCAGAGGATAACGCGCTGGCGTGCCTGTCCAGCCCGGAAGAGACTATCAGGTGGCTCGACCAGGCTATCGAAGAGCTCACAGCCTACCGCGACCACATCGAGGCCGGCAGCGAGGACCTGGGACGCAGCCTGGACAAGGCCCTGGACGACTGGGCGAAGTGGAAGACGGATACGGTCGTTACCAGCGACGCGCTCGATCTCCCCACCGCGGGCGAGGCGATGTCGGGCTTATTCTTCGGCAGGCACATCTCGAAGCGCTTCCGAGACCTGACGAAGGACGGCAGGTCCGACGATGCCAGGCGCTAGGCCTCCGGCAGGTAGTCCAAGACCATGAGACAGACAGTCACATCCGCGCCTCGGCTGGAGGGCGAAGTCAAACTTCCGGGCGACAAGTCCATCTCCCAGCGCGCCATCCTTCTCAACTCGATCGCCAACGGCACGGCGCATGTGTCCAACCTCTGCGAGGGAGACGACCGCACGTCCATACTCGGGTGCATGAGGGGCCTCGGCGTGGAGATCGTCGAGCACCGCGGCTGCGCCGTCAGCGGAGCCGAAGAGTGCTTCGAGGTCCGCGGGCGCGGCGCTGGCGGGCTCGTCGAGCCCTCGAGTGTGCTGAACGCAGGGAACAGCGGGACGGCAACCAGGCTAGTAACAGGCCTGCTGGCCGCCCAGCCGTTCTTCAGCGTCCTAACGGGTGACGAGTCCCTTCTCTCCCGGCCCATGGACCGCGTGATCCAACCCCTGAGACAGATGGGCGCCGACATACGTGGGCGGCGCTGCGACTCCCTGGCGCCCCTCGCGATCAGGGGCGGCGGCCTGACCGGCATCGACTTCGACCAGACGGTCGCGTCGGCCCAGGTAAAGTCCAGCCTCCTCATAGCCGGACTCCACGCGGACGGCGAAACGACCGTCAGGCAGCCAGCAATGTCCCGCGACCACACGGAGCGAATGATGTCGGCGATGGGCGCGAATATCGAAGTCAACGGCCTCAGCGTGACGGTCGCGCGCTCCGAGCTGGGACCTGTCGACATATCCGTGCCCGGGGACATCAGCGGCGCAGCGTTCTGGCTCGTGGCGGGCGCGATACACCCGAACGCCGAGATCAGGCTGTCCGGCGTCGGCATCAACGCGACGCGCTCCGGAGTGCTCGAGGTGCTGAACAGGATGGGCGCCAGCATCTCTGTGGAGAACGTCAGAGAAGAGAATGACGAGCCGGTCGCCGACATAGTGACCCGTTCGAGCGACCTGGAGGGCGTCGAGATCGGCGGGGACCTCGTGCCGCTGGTCGTCGACGAGCTGCCCGTGCTGGCAGTGGCGGCGTCCCGTGCGGCAGGCACCACCGTGATATCGGACGCCGAGGAGCTTCGCGTCAAGGAGTCGGACCGCATCTCCGCCACCGTCGATGGACTCGCGAGGCTGGGAGCGGCCATCGAAGAGCGCGAGGATGGGATGACGATTCGGGGCGGCGGGAAGCTCTTGGGATCGACCGTGAGCAGCTACGGAGACCACCGCATCGCCATGTCCATGGCGGTGGCCGGACTCTGCGCCGAGGGAGAGACGACCGTAGACGGGGCCGAGGCGGCCGGCGTCTCATACCCCGAGTTCTGGGACACGCTGGCGTCCATCTCGGATGCCTGATGCGCAGAGATGCCCAACACGGCGCGGGATCCCTGTTGGTCGTGATATCAGGACCGTCCGGCGCCGGTAAGGACTCCGTATTGGCCAGGATGAAGGAGGAGTCCCACCCGTACCACTACGCCATCACGGCCACTACGAGGCCGAGACGGGCGCACGAATCGAATGGCAGGGACTACATTTTCGTATCCAGGGACGAGTTCCGCCGCATGATCGCGGACGACGAGCTGCTGGAGTGGGCCGACGTATACGGCGAGATGTACGGGGTCCCCAGGGCGCAGGTGACCGAAGCGCAGGCGCTAGGTCTGGACGTGATCGTCAAGATCGACGTGCAGGGTGCGGCCACCATAAGGCGGCTGGCTCCAGACGCCGTCCTCGTCTTTATAGCCCCGCCGACCGTCGATGAGCTGGCGAGACGCCTCCGCAGCCGCATGACCGAATCGCATGAGTCCCTGGAGATCAGGCTCGGCACAGCGGAGAAGGAGATGGGCGACTCCGCATGGTTCGATCATGTCGTGGTGAACGAGAACGGCGAGCTGGACGACACCGTGGGAAGGGTGATCGACATCATTACCCATGAGCGACGAGGCAGGGAGAGGCAGCAGCGATGAATGGCAGCGTGTCACGCGCATGGCTCGTTTCGGCGATGGCGGTCATGGCGGCGATCTGCCTGCTGAGCGGCACCTGCGACGGCTCCGGCAGCCAGGTCGAGAACGAGCCGAGCATACCCATTGAAGTCAGCAGGCCGGGAGACGCCCAGGCCGCATCCAGCCCCGCTCCAACCTCGGCAGGTCAGCCGCAGGAGCAGCCGACCGCTGATCCCAACGCGGAGCCGACGCCGCGAAACCGCGTGGCGCTGCTGCTCACTCCTCAGCCCAGCCCTACCATCCCTGCCGTCCTCCAGGGTCTCTACGGCGGTCCCGTTCCAACTCCCGTGCCTCAGGGCCAACTCGACCCGAAGTTCAAGGAGCACTACCGCCAGGGCGAGCTGAACATGATCGAGGGTCGTAAGTTCGGCGACCGGAGTGAATACGAGGCTGCCGACGAGAAGTACCGGGCCGCCGCCTCATCCTTTTCGGAGGCCATAGCCATCCACCCACAGATTACGGAGAGCTATACGAGCCGTGGATCGGCCTACCTGGAGCTTGCACAGTGGGGAGACGCCATCGACGATTTCGAGGAAGCCATGAGGCTGAATCACTCCCTGGTGTCGCCCTTTGCGGGCCACGCCATCGCCTACAGGATGATGGGAATGGAAGAGAAGGCCGAGGAGTATGTCGAAGCGGCCATCTTCAACGGGATGGACAAGAACATCCTGGAGCAGTACCTGGACGGCACCGTAAAGAGGCTGCGACTCCGTCCGTAGGATGCGCGCAGACGGCGGTCGCTTCTACCCCAGTACGAACGAAAGGCCCGCGATGATAACCAGCACCACCGAGGATATGGCGCCTATCCGGATGAGCTCCGGCTTCATGTAGGGGTACTCAGCCGTTGCCGCTTCAGGGGCATTCCTGGCCCTCCTGGCAGGCCTGACTGGCGCTGTGGAGGCCATCGAAGGCGCGGCGGCCGTTGCAGGCTTCGGCGGCATCGCGGCGGCCTCTTCGTCCTCCTGACGGCGCTCGGTCGGCGCGGCCTGGAACGTCTGCGGGGCCGGCCGCCCCTTCTTCCGCCGGTCTCGTACTCTCGCCTGCCTGGATGCGGCTCGCTGGCTCTTGCTTGGCACTGACTGTCTCCTATCGTCCAGATATAGAGTAAGGGCAGACGCGACACCAGGTCAACCGCATACTTGACCGTTCAGGCTTCAGATGAGCAACCAGCCAGTTGGTGCGCCAACACAGGATATGTGTTGACATATCACTGTCCTTAGTGTATACATAGTATCTAGCGTTGTTGGCACTTATTCCTGGGGTCCGACCACCCTGGGATTGTTGGAGGGAGACCGTGGAGCTCGTGCAGGTTAACCGACTGTATCTCGAGAAGGAGTCCAAGGAGTGCGTCGTCGTTCTGCAGGGATGCAAGAGCGGCGCCAAGACGCGGCTGGTCCTGCCCGAGCGGGAGGCGGCGGTCATAGCCCTGGAGGCCCACGGCGTCAACGACCGCTGCAGTCTCTACCACGTCCTCACGACATGCGTTACCCACCTGGGGGGCGCATTCTGCAACGTCACGATAAAGCTGAACGCCAGGAGCGAGGCGGCCTCCTACCTGACCATCCTTCAGGGGGAGGACCACAAGTCGCTTAACGTCAACGTGGGAGAGGTGATCGCGCTCGCCCTTCATGGCGGGCTGCCCATATATCTCGACACATCGGACTACGAGGGCGGTCCCGAGCACAGTACACCTGGGGAGGCCGCCATGCCCCATGCGTTCGAATCGCTACTGTCGGATCTAGTCGGGACCGACCACGACGAGAAGCCCTGAGGACGACGCTCCGTTTCCTCGAAGAAGGCCGAGCGTCAGGCACGCGGGTGCGACTTCTGGTACTCGGCCCTTACGTGCTCGCTGGTCAGGTGAGTGTATACCTGTGTGGTCGTTATGCTGGAGTGGCCCAGCAGCTCCTGCACGTGCCTAAGGGGAGCACCTCCCCTCAGCAGGTGCGTCGCAAAGCTGTGACGGAGAGTGTGGGGCGTGATGCTCTTCGTTATCCCTGCCCTGGCCGCCGCGCCCTTGAGTATGAGCCAGAACCCCTGCCGTGTAAGGCGTGCGCCCCGCCTGTTGAGGAACAGGGCACGGTCGGATCTCTTTGAGTACAGTTGCGGGCGTGCATGCTCGATGTAAGCGCCGAGGACATTCGCCGCTCCACGATGGATCGGAACGAGTCTCTCCTTGGAGCCCTTGCCGAAGCACCGTATGTAACCCTGCTCGAGGTCCACGTCGTCGGTGTCCAGCGAGACCAGCTCAGACACCCTGATTCCGCTGGCATAGATGACCTCGAGCATCGCCCTGTCCCTTGTGGACTCGGGGGACGGGTCGACGGGGCAGTCGAGCAGCGCATTGACCTCTTCCACCGACAGCGCCTTGGGGAGCGACCGTCCCACCTTGGGCGCGCTCATCTTGTCGGTCGGGTCCTCGTCGATGATACCCTCGTGGAACAGGAAGCCGAAGAAAGACCGCGCAGACGCGACCTTTCTCGCCAGCGTCGTGTCCGAGTACTCCTTGCCCCGGAGGTGGAGAACGTACGCCGTGACCTCCTCAGTGCCGACGGACCGCCAGTCGATGACGGCAGAGTCCTCGCCGCTGGAGTCCCTGAGGAAGTCGAGGAGCTGGCTCGCGTCGTTCCTGTAGGCGGACAGCGTGTTTCGGGAAACACCGCGCTCTACAGCCATGTAGCTGAGGAATCTCTCGATTTCCAGGTCCATGCGAACCTCGCTTGCTGTAATTCGACTCAATCGTAGCCAAGATTCCGAGAATACTGGTACGAGAACTTGGGTCAGTGTCCGGGCAACTTCCGGCAATTCCTTGACTGCGAGGGAGGGCAACCGTAGAATCTGCGCGGCAAGGTAACCATGATAGAAATAAACATAAGCCCATTCCTGTTCTCGACAGACTTCGTATCGCAGTTGACCCTTAGCTGGCACGGCCTGTTCAGTTTCGTCGCCGTGGCAACAGCCGTGATTCTCGTGGCCCGCTGGGCCCCGCTCAAGCAGATAGACCCTGACGTAGTGCTTTCGATCGCGGTCTGGGCCATCATTAGCGGCGTCATCGGGGCGAGGGTGGTCCATGTCGTCGACCACTGGAGCGACGTGTACGCCCAGAACCCCATGCAGGTGCTCGAGATCTGGACGGGCGGCATAGGCGTCTGGGGCGGCATCCTGGGCGGGTTCATCGGGGGAACGGCGTACGCAATCATCGCGAAGCACCCCGTTGGGGTGATCGCCGACCTGGCGGCGCCCGCGATTCTCTACGTCCAGACCATCGGCCGCATCGGCGACATCATCAACGGCGAGCACTGCTCGCGGGCGACCGACCTCCTGTTCGGTTTCCAGTGGACCCACTCCGAGACAGCCGCACGGTACTGCGCGGACGGCTATACGAACGCCGTCCATCCTGCCGTAGCCTACGAGATGATCTGGAACGTCCTCGCGCTGGCGGTCATCTGGCAGCTCAGGGGCAGGCTGAAGCCGGACGGAATGATTTGGACGCTGTACCTGGCCCTCTACGCCATCGGGCGGTTTGGCGTCACCTTCTTCAGGGAGGACCGGATCTGGACGGCGGGGATGCAGGAGGCGCAATTCATCGCCCTGCTGATCCTGGCGATCACCGTTCCCATCCTCCTGGCCAAGGCCAGGTTCGGAGAGAGGGTGGAGGAGGTGCCCCTCGTCGTCGATCACGGCACGAGGGCGGAGCGCCGGAGGGCCAAGCGCTAGGGCTGTGGCCCCGAACGCCTTACGTCCAGAACCCGCAGCTCCATCCTGGTAACCCCGCCCCAGTCGTTCAGGCCGACGTTGTATACGGCATCGACTACGTCACCGGCGGCCACATCCTGGTCCCCCTGGTTGAAGGCGATGGCCTCCCACATGCGCCCTTTGTGGACCAGCCACATCTTAAGGTGGGCATTCGAGCGTCCCACGGTACGGCTCTCCGAGACGCGCATACCCGTGGTCTTTAGCACGGGGGCTGGATTGCCCTCTCCGAAGGGCGCGAGCGACTCTATGAAGTCCAAGTTTGTACGGTCGACGACGGAGGGAGCAGCCTCACAGTCGATCTCGATGTAAGGGACGGCCCGCGCTGCAGAGTCTTGCCTGGAAGCGATGCCGCACATATCCCGCTTCAGGTCCTCCAGCTCGTGCGTCGGGACGGTGAATCCAGCCGCGGCCGGATGTCCGCCGTAGCGGACAAGCCGGCCTTCGATCAGGCCAAGCGCCTCTACCACATCGAATTCCGGAATGCTCCTCATGCTGGCGCGGGAGACCTGCGGCCCGACCGCAACGGCGGCAACCGGACGGTGGAACGCCTCCGACAGCCGTCCTGCCACGAGTCCCAGGATGCCCGGCACCCACTCCCGGTGCTCTACAAAAATGATCGGATCCGCCGACGAGCCGTTGCTCTCGACCTGCTCCATCGCCTGCTTGTGCGCAAGCTGAGACATCCCGCGCCGCCGCTCGTTCGCCTCTTCCAGCCTGTCAGCCAGCGAGACAGCCTTCTCCTTCGTCGTGGCCGTGAGTAGGTGCAGGCTCAGGTGAGCGTCACCCAGGCGCCCGGAGGCATTCAGACGCGGCACCAGACCGAACGACACCCCCCTGGAGTCGATCTTCCCCTTTTCGAGACCAGTCCGGTCGATCAGGGCCTCGATCCCGGGGTGGCACGTGGAGTTCAGCAACTCGAGTCCCCGCTTCACTATGTAGCGATTCTCGCCCGTTAGTGGCCCGACGTCCGCCACAGTTCCCAGCGCGGCGATCTCCAGGAGATGCTCGGGAAGGGGCTTGCCGAGATCAGCCCAAAGCGCCTCGACGAGCTTGTACGAGAGCCCGGCGCCGGTCAGACCCAGGTACGGGTAACGCGAATCTTCCCTCTTCGGGTTCACCACCGCCGACGCGCATGGGAGCCCCTCTGAAAGGCTGTGGTGGTCAGTGACTATCGTGTCGATTCCCAGGGCGGAGGCCAGCTCTATTTCGTCGACCGATGTAGAGCCGCAGTCCACAGTAACCATGGTCGTTACGCCCTGGGCCCGGATGCTGCCCACCGCCAGGGCGTTCAGGCCATGTCCTTCGGAGGCCCGGTCGGGAAGGTACGGGACGACCCTTGCGCCCAGCTCCGTCAGGGCCATTGAGACTACCGCAGCGCCGGTGATGCCGTCGGCGTCGAAGTCGCCAAATACGGCTATGGTCTCCCGCGCCTCGACGGCCCTGCGGAGGCGGTCGACGGCCTGCCGCATGTCAGGCAGCAGGAACGGGTCGTTGCTCAGCCTGAGGTCGGCGGCGAGAAATGCCTCGGCCTGTGACCGGCTGCGCACATCGCGGTTGTACAGGAGCCTTGCCTGGAATTCGGGGAAGCCTATCGACTCCGCGAAGCCAGCCGGTGGGTCCGGCCGCACCCGCCATTCGCGGGCCGGAACGACGTGCCTTGCGGCGGGTCGCTCACCCGTCCGGGGGAGCCCGGCTGCCAAGCTAGGCAGCCCCGTTCTCTACCGAGCGAAGCAGAAGGCTGGCGTTGTGCCCGCCGAAGCCGAACGAGTTGCTCATGGCCGTCCGGATCCTGCCACGCCGCGCCAGATGGGGCACGTAGTCCAGGTCGCAGTCAGGGTCCGGCACCTCCAGGTTTATGGTCGGCGGCGCCGCGCCCCGCTGGATTGCCATGGCCGACACGGCGGCCTCCAAGGCCCCGCTCGCGCCAAGGAGATGCCCTGTCATCGACTTGGTGGAGCTGATGGGGATCCTGTAGGCCTCCGCGCCGAACACGGCCTTCATGGCCATGGTCTCGTTCTTGTCGTTCAGCGGGGTAGAAGTGCCGTGGGCGTTGATGTAGTCGACATCCTCAGGGCGGATTCCCGCGTCTGCCAGCGCAATTTTCATGGCCCGTGCGCCGCCTTCGCCCTCCGGCGCCGGCTGCGTGATGTGGTGAGCGTCGGCGGTAGAACCATACCCAATCATCTCCGCAATCGGCTCCACGCCGCGGTCCTGCGCACTCTCCATGCTCTCGAGGACCAGCACGGCGCCACCCTCACCCATTACGAAGCCATCGCGCTCGGCATCGAACGGGCGGGACGCCTTCTGCGGCTCATCGTTGCGCTTCGAGAGGGCCTTGCAGGCGTTGAATCCCGCCACGCCGATCGGACAGAGGGCCGCTTCGCAGCCTCCGGCCAGGGCAAAGTCGGCCACACCACGCCCCACCATGTCATAGGCGACGCCGATAGCGTCGCCACCGCTCGAACATGCGGACACCGTGGAGAAGTTGGGGCCTTTCGCCCCCAGCACCATGGAAATCTGGCCTGATGCCATATCCGGAAGCATCATCGGGACAAGGAACGGACTAACCCTGGAAGCGCCCCTGGCGTCCATGACCCCTATCTGCTCCGACAGGGTGATGATCCCCCCTATTCCGCTGGCGACGATGACCGCTATCCGCTCCGCGTTAGTCTCGTTTACCTCGAGCCTCGCGTGCTCGACGGCCTCCAGGGAAGCGACGACGCCGAACTGCACGAACCGGTCCATGCGCCGGGCTTCCTTCCGGCCCACGTAGTCCGTCGCGTCAAAGCCCGTCGCCTCGCCGGCGATCCGGGTCTGCAGCCCCTCTGCATCGAAAGCGCTGATGTAGTCGATCCCTGATTTGCCGGCGAGGAGGTTCTTCCACGTCGCCTCTCTCGTGAGACCGAGGGGACTCACGATGCCTATCCCGGTGACTACGACCCGTCGGGGGGCACGCGGGGAATCATGTGAATTGTTGGACATTCCTATTCTCTGGCGCTTCCATACGATCTAGGACAGGTGAACCCGGTGTAACAATAACACAAGTCTCGCAGACATTCGCGAGCTACCATCCCGCCTGCGTATATCGGGTTGGTTCAGGCGTCCCTTTGCAGGCGGGTCACTGGCTTGTAACCCCCTGGTCCGCCCTGCCGTACGCATACTCGGTCAGCCTGGTCATAGGCTCACGCACGCTGTCGATATGCCACCGGATGTGGTCGACGGTCGCGCGCAGGTCCACGAGCGAGTCGCCTACAGTTCCCCAGTCAGCCTGAGAATCGACCAGCCCATCGAGCAGGCCTACCAATTCCTTCTGCGCGCTCCACAGGTCGCCCAGGTCGGTGCTCAGGAGGGCCAGTTCGTCGTCGAAATCGTCAGGGAGTCCCATCTCTTTGAACTTGATGACGACGCTGTGTGCGGTGACCGCCGTTTGTCGTGCATGCCGAAGATTTGGTTGCATCTTGCCGTCGTCCAATCCAGCCCCCTTTGGAGGTCGCCGGTCAGCGCGAGACGCCGGCGTAGTGAGTGATGTAGGAAGTCCAGTCTTCACGGATCATGTCGAGAGCCGACTTTTGCGGGGTCTCGGCCATCAGGCTCACCTGCTCGAAGATGGACTTCCAGAACCCGTCCACCTCTTCCTTCCAGTGCGCATACTCAAGGCCATGAACGTCTCGCTGCATCGCCTCGAGGTGCTCTTCGATTTGCTTGAGCAGGTTCTGAACTGTCCGCGTTCGTATCCTGTCCTCAGTGGTCATGCAGCTATGCCCGCCTTCCTCATCAGCGGGCCTGCAATGCCGGGCTCGATCGTCTCGGCCATACGAATCGCGTAGTGATCCGTCATGCCGGCCAGGTAGTCAACCACGGCCCGGTCCCCACTGCCGTACTCTTGAGGGATGACCTCGCGGTTGTCGTCGAGGTATCGATAGAGGAGCGCAACTATGCGCCGTGCGGCTGCCGACTCCTCTCCGGCGTCCTCCACCATGTAGACCCTCTCGAACATGAAGCCCCGCAGCGCATTCAGCGCCTCGCGGACGGGCGGGCTCATTTCGATGGCCGGCCTCGACGCAGGTTCGAACCCCTCCTCGCCGCTGGCTGCCCAGGAGCTCCCGATAACGTCGGACACCATCGTGTGTATGCGCTCGGAGTGCCTCGACCCAAGGACCCCGGTGGCCTCTTTCGGCAGGTCTCCGTCTTCCAGCAGGCCGGCCCGGAAGGCGTCCGCCAGGTCGTGGTTCAGGTAGGCTACGGCGTCGGACAGCCTGCACACCTGGCCTTCGAGCGACAGTTCGGCCGGCACCCTGTCGCCGAAGAAGTCTCCCGGCGGCTTCGAGTGGAGAGCGATGCCCTGGCGCACGTGCTCGGTTAGGTTCAGTCCCCGACCCTCCTTCTCCAGGCGCTCCACCACTCTCAGGCTCTGGTCGGCGTGTCTGTATCCCCCTGAGTGTAGCCTGTCGACCTCGCTCTCTCCCACATGGCCGAACGGCGTATGCCCAAGATCGTGCCCAAGCGCGATTGCCTCAGTCAGGTCCTCGTTCAGGTTCAGCGCCCTGGATATGGTGCGCGCGATCTGGGCAACCTCCAAGGTGTGGGTCAGCCGCGTCACGTAGTGGTCGCCGGTAGGCGCGATGAAGACCTGGGTCTTGTGCTTCAGCCGCCTAAACGACTTCGAATGGACTATCCGGTCGCGGTCGCGCTGGAACTCGCCCCTGATAGGGCATGGCTCTTCGGGAACATCGCGCATACTCCCCCAGGATCGGACCGCGTAGGGCGAGAGCGCGTCCTCCCTGGCCTCCACCCGCAGCCGCACAGGCCCGGACAACAGGGATGCGGCTACGGGCGTTCGAGACATGGTCCGGGGGTGGGGCGGTACGAAGAAAGTTGCCGCATAGCGGGGGGATTATAGCACGGGGGCCGTACGTGAGAGCCGTTGCGAACTGATAAACTATAGGTACAGATGCGCGAGAGTGAGGGTACGATGAACGATGGGCTCAAGATGTACGGCGCACCGTGGTGCTCGGACTGCCGCCGAGCCAAGGACTTCTTCGACAGGATGGGCGTCACGTACGACTGGATCGACGTCGACCAAGACTCGAATGGGATGAAGTACGTCGAGGAGATCAACGACGGCAAGCGGATCATCCCCACGATCCTGTTCCCCGACGGCTCTATCCTGGTAGAGCCCACAAACGCCGAGCTGGCCGAGAAGCTCGGGACAGGTCGTAAGTAGCAGGCACGAGCGAGGGGGAATGCGATGAACGACAAGCTCAAGATGTATGGCGCACCGTGGTGCCCGGACTGCCGCCGAGCCAAGGAGTTCCTCGGCGAGATGCGCGTCAAGTACGACTGGATCAACGTCGACCACGACCCTGCTGGGCTGAAGTACGTCGAGCAGATCAACAACGGCAAGCAGAGCATCCCTACGATCGTCTTTCCCGACGGCTCCATCCTTGTAGAACCCACCAACGCCGAGCTGGCCGAGAAGCTCGGAATCAAGCCCAAGGCCGAGCGCCAGTTCTACGATGTCATCATCGTAGGCTCCGGCCCAGCAGGGCTCACATCGGCAATCTACACCGCGCGCGAGGGTCTCGACACCCTCGTCATAGAGCGCAGCGGCGTCGGCGGTCAGGCCGGGGTCACCGAGCGGATCGACAACTACCCGGGCTTCCCCGAGGGCGTCGGCGGCGCCGAGCTCGCAGACCAGCTCCGCATCCACGCGGAGCGCTTCGGCGTCGAGGTCCTGCCCGCGCAGGTTGTCAGAGACATAGCAATTGCCGACGACTACCGCGTCGTCACCACCGAGTCAGGTGACGAGTATGGCGCCAACACGGTCATCATCGCCTGCGGCACCAGGTACCGCCGCCTCAACGTTCAGGGAGAGGATGATCTGATAGGCGCCGGCGTACACTTTTGCGCCACGTGCGACGGCCCGTTCTACAAGGGCGAGGAGGTCGTCGTCGTAGGAGGCGGCAACAGCGGGGTAGAGGAAAGCATCTTCCTGTCCAAGTTCGTGAAGAGGGTCACGGTGCTCGAGCGCTCCAACCGCCTGAAGGCCAGCAAGCTCCTCCAGGACAAGGCAGCGGCTAACGACAAGATAGAGATCCGGCTCGAACACGTCGTCCAGGAGCTCCAGGGCAACGGCCGGCTCACAGGCATCGTCGTGCGCAACCTTGAGACCGACTCCACCGAAACCCTCCACCCCGCCGGCGCGTTCATATTCATCGGTCTCGATCCCAACACAGACTTTCTCAAGGGCAAGATCGAGCTCGACGCCTACGGCTTCATCAAGACGAGCGCGACCCTGGAGACCAGTATGCCCGGCGTATTCGCTGCCGGAGACGTGCGTGCGGGCAGCACCAAGCAGGTGGCCAGCGCCGTTGGAGAAGGCGCGAGCTGCGCCCTGATGGTGCGGCAGTACCTCCAAGAGCTCGAGGCGTAACGCCTACGGGCGGAGCGCGCGATGCCTGAGATAGTCGCCATCGGCGAGTGCATGATCGAGCTGTTCAGCGACGAGCCCATGGGCTCCGCGGACACATTCCACCGCGCCTACGCGGGCGACACCAACAACGTCCTCCACATGGCTTCCAAGCTTGGGACTTCCTGCGGGTACGTCACACGCGTCGCCAACGACGCCTTCGGAGACTTCCTGCTGAACGCCTGGCGCGAGAATGGCATCGACACATCTGCCGTGCGGCGGGTGCCAGGCTTCACCGCGGTGCACTTCATCTCGCTCCTGCCCGACGGCGATCGCGAGTTCATCTACTACCGCAAGGGAAGCGCCGCCAGCACCATGACGCCCGACGACCTGGACCCCGGTTACATCGGGGCGGCCCGCGTCCTGCACATCGGCGGAATCATCCAGGCGGTGTCGCCCAGCTGCCGCGCAACCGTTCTCAGCGCGGTGCAAATCGCAGGCGAGAAGGGCGTGACGGTCTCTTTCGACACGAACCTGCGCGCTAACATGTGGCCCCCCAGCGAGGCGCGCGAGGCCCTGGACGAGATCGTCCCTTACATCGACGTGCTCTATATCAGCTACCCGGACGAGACCTCCGCCCTCCTGGGTGTCGATTCACCGGACGAGGCCGTCGACTTCTTCCAGCAACGGGGCGTGGAGACAATTGCCGTCACGTCCGGGCCGGACGGGGCCCTCGTCGCCACGCCTGAGGGCGTCTATCGGGCGGCGGGGATAGCTCCCAATGGAGTTGCCGATACGACCGGCGCTGGGGACGCCTTCGTGGGCGGTTTCCTCCACTGCCTGGTCAGGGGCTTTGGCACCGAGCAGGGCCTGAGGTGGGGCATCGCCTCGGCCGGCCTCAAGGTTGCGGGCCGCGGTGGCATAGCGAGCCAGCCTTCCCGCGAGGACGTAGAGCGCTTCGTCGACACTGTTCGAGTCACGAGGTCCTGAACTCCCAGGTCCCACAGCGTCCTCTTTGCGGCATTCCCCGAAATGTTGCAAAATAGCCCTACGCCATGACAGTCGTCGACGATGTAAAGGACCGGCTGGACGTCGTAGACGTCATATCGAGCTACGTCCCCCTGAAGAAGTCCGGGCGCACCTTCAAGGCGACGTGCCCGTTCCACACGGAGAAGACCCCCTCCTTCGTCGTCGACCCACAGCGTCAGAGTTGGCGCTGCTTCGGGGCGTGCGCCACCGGGGGCGACGTCTTCTCCTTCGTCATGCGCAAGGATGGCCTGAGCTTCGGCGACGCCATGCGACAGCTGGCCGAGAAGGCTGGGGTCGAGATGCGCCCAAGGGAGCAGGCGGAGCGGATGGACGTCCTGCTCAGGGCCAACAACGAGGCGGCGGCGTTCTACAGAAAGGCGCTCGCCTCGCCGGAGGGCGAGGGGGCACGTCACTATCTGCGCGAGAGGGGTATCGACGATGCCGCTGCGGAGGTCTTCGAGCTGGGTCTGAGCCCGCGGGTTGGCTCGGCCCTCAGGGACCACCTGTCGTCTCTGGGCCACGACGTCGAGCACGCCGTCGACGCTGGGCTGCTCCGCCGCTTCGAGGACGGCAACCTGCGCGACTTCTTCCGTGGCCGGCTGATGTTCCCCATTCACGACCGCAGGGGGAGAGTCGCCGGATTCGGAGCCCGCACACTGGACGGCACCGACCCCAAGTACATCAACACACCCTCGACCCGAGTCTTCGACAAGCGCGCGACCTTATACGGCCTTCACCTGGCAGCATCAGCCATCAGGGAGAAGGACGAGGCTGTCGTCGTCGAGGGTTACATGGACACCATCGCAGCCCATCAGCACGGCCACACCAACGTCGTGGCCTCGATGGGCACCGCCCTAACCGAGCAGCAGGTCGCCCAGCTCAGGTCCCTGGCGAGCGGCTGCATTCTGGCCCTCGACCCCGACCAGGCCGGACAGGAGGCGACGCTTCGCAGCCTGGAGTCGTCCTGGCGCATCGTCGACCTGCAGCGCGCCAGGGCCCAGGGCCCGTCCGATGGGACATACAGCAGAAAGTCCATGAACCTCAGGATAGCGTCCCTACCCGTCGGCCGGGACCCGGACGCCCTGATTCGAGAGGAGCCGGAGGCGTGGGAGATGGTGCTGGCCGACGCCGTTCCCTTCATGCAGTTCTACATCAGGGCCGTCGTCGCCAGGTACGACGTCAACACCAACGAGGGTAAGCAGGACGCCGTAACAGCCTTGAGCCCAGCGATATCCGCGACTTCGAACGCCTTCGAGCAGGACGAGTACATCACCATGCTCGCCGACAGCCTCGGAGTCGACAGGCGTCTCCTGGAGACCAGCATCTCACGGCGGCAGCCGACAACAAGGCGCCGGGATGAACGGCGCCGGGGCCGCCAGGAAGAATCCACGGTCCTCGCCGACCGAAGGGACCACCTCGAAGACTTCGCGCTTGCCCTCCTGATCCAATATCCTGACTTGAGGGAGCGCGAGGTCGGCCTGGAAACCGACTACTTTCGCAGAACGGAGAACCGTGTGCTGTTTACGTGCCTCCGTTCCTCAACTACAATGGAAGACGTTCGCGAAGAATTGGACGAGAGCCTGCACGAGTATCTGGACGGACTGAGCGCCCTGGAGTTGTCGCCCACGGAGCCGTGGCCCGTCGAAGAGGCATTCGGACAGGCCTCACGGCGTCTGCAACAGCGCCACCTCAAGGAGCTTCAGGTCGTTCTTCTTGCCACGGAGGACATGACCGTTCCGCCAGTCAGGGATGTCGAGGACCCCGTAGCCGATATCAACGCTGGGTTGAGAGAATCGTTCGCCCGAACAGACTAGCCCGAACTATCTGCGAGCCGCTTGCCCGGCCGCCCGTCCACAAAAGGGGGATATAGCACGAGATGGCCACCCGATCTACACGCGCAGACCGAGAGGACCTGTATACCGGCCTTCCCAACAGCACCGAATCAGCCGCAGACATCATCGGCCTGACGCCTGCCCGGCGGTCCACGCTGGGCGACGAGGAAGAGTTCGGCGCCAGCCCTCCCGACAGGCTGTCGTCCGTCCACGACGAGGCTTCTGTCGAAGCGGACGGCAAGCCAAAGCCGCTCACCGACGCGCAGAACGCGTGGGCGCAGGGGCTCGACACCGCCGAGATGATCGACGATCCGGTCCGGATGTATCTCAGGGAGATCGGACGCGTCAACCTGCTGAAGGCCCCCCAGGAGAGGGTCCTCGCCTGCGCCATGGAGTCGTCCAACCACGTGAAGGCCGTCGAGGAAGAGCTGCAGGGCCCAGACGGGCGTCAGCCGAGGGCTTGGCAGGTCGCGCAGCGTTTCCTCCTCGGTGTGTGCGAAGCGGAGCCGCTGGTGAGTGCGGTATCGCGGTACGTCGGGCTTGACGGTGGCGAGCGCACTATCGGCGAGACTATGAACGACGAGGCCCTCAGGGATGCCCTCGACGGGAATCTGCCCGAGGAGCTCCTCAACTTCGTGGCAGATGTCCTGAATATGGAGCCGGACGACGTCAAGGCCCAGATCAGGGTCGTGTCGCTTCACAACAGACTGCTCACCAAAGAGGCCCTCGAGATCGTGGGAGAAGACTCCACCCTGCGGGAGGTGAGTGAGCAGCTCGACAGCGAGGAGTTCGTCAAGCGCATGGAGGAGTACGAGCTCCTGCTCTACCGCCACCTGGCACGCATCAAGTACGAGGGTGAGGCCGCCCAGAGCCACCTCGCCGAGGCGAACCTGCGCCTCGTCGTCAGCGTCGCCAAGAAGTACATCGGGCGCGGCATGTCGATGCTCGACCTCATCCAGGAAGGCAACATCGGCCTGATACGTGCGGTCGAGAAGTTCGACTACAGGAAGGGCTACAAGTTCAGCACGTACGCGACGTGGTGGATCCGCCAGGCCATTACCAGGGCCATCGCGGACCAGGCGCGGACTATTCGCATCCCCGTGCACATGGTGGAGACGATAAACAAGCTCCTCAGGGAGAGCCGTCGACTGGTACAGGAGTACGGCCGCGAGCCCACCAGCGAGGAGATCGGTGAGGGCATGGAAGTCTCGCCCGAAAGGGTGAGGGAGATTATGAAGATATCTCAGGAGCCGGTCTCGCTCGAGACGCCCATCGGGGAAGAGGAAGACAGCCATCTCGGGGACTTCATCGAGGACCGCAACACCCTGGCGCCCGCAGACGCCGCCTCGTACCAGCTGCTGAAGGAGCAGGTCGACGACGTTCTCTACACGCTGAGCGAGCGCGAGGCCAAGGTCCTCCAGCTGCGGTTCGGCCTCGAGGACGGCCGGCAACGGACCCTGGAGGAGGTGGGCCACGACTTCGGCGTCACCCGGGAGCGCATCCGCCAGATCGAAGCCAAGGCCCTCCGCAAGCTCCGCCAGCCCAGCCGCTCCAAGAAGCTGCGCGATTTCCTGGAATAGGCCCGAGAGCCCCCTGCATTCCTACGCGTCCGATAGCCAGTGACGAGCACGACAGGCACGCAACCAGCCGCACCGGCACGCACAAAGTCGAAGGTCGCCGTCGTCCGTACGTCCCCTGAGACCGTGCTGGACGACGTCGCGAATGTCATGCGGCTGGCGGACTACGACCAGACCCTGGCCAAGGCCGCTGCCACCCTCCTGAAGATCAACATCTCGTGGCAGCACTACTACCCCGCCTGCTCTACAACCCCCTGGCAGCTCGACGGCGTGATACGCACACTGAAGGACGATGGCTACGCTGACCTCATTCCGGCCCACAATGGTACGGTCGTCGTGGACCCCCACGAGGGCGCATCCAACAACAGGCACACGGTTGTCGAGAAGAAGCACGGGCTCAACAGCGTTTACCTCGACTATCCGCCCGTAAAATGGGTCCCGTACACGCCCCGCGCCAGGATGCTGGTACTCGACGGCATATTCCCGGAGGGGATCCAGATCCCCGAGATGTTCGTCGGCAAGAACATCGTTCACCTGCCAACGATGAAGACCCACGTATTCACGACCATAACCGGGTCGATGAAGAACGCCTTCGGCGGCCTCCTGAACCGCAAGCGCCACTGGACCCACTCCGCCATTCACGAGACCCTTGTCGACCTGCTCAGCATCCAGAAGGAGATACACCCGGGCATATTCACCGTCACCGACGGCACCTTCGTCGGGGACGGCCCAGGCCCGCGTGCGATGCGGTGGCACGTCAAGAACGTGCTTCTCGCCGGATCAGACCCGGTGGCCGTCGACGCGGTGCAGGCGAAGATGATGGGGTTCGACCCGATGTCGATCGGCTTCATCCGGCTGGCCCACGAGATGGGCCTCGGCACCGGCGACGTTGCCGACATCGAGATTGTCGGCGAGGACATCTCCGAAATCGACTGGGGGCTCAGGAGCAGCGAGAACACATTCGCCAGCCGGGGACAGAAGCTCATCTACTGGGGTCCGTTGAAGCCGCTGGAACACGCCCTGCTGCGCTCGCCAATAGCCCCTTGGGCCTTCCTCGCCTCCAACGTCTACCACAACGGCTACTGGCTCCGCATGATCGGCCGCAGGCGCGTCGAAGCCGCCATGAAGACCGGCTGGGGCCGACTCTTCCAGAGCTACTAGCCCGGCTGGCCGCTCCGAGGAGCGGCCGCGGCCCAGGGCACAGGTACCTCGGCAGTCGACGATGTTGCACTATAGGGGGCCGTCTGGCACGATATGCTAATGAGAGTCGGCGCATTCGAAGTCCTGGACGACGGACCCGAGCTCAAGGATGCGATCGTCATAGCCAATCTCCGCCCCTGGGTGGACATTGGTCGCGTGGGCACGCTGGTCCTGAACAAGCTGGAGCGGCACATGAACGCGGTCGAGTTGGGTCGGCTCGCCAAGCCCGGCGTCTTCCTCGACTTCACCAGAGAACGGCCCAAGACCAGGATCGTCGACGGCAAGCGCGTCCTGACCAAGCCCAACACGATAGCCCGCTACGCCAAGGACAAGGAGACGGGGCGGGACTATGTTTTCCTCCACCTGCGCGAGCCTCACATGTTCGGCGAGGACTACGCCGAGGCCGTGGTCAAGCTGCTGCTGCACTACAACGTCGTCGAGTACTGCCGGATTGGCAGTATGTGGGACTCGGTGCCGCACACGCGTCCGCTTATGATCACCGGTACGCTGAACGAGCTCTACGAGGGCCGCACCCGCCACCTCGTATCCGTCCGCAGGAATACGTACCAGGGACCGACCAGCATAGTCAACCTGGTGGGCGACACCTTAATAGAGTCCAACGTGCAGCCGACGAGCCTGATGCTCCACATCCCGCACTAC
This sequence comes from Dehalococcoidia bacterium, assembly GCA_965261325.1. Lineage (GTDB taxonomy): Bacteria > Chloroflexota > Dehalococcoidia > Lucifugimonadales > CAJWER01. Next base: position 698,724 of record CBDHCU010000008.1, read on the forward strand.
GTTCAACTGGAAGATGACCATCTGGGCGCAGCCAAGATCATGGAAGTGCTGAGCGCGATGTACGACTTTCCGGCGAGCCTAGTCGACACCAGTAGGGGTGAGCAGCAGTACAGGGACATCAGCCGGGCCGTCGAGAACAACGCGCAGGTGAAGCTGCTCATCACACAGCTAGAAGCGGAGTACGACCGCACTCGGACGGAGCCAGACCTGGAGGCGGTCGACGACCCTACCCTACCCCCAGAGATGGAGAAGTTCCTCGACGAGATGGGCCAGAGGCTCGAGGAAGGCCCCCCCGACGCACCTCCCCGGCCCTAGCAATGATGCTGTCCCCAGTCGGAGCCAATTCCATCAGCTGACTCGTGGGATCGCCTCAGGGTCTTGGAACGAGAGGCCCACTACCGAGCGTCGTCTAGCATGACAGACGCAGCTTCGCGTTCCATTGGTTGGGCAACCGTCATTCATGTATTCTGGAGTCATTGCAAGGGGATCCTCTAGAGCCATGCCCAACATGCAGATTGAGAACATAGAGATTGAGAACTACCGTTGCTTTCGTAGGATCGCATTGAGCGACCTGCCGCGGATGGCCGTTGTCGTTGGCGCCAACGGGTCGGGCAAGTCCTCGCTCTTTGACGTGCTCTCCTTTCTTAAGGACGCACTAGCTCAGAACGTCGCATCCGCGGTAGCCCGGCGCGGCGGGTATCGCGAGCTTGTGAGTAGGGGACAAGAAGGGCCTATAGGAATCACGGTGAAGTTCAGAGAGAGCGGCGGTCGGCTTGCTACGTACCGCCTCGAAGTGGGTACGGAACCAAGCGGGCGAGTGGTAGTCGAGAGGGAAGTGCTGAGCTACCGCCGAGGCCAGTATGGGCGGCCCTGGCACTTTGTGGACTTTAGCCGGGGATCGGGCATGACGATCACGAACGAGTCTGTTTACGGCGAGGAGGGGGCTGTCGAGGAGAGGGCTGACTACGCGCTGGACGATCCAAGTGTCCTGGCGATCAAGGGGCTGGGGCAGTTCCGCGAGTTCCGTGTAGTATCGGAGTTTCGTAGCCTGATCGAGAGCTGGCACATCTCCGATTTCCACATCGCCGAAGCCCGGCCGAGTGCAGAGGCCGGTTACGCCGAGCACCTATCCACACGCGGGGATAACGTCGCGCAGGTTGCGCAGTATATCTACGAGAACCACCGTAAGGAGTTCGATCGCGTTCTGGACACGATGCGTAGACGGGTTCCAGGGGTGAGTGATGTCGAGGCGAAACCCACGGAGGACGGGCGGCTTGTGCTCCGGTTTCAGGACGGTAGTTTCAAGGACCCCTTCATTGCGCGTTACGTCTCGGATGGGACGATCAAGATGTTTGCGTACCTGGTGCTGCTTTACGATCCCGTACCTCATCCGCTCCTAGCGGTCGAGGAGCCGGAGAACCAACTCTATCCCGATCTCTTGCGCGAGTTGGTGGAGGAGTTCCGTGACTACGCTAAACGTGGAGGCCAAGTGTTCGTATCGACTCATTCCCCCGACTTCCTCAACGGGGCGGAGCTTGACGAGATTCTTTGGATGGTCAAGGAGGATGGCTTCACTTCCGTCCGCCGCGCTTCCGACCATAGACTTCTAAAAGAGCTAGTCAAAGAAGGCGACCTGCCCGGTGCTCTCTGGAGACAGGGCCTCTTCACGGGATGATCCCAATGACCAAGGTGGTCTTTCTGCTGGAGGAAGAGTCCATGAGGGTTCTGCTTGAAGGATTCCTGCCCCGCATCTTCCCCCAGTTGAATTTCCAATGCATCCATCATGAAGGCAAGAGCGACTTGGAGAAGAGCATCCCGCGCAAGCTCAGGGCATGGCGTGAGCCGGGGGTGAGGTTCGTAGTCTTGCGGGACAACGACGGAACCGACTGCGTCTTTCTCAAGCAACGACTTCTGAAGATCTGCAGCGATGCAGGGAGATCGGACACACTTGTCAGGATTGTGTGCGAGGAGCTTGAGGCCTGGTATCTGGGTGAGCCTGACGCGCTAGTACTGCTTCAATCTAAATATGACAGAACCCTCGGATTGCCGTCATTCCCGCGAAAGCGGGAACCCAGAGGGGCGGGGGGCTGGACGTTCGCCAAAACTACCTTGAATCGATACTAGCTGAAGCATTCGACGACGAGAAACTTCGTGGAATTGGACGGAAGGCGAGGTTCCGTAAGCCAGATAACGTCCAGAAACCCTCCGACGACATCAAGCGGCTTGTTCCCGAGTTCCAGAAGGTCGGGGGTGCAAGAGCGATGGCGCACCATTTGTCGAGAAAAAGGAACAAGTCCCCAAGCTTCAGGGCCCTACTGTCTGGCCTCGACAAGCTGTCCGCCTGAACACCACCATTGAACGTCCTGTACGCAATTACGCAATCGCAACTAGGCGCTCAGCTAATGGCTTACTGCCAAACGACTGCGCGGCAACTATTCGGTCTTCATGATGCGAATGCCCGCACGGGGACTAGGACGCGATTGGTTTTGGGGACGACAAGCCTCGGGGCGCTGTCTCCAGGCGCTACGCCCGGAAGCGGAACGAGTAGACGTCGGCGTCCTTGAGCTGGAAGCGCAGCCTCACCGGTCTTCCCGCCAGGTCCGATACGTCGGTACCGCCCTCCCACCGCGCAATACCGTCTATCTCGTCGCCGAACATCTCAGGATAGTCCCCCAGTCCATATCCGCCCACGGCGTCCCCGCTCGCACCCTGCATCTCGACCTTGATCCAGCCCACAGCCGACGTTGAGTAGTTGATTTCGAGATCCCCGCCGTCGAACAACAGCGGCCGCGTTGTGACCTCGCCTCCGACGTAGCCGGCACTGGCCGACACAAAGCCGTCCTTTCGCCAGGTCACACGCTCGAAGTGGACAGAAGGGAAGTCCCTGTGCCGCAGCACGTACATCGAAATCTCCTTCTCCCCCGTCTCGACTATGCCGTTGGACAGCAGGTTGTTGCGAGACGTCCAGTGCCGCGGCCCAATGCCCGGCCTGAGTATCGACTCCATGAACCTGCGGTCCCAGTGCAGGCCGTCCCTGCTGCTCATGAACACCGAATCGGAGGTGCCGGGCCAGGGTGAGTCCTCTCTCGGCTTTCTCTGCGGCGAGAACCGGCGCGGGAAGGCCAGATAGACGCCGGGAGCCCTCGAGTATAGGGTAGTCCCATTGGTGTACAGGTGCTCGTGGGGTGTGTCCCCGGTATCGATGAGCTCCAGCGGCGACCACGTCAGGAAGTCCGGCGACGTAGCGCGCCGTATCCAGCGGTAGCCGCCGCCAAAAGAGCCGCCTGTGCCTATCTTGCCGCGGGTGAATATGGCGTACTCGCCCTTCCAGGGGTCCCAGAACGGAACGTTCTGCGAGTCGAACGGCCGCTCGGTCAGTATCGGCTCGTCGCGCATGAAGCGCCACGTTACCGCGTCGTGGGACGCAACGGCAAAGACGCGGCTGCCCTTCCAGACGATGCCCTTGTACTTCTCGTCCGGCGTCGCGTCCGGGTTCCCGTCCAGGAATGGCACCAGGTCCGTTGTGTCGCCCTCCTCGTCGAGCCAGACAATGTTGTTGTCAGTGGAACCGTCGAACTCGATCAGACCCAGGGAGGGCCGCGTCCACGTGATGCCGTCGCTGCTCTCCGCGTAGCAGACGTTCTCGTGGTGCACCGGCACGGACTCCTCACCCGGCTCCAGGAGAGCATCTATCGTGTAGCCCTCATGGCTGGAGCCGCGGTAGTACATCCGGTAGATGCCGCCGTCCTGGAAGACCGTGTGGTAGTCGCAGGTCACGCCTTCCCAGGGCATGCCGAGCGTGAGCGCTCTGCCCGCAGAGGCAGGGCTGTGCAGCTTCAACTCCACGCCGCTCATCGACTCGATCAGGTAGTCGTCCACGAAGAGCTGCCGGTCAGAGCCGACGTTCAGGGCCGTCTTTTCTGTCATCGAATCCTGCCTCTCACTACGAAGACTTGAACGCGTAGACATCCGCGTCCTTCAACTCGAACCTGAGCCTCAGGGCCCGCCCGGCGAGATCCCTGAGGTCGGCGCCCTCCCCCCAGTCAACGCGTCCGTCTATTTCGTCGCCAAACATCTCCGGACATCGATCGAGTGCGAACTCCGGGATTGGACGTCCCTCGGCGTCCTGTACCTCGACCCTCACGCTTCCGGCGGCGGACGTGGAGTAGTTGAGCTCCAGCTCCCCACCGTCGAACACCATCGGCTTCGTGGTCAGCGTCCCGCCGCCGTATCCGGCATTTATCGAAACAAACCCATCGGTGCGCAGGACATAGCGACTGATCCTTGTCGTCGGGTAGCGCCAGTGGTCGCTGACGTACAGGCTGAGCTCCTCGGGCGAAGTTTGTATGATGCCCCGCTCCACGTAGATGCCTCGCTCGTGCCAGTTCTTGCCGTCCAGACCGGGCCGCAGGAAGGCCTCCATGAAGCTGCGGTCGAAGTTCAGGCCGTCCCTGCTGGACAGGAACACGATGTCGTTCACGCCTAGGCCGCCCTCCCAGTCGGGGTCCGGCGTGTGCTCTACGACGTAGCGGGACGGGAACATGAGGTACACGCCTGGTGCGCGCATGTACGGCACACACGCGTTGGTGTACAGGTGCTCGAACGGCGTATCTCCGGCGTCGATCGGCTCCAATGGGGTCCAGTTCAGGAAGTCCGTGGAAGTCGAGCGCCGGATCCAGCGCACTCCGCCCTTGAAGTTTCCCACGCCCGCGACTCCCCGAGTATATATGACGTACCTGTTCTCCCACTCGTCCCAGAACGCAACGTTGAACGAGTCGAACGGGTCGTCGGTCAGAATTGGGCTGTCCTGCATCATCCGCCAGCGGACCCCGTCCGGGGACGACAGCGCGAGTACGCACGGCCCGGGCGCGCCCATTGCCTCTCCCTCGGCGCGGCCCGCACGCACGACGGCTTTGTACCTCTCCTCTGGCCGCGCGGAAGGGTTCGTGTCGACAAATGCCGACAGGTTCGCGCCCGGGCCCATCCAGACCAGGTTGTTGTCCTTCGATCCCTCGAACTCGATCAGACCCAAACTCGGCTTCCGCCATGTGATGCCGTCCGGGCTTTCGGCGTAGGCGGTATGGCGGGGGTTCGGGGCCCGGGAGGAGTCCAGGTGATCGCAGCGGTAGTAGCCACGATACATGCCACCATCCTCGATAATGGACATGAACGCGACGCTCGCCTCGTCCCATGGCCTGTCGCCCTGCAGGATGGTGTTGCGCCGCTCCGGAGTGTGGAGGATCCGCCTTACACCGTCCACTTCCTGGATGACGTGATCGTCGACGAAGAGCTGGCGATTGGCCTCTACATGCAGGGGAGATTCTGTCATGTGTTGCTCCTTATTTCCTTATCGACATCGAAGTGCGGCGTTCATGCGTCCGACCGCCTCCATTGGACGACCAGGACGCCACCGCAAATCAACAACAGCAGCGACGCACCCGCCGCAAGACCCATGAGAAAGGACACTGAGCCATCCCCAACGCTTGGCAGCTCGGGCGCTAGGACGGTCCCGGTGACCATGATGGCGCCGGACATGACTGGGCCATGCATCAGGCAATGATAGTTGTAGGTGCCCGGAGTGTCGAACCTGAGGGAGTAGGTGGTCGGGCGCCCCGGAGGGCCCTGCTCGCCGAAGAGCACGCCCGAGCTGGAGACGCCGGAGCCTGAGTATGTATCGCCCCCTGAGGGCGCGAAGACCTCGGGATTGAGCGCTATAGTCGGCGGATCGCGGACATTGAGGCTACCGTCCGCAAACACCTTGTGCTCTACGAGCAGGTACTCCGGCGCCTCGGCTCCCGACAGAAACGTCACGGTGTGAGGGGTATCCCCTCCATTCACCCAGTCCCATGTCACGGTATCCCCGGCGCTGATTTCGAGGTCAGAGGGGAAGTAGCGTGCATACTCCACGTCGTCCTGGAAGAGGCCGGTCTTGAGCCGGTGTTCTGTGGTGAAGTCGAACCTGCGCCGGCTGCCAGCCCCCTGCGAGGCAAACAGTCTTTCCGCGTGGGCGATTAGCGAAGCACGCTCCCGCACGGCTCTGGCGTCGAGGTCTGCCTGGCTCTCGGGTGCGGTGAACCCCTCCTGAAGGACAGTCACCGTAGCCTGCATGTCAGGATGAATGAGACAGACGACCTGATAGACGCCTGCCTGGGTGAACGTCACGTGGACGGGCCTCGGCAGGAAATCCGGGTCGAAAGGCGCCCCCGAGTTGAAGAAACCTGTGCCATCGTACTCGTTGTTACCATTGATGATCAGCTTTTCCTTGCTGGGTTCCAGCAGCCCCAGCCTGTCTCGCGCCCAGGACGCTATGGAGATAAGCTCTAACTCTGTCCGGTTTTGTACGCCGGACGGAAACCCCACCTCTGGCACTATGCCCAGTCGGCCGTCCTTCAGGGGCTGGAGCCACGGCATCCGAGGTTCACCCGAGAGCAGCGTGATCGTATGGAACATCAACCGCTCCCAGACTATCGTATCTCCCTCGACGACGGTGATGTCGTTGGGTATGAACTGGTTGATCTGCAACGACTCGTCAGTGAAGAGTTCGCCAGCCAGGGCGGTCCAGGTCGTCCCGGTCACATCCTCATCGTCGGCCTCCAGCGCGGAAGACGTCACCACGAGGAGCAGGACCGCCAGCGCCGACCATAGGAACAGACTGCTCAGTCGAGCTCTTGCCCTGTTCAGATATCCATGACCCTGCTTCGATCTTCGCACCATACTTCGCTTCTCACCGACCTCCAAAGGGTTTGAGTGCTGCGGCCTGATCATCCGGCCTGAGAACCCTGAACAGGCCCCAGAGTCCCGCCTCACGATAGGGCAGCCTGTGGTCTCCGTACAGGTAGTCCCCCGGCATCCTCGACTGCCCGCCGGCGTCCAGGGCGATCTCCAGCGTCCCGACTCCGCCGATCTGTGCGGCGCTAATCAGATTTGTGCCCTCCATTCCAGGCTCGAATGGCCACTGGTGGCCCTCGACGCTGAATACGTGGTTCTGCTCGCTAGATGGTACCATCACGTGAATACGCACATGATCCCCGGCATGCGCCACCATGACCGGAGTCGACGGATCGGCATAGACGCCCGTACCGGCCTCCGTCGTCGGGTCGGGAAACAGGTCGAAGAGCCCGCCCATTAGGTCCACGAAGGCTGGCAGTTTGAAGGAGTCCGCTATTGCTTTGGGGAACAGATTGAACCGCCCATCCATCGGCGACGACCTGTAGTTGAGACCGACGACTCCGCTCACAGCGTGATTGTAAGGCATCGTATGAGTGCCTATCACCTCGTCTTCGTCCTGCAGGAACAGTGCAAAGTCACGGTAGCTCGAACCATCGGCCAGATGTACGTCTGCCCTCCAGCTCGAAGCGAGCGACATGTCCTCGCCCGTTTCGGGGTCGGTGAATTCGGCGCCGGCCGGGGCTACGACGATGGCCCCGTAAAGGCCTAGCCCGGGGTTCACCAATACATTCCCCCAGTCTCGCACGAGCGAGGCGCCCTCCCCGTATTCGGGGTGCGCGAAGAAGGTATACGTCCTGCTCTCCCCAGGCGCGACAGCCTGGTCCGGGTTGAGGCCAGCTGTGATGCCCAGCGAGTCCTTAGGATTGTAGGCAAGCCTGTCTGCGTGGAATGACACCCTGCCCTCCTCCAGCCTGTTCGTCAGGCTCACCTGAACGCAGTCCCCCACCCGCACGCGCAGCACCAGCGGCTCCGGCTCCCTTGCGCCGGAGACGAAGTCGTTCGCATCCGCCTCCAGGGCAAGTATCTTACCCATGCCATCGTCGAGCATGGGAAGCCGCACGGGGATGGCCGCGACCCCAAACTCCTTCTCCGGCGCATCCGCCGGACACACGGAATCGGGCGGGCTTGGGATTGTCTCTCGCCCGGGCAGCTTCAACAGGCCTAGCGTGGAATCCCCCGCATGCACTCTTACGAGACCCCAGCTTCCCTCACGCAGCTTGAAAGTGCGCCCGCTGTAGTAGGGATAGTCCCCTGGCATCATCTGCGGGCCACCCGCCGCCGGGATAATCAGGTCGTACCGCTCGGAAATCCCGATGTGGACCGTGCTCACGGGCCGTGACCCAAGGCTGAACCTCTCGCGCCGGAACCAGTGGCCGTCGAGGTGCCACGTATGGGCGTCGTTTGTCGCGGCGACGAGGGCGCGCACCACAATCGGGTCGGCCAGGTAGGCGTTAAGGACAGGCGTGGCCGGGTCGCCGTGTGCCTCGCTGCTGAACCAGAGCGCGGGGTCTCCGCCGCGCCTTTCCGGTGGAGAAACGCGCAGGTTGAATGAGCTCCCACTCGAACTGCCTACGTGTGTCGCGAGGTTGTTGTCCTGTATGAACATGACCAGCTCTCGGAAGCTGCCTGTCACGTCCGGTGAGATGGCCGATTCGGTGTGCACGTCGACTATGTTGCCGCTCCTGGCGCTCGCACCCGTGAAGGGGTCGTGGTAGGTCGAGCCGGGAGGCTCTGCTATCAAGGCTCCGAACAGTCCGTGCTTCCAAGAAACGAGGGCGTCCACGTGGTCGTGGAAATACGCCGTGCCGAACTGTACGTCGGGATACCACCGGTAACGCACGAACTCGGCGCTCACGATCTCCCCGGAGGCATGGGGATGCTCGAGGGGCGTCTCGAAGACGATGCGGCTACCCTCGATTCTGGCGATGCGCTTGATCTCGAACGTCTCGCCCTGGTCCATCCCGACGCCCACCAGCGCGCCGCGCCGGAACCGCCTGGCGCTGCCGAGCTCGACCTCAGTGCTTCCCTGCGCCGCATCGGCCTGCAGGACCTCCCCCTCTTCGGTGAATGGGCGCACCGACTGCTCGTATGCGAACCCCGCGCTTATGCCATCGCTCGCCTGGACGTCGAACTGAACTAGATGGACGTGGATGCTCACCTTGCTGAAGAAGGTGTTTTCGGCGGTGTCCCTCAGCTCGCTCTTGAATACGATGTCCACGCAGTCCTCCCCCGCATTGGCGCGCAACGCGAGTGGGACCCGCAGGTCATTGTTGGCCCGCACAGCATCTTCGTCCTCCTTCAGGACGAAGAGCTGCCCAACCGGGTCTATGAGACTGGCGTCATCGTTCAGCACAATGGGTACGTTGATGGCGTGAACGGCGAAGTCCTGCAGCCTCGTCCCTGCCGGGCATAGGCTGCGCACGCCGTTCTCGCCGGGTCGAGGCGGCGCCCTTCCCTGCTGATCGGGGCTCAGGAAGGGTGCGGGCCCGTGATTGGGCGCGAAGGGTGGACGCCTGCCGAGGTGTGGGCGCAGGAGCGGGTATGCCAGCTTGCCTGTCGTGGGATCGAAGAGGATCCGCAGCCTCATGCCCGGGATTTCGGACTCGAACGCGGGCCACTTGTGCACGGTCTCAGGCTCGTTCAGGTACAGATTTCCCTGCCTGTGCCAGTTGAGAACCGAGGCATCATAGCCCTTGGGTAGTCCACTGGGAGGGAGCTGGCGCTCCACCCAATCTCCCAGGTTCTCGCTGGTTAGCTCGAACCGCTCACCCTGCCACTCCACGGTCCTGCCCAGCAACGCTTCGGACGTTACGGCCTCCGCGACCGCGCCGCTGCGGTCTGGAAGCTCCTGGAGAGCGCCCGCCTCGCCACCCGTCTGCAGCGTGTTGTGCACCCGCCAGATCATCCACATCCCGGCCAGGTAGTGGTGGGCAACGTGGCAGTGGACTAGGTAGTCGCCCACGCTCTGCTGGCAGCCGCCGCTGCCGCATTCCGACTCCAGGTCGTAGGACTGCGACGGCCCTATCGACTGCGAGTCCAGCCTCGTAGACCCGTCGGTCTTTATGGGCGGGTACTTGACAAGGCCGGCTTCGAAATCCGTGTCCTCGGTTCCAGGCTGCCTCCTCCACCGGATGGCGCCACCGTGGGTATGGTGTACGTGAAACACCTCCGAACCGCCGTGAACGACCCTCGTTTTGACGGGGTCTCCCAGGTACGAGCGAGCAATCGGCGTCGCTGGGTCTCCGAACGTGTATGAGCTGTATGCCATGGACTGGTCCGCGACACCGAAGCGGTCGGACTGGAGCTGCAGCCGGTTCATGAAGGGCTCGCTCCTGTAGTTCAGCGCCCTTCCGCCGGGCTTGTACGCCCCGCTCAACGGGTCGGTCAGCGTTACCCGCTCTCCCGTCTTGTCCAGGTGACGGTACCTTTCGCTGCCGATCTCGTGGTAGTAGACGACGAACTCCCGGAAGTCGCTGCCGTCCGGGCTCTGGATGATGGCCGACCAACCGCTCTCCAGCGGCGCGTTGTCCACAGTATCCAGGTAGGACGCACCGCGCTGCTCTACGACGATGGCCCCGAACAGCCCATGCCCGGCCTGGAACCTCTCTATGCCGTGGCTGTGAAAGTAGTGGACTCCCTCCTGCGCGTCCGCCGCCACCATCCACTCGTACCAGACGCTCTCGCCCGGCAGGGCGGAGGCGTCCGGGTTTGTCGCAATGGCGGGCTCGCCCGTCGCCGCAACGTAGAGGCTGGAGCCGTGGATGTGAAGGCTTGCCTGCTCGTTCCCGTCCAGCGCGTTCCGCAGGGCAATGCTGACGCAGTCGCCCTGATTGGCCCTGATTGTGAGAGGCTGTATCGTGTCTCCCGCGAGCCCAATCGACACGGCGGGCTCTGCCTGGTCGGCCCTGGCGGCCCTGTTTTGTGCCTCCTCCTGCCGCAGGCGGTCGAGGTCCGCCTCCAGGACGTACATCCTGCCATCCGGGTCGTAGTCGAGGAACCTGTTCAGGGTGATCTCGACGTTGATCGCCGCCACGTCGTAGTGGCGGAGGGGAGCGGCAGGGCCGCACCTCGACCCCGGGACCACTGTCTCGGCCGCCTCGCGACCGCTCAGGGTCAGCCCCTCCCCACGGCCGTGTGCGGCGATGCCCTGCTTGTAGCCTCCGTCCACCACGGAGGCCTGGTCAGCCAGGCTCCGCTCCAGCCTCTTCGCTAGCACATCGCCCGCGGAGCCGGGCTCGCCGTGGGAATGCTGCGGCGTGCCCGGAAGGTGGAGGTGGTAGGACGAAGGGGCCCCGCCGCTCCACACCATGGCCAGCGCAATCAGGACGCCTGCAAAATAGGCCGAGGACCCCGATCTACGCCTCGCGAACATCCCTCCCAGAGACTCTCGCACCTACGCCCGGAATCTGAAGGCGTAGAGGTCCGCGTCCTTGAGGACGAAGCGCAGCCTGACCGGACGCCCGGCAAGACGGCTCACATCGCCGCCGCCGTTCCAGCCGATCACACCCTCTATCTCGTCGCCGAACTTCTCCGGGCAGTCGTCGAGGCTGAATCCGTCGATCGGCTGTCCTTCAGCGTCCTGTATCTCCGCCCTGATAGACCCCACTGCGGACGTGGAGTAGTTGACCTCCAGCTCCCCGCCTTCGAACACGACGGGCACTGTCGTTAGCTCGCCGCCGGCGTACCCGGCATTCACGGACACGAACCCGTCGGTCCGCAGGGTGTACCGGCGTATCCTCTGGGAGGGCAGGTGCGAGTTCTCCATCCCGTACAGGGAAATCTCGGTGGGCGACGTTTGGAGGATTCCGGTCTCGATGTAGACTCCCCTATCGTGCCAGTTGTTCTGGTCCAGACCCGGACGGATGAACGCATCCCTGAGGCTGCGGTCGAACCGGATCCCGTCGCGGCTGGACATGAACACTATGTCGTTGACTCAGGGGCTGTAGGTCCAGTCGGGGTTGGGGCTGCGCTCGACGACGTACCTGGACGGGAACATGAAGTACACGCCGGGTGCCCGCTCGTACTTCACGCAGGCGTTCGTATAGAAGTGCTCGTCGGGTGTCTCGCCCGTGTCTATCGACTCCAGCTCGCTCCACGTTCGGAAGTCGGGAGACGTGGCCCGGCGGATCCACCTGACACCGCCCTTGAAGATACCGGTGCCGGCGACGCCTCGCGTGTAGGTCACATACTTGCCCAAGTCTCCGTCCCAGAACGAGATGTTGACCGAGTCGAAGGGACCGTCCGTCAGTATTGGGTCGTCCTGAAGGAGGCGCCAGCGTATGCCGTCGGGAGATGCCACGGCCAGCAGGTCCCTGGTGCGCACGACCGCCTTGTACCGCTCGTCGTCGGGCACGTCCGGGTTGGGGTCCCTGAAGGGGACCATGTTCGCTCCCGGACCCATCCAGACTATGTTGTTGTCCGTCGAGCCGTCGACTTCGAACTGGCCAAGATTCGGCTTCTCCCAGGTGACGCCGTCAGTGCTCTCAGCGTACAGCGTATCGTGGCCGCTGCGCTGCAGGATCTGCCCCGTATCGTGCTCGCTCCGATACCAGGCCCTGAAGCGGTCGCCGTCCCTCATGAAGCCGGCCGCGCAGGGGCTCAGGTCCCACGGCCGGTCCCCCTCGATGGCAGGAGCCTGGCGCACCGGCTCCTGCAGCACGCGCTCGGCCCCTCTCGTCTCCTCGATCAGGACATCGTCCACAAATAGCTGCCTGTCCGAACCTATATGATTGGGAGAGACTCCCATTTCGACACCTCCATTCTCTATCTCGTGGCTTTGGCATTGTCACCTGGTCGTCAGCGGGTCGTGCCTCGCAGCTGGAACGGGTCCAGCCAGCTCCGCAGCCCCGTCGCGAGTAGATTGAAACCGAGTATTGCGACCATGAGGGCTAGGGCCGGAGCCATCGGCAGCCATGGCCAGTTGAAAATCGAGAGGCGCGTCCCGGACAGCATACCAGCCCACTCCGGGAGCTTGGGCGACCGCACCACCTGGGGCACGTATTCGAAGAACGACTCGCCGAGGAACAGCCCCAGGAATCCCAGCTCCCCCAGGGTGAGCAGTACCGCGCTCAACTCCAGGGCCGCGGCCGGGATGAGCTGGGGCGCAAGGTTCGGCAGCAGATGGCGGCGCGCTATGTGCAGGGGCGTAGAGCCCAGCGCAATAGCCGCATCCAAGTACGGCTGGCCCCTGATCCACCGCACGGACCCGTGCACGATATTCGTTAGCTCGGCCCAGCCCGTGAGGCCCAGGCCTAGAAGGAAGACCCCGAAACCCAGCCTTGGCCCTATAGTCAGAATGAATACGAAGGCGAACAGCAGGCTCGGGATCGACGACGACACAGTGCCGAAGGAGAGGATCTGCTGGCCGACCGCGCCGCCACGCCACCCAGCCCAACCACCGAGACCACCGCCGAGCAGCAGGCGGAAGACGGCCACCGCCAGACACAGCACAAGTGTCCGCTCGGTGCCGTATATGATGCGTGTCAGCAGGTCGCGGCCCTCCCTGTCCGTCCCTGCCGGGTACGGCGAGCTTGGCGGGAACGGCCTTCCCCGCACCTCGCCGTCGATGAGCTGCAGGGTCCTTCCCACCTCCTCCGGGCCGTAGGGCGCAAGGAAGCTCGGCCATAGCGCGGCGACTAACAGCGCAACGGTTACTAGGCACCCGGCGATCAACGTCGGGTTGCCCAGGAATCTGGTGGACAGCTCGGTGACGCGCTCCAGCCGCGTGCGGGCGCCCAACGCCTGCCCGGACCGCACAGCCAGTCTGAGACTGGGGGCCCAGAAACGCGCCGTAAAGCTGATCGCAAAGAGCGCCGCAAGCGCTACGAGCAGAATGGTGCTGTTGTCCAGGTACCATACGGATGCTGGGGGCATTGGGGTGGTCGGCATAGCCTAGATACCTGCCTCAGCAACCATCACGACACCGCTCCCCCGGCCTCCGCCACCCTGGGATCGACGCGGTTGATTATCACTTTCACTACGGTGTTGATAATCAGGAAAGTGATGCCGACGGAGACAAGCATGTAGCTAGCCATCTCGGCGTCCCTTTCTGCCGCAGCGCGCAGGAGCCGGGAGCCTATCCCTCCCCAATTGAACAGCCACTCGACTATCAGGAGACTGCTCATCGAGAAGTAGAAGGACGAGTTGAAGCTGGTCAACGCGGGAGCGGCGACGTTGCGCAGGATATGGCGGAGCAGCACAGTCCTGCGGAGCAGGCCCTTGGCGCGGGCCGTGCGCACGTAGTCGGAGTAGATGACCTCCTGCAGTGCGCCAATGGTGACCTGCGTCATGTATGCCATTGGACGCACCGAGAGCACCAGTGCCGGTGCGAAGAGACGTCTGACATCGAACACCGTCACCTCGGGGCTCAGCAGGACGAACCGTTCGCCGAACGCTGGGCCGATGTACCGAATGAAAAGAAGCAGGATCAGCACCGCCAGCAGAAAGCTGGGCGTCAGCACCCCGACGTAGCTGACCGCCGATGCGAGCCCTGCAAAGGGGGAGCGCGGTCGCAGTCCGCCCGCCAAGCCTAGCAGGAGACCGGTGACCGATCCTATCACGACTGCGGTCAGCATCAGCGTCACGCTGCGGGCGTAGGCGTTCCAAACGATATCCAAGTCTCCGCCAGAATCGAAGATGTCGTAGGCTAACCTGAAGGTATCCGCGAAAGCGCTCTGGATCGATGTCAGCGCAACGTAAATGGACCTGAGGACCGGTTGGTCCAGCGTCGCGAAGCTGAAGAACGTGACGAGGATGAATACGAGGACTACCCTGTATGCGAGCAGAAGAAGGGTGCGCAAGGGTCCCCTCGACTCAGGCCAGGTGGCAGGCCACCCAGTGGTTCTCCCGAGCGTCGCGCAGGAGTGGCTCCTCTTCAGCGCACCGGTCGACCGCTATCGGGCAGCGTGTCCTGAAGCGGCAGCCGCTAGGCGGATCGATTGGGCTGGGTACGTCGCCCTCCAGAATGATGCGCTTCCGGGTCTTGGCCTGCGCGGGGTTGGCTATCGGCACGCTGGACAGCAGCGCCTGTGTGTATGGGTGGAGGGGGTTGTCGTGGAGGGCGTCGATGTCGGCCTGCTCCACCACCTTACCCAGATACATCACCGCCACACGGTCGCTGATGTGGCGGACCACGCGCAGGTCGTGGGATATGAACAGGTACGTGAGGTTGAACTGGTCCTGCAGCTCTTCGAGCAGGTTGATTATCTGTGCCTGAATGGAAACGTCGAGGGCCGAGATCGGCTCGTCGCAGACAATGAATTCCGGTTCCACCGACAGCGCGCGAGCGATCACGATGCGCTGTAGCTGGCCGCCGCTGAACTCGTGTGGATATCGGTTCTTGAAGTAGGGGTTCAGCCCGACCGTGGCCAGGAGCTCCTCGACCTTGTCCTCGACCTCGTCTTTGGAAACGACCCCGTGAACGACAAGAGGCTCGCCAACAGCCTGCCCGACGGTCATCCTGGGATCCAGGGCCGCCTGGGGGTCCTGGAAGATGATCTGCATCCTCTGACGGAACGGACGCATTTCCTTCCCGCCCAAGCCAGTGAGCTTCTGTCCGTCGTAGTAGACGTCTCCAGAGGTCGCCGTCTCCAGCTGGAGTATCGTGTACCCCAGGGTGGACTTCCCACACCCGCTTTCCCCGACGAGACCCAGGGTCTCGCCCTTCTGAATGGACAGGCTCACGCCGTCGACGGCGCGGACCGTCTGCTTGATCGCTCCTATGCCGAAGATGATGCCCTTCGTTCCCGTCTTGAAGTGCGTCCGCAGGTCGCGCACCTCCAGGAGGGAGCCGTTCTGGGTTGTGGACTCCTCCGAAACCGTCACTTATTCCCTCCCATCGCGGCTCCGTTCGAGCTTGCTGTCAGCGGGTTCCAGCAGGCTGCATGGTGATCGGCGCCAACCTCAATCAACGTCGGGTTCTCCTCCGAGCACTGATCGACTGGGCCGTCGCAGCGCGGGGCGAAGGGACACCCGGGCTTGAGGTTTGCCAAGTGGGGCGGCAGGCCGTGGATGGACTCCAGCCGGTCGGCCTCCCTCCTCTCCATAGAGGGCAGCGCCCGCAGCAGCATCGCCGTGTACCTATGCTTCGGATTCTCGAAGATCTCCTGCACCGGCGCCGTCTCTACTATAAAGCCCGCATACATCACGGCAACCCTGTCGCACAACTCGGCGATCACGCCCAGATCATGAGTGATCCAGATCACCGACGTGCCCCTCTCCTCCTTCAGGTCTCGAACCAGGTCCAGAAGCTGGGCCTGCACCGTCACATCGAGAGCGGTAGTAGGCTCGTCCGCTATGAGCAGTAACGGGTCGCACGACACGGCAATCGCTATCATCGCCCTCTGGCGCATGCCGCCGCTGAACTGGAACGGGTAGTCGTAGTAGCGGGACTCGGCCGACGGTATCCCTACCCTATCCAGGATTTCGACGGCCCGCTTCCGCGCCGTTTCTTCATCGTGGCCCAAGTGGACCTGCATCGTCTCGGCAATCTGCGGGCCGACCTTCATGGTCGGGTTCAGGGAGGTCGCCGGGTCTTGGAACACCATGCCCATCTTGGTAGCGCGACGCGCCCTGAGGTCCTTGTCCGACAGTTCCGTGATCACTTCCCCATCGAGCTCGACGCGCCCGCCGATTATTTGTCCAGGGGGGTTCGGGACGAGCCCCATGATCGAAAGCGCGGTCATCGTCTTGCCGGAACCGCTCTCGCCCACGATGCCAAGCGTCTCTCCCGGCTGCACATCGAAGGACACGTTGTTGACGGCCTTGACGGCGCCCTCGCGTGACGCGAGGTGAGTCTCGAGATTTGCGACGGACAGGACTGGTTTCGCCACGTTAGATTCCCCTTCGTTATCGCCTGATTTGTCCGGGATTCAGGACTTCGTCCCTGCCATCCTCTCCCAATACGTAGTAACCCCAGCAGATCGGGGTTCGGTACGGGAGTCTATAGCCTGCGCCGCCTACAGTCAACACTACGGCCTCGACCCAAATCCCCCACCTCCGTCATTCCCGCGAAGGCGGGAACCCATCCCCGGCAAGGTGCACAGCCATAGCCTCAGAGGCAGTCCGTCACGCCATCCGTCCAAATTAGGTGGTGGATCTGGGCTCGACAGCAGGGCCTTTCCATTGTTGAGATAGGGTCGTACCTTGCCGTTCGGCCTGAGCTTGTCGAAGGCCCCAATTGTGGTTCGACAGGCTCACCACGAACGGACTTTGGAAAGGCCCTGCATTGACAGACGACCGAGGGGCTACTGATGGCGCGTCAAGCCGGACTAAGCATGCAGGCTCCCACACATAGCCGCCGGTTGGCCCGGAAGACTTCCAGGAGCCATCGGCTGCAACCGGCCGGAACTGCGTCAGAGCCGCGCAAAGCAAGAGGACTGCCACAATCAGGACAATGCGGGAATGGCTGGCCACCATCTGTCCCTCCTCCAGACTGCTTTGGACTCAGTTCCGAATCAGATGTCGAGAGCACTTCACCACGACGGGCGGCTTTCGACAGCCTTGCAGTCTGCCCCACGCCAATGCACGGGGGCGAACCCCTCAGATCCCCGCTACTCGGTTCGCAGTTATCGCCTGATCTGTCTGGGGTTCAGGGCGTCGTTCAGTCCGTCGCCCAGGTAGTTGAACCCGAACACGGCGGTCCCCAGCAGGAGCCCCGGCATCAGGACCTCCCATGGGTAGAGGCGCCACTGGGGAAGCGCTGTGTTGATCATGTCTCCCCAGCTCGCGGCAGGTGGCTGTATACCCAGCCCGAAGAAGCTGAGGGACGATTCCAGCAAGAGGATGCCGCCGATGGCGCCGCTGATCCCCACGACGAGGGGAGCGATTGAGTTGGGGATCAGATGCTTCCTGATAATGAGCCACGTCGGGATGCCGAGCGCGATCTCCGCCCGGATGAAGTCCTGCTCCCTGAGCGACAATATCTGGCCGCGTATGAGCCGGGCCGTGCCCGACCAGTTCACCATCGCCAGGGCGCCGAACAGGATGATGTAGTCGATGAATATAGTTTCGTCGAGTATCCCCCAGTTCGTCTGTTGCTTCAGATCTCCCATTAACTTGACTATGGGCGTCCTGATAGAGGCAGACAGGAACGCCGCAAACAGAAAGTCGGGAAAGCTGAAGAGAACGTCGACGATGCGCATGATTATATCGTCGACCACGCCCCTAAAGTAGCCTGCTATTGCCCCCATCGTAATTCCGATGGTCTGGCCGAGGATGATCGTGATCGCCGCCGCGAAGACGGCGGTCCTGGCGCCGTGCATCAGGCGGCTCATGATGTCCCGCCCCACCTTGTCCGTCCCCAACCAGTATTCAGTGCCCCAGCTCTCCCAGATCGGCCAACTGATGCTCGGTCCATCGTGGGTCTCCGAGCCGGAGCGCATGAACGTCTCCAGATAATCGTGGGGTGCCAGGAAGCTGCCGAAGACAGCAAGAAACAGTATTGAAGCCACCACGAACATCCCGAACACCGCCGTCTTGTTGCGGACGAGACGCTCGAAGGCATCCAGCCACAGGCTGCGCTGCTTGACCTCCTCGAAGTCCTCTATCATGGGGGCGCGAACCGCTCGCTCATTTCGGCCGTACCTCGTTGGACACGATCACAATGCCCACACCCTTGCGTGAGGCTGCCACGTCCCGTCCCTTCCGGGCAGGGACAGGGCAAGACTGTAGCCCTGTTCTCTACTCATACCGGACTCTGGGGTCCAGGAGGCCATAGCCAAGGTCTACCAGCAGATTAGCGCCGATGATGATCGTTGCTCCGATCATCGTGGTGGCCAGGATTACCGGGTAGTCCCTCGACTGGAAGGCATTGATTCCCATCCCTGCGAATCCGGGAATCGCGAATATGCGCTCGATGAAGACGGCCCCCGTCACCAGCCCGCTGAGCGTAAGGCCCATGCTGGTGAGGACGGGCGTCAGGGAGTTCTTAAGCATGTGTTTGCCGACAACTCGTCGCTCCAAGAGGCCCTTCGCCCGAGCCGTACGGACGTAGTTTTGGCGTATGACCTCCAGTACTCCAGCGCGGGTGAGACGCACGATACCCAGCAGACCCGTA
This sequence comes from Dehalococcoidia bacterium, assembly GCA_965261325.1. Taxonomy (GTDB): domain Bacteria; phylum Chloroflexota; class Dehalococcoidia; order Lucifugimonadales; family CAJWER01. The sequence continues at coordinate 717,508 of CBDHCU010000008.1, forward strand.
ACCACGAGGATCGAGATGGGCAAGACTGTTCGCGTGCTGAACAGGCCATGCCAGCCAATTGGAATCCTGTTGTTCCACGTAATTCCGACCAATTCGAGGAAATCGGGCAGCCAGAGCACCGTTATCACCATCAAAAGCGGCGCCAGGACGATCACGTGGATAGAACTCCCCATTATGGAGCCGGTGACGATAATGTAGTCGATCCAGGTGTTCTGTTTGCTCGCGGCAAGGGTTCCCAGGGGAATACCGATAGCGACCAGCAAGAGCCCGGCCGCCACCCCAATCTGGGCGCTGACAGGGAAGGCCGCCCATACCATCTCCCCTATGGACTGCTTGCCCCGCCCGACGCGGAGCGGCTCTCCCATGTCTCCCTGGGCCAGCTTCCACACATAGTCGCCGAACTGCACCCAGAAAGGGCGGTCCAGTCCGTACAGCGTCCTCAGCCGGGCGAGCACCTCTTCGTCCAGGACGTAGTCCTCGCCGAACTGGATCTCCAGGGGGTCGCCGGGGGCGTAAAACCCAAACGTAAACGTTATGAACAGGATTGCCAACAGGACCGGAAAGAAGAGTACGATTCGCCTGAGCGTATATGTCAGCATATTCTCAGTCTCTTGCCGGACCTACCGGATAGCATCTCGCCACGTACCTGACCCTCCCTACAGACAGGCCGGAGTGTAGCCTCTGAATCGCCGCCAGTCAATAGCGGCCGAACGGCAGACGTGTAAGGCGCCCGTCAGATTCGATGGATCGCCTCCGCGTTCGCCGAGAACAACGCCGTCTGCTCGTCCTCGCTGAAGTCCTCGACTATTTCTGTGTACGCCTCCACGACCGCGCCGTACGAGCTCCAGAGCCAGTCGACCGGCCAGTTGCTGGCAATGAAGCTCCGCTCGACACCGAAGGCCTCGATACAGTGGAGCACGTACGGCCTGATGCTGTCGACGTTCCAGTTGTGGTCCCCCATGCCCAGGCCCGATATCTTGCAGCGAACGTTGTCCGCCTCCGCCGCGACCGACATCGCGCGGCTCCAGCGAGCGAAGTACTCGTCCGTGCGTTCGTCCGGGAAACCGGCATGGTCGATGGCTATCACCACGTTCGGGAACTTCGCGGCCAGGTCTCTCACCTTCTCCATGTCCGGCCACTGAACGCCCATGCACGATATGAGGTCGTATTTCTCTAGCAAGGCAAAGCCGCGGTGGAATTCCGGCTCGACCAGGTAGTCGCCATAGGAAAAGTCGCGAATGCCTCGCATGTTGGGGTACTCGCAGTGCGCCTCCAGGACAGCCTCGACTCCTGGGTCCCTGAGGTCGGCGTGGGCTACTATGCCGTGCGGAAAACCGGTCCGATCCGCCGCTTCCTGGAGCCACTCCGTCTCCTTCACCGGGTCCTCGCTGCCAATTGCCGCCTGCACGTGCACGGCCTTGACCACGTTCGCATTCCGAGTCTCGGCGATATAGTCCTCAGCAAGGTAGTTTCTCTCCGCGAGCTTCTGGATCTGCCAGCCAAGTGTCGGGTGAGGTTCCCCTGGCTTCCAGTGGTCGTAGACTAGCTCAGGGTGCTGCATGTCGTAGAAGTGCACGTGTGCATCGACGAATTGGCGCTTGTTCATCTGGCTGCGGCTCCAAGCCTTACCGGCAGGCTGCGAGATTCTCAAGGACGGATCCGGGGTGGGGGCTAATCTCCGAACGCCAAACCGGGACCCCCGCCCATTCAGGGCTTCGGGGTCCCGGTTCTTGACTAGCCTCGATAAGTCCACCATTCCGGCATGTTGTGCGGCGGGCAAACTGCCCGCTGCGCAACAGTACCGGTCTGGCAGTTAATCTCTAGTACAGGTCCCTGTCGCGAACACCGATCTGCCACCACGGCAGGGTGTTGAAGTACTGACCAAGAGAACCCACGTACCCCTGTACCCAAGGCTGAACGACCCAGGTGCGGTCGTCGCCAGACATGAGCGGGAAGTAGTAGTAGTTATCCATGATCGTCTTCTCGATCTCCTGCCAGGCAGCGCAGTAGCTCGGGTCGTCCAGACTCAGCGACTGGGCCGCCTCGATCAATGCGTCGAGCTGCGGGTTGCTGAACTTGCCCGAGTTCTTCACCGTGCCGGACGACGTGTGGCCAAGGTCCGTCAGGACGCCGCTGGGATCGGGTATGCGCCCGCCCAAGCTCGAGCGCCTGAACTCAACGACCTCGCGCCTCTGCTGGCCAGGCTCGAGCCTCACCAGGTTAATCTCTATCCCAAGGTTGTCCTTCCACTGCTCCTGGACCACCTCGAAGATGCTGATGATCGAGGGTCGGGAAATCTCCAGCGTGGGAACAGGTACATTCTCCGCGCTGCCGTACTTGGAGGCCGCGATCGCCTCGCGTGCCAGCTCGGGGTTGTACTCGTAACCAACATCTGGGTACTGGGAGCAGGCGTTGCCCTCAGTCACGATGCCGGCGCCGTACTGAGCCTTCGGGCCCAGGATGGCGGGAACGATCTCCCACATGTTCGCCCCGTGGGCAAACGCCTTGCGGATGTTCAGGTCGTCGAAAGGCGGATGGTCGGTAACGTAGGCCGTGTACCAGAGGCCCTTGCCGCCCTGCAGCACCAGGTCGCCGTGGAACGGGTTGTCAGGCTGCCATATGGCAGGCTGCCGCACCGAGTCGGCGTACAGGATGTCCAGCTCGCCGTTCTCATACAGCAGATAACCGGTCTGAAGGTCCGCAACCGTGGGACGCACAATCCGGTCTATCATGGGTGCATCGCCCCAGTAGTTCGAGGTCCTCGTGTAGTGCTGCGTGTCCGTCGCGTCGTCGTACGTGGCCTTGTACGGACCAGCGCCGATCGGAGCTATCCTGAAGGTCTCGGGGTCGTTCTTCGCCTGGTCGGTGTTGTAGACACCGAACATCCACACCGCGAGCTGCGGCGCCCACGTCGGCGTGAACTGCTTGAGCTCCATCGACAGCGTCAGGTCGTCGACGACCGTCAGACCGGAGGCCTCGGTCGCGTCACCAGCCTCGAGGGCGTCCATGCCCTTGATGGCCCTGGAGTGGAGCAGGATCGCCCCCCAGCCAACCTGGTTGTCCGGGAATGCGGCAAACTCCCAAGCGTCCTTGACGGCCTGGGCCGTGATCTTCGTGCCGTCCTGGAATATCGCATCAGGGTTTATGTGCAACAGGTACGTGACCCCGTCGTCACTGACCGAGTAACCCGTCGCGAAGCCCTGGCGCAACTCCATGTTGTTCTCTATGGAGGCGAAGTGGAACGGCGGCATGAATATCCACCAGTAGTGGGCCCGGTCGCCGCCACCCTCTCTGAACGGAGGCGTAACCTCTTCCTTGGGACCAGACTGGTACAGGTACTGGAGCTCCTGCGGGTCTGACAGCGTCAGAGGCGACTTGATCGAGCCAGCAGGAGGCGGCTCCAGCCTCGGGAGCGTAACCCTCGCGAAGCCTTCCTGCGCACCCACCGTGGTCAGCTCGGGAAGCCTGGTCAAAGCCAGCTGGGCCTTCGCACCAGCATCCTCAGCCGCCTTCTGAGCCATCATGGCAGCCTCGGTGGCCTTGTTGGCCGCGTCCACAGCCTCGCTTACCGATGCGCTGATGATCCTCTGCACGTCGCCCGTGGACAGCTGTCCACTTGCCGATGCGTCGACGATCTTCTGCACGTCGGAAGCCGTCAACTGCTGACCCGTCGAGTCCTGGACAATCTTCTGAACTTCAGCAGCCGACAACTGCGCACCAGCCGATGCGTCGACGATCTTCTGCACGTCGGAAGCAGTCAACTGGCCCGCCACCGAGTTGTTGATGATCCTCTGCACGTCGGCTGCAGTCAACTGTGTGCCCATCGACTGCTGGACGATGTTCTGCACGTCGGAAGCCGTCAGCACGTCTCCGGCCGACTGCTCCACGATCCTCTGCACATCGGCAGCACTCAACTGCGTACCGGTGTCGATCCCGGCAACAGCCTGCTGGACGATGTTCTGAATCTCGGCCGCACTGGGTCCGGTATCCGCAGGCTCAGCGGAACTGCAGGCCACGACGCCCACAAGCACTGCCACGAGCAGTGCCGCCCAGAGCAACCCTCCCTTCCTCAATATAGCTATCATTCAACGCCCTCCTTGAAATAGTATCGCGCGGGAGCTTAGCGCGAAAAAGTCATTGAGTCAACCCCTAGCATCGCAGAGCAGGGCCTTTCCATTGTTGAGATAGGGTCGTACCTTGTCGTTCGGCCTGAGCTTGTCGAAGGCCCCAATTGTGGTTCGACAGGCTCACCACGAACGGACTTTGGAAAGGCCCTGATCGCAGAGCACTCCCTCCGACCGACTCGAACCAGCTGCGAGACCCAGAATCCCATCCCCACGCGACCCAAAGACGGAGCATGTAGGGCCTGCACCGAGCATCTGTCGGCCCTACATGAGCGCCAGGACACCCTATCTATTCGCTAACAGGTGACCACGCATGGCACTCATCGAGCAGACCTCGGGGCCGCGCCGTCCCTGGAAGTGTCCATGCTAACCTATGGTCATGAATCTGCCGTCAAACGGCCCGGAGGATAGAGCGGGGCTGCTTGGCGCGCCCTGCCTCACAGGCGTGTCCAAGGGCTTGGGGCCGCCTGTGATCGGCATCGTAGTCTCCGATACCGACGAAGAGTTACTCCACGCCTCAGCCGTGCGGAGGGCGGGCGGCGAGCCACTGGTGGTCGCTGACGCGGACGCAAGTCTGGACCGCGTCGATGGCCTAGTGGTATCGGCGGCTCCCCGGACCGACGGGCACGGGAGAGACTCAGGACTGGATGCGGCAGCGTGGGTATCGCGGGCGCTGGACCGAGACCTACCCTTGCTGGCGACCGGAGGAGGTTTCCTCGCGCTGAACGTTGCGGCGGGCGGCTCGATAGTCCGGGTAGACGGACACGCGGCGGAAACCGGAGACGGGGAAGAACCAGCCTACCACCGCATCTACATCGCCCCCGGCGGCAAGCTGGCCGCCGTGGTCGGCTCAGGCGGGTTCGTCAGGGTGAACAGCCGCCACAAGCTGGGCGTAAGGGAGGCCCAGAAGGCGCCGGGGCTGCTTGCAACAGCCTATTCACTGGAGGACGGCATCATCGAGGCCCTCGAGAGCCCTGAGCACCGGTGGGTGATCGGCGTGCAGTTCAATCCCGAGCGAAGGGGTGAGATGCCGCCCCATTTCGACAGACTATTCGCCGGCCTCGTTGCGCAGGCCCGGGCCCGATAGCCTACCGGAGTGCAGGCAGCGGACCTGCAAGCAACCTGTTGCCTAGATCGGCCAGCAGTCCTTCTCTCAGGCCGACACGCGGAATGGTCAACGTGGACGCCCAGACGACTCCCATGAGGGTCTGCAGCACGACTGTCGCGGGGTAGATGACATCGGCGCGGTCGGGCCTGAGTCCAAGCTCGCGGCGCCTCTCGGCAAAGGTGAGCTGTTCCAGGGCCGCCCTCGTCCGGTAGATGTCGCCGATGGAGGCGTATGACGTGGCCCTCTTGCCGGCGCGCCTGCCCGTGAGGTCACCGACGGTTTCGACGTTGCCCCCCGTGCCGATGAAGAACCCGATCAGGCTGTGCCCAATGTGGTCGCCGACCCAGTCGTGAGTCTCGGACGCCACGTCGTCGACCAGCCTGGCGAAGTAGCTGGGCCCAAGCGTCTCGTCGGACAGCACCTGCAACATGCGGACCGTCCCTATCTTGTAGCTACGGCTGTCGACCAGCAGCCCCCCGGAAGTCAGCGCCACCTCGACGCTCCCGCCGCCGATGTCGACGAGGAGCGCCTCGCCGGTCTCGATGTCCAGCTTCCTCGACACGGCCAGGTGGACCAGGCGGGCCTCTTCCATGCCGCTGATAACGTCGACCTCGATTCCGGTCTCAGCAAGTATCCGGTCCGCCAGGTCCTTGCCGTTCTCGGCCTCCCTCATCGCGCTGGTAGCGATGGCGGCAGCGTGCTCGACCCCGTGGACACGGATCGATGCGGAGAACCTGTGGAAAGCCTGGAGGGCAAGGTCCATGATCTCGGGCGATAGCCTCCCATGAGAGAAGACGTCCTGGCCGAGCCGCACGGGCTCGCGGGCCGTCTCGAGGACATCCACCATGCCCGCCCCCCGCGTCTCGCCAATTGCGAGCCGCATGGCATTGGAGCCGACGTCGATGGCGGCGAGGGTTGTCACCGGGCGGCGCTCTTCCTCATAGCGGATACCGGCGGGCTGGCCCGGGTTAGTGCGGGGGCACCTTGCACGGGAGCCAGCGTCCGCTCGGCATCAGTCCAGCCTGCCGTCGCGGAAGGCCTGGATATAGTTCATGCAGAAGTCGTCGCGGCCCTCGAGCATGTCCACGGCGAGTTTGACGCGCTCGGACTCCATGTCCAGACCCAGCACGTCTCCAAGCTTGGTCTGGATGGGGTCTATCAGACCTGCGTCGATGCCAGCCTCTATGCCCAGACGGATGAAGGCCTGGTTGATCAGCTTGCGTTCCGGCATCCCGAACGACACGTTGCTGAGCCCCATCCCTATGTGAAGGCCGGGGAATTCCTCCCTGATCTTCCTGACGGCGTCGAAGTAGTGGTTCCCATACCGCGGGTCCACCGAGATGGGGAATATGACCGCGTCGCAGAAGATGTCCTCTGCGGCCACTCCGCCGGACAGGGCCAGGTCGATGACTGCGCGGGCGTTTTCGACGCGCTGCTCGTCGTCCTCGGGCATACCGGAATCGCCCGTTGCCAGCACTATGACCCGAGCGTCGTGCCCCTTCACCATGTCCAGCACTTCGGGGCGCTCGAGCGATAGCGAGTTGACGAGAGGCCTGCCCGCCCGGCCGTCGTATGCGTCCAGGCCCTCGGCGACGATCTCAGAGTTCGAGGAGTCGATGCTGGGCGGCACGGGGGACGACTCCTGCACGGTCTCGATTGCCCATCGCATGGCCCTCTTCTGCGTGTCGAGGTCGTAGTGGACCTCGTCGACGTTGACGTCGAGGTAGGCTGCACCCGCCCGGACCTGCTTGCGGATCTCTGCGCGGATGTACTCGGCCCCCTGCTCGCGCTCGGCCGGGTCGTCGCCGATGCCCTTCATGACTGCGATCATAAAGTGCTTGATCTGGCCCTGCTCGTAGGGCTGCGTGCCCTTGAACCAGTCCGGCACGGTGAGAAGCAGCCGCTCGCCATCGCCGCCCCTGAAGGGTACGGCCTCGGTGCCGTCGTCCAGGGTCCTGACCCTGCGCCCCTTCCTTAGAAGGACGCGCGTGGCGTGAATGTTTTCGCCGACTATGGTGAAGTCTTCGGGTGCGTGAACGACTCTGGACATTGGCTGGCTCCGGCTGTTTCCTGACGTAGAGTTGTCGCGAACGTTGTTAGGCGTCTCTACCCGGGGGAGTAGGGATTCCACCAAAGTCGGGGGCATCGATGGGACGAAGGCAGAGCCGCGCCCGCGAGCGGTCGCGCCGTCCTATATACAAGGTAGGCTGCGTCTCAGCCCGCACCGGCGTCATGCCTGCGATGAGCCTCCGCCGTTGGCCTGGCGCTCTTCGCACCAGTCGCGCACCGCCTTGGGTATTTCGAGCAGGTTCTCGAGCTTGGTCGCCAGCGGAATGGCGCACTCGGGCGCGATCATATCGATCCCCGCATCGAGGCACCTGTACACCTCGGCGCGGACCTCCTCCGGGCCCTTCGAGTAGAGCGTGACCGGGTTGTTGATGTTGCCGACGAGGCCGATCCGGTCGCCTACTATTGCCTTTGCCTTAGCCGGGTCGTTCCGGGAGTCGAAGTGGAACATGGACATGTTGTTCTGGGCGATGTAGTCCATGCGGTCGAGCGTGTTGCCGCAGATGTGGAGTATCAGCGGCACGTCGAGGACCTCGACCATCTCCTGGTGGATCTCCAGCAAGAACCTGCGGTAGTACTCGCCGCTGACCAAGTCCCCCGTCGCGTGGTCGGGGAACGTCAGCGCGTCGGCTCCGGCGTCGATCTGGGCCTGGCCGAACAGCACCGAGATCTCCTTGAGCTTGTGCAGACACTCCATCGTCATCGCCGGGTCGTCGATCGTCATGAGCAGGAAGGGCTCCACCCCGAATACGTGGTAGGCGAGTGTCCAGGGGCCCATCGTCTTGCCGATGATGGCCACCTCGTCCCCGAACTCCTCCTTGAGTATGGAGATCGACCTCGTCATGGCGATCGTGTCCTGGTGATCGAGGAAGCCTGGGGGGACGCGGACGTCGTCCGGGCCCTTCCAGATGGGGTTGGTCATTCGCACGGTGGGCCAGTTGTCCTTCTGCTCCCACTGCATGTCGCAGCCGAGGGCCGACGACTCCTGGATGATGGTGAAGTAGGGCATGATGGAGTCGAAGCCCAGCTCCGTGTAGCCGGTGGCTGCGAGCCGGGCGTTCATTTCGGGGTCGCGGTTGGCGTCCGGGAACGGGGCATCCATCATGTCCATCAGCTCTACGGTCGCAACGTTGGTGGGGTTCGCGATCGGCGGCCGGTCGACCGGCTTGCCCGCCAGCGCATTCATCACTCGCTCACGCGGCGTCATTGTTTCAGTGAATGTCATGGCACTCCTCCTTCGCTCCCAAGCTCCAGGGGCCAGCGTGGTTTCATCCCGAATCGTACGAGCCATATGTTAGGAATGGCGAACACTCTTAGAGGTCCTCTGGCCCTAGTCCTGTTCGTTTAGCGATGCGAGACAACATCCTCGGGCCGATCTCCTCTCGGTCATGGAATGCGAATACATAATCAGGCCAGCCTTATCTCGAGAGAGTCCTGTGGGACCCTGAGTGTCTCCTAATTCTCCATCCCCGCCGTAGCAACGCGGCCAAGACCCTTCTGGCACGAGAACTGGGCCATTGGCTCATTAAGCCGCCTGGAACGACACGTTGACAAATTCAGGCTCGACTTCTCCCTGCTCAATGCGCTCTGCAAGAACACGCAGGGCCAGGGCCTGCACCCTTGCGATAGCCTCATGAGGCGTAGAGCCGTACGCCATCACTCCCGGAATCTCTACTACGTCCGCTATCCAGCGACCGTCGTCCTCCTGTTCAGTCTCAATATTGAAGTTCGTGGCCATGCAGCCTCCTGTTCCTTAGGTGGGCGGGGTGAAGCCCAGGGTGCCGGTGGTCATCTGGCCTCGGAGGGCGTCCGCATCCAGCATATCCTGCGTGCCCGTCACGTTGCGGGCGTATGGGAGCAGCAGGCGCATCAGCGGGTCGTGTCGAGCGCCGCACGTGAAGGACACTCCGTCGCCAGCCCTCTCCATTTCGCCGTAGCGCACGAAACCCGAGGTTATGGCCCGCATGCGGCCCGCGGCCCTTGGCGCTTCGCCCTCGGCGGTGAGGCGATAAACCGTGCGTCCGTCTACCTCGTCCGACTCGAACCCGAGCATAAGGGGAGACCGCAGGTCCTTCACGAGCCCTTCCGGGTAGTCGAAGCCAGGGTCCTTCTCGACGGCCTGCATCATCAGGAACTTGAGGGGGCGCTGGTGGATGGAGCCGCAGGGCGGCCTGAGCTGGTTGTGGGTGCCTTCCAGCGCGTCCATGTCGCCGAGCTTGGCAAGCTGGTCCCGCACCCGCTCGATCCTCCCCTCAACACCCTCCCTGCGACTGAAGGTCCAGACCGTGGCTATGACGCCCTTGGAGTACAGGCCGATGGAGATGTCGTGGAAGTGAGGGTCGATCGGCACCAGCTCGAGGCATTTCCCGTACGTCTCCACAACTTCAACTGCACTGAGGCGGGGCATGCTGGCAACAGTCATGGAGTCTCTCCCTTCATCGGTCCAGTATTTCTGAGATGGCGCGGATGTGCCTGGGAGTGGTGCCGCAGCAGCCGCCGAATATGTTCACGCCCATTTCAGACATTTCCTTGAACCGCGGCGCCATGGACTCGGGCGTTTCAGGGTAGACGATCTGGCCCTGGCGGATCGCGGGTATCCCGGCGTTGGAGTGTATGAGCATCGGGCCGTCGGTAGCCGTGCGCATCAGCCGCGCCAGCTCCAGCATGTTGTCGATGCCGTTCCCGCAGTTCGCCCCGACGACGTGGGCGCCCGCGTCACGAAGCTCCCGCGCTGCCTCCTCGGGAGTCACTCCCATCATCGTGAAGAAGCCGCGGGGCCCCTTGTCGAATGTCATCGTCGCAATGATGGTCAGGCCCGTATTCTCTCTGGCAGCTCTGACGGCCAGCCTGGTCTCGTCCAACGCAAACATGGTCTCGATGACCACGGCGTCCGCGCCGCCCTCTTCCAGGGCGGTGATCTGCTCGACGAAGGCGTCCAGCATCTCAGCCTTGCTGACTGCGCCGAGGGGCTCGAGGAACTCGCCCGTCGGCCCAACGGACCCGGCAACCAGGCCGTTCGGCGGGACCTGGCTGCGGGCATGTTCGGCTGCGAGACGGTTGAGCTCCCTGACGCGGCCGCCGTGTCCGTACTTCTCCAGCATGAACCTGCTGCCACCGAATGAAGCGGTGAGCACCATGTCGGAGCCGGCCTCAAAGTACTCACGAGCCATCTGCCGGACCAGGCCGGGGCGGCTGACGTTGAGCTCCTCCGGGCATCCCCCGGGTTCAAGTCCGCGCGATTGGAGCCACGTGCCGGTGGCACCGTCGGAGATTATGAACTCCCCGGCTTCGAGCCTCTCGATCACCGTCCTAGCGGCCGTCTCAGTCCCGATCATCGTTCATCCAGTAGTCGATAGAGCCGGGAATTGGGTCCCGGTCTCCGGACAGGTGCAGGTCCCTGATTCGGGCCACGAAGTTCGCCGGCATCCCGCGGTTGAAGCGATCGGCCGCCGCTTCCGACACAGCTTCGGCCGTGCCATCTGAATCCTCGTACGCACCCCACTCCCAGGCCATCATGTACTCGTCCGTGCCCGCGCTTCCGTCGAACATGGCTATGGCGTCGGCAGCCTCCTGGAACCTGGGATCCAGGGGCTTCGACACGGTGCCTGCATCATCGACCGCCTGCACCTGCACAGGCACCTCCTTCCAGTACATGACGCGAACTCTGGCCAATTGGGACTCGCCTCCCCGCCTGCCCTTCGAGCCTCATTATACCCACTGCGGCTCAGGCGGTCGAACGCGCCGGGCGCCCTGCAACGCCCTGGCCTGGGTGGTTGAGATACGGACAGCTCTTCTGGCCGGCGGTCTATTGCGCTGTCCAGCCGCCGTCGATGACCAGGTCGCTTCCCGTTATGTAGGAGGATTCGTCGGACGCAAGGAACAGGGCGCCGTAGGCCACGTCCTCGGCCGTCCCTATCCTGCCCAACGGCACAAGCGATCTGCGCCTTTCCACGGCCTCGTCGTCCGGGAACCCCGACATGAACATAGCGGTCAGGATCGGACCCGGGTGGATGGCGTTGGCGCGAATGCCCTCTTCTGCGTACTGGACGGCCGTGGACTTGGTCAGCAGGCGCACGGCGGCCTTCGACGCGTTGTAGGCGGCGGAGGTCGTCGTTCCGACCAGGCTGTTGAAAGACGCTATGTTGACGATGGAGCCGCCCCCGGACTCCCGCATTGCAGGAATCGCGGCCCGGGTGCCGAGGAACACGCCCTTGGCGTTCACCTCCATCACCCGGTCCCAGTCCTCGGGCCCGGTCTCCTCCACAGAGCCGCGCAGGTATGTCCCAGCGTTGTTGACCAGCACATCCAGCCCGCCAAACCTGGACACGGCGACGCCGACTGCGCGCTCCCAGCCGGCTTCGCTGGTGACATCCAGGCTGACAAAGATGGCCTCCCCGCCCGTCGCCGTGATCCCCACGGCAGTCTCGCGACCCTCACGCTCCAGGATGTCGCCAATCACGATTCTGGCTCCTTCGCGGGCGAACAGCCGGGCCTCCACCGCGCCCATTCCCCGGGCGCCCCCGCTGATCAATACTACCTTGCCGCGAAGTCTCAATGGGCCGTCATGCCTCCGTCCACACTCAGCACCGAGCCCGTGACGAACGACGAATCGTCGGACGCGAGATACAGCACGCCGCGCGCAACCTCGTCGGTCGTCCCCAGCCTGCCCATCGGATGGCGCGCCTCCATGAGCCGCCTCAGGGCCACTGGGTCCTCGCTCGCGGCAAATATCTCGTCGAAGTACGGGGACTCCACCGTTCCGGGGGCGATGCAGTTGATTCTGACCCCGTCGCCTACATGGTCGATCGCCATCGCCCGGGTCATGGCTATAACGCCGCCCTTGGAGGCGCAGTACGCGGCCCTGTCCGGCACGCCGACCAAGCCCGCCGCCGAGGCTGTGTTGACTATCGAGCCGCCGCCCTGGCGTATCATCACCGGTACTGCGTACTTGCAGCCGAGATACACCCCCTTGAGGTTGACCGACATGAGGCGGTCCCAGTCAGCCTCCTCGGTTTCGACCACCGTTGCAGCGAAGCCGAATCCGGCGTTGTTGACCAGAACGTCGATCCGATCATGCCGCTCGACGACCGCGTCAACCATACCGCTCACGCTGCGCGCCAGGGAAACGTCCACCTCGAGGGACGTCCCCCTTCCACCGAGGCGCTCCAGCTTTGAGACCGTATGCGCAGCCGACTCCGGGTTCTTGTCCGCCGCGACCACGTCGGCGCCCTCCTGTGCGAAGAGCAGGCAGATCGCCCTGCCTATTCCGGACCCGCCGCCGGTCACGATGCAGACCTTGCCAGCCAGACGCCCCGGGCGTCCTTCAGTCGACACCGAGCTCTGCCTTTCCCACCAGCTCCATGGAGACGTCGACGTTCGGCGGCATCAAGGTCGCGGTGCGAACGTCGCGATAGATTCGCTCGAGTGGCATCTGCTTCTGTGCGGCCCTCCCCCCGACGGTCTGGACGCACTGGGAAGTCACGTCCAGCGAAGCTCGGGACGCCATGTACTTGGCGCGGGCCGCCAGGACTCGCCTTTCATCTGGGCCTGCTTGCTCCCATCCATCGGCCGACTCGTACAGCACAAGACGCGCCCCTTCCAGGGCCATCGCCATCTCGGCGACGCTGCGCTGCACCACCACGCTATGAGACAGGGGGACCGGGTCCGGGTACACCGCGTTGTTCTTGCAGAACCCTACCGTATAGTCGAACGCCCTCTGCGCCGCCCCCAGGTACACCGCCGCGTACCCAAGCCCGAAGCCCTCCGTAACGCCCTTCTCGAGGGCCTTGCCTGGCTTGCCCAGCAGGGCGTCATCATTTACGTGGCAGTCCCGGAACGTGACCGTCGGGCTCACTGTCGCCTTCATTCCCAGCACGTTCCATTCTCCGCTGATCTCCATGCCGTCCGCGCCGCTCGGTACGAGGACGAGCTGGAAACCATCGCCGTCCCTGCTCCCCTCCATGTCGCAATGGACCATGTTGCGGTATGCTGCCCCCGCCATAGAGCAGAAGTGCTTGACTCCATTGATAGCGTAGCCCCCCTCGACCGGGGCAACGATGGTGCCGCGGGCAGCCCGGGACCCTCCCCTCCTGCCAGGCTCGCTGCCCCAGCTTGCGAACAGCTTCCCTTCGTCCACCACTTCCGCGTAGAGGCTCTCCTTCTGTTCACGGGTAGCCAGGGCGTCTATGAACCGCAGCACAACCGAGTGCATGTGCATCGTCATCGCCGAGTTCGTGCACCCGTAGGCGAGACGCTCTATGACGGCAGTGTAGGTAGGCATGTCGAGCCCGAGTCCGCCGTAGGCTTCAGGCGCGGCTGCCGCCAGCAGTCCATGTTTCCACAGGTCCCGCCAGCTCTCCACGGGGTAGTTGCCCGACTCGTCGTAGGCGGCGGCGCGCGGCCACAGGCACTCTTCCGCCACTCGTGCGGCCTCGTCGACCACCCGTCCATCAATTTTCGATGTGAGCCTGCTTTGCATGCTGTGAGGAATCGCGCCGGGCCCCTCGCGGGGACGCAAGGCAAAGAGGCCCGCCCGCTATTCGGGCTCCGTGACCTGTAGGACCTGGTTGACCGGCACGTCGGTGATCGTCTGGACCCTGCCGCCGGGCCACCTGATCGTCAACGAGTCTACCTTGGACGCTTCTCCGAGACCGAAGTGGGCCGCCATCATGTTCTGGCCCATCGAGCTCGATCCGCCGGAGATGAGCCTGATCTGGGAGGCTCCGCCGGCTTCGGCCGTTATCAATGCTCCGATCCCGTCCCTGTTGCTGGTGGAACCCTGGGTCCTTACTACGAGCCAGCTATTGCCCGCGTCACATGCGTTGCGGAACAGCCTGGCCGGCTGGCCGTAGTTCACCACTACCATGTCCAGGCACCCGTCCCCGTCGTAGTCTATGTACGCGCCGCCGCGCCCTATGCCGTCGTCGTCCGCACCGCTGCTGCCCGACACGTCCGCGAACGTGCCGTCGGCGTCGTTGCGGAGGAGGGCGTTCGGCTGCTCCTTGGAGTTCCTGGGCTGAGGCGCGTCGAGGTAGCCGCTGACCACGTACAGGTCCTCGTCGGCGTCGTTGTCGTAGTCGATGAACATCGCGCCCCAGGCTATGCGCGGCCTGCGCCCCAGCAGCCCGATCTCGGCCCCGGCCTCCGCGGCCACGTCCACGAAGGGCTGGCCTCCGCCCGGGTTTCTGAGGAGCACGTTGTCGTTGATGTTGGTCAGGAAGATGTCGAACCTGCCGTCGAGGTCGTAGTCCCCGATCGCCAAGCCCATGCCGTCCATCCTGACGCTCGCGTCCATAGACAAAGAGACATCCTCGAACTTCCAGCCATCGCCGCCCGGGCCGTCATTGCGCCAGAGCACGTTGGGGTGGATCTCGCGGCCCAGGTCGTTCACCACGTACAGGTCCAGGTCGCCGTCCTCATCGTAGTCGAGCCAGGCTGGCTGGAAGCCCGCGCCGTAGACGTTGCCGGCCTCGCCCCCCATGCTGGGGCCGGATGTATTCCCAAGCAGCTCGGTGACGTTGGCGAACGTGCCGCCTTCGTTGTGAAAGAGCGAGAGCCCCCGCAGGGCGATGCCGAAGTCCCTGTGGGTCAGCAGGTCCTCGCCGACTTCTCCCAGATGACTGACCACGATCAGGTCGAGATGACCGTCCCCGTCGTAGTCACCCCATGCACAGCCGCTGAACCGCCTCTTTTCGTCGTACCCCTCCATCAACGCGGCCGACACGTCCTCGAATACCCCGGCCCCGCTGTTTCGGAAGAGCTTGTTGGCCCCGTGGATCGTCGTGTATATATCCTGGTCGCCGTCATTGTCGTAGTCGGCCGCACAGCCGCCGTTGGTCTCGGAGAGAGGGTCGTCGAGCCCCGCCTGAGCAGCCACATCCGTGAACGTCGCGTCGCCGTTGTTGCGATAGAGGGCGTTGGGCTGGCGCATGTTCGAGATGAATATGTCGTCGAGCCCGTCCCCGTCGTGATCGAACACGACCAAGCCTCCACCCAGCGGGAACACCAGGGCGCCCGGCACATTGTGCACGAAGTCTATGCCCGCCTCCCCGGTTGCATCGACAAAGGCCGGCCTGTCCAGCACAACCACCGGCTCAGTCTCGGCGGGAGTCTCGACAGCTGCCTGGCTATCCTCGATCGGTACCACACTTCGGGTCATGCGGGTCCTCACCCCCGCATCGGCTGCGGCGGCCGTTTCGGAGTTCAACCCAACGATGCTGTCGGTAGCGAAGAAGACTCCCGCCGCCAGGATGCCCAACCCGCCAGCCAGACCAAGCGTCCACGTCGCCGTCGCAAGCGCCGCTATGGCCCGCTTCGACATCACACTCGCCAGGCCCCAGAACGTCACCGGGCCCCCGGCCGCCGCGGTGAACAGCAAGACCGCCGCGGGGGCCTCGCCCATACCCATCAGCAGCAGGAGGGCGACCAGCGGAATCTCGAACAGCAGTGGCACGTTGATCAGGATGCCGAAGGTGGCCGCAATGGCGATGCCCGTCAGGTCGTTGCCCAGGTATTCGGACACCACGTCCGGGCTCACCCACTGTATCGCCAGCCCGCTGGCGAAGCCTGCGATCGCCATGATGGGCCCCATCCGTACCAGGAACCCGAAGCTCGCGCGGCCCCACTCCGTGAACGACTCCTTCATGGCCGGCCCCCACGGCTCATCGATGGGGTCATAGTCAAGCTCGACTTCGACCGGCGGAGCTTCCGCAGGCGCGGGCACTCCCCTGGCAGTGAGGCGGTCGACCATCGCGACCAGCGGCCCAATCAGGATGACGGCCGTCATGCCCATCAGGAACCTGCTCACGCCCATCATCGGCGTGAACACCAGCACGGCCATCACCAGACCGGGCAGGTTCAGCGTCGACGAGCCGTGGACGATCGCCAGGCCGCCTTCTATTCCTACGCCGCGCCTTTGGAATGCAGCGGAGACCGGCACAATGCATGCCGAGCACAGGTTCATTACCGGTCCGAGGACCATGCCCTTGAGTGACTTTTTGAGGCTCCCTCCCGACAGAATCCCGACGCCGCTGCCTTTCGGGAAGAGGAACGCCTCAGTGAGTCCGGCCACCAGGAAGGCGAACACCATTCCGACCGTGACCAGTTGGAGGTACGTGATCGAGAAGTCCCACCATCGCTCCAACAGCGTCGATTCGAGCTCTCGTTCGATGCAGAAGCCCTGGAAGCACTCGACCACCGGCCCGGTTACGACGTCCAGATCCTCGCGGACCGTGTCGAGCTTCGGGAAACGGTTTAGGGAGAAGAAGAACGCAAGGAGCACGATCAGCAACGCCAGCCCCACAGCGCGCTTCTTGCCCAGGGCGCTCCGAGGCGCGCCTATACGCCCCATGAGGGGCAGCCGTTGACCGATCTGCCTCAGCGTCGTCATGGGCCTACCGCGTCCCGTCCGTCGGAATGTTGAACATGACCAGCCGGTGCCCGGCGCTGCGGCCCGTATAGTTGTGGCTTCCCGCAAATATCTCCGGGGTGCCGTCCTCGTCCACGTCGGCCACGTCCAGCGTGATCATGAAGGGAGGGAGGTCGATGTCCGGAATCCGCCTGGTGAAGTTCTGGTTACCGTCGTTCTCGAGCCATATCAGGTTCTGTACCTCGTCCTGGGGGTACATGTTCGGCAGCTGGACTCCCGACAGCACCAGGTCCAGGTCGGAGTCGCCGTCGAGATCGGTCGCCTTGACGGCGTATGCCCCCCAGTACCTGGTCAGCTCGCGGCTGGTGAACACCCCCGTTCCATCGTTCTCCAGCCATGCAAGGCCGTAGAAGTTGTTGGGCAGTATCTCACGCTCCGAGCGGTCCAGGGTATCGCCGTTCGTGTACAGAATGTCCGTATCGCCATCCATGTCCAAATCGGCAAGCTCGATTCCCGATAGACCATGGTACATCACGGTCGCGGCGAATAGCACCTCTCGCACGAACCCGCCGGTCCCGTCATTGCGGAACAGCAGCACCTCCTCGGACTCCTGGGAAAGCGCGACGGCAATGTCCAGGTCGCCGTCGCCGTCGGCATCGAACGGGTATGCATGTATCGCCCCCGGCCGGTCGTCGAGAACATGCTCGACGAATTCCAGGTCCCCCGTCTGCTCCAGCCACACCACCTTCCCGTCCAGGTGACCAAAGATGCAGACGGCGATGTCCAGGTCGCCGTCGCCGTCCAGATCGGCCGCCTCGGCGCATGCCACGCGCCCCACGTCCTCCAGCAGCACGATCACCTCGAACTCAAACGTGCCGTCGTTGCGGAGCAGCACGACGCGTCCCACCGGGCGGTTGGTTGGGCCCAGCAGACCGATGTCCGCGACCAGGAGGTCCCGGTGCGAGTCCCCGTCGACGTCGGCAGCGTGTACCCTGACGGGCTGGATCAGCCCCTCGCTAAACTCTACGACATCGTCCAGCCCTCGGAGCCACATCACGCGTCCGGACAGCGGCTCGGTCGCGAAGATCTGGAGGCTGCCGTCCCCGTACAGGTCGTCCACCCGTACGTTCGCCGTCGTGTGCGGCCTGCCGTCGGGCAGCAGCACGGTATACGCGCCTCCTTCGCCCACGACAGCGGTCGCCGGACGGCTCGTGGGAACGACTCTCACGGGCGTCGGCGTCGGCGGAACGGGAATGGGAGTAGGGGTCGGGAACGTCCGCGGCGTAGCAGGCACCAGCTCTTGCGGCTCGTCCCGGCATCCAGCACCCGCGGCCACCACGATCAGGGCGAACACGATCACGCCGACCCGCAGGACCCGGGCGCGCCTCCGGCCAGTCACCTGCCGACGCTCCCCGCCTGTGGGCTTCCCGGCCAATCTCTTGAGCCTGGCGTCAGATCGTGTAGTCGATTTCCACGCGACGCCCCGTACGGGACGACTCGTAGACCGCGTCGATCGTCTTCGTCACGGCGACCGCGTCCTCGATCTGAAGGGCCGGCGTGCGGTCCTCGCGGATGTCGTCCATGAAGTCGGCAATGTAGTGGAGGAACCAGTCGTGTTCGCCATAGCCGACATACTCCACGGGCGTGTACTCGAACGTCCGCTTGGGCGCGCCCTTCCACTCAGGAGCCGTGCTGGCAACGGTGAGGCCGAAGGATGCGAAGGGGTCCCACTCCGCCCAGCCCTCCAGGCCATGATACAAGAGGAACCCCTCAGGGGCAGGCAGTCCCGCAGGCAGTACGTACCCGTCGTGCATGGTGCCCAAGGCCCCGTTCTCGTACTCCATTGCCACGGCCGCCACGTCCTCCAGCGGCTCCTCTATGAACCCCACCGGGCGGCCGACAATCGCCTGCACGGCCTTGACTTCGCACCCCATGAGGAACCGCATGGCCTCCAGGTGGTGACCGCCGAGGTGGTGCAGGATGCCCCCGCCCTGTGTCGCGTCGCGGTACGAGAATGCGTCGGGGTCGCGGCTTCCCGGCCTCACCTGGCCCGTGACCAGCCGCGTCTCTATGGAGAGAGGCCTGCCGAGCAGACCCCTGTCGATGATGTCCTTCAGCTCCTTCATAGCAGGGTGGAACCGCCACGGGTATCCCGGAAAGACCTTCACGCCGTTCCGGCGCACGGTGTGCGCAAGCTCGGCGAGCTCCGGAGCGCGGCGCGAGAACTGCTTCTCCATGTAGAAGTGCTTGCCGCCCTCCGCAAGCTTGGCGCCCGCGGCGGGAACCTCGTTCGCGGGCAGGCCGACCATCGCCACGTCGAAGTCCGCGTTGGCGATCAGATCGTCCAGGTCCGTATGGATGCTGGCGTTGGGGTCCTCGGTACGCGCGGGCTCCAGGCGCTCCGGCTCGGTGCCCTCGAAGTAGGCGACGACCTCAACGTCGTCGAGGCTCTTGAACGTCTGGATGTAGCCGGGCTTCTCGGGCCCGATACTGCCCATGTGTCCATGCCGCAGACCGACCATCGCGGCCTTCAAAGTCTTCCTGGTCATACAAGCTCCTTTACGATGAGAGCAGTCTCCTCGGATTCTCCTACTGCGGTGCCTCGACCAGCGTGTTGCCCGCCTGGTGCGACTTCAGCATACCGGTCATGATCTGGACGACCCTGCGCGCGTCCTGGCCCGAGCCGACGCTGCGTCCCTTGCCCCCGGACTCGGCCAGGTCGATGAGCTCCTCGTACGCCGCCACGTAGCCCATGGACTGGTAGCTGCTGACGAGCCCAATCGGCTTGATTACCTGGATCACTTCGGCGCCGTCCTCGTCATCCCTCGTGAGGGTCCCATAGCCGGCGTTCAGGGCGAACACGATCTCGCCCTTCGGGCCCGACAGGTGCAGCGTCGAGCTGCCGTAGGTGTTCTTGTTGCACTGGTACATCGCCCGCACGCCGTTCTCGAAGAAGATCATCCCGCTCACGGCCGGGTCGTTCTCGGGCTTCTTGCCGCCGTCGCCCTTGTACTCCGTCCAGTGATCGAATCCCTCCTCCAGCACGCCGCTAACATGAGTGGGGTCGGCGTCGGCGAAGAAGGTCACGCCGTGCAGGATGTGCGTCCCGTTGCGGAACATCATCGCCCTGGCGCCGCCCTGGATTGCGATTATGGACGCCAGAGGGCCTATCGCTCCTTCCCTGATCATGTCCCTGATCTTGTGGTAGATGGGGTCCCAGGCCCTCGTGTGGCCGACGCTCAGCGGAACGTCGTTATTCTCGCAGGCCTCGATCATCCGGTTAGCGTCCTCAATGGAGGTCGCCAACGGCTTCTCGCACAGGATGGCCTTCACGCCCGCATTTGCGCCGTCCACGACCATGTCGGCGTGCCGGTTGTCTCCCGTGCCAACTGTCAGAATGTCCAGGTCGGCCTCGGCCAGCATCTTCTTGTAGTCTGTGTAGGCCTTGGCCTCGGGCCACGTCGAGCCCCAGGTCTCGCCGAACCGCTCGATCATCTCAGGCACTATGTCGCAGTACCCGACCAGCTCCACGTTGTCCATCAGGGCAAGGCAGGCGGCGTGGGAGATGATGATCTCCCTCGCGAACGGCGGGCCGACCTTTGGCCCCTGCCATGCCGCTCGGGGACCTGGAGGCTGTGGGGCCCCCGACGTGATGCCGCTCAACCCGATTATCCCGACACGGTACTTCCGTTGACTCATTGCTTCCTCTCTTGCCTGGAGTTCACGGGGCGCAAGGCCCGCCTTAACCTAATTGCACGCTATTGCAATGTCAATCGTGCCCGTTCAGCCCAAATCCCCCACCTCCGTCATTCCCGCGAAGGCGGGAACCCATCCCCGGCAAGGTGCACAGCCATAGCCTCAGAGGCAGTCCGTCACGCCATCCGTCCAAATTAGGTGGTGGATCTGGGTTCAGCATCGATCGCCTGGCCGGCCTACCAGAACTTGGGAACGTCGAGCTCCTCTTTCGTAATCATCTCCAGCACGGCGGGCTGTCCCTTCTCGGTCGCGGCAAGCCCACGCCGAATCGACGGTCCGATCTCGTCCGGCGTCTTCACCACCTCGCTGTACGCGCCAAGTCCCTCGGACACCTTGGCGTACTCACCCGAGAAGCTGTTACTCCCATACTGCTCGGTCGCGTACGGCATGTGGTGAGAGTAGTTCGTCATCACACTGTTGTTGAGCACGATGGTCAGGGTACCGATCTCGTTCCTCGCCGCCGTCTCGATGTCCAAGCCCGACATCCCGAAGGCGGCGTCGCCCATGATGTTCACCACCGTCTTCTCCGGCGCGGCGAGCTTTGCCCCCAGCACGAGGCCCAGGCCGTAACCCAGCTGAGTGGACTTGCCCCAGCCTATGTAGCCCCGCGGCGTCACCGTCTGCCAGAACGGAACGAGCTGCTCTCGCGGATAGCCCGAATCGTGGGTGACTATCGCGTCCGCCGCGTCGACGTTGGCTGCAAGCTCGCTGATCACGCGGTATGGGCTCAGCGGCACCTCGTCGGACCTGAGCCTCGGCCCCCACTCCTTCTCGAACTCGACTCTGACGCGGGCGATCTCGTCCACTACACCGTCCACGTCTCCCCGGCCGTGCTCCCCAATCTGGCGCTTGACCTCGTCGATCATCTGCCTCAGAACGAGCTTTGAGTCGCCGACCGCCCCCAGGTCGACGCGGTAGTCCTTATTGACATCCTCCGCGCAGTTCGTCGAGTGGGCAATGGTGACTCCGGGAGGCATCGGAGCGTTGAAGGCCGACATCGTCAGACTGGTTCCCATCCCAAGCACGAAGTCGGTCTTCTTCAGGTAGTGGTCCACCATTAGCGTCGCGCTGAGCGAGCCCGGGCCCAGGGAAAGGCGATGGTTTTCGGGGAACGCGCTCTTGCCCGCGAGTGTGGTCAGCACGGGAATGTTCGTAAGCTCGGCGAACTCTACAAGCTCGTCAGTGGCCTCCGCGTAGAGCACCCCCTGCCCAGCATTGATGCACGGGGCCTTCGCAGCGAGCATCGCCTTCACCAGGTCGCGCACGTCGTCCGGGTCTGCGCCCGACTTGTGCTCGCGCACCGCCCTGTATGGGACTTCCTCGCCGGGGTACTCTTCGCCGCCGACGTCGTTGGGGATCTCCAGGAGCACTGGGCCGCGCCGGCCGTGCTTCATCTGGCTGAAGGCGCGGGTCATCATCTCCGGGATGCGCTCCACGAGGTTTATGTGGCCGGACCACTTGGTTATTCCCTTGTAGTGGTCGATGGAGTCGAATCCCGGAGGGACCCCAAACCTGCTCCGCTCGGCCCCGCCGGGCAGCAGCAGGAACGGCACAGAGTCGGCGAAACCCTGGGCGACGCCGCCGAACGCGTTCTCGGCCCCCGGGCCTCGCTGCATGGTGAAGACGCCTATCTTCTTGCCGTTGTGGATGCGGCTGTATCCATCCGCCATGTTGACGCCGGCCCGCTCCTGGCGGCATATGATCGGACGGATCCCCTCTTTGGCAGCCTCCTCTATCAGGTCCTGGTGTGGATAGGCCGTCATCCATTCCACACCCTCCATCTTCAGTATCTTAGCGATGACTCGATTGCCGTCCAATGCCGTACTCCTTAGCTGCCGGATGGCGTTACAGTTGTCTCTGGCCTACCGGCGGGGAATTGTAGCACGTTCTTCGTCCCGGATACTCAGAAACTGCTCGACAGACATCCCGCTTCACCTACACGGACTTCGCAGACGCATCTCGCCTTGACACGGCCAATACGCCCAACTAGCATTTCAGTAAGGGTCGGCCCCCGCAGGACCGCATCCGCAAGGAGAGCCGGATGCCCAAACGCTACGAGGAAGAGATTGAGGAGATTCTGAAGCAGGTAGGAGAGATGGGTCCCGGACCCGTCCGGCGGCGCCGAAGCTTCCCCAGCCTCCTCGGCGCCTACATCTCCAAGCTGCTCGGCGGCAGGACCTGGGCCATCACACCCGGCAGGGTCATGCTCACAGCCGGCGTGCTGCTGCTCCTGGGCCTCCTGATGCCATCGCTGGCGCCGGCGGGCATCTGGGCGCCCCTGGCCTGGGGCGGGCTGATCCTGTTCATCGTGGGCTACGCGATGTTCTTCATACGCCCCCGGAAGATCGAGAAGCGGTGGCGCGGCCAACCCATCGACGAGAGCAACGATGGGTTCTGGGAGCGGCTTAAGCGCCGCAATCGCTAGCCTACAGGCCCTCCTGCCGACAGCCCTCTACGCCATGCGGCGGGTGCGTATGCCGTTCAGCATCGTTCCTATAGACGTGTAGCGCACTCCGAGCTGGTAGACGACCAGCAGTACCGCGGTCACTCCCACGCTTATCAGCCCGAACTTGATATGGACGCTGATTGGCCAGACCAGCACCAGCCTGTACCCAACGACGATCACGGGCAGGCGCCACGGATACAGCCAGTAGGACGCATCCGACATGTAGCGCACCCAGAATCTCTCTTTGGCGACTATCGACCGGAACAGGCCTATCAGCCCGAAACACATCATCCAGGCAAAGACGGCCTGCAGCACAGCCGCCGCCGGTTTCGACCACTCCTCCTCGACCTCGTACATGAGCGTCAGCGAGGTTAGGAACACCACGGTCAGCGCGGGCACCAGCACGATCACCCACCACCGGCTCACGACCATGCCACGCTGGTAGATGAACGCGCCGAAGAGCGCGTAGTATGCGAGCACGACCGGGTTGGGAATCAGCCCGTCGGAGGTATCAGGGCCGAACACTGGCTCCACCATCAGGAGCTGCGGCACCAGGGTGAGCGGGACAGCCAGCCATCATACCCACGGATGGTCGAACCTCACACCGAGCTTCGCGGCATGCCCAGCAACATCGCCGTCGCCCGAAGGGCGTCCATCTCGTGGAGCCTTGCGACTTGCGGCTCCTACCTGGTCGCTGTCTGAGTCAGGTCCAGGTGTGCCCTCTAAATGGAGCACTCTCCCTCGCCGCGCTCCACCTTGTAGATGATCGTCTTGTCCCAGTCCATGTAGGCGTCGATGGACTCGCGATTGAGCTCGCGCGTCTCCTTGAACTCCTCGACCAGGGGCGCGAACGCCTTCGGGGTCACCCTCACCACAAAGTCCTTGAACAGCTCGCCCTCGTTGCGGTTTTCCTCGTAGAACCCCACGATCCGCTTGAGCGCATCGGGCGTCTTCTTGGCCGGGATGCGGCCCCTCACGCGGAGCCCTATCCGGGAGTCCCCATCGTCGTAGCTGCCGCCCAGGAACAGCTCGTAGGCAGGGACCTGGCCGCCGGGCGCCTTGGTGGCAGCGCCGTGGAATCCGATGTCGGCCACGTGGTGCTGTCCACACCCGTTCGGGCACCCGCTCATCTTGACATGCATCTGCCTGGTGAGCGGATCGGTAATCGCCATCTCCTCGATGGCGGCGCCCATCGCGCGGCCCAGACCCATCGACGAGGTGATGCCCAGCTTGCAGCTGTCCGTGCCCGGGCAGGAGACGACGTCGGTTATCTCATGTACGCCAGACTTGTTCAGCCCCAGGCGGCCCAACTCCTGCCAGACCTCGTGCAGGGCTGCCTCCGGCACCCACCTGAAGGCAATATTCTGCTGATGGGTGATGCGGGACCGCCCGCCAGCGTACTTGCGTGCCATGTCCGCGAGATCATGCCACTGCTCGGCCTGGATGTCGCCGAGGGGAAGCTTTATGTGTACGACCCGGTAGCCCGCCTGCTTCTGCTCCTCCACGTTGGTCTCGACCCAGTGGTCGAACTCTGCCGAGTGACCATTGCGCGAGTAGCCGCCGGGAGGCGCGACCGGCGCGTCCTTCTCCTCGTCCTCGATGAAGAGCAGCGGGGTTGGGTCGAACGACTTCTGGGCCCACTCCTCCTGCAGCTCCTCCTCCACCATATTTCTGAAGTCATCGATGCCGATGCGGTCTATCAGGAACTTGATCCGCGCCTTCATGCGGTTTTTGCGCAGCTCGTCCGACCGATGGAATATCCTGATGGCCGCCTCGGTCACCTTCAGGTAATCGTCGACCGTCACGAAGTCGTACAGGGTGTCGGCGATGCGCGGCATGATCGAAGTGCCGCCGCCTATCAGTAGCTGGAAGCCCTTCTCACCTCCCCGGACCTTGGGAATGAAACCCATGTCGTGAATAGCCGTGATCGCACAGTCCTTCTGGCAACCGGAGAAGGCCGTCTTCCACTTGCGCGGGAGGGCCTGGGTGTACGGGTGCCTGACGAAGTAGCGCGAGTAGGCGGCAGCGTATGGCGTCACGTCGAACGGCTCGTCGGCGCAAACACCCGCCAGGGGGCAGCCCGTGACGTTGCGCACGGTGTTCCCGCACGCCTCCCGGGTCGAGAGGCCCTCGTCGCCGATCACGCGCATGAAGTCCGGCGTATCGGCCAGCTTGACGTGGTGGAACTGCACGTTCTCCCTGGTCGTGACGTGGCCCTTGTTCAGGGGAGCGTACTTGGACGACACGACTCCCAGCGCGTCCATCTGCGCGGCGGACAGCCCGCCGAACGGGGCCTTCACCCTCACCATCTGGGAGTCGGGCTGACGCTGGCCGTATATCCCTTGCCTGAGTCGGAAAGCCTGGAACTCTGTCTCGTCCCACTGGCCGGACTGGAACAGCTTCACCTGCTGCTCGAAGTCGTCGATCTCCTCGGGCAGGATCTCGATGACGCTCTGATTGCGCGGCTTCCATCCGTTCTCTGTCATGCTTGGTCCCCTCTGTGTGGGCTTGGCCCTACAACATAACGCCCCGCTCGGACTGGAGCGGGGCGCGGCTGACTCATCCGGCGTCTGCGCCGACCCCTCAGGAGCCCTTCGTACATGCGCAGGTGAACGTGTGCATTTCTATATTCGTCAAGGTAAGCCGAGTCTACCAGCGCCCAGCTACACGTGTCAATCTGTTCGGCGCCTCGCGCCCCCGACAGTCACGCCGTCCCAGTTGGTGATGGACGTGTCCACGCTCCAGTTGAGGGTTGCCGTGCCCTGGAGCGTGTCCTTCATCGCCAGCAGCACCATGCAGTCGCGCATGAGGCCGGGGTTGGAGGCCTGGTCGGGCACGGCCAGACCGCACGGGGGCGTGGGCGTCGCCGTAGGAGGTACAGGTGTGGACGTTGGCGCCAGGTTGCACCAGTACGGAAGATCGGGACTCAAGAATGGGTCACATTCAGGGTCCGTTGCCCCCTCGACCCCACCCATCGCAAGGAAGGAGATGAAGACCAGGCAGGCAAGCACATCCGCCATGACCTTGGCCAGCATAGTGGCAGGCCGTAATGACAAGAGCAACCCCCACGAACCAGGGCCTTTCCAAAGTCCGTTCGTGGTGAGCCTGTCGAACCACAATTGGGGCCTTCGACAAGCTCAGGCCGAACGGCAAGGTACGACCCTATCTCAACAATGGAAAGGCCCTGCCCACGAACCGGCCGTCTACTCCGTCCCTTCAGGTAACCTGCAGGGTGGGCGACCTGGGCATCTCTATGACTTCCTGCTCGGACAGGGGCACGGCGTCCTTCTGGTAGACCTGAACGCGGAAGGAGCCGTAGTCCGCGATGAACATGCGCCCCTCGCCGTCTACCCTGACCGACCTGGGGCTGCGCAGCCGCTTCTGCGGCTCGATGTTCGCCATGTCCCTCAGCCTGAGTGGCTTGGCGTTGGCGAGCAGGTACGCCCTGCCGGATATCGACAGCGTAGCGTCGCCGATGAAGGCCTCGATGTACCGCCCATCGGAGTTGAAAAGCACGACCCGGTCGTTCGCCGAGTCCGCTACGTAAATGTCACCGTCTCCGTCGACGCAGACACCCGCGGGCCTGTCGAGCTCTCCGCCGCCTGAGCCGGATCCTCCCATCTCGAATATGAAACGCCCGTCGGCGGTGAACTTCTGCACCCTGTCGTTGCGCCAGTCGGAGACGTAGACATCCCCCAGCTCGTCCACGTCGATGCCCCACGGCATATTGAACTGACCGGGGCCGTCTCCGAAGCCGCCCCACTTCATAATGAACCTGCCGTCCTTGGTGAACTTCTGGACGCGGTGGTTCATCGTGTCGACGACGTACAGGTTCTCGTCCTGGTCGAAGGCTATGCCCGACGGCCGGTCCAGCTCGCCGTCGCCACTGCCGTGCGTACCCCACATGCCGATGAATTCGCCCTCGGTGGTCATGAAGGTGATGCGGTGCAGGGCCTCGTCGGACACCACGATGTTCTCCTCGCGGTCGAGGACCATCATGGAGGGCCACATCATCTGCCCTTCCCCGGTCCCCATCGTGCCGATGTCGCCGAGGTTGGCGTCGTCGTCCCAGCCCACGCGGGCGATCTTCGCTATCCCGCCGGCGCCCTCGAATCGGCAGAGGGAGAAGACCCTCATGTCGCTGGTCACGGCTACATCGACGGGAAAGTCGATCACGCGCCGCATACTCACCGTCTTCAGATAGGGAAACCCGGCCCTCAGCAGGGCGTACGGTCTTGTCATGATTCCCCGGGTCCTAATTCCTGGCGGCGAAGGGGGCTATCTGCTCGAACTGGCCCCCTACTATGTCGGTGGAGTCGATGCCCAGCCACTGCTCGAGGATGGTGCCGTAGATGCCCCGGAAGTCGATGGTGTGCGCCAGGTCCTCCCCGTTGGCCCATGTCTTCGGGTCCAGCGACGGGTACTCGCTGTATAGCCCGCCCTTCACGGAGTCGCCGATGATGAATGCGCCGCCGCCGGTGCCGTGGTCGGTCCCGCTGGCGTTGTCCTTGATACGCCGCCCGAACTCCGTGAACACCAGCATCACCACATTGTCGGAGGCATCGTGTGCCCTCAGGTCGTCGAAGAAGTCCGAGATGGCCCCCGACAGATCGCTGAGAAGCTGCGGATGCGTCGGGACCTCGTTGGCGTGGGTGTCGTACCCTCCATGGTTTGTATAGAGGATCCGCGTACCCAGCCCGGCCAGGTGGACGCGGGCCGCGTCCCGGAGGCTCTGGGCGATGGCGTTGCTGCCATACTCCACGTCCGACTTGTACGTCGCGGGCGCCTTCTTGAGCTCGTCTGCGCCCTTCAGCACGTCCAGGCCGGTGCGGGCAAGGTAGTCCATTACCGGACCTGTGCCGACGGCCGGTGCGTACATCTGCTTGAAGATGTCTAGGGCTTCCCTGCGCTGGTCCACATCGTCGATCCCCGTCATGAGTCCGTAGTTCTCGAGGTCGCCCACGGAGGTGATGGGTACGCCCGGTACTGCCAGCGCCCTCGGCAGGCCCCGTCCGAAGTTAACCGCAGTCAGTACGTTATCGCCATTGGGGTCGAGCTCACGGGTGGCCCGGCCCAGCCAGCCCTCGGTGCCCACCTCGACGGGCTCGCAGGTGTGCCAGATGTCCATCGCCCTGAAGTGCGACCGGCTGGAGTTCGGGTACCCGATCCCCTGCACCACTGCGACTGTGCCGTCGTCGAACATGTCCTTGAGCACAGCCGAGGACGGGTGCCAGCCGAACTCGTCGTCCATCGGCAGCACCTTGTCTTCCGGGATGCCGACGACCGGCCGCGAGTCGTGATAGAGAGCGCTGGTGTACGGAATCAGCGTGTTCATGAAGTCGTTGCCGCCCGACAACTGGACGATGACCAGTACAGGGTCTTTGCCGTTGTGACCGTTTCGCGCCATTTCTCGACCTCCTGTTATCTACTGGTGGTCAGTCAATGTTGGAAATTAGAAAGACGTTGTTCACCTCGTCCAAGGTTATCGTCGTGTTCTCGTCCACTACCCTCTTGACGCCTGCCAGCCGCTTCAACCTCCGCGTGAGAGTATTAGGCGACAAGTTCCCATCGGTTATTGTCGATATGAGATCCTTGATAGGTCCATCTTCCACAGCTAGGACTGTGGCAGATGTGAACATTCCAGAACCCAAATGCTTGTGTAGGGCAGGAAGAATGTCCCGTTCAGCTTGGAGCTTGGAGAATCTTTCGGAGAGATAGTCTGCCCCTGATTCTCTCGCTCTTATGTCGTCAAGCTCTTTTTCCATCAGGGCAACAGCCAATTCTTCGTACTGGACATCAAGTTCAGTGCTGATCTCATGGAACTGCTCCGCGTGCTCGTCTTTCAGAACTACCTGGACCTCTACCCATTCTCCTTCAGTATGCCCCTCGGCGTCATTCAATGCTGTGTTGTCGTGCATGTCGTGCGATGCCCCTCTTCGGTGTGTCTGCGACAGTCCTCTACCCGAACTGGTACTCCATAGACGATACTATCAGTTGGACCATCCTGACTATCCGACTCCCGCTCGCCTTCTCGTCCTCTTCCGTGTCGAACTTGAGTGGGCCCTCCGATTCCGCGTAGGCCATCAGTGCCTCTCGGGTCTCGTCGCCCACCGTCAGCGGCCCGACGAGGTCGAGGCATACCGACATGAAGTCCTCGGGCGACAGCTCGCCGCCTCTACCCGACACTCGGTCGATTATCTCCCTGATGCCGGGCTTGGCGCCGTCCCCAACCTCGTTGACCGCGAAGTTCACCCGCTCGTTCAGCGTACCCCCGTCGATCCACTCCTTGCCGGTGTGCCAGCCCTCCACTGTGGGCGGGTTCAGCAGCTCCTGGCCCATGGCTGTGACCGCCGACTGATAGACGCCGATGCCCGGCTCGGGCATCGCCTGGAACCCGACGAGATTCATCACGCCGGTGACGAGCTCCGTGGGGCTCTTCACACGCTGGAACTGGGCCTCCTTGAAGAAGTCGGACGTGAACAGCGCCCTCAGGACGGCCCGGATGTCGCCGTTCGACTCCAAGTACGCCGCGACCAGGGTGCGCAGCGCCTCCGGATCGCGCGGCGGCTCGATGGGCCAAGCCGGTACCTGGGGCTCGTCGGCTACGAAGAAGTTGTACAGGTGTCGTCCAATAAAGACGGCCGTCGCGGGCTGCCTGACGACGATGTCGACGATCTCATCTCCGTCGAACCGCCCGGTCTCGCCCAGGAAGGTCTTGACTCCGTCGTCGTGCACATCCGGGCGGCGCTCGAAGCGTGAGTCGTAGTGGCCGTGAGGGTACAGTGGGATCGGCTGCGCGAAGGTCCAGCCCGTGAAGGCGCGGGCAGCCATCTTGATGTCAAGCTCGGTGTAGCTGCCGACCCCCATGGAGAAGAGCTCCAGCAGCTCACGCCCGTAGTTCTCGTTCGGCTCACCGCTCACGTTCTCGTTGTTGTCCAGCCAGTAGATCATGGCGGGATCGCGCGAGAGCTCCAGCAGAATGGTGCGCATGTCGGACATGCCCACCCTGCGGAGCATCTCCACCTGGCGGTTGAGGGAGGCCAAGTGCTCGCTCTTGAAGAAGGCCGTGGCGAATACGTGGTGCCAGAAGAGGGCCATCTTCTCCTGGAGGGGGCGGCGTGTGACCGCCATCCGGTATATCCACGAAACGGCCGGGCCGTGGTAGTTGTCCCAGCCGTAGTAGCGGTCGCAGAGGTCGGTATCGATGTCGGGGAAGCGCTCGGGGTGGAGCAGGTCGTCCACCACGTCGCCGTACGGGCGGGTCGCCAGCGTCTCCAGCTCGCCGCGGGAGGCGCCGAATCCGGCCCGCCTCATCAGGTGAGCAGCCAGAGCCAGATCGCGGTCACCCATACCTGTTCACCCCCTGCCGGTGCCCCAGGAATTGCGGCGCATTTTACATCACGCCTCCGTCCCGCACAATAGAGCCAGGCCACGCAAATCCCCCACCTCCGTCATTCCCGCGAAGAGCCTGCCCCCGAGCAGTCGGGGGCGGGAACCCATCCCCGGCAAGGTGCACAGCCATAGCCTCAGAGGCAGTCCGTCACGCCATCCGTCCAAATTAGGTGGTGGATCTGGGGCCACCATAATCTCCGTTCTCAGCCATGCCACGAGACCTGAATGGAGCCCTCTACGAGGCCCGTCTGCTACGAGCCCAGGCTGTACAGGGCGGGGCCACTTGGCTCAGCCGACCTGGCATTAGGTTGGGGCTGTCTCCAGAGGCCGGGGCCCACGTCTTGATAGTGGACATCCACCGTCATATCCTTGTCGAGCCACCGATGAAGATCAACACCGACTACCTCGACCGAAGCATCGAGACGCTGGAGGGCTTCGGCCTGCTGCGCCAACACGAGCCCGACGAAATAGCCTACCGTATTTCGCGCTCCGCCTGCGTAGAGGAGTTCGAGATCATCGAGGAGCTGTCGGGCAGTCTGCTGAAGAAGCGAATACGGGTGTATTTCGCCAGCAACCGGGAGGCCGACAGGCTCTATTTCAGGGACATCTTCCACCATGCCGCCAGGCATGGGCTGATTGCAGGGGACGAGTGCGAGCGATGGCTGCAGCACCGCGACTACTGCAACAATGCCGCGCACCGCTACGGAGAAGAATACGCCGATGAGGTGCTTGCCACCCTACCCAGATTCATCGAGGATGCCCGATCGCTCCCGCGGGTCATGGCACAGGAGACGTAGTGACGCCGCAGCTAGACCTGAAGATCAGGCACAGGAGGCAGTTGGAGAGCCTGCTGCGCGAGCACCTGCCCGGCGTCGAGGTGTGGGCGTACGGCAGCCTGGTCAACGGTACGGGCCACGAGGGGAGCGATCTGGACATCGCGCTGCGCGGCCCGGGCCTGGACCCGATACCGCCCGGCAAGCTCTCAAAGCTAACAGACGCGCTGCGAGACTCCACCCTGCCCTTCCTGGTGGAAGCGCACGACTGGGCCCGCCTGCCGCCAAGCTTCCAAGAGGAAATCGAGCGCAATTACGCAGTTCTCATGTCCGAGCGCTATGACAATGTATGATTACCGAACAGAGGCTGCATGATAAATCGTGTCGTCGAAAGTACGGACAAACTAGAGGAGCTCTGCCGCCGTTACAGCGTCCGGCGGCTCGATCTGTTTGGTTCGGCCTCAAAGGGTCGGTACCGACCGGAGGATAGCGACCTGGACTTCCTGGTGGAATTTCTGCCAGTGCCAACCAACACCTACGCGGACGTCTACTTCGGTTTCCTGGAAGCGCTGGAGGGACACTTTGGAAAGCCCGTGGATCTGGTAGTAGCCTCTTCCATCAAGAACCCCTATTTGCGGCAGTCGATCGAGGAGACCAAGACGCCGATCTATGAAGCTTGAAGCCAAGAAGTATCTTTACGACATTCAGCATGCTCTGGGGCTGTTGCAAGGGTTCACCGCCTACAAGAGCTTTGCGGACTACGAACGTGACGTGATGCTCCGCGCCGCCGTCGAGCGTGAGTTGGGGATAATCGGCGAAGCCATGTCCCAACTTGCGAAGACTGACGAGCTACTGGTCAACCGCATCAGCGAGTATCAGCGAATCATCGGCTTTCGAAATGTCATCGTCCATCAGTACTCTACTGTGGATGACCGACTGGTGTGGGCCGTGATTGAGACCAAGATTCCCACCCTCCGTCGCGAGGTCGATTCCCTGCTGGAGGACGAATGAGATCCATTAGGATGTACACATGATTGACCTGGTAATTCGGAACGCAACGGTATTCGACGGCTCCGGCAGCCCGCC
This sequence comes from Dehalococcoidia bacterium, assembly GCA_965261325.1. GTDB lineage: Bacteria > Chloroflexota > Dehalococcoidia > Lucifugimonadales > CAJWER01. The sequence continues at coordinate 749,627 of CBDHCU010000008.1, forward strand.
CTTCGTGGGCGACGTAGCTGTGGGCGGCGGCCACGTGAAGATCGTGGGCGACGCGGGGGGAGTGGAGGCCGCGCGGGTGATCGACGCGGCGGGGAAGGCCGTGTCTCCGGGTTTCATCGACGTCCACAGCCACGCCGACTTCCCGATCTACGTCGACGGCCTGGCCCAGAGCGGGATACGACAGGGCCTGACGACGAACGTGATAGGGAACTGCGGCCACGGGCCTGCGCCGGCGCCGGACAGGGAGCTCACCAAGGTCGTCACGATAGGCTACGACGAGAACTGGGGCATCGACCTCGCCTGGAAATCCTTTGCGGAGTACCTGGAGGCCTTGTTCGAGCAGGGCCAATCGATGAACGTCGCCCCGCTGGTCGCACACGGCCCGGTGCGGCTGGCGGCCATGGGATTCGACGCCCGCGCGCCTTCAGGAGCCGAGCTGGATACGATGCGGTCCCTCGTGGACGAGGCCATGTCCGCGGGCGCGATCGGCTTCGCGACGGGCCTGGAGTATTCGCCCGGCCAGCACGCGGCGGAGCCTGAGCTGATAGCCCTCGCAGAGGTTGCGGCGCGTTACGGGGGCTGCTATGCCAGCCACATCCGCAACCGGGGGGACCACTTCGAGAAGGCCGTCGACGAGGCGCTGAATATCGGGCGCAGCGCGGGCCTGCCCGTCCAGTTCTCCCACCTCGCGCCCAGGCCCTACGCCCCGGAGGGCGCATTCGACCGAGTGCTCGACAGGATCGCGGACGCCCGGGCCGCTGGCCTACAGGTGGGCATCGACACCTTCCCCGACCCCTGGGGGCCCGCACACCTGACCGACCTGCTCCCGCCCTGGGTGCACGAGGGGCCGAAGGACGAGGTGGCCGCGCGCCTGCGCGACCCGAAGACGGCAGACCAGTGCCGGGACTACGTCGAGCGACCCACCAATTTCCTGCTGAGGCTGGGCAGCTTCGACAACTTCTACCTGACTCACTCGAAGACTCACCTGGACCTCGTCGAACGCACCCTCGAGGAGGCGTCCCAGTCTCTGGGTCTGGACCGCACCGAGACGATACTGAAGCTGGCCGGGGACGACGGCGAGGACTTCGCCGGTGTGATCATCCGGCACATCTTCGCCACGCCCGACGACCTGGACAAGCTCATCATGGACCCGCATTGCAGCGTCGGGAGCGACGGCGCAGTTGCTTCCATGGAAGGGACCCTGAGCGGCCCTCGTCATGAACCGGTCGAGCTACGGATACGCGCCCAGATTCATCCGGGAGTACGCCCTCGACCGCGGGCTGATGAGTGTCGAGGAGGCGGTGCGCAAGATGACCTCGCTGCCCGCCGAGTCGGTGGGCATCCGCGGCCGGGGCAGGATCGCGCCCGGCATGGCCGCCGACCTCGTGGTCATGGACCTGGCCGAGCTGCGAGACAACACGACGGACGCCGAGCCCCAGGCATACCCGAGCGGAATCGAAATGGTGGCCGTGAACGGCGAAATAGTCTTCGACGGGGACCATACCGGCCTGACGCCGGGAACCCTCGCCAAGAGGGAGCGTCGTATCCCATGACCGAGGAACTGGCATTCGCCGGGGCGCTGAAGATCCGGTCGCTTATCGCGGACAGGGAGGTGTCACCGGTCGAGGTAGCCGAGATGTACCTGGCCCGGATCGACAGGCTGGACCCGCAGCTCAATTCGTACCTCACTGTGACTGCGGACGAGGCCCTGCGGGCCGCTCGGGCAGCCGAGGACGCCGTGATGCGAGGCGACTCCCTGGGCCCGCTCCACGGCATCCCGGTCTCGATCAAGGACTCCGAAGACACAACGGGCGTCCGGACTACCATGGGGTCGCTCCTCCACGAGGACCGCGTGCCGGACGAGGACTCGCTGCCGGTGGAGCGCATCCTTGGCGCGGGCGCGGTGATGCTGGGCAAGACGAACCTGCCTGAGTTCGGGATGATAGGCGACACGACAAACCGGCTGGGCGTCCCGTGCAGGAACCCCTGGAACACGGACCACAGCCCCGGAGGCTCGACTGGCGGAGGATCAGCCGCTCTCGCCGCCGGCCTTTGCGCCATCTCACAGGGCAGCGACGGCGGCGGCTCGATTCGCGGGCCGTCCAGCTTCTGCGGGGTCTACGGCATCAAGCCCACCCTCGGCAGGGTTCCGCGGCGCACCGTCAAGGGGTTCAACCACTTCAGCCAGCACGGCCCGCTGGCCCGGAGCGTCAGGGACGCGGCGGTCATGCTCCAGGCCCTGGCAGGCTGGGATGCCCGCGACCGCGCCTCCCTCCGTGAGACTCCTGACGACTACCTGGCAGCCGCCGACAGGCCCATCACAGGTCTCAGGCTAGGCTGGAGTCCGGACTTTGGCGGCTTCCCGGTCGACTCTGAGGTCAAGACCGTCGCGTCAGCAGCAGCGAGGGCCTTCGAGGATATGGGCTGCACCGTCGAGGAGTACGACATCAGACTGGACGCGCCGTCCGATACCTTCTGGACCCTCACATGCGCGGGCATCTACGGGAGCTTCGGTCACTACTACGAGGACCATGCCGACGACCTGATGCCCTACACGCGCCGCAAGATTGAGGACGGAGCCAAGGTCACCGGCGCGGACTACGCCGAGGCGCTGGGGCGCATGAGTGTGATCAGGGCCGAGTTCCTGGACAGGTTCGAGCGATTCGACCTGCTTCTCAACCCCACGACCGGGGTCGCCGCGTTCCCGGCGGGCCAGCCCACGACCGAGATAGAGGGGCGCACCGTCGACGAGTACGAGGGCTACAACCCCTTCAACTTCAACGTGAACATGATCGGCCATCCCGCGGCAAGCCTGCCGTGCGGCTTCACTTCGGACGGGCTGCCGGTGGGGCTGCAGATCATCGGGCGGTTCGGCGATGAGGCGGGCGTGATCGCGGCGTCCGCGGCGTTCGAGGAGGCGAGGCCGTGGGCCCAGCACCTCCCGCCGGTTTCGTGAGCCCTGTCCAGAGGCAGACTACAGGAAGCGGGACAGGGAGAAATTCTCGATCGGCACTGAAGTCTCGCCCCTGACGATCAGGTCGGCGATGGCGCGGCCTATGGCCGGGCCGATCATGATCCCCTTCTTCTCAGGGGCGGCGGCAAGGTAGACGCCTTCGCGGCCCGGTACTGTGCCTACTATCGGAAGCCGGTCTGGGGCGACGGGCCGGAGGCACGAAGTCTGCCCGACGACAGGCTGACCAGCCAGCGACGGGACCATCCGCACGGCCCTCTCGATGATGTCGTCGCGGGCCTCCTGGGTGGTGCGGTTGTCGAAGCCTTCGTGCTCCTCGGTGGCGCCGAGCCACACTAGGCCGTCCTTCTTGGAGGCGATCTGTACCGGGCCTGCCAGGTGCTTCCACAGCGGAGGGTCCATCTGCGCCAGATGCACGATCTGGCCCTTCAGCGGCCCGATCGGCAAGTCGACGCCAAGCCATCCGGACGCGTCGCTGGCCCAGGGACCTGCCGCCAGGACCACCGCATCGCACCCGATCTCGCGGTCGCGGAGCATCACGCGTGAGTCGTCGACGCCTGTCACCTCGCCCTTCACCAGGCCCGCGCCGTGGGCGCGGGCCCCCTCGAGCAGCGCGAGGGTGAAGCTGCGGCTATCCAGCGCCGCCGGGCTCTCCAGGAGGATGGCCCCAAGCACGCCGCTGTTGACCCGCGGTTCGATCTTGAGCACCTCGTCCGCGTCGAGCCATTCAACGGAGAATCCCGGCGCGCTGCCCCATCGCGCCATGAGCTCCTCCACGCCATCGGCATCCTTTTCCGTCAGTATCAGCTCGAGGTGAGGGACCAGCTCGGCCTGGATGTCGACCCCAGACCGCTCTTCCAACTCCCCCCAGAGCCCCACATGCGTCTGGTAGGAGAAGATGGAGATCGCCTCCATCGGCCCCGGCACGCCTGTGCCGGTGAGGGGATTGAGAAGCCCGGCCGCGTAGCCAGACGCTCCGAACGCAACGGACTCTCGCTCTACAATAGTGACAGGTAAGCCATCGCGGGCAAGGTAGTAGGCTACCGCGCAGCCTGCGACACCGGCGCCGATTACGACTATCATTTCGTACCGATTTGCGGGTGGATAATTAGGGATGTGGAGCGGGAGACGGGATTCGAACCCGCGACATCTTCCTTGGCAAGGAAGTGCTCTACCACTGAGCTACTCCCGCACGCGCACGCTCGCTGCCAGACAACCGTCGGCGCCACGGAGTGCCGAGGGCCAGAATCGAACTGGCGACACCAGCATTTTCAGTGCTGTGCTCTACCTACTGAGCTACCTCGGCCCGATTCTATCTTACGTATCCGCCTTCCGTAGTGTCAAGAACGACAGCACCCCCGGAGGCATATCCGGGCGGCATTCCGCCTTGACGAGGCACATACGTTACTGTAGTGTACAGCCAGGATGTCGAGCGGACATTCCCGCTGCGGCTGACCCCGAAATGGGAGGGTGTCATGGCTACTACTAACGGCAACGGGCACGGCGGCAAGAAACTCGTGGTCGTGCAGCTCGGGGGCGGCAACGACGCCCTGAACACGGTCATTCCTTACAACAACGGGTTCTACAGAGACTTCAGGCCGACGGTAGGCATCCCAGCCGACGACGTCCTCAAGATCGACGACGAGCTCGGCTTCAGGCCCGGTATGGAGCCCATCAAGGAGCTCTGGGACGAGGGCAAGGTCGCGGTTATCCAGGGCATAGGATACCCGAACCCCAACCGGTCGCACTTCCGCTCGATGGACATCTGGCACACGGCCCTTCCCGACGACGTAGGCCAGGAGGGCTGGCTGGGCCGGGTAATCCGCGAGATGGACCCGGAGAGCGAGAACGTGCTCACGGGCATCAACTTCGGTCGTGGCCTGCCCCGATCCCTTGGCGTGAAGGGAGTCCCCGTCGCGTCCGTGGGGAACCTCGAGACCTACGGGCTGTTCCCCGACATGAAGGACGAGGCCATGAGGAAGTACGCCCTCGAAACGTTCGCCATGATGTACGGTGGAGAGCGTGGCAAGGACGCCGTGCTGGACTTCCTGGGTCAGACGGGCATCGATGCCATGAAGGGCGCAGACATCCTGCGCACCGCGCCCGAGATGTACAAGTCCAACGTCGAGTACGCCTCCAACCAGATAGCCAACGACCTGAAAAGCGCCGCCCAGGTGATGTTTGCCGATCTCGGCGCACGCATCTACTACACCTCCCACGGCGGCTACGACACGCACTCCGGCGAGAACATCACCCATCCTGCGCTCTGGGGCGATCTCGCTCCGGCCATCGGCGACTTCGTGGACGACGTGGAGGAGCACGGCTACGAGGACGACACGGCTATCCTCGTATTCACCGAGTTCGGCAGGCGGATCAAGGACAACGGCTCCGGCACCGACCACGGCTCCGGCGGGGTGGCCTTCCTCATCGGCAATTCGGTGAAGGGCGGCCTCTACGGCGAGTACCCGTCGCTTGCACCCCAGGACCAGCTGGAGGGGGACCTCCACTTCAACAACGACTTCAGGATCACCTACACGTCGATCATCGAAGACTGGCTCGGCATGGAAGCCGCGCCGATAGTCAACGGTCACTTCGAGAAGTTCGACTTCTTCAGGAACTAGCCGCACAAGTACATTGACATGGATTGACTCGCACGTCCACGTCTGGACGCAGGACACCAGCCGGTATCCTGCGCCGGGCTTCGACGTTTCTGCCCTCGAACCGAAGGAGTTCACGGCGGAATGGCTCTTCCGCCACTGCCGGCCTTTTGATGTCAGCCGCGTAGTGCTCGTCCAGGCCATCTACGGCGCCGACAACTCCTACATGCTCGACACGGCGGCACACTACCCAGGGGTCTTCGGCATCGTCGCGTCCGTCGACCACAACGACCAGCGCGTTGACGGCACGATGGCCGACCTGAAGGAGCGCGGCGTGATGGGCTTCCGCATAGTTGCCCAGCCCGGGCGGGGCGACCGCTGGCTCGACCATCCCGGCTACACGGCAATGTTCGAGACCGCCCGTCAAACGGGCCAGGCCATCTGTCCCCTAATCCACCCCGACGGTGTGCCGGACCTCGACCGCATGTGCGACGAGCACCCCGACACGACCATCGTCGTCGACCACATGTCGCGCATCGGCGAGCTGAACCCTATCGACGACGATGAGATCGACAGGCTGTGCGCCCTGGCGCGCCACCCAAACGTAAACGTCAAGGTCTCCAGGCTCCACGCCCTCGGCTCCAGGAAGCCGCCGCACGACGACCTGATACCCATGATCGGGGGGGTCATCGACGCATTCGGACCGAGCCGCGTGATGTGGGGCAGCGACTCACCCTACCAGGTCGTAACCGAGAGCTACTCCGACTCCGTCAGGCTCGTGCGCGACCGCCTCGGCCTCTCCGATTCCGACCGCCAAAGCGTCATGCACGACACGGCGGCCCGGATCTTCTTCCCGTAGAGCGTCTGTGGCAGCCTCCCCTTCGCTCTCGTAGGACTGACAGGGACACTTGTTGTTGCATTGTTAGTACCACAATCTGATACCATATCTCTGTGAGGACAAGGCATCGCCACACGCTTAAGCGTGTCTTCGCCAAGCCTACCCCGTCAGACATCAAGTGGACGGACATGGAGGCCATGCTGCGGGGGGCCGGTGTGGAGGTAAGGGAGCGATCAGGATCGAGGATACTCCTATAGAAGGATGCTGAACGAATCGTCGTTCACCGCCCCCATCCGCGGCCGGACATGGGAAGAGCGACCGTCCGGGACATCGCGGCTTTCTTGAAACACATAGGAGTAAGACCATGATGGAGTACAAGGGCTACATTGCCAGAGTCGAATACGATGACTCCGTAGAATTGCTTCATGGCAGCGTCGTCAACTGCGGCCCATATTCGATCGCGACCTGCGAAGCGGCCGACGTGCAGACCCTAAAGGATGAGTTCAGAATATCCGTCGACGAGTACCTGGCCTCCTGCGAAGAGGACGACGTCGAACCGAGGAAACCGCTTTCGGGAAAGCTCAGCCTGCGCCTGGGCCCAGACCTCCATCACCGCGTGGCCGCTTCGGCAAGCAGGAGCGGCATGAGTATCAACGGCTGGATAAAGCAGGTCCTTGAGGAAAACGCCGTCTGACGCGGACCTTACGGACCCTCCCTCGTCAGGACACCTTCAGCCTATCGACAGCCTGAAGCGCCAGAGGGTCACCGCCAGGAACGCCGCGGCGAAGAGCGCCAGCATACCCATCTCGGCCACGACGTCCCCGAACTCGGCCCCGAACAGCATTAGCTTGTTGAAGGCCGTGTTCGCCCACCCGTGCGGCGTAAGCTTGGCGAGAGACTGCATCCACTGGGGTGTGATGAACAGTGGCCACCAGCAGCCCCCTAGCGGCGCCAGCGCCAGCGACCCCAGCACCCCTAGCCCTGATGCCGCGTTCTCAGTCCTGACCAACGACGCCAGCATCACGCCGAATGCGGACGAGGCCAGCACCATCAGGAGGGAGACGAGGACCACCGCTGCCGGGGAGACTCCCAGGTCTATGTTGAAGACGAAGATCCCGGCTACCCATAGCACGAGCACCTGGAGCACACCCCTGTAGAGCGCCGAAAGGAACTTTCCGATCACCACCGACTCCCGGCGAGTGCCGTTGGACATCAGGCGTTCCAGCGTATGGTTCCGCCGCTCCCGAACTATGGCCTCCGCGCTCATGGCGGCAGCGAAGAAGACGAACATCGTCAGGTAGCCCGGAAGTGTGAAGCTGGACGCCGACTTCGGCTCGATACTTCCTATCTGTTCGGGGACAAGCTCCACCAGTCCCACGCCGCCCGCCAGCTCGGACGGGTCTACGGCTGCGAGGGCTTGCGGGCCACCAACCTCGGCGACGACCGACATCACCCCGACCGCACGGCCGATTCCTGAGGCGATCGAGCCCGCCAGGGCCCTGAGGGCCGCCTGACGCCCCGCGGAGGCGTCGCCGATAACCACCTCGACCGAAGCCGGCGGCTCTCCGAACAGCCGCGTCGTGAAGTCCCCCGGGAACAGCACGAATCCATCGATCTCGCCGCTCTCCACTCGCCGCATCGCCTCGCCGTACTCGACGTACTCGGTTGAGGAATTCTCGTCCGCGGTAATCTCATCGATGAGCATCCAGCTCAGGCTGGCTTCTCCCTGCTCTTCTTGTGTGGAGACGAACAGCACCAGCTCGTCGTCCTGCCCTCCGACGTCGCCCAGCGCGAGCGAGAAGCCCGCGACGAATACGAGGGGAAAGAGGAACGAAAACGCGAGGGCCGAGCGGTCCTTCAGGAATACTCTGGAGTCCTTGGCCGCCATCAGCAGCGCCTGGCTGAGCACCGTCGCCATGCTAGTAGGTCCTGAACACCGCGCGGGCCGCGCCAAGCCCGAGCACGGCCACTGCGCCCAGTATCGCTATCCCCAGTCCCTGGTCCGCAAGCCCTCCCGAGCCCGCGAGTATGTCCCGCAGGGCCTCGAACGCGTGACGGTTGAGGGTGAAGCGGCTGATAACCTCCATGGGACCACTCTCGAACGGCACGAAGGTGCCGCTGAACGTCGTCATCAGCATCGTCAGGAAGACTGCGCTCCAAATGGCCTGGTCCCGCGTCCTGGCCAGACCAGCTATGACCAGTCCCACGGCGCTCACCGCGGCGCCGAAGAGCACCGCATACGCGAGGGCCTGAACCAGCTCCCCGGGGCCCGCGATGCGCATAACCGCGAACCCAAGGAGCAGCAGCACGAACGCCTGGACTGCCCCTCTGAGCGACGCCGCCAGGAACTTGCCTACGAAAAGCTGGTTGACGGTGAGCCTGCTCGTCATAAGGCGCTCGAGAGTCCCGTTAGTGCGCTCCACCACGAGGGACTGGGCGTTAAGAGACACGGCGAACATCATGAACATAGTCAGCACGCCGGCCACAATACCCACCGTTGGGTCGGCGCTCTCCTCCCCTGCCCGCTCCCTGACGACAACGGCTGGCTCGCCGTCCAGCGAGGATACGGCGTCATCGATCCGCCTCGCGTCTGAGCTGTCGCCGAGCACGGAGAGGGCCATTTTGCGCACAGCAATGCCGCCCGCGATGTCCTGCGCCACACCGCTCACGATGGCCGCGGCGATCTGACCGTCGTCGCCGCCGTGCCCTCGGCGCTTCATCGTGATCCGGACCGGCCTGCCGTCCTGCAGGTCACTCGAAAAGCCATCGGGAATCACGAACGCCGTGAGTATCGCGGACCGGTCCAGGGCCGAATCGGCCTCGGCACTGTCGTGGAGCTCGACCGTAACCCCGTCTACGGCTTCGAGCCGCTGCAGCAGCTCGCCGGAGACAGGGCCGTCGTCGAGATTCACGACGTGGGCCGTGATGCTGACCGAGGGCTCGCCTCCGAACGCCCCGTACATCAGGGCGAACATCACGATCGGCAGCGCGATGCTGAAAGCCATCTCGGCCTTGTCCGAGAAGTAGCGCTTCAGCTCGATGGAGGCTATGAGGAGTGGTCGGAGCATCTAGTCGCGAAGGCTCCGCCCCGTCATGCTGAGGAACACCTCCTCGAGCGTTACGTCACCATCCCTCCCTATGCTCGCCTTAAGCTCCGATGGAGTCCCGAGGGCCATCATCCTCCCGCCGTCGATGATGCCGATGCGGTCGCACAGCCGGTCAGCCTCCTCCATGTAGTGGGTGGTGTACAGGACCGTCATCCCCTCGTCGCGCAGTCTCAGCACGGTGTCGAAGATGTGGTTGCGTGACTGTGGGTCTATCCCGACCGTCGGCTCGTCGAGAAACAGCAGCTTCGGCCTGCTCATCAGCGCTACTGCAATGTTGACCCGGCGCTTCATGCCGCCGGAGAACTTCCGCACGGCGTCCGACGCCCTCTCCATCAGCCCGACCAGTTCGAGATTGCTGACGGCGGCCTCCTTCGCCTCTCGCCTTCCGAGACCCGACATTCGGCCGAAGAAGACCAGGTTGTCCATCGCGGAGAGCTCCTCGTACAGCGCGAGCTCCTGCGGGCAGACGCCGATGATGTTCCTCACTTCCGAGGCCTGTCCGCGGACCGAGTACGACCCGATCTCGATGTCTCCGGCATCGGGCTCCAGCACCGTGGCGAGCATCCGTATCGTGGTGGTCTTGCCCGCGCCGTTGGGCCCCAGGAGACCGAATATCTCCTGGCGCCCGATTGAGAAGGAGACGTCGTTAACCGCCTGGATGCCGTCGAAGCTCTTGCTCAGGTTCGTCGCTACCAGGAAGTCTCTGTCGGCTGTCATTGGCAGGCCATGTTCGGAGAGGACTTCGAGAAGATCGCGGCATGAGGCCGATGGGCCAGACCGGAATCTCGCGTCAAGGCTGGAATATCTCGTCGAGGCTGACGCTGAAGCCCTCCAGGGTGGGCGAAGCGAGAGACTGCCCGCTCCGATAGCTGCCCACCTCCCCATAGCCGCGCTCGCCGAGCAGCAGGACAGTGACCGTCATAGCGTCGGGGTCGACCAGCCAGTACTCCTTCACGCCGTGCTGGGCATACAGCGTGTGCTTGACTGTAAGGTCCCGCTCTGCCGTTGAGGGAGATCGGATTTCGACTGCCAGGTCCGGCGCTCCCTGGACATTAGCGCGAGTGATAATGTGCTCACGCTCCCTGGAAACGAACAGCAGGTCGGGCTGCACGACGTTCGTGTCCGAGAGCACCACGTCCGTCGGAGCGAAGAAGGCGTGACCCAACCCGCCCTTCTCCACAAAGTTGTTGAGACGCGAGCCAAGTTTGGCCTGGGTGGCCTGGTGGTATGTACTGGGCGACGGCACCATCACCAGATCTCCATCCAGAAGCTCCCACCGCTCATCATCCGCGGTCTTCGCGTAGTCCTCGTAGGTAAGCCCAGCTGCCGGCCTCGTGCTGACCATGGCTCTCCTCCTGTCAGGACAGTGTAACCTCAGTCACAGTGTAACCTCAGTCGGCCCCGCGCATCCACGTTTGGGCGAGCAGAGGGTACCCTGCGCTCATTCCCGCCAGCGTCTCGTCCCTGACCGGCACGAAGGTGCCGGTAGCCTCAGCCGCAGTCGATCCGTCCGGCAGCTCGACCCACCCCACAGCCTCGACCACGCCCCGGCGCTCGCTCTTCTTTTCGGCGAAGGCCCGGACCGTTTGTCCCACATACATGGGCTTCCGGTAGCGGACGTCCAGACGCGCCGTCATCGTCCACCGGCCCTCGAGCAGCGATACCCTGCTCATCGTCTCGTCGAGCAGCGCCGATATCACGCCACCGTGCAGATAGCCGGGGAAGCCCTGGTGCTCGCTTCGAGGCGTATACGAGGTGACTACCCTGTCCCCGTCACGCTCGAAGCTCAGCCGCAGCCCGGAGGGGCTGCGCGGCCCGCAGGCGAAGCAGAGCCCATAGTCCGTGTCGTCGTTGAGGGAGACGGGCGTTGACAATCCTACTCAGCCGTGTACCTGATTCGCGGGTCCACGACCGCCAGCAGGATGTCCGAGACCAGCGTCCCCACGACCGTCAGAATCCCCGCCATGAGGATGATGAAGCCTGCCAGGAACACGTCCTCGGTTATGATCGCCTCCAGCAGCAGCGGCCCCAGCGTCGGGAGGCTCAGCACCACCGACACGATGATGCTGCCGCTCACGAGGGACGGCAGGAGGTATCCCACCGTGCTTATCAGCGGGTTGATTGCCACCCGGACCGGGTACTTCAGGATGGCCCGCAGGGGCCGCATGCCCTTGGCCCTCGCGGTCACCACATAGGGCTTGCTCAGCTCGTCGAGCAGGTTGTTGCGCATGACCCGAATCAGGCCCGCAGTGCCGGAAGTGCCCAGCACGATAGCGGGCACCCACAGGTGGTTCACCAGGTCCAGGAACCGGGCGAGGTTCCAGGGAGCGTTCGCATAGTCGGCCGAGTTGAGTCCCCCCACGCTCTGATCGAAGTAGGCGAAGGCGACGTACATCAGGACCAACCCGAGCAGGAAGTCAGGCACGGCCAGACCGCTGAAACCGAGGAAGGTGAAGACGTAGTCGCCCACCGAGTGCTGCCTGACGGCCGAGTATATCCCCACAGGAATGGCGAATGTCCAGGTCACGATGACCGTGAAGGCGGTGAGCACCACCGTAAGCCACAGCCTGTCCTCCAGGAGGTGCTTGACGGGCTTTTCGATCTCCTCGTGGTGGACCTGGAAGGAGCGCCCCAGGTCTCCCTGGGCGAGGTTGGCCATCCACTTCAGGTACCGGATGTACTGCGGCTGGTCGAGGCCGAGATAGCTTCGCAGGAGGGCTATCTGCTCGGGGTCCGGGATCTCGTCCCTGCTCTCGGTGACCTTCCTTTGAAGCGGTCAACCTGGTCCCCGGGAGGCAGCTCGATAATGACGAACGCCAGGATCGAGATCACCCATATCGTAAACAGCGAGAGGAACATGCGCCGGACTATGTAGGCAAGCATGGCCGCTTCCCCGCGAGTCTAGACTGCGTGCAACATATATGGGCCCGCGCCTCACCGTCAAGGCAGACAGGCAGGGAAGCAAGTGTTCAAGTTGCAGGGATCGTGCTTCTCAGCCGCATACCGGAGAACCTACGGGCCCTGCAGGCGAAGCAGAGGCCATAGTATCGATTCAAGGTAGTTTTGGCGAACGTCCAGCCCCCCGCCCCTCTGGGTTCCCGCCCCGTATCGAGTACGGGGCAGGCTTTTCGCGGGAATGACGGCAATCCGAGGGTTCTGTCATATTTAGATTGAAGCAGTACTAGGTAGTGTTGACATTTGAGATACCAGGCCATTTTATAACTCAGCAAGCGGTCCAACATGTCATTCTGAGGAGCGGAGCGACGAAGAATCTAAGGCCTATGCATGAGGATACCTCAACCGCTTTAGATTCTTCATTCCGCTTCGCTGCGTTCAGAATCACTATGGCCTTGCGCAGGCCACATAAGGGTATGAAAATGGGCGAGGGGATTCTCCGTTGCCGCATGATTGGTAGCAGCGACCGGGGATGGGTTCCCGCATCCGCGGGAATGACGGAAGGGAGCGCGGGAACGGCGGGTGTGGCTGTCTGCTGTCTATTTTCATAGCAATGACATGAAACGAAATGTCAACACAGCCTAGTCCGTGTCGTCGTTGAGGGAGACGGGCGTTGACAATCCTACTCAGCCGTGTACCTGATTCGCGGGTCCACGACCGCCAGCAGGATGTCCGAGACCAGCGTCCCGACTACCGTCAGGATCCCCGCCATGAGGATGATGAAGCCTGCCAGGAATACGTCCTCGGTTATGATCGCCTCCAGCAGCAGCGGCCCCAGCGTCGGGAGGCTCAGCACCACAGACACGATGATGCTGCCGCTCACGAGGGACGGCAGCAGGTATCCCACCGTGCTTATCAGCGGGTTGATTGCCACCCGGACCGGGTACTTCAGGATGGCCCGCAGGGGCCGCAGCCCCTTGGCCCTCGCGGTGACCACGTAGGGCTTGCTCAGCTCGTCGAGCAGGTTGTTGCGCATCACGCGGATCAGCCCCGCAGTGCCAGAAGTCCCCAGCACTATGGCGGGCACCCACAGGTGGTCCAGCAGGTCCTTGAACCGGGCGAGGTTCCACGGGGTATTCGCGTAGTCTGCCGAGTTGAGTCCCCCCACGCTCTGGTCGAAGTAGGCGAAGGCGACGTACATCAACACCAGCCCAAGCAGGAAGTCCGGCACGGCCAGCCCACTGAAGCCGAGGAACGTGAAGACGTAGTCGCCCACCGAGTGCTGCCGAATGGCCGAGTATATCCCCACCGGCAGCGCGAAGGTCCAGGTCACTATGACCGTGAATCCGGTCAGCACTACCGTAAGCCATAGCCGGTCCTCCAGGAGCTTCTTGACCGGCTCGTCGACCTCCTGGCGGTACTGGAAGGACAGCCCCAAGTCTCCCTGTGCCAGGTTAGCCATCCACTTGAGGTACCGGATGTACTGTGGCTGATCGAGGCCGAGATACTCTCTCAGTTGGTCGATCTTATCGGGGTCCGGGATCTGACGCCTGCTCTCGGTTATCTCCTTGAAGCGGTCGACCTGGTCCCCGGGCGGCAGCTCGATAATGACGAAAGCCAGGACAGAGATCACCCAGATCGTGAAGAGCGAGAGGAATACTCGTCGTACTATGTAGGCAAGCATAGCCGTCCCCGTGAGTCGTCCAGCCGCCCGAACTATATATAGGCCCCCCGCCAAGCGTCAAGGGAGACCGACAACCGGCATTCTCAACACGGCCGGTTGAGCGACAGGGTGGGCGCGCAAGAGTCACCCTCACCCCTTCGGCAGGCTCAGGGCAGGCTCCAAGCCTCTCCCGTCGAGGGAGAGGGGGTGGGGGCCGCCCTCTGCGATTCGGCGGGGCCGGGGATGGGTTCCCGCCCCGTATCGAGTACGGGGCAGGCTCTTCGCGGGAATGACGATTCGGGTTCCCGACTTCTCGGGGGCAGGCTCTGGCGGGAACGACGATTATGTTGTGCAGGTTGTTGGCCCCGCTCGGCCCGGTTGGGCGGCGGGGCGGGTTCAGACCCAGATTTTGAACCGGCTGGGTCTGGGGATGCCGGCCTCGCGCATCTTGTCGAAGGGCCGCTTCATCCAGACGCTCTCGGCCTTGGGCGTAGTCCCGGGTTCGCGGGAGCGGCGGCGCCTGGGGCGAAGTTTTCTTCTGATCGACCTGGGGTATGCCGGGGCGTACTCCCAGATGTATTTGCCGTACGCGTCTGGCACCTCGCCGGAGATCCAGTAGCGGACTTCGTCGTCTTCGTCGTTCTCCTTGTCTTTGCCGTGGAAGACGGCGGCTACCTCGTCGTATGCCTGGACGAACTTGTGGATTGGGTGGGACGGGTCTCGCTGGGCTTCGGCGATCTTGCGGTCTATGTCGTAGCAGCCGCGCTGTGAGTCAGTGGGCTCCGGGTCGTCTTCACCCTCACCCCAGCCCTCTCCCGTCAAGGGAGAGGGGGACGGCGGGAGCCCGCCCTCATCCCCGCCGTTCTGGATACCGGGTTCCGCCGGTATGACGGTTGTGGGTGGGTCGTCCGCCTCTACGGTGCTGGGGCCGGGGATGGGTTCCCGCCTTCGCGGGAATGACGATCCGTCGGGCGGGAATGACCCTTCGACTGCGCTCAGGGCAGGCTCTTCGGCGGGGCTCAGGGCAGGCTCAACTGGAAGGGAGCCGGAGCGGCGGAGCTCGTCGCGGGCGATGTGGCCGAGGAGCTCGCTGGCGGCATCGACCCTCTGGCGGGGCCTGAAGCCGCGGACTACGCCGTGCATGACGTGCATGAGGAAGCTGACTACGGTCTTGCCGTGGTCGGTGCTCTCGTGGACGATGCCGGCGACGCGCGGGTCGACGGCGAGGGATGGGGCGGCGAGGGCCGAGGCGAGGTATTCGAGTGCCTCGTGGCGCGCGCGGGCGGTTTTGGCGCAGTCGGCGTCCGGCCGGGGATGGGTTCCCGCCTTCGCGGGAATGACGGTGGTGTCGCGGGTGCGCTTGCGGAGTATGACGTGGTTGCATTCGAGGCCGGTGAGCTGGGCTATGTATTCGGAGACGAGCCCGGGAGCGATGGCGTGGACCTGCTCGGCGGCTTCGAGCCTGTGGCATACTTCGAAGCCGTCGTCGTTTAGCTTTCCCTCGATGACGTCGAGGTAGAAGCGGACGATGGTCTCGCCGTTGTTGGTCTCTCGGCGGACGATGTCCGCTAGTGTGGGTGGCTCGGTCTGTTCAGTGTTGTCGTACATGAGTTCTATTATAGGGGTACATGGGGGGTTGCCAAGGGGGATTTTTCACCCAGATCCACCACCTAATTTGGACGGATGGCGTGACGGACTGCCTCTGAGGCTATGGCTGTGCACCTTGCCGGGGATGGGTTCCCGCCCCCGACTGCTCGGGGGCAGGCTCTTCGCGGGAATGACGGAGGTGGGGGATTTGGGGTCAAGGGGGAATTTTCACCACAGAGGACACAGAGAGCACAGAGGGAAGGCTTTGGGGAGATTATTGGGAAAGGAAGAGATGGGGGGACTCTATCCACGATGCTTCCTGCTCTAGTATCGATTCAAGGTAGTTTTGGCGAACGTCCAGCCCCCCGCCCCTCTGGGTTCCCGCCCCGTATCGAGTACGGGGCAGGCTTTTCGCGGGAATGACGGCAATCCGAGGGTTCTGTCATATTTAGATTGAAGCAGTACTAGCCGCCTCCGGGAGATGGGCGCGTCCACCAGTCGAACTCGAACGGCGCGCGTTTGACGTAGGTGAAGCAGTGGACGTTCCCCGTCCACCGGTGGTACCGGTCCCACCCGTCGATGGCGTGGACGGGCCCGGGCATCAGCGCGGCGAAGCCCCCCTGCAGGATGTCGCCGCCGCTGACGTCGCTGGGGCCATGGCCCTCGGCGAAGAATATGCGCCCACCGGCCACCTGCAGGTTGGCAAGAGCCGGGGCAAAGGCAAAGGCGTCCTCGATCTCCCCCATGTCCGGCGCGAAGGAGCCCATGAAGAAGTCCGGCACCCGGACGACGCTCACGTCCTCCCCGCCGGCCTGCGAGACCCGACTGACTATCTCATTCAATCTGGACGCGGCTTCCTCGTTCAAGGCCCACATGAGGGAGTCGCCGCGCACCTCGTGCACACTGATGACCGCCGGCACTTCGCGACCCACCGCATCGAGCCAGAACAGCGTGTCCTCGACCAGCACATACTTGCTGGTCTCGTCTGGAACCTCGAACCAGGTGCTGCGTGGCGGCGCGTTGATCCCGTCGATCAGGCCGCTGACCGAATTGGCGGCTGACTCGCGGAACCCCCGAAAACCCATGTCGGCGGCCCGAGTCGGAGTCTGCCACACCTTGTCGACGGTCAGGACGCCCTTGCCGCGGGAAGCGATCCGCGCCACCTGGCCCGCGCCCGTCCCATCGTAGATGCGTACGTACTCCATCGAGTCCCACTCGGGCCGCCTGTAGTCCGTCCCTGCCGAGTCGAGCAGCTCGGTACCGGTACCCCCTGCCGATGCCTTGAGATCCAGCCCGCTTGCTGTGTCGCCTCGGGCGAAGAACACGGCGTCGGGCGCGAGAGGCTCCAGTAGCGCACGGGCCTGGGCCGGGTCCGCGACCACGAGGGTCCAGCCGTCGGTGCCCGGTACGAACGCCAGCACCTCGTCGACGTGGCCTACACGCAGCCACTCCACGCCGATCTGGAACGGCGCCTGGAGGCCCTGGTCGTCGAGGAACCGCAGCAGCTTGGGGCTGATCGTGTCGCCTACAAGTACGCGGCCCAGAGGCCAGCGGGCCGTGGGCGGCATCAGCTCGATGTTGCCGCCCAAGTCCCCGGCGCTCGGCCCGTCGTCGATGTGGAAGTTCCAGAACCTGAACAGCCCCACATCCGGGCCCAGAAGGCGCTCCCTCGGCCACTCGGGCGTGTCATCCTCCGTGCCGTCGGTCGTCAGCCGCGCCCTAGGAAGCTGGAGCACCATGTGGGTCTTGGGACGCCCCGGCGCGTGCGTGAAGCCTATCTCGACGTGGTCCTGCGTCCACTGGTCGCCGCCCGTGTGGTAGGTGTTCAGCGCGACCGTGTCCTGGATGAACGGCCTGAAGTCCGCCAGGCTCGAGTCCCTGCCCCACATCTCGACGGCATCCTGGGTGTTGGGCAGCACTACGAAGGGCGCGACCCTGAGCAGCACCCGGTCCGAGCCGAGAGGCACGCCGCCGACGCCCGTGACCGTCAGCTCCAGCTCCAGCTCACCCAGGTAGCCTTGCTCGAACGTGCCGCCGTATGCCATGGGCTCCGTGTACCTGAAGAACAGACCCTCGACACCGAGAGTCGTCTCCCCAGTGTTGGCCAGGCGTCCCTCCAGGTCGGCCGACACCGACCGTTCTCCGGGCCCACCCCAGAACGACTTCCTCCCCGGCTCGATTGCGTCAAAGAGGTGCACGCCCTTGACGTGATCGAGAGACGGTACTCTCAGCACCGCCGACTCGACGTGCCCGGGCTCGACTCCCTCGATGCGGACCACGAGCTCGGTCATGTCCAGGGCGTCGCGCGAACCGTCGATCGTGAAGTCCTCGTTTACCGGCGCCCCTCTCACGTCGAAGTCGATGGCGTCCGGCCTGCCGTCCCTGCTGCCATCGTCGTTGTCCAGGTTCACCATGAACATGGCGCCGCGTTCGGAGGTCCACGCATCCTCGCCGGCCTCGTCGAGAGAGTCGTCGACCACGCCGTCACGGTCGGTATCCACGTCGAGGTCGATTCGCACGGCGGAGAGATCGAGGGGAGCGAGAGGGGGCTCTTCGGCCATGTCCGGCCTGTGGCATGAGGCCAGCGCCAAGGCAGCCAGCAGCAGGACCGCCACAGGAAGTCGATGAGCGCGGTACAAGGAGCTACCCAGCGCGTTCAGGGCCCGCCGCGGCCATCGAACCGCCAGCGAGTTGCGTCGTCCGGGAACGAAGTCCACGCGAAGGCCGTCCGGGGCGCTACCGAGTACAGCCCTCCTATGGCCCACGTATCGGGCGAGGGGTCGTACCCGAGTGACTTGTACTTCGCACTGTACGCGGCTGCGAGGCGCGCGTAGAAGTCCTTGTCCACCCCTTGGATCTCGTGGGCATCGCCGTGGACGATCACCACGTCGGTCCCGCTCTCCAGGTGCACCGCGACGGCAGGATTCGCGGCAATGTTGCGTCCCCTGCGAGTCTCAGGACTGCCGTCGAAGTAGAGCGTGCCGTCCAGCACCACACCCCATACGGGCGTTGCGTGGGGGCGTCCTCCAGGCCCCGTGGTGCATACCCAGTAGTGGAGGGCGTCCGAGAGCCGCTGGATGACGTGGCTCCACGGCAGCATCCCTTCCGAGCTTTCGGGAATGCCGTAGTCCGGGACGTACGGGCGGCTCGCCTCGGGCGCGGTCACGTGCCTACCGCACGAGCTTGATACGCGGGTCCGCGACCGCCAGCAGTATGTCGGAAACCAGCGTACCCACCACGGTCAGCACGCCCGTCATTAGCACGATGAACCCGGCGAGGTAGACGTCCTGGATGCGTATCGCCTCGAGCAGCACAGGCCCCAGGGTCGGCAGGCTGAGCACGACCGACACGATGATGCTGCCGCTCACGAGCGAGGGCAGCAGGTAGCCGACCGTGCTGATGAGGGGGTTGATCGCCACACGAACGGGGTACTTCATGACGACCTTGGCGGGATGCACGCCCTTGGCCTTGGCCGTGACGACGTAGGGCTTGCTCAGCTCGTCCAGGAGGTTGTTGCGCATGACGCGAATCAGACCGGCAGTGCCCGCCGTTCCCAGCACTATGGCGGGGATCCAGAGATGGTTGATGAGGTCCATCCACTTGGCGAAGTTCCACGGCTCCTCTTCGTAGTCCGCCGAGAGGAGGCCGCCGACGCTCTGGTCGAAGTAGGCGAAGAAGATGTACATCAGGACGAGGCCCAGCAGGAAGTCGGGCACCGCCAGGCCGCTGAAACCGACGAAGGTGAACAGGTAGTCGCCGATGGAGTGCTGGCGCACGGCAGAGTATATGCCCACGGGTATGGCGAAGGTCCACGTCACGAGCACGGTGAAGCCGGTCATCACAACGGTCAGCCATAGCCTGTCGCCGATGACCTCACGGATGGCGCGCTGCTGGAACAGGGAATCGCACGGGTGATGCCACAGCGACAGCCCCATGTCGCCCTGAGCAAGGTTGCCGATCCACTTCAGGTAGCGGATGTACTGCGGCTGGTCAGTGCCGAAGTAGGCCCTCCAGTGGGCGACGATCTCAGGGTTGTACTGGGTCGAGCCCACGGTCATGTACTGGTCCATGGCCCTCGACACGGAGTCGCCCTCGGGCAGCTCGATGATGACGAACGCGAGCACGGAGATGGCCATCACGGTCATGAAGGCCATGACCAGCCGGCGGGCAATGTACGCAATCATGCGCTGCCTCCCCTGCTGCTAGGCGTCGACGTACTTGATGCGCGGGTCGACGATTGCCAGGAGCACGTCCGAGATCAGGGTGCCTGCCACAGTCAGGGTCCCCAGCATGAGGATGATGGGCCCGGCCGTGTAGGTGTCTTCCTGCTGGATGGCGTCGAGGAGGACGGGCCCCAGGGTAGGCAGGCTAAGCACCACCGAAACTATCACGCTCCCGCCTACGAGGGACGGCAGCAGGTAGCCCACTGTGCTGACCATCGGGTTTATGGCCACCCTCACGGGATACTTTAGGATGAGGCGCCACGACACGGCGCCCTTGGCCCTCGCCGTGATGACGTAGGGCTTGCTGAGCTCGTCGAGCAGGTTGTTGCGCATGACACGGATCAGCCCCGCCGTGCCCGACGTCCCGAGCACGATGGCGGGCACCCAGAGATGGTTGATCATGTCGAACACCTTGCCCCAGTTGACCCCGCCGTCCAGCCAGGACGTCCCGGCGTAGTCGGCGGAGAAGAGGCCGCCCACGCTCTGGTCGAAGTAGGCGAAGGCGATGTACATCATAACCAGGCCCAGCAGGAAGTCGGGCACAGCGAGGCCGCTGAATCCCACGAAGGTGAACAGGTAGTCGCCGACAGAGTGCTGACGCACCGCCGAGTATATCCCCACGGGTATGGCGAAGGTCCACGTCACAAGCACCGTGAACCCGGTTAGGGCAATGGTGGTGAATAGCCTGTCTCCGATGACTTCCTTGACCGCCCTCTGGTTGCCAAGCCCTCCGTACGGCACCATGGTCTGGCCGAGGTCGCCCTGGAGCAGCGCCCACATCCACTTGCCGTACCGGACGTACTTGGGCTCGTCCAGCCCCAACTGGAGCCGGAGCGCTTCGAGCATCTCCTCGGCGACCGCTTCGCCGTGGGTCCGCGTGGTCCGGTCGAACATCCTGTCGATGGTGTCGCCGGGGGGAAGCTCGATGATGACGAACGCCGCGACGGAGATGACCCATACGGTAAAGAAGGCGAGGAGCAGTCGGCGGGCGATGTAGGCGGCCATTCACGTCACCTCGCATCAAGTGGACAGCCCATATATATACCAGCAGCCCCGGCCAGTCAACCGGGCAACCTGTCGTTGCCGCGAGTTCAGCGATAAACGGCGGCGCTAACTCTCGCCGGTGCGGGGGACTCTTTGGGCCTTACGATTCCGCTCGGCGCGGCGGGTGTTCGTGCCATACACGAACACTCCAGCCAGGGTGGCCACACTTGTCCCGATTATGCTTGCGCCCGCCCAAGGATCCCGCATGATCATTACAATCAATCCACCTATGACGATCAACGCAGCGAGGACGCCACCTACCACGAGACCCCGATCCGCTCGCCGGGAGTTTCCGTCTACGACAGTCTTCTCCATCTGGATACGATGGACAGACTGCTTCTCGGCCATGTCCAAGATTTTGCGTGCCACCCTAGGGACTATCTCGTCGAATCCCCGCAGCGTGGCCGGTGGGGGAAGGGGCCCCTGCCAGGAAGCGGCCATGACCTTGACCGATTCGTCCGAAACAACCTCAGCCTGCCGCACGGCAGTCTGATTTCCGGAGCGATTCCGCTTCCTTCTCGGTCTGCTCATCGTCTAATCGCCCGGTACCAGCGCCTCCGCCTCCTCTTCCTCAAATGTGCCAATCGCGTCACGCATGTCCTGACCTATGGCGGTCCAGTCCATCCAGATCGCGATGGCATCCGCGTCTTGGCCTGTGAGGGAAGCGTTGTACTCGTTCATCGTGCCGCCGAGATCGACTATCCGTGCCAGGCCCTCAAGGAAGGACGGCCCTGCATACAGGAAGTCGCTATGGCTTTCCATTGTAATGCTCCCTGTTCAGCATAATGTGCTGCTATTGTACGGTACTGTGTCAACATTGACCCTATAGCATTGTACCATTGCCTCAGCTTGAACCCGGCATGCATGGCATCACCCGCATACACTCGCAGGCTACCGATGCCGTAGGCCGCGTTGGTCCTCGCTGCCTGAGCTTCTCCTAAGCTCGTCCCCTTAGCCATCCTTCACACATTCGGGTGCCTCCTGGGCCCCGAGTCGGGAAATGTGACGCCGTCAGGACGCGGACTGCAATGGCGAGGTCGAGGGCCGTTTCGATCAGGGTCGGCTCGATTTCCGGCGCGAAGGGACCCGGGCGCAGGTAGTACTTGTAGGCCCTGGCGGGCTCGTAACCGCCCTCGAATATGGCCGCAGCCGTGCAGAGGTACCCCGAGTTGCCGTTCGCGTAGCCCAGCGCGAGGGTCATGTCGCCACGTCCCGGATCGGCGAGGCCCAGCTCCGCCAGGCCTCGCTCGATCGACCAGCCGATCTCGATCAGCGTCTCGCCCGGCGTGGTCACTATCCAGTGGCGGCCGAGCCGCAGCACGGCAACCTCGCCCGTCTCATGGTCTGGCAGGCCGCCGTCCCGCTCCATGGCATCGAGGAGCGCGGTGGCCCACTCCCGGTCGTCCGGGTCGGTCACGGCGCGAAGCTCGGCCTCGTCGGGCACGTGGGAGTACGGCAGCACGACCTCGCGGCTCGCCACGGCCATGTCGTCCGCAGGCTCGCACTGCAGACGCTCGGCGACCCCGACGACCTCGCTGCCGAGGATGCGCCCCAGCACCTTCAGCTCGTGGTCCGATCCCCCCCTGAAGCCGCCGTTCGGGTCCAGCAGGTGGGGCCTCGCGTTGCCGAAGCACCCCGGCAGGAAGGCGGCGACGGTCCTGCTCGGGGCGTAGGCCGACTCGATGAAGCGGCGGGCCGCCCCGGGGTAGTCGCCGCTGTAGCGGTAGTTCGCCGACATCAGTACGGTCGAGTGGCAGGCGAACGAGAACAGCACCGCAACCGGGTCGCTCTGGGGCAGCACGCCGCCGCCAAGGGTCCCTGGGGCATCCGGCGGGTCGGCCCGGTCCAAGCGCAGCACGCGCACCCTGTGGTCGACCGCGCCCGACGGGTTGGCGCCGCCCACCGAGCCATCCGGCCAGCGCCGTCGCCTGTTGACGTTGAAGTCGGCCCGGCCCTCCCCTGCACCGACGGTTACGGGCGCCATCGACGCCGCGGCTTCGCCCACTGCATCGCCAAGCCTGCACTCCAGCCAGCCGAGGTATTCGCGGTCGATCGGCGCCTCGCCGGCGGTCTGTATCGCGGGCCCGGCGTGGGTGTGGGAGCATACGACGATGACGTTGCCCCTAGGGATGGGACTGGCCTGGGCGGCGGCATCGCGAATCCGGGCCACGGATGCAGCGTCCAGCCCCAGGAGATCGACCTCGACGATGGCCGCAGCCGTGGTCCCATCGTCGAGGGCGATGACGCGTGCCTCGAGCGGGTCGAGGGTGCCGGTGGCCCGGCCCATCCGCTTGCCGTACCCCTGCATGTACGACGGGCGTTCCGGCGTAATCGTCGCTACGGCCGTCCCGGCATGGAACTGAGTCCGCTTCACAGCAAACCTAGGTCACTGACTTTCACGTGTCTTTGCACCAGCACAAACCCTAGCCTTCGCATTGACGGCTAACGACGCCGAGACCGCCTACGGCGTCGCCTTGAGTTACCACTACGGTACTGGTTCCGTCGAGACTCACTCTTTGCACGAGGTATTCGCTTACTCGTAACGATAAGATCAGAGCCACACCTGATACAGCCGCCGTTCGCCCTGTGCTGACGACGCCTCATCATGTTGTGGCAATTCACGCACTCGACCACTTGGCGCTGCCATCTCACATATAAGACCAGGCCTGCTAATCCAATCGTGACAAATCCAGCTAGAACAACAAGCTCCTGCATCCCATCTCCATTCGACCATGGCTCCCGATGTCAAGTCTAGGCGTTAGGCCCAGATCCACCACCTAATTTGGACGGATGGCGTGACGGACTGCCTCTGAGGCTATGGCTGTGCACCTTGCAGGGGATGGGTTCCCGCCTTCGCGGGAATGACGGAGGTGGGGGATTTGGGTTAGGTTGCGTCAACACTATCTCTCGGGGACTCGTAGAGGATACCGCCAACTATAATACGCCCTCGCCTGGTCAGACCGTCGACGCCCCCGACCGCTTCACCACCTTGCCCGACTTGATGACCGTGTCGACGCTGAGCAGGGCCCGTATATCTTTGGATGCGTCTCCCCCGACGACCACCACATCGGCCCTCTTGCCGGGCTCCAGTGTGCCGGTCTCGTCCAGAACTCCCAGGCACTCCGCCGATGTCCGCGTCCCGCTCACGATTGCGTCCAGCGGCGAGATGCCCATCTTCTCGACCATGAGCGTAGGTACCCAAGCATAGTCGTCGAACCGCAGGTAGTTCATGCCGGAGTCCAGG
Organism: Dehalococcoidia bacterium; assembly: GCA_965261325.1. Lineage (GTDB taxonomy): Bacteria > Chloroflexota > Dehalococcoidia > Lucifugimonadales > CAJWER01. Next base: position 773,796 of record CBDHCU010000008.1, read on the forward strand.
CCGGTGACGAACTTGATCCCCCTGTTCCACATGTCGCGCAGTATCTCGTAGCGCCGCTCCAGGTCGAACCCACTGCCGAGGCTCCGCTCCAGCCACCCGGGCGCCCTCAGCTCCCTCAGGGCGCCGGTTGCGGCGATCGTGGGATCGACGTACAGCCCCTTCTCCGCTATCTCGTCCGCCACGGCCGGATCGTAGTCGTAGCCGCCCTCGGGGTCCTCCGACATCCACGACGCGTGGATCAGGTTGTGCACTCCGGCCTCGACGCAGTTCCTGACGCCAGACGCGGCGTGGCAGTGAGCGGCGACCCGGACGCCGAGCCGCTCCGCGTCGGCGACCGCCGCTCGCAGCACCTCGACCGGATACTGGGGCATCCGGGGATTCGTTCGCGGCGTGAATCTGCCGCCCGTGGACATGATCTTGATCCAGTCGGCCCCCAGCTTGACCTGCCCCCTAAGGGCCGTCAGGACTTCGTCGAGGCTGTCGGCCTCCGTGCCGAACATGTGGCAGTGGCCGCCCGTCGTCGTGATGGGCGTCCCCGCCACCATCAGGTGCGGCCCGGGGACTATGCCGGACTCTATGGCGCTCCGTATGGGGAACGCGATCTCATTTCGGCTTCCCAGATCCCTCATCGTCGTCACGCCGGATCCCAGTGCCGCCCGGACAGCTTCGACGGCCCTGGCGACGAGAGCTTCGTGGGAGTCCGTGGCGAGATCGTCGAAGGCGCTGGGGCTCGCGCTGCAGTGCATGTGGGAGTGCACCTCTACGAAGCCGGGCAGCACGGTGCCGCCGGGAACGTCGATCACCTCGGCATCCGAAGTGACGCCGACCGCCTCGAAGCGGTCGACCGCGGCGATCCGCCCGTCCTCGATCAATACGGCGTCGCGTGAGTCTGGGGCCGCTCCGGTGCCGTCGATGACTCTGCCAGCCTTCACGATGAGCTTCATTGGACTATCTTCACCACCTTCGTTCCAGCTACGTAGTCGTGCAGACACAGCCTGTTCCTGAATAGCAGGAACAGGCTGTCCACGACGAAATAGATGATCGTGCACGCGAGCAGGCCGTTGATTATGGCCCTGAGCAGCACGTTCGTAACGAAGCCCCCGTTTCGCCCCGTGTCGGCCCTGACGATCCTCAGGCCCATCAGCCTCTTGCCGATGGTCTGGCCGTGGGACGACAGCAGCACCGCCTGGACGACCATTCCGAAGGCGCCGACGAGTATGAGGCCTAGCTGTATAGTCTCAGAAGCAGGAACCGCGGCCGGCACAAGGCTGGCGACTATCAGGGAGGCCGCCGTGAATGGCAGGTCGATCACCTTCGCAACTACCCTGCTGGAAAGGTCGGCGCTGGAAGGGTCCGGGCGGTGGACGACGCGCCCTCCTCCCAAGGGAGTGTCGCACCACTCGCAGGAGTGGGCGTCGGCGTGATTCTCTCGTTCGCAGTGCGGGCACTTCATCGTATCGACCAGCACTATAACACCAATCCGTTGTGACCACGCCGCCAATGCCGATCGTACGGGCGGGTTGAAATCCGCCCTCGGCCTTGCCGATTGGCAGCGTTCGTCCTCAACATGGCCCTATGGCGCCTGGCGTTACACTTCACGCAGGCTCGGCCCACCACCCGCATAACCTCCGCCATACCGGCGGAAGCCGGTATCCAGGGTCCTCTCTGAAGCTGGGAGGTGTGGTCGCCCCCTGCACTCTCACTGTGGGACGGAGTTCCGCAAGGACCTCCCTGTGGATAAGTTGACCGCCTTCGGGCCCAGTCCTAGAATATCTGGGCTTCGCAACCTTTCCAGGGAGTCGAAATGGAAGAGCTAGGCGGGCTGTCCCCCACCGCGATCATAGACCAGCTTCACCTGAACGGCGTGACCCACGTCGTGTGGCTGCCCGACAGCGAGACCAACTTCATGTACGAACAGATGGCCGCCGACCGGTCCATCGACATCGTGCCTATCTGCCGGGAGGGTGAGAGCCTTGCCATAGCCGCCGGTCTCTGGGTCGGCGGCAAGAAGCCGGTCGTCATGATACAGAACACCGGCCTGTTCGAGTCGGGCGACTCCATCCGCGGGCTGGGGATCGACATCGATATGCCACTCGTCCTCATAATCGGCTACAGGGGCTGGACGCGGCACGGGGTCACACGCGACTCGGCGGCGCGCTACACGGAGCCTACCCTCCACGCCTGGGGCATCAACTACTACCTCGTCGAGAAGGACTCCGACGCCGACCGGATATCGGCGGCGTTCGAGGAGGCACAGCGCACCGAGCGCCCCGTCGCCTGCCTGATAGGGGCCGAATACGCCTAGCCCGAAACCGGCGGGCGGACACTTGGGTCCGCCCCTACCAAGCCGACAACCCAAGCCTCCACCAGACCAAGATGTTGGACCTCCTAGCTCTGGGCGGGGCCGGACTCTCCGGTCATGGCGGCCTCGAGCGCAAGCACCTTGTGCAGCCGCCTCATGTGGCGCTCCTCTCCGCTGAAGACCGCGCCGACGAACGCCGTCACGAGCTCCCTGGCCAGCTCGTCGCCCACTATCCGGCCGCCTATGCACAGGACGTTCATGTCGTCGTGCTCCACGCCCTGCCGCGCCGAGTAGGAGTCGTGGCACACGCTGGCGCGTATCCCGCGGACCTTGTTCGCCGCGACGCTCGCCCCCACGCCGCTGCCGCACACGATCACGCCGCGGTCCGCCGCCGCACACGCCACGGTGTCTGCAACTGCAGCGGCGAAGTCAGGGTAGTCGTCCGCCGGGTCCATCTCGTGTGCCCCAACGTCTATCACGACGTGGCCCATGGACTCCACGTGCTCGACTACGGGCTGCTTCAGGGGGAAACCGGCGTGGTCCGCTCCGATGGCGATTCGCATACTGCTCCCGGCTGATCACTGCATTCGTGGAAACCCTGAGATCCCACCCCCCACCCCCCCGTCGTTCCCGCGGAGAGCTTGCCCCCGAGCAGTCGGGGGCGGGAACCCATCCCCGGCAGAGTGCCTGTCGACAACCCAAAGGGCAGTCCGTCGCCCCATCCGCGCTATCAGGTGGAGGATCTGGCAAACCAGTGTAGAATCAGCCGGGCCGCCAGTCAATCACGCCGGCGAGCACCCTACGCCGCAAGAGTTCAACCGAGGTCCAGGCATGACCGAAACCCCAGCACACGAACGGCTCGAGGTCGTGGGCCGTTCGTGGGTCAGCCGCGACCGGCTCAGACGGGACCTGGCCGAGATCTCCGCATCGTCCGACTACGACAAGAGCGCCTATGTCACCTCTACGACCGCAGCAGCCAGGGCAGACGACCCTGTAAGAGAGGCCATAGATGCATTGCCGGACCTGGGCACGGGCGCCGCAATCTTCTACGGCAGCCGGGCCGCTGTGGCCATCGCGCCGCCCTTCCCCATCGACGAGGAGCTCCACTGCGATGGCGTGGAAGTCGGGCCGATGCTTGATCTGCTGTCATGCGACGTGACGGTCGGGGTAGTGCTACTCCGACTCGGCCGTTACGCCGTCGGCGTACTGGAGAACGACAGGCTGGCCGCTTCCAAGTCCGATACCCGGTATGTGAAGAACCGTCACCGCAAGGGTGGCTCGTCCCAGCGCAGGTTCGAGCGGAGCAGGGAGCGCCTGGTGAGGGAGCTGTACGACAAGGTGTGCGCCGTCACCGAGGAGGTGTTCCGTCCCTACGGCGACCGGATCGAGTACCTGCTGATGGGCGGAGAGCGCCAGACGCTGCTCGCCTTCACCAAGAGATGCGCCTACGTCGAGCGGTCGGGCATCGAGGTCCTGCCCCGCAGGCTCGAGGTCGACAGGCCCGGCAAAGCCGCCCTCGACGCAATCCACCGCCAGGTCTGGATGAGCAGGGTCGTCCGCCTCGCGGAGCCGTCTGAGGACGGGGAGCTATGAGACCTCGATCTCGATGCGGCAGTGGTCGCTGGGGCCCCACTCCTCCGGATCGTTCAGAGCACGAACGCCGACGTTCATCCCTGTAGAGGCAAAGACGAAGTCCAGCTGGCGCTTTACATTGACCGGATTGCTCCCCCAGCGAAACGTGGGGACGTTCTTGCTGTCTCGGGGCAACTCCTCCGGCCATGGATCCGCCTGCCGCCCATGTGGATGCTGAGGCCCTACGAAAGGAAGCCCTAGGGGAAAACTATATATCAAAGTAACAGAACATTCGGACAGTACTTGGGTAGACTCAGCTAGAGGCCTGTAGCTAGACAGGGTGGATGACATTCGGACATTCTCTAGGCTAAAGCCTTCATGTCAGATTCCCCACGCCAGGGCAGTCAGCACAGGCAGCGCCCATGTCCGATGTGCCCAGGGTATGGGTGCCAGCCACATCAGGCTTATCCAGCGCAGGCCGGAGGCTTTGACGAAATGACTCCCGCTGGAGCGCACTGCGTCGCGATATATCCCCTTGGCCTTGATCCGCTTGCCACGACGCCGCTCCAGGGTCTCGTCGATCCCAAACACCAGCGGGCCATCGCCGTGATCGAGGTGTTGTACCAAGAGTAACAGCAGCACACCGCCCAACCGGAGGGGTGACCATGCAGCACGGTTGAGAACGTGGTGGTGCCTTGCGAAGCCGGTGTCGTCGCTGAGTCCCATGACGCGGAGTGCGGAGGTGACAGTCCGCTTGCGTGTCGCCAGAACTGTACCAACCAACAACACCTGGACTTTCGCCCATGTCCTCGCCTGGAACATCACCGCGAACGGCTTGAGTAGGGGTACAATGTCGTCGGGCAGGGTGAGCATAACTTGACCTTTCGTAGTGGTGAGGTCTTGTTAGCTTACCCTGTTCCCTTCTAAGTTTTGTACAAAGTCCAGCTTAGACCTCCCACTGAAACATTCGCAGTACACAATAGACACGAAATACTGAGGTACTCTTGGGCGGTGGATTTGAAGCCAGCACGTAGTCGAACGACACCGTTCGTACGGGGTGCTATCTCCCTTGACGAGGGCCTGAGTGGACGGTAGGCAGTACCATCTTCGAGATGTGGCTGGGCGGACTGTGAGACTCCAGAAGGCTGCCGTCCTACTTTCATCGCATAGCGGGCCAACGGGTACTGCATGGATCCGATGCGATGGGACGAAGTGGGCTAGGGCTTGGCCATATGGGGAGTACACTGGCGTGCTGTGGATCAAGGAAGAAGTGCGCGTCTTCTCTGAGGAAGGTGAGGTGGAGCACGTCATAGATACGCAGTGTGGTCCGTCGGAGGGCGGTATCGCTTTCGCCAACGGATACGCCTTCATCGGCTGCGTCTGGTCTGGATTCATAGCGAAGGTGGTCATAGTCGACACTGAGACCATGGAGATCGTACAAGACGCTTGAAGTCGGGCGTCCCCATCCTGAGATACCTGACTTCAGCGACTTCTTTGCTACGGCCGTCGAAGAGGTTGCCGGATCGATTCTGGTGTTGGGACGAGGAATCCCTCCCCTAGGCTACGATGAGGTGAAGCTCAGCACGAGTGGGGTGGCGATCGTCGCGCGCATCGACCCAGATACGCTGACCGTCGACGATTACAAGGCCGAGTTTGCGCCCGGTTCCAAGATACTCGACGCGGTAGAAGTCGATGGCATGGCGTGGCTACTGAACTCGTTCAGCCACATCCCGGAGCGCCCGCCGCGCACCGACATCTATGTGATGGATCCCGTCACGCTCGAAATCGTGGACAGCTTCAACCTGCCCAAACCCTACCCTGTGTGGGGTACGATCGGCGCTGACGGTTACGTGTACATCTATCACGAAAACCTGTCGTTTCGCGACTTCGCAGACGAGTGGGGAGGCGTGACACGGATAGACCCTGTGACACGCGAAACGGAGTATACGAAAATCAACGATCCGGAAAGGGGATTCAATGCGCGGGGGTTCGACGTGTACCGAGGGCAGCCGTGTATGGCGTTGCGTAGCGGCCTCTGGTGCATGAACGGCGATGGAGGCATAGACCTGAAACTCCCACAGAAGAGCTCCATCGGAGTCCTGTTCGCGCCGTCGAGCGATAGCTGAATGCAGAGTTCGCTGTCTGTCAAATGGAAGAGGCTCCATGCATGAGAAAGGGGAAACCCCACTCCATGTGCGGTGTCCCCCTTTCGCGGCTTGGTTTACATCCAGTGCCTACCTACCCGGCAGACAGGCCGAACGGCTCCTTCTCCCTTGCCTGGACGTCACCCGCACACAGGCCTCCTGCTCCAACGCCCAATCGAAGAGGGACGTGGAGGCGGGCTTGGGCTTCCGGTATCCCTCGGCTTGACCGCGCAGTTGATTATACGGCTGCCGATGGAGGCGTTTCTTGGCCCACCACGGAATCAGCCCCCAAACACATGAATCCTGCGCGCCGCGTCTCGCCGTCAACGACGGTCAGGACTTCCTGAGTGGGAGCGATGTTGTACCTTCGCTCGAACGCACCTCAGTCTCCATCGAACTCGAACGACGCGCAAGCTCTCCGAGGTCTGCTATCAGGCTGTATCTACCACACATCTCGCCCCTATGATGGACCCATAGGGCTGTGCCGCGCAGTCTCCAGCCGCATCGAGGTCTCTCAGTGCCAGTCGTGGGAAGTAGGCATGGAGACAACCGGTTGGACGGCTCGAAGATCCGTCGCAATCACGTTCGTCGTCCCGTCCCACCTCGACACGCGCCCGGTGACCTCGAAGACCTGGCTCCCGAGTTCCCTGTGACGCCTGGCGAACAGGTCGGGCCAGACGATGACCTGCACGTCGCCAGTCTCGTCCTCGATGGTCACGAACACCGTGCCGTCCCGACCACGCGGGTGCTGCCTCGCCACCGGCCAACTAGCTATTGTAACCAGCTCGTCGTCGCCGCGCCTTTCAACTCCACCGTAGGGAGCACATTGGGACCCAAGCCGGGCCTGACGAACTCCATCAGATGTCCTCTGGGATAGATGCCCATCACCCGGTACTCGCCCATCATCTTCTCCCACTCCGTGAAGTCCGGGAGCCGGGGCACGCCGTCCTCCGTCGATATTGACAGCGCGGTCTGGCCGTTCCGCGAGGGCCGGGTTTGCAATCCTGCCTCCCACAGCGCCTCCCTTCGGTTGGGCGTGATGCCGTCGAACGCCCCGGCCATCGCCAGCGACAGCACGACCTGTGGCTTCAGCCCCGTTCGCCGCACCAGGTCCCCTGCGGTGACGTAGGGACCGTGCCGCCGCCTCTCCTCCACCACGAGTTTAGCTGACTCCGCACCCACGTCTTTGATCAGATCAAGCCCCAGCCGAACCGAGCCGCTCTCAGGGGTACATACCGCCTGGCTGCGGTTCACGCACGGGTTCAGGAAGGGTACTCCGAAGCGCCGAGCGTCCTGCTTCAGCGTCTCCATCCGTCCACAAGTTGGAGTGCCGCAGGCCGGGTTCATCAAGGCCGAACATCTGGAGGAACTCGTCTGGAACGAGGTCAAGAGGATAGTCCAGCACCCCGGCCTCATCGTGGCGGGCATGGAGTCCATGAACACCCCAGAAGACGACGGGTGGGAGAAGGAGATCGAAAGGGCCGAGCGTGAGCTCAACAGGGTGCAGCCTGAGGAGGACAGGGCCATCAGGCTGTACGTGTCGGGCAAGATCACCGAGCGGCTGGAGACGCTCCGCGCCGAGTTGGACGACTATCGGGCGCAGCAGAGGGCGCTGGCCGAGAAGCGCATCCTTATGGAGAACATCGTGGCATGGGCCGGTAAGGTCGGAGGACGCCTGGACGACGTGCCTTTTGGGCAGCGCCGGGACATCCTCAAGCTGCTTCTCAACCAGGTGGTCATCGACCGCGACAACAACGTCCGTTTCACTTGGGCATCCCTATCGAGGATTTCGTGTCAACTGCGAACTCTGAAACAACATTCGCAGCACAGTACGTGTAGGCCCGCCTCCTGCTGACTGTAAGCTGGTCCCCCAGCCTCCGTAAACAGGTTGCCTTGCGAGAACGTTCGCTGGAGGCCGTGCTAGGGGTGCGGGATTTCCAGGCGGTGCATACGCTCGTGGATGGCGTTCCGGGCCTGGATGAATGGGCGCTCCAGGTACGCGATGTGGTCGTCTTCCCCGTGGTGGTGGGTGACGTTGCCGTGCATGTGCTGCGCCGAGGATTCCCGGATGTACGCGAGGTCGCCCTCGACCAGCGTGAGCATGTACTGGAAGGTGGCGGGGTCGTACATGTCCCAGTCGCCGCCGACGGCGACGTATACTGGGGACGTGTGCGCGAACACACCTCGTTGCCACACGTCGTGGTGCGCCATCCCCTCGTAGCCTGGGCCGCCGCACCGGGCAGCTATCCAGGTGTGGCCGTCCACGCTGAGTCTCTCCCTGATCTCCAGCCGCCTCGTCCCACCGGACGACTCGGAAGACGCCACTACCCTTCCGTCCTGCACTATCTGGAGGGTATTGATGGGTAGGATGCTCTCGGCCCATGCCTCGACCTCGACCGTCCCTGCGCCCGAAATCTGGAGAGTGTCGCCAATCTCCCGGCCGTCGACCGACAGGTGGATTATCGGCCCGCCGCTGAGGAAGGTCCTCCCGGCGGCGACGGCCTTGCACCAGTTGTCGTAGGTGAAATCGACGTCTCCGAGCCTCGCATACGTCCGGTAGAGACCAACGGGAACGTCGCTCGACATCTTGTCCGTGCCGCCGACCAGCGGAAGCCGGTAACCGCCGCTCAGGTACCTGTAGTACTCGCTGTGGTTGAAGGGGTTCTGCCTGATCATCTCCACAGCGTCCAAGCGACCTGTAGCAACCAGCGCGGCAGGCTCCCCGTTGGGATTGGGGAAGTGCGGGTTGATGACGTAGCCGCCCTGTGCGTGGGCCCTGTCCGCCCAGTCGCTGAGCGTGGTCTCCATTGTGCCGCCGATCTCCGCCTCTCCTAGGCCGTCGCTGCACCAGGGCATCACGGGCTCCTTCAGCCCCCACAGGATCATGTGGCCCATGAAGTGTTGACGGTTCTCCTGGGACGTGTAGACGATGCTGTCGCCGCTCCGGGACACGCTGGGCTCGCCGGTAAAGTCCTCGGTGTTCGTGAAGAGGCTGCCCCATTGCGACTGGAGCAGGTTGACGACGTTCAGGTCCTCGCCCTGTGCCTCCGCATGGGCACCCTGCGTCCCCAGGAAGTGGACGTGGGAGTCGCCGCTGTACCAGCCGCTCCTGTTCATGTGGGTCCACCGCTTGAGGCGGAGGGTGAGCTCCCGCTGTCCCGGCTCGATGTTGACCTTCGCGCGAAGCGGCTCGTACTCGAAACCCCGTGCCACGTCGACGAGGACGTCGCCGCGGGGGAGCCAGCCCCGGCACTTCCCGTCTATGTAGGCGTAGGTGATCTGGCCCAACCGGGCATCTCCGCCGATGTCGATATGCCAGGTGCCCAGGTTCGAGTTGACCTGGTTGTGATGACCGTGCGGCTGGTACGGCACGCCCTCAGGTGACCGGAAGTGGACCCGGCATGGCACGGGGCGGCCAGTGTCGTCGTCGACCACGGTGACTTCGACCCAGTTCCTGCCGGGGTCTACCAGCTCCACCTTCATGCGAGGCGTGGACGCTTTCCCCTCCTCCTCCACGTCACTCCACCTGACCGAGCCAACCTCCTCGTCACCGAGCCCGACCATTACAGTCGCTGAAGCGACGGCAGATATCTCGGCGTAGGCAGGGCTCGACTGCTCGTTCTGCTCCTCGCCGTAGCCCCTGTACGAGTCGGAGAGGAAGCCGTCAGCGTCGCTCTGGGGCAGCGGATGGACGTATGTCGTGTCTCCCCTGTCGACCTTCAAGTCCAGGTCGAAGGGCTTCGCTGCATCGTCGGAATCGGTCAGTGTAATGCGGACAGGCCTGCGTCCTTGGCGGGCGAACGGGAACTCGTCCACGTGGCTTGCGGTCACGGCGCCGATGGCAAGCTTCGGCCCTTTCGTCGCGGCCTGGAATGCTTCGATCACCTTGTCAGGTGCTGGGTTCCTGAACGCCCAGAGGTGCCACCAGCTTGGGGAGACGGATGCCGCCTCAGTCTGCCTCCGACCGACAGACTCCCAATCGCCGTCGTACCTGGGTAGCAGGGACGCCTTCTGGTCTGTGAAGGCCCGGAACGGCGAGCCGGGGACTCCGGGAATATCCTTCGGGCCCGGCAGCGCGACTATCTCGAACCTCTCGCGGATGGTCACCCGCTCCTCGCCGCCGTCGGCGTACTTCAGCACGTAGTCGGCGACATCGATTCCCAGCGGCCCGCCGGAGGGAACATTGGTCTCGAGGAGGCGGTGGGCGACTATCAGGTAGGTCGCAGTACCGCCGATGGGGATGAGGACCGAGTCCGTTCCGTCTCCGAGGACCACGAGACGGTCGTCGTCCCGGCCGCCGCCCTCTTCGCCGACGAGGAAGGGCAGCCCACGAAACGAGACGCGGCCTATGGGTGACTCCTCACTCTGTACGGGTGTGAGCGCGGAGTATGAGCCGGTCCTGCCTAGGATACCGACACTAGCGTTACACCATCGGGAAATGTCTAGTGGTTCGTAGTCGTGCATTGGAAAGTCCTTTTCGGGTATCGCGCGGAGTGTACGTCCCCGAGAGCAGGCGAGTCAACGGCGTCTCCTTGTTGACAGGCTGCCAACAAAGAGACGATACTCAATAGCTGATTCCTAAGCATAGTTTGGAGAGTGCTGTGAAAACCGACATCCTCAACCCCAAGGATCTCTTTCAGAAGGACCTTCATTATACTATTCCGCCGTTCCAGCGTCCCTATGTCTGGTCCCATGAAGATCAGTGGGAGCCTCTCTGGGATGACGTGCGCAACGTAGCAGAGAACTTCTTGGAGGCATTGAAGCGTTCAGACAATGACAGCGTAAAAGCACAAGAAAGGACAAGCCCGCACTTCTTGGGAGCGGTTGTACTCAAACAGGTCCCTACGGCAACAAAGGACATTGACCAGAGGGAAGTGATCGATGGCCAGCAGAGAGTTACGACACTGCAACTCCTCCTTGATGCCATTCAACAAATCAGCGAAGAGTTGGAGTTGAAGGCAACCGCCAAGCGCATGTCCAAGCTCGTCATCAACGACGAAGACTTGATAGGCAACGAGAGTCACCACATCTTCAAGCTCTGGCCTACCAGAGGAGACAGAGAGGCGTTCAGGCATGCCATGGACAATGGGCTGGCTGTCGCCGACTTCGAGGAGTCACGGATTGTCCAAGCTCATGAATTCTTCCAGCAACAGGTACGCAAGTGGCTTGAAGACGGTGAAGGCCAAAAAGACCATAGAATGGATGCCCTAGAGACGGCGACGACGGCTATGCTCCAGATGGTTGTGATTGACCTCAGTCCTCAAGATGATCCTAATGTCATTTTCGAGACGCTGAACGCGCGTGGCACCCCGCTTGAGCAGTCTGACCTCATCAAGAATTTCGCTCTCTCTGGGGCAGAGGACAGGGAGAGTGACATATGGGGCAATCTGGATGATGACTGGTGGAGAGATGAGGTCAGGCAGGGCCGCCTATACAGACCACGGCTGGACATGCTGCTCAATTACTGGCTAGCTATGCGCACCGGTTCGGAGGTATCCCCCTCTAGAGTCTTTGACGTGTTCCGCAACTACATTCGTGACCAGCAAATCGGCGAGGCAATGTCACAGGTCAAGCGCGACCTCGCGAATTATCGCCGTTTCCAGGCAGGTGATCGTAGCGCAGAAGAAAACCTGTTCTACTACCGCACAAGGGTGATGCAAGTAGGCGTCATCACACCGGTGCTGTTGCAATTGCTGGCGGTTGAGCATGGGACGCGCATCCGCGCCTTTCGGGCTTTGGAGAGTTTCTTGGTGCGGCGAATGATCTGCCGACAAACCACTAAGGACTACAATCGATTGATTCTAGATTTGGCAGTTAGGCTCCAGACGGGTACGTCCGAAAGAGCAGACAGAATTGTCACCGGGTTCCTGAAGGAGCAGACGGCGTATGCAAGGAAGTGGCCCAGCGACTACGACGTGGCTGATTCCATGGAGTCTTCATCCCTCTATCGTCTGCTAACCAGGGGAAGGCTGAGATTGGTGCTTGAGGGAATTGAAGCCCGGCTACGCTCGGCGAAGGCTGAGCAGCCCGATGTGCCCAGGAGCCTGACGATAGAACACCTGATGCCACAAAGCTGGAAGGACAACTGGCCGTTACCAGATGGCGTGGACAGGGTGTTGGCCGAGCACGAACGGAACGCGCTTATTCATTCGATAGGTAACCTCACGCTTGTGACCCAGAAGCTCAACTCAGCGTTGTCCAACGCGCCTTGGAAGTGCATGAACCTAGATGATAATATTAATTGCTGGGCATGCGCTAACTCGGCCTCAAATGAACCGAAATGCAAGCGTGCCGGACTCCTGAAACATAGCAATCTATCTCTCAATAGCGAATTGACGACCGAATTCCATTGGGATGAGGGGTCAATTCGAGCTCGCAGTAGGTACATGGCCAAGCTGGTATCAGAGTGCTGGCCAGGACCAGACTCGGACCAGTGGTAACTGTTGGATCAGAGGCCTTCCTAGGGTCGTTCGAACATGGAAGGGAGCGTCAAGTGCTGGAGTTGGGTATAGTCACATACAACCTGGCGAAGAGCTGGGACCTGGACACAATCGTCGCGCGCTGCGAGGCTCACGGGATAAGCGCGGTCGAGCTGAGGACGACTCACGCCCACGGAGTGGAGGTGACCATTGAGACCGAGGAGCGGTCCAGGGTCAACCAGTTCTTTGCCGAGTCCACGATCAGGCAGCTCAGTCTGGGAAGCACGTGCGAGTACCACTCCACTGACCCTGCCGAGGTCGAAGCCAATGTCGCTGAGACGATTCAGTACATCCAGCTGGCGGAGGACATTGGGGCTATCGGCGTGAAGGTCAGGCCGAACGGCTTTCACGAAGACCGCGGGGTCTCGAAGGAGGCTACGCTGGAGCAGATCGGGCGTGCCCTGCGGCGGTGCGGTGAGGCAGCCGAGGGTACGGGCGTGGCGGTATGGCTCGAGGTCCACGGTCGTGGCACCGACCACCCTTTGCACATCGCCAGGATTATGGAGGAGGCCGACCACCCGAAGGTCGGCGTGTGCTGGAACTCGAACCCGGCCGACGTGGTGGACGGGTCCGTTCGCCAGCACTTCGAGCTTCTGCGCCCGTGGCTCATGTCGGTCCACATCAACAACCTATGGAACGAGGCCTACCCGTACCGCGAGCTGTTCTCCCTGCTGCGTGACTCCAGCTATTCGGGCTACTGCCTAGCCGAGATCGCGGAGGAAAGCGCGGAGCCGGACACATTCCTCCGATACTACAAGGCCCTGTTCCGGGAACTAGCGAGGTGATGCAATGAAGATTGGGTGCTGTGCGTACTCTTACAGACAATACCTGCTGGCTGGCGAGATGAGCCTGGAGGACTTCGTCGACACTGCCGCGGACCTGGGTGTGGAGGGTGTGGAGCTGACCGCGTACTACTTCCCCACCACTGACCGGGCGTACCTGAACGCGCTGAAGCGCCACTGCCTCGTCAGGGGCGTCGACGTCTCCGGCGCGGCGGTGGGCAGCAAGCTGACACTTGCCGACGCCGACGAACGCGCGGCTGAGGTCCAGATGGTCAAGGAGTGGCTGGGCCACGCGGTCGCCCTTGGAGCGCCGGAGCTCAGGGTCTTTGCCGGCGTGACGCCGGAAGGCCGCACCGACGAGGAGGCCTTCGAGTGGGCGGTCTCGGCCCTCCGCGAGTGCGTCCCCGTGGCCGCAGAAAACGGCGTGGTTATGGCCCTGGAGAACCACGGCGGCATCACTACCACCTCTGCCCAGGTAATCCGCCTAATCGAGGCCGTCGACTCCGAGTGGCTCCGAGTGAACCTCGACACCGGCAACTACGGGCTCGACCCGGACGTCGACCCCTACGAGGGGATGCGGCGTGTTGCGAATCTTTCCGTCACGGCGCATCACAAGGTATCCATGAAGACGCCCCACGGCTCCGTCCCGGTCGACATTGAGAAGGTAGTCTCGGTGTTGGCCGAGGCCGGATACAGAGGCTACCTGAATCTGGAATTCGAGGAAGACGAGGACCCGAAGGTGGGCGTGCCGAGGGTAGTAACCGAGATGAAACGGGCCCTGGGGAAGTCGTGAATGGAGAATTGGCGATCTATTGACCGCGCTGAACTTATGGTAACCGCATACGTTTCCTTTCTTGATGGACGAGTAGAGCGGCCAGTCTCGGCATATGGGCATGGTGATCAGGGAAAGGAAGAGACGATGATCGATACAAGCAGATGGGGGCCAGGTAAGTGGATCACAGGCGTTCTCTTCGGCCTATCGATACTGGGTGAGATATTCGCGGTGCTGATCGGACAACTGGTGAGTGGCTTGGCCCCTCTATTGATTTGGGGAGTAGCGTTTGCTCTATGGCCACTGAGAAAGACATAGCTCGGAGGCGCGCAGTGGACCAGGTAGGAATAGGGGTAGTCGGATCGTCGGGCGTCATCGGCCGCAGGCACACCGCCGAGGTCTCGGCGCTTGCAAACACGCGGCTCGTTGCCGTCCACGACCTGAACGCGGAGGCCGCCGCAGAACAGGCCGCGGAGATGGGCGTCCGATTCCACGCGGACCTCGACGACCTGCTGGGGGACCCGGACATCGAAGCCGTCACGATAGCCACCCCCCACCCTCATCACCTTCCCGTGGCACTGGAGGCCTTCGCCGCCGGCAAGCACGTGCTCACCGAGAAGCCGATCACCGCGACGCCGTCCGAGGCCGACCAGATGGTATCCGCGGCCGCCGATGCCGGAGTGAAGCTTAGCGTCGTCTACCAGAACCGCTTCAGGCCCGAGCTCATACGCATCCGGGAGATGATCGACGGCGGCGAGTTCGGCGAGTTGTACCGCACGGTGCTCGACGCGGCCAGCTATCGCTCTCAGGCGTACTACGACTCAGGGGGCTGGCGCGGAACCTGGCAGGGCGAGGGCGGCGGCGTCCTGCTGAACCAGGGCATCCACTACATCGATATGTTTCAGTGGCTGGGCGGAATGCCGGTCTCCCTCACCGGCCACGTGAGCGCGCTGATGCACGACATCGAGGTCGAAGACGCGGCCAGCGCTCTGCTGGAGTACGAAAACGGCGCACATGGATTCCTCCACTGCAGCACCGTGCAGGCCCCCTCGCAGACCAGGTTGGAGCTGTGGGGCGAGAAGTGCGGAGTGGTCGTGACCGACGACGACGTGACGCTATACAGGCCGGAGGTCGGCCTGCGCGAGTTCTCGGAGCGCGAGAGGGAGACGCCCTTCGCAAAGCCTGAGATCGAGATAGCGCCCATGGAATTGGGCGTATCGTCCGCCGACCACCTAAACACGATCGACGACTTCGCCCAGGCCATCATCGACGACCGCGAGCCGGCCGCGCCCGGCGAGGAGGGAGTAAAGGGCCTGGAGCTTGCCGCGGCCATCATCTACTCAGGATGCACGGGCGAGAGGGCGACCTTCCCGCTGGACCGCGCCAAATACGACGACCTCCTGTCGGAGCTGAGGGCAGGCCGACGCCTCGCTTAGCTGCTGGAGGCGGTCGATCCTCAGGAGCCGCTAGGAGCTCGTTTCCGCGACGCCCGCGTCGGCAATCAGTGCACGGAGCGCACCGGCCGCCCGCTTCATGCCTTCTGCGCCGCTGAAGCCGCCGCGCTTCCCTGCCACCTTCAGGTGAGGCTCCAGGGCCAGGAATCCCTTGTACCCTGCGTCCCTGAGATTGGCGAGAAGCTCTGGGATCTGCCCGTCACCTTCGCCCGCGACGGTGATTGTCTGGTCGGAGATCAGGGCGTCCTTTACCTGCACGTACTCTGTGTATTCCGCTAGGAGCGGCCACCCACGGTCCACGGCGCGCTCGACGCCGGAGTGTGGGAAATTCCCGGTGTCCCAGACGAACCTGAGGCTCGGGCTGTCCACCCCCTCTACGATGGCCCGGCACCGCTCGGGAGTATCGCCGACCAGGCCTCCCTCGTTCTCCAGCAGCAGGACGGCGTCCCGCTCGCCCGACACCTTCGCCATCGCGCTCAGCCTGGATATCGACTCGTCGACGCAGGCGTCCTGCTGCCCTTCGGCCTCAGGGTAGAATGAGAAGATGCGGACCCTGTCGGTCCCAAGCATCCCCGCGATGTCCAGGATGCGCTCCAGGTCGCGGACTACCTCGTCGATGGGCTGGCCTATCAGGGACTTCCCGACGGGACTGCCGATGCAGCTCACGCGTACCGAGTGGGCTTCGCAGCGGTCGATCAGCCGGCTCACTTCGTCATCGCTCATCTCGAGCACATTCGTGCCCCAGGCCCTCCGAAGCTCCAGGTAGCGTATGTCGAGCTCGTTCAGGACCCGGAGCTGCTCGTCGACATCGTCGGCGACCTCGTCGCCAAAGGCACTCAGAGTGAATTGGGCGGTCATAGTCCCTCTCCAATGAAGGCGGATACACGCTCTCCGATCACCAGCGACGTGACGTTGGTATTGGCGCGGATACAGTCGGGCATGATGGACGCGTCCGCGATCTTCAGATTCTCGAGGCCGCGCACGTTCCCAAACTGGTCGACCACGGCCATCGGGTCAGAGTCCGGGCCCATCTTGCAGGTGCCGGATACGTGATGGCTGGTCATTACGCCGCGCTTGAGCCACTCGTCCAGTGCCTCGTCCGACTCGAGGTCCGCGCCGGTAGGCTCCACGCGCTCCTTCACCAGGGAAGCCCAGCCTTCATGCTCCGCGAGCTCCAGGCATATGCGGACACCCTCGCGCATCCTCGACCTGTCGAACTCCTCCTGGAGGTAGTTGTAGTCCAGGAAGGGCTGAATGTGAGGGTCGCTGTCGCGGAGTCTCAGGCTCCCCGCCCCCACCGCAAGGTCGAGGCACACGACCATCAGGATTCCGCGCTCGTCGCTGGAGTTGGACCCGAAGGGCCTGCGGCCGAGAAGGCCCCGCGATCCCGGGTGTATGAGCATGTCATTCGGCAGGTAAGAGCCCTCGGCGGTGTAGCGAAGGGTCATCTGGAGACCTGGGATGCCATCCGGCTGATCGAAGTCGTCGCTCTTCCGCCACGTTACCCATACCTGGGGGTGGTCGCGGAGGTTCTCCCCTACACCCGGCAGGTCGTGCACCACGGGGACGCCCGCCGCCGCCAATCCGCCCGAAGGTCCTACACCGGATAGCAGCATCAGGTGCGGTGAGCCTATGGCCCCTGCGGACAGAATGACATTCCGGCCCGCGAGGTCCACAACCTTGCTGCCGGTCTCGGCGGTCACCCCAAGGGCGCGCTTTCCGTCGAACAGCACCCTGTGGACAAGGCACTTGGGCATGATCGTAAGGTTGGGGCGGTCCCTGATGCTCCGCAGGTACCCGATGGCCGTGCTCCATCGCATACGGCCCGGGTTGTTCATCGGAGTGGGCCCGACACCCGTGGTGTCTGGGGCGTTATGGTCCGGGCAGTCCGGGAAGCCGCGGGCCAGAGCCGCCTCATAGAAGGCGCGCTGGTCTTCGTTCCACTGATCGGGCTTGAATCGCCGCACTATGATGGGGCCATCGGAACCGTGGAAGTCGCCGGTGAAGTCGGTGTCCGTCTCTATCATGCAGAAGTAGGGCATGAGCTCCTCGAAGCTCCACTTGTCGTTGCCCCACGAAGCCCACGTGTCGTAGTCCTCAGGCACACCCCTCAGGAATATCTGGGCGTTGACGGCGCTGGACCCGCCAACGACCCTCCCTCTAGGAACGATGCCTGGCATCGCCTCGTCCGTGAACCGCGCGACGAAACTCCATCGGTGATCGCTGACGGGGCTCCTCCACGGCTGGTCCGGGTTGCCGTAGCCGAACTTCACCTCATCGGGGATCTTGTCGAAGTCGGGGTAGTCGGGGCCTGCCTCGATGAGAAGCACAGAATGGTCCGGGTCAGCCGACAGGCGCGCGGCAAGGATAGCTCCGGCCGAGCCTGCGCCGACTATGATCGTGTCATATGTGGTGGGGATGTTCGGACTCCCATGAGCATCATTACGCGCGACGATTATACGCGGAATCGCGCCACCGCTCCACACGCCGGTAGTCCCGTTCGCCCCGGGCCTGTCACAGGTTTCCGAGAGACCGGCGGCCTCCGTGCATGGACAGGGCCGGGAGCGGATGCTACTCGAACCAGGTCTCGCCGGGCATCAGGTAGCGACGGGCCTCGTCCTCGTCCAGCTCGACACCCAATCCCGGACCCTGGGGCACGTCGATGAATCCGTCGGAGATCGAGGGCCGATAGCCGCCGAGTATCCTGTCCCAGCCGGGCATGGCGTGGAACTCGAGCGCCAGCAGGTTCGGAATTGCGGCGCAGGCGTGGAGGGCGCCCGCGATGCCGATGGGACTGGAGGCGTTGTGGGGGCAGACGAGCATCTGCTGCATGTCGGCCATCTCGGCGATCTTCTTGCCCTCGTACAGCCCGCCGCATATCTGGAAGTCCGGCGCCGAAACTCGCATCGCATTCCGGCGGTAATACTCCAGGAACTCCTGCCGCAGATGCAGCCCCTCGCCAGTCAGCGTAGGCACATGCGTCGAAGCCGTAAGGGCCGCCCAGGCGTCAACGTCCGTCGGCGGCAGCAGGTCCTCTGCCCATGCCAGGTCGTACGGCTCCATCGCCTTCACGAACCTCATAGCGTTGGCTAGGGTGCCGCACCGCCCTTCCACCGACACTTCCACGTCGTTCCCTACCCGAGAACGTATGTGGTCCATCAACTCGACGATGCGTCCCAGGCCCTTCCGCGTCAGGTGCTTGTCCATGAGAGCGCCGGGGATGTCCGCGACGGCGTTGGGGGTAATGTCGAACTTCAGGATGGAGATGCCCATCTCGGCGTAGACGTCCTCCAGCTCCAGGTACGAGTCGAGCCCGCCGACGCAGCAATAGAGTCTTACCTTGTCCCGATGCTTGCCGCCCAGCAGCTTGTACACCGGCACGCCGGCGGCCTTGCCAGCCAGGTCCCAGAGCGCCGTCTCGATGCCGCTGACAGCGTGCACGGCGTTGCCGCTGTTGACGTGGGAGCCCGCAAAGACGGCGTAGGCCGTGGGCACCATGCTACGGTGCAGGGCCTCGACGTTGGTTGGGTCCTTGCCTATGAGCTGGTCCTTGAACTCCATGACCGCGGCGTTCGTCTGCGGGCTGGCCCAGGTGTCGCCGTAGCCGCACAGGCCCTCCGCCGTCTCCACGCGGACGAGCAGCCAGCGACGCGTCCACTGCCCCCACGGGGCCTCGATGGCCGCAGTCTTGACGTCGGTAATCGTGAGTGTGTTGGAGTTCATGGCCTGGCACCCTGTCGTACGTGAGGTATTTGCCCAGTGGCGTTCCCTAATATATCGTGTGGCGTGGAGTCATGCGAGGAATGAGTACGCATCCGGTCCTGGAGCACATCGCGAAGCAGTTCGAGCCCGACCACCTGGGCAGGGTGATGCGCTATCTCGCCCAGCCCAGCATATCCGCCCTGAATCTTGGCGTGCGAGACATGGCCGACATGCTCGTGGGGGACATCCAGGAACTTGGGGGCACAGCGGAGGTCGTGGAGACGGCGGAGCTGCCTGTCGTATTCGGTCGCATAGACGATGGGGCCAACAGGACTCTGGTCCTGCACGGACTCTACGACGTGACTCCAGCGGACGAGCCCGCATGGGAGACCTCGCCCTTCGAGCCGCAGGTGAGGAGCGTCGAAGGCGTTGGCCGGGCTGTGTTCGGCCGCGGGGCGGAGGACATGAAGACCCCTATCGCGGCGGCGATGAACGTCGTCGCGTCCTATCGGGCGCTGGATGTCGCGCTGCCGGTCAACCTGATGTTCGTGCTGGAGGCGTCTGAGCTTGGCAGCGGTGGTATTCGTGAGTTCGTCCCGTCCCGAATCGAGGACCTGCGGGCCGCCGACGCCGTGCACTGGCTCTGTCCCCTCGCCCACCCGGACGGTGTGCCCATTGTGCCCCTGGGAGTCAAGGGCAACCTGATGGGGCGGTTGGTCTGCAAGGGAGGCGAATGGGGCGGTCCGATCGGCAACGAGATGCACGCGCTGAACTCCAACTGGGTCGGCAACCCGGCAGTCAGGCTCAGCCAAGCCGTCGCCTTTCTGGAGCGCAGCATCGAGGACGAGTACGTACAGGGCAGCGGCTGGCGGCCGTTGGACATCCAGCGACGGCTTGCGCATGAGCTCGCCCGCAGGCTCGATCCAGAGCGAACCAAGGCCGATCTCGGCGTGAGCAGATTCCGCTACGATACGTTCGAAGAGGCGGTCGAGGCGCACCTGTTCCGCACTCAGCTCACCATCACCGGGCTTCGGTCCGGCTTCGTGGGGAGCGGCAAATCCGTCAAGGTGAGCATCCCGTCGGACGCGGAGGCGGTGGTGAACATGCGGTTCCAGCCAGGGCAAGACCCTGACGAAGGCATTGCCAACATCCGCCGGATGCTCGACGAGGGCGGCTTCTCGGACATAGCATTCGAGGTCGGAAACGCATATGCTGGAGGCGGGACGCACTCTGAACACCCGCTCGTGAATTGCTTCCTGGAGGCCCACGCGGACATGGGCGCCGAGCCGGAGGTGTGGCCCGTCCACCCCATAGCCATTCCGGTTGCGTTATGGACACGGGACGTCGGAATCCCCTGGGTCGGAGGCCTGCCGTGCCACGCCGGCAACAAGCACGCGGCGAACGAGTACGCACAAGTCGAAGGCATTCGCCGCTCCGAGGAGTTCCTAGTCAGGTTCTGGGAGCGCTTTGCGACACTGGAAATGGAGAGGAAGTGAAATGAAGAAGAAGGTGCTGGTGACAGGCGCGACAGGCTATATCGCGAGCCTTATGCTGCCGACCCTCCGTGAGCGGTATGACCTGGTGCTCACGGACGTGTCGAGTACCACGAGGCTCGGCGGCGAAGAGATGCCAGGCGTGGTGACCGCGGACCTGATCGATCACGACAGCACCGCATACGCAGGCTTGTTCGAGGGCGTGGATGCCGTCGTGCACCTGGGGTATCGCCGGAGGAACGACCGGCAGCCCAGCCCGGAGAACCCTCGCTCCCTCGACTCCTACTTCGAAGAGATACAGAACGTCCACATGGCCTACAACGTGCTGCGGGCCTCGTTGGAGGCCGGCGTCCAGCGATTCGTATGTGCCAGCTCGAACCACGCCGCCGACTGGTACGAGCACAACCTGGTGCATGACCGCAAGATGGACATGGTCGAACCGTACGACCTGCCTCTGGCCGACAACTTCTACGGCTGGGCGAAGGCGGCCTACGAGCACATGGGCTTCCTGTTCGCGTGCGGCGAATTCGGCAGGAAAATGGAGGTCGTCATGGTCAGGATCGGCTCTCCGGTGGAGGTCGATCTCGAGAGGTTTGGCAGCGACCCCAGGGCACTCAAGCGAAGCATGGGCGCACACATCAGCCCGCGGGACATCACCCAGCTATTCGTGAGGGGCATCGAGGCCCCTGACATAGAGAACGAGCACGGCGTTCCCTGGCAGGTGGTATACGGGATCAGCGGCAACACACGGGCCTTCTGGTCCCTGGAGAGCGCGCGCAGGGTCCTGGGCTACGAGCCCGAGGACGACTCCGAGGTCAAGTACGCCCCCGAAGCCCAGCGGCTCCTGTTGGCCCTGGGCGAGAGCGCGAAGGGCAGGGTCGGCGTAAACAACTCCTAGAGCAAGGGACTATGGACCGCCTCCCTGCCCTCTCTGGCGGCCGCCAAAGCCCTGGCCCCCTCCGAAACCTACTCCCTCGGGGATTATGGTGATCGTACTGGCCTCCATCGTACCGCTGTCGTCGCGGGTTCCGGCGACGGTGATAATAGTGCCGGTCGCCAGGTCTTCCGCACTCACCTCCGAGATCTCCCTGAGCGTCGTGTCCTCGCTCAGTTTGACCGTGACCACCCCAGTCGGCGTCTCGATCTTCAGCTCGGACCCTTCCACCGAAGTGAGCGTCCCAAAGACGACGCCGCCGAATCCTCCGGCGGCCGCGAAGCCACCGGCCGCACCACCGCCAAAGCCCGCACCTGCTGCGGCAGCTCCACCAGCCGCACCTGCACCAGAGGCTTGCCCTGTCGCACCGGTTCCACCTCCCTGCGCTGCCCCGGCAGCTGTCTGACCGCCTCCTGCCCCGGCTCCGCCCTGCCCCAACTGGCCGCGGACCTGCTGT
The DNA here is from genome assembly GCA_965261325.1 of Dehalococcoidia bacterium. Classification (GTDB taxonomy): domain Bacteria; phylum Chloroflexota; class Dehalococcoidia; order Lucifugimonadales; family CAJWER01. Next base: position 795,887 of record CBDHCU010000008.1, read on the forward strand.
CTCAGCCGTTCCGCAGCCTGGTCAGTCTGGCCCGACTGCGCCTGCTGTCGGAACTGAGCGAAGGCCGCGGCAGCGCCCTCGGGCACTGCGGGTGCATCTGCCGCCGCTGACTCCTCCGCCTGGTTCTTTCCAACGACAGTCCCACCGAAGAAAGCGCCGCCCACCATGCCAACGAACACCAGTGTCAGCGCGACGAGCACGATGAATGCCTTAGTGTTGCTTCCTCCGCCTGACCTCTGTTCACCGGTTTCGTTGCTCACCTTCTCCTCCTGTCACAATCGAACTTCCGACTCCAAGACTACTACTCGTACCTCAGTGCTTCGATGGGATGCAGATTCGACGCTCGAACGGCCGGATAGATGCCAAAGAATAGCCCTATGGCAACCGACACAACGATCGCCAGGACGGTAATGTCGCCAGTAACCACCGTCTGGAAGGTCTGGCCACCAAGATCCCTGTCATCGACGAACCTGGAGACACCGACGCCACATACGGCCCCCACCAGGCCTCCGCCGAAGCTCAACAGGACGGCTTCCAGCACGAACTGGGACAATATGTCCCGCTTCTTCGCGCCCATGGCCTTCCTGATGCCTATCTCACGGATTCGCTCGGTCACCGAAACCAGCATGATGTTCATGATCCCGATGCCGCCTACCAGCAACGATATGCCGGCGATCACCCCCAGGAATACGACGAACGTCTCCTGCGTGTCGGTCAGGGTATCGATGGTCGCTTGCTGGCTCGCTATGGTGAAGTCCGGACTCTCGGTAATTCGGTGACGCAGGCGCAATATCGTGTCGATCTCGGCGATAGCTGTGTCGATCAGATCGACGGTTGTTGCCTGGACATTGATCGACCCTACAGTGACCTCGCCCTGGGTGGTCCGCTGCGACTCCAGCCTGTAGTAAGCCGTCGTAATAGGTATGAGTGCATGCGAGTCCAGATTGCCGAAGGGCGAGCCACCCCGGCTCTCGAGCACGCCAATCACCGTGAAGTGCCGTGCCGTGCCAGTGCCAGTGCCTATCCTGACGGTCTGGCCCACCGGGTCGCGAAAGCCGAACAGCGTCTCCGCGATTTCCGTGCCCAGAACCGCAACCTCGGAGATGTTCTGCACTTGCACTCCGCTGATGAACTGTCCCGACCCCATCTCGTAGTTGCGGACCGAGAGGAACTCAGGTGTAATCCCCAGGACCTGGCCGAAGGTGCTCTCTCGCCCGGCCACGATGGTGCCGCCCAGGGATATCTCGGGCGCTACCAGGGCCACAGAGGGAGCCGCCTCGGGGTCCACGAGGGAGTAGGCGTCGTCCAGGGTCAGGGTAGACCCTCCCTGCCCTCCCCCGGTAGGCCGGACGAACAGCAGGTTGGTCCCCAGCCCCTGTATCGTTGCCGTGACCTGGGCCTGGGCGCCCCGGCCTACCGACATGGTCGATATGACGGCCGCCACGCCGATCACGATGCCCAGAAGCGCCAGTATGGTCCGGAGCTTGTTGGCGCCCAGGGAGGAAATCGCCGTCGCAATTACCTCAAACGGGTTCACCTTCTGCCTCCTTCCCAGGCGCTCCTTCCGGACTCCGTGGGCCTCGGGACGGCACTGTCACTCACGACGACGCCGTCGCGGACGGAGATTATCCTGTTCGTGTGATTTGCGACCTCGTCGTCGTGAGTGACGACAACGACAGTCATGCCGTCCTCGGAGTTGAGCTTCTGAAGGATGGTCATGATCTCCTGGCTGGAGCTGCTGTCGAGATTGCCGCTGGGCTCGTCGGCCAGCAGGACTGACGGCTCCTTGGCCAGAGCCCTGGCGATTCCAACACGCTGCTGCTGCCCTCCAGACAACTCCGTGGGCCGATGATTGACGCGGTCGCCCAGCCCAACGCGGTCCAGGGCCTCGAGAGCCCTTCGCCGCCGGTCCTTCTTGTTGCCGTACAGCATCGGCAGCTCCACGTTGGCGAGAGCAGTCAGTCTCGGCAGGAGGTTGTAGGTCTGGAACACAAACCCGATCTTGCGGTTCCGTATGTTCGCGAGACCATTGTCGTTCAACGATCCGACATCCTGTCCCTCGAAGTGGTATATGCCGGACGTAGGCGCATCAAGGCAACCCAGGACATTCATTAGGGTCGATTTGCCCGACCCCGACGGGCCCATGATCGACATTAGCTCGCCTTCTTGTATGTGGATCGTAACGCCGTTCAGGGCGGCGACGTCGATCTCACCCATCCTGTAGATCTTCGTAACGTCCTTTAGGTCGATCATGTCCCCTCTCGCAGCATCATGAAGGTTGCTGCATCCCTGCCTCTATTATCACTGTCCCCCACCGCCGCCTCTGGTCGGCGGCCTGCTGAATCCACCGCTCACCCCCCTGAATATGGCGCCGAAGCCCGACTGGAACGAGGAATCCCGGGTCTCCAGCACGACCATCTCGCCCTCGTTCGCGCCAGACTCGACCACAGCCCAGAACTCGTCGGTGTTGCCCAGTACTATTCCGCGGCTCTCCAGCGTTCCGCCATTCATGACCTGAAGCTCCGGCTGGTCGAAGGTGCCGAACAGAGCGTCGATAGGTACGAGCAGGACGTTGCGCTCTTCTGTGATAACAACAGAAGCGACGGCGCTCATGCCCTCCGGAAACTCCAGTCCCTGCGTCTGAATCTCAACCGTGATCGGATAGCTTACGACACCTTGCTGGTTGGTCGCCTGCGTTCCGATGTCGGTCACCGTCCCGGACAGACTCTGCCCCGGGAACGCGTCCATCGACACGCTGGTCTCCGCTCCTATTCGTACGAAGAGGACGTCGATCTCGTCTATCGTACCGGCAACCTGGACAACGGTCGGGTCGACCATGACAATGGCCGCAACGCCGAGCGACACTTCCTCTCCCTCTTCAATACGAACGGTCGTCACGATCCCGTCCCAAGGAGCAGTGATGACTGACTCGGCCAACTGCTGATGGCCTGCGTCGAGAGCCGACTTGGCGGCTGCCACGTCGCCTTCTCTAAGCGACACGACCAATGGGTCGGCCCCTGCCGCTACCTCAGCCAACCTTTCTTTCAGGTCTTCGACGTTAGCGGCTGCGAGCTCAACCTTCTTGCGGCTGGCGTCAACGTCCATGGGATCGGGACCCGCCAGCACGTCTGCCAGATCGGCTTCGGCGGACTGGAGATTGGCTGTCGCCAGCTCGACCTGCGCCCGAGCCGCGTCGACGTCGGCCTGGTCTGGGGACGTAATCGCGGCCAAGTCAGCCTCGGCTGATTCCAGATTGGCCGTTGCCAGCCCGATCTGTGCCTGAGCGGCCTCGAGGTCGATCTCATTGGGGCCCGCCCTGAGGTCGGCCAGGTCCGACTCGGCATCCTGCAGGTTGGCCCTGGCCACGACCACCTGGGCTCTCGCCGCAATCATACGGCTGTCGTCCGGGCCTGGGGTCAAATCGGCAAGGTCGGCCTCGGCGACATCCAACGCGGCGGCGGCCACGTCCACCTGGCTCCTGCGTTCCTCCACCTCTAAACTGGGAGGATTGAGAAGCTCAGAACGTGCGGTCTGCGCGTCCTGGAGAGCATGCGTCGCTGTGTCGTATCGTGCCTGAGCGGCTTCGACGGCCAACTTATCAGGCTCCTCCTGCAGATCCACCACCCTCTGCTCGACATCGGCGACTGTCTCCTCGGCACGTCTGACCGCGGTATTCCTCTGGGAAAGAGCCTTCTCAGCTTCCAGGAGCAGCGTTTCCAGATTGCTTCGTGCAGATTCCAGGCTGCTCCAGCTCCCGTCGAGATCTCGCATGACACAGGTCGTGCGAGCAGGCTCGTCGTCTTCACAAGTAGCCATGATGTCCTGCGGGTAGAAGTGCAGCCAGAAGTAGACTGCGCTCTCGTCCCACCGTGTATCGGGATCGTCGCCGCTACCCCTGGCAAAATACACGTCATGCCGAATGGCCCGAGCAGTCGGGGAGAAGATGGCCTCGATGTCGGCGCCCCAAGATTCTAGAATCGCCCCAGGGGCCATCCCGATCTCCTCGCCCATGGGCGCCGAGCCGAGCCAGTTCGAGAACGCTTGAGCATACCCATCGGCCGCCGCATCGAAGGCGTCCTGCGCGGACTCGAGTCTGTCATCCCAGTCGTTCCCCGTAAGAGTGAGGTCGACCAGGGCCTCGTTCAACGACGCCCTGGCCGAGTCGAGGTCCGACATAGCCTGGGCAAGCATGTCTTCGTCCGGCCCAGCCAGCAGCTCGTTCAAGACGGTCGAAGCCTCCTCGAGATCCTCCTTCGCTCTCGTGACTGCGGCCTCAGCGGCCACTAAGCTGCCGTCCGAAGGTTCGAGCAGCTCGGCGAGGGAGTCCTGTGCATCCTGCAGGGTTCGTTTGGCTGTCGTGACCGTGTTCTGATCCCTAGCAAGTAGGTCAGCGGGAGGAGAGAGCAGGTTGGCGAGAGACTCCTCAGCGTTCCGCACGTCCTCTTCACCCGTGGCAACTTCCTTCTCTGCTTCGGCCATCTGCCGGGCAGAGGGAGTCAACTCCGCCAGGGCATCCTCCGCGGATCTCTTGGTTATGAGTGCATCGGAAACAGCGGTCCTGGCCTTGGCGATAGCCTGCGGATCGGCCGTCTGAAGCTCCGCAAGCGCGTCCTCGGCGGCTCTCCTGGCTATCAGTGCGTCGGCGACGGCGGCCCCGGCCCTGGCCACAGCCTGTGCGTCGGAGGTCTGCATTTCGGCCAGCTCGTCCTCCGCAGATCTCTTCGCTATCAGTGCGTCAGCCACATCCGCCTGGGCCCGGGCCAGGTCGAGGGCCGAATACGGGTTGCGCGCCTCGGCCAAGGCATCCTCGGCGTCTCGTAGCTTGCCCTCAGCCTGAACTGCCGCCCTCTCGAGCTCGGCTATGGTCTCGCTGTCTAGCCGTGCAAGGACATCGCCGGCCCGCACCCTCTGTCCAGCCTCCACTGCCACCTCAGCCACGGTACCGGCCGTGCCGAAGCTCAGGCTGTCGCGGTCCTTATACTCCAGACTGCCGCTCACAGAAACCTCGTTGATGAAGTCACCGCGCTGCACGGCTACCAGGCGTTGGTCTTCTCCCAGGTTTGTGGACTCCTCGGCGGTTAAGCGTGTATAGCCTACGTAACCTCCTGCCGCGGCTACCACCACTATCCCTACCAGGACCGCGATCTGCCACGGCCTTATGCTCTTCAGTGCCTCAAGTAGACTCGTCAATGCTCCCTCCCTGGCGCCACTCCTGGGATCAATGGATTCCCTCGATGTCTACGGCAACCGGAAGCCCAACTACGAACCGAGTGCCCCGGCCAACCTCGCTGTCCACACGAATAGTCCCACCCTGTGCCTCGACCAACCTCTTGGCGATAGTGAGACCCAAGCCCGCCCCACCAGTCGCCCTGGTGCGCGATGGGTCCACTCGGTGAAGCCGGTCGAATATCAGCGGAAGCTCGTCCTCTGCTATCCCGGCCCCGGTGTCTTCGACCACTACGCTCACAAATTCTGAGCCTTCGACGCCGAAGTCTACGTTGACACGCCCCCCTTCGGATGTATGCCTGATGGCGTTGTCGAGCAGATTGCCCAATACTTGTTGAACGCGCTGACGGTCCATCATCACGAGTGGGACGTACGAGCGCTCCATTAGGACCAGTCCGACGCCTCTCGCCTCGGCACGAGCCCGGAAGGCTTCGACTGAGCGCCTCGCCGCGTCCACGACGGAATCCGGCCTGATGTCCAGGCTTAGATCGCCCGCTTCCGCCTGCGCCAGGAGTCCCAGATCACCCACGAGGTGCGACAGGTACAACGTCTGTTCGTGCAACATATCCAGCGAAGCATCCCCCTTGTCCATCAGACCGTCACGCATAGCCTCGATGGTCCCCTGGATATTGGACAGGGGCGACCTCAGCTCGTGGGCTACGTCGGCGACGAGGTTGCGGCGCTGGGCTTCGGCGCGTTCTATGCCCTCGGCCATGGAGTTGAAGGTGCTGGCCAACTGGCCCACCTCGTCCTCTCCCCGAACGGGGACGCGCTGCGACAGGTCGCCTCCACCAAGCCGTCGAGCGGCCCCGGTGAGAGTCCGAACCGGCGCAAGGGCCTTGCTGGACGTCATCGTGACCAGCAGCACGCCTCCGGCGCCGGCCGCGAGGCCTGCCCAGAGAAGGGCCCTGTTGACGGCCTGCGACAGGCGGGACAAAGGAGGCTCTACAAGAAATTCAGGCAGGTCGCCGGAGCCCACCCTCAACTGGCCGATCGCCTTCTTCTGTGATGCGAGGTAGGAAGCCTTCCGAGGGTCCATCTGATATAGCACAATGTCAGAAGCGCCTCCACGACGCGAAGCGGGGGGACGGAATGAGGCTCCCGTCATTCTCGCGGAGTCACCGACGACATTCCCATCCTCGTCTATCAGCACCAGTCTCTTTCCCGACACCTGCCCAAGCCTCTCCAGGAATTGCTGGGGCCTGCCCCAGCCTTTGTTCTGAGCGTAGTGGTCGCCGAGCGCGAGCTTCAATCGCTCTTCCTGGGCCTGGTTCGACTCCCGTCGAATCCGCTCTACCTCACGGTCAGCGGTATACCCAACGTAGAGCCCCACCGAGCTGAGTGTCAGAATCAACGCGGCCACAAAACCGATGACCAGACGAAATTGGAGACTGGACAGCAATCTACGCATCGCCGAACCTGTAGCCCACCCCATAGACTGTGTGAACGTACTTGCGCTCGTCGGCGCTGGCCTTGTGAAGTTTCCGCCTGAGGTTGGAGACGTGGGCGTCGACCGTTCGGTCGAATCCATCGAAGTCGTACCCGAATACGCGGTCGATGATCTGATCGCGGGTGAAGACTCGGCCGGGCTCGCGGATGAAGATCTCCAGCAGGCTGAACTCGGTCGGCGTAAGGGGCACAGAGTCAGCGTCGACGGTGACCTGGCGGCTCCTCAGATCGACCTCCACCTCTTCATAGGACATCTTTGCCGGTCCATTCGCCTGGGCCTCACGGCTGGTGCGTCGGAGAACTGCGCGAACCCTCGCGGCAAGCTCCCTGGGGCTGAACGGCTTCGTAACGTAGTCGTCGGCGCCCAGGTCCAGGCCCTTCAGCCTGTCCGTCTCGTCGACGCGCGCGGTGAGCATCACGATGGGAACGGACGACTCTTCCCTAAGGGCCCGGGTGATCTCCATGCCATCGAGACGCGGCAGCATGAGGTCGAGCACCACCAGGTCTGGCCGGGCCTCGCGTGCAAGCCTGAGTCCCGTTACTCCGTCCTGGGCATGCGCCACCTTGTGGCCATCCCTCTTGAGGTACAGCCCCACCAGGTTCGCCGTGTGGGCATCGTCCTCTACTATCAGGACAGTGCTCGCCATTTCGGTACCATTCCTGCCTTCAGTGACTATGTATCCATGGTACCTGAGAGAACTTTAAGAAAGTATGAAGGCCGGTACCCCGAGCCCTGCCTACATCTCGATCCTTTTCTCCCCAGACAGGTAGGAGGCCGGCTCCCTCTGGAAGGCCCGGTTGCAACCAGGAGCACAGAAGTAGTAGGTCGTTCCTTCGTATTCCCACGCGCCGCCCGGCGCCCTGTCCATCTCGACATCCATGCCGCACACGGGGTCTGCGGCAACAGGGCCGCGCTTGCGGAACAGGCGTATCCTCATACTGACCTCCCAGGTCTTAGACTAGGTTGTGTTGACATCCGAGCGGCTCCCAGTCAAATGTCATTGCTATGAAAATAGACAGCAGACAGCCACACCCGTCATTCCCGCGAAGAGCCTGCCCCGTACTCGATACGGGGCGGGAACCCACTCCCTGGCCGCACATATACGGCGGCATCACGGTGACTTGGTATTAGATTCCTCGCTGCGCTCGGAATGACATAAATGTCAACACTGCCTAGGCTTGAAAGCGCGAAGCCTCAGCGAGTTCGATACCACCGTTACCGAGCTGACCGCCATCGCGGCCGCGGCCAGAATGGGGTTCAGGAAGCCGAACTCGCCGAAGACCGGTCCCAGAGCGGCGGGCACTCCGCCGGAGAAGAGTGGGTAGAGCACGCCCGCCGCGACCGGAATCAAGGCGACGTTGTATGCGAAGGCCCAAAAGAGATTCTGGCGTATCGTACGCATCGTGGCTCGGCTAAGGGAGATGGCCTCGGCGACGCCGTGGACATCCCCGCTGACCAGCGTGATCCCGGCCGTCTCGATCGCAACGTCGGCGCCCGTCCCCACCGCTATTCCGAGGTCTGCCTCGGCGAGGGCGGGCGAGTCGTTGATCCCATCGCCCACGACGGCGACGGACTTGCCGCCGCGCCGCAGGGCCGCCGTATGTTCAGCCTTTTCAGCAGGGAGCACGCCCGCTATGACCTCGTCGATTCCGGCTTGGCGGGCTATGTTGAGCGCCGCATTCTCGTTGTCGCCGGTCAGCATTACAACGTCCACGCCCAGTGACTTGATGGCTCGGACAGCATCGGCCGCACCGGGCTTGATGGTGTCCGACACGCCAATGACTCCTCTGGCCGCGCCCTGCACGGCCACGAAGGCTACACTCTTGCCCTGGTGGGCCAGGGTATCTGCCGGGTCATCGAGACCGTTCAGGGTGATGCCCCGCATATCCATGAGGGCTCGATTTCCGACGAGCACGCTGGTTTCATCGACGTCTGCCTCGAGGCCGTAGCCCGGCATCGACTTGAAGCTGGCAACGCTGACAAAGTCCAGACCCCGCGCTTCGGCCTCGCTCACGATCGCCCGCCCGATGGGATGCTCGGAAGCACGTTCCACCGAAGCCGCCACCCTCAGCAGTTCAGTCCCACCAAAGTCCGGTGCAACGACATCGGTCACCGAAGGCCTGCCCTCGGTGACGGTGCCGGTCTTGTCCATGAGGACGACCTCAACCTTGTGGGCCGTCTCGAGGGCCTCGGCGTCCCGGACCAGGATGCCAAACTCGGCCCCCTTGCCGATGCCCACCATGATGGCGGTCGGCGTCGCCAATCCTAGCGCGCACGGGCAGGCGATGATCAGCACGGCAACGGCTGTCATGATCGCGTAGACGTACGACGGCGGCGGCCCCAGGACGAGCCAGACCACGAACACCAGCGCCGCGACTCCGATGACGACCGGCACGAAGTAGCTCGCCACGACGTCGGCCAGGCGCTGGATCGGCGCCCTCGAACCCTGCGCGTCCTCCACAAGCCTCATGATGTGGCTCAGGACGGTATCCCTGCCCACTCCCGTGGCCCGGAACGTGAAGCTCCCGGCGCCGTTCACCGTTGCGCCGTAGACCCTGGCTCCCGCGCCCTTCTCGATGGGGAGGCTCTCGCCCGTCAGCATCGACTCGTCGACCCACGAGGTACCCTCGACCACCACGCCGTCGGTAGCGACCTTCTCACCCGGACGAACCAGCACGAGGTCGCCCACGACCACCTCTTCTGTCGGGACGTCGGACTCGACTCCATTCCTGACCACCCGAGCTGTCTTCGCGCTCAGTCCCGCCAGCGCCCTGAGCGCGTCGGATGCTCTGCCCTTGGCACGGGCTTCGAGGTACCTCCCTAGCAGCACGAGTCCGATGATGGCAGTCGACGTGTCGAAATAGGTCTCTGCGCCGCTTTCGCCGGGTAGGGCCGCGTACACGCTGTACCCGTAAGCGGCAGACGTGCCGACCGCTATCAGGGTGTTCATGTTGCTGGTGCGGCCCCTCAGGGCGCGCCATGCCCCCGCGTAGAACTGGCCCCCCGCCCAGAACTGGACGGGGGTGGCCAGCGCCATGAATAGCAGGCCCGCGTCGAACGGCAGGATGTTCCTGAAAGGCGCGGCAGACATGGCCGCCATGATTGCCGCTGCGGTCGCGATGCTGAGCCCGGCCTTCCACTTCAGTGCACTGAGGTCTGTGGCCACGGACGGCTCGCCACCCTCCGCCGCGACGCCGAGAAGCGAATATCCTGCATCCGCCACTGCATCCCTGAAATCCCCCACGCCTGCGGTGCCCGGAAAGTACTCGACAGTGGCCCGTTCGGTCGCCAGATTCACGGTCGCGCCACTGACTCCCTCGACTCCGGCCAGCGCACTCTCGACGTGGTGGACGCAGGCCGCGCACGTCATGCCGCCGATGTTCAGCGTTACCTTCTCGGCGGCCTGCGTCTCGTCGTCGCGGTCGTATGTCAATCCGCACCTGCCGACGCTGTGGCTACTTCACATACGAGTATAGCACCGGGCGGACTCGCCTACCGACCCGGTTACCCGCGGGGGCGCATGTATAGGTAGAACCGCCGCGATACTTCTCTGAAGCCAAGTTTCGCGGCCACTCTAAGAGACGCCTGGTTGTCCTCGCCCACGCTCCACACAGGCACGAGCCCCATCTCCTGTATTCGCCGTGCGACTATGAAGGCCGCTGCGGAGGCGAAGCCTCGGCGACGAAACTCCCTTCGAGTGGCTACGCCGATGTCGGCGTAGCGGGCCGTCAGCGCGTTCGTGTGAGCCAGGCCCACCAGCTTGCCTTCCACCACTGCGCCCGCAGCCACCCCGTCCGTCAAGAGGTCCTCGAAGGTCGCGAATCCGGTGCCGCGAGCACTGCGTCGGTATGTGGATATTAGCGACATGTCGTCCAGAGACAGCTGCCGGACCTCGGGCACAGATAGGGCGGTAACAGGGGTCGAGAGCGTGTGGTAGACGTCGCCGTAGAAGTCGACCTCCACGCGGAGATCCTTCTCGGCGAGTTTCGCCAGGGGTGCAGCGATGTGAGCGCCGACGTTCGGCGACAAGCCCTGCAGCCGCCAGTCGTTCAGCGGTCGCAGCAGCTCGAGTACGGCGGCGGGGTCCGTCCCGATGCACCATGGCTCCGACCTCAGTGAGTGAGACTGGACAATGGCGCCGTCGGGTCGACCAAGATGGCCGACGACATGAGCGTCGGCCAGGCCTCGCCTCAGGAGGTGGATCGGGATGACCGTCTCCGGCGTATCGCCGATGGCGTCGGCCAGACTATTGCGCTCTCGCTGCGTAGTCAGCAAGGGCATGGGCAGCGGCTACTTTACCTTCTGGAGCTTGGCGAAGCTCTGGAGCAGACGCTTTACTCCCTCATCGAGAAATGCGACCGTTACCTCGACGTCCGTGCCGGACGCCTTGGTGCCGGTCACTATTCCCTCCCCGAACTTGGCGTGGCGCACCTTGTCGCCGGTCGAAAGGTCCGGCAGGGCTTCCTGCACTTCTTGGGGTCTGGGAGATGGGCGGCTGACTTTGGGCGCTGACCGGGCGGGCTTTGGTGCTGGCTGGGCGTCATTGGTCACCCGGGGAGAGTCCACGACGGGCCGCCTGAGTCTGGTCGCCTCGTCCATCAGCCCCCACCGGCGGCCGAAGTCGGTCGAGGGCGCGGACGAAGTCCTGCCGATGAGCCTTTCGGGTATGTCGTCCAGGAAGCGGGAAGGCTCGTTTGGTCCGTACCCGCCTCTGAATCCGCGCCGCGCCGCGTGGCTCAGGTACAGCCTCTCCTTCGCCCTCGTCACTCCCACGTAGGCCAGCCGGCGCTCCTCCTCCATCTCCTTCGGGTCCGGGTCCTCTATCGCCCGAATGTGGGGCAGCAGTCCCTCCTCCATGCCGACCATGAACACGACCCGAAACTCTAGTCCCTTGGCCTGGTGGAGTGTGATGAGGGTGATCCTGTCCCTGTTGTCCTCGAGGTCGTCCGTGTCGCTGACCAGGCTGACGCGCTCGAGGAAGGCTGTCAGCGCCTCGCCTTCGTCACTCTCGCTGAATTCGCCGGCGGTCGCCTTCAGCTCCTCCAGGTTCTCCAGCCGCTCTTCGCCTCGTTCTTCGTCCTGAAGGGCGTACTTGAGGTATCCCGTTCGCTCCAGCACGCTGCCGATAAGCGACGCCAGATCCTGTTCTCCACGTCCGTCTCTGAGGCCGACGACCATGTCGCGGAACCCTGTGAGAGCCCGGACGGCCCGTGGCTGGAGCGAGCCGAGGCCGCCGCCTGCGTTCACGCCGTCTATCGCCGTGAACATCGAGACACCCTGGTCTCGGGCCGTGTCCGCCAGCTTCGTCATGGTCCGCTGGCCGATGCCGCGAGTCGGCACGTTGACGACCCGAGCGAAGCTCACGTCGTCGTCCGGGTTGGCAATGAGGCGCAGGTAGGAGACTATGTCCTTGATCTCCTGTCGCTGGTAGAAGCGGAGACCGCCTACAAGCTGGTAGGGTACGCCGTACCTGGCGCATGCGTCCTCGAAAGCCCTCGACTGGGCGTTCACACGGTACATCACCGCAATGTCGCCCCTGTCGTGGTCCTCCTGCCGCACGAGACGCTCCGATTCCCTCAGCACCAGCTGCGCCTCGTCGCGCTCGTCGTACGCGTCCATGACCACGAGGGGCGCTCCACCGGCTCTCTTGGTCCACAGCTTCTTCTCGACCCGGCCCTCGTTGGCCGCTATCACGCCGCTGGCCGCGTCGAGGATGGTCTGCGTCGAGCGATAGTTCTCCTCCAGCACGACGACCCTGGCTTCGGGGAAGTCCTCCCGGAAGCTCTGCAGGTTGCGGATGTCCGCGCTGCGCCAGGAGTAGATCGACTGGTCGGGGTCGCCGACGACGCAGAGGTTGCGGTGAAGCTGGCTGATCTGCCTTGCGATGGCGTACTGGGCGACGTTGGTGTCCTGGAATTCGTCGACCATGAAGTGCACGTAACGCTCCTGGTAGGTCTCCGCGACCTCCGGCACGTCCCGGAGCAGGGTGTGGGCCTTGAGCAGCAGGTCGTCGAAGTCCATCGCCGAGTTGGCATGAAGGACCTGCTCGTACCTCTCGTAGGTGCGGTGGACGATCTCGTCCCAGTAGCTGCTCTTCCCCGCGCCGAACGCGTCCACGCCGATGAGCCGGCTCTTTGCGTCGGAAACGGTCGACAGGACGGAACGCGGGTTGAACTTCTTTGGGTCGGCGTTGACCTCCGACATCGCGGTCTTGACGACGGCCATCTGGTCGGCGTCGTCGTATATCACGAAGTCGCGCCGCAGCTTGAGGGATTCTGCGTGCTGCCGGAGGACCTGCGCGCAAAACGAGTGGAAGGTGCTGACCGTGAATCCGCGACCACGTAGGTCCCAGCCGAGAAGCGGGGACCCAGGGTCGTCCTCACTCCGTCCGAACAGGCGCTCGCGCATCTCCCGCGCGGCCCTGTTGGTGAAAGTAACGGCGCCGATCCGGTATGACGGAGTCCTGCCGTTCTGGACGAGGTGAGCGATGCGGTGCGTGATGACGCGCGTCTTGCCGCTGCCTGGCCCGGCGACAATCAGCAACGGGCCGTCTACAGTTTCGACGGCCTCGAGCTGCCTGGGGTTGAGTTCTTCGCGGGGGTCGGAGTGCATGGAGGTACGGCCCATTATATCAACGGCCCACCCGGTCGATACACCGGAGTGAGCTACGCGGTGGGTGGAGCGCCCCCGCGGGACGTGCCCCTGCGCCTGCGCTGGGCGACCTTGAGACGAGCCTGGGACCTTCGTAGCGACGCCACGGCCCGTTCGAGGTCCATGTCGGTCGGCGCGGCCGCGATGCGCTCCTGGGCCTGCTTCAGGGCTGCCTCGGCCCGGGTTTCGTCGATCTCGTCGGCGCGCTCGGCCGTGTCGGCCAGTATGGTGACCTTGTCCGGCATCACTTCCATGAAGCCGCCGCTGACGGCGATATCGCTCTCCTCGCCATCGTTGAGGACGCGAATCTCGCCCGGCTTCAGTACCGTAAGGAGCGGCGCGTGATGCGGCAGGATAGCAAGCTCTCCCTCCAGGCCGGGCGCCACGAGCACGTCGACCTCCTCCGAGGTCACGAGCCTCTCGGCGGTCACGATGTCGAGCTGCAGTTTAGCCATGTTCACTTATCCTGAGAGTGATAGTCTGCAGATTCTTCCCGTAGTGGGACAGGCTGACGCATTGGTTGGTCAAGTTTGAGTTGAGTGGGTTGGCCACCCACTAATCTATCCCTATCGTCTTCTGACGACAGGCTTGGCAGAATCGTCCTTAGGTCATCAGCATTGCGAATGGGCTCCCCACCTTTACCTAAGAGGGCCTTGTTCCCCGGTGCCTGTTTTTGGCGATTAGGATATTCGACGACAAGCAACCGCTTGCCCTGCTTGAGACACTCCCGTCCTGCGGCAAGCGTACCGCCCTTTTCTCCCGCTTCAACGACGAGCATCACTTCCGACATGCCGCAGATGGTAGCGTTTCTTGCCATTGCCCTCGACACCTGCCAAATGTGCCTTGGATAGAACTGGGACACCAGCAATGTATTCCCTTGGGTCGCAGAGTCAAGTCGACTAGCCATACGGTACTTCGCTATGCCCTCTGCCAAGACAAGAATTGTCTTGCCATGGCTGTCAAGGGCACCTAGGTGGGCCTCAGTATCCACTCCCTTCGCGCCCCCACTGACGACTACAACGTCAAGGTCTGCTGCCACTTGTCCGGCCTTGCGGGCGAATTCCAATCCGTCCCGCGATGCTGCTCGTGATCCACACACACCTACCGCCACGCAGTCGTCGGCCATCGACACATCCCCACTAACATATAGGATTGGGGGCAATTCTGTCAGGGCTTTCAGCTTCCGAGGGTATCTAGGATCCGAAAGCGCGACGACCTCTACATCCCTGTCTTCCAATTCTTCAGCTATGCCCTCGGCCTCCTCTAGGGACTCCAAGCCTGTCCTTACCGTGCCCGCGTTCTCTGCGAAGATGCTGTTCAATTCTTGGTCGTTGAGATTGCAGAGCTGCTCGACTTCTCCGCCACACCAGTCGAACACTTGACGCATGGCCTTAGGACGTTCGGAAAACGCCTTGTGAAGAGCAAGTAAGACGACCTCGCGCTTCAGCCCCACGGCCATAATGCTATGTCCATACCTTTAGTTTGTTTAGCTATCTTGGTTATCGCCAATCCCAAAACCGAGGCCGCACTGGAGCTACGGCAGGCTCGTGCGACCTCCGTGAGTGTGCCTCCGGATCCGTACAGGTCGTCAATCACCACTACCGCCCCACTCAATATCTCATCGACCTCTACTGTCCCTTCCTGAAGTTCCTCCCTAGATATACCCGAAGCTATCTCGTCATAGCCCTTCTGGGCCGGAATCAGCTTCAACCGTCGAGGGATGACCAACTGATTGTCGAGCACTTC
Organism: Dehalococcoidia bacterium; assembly: GCA_965261325.1. Taxonomy (GTDB): domain Bacteria; phylum Chloroflexota; class Dehalococcoidia; order Lucifugimonadales; family CAJWER01. The sequence goes on from CBDHCU010000008.1 coordinate 810,960, forward strand.
ACACACGAAAGAAGCGATTACCCAGGGCAAGTTCTCTTGGACCTCGGGATTGGAGGATGGAGCTGGTACCACTGTGTCAGCGGCGCCGTAGCGAGGATGTCTGCTAAAGAAATCGAGCACTCTCCCACAGATCTCATCTGTAGCATCTCTATCTCTGTACGAGGAGTTCGAATAGTAGTCTTTGGCTCGGTGCACTAGATTCCCCACGCGAGTCCTATTCCAGCCATCATCCGAAGGAAGCGAGTGAGGGGAGAGAGCATGGCACTCATCGAGGCTGTCATCTATTGTTATGCAACGCTCAAGGAGCCGCAGGAACGTGTCAAGCCTAGCCTCTATTTCAGGGTCACTTGACACAACATCAAAAGTTTCCTGCCTGTCCAATGCACCCTTGGGGGGAACGGGAAACACTATGGCCTCGGGGAACGCCTGCTGGACTACGGCCCCAAAGCTAATCAGGGAACCGCCTTCGGACAGTATTGTGGCGGTGACCGAATGATCTGCCGTGTCAAGCCGGAATTCTCTAACGAAGCTACAAACAGGCATTGCACTTATGTGCTATAGTACAACAGTTCTTACTAGTTGTCAAACTTCAGTCAACCCACCCGCGGCTGGAGCTTGGCCACCACTAGCCCCCCGAGGCCATTCGTGCGGCCTTCTCGACCGCTTCCTCGATGGCGCCGACCATGTAGAAGGCCTGCTCGGGCAGGTCGTCGTACTTGCCGGCAAGAATCTCTTGGAAGCCCCTGACCGTGTCCTTCACGGAGACGTAGCGGCCCTCCTGGCCCGTGAACTGCTCGGCGACGAAGAAAGGCTGTGTCAGGAATCGCTGGATCTTCCGCGCCCTGGCGACCGTCTGGCGGTCCTCGTCGGACAACTCCTCGACGCCCAGGATGGCGATGATGTCCTGCAAGTCCCTGTAACGCTGGAGAACCTGCTGCACCCCGCGGGCCGCGTCGTAGTGGTCCTGTCCGACCACCGCCGGCTCAAGGATGCGCGACGAAGACGAAAGGGGGTCGACTGCCGGGTACAGCCCCTGCTCTACCAGCGACCTGTCGAGGGATATGACCGCGTCCAGGTGGCCGAACGTCGTCACGATGCCAGGGTCGGTGTAGTCGTCGGCGGGCACGTAGATTGCCTGGAAGGACGTGATCGAGCCGGCGCCGGCCGACGTTATCCTCTCCTCCAGGTCCCCCATCTCCGTAGAGAGAGTTGGCTGGTATCCGACGGCCGAGGGCATCCGGCCCAGGAGCGCCGAAACCTCCATTCCGGCGAGGATGTACCTGTATATGTTGTCGATGAAGAGCAGGACGTCCTGCTCGCGGGTCTCCTTGAAGTACTCGGCCATCGTGACACCCGTCATCCCCACGCGGGCGCGGATGCCTGGGGGCTCGTTCATCTGGCCGAAGACCAGGACTGTGCTGCCCAGCACACCCGATTCCTGCATCTCGTGCCACAGGTCGTTGCCCTCGCGCGAGCGCTCCCCGACTCCGGCGAAGACCGAGACGCCCTCGTGCTCGGTGCCGATGTTGCGGATGAGCTCCTGGATGATGACCGTCTTGCCGGTGCCCGCGCCGCCGTACGCGCCGACCTTGCCGCCCTTGGTGAAGGGCGCGACCAGGTCCATGACCTTGATGCCCATCTCCAGCATCTCGACCTCGGTGGCCTGCTGGTCGAAGCTGGGGGGCTTCCTGTGTATGGGCCACTTCTCGTCCGACTCGACCTCTTCGAGGTTGTCGATGGTGTCGCCGAGGGCGTTGAAGAGCCGTCCCAGTGTCGGGTCGCCGACGGGCACTGAGATAGGCTGTCCCGTGTCCACGGCCTCAGCGCCCCTCTTGAGCCCGTCAGTCGGGCCAAGGGCCAGGCACCTGACCCAGTTGTTGCCGACGTGCTGCTCCACCTCGAGCACGAGCTTCTCGCCTGCGATCTCTGTCTGGAGGGCATTGAAGATGCCCGGCATCGACTCGGACGGGAATTCCACGTCGACGACGGTCCCGATCACCTGGGTTACTTTTCCGTTGGCCATCCTGTCTCCTCGAAGGTTGCTGTTCTGCTGTGGGTATCCGGTGGGATCACGCGCCCACGGCGGCTGCCCCGCTCACGATATCCAGGAGCTCGGTCGTGATGTTCTCCTGGCGCGCCTTGTTCATCTCCAGCGTTAGGTCGACGATCATTTCGTTGGCGTTGTCCGTTGCGCTTCTCATCGCCACCATGCGGGCGGACTGCTCACTCGCTATCGACTCCAACACTGCGTGGTACAGCTGCATCTCGACGAACCTGGGCAACAGCTCCGAGAGCACCCCGGCGGCACTCGGCTCGTAGATGTAGCCGACGGCCTGCTCTGCAGGCAGCTCCGCGGGCGTGACCGGCAGCAGCGGCTCCACGACCGGCGTCTGCAAGGTCGTGCTCCTGAAGTCGGCGTAGACGACGTGGACAGCGTCGGTGCGGCCCTCCGTATAGTCGTCGATCACGATCCTCGTGATGGGCGTGATGTCGAGCAGCGTAGGCCGGTCGCCCAGGTCGGAAAACACCGCCTGTACGTCCTGTCCGGTGCGGACCATGAAGTCCCTGCCCTTTCGCCCTACCGCGACTATCCGGGGCGATCCGGGTTGGGCAAGGACAAACTGGGCGGCTGCGCGGTTGATCTTGCTGTGCAGGCCGCCGGTTAGCCCTCGGTCCGGCGTGATGAGCACCAGCGAGGTTCTCTCTGGCTCCCTCCGCTGCAGCAACGGATGAAGCGTATCCTCGTCGTGAGGCTGCGCGGCGAGGTCGGCGAGCAGGCTCCGAATCCTCTCTGAGTATGGCCTGCCTCGCAACGCCATCTCCTGCGCGCGGCGCATCTTGGACGCTGCAATCATCGACATCGCCTTGGTGATCTTGGCCGTATTCTCTACGCTGCGAATACGCCGTCTTATGTCTCTTACGCTGGGCATATTTTCGGGCTAGTAGGGAACGCTTGCCTTGAACTCCTCGATGGCCGACGCCAGGCTGGCCTCGGTCTCGTCAGAAATATCCTTGTCTTCCAGTATGCGGGCCAGGATGTCAGGGTGGCTCGCCTCCATGAAGCTGTGAAGGGCCTCCTCAAATCCGCCGATCCTCGAAATCTCCACGTCATCCAAATGGCCTTTCGCTAGCGAGAACAGTATCGTAATTTCCTGAGGCATGGACAGCGGTCTGCTCTCAAGTTGCTTCAGGATCTCAACGGCACGCTGTCCACGCTCGAGCTGCGCCTTCGTGGCTGCATCCAAGTCTGCGGTGCCGAACTGGGCGAAAGCCGCCAGCTCCCTGTACTGGGCAAGGTCCAGCCGCAGGCTGCCAGCTACGGACTTCATGGCCCTGGTCTGGGCCGTGCCGCCCACGCGGGACACCGAGAGCCCTGCGTTCACGGCTGGCCGCACGCCGGAGTTGAACAGCTCGGGCTCGAGATAGATCTGCCCGTCGGTGATCGAGATGACGTTGGTGGGAATGTAGGCCGAGACGTCTCCGGCGAGAGTTTCGATGATTGGAAGGGCCGTCAGGGAGCCTCCGCCCAAGTCCTCGGAGAGCCTGGCAGCCCGCTCCAGGAGACGGCTATGGAGGTAGAAGACGTCGCCCGGGTAGGCCTCGCGTCCGGGAGGCCTCCTCAACAGCAGCGACATCTGCCTGTACGCCCACGCATGCTTCGAAAGATCGTCGTAGATTATCAGTGCGTCCTTGCCCTGGCGCATGAAGTACTCGCCTATGGCGCAGCCCGCGTATGGCGCCAGGTACTGCATGGACGCAGTGTCGGAAGCGTTCGCGGCGACCACGACCGTGTGGTCCATCGCGCCGTGCCTGTCGAGCAGTGCGACAGTCTGGGCCACCTTGCCGGCCCTCTGCCCTATCGCCACGTAGATGCAGAGGAGGTCACCCCCCTTCTGGTTGATTATCGTGTCGAGGCATATGGCCGTCTTGCCGGTTGCCCGGTCGCCGATAATCAGCTCGCGCTGCCCCCTGCCGATGGGCACCATGGCATCGATGGCCTTCACCCCGGTTTGGACGGGGACATTCACCCCTTGCCTGGCCGCAACGCCCGGGGCGATGACCTCCACCTTCGCAGTCTCGCTCGTGGCAATGGCCCCCTTGGCGTCTATCGGTGCCCCGAGCGCGTCCACAACCCTGCCTAGCACGGCGTCCCCCACGGGGACCTCGATGACCCGGCCGGTGCCGCGCACCTCGGAACCTTCTTTCACGGCCTCCGCCTCGCCCAGGAGGACGGCGCCTACGCTGTCCTCCTCCAGGTTCAGCGCCATGCCGGTGACTCCGCCTTCGAACTCTAGGAGCTCGTTCGCGCCCACGCCAGATAGGCCGTGCACCCTGGCGATGCCGTCTCCGACTTCGATCACGGTGCCGACGTCCACCATCGTCAGCTCCTGACCGAACTCCTCGATCTGGCGCTTGATGACGGAGGCTATGTCCTGTCCTCTGACTGCCATTGCAACTCCTCGACTATCGGATCTGTTCGACCAGCTCCCTGCGCATCTCCCGGAGCGTCGTGCGGACGCTGCCGTCGATCACCCTGTCTCCCACCCTCGCGACGACTCCGCCTAGGATTCCCGCATCGACGGACGCCGTGAGCCTTAGCGGCATGCCGACGATGCCCGAAAGGACCTGGCTGACTCTCTCCGCCTCGGCTTCCGCAAGCGGGACTGCCGACACGACCTCGCCTCGGGCTATGCCGTTGTGCTCATCCACCAGCCTGCCGAACTCGTCCGCGACGCTCGGCAGAAGGTGGGCGAGAGAGCGCCCGGCCAGCACGGCGAGAAGATTTCGTGCGAGGTCGTCCACCGAATCTCCGAGGACCTCAGCGATCATCTGCACCTTCGTCGCTACGGGTACCTGCGGAGCGTCGAGCAGCTTCGCGAACTCTCGGTTCTCCAGGCCCGTGGCAAGTACCCGGAGGTCCTCGGCCCATATGTCCAGGCTGTCGCGCTCCAGGGCAATCCGGAAGATTGCCTGGGCGTAACGTCTAGCCGAACCTGTTCTCGCCATATTGCCTGCCGCCCCTCGATTCCATCAGTGCCTAACAGCCCGGAAAGGGCGCCTGCGGGGTCGATCTGTCGATCAGCCCCGTCCGTTCCCTGAGCCCTGAGCGCTCTCCAGGAAGTCGTCGATCAGTTCCCTGTGAGAGGATCCGTCCAGGGACCTCTTCGTGACCCGCTCTGCGGCGCTGATGGCCAGCCCTGCGAATTCCTTACGCAGCTCCTGCACTGCCGCGTCCCTTTCGCGTTGGATTTCGGCCCCAGCGCGAGCGCGTTCCGCTGCAATCTCGGTCCTGGCTTTCGCCAGCTCCTCTTCCCTGAAGCGGTCCGCGACCTCCCGGGCCTGCGCGATCATCGCCTGGCCCTCGGTGCGCGCCTCGTCCAGCTGCCGCTGCATGTCCTCGCGGGACGCAGCCGCTTCCTCCCGCGCCCTCTCGGCGGACTCGAGGCCCTCCCTTATCTTGGCAGACCGCTCGTCCAGCATCCTGAGAATCGGCTTGTATAGCAACTTATACAGTATGCCGAACAGGATGACGAAAGACGTTATCTGCCAGGCGACTCCGGGTATCGTGATTCCTAGTGCGTCCATATCACGTCAAGTCCTGACTACCGCCCGGCTGCGCCATGCGCAGCGGCGGTCGGATGGGTCTTCGGGTCGGCGTCCTAGACGAACTTGATGATGACCGCAACGACCAGCGCGTAGATCGCGATGGCTTCCGTGAACGCGATCGCCAGGATCATGTTCGTCTGGATCGGCCCCGCGGCCTCCGGGTTGCGTCCCAGCGACTCCATCGCCTTGGCAGCAAGCATACCGATGCCTATGGCCGGTCCAAAGGACCCGAGGCCAATGGCCAGCCCTGCAGCTATGTCCTGAATGTTACCTTCGATACCATTCATCTCTTGTCCACTCCTTCTTTCGTACTCTCTGTGCTTTCGATCCCTAGTGGTGGTCCCCGCCGTGGCTGATCGTCGCAGTCGAGGCGAATACGAGCGTCAGCATGGCGAAAATAAATGCCTGTATGGATCCGACGAATAGCTCCAGCCCCAGGAATGGGACCAGCCCGACGATGGGTATCAGGAACGCCATCGCGATCAGGAGCACCTCGCCGGCGAAAATGTTGCCGAAAAGGCGGAAGGTGAAGCTGATCACCCTGGACAGCTCACTGACGCCCTCCAGCAGACCCACGAAGAGGCCGATAGGTCCCTCCTTGAAGTTGAAGAATTTGCCGACGTGCCCCAGGCCCAATGCGCTCAGGCCCCAGTAGTGGACCATCACCATTGCGATGATAGCGAGGGCCAGCGGCGTGTTGATGTCGGTGTTGGTGCTCCGGAGGAACGGGATGATCACGCCCGCGCGCTGCCCCTCCTCGACGCCGTCGTGGTGGTACTGCTCTGCGGTAATCTCGTTGTCTACCGAGCCGAAGGGCAGGTATGCGATAGCGCCCTCGCCCTCGAACACGTGCACCTTCAGTGTCGAGAGGTCGAGCTCCTTGCCCGCTTTCTCGGCCGCATCTTCCTTGTGATGGATGAACTCATCCGCAGGTTCGAACCGCCCTATGGTCCCGAAGCCGGGGAGTATCCCCAGCCAATTGGACGTGAGCACAAAGAGGAATATCGTCATGAAGAGGGGGAAAAAGCGCCGAGCTTTCTCCGGCCCGGCAACGCTCTCGGCGATGCCGAGGAACACTTCGATCACCGCCTCCAGCAGCCCTTGGAGCCGGCCGGGCACCTCGGACATCCTCCGCGTGCCGAAGTATGACAGCAGGGCAAGCAGGGCAATGGCGATCCATGCCGTGAGCATGGTGTTGGTTATCGAGAAGCTGCCGATGATCGGCTTGGCGGTAAGCGGCTCGGCCTTGAGCTCGATGATCGTGAGGGGTGAACCGAGGAACCCGCCTCCGAACTCGTTGCCGAGCGCGCCTCCGGCGAGTCCGATAAGAAACAGGATGGCCAACGCGACCAGGCCGGTCAGTACCTTGGGGTTGGCTAGCAGACGGCCCACTATGTCTCGCTCTGGTCCATGTCCGACTTGGCTACGACTGCCATCAACATCCTGTACGTCCCTATTCCGGCGGCCGACAGCCCGCCGCCTAGTCCGATCATGGTCATCAGAGGGCTTGTCCCCAGCCTACCGTCCAGCCAAAGGCCGCCGAGCACACCGCCCAGTAAGCAGAGGGCGACAAACCATCCTATGCCCAGTAACCTCAGTGCGGTGCTCATCCCTAACTACTCGAAACGAGGCCGGTTAGTCGTTTGTGCATTTTATCACAATCGAATTTCGAGGGTCAACGCGAGCCGGGATCCCAAATCCCCCACCTCCGTCATTCCCGCGAAGGCGGGAACCCATCCCCGGCAAGGTGCACAGCCATAGCCTCAGAGGCAGTCCGTCACGCCATCCGTCCAAATTAGGTGGTGGATCTGGGGGATGATCCAGGGCCTTTCCATTGTTGAGATAGGGTCGTACCTTGCCGTTCGGCCTGAGCTTGTCGAAGGCCCCAATTGTGGTTCGACAGGCTCACCACGAACGGACTTTGGAAAGGCCCTGGGGATGATCAGGCCCACTCATCTCCATCAAAGCACGGCTACGTTGCCAATGGCGCTCGAGACCCTGTTCAACCGGTCGATCTCATCAGGCGCGAGCTCCCACCCCAGGGCTCCGAGATTGTCGTCGAGCTGCTCGACGGTGTCGCTTCCCGATATCGCCACGGTGATCTCCGGATGGGAGAGCACCCAGTTGACGGCCACCTGCGCCATCGTCTTCCCACGCTGGACCGCAATATCCCGCACGGCATCCATTACCGTCACCGTCTCGGGAGTCAAGGTTGCCTTGAGGCTATCGATGCGGTCTTCCCTGCCCCACAGCGTGCCCGGCGCCGCGGAGCCGTCGGTTCCGTACGCCCCACTGAGCAGGCCGACCCCCAGGGGGCTGTAGGCCATGGCCCCGAGTCCCTGGTCCCGAACTACCCCGAAGAGCTCCGTCTCCGGCCCCCGCACGAGGAGGCTGTACTGGTTCTGGACTGCGATCAGTGGGTCGGCTCCAAGCCCGTCCTGGACCCACAGCAGCTTGCATACCTGCCATGCCGCGAAGTTGCACGCCCCGACGTAACGCACCTTGCCGGATGAGACAAGGTCGTCCAGCGCTCTGGCAGTCTCCTCTATCGGCGTTTCCCCGTCCCAGCCGTGGAGCAGGTAGACGTCGATACGGTCGGTCTCCAGTCGTCGGAGGGAGTTCTCCACCTGCCGCAGGATGTGATACCGGGAGCTGCCCTTGTCGTTGGGGCCCTCGCCCATCGGGCTGTGCACCTTCGACGTGATCACGACCTCGTCTCGCTTCCTTTTGAGGACGCGGGCCAGCACCTGCTCCGAAGTGCCGCGCACCCTCCGGTCGTCGCCCAGGCCGTAGACATTGGCGCAGTCGATCAGGTTGACTCCGGAGTCGATGGCATGCTCAATGAGTCGCTGCGCCTGGGTCCTCGAGTTCTGTCCCCTGAGCCCAAGGCCCAGCGCAATGGGCGATACCTTGACACCCGCGCTTCCAAAGTTGACGTATTCCAAGACACTGCCTCCTCGATTGCCCCTCAACCCCTCCCCAGTCCAAGTCTGCATCGGGAAGGATGTATACTGAGTTTCTTGTATTGCAACTCAGACCAGACTACGAACCATGGGACCGGCTTGGCCCAACAAAATCCCTACCGACGCCGATGTGATGGTATCGCATCCCAGAGTTGATGGCGAGCTACGTCCGACAAACATTTCGACAGTGACCTACTCCACGATAGAAGAGTCACCGACTCGGCGCATGGACCTGCTAAGAGATGGAGCCAGCCGGCTCGGGATACAGCTCGACGATTTCCAGATCGGCCAGTTCGAACGGTACTATCGGGAGATCCTTGCCTGGAATTCCAGGGTAAACCTGACTCGAGTCACCAGCCCCGGGGAGGTCCAGACGCGGCATTTCGTCGACTCGCTTAGCGTAGTGTCGGCGCTGCCCGGCAGGATGATCGGCCCCGGGTCCAGCCTGATCGACGTGGGTAGCGGCGCCGGACTGCCGGGCGTGCCACTCAAGATTGCATACCCGGAAACGGCGGCCGTCCTGCTGGAAGCGAACGGCAGGAAGGCGGCATTCCTGGAAAACCTCGTCCGAGTGCTGGAGCTGGAGGACGTACGAGTCGTCCGAAGCCGCGCCGAGGAGGCGGGTCACAACCTGGGACTCAGAGATGCGTTCGACGTGGTGGTCTCGCGCGCGGTGGCTCCGCTGCAAGTTCTGGTCGAGCTTACACTTCCGTTCTGCAGGGTTGGAGGAGTTGCAGTTGCCCAGAAGGGCGCGGACGTGAGCGCCGAGCTGGAACGGGCCCGGAACGCCATCCACCTACTGGGGGGAGGCGAGACCTGTACGAAGGAGGTCAGGCCTCCCGGCAGCCCCGTATCCCGCAGCCTCGTGGTGACCGAGAAAGCAATGGCGACGCCGGACAGATTCCCAAGGCGCCCCGGAATCCCAGCGAAGCGCCCACTGTGACTATGGATGGTTCGGCGCAGGAGGATCTAACCCAGGAAGGCCTGGGGCGGACCCTGCGGAGGCGGCTCCTGTCCATCCCGACCTTGACGGCCTTGGCGATAGCCGCGCTGTTCGTCCTGTTCCTTGCCACCCGCTTCGAGTTCGACTGGGCCAAGACGTGGTCCAACATACGCGGAATGGACCCTGTGCTTTACGCGGCCGGGCTTGCGTCATACTACGCAAGCTTCATCCTCAGGGGCCTGCGATGGCGCCTCATGGTCCGAAACTCCGGTCTCGATTCCCAGGAGGGCGCCGCTCTACCCTCCGCACCGCGCTTCTCCCAGCTGATCATCATCGGCTGGTTCGTCAACTCGATCTCAGTGCTGAGGATGGGTGACGCATATCGGGCCTACGCCTTGAGCCGCGAGGCGAAGGTTGGCATGGCCCCCAGCTTGGGGACGATTCTGGCCGAACGTGTCACGGATATGTTCGCGATTCTGGCGCTGCTGCTGGTCGGCGTCGCTGGGTACTCGGCGTCAGGCGACGCGAGCGTAGTTGTACGGGTACTGGTGGCTGCCCTGTTTTTGACTGCTGCCCTGGTCGTGCTGCTCTTCGTCATGAGGACGTTCGGCGTCAGGCTCGCGGGCAGGCTTCCCTCCGGGATTGCGAGACGATACCGTGCCTTTCACGATGTCTCACTGGGCAGCCTCCGACAGTTGCCAGCGCTGATGACGCTTGGCATTTGCGGATGGCTCCTGGAGGCGGCCCGGCTCTATTTCGTAGTCCAGGCCCTGGATCTGTCCATCAGCCTGCCACTCATCCTCATCGTGTCGCTCGGCCATGCCATACTTAGCACGGTCCCCACGCCGGGCGGAGTGGGTGCGGTCGAGCCCGGAGTAACGGCCCTGCTCGTGCTGGGACTGGAACGGAGCGACGCATTGTCCGTCACCCTGGTGGACAGGACGATCACCTACCTGAGCATCCTTCTGATCGGAGGACTGACGTTTCTCCTTTGGCAGTCCTCCATCGCACGCCGAAATCGAAAACGGGACAGGTAATACCAAGCCACCGTGATGCCGCCGTATATGTGCGGCCAGGGAGTGGGTTCCCGCCCCGTATCGAGTACGGGGCAGGCTCTTCGCGGGAATGACGGCTTTACGGCGCACTCAAAATGAATTGGTATAATATCATGTTGACCGCCCCGCCCCTAGGTCGTACACTCGCGGCGCCGCAGAGTGAACACCGTGCGCATACTAGGAGGTACCATGTCCAAACAGGTCAGCCATAGCGTCAAACGGCCCGGACGGGTGATGGGGGACCCGGAAGTCGAGATCCCTGTCGCAGAGGACCTCGCAACCGTGCCGGGCATTCCACTCCGCCAGGGAGACGTATCCTTCTACAGCAGGGTCGAGCCCCTGGAGAGCCAGAACATCGAGAAGGGCGCCGACCGCGACTGGGTGTGGACCGTGTACGAAGACGACGTGGCCGAGTACATCAAGGGCCACGACGAGCGTATGAAGCCTTTCATCGAGACGGCCCTGGCGTCGGGCGACGTGGAACCCACTGGGACTCCCGCGGACGGAGAGAACCTCACGGATGACATACGCCGCGCCGCGCGGGAGCTCGGCTTCGGAGAGGTCGGCTTCACGAGATTCGACCGCCGTTACGTGTACGAGAGCAAGAGGCGCTGGGTGAAGTACCCTCACGTTATCTGCCTTGCCCTGGAGCAGGACTACGAGCAGACTCAGAGCCTGCCCAGCCTCGAGGCCGAGTACGCCCACTACGGCACCTACGAAATAGAGAGCGAAATGGCGGACAGACTTGCGGAGATAATCCGCAGCCGCGGCTATCACGCGCAGATCCACAGCCCGCGTGACCCGAGCGCCGCGGTGATTCCCATGTTCGTGGCCGCGGGACTGGGCCAGCTCGGGGCCAACGGCCAGCTCCTGTCTCCACACTTCGGCTCCAGGGCCCGGCTGATGATGATCACCACGGACGCCCCGGTCACGTACGACGATCCCGTCGACTACGGTATCCACGGGTTCTGCCAGAAGTGCCAGGTGTGCGTGAACCGCTGCCCGGGCCGAGCCTTGGTGCGAGACCGCGTGTGGTGGCGCGGCGCCGAGAAGAACAAGCTTATCTACGATCGCTGCCGTCCGGTCATGGCCAAGTACGAGGGTTGCGCCGTATGTATGAAGGTGTGCCCGATCCAGAAATTTGGGATGCCGGCCGTCATGTCTCACTATGTCGAAACTGGGGAAGTGCTCGGCAAGGGCACCGATGAGCTGGAGGGATTCACCCTTCAGGACAAGGGCTACTTCGGCCCGGGTGAGCTCCCGCACTTCGACAAAAGCTTCTTCGAGTTCCCTCACGGACGGCGAGAGAACTGGCTGTTCGAGAAGTTCAAGGAGCGGCTCGCCAACGAAGAGACACCCACAACGGGGGACCTGGAGCAATTCGCGCAGGGTGTGAAGCTGGCCATGACCAAGAGCCGCGTCACTCGCGACGAATAGCTCGAACCACCGCGGACATTTCGACTGTATGGAGAGTGAACATGGTCGCTGAAACGAAGGTGGACCTCAAACGCCACAGCCGGGCCGTGAGCGAAGGACCGAACAGGGCCCCGGCGCGCTCCATGCTCAGAGCCGTGGGACTTGGCGACGAGGACATGGACAAGCCCTTCGTGGCGATAGGCAACCTCGCCAGCGACGTCACGCCCTGCAACGTCCACCTGGACAGGCTGGCCAGGAAGGTCAAGGAGGGCGTCTGGGCAGCGAACAGCGTGCCATTCATGTTCGGCACTATAACGGTCAGTGACGGCATATCTATGGGCACGGAGGGGATGAAGGCGTCGCTCGTGAGCCGCGAGGTAATCGCAGATTCCATAGAGACTGTGGCCTTTGGGGAGAGCATGGACGGCCTGATCGTGGTCGCCGCGTGCGACAAGAACATGCCGGGCGCGATGATGGCGATGGCCCGACTGAACCTGCCGTCTCTCTTCTTCTACGGCGGCGCAATCCTCCCCGGCAACTACCAGGGCAAGGACGTGAACATCCAGGACATGTACGAGGCCGTGGGCTCATGGTCCCAGGGCAAGATGACCCTGGAGGACCTCCTGGGGATGGAGCGCGTGGCATGCCCCGGCGAAGGGGCCTGCGCGGGGATGTTTACCGCAAACACGATGGCATCGGCCATCGAGGCACTGGGCATGTCGATACCTGGCGCCTCCTCGATTCCGGCGGTCGACCCCAGGAACGAGGAACTGGCGGTGAAGACAGGCGAGGTCCTTTACTACCTGCTCGAGAACGACATCAAGGCCCGCGACATCCTGACACGCGAGGCGTTCGAGAACGCAGTCAGGGTAGTGCTCGCGATGGGCGGCTCCACCAACGCAGTCCTGCACCTGCTGGCCATAGCGCACGAGGCTGACGTCGACCTCGAGATCGACGACTTCGACAGGCTCAGCCGCACGACCCCCTACATCACCGACCTCCGGCCTGGGGGCCGGTTCGTAATGTCGGACATGGACGTGGCCGGGGGCGTGCCGGTCGTCATGAAGGAGCTGCTCGGCGCGGGCCTGCTGCACGGCGACGCACCGACGATCACGGGCGAAACCCTGGCCAAGAACCTGGAGGCGTTCGACGCGAAGCCGGACCGGCGGGTCATCTACCCTGCATCCGCGCCGCGCAAGCCCACCGGCGGCCTGGCCATCCTGAAGGGCAACCTCGCGCCGGAGGGCGCGGTAATGAAGGTCGCTGGCACAACCCACCTGGAGCACGAGGGCCCGGCAAAGGTGTACGACGGCGAGCGCGCCGCGTTCGATGCCGTAGCACGAGGCGAAATCAAAGAAGGCGACGTCCTCGTGCTGCGCTACGAGGGCCCGAAGGGCGGCCCGGGAATGCAGGAAATGCTGGCCGTCACAGGGGCAATCATGGGTCAGGGCCTCGGCGACAGCGTCCTGCTGCTGACCGACGGGCGCTTCTCCGGCGCCACTCACGGCCCTATGGTCGGCCATATTGCCCCGGAAGCCCAGATCGGCGGCCCCATAGCCCTGGTCCGCGACGGGGACATCATCAAGATGGACGTCGAGACCCGCGAGCTGTCAGTCCAGGTAACCGACGAGGAGCTGGCGCGGCGGCGGGAGCAGTGGACGGCCCCGGAGCCCAGGCACACGACGGGCGTAATGGCAAAGTACGCCAAGCTCGTATCCTCAGCCTCCAGGGGAGCTGTCACTACCTGAACTATCCCGCCTTGCGCGGAGTCAGCCCCTGTTCCGTCGAGCCTCGGCCAGCATGGCCTCCATCAGGTAGCGGTTGAACCCGATCTCCACCGCTCGCTCAGCGTCGGCGTCCGCCTGTGCGTCCCTGCCCACGAAAGCGCCCGCAGCTGCGCGCCCGGCGTGCGACTCGGCATCCGTGGGTGACAGCGCGATAGCCTCGGAGTAATCGGCAATGGCTGCCTCGTACGCCTGATTCTCCATGCGCGCCGACGCTCTCCTCCTGTAGGCCCTCGCGGCGGTCGCATACGACTCCGCGTCTGTGGGCACGAGGTTCGTTGAGGCTGCGAGGTCGGATATGGCGTCGGAGAGGTGGCCGATGGCGGCATCGAATTCGCCCTTGTCGGCAGCGAATCTGCCAAGTTCGTAGAAGGCCGTGCCTCGGCCACGGTAGGCGTTCGAGGACTGGTCGTCGAGGCCAATGACGCGGCTGTAGTCCTCCAGGGCATTCTCCGGCTTGAACAGCCTCACCCATGCGTCGCCGCGGGCGACGAGCCCAGGAATGTTGTCTTCGTCTGCGGTCAGCACTCGGTTGAAGTCGCTGATTGCCTTCGACGCGTCGCCCCGCTCCAGGTGGGCCAGGCCCCGGGAGAGGTACGCCGAGACATTGGACGGGTCCAGCACGATCTCCCTTGTGTAGGTGATTATCGGGTCCTGGCTGGTCAGTCCCTCAGCGAACTCGAAGTCCAGGATGGCCTTCTCCCGTTGACCCAGCTCATACAGCACCGCCCCGCGCTGGATGAGCGCTTCCACATTCTCCCTCTCCAGGAAGAGGGCGCGGTCGTAGTCGCCGACGGCGCGATCGAGGTTGCCCGTTTGCCTGCGCACGTTGCCCCGTTTGACGTGAGCCGCGGCATTGTCGGAGTCGAGACTGACTGCCAGATCCAGGTCTTTCAGCGCCTCGTCGAGGAGACCCAGGCTCGTCCTGGCCCCTCCCCGACCCACCAGCGCGTCGACGCTCTTCGGGTCGAGGTCGAGGGCGCGGTCGTAGTCGGCTATGGCCTCTTCAAGCCGCCCGGACAGCGTGAGGGTCAGTCCCCTGTCCAGGTAGGACAGAGGGTCGTTCGGCGCGAGGTCGATGGCCTTCGACAGGTCGACCAGGGCACTGTCGAGCTGCCCCAGCTCCACGAACGCCCTGCCCCGGTAGGTGTATACGATGCCCTGTTCGGGTCTGAGGCGGATGGCCTCGTCGAAGTCCCCTATAGCATCCTCAGGACGATCCGTCAGGGCGCTGTAGTCCCCATACGTCTTGTCATCACTGAGGTGCATGTAGGCGTAGCCGCGCCTCAGGTAGGCTTCGGCGTTGGACGGGTCGAGCTCGATTGCATTCTCGAATGCCGCAAGCGCGCTCTGAAACCTGCCCGCGTTGCTCAGCGCTGACCCTTGTCGATAGTGGACGTCGGCATCGGAAGGCAGCAGCTTTATCGCTCTGTCGTAGTCATCGATGGCATTCTGACAGGCGGGGCCGGGGCGGCATAGCTGGGGACGGTCGTCCTCGGGGTGGAACAGGCTAATGTGTACATAGGCTGCGGCGCGCTTCCGGAGGGCGTCCAGGTTGTCCTTGTCCAACGCCAGCGCCGCGGTATAGTCCCGTATGGCCGACGAGTGGTTGCCGGACTCTGCGCGGCTGTCTCCTCGCGCAACGTACTCCGCTGCGGAAAGCAGCTCGCCCTGTTCGGGAAGCTCCTGCCGCACGGCAGCAGGCTCGGCAACCGTCTCGTCATTCGAACATGCCGCGGCGGCGAGAGCCGACAGCAGGAGCAGAAGCGCCGCGGCCGAGCGCATTCCTAGCCTTTCCCTCCTGGGCCGGACGCCAGGTTGAGGCGTGTCTGGATGCGCAGCTGGTCTCTTTCGCTCATGTGAGGTATGTAGTTCTCGATGAACTCCTGCAGAGTCTCGTCCGGGGTCGCGCTGGACGTGTCGAGGGTGAACTTGTAGCGCAGGTGTGAGTGGCCGTAGTGGTACTCGAAGCGCTCCAGGACGTGCTCGACGTCCTCGTCCCTGAGCACCGCGCGAGCGTGTGTAGCCGTCTTCATCCTTTCGCGAATCACTTCCGGGCTTGCCTTCAACAGCACCAGCACGGTATCGGGCGCCGCTTCCAGTATGTCGGTCTCGATGTGCCGGCAGAACGACTCGCGGTCGCCGTACTCGCCTTCCCGTCCATAGCCGTAGTAGAGGGGCGCGTA
This sequence comes from Dehalococcoidia bacterium, assembly GCA_965261325.1. Classification (GTDB taxonomy): domain Bacteria; phylum Chloroflexota; class Dehalococcoidia; order Lucifugimonadales; family CAJWER01. Next base: position 826,914 of record CBDHCU010000008.1, read on the forward strand.
GACGGCCTCCTCGATGTGGAACCCGACCATGATGTGGTCGGTGTCGCGGTATAACTGCGGCATGAGGTGGTAGTGGAACTGGTAGCGCTGGAACATCTCCTTCAGCTCCGGGCCCAAGGACATGAACTTGGCCAGGTCCTCCTCTGAGATCTCGTCCCAGTGGCCCACCCACGGAAGGGTGAAATGGTCGTGATAACGCACGATCCCCTTGGGCGTGGGCGGACCCATCACATCGTCGCGCCAGTCGACGATCTTCTCTACAAGCGTAGTCTTGCCCGTGTACTCCGATCCTACGATTATGAGCCTCACGGCATCCCCTCCGTTCATAATGGGGCCGACCCTCAGTGGACCCGCCCTCAGTGGCAATCATACCACCGACGCTATGGCGCTGGGCCCAGTCCTCTACAAGGCCGTATTTGGTGAATACGGCGACGCCCAAATCCCCCACCTCCACATTCGGCGCCATATCTATCAGCCATCACCCCGTAGGGGCTGGTTTCAAACCAGCCCTCCCCTTGCCATTAGGGCGTCGCCGCCATTTAGGTGGTGAATACGGCGACGCCAGCCACTTTGACAGCGCCGTAAGGCGTGGCTATAGTGAGTGCCTGAATACCTGCCCCCAGGAGGCTTCCCGATGGCTGAATCCGACGTTGCCCTGATGGCGCACCTGATGAGACGAGCCGCTTTCGGCGCGCCCCTCGACGAGCTCGAAACCAGGGCCGCCAACGGGTACAGCAACACCGTTGAAGAGCTGCTGCACCCCGAGAAGCAGCCGGAGGTGGACATCTACGACCTCATCCGCTACCAGCCATGGACGTGGAAGCCCGGCACCCTCTTCGGCATGGGCCATGCCAGCTGGACCTACCGGCTGCTCAACACGGAGGCTCCTCTCGAGGAGAAGATCGCCCTGTTCTGGCACTGCATCTTCGCGACCGGCGTCTCTAAGGTCGACCACTGGGACGAGATAGTCGACCTGGTGGACATGCTGCGCGAGAAGGGAATGGGCCCATTCAGGGAGATTCTCATAGAGGTTGCCAAGAACCCCGCGATGATCTACTGGCTCGACAACAACGACAACCACGCCGACCGGGTGAACGAGAACTGGGGCCGCGAGCTGCTGGAGCTCTTCTCCATGGGCGTTGGGAACTACACGGAGACCGACGTGCGCGAGTGCTCTCGGGCCTTCACCGGGTGGACCATGGAACCCAAGCTGCCCCGCTTCCCGATGGGCCGCTTCGACTGGTTCTTCGAGTACCGGCCCGACGACCACGACAATGGCGAGAAGTCTTTCCTCGGCCACACTGGCAATCTGAATGGCGACGAGGTCATCGACATCATATGCCGTCAGCCAGCCACGCTGCGTTTCATCGCGCGGCACCTATACAATTTCTTCGTGGCCGACGAGGCCCAGGTGCCCGCGTGGTCCGTCACCCCTCCGCGCGACCCGGACGCCATCCAGATACTCGTCGAGGCCCTCGCAGAGTCCGACCTCGATATCCGGCACACGCTCCGGGTCCTGTTCAACTCCGACTTCTTCAAGGAAGCCCGCTTCAGCAAGATGAAGAGCCCGGCCGAGGTGGTGATCGGCACACTCAGAATGGCGGGGGGCTCAAACTTCCCCGGGCCCGGATTCGGAAATCTATCTCGCCAGGCCGGCTACATGGGCCAGGAGTTCCTCAACCCTCCGTCCGTCGAGGGATGGCATACCGGTGCCGAGTGGATTAACAGCGGCTCCCTGATGCGCCGCACCAACTTCGTGGTGGAGACGATTAGCGATACGGACCGGCCCGGGGTCGCCGCCATGGCCGACAGGATCAGGCAGCACGGGGAGCTGTCCCCGGAGCGGCTGGTGGACGTGTGCCTCGACATGATGGGACCGGTGGAGGTCGACGACGCCACTCGCAGCGAGCTCGTGGAACACGCTTCTACCCAGGGCCCGGTCAGGTGGAACGGCGCAGGCGCCAATGTCGCGTCGGACAGCCGCGTTACCGAGATGCTGCAGCTTATCGCCTCGATCCGCGACTACCAGTTCGCCTAACGAGGCAGGGTGACGCCGAGGTTGTTCGCATGGATGAAGCCAAGATATCGTTGGCCCTCATCCTCGTCATTCTTGCAATTCATTTCATTGGCTCGCCGGAATCTGTGCAAGCGCAAAGCCCTGGAGGCGACCAGGACTCAACGAAGGCATCAGCACATAGCGCTTCCTCGTTCTGGCCTTCGACCGCCAAGGATTGGGCGACCGTTGCCCAGCCTGTTGTCCCGTTTGTTGTGTTCGTGGTGGGTGTCTGGTTCGCCTGGCAGAGATTGCAGATATTCAGGGCCAGGGTGCCTCATGTAACCATCTCGCACGAAGTCTCCCACAGGCCAGTCGGCACGAAGTACGTCCATATCGCCGTAACAACAGTCCTTCACAACAGCTCAAAAGTCAACGTAGAGTTCTTTAACGGATTCTCTAGCATACAGCAGATATCGCCATCATCGGATGGAAGTGTCGAGAATCTATATGCACTTGGACATGGGAACCTCACCAAGATTGCGAAGGAAGCTCTTGCGATGGCTAGAAGTAAGAGGTCCTAGAGGTTGGAGCCGAACGACTGTTCATGATATGATCCTAAGCACAGGCCCAAAAAGCCGTGTGTAGGAAGCAGTAGAGCCTTTCCAAAGCTCCCTCTCCCCTTTGCGGGAGAGGGTCAGGGTGAGGGGCGTTGAACCCGGTGCAAGTCTGTCACCCTCGTCTGTGACGACTTTGGAAAGGCCCTGAGGAAGCAGGTGTCTCAATGCGATCCCGTAAAGACTACGTGATCATAACAGAAGGAAGAAGCGAAAAGACGATTCCCCCTATCGCGCCTGAGGTAAAGAGATTGAGGAAGCCCCCAGGAGTTGATCCAGCTAATCTGAACAAGAACACCAAGCCTGACGCTGAATCCTGATCTCTTGATATTCGTGGCGCACCTCACACGCTGAACAGGATGTTCAGCACGTCGCCTTCCTGTACCTCGTATGTGCGGCCCTCCTGGCGGAGCAGACCGAGACGGCGGGCGGCCGCGATGCTGCCGCACTGCTGCAGGTCGGAGGCGGCGATCACTTCGGCTCGGATGAAGCCGCGTTCGAAGTCCGAGTGTATGCGCCCGGCAGCAACCGATGCCTCCGTGCCGCGTGGCGCCGTCCAGGCGTGGACTTCGTTATCGTTGCCGGTGAAGAATGTCACCACATCCGCAGCCTTGTGGCTGAGAGCGATCATGCGGTCGAGGCCCGATTCCCCGAGACCGAGGCCGTCCCTCATCTCTTCCTCTTCCTCGGGCTCCATCTGGGCAAGGTCCATCTCCAGGGCGCCGCACAGAACAGCCGTCTCCATCATTGGCGCATGGAACTGCTCGACCGCGCGCGAGTATGCCTCGGCCGACTCGCCAAGCTGTTCTTCACCAATGTTGATCAGGACTATCACCGGCTTGGCCGAGAGGAGTCCGAACCCGGCGAGGGCCCTCTCCTCATCGGCGGCGAGGCTTGCTCCACGCATGGCCTCGCCGGCCTCCAGGCGTTCCTTGAGGCGCGCGAACAGCTGCTGCTCCTTGAGGATCGCGTCGCGTTCAGGCGCCCTGGCGCCCTTCAGTCCTTCACCGAGCCTCACGAGCCTCCGGTCGATCATCTCCAGGTCGGCGAAGCTCAGCTCCAGGAGCATTGTCTCGGCGTCCCTGAACGCGTCTACAGAGCCGTCGACATGCAAAACGGAGTCGTCCTCGAAGGCGCGGGCCACTACGCCCAGGACGTCAGCCGCCTGCACCCGGTTGAGATACTCCCCCGAGATGCCTCGAGTCTTTCCGAAGCCGTCCGGAGGCGGCGGCAGATCCACGTACGATACCTCGGACGGGACTACCCTCTTCGGCTGGTAGACCGCGGCAAGGGCATCGAGCCTCGTGTCCGGAACCTTGGCTACTCCGACGTTGGGCTCGGCGCGTCCGCCGTATCCGGCAACCAGTGCAGCGCCGCGCGTCACCGCATTGAAGACTGTGCTCTTGCCGCTTCCGGGCAGTCCCACTATTGCGACGTCCATAGCCCCCGCTCCAGTCCTCCTCGCGCCCGCGCCAGCCAGGTCCTGACAGCCGTGTTGGACCTCCCCACCAGCAATGACAACACCATCATCGCGTATACGCGTCGGCGGCGCACCTTGGAAACCCTGTGTGGGTCGAGCCATGCCTCGCTGCGACGCAGCTCTATCAGCGTAGCTATGGCAAGCAGCAGTGGCCACAGGGCCGCGAGTCTAAGACGCAGGCATCGCCTTGGGACGGCCAGCACATACTCCTCGGCAGCCGCGATATGGCCCAGCGCGATTTCGACGCAGGCGGCCATCACAGGACGGGCCGCGTCTGAATTTCCCCTTTCCAGCAGACCCTCAGGCGTCAGGCCCCCCCGCGCGAGCATATCTGAGGGAATGTAGCAGCGGCCTACTCTCAGGTCCCTGGGCACGTCTCGGAGGATGTTGACCATCTGCAGGGCCTTGCCGAACCGGACGCCCAGGTCCGATATCCGCGCCCGGTCCCACTTTCTCAGGGCAGGCGTGTGGGCTGCGGCAATGTTCGTCCAGAACTCGCCGACGCATCCCGCCACGAGATAGGTGTAGCGGTCCAGGTCCTCCACGGAATTCAACCCGGCCAGGTCGCCCGAGTCTTCCGGAGGGAAGGTCGTCAGGTCCATCTCCATCCCCCGGGTCAGCGTAACCACGACCCGACGCACCCTCTCCGCATCAGCGGGCGGAAGCTCGTCGAGGAGAGCGAACGCCTGGGCCAGACTGCCGAGCAGCCGGCGGTGCGCGTCGGCACGATCATCCCCTGCCCCGCCTAGGGCCGACTCGATCTCCGCGAGCATCTCCGGCGAAGGGCTGCCCTCGATCTGCGTGCGGAAGAGCAGCAAGAGCCGCAGGCGGTCATCGGGTCTGAGCAGTGCCGTGTCGGCGATCGTGTCGGCCGCCCTTGCCAGCAGGTACGCCAGCCCTACCGGCTCCTGCAAGCCTCCGGGCAGCACCCTGATGGAGAGATAGAACGAGCGCGACACATCCCGGAGCGTGGCTCTCATAAGACGGCGACGCTCCTCTTCTGAAACAACAGGGAATCTAGCTTCGGCTGGGGTCATGCCCATATCCATACGTTCAGCGCCACAGTGACATCCCTGCGAAGAGAGACGCCGCACCTCTCAATCCTACCGCTTGCCCGAGGTAGAGAGGAAGCCTTTAGCGTCAGCCTGACGCCTGTTCCAGCTGTCGTGAAGTCTTGGGCAGCCGGAGGAATACAAGCATTGCGGCCGCCAGCAGCGAAACCACACCACCGTACAGGAAGGCGCTGTGTATGCCGAAGCGGTCCACCAGGTATCCCGCAAGCCAGGGCGAAAAAGTACCCAGGAACCCCGCGCCGTATATCAGGGACACCACTGTCGACTGGACATTCCCGCGCGCGACATCCATCCCGGCGGCGATGAACATGTGGTGCAGAGGGAAGCTGAAGGCTCCCTTGGCGATGACCAGGAGCATCAAGACGACGCCCGCGTCTACCGTCGCAAGTCCGAACGAGAGCAGGGCGACGGCTGCGATTCCCGGCAGCAGCACAGCCTTGCGTCCGTAGGTGTCGGAAGCATGTCCTAGCAGCGGCTGCGTAACCAGACCCGCCACCTGGGATAGGGACAGGAAGACGGCCACACGAAGCTCCGAGAACCCCAGGTCCTCCCTCAGATAGACCGGCAGGAAACCCGCCACTGGCGCGTCTCCGGCGCTCCTGATGGCCGCTATGACCACCAAGAAGACCATCACGGGATTCTTGAGGAACTTCGCCGATGGTAGAAAGGTACGCCCGCGTGGAGGCCGACTGGGGACGACGGCTCGTTATGGAACGCATCACAACCCAAATCAGAAGTCCGGCCATGAGGGCCGGCACGAGGCTGATCTGCAGGACTCCGCGCCACGAAGCCAGACCCAACAGTCCGGCAGTGACCATGGGCCCTAGCACCTCGCCGGCGTTGCCGCCCATGCCGTGAAGCGATATGGCGAAGCCCCGCTTGTCGGGGAAGTGACGGGACAGCTCGCCTAAGGCTGGTGGGTGGTACAGCGACGGGCCCATGCCGACCAACAGCATGGCCAGGAACATGACGGCGTAGGTCGTTGCGTGCCCCGCGATGAAGAAGGATATGCCGGTCATCGCCAGCGATATGCCGAGCATCAGGGCCGCCCTGTTGCTGAAGCGGTCGCCCAAATAGCCCGCCCCTACCGTGGTGCCCCACGACGTGATCTGGCTGGCGGTCAGGAGCGCGCCGAACCGCGAGCCGCTCAGCCCAAGCCCTATCTTGATCTCAGGCAGGAGCAACGACCTCATACCGGAGTTGAAGACGTGCTTGACTGCGTGCCCGGCAACGACAACAACGGCCAGCAGCCCGCGCCCCCGCGCAATCTGAGGCGCTCTGGGGCCCTCCAGCTCTGCTGTCACGATTTAGGTTCGAGGGTAGGGGTGGCCATCATGGCTGATCTGAACGGCGACTAACGAGATATTTGGGAAGATTCCTGTTCCACGATTCTATGTTGAACACAGTACATCCATTAACAAGAGAGCGAAGCCATGAGACGGACTCGGGTAGTCGCAAGGGTAGCTTCTGATCCAGTTTATCCTTCCTGTTATCCAAGTCGTCTGACGACAGACTGTCTAGGGCAACCAATACCAAGTAGTAGATTGGCTTGTCTGCTCTTCCTGACGCCCATTCGTATAGGAACGAGTCTCTGTACTTGTATTTGAGCTCCTCGTCGAGTTTTCCACTCTGGAAGTCCTGAATTGATTCCTCCAGATTTGCGGCTGGAGCCCTCGGGTGCTGCGGGTCTGTGAACTCTATGAACAAATAGCGGTCTGAAAGCTCAACTACGAAGTCCACAGCTTTCATGCAGTGGCTTAGTCCGTGCTCATCCCCGTCAAATCGCCGCGCGTGAACTCCGTCTGGGATGGTGAGTTCTAGGTCGCCTTCCTCCAAAACGGTCATTGCACTAAGCTTCCCAAGCTGTGCCTAATTCTGCGGTCGTAGAGGCCCGTAAAAGTTCCTGCAATAGCGTTGGGCTCGATGTCGAGGTAGCTGCTCGCCGTGCGACACACTATCTCCCCCTCCTCGCTGCTGCCGAGCGCATGAAACGCCACCTTGTCGCTGGGCTTCATTCGAAGATCGAGTTCCTTGAGGACCACCACGTCATGAGTCGCTATGAACACTTGTACGCCGGCCCGCTGCAACTTCAGCAAAATGTCTATCATCGGGCCAACCATATTCGGGTTCAGGTTGGTCTCCGGCTCGTCCCAGAACAGCACTGAGCCTGTAATCTGGCCTCGTATATCCAGCAGCGTCCCGTTCTGAATAAGCAGCCAAAGCAGCCCCAGCTTGCGCATCCCCTCGGCCAGCAGGGTGAATTCGAGATCGCCCTGCCTGTTGCGCAGGAAGAACTCCTCGTTCTTGTAGTAGACCTTCCCGTCGATGGCTTTCTGCAGGCTGGCAAGCAATGGCCTGCGCCGCTTGTCTATGGGGCCGCGCAGCGGCGGCAGATATGCCCGATCGAGAAGATCCTTATAGACCTCCTCGAAATGGACCTCTCTATGCGCGTATAGCGACTGGAATCCGGGCGCGTTGGATAGAATCTCTTTCGCAGGGATGTAGGCGCTCTTGACAGGCGACTCTCCCCAATCCTTGGCGCCCGTTACGGTGGCCGACCTTGACACCGTGGAGTGATTCGTGAAAGAAGCCCGGAGTTTCATGTCCTCACGAAATACCTCTACCGCACCCCTGGTACTGCCCTGTTGACGCTTGACCAGCCTCCCGATGGCACGGCCAGACGGAAGGAACACCCGGACCAACTTCTCCGCAAAGGACTCGCCGGTCTTCGAAACGTCGCACGCTGCGTAGCATACCTTCAGCAGGTGTGTCTTGCCCGTGCCGTTAGCGCCCACAAGGACGTTGATGCCCGGTGAAAGCTCCAGGTCCAGATCCGAGAAGGCGGTGAATCGCACCAACTTCACTCTTGTGAGCTTCTGGTACGTGGCCATCTTGCGGAGCTTCTCTTCCACATGCTCAGTCACGGTACCCGCACTCCAACCCGCAGTAGCAGCAGTATATCACCCATGTTTTTCGCAGCTACTTGGCCGGCTCGGCGAAAGGCAGCACCCTGGCGGGGTTGTCGACCAGTATGCGGTGGATGGACTCCTCCGTGAAGCCGCGGCGGCGCATTCTGGGAAGTATGGAGGCCAGGATGTATGCGTAGCCATAGCCGCCGTACCGGACCAGCTGCTTCTTGTTGCAGACGTCCTGGGCCACGACGACCCTGTCACCGTGTCCCTGCTCGATCACCCATGCTATGTCGTCCATGCGCTTGGCGTCGCTTGGCATATCGATCGACAGGTTGTGGACGTAAAGCGACTGCTCGCTCCCAAACAGGTCCCACTCCAGGCAGCATCCGGTGTCGGCGATAGCCTTGAGGTTCTCCCTCACGAACACGGTCCGGTCGATGTGCCCCATGATGGTCCTGGACAGGTCCGCTCCCACGTCCCGCAGGATCTCGATGATCTCGAGCGGCGAGGTCTCGTCGCGTCCAGGATGTATGAGTAGGGGGGCTCCGGTCGCCCTCTGTGCCCTGCCCGAGGCACGCACCACCTTCCGCTCGTTGTCCGACAGCGGAAAGTTGCACCCGACCTCGCCTATGATCCCTGACCTGATCCCTGTGCCGTCGACGCCGACGGTGACGTCTTCGACGATCTGCCCGAAGATGGCGTCCTCCGTGCGCTCGGACATATCCGGGGGGTGATTCTGGCCGACGTAGTACGACGAGCCCATGATTACATTGAGGCCCGTGGCCCTCGCGATGCGCGCAAGCGCTACCGGGTCCCGCGAGATCCCGATGCTCGTCGCGTCGACGAGCGATGCGCCGCCGTGCTGCTTGTACAGCCCGATCTCTTCGATGGCCGTCTCGATATCCAGAAGCTGGACGTCGTCGCGGTTCGGGTATCCGTAGTGCCTCAGGTATCCGACCGTCTCTAGCGTGACCGGCCTGTTGTAGATATCCCTGAGGAACGCCTCGCTGGGCGGCCCTCGATGGAAGGCCAGGTCGATCAGCAGATGCTCGTGGGTTATCGTAACGCCCAGCTCATCCGGGTGTACCGTCCCCAGCACCGTCTGCACCATCCCTATATTCTCGCCGGTCATCGCTGCCTCCGGTCCTCTATCTTGGGACGCCCGCTCATTTTGACACTTCCGTGCCCACCCCGCGCTCCCTTGCAAGCCGGTATACGTGGAACCCCGCAGCTATGTCCTCCAGGGCTATGCCCTGCGACTCGAACAGCGTGATGTCGTTCGGTGAAGTGCGTCCGGCAACCGCCCCCGACACCACCTCCCACAGCTCGCGGACCCTCTGCCAGGTCAACTCTCCCCGCTCGACGGGATAGATCAGGTCCGCGCACTCAAGCCGGGCCTGCTCGGCGTCGTCGGCAACGATGACGCTCGCCCGCGCAACGGCTCTACCGTCTAGCTCCCGGCGAAGCCAGTGGTTTCCGCCCGCCGCGTTGACGTGCGTACCCTCAGGCAAGCAATCCCCCTTCAACACCGGCGATGTGGCCGACGTTATGACGGCCACTACATCCGCGTCCTCTACGCACTTTTCGGCTGAGTCGACGGCCCTTACTTCGATGCCGAGACTCGCGGCCAACCTGTCAGCGAAGGCATTGCGCCGCTCAGGTGTCCTGCTGAAGACACGGACTCGCTCGACCGGGCGGACCCGGCAGATGGCCTCGAGCTGCGTCTCGGCCTGGTAGCCCGATCCGATAACGCCCACAGTCCGGGCATCGGGGCGCGCCATGTACTTGGCCGCAACCCCACTGGCGGCTCCCGTGCGTACCTGGCCCAACCTGTTTGCCTCCATCACCGCCAGCAGCTCCCCCGTTTCGGAGTCGCTAAGCTGGACATGGAATCGCGAGCCTCCCGGACCAAACCCGCCGTACCACTTCATCCCCGTCACGCCGGTCGACCTGTCGGCGGCGGCCATGAAGTGGAGCATACCGCCACCCATCCGGATTCGCCGCCTTGGGCTGTTCGAGGCCTTGCCGGCTGCCTGGTGCCGGAACGCCTCTTCCAGCGTCTCGATGGCAGCGTCCATCGTCAGCAGACTGTCGACGTCGTCTTCCGTCAGGAATAGCGCCATTCTATTTGCTCCGGGTCAATCCGTCAGGCTGGGGAAATGGTTAAGAGGGCCGTAGCCTCGTCCGATGGGGGCCGCCCTCCGGATCGCCTCGCTGACGTACCGCTTGGCCTCGGTCACCGCCTCGCGGACGCCGATGCCCCTGGCGAGCCCCGCCGCGATGGCCGACGCAAACGTACACCCCGTGCCGTGGGTGCTCGTCGTAGTGATTCGGGGCGCGGTGAGCACTTTCATCTCGTCCCCGTCATAGTAGATGTCCGATGCCGGCCCGTCCAGGTGCCCGCCCTTCACAACGACCGCGCTGGCGCCCATGGCGACAATGTCACGCGCGGCCTCGCTTGCGCCATCCACGTCCCTTATGGCGCGTCCCGTGAGCACCTCTGCCTCAGGGACATTCGGCGTCACCAGCGTCGCAAGGGGCACGAGGAGCATCCTCAGGGCGTCGACAGCATCTTCACGAAGCAGCCGGTCGCCGCCCTTCGCGACCATCACAGGGTCGACGACGAGATTGCCGATTCCGGCCCCGCTCATTCTCCTGGCCACCACCTCGATGATGGCCGCGCTCGACAGCATCCCTGTCTTGACGGCATCGGTGCCTATGTCCGACATGACCGCCTTCATCTGGGACTCCACAAGGGTCACCGGCAGCTCCAGCACGTCTGTTACTCCCAGCGTGTTCTGGGCCGTGATCGCTGTCAGGACGGAGGTGCCGTAGACCCCGTGGGCTGCAAACGTCTTGAGGTCGGCCTGAATCCCGGCCCCCCCTCCCGAATCGGAGCCCGCTATTGTCATGGCGCGTGGGGTTGGAGTCATGCCCACTGGCTCACATCCAGGGCCTTTCCAAAGTCCGTTCGTGGTGAGCCTGTCGAACCACAATTGGGGCCTTCGACAAGCTCAGGCCGAACGGCAAGGTACGACCCTATCTCAACAATGGAAAGGCCCTGGCTCACATCGAGCGAAACCGAAGGTCGCCCATCAGGACACACGCTTCCCATCCTTGCTCCCGGCATCTTTGGCTCGTCGACGGATGATGTCCTGCAACAACCGAACGCTTCGGCCGACGACTCGCATCTCACGACGTTTACGCCTCTTCCTCTCTCGCCGTTCACCTTTTGTCTCATCCATCGCACTGACTGCCAGATGATACATCAATCGGCTATCAACTTAACCTGCTGGGCCAGGCGCTCGAAGTCGTACTCTCGAACCTTCCTGCCGGCCGAAACTAGGTTTAGCACGATGCTGAGGACCGCAGAGATACCGAGAGCGGCCCCGAAGCTGTACAGGGTGCTCCCCGACAAAGGCAGGGAATTCCAGGCACTGAAATCGGGCAGCGGGAAGAGCAGCGTGCCCACCACAAGCCCGGCAACGCTGCTGACCAGCGCATCTATGGCCCTGAAGCTCCGCGTGTACATGCCAAAGAAAACAGGGAAGAGTGCGGCGGCGCACACGAGGTCCGCTATGAGGAACAGGTAGAGCACGCTCCAGCCCTGGGATGCGACGAATATGGCAGGGATGATAAGCACGGCCGTAATAACCCGCGACGAGCGCAGCAGGGAGACTCCCGCCAGGTCCGGCCTGTAGCGCGCCAGATCGCTCGTAATCGTGCTGGCTATGCCATTCAGGAGCGTGTCCATGCTGCTCATCACCAGCATCAGAGCCAGCAGCAATACGACTACTGCGGACCATGCCGGCATCGCCTCCACTATCAGCGAGAACATGGCCACCGAGTCGTGGGCCTCGGATGCGCCCTTGCCAATCGCCAGTATCCCGAAGACTCCCGTAACTATCACCAGCGGTATGCTCACAAGCCCGGCTATCAGGAAGCTGCGGCGCAGGGTCGTCTCGTCCCGCACGGCGTACACCCTCTGCCAGTAGCCCTGGTGGAACATATTGGCTGCCAGGACGGCAATTATCAGGGTGATCCCGAATTCGATGCCGCTGCCGTATGATGCCGACAGAAGCTCAGGGCTCTTGCTCGAGACCGCGCTGAAGGCGTCCCCAAACCCATTCAGGGCAGACGCCGCTGCCGCCAATACCAGTATCAGCAAGGGGATGATCAGGTAGAACTGGATCCTGTCCGTGAACAGGGATGCTCTCATCCCCCCATAGGCTGTGTAGACCACTGTCAGCAGGCCCACTATGAGGGCCGTCACCCCCAGCTCGGTGCCTCCAATCAGCTCGAAGGCCAGCGATATTCCCGTAAGCTCTGCCGACAGGAACACCAGCATGTAGAAGACCACGACGCACAGGATGAAGACGTACATGACTGGCCCGAACCTGTGCCACACGTACTCCGTCAGCGAGTGACCATCAGGCATGAGCTGCCGCATCTTCGGCCCCAGCAGTACGAATGCTACGAACGGGGCCGCCGCGCCTATCGCATAGCCGACGATTCCGGCCATGCCAGCCCAGGTGCCAGTCTCGGCAGGACTGAAGAGTATCCATGCGCCCATGCCGGAGGCTACGAGCGTAGCCGTAGCAAGACCGAGTCCCGCCGTGTTGCGCGACACCAGGTAGTCCTCGACGCTGAGGGCCCGCCTCCGGACATAGAGGACCCCAGCGGCCACGAATATTGCGGCGGTCCCAAACGCAATCAATGTCGCCCAGATGCTGTCTATCATTACCGCACCTCCATGGACAGGGCAAAACAAAAGGCCACCCGATTCCTATGGGTGGCCTGCGATTGCGCGTTTTCCCTTCGCTGGCATTACCCAGATCAGGTCGAGGGGTCGTCCCGCCTACCGGGACCTCTCAGCCTGGAAAACCCAAGCTCCCCCAGAGTCTATGTCTTGCTGGTGGGTAGTATATCAGAAGCCGGGAGTTGTTGCCAGCGTGCGGAATCACCCAAATCCCCCACCTCCACATTCGGCGCCATATCTATCAGCCATCACCCCGTAGGGGCTGGTTTGAAACCAGCCCTCCCCTTGCCATTAGGGCGTCGCCGCCATTTAGGTGGGGGATTTGGAATCAGCCTCAGGGCCTTTCCATTGTTGAGATAGGGTCGTACCTTGCCGTTCGGCCTGAGCTTGTCGAAGGCCCCAATTGATTGTCGTCCGACGAGGCGTTACTCCCTCGACAGCCTCATCCCGACCGCGCCGCCGCCGCCGTGACATACGGCCGCAATACCGGACTCGAGGCCGCGCCGCTCCAGCGCATGAAGCAGTGTCACCAGTATGCGGGCGCCGCTCGCTCCGATGGGGTGGCCCAGTGCCACGGCGCCGCCGTTGACGTTCACCCTGTCCCAATCCCAGTCCAGCGCCTTGCCGTTGGCGACTACCTGCGCCGAGAACGCCTCATTCACCTCCAGCAGGTCGACGTCTTCGATGCTCATGGCAGCCCGCTGCAGCAGCTCGCGGATCGCCTCTGCGGGGGCCTCAAACAGCCTCGCCGGCTCGTTGGCCACGAACTTGTGGTCCTCAATTGCGGCAACGGGATCCAGGCCCATCGATCGTGCCGCCTCCTCTCGGGCGATGACGAGGGCGGCGGCCCCGTCGGATATCTGCGAGGAGTTGCCGGAAGTGACGGACGTGTGCGGATAGAAGGGCGCGGGCAGCCCGGCCAGGCCGTCCATGCTGGTATCCGGGCGCGGGCCCTCGTCGACCTCGATGGTCGTGCGGCTGCGCCGCCCGTTGGCCACCACGGGCGTAATCTCTTCGGCAAAGCTGCCGTCCAACACGGCGGCTGCGGCCCTTCGATTGCTCCGGACCGCGAACTTGTCCTGCTCCTGGCGGGTCACCTCGAACTCAGTCGCGGTCCCCTCGGCGAGCGTTCCCATGTGCGTGTCGTTGAAGGAGCAAGTCAGACCGTCGTGTATCATTGAGTCCGCCATCTTCCAGTCGCCGAGACGCCGCCCCGACCGGCTTCCCTCCAGCATATGGGGCGCTCGGCTCATGTTCTCCATCCCGCCGGCAACGACGATGTCCGCATCGCCCGACCGGACCATCATCTGCGCGAGCACCACCGCCATCATGCCGGACGCACACACCTTGTTCACGGTGAGGGCCGAGGAGGCCTCGGGGATGCCCGCGCCAATTGCGGCCTGCCTCGCGGGGGCCTGCCCCAACCCGGCGGAGAGCACGTTTCCCATGATCGTGTAGTCGACGTCACCCGGCTCTATGGAGGCCCTCTCGATTGCGGCCTGGATTGCCGCAGCACCCAATTCGGTCGCCGGCACACCTGACAGTGCGCCGCCCATCTTGCCTATCGGAGTCCTGGCGCTGCCGAGTATCACCGCCCTGGAGTCATTCATGTCTTGCTCTCCATCACCTGCTTCACCGCATCAAGAGCGACGTCGACGTCCTCGCTCGAAATCTCGTAGTGGGTAACCATCCGGATGCGGCCGTCGATGTTGAAGCAGTGGACCCCCCTATCCCCCAGCCCGCTTACCACGTCGTCGACCGGCCTGTCTCCCGTCTCGAAGAAGACGATGTTGGTCCTGACGCGGTCGGGCTCCACGTCGACCATTGCAATATTCGCCAGGCCCTCGGCGAGTCGGCGGGCGTTCGCATGGTCTTCGGCCAACCGGTCGATCATAGTCTCGAGCGCGACGATGCCAGCGGCCGCGATGATGCCCGTCTGGCGCATCTCCCCGCCCACGATCTTCCGCTGTTTCCGGGCCTCGGCGATGAAGTCCTCGCTGCCGCACAGTACCGAGCCAATGGGACAGGCGAGCCCCTTCGACAGGCAAAAGGACACCGAGTCGGCTGACTCCACCAACCTCGAGGCCGGAACCCCGAGAGCCTCAGCCGCGTTGAACAGCCTCGCGCCGTCCACATGAAGTGCTGCTCCGTGGCGTCTTGCTGTCTCGGACACCGCAGAGGTGTAGGACAGCCCCAGGGGCATCCCGTTGGTGGCGTTATGGGTGTTTTCGATGCACACCAGGCTCATGCGCCCGCCGGACTCCGTCTCGTCCTTCAGGGCCAGCTCAACGTCCTCGAGGGGAAGCATTCCGTCCCGCTCGTCAACCATGCGCATTGCGACCTGTCCGTAGGTCTCGTGGCCGTGCGCCTGGTCCACGCTCCAAGACATATGCGACCTACGGCCTATGAGCATCGCCTCTCCGGGGCTGGCATGGGAGAGGGCCGCCACTAGGTTGCCCATGGACCCGCTGGATACGAAGAGGCCGGCCTCCATCCCGACCCGCTCGGCCGCGAGCTCCTGGAGCCGTCGGGTAGTAGGGTCGCCCTCGAGGCCGTCGTCGCCGACCTCGGCCTCGTACATGGCACGCCTCATTTCAGGCGTCGGCTTCGTTACCGTGTCGCTCCTGAGGTCTATCCCGTTCACGCAGCAACCCCACCTATGGAGTCCAAATCCCCCACCTCCGTCATTCCCGCGAAGAGCCTGCCCCCGAGCAGTCGGGGGCGGGAACCCATCCCCTGCAAGGTGCACAGCCATAGCCTCAGAGGCAGTCCGTCACGCCATCCGTCCAAATTAGGTGGTGGATCTTGGTGGAGTGTCTGGGGCTCACGCGACTACCCCGATTCGACCCTCGTCGGCTTCGATGGCCTGCTCCATGGCCGCGACTGCCACCTCGATCTGGTCGTCGTCAGGCTGGCGCGTCGTCAGGCCCTGGAGGGCAATGTTGGGCACCGTGATTAGCTTTACCACAGGGTTGGAAGAGTGGAACCCGCTGAACCGTATCAGCTCGTAGCTTACCGCCGCGACGACGGGGACGAGCACTATGCGCGAGAGGACCAGCCACCACAGCGGCTCACGTCCCACGAAGGTGAAGACCACTATCGCGACGACCATGACCGTTAGCAGGAAGGCAGTGCCGCACCTGGGGTGCGCCGTCGGGTACTGCCGAATCGACTCGGTGTCCAGGGGAACGCCGTTTTCCTGGGCGTGGACCGTCATGTGCTCGGCGCCATGGTACATGAAGACGCGCCTGATCTCGTCCATACGCCCGATGAGCACTATGTACCCGACGAACAGGCCCAGCCGTATCAGGCCTTCGACCAGGTTGCTCAGTAGGTCGGAGCCGAGCGGTCCCTCGACCAGGCGGCTTGCCAGTACCGGAAGGAGGAAGAATATCCCTATCGCGAACACCATAGAGAAGGTGAGCGTTGCCGCCATCTGGCCCCTGCCGATCTCCTGGCCCTCAGCCTGGGCGCCCACGTTGGCTGAGTACATCAGGGCGCGCATCCCAAGGCTCAGGGTCTCGGCAAGTACGAGGACGCCCCTCAGCACAGGCACCCTGCGCAGTCGACCGGTGTATACCTGGCCCAGCGGCTCGCACTTCATCGCAAGCGTACCGTCGGGTCTGCGGACTGCGATGCTCGCATGGTGCTGTCCGCGGATCATGACGCCCTCGATTACCGCCTGCCCGCCGTATGTCGGTCTGCTGGATGCCATCGTATTCGTGGTAGCAAAAAGGGGTGAGTTCACCTCACCCCTTCGGCTGGTTCATCGCCGGCTCGCCCGGCTATTGTAGGTTGAAGCGGCGCTTCAGCCGTTCTACCCTGCCCTCCGTGTCGACAATCCTCTGCTCGCCCGTATAGAACGGGTGGCACTGGTTGCATATCTCGACCCGGAGATCTTCCTTCGTCGAGCCGGTCGTGTACGAGCCCCCGCAGGAGCATCTCACTACCGCTTCCGGGTAGTAGACCGGATGGATGTTAGTCTTCAATTCCGCGCCTCCTCCATGGGGTAGACGCTCGCCCGCTTCTTGTCGCGCGTCTGGTGCTCGAAGGCGACCGTGCCGTCCACCAAAGCGAACAACGTATGATCCCTGCCCAGTCCGACGTTGGTGCCCGGCACAATGCGGGTGCCCCGCTGCCGCACGATGATGGACCCTGCGGTCACGTACTCGTTGGCATAGCGCTTCACGCCGAGGCGCTGCCCCTTGCTGTCCCGCCCGTTCCTGGTGCTGCCGCCGCCCTTCTTATGAGCCATTTGTGTCCTGCTCCTCCGAGCCGGCGTAGGAGATGCCGGTCACCTTCAGGTCGGTGTAGCGTTGCCTGTGTCCCGTGCGCCGGCGGTACCTGACCTTGGGCTTGTACTTGAAAACGACGACCTTGCGTCCCTTGCCGTGTCCCACAACCTCCGCGGTCACGCTTGCGCCCTCCACCGTCGGAGAGCCCAGCACCACCTCGCCGTCGCGCGAGATCATCCTCACGTCGCCAATCTCGACCTGGCCGCCGTCGGACTCGTCGATGGACTCGACGCGGATCGTGTCGCCCTCGGCCACCCTATACTGCTTGCCGCCTGACTGGACTACTACGTACGTTGACATTGTCTTCACCCTGCCGTCCATTGTAGCGCGGGCCGTTCACATAGCACAAGCGAAACGACTACGCCCAAATCCCCCACCTCCACATTCGGCGCCATATCTATCAGCCATCACCCCGTAGGGGCTGGTTTCAAACCAGCCCTCCCCTTGCCATTAGGGCGTCGCCGCCATTTAGGTGGTGGATCTGGGATCCCCCACCTCCGTCATTCCCGCGAAGAGCCTGCCCCCGAGCAGTCGGGGGCGGGAACCCATCCCCGGCAAGGTGCACAGCCATAGCCTCAGAGGCAGTCCGTCACGCCATCCGTCCAAATTAGGTGGTGGATCTGGGTGAAAAATCCCCCTTGACAAACCCCCACCCGATCCCTCATAGTAGAACGTATGAGCCATAACAAAGAACGCAACACCGAACAGTCCGAGCCACCCACACTAGCGGACATCGTCCGCCGAGAGACCAACAACGGCGAGACCATCGTCCGCTTCTACCTCGACGTCATCGAGGGAAAGCTAAACGACGACGGCTTCGAAGTCTGCCACAGGCTCGAAGCCGCCGAGCAGATCCACGCCATCGCACCCGGGCTCGTCTCCGAATACATAGCCCAGCTCACAGGCCTCGAATGCAACCACGTCATACTCCGCAAGCGCACCCGCGACACCACCACCGTCATTCCCGCGAAGGCGGGAACCCATCGTTCCCGTGACGACACCACCGTCATTCCCGTGGCGACGGGAACCCATCCCCGGCCGGACGCCGACTGCGCCAAAACCGCCCGCGCGCGCCACGAGGCACTCGAATACCTCGCCTCGGCACTCGCCGCCCCATCCCTTGCCGTCGACCCCCGCGTCGCCGGCATCGTCCACGAGAGCACCGACCACGGCAAGACCGTAGTCAGCTTCCTCATGCACGTCATGCACGGCGTAGTCCGCGGCTTCAGGCCCCGCCAGAGGATCGATGCCGCCAGCGAGCTCCTCGGACACATAGCCCGCGACGAGCTAGCCCGCTCCGGCTCCCTTCCAGTTGAGCCTGCCCTGAGCGCAGCCGAATCGTCATTCCCGGCAGCTTCATCGTCATTCCCGCCCGACGGATCGTCATTCCCGCGAAGGCGGGAACCCATCCCCAGCACCGACGAAGCAGACCTGACCGTCACACCGGCTTTCCAGGGCGGCGGGGATGAGGGTGGGCTCCCGCCGTCCCCCTCTCCCTTGACGGGAGAGGGCTGGGGTGAGGGTGAGGGTGCTCCGTCATTCCCGCGAAGAGCCTGCCCCGTACTCGATACGGGGCGGGAACCCATCCCCAGCCCCGCCAACGCAGACGATCCGCACACTGCAACCGCAACCGCAACCGAATCGTCATTCCCGCGAAAGCGGGAACCCATCCCCGCCCCCGCCGACGCAGGCGACCTGGAAGACCAGCGCGGCTCCTACGACATCGACCGCAAAATCGCAGACGCCCAGCGCGACCCGTCCCACCCAATCCACAAGTTCGTCCAGGCATACGACGAGGTAGCCGCCGTCTTCCACGGCAAAGACAAGAAGAACGACGAAGACGACGAGGTCCGCTACTGGATCTCCGGCGAAGTGCCCGACGCGTACGGCAAGTACATCTGGGAGTACGCCCCGGCATACCCCAGGTCGATCAGAAGAAAACTTCGCCCCAAGCGACGCCGCTCCCGCGAACCCGGGACCACGCCCAAGGCCGAGAGCATCTGGATAAAGCGGCCCTTCGACAAGATGCGCGAGGCCGGCATCCCCAGACCCAGCCGGTTCAAAATCTGGGTCTGAACCCGCCCCGCCGCCCAACCGGGCCGAGCGGGGCCAACACCACGCCAGCCAACGAATTGGCGCCATCTGCACCCTCGCCACACCAGGGCCTTTCCATTGTTGAGATAGGGTCGTACCTTGCCGTTCGGCCTGAGCTTGTCGAAGGCCCCAATTGTGGTTCAACAGGCTCACCACGAACGGACTTTGGAAAGGCCCTGATCCTACCGCCATGACATTGCCCCCGCCCGGCAGGCCATCTATGCTGGTGGCATTCGTCTGACCGGTAACGCATGACTGGGTGTGTCGTGCACGAAGCCATTGGAGGCTCAACCGCTATGAGCGAACACAGGCCCAACATCCTCTTCATCCTGGCCGACGACCTCGGCTGGGGAGACGTTGGGTACCACGGCTCAGGTATCCGCACGCCCAATATCGACAGGCTGATAGAGACCGGAATCGAGCTCGACCGCCACTATGTCCAGCCAATGTGCACACCCACCCGCGCCGCCTTGCTTACGGGACGGTATCCGAGCCGCTTCGGGCCTCACGCGACGGTGCCGTCGAACCACCCCGTGATGTCCGACGGCTACGAGACCCTCGCCTCCACCCTGCGCGACGCGGGCTACGACACCAGCCTGTTCGGGAAGTGGCACCTGGGTTCGTCTCCGAGATACGCCCCGAACGAGTTCGGCTTCGACTGGTCGTACGGCAGTCTGGCGGGGGGAGTGGACCCCTACAACCACCGGTACAAGTCAGGTCCATACTCGCGCACCTGGCACAGGAACGGAGAGCCGGTCGACGAACGCGGCCACGTCACTGATCTTATAGTCGACGAGGCTACAGAGTGGATCGAGTCGAGGCGCAACCCGTGGCTTTGCTACGTGCCCTTCACCGCGGTGCATGTCCCCGTGAAGGCGCCCCAGGATTGGCTCGACCGCTATGTTGCCGGCGAGTACGACCCTGACGAGGGAAAGGACCGATCGTTCCGTGAGTATGCAGCGTATGCCAGCCACATGGACCACGCGGTGGGCCGCCTGGTGGAGTCGCTGCGCCGGACCGACCAGATCGCCAACACGCTGGTGGTATTCACCTCGGACAATGGGGCGCTGGAAAGCGATACGCTCGGGCAGGCACAGCTATACCCGGGACATCAGGAGGCGTCGCCCCGCCTCGGCAGTAACCTGCCCCTGCGCGGCAGGAAGGCGCAGCTCTACGAGGGCGGCATACGCACTCCTTCGCTCGCGAGATGGCCGGGCACGCTGGAATCCGGCAGAGTGACGACCCCGATGCATGTCTCCGACTGGATGCCGACTCTCACCAGCCTGGTCGGGTGCGAACCGGCCGACGACCCTCGGTGGGACGGCATCGACGCTGGGCCGCTGCTCGGCTTCTCATCCGACGCAACCCAGCGAGACAGGGCCATCTACTGGTGCTTCCGTGCCAACGAGCTGGCCGTACTCTCAGGAGGCCTAAAGCTGATCGCCCGCGAGCAAGAGGGCAGATTCGAGGGTATCGAGCTGTATGACCTCGACGCCGACCCCTACGAAACGACCGACCTGGCTCACACTCGACCCGAAGCCGTCCAGGACCTGCTAGAACTCATGCAGGCGGAGCGGCGTCTCGACGGCAGCGCCTCCAGGCCCGACGCAGCAGAGGCAGTGCCGGTGTGAGCCAAACGAAGTATCCCGACTCCAAAGTTCGCTAGCGAAGGTCTCGATCTGGATACTGTTCTGCAAGAGGTTGTGGATGGGGCCCGGTCGCTGGTGGGCGCCAAGTATGGAGCCATCCTGATCTTCGACGATTCGGGGCGTGTACGGGACTTCATTACCTCCGGGGTAACTCGGGAGGAGCGCGAGAGGGTTGGGAGCTGGCCCAGCGGTCGTGGGATGCTGGGATACCTGAACGAGGTCGACGGCCAGGTTAGGCTGCCGGACATCTCCGGACACCCCAAGTCTGTTGGCATCCCCAAGGGCCACCCACCTATCGAGACCTTCCTTGGAACGCAGATCCGTGCCGGCGACAAGGGCGGCGGCAACATCTATCTTGCCGGGAAGGAAGACGGGCGGGAGTTCACGCTTGACGACGAGGAGACGCTCGAAATGTTCGCCGCACAGGCGGCAATGGCCATTGCAAACGCCCGCAGATACGGCGAAGAACGGCGGGCCAAGGCCGACCTGGAAGCTCTCGTCAACACATCCCCTGTGGGCGTTCTGGTATTCGACGCAAGAACGAGGGAGGTGGTCCCAAATCCCCCACCTCCGTCATTCCCGCGAAGAGCCTGCCCCCGAGCAGTCGGGGGCGGGAACCCATCCCCGGCAAGGTGCACAGCCATAGCCTCAGAGGCAGTCCGTCACGCCATCCGTCCAAATTAGGTGGTGGATCTGGGGTGGTGAACCCAGATTCCCCACCTCCACATTCGGCGCCATATCTATCAGCCATCACCCCGTAGGGGCTGGTTTCAAACCAGCCCTCCCCTTGCCATTAGGGCGTCGCCGCCATTTAGGTGGGGGATTTGGGGTGAAGTTCAACCGGGAGGCGCGCCGAATCATCAGCGGGACGCGCGAACAGGACCGCACATTCGAGCAGCTCTGCAGCATGATGACCTTCCGCCGCATAGATGGGCAGGAGATCCCTCGCCATGAACTTCCCGTGGAGCGCTCGATAGGAGCTGGTGAGACGGTGCGCCGAACAAGTCCTTGTCTGCCTCCCGAATGGAGAGAGGGTAAGCACCCTCATCAACACCACGCCCATCTACTCGAAGGACGGAGAGGTCGAGTCGGCAGTCGCTACCATACAGGACATAACACCCCTGGAAGAGCTGGAACGGCTGCGGGCCGAGTTTCTGGGGATGGTGAGCCACGAGCTGCCCAAATCCCCCACCTCCGTCATTCCCGCGAAGAGCCTGCCCCGAGCAGTCGGGGGCGGGAACCCATCCCCGGCAAGGTGCACAGCCATAGCCTCAGAGGCAGTCCGTCACGCCATCCGTCCAAATTAGGTGGTGGATCTGGGTCGAGGGCCGGAGTCTATGTACGGGCATACTGCTCTCGCTTGCGGAGTCACGCCAACTATAGCGGTCGCCTCCATAGGCTTTGTCATTGGACCAAGAACATAGGGCGTCAGGGTACTGTCAACTTGACTGTCCTTCCCTCGATTAGCTTACTGCCCTGATGACAATCGTTCGTAACACCACTGCGTGAGGCGCAAGCCGGCGGTTACGGCTGCAAGGCCGACGGCCACCTGCAGCACCACGTTGGCGGACCCGGCGAGGTAGGACCCGTCGCGGATGAGTCTGATGGTGTCGATGCCAAATGCGGAGAAGGTCGTGAAGCCGCCCAGCACACCAACAACAAGGAATGCCTGGGCCTCGGAGCTCAGCGGCTGCCGGGCCTCTGCGTATCCGGCGACGAGGCCGATGACGAGACAGCCTGCCGCGTTCACTGCCAGCGTGCCGTAAGGGAATCCGACGCTGCCCACCGAGCCCTGAACCCACGTCGCAACGAGATAGCGGAGTGTAGCCCCGACCAGCCCTCCCGCACCGACCATTAGGAGAACCAAGCTAGACCTCCCTGAGCACGAAGTCGACGACTTGACTAAGAGCGCTGCGTTATCGCCGCTTCGACCCACTCCGTTTCTTCAGAGGCCGGGCGGCCTCGTAGATCCGTATCCACTCTTGGAGGGGCGTGCGCGCGACCGCCTCACCAATGAGATCGAGCGGCAGGTCGTCGAGCTTCCTGAAGCGGACGCACGACTTGCCCATGTCCAGCCTCTTGCCGGTGGCCTTATAGCTGTCCACGAACCAACGCTCGGTCTCGGCGTCGCTGTAGATGTTCATCAGGTGGACGGATACGTAGTTCTTCTCGGACGCTATTGCCGCGTAGCTCATCGGATGGCCGTTGTACGTATTCGGGTACCTGTCCAAAGGCACCGAGTAGGCGATCATTCCGAAGTCCATCATCTCCTCGTAGCCCTCCGGGAGATTAGCGAGGATGACCTCCCTGACGGCGGAGACGGCCTCTCGACGCTCCGGGGTCAGCTCTTCGAGGTATTCGGACACAGTCGTCGCGCCGCTTTTCAATCTTCCGCCCCCTACCTTGATGTCGGTCATCCGTCATGATACCACTGAGACCCTATCGATCTGCTTGCCCGTGCTCGGCCTCCACCGCATCAGCTAGGTTGTGTTGACATTCGAGCGGCTCCCAGTCAAATGTCATTCTGAACGTAGCGAAGCGGAGTGAAGAATCTAAAGCGGTTGAGGTATCCTCATGCATAGGCCTTAGATTCTTCGTCGCTTCGCTCCTCAGAATGACATTTTGGACCGCTTGCTGAGTTATAAATGGCCTGGTATGTCAAATGTCAACACTACCTAATTCATCCACAGTATAGGTTCGACTTAACTCTCGCACTTGGGATAGGCTAATCGACTCGCGGCTATCGAACTTGTCGTCGATTCGAGGGGTCGCGACCACATAAGGTAAGTCGTCCGCCTTTACTCTCTCCAATAGTCATTATGCTCCAGCATCCCTCCGTGTCACCAAACAGCTTCGCATCGGCGCCCTATCCCATGTGCGCCGTCAGTGGTCCACCTTCAGGATGCTCAGAAAGGCCTCCTGTGGTATCTCGACGCGCCCGACGCGCTTCATTCGCTTCTTGCCTTCGGCCTGGCGCTCCAGCAGCTTCCGCTTGCGCGTCACGTCGCCGCCGTAGCACTTGGCGAGCACATTCTTGCGCAGGGCCCGCACCGTTTCGCGGGCGAATACCTTGCTGCCCACCGCCGCCTGGATCGGCACTTCGAAGAGCTGCCTGGGGATCAGCTCCTTAAGCCGCGCAACCAATTCCTTCCCCCTGGGGTGGACCATGTTCCTGTGCACTATCACAGACAGGGCGTCCACCGGCTCGCCGTTTACCAATATGTCGAGCCTCACGAGGTTCTCGGCCCGGTAGTCCCCGAGGGAGTAGTCCATCGAGGCGTAGCCCTGGGTCCTGGACTTCAGCTGGTCGTAGAAGTCCACCAGCATTTCCGACAGCGGCATAGCGAACTCGAGCATCACCCGAGTCTGGGACACGCCGGGCCTGCGGCCATTCTCCTCGGCGCCGTCAGTCGATGGGCCGTACTGAACGTACTCCGTCTTCTTGAGCTCACCGCGGCGGTCCGCGACCAGCTCGATCATCGTGCCTATGAAGTTCGCGGGGGTCAGTATAGTCAGGTCCACCCACGGCTCCTGTACCTCCTCGATCCTGTCGGCGGGAGGGAGCTTGGCCGGGTTGTCGACTTCGTGTATTTCGCCATCGGTCGTAATGACCCGGTAGGCCACGCTGGGAGATGTGGCCAGTAGGTTTATCTCGTATTCGCGCTCCAGCCTCTCCTGGACGACCTCCATGTGCAGCAGGCCCAGGAAACCGCACCGGAAACCCGACCCCAGAGCCAGCGAACTCTCCGGGTCGAACGACAGGGCCGCGTCGTTCAGCCGCAGCTTCTCGAGGGCATCGCGAAGCTCCAGGTACTCTTCCCCGTCTGCAGGGTAGAGCCCGGCGAACACCATGGGCTTGAGGGGCCTGTAGGTGTCTAGGGGCGAAGCAGCGCCGCCTTCCGCGAGGGTCAGCGTGTCGCCGACGGGTGCGTCGCCCACGGTCTTCAGTCCCGTAGCCACGTACCCAACTTCGCCGGCCCCCAGTTCATCGACCTTGGTAGGGGTCGGCTTGAAACACCCAACCTCCAGTGTGTCGCTCCGGGCCCCACTCGACATGATCTTGATGCGTGACCCGGCTGGGGCCGTGCCGTCGAAGACTCGGACATACGCAACGACGCCCTTGTATGGGTCGTACTTCGAGTCGAAGATGAGGGCCCTCAACGGCTCGGAGTCGTCGCCGTCTGGCGGCGGTATCCGCTCGACCACCGCCTCCAGAATCTCGTCGACTCCCTTGCCATCCTTGGCCGACGCCATCAGAATCTCGTCGTCCCTGAACCCGAACGCCTGCTTCACCTCCTCGGCGACGCGGTCCGGCTCCGCCACGTCCAGGTCGATCTTGTTGATGACCGGAATGACCTCCAGGTCGTTGTCGATGGCGAGGTAGACGTTGGCGAGTGTCTGCGCCTGGATGCCCTGCGTTGCGTCTACGATCAGCAGCGCCCCCTCGCACGCCGACAGGCTCCGGGACACCTCGTAGGAGAAGTCGACATGGCCCGGCGTGTCGATCAGGTTGAGCTGATAATGCTCGCCGGACCGCGCGGTGTAGTCGAGCCGGACGGCCTGTGCCTTTATGGTGATGCCGCGCTCCCGCTCGAGCTCCATCGAATCGAGGTGCTGCTCGACCATCTGTCGGGCATCGACGGCGCCGGTGATCTCCAGCAGGCGGTCGGCAAGCGTCGACTTGCCGTGATCGATGTGAGCGATGATGCAGAAGTTGCGGATGTGCGTACGGTCCACCATCCGATGGTAGCATACCGCTCACCCACGCTATGGTAGAATTGTACGAAAATGAGGCGCTAGGAGAAGATACATGGCTCACGCAGTTCGACGGGCGAAGGCGATTTGGGACGGTGACCTGATGTCCGGCAGCGGAGTCGTCAGTGCCATATCGAGCGGCGCGTTCAGCGACATCCAGGTTTCGTGGGCGTCGAGAATCGAGGACTCAGGAGGACGCACCAGTCCCGAAGAGCTGTTGGCATCGGCCCATGCATCCTGCTTCTGTATGGCCCTGTCCGCGGGCCTTGGAAGGGCCGGCACGCCGCCAAGGAAGCTGGAGGCCAGCGCAGAAGTCACATTCCAGCAGATCGAAGGTGGATGGAAGGTCGCGTCCAGTACGCTGACCGTGAAGGGCGATGTTCCCGGCATCGACGCAGAGGCTTTCGCAGAGGCTGCGGAAGCGGCCAAGGACGGCTGCCCGATATCGGGCGCTCTCAAGGGCAACGTGGACTTCAGTGTCGCGGCGGAGCTCGTAAGCTAAAGCAACATGTCCGCCCCCCGGTCTGCGGGGTAAGGTGAGTGAGGAGGCAAGGCATGGGAATGCAATATCAGACATACTCGGTCCCGGACAGGGACAGCGTAAGCACCATATACACGGATGCCATGGCGCGCATGTACGGTCTTGTGGCGCTCGGCATAATCACTACGGGCGCGGCGGTCTGGATCGGCGACAGGGCCGGCGTTGGAGAGCTGATATTCAGCTTCGGCTTCATCGGTTACCTCCTGGCAATCGGCGTACTGCTCGGTACGCTGATCGCGGCTCAGAAGGTCGTCGCCGGGGGCAACACAGCGCTGGGAACAGTCCTGTATCTCGCATTCACCGGCATGGAGGGCCTGTTCCTTTCGCCCATCCTGATGGCCTACACGACCGAGACTATCGGCGTGGCGTTCATGCTCACCGCAGGGGTCTTCGTCGCCATGAGCGCGGTCGGACTGACCACCAAGAGAGACCTGTCGAGGTGGGGTCCGATCCTGTTCATAGGGCTGATCGGCCTCATCATCATAAGCCTGATAAACGTCCTGTTGTTCCGGTCCGATACGCTCTTCCTGCTGATCAACCTGGCGCTCCTCCCCCTCTTCCTGGCGCTGACGGTCTGGGAGACGAAGCAGATGAAGGAGCTCGCCCAGGAGGCCGCAATGGCAGGCGACGTGAAGGTAGCGAATCAGGTGGCTGTAACGGGAAGCATAGGCCTGTACCTGAACGCACTGAACATCTTCCTGATCCTCTTGAACCTGCTCGGTATATTCTCCGACGACTGATAGGGGTATAATCGCGGAGTCGCAGCAAGATGGCCCTGCCGCACATTGGAGGAGGCCCAGCCATGAAGAACGGCCACAAGGACCCTGTACTCGTCGTAGTACAGCTCACCGGCGGCAACGACTATCTCAACACAGTCGTGCCGTACGCCAACCCCCTCTATCATGACTACCGTCCGACCGTAGCAATTTCCGAGGACAGGGTGCTTCGGCTGGACGACCAGATTGGGCTGCATCCCAATATGGCCCCGGTCCGCGACCTGTACAACGAGGGCATGGTCGCCATCGTGCACGGCATCGGCTACGCCAACTCGCCTCGCTCTCACTTCCGGTCGATGGACATCTGGCACACGTGCGAGCCGGACACCCTCGGCACGGAGGGTTGGCTGGGACGCGTCACTCGAGAGCTGGACCCCAACAAGGAAAACGTCGTCACGGCAGTCAGCATGGGTCCCAGCATGTTCCGCGCCCTCTCGCTGCCGGGCGTGCCGGTGGCCTGCGTCGAGGACCTGGACAGCTACGGGCTGATGACCGGCATCTCGGACAGGGAGCAGCGGGAGCGCATCGTCGACCGGTACAAGCGCCTCTACTCCCCCGCCATCGGCAGCGGCCCCGTCATGGACTTCCTAGGCCAGACCGGGCTCGACGCTCTCAAGGGCGCCGACGTACTGAAGCAGGCGCCGGAGAGCTACTCGTCCACCGTCGAGTACGCCGACACGCCAATAGCCCGCAAGCTGAAGGGCATCGCCCAGATCCATCTCGCCGGTCTGGGCACACGCATCTTCTACGCCGACCACGGCAGCTTCGACAGCCATTCGAACCAGCAGGGAATGCTCAACACCCTGTGGGACGAGCTGTCCGCTGCCATACGCGACTTCTTCGACGACCTCAGGCAGCACAACGCCGCCGACAACGTGCTCGTGATGCTATTCTCCGAGTTTGGGCGCCGCACTCACGACAACGGGTCAGGCACCGACCACGGCGCGGCGGGCGCGGCATTCCTGATTGGTGAGCCCGTGCGCGGGGGACAGTACAGCGAGTACCCGTCGATAAGGCTCGAGGACCTGGAGCAGGGCGACCCAGTCCCCAACTACGACTTCCGAGGTCTCTACACGACCATCCTCGAGGACTGGATGCGGCTGGACCCCGTACCAATAGTCAACGGGACGTTCGAGAAGCTGGACATGCTGGCCGCAAGCTAGTACTGCTTCAATCTAAATATGACAGAACCCTCGGATTGCCGTCATTCCCGCGAAAAGCCTGCCCCGTACTCGATACGGGGCGGGAACCCAGAGGGGCGGGGGGCTGGACGTTCGCCAAAACTACCTTGAATCGATACTAGCAACGAGGACGACAGGTCATACGCAATGCTCACTCAGGTAGTCGGTAACAGGGTCTACGACTTCTCCTACGCTGCTGGGCGCCGCGACCTCGCCATGGTCATCGGCGTGGCAGTCTCGACGGACGGCGCCGTCTACCTCCTCACTCGCCCGTCGGAGATTATCCCGGACGCTCCCTGGGACCGCACGGGCAGCCCCGCCAAGATCGGCAAGTACACCCTCGGGCCCGAGTGGGGCACCGAGGAGCTCATCCGCGAGTTCGGCAAGTACGGCCAGGCCGACGGCCAGTTCATCTGGCCGTCCGGAATCGCCCTCGACAGCCGCAGCAACGTGTACGTCACCGACGAGTGGCTGAATCGGGTGGTCGTACACGACTCGGACGGCAACTTGCAGGGTCACTGGGGAGAGGCTGGCACAGGTCCCGGCGGGCTGAACCGCCCGTCAGGCATCGCCTCAGATGCCGACGACAACTTCTATATCGTCGACGGCGCGGCGCACCGCATACAGAAATTCACCTCAGACGGCGCATACATCACCGGATGGGGCGAGCACGGCAGCGGCGAAGGGCAGCTCGACTCCCCGTGGGGCATCACCGTGGGGCCTGACGGCAGCGTCTACGTGGCCGACCACAAGAACCACCGCGTCCAGAAATTCGCTCCCGACGGCGGGTACATCGCGTCGTTCGGAAGCTACGGCACTGGTCGCGGCGAGCTCAACCGGCCGTCGGATGTCGCGGTCGACCCCGACGGCGACGTCTACGTCTGCGACTGGGCCAACAGCCGTGTCCAGATATTCAGACCCGACGGCACTTTCGTAACGAGCCTCATCGGCGACGCGCAGCGGATGGCAATGTGGCAGCAGATGATGGTCGACGCCAACGCCGACGTAGTGAAGGCGCGCCGCCGGGTCTATACGCTGGAGCCGGAGTGGCGCTTCGCCCTGCCGGTGGGCCTGGAATTCGACAGCCACCACTCCAGGATCATAGTGGCCGACACCCAGCGCGCCCGCATCCAGATCTACAACAAGCTCGACGACTACATCGAGCCGCAGTACAACCTCTAGCGGGGAATGCGAGGAACCCTCGCCTCCCTGGCCTTGTGACACCATGACCCCAATCCGAGACCACGACTACATCGTCGGCCTAGTGCTGCTTCAATCTAAATATGACAGAACCCTCGGATTGCCGTCATTCCCGCGAAAAGCCTGCCCCGTACTCGATACGGGGCGGGAACCCAGAGGGGCGGGGGGCTGGACGTTCGCCAAAACTACCTTGAATCGATACTAGTGCGTGAGCTCTGCAAGCTGCCACGCGAGACTGAGTGGGTCGAATTCAAGACAAACTATGGCGACCCGAAGCGCATCGGCGAGCTTATCTCGGCCTTGGCGAACGGCGCCGCCCTTAACGGCAAACCGAACGCCTATATCGTCTGGGGCATCGAAGACGAGACTCACGAGGTAGTCGGCACTACCTTCTCGTCCGCAACGAAGAAGAAAGGTAACGAGCCGCTGGAGAACTGGCTGTTCAGGAAACTGAGCCCGCGCATCGACTTTCGCTTTCACGAAGTCACGGTCGACGGGCGGCGCGTCGCGCTCTTGGAAATCGACCGCGCGTCGCGAAACCCCGTTGCTTTCGATGGGGACGAGTTCATTCGGGTTGGCAGCGTTACGAAGAAGCTACGTGAATACCCTGAGAAGGAGCGTGACCTCTGGCGTATTTTCGACCAGGTGAGCTTTGAGGAAAACATAGCTGCCGAGCGTGTGAGCGACGAGGATGTACTGCTCAACTGGACTACCCCACATACTTCGACCTGCTACAAATCCCGCTTCCAGACGGCCGCGCCGCTATTCTTGACGCGCTCCGGCAGGACGACCTGATCGCGCCGTCCGACGCGGGCGGCTGGAACATCACCAACTTGGGTGCCATCGTGCTTGCAAGGAAGCTGAGCGACTTCCGTGGACTCAAGCGCAAGGCCATGAGGATCGTCAAGTACAGCGGAGCAGGGCGCATCGACGCTTCTACGGAGCGTGAAGACACCAAGGGATATGCCGCCGCCTTCACAGGTATGGTCGACCACGCGATGGCGCTCTCGCCCTCGAACGAGGTGATCAAGCAGTCCCTACGGAAGACCACGCCGATGTTCCCCGAAATAGCAGTCCGTGAGCTGGTCTCCAACGCCCTCATTCACCAAGACTTCTCCATCACCGGTGCGGGGCCGATGATGGAGATATTCGACGACCGCATCGAAATCACCAACCCAGGCAAGTCGCTGGTGGACCCGGACCGCTTCGTGGACACCCCGCCGAAATCGCGCAACGAGGCCCTAGCGTCGCTAATGCGCAGATTTCGTATCTGCGAGGAGCGCGGTAGCGGAATCGACAGGGTCGTAGCCGAGGTCGAGGCGTTTCAACTCCCCGCGCCCCTGTTCGAAGCGCCGGGCGACTTCACCAGAGCCATCTTGTTCGCCCACAAGCCCCTGTCCAGCATGGGAAAGGCTGAGAGGGTGCATGCATGCTACATGCACGCCTGTCTACGCTACGTGATGGGACAGC
The DNA here is from genome assembly GCA_965261325.1 of Dehalococcoidia bacterium. Classification (GTDB taxonomy): domain Bacteria; phylum Chloroflexota; class Dehalococcoidia; order Lucifugimonadales; family CAJWER01. The sequence continues at coordinate 857,709 of CBDHCU010000008.1, forward strand.
CCATGAACAACTCATCGCTCCGAGGGCGCTTTGGCATTCCCAAGGGAAACACCGTCCAGGCATCTAGGCTTCTCAAAGAAGCTCTGGAGTCAGGGGCTATCATCATACGAGACCCCGAAGCAGGATATCGGATCAGGACATACCTCCCATCTTGGGCCGGCTCCCATAGCACCGGGTAGTTCCCGGGGAGTTGGGAAATTTCGTTTGCCCGTTGTTTTCACTCCCCAGCGTGGCCGGCATTTGTTTGCCCGTTGTTTTCACTCAGCATTGCCGGCATTTGTTTGCCCGTTGTTTTCACTTCAGCGTGGCCGGCATTTGTTTGCCCGTTGTTTTCACTTCCAGCGTGGCCGGCATTTGTTTGCCCGTTGTTTTCACTTCCAGCGTGGCCGGCATTTGTTTGCCCGTTATCTTCACTTCAGCGTGGCCGGCATTTGTTTGCCCGTTGTTTTCACTCCAGCATTGCCCGGTTCCTGTCTGACCACCGCTCGAATGACTCCTACACCCCCTACGCGCACTGCGGATCGTTGGGGTCCCAGCGCTGGAACCCGGGATTCTCCGACTCGGCGAGTCTAGCCCGGGCATCGCGCCAAATCTCCGACCACTGGGCAGCGTCTCTCAGCTCCGAGTCAGGATTCGAGCGGCTGCGGGCGACGAATCCGGGGAACCACGGCCTGCCAGTTGCGTCCCCCGTCCGGTTGTAGCGCAGGTCGAAGCTCCACCGGATCTCGTCGCTGACGTTGGGCAGCGACGAGTGCATGGTTAGCCTGTCCATGAACAGCACATCCCCCTTCTTCATGGGGACGGGCGCCTGCTCCCCGACCAGGTGGTCCTCAGGGATTCCCTGCTTCTTGGGGTCGCCTGTGTAGCAGTGCAGGCCCAGGCCGCTGTTGTGACTCCGCTGGCCCACGACCAGGCACCCATTCTCCTCGGTGGCGTCGGTTACCGGCAGCCACACGGTGAGGGTATCCGTTTCGTCCGCCTCCTCGGTCACCACGCCCAGGTCCTGGTGCCAGAAGGTGCGGCCCGACAGGGACCCTGACCTGGCGGCTTCGGGCAGGAACCGTTCGGGCGGCTTGATGCGCACGTGCTGCACCGGATTCGAGAATATCTCGGGGCCGATGAACTGCTCTACGGCGTCCAGCAGCTTCGGGTTTCTGAGAAGCTCGAACACGGCAGGGCCGTGATGCATCGGAGTGTCGTGAGCGACGTTCTTCTGGGGGAGCGAGATGTCGATCCAGCTGGAGTACGTGCCCTCGGTCTCGCGGGCGATGTGGCTGAGGCGCTCCCCGAAGCCCATGTCCTCGTAGGTGCTGCTCAACTTGCCGTCTGAATGCCACTTCCTGGCGAGACGGTCGAGCAGCTCGTCATACTCGTCGACCACCGGCTGAAGGTCCTCGTCCGGGTCCAGTATCCCCTCACCGACGAAGTAGCCCTCTTCCTCGAACTGCTCCAGATTCGCCTTGGTAATCGTCATCCACAACTCCTGTCATTCGAATACGTCGGCGAGATTATCCCACGGAAAGACCGCCGGTCAATCGGCCCTCGCCGCTGAAATCAGAATCTTCTTCGCCAATCCGGTGGGACGCGCCCAGCCCGTAGCTTCGTCGCATGAGGTCCAACAGTCTTGATCTGTCCCACCATGGACATCAACGGCTGAACGCCCGTTCCACCTTCGACAGTGCCGTCACCACGTCCCCAATCTCATCTTCGCCCCAACCATCGTGTACGGGCAGCTTCATGTACTCGTTCATCACGGCGTCGGCATTTGGGCACGGAAACTCACGGTCGCCGTTCCCCCGGTAGTCCGCCGACGCCCAGGGATACCGGCTCGTCCCAAACACCCGGCGCTGCCTGAACCACTCCATGCGGTGAGGCATGAGCCCCCACCCGATGTCGCCGGCCGGGATCCCCTCCGCCGCGAGCGTCTGCACGAAAGTATCCCTGTCGCAGGTTAGCCGCTCTGAGTTGACCCTGGCCGGCAGCCACCAGTACGACGGATCTGCCCCCGGAATAGGCTGCAGGACTGTGACCGACTCCAGCCCCAGGTCAGTAATACCCGCCTCTATTGCACTCACCACCTCGCGGCGGCGCTCCACTTGCCCTGGCAGCTTCGCGATCTGGGTGCGCCCAATCGCTCCGGCGAGGTCGCTGAGGTTCACATTCAGGGATGCGGCCTCGTTCGTCGATCCCTCCGGCAGGAAGAACGGCTTGCCTCTGTCCGACGCCCGCCGCGATCGCCGGTACAGCTCCTCGTCGCGCGTGAAGACCACTCCGCCCTGCCCGCCCGTGTTCATGTGCTTGTCCCACATGGTGGACACCGTCGCCGCGTCGCCGAACGTGCCCACGTACCTGCCGTGCAGCTGGGCCCCGTGAGACTGGGCGCAGTCCTCGACGAGAGGTATGCCATGCCGGCGCGCCACCTCGGCGATGGCCTTCACATCCGCCGGGTACCCGGCGATGTGGGCGACTACTATCGCGCTGGTATACGGGGTCACCAGCTTCTCGATCTGTTCCGGCCCGGGCGAAAGGGTGCCGGGCGCGACGTCCGCCACCATCGGGATGCAGTTCAGCAGGGGTATGGGCATCATCCCGCCGGGGTCGGTCAGACACCCGACTATGACTTCCGTGAACGGCTCGACGCCGAGCGCCTTCAGGGCGACATAGAGGGCAGTCGAGCCTGAGCTTACGCCGTCGACGAACCCTCCGCCCATGAATGCCGCGAACTCGCGGCAGAAGGCCTCCTCGGAAGGGCCATCGTAGCGGAAGGTCCTGCCGGTTGCGATGCTCTCGTCAAACAGTGCGTCCACTGCCGCTTTGTCGTCGGGCCCGAAACGGCTGCGGTCCGGCCAGGGCCGCTCCCGGACTCTCGGTCCGCCGTTGATTGCAAGGTCGGACTCCATCACGGCACGCCTCCCTCCAGGATCGTCGCCAGCCTGCCCGGATCGATGTTGCCGCCCGACACCACACACACTACCCTGCCGACGCCCGCCATTCCCGCCAGCGCGGCGGCCACTGGGACCGCTCCGCCTCCCTCGGCGATCATGTGGTTCCGGTTCGCGAGGACGCGCACGGCCTCTGCCACCTGCTCCAGGTCCACTACAAGCGATCCGTCGAGCAGGCTCCGGGCCAGGGAAAACATCTCGGGCTGCACGGTCGGCGAGCCGATGGCATCTACGAAGCTGAGAGAGTAGTCGATCCTCGTTGGCTCGCCCGCATCGAGTGCTGCCGCCAGGGGCGCGGATGTCGCCGCCTCCGCCGCGTAGGCCTTCGCATCGGGCCTGGCGAACTTGATGGCGGATGCGATCCCGCAGCAGAGGCCTCCGCCCCCGTACGCTGCCACCACCGAGTCCACATCCGGCAGGTCTTCGAGTATCTCCAGGCCGATGGTAGCGTTGCCCGCCATCACCGATGGATCGCTGAATGGGTGGATGAATCGCCCGTTCGCTCCGGGATATGAGCGGGTGGCGAAGACGCGGGCGAAGTCCTCGAACGGCGCCTTCAGGTAGCTGCCGCCGAGCCGTTCTATGTTCGCCAGCTTGGTCTCCGGGGCGTTCTCCGGCACGACCGCGGTCATGGGAACACCCAGCTCCCTCGCAGCCCACGCCAGAGCTTGGGCCGTGTTGCCGGCGCTCACCGTCCACACGCCGTCGGCCAGTTCTGCCTTGGGAATCCGGAGCACCGCATTCGTGACGCCCCTGAGCTTGAACGACCCCACGGGCTGAAGGTTCTCGATCTTCAGGAATATCTCCGCCGGAGCCCTGTCTGTGTTGAGCCGGACTAGCGGAGTGCGTACGACCCTGTCCGAAATGCGGCGCCGCGCGGCGCTCGCGGCGTCAGGGGATACTGGTTCGTGGCGAATGGGTGCCGGCACAGGCTCGCCTAGTGGCCGGGGACGCCGCCGCGCAGGATTTCGGCCAGCTTCCCGGCGTCGATGTTGCCCCCTGACAGAACGCAGGCGATCTTCCCATCGCCCGCCCCACCCGACAGGGCCCCCGCTACCGAGGACGCTCCCGCGCCCTCCGCTACGACCCGGGCCCTCTGCGCAACGAGTCTCACAGCGTTCGCCGTATCCTCCAGCGTCGACACGACGGAGCCGTCCAGGATCTCCCTGGCCAGGGGCCACACGTCCTCGAAGACCATGGGCGAGCCGATGCCGCTCACGAAGGATGTTGGATGCTCGATTTCCGTCGGCTTGCCCGCGGCCAGGGACGCCGCGAAGGCCGGTCCCGCCTCCACCTCCGCCGCGTAGACCCGCGCTCCGGGCCTGAGTGCCTTGACCGCCGAGGCTACGCTCACGGCGAAGCCGCCGCCGCCGTACGGCACGAGCACGGCGTCCACATCCGGCAGGTCTTCGACGATCTCCAGGCCGACAGTCGCGTTGCCCGCCATCACCTTCGGATCGCTGAACGGATGAAGAAAGAGGCCGTCCATCCCGTCCCGTCGGTGGACGCGGCATATCTCCAGTACTTCCAGCCACGGCACCCTCACGATGTCCGCGCCCAGGTCGCGAATTGCGTCGAGCTTGGCGTCGGGCGAGACGTCTGCCACGACGCAGACGCACTTGAGCCCGAAGTATCGCGCCGCCCACGCGACCGCCAGGGCCATGTTGCCCGAGCTGGCAGTCCAGACGCCGCGCTCCAGCTGCGCCTCGTCGGAGAGCCTGATGGCGTTGACTGCGCCGCGCAGCTTGAATGCGCCGCTCGGCTGGAGGTTCTCCAGCTTCAGGTACACCTCGTTTCCCCGGGACTCCGAGTCGTCGAGGTTGAGCCGTACCAGCGGCGCCCGCAACGTCACGTCCGCAATCCGCTCTTGCGCGGCTCGCACGTCCTCTATGGGCACTCGCTGCAAGTTGCGTGTTGTAGTCATAGCCAGTCTTCCTGGGAATTCATCGCGCTGGGCGAAGCCTACCACAGCGCCAGACATCACGGCCAACATCCATCGTCGTCTTCAGGTAGAACTGGACACATGAAGACAGCTTCCCTATGCTATGCTGCGCTTACTACCGATCTCAGGGGGTAGAGAATTGGCAGATTTCAAGGTTGTAGCATCCGGGCTCCCCGGCAGCGCCTGGACCTCGTCCTACGAGCTGGAGATGGAGACGTTGCGGCCCATAGGCGCGGAGATCGTCGTCGTGGACGCCGATTCTGACGACGAGTACGTCGCCCAGGCCAAGGACGCCGATGCCATCATCTCCGGTCGAAAGCTCACCAGCGACGTGATCGACGGGCTGGAGGCCTGCAGGATAATCGCGGTTGGAAGCGTGGGCACCGACGGTGTGGACGTGGAAGCGGCGACGAGAAGGAACATCCCGGTCACCAACGTCCCGGACACCTTCATCGAGGAGGTCGCCGACCATACGCTGGCGCTGATACTCGCCACGTACAGGCGAATCACGTTGATGGACAGGATGTCGCGCGACGGCAGGTGGTCGGAGGGCAGGCCGTACCTGTACAGGTTCCCGAGGCTGATCGGCCAGACCCTGGGCCTGATCTCGTTCGGCCACGTTGCCAGGGCAGTGGCAAAGAGGGCGGCGCCCTTCGGATTCCAGATACTCGCGTACGACCCCTACGTCGAAGAGTTGGTGATGTCCTCCTACGGCGTGGAGCCGGTCGGTCTCACGGAGCTGCTGCAGCGCTCCGACATCGTTTCGATGCACGCGCCCGGCACGCCGGAGACCGGCAAGATGCTGGGCGAGGAGCACTTCCGGCTGATGAAGCCCCACTCGCTGTTCATCAACAATGGACGCGGCTCCACCGTCGACGAGGCGGCGCTGATCCGCGCCCTCGAAGAGGGGTGGATAGACGCGGCCGGCCTCGACGTGCTTGAGCAGGAGCCGCCCGACCCTGAGAACCCACTGCTCCACATGGAAAACGTGACGATAACGCCCCACGTAGCATCGGCGTCGGCCAGGTTCGACCCTCGCAGGCGGCGGCGCGTCGCAGAGGAAATAGCCCTAGTGCTCACGGGACGCTGGCCCATGGCGTGCGTGAACCCGACCGTGCTGGAAAAGACCGACCTGCGCCGCTGGCAGCCCTACTCGATGGAGCGGGGCCCCGCCAGGTAGCGGGCGCAGTCCGCAGGGCCACATCCATCCGGGTGAGTGGGCTCATAGCAGCGCATACGAAAAACACCCTGCTCCGCATCACCGACCTCGTGACCGGTCGGTACATGGCCGTCCGCATGGAGCCTGGGGACGACCGGCTGACGGTCGGCGAGATGCTCGACCGGTACGTGAAGAGCACAGACGCCGAGGCACTCGTCGCACAAAGGCGCATGACTGCGGACTCGGCCGAGGCTCTCTACGCGATACAGGACTACGTCTACCGGTGCTCGGACGACGGCAGCCTGGGAGACATGTACCCGGGGCTGATTCTCCGGCAGGACGGCCGCCAGCTGGAGCCCGGCGACGTTCCGTCCAGCGTCAGTATGACGTCCGAAGGCAGGGACTTGCTCCTGTTCGACATCGAGATAGACCGCGAGAGCGTCGGCTACGACCGGAACTGGCGCGGCTTCCAGCGCAGGCGCTGGGAGCGGCATGAGAACGACTACTCTAGTTTCGTGCTGGCCTGCCTGGACGCGCGATACGGGCCTTCCGAAGCCGAGGCTGTGCTGCAGCTGGACTCGCCCTCGAGCAAGCTGAAGTTGGTGAAGGCCGTCGCACGCAGGATATGGGAGAGCGACTTCGAAAACTACTCCCGATTCGTGGGCCGCAAGTTGGTATACAAGACGGGAGACGAGACGGTGCGGAACATCATGGAGGGCGCGGGCGGCATCTGTTCGGAGAAGGTGCAGGCGCTCAAGTTCGTCACCGACCACTACGGCATCGAGTCCGAGTACCTCATAGCGGGCCCGGACGTGCCAGGACCGGTCCCGGAAACGCAGCTCCGAGAGATGCTAACGACCTTCGACTTCAGGTTCTCGAAGCGGCACATGCGCTACTGGCAACACGCCGCCCTGCTCTACAACATCGACGGCGAGACGGCCCTGGTCGACGCCACCAACGGGAACATTCCCTTCGTGTTCGAGCGGAACGAGGCCGCGGAGCGTCTGCTGGGTTACGATGAAAAGCCGGCAATGCGCGTGACTATGGCCCTGAGCCCGGAGGACTTCTACTATCACAGGGTGTCGCAGGACATACCCGAAGACCTCTACTTCGCCATGGAGGGCTGGATACCGGACGTGGACCTTGTGCAGGTCTTCGACAACGAGTTGGGCCTGTACATCTCTAGTGGATTCATGGTCTCTCCGATCGTCTACAGGAACGAGCGGGCTCTGGAGCGGCTTCGAAGGCAGTACGTCGCGGCCGCGGGCAAGGCGGGCGTCGAATGCGTCGTCGACCCGGAGTGGAGCCTCGACAGCGAAGTCGGGCAGCGGTTCGCCGCCGCCAACGAGGACGCGGCGGCCAAGGTTCTGGACTGCAGGGAGCACCTGCTGACCAGGTACGATGACTGCCACGGCCCCGGCCACGAGGCGGGGCTTGTCGTGATAGCGCTGAGGCCCTCGTCCTAGAGACTATCCCACACTAGCGGCGATTCTCATGCTCTTGTGCCGCAGAGCCAATCGCACAACGGGTATTAGCCCCGATCCTATCTAGCCTATTGTGGATTGTCTTGTAGGAACTTTCGACAACCTTCGATGAACTCCTCGGTGACCTCGACGCTGTTGCCGGCTACGGTTGCGATGAAATACACCACAACCTCGCGGGAAGTCCCGTCCTCAATGGCTTCGTCGTAGGTTTCGAGGACCGCGGGACAAGCCTTTTCCAACTCCTCCTTCGGGTACTGAAGCTCGAAGAGAGAAGGTGCTGGAGTCTCCTCAGGCTGTTCTATGGGGTCTGTGACCATTAGGATGATCGCAGACACCAAAAAGCCCAGGATTCCCAAGCTAACCCATACCCAGGACCTTCCTGACGAGCCATAGCTGCCTATCCAAACCCATTGCCTTCGAGGCTCTTCGAGCTTGGCTTTGCAGCTTCGACAGTGTATGTCTCCGTTGGTGGCCCGAACAAAGTCATGCTTGCACGCCCTACTAAGAGCCTATCCGACAACTCCAGCAGCGCGAAATGTTATCCAGGCACAAGCAAAGTGCAGCATAGCCAGATAGTTGTCCAAACGCTTCTCCCAACGGATGAGCAGGCGTCTGAATCGATTCAGCCAGCTATGGCTGCGCTCGACCACCCAACGGCGGGCGCGGTAACCTGGAAGGGTCTGTTGTTCCTTCCGCTCCTGGCCTCGGCTGCGGATGTGCGCTGTGTATCCGTACCGAGCCACCAACTGCTCGACTTCAGCAAAGTCATAGCCCTTGTCCATACACAGCCGCTGAGGTTGTGCAGGCCGGGGAACCGGACGTTGTGCCACTATAGATTCCAATGTCGCCTCAACCATCTTCATGTCGTGGCGGTTGGCTCCATCCACACTCACCCCTATGGGAATACCGTTCCCCTCAGTCAACAGGCTGCGTTTGGTACCCTTCTTACCCCGGTCTGTAGGGTTCGGGCCAGTGCCCTTACCCCCCGAGCGGAGCCTTTGTCATGGCTCCATCCATTGCCTGCCACTGCCAATCTATCCCTTGCACCTCATCGTATTCAGACAACCCCCGCTCCCACAACTCCTCGAAGACTCCGGCGACTCGCCAACGCTGGAACCTGTCATGCACAGTGCTCGGAGCACCGAACGTCCGAGGCAACGCTTTCCACTGGCAGCCGGTCCGCAGCAAGTAGAAGATCCCATCCATACACTGGCGGGCAGGTTTCCACGGCCTCCCGCCCTTCGGACCCGCCGTCTCCGCAGGCAATATCGGCTCAATCCTCTCCCACAGAGCATCGGGAATCCGCCAATCAGCGCCTACGCCTCCATGATCGATCTCCGACATGTCTTTCCTCCACTCAAGTAGAATGGAGAAAGTTTATGCAAAGTCTCGGATACTCACCAAGAACAATTAAGGTTATCGGATAGGCTCTAAGTGCCATTGATCACCCCTTGCGGGACCCTCCTCCTTCAAGGGGAAAGAACTTAGTTCCCTGCCCTTACCCTCGATTCGCCCCTGACCACTGACAGCACCATCGCGGCAACCGCAAGGCCGGCAGCGACCAGGTAGACCCTGTGAATACCGGCCACGAAAGCCTCCCTCAGGCCCTGTCCGCCGCTCTCTGATACCTCCGCAAGGCTCGGCTCATAGCCCAACGATGCCATCGTGAACGCGACTATGGTCGTCGCGATGGCGATCCCAGTCACGTTCGACGCAGTGCGCGTGACGTTGAGGAACGCGGAGACTATGCCGTACCTCTCCCTCCCCAGGCCTATGGTGACTGCGCTCGTGTTCGTCGACGAGAAAGTCCCCATGCCTGCGCCCGACAGCGCCATCCCCAACATGACGTGAATCGCAGGCGAGTCCACCCCCAGCCTAGAGAATACGAGCATCGCCGAGGCGGACAGCGCCATGCCCGCTGCGGCCAGCCACCGCGTGCCGATGCTGTCCGACAGCCTGCCGCTGATGGGCCCCATGGTTGCCATGAGCACCGAACCCGGAAGCATCATCAGCCCGGCGTCCCTGGCCGAGTAGCCCAGGACCTGTATGAGGAAGAACGGCATGAGAAAGAAGACAGACGAGCTCGCCAGGAACGACAGCGACCGCGCCGAAACGCCGATGGAGAATAGGCCCGCATGGAACAGGCTCAGGTCGAGCATCGGATGACGCGTGCGCCGTTCCCAGAAGACGAACGAGGCGATCATCAGCACGGCAAACACGAGCCCTGAGATGACCTGCGGCGACGACCAACCGAGCCTGTAAGCGTTGGTCATGGCCAGCAGAAAGGTGACCAGCGCCGCCGAGGAGAGGACCGCGCCCGCCCAGTCGAAGGAGCTGCGCCAGCTCCCCGCCTCCCAAACCGGCCTGGTGCGCTGTAGGACCAGCGCCGCCGCCATGAAGGCTATGAGCCCGACAGGGACGCCCGCATAGAATACCGCCCGCCAGCCGAAGGCGCTGACCAGCAGCCCTCCGGCGATGGGCCCGGTTATGGACCCGGTGCCGATGATCGTCATGTACATGCCGATAGCCTGGCCCCGGTCCGACCTTGGGAAGACGTCCATGATCATCGCCATTCCGTTCGCCTGGATGGCTGCCCCAGCTACTCCCTGCAGTACCTTGGCAACGATCAGCGCCTGGAAGCTTTGGGAAGCGCCTCCCAATGCTCCCAGGGCGATGAATCCGATCAGGCCTGACATGAAGACGCGCTCCCGTCCGAGCATGTCAGAGACTCGCCCCATGGGCAGCAGCAGCGCGCTGGTGCTGAGAACGTAGCCGAGCACGATCCATTGGGCCGTGGGGATGTCGAGAAGGAACCGCTCGGCGATGCGCGGGATTGCGAGGTTTACGCCGGACTGGTCCATCACGGTCAGGAATATGCCCGTCGCTATGGCGCCGTACGCCAGCCACTTATAGTGGGCGCTCGCGACTATGCGCCGTGAGGGGCCGAGGGAGACGGTCATCGCCGCCGAGTGTAGCGGCAGGCTCGCCGGGCGGTCAATCGACGATGCGCATGATGTTGTACATGTGCATGTACAGCTTGGAGGCCTCACGCACATAGCTCAAGAGGCCCACGTCGTCGGAGTCGCCCACGTGTACCCGGATCTGGCGCTGGAAGAAGGAGAACTCCGTGTAATAGACATTCTCTTCGTCCAAGGCAGCCGCCAGCCTCCTCGACTCCTCGGATGGGACCAGCTTGTCGGCAGTATCGTGCATGATGAGCACGCGCGCCTCCAGCTTGTCTATGCCTGTGCTTGGAGAGATGTCCCGAAAGAACCTGGCGGTCGCCGGGGAGAGGTCTGTGACGACCTCGTCGACCTCCTCATGCGGCACACCCTCCAGCAGCCTGTACACGGCGCGGGCGCCCGCACTCAGCCCCTCCACGTCGATATCGTTCGCCTTGCCTTCTACGTAGACCCTAGTTAGCAGCCGCCGGTCATCTTCGGATTCGATTCCCTCTATCAGGTGGTCTCGGAAAACGCCGTATGTGAGCTTGTCGGGCTCCCACGGGGATGCGTAGCCCTCGTCGAAACGGCTCCTGCTCCCTATCGCCTTCGCGAAGTCCTCGGCGTCGTAGTAGCCCGCGAAGGAGTTGACGAAGCTCACGTCGCTCCGTATCCGCTCGTCCTGCGCGGCGACCATGGCAAGGGATGCGCCGACGCATATCCCGCCCATGCCCACGCGGTCCGGGTCGACGAAATCGAGCGTACGGAGGTGCTGGAAAGCGCGGACCAGGACGTCGACATCGTCTACGGCAATGCGGTGGGTCTCCTGTGTCTCGGACCACGGGATCATGACGACCATGCCCGAGCGCGCCAGGCCGTTGCCAAGGGCGGCGATCCTGGGGTCGTAGCGCCCCCCGGGAACGACTCCCTGGAAGAAGACCACCGCGCCGTGTTTTCCATCGCCCCCGGGCCTGTAGATGTCCGCCACGCCGGGGCCCGATGCAGTGTCGAACACGACCTCTTCGAGCACCGGTTCGCGGGAGAACCAGGACTGGGGCTTGACCGGAAGGTCGGGAAGCACCTCGGGTATGAAGAGCGCCGCGCGGAAGGCGGCTCTGCCCTGGGGCGTCAGTACGATTAGAAGGAATAGGACAAGGACGACCACGGCCAGCGCGGCCAGAGCACGGCGTGCGAACCTGAGTATGCGACGCCCCCAGCTCATCCTTGTCCCAACCAATCAAACTTGCATCACGTCTTCGGTCGTGAGGGACCAGCCGCCCCATGCGGCCCCGCAGTCCGGGCACGAGTTCGCACCGGGGATCACCTTCGCGCCGCAGCCGCACCAGAGGAGCCATCCACGCCGGTCTCCCGGAGGCGGTGGTACCCCAAAGCCCGCGGCATCCATGATCGCGTGGGTCATCTTCATGACCTCGACGGCGTCGCGCCCCGAGTTCAGGGGCTCGGTGTCCGTCTTGACGCAGTCGATGAAGTGGCGCATCTGGGCAGCCACGGTGTCGACGGGTTGAAGCTCCTCGACGACCTGCCCGTCTCGCATGATGCGGCCGTTGCCCCTGCTCGTCTGATCGATGAACACCGACCAGCCGCCGCCGTACGCCGTGAATCGCTCACTATGTCCGCCGGTGCCGTGGCTGGCCGTCATCTGGCCCAGCGCTCCGCTCTCGAAGCGGATGCTCGCCACCACGTTGCCCTCCTGTGTCTCGTCGTACATCTCGCCGTGGGCCACTATCTCGGCCGGGAGGCCGCACATGAAGTGGAGCGGGTTGACGATGTGGATACGTATTAGCGACAGGTACGCCGGGCCGGGCCTGACGTAGTCCGCTATCACCACTTCCGGCCCGTCCTGTCCGAAGACTTCCTTAGCCCGGAGCAGGCCGAAGGTCCGGTTCCATGCGACCATCATGCTCCTGCCCGCCCTGTCCGCCGCGTCAGCCATCGCCTGCGTGTCCTCAACCGTATAGGCCGGCGGCTTCTCCACCAGTATGTGCTTCCCCGCATCGAGAGCGGCGATAGCCTGGTCTCTGTGAGCGAGATCGGGCGTCAGCACCAGCACGGCGTCGAGGTCGACACTCTCCAGCATCTGGCTCAGCAGTGCGAATGTCGCATCGACGCCGAACTCGCTGGCGGCGCTGCCCAGGCGGTCCTCATCCAGGTCCGCGAGCGCGGCTACGGTCACGTCGTCGAGCGCGGCCGCGGACCGCGCGATCTGGATGCCACGGTGGCCCACACCTACGATGCCAACTCTTACCTTCATGGCTGGTTGTCCACCTCCAGGCCGTGTCTTGACAGTATGGATCGCATCAGTGAGCCCGGTTCGACTCCTGGCGCGGGCTGAAAGACCGCGGCGTTCATGCCCAGGTCGCGGGCCGCGGCCACGTTTGCCTCATTATCGTCGATGAAGAGTACCCTGCCTGGGGGGAGGCCTAGAGCCGGCAGAATAGCCAGAAAATAGGCCTCGTCGGGCTTCTTGTGCCCGATGTCGCACGAGTAGAACTCCCTGTCGAACAGCCTGCTGTAGCCGAGGGACTCGGACATGTAACGCGCCCTGTACCTCATCTGGTTCGAGGCGAGGCAGCACACTATTCCGTCGCGGCGAAGACGCCGGACTATGTTCACGATGGCCTCGTCAGTCCGTATGTCCTTGGAGGCCTGAACGAAGGTGTCGGCGTGGCCCGGCCTGCCCCACTCCGCCAGCAGGTCGGACATCGTCTCCGCGAAGTTGCCCTGACCAGTCAGCATCGGGCTCTCCGCCTCCCATACTTCGTGGTACCGTGCCTCGACTTCTTCAGGCGGCAGCGAGAGCACGTCGGTGAGGAGAGAATACAGTGTGCTGTTCTGATGCTGGAGGACACCATCCGCGTCGAACAGGACAGCCTCGACCTTCATGGCAGGTTTCCCAACACCAGGCGAATCATGCGTGACATTGTATCGCGCGGCGAGTCCGCCTGCCGAGGCAGTGCGCGGAATGGAGTACAATTCCGCCTGTCAACGGAGAGGAGAATAGATGGACACGCCACTGGTGTACGTACTCTGGGCATGCGCGGCCTACCTGCTGGGCTCCGTGTCCTTCGGCGACATCGTGGCGCGCCTGGCCAAGTTCCCCATAAGGGACACCGGCAGCGGAAACCCCGGCGCGGCCAACATATTCCGCGAGATGGGGGCCAAATACGCTGCCGCCGTCATGGCGCTCGACCTCGCCAAGGGAACCGTCGCAACCCTGCCGGCGTTCCTCCTCGACCTGCCGGTCTGGGCCGGAGTCGCGGGGACCGCCGGGGTCCTAGCCGGCCACTTCCTGCCGGTCTTCTGGGGATTCCGCGGCGGCACCGGCATGGTCGTCGCAATGGGTGCCGGCGTGGGGCTGATCCCGTTCGGCGCGCTGGTGGCGGCGCCTGTCGCTCTCGTTTTTCTGAAGCTCTCGAAGAACGCGGGCTACTCAGGCCTCCTATTCTTCATAGCTGCAGTCCCGGCCGGGTGGTGGCTGCACGACAACCCCGAGGGCGCGATCGTCACCCTGGCCGGGGCAGGCGCCGTGCTGGTGAAGAGCAGGATACAGTACCGCAGAGGCTAGGCCGGATCTCCCGCTGATGGGCCTGTCACGGCTAGGTCCTCAATCGGGTTCTCACTTCACCGTCATATTACAGATCCCTCACCGCCTCCTCGATCATTGCTGTGGCCTCTTCATAAGTGGTGCCGCGTGCAAAGTTAATGGGAGAGCCGAAGCGCACCTCCACGTCTCCCCTGCTGAACATCGGGAAGCCTGTGGGCGAGCCGATCTTCAGAATGTCCAGCTTGATGGGCACAACGGGTATGCCCGACTCGACCGCCACGAGCCCAGTCCCTCTCCTGAAGGCCCCCATGGGGCCGCCGACGGTCAGCTCGCCTTCGGGATAGATGAGCACCGACCAGCCATCGTCGAGTATGCGGCCCATATTCTCCAGGCTTGCACGCACTGCCCCCTCCTTCGAGAACGGGAAACCGTTTCCGATGAGAGGGTGGGTGATGCGGTATGCAAAATTGCGCCACATCTCCTCCCAGGCTGCTATCGCCAGCCGCTTGCGATGGCGCAAGGGCATCGCCCTGATTAGAAGGCCGTTGTCAAGCCGCAAGCAGTGATTTGCCGCGAACAGCACCGGCCCTTCGAGGCCCTCTATTTCCGAAGCTCCCACTACCCTGAAGCCATACAGCAGCCTGAGGACGGGGAATATCACGACGCGCTGGATGACGTCCCGAAGCGGCCTGCACCACCAGCTCATCCCCCAGCGCACGAACTTCTTCTCCTCGGGCGTCCGGGAACCCTCGTCGACCATTTTTGCCAAGACTGCGACCGTGGTGCCCTGCTCCATTGCGGACTCGTCCAGGTAGACGCCGAGCTCCTCTTCGATGGCCGACAGAAGCTCGACCCGCTTCAGGGAGTCCATGTCGAGATCGCCGTCGAGTGTCTTTTCGTGGGCAACCTGGGCGACAGGGACCTCGGCGATCTCGGCGATCAGGCCCTCCAGCGACGGCCCCTCCTGCGCAGCAGGCTGGCGCGCCGGGGTATTGGAATCGCCGTCCTCGCTGAGCAGCATGTCGGTGAGCAGGGCTTTCTTGACCTTGAGGGTGTGAGTGCGGGGGAAGTCCTCGTCCGGCCAGACCGTGAACCCCCTCACACGCTGGTGCTCGGCGAGCCGTCCGTTCGCCCAGGCAACCGCGTCCGAGGCCATGTCGGTATCCGCCACGATCAGCGCGGCATGAATTTCAGGGCCCGACGCGCGAGGCAGGCCGACGACCGCGACATCCTCCACCACCTCGTGCCTGACCAGCATCGCCTCGATGTCCTCTGGGTAGACGTTCAGGCCGCTGGCCAGGACTATCATGTCCTTCTTCCGCCCCTTCAGGTGCAGGAACCCCTCATCGTCGAACTCGCCCTGATCGCCCGTCTTGTACCAGCCGTCCTGGAAGGACGCCGCGGTTGCCTCAGGCGCGTTCCAGTAACCCTGCGTGACGTTCTCACCGCGCACCAGCACCTCGCCGTCATCGGCAATCTTCACTTCCACACCGGGCACCGGCGGTCCCGGCGAGTCGTAGCGGGGCCTGTCCTCGAGATGGCACGTGATGACGGGGGAAGTCTCCGTAGCGCCGTAGCCCTGTACCACCTTTACACCGAGCAGGTTCCACTTGGCGCCGAGGTCCTGGTCGAGGGGTGCGCCCCCAGCGAAGATGAATGAGAGCTTGCCTCCGAACTTCTTGTGCACCTGGCTGAAGAGGACACGGCGCAGCGGGAACGGCGTGGCGGCGGCGACCTTCATTAGCTTGGCCCAGAGGGCTTCCTTGCCCTGCCTCCTTATCTCCCTTTCTATGCCCTTCATGAAGAGGTCGAGGAGCTGGGGCACCAAGACCATCATGGTCACGCGGCGCTCCTTCATCGTCCTGAAGAGCACGGTCGCCTGACGGGCCGTCGGGTATGTGATGTTGGCGCCCGAATGCATTGGCACCAGGAGGCCGCCCATCTGTTCCAGCATGTGGCTGAGGGGCAGTATCGACATCAGCCGGTCGGATTCCTTGCCGGCAGCAACCTGCACGACCGAGGCAATGTTCGCTGTGATGTTGCGGTGCGTAAGCATCACCCCCTTTGGGTCGCCCGTGGTCCCGGACGTGAACATCACCTCGGCAAGGTCGTCAGGGCCTATATCCACTGGGGCTGCTGAGGACACGTCCTCCGACAGCGCCTCCAGTTCCTCGAAGTCGATTTCGGGGACGCCAAGCTCGTCGTGGTAGCTGGGCGTCACCCGAGAAACGAAAGAGAGCTTGGCATCCACCCTGGAGGCGACGTTCTCGACGAACTCCCGGGGACTCCGCACGTCGAGCGGCACCACAATCACCCCGGCCCGCAGGCACCCGAACAGGGCAAGCACCCACTGCGGGCAGTTCGGCCCCCAAATGAGGGCCCGGTCGCCCTTGGAGAAGCCGCGCGCCTGCAGCATCGCGGCGATGCGCCCGGCGCCTTCCCATACGTCGGCGTAGGACCAGCGCTCGTAACGGAAGCCGGGCCTGAAGAGCAGCGCATCGCGGTCACCGAACTCCTCGGCACGCGCCCGGAGGAATTCGACCAAGGTCGACTCTACCGTGTTGTCCTTCGCCATTCAGGGCCTCCTGGCCAGCAAAGCCTGGCTACATTGGGCGCGATGATAGCAGAACCGGGTTACTGCTCTCATCTGAAACGATACTAGGTAGTGTTGACATTTGTGTCATTCCGAGCGCAGTGAGGAATCTAAGAACCTTGCACAAAGGCTACCACCTAGATTCTTCACTCCGCTGCGCTACGTTCAGAATCACTATGGCCTTTGCGCAGGCCACATAAGGGTATGAAAATGGGCGAGGGGATTCTCCGTTGCCGCATGATTGGTAGCAGCGACCGGGGATGGGTTCCCGCCTCCGCGGGAATGACGGAAGGGAGCGCGGGAACGGCGGGTGTGGCTGTCTGCTGTCTATTTTCATAGCAATGACATGAAACGAAATGTCAACACAGCCTAGTACTGCTTCAATCTAAATATGACAGAACCCTCGGATTGCCGTCATTCCCGCGAAAAGCCTGCCCGTACTCGATACGGGGCGGGAACCCAGAGGGGCGGGGGGCTGGACGTTCGCCAAAACTACCTTGAATCGATACTAGCCTTACCAAATCCAACGGAAGCTCACTACGAGAGGCCATGCCAATACAGCAGGGGGCCATTGGTCTTGCCGGGCTGACGCTGGCGCCTTGACGCCCAGGCCGGTTGCCTCCGAGCGGCCGCCCGAATTAGAGAACCCGGACGCCTCCGTGTACCAGGGACCGGGGCGATAGCACCGGCGGCTGATGTGGAGTGCTCTCCTGACGTTGTCCCACCCTACGGTCGGCATCCCATGGCTTGCGAGTGAACCGATGTCCTAGGCCCCTGTTAATTTCCTGCCACTTCCGTTCTTCATCTGGCGTGATGAACGTCACTGCCTCACCGGTTCGCCCCATGCGGCCGGTCCGGCCAACCCGGTGCGTGAAGAGTTGTTCAGAGTCCGGCAGGTCATAGTTGATAACTTGGCCAATGCCCTCAACATCCAATCCTCGGGCGGCGACGTTCGTTGCCACCAAGATCGGCATGGCTCCGGAGCGGAAAGCCGCCATTACGCGCTCACGTGCATTTTGACTCAGGTTTCCCTGGAGCGCCCCCACCGGATAGCCCAGCGTGCTCAATTGTATGGCCAGCTTCTTCACGCCGTGCTTGGTCTTGCCAAAGACGATGACAGGCACGCCATCCCGCTGGTCCAGCAGGCTTTGCAGGGCGCATATCTTGTCGCTCTTACCGATGGTGTAGACCAAATGCTTGACGGTCGGCAGCGTTTGCAACTCTGCGTCGACCTCGGCCATCGCCGGGTTCCGCAGGTGCTTTGCGGCTGTCTTTGCTACCCATGCGGGCATTGTCGCCGACAGGAGCGCTGTCTGCCGACTGGAAGGCGTCCGGCTGAGGATAGCCTCGACGTCCCGGGCAAACCCCCTGTCCAGCATTTCGTCCGCCTCGTCCAACACCAAAAAACGCACAGATTGAAGGCCTAAGGTGCCTTGCCGAAGGTGGTCGAGCGTGCGGCCTGGGGTACCAATGACGATCTGGGCGCCGGCGTCCAATTCAGTGCACTCCGACCGCGGCGAGCGGCCGCCGTAAAGTAAGGTGACGCGCAGTCGGTGTGGTGAGGCGATTGCCTCAGTGACTTCAGCCACCTGGATAGCCAACTCACGAGTGGGAACCAGCACGAGCGCTTGAACTTGCCGGACCGAAGGGTCGCACCGTTCCACCATCGGGACCGCGAACGCCAGAGTCTTCCCAGATCCTGTACGCGCCTGTCCTATCAAGTCACGTCCCGATAATAGAAGAGGGATGGACTGTTCTTGGATGGGCGTGGGCACTGATATGTTCAGACGTGAGAGAGCTGACTTAGTGGCGGCTCTCAGGGCCATTTCAGGAAACGCTGGAGCGCTTGCGGGCGCACCGCCGGCAAATGATTCCTTTGTACTGGATGACTCCTCTACGGGTGAGGTTGCTTGGGTGGAGGAGCGCCGGGCTTTGAAGCACGGGCGGCAGTACACGGGACGATTTTGGCTCGGCCGGAAGGGGACAGTCGTGGGCGTGGCGCATTCAGCGCAAACGGTATGGTGCCTTGGCCTACGGTCGTGCGAACTTGGGCGAGCGGATAGGGATTTCAACGGCATGCTGAAGCGGACTCCTTAGGCCAGGGGGCGAGATCAGTATTCAGAGCAGGGACAAGACGAAAGATGGGAAGGGCGATGGTTCGTTGCAGTAGGAACCGCCCGCACGTGATTAGATGTGCCCTATTCACTCTAACAGAAAACAGGCTGGCCGACGAGCTAATTGCAGGTCAGCCCAGGGCCTTTCCATTGTTGAGATAGGGTCGTACCTTGCCGTTCGGCCTGAGCTTGTCGAAGGCCCCAATTGTGGTTCGACAGGCTCACCACGAACGGACTTTGGAAAGGCCCTGAGGTCAGCCGCCCTCTCGTGCGCGGCGCGGGTCAGCTGTCGATCGCCAGGAGCGGGCCTGTTGAGAAAGTCGGCCTGACGTTGGGTTCAGTCGGCGGTCTGTAGCTGGACCTGGCGTCGATCAGCTCGATGTCGAACTCTTCCATCAACAACAGAATGTGGTGATATACCGACGGGATGCAGGCGGTGACGGAAATGTCGAAGGGGATCGAGCTGCCGTCGTCCTGCGGCATATCGGCTGTAACCGCGTCCCGCCAACCTGTCCCTCGGCCTCGAACAGCCGGGAGTCAAAACGGTCCGGGTGATGGTGCAGCGCCCATGCGGCCCCCAGTCCCGAAACACCCCCGCCAACAATGGCAATTCGTCGCAGCACCGTGCTACACCTCGTCGATCACTATGGCTGTACCCCGGGGCACCCCCACTATTGCTCGACGGGGGAATATAGTCTACTGTAGACTACATCAACCCTCGACGGAGGCGGACCGTGCCTCACTCAGGACCTGGGCGTGTCTGGACGGTTGCCGAGGCCAAGGCCAGGCTGTCCGAGGTTCTGCGTCTTGCCGAGACGGAGGGACCGCAGCGCATAGGCGCTAGGAAGCCCTTCGTCGTCGTGCCAGAGAGTATCTGGCAGGCCCAGATGATGGAGCGCAAGCCACTGGGCCGGTGGCTGGTCGAGAACATGCCGCGAGGGATCGATCTCGAGACACCGGACAGGGGATCGTCCCGCGAGGTCCCCTTCATAGACGAAGAACCCGAATGAGCGGCTACCTCCTGGACACCAACGTGATCTCGGAGACCATGAGAAGTGCCCCCGACTCGCGTGTCTCCACGTTCCTCACCGAGCACGATGGCCTGTGGCTGTCCTCGATGGTCATCCATGAGATCGAGTACGGGGTGCGGTGCCTGCCACTGGGCAACAGACGCGCGCTGCTGCAGACAGACCTGCAGCGGCTTGTTACGGAATACCAGGACCGCATCCTGCCGCTGGACAGAGCGGGCGCGAGGTGGGCCGCGCAATTCCGGGCACAGGCGCGTCGGGCCGGCCGCACGCTGGACCTGGGAGATGCTCTTATCGCCGGTACGGCCAGGGCCAACGACCTGGCACTAGCCACCCGAAACACCGCCGATTTCCAGCACCTCGACATCGATCTCCTAAACCCCTGGGGCTAAAGGGACTGTAATTGACTAGCGGTTTAGTGGCCCGTAGAGGGGTTGCGGCGAGCACTGGGTGCTGGTTTAGACTTTGGCTATGTGCAGTTCCCCAAGCTTGTCCCCCTCTGAACAGGATCAGTTTATCGCACTCTGAACGTCTCTCTCCCTGCCATTAGGCGACCACTGTGGGGACAGCGTTCTGCCGGCGCATCGCTGTCATGGGCGGCTAGGCTCAGGGCGAGTCGGCTACTGGCATCCTTTCGACCAGCATCTCCAATTCGCGGTGGGCGTTCGTCGTAAGCGGAGGATAGTGGCTGAAGCATATCGTGTGGAAATCGAAAGGAAGCAGCCGCGCCAGGGACTCTTGGGCCAGTCGGTTGTCGGCGGTGACATTCTCGGCAGGCGGCCCCAACTTTCCGAAGCGGAACTGGAGGGCATCGCCCACGACAATCGTGCCCTTGCCCGGAATGAAGAGGCAGATACTGCCGGGAGTGTGCCCAGGTATGTGGACCACACGCACCTCCTCCTCGAACGGAAGCAGGTCGCCATCTTTCAGGGGCGTGTCGACGGTAACGGCATCGCCGTAAAGCGCCCTCACGATAGGCCGCGTCACGCCGGCGACGAACTCGTTCCTGTAGGGGTCGGGCCTCGGCTCAGTGCCGTCGATCACCCCCGCGTCGAGACGGTGGGCCGCAACCCTCGCGCCGGTCGCCCGGGAGAGCCTGGCAAGCCCGCCGGTATGGTCGGGGTGGTGATGCGTTATGGCTATAACCGCCACCTGCTCCGGCTGGATTCCGAGCGCCTCGAGCCCGGACACCACCAGGCCCACGCTTCCTCGCGCTCCCGCGTCTATGACCAGAGCCCTCTCGCCCGCCGTGACGACGGTGACTCGCGACGCAACCGCCCGTAGCTGGTTCAGGCCGGGTGCGACAGCTATTGGACTTCCGATCCTCAACACCGGTCCACGCCCATGAAAATGTCGCTCTACCCTACTGCAGCGGGGAGAACGATGCCGGAAGCAGTATCTTCGAGTCCTGCGTTACGAGGCTGGCCGTTGTCGGAGGCGGCCAGATGTCCCTCTCGCGGGCCTCCTGCCGAACCCGCATACGCTCTTCGAAGGTCCGGTAGGCCCACATATGAGCGAAATTGCCGTTGCCTCCCGACTCGCGGTACCAGCACCCTATCATAGGCGACAACCCGTCCCTGGCCTCGATCCTCGCGCCCCAGGCGCGAAGTATCTCGGGGATGTCCTCTGGCGGGTAGGTGTAAGTGCGCAGCTCGTAAATGGGACCGGAGCTCTGTGGATTCAAGGGGCGCATGAAGGGAGCGGGGCGGTATATGTCCGAAACCATAGACTCGATCAAATCGCCCGTATCCGGCGGCCATACGCCGGCCTCCTCAGCCTCGACCCTGATTCGCCTCCTGTCCTCCAGGCTGTCGTAGGGCCAGATGGCTACGACCTGGTTTATCGGTCCGATCTCCGTATACAGGTGACCGCCCAGGGGCGAGAAGTCCAGTCTGCCCTCCAGCTTCTCGGCAAAGCGCTTCTGGTACTCCGGCACCATGGTTGCCCTGATGTTGTACGTCCTTATCTCGTAGATCATTGCCTCACTCCATGCTTTTTAGGTTGTGATCAAGTGCGAGCGCCCTCTCCCAAAGCCTCGTCGTGCCGCTCCGACATCGGGCTTAATTCTCCCTGCCCAGAGCGTCCAACTCCCTCTGACCCCAGGTCCTCGATGGTGGGTGTGTGGGCGCACTCATCGAGTGCCTCTTGCCCGGCCAGCATATGGGTTTCCTCGTCCAGTGTCATATGGGGGCGCTTCAATTCACTCCGACTCACTGCGCTCAATACACCATACCATCATGGTCTATCCCTTCAAAGGGTTCGGCTCGTCGGGTTTGCGCCGCGGCAAAGCCGTCTGCTAGAGTGCAGCCAATCTGGCTCGGGAGGAGCTACGCAAGATGGCAGCAAAGTACAAGGTCGCGATTATCGGTACTGGTCGAATGGGGGGCCTGATCGAGGACGAGATTTCGAGCAACGCGTACTCCAGCCCATACGGGCACTTCAGCTCCTACGCCTCCATCGATGAGACCGAGGTCGTGGCCGTGGCAAACAGAGGCGCGGCGCGGCTGGAACGGTTCAGCAAGCGCTTTGGTGTAAGCAACACCTATCTCGATTACCGTGAGATGATCGAGAAGGAGCAGCCAGACATCGTCAGTGTGACGACGGCCTCGGTCCACCGAGCCGCTCCAATCATTTTCGCCGCCGAGAACGGCGTGAAGGGCATCTACGCGGAGAAGGGGCTGTGCGCGTCGTTGGAGGAGGCCGACAGGATCAGGGATGCCGTCACCTCTAACGGCGTCGCCTTCAACTGGGGAGCCATGCGGCGGCACCACGACGGGTTCGTCCGCATGGCCGCGGCCATAGCCAGCGGGGACATAGGCGAACCCCGATTCGTCGTCATGCCGACATACACCGACATCATCAAGCACCACCCGCACATGATCGACCTCGTCCAGATGCAGATCGGGGACCCGGCGCCATTGTGGGTCGAGGGTACCCTGGTACAGAAGGGCGACTTGCTGGAGAACGGCCAGTCCGCGGTGCGGCCTCGCTCATACCCTAGCTACGACGAGGCGAGTCACAGCTTCGTCCCGCCCCCGGGCGAAGAGATCGCGGACCCTATGGTCGGCCACTTCAGAGTGGGCTACGACGGGGGCGTCGAGGCCACGTACCTGCCCATCGGCAGCCTGGACATCGAGGTATACGGTACCGAGGGCAAGGCCTACTCCTGGGACAACGGCTCGTTCTTCAGGATACGCCGCGCTGGAAAAGGCGCCTCGACCGTCGAGGAGACAGAGATCATCCCCACCGGCGACAGCCCGACCGTCTCGACAATACGCAACCTAGTCAAAGAGATGGAGACCGGCGAGCGCACGACCGGCAACATCGACGTCACGATGCAGGCGGTAGAGACGCAGTTCGGCATCGCCCACTCGCACCTCCAAGGCGGCGCACGCGTCACCCTGCCAGTCGAGGACCGCAGCCTTTACATCCCCGGCGGCTGACCGGTCACCCCGCATCCATCACCTCCGTCATACCGGCGAAGCCGATATCCATCCCCGGTGGTTGTGCGTCCACAGGGACAAGTCAGCCAACCTATCCTTCCAATTAGGCGGTGGATTCCGGTCACTTGAACCGGAAGGCGTACAGCTTCGCGTCGTATGTCTCGATCCGCAGTCGGATGGGTTGGCCCGCCAGGTCGCTTACATCGGCGTTGCCGCGATACGTGACCGGCATCCGAGTCGAATTGCCGTTGATGGTGTCGCAATCCTCCCGCGAGAAGCCCTCGATGGGTGACCCATCGGCCGCCTGCACTTCGACGGAAGCCGTGCCCCCCGCGCTGGTGTCTACGTTGAGTTCCAGCCTGCTACCCTCGAACACGATCGGCGGCGTGACCAGCCATCCGCCCTCGTAGGGCGTGTCCGCCGAGATGAAGCCGTCCAGCCGCGACTCGTTCACATAGATCCCGTACTTGATGCCGTCGGACTCCGGGTCGTGCTGTCCCGAGTGGTTGCGGTTCGAGCCCGAGCAGTAGTTCCAGAGCGAGTCCCCGACCCGCACGAAGCCAGGGGCCGTGTAGAGTTGTCGCGACCTGGAGCCGCCCTTCAGTCCGACACGCAGGAACGGCTTTCGGCCGGGGGCCTGCTTCCAAGAAATGCCGTCGCGGCTCGAGAGCAGCCGGATGTCCGAAGTGTCCGGGAAGTTGACATGCCTATCGCCCGCCTCGTCGCCCTCCCCCCGGACGACCTCGACGCACTCCCAGTGGTAGAGGAAGCTCGGCAGCATCAGGTACACGTCCTGGGCATACGGGTACTTGCAGGCCGCGTTCGTGTATACGTCGACGTACCCGCCCAGGCGTTCGGCGCACTCCGCAGGCGGAGTAGACCGCCACTCGGAACCCTCCGCACGGTACACCTCCACCATCTCGGACCAGTCGTGGAAGTCGGTCGACTCTATCCTCCCGATGCCGCGGACGCGAAATCCCATATAGGGATTGCGGGTCCTCCCGTAGCCCACGTACTTGCCCAGCCGGTCGTCCCAGAAAGGCACGTTCTGCGTGTCGCAGTGCGGCGTTTCGATGCGGTCCTGGTAGGTATTCCAGTAGATGCCGTCCCGTGAGTACATCTGCCAGAATGGGCCGGTCATGCCGCGCGCCTGGTCCTCAGGGTGGATGTCGCGGATCTTCGTCCAGAACTTGTAACGCTCCTCATCCGGGCAGTCCGGGTTGGTGTCCAGCAGGACCGTGCCGCCCTCCGTCTCGCCGCGCGGCGCGTCGGGCAATCGCGGGATAACCACATTGTTTGCGAGGGTTCCTCCGATCTCGACGATCCCGATCTCAGGCTTCTCCCAGTGGATGCCGTCGGACGACTCCGCGTAGGCAACCCCGCGGGTAATCCCGGACGGGTCGCCGTCCGGCGGCGTGAAGTCGTACCACATGCGGAAGCGCTCCCCTTCCCTGATCACCGTGTTGTAGCCGCCTATGCGTGTCTCCCAGGGCCTGTCGGGAACGAGGACCGGCTCCTCACCCATGTGCGGCGGGTTCATCGTCAACTCGACGTTCTCGCTCCGGTCGATGAAGCGGTCGTCGATGAATAGCTGCTTCCGGTTGCCGACGTCGAAGGGCCGATTCGTAGCCGCATTCTTTATAGTCACCTTACTCACCTCCGTCGGAATCATATACCTTGACTTCTGATACATCCACCCGAAAGTGTATGATGGGCGCATGGAAACGGAGTATGAGTGGGATGAGGCAAAGCGACAAGCCAACATAGATAAGCACGGCATCGACTTTGAGGCAGCAAAGTCGTTTCCTTGGGAGACCGCCCACATAAGACTATCCAGCCGACGCGGCGAACCCCGCTATGTTGCTACAGGCTACATTGGGGACCGGCTGTTTTCTGTCGTGTACACTTATCGAGGCGACGGACGGCGTATCATCAGCCTGCGCAGTGCCAGTCCGAGGGAGAGGAGAGAGTATGAACACTCACACTGACGCCGAAGCAGAAATCGACAAACTGCCCTTTCTTGAATACGCAATGATCATAGCGGAGAGGGGGGCGAGGCAGTTCGGCAACCCAGATAAGGCCAAGCTGACGTTTGACGAGCTCGTGGCAAGCGGCATGACATTTGCAGAGATAGAGGCGCAGTACGGTGAAGAGACCGCCATCAACGCCGGTATCGCCCGAGACCCGGACAATCCGGAACTGACGGCCGAGGATTTCGCCATGATGCGTCCCGCTATCGAGGTTGACCCAAAGATCGCGGAGGCGCACCGCAGGGGCAAGGTCGGGATGCCCGGGAGCTTGTGAGACGTCCCCGGCTCGACCGTGGAGTATACATAGCATGACTCACATCGACCCTTACCGGAACAGACAGCTTTTCATCGACGACGGCGCAATCTCGGAGACGCGCGGCCTCGTCAAGACGCTCAACCAGCCGGTCAAGTACGCCGGCAATCCGATTCTCAGGCCGTCGATGCCATGGGAGAGGGACGCGGGATTCGTTGGCACTGTGATGCGCGACGACGACGGCTCCTTCAGGGCCTGGTACCAGGGCTGGTACTACGACCGGTACCCGGCCTGCTATGCGACGTCCATGGATGGCATCTTCTGGCACAAGCCGGAGCTGGGGCTGACCGACGTGGACGGGAGCACGGCCAACAACCGGATCATGGAGGAGGCGTGCGTCCCCAACGTGATCCACGATCCGAAAGACCCAGACCCGGACCGCCGCTACAAGATGCTCTACTGGGACTTCTCGATACCTCGCCCGGCAAGGGCCGCGTCGGCCTCCGTGGCCTTTTCGCCGGACGGCATCCGCTGGACGCCATTCGAGGGCAATCCTGTGCTCACCGGCACCGGCGACACTCATTCGCTGCTCGGCTGGGACGAGAACGTCGGCAAGTACGTGGCGTATGTGAGGCCAGGACGCGGCGCGGTCCAGGGCCTGTACCGGCGGCTCATCGGGCGATCCGTCAGCGACGACTTCACCAACTGGAGCGAGCCGGAGGTCGTCCTGGCCCCGGACGAGGACGAGCCGGACCTGGAGTTCTACAACATGCCGGTATTCAAGTACGAAGGCCTGTACCTGGGGCTGCCGTGGGGATACTACACATATGCTGAGGAGCCCCGGTCGAGGAGGGGCGGCACGATGGACGTACAGCTTACAGTCAGCCGTGACGGCATTGAGTGGTCCCGGGCAGGCGACCGGAAGTCGTTCATTCCGATCGGGCCGCGCGGCAGCCTGGACCAGGGCATGGTCTGCTCTGCCAAGGAGCCGGTCCGGGTCGGCGACGAGCTCTGGTTCTACGGGTCGGGGTCGGACGGCGACCACGGGAGCGCGCACAGAAACGCCCGGGGCTTCCTGAGCAAGCTGCGTCTCGATGGCTTCGTGTCCCTGGACGCCGGAACAGAGACCGGATGGATGATTACGCAGCCATTCGAGTGCCGCGGCGGGGCCCTGGAAGTCAACGCGAACGCGCGAGGCGGCGAACTGGCGGTGACCGCCCTGGACGCGGACGGCATGCAGGTCGATGAAATGCGGCACCTCGACTGCGCCATCTTCGACGGTGACTCTGTACGCCACCGCGTCACATGGGAGAACCGCGTCTCCTTCGACCACCTCAAAGGCCAGACCATACGGCTAAAGTTCTACCTCAAGTCGGCGAAGCTCTACTCCTTCGGATTCGCCTGAGCGACTCGCGAAGACTGCGCCTAGCTGGATGGCTCGCTTACGGTAATTTGCTGGCTGGCTGGGATGTCGGTCAGGGTTTGGACTCGACCGCTGGGCCATCTGACGGTCAATCGGTCGACCCTCGCGACTGGACCGAGGCCAAAGTGGGCCGGCATCATGTGCTGGCCCATGAAGCTGCGGCCGCCCGATACTTCCCGTATCTGCGTCCTGCCCGCCGCCTCCAGGGTTATCCTCGACCCGATACCGTCCCTGTTGCTGTGAGTGCCCTCCAGACTCACCACCAGCCAATTGTTCCCAGTACGGCACGTGTTCCTGAAGAGCTTGGCCTGGCCCCCTAGGTTGCCGACGAGCAGGTCCAGGCACCCGTCCCCGTCCATGTCGAGGTATGCCAGCCCCCGCCCGACGCCAGGGTCGTCGGCGCCGCTGTGGGCAGAGACATCCTCGAATGTAGAGTCTCCCCTGTTCCTCAGCAGTTTGTTGTGCTGCCGCTTCATATACGCTGGGGCGTTCTGGGGGTTGATGGTCGGCTTCAGGAAGCCGCTGACTATGTACAGGTCCTCGAGGCCGTCGTTGTCGTAGTCGAGGAAAGCCGAACCCCAGGTCACGCGCTTCTCCACGCCAATCATCGCGACTTCAGTTCCCGCGTCCGCGGCGACGTTTACAAAGCTCTCCCCGTCGCCTTGCAAGAGAACGCTGGCCCCCACATTGGTCACGAACAGGTCGAAACGGCCGTCCAGGTTGTAGTCGCCCACCGTAACGCTCATCGCCTCGATGGCCACGCCCGCGCCTGACTCCTCGGAAACGTCCACGAAGAGCCAACTCCCGTCCTCCGCCGGGCCGTCGTTCCTCCACAGTACATTGGGATTTGTGAACGTTCCCCAGTCGTTGGCGACGTACAGGTCCGGGTCGCCGTCGTCGTCGTAGTCCAGCCAGCCGGGCTGAAACCCTGCGCCCCAGAGATTGCCGAGGGGATCGCCGTACCTGCTGCGGGAAGGACGAACCGTATGCCCGAGAAGCTCGGTCTCGTCCGTGAACGCTCCACCCCCCGCGTTCCGGTAGAGAACGAGGCTGCGGACCTCCTCATGGAACGCTCCCAGTACCAAGGTGCGGGATGTCAACTCACGGAAATGGCGTACCACCACCAGGTCGAGGAGGCCGTCCCGGTCGTAATCACCCCATGCGCAGCCGGTCGACTTGAGCGTCGGGTCGGGATCGACCACGCCGCTCGTAGCAGAGGCGTCCGTGAACGTCCCGTCGCCTTCATTCCTGAACAGCCTGCTGGGACCGTGATTGGTCAAGTGCAGATCCTGGTCGCCGTCGTTGTCGTAGTCAGCGGCGCACCCGCCATTGGAGTGTCCGTCCGCGTCGGCCACCCCTGCCTGCCAGGATACGTCGGTGAATGTGCTGTCCCCATTGTTTCGGAAGAGTGCATTCGGGCCCAGCGAGTCGGTGAGGTATGCGTCGTGCAGGCCGTCGCCGTTGTAGTCGAGCACGAGCACGCCCCCGCCGACCGGCTGCATCTCCGTCAGATCTTCATGATGGCGGAATACGAGGCCGGCCGCCTCGGTCACATCGGCGAAAAATGGTTCGCCGGGCGCTGACGCCTGCGCCGCGGTCGGGGGCGGGCCAGGAGTGGGCGCAGAGGTCCTCTCGACTACGCAGGCTGCCGCGGTCAACAGGAAGACCGCGGCGAATATGACGCACGCCTTCGTCACTGCAACTGGTCCATACAGGTTGAACATGTGGCCTGAATCCGTATAATACCGGAGACGAGGCCGAGTTGGTTCCGCGAATCGGACGGGCCGAACTCCTAGAGAGCCGAAGCGGAGGTGATGTCGTGATTGCCTACATTGCGCGCAGAGTGATCCTGTCGGCGTTCACCATCTGGATGATTTCCATGCTCGCCTTCGTCATTATCGAGCTGCCGGAGGGCGACCTGGCCACCAAGCGCTACGCGCGCACCGTCCACGTTGTGGGCGAGTCGGAGTCGATGGCGAAGGAGCTCCTCGACAAGTTCCGCACCTATCTCAACCTCGACAAACCTCTCTGGTACAGGTACGGCAACTGGGTATGGCGAATGATCCGCCACGGTGACCTGGGACTGGCGTTCGGCGCCCCAGGCGGCGGGCTCGCCTACCAGGAGCCTGTGAAGGAAATCGTGGGTGAGAGGATATGGGCGACCATAGCTCTCACGGGGTTCACTATCATCGTGACGTGGACCTTCGCCATTCCCGTGGGGATATACTCGGCCGTGAGGCAGCACTCTGTAGGCGACTACATCTTTACCTTTGTCGGATTCACTGGACTGGCAGTGCCCGACTTCCTGCTGGGCCTGGTTCTGATGTACATCTTCTTCGCCTACTTCGAAATGAACGTCGGAGGGCTCTTCTCCGCCGATTACGTAAACGCCCCGTGGAGCTTCGCGAAGGCTCTAGACCTGATCAACCACATGTGGATACCAGCAATAGTCCTGGGTACATCGGGGACGGCCGGGCTCATCCGAGTGATGCGCAACAACCTGCTCGATGAGCTCAGCAAGCCCTACGTCGTCACGGCGAAGGCCAAGGGCGTCCGGTCCTGGAAGTTGATCCTCAAGTACCCGACACGCGTCGCCATCAATCCTCTGATCAGCACGGTCGGCTACCTGCTGCCCTCCCTCGTCAGCGGCAGCGTCATCGTGTCGGTCGTACTCAGCCTGCCGACAATAGGGCCCGTGCTGCTGAACGCGATCTGGGACGAGGACATCTACCTTGCCGGCTTCATCGTCCTGCTGCTGGGCATGCTGACGGTTGTGGGCACGCTCATCTCCGACATCCTGCTCGCGATCGTCGACCCGAGGGTGAAGCTCACGAACCAGTAGGAGCACTTCAGCCGCCAACCGGACGGACATCTTGACATCAACTGTCAAGGCATCATGATGTCTCCATGAGAACGACGCTGACAATTGAAGACGACCTCGCCCGTACACTGAGAGAACGGGCACGGCTTCTCAATCTGCCCTTCAAGCAGGTGGTGAATGACGCGCTGCGCCGCGGGGTGTCGCCGGACGTAAGGCACGAGCCCGTGCCCCGATTCAAAGTTAACCCAATCCACAGCGGATTCGCCCTAGGCGTCGATCCGCTGAAGCTGAATCAGCTGAACGAACATCTCGAAACCGAAGACTTCACCAGACCGAGCACAGGGTGATCATCCCAGACATCAATCTGCTGCTCTGCGCCTACGATGGCAGGGCGCCATATCACGGCCCCGCAAGGCGCTGGTGGGAAGACTTGATCAACGGCGCCGAGCGGATCGGGATTCGGTGGGTCGTATCGACAGGCTTCGTGAGACTTATGACCCACCCCCAGGTGCTTGCCCGACCGGCGGCCCCATCGGAAGCCGTCGACTACGTGCGTGAGTGGTTCCGATTCCCCCATGTTACGCCGCTCGACCCCGGCCCCGACCATATGATCCACCTGAGAAGGAATCTCGTCGCCGCCAGCGTTGGAGCGAACCTTGTGGCAGACGCACATATCGCCGCCCTTGCGATGGAGTATCAGGCAGAGGTCCACTCAAACGACACCGACTTCAGCCGCTTCCCGGGCCTCCTCTGGCGCAACACCCTCTGAACCCTGTGCGGGACGCCGGTGGAGGGCACATGGGACCAGCAAGCCGCCTTGCTCCAAGTGCACAGCTTCCAGACAGCTCCCTGACTGTCTCCTACATCTATGCTGCGCGTTATGACTACTTCGGCGTAGTCTTCGAAAACGAGAATCAACTCCGTATCTTCCCCAGGGACGACGAGACGCAGAACGTGCGTCGAACACAACTCTGGGTTCTGCCACAAGGCATTGGGGACACCTCCCGGGACCGCTTCGGCAACACCGTCCAGAGGTACAGCGTGACCGAGCATCACACCAGTCTCGTGGTTGCCGTTGCCGGGCTGGTCGATCTGCCCTACGACCCACCCGCACTCAACGACGTCAGCATGGCGAAGTCCGTGGAGCCTCTGGGTGCGACAGAGCTAAC
This sequence comes from Dehalococcoidia bacterium, assembly GCA_965261325.1. Taxonomy (GTDB): domain Bacteria; phylum Chloroflexota; class Dehalococcoidia; order Lucifugimonadales; family CAJWER01. The sequence continues at coordinate 888,617 of CBDHCU010000008.1, forward strand.
GGCGCCCTCTCCACTGATAGACCCGGGATCAGTCTCTGGTCTTGCCCGGGAAGTCGTCGGCAGAGTGGATTCACTACTCGAGACGGTAAGCCTCGTGACAGGTTGGGCGCACGGCGAGGTGCGCTACCTCAGGGGCCGGACTTCCGTCGCAACTACTGCAGAGCAGGTCGCATCTGCCAGGGAAGGCGTGTGTCAGGACAAGACCCACCTTGCCATTGGAATGCTCCGGGCCCTGGGAATACCGTGCCGCTACATGAGTGGAATACTCACTGGGGAAACGGGCGAAACCCATTCCTGGATGGAGTTCATGCACCCCGAAGACGGCTGGCTGGGGGCCGATCCCACAAGGGGCATGATCCTGCCTCCTGCGCGGGACTACGTGAGGTTCGCCGCGGGACTCGACTACACTGACGTCTCTCCGGTTTCCGGCAGCTTCGTATCCACGGGCCGAGCCCGGGAGCACGCCGTGATATCCGTCTCCAGATTCGGCGAACACAAGCATGACCTGGAAGACGCCCTGGAACTGCTGAAGCACGCGCACGTGGAGAAGACTGGAGAGATACCCCCCGAGTCGGGCTAGATCTACGGAAGCCATCTGGCTGTTCCCGGAACGGCCTTCACCGCGCGCGGGCTGGAGAGGCTACGACCCTTCTACAGGGTATTCGAAGTATGCGTTGGTCAACAGGCTGTGAAGCTCCAGGCAGTAATCGTTCACCTGTCTCAAGAACTCCTCGTTGTCTTCCCTGCCCGGCCAGTAGTCGTGGACCATCGCGCCGATGCGACTCACCAATCGCCGCGCGGCAGTGCTGGAACCCGTATCCGGTCCCGGGGCTAGACCGGCAAGCTCGGCTGACGCCGCATCGATGGATTGGCAGAGCGAGTTTGGAAGCATGGGGTCGACGACAAGTAGCTCCATCACCCGACCCGGATGCACTTCTACGCTGTACCTGCGGTTGTACGCATCGAAGGCGCGGTACGCGCGTAGCAGGCTCGTCAAGTCATCTTCGGAGTCCTCTTTGTTCGTCGTATCCGCGGCGAGATGGGCCAGGAGAAAAGCGGCCGAGATCTGTGCACGCTCTATGAAGTGCCCGAGCCGCATGAAGTGCCAGCCGTCGTCGCGATACATGGTGGTCGAGGCTATGCCGAAGAAGGTGTTGATCTCCGCCGATGTCTGCGCGTAGAAACTCTCCGGGGAGGACGTCCAGATATCGTTCATCGTCAGCCCCTGGACCCGAAGGTAGGACAGATTCAGGGAGGTCCACATCTCCCCACTGATGCAGTGTCTCATCTGGCGGGCGTTCTCGCGTCCTAGGGCCAGGCAGCTCCAGATCGAGTAGGGATTCAGCCTCTCGAAGGTAAGGTCGTCGGCGAGCGTGTAGGAGTCGGCCAGGGTGAAGTCGTCATCAAAGTCGATCTCAAGGACCCCACCCGGAGGCTGCCTGCTCATGCTGGAGTAGATGCGCCTCCAGCCGAAGTAGATTTCCCTGACGGGACGGTCGACCAGCGCTGACGCCTGGAGCTCCAACAGACGGCATAAATGCTGTGTCCGCTCCAGGTATCGGCCCATCCAATAAAGGCCCTGTGCACTGCGCGAAAGCATCAGTTAACCCTCGTTGCTCAGCATATGCCGTTCAATCTCTCAGTACCCAGAAGTCCTTGCCGCCTCCTCCCTGGCTCGAGTTTACGACCAGACTGCCTCGACGCAGGGCAACGCGACAGAAGGCCCCGGGTACGATGCGTGTCTGGCGCCCGTGGAGCACGAAGGGACGCAGGTCCACATGGCGCGGCTCGATGCGGCCGTCGATGAAGCAGGGCGAGCGGGAGATAGCCAGCGTCGGCTGCGAGATGAACCCCGCGGGGTCGGCACGCACCTGCACGGCGTATTCCTCGCGTTCCTCGGGCGAGGAGTGGGGCCCAATCAGCATCCCGTACCCTCCCGACTCCCCAACCCGTTTGACCACCAGATCCTGGAGGTTGTCAAGGGTGTACTCCAGGTCCTCTGGCCGGCGGCAGAGGTAGGTCTCGACATTTTCGAGGATTGGGTCCTCTCCGAGATAGTACCTGACCATGTCAGGCACATAGGCATAGACGCTCTTGTCGTCAGCAACACCTGTACCGGGCGCGTTCACCAACGCCACGTTTCCGCGCTTGTAGGCGTCTATCAGTCCCGGTACCCCAAGCAGCGAGTCCGGCCGGAAGACCAGCGGGTCCACGAAGTCGTCGTCCACGCGACGGTAGACGACGTCGACGCGACGCACACCTGTAGTGGTACGCATGTAGACAACGCCGCCGTTGACCAGAAGATCGCGGCCCTCAACTAGCTCCGCTCCCAGCTCGTGAGCCAGAAACATGTGCTCATAGAAGGCGGAGTTGTACACGCCCGGCGTAAGAAGAACGATTGAAGGCTCCGGATTCCCTCCCGGAGCCAGATCTCTCAGAGTCTGTAGCAGTACACGCCCGTAATGCTCCACATCCCGCACCCGCGACCTTCTATAGAGGCGGCGCAGGCTCGACTTGGCTGCCTTCCTGTTTGCGAGCATATAAGACACACCCGAAGGCACGCGCAGGTTGTCCTCGAGCACGCTGAAGCCGTCGTTGGTGCGCACGAGGTCGGTGCCGCAGATTGAGACCCAGGTCCCGTGGGGAGCGGAGAAACCCTGCATCTCTTCTCTGTACTGGGGGCAGCCGCGTATCACATCGTCGGGAATCACGCCGTCGTGGACTATGCGAGGCTTCCCGTACAGGTCCTTTACGCGGGACCTCCCGTAAACGTCATCCAGGAACAGGTTCAGGGCCTTCAGGCGCTGCGTAAGCCCTGCTTCCAGGTGTCGCCACTCCGCGCCCGACATCACCCTTGGCAGGCAGTCGATGGGGATGATCCGCTCGTCGGCCTCTTCGTCACCGTAGACCGTAAATGTGATCCCCTCGTCGGAGAACGAGCGCGTGACACGCTCCTGAATACCGACAAGCTCTTCGGAGGAAAGCTGCGTCAGCGCCTCGCGAAGCGGCTCGCAATGCCCCCGGGGAGTGCCGTCCGGCAGGAACATCTCATCGTATATCGACGGTTCGAGATCGTAGGCATCGAAGTCCACCGCAGAACATACCTCGTTACCATCGGCACAATCCGGCTGCGGCTCCGAACGTCACTGCCGCTGCCATCGATCGGATGGATTCCGCATCAGCGGACTCCAATCGCACGCGCCGTATTCTCAGATTGCCATGGGGCGACGTTAGAATAGAGGCTGCCAGAACCCCAGTCAACGCCAGCGGGGCCAACGAAACCATACTCAGGAACATTGGCGCGAATACCCCTTTAGGTCCGGCGGCATGTCAGTTCGACGGGTGCGCTGCCATCTCCGTCAACGAGAGCTCGACTTCACGCCTGACCGAGGGGTCGTCCTCGACATCGAGAGTGGCACTGAGCGCAGCGCCGGCCTCCGGCCCTCCGATGCGCCCCAATGCCCACGCCGCGTGCTCGCGCACCAAGGCGTCCGGTGAAAGCATAGCCCGCAGCAACGCGGGAACTGCCGTCGAGTCGCCTATGTTGCCTAGCGCGACACAGACGTTGCGCTGCAGTCCCACCCGCTTGGCCCTCTTGATCGGACTCTTGCGAAACCTTGCTCGGAATCCCTCGTCGTCGAGGTCCAGCAGCGGTATTAGTGCCGGCGCCCCGAAGTCGTGGCGCTGGCGGAAGGCCGGCTCCAGGCTCTCCGAGGCCTTGCGGTTGACTGGACAGACGTCCTGACAAATGTCGCATCCGAACACCCAGTCACCGACCAGCGGTCTCAGGTCACGAGGTATGGCCCCCCGCAGCTCGATGGTGAGGAACGAAATGCACCGTCTGCTGTCGATCACGTAGGGAGCGACGATAGCCCCCGTTGGACAGTCGTCTATGCACATCACGCAGTCGCCGCAGTTCTTCGCAAGCGGCTCATCGGGTTGCAGCTCCAGATCCGTCACGACCTGGCTCAGGAAGACCCAGGAGCCGTGACTCCGGGTGAGTATGTTCGTGTTCTTACCAAACCAGCCGATCCCGGCGCGCTCGGCCGCCGCCCGGTCGTTCATTGGTCCGTCGTCCACGAATACCCGCGTACGTACTTCCCTGCCCGCAATGTCAGACAGGCCGGACGCCAGCTGTCTCAACTTCGTCTTGATTACGTCGTGGTAATCGTCCCCCCAGGCATAGCGGGCCACCTTGCCGACAGGACCGGGGCTCCCGCGCTCAGGTCTGCCCGTGTTGTAGCTGGTGCCCAGCGAAAGGATGGACCGGGCCCCCTCCAGCAGCACCTCGGGATGAGTTGCCAGGCGCACCCGCTCCTCCGTATACCAGGGCAGCCCGTCCATCAGCCCGCCCCGGATGCGGTCTATCGCCGCCCGCTCGTCCCGCAGGAACGGTTCAGCAGAAGCGATTCCCACAAGGTCGAACCCTAGGCTCCCTGCATGGCGCTTTATTGCGTCCTCGATTCGGTCCATCGCGCAGACAGTGTAACCCATCAGCTTAGCCAGCCAGACTCAGTAATCGCCTCCACCGGCCAGTCAGGCTCCAGCAATCGGGGAGCTGGCAGGGCGGTAAGGCTCGCTCCATTGGTATAATGAGGGCCAAGACAGATGATCAGGGCGCGACTTCGTGGACACCCCCTCGCGTCCGTCGTTTAGCGAAACCAGGGAGAATCGTGATGCCCAAGATAGTCAGGGTACGTATGGACAACCAGGAGATGCACGCAATCGAGCAGCAGTTCGAGATCGGGCGGGAGGAGTGGAACGAGTACAAGCTGCTGGACGGAGGGGTAGTCCGTCTCAAGACGACGGTCCAGCGGATATTCCGCATCGTCGACGAGGAAGGCAACCAGCTCTACGCGGACGACGGGGAACCCAGGGTATTTGTCCGCCATCGCAGCGACGTGGTGACCGTAGGAGACGTCATTTGACACAGGCAGTGCGCAACCCAGAGATGCCCAAGGCTTACGATCCAGGCGCAAGTGAGGGCCGCATATACGAGTCGTGGGTGGAGGGTGGATACTTCACGCCCGAGATCGACCATTCGAAGGCGCCCTTCACGGTGATCATGCCCCCGCCAAACGTGACGGGCGAGCTGCACTACGGCCACGCCCTCACCATTGCCCTCGAGGACCTGATGTGCCGTTGGCACAGGATGAAGGGCGATCCAACCCTATACCTGCCGGGCACCGATCACGCTGGAATCGGCACCCAGGTCGTCGTGGAGAGGATGCTTGCAAACGACGACCTCACGAGGCACGACCTCGGCAGGAAGGAGTTCGTAGCCACGGTCTGGCGGTGGGTCGACCAGTACGGCGACAGGATATACGAGCAGATCAAGCGGCTGGGCGCGTCGTGCGACTGGTCCCGGCAGGCGTTCACCCTCGACGAAGGACCGAGCAAGGCCGTGCGGACGACATTCGTAAACCTCTACGAGAAGGGGCTGATATACCGCGGCGAGCGCATCGTGAACTGGTGCCCCCGCTGCTCCACTGCCCTTTCAGACCTGGAGGTGAAGCACCAGGAGAAGGACGCCAGCCTCTACTACATCCGCTACGCCCTGGAGGACGGCAGCGGCGCGTTGACAATTGCCACCACGCGCCCGGAGACCCTACTCGGCGACACCGCCGTTGCCGTGAATCCGGACGACGAACGCTATGCAGCGTACGTCGGCAAATCGGCCGTGCTTCCAGTCTTGAAGCGGGTCATACCAGTGATAGCGGACGAGGCCGTCGACCCCACTTTCGGCACCGGCGCCCTCAAGGTGACCCCTGGGCACGACCACAACGACTTCGAGATCCAGACCCGCCACGACATCGACATCCGCACCGTCATGAACCTCGACGGCGCCATGAACGAGGACGCAGGGCCATACGAGGGGCTGGACCGCTTCGAGGCGCGCACCCGCATACTGGAGGATCTGGAGAGGGACGGCCTGCTGGAGAAGACCGAGCCCCTGCGCCACTCGCTGGGCCACTGCGACCGCTGCAACGATGTGGTCGAGCCGCTGGTGAGCAAGCAGTGGTACATGAGAATGGAACCCCTGGCGAAACCGGCGATTGAGGCCGTGGAGGACGGCCGGGTCCGCATGGTCCCGGAGCGGTTCTCCAAGGTCTACTTCAACTGGATGTACAACATCCGCGACTGGTGCATCAGCCGCCAGCTTTGGTGGGGACACCGCATCCCGGCGTGGTACTGCGACGACTGCGGCAATACAACCGTAGCCATCAAGGACCCCGACGCCTGCTCGGGGTGCGGCTCCACGGACATCGAGCGCGATCCCGACGTGCTGGACACTTGGTTCAGCTCTGCCCTGTGGCCCCACTCGACCCTCGGATGGCCCGACCAGACCGAGGACCTGGACTACTTCTACCCGTCGTCGGTGATGGAGACTGGCCACGACATCCTCTTCTTGTGGGTCGCCCGCATGATGATGATGGGGATGGAGAACGCTGGAGACATCCCCTTCCACACGATCTATCTTCACGGCCTCGTCAGGGATCCTGAGGGGGCGAAGATGAGCAAGTCGAAGGGCAACGTCAAGGACCCCCTCGACCTGATAGACACCTACGGCGCGGACGCCCTGCGCTTCGCCCTGACCACGGGCACGTCCCCGGGCAACGACATGCGGCTTACGGACGCCAAGATCAGGTCGAGCCGTAACTTTGCCAACAAGCTGTGGAACGCCGCTCGCTTCGTCGTCTCCAATCTCGACCGCTCCGGCGTTCGGCCCTCCTGGGAACGCCCGGACACGACCCATGTCGAGGACCGCTGGATCGTCAGCCGCCTGAACAGGGTGGCCTCTCAGGTCGACCGGTACATGAACGAGTTCCAGTTTGGCGAGGCGCAGCGCGAAGTGCACGACTTCCTCTGGGGCGAGTACTGCGACTGGTACCTCGAGATGTCGAAGGTCAGGATGCGCGCCGGCGACGAGTCACCGATTCCCGTGCTCGCATACGTGCTGGAACGCGTGCTGCGGCTCCTCCACCCCTTCCTGCCGTTCATCACCGAAGAGATATGGCAGAACCTCGCCCAGCGCATGGATGGGGAGGCCGACAGTCCCGCGCTGATGGTAGCGGAATACCCTGCCTCCGACCCCGGCGCCTACGACGAAGAGGCCGAATCCGACATCGGTGCGGTCATCGAGGTAGTCCGGGCAATCCGCAATTTGCGGGCCGAGTTCAGGATTCAGCCCTCCCAGTCTGTCCAGGCCATAGTGCAGGAGTCGGCAATGTCCTGCGCGATGGAAGTGGAGGCTGCAGCCATCAGTTCCCTCGCGCAGGTCGACCATCTGGTTCTCGATGGGGCCCACGATGGCGGCGGGACGAAAGACAGCGTGTCCCTCGTGCTTTCCAGCGGCACTGTTGTCGTACCGCTCGGCGGACTCGTCGACCTCGACCGGGAGCGGGAGCGCCTCGTAGAAGAGTTGAGCGAGGTCGACTGCAACCTGGCCCGCCTCACCACGCGGCTCGAGGACACTCGCTTCTTGTCCAGGGCGCCGGAAGAGGTTGTCGACAGGGAGCGGGAGCGTTTGGCGGCGGCTCAGGTGCGGCGGGCCCGTATTGAAGATACCCTGGCCAAGCTAAGAGGCTAGCTGCCTAGCTCCACTTCGAGCGGGCCCCAAGCCCCTCTCCGGCGGCGAAGTGCTCCCCCTCGTCCGGAGGAGGTGTCGAATTCACTGACCGAACGCCTCGCATCCGCTCTAGCTGGTCCAGACCCTTGCGGGTGTCGCTGGCTATCCTCGCCTTGTCGCAATTCTTGATCCGGTACTTGAATAGCCAGTAGGTGAACTCCTTCGACTCGGCCATGTCGATTGACCGCCGCATGGTGAGGCCGTTCCCTTCCCTGAATTCGGCCAGAAGCTCGTCCCTGGACAGCCGGTATATCCTGCGGAAAGCCACCTCAGCGGCCTCGTCCTTATAGTGGAGGCCGTTGCTCGTATACTGCTTCATCACCTCCAGCTCCACCGCAAGCTGCAGGGCCTCCTCGACCGTGACGCCGTAGTAGTAGTTGAGATAGCCGCGGTACTTGTCGACGCCGATGACGTCCTTGAATCGGTCCATGTCGAACGGAAGCGGGAACTGACCGTGGAACAGCAACTCCTCCCTCTCGTCCTCAGGAACCTGCCCATTGGTCGTGTCCAGAAGACGCTCTGCCAGCGCCAGCCAGTCGAAGGCCTCTCCGGATATGAAGTAGTTGAGCTCGCGCCCTCCGTGGGTCTCTCGGGGCGAAGGCCAGATCGCCATGGCCTCCACAAGAGCGGTGGGCCAGTCCTTTCCAGCCGCGAGTGCGGCTGCCAGGACTTCGACCGCCCTCTCGGAGGTTTGCGGGGGTGCTGTAATGCTCAAACTACCTCCTCAATTCCAAGGACGCCGCTCGCCTGGATGCACGAGGGTTCCTCACGTCGTTCGGTCCTTATGCGCCGCAGCATCGCTTGTACTTCTTTCCGCTCCCGCACGGACAGGGGGCGTTGCGCCCGATCTTGCCAGAGCCTGCCCCTACCGGTTTCCTCCCGCGGTCCCCTACCACATTGGTCATGACGCTCTTGCCAGGACCTCCGCGCGGGGCGTTCCCAGAGCGAGGGGCACTGCCGTTGGTCCCAGGCGGGACGATATGGTAGATCGTGTGTACGATGTCGTACTGGATGCGGCTCTTCAACTCCTCGAACCTCTCCATCCCCTGCCTCTTGTACATGACGAGCGGGTCGCGCTGCCCGTATGCCTGAAGGCCTATCCCCTGCCGCAGGTTTTCCATGGACGTGAGATGCGGGACCCAGTTCGCGTCGATGACGCGCAGCATCACCTGGCGCTCTATGTCCCTCATGATCTCGGGTCCCAGCATCGCCTCCTGCTCCTCGTAGAGCTCGTTTCCAAGCGCAAGAAGCCTGTCCTCGATCTCCTCCTGGCCCATCTGTGCTACGGCGTCTGGACTGGCAAGCTCGCCCCGTATAGGGAATATGGTGCCAAGCTCACCCAGCATGGCCTCTATGTCCCAGTCCTCAGGTGCGGCGTCCTCCAGATATCGCCTGGCGATATCGCTGACCTCGCTCTCGACCATCTCCCTTATGTTGGCCTTTAGGTCGGAGCCGCTCAGGACCTTTTCCCGCTCCGCATAGATGACCACACGGTGCGTGTTGATCACATCGTCATATTCGACCAGGTGCTTCCGGATGTCGAAATGGTGCGACTCCACCTTCACCTGCGCGCCTTCGATGGACCTGGTTATCATCTTGTTCTCGAGCGGCACATCGTCCTCGAGTCCCGCCCATTCCATCACGGACTGGATCCTCTCGCCGCCGAAGCGGCGCATCAGGTCGTCGTCGAGGGCCACATAGAAGCGGGTCGTACCCGGGTCACCCTGGCGGCCGGCGCGTCCCCGCAGCTGATTGTCGATGCGGCGGGCCTCGTGGCGCTCCGTACCGATGATGTGCATCCCACCGCTTTCGACGACGGCCCTGTGATCGGTTGCCCACTCCTCGGCGTCGATGTCGAGCCCGTCGGGACTTCCTCCCAGCACGATGTCGGTGCCGCGGCCCGCCATGTTGGTGGCGACTGTCACTGCGCCGGGCCTGCCTGCCTGCGCGACAATGGACGCCTCACGTTCGTGCTGTTTGGCGTTCAGCACCTCGTGACGTATTCCCTTACGCCTGAGCCGCTCGCTCAGCAGCTCGGACTTCGAGATGTCCGTCGTCCCTACGAGCACGGGCTTGCCCGCCCTGTGCAGCTCCTCTATGTCCTCCACCACAGCGTCGTACTTCGCCTTATGGTTCTTGTATATGAGGTCGGGCTGGTCGCCTCTCACCATCGCCAGGTTCGTGGGAATCTCCATCACATCCAGTTTGTATATCTTCCAGAACTCCTCGGCCTCGGTCGCGGCGGTGCCGGTCATCCCTGCCAGCTTCGAGTACATCCGGAAGTAGTTCTGCAATGTAATTGTCGCGTATGTAATGGTCTCCCGCCGGACGGCCAGCCCTTCTTTCGCCTCCAGGGCCTGATGCACGCCGTCCGAGAATCGGCGGCCGGGCATGAGCCTGCCAGTGAACTCGTCGACGATAACGACCTCGCCGTCCTTAACCACGTATTCCCGGTCGCGCTCGAAGATAGTCCGCGCCTTTAGGGCGTTCTCCACGAAGTGCACCAGCCGGATGTTGCCCGGGTCGTATAGGTTATCGACCCTGAGCAGTCCCTCGACCTTGCTCATGCCGTCAGCAGTCAGCGAGACCGCCCGGTGCTTCTCGTCGATCGTGTAGTCCTCCAAGGCGACGAGGCTGGGCACCAGCTTGGCGAACCGGTGGTACTCCTTAGTCGACTCCTCAGCAGGGCCTGAAATGATCAGCGGGGTTCTCGCCTCGTCGATCAGGATATTGTCGACCTCGTCCACTATGCCGTAAGCCAACGCGCGCTGGACCCGCTGCGAGCGGTCTATTACCATATTGTCGCGAAGGTAGTCGAAGCCGAATTCGTTATTCGTGCCGTAGGTGATATCGGCGGCATAGGCGTCGGGCCGCTGGACCTCACGCAAACGCTCCATCCCCCTCCCGACCCCTCTCGACGAGTCGTACAGGAATGCGGAATCGTGCTGCAGGACACCCACGGACAGCCCCAAGAAGTCGTAGACCTCCCCCATCCACTGGGCGTCCCTGCGGGCCAGGTAGTCGTTCACGGTCACGACGTGGACGCCTCTGCCCGTCAGACCGTTCAGGTAGGCCGGCAGCGTCGCGACGAGGGTCTTGCCCTCGCCCGTCCTCATCTCGGCAATCTTTCCCTGGTGAAGAACTACACCACCGATAATCTGAACGTCGAAGTGGCGCTGGCGCAGTGTACGCTTAGCCGCCTCCCTGACGGCGGCGAACGCCTCAGGGAGGATGTCTTCCATTTCCTCGCCGTCACCGACGCGGGCCCGGAATTCCTCCGTGGTGACCCGCAGCCCTTCGTCAGTGAGTGCCTCGAATTCCGGCTCCAGCCCATTCACTTCGTCCACGTATGGCTGAAGCTTGTTGACGGATCTCTCAGAGGAGCCGCCGATCAGCTTTGCTATGGACTTCATCATCCGGCTTGCCGCCTCCCTAACTCTTCACCCGCGTCCACTGTCTGGCCCGTCGTAGCAGTCCGGCCTCCTGGGGGCAGTCAGTGCTCGAACATGGCCCCGATGGACAGTCCGCTGTGGATACGGTGGATAGCCTCCCCCAACAGCGCAGCTACGGGAAGTACCCTCACCCTGTCTATGCGCTTCTCGCTCGGAATCGGCAGCGTATCCGTAACGACCAGCTCCTTCAGAGGACTATCCGCCAGCAGGGAGGCCGCATTGCCCGAGAGCAACGGGTGCACTACCGAGCAGTAGATGTCGCCCGCTCCGCGGCGGGACAGGAGTTGGGCTGCCGCACCTACCGTGCCACCTGTATCGATTTCGTCGTCGACGATGAGCGCCGCCCGACCCTCTACACTGCCGATCAGGTTCACCGCCTCAGCAGTGTCGTCGTTGCCTGTCCTCTGTTTCTCTATGATCGCTATGGGCGCTTGGAGGTGGTCCGCCATGTCCCGAGCCCTCTTGGCTGCTCCCACGTCGGTGGCCACGACTACTGGGTCGAGTATGCCGCGCTTCTTGAAGTCGGCCGCCAGCATCGGGATCGCCGTCAACTCGTCCAGGGGAATGTTGAAGAAGCCCTGGATCTGCCCCGCGTGCAGGTTCATCGTAAGCACCCTGTCGGCGCCCGACACGCTTATGAAGTCCGCAATGAGCCGCGCCGTGATCGCGACGCGAGGCTGGTCTTTCTTGTCGGTCCGCCCGTAGGCGTAATAGGGAATCACGACCGTGATGCGGCCGGCAGACGCCCGGCGCGCCGCGTCGATCATGATCAACAGCTCCATGAGGTGATCGTTGACAGGCGCCGATAGGGTCTGCAGCAGGAAGACGTCCTTTTCCCTTACGTTTTCCAGTATCTTTACGAACGTCTGATCGTTGCTGAACTTGAAGACGTCGCAAGCACCCAGCGATACGCCCAGATAGGTGCAGATGTCCTTGGCGAGGGCCCTGTGGGCATTGCCGCTGAATACTTTCAGGTCTTCGAACAGGGGCATGTCTTGAGATCACTCCCCGCACGGCCCTACTAGGGTACCCGACAGCGTGCAACAGGCTGTACGGCCGCGGACACAATTACGCACAGTATATCATAGGCCGCCATACCCTCGGCCACGCCCGGCCCATTCTGCCAGGGCCTTTTCATTTTCCAGCGTTATAGTCGATGCCCATAAGTGCGAGGGCTTCGGGAAGGTGTGCAGCGTGACGGCGCAGGGCAGCGGCTACGTTGCTATGGCCCGCCCACCGCACCAGGGTGGTTGTCAGATTGCGCAACGCTGCCATCACCTGGGGAGCAGAGGCAGTCCTTACCTGAGAACGGTCTTCGTCAAAGGTGACGTCGCGTACCCAATGCAGACGGTTCTCGATGTGCCAGTGCTCTCGAAGGACTTGCAACAAACGGTCCGCCCTGGCAACGGTCGGGGGGAGACTGGTCACCGCATAGCTCACCGTCACCTGACTTCGGCCTTTCACTATCCGCCGCCGCTCCAGCCGGCACACCTGTTGCAGATGAGGCCAGGCATCTCCCATCGTCCCGGCGCTACCGGCATACTCGTTTACCTCCGGGTCAGCTAAGGCCCACAGCTCACGCCGTTCCAGCCGTCCATGACGCCGCTTGGATGGGGCATCCACCCCCACCATCAGCGTTGCCCCTCTAGCCCGCCATTCCCGCGCCTGCCAAGGGGACACTACCGGCCCGTTGACCCCTTTAGTTTCCAGTGGGGGAAAATGCTCCTACAAGGTCCTGGTACAAAGCGGGCTGATTCTCTTTTACCGGCAACAGGTAATCCCCACCACCGGCCACAATCTGATGGCACACGTCCCGTTGCGTCAACAGGGCGTCCGCCACCACTACCCGGCCCTCCAGGGGGACCTGACCCAGCACTGCTCTGGCCGCCGCCAGCTCCTGACCCTTCCCAGGAGCGGCTGCCTGGGCCAGCACCGCCCCGCTCCCAGTAGCATAGGCTGACACCAGATGCACCCCGGGTATCTCTTTCCCATGAATCCCCCGCAAGGTCTTGCCGTCCAGGGATAGCACCTCCCCTGGCTCTACTCCGCTATCGATCAGCCACTCGCCCAAGACTGCCTCGAATGCAGCCACATCCAACTCTTTGAACACCCGATGGAAGGTGGCTACACAGGGCGTCTTCCCAGGCCTGAACCCCAGGATCTGCCCTGTGCCAGCCCCGTGATCCCGCCCCCATTGGGCTATGGCATACAGGCTGCGGGCGCCGCACAGCATCGCGCAAACGGCCAGACTCAGAATCGCTCCCAATGGATGACGACGGCCCTGACTGCTCCGGTGGTCAGGCACCGTATCCAATGCTTCTGTTAACTCCATTGATCATCACCTCTCACTCTCTCTGGCATAAAGTCTAAAACTTGTTCCAGAAAATGAAAAGGCCCTGCCCATTCTGCCCAGGGCCTTTCCATTGTTGAGATAGGGTCGTACCTTGCCGTTCGGCCTGAGCTTGTCGAAGGCCCCAATTGTGGTTCGACAGGCTCACCACGAACGGACTTTGGAAAGGCCCTGCCATTCTGCCCGTCCCCATCGCCAACGCTCCGCAAGGGCGCAGGTCAGACGTTTGACAGGAAGAGCCGCCTATGGTATAGAGTGGCGGCACGGTGTCGAGCGGGCCAGGGCCCGATGTGCAGGGGGAGAACCCAGCGCGAAGTGAGTGTCAACACCCCGTTTACCCAAATCTCCCACCTCCACATTCGGCGCCATATCTATCAGCCATCACCCCGTAGGGGCTGGTTTCAAACCAGCCCTCCCCTTGCCATTAGGGCGTCGCCGCCATTTAGGTGGGGGATTTGGGTTTAGTGGGCGGCTTGACACAACGTAGTGCATGCTATAGGCTTCCGCCGACTCCTCCTAGGCTGAAGATTCGATCTACTAGAGGCCGCTCTCGGCCAGTCTGGCCAATAGACCACAACATAGGTGGAAACATATGGCAGAGGCAGCATTTCCGCAGACCGTAGGCAGACTGGAAGAGGAAGAAGAAGAGGTATTCGTAGCCTCGCAGTGGAGGCTCATGTGGTGGCGCTTCCGCAAGCACAAGCTCGGCATAGCCGCCACTGTCGTGGTCGGTATTTTCTATATCACGTTTCCCCTGGCGGAGTTCCTGGGATTCGGTGACCCGGCGGCTACGGCTACCAAGTTCCACCTCCTCAGGCCCCAGCCACTCAGATTCTTCGCCGAGGGCAGCTTCCGGCCGCACATCAACGGGCTGAAGTCCTTCAGAGACCCGGAGACGTTCAGGCGTGACTACCAGATAGTCGAAGACGTTAGGTACTCCGTGGGGTTCTTCACTCAGGGATTCGACTACAGCTTCCTGGGGTTCATAAAGACGAACCGGCATATGATCGGCTTCTCCGACCCCGATCACAATATGCGTGACCACCCGTCACTATACCTGCTCGGCAGCGATTCCGTCGGGCGCGACCAGTGGTCCCGCCTCATGCTGGCAACCCGAATATCCCTGTCCATCGGACTGGTTGGCGTGACGCTCGCTCTCTTCATTGGCATCATCCTGGGAGGAGCATCCGGATACTACGGCGGTATTCTCGACACCATAATCCAGCGCATAATCGAAATCATGATAGCCGTGCCGACACTTCCTCTGTGGATGGGCCTGTCGGCGGCGATACCGCGAGAGTGGCCCGTCCTCAGGGTCTACTTCGCCATTACGGTTATCCTCTCGATCTTCCAGTGGACCACCCTCGGCCGTGTCGTTCGAGGTCGGTTCCTGTCGATGCGGGAGGAGGACTTCGTCATGGCGGCCCGGCTCGCCGGATCGGGCGAAGGGCGGATCATGTTCCGCCACATGCTGCCATCCTTCTACAGCCACATCATCGCTCACATCACGCTGACCATACCGAGCATGATCATCTCGGAGACGGCTCTTAGCTTCCTGGGACTGGGGTTGATCCCACCCGCAGTCAGCTACGGCGTAATGCTGAAGGAGGCGCAGAACCCGCAAACGGTGGCCGTCTATCCGTGGCTGATGTTCGTGGCTATACCAGTCATCATCGTGATTCTGAGCTTCAACTTCATGGGCGACGGCCTGCGGGACGCGGCCGATCCTTACGGTAAGTAGGTGGGACATGGCTACTAGTGATGAGCCTGAGGGAATGCGTGAGTCTTCGCAGCCGAGCCAAAGACCACCCAATCCCGATGCGCTGCTTTCGGTCAAGAACCTCAAGACGTATTTCCCTACGGACGAGGGCCTGGTCAGGGCTGTCGACGGCATTAGCTTCGACATCAAGGCGGGCCAGACCCTTGGAATCGTGGGGGAGAGCGGCTGCGGCAAGAGCACGGTCGGCAGGTCCATACTGGGGATCATCGACCGCCCCGGCAGGGTCGAAGAGGGCGAGATCATCTGGCGGCGCAACGTGAACGGCGCCGTGCAGGAGGTCGATGTCACCAAGCAGCCGCCGAACAGCGGGCTCATGAGATCGATCAGGGGCAGCGACATAGCCCTGGTCTTCCAGGAGCCGATGACGTCGTTCAGCCCGGTCCACACCATCGGAAACCAGTTGATGGAGGCCATCAGGCTCCATCAGGACGTGACCAAGAAGGAGGCCGAGGAACGGGCGGTAGAGCAGCTCAACCGCGTGGGCATACCCAACCCCGCCCAAAGGATCCACGAGTACTCCTTCCAGTTGAGCGGAGGCCTGCGGCAGCGCGCCATGATCGCCATGGCCCTTTCCTGCGACCCTAGCCTCCTGATCGCAGACGAACCCACGACCGCCCTGGACGTGACGACCCAGGCGCAGATCCTCGACCTGCTCAGGGACCTGCAGGAGCAGAACGGCATGGCCGTCATCCTGATCACCCACAACCTGGGAGTGGTCGCGGAGATGGCCGACGACGTAGTCGTCATGTACCTCGGCAGGGAGGCCGAGTCCGGACCCGTCGACGATGTATTCCATAACCCTCAGCATCCCTATACCCAGGGGTTGCTCAGGTCGATCCCAAGCATCTACGCGAAGGGAGCCGAGCGGCTGCCCTCGATCGTCGGCACGATTCCCCATCCGTTCAATCGGCCGTCGGGATGCACCTTCCGGCCGAGGTGCCCTTCGTTCATAGAAGGCGTATGCGACGTTCACGTCCCCGAGTTCCAGAAGATTGGCGACTCTGAGCAGTCCGTGAGCTGCTTCCTGCACCATCCTCCCGCAGAGGTGACTAACTGATGGCCACGACGAGCCAGGACGTAGAATTCCTCGAAGTTCGAAACCTGAAGAAGTACTTCCCCATACAGAAGGGCTTCCTCAAGCGAACGGTTGGGCAGGTCAAGGCCGTTGACGATGTCAGCTTCCACGTGAGGCCAGGCGAGACCCTGGGCCTTGTGGGCGAGAGCGGCTGCGGAAAGACGACCACCGCTCGATGCATCCTGAGGGCCATCGAACCGACCAGCGGTGAGATCATGTTCAGGACAAAGGACGACGATGTCGTAGACATCACAGACCTGTCCAGGGGGCCGCTGCGGGAGCTGCGGTCCGACATGCAGATGATCTTCCAGGACCCCTTTGGCTCTCTCAACCCCCGCATGACTCTGCTCGACATCGTGGGAGAGCCGCTCCTGGTACATGGCATGGACAGCCGTCGCGAGAGGGCCGACCGCGTAGCGGAGCTCCTGCGACTCGTGGGCCTCCGACCAGAGTATATGCGGCGCTTCCCCCACGCCTTCAGCGGCGGCGAGCGCCAGCGAATCGGAATCGCGCGAGCCCTCGCGCTGAACCCGCGGCTGGTGGTGGCTGACGAGCCGGTGTCGGCCTTGGACGTGTCGGTGCAGGCCCAGGTGATCAACCTGCTCGAGGACCTCCAAGAACAGCTCAACCTGACGTACCTCTTCGTGGCCCACGACCTGAGCGTCGTCCGTCACATCAGCGACCGAGTTGCGGTCATGTACGTCGGCAAGATCGTCGAGCTCGGCAACTCCGAAGACCTCTTCGACTCTCCGAAGCACCCATACACTTCCGCGCTTCTGTCTTCCGTGCCTATCCCCGACCCGCGCCTGAGGGCCCAGCGCATCATTCTGAGGGGCGAGGTTGCGAACCCGGCGAACCCGCCTTCCGGCTGCTACTTCCACCCACGCTGCGAGTACGCGGTGGACCAGTGCAAGACCGACGCCCCTGTCCTCGAGGAGATCGGGCCGGGCCGGTGGGTTTCCTGCTGGCGTGCGAAAGAGTTGGATCTGCCGGGCCTGATTGCCACTCACGGAGACTCAACCAACGGCTCCAGCTAGCGGCCCAGACAATCTATGCGAAACTGAAAACGCCTGGCGGCCAAGCCAGGCGTTTCTCTTTGCGTCGCAGGGCTCTTGGTGGGCGTCGGCGCGGGGTGTAAAGCCAGGGGGTCTGAGATGAGCGCCAACGTGAACGTAATTCTTACGATGGACTGCGAGCCGGCTCTGTTCGAATGCTCTCCACTGGCAATCGAGCTCTCCGGCAGCGGACCTGCCACACACGAAGCGGGAGAGCGCTCGATCAGGGGATACGTGGAGGCCGCAGACAGGGAGGGCTACCCTGTGACCCTGTTCGCCCATCCCGAGGTCGCCGTCGCCCAGCCTGGGCTATTGCTGGAGCTTCAGGACGCCGGGGCCTGCCTGGGTATGCACCTCCATCCCTACAAGTTCGACGACGACCGGTACCCGCGAGACCTGGGCTCGTTCACGGCCGAACAGCAGACCGAGCTCGTCGCCGCCGCATCGAAGGTATGGTCGGACGCCCTGGGTCAGCACCCCAGGTTCTTTCGGGGCGGTGTCTTCTCGGCCAACGATGCGACCTTTGGAGTCCTGGTAGAGCTTGGGTTCGAGGGCGGAAGCCTCTCGTGTCCAGGGAGGATATTGCCGGAGGCGATGGCAATCTGGGCTGGCGCGGAGCTCTACCCACACAGGGCAAACCTCTCCTTCCGCCACATCGAGGGCGACAGCGACTTTGTCGAGGTGCCCATATCCTCAGACACCTCCAGGCCGATGGAGCGTGGGGACAGGCGGGAGATAGGATTGGAGTGGCCCTACGTCCCGTCACGCCTGTACGACCACGCCGCAGTTGCTCGAAGCGTCATCGCGCGGGGTATCGACGATGGGGCCGCCTTCCCCACCTACGTCACAAACACTCACCAGGACCAGGACTACGCCGACCCTGATCACCCGGCGAGTGTCAATCTGCAGACGATCTTCCAGACACTTCGGGAGTCTGCGTCAGATCTTGGCATAGGGCTGTCAGGCGCCACCATCGCAGACATGTGCGACAAGGTACGCGACGCCGATCTCCAGGCCACTCCAGGTGCGCCCTAAGCCAGGCGCCTGCGGGACCTGACGATAACCGCCTAGTCAGGGGTAGTGGCGGGAATCACCTGGCCCGCTCTGACAGTCACCACCGGTTCCCAGCAGCCGCCCGGCCGCTCGTTGCCATCTACATCCACCAACGGCGCGGCGTCCGCGTTCCACCGTATCACCGCGAGATCCGCAGTGGAGCCGGGCTTCAGCGTTCCCACTTCCCCATCCAGTCCCAGCGTCTGCGCCGGACGGAGGGTGGCGCGTTCGAACGCCTCAGTGTCCGACATTCCGACGGCCATCAACTTCGACATCGTGCGGGGCATGTCGTGCCTGGGCGACGAATTGGCGTGGCGAACGTAGAAGTCAGTCGATATCGAGTCGGGCAGGAACCCCTCGCGGACCGCCGTCTCGGCTACTTCGAAGTTGAACGAGGCCATGCCGTGGCCGATGTCGAACTTCACGCCGCGCTCTCGCGCCTCCCAAACCGCGTCGAAGACGCGACCGCTGGGCGCAAGACCTCCAGGGCCTACGTGGAAACAGTAGGTGACCACGTCGCCTGGCCTCAGCAAAGCGAGCTGCTCATCCACCGGCCAGTCGAATGGGTCCCAGCGCACGCCGTAGAGCAGCGGCTTTCCCGTCCGCTCGGCCATCTCCATGACCCTTTCCATCACCATCCTGGGATCGTGTCCGGCAGTGGCGGCTGCGGCAGCATTCACCGCGATACCCCATATCAGATCGGGATCGCCCTCTACGGTTCTCACACAGGCCTCTACGTCAATGTCTTCAAAGTTTCGGAATACCGCACCCTCCTCCTCCTCGCCCCCGACAGCAGCACTGAGGGCCATGCGTATGCGCATCGACGCGGGCTCGACCACATTCCGCTTGTAGTGGTCCCAGTTGTTCGCCCCGGCATCGCCCTGGGAGAGAATCGTGGTCGTTCCCCTCGGCAGCATCAGGACGTCCGGGTCTATCCCATACTTCCAGTGAGACGGGGCTGGGTGCGCGTGGAGGTCGACGAACCCCGGCAGGAGCACCGCATCGGGGAAGTCGAGAGTCTGTGAGGCCACGCCGCCCACGTCAGGACCAGAGGCCGCCACACGTCCATTGCTTACCGCGACGGCGCCCGGGCCGTCCAGCCCGGTGTCTGCGCAGAAGACTCGCCCGGCTCGTATCAGCAGGTCGTGGGTTTGCGATATGTTCATCGGCAGCTCCTTCGAAGTCTCCGTTTGGGTACTAGGCTGTGTTGACATTTCGTTTCATGTCATTGCTATGAAAATAGACAGCAGACAGCCACACCCGTCATTCCCGCGCTCCCTTCCGTCATTCCCACGGAGAGCCTGCCCCCGAGCAGTCGGGGGCGGGAACCCATCCCCGGTCGCTGCTACCAATCATGCGGCAACGGAGAATCCCCTCGCCCATTTTCATACCCTTATGTGGCCTGCGCAAGGCCATAGTGATTCTGAACGCAGCGAAGCGGAATGAAGAATCTAAAGCGGTTGAGGTATCCTCATGCATAGGCCTTAGATTCTTCGTCGCTCCGCTCCTCAGAATGACATGTTGGACCGCTTGCTGAGTTATAAAATGGCCTGGTATCTCAAATGTCAACACTACCTAGACTATGATAGCCCCTCCTTCCTCGAAGACGAAGAGGGGTGCGACGGTATTCGCCAGTCTTGACCGGGACGCGCATTATCCTATAACTTACCCTCCCGGCATACCAGCCTAAACGCTGGAGCCCAATCACATTCCGCTACATGGAGGGACCGCTTTTCATGCCCAAGATCAAGCACATAGGCATTTCGACCAACGACCCTGGCGCTTGCGCCGACTTCTACATCAACGCCTTTGGCCTGACGGAAGTCGAACGCTCCCCCGACAACGACTCCGCCATCCTGAGCGACGGCTACATAAACGTTACTATTCTGAAGTTCAAGTACGATCGGTACGGCGGCGGATACCCGGGACTGCACCACTTCGGCCTCCAGGTGGAGGAACTGGACCAGTCCCAGCAGCTGATCGAGGAGAACGGCGGCAAAGAGCTAACCGAATGGAACGAGACCTACGGCAATCAGGAAGGCACTCCTGACAACTGGATCGGCGAGAAGAAATTCATGAGCCCCGAAGGCGTCGCTCTCGACGTCAATCCGTCGGGCTGGCGGATGAGGCCCGGGGGCGTCAGGGGAGAGTAGGCAGACCTAACCGCCGGCCGCTTCGCCCGCCGCATCCGGTGAGGGCGGGGCGGCAGGCTCGACCCTCCACTCATTCAGGAAGTACGCGAAGACCTCCTTCGCGACGCCCGCCAGCGGCACTGCGACGACCATCCCCCAGATGCCGCCCACCTCGCTGCCTACGATGATTATTACCAATATGATCGCAGGGTGCATGTTGACGGCGCTCCCCTGGATGCGAGGCACCAGGAGGGTGTTCTCGATCTGCTGCACGGCCACGTAGAGCAGCAGTACCCAGGCGATCTTGTCCGGCGAGGTTGCGAGGGCCACCAAGAGTCCTGGGATGGCGCCTATGATAGGCCCTATGACCGGGACCAGCTCGGTCACGCCGGCGATGATGCCCAGGAGCACCGCGAATGGTACATTCAGTGCGAGGAGGCCGAGGAATACCATCACGCCCACGACCCCTCCCAACAGGAGCTGGCCCCGCAGGTATGCCCCGAGGGTCCTGTTGACTATCCCCATGATGTTCCGGATGTGCCTGCGAAGCGATGGATGGAACAGGGAGTAGCATTGAGCGCTCAGGGCCTCGCCGTCCTTGAGCAGGTAAAAGAGGAACATAGGCACTACCGCAAGGGCGACGACGATCGATATCGTGTGCTGCACCCCGCTCACAGTCCGGATGAGTATGGAGCGGACAGCGCTTATCGCTACCGAACCCACCTCCTCGAAGACCCCCTGGAGCTGTATTCGCGTGTCCTCAGGGACTCTCCTGGTATACTCCCGGTTCCAGCCCTCGATTGTCTCCCGCGCCCCGCTGTAGAGATCGGGGATCCTCTCCAAGAATTCGCCAGTCTCCCTGATGACAGGAGGAATGACCGTAGCAAGGAAGGCTACCAGGACGGCGAGCGCTATGGCGCATATGATGAGTATGGCTACTATCCGGGCCAGAGCCGGCCAGCGCGTCCGCAGAGGCAGCACTGATTCCGTTGCCCGGACTACGGGCGAAAGCAGGTAGGCCAACAACCCTCCGATGATGAACGGGAATAGCGCTCCCTTGGCGACGTACAGCAGCAGCACGACGACCACCGCCGCAAGAGTCACCAGGACTATGCGGTTGCGGCGAGCGTGAGGCGACGTACTCAAAGGGAGCTCCTTGGGGTGGCGCGTATCCTAGCATGAGGGAGCCGACGCCACTACCCCACCAGGGCCTTTCCATTGTTGAGATAGGGTCGTACCTTGCCGTTCGGCCTGAGCTTGTCGAAGGCCCCAATTGTGGTTCGACAGGCTCACCACGAACGGACTTTGGAAAGGCCCTGCTACCCCAAGGGCTGGGTAGATGTCTGGTGAGAGAACACCTCCACCCTCTGGATACGCGCTTTCGCGGGTATGACGGTGGCTGTGCCCTGTAGGTGTTCTCGCAAAGTCTGAACACCTACAGGGTTGGCTGGCGTTCAGGCCCTGTCAAGACCAGGATGGCTGGCAGCCTCAGGGAGTCTGGTCCTTGAGGTACTGGACCAGGGCCCAGCGGTCGTCTTCGGAGAGCAGGTATAGGAACTCGGGCATCGGCGAGCGGGATTCCAGGCCCGCCTCAATGAGAGCGTACCCCTGGCGCCCGCCCTGCGAGATAAAGGCGAATATCTCGCCTTCAGGCGATTCGAGGGTGATCGGCGCCATCAGGTCCGCGGGGACCGGCCCAAGGCCCTTGTCATCCATCATCGAAGCCATCATGCTGTCGCCGCGCATTTCCAGGCCGTGGCAGACAGAGCAGTTGACCCTGAACAGCTCTTGAGCGTGCTCGGGATCGTAGGACTCCTTCACGTTCTGCGGTATCTTCAGCTCGCCGTACTCGGCCAGCGAGCCGGGCACGATCTCCTTCAGGATCATGTCATGCTCGACGACGCCATCGGGCGAACCCAGTCCCCCATAAGGGACAGCCTCAGGATTGGGCAGAAGCCTTGGCGCCTCCTGTGAGCGGTAGGAAGGCTGATAGTGCATCTCGGAGAAGACCATGACGCGATGAGAGCCCGTCTCCGGCACCACTGGCAGCTTGAACTCCGCGATGCCGTGGATGGTCGTATCTCCCGTAGTCGAGTTGTAGCACCCGGCGAGCAACATGGCCGTAACCGCCAGGAGCGCAGGCAACCAGAGCCCGGCCGCCCTGTCTCTTGACAGTCGCACCAGCGAGCCAAACATTGTTGCCAACCGGGTCATACGCACTAGCCGGACTCCCATCCGCGCTTCACTTCCTCCGCCCCAGCCTTCTTCAACACGTCCTCCGCGTCGTCAGTCCGGTCCTCGGACGTCGTGACGGTGACTCCGATGTAGCCTTCGGTGATCCGGGTGTCGTATGCGCCCATGAATAGCCGGGGCAGCCTCGACTCGAAGACGATGCCGAAGACCGTGAACAGGATGGCCCCTAGCATCGTACCTTCGTACATGATGATCGCCATCGGCGGAATCGAGAGAAGCGGCTTGCCTCCTGCAACGAGCGGGAACGCCAGCTGGGTGCCGGCAGTCAGGAGCATGCCCACGATGAAGCCGCACGCCGCGCCTATCAGGGGGAACCTGTAGAGCTTGTGAACAGGCTCCTCCTCCCCGAAAGTCCCCTCCGGGTACGGCGTACCCGTGAGCACCTCGTATTCGCCCTGCTCGAAGCCGGCCGACTTGACGCTGTCCAGGGCGTCGGCAACCGTATCTTCGTCTGTAAAGAGTCCTATTACGCTACGTTGGGCCATCGTTCTACCTCACTCGCGGATCGAAGCAGGTACGGTCTTGCGCCCGACTTTGATCTCTTCTCTGCCCACCATCGCCTCCTTGATGTCGAAGAGCGGGATGAGCGGGAACACCTTGGAGAATAGCAGCATACCCAGTATCACCCAGGCAAAGGTCATCGCTACCATCAGTATCTCGATAATGCTCGGGTGGTAGGAACCCCAGTCGAAGACCATGTGGCCGCGCCTCATAGTGCCTGGAACGATGATCAGGAAGCGCTCAAGCCACATCCCCACGTTCACGAGGATTGTCGAAATGAACATCGCCAGGAGGCTTCGGCGTAGATTCTTGAAGAGCCACATGGGGACGGGTATGAAGAACGCCGTGAGCAGGAACAGTACGAACAGCCCGCTCCACGGCCACTGGAAGACCTGCAACTCGCGCATCGCCAGCTCGGGCGCCTCGAGGCTGTATAGGGCGAACACCCACTCCAGGAAGAAGAAGAAGAACCATGTGGTAGCCACAATGATCAGCAAACGGCCTATGGCGTCGAGGTGGTCGGGCGTAATGTAGTTCTTCCAACCCCACAGCCACACCATCAGCACCATCACTGTGGCAACCGCCGAGACACCCGAATGGATGGCGCCGATGATGAAGTATGGCGCGAAGATCGTCGAGTGCCACGCTTCGGGCCCTATCTGCACGGCGAAGTCCCACGACACGATGCTGTGGACCGACACGAAGACCGGCAGCACCAGGGCCGAGAGGAGTATTCCAGCCACG
This sequence comes from Dehalococcoidia bacterium, assembly GCA_965261325.1. Classification (GTDB taxonomy): domain Bacteria; phylum Chloroflexota; class Dehalococcoidia; order Lucifugimonadales; family CAJWER01. The sequence goes on from CBDHCU010000008.1 coordinate 912,642, forward strand.
GCCTGCAGCTTCCACTGCCGAGGAGTCCCGCGCCAGCCAAGGCACATCACCGAGTAGGCCGCGCGAGTAAAGCCCTTGCTACGGTCTCGGATGATAGCCAGGTCCGGCAGGAGCGCCACCAGGACGAAGAGTGTGCTGGCGGTCAGGTAGGTCATAACCGCGCTGGGGTCCCAGATGAAGGGCGAGCGTATGTTGATCCAGATGCCTCTCGCGAAGTCGTAGGGGAACACCCACAGGTCCGCGCGCCACGGCCTGCCCACGTGCACCAGCGGAGCAGCCATCAGCGCGGACATCAGCGAGAAGACCGTAAGCACCTCGGCGGCCCTTGTCACGGGGCGTCTCCACTCGGCCTGGGTCAGTCGTAGGATGGCCGAGATCATGATCCCCGCATGGCTTATGCCAATCCAGAAAACGAAGTTGACCATGAAGACGCCCCAGTAGACGGGGCGGTTCAACCCGGTGACGCCGACGCCCTTGTTCAGCATGTAACCGAACGCGCCCATGCCGGTGATGAAGACGATGAAGGCGATCAAGGTGGCGCCGGGCCACCACTTCGGCATCTGGAGGACGCCATTGAGCAGCTCTCTGTTGATCTGCTTCTGGTCTAGCTGTACGTGTTCTTGCATTGCGTCCCCTGAGGGCTAGTCCTTCTTACCCAGTACCAATACTTCTTCGAGCCTGTGGAAGGGCTTGTGCAGCTTGTACAGGAGAAGCTCCTTCTGTTCCCAGATGCTTATCACTGGAACGACCCTGGTCGCCAGCAGATACACGAGCACGGCTCCCGCGAGTCCTCCTACCAACATCATTATGTCGGAAATCTCAGGCATGATCGCGGCCGGCATCTCATGCAGGGCATGCTTGTCGTCGGTCGCAGTAACCGACCACGAGGGCACGTAGAGCCTGATGCGGTCCAGGAATGTGCCTACCAGGACGCACGACGCGATAATCGTAGGCCCCCAGATGCTCTTGCGCAGTGGGTTCCATATCATCGTAAAGAGCGGGACGATGAAGTTGAGTATGAAGGCCGCCATGAAAACCCATATGTACGGGCCCACCATCAGCAGCTCCAGGACCGCCTGTTCATTTGGCTTCGCGCCATACCAGAAGATGATGAAGCTCGAGAACCAGAACCAGAACCAGAGCAGCGACAGCGCAAAGAGCAGCTTGCCCAGGCCCCAGAACTGATCGAGACCGATGTAGTCGCCGTATCCGCAGAAGCGGCGCAGCCCGAACATCGTCAGCAGGACGATGGCAACACCGGCCTGCAGCGAGTTGTGGGCGTGGGTCGCCGGGAAGAGGGCGTCGATCCAGCCCGGAACGAGCGCCATCGCAAATTCCATGCTGAACAGGAAGTGGGTCGTGACCAGCATCATGAAGTAGAGTGCGCCCAGAATTCCGAGCCTGTGGTACTGGACGAACCACTGGCGAGACGTGCCCTGCCAGGTATTGGCGAGGCGGGCGATGATCCCTCCCCGCCCCGTCGAATCGCGAAGCAGCCCAAGGTCTGGCAGCGCCGAAGTCCACAACAGCGCCAGACCGGCTATCGCAAGGAAGGCGAGGGACAGCAGCGCAATGGCATGGGGCATGTACGCGGGCATGTGTAGCTCGCCGAAGAACCAGAGGCTGCGGCGACGGTCCGCCAGGCTCGGCAGCACGAACAGCAGCGGGATGAATAGCAGGAGGGTGTAGAGCACCACTGCCGTGAACATCTCCGATACCCGTGATATGGGCCTGCGCCAGTGGGCCTTGGCCAGCCTGGTCGCGATGGCGACCATCACTGCGCCGCCGCCCGCGGTGAGCAGGAAGGACACCAGGGCCGCGTAGTACCCCCAGGCGCTCGGGTCATCCGTGCCCTGATCTGCGAGCTTCAGGACGAAACCGACCACGCCCATTATGGACAGCACACCCGCGGCCAGGACCGCAAAGCGGAACCCGCGCGACGACGCGCCGTGGCGGGCAGCGAGGTCGCGGCCCACCGCAGTCGCATCGTGTCCATTGCTGGAGTGGCCGTTATGCATGGCCTTCCTTCGCGTCCTTGTCGACCTTCTTCAGGTACAGCACGTTCGGCTCTGTCCCAAGCTCCTCGAGCATGTGGTAACCCCTGCCGTGGTCGCCCAGCTCCTTCTCGTTCAATTTGGCAACCCTGCTGTCGGGATCGTGGAGGTCGCCGAACACCAGTGTGTCCGTCGGGCAGGCGTTCACGCAGGCGGGGTTGAGCCCTCTCGCGCCGTCCTCCACCTCGCGCCCTTCCAGCTTCGCGTCCCTGGTGGACCTGCGGATGCGCTGGATGCAGAAGGTGCACTTCTCCATGATGCCGCGGCTGCGCACTGTAACGTCAGGGTTCAGCTGATTGGTGAGGCTCTCGGGCCAGCTCGGCTCCCAGAAGTTGAAGAAGCGGACGTGGTACGGGCAGTTGTTAGCACAGAAGCGAGTCCCTATGCAGCGGTTGTAGACCTGCACGTTCAGGCCCTCGGCGTTGTGGTACGTCGCAAATACCGGGCAGACGGGCTCGCATGGCGCGTCGCTGCAGTGCTGGCACAGCACCGGGATAAAGCGCGCCTTCACATTTGGGAACTCGCCCTCCCAGTACCGCTCGATGCGGATCCACTGCACCGCGCGCCGCTGGTTGTACAAGTCCTCGGTGTTGATGGGGATGTTGTTCTCAGACTGGCATGCGACTACGCACGCCTGACATCCGATGCACTTGTCGACATCGATCACCATTCCCCATTTTTCGCCCGCCATATGCCGCTCCTACCGGATAATCCGGGGTCCCTAAGAGTCCTTCGTCGTGAGCTTGATGATATGCTGTTCTTCGTCGGTCGCCAGGTCGGGTGCAGTGTTCTCGAACCTCGGCACCCGCGTCCATCCGCCCGTCTTGGCCACGTTCACCCGGGTCGCCGCCCAGGCGAGTGCGCCCGTCGACAAGTCGTCTACGGTGTCCAGCACTGCCATGACATTCGAGCCGCGCCCGTTTTCGTACTGGCCCCCACCCGTGTGTCCCTGTCCCATCGGGACCGCGACGACGTCCGGCGATACTCCGGGGTGGGGATAGGCAAGGGCCTCTATCGACTGCCCATTCGACGTGGTCAGCCGGAGGACATCCCCCTCCTTAATACCCATCTCCTCCGCGCGCTTGGCGTTGATCTCCACCCATGTCTGCCACGTAGCAGTGGTGATTGGGTCGGGGGTCGCCTGCAGCCATGGGAGATGCGCTCCCCTGCCGTCGGTGATTCCGATGGAGGGATACGGCACCAGGGCAAACTTGCCGGAGCCGGTCGCGGGCTCGTCCGGCGTCGCCCCGAGTCGGGAGGGGCTGGGCGCCGGGCCGGAGTAGGTGGCCGTCGTGTCCCACCAGCCGCCGCGCTGCAGCACGCCGTTCCAGAACGACTGGAAGTCGTGGGCCCTTACGGAGCCGCGGTCACGCGCGAACAGGCTCTCGACTCCCGCCTGCAAGACCTCCTTGAAGCTCTCCCCTTCGAGGCCCAGGTCGATCTCCATCGTCTGCGCCACACCCATTAGCACGTCGCCGAAGTTCCGGGTGCCGAGGTGTACGCCCCTCCCCTCGAAGAAAGGACGCACGACGGGCTGCCTGATTCCGAAGGTCTGGTATCCGGGTCCGGGCGTAGGCACATCGTCCCCCCAGTCCTCCAAACCGTGGTTTTCCGGCAACACCAAGTCGGCCAGACTCGACGTATCGTCCATCATTCCGGAGAAGCTGACGATGAGCGGCACATTGAAGGAGCCGCCGCTCCCTCCGAGCAGTGCGTCTCTGAATCCCGCAGCGCCAGGCAATCCGTAGACCGGGTTGGCGCGGTGAACCAGCAGGGCACTCACGTTCCCCGCGTTCATCTCGCCGACGAGCCCTTGCCACTCCCTGTAGGGAGACGCGCCAGGGCTTCCCGTCACGTCGCGAACGGGGGACGGGGGGTTCGGGATGACGCCTCCCGATTTGCCCACGCTGCCCACCAGGTGGTTGAGCGAGTAGATGGCATTCAGATTGGCGAGCCCGTTGGAGTGGGATCCGGCCGAGCCGCCGCCTATCGCGAGCGCCGGCGGGTAGCCTGCGAAGTCCTCCGCGATGGCGCGTATTCTCTCCGCGCTCACGCCGGCCCTGTCGGCTATGCGCTCCGGGGCATACCGAGAGAGGTCGACCGACCCATTGCCGGTCAGAGCCGCCGCCGCTCCAGAGTCTCCGAGTCCCTGTTCGACGATCACGCTGGCAATTGCGAGGGCGACGTGGCCCTCCCAACCGGGGTTGACGTAGACCCACTCGTCGGCGCTGGCCGCCGTGGTCGAGAGCCGCGGTTCGATGTGGACATGCGTCCCTCTCTCGCGGTCCCCCTGCCGGAAACGTCCGTAAGCCCTCGCGTACCGGATGGGAGAGCCCCAGGTCGACAGGAAGTCGGCCCCGAACGTCAGCAGGTAGCTCGCATTGCCGATGTCGAAGTCGGGCATGTCGTCGAGCCCGTACACCTGCTTCATGGATGTCCGCAAATTCGTCTCGTCCAGAGTCTCGTACGGCATGTGTCTGACGCCCGTGCGCGAGGCGAACCGTTCGACGACTTTGCCCAGATGTCCTCCCACAGGCTCGGTGGCGAGGACGACTGCGGACCGGTCCTCGATCTGTCCCAAGCTATTGGCGAGGCGGGCTATGGCATCGGTCCAGCTGATATCCTCCCAGCGCCCTTCGCCCCGGGCTCCCAGCCTGACCAGGGGCGCGCTGATGCGGTCGGGGTGGTAGAGCCCCTGCAATGCCGCCTCGCAGCGAACGCCGTGCTTGCCCTGGTTCACGGGGTAGTCGACGTTGCCCTCGACCTTCTTGGCCCTGCCCTCCATCACGCGGACGACGATGCCCTCCGGGCTGGTGCACTCCGGGCAGAGGGTGGCGTACCAGTTGTCGATTCCCGTCACCATGTCCTCGGGCATCTGAACGGGCGCTTCCACAATCAACTCGGCCTCGGGCACGCCGCACGCCTGGAAGAGCACGGCCCCTGCGGCGGAGCCGCCCACGAGTGTGAGGAACTTGCGTCTGGTTAGGTCCATATTGGTCCGTCTAGTAGTGGCACGTCGTACAGTCCGTCGGGGCTTCGTTCTCGCGGTGGCAGTCGACACAGTCGCCCATCTTCAACGACCTGACCTGCTTGACCTTGGTCATGCTCCCCACGTCCTGGTGGCACAACACACACGTCTCAGAGGCGGCGATGCCGTCGCGCTCGGAAAAGTATCGGACGTGGGACTCGTGAACGAAGTGGACGTGGTCCGGCACCCGATGCACACGCACCCAGTCGATCGGCCTTCCCGACTCGTGGTAGTCGCGCAGCTTCTCGACTTCTGGGAGGCCGTCCCCAATCACCTTGTGGCAAGACATGCACAGCCCCACAGCGGGCACGGACGCTGCCGCTTCCGTCGCCACGTTACGGTGGCAGAAGGTGCAGTCCATGCCCAGCTCTTCGACATGGACGGTGTGGGGGAACGCGATGGGCTGGTCGGGCCCCTCGTTGAGCCCGAAGGCGTTCAAGGGCAGCCCCAGCCAAGCCGACAGGACGAACGCGCCGACCGCCAAGAGAACTGCCAGACCAACAAGGCCTGTCAGGCCGATGAAGCCAAGAGCAAGTACGGACTTCTTGTTCCGCTTTGGTAGACGAAAGTCGCCTGGGAGCAAGTCGCCCGTACCCTAGGCGCCGAGGCCGATACCGGCACGCAGCGGCATCAGTCCACCCCGCCGTCGATCCAGTAGGTCTCGAAGATATCGGCTATCACACCGGCGTGGTCTATGGCCATCGCGAGCACGACGAGCGTCGCCGCGAATCCAGCTATCCCCAGTGCGTAGAAACCCACGCGAGCCTTCTGAAGAGAGGGAGGCAGGTGGTGGGATGCTACCAGGGACGGGATGAGAATATGGCCCACCAGCAAATTCGTCGAGAAGAAGATGACGAGGGCGACCATGAGCCACATGCTGGTCAGCACTTTCCCTATCTCGCTCCACTCGGAGCTTGTAAGAGGGGTGGGGTCCATGGAGCCTTTCTGCAAGATATAGCTGGCGTCAGCCGCTGCAAACCTTGTGCAAATTATCACAACCTCTAATACCTGTCAAGAATCTGGGACTGCCTCCAACAAGCTACCCGTAACGTCCGGGAAGGACGCTTGTCGGCATACGAAATGCTCCGGCGCTGCCTCACACTAGCCATAGAGACTTGACCGCAAGTACGGGCGCTCGCACGCCGACGTGCCCAGCTACGACGCAGATTCGGCAATGAGTGTACCCGTTTCGCCTGTACAGCACACGCGGGGCTGGGAACCCAGATTCCCCACCTCCGTCATTCCCGCGACGGCGGGAACCCATCCCCGGCAAGGTGCACAGCCATAGCCTCAGAGGCAGTCCGTCACGCCATCCGTCCAAATTAGGTGGTGGATCTGGGTAGAGGACGTTTGCTTGTAAAGGTGAGGCATGTTGCGCCTCCGCTGGTCGACCGCCGCCTGCGAGCCCGCAGCCGCAGTTACGCCTTCCAGTCCGCACTGGCGACCCTGTCCCTCCTGGCGATCGTGGTCGTCGAGGATGCGGTCCTGAACATTGCCATCGTGGTCGCTATGGCTTCCACAGTCTTCACCATCTTCGTCGTCCCCGACAACGTCGCAGCCACTCCGCGGAAGGTGGTGGGCGGTCACGTGGCGGGGGTGGTGGCGGGGTCCATAGTTGTCGCAATACTGGGAATCCCAGATATTTCGGCGATAGTGGAGTCCTCGCCATCCATCCGCAACGCCGTGGCCGCGCTCACCCTGGGGTTGAGCATGGTGTTGATGGTGATCACCGACACGGAGCACCCTCCGGCAGCCGGAGCCGCTCTGGGACTGGTCATTCACGGATGGAACTGGTCGTCGATCGGCGTGATCATCATAGGCGCGGTCGTCCTGTCCGCCATCCGAATAGCCCTGAGGCCCCGGTTGGTCAATCTGCTCTAAACCGGATCCCAAATCCCCCACCTCCACATTCGGCGCCATATCTATCAGCCATCACCCCGTAGGGGCTGGTTTCAAACCAGCCCTCCCCTTGCCATTAGGGCGTCGCCGCCATTTAGGTGGGGGATTTGGGGGATGTTGTTGCCTGGGAAATTGGCGAAGGTCATAATGGTCCTGGGATGAACGCGAGGCTGAGAGAGGCGATCGAGGGGATTCACGCATCACCCACCAAGGCCGTAATCGCGGCGACCGGCGGCGGGGCACAGGCGCTGGCCTGGCTGCTGGGAGTCCCGAACGCGTCGAACACCGTCCTCGAGATAAGCGTCCCCTATGCAGGCGAGGCCCTTGCCGAGTACCTGGGCCGCAGCCCCAGCCCAGTCGTATCTGAAGAAGTCGCGATGGATATGGCCCAGCTCGCCTTCGAACGTGCGTCGCACCTGTCCGGGGACCCGTGCGCGACCGGCATCGGCGCCACAGCGACAATCAGGACTCAGCGAGAGAAGCGAGGCGAGCATCGCTGCTTCGTTGCATCATGCTCTTCCGGGGGTCGGCGCGGGTACGGCGTGACCATGATCAAGGGCATGAGGGAGAGGCAGGCGGAGGACGAGATCGTGAGCAGACTGATAGTCAGGCTACTCGCCGAGGAGAGCGGGGTGAGCTTCGACGGGTCACTGGGACTCAGCGGCCAGGAGCGCCTCGAGGTCCTGGAAGAGCCAGGAAGCGATCCCCTGCGGGACCTGCTGGAGGGCTCCGCCTCCTATGTGGTGGTAGACAGAAATGGGTCCGTTTCGGCAGCTCCTCCCCACCCCAGGGCGCTGCTTCCGGGCTCGTTCTACCCGCTGCATGGAGGACACGAGGCGCTGGCAAGGGTCGCCTCGGAGATCCTGGAGGTGGAAGTAGCCTTCGAGATTTCGACTGCAAACGTGGACAAGCCCCCCCTTACGTACGCGGACGTGAGCCGACGGCTGCGCCAGTTCGAGGGCAGAGCCAGGGTCGTTCTCACGAGGGCAGCGACATTCGCCGAGAAGGCGAGGGTCCTGCCCTGCACGACCTTCGTCATCGGCTGCGACACCGCGATGCGGCTGTTCGACCCCAAGTACTACGGCGGCAGCACGGCGGCGATGGACGAAGCCTTGGAGGAGCTGAAAAGCTCAGGGTGCCGGTTCCTGGTCGCCGGGCGCGTGGAGGACGAGAGATTCAGATCCCTGGATGACGTGGGAGTGCCGCCGGGGTTCGAGGACATGCTCACGGGGATACCGGAGTCGGCGTTCCGCCGAGACGTGTCATCCACAGAAATCAGAGGGGCGGCTCTCCGGCTATGAAGTTCAAGGACCTTCGCGAGTTCCTGGGATTTCTGGAGGAGCGCGGCGAGCTCAAACGGGTCTCCGCGCCGGTCAGCCGCGACCTCGAGATCACCGAGATAACCGACAGGATGGTCAAATCGGGCGGCCCGGCGCTATTGTTCGAGAACGTAAAGGGCTTCGAGACGCCGCTGGTCATCAACCTCTACGGCACCCACCAGAGGGTCGCCTGGGCCCTGGGCGTCGAGGACGTGGAGGAGATCGTCGCGCGGGTCCGCAAGCTGACGGGCCTCCCGCAGGCCCCGCCCAAGGGCCTCATGGACAAGCTCCGCACGCTTGGCGACCTAGCCGGCCTCGCACGGAGCCAGCCCCGGACGGTGCGGAACGCGCCGTGCCAGGATGTGGTGCTGACCGGAGATGACGCCGATCTGGACCGACTTCCCATACTGACGTGCTGGCCCCAGGACGCCGGACGGTTCATCACACTGCCGCTGGTCATCAGCAGAGACCCTGCGAGCGGCCGCCGCAACGTCGGCACGTACCGGATGCAGGTGTACGACAGCAGGACGACCGGTATGCACTGGCAGAGTCACAAGGTCGGGGCCCGCCACTTCAGGACTGGCGAGAGGATGCGAACGGAGCGGATCGACATTGCCGTCGCGCTCGGAGGCGACCCTACCACAATGTGGTCTGGCTCTATGCCGCTCCCTCCCGAAATGGACGAGCTGGCCGTCTCGGGAGTGCTTCGAGAGGAGCCGGTCAAGCTGGTCAAATGCAAGACCGTCGACCTGGAGGTCCCGGCCTACGCGGAGATCGTGCTGGAAGGGTACGTGGCGCCGGGAGAGACCCGGGAAGAGGGGCCTTTCGGCGACCACACCGGATACTACTCCCTACCCGACGACTACTCCGTCTTTCATCTCACCGCCATCACCCACCGGAGCGGGGCCATATACCCCACGACGGTCGTGGGGAGGCCGCCTTCCGAGGACTACTTCATGGGCAAGGCGAGCGAGCGGATCATGCTGCCCGCACTGCAGCTGACGGTCCCCGAAATCGTCGACATGAACATGCCGGCTGAGGGGATATTCACCAACTACGTGCTCGTGTCCATCAAGAAGGAGTACCCGGGCCACGCGCGGAAGGTGATGTACGCCCTCTGGGGCATCGGCCAAATGGCGCTGGTCAAGGGAATAGTCGTCTTCGACGCGCACGTCAACCTCCACGACCTCTCGGAGGTGGCATGGCGACTCGGCGTCAATATCGACCCGCGGCGGGACATCCTGTTCGTGGACGGACCTGCAGACGACCTCGACCATGCGGCGTCGACGCCGCGGCTGGGCAGCAAGATCGGCATCGACGCCACGGAGAAGTTAGCCGGCGAGGGGGTGAGCAGGGAGTGGCCCGATGAGATCGTGATGAGCGGCGAGATCAAGAGGCTGGTGGACGCCCGGTGGGCGGAGTACGGCCTGTGAGCACAGAGGCCGCGAGGGGTGGGCCGCTGGCAAGGGCGCCGCTGTTCCTGGGGGCGGTCAGGTTCCAGGAGACGATCTTCGCCCTGCCCTTCGCCTTCTCGGGCATGGTGCTGGCGGCGGACGGCCTGCCGGAAGCCCGCGACTTCGTTTGGATAACGGTCGCCATGGTCGGGGCCCGGACGCTGGGCATGTCGGCCAACCGAGTCATCGACAGGCACATCGATGCGGGCAATCCCCGCACGGCGATGCGGCACCTGCCCCAGGGACTGCTCAGGGCCAGGGACATGTTCGCGCTGTGCGCGGTGTCCGCCCTGGTGTTCTTCGTGGCGGCGTGGCAGCTGAACCCCCTGGCGCTGGTCCTTGCGCCCGTGGCCGCCGCGTACCTGATCGCCTACCCGTACGCCAAGCGGGTCACGTGGGCCGGGAGCTTCATGCTCGGCTCGGCGCTTGCCATAGCCCCTGTGGGGGCATGGATCGGCGTCACGGGAACTATCGAATGGGAGGCGGGCCTGCTGTCGGCGGCTGTCGCGTCTTGGGCGGCGAGCTTCGACATCCTGTACCACGCGGAGGACAGGGACTACTACGCTGGGAGCGGGCTGCACTCGGTCTCGCAGCGCTTCGGGATTCCCGCCGCGTTCAGGATCTCCGCGGTGCTGGACGTGATTGCGGTCGTGTGCCTGGTCGCCTTCGGTCTGGTGATGGACCTGGCGTTCCCGTACTACTACGTCGGATGCGTCGCAGTGTCCGGGCTGCTCGTATACCGGCGGCGCATGATTTCGCCCGACGACCTGTCGCGCATGGGGACGGCGTTCATGAGGATCAACGCCTACGTCTCGACCACCGTGCTGGTGGCGGTCATTCTCTCGCTGGCGGTTGCATGAGGAGACATTTGCATAGCCCCGTTATCCCAGCAAGAGCTGGCCCTTCACCCTCACCCCAACCCTCTCCCGTCAAGGGAGAGGGGGTTAAGCGGGGGTCTCCATGAGCAAGAAGAGGCCAGTCGTCGTAGGCATTTCGGGCGCCAGCGGGTCAATGATGGCCGAGGCCACTATTGAGCGGCTGCTGGGCCTGGGCTGGCCAGTGATAGCGACTATTTCGCCAGCCGCGAGGATGGTCTGGCGGGAGGAGATGGAGGATTCCCTGGGCGAGACGATAGAGCGATGGACGGACACCGGCCTGTTCGCCACCGAGGCCATAGGCGACCTGGCCGCGCCCATAGCGAGCGGCACCTACCCGTCACAGGGGATGGCTATCGTGCCGTGCAGCATGGGGACGGCGGCCGCCGTGGCGACCGGGCTGTCCGACAATCTCATGCGCCGGGCCGCGGACGTGGCCCTGAAGGAGCGGCGCAGGCTCGTCATCGTGCCGAGGGAGACGCCCGTGACGGCCATACATCTCGAGAATCTTGCCACTCTCGCGCGGCTGGGAGCAGTGGTGCTGCCGCCGCATCCGGCGTTCTACCTGAAGCCGCAGGGAATCGGCGACGTCGTGGAGTTCGTCGCAGAGCGGGTCTTGATGGCCCTCGGCGTTTCGGAGGCGCTCCCGGAGCACTTGCAGTACTCGCCGCCGGAGGAGCGCAGAGGATGAGTGGCCCCAGAGGCTAAACTCAACCTACCGTATCGCCAGACGCCCAGCGGGGATTAGCCCCCATCCTAACCGTAAGTGTTCAGTCTTGGTGCGAGGAAGCCCCCCCACCCCTGGATACCGATGGGCTGCGCGCATCCAGTGTTCCCACGAAATCTGAACAGCTACTCCTAACCTTCCCCCCGGGGATAAGGAATCCTAGTACTGCTTCAATCTAAATATGACAGAAACCCTCGGATTGCCGTCATTCCCGCGAAAAGCCTGCCCCGTACTCGATACGGGGCGGGAACCCAGAGGGGCGGGGGGCTGGACGTTCGCCAAAACTACCTTGAATCGATACTAGGTTGTGTTGACATTTCGTTTCATGTCATTGCTATGAAAATAGACAGCAGACAGCCACACCCGCCGTTCCCGCGCTCCCTTCCGTCATTCCCGCGGAGAGCCTGCCCCCGAGCAGTCGGGGGCGGGAACCCATCCCCGGTCGCTGCTACCAATCATGCGGCAACGGAGAATCCCCTCGCCCATTTTCATCCCCTTATGTGGCCTGCGCAAGGCCATAGTGATTCTGAACGTAGCGCAGCGGAGTGAAGAATCTAAAGCGGTTGAGGTATCCTCATGCATAGGCCTTAGATTCTTCGTAGCTCCGCTCCTCAGAATGACATGTTGGACCGCTTGCTGAGTTATAAAATGGCCTGGTATCTCAAATGTCACCACTACCTAGTAGCCCTTGGTCTTGTCGATGACGCTGGTCAGGGGTTCGTTCGCCAGCAGTCGCCTGAGGTTGTCGCAGAAGAGGTCTACGGAGCGGTCCACGCGCCGCGGGGAACCTCCCGCCGAGTGGGGCGTTATGACGACGTTGTCGAACCTCCACAGCGGATGATCGTCAGGCAGGGGTTCCCGGGGCGTGACGTCCAGGCCCGCGCCACCGATATCGCCGGTTTCCAGGGCCTCGATCAGGGCCTCCTCGTCCATTATGGGGCCGCGGGTCACGTTGATCAGAATGGCATGGGGCTGCATAAGACGGAAAGCGTTCCGGTCGAACATGCCCTCGGTCTCGGGGGTAAGCGGCGCGCAAATGGCCACTACGTCGGAGACTTCGAGGAGGTCATCGAGGCCGTCCATCTTCCGGCAGTATTCGACGCCGTCGGGCGGGTCCACGTCCATCGGGTCGACGGCGATCACCCGCATGCCGAAGGCGAGGGCGCGTGCGGCCAGCTCGCGTCCCGTTCCGCCGAGACCAACGATGCCCATTGTGCGTCCGAGCAGCTCCCACGACATCTCGCGGGTGGCGTCCCGCTGACTCCAGCTTGGGTGTCTGACGGCCCACGCTATGCCGCGGGTCAGGGCCAGGAGAAGCGCCATGGCGTGATCTGCGAGGTGGACACCAACTATGCCCTTGGCGCTCGTCATGACGACGTCGCTCTCGACGAAGTCGGGATACATCATGTTGTCGACGCCCGCGCTGGTGACCTGCACCCACTTGAGACGCCGGCCGCGAACGAACATCTCATGGTCGAAGCTCCCGAACACGACGTCGACCTCGGGCATGAGCTCGAGGGCCTCGCCTTGGGAGTCGGCCTTCACTACCTCGACGTCATCGGAGACGGCCTCTATCCGGCTGATCTGCGAGTCGTCGAGCTGTAGGTTGGCGAGAACTTTCATGTGGGTGCCTCCGAACGGGACATCCGTCATGCGGACCGGTTCCGCCAATACTACACCGACTGGCCGGGCTCTGTAACGAGGCATCGTCTCGTGTCTCGTGGCATGGTCGAGGCCGACATGGCGGGGTGGCTGGATGCTGTTTCAAAGTGGCCGCTCATGCCGGTTTGCGACGGCGCACCAAGTGATGACGATGGCTCTGCCCCGTTACCCCAAGTTGACGGCAGCAGCCGGGGATGGGTTCCCGCCCGTATCGAGTACGGGGCAGGCTCTGCGCGGGAACCCATCCCCGGCAAGGTGCACAGCCATAGCCTCAGAGGCAGTCCGTCACGCCATCCGTCCAAATTAGGTGGTGGATCTGGGTACAGGGCTCTCCTTGGGAGAAGAGGGGAATCCTCTCTCGAAGTTTGGACAGCTGCCCGCGGCGCTGTCCCCTAGTCTTGCTTCACGCGACCGTATACCCTAGACGGCATGGGCAACATGCTGCGCATGGCGATCCGGGCGGCGCTGCTTAGGCGGAGCGTCTACCGGCATGCGGCGGGCGACCCGGAGATCATCCTGAAGTCTCTGGGTGTGGTGATCCTTTCGGCCATCGCCCTCAGCCTCGGTCTCCTGAACATCGTGGGAGAAGAGGGGGTGATGCAGCCCGATTTGTCGTGGTCAATGCTGGGCGACCGGCTCATCTCGGTCTGGCTCGTGCTGATCACGATGCTGCTGGGATGGGTGCTGTGGGCCCTGGTCGTCTACCTGCTGGGCAACCGCTTTCTTGGGGGCAAGGCGGTGTATCACCAGCTGCTGCGGATTATAGGACTCTGCTACGGGCCGGGCGCGCTTTTCCTGCTACTACAGATACCGGATGTGGGCCCCCTCGCGGCTGCGCTGGCGGGGTTGTGGGTACTGGTCTCGGCGGTCATCGGCGTCAAGGAAGTGCAGGAGACTGACTGGGTCGCCGCCGTGCTGTCGACCCTATTCGGATGGTCCCTCTTCTTCGTCATCATGCCCTTCGTACTGCTCGCCAACCTCGGCTGAGGCGACGCAGCGGGTCAGGGCGCTCGCGTCTCCGAAGAGGCGCAGCACGTTCCGGGTCGTGGCCTCCTCGATCTCCCGCACGTCCCGGCCCTGAACCTCCGCCAGTTTTTGAGCAACGTCGCGGAGGTGGCGGGGCTCGGTCCAGTTCTCGCGCCTGGCCTTGAAGGGCTGAGGAGCAGCATCGGTCTCAAGGACGACGTGGCCGAGGGGCAGCGAGGCGGCCACCTCCTGCAGGTGGGGCAGGCGGAGGAGCGGCCGCGCCAGGGATATGAGGAAGCCAAGGTCGATGGCCTCCTCGGCCGTCCGGGCGTCGGCCTGAAAGTAGTGCATCGTACCGCCGACCTCGTATGCGCGCTCCTCGCGAAGCACACGCAGCGTTTCGGTGTGGGCCTCCCTGCTGTGGAATACTATAGGCAGCCTGAGGTCGCGGGCCAGCCCGATCTGCCTCCGAAACGCCTGGTACTGGATGGCCCTGTCCGGCATCCCTTCCATGAAATCCAGGCCTATTTCGCTGACGACGACCACTTTGTCGGTCGAAGATGCCATATCGTGCAGTCGCGCGTAGGCCGCATCGTCGATGGGGCCCTCGAGGTCCATCGGGTGGACTCCAACACCGGCGAACATGTCCGGAAACACCGAGGTCAACTCGACGGCTCTCCGTGAGGTGTTCTCAGTCGTGCCCGCCGAGATCACTGCGCCCACTCCGACACGCCGGGCACGGGACAGGATGGAAGAGACTTCCGTGTCGGAGAAGGAGTCGAGGTGTGTGTGGGTGTCTACGAGAAGCAACGAAGGAGGATTCCCCAGGTTATGGCAGGTTCGAACGGCGCTGGACTATACTACACGGCATGGGGAATCCAAGCGAGGAGCCTCGCCCCAAGAGTCCCAGAAGCCGCATCTCGATAGGGCGTTGGGTGTCTGGGGGGACGAAGCTAGCGGTTGGGTTGGGGATCAGCGGACTGCTGGGCTGGCTGGCCATTCGCGGGCTGGACTGGGGCAACGTAGTCGACAGCCTGGCGGCGGTTTCCCCTGTGAAGCTCACACTCGCCCTCGTGGTCTTCATGTCGGCGGGCTGGCTTCGGGCAGTCCGCTGGAAATTGCTCTTCACCAACGAAGAGATAACTATACGCAGGCTCTTCATAGTCCAGCACGAGGGTCTGGGCTTCAGCAACGTCATGCCCTTCAGGGTGGTCAGCGAGGTGACGCAGCTCGCGGTCCTGACGCTGCGGGACCGCATCAATGGGGCGACCGCCCTGGCCACCCTGGGGATGGAGCGCGTAATAGACGCGGTGGCGAGCACAGGCATACTCGCGCTCTGCTTCCTGCTGGTGCCGGAGATGCGGGGGTTCACGGTATCGATACAGGGGCGGGAACTGCCGGTCTCATTTTTCGTCGCCGGGGCGCTCGGATTCACTTTGCTAGGGGTACTGCTCGTGCGCCTCTTTGCGTGGAGCGAGTCCCTGGGATTCGTAACGAGGTTCCGGTTCCTGGCCGCATTCGCCCATGCCGTCAGCGAGCTGGAGAGAGAGAAGAAGCGCCTGGTGCTGTCCCTGGCCGTGAGCATTGCGTACTGGCTGCTGGTCGGCGCGACCGCCTGGTTGATTGCAACTGCTATAGACCTGCGCGACGACAGTGGCAACTCCATCTCCCCTGTGATTGCGACCGTAGTGGTGATGGCTACGATCTTCTTTGCCACGGCCGTACCCGCAGCGCCCAGCGCGATTGGAGCGTTCGAGTTCGCCGTGATATACGTGCTGCGCTTCTTCGGATTCGAGGACAACGACGCGTTCGTGTTCGCCGTGGTATGCCACGCGGTATTCTTCCTGCCGGCCACGATCATCGCGGCGATATTCCTGCCCAGGGAGGGCGTGATGACTTTGAGCCGCATCCGGCGTCCGGGCCGCGCCGGGACCAAAAAGGCGTAGCCGGGGGATTTCTCATAGGCGCGGCCCAGCACGCGCGGTCTCGCCGTAATTACGGGCATGGAGAGCCAACCCCACCCTTTCGCAAGCTCAGGGCGGGCTCTTCGACAGGCTCAGGACGAACGCACTGGGGTCCGCTCTGCCTGTCTCCAGGATAGTCCAGGGCCTTCCCAAAGTCCGTTCGTGGTGAGCCTGTCGAACCACAATTGGGGCCTTCGACAAGCTCAGGCCGAACGGCAAGGTACGACCCTATCTCAACAATGGGAAGGCCCTGGTTTCAGTCCGGGATTGTTGACGGGCCCAGCAGTGGCGGCTATGGTGAGGCCACACTCAGGACCAACAATGAAGATCACCGACGTCGAGGTCATCGAGTTCAGAACCCGCACCCGGGAGCACCGCACCCGATGGGGCAAGGAGCGGTGGAGCGAGGAGATCGACGCGACGTCTTCGATCACGAAGATCTCCACCGACGAGGGGGTGTGCGGCTATATGGACGGCGGCAGCAAGGCCGTGATCGAGGGGACGGTCAAGCCGCTGTTGCTGGACGAGGACCCACTGGAACGAGAGAAATTGTGGGGCTGGATGGACCAGATGACCACCAGCCGCGCCAAGCTGACCGAGCGCGACATGGGGGTCGTCGACTGCGCCCTGTGGGACCTCCTGGGCAGGATGGTCGGGATGCCGGTCCACAAGCTGCTGGGAGGCGCAAGGGAGCGGGTCAAGGCCTACGCCGTCTCGGCGTCCAACCTGGGACCTCCAGAGGTCTATGCCGAGCACGCCATCGCCTGCAAGGAGGCAGGCTACAAGGCATACAAGATCCACGCCTACATCTTCTGGAACCCGCACAGGTGGAAGCCCGCGCCTCAGCAGCCCGGCTTTCCCAGGGAGGACGTAGAAGTCTGCAGGGCGGTCCGTGAGGCGGTCGGCAGCGACATGAGGCTGATGCTGGACTCATACGGTGCCTACACCCTCGAGGAGGCCATCTGGGTCGGACGGGAGCTGGAGAAGCTGGACTTCTACTGGTTCGAGCACCCGATGATCGAGACGCGGATGGAGGCGTACCGAAGACTCACCAGGGAGCTCGACATCGCCATATGCTCACCGGAGTACGTCCCCGGCGGAGTGTTCTCCAGGGCTGAGTGGCTACTCCAGGGAGCAGCCGACATGCTCCGCATCGACCACGCTCACGGGGGATTGACGGCTTGCTGGAAGCTGGCGAACATATGCCAGACGTTCGGGGTGCAGTGCGAGATGCACGGCGGAGGCTGGGCCCATGCCCAAGTCCTCGCGGCGACGCCAGGCTCTACGTGTGAGTACTATGAGCGGGGCGTGCTGCGCCCGGGCGAGGACTACGACACTCCCCCACCCCACCTCAAGACCATCCCCGACCCGATGGACGGCGACGGCAACATCGTGGTGTCCCAGAAGCCGGGGCTGGGCATGGAGTACGACTGGGACTACATATACGACAACCGGATCGGCGGCGCCTCTACCCCTGGAATATCTGGTCCAGGTCCAGGGTGAACCCCTCGAGCATGGGCGAAGTCAGCGTGTCTCCGCCACCGTAGATGGCCGCAACCTCGAGGCTGCCCTCCTTCGGCAGAAGAACCCACACAATCTCGGTCTGCGGGTCCGCCAGCCAGTACTCCCGAACCCCGTGCTTCGAGTACAGGTCGCGCTTCTCTCTCCAGTCGCGGCCCGCCGTGGTGGGCGACAGCACCTCCACGATCAGGTCCGGCGCTCCGCGGACGTTCTCGCTGGTGACGATGTCCGCCCGCTCTTTGGATGCGAACAGTATGTCCGGCTGCACTACGTCCGTATCCGACAGCACCACGTCCGTGGGAGCACGAAAGATCTCGCCCAACCCCCCCTCTTCCACGAACGCGGCGAGGCGCCTTTCCAACCTGCTGGAGACTCTCTGGTGGGCTATGTTCGGAGCGGCGGTCATGACCAGATCTCCGTCCAAGAGCTCGCACCGCTGGTCCTCCGGGGTGTTCCGGTAGTCCTCATAGGTGAACCTCGCTGCGGGCGTTGAGACGACCATTGCTCCCCTCCCATTCCGCTGCTCTGCATCATACTATAGTCGTGGGTGAGTCTATCATGCCAGTCGCCGGGCACAGCCTCATGAAGCGTTTCGCATCCTTCCGGCCATATGTGATCCGGGGCGCGAGCATGACGCCCTCGCTCAGTCCAGGCGACCAGGTGCTCGTCGACGTGTCGGCCTACGGGGAAGTCGATCCCGCCCGCGGCGACATCGTGGTGTTCTTCAGCCGCCGCGCCGAAGGAAGGCACGACATCAAGAGGCTGATCGGGTTGCCCGGGGAGCGGGTCGTCATGGCCGAGGGCATGCTCTACATCGACGGCCGCCAGATCGCCGAGCCGTACCTGGGGGGGCTGCCCTCGTCAGTTGGGCTGGGCGAGTCGGCGTGGGACCTGGGGCGGGGCGAGTACATAGTGCTAGGGGACAACCGCGCCCACAGCACGGACAGCCGTGAGTTCGGCCCTATCGAGGCAGGCAGGATCGTCGGCCGTGCTTGGCTGCGCTACTGGCCGCTCACGTCCTGGGGGTCGCTGAACGTTACTGTTCAGATTCGATGAGACATAGGAATCGCCCCTCCTTATTGTCATTCAGAGGAGCGCAGCGACGAAGAATCGTACAGTCCTTTGCACACAGGGCCGTCCGCTGACGACATTCGGGGATGGCGTCTCAACTCATGGGTACGGAACAGGTACCTCTGAACCCGCACTGACGCCAGCCAGGAGCGAACGCAGACTCGCGTACCCGCCAGAAGCTCAGGCTCCGGCCATGATGTCGCTGAGCTTCTGGACGTTCTCCTTCCACCAAGTGAAGAGGATGGCTATGTCTGTGCCGAGTGCAAAGTGACGAATGCCCTGGTCGAGGAACGGCTTGGCATCCTCGGGGTTGCTTATCTCAGCCCTGGGCTGGATACCCATCTCCAGGGCCTTCTTGTGGACGTAGTCGCGGGTCGCCAGGACGTCCGGGTCCCTGGCGGCGCCTGGCTTTCCGATGCTCATCGAGTAGTCGCTGCCGCCCCAGACGACCATGTCGATTCCGGGCACGCTCAGGATCTCCTCCAGGTTGTCGACCGCCTCCTTCTTTTCGATCATCAGGGCGACGACGCTGTCCTCGAGGGCCTGGACATACTGGGGCGAGCCTGACTCGAGGATGTAGCCCGCGAACCGCCTGTCCCCGGAGCCGTGGTGGCCGCCCGTCTGAGGGGTCTCGGCGCGAACGGCGCCGACGCACTCTCTGGCCTCCTCCGCGTCGTGGACGTCGGCGAAGAGCACGTTCTGGATGCCGGAGCCGATGGCCCGCGTCGCGGCGAAGGTGCGGGGCTCCTGGTCGAGCTTGATCATCGCGGTCATGTGGTCGAACAGGTCGACGGCCCGTCCAAAGTTCTCGAGGCCCTCGAGGTCATACGGCGCGTACTCGGCCACGAACTCCACGTAGTCGATGATGCCGGTGTGTCCGATGATCTCCACCATGCCGGGCCAGAAGACCATGGTGTGTGTGCCGATGCTGGGCTTTCCCTCGTCGAGCAGTTTCCGCAGGGGGTTCGGTCGCATCCAAGTCACCTCAGGATATGGGCTGTGACGACGCTCCGTACTCTATTGGCGCGCCGCGAGGCGTGTCAAGCCTGCAGCCTGGGCCCAAATCCCCCACATCCACATTCGGCGCCATATCTATCAGCCATCACCCCGTAGGGGCTGGTTTCAAACCACCCAAATCCCCCACCTCCGTCATTCCCGCGCAGAACCTGCCCCCGAGCAGTCGGGGGCGGGAACCCATCCCCGGCAAGGTGCACAGCCATAGCCTCAGAGGCAGTCCGTCACGCCATCCGTCCAAATTAGGTGGTGGATCTGGGTGGGCCCCAGCCCCCTAGATTCCCGTCTGCACGGGAATGACGGTTGGGCTTCTACCTTATACCAATTCATTTTAAGCGCGCCGTAAAGCCGTCATTCCCGCGAAGAGCCTGCCCCGTACTCGATACGGGGCGGGAACCCACTCCCTGGCCGCACATATATGGCGGCATCACGCCAAATTGGTATTACTCGCAGCGATGACACGCGGCGACGTGAACGGCCTCTCTGAGATGCGGGCTAGCGCTCCTGGGGGACGTGGGTCTCGCCCATGATGGAGTCGGCGGGGTAGACCCTGTACTGGTTGGGCTTGTCGGGCGAGATGTGCTCGACAGCCCAGACGGTATCTCCAGCGGTGTCGACCTCCACTATGAAGAAGGGCCTGCAGCAGTCCGGGGCGAAGTTGCTGCCGAACAGCACGAGCGTGTTGCCGTTTGCCAGCCGCGTCGCGCTGGAGCAGCAGACCGAGAACATGTCGGGCTCGAGCCTGAACTCCCACACCTTGATAGCGGTCATCGACTCCAGGTCGAGCTTCAATTCGAGGGCCCTAGAGTACTGTCCTCCCTCGCTGCCGGGCCTGTGGTTGCCGTTGTCGAAAAGCAGGACGTTGCCTCCGGAGACGAGGGAGGCGTCGTGCGAGTGATAGAAGCGATCGGACGGCTGGGGTAACTCGAACTGGCCGCCGGGGCCGCCCAGCCGCCACCTGATAGAACTGTAGTCGGGCTCGAGCAGGACCAACTGGTCGAGGTTTCGCAGGGACACCAGGACCGAGCCGTCCGTCCCGATGTCGAGGGAGTCGGCGTGGCTCCAGTCCTGCACGCTCCTGTCACGATCGCACCCTCCCCACAGCGGGTTGCCGGGCAGCGTGCGGTTCGAGTCGGGCACCGTGCGCTCGTCGGGCGAGATGAAGTCGAATATGTCCCAGACGATCTGGTTGCCGCCCGTACCAGGATCCCAGATGCCTATGGTGTCGCCCTCCTGGGGTCTGGGTGGGTCTCCGTATCCAGGCCGCAGCACGCGCCGGGACAGGTACATCACGCGGCCATCGTCCATCAGGTCGAGCTCGTGGTGTATAGGGCCGAACGGGCTGCACTCGTCGACCAGCCGTGCACGTTCGATGCCAAGCGGGTCGATCTCGACGATCCCCTTGGCCGTCGTGCCGCCCTGGTGCCCGGCGATGAACAGGATGTTGCCGTCCGGGCGCCGCGCCATGACGTAGGGCTGCTCCTCGTCCCTTGCCTCGTAGTACCAGACGAGGTGGCCGCGGCCGTCGAACGCCGCCAGCCCCAGGTAGCCCTTCTGCCGGAACTCCAGGAATGTGAGGGGATGCGACGGCGCACCCAACAACACGTCGAACTTGGCGTTCGCGAGCACCTCCGGGAGCGGACCGGTCGTGAAGCTGCCTGAGGGGCCCTCCGTCGTGCCGCCCGCCCCGTTTGTGCCGAAGACCTGGTAGGAGTAGGTCGTCTCTGCCCTGAGCCTGACTGCGTGGACGGTGTACCGCGTACCTTCGGACGGCTCGGTCCGGGAGCGCAGTCGCGGCACGCCCTCGGCCCAGTACTCGACGTAGACACGGCCCTGCCTGTCGAGCTCGCCTTCGACGCGGGCGATGAGGGCGTTGTCGTCGAGGATTGCGGCTGCGGCTGAGATGGGGCGGGCGGGCGGAGGGGGTGTTGGGGTGAGAGCCGGGGCCGAGGCGCAGGCGGCCATGGTCAGGAGGGCGACCAGTATCGCGAGGTCCGCGAGGTGCCTAGGAGTAATCATGGCCTTGTGAAGCCAGCGCAGCTCGTCCTTCACAATGTAGCCCTCAGGTCAAGGCCTGGGGACTGGATACCGGCTTTCGCCGGTATGACGCTCTGGGTGTGGTGCGGCTCCGCTCATAGGTATCAAGGGGAGAAACAGCAAGCTACGGCCTCGGCGTGGGCGCGAATCTCCGGGGCCGTGTGCCGCCTCCAACTCGCCAGCAGGTCGCGGTACGTACAGTGGACGAACTTGACCTCGTCCCCCTCGACCTTCCGTGCGAAGGCCTCAACTTCCTTCCTATGCCTAGCCTTCGCTGCATCGTCAATCGACTTGCCGGAATTGGGCAAGCAATCCGGCTCCGCATAGATATAGAGGAGGATGGGTGTCAGGCCCTTGTGCTCACCTTCTCGGTTAACCTGCGTCCGCAGGGCGAGGGCATGTTTGACAAGCTGATCCGCCTTCAGATGGGCGTAGAGACTCGGATCATCGAGCAGCTTGTTCATGACTCGCCTGTAGCCCTTCATGGAGTCGCCCCAGACCGGCCGGCAGAACGTATCGGAGAATGAAACTCCCGGCCTATCCCTGAATGGCTCGAAGCGCTTGGACTCGATGCCTATCAGTGTGCAGGGCGTTGCCACGAGCACATCCAGGACCGGATGGAGGCCGCCTCT
Source organism: Dehalococcoidia bacterium (assembly GCA_965261325.1). Lineage (GTDB taxonomy): Bacteria > Chloroflexota > Dehalococcoidia > Lucifugimonadales > CAJWER01. Next base: position 934,865 of record CBDHCU010000008.1, read on the forward strand.
CCAGGGAAACCTGACCTCCTTCTCGAGCTCCAGTGAGTCAGCGGGCCAGGTCTTGCGCTCGCATCCTGGAAGTGGAGGCAGGCAAGCAGGATGGCAGAGGAAGAAGCCGAAGGCATTGGCTGCGAGGGCAGCCGACGACTCCGGGCTGTCGAACTTTCCCGTCGCAATCTCGTTGCCGGGCGCGGCGTTGAAGATTTCCTCGATGCAGCGCCCTGGAACGCCGGGCAAGAATCTGCCGCCCATCACTCCACCCGGGTCTCGCCGGATATGGACTCGATGGTGTAGGCGCGGAAGCTGTTGCGCAGGGACGGGCTTCGGATCTCCAGTGTCCAGACGGCGTTGCCGTCGCCGTCCGCTTCGACCAGGACGCGTGGCGGGTCGACCTCGTTGGTCTCGAAGTCGATGATGGTGTTGCCGTTCGGCATACGGAAGGCGCTGCCCCTGCCCCTCGCGTAGAGGTCGGGGGGGTGCCTGTACTCCCATACCTTGATAGCGCTCACGTCGTAGGTGTTCAGCGTGAGCTCCAGCGCGCGCGAGTACTCGCCGCCCTCCTCCTCGGGCCTGCCCTGCCCGTTGTCGAACACCAGGATGTTGCCGTTGGGCATCTCGGAGGCGGTGTGCTGTCCGTAGAACCTGTCGGCTGGATCCAGGAACTTGTAGTCGCCGTTGGGGCCTCCGAGCTTCCATTCGACCCTCTGCCCGTCCGGCGAGACCGAGATTACCTGGTTCCTGTTGGCGAGGGACACGATGTAGTTGTCCCGGGGGCCAAGTTCAAGGGAGTTCGCGCGGAGCCAGTTCTTCAGGTCTCCCCCCCACCTGGGCCTAACGTCCAGGGACAACGTGTCGAGCGCCGACCAGACCTCCCTGGTGGTGTGGTTGGCCTGGTCCCATATGCGAATGGAGTCGACCAGCACCTGCGTTTCCGGATCGCCGCCGCTGGCCGTGTCGTCGATTTCGACGATCTCGTTCGCCAGGTAGAGGACGGTCTGGCTGTCGAGTATCTGGATGTCGCGGTTGACCCATTTGTCGATTTCGTTGTTGACGAGCCTGTCCACCAGCTCGCCCTGCGGGGTGATCTCCTTCATGCAGCAGTTGAAGCGACGCCCCAGCGGGCCGCCTTCCAGGAACACTAGGTTGAAGTCGGGCTTCTGCCGGACCGTGCGCGCGCTGGTGAACTCCTCTGGCACGGTCATCTCGTGAGCGTAGTACCAAACTACGTGCATGTCCTGGTCGAGGGCCACGTAGAAGCTCTCGGGGTTGTCTTCGTAGTCGAACAGGACAAGCTCGGAGGTGGGCCTGCCGGTGGAGGTCAACTCCATCCGCGCCAGGGCATCAGGGAGACCACCGGTGGTGAACTCGCCTTCAGGTCCCGGCGATTCTCCTCCGTCCTCGTCCAGAACGAACACCTGGAACTGGTACGAGGCCTCCGGTCTGAGCCGGAGAACCGGCACGACGTGTTCGGTGTCTTCGGACCGGGTGGGTGCTGTTCGGTACCGGCCCGCCTCCGGGTTCGAGTACTCGACGAGCACACGGGCGGGACTGTCCAGCGCGACAGCGACCTGGGCGATTAGAGGGTTGCCGGGGAGCAGAGATGCACTGCTGTCCACGACTGCGGGCACGGGATCTGGAGTGGGCGTGGGTGCCACTGTGGGCTCCTGCGTTGCAGGAGCGGGCGATGGGGTCTCGTCGGCAGAGGGCTGTCCGCAGGCGACGGCAACCAGGGCCAACACCATTAGGGCCATCGCTGCGGCGCGTGCAAGTGTGAAGGAAAAGGGATTCCTGCCCCGTATCGAGTACGGGGCAGGCTCTGTGCGGGAATGACGGTTGTGCAAGGCTAGCGGGGACTCCCGACGGTGTCGGGCATGGCCCTGCGGTAGAGCCTGCCTCCTGGAGCAGGCTTGTGGTTGGCGGGATGGAAATTTTGCACGGTGGTATCGTACCTGACCTGGCTCATCGCCATGGAGCCGCCGTCGTCGAACTGTACCATGGGCTCCGCGCCCGGCTGGTCCGACTCTATGACCTCGGCCCTCCCAGAAGCCAGGCGTTCCAGAAGGACGGACCCGTGGGGCTCCGACGGCAGCCAGGACTGGTACTTCGCCCCCATCCGTTCCTTGTACGAGCCGGTGTCCCCATCGTCAAGCACCCAGGGCCTGTCGCGCTTGATCTCCAGGAAGAGCCTGTTGAGCTCGAGGGCGAGCTCCATGCGGCTTCGCAACTCATGCTCCAGCGAGCTTGCGACCGAGCGGATCGCCTCCGCCAGGTCGGCAATCTCCGGGACACCTGTTGCCGCGTAGTCGCCCTGAGAGCGAACGAGATCCTCCAAGGTTGCCAGCGCGCGCGCGGCCGGCTCGGTGTCTGTCGACGGCTCGTCGTCCATGCGACGCAGCGCCGACGCCACCCTGGCCCGGTAGTCGTCATACTCGCCGATACGCTGCTGCATCCTGAGGAGCATGTATCGGGCGTCTTCGAGCAGCGGAGGCAGTACCGCGGCAGGATCGGCCAGGACGCGCTCGTACTCCTCGCCGTGCAGCCGCTTGAATTCGTCCATGGTGCCGCAGACGTCGCTGAAACGGGTCTGCCGGGTGACCATACGCAACCTCCTACGCCGGAATACCGCGCCAGAAATCGTTGTAGGCCCTGAGCGGCCCATCGTCGTCAGGCCCCGTGCCGAGGTCCATCCCGGCGAAGATGTATATAGAGCCGTCGAGCGGGGCCATGCCCATCACCCGCCTCACGCCGGGGCGACTGGCCGCAGCGGTGTAGTCCTTCGAGGCGTCGTGAGGGCCCAGGCAAGCCCACTCGCCGGACTCCAGGTCGCACCGCCAGAGGTCGTTGAGCTGGGGGCCGTCGCCGACCTGGGAACCGAAGCCGCCGAACAGGTACCAGTGGCTTCCGATGCGGGCCTGCCCCAGGCCGTACCTGGGCATGGGCCTGCCCAAGTCGCCGGGCGCGGTGTCCTGGAGCTGGGTCCACGTGCGGCTGGACGTGTCATACTCCCACAGGTCGTTGTAGAACTCGGGGGTCCTGTCGACAGTGTCGCGGCCGCCCCAAAGGTAGAGCTTGCCGTTCCAGCTTGTCATGGCCGGGCAGTACCGCTTGGTGGGCCAGCCGGGCGAGTCGTCCGCGTCCGGCCCGTGATGGTCCCAGGTCTTAGAGGCGGTATCGTACGACCATAGCTGGATGCTCATGTCGAACCAGTCCCATCCTCCAGTCCTGCCGTTCCGCTGGGGAATCTTGCCGGCCCAACCGCCGAATACGTACAGGCTGTCATCGACTACCGCGTAGCCCGCCGCGCCGACCACGGAGGGGCGCCCGTCGTCGACGTGTGAGGGTGAGCGAAGGCTCCGGTAGTCGTTGGGTTCGAGCATCTCCCACGCGCCGTTCGCCGGGTCGTACGACCAGAGGTCGTTCACGAGATGGGGACGCCACCCGCCGCCCAGCACCGTCAGCCCTCCGAACAGGTAGAGCCTTTCGCCTATACCCGCGAAGGCCGGAAGCATCCGACCGCAGGGACGTTCGTCGTTGAAGGAAGTCCCTGCCCTGCCGTCGTCATCCTCCAGCTTCATCCAGGAGCCGCGCGCGGGGTCGTACCGCCACAGGTCGTTGAGGGCGCCCATCTTGGTCAGGTCGCCCGAGTGCCCAGGCGTTCCATGCCTGGCAGTCCCACCGCCGAAGGCGTAGAGGGCGCCGCCGTGGCCCGCAAGCCCGCCGGGCAATTCGCGGGGCCCGGGCGCGCTGTCGCCGGGATCGTCGACGTGGGGATGCAGCAGATCCCATTTCCACGCCGTGGAGTGGCCGCTCAACTGGAACCCCGTCTAAGCACCCGACCCGGCCGCGAACCCACGTGCCTGCCATCATCTATCACTGGGGCGCCGTTGACGAGGACATGGTCGATGCCGACGGAGTACTGGTGAGGGTCCTCGAAGGTCGCCCTGTCGATCACGGTGTCCGGGTCGAACACGACTATGTCGGCGGCCTTCCCCTCCTCGAGCAGGCCCCTGTCCCTGAGCCCGAGGCGCTGGGCCGGGAACCCGGTCATCTTGTGGACCGCCGTCTCCAGCGTCATTACGCCGTCGTCCCGCACGTAGCGTCCCAGAATGCGCGGATAGGTGCCGTAGAAGCGGGGGTGGGGCTTCGCCGACGCGTACAGGCCGTCGGGTGAGACCGACCTGCCGTCGGAGCCGAACATCGCGATGGGCTGGGTCATGAAGTAGCGCACGTCGCTCTCGGCCCTGTTGTGGACCACGACGGACACGACGCGCTCCTCTTCGAGGTTGAGCTGGAGCACGGCCTCTTCCGGCTCGACGCCGCGGTCCCGGGCCAACTCCTCGATGGTCATGCCGATTATGGGCTTGTTGCGGTCGCTGCCGACGTTCGCGATCTGCCATGTGCCCCAGAGGGGACGCAGCCCTCCCGCGGCGCGGGTGAGGTCGTCCCGGATGCGCTCGCGCGTCACGGGGTCGCGCAGCCTGTCCATGTACTCCTCGTGGGTGCCCTTCTGCGCCCACATCGGGATCGTCTCGTCCAGGTTGGAGCCGGCCGCGGTGTAGGGGTAGATGTCGTACGTGATGTCGAGGCCCTCGTCCCGGGCTTGCTGGAGCAGGGCCAGCATCTTGGGCCCGTCGCCGTAGAAGCGGCCATCGGTGATGGAGATGTGGGAGAACTGCACGGGCGCCTCCGCACGCTGGCCTATCTCCACGGCCTCCTCGATCATACTGATGTGCTTACCGGCGCCCGTCCGGGCGTGGGTTGCGAAGAAGGCCCCCTCGTAGCGGGGTATGACGCCCGCCAATGCCACAAGCTCATCGGTGGACGCGTAGGCGGAGGGCGCGAAGGAGAGACCGGTGGAGAGGGCGAACGCACCCTGCTCGAACGCCTCCGACGCGAGGCGCTGCATTTCCCGCATCTCGTCAGCGGTGGCAGGGCGGTCCTCGGTCGCGTCCGCGGCGATCCGGAGAGAGCCCTGCCCGACCTGCGGCGCGACGTTGAGGCTGACGCCGTTGGACTCGAGGTCGCCGGCCCAGTCGTCGAGGGTGTCCCACGTCCACCCTACGTTGGAGATGAGCAGCCCGCCGAGATGCCTTCGCAATTCCTCGGGCCCGCCGTTTCCTGTCGGGAAGGGCGAAAAACTGCAGTTGCCGGTTACCTGGGTGGTGACGCCCTGGTATGCCATGCTCTCGGCGCCCGGGTCGTCGATCAGGCTGACGTCCGAGTGGGTGTGCATGTCTATGAAGCCGGGGGTCACCACCTTCCCGGCAGCATCTACGACACGGGCGGCCTCGGCCTCCGGGAGCGCCCCTATCGCCTCGATCCTGTCGCCGGACACCCCGATGTCGGCCCGGTATCCCGGGCCGCCGGAGCCGTCCACAACAGTGCCGTTGCATATGAGAAGGTCGAACGCCATATCACCCACGCTAACGCCCAGTCAGTGGCGGGATTATACATGGCGCAATCGCAAGGCTGCCACACCACCCCAAATCCCCCACCTCCACATTCGGCGCCATATCTATCAGCCATCACCCCGTAGGGGCTGGTTTCAAACCAGCCCTCCCCTTGCCATTAGGGCGTCGCCGCCATTTAGGTGGTGGATCTGGGATCCCCCACCTCCGTCATTCCCGCGAAGAGCCTGCCCCCGAGCAGTCGGGGGCGGGAACCCATCCCCGGCAAGGTGCACAGCCATAGCCTCAGAGGCAGTCCGTCACGCCATCCGTCCAAATTAGGTGGTGGATCTGGGAAAATCCCCCTTGGCAACCCCCCATGTACCCCTATAATAGAACCCATGTACGACAACACTGAACAGACCGAGCCACCCACACTAGCGGACATCGTCCGCCGAGAGACCAACAACGGCGAGACCATCGTCCGCTTCTACCTCGACGTCATCGAGGGAAAGCTAAACGACGACGGCTTCGAAGTATGCCACAGGCTCGAAGCCGCCGAGCAGATCCACGCCATCGCTCCCGGGCTCGTCTCCGAATACATAGCCCAGCTCACCGGCCTCGAATGCAACCACGCCATACTCCGCAAGCGCACCCGCGACACCATCCGTCATTCCAGTGACGACACCACCCGTCGTTCCCGTGGCGACACCACCCGTCGTTCCCGTGACGACACCACCCGTCGTTCCCGTGACGACACCACCGTCATTCCCGTGACGACGGGAACCCATCCCCGGCCGGACGCCGACTGCGCCAAAACCGCCCGTGCGCGCCACGAGGCACTCGAATACCTGGCATCCGCACTCGCCGCCCCATCCCTCGCCGTCGACCCCCGCGTAGCCGGCATCGTCCACGAGAGCACCGACCACGGCAAGACCGTCGTCAGCTTCCTCCTCCACGTCATGCACGGCGTAGTCCGCGGCTTCAGGCCCCGCCAGAGGGTCGATGCCGCCAGCGAGCTCCTCGGTCACATAGCCCGCGACGAGATCGCCCGGGCCGACTCCGCTCGCATAACAGTCATTCCCGCGGCGGCGGGAACCCAGGGTGGCCGGGATGAGGATGGGTCTCCGTCGTCACGGGAACAACGACAAGACGCTTCACTCCAACCCTCTCCCGCACCAGCCGCAACCGAATCGTCATTCCCGCCCGACGGATCGTCATTCCCGCGAAGGCGGGAACCCATCCCCGGCCCCGGCCCCGTCGAGACAGACGACCCGCACACTGCAGACGCAGTCGAATCGTCATTCCCGACAGCCGAATCGTCGTCCCCGACAGCCGAATCGTCATTCCCGACAGCTTCATCGTCATTCCCGCGAAAGCGGGAACCCATCCCCAGCACCGACGAAGCAGACCTGACCGTCATACCGGCGGAACCCGGTATCCAGGGCGGCGGGGATGAGGGCGGGCTCCCGCCGTCCCCCTCTCCCTTGACGGGAGAGGGCTGGGGTGAGGGTGAGGGTGCTCCGTCATTCCCGCGAAGAGCCTGCCCCGTACTCGATACGGGGCGGGAACCCATCCTCGCCCCCGCCGAAGCAGGCCTGACCGTCACACCGGCTTTCCAGGGCGGCGGGGATGAGGGCGGGCTCCCGCCGTCCCCCTCTCCCTTGACGGGAGAGGGCTGGGGTGAGGGTGAGGGTGCTCCGTCATTCCCGCGAAAGCGGGAACCCATCCCCGGCCCCGCCAACGCAGACGATCCGCACACTGCAGACGCAGCCGGATCGTCATTCCCGCCCGACGGGTCGTCATTCCCGCGAAGGCGGGAACCCATCCCCGCCCCCGCCGACGCAGACGACACGAACGACCACCGCGGCTGCTACGACATAGACCGCAAAATCGCCGAAGCCCAGCGCGACCCGGCCCACCCCATCCACAAGTTCGTACAGGCCTACGACGAGGTAGCCGCCGTCTTCCACGGCGAAGACAAGGAGAACGACGAAAACGACGAAGTCCGCTACTGGATATCAGGCGAGGTCCCGGACGCGTACGGCAAATACATCTGGGAGTACGCCCCGGCATATCCCAGGTCTATTCGAAAGAGACTTCGCCCCAAGCGCCGCCGCTCCCGCGAACCCGGGACCACGCCCAAGGCCGAGAGCGTCTGGATGAAGCGGCCCTTCGACAAGATGCGCGAGGCCGGCATCCCCAGGCCCAACCGGTTCAAAATCTGGGTCTGAACCCGCCCCGCCGCCCAACCGGGCCAAGCGGGGCCAACAACCTATGGACATACCCGTAGGCCCGGGGTTCAAACCCGCCCTCGCCCCTGCCAGTGGGCAAGGCTGGCTTGGACCCTGCGACCATCCCATTCTCCCTGGCGGGAGAGGGGCTGGCGCTCTGGCTGTCTAAGCAGTTCTGAAACCGAGACTTTGATACTGAGACACTGCCCTCTGGTAGGGCCTTTCCAAAGTCACAGGAAGAAACCGGCGGCATGTAGGGGCGATTCGCGAACCCCATCTGCTCCAACTAATTGATAAAAAGAACCGTCCTTTCCTTTGGGTAGTCCTCCTTTGGATAGTATAAGGATAAGACTACTCCAAAGGAGGGACAGAGCGAAATGTCCACCAGTACCGGGGACGATACAGCCACCATCGGGAGCATAGAGGAGTTTCTTCAGCAGTGTTTGAAGGACATGGAGCCAGACCACAGTCTCAAGGGCCCTGGCAGGCCGCGCGTCCTGCCCGCAATGGCTCTGTGGGCAGGGCTGCTGGTCTGCGTCCTGAGAGGCTTCGGCAGCCAATTGGCGGTGTGGCGTCTTATCTCGGAACGCGGACTCTGGTTCTTCCCCCGATTCCCGGTTACAGACCAAGCGGTCTACAAGAGGCTCCATAGCGCGGGAACCAAGCCATTGGAGAGACTCTTCGAGCAGATCAGCGGCGTATTGGCACAACGATTGCAGGGTGTGGTAACGGACAAGCTGGCGCCATTCGCCGAGGACGTGGTGTGCATAGACGAAAGTACACTGGACGCCATGTCGAGAACGATGCCCACTCTGAGAGGGGTTCCTGAAGGCGACAGTCGTCTGCTCCCCGGCAAGCTGGCTGGCGTGTTCGACGTGAGAGGCCAGCAGTGGCGGACCGTCATGTTTCAGCCGGACCCACATCAGAACGAGAAGGTGTTGGCGCGGAAGTTGGTGGAAGACCTGCCAGCGGGAACACTGGTGGTCGCAGACTTGGGATACTTCGGCTTCGCCTGGTTTGACTGGCTCACGGACAGGGGTTACCACTGGCTGAGCAGGCTGAGAGCAAAGACCAGCTACAAGGTGATACATACCTTCTACCATCGGGGCGACGTCTTCGATGGCATCGTGTGGCTGGGAGCCCATCGCGCCGACCGGGCCAAACACGCCGTTCGGCTGGTGACTTTCAGACAAGGCAATACGCTGCGCCGCTACATCACCAACGTTCGGGAGCCTCACACATTCCCGATTGCATCCATGGCCGAGGTCTACGCTCGCAGGTGGGACATCGAGATGGCGCTCAAGTTGGTCAAGCAACACCTCAAGCTGCGTCTTCTGTGGTCCGCCAAGTTGGTGGTGATCCAGCAACAGATATGGGCGACGTTGATAATCTCGCAGATTCTTCAGTCGATGCGGCTTGAGATAGCCCACAGGGCCGGGGTGGACACGTTCGAGGTGTCCATCGGCCTGCTGGTCGAGTATGCGCCACAGTATGCCTATGAAGGCAGGGACCCTGTGAAGATCTTCGTGGAGCGAGGGCGTGAGCTGGGCTTCATTCGACCTTCCCGTAGAATGCTCATCCACGCCCCGAACATACCTGTCGAGGCAGTCCTGCCTGCGCCACCCGGACTGGCACTCATTCGCACCCCTCGATATGCCAACCGCAAGTGTCCCGGACCCGCTGCAAACATCTTGAGAGTGAATTAGTTGGAGCAGATGTTCGCGAACCCGCCCCCCTCTCCGTCATTCCCGTGGCGACGGGAACCCATCCCCGGTCGCCCAGCCCCTACATCGGCTTTCTTCCGCAGGCCCATCCCAGCACAGTAACGAACTTTGGAAAGGCCCTGGGGTGGGGGAGGTTTTGTCCCGCTAAACTGAACGGGGGACGATGGGGGAGTGGACCTGAACGATCGACAGGTCGACTACGCGGGCAGGGGTGTGACCTCCCGGTGATAGCCGCACAACGGCGATTCCAGCCGGTCCGCGATCTCATGGGCCAATTGCTGGGGCAGCACGAAGAGTTGTGGGGTATTGCCTTCCGACCCCCACAGTGCCAGAACAATCGGCGCATCTCCGGCGCTATGCCCGACCAGATGCACCGATGCGAACTGAACGGCGGTCATCTCGACCCTGTTGCTAGACATTAGCGCACCTCCCACATCGTGCGCCGCAGTTTAGCAACGCCTGTCCCTGGACATCTAGGTAGAGTACCGACCTTTTCTCGGAAATTTCTGATATATCCCCCAAAACCCTCTCTAAAACCCCAAGACTTCCCCTCTATGCTCTCCGATCCCTCTGTGGTGACCCGCCCCAACTGGATGGACAGGGCCTTTCCATTGTTGAGATAGGGTCGTACCTTGCCGTTCGGCCTGAGCTTGTCGAAGGCCCCAATTGTGGTTCGACAGGCTCACCACGAACGGACTTTGGAAAGGCCCAACTGGATGGAGGCTTTGCGCGCGTGCGCGGCGGGGAATATGATATGGCGGCAGCAGGAGGGAGCGCATGACAAAGATGAAGCAGCTGGTGAAGCTCGAAGGATTCGGCAACGTGCAGATGCTGGAGGCCGACATTCCCCAACCCGACCCGGACGGCGTGGTGGTCGAGGTGAAACGGAGCCTGATAAGCCGCGGCTCGGAGCTCTTCAAGCGGTACGTGGCCGAGGAGGCGCTCGCGCCAAGCATGATGGGGTACTCGGACGCCGGCGACGTGGTGGCGGCGGGCCCGGATGTGGATGACTACAGCATTGGGCAACGGGTGATGGTCATGGGCCCCCACGCGCAGTACGCATCGGGAGCGGGCACGGGCGAACGAAGGCCGCGGGTCTCCGCCCTCTCGAACGACATCGACTACGACGCCGCGACCTTTCTGCCTCTCGCAGCCGGAGGTGTCGCTTGGTCGAGGACCACGCCGATAGAGCCGGGAGACACGGTGGTCGTGCAGGGGCAGGGCCTGGTCGGCAACCTGTACGCACAGGCCGTGCGGCAACGACAGCCAAGCCGCGTCATTACGACAGATGCATATGACTTCAGGCTGAACATTTCACGGCAGTGCGGCGCGGACGAGACCGTAAACGTGCTGGAGACGGACTCGGTGGAGGCGGTGATGGACCTGACGGGAGGCGAGGGCGCGGACGTGGTGGTGGAGTGCGTCGGCGGATTCGCCGGGGTCAAATCATTCGAGCAGACGATGCAGATGGTCAAGCGGGACGGCGTCGTGCACCTGATTGCACTGTACCAGGGGCAGCCCCTGCCGCTGGACAGCGGTCTGATGATGAACAAGCAGATGATCGGCGGATACTGGCGGTCGCCCGGCGGGCCGAGCGAAACGGATATGCGGGACACGGCGGACATGCTGACGGACGGGCGTATCACCGTGGGGCCGCTGATCACGCACAGGTACCACTGGGAGCAGACGCCTGAGGCGTACCACTACCTGTACGAGAACCCGAATGAGGCGCTAGGCGTCGTCATCGAGTGGGACCGGTAGGCGGACGGGGGAGTCACCCTCACCCTTCGACAAGCTCAGGGCAGGCTCACCTCGGGGAATACGTCTGATGTCTTTCTCACCCCGCAACAGCTCAGTCTTCCTGGGACACGAAAAGGTCGGGTTCCAAACCAGGGTGCCGTAACTGTGCAGAGTTGAGAGTCGGGGGCTAACCTCTTCCCCCATTTGGAGACCTTTGCACAACCGCAATTCCCGCGGCGGTGGGAATCCAGGGGTGTTGGGGGCGAGCTTGGATTGAGTAGCTTGCGGTCCCCAGCGTTGCTCCGCTCAGAGAGTTACGCAAAGGTCTCCACTTGGGGGGAAGATTGAGATGGGGGCTCTCGTCCTGACGTAGTGGGACTCCGTTCAGATCCCACGAAGATCGAACAGTTACAGGGCGTCACCGGCGGTAGACGATGAGTGTGAGATGTACGGCAGGCCTTACCACCAATGTCCTGTGCTATAGTTGAAATATAGCCCGCGAATTGCTCACAGCCTCAGGGAGAACTATCGCCATGCTGAACGCCCAGCTCGAGAAGGCCCTCAACGACCAGTTGAACAGCGAGCTTTACTCGGCACATCTCTACCTGTCTATGGCCGCGTACTTCGAGTCTGAGACCCTGCCCGGTTTCGCGCATTGGATGAAAATCCAGTACCAGGAAGAGGTCTCCCACGCGCTGCGCCTCTTCGACTATATCAACGACCGGAACGGCCGTGCGGTGATGGGCTCGATCGCCCAGCCGCCCACTGAGTTCGAGTCCGTCCAGTCCGCCATGGAGATGACACTCGAACACGAGCGAGTCGTGACTGCCATGATCGAGGACCTCTACCGGCAGTCCCAGGAACACAAGGACTATGCCACGCACGTCCTGCTGGAGTGGTTCATCGAAGAGCAGGTGGAAGAGGAGAAGTCCGCCCTCGAGATCGTCGATCACCTGAAGCGGATTGGCGACGACGGCACAGGCCTCCTGATACTCGATTCACGGCTGGCGGACCGCACCGCCGCACAAGCGACCGCCGAACTGCCGGCCTCCTGACGCGGCTTCAGCACTCCGGTCGGCTCTCCCTCCACGCTGCGCCGAGAATAGGCGCCCATTTGCGAGCGGTCCTGCTGCTCTAATACCAATTCATTTTGAGCGCGCCGTAAAGCCGTCATTCCCGCGAAGAGCCTGCCCCGTACGCGATACGGGGCGGGAACCCACTCCCTGGCCGCACATATACGGCGGCATCACACCTAATTAGGTTGTGTTGACATTCGAGCGGCTCCCAGTCAAATGTCATTGCTATGAAAATAGACAGCAGACAGCCACACCCGTCATTCCCGCGCTCCCTTCCGTCATTCCCGCGGAGGCGGGAACCCATCCCCGGTCGCTGCTACCAATCATGCGGCAACGGAGAATCCCCTCGCCCATTTTCATCCCCTTATGTGGCCTGCGCAAAGGCCATAGTGATTCTGAACGTAGCGCAGCGGAGTGAAGAATCTAGGTGGTAGCCTTTGTGCAAGGTTCTTAGATTCCCCAAATCCCCCACCTCCGTCATTCCCGCGAAGAGCCTGCCCCCGAGCAGTCGGGGGCGGGAACCCATCCCCGGCAAGGTGCACAGCCATAGCCTCAGAGGCAGTCCGTCACGCCATCCGTCCAAATTAGGTGGTGGATCTGGGATTCCTCGCTGCGCTCGGAATGACACAAATGTCAACACTGCCTAGTATAAGTACGGCCCAGCGTCGAATTCTCACAGCACCAGTCGCCGCTTCTCCATGGTTGCCTCCGGCGCTGCCACACGTCACAATGTGCATCGGCTCCGTATGGACAGCCCGCCAGATGGCCTCTCCGTACGGGATGAGCGCCTGGAGGTACCGGAATGGACGATATCCGCGTCGGACTCTTTGGACTGGGGCATCGCGGGGTGCATTGGCTGCGGCTGTTACAGACCATCCCGGGGTTCCGTATCACTGCCATAGGCGACCTCATCCCGGCGCTCCATGAGCGCGGGCGCGCCCAGCTTCACAACGGCACTGGCGTCCCCGCATATGCCGAGTACGAGGACATGCTGGCCGATCCCAACGTCGACGCCATCGCCCTCGTCGTCAGGGCCGAGAGGCAGGGAGCCATGGCCGCCCAGGCGCTGGAGGCCGGCAAGCACGTCAACTCCGAGGTGCCGGCGGCCCACACCATGGAGGACTGCTGGCGAATCGTCGTCGCGGCGGAGCGCAGCGGGCTCGTGTACCAGCTCGCCGAGCAGAGCCGGTACGCTGGGATGTTCCAGGCGTGGAAGGGTCTCGTGCACCAGGGCAGCCTAGGCAAGATCACCTACTGCGAGGGCGAGTACGTCGGCTACAAGGGCGACCACAGGTACTACCAGGACTGGAAGACCGGCGAGCTGCTCACCCCGTCGGAGGGTCGGCAGCACCCGGATGCAAGGCCGACGTGGATGCTCTGTCCGTCCATCCACTACCTGCCCCACGAGCTTAGCCCACTGCTCATGATCCTGGACGACCGCGTAGTTCGCGTCACCGGGATGGGCACACGGGTGCCAAGCTATACCCACCCCGAGGTCGACAAGGCCGACATACAGGTCGCGCTCATGCAGACGGAGAAGGACACCATACTTCGGATGATGTGCGGCTACACGATCCCCACTCCGCCCGCACGGGACCACCACCACTACCAGATCATCGGGACGCGGGGACACCTCGAGTCGGGCCGCACCAGCCGCGACCTGGCCAAGATGTGGCTGGCCGACAGCCATATGCACGACATGGCTGACGTCGACTGGCGGTGGCAGCGGACCGACGCCTCGGACGAGGCGCTAGCCAGCGGCCACAGGGGAACGGACCTCTACGTCCACACGGCGTTCAGGGAGGCGGTCTGGGGAAACGAGCCTCTCGAGTTCGACGTCTACAGGGCCATCGAGACCGCCGCACCTGCAATCCTGGCGGCCGATTCCATCGACCAGGGCTCGATACCGCTCGACGTCCCCGACTTCAGGCCCGACGAGACGCGACCCGCCGGCCAAATGCCTGGGTAACCCTCTCTCCCTTGACGGGAGAGGGTTGGAGCCTGCCCTGAGCTTGTCGAAGGGGTGAGGGTGACGAACCCAGGTCCAGCCGCGAGAGCGAAGGAGCGCACATGGACGAGATCCGCATAGGTATCTTCGGAGTAGGGCACAGGGGCCTGGGCTGGCTCCGGCTGATGGACAGGTTGGACGGATACCGCATAGTTGCGGTCGGCGACATCTTCGAGCCTCTGAACGAGAGGGCGCTGGCTCAGCTCGAAGACCGTCGCGGCGTGGCTACCTACGTGGAGTACGAGGATATGCTCGCCGACCCAAGCATCGACGCCATCGCCCTGACGGTCCGCTGCAAGGAGCAGGGCGCAATGGCTGCACAGGCGCTCGAGGCCGGCAAGCACGTGAACTCCGAAGTGCCGGCTGCTTTCACGATCGAGGACTGCTGGCGCATCGTCGTGGCCCAGGAGAGGACCGGCCTCGTATACCTGCACGGCGACCAGGCCCGCTACGCCGGCTTCTTCCAGGCTTGGCGCGACATGGTCCAGGGGGGCCAGCTGGGACGCGTAGTCTACTGTGAGGGCGAGTACATCGGCTACCCCGGCACGCTCAGGTACCACCAGGACTGGAAGACGGGCGAGTTCGTGGCGACGGAGGACCTGCCGAACAACCCGAATGCCAGGCCGACTTGGTCGCACCTGATGGACCCAATCTATTACCTGCCCCACGAGCTGAGCCCGCTCCTGATGGTGCTCGACGACCGCGTGACCCGCGTCACCGCGATGAGCACCAAAAAGCCGAGCTACGCCCACCCGGAAATCGACCGCGCCGACCTGCAGCTAGCCCTGATGAAGACCGAGAAGGACGCCGTCCTGAGGATGGCTTGCGGTTACACCCAGCCTCTGCCGCCTCTGTGGGAGCATCACCACTACCAGATCATGGGAACGGGCGGTATGGTGCAGTCCGGCCGCACCAGCAGGGACAAGGCGAAGATGTGGCTGGCCGACAGACACATGCACGACATGGCCGACGTCGACTGGCGCTACGAGCGTACCGACGCGCCTCCAGAGGCCGTGTCCAGCGGCCACCGTGGGGCAGACTACTACGTCCAGGTGGCCTTCCGCGATGCCGTTCTGGGCAGGCAACCCCTGGAATTCGACGTCTACAAGGGCGTGGACACCGCGGCCCCGGCCATACTCGCCGTCGAGTCGATCAGGAACGGCAATGCGCCCTTCGACGTGCCCGACTTTCGGCCGAGCGCCTCGCGCCCGGCCGGAACCATGCCCGCCGAAGCTAGTACTGCTTCAATCTAAATATGACAGAACCCTCGGATTGCCGTCATTCCCGCGAAAGCGGGAACCCAGAGGGGCGGGGGGCTGGACGTTCGCCAAAACTACCTTGAATCGATACTAGTAACCGGCCTGGCCGAGGGTGCTGACTACCAGTTGCCCCACTTGATGCGCCACCGGCGCAACTCGCCGGTTGAGTAGTCGGCCGACAATATGACCTGCTCGCGGCCCTCTAGCTGCTGCGAGCAGACTGCGACGGACTCCCCGTCCACGGTAACCGACGACACCGCGCCGCCCCTGAAAATATACGGCAGTACCAGCGTCGCCCCCCTCACCGCGGAATCGGCCTCGAGCGTGACGCTCAGCGTGGTAGAGTCGTAGTCGAAGTCGTACTCGGCCATGCGCAGGGCCCGCTTTGCGTCGTTGAACTCCACCCAGCCCGTGCCGTCTACGAAGTGGTGGCCCCGCTCAGTGCAATGCCCGAGCATGGCCTCCAGCCATCTCTGCACCGACCGGGGCGCAGGCCGCGTCGCCAGTGGGTGGAAGTACGGATGGTATACGCTGTTGAACCGGTCAATGGCGTTGTCCGCCTGCTCCTTCCCCAGCTCGATGCACTCGTCGATGGACAGAGCTGGGGCGAAGCTCTTGCCAGTGGTCCACCCGTCGTCTGTGGACATGGTCGTCTGTTCGTATATGTCGAGCAGCTCGCCGTTCTCGTCCATGAACTTCACCGGCAGTCCGCTCCCGTTCACATAGCCGCCCCTCTGATAGCGCGCCCCGGAGAAGTTCGTGTCCAGGCGTACCCCGTTCTCCCGCAGGTACTTGGCCGATTCCGTCCACCCAACCCATATCACCGAGTGGCCCCGGTGCGTCACGGGGTCATGCCCGTATCGGTCCCTGAACGCCCCCAGCTCGGCCCTGAGCCCTTCGCGCATCTCGTCCAGCGTCGGCATGTTGTCGACCCACGGATGCTCGCCGAAGTCGTGGCCGCGCGCGCGGAGCGCCCTCTCGTCGTCTGGCTCTAGCAGCGGGTGGTGCTCGATCTTCAGATACGTCGTATACGGCGCCCCGTACCGGTCCGCTGTCGCAAGTACGCTGTCGAGGTCACGCCTCGACATGTTGTCGCTGTCTCCGTTGATGAACGCTCCCCCCCGCGCGCCGTTTGGGAAGTGCCACATGCGGGGAATGGGCCTCGTAACGGACGCTATCCATTCGAGTATCCGCACCAGCGCGTCCTGGTGCAGGTCGGCCTGCGGGATGTGGCGCAGCGCCGGGTCCAGGAACCCTACGAAGAGGTCGTTGGGTTTGAACTGTAGGTCGCCGTCCGGGTCGGGGCGTGTCCCTGTGCTCGCCTGCTCGCGGCGTCCCTGGTGGAACAGCACCGTGCTCTCGGCCAGGTCGTACGCGAACATGGCCCAGTGGCCCTCTCCCAGCGTCCCTATGGTGATGGCTGGGTAGCTGGTCACAAAGTCGGCCTGCGCGGCGAAATATGCCATCACGGCGTTCGGCTCCCCGCTCCAGGTGTACTCCTCACCGCGCCCGTGGAACTGCAGCGGTCCCAGCTCGGCGCCCATGTTGAGCGCGCATATGGGGCTGAGGGAGATGTACCTGTCCACCATGGACCTCTCCGCGCCGGACGAGCCGAAGCCCAGCTTCGCGGCCATCTCCCGCGGAGGACGCAGGGCTATCAGGTTGCCTCCGCTCCGGACGTATGAGAGCAGCAGGTCCTGCACGTCCTCGGGTGGGTCGATGTGGGTCAGAAACACCACATGGCGTCCGGCCAGCGACTCCGCGTCGAGGGGGTTGCGAGCCAGATCATGCACTTCGAACCAGTTGTATCCCTCGATGTGGAGTATCTCCGTGATGTACCCGGAGAACCGATGGGGCGTGTCGCTGTTACAGACGATCAGAATAGGGGCTCTTCCTCTTCCATTCACAGTCACGATAGCCTCCCGTGTAATCTACTCCTCACTGCGGCCTGTACGACCAGACGTCGTTGTAGAGTTCCTTCCCGAACCCGCCTATGACCCAGATCCTGTCGTCGAACACCAGGGCCCCGGGCTCGTGGCGCACCGACCAAGGGGCCTCCCCGTCGCGCTGCCAGTCTGCGCCGTCGGTCGAGTGCCATACGTCTCGCCGGTTCCCGTAGTGGCTGCCACCGATCACCCACATCCTGTCGTCGAATACGACGGACCTGTGGAAACGCCGCGGCGGCCAGGCTGCGCCGCCCGTCACCTCTTGCCACTCCACGCCGTCGGTGGAGCACCAGACGTCCTGGAAGTTGATCGGTGAGTTGGCGTACACCGTCTCGTCGTAGACGCCGCCTCCGATCACCCACATCTTGCCGTCGAACACCACCGATGTCTGCATCGAGCGTGCGCACCATGGGGCGTAGTCGGTGGCCAGTTTCCAGTCCCTTCCGTTGTCCGAGTACCAGACGTCATGGCTCGGCTTCCTGCCGTTGCCCCACGCCATTCCGCCCATGATCCACATCCGGTCGTCGAATACGATGGCGGTCGCGGCGCTCCGTGGGCTCCAGGCCGCGCTGTCGGTGGCAAGCTCCCAGTTCGCGCCGTCCGTAGAGCTCCACACGTCGTTGTAGGCGATCTGGGCGTTGCCTATCTGGTTGTCGACGTAGCTGCCGCCCGCCATGATCCACATCTTGTCGTCGAACACTACGCAGTTCGGCAGGTTGCGGACCGACCAGGGCGCTTCGGGAGTTGCCTCTGTCCAGTCCCTGCCGTCGCTCGACGACCACACGTCGTTCACGCGCTGCGGGATGAACCCGCCCAGGATCCACATCTTCCCGTCGTAAACGACGTGCCCCATCGAGTCCCGCCGTGTCCATGGGGCAGCCGCAGTCTCCAGCATCCAGCCTGCGCCCTCTGCCGTACTCATGTCAGGCCTCCTTTAGCATGTCCGTCTAACCTAGACTCCAGCGAATCCGCCATCGCCGCGGCCTGCCCGCCTCGTAGTCGGCCGACAGGAGGACCTGCAGCCGGGCTTCGCGTTGTCGAGGTCCCGTGTCCACCGCCTCGCCGTCCACGTAGGCGCTGCTCATGGGGCTGCCCCTGAACGTGTAGGGCAGGGCGAGAGCCAGTCCCCCCACGTCCATCTCCGACTCCAGGCCCAGGTTCAGCGTCAGTGAGTCCTGGTCGAACGCGTATTCCATGATGCGCAGCGACCGCCTTCCGTCGTTGAAGGCGAGCCAGCCCCGGGCGCTGGCGAAGTGAAAGCCGCGGTCGATGCAGTCCTCGATTGCGGCCTCGTACCACCGCTGGTTCGATTCGGCGCCGGGGCGCGTCCTCACCGGGTGGAAGCACGGGTTGTAGACCGAGTGGAACCGCTCCGCCGCGTCGTCCAGCCGCCTTCGGGTGAAGGCGATGCACTCGTCGATAGTCAGCGCTGGCGCGAGAACCTTGACGCCGACGTACCCGTCATCGCTTAGCGTGGTGCACTGCTCGTAGATGTCGAGCAGCTCGCCGTTTTCGTCCATGAACTTCACCGGCAGGCCGCTGCCGTTCAGATATGCCGCGCGATGGAAGCGCCCGGCCGTGAAGTTCATATCCAGGCGTACGCCGTTCTCGCGCAGGTACTTGGCAGAATCGGTCCAGCCAACCCATATGACCGAGTGGCTCCGGTTGGTGATGGGCCCGCGTCCGTACCGCTTGCGGAAGGCGCCAAGCTCCTCCCGGAGTCCTCTGCGCATCTCCTCCAGACTGGGTTGGGCCCCGGCGTACGGATGCTCCCCAAAGTCGTGGCCCCGGGCCTCCAGGGCCGTCTGCAGCTCGGGCGTCACGTCAGCGTGGTGCTCGAGCTTCAGGTACGTGGTATAGGGGATGCCAAACCGGTCCGCCGTCGCTATCGTATTCGCAAAGTCGTCCATGCTCATGCCGTCGCTGTCGCCTGTGAATATCGCGAGGGCCGGGGAGCCATCGGGAAAGTGCCAGAGTCGCGGCAGGGGGCGGGACAGCGACGCCATCCAGTCCAGTATCCTGACCAGTGCGTCCTGGTGCAGGTCCGCCTGGGGGATGTGTCCCAGGGCGGGGTCGAGGTACCCCACGAACAGGTCGTTGGTCTTGTACTGGTACTCGCCGCCCGGGTCCGGTCGCACGCCCGTGCTCGCCTGCTCGCGGAGACCCTGGTGAAACAGCACCGTGCTCTCCGCAAGGTCGTACGTGAACACGGCCCACTGGCCTTTGCCGTAGCTGTCGATGACTATGGCGGGATTCTCCGTGACGTAGTCCCGATCCGAAGCCAGGTGGGCCATGACGGCCGATGGATTGCCGGCCCACGTATACTGCTCGGCGCGTCCGTGGAACTGCAGCACGTAGGGCTCGACGCCGATGTTCACGGCGCAGTTGCCGTTCAGCTCGATGTACCGGTCCACCATCGTCCTCTCGGCAAACGACGACCCCAGCCCCAGCTTTCCGGCCATCTCTCGGGGAGGACGCAGCGCGATTAGGTTGCCGCCTCCGCGCACGTATGCCAGAAGCAACTCCTGCACGTCCGGCGTCGGCTCGATATGTGTGAGGATGACGATCTGGTGGCAGGCTAGGATCTCCGCAGCTAGCGGGTCGCTCGCCAGATCATGGACGGCGCGCCAGTTGTATCCCTCGACGTCCAGGATCTCCGTGATGTATCCGGAGAGCCGATGCGGCGTTCCGCTGTCCCAGACGACGAGAATCGGGCATGTGGCGGCGGGGTCGGGCACGCCTAGCCCTGTCCCCACTGCACTCGCCAGGTTCGCAACTCGCCCGCCCGGTAGTCGGCGCAGAGCGTCACCTGATCCCGGTCCTCCATCATCGTGGCTTCCGTGGCGACCGGCTCCCCGTCGACCGCTGCGCTGCCCATGGCAAGACCCCTGTACACGTAGGGCAGCACCAGCGCAGCCCCATCCACCGACGCCCCCGCGGTCAGGGTCATCTCTATCGACATGGACCTCTCGTCGAAGCTGTAGCTCGTAAGCTTCAACGACCGCCTGCCGTCGTTGAAGTCCACCCAGCCGGTCCCGTTTACGAAGGGGAATCCGCGCTCCTGGCAGTGCTGAATGGCGGCCTCGACCCACCTTTGGATCGATCGCGGCGCCGGTTGAGCGGCGTGAGGATGGAAGTAGGGGTGATAGACGGTGTGGAAGCGGTCGATGGACGCGTCGATCTGCTTCTTCGATACCTCGATACACTCGTCGATGGACAGGGCCCGCTCGAAGCACTTGTCGGTGGTCATCCCGTCGTCGGAGGACATCGTGTTCTGCTCGTAGATGTCGAGCAGCTCGCCGGTCTCGTCCATGAATTTCACGGGGAGGCCGCTGCCGTTCACATAGGCGCAGCGGTGGTACCTGCCCCCCGCAAAGCTCGTGTCCAGCCTCACCCCGTTCTCCCGCAGGTACTTCGCCTGCTCAGTCCAGCCAACCCAGACCACGGAATGCCCCCTGTTGGTTATGGGGTCATGCCCGTACCTGGCGCGAAATGCGCCCATCTCTTCCCGCAGGCCGTTCCGCATCTCCTCCTTGGTGGGCATGAGGCTCACGAAGGGGTGCTCGCCGAAGTCGTGGCC
The DNA here is from genome assembly GCA_965261325.1 of Dehalococcoidia bacterium. GTDB lineage: Bacteria > Chloroflexota > Dehalococcoidia > Lucifugimonadales > CAJWER01. Next base: position 955,810 of record CBDHCU010000008.1, read on the forward strand.
CCGTGCCCGCAACGAGCGCTCGACCTCCGGCTCCACGATCTCGTGGTGCTCGGGCTTCAGGTACGTCGTGAAGGGCACTCCATACCGGTCCGCGGTCGCGATAATGTTCCAGAAGTCGCGTGAATCCATGTTGTCGCTGTCGCCGTTAAGGAACGCCACAGCCGGCGCCCCATCAGGGAAGTGCCAGACGCGGGGCAGGGGCTTCGTGATCGAAGCGATCCACTCGATGACCCTGACGAGGGCGTCCTGGTGCAGGTCGGCCTGCGGCAGGAGGCGCAGGTCCGGGTCCAGGAACCCTACGAACAGGTCGTTGGGGATGAATTGCCGCGCTCCGTCCGCGTCGGCGCGGGCCCCATCGCTCGCCTGCTCCTTTCGGCCCTGGTGGAACAGCACGGTGCTCTCCGCCAGGTCGTAGGCGAACACGCTCCAGTGACCCTCACCCAAGCCGCCTATCACGATGGCGGGGTTCGGAGTCACGTAGTCCGGTTTGGCGGCGAAGTAGGCCACTATGGCGTTCGGCTCCCCGGCCCAGGTGTAGTGCTCGCCCCGCCCGTGGAACTGCAGCGGGCCGTGGTCGACCCCGGCGTTGAGCGCGCAAATGCTGCTGAACGATACGTACCGGTCCACCATCGACCGCTCCGCGGACGACGAGTTCAGCCCCAGCTTCCCGGCCATCTCCCGGAGTGGCCGCAGCGCAATGAGGTTGCCGCCCCCGCGCACGTACTCGATCAGCAGGTCCTGGACATCGTCCGACGGGTCGATATGCGTGAGGATGACGATCTGGTGCCCCGCCAGCACATCGGCCGTCAGCGGGTCGCTCGCCAGGTCATGGACCACACGCCAGTTGTACCCCTCGATGTCCAGTATCTCGGTGATGTAGCCCGAGAACCGGTGCGGCGTACCGCTGTCCCACACCACCAGTATCGGAGTCGAAAAACTATCGTTCACGCGTTGGCCTCCTAGGGATGGAACCTCAGCAGAATGCGGCTGATGTGTCCGTCTCGGCCAAAGGTGTTGACGCCCTTGGCCATGATCTCGTTCTTGCCGGGCTTCAGTCTCCAGGTGAAGTCGCGCGCCCTCTCGTTCCAGGGCTCGTGGTCGATGCGCACCAGCAGCTTGTCCAGGTTGGGCATGCTGTCTTCGAGATTGACCTTGAGCACGGCCTCGCGCCTGTCCCACGCCTCGGGGTCCGCCCTCAGGTTGATCTGCACCTGGTCGATGGTCGGGTACATGTCGTGCTGGTTGCCCGTCCACGCCTCCTTGTTGGGGTTGTTGGCGGAGATCAGTCGCGGCGGCGTTCGCTCGTCGATCCAGTGGAGCATCGGTATCGACCCGCTCCGCGAATGGTGCGTGTTGCCGGGATATACGCTTGCGTTCGCGTAGTAGTCCCCGACATTGTTGCTTTTGAAGACCCAGCCTGACGCGTCATGCTCGTCGATCGTGTCGTATACCGACAGCAGCCCGGAGCTCGTCTTCTCTGTCCTGCGGAAGGGCTTCGCCCCTGTGACCATCTTCACCTCGGACCATCGTCCACCGACCCATGCGCGGTGTATATCGAGCACGCTCAGCGGCGCCCCGTCCAGCTCGTAGTGCACGTTCATGTCGGCATCGAGCAAGATCCACTTGTGGAAGTCGTGGGAGTAGACCTCGGGCACCGAGTGGCCGATGTTGCCTTCGTCCAGGGCCATCCAATCCGTCTGGGCCTTGGCAATGCCCGCGCGCCGGGCTACGAACCCAAGGGCCAGCAGGCTTTGCATCATGGTTATCGAGTAGTAGCCGCAGTTGAAGTCGCTGCCCAGCTCCGCGGCCTCCAGTATCTCCAGCGCGTTCCTGGCCTCCGGCTCCCTCGACCAGCCGTGGTCCCACCGGTTGCGGACCCACTCCTTGAGCATCAGCATCTGCTCGAACTCGGTGCGCCCCCCGGCTACCACAGCATCGAGCTCGTACTTTTCCCGCAGCTCGACGAGCATATCGTCCCGTTGCTGGTAGTCGTATTCGTATGCGCTCCTGACGATCCACTCGTTCTGCCACTCGACTATGCGCAGCTCCGGCGGTATCGCCTCCTGGCCGGGTTCTGCTGTCTGCGTCGCTTGGGAAGTCGTCGTCATCGGGCTCCTCCGTCTGCGGGTGGTCCTACGGGTGGAATCGTAGCAGGATTCGGCTGATGTGGCCTTCGCGTCCGAACGCGTTGACGCCCTTGGCCATGATCTCGTTCTTGCCAGGCTTCAGTCTCCAGGTAAAGTCTCTTCCCTTCTCGTTCCAGGGCTCGTGGTCGATGCGCACCAGCAGCTTCTCAACGTTGGGCATGCTGTCCTCCAACTCGACCCTCAGAACAGCCTCGCCTCTATCCCATGCGGCCGCGTCCGCCCTCAGGTTGATCTGCACCTGGTCGATGGTCGGGTACATGTCGTACTTGTTGCCGGTCCACAGGTCCTTGTTCGGGTTGTTCGCGGCTACCAGGCGTGGGGGTGTCCGGTCGTCGATCCAGTTCAGCACCGGCACCGGTCCGCCTCTGGAGTGATGCGTGTTGCCGAGATGAACAGCTACGTGCGAGTAGTAGTCGCCCGCGTCGTGTCGGGTGAAGGTCCAGAACGTCGTATCCGCCTCGTCGAGCGTCCCCCACACGTCCAGCAGCCCCGAGCTCTCCTTTGTCGTCCTGCGGAAGGGCGTGGGCCCCTCGACCAGGCTGACTTCGTCCCAGCGCCGGTCGACCCATGCCCGGTGGATCTCCAGGGCGCTCAGAGGCACGCCGTCGCGCTCGTAGTGTACGTTCATGTCCGCGTCGAGCATGACCCATTTGTGGAATTCGTGGGAGTAGACCTCGGGGATCGAGTGGCCGATGTTGCCTTCGTCCGGGGACATCCACTCCGAAGCGGCCTTCGCGATGCTCGCCCGCCTGGCCACGAAGCCGAGCGACAGGAAGCATTGCATCAGCGTCATCGAGTAGTACCCGCATGCGAAGTCGCTGCCCTGCTGGGCGGCCTCGAGCATCTCCAGCGCGCTGTTCGAATTCGAGACCGTGCTCCAGCCGTGGTCCCACCGGTTGCGGACCCACTCCTTGAGCAGCAGCATCTGTTCGAACTCCGTGCGTCCGCCTCCAATCACATCGTCCAGCTCGTACTTCTCGCGCAGCTCCGTGAGGAAGTCGTCGGGCGCCTGGAAGTCGTACTCGTACGAGCTCCGCACGATCCACTCGTTCTGCCACTCTACGATCCTCAGCTCCGGCGCGATGGTTTCGGCCGACGCGGTCTCTGGTTCTGCGACTCTCTGTGTGGTCGTCATCTCCTGCTCCAGGTTTAGGGGTGGTATCGGAGGAGAACCCGGCTGATGTGGCCCTCGCGTCCGAAGGTATTGGTCCCCTTCGCCATAATCTCGTTCTTGCCGGGCTTCAGAATCCACCTGAACTGATGCGGCGTCTCGTGCCAGGGCTCATGGTCGATCCGCACCAACAGCTTCTCCATGTTGGGCATACTGTGTTTCAGCGCGACGTCCAGCACGGCCTCGCCCCGCTCCCATGCTTCCGCATCCACACGCAGGTCGATCTGGACCTGGTCCATCGTCGGATACATGTCGTACTCGTTGCCCGTCCAGATGTTGCGGTTGACCGAGTTGCGGTCTATCAGCTTCGGCGGCGTAACATTGTCGATCCAGTGCACCATTGTCGCCGGTTGGGGCTGTGGGTGCCTGTTGTCCAGCCTGACGCTGGCGTGAGCGGCGTAGTCCCCAAGCTCGTGCCAGGTGAAGATCTGTATCATCGCCTCATGGTAGTCGTGGTCGCCAAGCCTGAGATAGCCTGAGTCCCGCTTACGGGTGAACGCAAACGGCTTTTGGCCATGTACCATCCGCACCTCGTCCCAGCGGCGGGTCACCCACGCCTTGTGTATCTCCAGCGCGCTCTGCGGAACGCCGGCACGCTCGAAGTGCATATTCAGGTCGGCGTCGAGCAGGACCCACTTGTGGAAGTCGTGCGAGTAGACCTCGAGCATCGAGTGGCCGACGTTGCCCTCGCCCGGAGCGTCCCATTCGGTCGCCGTCTTCGAGATGCCGGCTCGCCTGGCGACGAGGCCCATCGCCTGCAGGCACTGCATGAACGTGATGGCGTAGTAGACGCAGTGGAAGTCGTTGCCGCGCTCGACCTCTCTCAGGATGTCGAGTGCGTTGGTGGTCTCAGGTAGGACGAGACTCCAGCCGTGGTCCCACTTGTCGTGTACCCACTCGCGCAGGAGCAGTATCTGCTCGAACTCCGTTCTGCCGGGGCGAATGACGTCGTCGAGCTCGTACCTCTGCCGGAGCTCGGTCAGGAGCTGGTCTGGGGCAGGGAACTGGAACTCGAAGGCGCTCTCGACGACCCACTCGTTCTGCCACTCGACAATGCGAAGCTCGGGGGGAATCGCCTCGCCCGCCTTCGGCGTTGTCTCGACCATGTTCTTAGTGACTCTCTCGAATCCCTTCCCCCGAGGGGGAAGGTTAGGATGGGGGCTAGTCCCCCCTGGGCGGTTGTCGACACGGTAGATGAAGACTAGAACTCACCGCTAGTTTCTAAATAGCCTCTTATACCAAATCACCGTGATGCCGCCGTATATGTGCGGCCAAGGAGAGGGTTCCCGCCCCGTATCGAGTACGGGGCAGGCTCTTCGCGGGAATGACGGCTTTACGGCGCGCTCAAAATGAATTGGTATTAGTCTCTGCGGTTGCCAGGCGCGTCTCCAGGTGGGGACTCGCCGGCTGACGGCTATCCTCTGTGGCCGTAGGGGTCTGCCGCGTCCCGGAGGCCGTCGCCGATGAAATTGAAGCCCAGGATGATGATGATGACGATCAGGCCTGGAATCAGGACCCACGGCGTCAGCGCGATCGACCGGACGTTCTGCGCCTCCACCAGCATGACGCCGAGGCTGATGGCGGGCTGTCTTAGACCTACGCCAAGGTAGCTCAATGACGTTTCGGCAATGATCACTGCCGGTACGGTGAGGGTCACCGAGGCTATGATGTGGCTGATGAAGGACGGGAGCATGTGCCTGAATATGATCCTGCCCTCCCATGCGCCGGCCAGCCGGGCCGCCGTGATGAACTCCTCCTCCCTGAGAGAGAGGAAGCGCCCCCGGACCACCCGCGCCATACCAGTCCAGCCCAGCAGCGAGATGATCGTGGTGATCGCGAAATAGACTTGCACGATGCCCCAGCTGCTCGGTACCAGAGCAGCGAGCAAGATCCACAGCGGGAGCTGAGGGATCGATATGATGAACTCGATCAGGCGCTGGATGAGCACGTCGAGCCAGCCCCCTGCGTAGCCTGAGACTCCCCCCAGGGCGACGCCCATGACCAAGCTGATCAGCATTCCGACCATCCCGATAGAGAGCGAGAGCCTGATGGCATGGGCGAGACGGGACCATATGTCGCGGCCAAGACGGTCGGTCCCCAGCGGGTAAAACGGCCTGCCGTCCTCCGTCTCTATGCCCATCAGGTGGATGTCAGTCTTGAACAGCCACAGGAGCTTGTACTCCTGGCCGTGGATGAAGAACTTGATCGGGATCTTGTTGTCTTTGTCGGGCGTGTGATCCAGTGCGAACGTCTCGGTGTTCCTGACCGTCTTCAGGGCGTAGACGTAGGGATCGAAGTTCCACAGGCCGTTGATCCGCTGCGGCCCTACAAGAGATTCTCTGCCGTGCGTGATCTTGGGGTCGTGTATTGAGAGGAAGTTAGGAAAAAGTGCGATCAGGAAAAAGAAGGAGAGGACTACCGTAGCAACTAGAGCGAGCTTATGCTTCTTGAAGCGCCACCAGACCAGCTTCCACTGGGGCGCTACATAAACTTCCTCATCCTCGGCCGGCAACGGCACAGCAACGGTTTCTGCCATTCACCCCTCGATCCGGATGCGCGGGTCCGCCCAGGCAAGTATCAGGTCGGAGATCAGCGTGCCTATGAGCGTGAGCCCGGCGAGGATGAATAGCAGCGAGCCGGCAAGCAGCATGTCCTCCTCGAGAGTAGCCTCGAGGAGCAGCGGGCCGATTATCGGCAGACCCAGGACGACGCCCAGGATCGTTGTGCCGGAGAAGAGCTGCGGCAGCGCGTAGCCTATGCCGCTGAAGAAGGGATTCAATGCAGTGCGCATCGGGTACTTCAGGATGACTCGCCAGATCGGAAGGCCCTTTGCCATGGCGGTCAGGACATAGGGCCTGTGCAGCTCGTCGAGCATGTTCGCGCGGACGATTCTGGTCAGCCCCGCCATGCCGTCGGTCCCCAGGATAATCGCGGGGACCCACACGTGCTTCAGCACATCGAGGACACGGGCCCAGCTCCACGGCGCGTTCATGTACTCTGGCGAGAACAGCCCCCCGATATACCCTCCTCCCAGGTCGAGTACGATCCACATGATGGCCAGCGCCAGGAGGAAGTTTGGCGTGCCGATGCCTATATAGGCTGAGAATGTCGCAATGTAGTCGTATATCGAGTACTGCTTGACGGCCGAGATCACGCCTATGGGTATGGCGAAGGTCCAGACGAACAGGATCGTGATGAGGGAGAGGGCGACCGTGAGGAGCAGCCGCTCCTTTACCAGCTCGTTGACAGGCGCCTCTCGCGCCGTCGACAGGCCGAAGTCTCCTCGGAGCACCTTGCCTATCCACTTCAGGTACTGCACGTAGATCGGCTGGTCGAGACCGTACTGGCGACGCAGGAAGGCCTCTTCTTCCTTGGTGACCGGAAATCCCTGCTGCATCGAAACCCTGGCGAGGTAGGAGGTGACGTAGTCGCCTGGAGGGGCCTGAAGAATCGCAAAAGAAGTTGCCGAAATGAGGAACAGAAGGGGGATGATTATGAAAACTCGTTTAATCGCAAAGCCCAGCATCCACGGTTTCCCTTCAGTAAATCGGTGCTACAGCTATGCCCATCAGCGATAGCGGCCGCGCTTGGGTCTCGCTTCCCGCCAACGCAGCATGCGCGCCGTTGTCACACCTGTTCGTTGTTGGTTGAACCACCCCCCGCAGGACCGCGTAATCCGGCCTGCGGGGGTGGCTAGTCCTAAGCGGCGAACTTGTCGTCGGCTATCTTGCCCAGTAGAACTGCTCGAGGAAGGCCGTGGAAGGCGAGCGCTCGGTCGCGCCACCCATCCAGCTAGTGGGTACGTTCCGGAGGCCGTTCTTCACAACCGCGTAGCGTGGTACGTTGCCTATCAGGCCGATTCCGTAGACATCCTCGGCCCAGCGCCTGAAGATCTCCTTGCCCAAAGCCTCCTGCTCAACCTCGGGCACCGTGGTGCCCCTCAAGTGGAGGTCTATCAACTCCTTCATTTCCTGATTTGGCTCCATCCCCGGATCATCTTCAGGATGGCACTGGCAGTAGTAGGACCCGAAGGCGGGACCGGAGAAGCTCCACCATGCAGTTGGGGAGGTGTATGAGTTCTGCACAAACGGGTGGGCGGCGTTTATGACGTACATCATGAACATGTTCTCGTTCTGCTGCACGCGGTCGCGGATGATGGTGCCGCCCTGCTCTCCGCCAAGAGCTCCGCCGTACTCGGTCTTCATGCCGACAGCCTCCCAGTACTGCGGAACCTGCAGCGAGGAGCTGTCGTTGATCTGGTTCCATGCGTCCAGCAGAAGGACTACCCGCTCGCCGTCGGGGAACGTCCTGAACCCATCCGAGTCCTTGTCGGGCAGGATCTCATCGAGCATCATGCTGGCCGTGTCGGGATCGTACTGCGTCCAGGCGTACGTGGCCTCGTCGCCCGGGTAGAACGGCGAGTTCTTGAGCGGGACGACCTGGCGGGCCTCCCCCAGGCCAAGGTACGAGTTCTGGTTGATGGCCTCCCTGTCGATGGCTATCGACAGAGCTCTGCGGAAGTCGACGTTTCGCAGCAGATCGCCGTAAGGTCCCTCAAGCGAGAAGTTGATGTACATCCCGTCCCAGATGCCCCTGGCGACCGGATGTCCAACAAGATGGTAGCCGCCCTTCTCCTCACCCTGCTTGAAGAGCGGGAGGTCCGCGTTGTTGATGGCGAAGGCCTGGAAGTCCAACTCGCCGCCCAGAACCATCAGGTTGATCCGCTCCTGGTCACCCGGAATGAGGAAGTGGGTCATGGTGTCGATGTAGGGAAGCTGGTTCCCTGCGGGATCGACCCCGATGTAGTACGGGTTGCGCTTGAAGACGACCACGTCGTCCTTGGCTACGCTGCCTGTGGGATACCACGCGTTCAGAACAGGGATCTCGTGATTCTCATTCGGCCCGTCGTTCGCGGTGTACCACTGCACCCATGTCTCGAAACCAGCCTCGGAGGCGTCCGCGTCGACGTTCGAGTTGTAGGACTTGTGGAACTGCTTGACGAAGTGTGCCGGAGCGAAGGTGGAGTAGCTGCACGGGTTCGTGAGCCTCACAGCCATCGAAGTCATCGGCGCCGGGTACACGTACTGAACGGTGTAGTCGTCTACCTTGACGATGGTACCGTCGTCTTCCTCTGTCAGGCCTCGCAGGTAGCTGGAAATTCTACCTGGCCTCAACTCTTCGTTGTTCTCGACGTCGTCCAGCCAGTAGAGGAAGTCGTCGGCCGTGAAAGGCGTGCCGTCCGACCACTTTGTGCCCGGTCGCAGCTTGACGGTCGTAACCAGGCCGTCGGTCGAGATATCCAGGCTCTTGGCGAGGTTCGGAATAATCGTGCTGCCGTCGGTGCTGAAGCGGAACAGCGTCGAACGCGCGTACCGCTCCTGGTTGCAGACCGACCGCGACGAGAATGCTGCTCTCATGTCGCCGCCGTACTTGCCGATCTCGTCGAACACCGGAATGACGAGGGGCTCGGATGGCAGGCGCTCCTCAACCGGAGGGAGCTTGCCCCCCAGAACCAGCTGGGCCAGCTCGGGGGCCTCGTTGAACTGCAGTGGCGTGGGAGCCGTGACGGCCGCGACCAGCTCCTTCTGGAGCTCGACGCCTGCGAGGGCCTTCTGGGCATCCATCGCCGCTGCCTCCGCAGAGGCCCCGGCGGCCTTCGCAGCCATTCCAGCAGCCTCGGCGGCTGCGGTGGCCTTCTTGGCCTCCTCGACGGCTTCGCTGACCGACTCGCTGATGATCTTCTGCACGTCGGCCGTCGTCAACTGGCCCATCGCCGACGCGTCGACGATCTTCTCGACGTCTGAGGCGGTCAACTGCCCGCCGGTCGAGGCCTGAACGATCTTCTGCACGTCAGCGGCAGTTAGCTGTCCACTTGTCGACGCGTTGACGATCTGCTGGACATCCGAGGCCGACAGCTGTCCGGCGACCGAATCGTTGACGATCTTCCGTACGTCAGCGGCGGTGAGCTGTCCGCCGGCCGAAGCGTCGACGATCCTCTGTACGTCCGCGGCCGTGAGCTGGCTGGACACGGAAGCGTTGACGATGTTCTGCACGTCGAAGGCGGTCAACTGCGTTCCAGCCGAGTCGCTGACGATCTTCCTCACGTCTGCGGCGGTCAGCTGTCCTGCCGAATCGTTGACAATCCTCTGTACGTCAGAGGCGGTGAGCTGGTCGCCTGCAGCGACGGCGGCCTTGACGATATTCTCGATCTCGGCTGCGCTTGGGCCGGTATCTGCCGGCTTGTCGGACTCACAGGCTATGGCGCCCGTGAGCACGAGGGCAAACAGCGCCGCCCATACCATTATCTTTCCTACTCGAGTCATCCTGCGCTCCTCCTATGCGGTATGCCGCGACCTGTTCCGCAGCTTTTCACCCGGACCTGACGGGGTCTTCCGTAATACGCCCCCCGTTGGTGGCGGCAACTCTACACCAAGCCGTGAAAAGTGTCAAATCTGCGCCTGAACATAGCTGTTCAGACTTGATGAGACAGAGGAATCGCCCTTCCTTGTCTTCATTCTGAGGAGCGCAGCGACAAAGAAGCTACAGTCCTTGCAAACAGGGCCGTCCCCCGATGACAGGCATAGATTCCTCACTTCGCTGGCGCTGCGTTCGGAATGACATTCGACGAGGTCCCCAGGTGGACGTTGGCTCCCTGCCCAGACCCGAGCAAGCTGGAGAGCCGGAAGGGCCGGATGCGCACTCGATGGGGCCCTGGACAAGCAACACCCCCGCAAGCTCAGCCGAGCCCGCGGGGGTGTTTGATCGCTTACCCAGAATACCGGACTACCTCGCCCAGTAGAACTGCTCGGTGAACGCGGTGGAAGGCGAGCGCTCGGCTGCCCCGCCCATCCAGCTCGTCGGCACGTTCCGGAGGCCGTTCTTGATGGCGGCGTAGCGAGGTACGTTGCCGATCAGGCCGATTCCGTACACGTCCTCGCCAAAGCGCCGGAATATCTCCTTGCCCAGCGCTGCCTGCTCAGCCTCGGGGACCGTCGTGCCCCTCAGGTGGAGGTCGAGTAGCTCCTTTAGCTCCTGGTGAGGCTCCAGGCCCTCCCAGCCGCTAGGATTGCAGTCGCAGTAGTAGGACCCGTAGCCCGGAGCCACGAAGCTGCGGTAATGCGTCGGCGCAGTGTACCGGGCCTGCGTGAATGGGTGCGCGGCATTCACGACGTACATCAAGAACATGAACTCGTTGTCGTGTACGCGGTCACGGACGGTATTGCCGCCCTGCTCTCCGCCTGTGGACCCGCTGTACTCGGTCTTCAGCCCGACCGCATCCCAGTACTGCGGCACCTGCAGCGATGCGTTGTGGTTGATCTGGTTCCACGCGTCCAGCCTCAGCACGAGTCGTTCCCCGTCCGGGAACGTCCTGAAGCCCTCGGAGTCCTTGTCCGGCAGTATCTCGTCGAGCATCATGTTCGCCAGGTCGGGGTCGTACTGCGTCCAAGCGAACGCGGCCTCGTCGCCAGGGTAGAAGGGCGAGTTCTTGAGCGGGACGATCTGGCGGGCCTCGCCCAGGCCAAGGTACGTGTTCTGGTTGATGGCCTCCCTGTCGACGGCCACCGACAGCGCCCTGCGGAAGTCCACGTTGCGCAGGAGGTCGCCGTAGCGCCCCTGGAGCGAGTGGTTGACGTACATCCCGTCCCAGATCCCTCTGGCCACCGGGTGTCCTAGCAGGCGGTAGCCGCCCCTCTCCTCGCCTTCCTTGAAGAGTGGGATGTCAGCGTTGTTGACGCCGAACGCCTGGAAGTCCACCTCGCCGCCGAGCAGCATCAGGTTGAGACGCTCCTGGTTCCCGGGGAGGTGGAAGTGGGTCATGGTGTCGATGTAGGGAAGCTGGTTGCCTTCCGTATCGACGCCTACGTAGTACGGGTTGCGCTTGAAGACGACCACGTCATCCCTCAGGATGCTGCCAGTCGGGTACCAGGCATTCAGGACCGGTATGTCGGGGTTCTCGTGGGGGAAGTCCCTGGCGCCGTACAGCTGCACCCATGAATCGTACCCGGCCGCCTTTGCGTCCGCGTCGGCGTTCGAGTTGAAGTCCTTGTGGAACTGCTTCATGTAGTGTGCCGGGGTGAAGGTCGAGTTGCCGCATACGGCCGTCAGCCGCTTGGCCATCGACGTCATCGGGGCGGGGTAGACGAACTGCACAGTGTTGTCGTCGACCTTGACGATGGTCCCGTCGTCCGCCTCCGTCAGGCCGCGCATAAAGCCGCTGATCCTGCCTGGCCTGATCTCGTCGTTGTTCTCGTATGCGTCGAGCCAGAATAGGAAGTCGTCCGCCGTGAAGGGCGCGCCGTCCGACCACTTAGTCCCCGATCGCAGCTTCACCGTGGTGACCCGGCCGTCGGCCGAGATGTCCAGGCTCTGGGCCAGGTTCGGGATGATCGCGCTTCCGTCGGTGTTGAATCGGAACAGCGCCGAGCGGGCGTACCGCTCCAGGTTGCAGACCGACCGGGACGTGAATGCAGCCCTCATGTCGCCGCCGTACTTGCCGATCTCGTCGAACACCGGAATGACGAGGGGCTCGGATGGCAGGCGCTCCTCCACGGGCGGGAGCTTGCCGCCCAGCACCAGCTGGGCCAGCTCGGGAGCCTCGTTGTACTGCAGGGGAGCGGGAGCCGTGACCTCTGCCACCAGCTCCCTCTGTAGCTCGACGCCTGCGAGGGCCTTCTGGGCATCCATAGCCGCTGCCTCGGCAGCAGCCCCGGCTGCCTTCGCTGCCATTCCAGCAGCCTCAGCGGCTGCGGTGGCCTTCTTGGCCTCCTCTACGGCTTCGCTGACCGACTCGCTGATAATCTTCTGCACGTCGGCCGTCGTCAACTGGCCCATCGCCGACGCGTCGACGATCTTCTCGACGTCTGAGGCGGTCAGCTGCCCGCCGGTCGAGGCCTGGACGATCCTCTGCACGTCTGCTGCTGAGAGCTGTCCGCTTGTCGATGCGTCGACGATCTTCTGAACGTCGGAAGCGGAGAGCTGTCCGGCGACCGAATCGTTGACGATCTTCCGTACGTCAGCGGCGGTGAGCTGTCCGCCGGCCGAAGCGTCGACGATCCTCTGTACGTCCGCGGCCGTGAGCTGGCTGGACACGGAAGCGTTGACGATGTTCTGCACGTCGAAGGCGGTCAACTGCGTTCCAGCCGAGTCGCTGACGATCTTCCTCACGTCAGAGGCGGTCAGCTGTCCTGCCGAATCGTTGACGATCCTCTGTACGTCAGAGGCGGTCAACTGGTCGCCCGCAGCCACGGCGGCCTTGACGATATTCTCGATCTCGGCTGCGCTTGGGCCGGTGTCTGCCGGCTCGTCGGACTCACAGGCTATGGCGCCCGTGAGCACGAGGGCAAACAGCGCCGCCCATACCATTATCTTCCTTACTTCGGTCATTATCCTCTCCTCTTTGCTGAATGCTACGACGAATTTCGCAGCCAAAAGCCCAATGGGGGACTTGTTGAAGTTGCAGCCTCCCCCTTTTGGTGGCGGCAACTCTATAGTAGGTCGCACACAGTGTCAATTCTTGCCACGCAGCATCCAGGGCCTTTCCATTGTTGAGATAGGGTCGTACTTTGCCGTTCGGCCTGAGCTTGTCGAAGGCCCCAATTGTGGTTCGACAGGCTCACCACGAACGGACTTTGGAAAGGCCCTGCGCAGCATCCTGTAGGGAAGCCTTCGCACGTCCCTCTATAGGAGCATGGATGTGGCGCCGCGGGAGGCGCGTGTCCTGGAACGATGTTGATTCTCCAGGTCATGTGCTTCTGGGCCGCTTTGTGTAATATGGAGAATCAGGAGGTTCCCAAGTCGTGTTCGACACCGCGCTGGGGAAGAAGAGACTCATAGGGGCGGCCCTCTTTGTCGTCATCCTTGCTCTCTTCTTCTCCTTCAACCGCTTCCCCAAGCTGGACGCCGTTGGGACCGATCTCGACGCGGTGAACGCCCCCCAGGTCCAGTGCTTCCAGGGCTTCTGCATAGAGCGCGAGCCGGGCTCCAGCCTGCTCAAGCGCTGGATGGTTTTCTCGGTGACCTACCTTCGGCTCGTCGCCATCGGGATGACGTTCGCGTTCCTCGTCGCCGGCCTCGCCGAGTCCTTCATTTTCCCCTCGGGCAGCGGCATCAGCTTCGAGTCAGGCAGCGCCTTCAGGCGCACAATAAAGGGCGCGCTCATGGGGCCCGTAATGAACCTGTGCTCGGCCTGCATCGTGCCCGTCTCATCAGCGTTCCATCGTCGTGGCGGCGGCATCGAGGGGACCATTGCCATGGTGCAGGGCTCAGCCACCATGAACATACCCGCCCTGGCGATGGTCTTCTTCGTCTTCACTCCGATTATCGGCGCGAGCCGCTTGGTCATGGCCGTAGTCGGCGCCTTGATTCTGGGCCCGATTGTCGTGATGACCCTGCGCCAGCCGAAGACGGAGCCTGCCGTAGAGGCACCGGACCTCGGGTTGGAGGACGATTCCGGTACCTGGACTGAGGCACTCACCGAAGGATTCAGGGACTGGGCCCGCACGACCGTTGGCTACCTGGTCCGCATGGGGCCGATAATGGTGGTCGCCGGCTTCGCCAGCGGACTGGCAATCCAGTGGATCAGCCCCGATACGGTCGCCCGGTACTTCGGAAACGACCTGCAGGGCGTCGCTACGGCTGCGACCTTTGGCATACTCATCAATGTGCCGCTGCTGTTCGAGGTGCCGCTCGTCGCCCTCGGACTGATGCTCGGCATGGGCACGGCGCCTGCGGCCACGCTCCTCTTCACCGCTGCGGCAGGCGGTCCCGTTACATTCTGGGGTCTGGCCCAGGTGATACCGAAGCGTGCGATAGCTTCGTTCGCGACGGCGACCTGGATCCTGGGCGCGGCTGGCGGGCTGGCGGTCCTGGGAATAGGCGCGTTCGTTTGGGACACGACGGCCTCCGCGTCCGTGCGTAGTGACATAGCTGCAGGCCGGGCAGGGAGCAGCTCCTCCACAGCCGGCGGGGAGACCGGCTCGGTGGAGGTAGCCGTCTCCGGAGACGGCCCTGTCGGAGTGGTGAGGTTCACCAACGAGGCCCACAAGCTCTTCGGAGGCAAGGCAGCACTCATGAGCCGGTTCCCCGGAGTGGCGATCTTCGACTACGACCGCGACGGCGACCATGACCTCTACATCACTCAGGCGGAATCCGATGCCCCCATCAAGCCGCTCGCCGAGGGCGGGCCGAACCGCCTGTTCCGCAACAACGGCGACGGCACGTTTACGGACGTGGCCGACGAGGCGGGCGTCGCCCTTGCCGTCAGCAACAGCAGCGCGGTGGCCGCGTGCGATCTCGACAACGACGGGTACCAGGACCTCTACGTCGGGGCCATGGGCAGGCTCGGCGACCACATGGACTACCGCTCGATAAGCATATCCCCCGGACTCAAGGTCATCACGATGGACAGGCTCTTCAGGAACAACAGGGACGGCACGTTTACTGAGATTACGGAAACGGCCTTCGGACCCGCCGTCAACATCCGGTCCACCAAGGCCGTGGCTTGCGCGGACGTCGACAGGGATGGGTGGCTAGATCTTTATATAGGCAATCACGGCGACATGGAGTTCGTCAGATTCGACCATCCCGCTCACCACGGTCACTACAACGACCTGTTCATGAACAACGGTGACATGACCTTCACCGACGCCTCCGAGCAGGCCGGTGTGGCCGGGGGGCAGATAGTAATGCGCAGTCCCGACGGTGAGCCGATCACCTTCGGGAGCCCGTCGAGCGGAGCCATGTACGAGGGCTACGACCCCGATCTACGCGACGCGGCTGGCAATAGGGTAGGCGACGCAAGCGGGCAGACTTGGGGCGTCCTCTTCTACGACTATGACGACGACGGCGATCCGGACCTGTGGGTGGCCGACGACGGCGACAGGCTGAAGGTCTACCGCAACGAGTCCTCTCCGGGAAGCGTGAGATTCGTTCCCGTCGCCCGCCGCATGGGGCTGGACAAGTCCGGCGCCTGGATGAGTTTTGCCATTGCCGACTACGATGGCGACGTCGACCTGGACGTCTTCGTCACCAACGTCGGGTTCCACCCGTTGCTGCGCCTCCCGCCGTATCCGGGGGGCGACTGCGCCTACGGACACCGGTTCGTCTGGGGGACCTGCAGCCACTTCCTGCTGCGCAACGACATGGGCGAGACGGGACTGAGCGACCTTGGCTCGTACGTCGACGTGGCTCCCAGCACGCGGGTCAGGCCCAGCCGTCTAATGCCGCCCGCGTCACTCAACCCGTCGAACATCCTCCTGACCTGGCAGCCCCTCACCGGCCTCGCCGCCTACGACCTGGGCTTCGGTGTGACCTTCTTAGACATAGAAAACGACGGTGACCAGGACCTCTACTGGCTCGGCTCCCTGATCGCGCGGGGCGAAGGGCCGCGCGGCCAGTACTATCAGAGCGCCGGGCGGATGCTCAGGGGAGATGGCGAGGGCTCCTTCGAGGACATCACCGTCGAGGCGGGGCTACTAGATATACAGGACGTCGACTACTCCGTGCTGGACCCGGGCGACCCGTCCTTCGACGCCGAGCGCCAGCGCATCGCTACCCAGTTCCACGAGAACGGCAAGGGGCTCGCCAAGTGCGACATCGACGGAGATGGGTACGTCGACCTGGTGGGCACCAATAGCAGCGGCGAGATTTTTTTGAAGACAGGCAGGATCGGGTTCGCTCCCGGCCCGCTCTTCGTATGGATGAACCGCAACCAGGGCAATCACTGGATCGCCCTCAGGCTCCAGGGCCGCATGGCCGTGGACGGCACCGGCAGCAACGCGGACGGGCTCGGCGCCCGAGTCTACGTTCGTACCACCGGGCCTGACGGTCAGTTGAAGACCCAGGTGAGCGAGCTCACCGCCAGCGGCACCTTCCTGTCCATGAGCTGCCTCGATCTCCACTTCGGGCTGGCCGAGTCGGACAACGTGGACGAGATTGAGATTCGCTGGCCCAGCGGCGTGGTCCAGATCCTCACCGACGTCGCCGCCGACCAGGTCCTGTCGATCACCGAGCCCGAACGTGGGCCGTGAGCGGCCTCACCACTCTTCCGTATGGCGCGCCACGAAATAGGCAATACCTTTTCATAGCCCCGTCATTGCCTATGAAAAACGAATCGCACACCCCCACGCCGTCGTTCCCGCGCAGAGCCTGCCCGTACTCGATACGGGGCAGGAATCCAAGGCCCTTCCGGATGAAGGTCGGCCTATAATAATACCAATTCATTTTGAGTGCGCCGTAAAGCCGTCATTCCCGCGAAGAGCCTGCCCCGTACTCGATACGGGGCGGGAACCCACTCCCTGGCCGCACATATACGGCGGCATCACGGTGACTTGGTATAAGGAGGAGATGATGGTAACCGGATTCAACCACTCGGGTTTTGTCGTGCAGGACTTGGACGCGATGGTCGCGTTCTACTGCGACGCACTCGGCCTCTCGGTGATACGCGAGGCCGACAGCATCGCGCCTCCCCCCGGCGACCACACGGGCTTCCCCGGTGCGCGCAGGAAGCTCGTGTTCGTCGGCAAGCCGGACGGCGAGCATCTGCTGGAGCTTGTCCACTACATCGACCCGCCGAGCCCCGAGGGCCACCTCCAGCGCCATCAGCTTGGCGCCGCCCACATATGCTTCAACGTCGAGGACCTGGCCTCCCTGCACGAGAGACTGACAGCACGGGGCATTCGATTCGTCACCCAGCCCATATTCAGGGACGCTCCAGACGGGGGCCGGACCGGCATCTGCTACATACAGGACCCCGAGGGCAACTGGGTCGAGCTGATTCAGCACAGCTAGCCTGGTTGGTCCACTATCGCTTATTGAAGGGTGTCTATGCCAACGTGCCTGCGTAGGGACAGGTTTGATACCCGCCCTGTCACCTTGTGTCGAAAGGCGTCTACGGTGCGTACAGGATTGATACCCGCCCTGCCACGTTGGAATTGAAGGGTGTTTGCGGCTAGGTGACTACGTAGGGCGGGTTTCAAACCCGCCCTCTCCTCGCAGGACGCCAACGAATCCCGGCTAACCCTGACTCAAGGACTTCGGACTACCGGTAACCCTCCGGCATCTGCCCAGCCGACCTCGACTCGTTCGGGTGGAAGTCCGGGACGTCGATGGGCTTGGATCCCTGGTTGATCGAGTCCGCGGCGAGGATCGCCGGAGCCGCCGTGTCCATGGCCTGGTAGACGTCGAACTCAGGTTTCTTCCCGCACAGGATCGCCTCCCGGAATTCCTTGTGTACGAAATAGTCCACGCTCGGCTCCGAGTACCCCGTCGATCGCTGGCCGCCCACAGTGCTCGGTATGTCAGCCAGGGCCGCTGCCTCGGCGGGCGCGTCGTCCCGCTCGATCCGCCAATCAACCCGGGACACCTCGTGCATCTGGCTGTCCGCCAGCCACATCATAGGGAGGTCGTCGAGGGTGGGTCCGGTCTCCAGGGTGCCGTGGGACGCGATCATCTGGTAGCGGTGACCCCGCGTCTGGCGTGACCGCCCGATCGTCCATCCACACGCCATGCGCAATATCGTGTCCTTCGCGGTGTGCAGGAGTGCGACCTGTATGTCAGGGCGTTGGATCGCATCATGGGCATACCCCTCCGCCTGAGTGCTCATCGCCGTAACCCTGACCACCCGGTCGTCCAGTATGCTGAGCATTGCGCTCAGGTCGTGGCAGAGGTAGTGGATCGGAGGCATCTGGTGCATCCACGTCTGCTGCGCCCAGGGCACCTTGTGCAGGTCCCTCAGGTCGACGAATTCGCCCGTCTCCATGTCACGGTAGTACCTGCGCGTGTCCTTGCGGCTCATGTATTCGCCCTCGACGTAGCCGACGTGCCCCAGCCTGCCGGACTGGACGAGGTCGCGCCATGCCGTGATGAACCCGCTGTGTCGTAGCTGCTCCCCCATGAGATAGACGAGGCCCGTCCGCTCCTGAGCCGCGACGATCCGCCAGCAGTCCTCCATGGTATGGGAGGCGGGCACTTCGGAGTTCACGTGCTTGCCCGCCTCCAGCGCCTGAGCCGCCATCGCCCCCTGCTCCTCGCAGCGAACGCACAGCGCTATAGCGTCCACGTTGCTGTCTGACAGCATCTCCTCGTAGGTGCTGTGAGTCGCCACGCCCCGGCTGTCGCTCAGCTCACCGAGAGCCCGCTCGTTCAGTTGCGGGAATATGTCGCCCACCGCCGTGATTCGGTAGCCGTCCATGCGGTCGAGTATCCTGAGCCAGTGGATGCCTCTGTGTCCGACCCCGAAGATGCCGATGCGAATCTCGTCCACTTTCGTAACCTCCAAATCCCTACTGGTCCAACGTCCTGAGTATTGCGGTGTCTACACTACGGCTTGGTAGGGGCGGGTTTGAAACCCCATCTGCTCCAACTAATTCACTCTCAAGATGTTTGCAGCGGGTCCGGGACACTTGCGGTTGGCATATCGAGGGGTGCGAATGAGTGCCAGTCCGGGTGGCGCAGGCAGGACTGCCTCGACAGGTATGTTCGGGGCGTGGATGAGCATTCTACGGGAAGGTCGAATGAAGCCCAGCTCACGCCCTCGCTCCACGAAGATCTTCACAGGGTCCCTGCCTTCATAGGCATACTGTGGCGCATACTCGACCAGCAGGCCGATGGACACCTCGAACGGGTCCACCCCGGCCCTGTGGGCTATCTCAAGCCGCATCGACTGAAGAATCTGCGAGATTATCAACGTCGCCCATATCTGTTGCTGGATCACCACCAACTTGGCGGACCACAGAAGACGCAGCTTGAGGTGTTGCTTGACCAACTTGAGCGCCATCTCGATGTCCCACCTGCGAGCGTAGACCTCGGCCATGGATGCAATCGGGAATGTGTGAGGCTCCCGAACGTTGGTGATGTAGCGGCGCAGCGTATTGCCTTGTCTGAAAGTCACCAGCCGAACGGCGTGTTTGGCCCGGTCGGCGCGATGGGCTCCCAGCCACACGATGCCATCGAAGACGTCGCCCCGATGGTAGAAGGTATGTATCACCTTGTAGCTGGTCTTTGCTCTCAGCCTGCTCAGCCAGTGGTAACCCCTGTCCGTGAGCCAGTCAAACCAGGCGAAGCCGAAGTATCCCAAGTCTGCGACCACCAGTGTTCCCGCTGGCAGGTCTTCCACCAACTTCCGCGCCAACACCTTCTCGTTCTGATGTGGGTCCGGCTGAAACATGACGGTCCGCCACTGCTGGCCTCTCACGTCGAACACGCCAGCCAGCTTGCCAGGGAGCAGACGGCTATCGCCTTGGGGAATCTCTCTCAGAGGCGGAAGCCTTCTCGACATGGCGTCCAGTGTACTCTCGTCTATGCACACCACGCCCTCGGCGAATGGCGCCAGCTTCTCCGTTACCACACCCTGCAATCGTTGTGCCAATACGCCGCTGATCTGCTCGAAGAGTCTCTCCAATGGCTTGGTTCCCGCGCTATGGAGCCTCTTGTAGACCGCTTGGTCTGTAACCGGGAATCGGGGGAAGAACCAGAGTCCGCGTTCCGAGATAAGACGCCACACCGCCAATTGGCTGCCGAAGCCTCTCAGGACGCAGACCAGCAGCCCTGCCCACAGAGCCATTGCGGGCAGGACGCGCGGCCTGCCAGGGCCCTTGAGACTGTGGTCTGGCTCCATGTCCTTCAAACACTGCTGAAGAAACTCCTCTATGCTCCCGATGGTGGCTGTATCGTCCCCGGTACTGGTGGACATTTCGCTCTGTCCCTCCTTTGGAGTAGTCTTATCCTTATACTATCCAAAGGAGGACTACCCAAAGGAAAGGACGGTTCTTTTTATCAATTAGTTGGAGCAGATGGTTTGAAACCCGCCCTGTCCCGCTTGCACGCCAAATCCGGGCTAACCCTAGTACTGCTTCAATCTAAATATGACAGAACCCTCGGATTGCCGTCATTCCCGCGAAAAGCCTGCCCCCGAGCAGTCGGGGGCGGGAACCCAGAGGGGCGGGGGGCTGGACGTTCGCCAAAACTACCTTGAATCGATACTAGTCCCATAGATTTCCGACTGCTGGGCTGTGGCTGTTGCGGGCATCTGCCCGGCGGGTCTCGACTCGTTCGGCCTGAAGTCGGGCACATCTATCGGCTCCGAGCCGGCATCGATGGAGTCCGCCGCGAGAATCGACGGTGCGGCCGTGTCCATCGCCTTGTACACATCGAACTCGAGCGGCTTCCCTTCGAGCACGGCTTCCCGGAAAGCAACGTGGACGTAGTAGTCGGTGCCGCGGTGCCCGCTGTCTACGGCCTCCGCGGGGGCATCAGTCCGCTCGTACTTCCAGTCGACTTTCGCGGGTCCGTGCATCTGCGTGTCCGCTATCCACATACTCTGGAGGTCGCCGTATGAGCGCCCGGACTCCAACGAGCCCAGCGTGCCCACGACCTGGTAGTGGTGATGGTCCCTGGCGGGCGCAAGCATCTGGGTGCCCCCCTGCATCATGCGGAGGACGGTGTCCTTCTCGGTCTGCATGAGCGCGACCTGGATGTCCGCCCGCTTCAACTCCGGGTGGGCATAGCTCTGCCGGCGCGTGCCCATAGCAGTGACCCGCGCCACGCGGTCGTCCAGGATCATAAGTATCGGACTCAGGTCGTGCACCAGGTAGTGGATCGGGTCCATCTCGTGGATCCACGTCGGCCTGGCGTTGGGGTGCTTGTCCAGGTCGGAGGGGTAGACGAACTGTCCGGTGCTCCAGTCCTGGTGGTATCTGAGTACGCCCTTGTAGCTGACGTATTCGCCTTCGCAGTAGACGATCCGCCCCAGCCTGCCCTGCTGGACCAGGCCTTTCCACGCCTGGAAGAACCCGGCGTATCGCGCCTGCTCTGCCAGCTGGTACACGAGTCCGGTCCGCTCCTGGGCCGCGACGATTCGCCAGCAGTCCTCCATCGTATGGGCCGCGGGCACTTCCGCATTGACATGCTTTCCCGCCTCCAGGGCCTGGGCGGCCATCGCGCCCTGCTCCTTACACCGCACGGTCAAGGCGATGGCGTCGACGTTGGGGTCGGCGAGCATGTCTTCGTACCGGGCATGTTTGGCGACGCCTCTTGGATCTAGCAGGTCCGCGGCGCCCCGCTCGTGAAGCGCCGGGAAGATGTCCCCGATTGCCGTCACCCGGTAGCCGGGGATTCTCTGGAGCAACCGCAGCCAGTGCGCCCCCCTGTGACCCAGTCCGAACAGCCCGATTCGGATATCACTCATACTCTGCCTCCGTGCAGCCGGTCCCCGGCTACCCCAACGCGCGGATGGTAGCATAGGGCAACGCCGCAGGTAGTTGTATCCCATGCCAGGGGCACACGCAACCCGTGCGTGGCTGCGAGGTTTTCCATACGTGTCGCCATTTCAGCTTGTCCTGAAGCGCGTTCGCCGCGACTGGCGGCTACTTCTCCCTGCCGCCATGGGCGTACTCGCGGCGGTAACCCTGGTCTCGGCGGCTCCTATGTTCCTCGCCAGCGTCGAGCGTCTGGGCTACGTCTCGTCCGTCCGCACTGCCCCTGAGCTGATGCTCAACATCGTCGCCTTCGCCGACTTCGTCCCCGCCGCCGAACCCGGCCTGACCCGGGTCGAGGATGAGGTGACGGCGACGCTGGACAGTCACCTGGGTGGCGTATATGTCGGCCACGAGCGTTCCCTGCGAACCGACGACTTCCTCCTAGACCCTACGCCGATCATCCAGACCCCGAAACCGGCTGAGGCGCGGGTGGCCGGACAGGACGATGGACGGCCCGCCTACTTCATTAACGCCGCGGAGTTCGAGAAGCATGTCAGGGTCGTCGCAGGCCGAATGGCCGGTGACGACGTCTCGAGTAACCTGATCGAGTTCGCGGAAAAGGGTCCGGTCGCCGAGGCGATCATTAGCGCACTGACGGCCTCGGAGCTTGACATCGCCATCGGCGACACCGTCACTCTCTTCGCTGGCCTGCCCCGGGATCGAGTTCGGGCCTCCGCGACCGTGGTGGGCATAGTCGAGGCTGTGGACGAATACGACGGCTACTGGCAGGGCAAGGCGGCCACATTCTTCGGCTCGCGGGAGGGGGATGGCGCATCCCGTTCCGCCGCGTTCGTGGTCACTCCCGAGGCCGCCTCGAAGCTGCCTGAGCAGTTCGTCGAGCCGGCCGGCTACACCTATGGGCACGCCTTCTTCGCGACTGTGTCCGGCCTCGACGACCGGGGCTCCCTGGTAGAGGGCAGATCAGCCCTTGACGTCGTCCACGACGATGGCCATGGCCCTATCGTAGAGGCTGTCCTGCCCGTGCCCAGGGCCCTTCCCTTTGGCGTGAAGGTCGGGGACGTACTCACTCTGACTCCCTACATAGATGAGCCTGTCTGGGTGCGGGTCCATATAGTGGGAATCGTCGAGCGCGTCCAGCCAGACGACGTCTACTGGCAGTGGGGCCCCGCCGGCCTGTTCGACCTGCCGGAGATTCCCGACCAGCCGCTCCCCCTCATCGTTAGCCGTGAATCGCTGGCACAGGCTGTCGGGGGCGCATACCCCGATTCGCTGATGCGCTCGGTCTGGTACGTGCCGTTCGACAGGACCGAGCTGCAGACATGGTCGCCCGATGACGCGGATGCCCGGCTCCGGGCCCTGAAGATCGAGCTCACCGAAGCCCTGCCCGGCAACACCGCCATATCGGGCCTGTCGTCCCTCCTCGAGACCGTCGAGCGTCAGCGGTTCGCTGCCAGCCTGACCCTTATAGCTCTCGCGGCCACGACCACGCTCACCCTCCTCTTCTTCGTCTCCCTGATGATGAACTACGTAGTGGGCGGCAGGCGGTCCGACGTGGGGAAGCTGAGCGCCCTCGGGGCTGGACGGTGGCGGATCCTGAGGCTCTACGGGGCCGAAGCGCTTGCGGTAACGTTCGGGGCTGCGGCATCCGCACCGCTTCTCGCATTCGTCGCCGTCGGCGCTGCCGTGATGCTTCCGCTTTTCCATCCATACCGCGGCAGCAGCCCCATTCCAGTCGAATGGGTCCCCTGGTCCTTCGTCGGCGCAGCCGGCGTCGGGGCCCTGTGCTTCTGCATCCTTGCCCTGCCTCCGCTCTTCGGGGCCGGTGCCGGACAGCTGTCCCGGAGGTTCCGCTGGGTGCGTACGCCTTCGACAATGCTCTTCCAGAAGTACCACGTCGATACGTTCCTGCTCGTGCTGGGTGGCCTTTTCTACTGGGAGATCTACTCCAAGGGCGAACTGGTAGCCGGAGGACTCTTTCGAGACGCCAACGTCAACGAAGTCCTGTTTGTCGCACCGGTGCTGCTGGTCCTGTTGGTCGGACTCCTGTTCGTGAGGCTCTTTCCGCTGGCGCTGCGCTTCGCCGCCGGCGAATCGGCTGCGCTGATCGATGTGGTCGCCGTCGCCGCCGTCGCCACGTCCGCGGCCCTGGCCCTGTTCGATGCGCCCGAAGAGCCCCTGTGGTCGATCCTGGCGCTGCTCGGCATAGGAGTTGCGTATTGGGCCGGGCGCCTGGCCTCCAGGTCGAGCGTCAGGTACGTGTCCCTGGCGGTGCAGGCCGCTCTGGCCGCGGCATTTGTGGCCGCAGCCGAGCCCTTCGCCGATCCGGGTCCCCGGCTCGCACCGGCGCTTGGAATCGTCGCGCTCGTCCCCGCGCAGCTCGGCTTCGCGGTCCTTGCGGCCTACTCCAGGGCCGCACCCGTGTCCGTAGTCATGGCCCTCAGTCAGATGGCACGCAATCCATACCCCTACATGCTGCTCAGCCTTCTCCTAGTGCTGGTCACAGGTCTGGCCACCTTTGCGGCCACAGTCGGGACGACTCTGGCCCAGCGCGACGAAGACGTGGTTCGGTACGACGTGGGGGCAGATCTGAGAGTGGCGGACATCGGCCGATACGAGGACATCTCGGCATTGCGAAGGACCTATGAGGCCGCTCAGGCGGTCGAGAGAGTATCGGCCGCCTACAGGGGCCGCGTGCTGGGGCTGCCCGGGGTCGGCGACGAGTTCGAGCTGCTTGCCGTGGAGGCTCACAATTTCCGGGACACGTCGTGGTACCGCGACGACTTCTCCGACCGTACCCTGGCGGAGCTGATGGAGTCTGTGGGGCGGCGTGACGGGACCGGGCCGGCCCCGCTGCCCGGCGGCGCGTCCGGGCTGGTTCTGTGGGCGAAGCTGGGCCCCGTATCGCCGCATGTCCTTGTCGCCGTGACGCTCCGGGACGGCTCTGGCGCTGCGACCACTCTCGATCTGGGCACACTGAACCAGCGTGAGTGGTCGCAGATTACGGCCGACCTGCCTGCGAGCATGGAGCCTCCGGTAACGGTAACCTCCATCCGGCTACTCCCGTTGCCGGGGCTAATTGGCATCTCCGGCTCCGTACTGGTCGACAGCCTGTTCGCCGTGCAGGGCGGGGCCGATGTCTTGCTGGACGACTTCGCCGAGCCCGCTCGGTGGACTCCAGTCCCGACCTCCATGTCGCTTGCAGACAGCGCCCTCACCATATCCCAAGATGCGCGGATTGGGTCCGGCTCCATGGGGTATGTGTATGGCGCGGGCTCGACCAGGGCCGTCCCCGGCCTGTACGACAGTCCGAGCGGCGGACCCCTTCCCGTCGTTGTCCACGTGCCGCCCGGCGAGGAGCCTGACATAGGTGTGGGCGATGCCTTCGTAGCCGACATCGGCGGATACCTCGTCCCGTTTGTCGTCGCGGATACAGTCGACTACTTCCCCACCTTCGACACTCGGCGGCGCAGCCTTGCGGTCTGCGACCTGGACTCGCTGCTTGAGCACCTGGAGGCCCTGGGAGGGAGTGGGCACATCGCCCCGAACGAGCTATTCGTGAGGCTTGCCCCGGGCGCTGGAGGTCAGGTCAGTGGCCAGCTAAGGTCCCTCGCGCCCCGCCTCAGTCAGGTCCTCGACCGACGCGACGCGGACGAATTCCGCACGCGAACGCTGAATGGCGGCCCACTCGTGACGGCGGGATGGCGGGCGATGAGCCTGGCCGCCCTCGCCGCGTCCGCCTTCGCCGCTGTCGTGGGGTACGCCGCCCACCTCCTGTCATCGGCGCGGCGCATTCGCCGGGAGAACGACCTCCTCCAGTCCCTTGGCGCGAGCCGGAGACAGGGATCGGTCCGCATCGCCCTGGAGAATCTGGTCGTCGTCGCTGTTGGGATGGCCTTGGGGGCCTGGGCGGGGCTGCTCATGAGCGAACTGTTCGTGCCCGCGCTGTCCCCGTCCAGGGCCGCGGTCCCGCCGGTCGTCGTAACGACGGACTGGACCGTGCTGGGGGCCATCTGGGCTGTCGAGGCCGCGGCGTTCGCCGCAATGCTGCTCCTGATCGGACGCCGCATCGTCCGACCCGAGGCATCACTGGACCTGGAGGAGGTCCAGTGATGGAGGGCAGGGCCGAACGGCTCGCCGCGTCGGCCTGGCTCATATTCAAGCGCAGCCTGGCCAACTGGAGGAGCCTGCTGCCTCTGGTGGCCGGCCTCGTGCTGGCCTCTGCCATCATGGCCGCCACCACCATCTACTACGACGCCCTGAACAACTTGGCCTTCAGCCGCGCCCTTGTCCAGCACGCTCCCGAGGACCTCGACATCCTGGCTGTCCATAGCCAGCGTCCGACCTCGTACGGCCTGTACAGGAGAATCGCCGACTCCGTGGAATGGCAGGTCGAGCGTCGGCTGTCATGGCTCCTGGACGGGAGCACTCACGCTGTCAAGTCCGAGACCATGGCCCTTTCCGCTTCCGGCGCTGAGGCGTCGGCTGGCGCGGACGACCGCCGGGCATACTTCGCCGTCGCGCCGCGCCTCTACGACCACGTGACTGTCCTGCCTGGCGGATCGCGCCCCCGACCTCCGCGCCTGCAGGGTCCCGGCGAGCCCATGGAGATCGAGGCAATCGTCCCCGCGGACGTTGCCGACGAGCTGGACATAGAGGCAGGCCAGGTCCTGTCGGCCGTGCCGTACAGTGACAGCGCGGTGCCCTTCGCAAGAGTCACTGTGAGCGGCCTCTTCGAGCGTCGAGCCGCCGGGGACGACTTCTGGGTCCTCTATGACCGTGTGCTCCAGAAGGGCGCCTCTCTGACGGTCGAATCGCTGCCGCTGTTCGTCGACGAGGGTGGGTACTTTGCGGTGGTCGGGCCGGCGTTCGGGCGGCTCGAAAGCACCTACGGATGGCTGCTCGACGTCGATACCGACCTGATCACCGTGGCCGACAAGGAGCGCGCGGCCGCCGACATCGAGCAGGCGCAGCAGTGGATCAACTCTGCCGAGCCCGGATTCCGCCTCTCCACCTCGCTGCTGGCCGTCTTCACCGGTTACGACGAACGCCTGCTTTTCACCAAGGTCCCCATGCTGGTCTTTCTCGTGACGGCGGCAATAGTGGTCCTCTACTACGTCGCCACCATGGCCTCGCTCACCATCGACCGGCGGCGGACGGACATCGTGCTCCTCCGGGCCCGGGGCGCGGACTCGCGCGGCGTGCTCGCGATTTTCCTCATCGAGGGTGCGGGGATAGTGGCGTTCGCGGTCGCACTGGGCCCCCTCGTCGCAGTGGGCGCGGTGAACATACTCGGCCTCACTCCGGCGCTCTCCGATGTGAGCGGCGGCGCCGTCCTTGGGGCGAACGTCTCCATCGGTTCGTACCTGCTCAGCGCCGTCGGTGGAGTGCTGGGCTTCGGAGCCATCCTGCTTGCATCCCTGCAGGCGTGCCGGACGGACGTGTCGGAGCACCGCCAGCGGCAGGCGAGGCCACCCGAGCTGCCCCTCTTCCAGCGGCGTTACCTGGACGTCATGCTCCTGGTGATTGCCGTGGTGCTATTCTGGCAGCTTGCCGAGCAGGGCTCGGTGCTGGCGGAAGGCCTGTTCGGCGAAGCTGCCGTCAATAACGTCCTTCTGGCCGCGCCTGGCCTGGCGCTCGTTGCGGCATCGATGGTCCTGCTACGGCTCTTCCCCCTCGCAATGAGGCTCCTGGGCGGCCTGCTGTCGCGCTACTCCCCGGCGTCCCTCATGCTGGGCGTCTGGCACATAGGGCGAAACCCCACGCCTTACTCCAGGGTATTCCTCCTCCTCGTGCTCATGGCGGGGCTGGGAGTGGCCGCCGCCAGCTTCGTAGCCACCCTGGAGCGCAACTTCGTGGAGCGCGTCCTCTACGGAACCGGCGGCGACATCAGGGTGGAGGGCATCGGCCTCGATATCGGCATCCCCAGGCGGGACATCGCCTCCGCCTATGAGAAAGACGACGGGGTCGCGAGGGCCGCCCCGGTGTACCGGGGCAGGGCGAGCGACGTCAACTTCCCTCGGCGGGGCACATTGACGCTGCTCGCCATAGACATGGACAGCTTCGGAGACGTAGCCTGGCTTCCACAAGGCTTCCCCGCGGACACGGTCGAAGACGTACTGAAGTCCTCGAGACGGTCTGCGCCTGTTGGCCTGCCGCTCTCCGAGACGGCTTCCACCCTGAACGTTCGATTCAAGGCGGAGCGGCCCGACCCTTCGTTGCGCCTGACGTTCAGGATCAGGGACGCGAACGACCGGTACCACAGCTACACCGCCGGCCCGCTGGGAAGGAGCGACTTCCTGGGCAACGTGAAGAAGCCTGAGTGGCTGCTGGGCTCCACGAGCTTCCACGGCCCCGGCAGGTGGTGGCAGGTCCCCCTGGCCCTCGTCTCGATGGGCGTCCACGCCGAATACCACTTCGACCCCCTCCCGCGCGGCTCCATCCTGATAGACCACATATCCGAGGGCCGCTTCGATGCTGTGCGTTCCGGGCAGGGATACAAGGAGCTTCGAGTCGAGACGGAGGTAGTCGATCATTTCGACTCTCCCGAAGAGTGGACCGTAATGAGACTCAACCCCGAGTCCGGCTCGGACGTCCTGAGCGGCGCCGGCGACGTCAGGTTCTCGTGGGGAGGCGGTGGGGCTGTGACCAGCCACGGGATCATGTTCGGCCCGGGTCTCTCCCCGATGTCCGTCCTGGGCAGCGCCTCCCTTGTCGAGTCTGGCGACTACCGTATTGGAGATAACATTTCCCTGTCCGTCGCAAGCCGCACCATCCCCGCCACGCTCGCTGGCACGGTCGAGCTGTTCCCGACCCTCGACCCAAGGTCGGAGCGGTTCGTTGTGGCCGACCTGAAGACCCTCGTGAGGTACGCCAATCTCGATCCCCTTGCCGACGAGCTGCAGGCCAACGAGGTCTGGCTGTCGCTAGAGCCGGCCCCCGAAGACAGCGGCCCGCCCCCGGAGCGCTTCTACGAGCGGCCCTTCGATGCCGAGCTTGTACATAACAGGGCGAGGCTGCTGGCCGAGTCGGATGTCGACCCTCTGGCGAGGGCCGGCTGGCGCGCCCTCTTGGTGGGCGCATTTTCGACCGTCCTGCTGCTCGCCTCGATCGGCTTCTTCGTCCACGTCTACTTCTCGTTCCGGGAGCGCGAGCAGCAGTTCGCCGTCCTCAGGTCGATCGGCCTCTCGACGCGGCAGCTTGCAGCCATAGTCTGGCTGGAGCAGGCCGTGCAGGTGCTTGGCGGTATGGCCCTTGGCGCCTGGATGGGTGTGCGGCTGGTGTCGGCCGTAATGCCCTTCATGGGCCACGACGAGACGGGAGGCCGCGTCGTGCCGCCTTTCGCCGTACAGGTGGACTGGCTGTCGTTGGCTCTGGCCTACGCGGTCATCACTGTCATATTCGGCGGCATCATGGGCGGCGTGGTCTGGGCCATCCATCGGGTCGCCGCCCACCGCGCCCTGCGAATCGAGGACATCTAGCCGACCCCCTCTCCCTCGGCGCTGCCGACTCCGCCCCCAACGTCCTTGGTGAACTGAAGGCCCCAGCCGCACCGAGCCGCTCTCGGGAGCAGATGATACGTTCGTTCTGCATGTCAACCTCTCCCCACGTGAACCGGTGAAGCATGCCGAGCCCGCCATCGCTTAGTCCCCCATCACCCTCTGTACACCCCATACGGCTTACACCAATTCGTTTTGACTACGCCGTCAATTCAAATCGTAGCGGCGGGTTTCAAACCCGCCTTCCCCGGTCACTGCCGTAGAATGCCAACCCTGTTCACGTATACATGGCGGCATCACGGCGAATTGGTATTACACGATGTTGTTCTGAGGATTCCATAGACCAATTATCTTGTATACTTCATCGAGGGGGTGAGGCCGAAGGCCGGCAGGAACCCGTAGGTCTGGAGCGTATCCGTGGTGGCGACGATATTTGACCTCAACGCGAAATGTTGACTGACGCGGAACTGATGAGGCGAGCCTCCGGACTGGTGCCCGTTCTCAAGGAACGGGCGGCCCGGACGGAGGAGTTGCGGCGAGTCCCGGCTGAGTCGGTCGAAGACCTGCTGTCCCTGGGGCTTTACCGTATGGGGGTGCCGAAGAGATTCAGCGGCGTCGACGTGGAGTACGACGTGTTCCTCGACGTGGCCGCCGAGCTCGGCCGGGGCTGCCCTTCCACGGCATGGTGCTACTCCCTCTGGACCGCCCACGCCTGGCTGGTTGGCTATTGGCCCCTGCGGGTGCAGGAGGAGGTGTTCGGACATGACACGGACGCGCTCTGCTCCAGCTCCTTGAACACCGGCACGTCGAGCACCATACCCGTCGAGGGTGGATACCGTCTGTCAGGAAGGTGGGAGTTCTCCAGCGGCTGCGACTCCGCAAACTGGCTAATCCTTGGGATGCCCGGCATCGGGGAGCGGACCTGGGGACTTGTGCCCCGCGGCGATTGCGAGATTGTGGACACCTGGTTTGTCTCCGGACTTCGCGGAAGCGGCAGCAAGGATATCGTGGTTGACGACGTCTTCGTACCCTCCTACCGTGTACTGGACGTGACTACCGCGGGCGATGGCAATTGGAGCGGCTGGGAAGTACACGGTCAGAGTAGATACCGTGTACCGATTCCGGTGCTGCTGGCGTGGGAGTTGGTAGCGTCCATGTTGGGAACCACCAGAGGCATGATAGACGAGTTTGTCGACAGATTGGCCGGGACGTCCGGTCCCGGAAGAACCGCCGACTCCTGGGCCGTTCACCTTCGCCTGTCACAAGCCTCCGCCGAGGCGGACGCGGCGCAGTCGCTGATGCGGCAGGATGTCCGCGAGATTTTCCGAAAGGCCGAGGGGGGCGAGAGCTTCACTCAGCTCGAACGGGTGAGGTACTGGCGGGACAAGGCGTTCGCCACTCATCTTTGCCTTCAGGCGGTCAACCGGTTGTTCAACCTCAGCGGCGCCCATGCTCTGTTCGATTGCGTACCATTGCAGAGATTTCACAGGGACGCACACGCAGTGGCCCATCGGGACATCCTGAACATGGATATCGGCGGTCGGCAATATGGACGGATAGTCTTGGGTTCGGACACGGATCAACCATGAGACCGGACCCTCAGCCCATGGGACGGTCGCGGAGATGATAGCTCACCTGTTGCTTCAACCGTTCGGCCTGAACTCGAAAGTCCACAGCCTCTCCCCGGTGATATGCCCTCCACAGCTCCATCGCTTCTCGCAGAAGACCGATCAGACGCCTGCCAGGCACTTCTGCTGCCTCTATAATTGCGGGTAAGGATACGAAAGGAGAAGGACATGGCCGGTTACGTGATCTTGGATTCCGAGACGATAGACGAGGCTCTCTTCGCTGAGTTTACCGAGCGGGCGGCAGCGACCGCCAAGGCTCACGGCGCAAGGTATCTGGTGCGCGGCGGCGCTGCCGAGGTGGTAGAGGGGGATTGGACGCCTCATCGCGTGGTAGTGCTGGAGTTTGACAGTGTCGACAAGGCCAGGACCTGGGCCGAGCTCTCCGACCTCAAGGAGATGCGTGTCAAGTCCGCCAAGGTGAATATGATAATCGCCGAAGGGGTGTAGCCTCTGCCTCAGGGTCCAACGGAAGGTCTCCTTTACGAGCCGGACGAGAAGTGCCCCCTCCGGTTGTCTGTCGTGGTCGGGTTTCAGGGCGCTATTCTCGCCCTGACGTCGACGTCGCTCTATTTGTCCGTCGTTGCCCAGGCGGCGGGACAGAGCGAGGAATACCTGTCGTGGACGGTCTTCGCGGCGCTGGTAATCAACGGGGCGGTCACCGCTCTGCAGGCGAGCCGTCTTGGGCGGTTCGGAGTGGGGCACGTGATGATCACGGGCACAGCCCCCCCCTTTATCGCGATCTCCATTACGGCACTAACAGAGGGCGGCCCGGCCACGCTGGCAAGCCTGATCGTCGTCTCGTCGCTATTTCAGTTCGCGCTCGCCGCGTGGCTCCCGCTGCTGCGCCGGGTCATCACGCCGGTCGTGTCCGGTATCGTGCTCATGCTGGTAGCGGCCACTGTCATACCGATCGCCGTCGATCGGCTGAGCGCCGCGTCCGAGGGTTCGTCGCCGGCCGCTTCCCTGGCCGTAGCCGTGTCGACCCTGGCTGTCGCCACGGCCCTGGGTCTGCGCGCCTCCGGGGCATTGCGCCTGTGGTCGCTGATCATAGCAATCGTGGCGGGCTCTGCGGTCGCGGCGCTATTCGGGATCTACGACGCTCAGCGCCTGCTCGATGCGCCATGGGTTGGCATTCCCGAAATAGGGCTGCCGGGATTCGACCTGAGACCGGGTGTGGAGTTCTGGTCGCTCCTGCCGGTATTTCTCATCGTGGCGATGTCGACCACCGTAAAGGTCATTGGCAGCAGCATCATCATTCAACGAGTCTCGCGGCGCAGTCCGCGCGTACCCGACTTCCGACTGACCCAGAGCGCGGTCAACGCCATCGGGCTGGGCTCTCTGCTGTCCGGAATCGCAGGGACGCTGCCCACCATAGTCTATGACGCCATAGGCCTGTCGCTCGTCAACTTCACAGGGGTAACCGCACGCAGCGTTGGGTATGTCATCGGGATTGTCCTGGTGACGCTGGCGCTATTGCCGAAGGTGACCGGACTCCTGCTCACGATTCCCAGCGCCGTCGCCGTCGCCTACATTCTCATAATAATGGGCCTGCTCCTGGTGGAAGGCATGAGGACGGTCGTCCAGGACGGTCTCGATCATCGAAAGGTCCTGGTGGTGGGAGTGGCGCTCTCGGTGGGAGTGGGCTTCCATAATCAGAACGTCGCCGGAGGCCTGCTGGGTGGTGCGTGGGGTCCGCTGCTCAGCAACGGTATAACGGTCGGCACTCTTGCCGCGGTCCTAATGACCTCGTTCATGGAGTTGACCAGCCCTCGCCGCAGACGCCTCCAGGTCCCGCTGGACATCTCCGCTCTGCCGAAGATCGACGAGTTTCTGAGCAAGCTCGCTTCCGGTATGCGCTGGAACGACGATTCTACGAACAGACTGCGCATCGTCGGTGAAGAAGTGCTGTCGAGCTTGCTCCAACAAGATGAAGACGAGGCCGACGGCTCACGGCGGTTGACCATCGTCGCGCGCCCCGCCGGTACGACGCTGGAGCTGGAGTTGTTGGCCGCCTTGGAGGAAGAGAACATCGAAGACCGTCTCGCACACTTGAGCGTGGGGACAGAGGTCGCGGAGGAGCACGATATATCCTTCCGACTATTGCGGCACTACTCGTCTTCGGTGCGGCACCGCAAGTATCACGGCATAGACGTCGTTACCCTCCAGGTCGAGGGCTCACGTTAGCTGGCGCGTTAAGGAGTACGTGCACTGGCCGACGGTCTCTACGACGTCCTTCGGATCGCCGGGGCGTGAACAGCTACATGTCCGTGTAAAGGCCCATCGCTGCGTACAAAAGTGGTGGGCCGTGTAAGACTGAATTGCGAACTTTTCGATGGGAGGTTCGAATATAGCGTAGTGGTCTGTCATCACACCAGCCCGGACTCAATGGGCTTTCTGCAGCGCACTACGAGGGCGGGAGGCGTGCCCAAGGGATCCTCCTGACCTGCGTCACGCTGAATCTCGGCGATACGTTCCAACACCAACCCCGCACCTATCACGCCGTTTATGTAGGTGCCGAGCGTACGGTAGTGTCTGCCCACCTTGCCACGGATGCCTCCTCCAACTCCAGGAGGTGAGAACTCCTCTCGAAAACAGCTCCGTACTAGACGGTCCACAGTGGTTTCCCTCGCATCGTTCTTCCATCCAAACTCGCCTGTCAGGAAGCATGGGTGTGTGATGGAAAACACAAACCAGCCATCTGGGCGCAGAACGCGCCCCACGGCCTCCAAACACGTACCCAGATTCGCGATGTCCAGTAGCGACCAGTTGCAGACCACACCATCAAGTTGCCGTCAGCTATCTTGGAGAGTTCGCTAGCATCATCTTTGAGGTACTCGATACCCAAAGGGTCTGCGAGTTCGTCACGCTCCGCTATCTGCAGGAGCTTCTCCGAGATGTCAACACCTACTACGACTGCTCCCAGCTGTGCCATCTGCCTGGTAAGCAAGCCTTGCCCACAGCCTAGGTCGCAGACTCGTCTGCCAGCAATGTCGCCGGTCAGCTCCAAACAGCCGACGCTACCGGTTCGAGCCCATCCGACCAGTTCCGCGCCAAGCCGTCATGCCATTCCGCAATCTCGTCATATCTTGCTACAGTCAGTTTCAAACCCGCCCTCGTACCTTGCCGTTCGGCCTGAGCTTGTCGAAGGCCCCAATTGTGGTTCGACAGGCTCACCACGAACGGACTTTGGAAAGGCCCTGGTTTGGCGCCTGGGCCTTCGCGGAGCCACGAACGCTGTGGCAGTTAGCGGCCACAGGCAGGCGCGATTACCTGCTACAATGGCGCGCATCCCAGCCTGGTGGAGAGGGAACGCCGGACAGAGCGGCGGATGGCCAGCCCTTCCTCCAGGAACGACCCGGTCCGAAGCGACCTGTTCGGACGCAGTAGGAAGCTGGAGAGGTTACGATGATGGGCATATTGACTGGACTCGGAAAGAAGGCGGCCCTCGCGGTCACCATCCTGCTCGCCGCAGCCCTACTGGCGGCCTGCTCGGGCGGCTCCGAGCCGGAACCTGAGCCGACAGCAGCACCAGCCGCGGCGGCCCCTGATGCGCCGACCGTTGCTCCAAAATCGGCGGCGCCTACCCCTGCCGCACCGACTGCTGCTCCAAAGACAGAGGAGCCCACGCCGACGGCCACGCCCAAGCCCGCGACTGAGTCGGTTGAGGAGTTGTCCCCTGAGGAAGCAGCGGCCGCAGCGGCTTCCGTCTTCCCCTTCGAGCGGTTCAGTGGCCTGCAGGGCTGCGCTTCAGGCGCATCGCTTGACGACCAGAAGACCACCCTCGTGGCTATGTCCAAGACGGTCTTCGCCGGCATGACGGCGTACGACGAGGAGAAGCCCAGGATTACCCATCTGGGAGGCACTCCAATAGACCCTACGGCCCGCGACCACCGCCCCACCAAGGGCGTCCGCCTGTTGATCGAATTCAACGGCGACGATCATGGAGGGGTGTTCGAGAAGAAGGCCAGCGTAGACCTCTGGATGCGAGAGGCGTACAACGTCCTCTTCAACTCGGGGTGCGACCTGCTGTCGCTGGTCGAGGTTTCCGGATACGGCGCGGCCCTTGGCCGCCACCCCATCGTACCGGCTGCACTCTCCTGGGCCATCACGTTCAAGACCAAGATGACCAAGGAGGTGGCCGAGACCGTGGACTGGGGAGCCCGCGAGGACCTCGACTTCGACGATATCTGGGAGACGATGATCCTCAATTACAGGTGGGAGCAGGCCCTGAAGGGCACTCCGGTGGGCCAGTGACCCTCCGCGGGACGACGGCCTGAGCAGACTCCATGCGCACGCTGCCACTGGGCAAAGACGGCCCGCACGTACCCGTCGTATGCTTCGGCACGTTCCCGATCGGCGGCGGCTTCGGGGCGATTCCCGAGTCGCAGGCCATATCGACCGTACACGCCGCCCTCGACTCCGGGCTCACATTCATTGACACGGCGGAGGGCTACAACAACGCGGAAGACCTGGTCGGCAGGGGCCTGGAGGGAAGGCGGCACGAGGCCTTCCTGGCGACCAAGCTCTCCCGGTCGGACCACTCGCCCGACCAGATCGACGAAGCCCTGGAACGCAGCCTGCGCAACCTCCGCACGGACTATGTCGACCTGTACCAGGTACACCTCCCCTTGCCCGCATACTCCATCGAGGAGACACTCGACAGGTTCATTCACCACCGTGACGCCGGCAAGATCCGCTACTTCGGAATATCGAATTTCACCGCGGACCAGATAGACGAGGCCGCCGGGCACACTCGCATTCACAGCTCGCAGCCGCGCTACAACATGCTGTTCAGGGACGCCGAGGCGTCCGCGCTGCCAGCGTGCCAGAGGCACGGCATCGGCGTCATCGCCCACTCGGTCCTGGCGAAGGGCCTCCTTGCAGGGAAGTACAGGCCCGGCCACGAGTTCGACGAGGACGACCAGCGCCACGATTGGGAGCACTACCACGGCGAGAAATTCACCCGGACCTACCCGGTCGCCGAGCGCCTGGACGGATGGGCCAGGGACCACGGACGCGACCTCTCCCAGCTCGCCCTCACCTGGCCGACGGCTCACCCCGCGGTAGCTTCGAGCATCGTCGGCATCCGCACGCCCGAGCAGGCCCGGCTGAACGCCCGAGCGGGCGACTGGACCCTGACGCCCAGCGACCTTCAGGAAATCGACGAGATCCAGGGCGGCCTGCGCCTGCACTTCTACCATGGACCCGACCGCGAGTACTATGGGTTCCGCGATGAGGGAGACCCCGAGTACACCGGCTAGGACGAGGCAGCGTCACATTAGCGACCACAGCGCCACTGTCGACGAGATATTGAAGGGTTCCTGGGACCTTCACGTCCACTCTCGGCCCGATCCGGAGGACAGGCTCAGGCTGGACGCCCTCGACACCGCGCGCCGAGCCCAGGAAGCGGGGATGGCCGGCTTCGTGCTGAAGTCGCACTACTATCCCACTGCGCCCGTCGCCGAGATTCTGACCCGCGTATATCCGGGGCTGACCGTCGTCGGGGCGGTGGCGCTGAACGACGAGGTGGGCGGGCTCAACGCTCGGGCTGCCGAGGCCGCCGCGAAGACGGGCGCGCGCGTCGTCTGGATGCCGACATTCAGCGCCCACCACTTCACTACGCGCCAGAGCGGCCAGGCCGGGATCCAGATTGCCGTCGACGGGCAGCTCGTTCCGGAAGTGCTCGCCATCCTGGAGGTGGTGAGGAGCCACGAGTTGACCGTGGCCTCGGGGCATGTCTCGCCAGCCGAGGCGATTCTCCTTTTCCGCGCCGCGGGAGAAATGGGCATCACGCGTCTGATCGCGACGCACCCGACACACTGGTCCACCACGGAGGAGCTGGTCGAGATGGCGATGCTCGGGGCTTACGTCGAGCACACGTTCCTGTCCTGCATGCCGTCCCGCGCCCGGACCACGCCGCTCGAGATCGCGTCGCTGATCGGCGTCCTCGGGGCGGAGCGGTGCGTCGTAACGTCGGACTTCGGCCAGTGGATGAACCCGCCACCGGCGGAGGGGATGCGGATGGCCATAGCCGAGCTGCTGAATGCCGGCATGTCTCCCGGAGACGTAACGACTGTCGTGAAGACCAACCCGGAGGCGCTAGTCGATCTGGGCTAGTACTGCTTCAATCTAAATATGACAGAACCCTCGGATTGCCGTCATTCCCGCGAAAAGCCTGCCCCCGAGTAGTCGGGGGCGGGAACCCAGAGGGGCGGGGGGCTGGACGTTCGCCAAAACTACCTTGAATCGATACTAGCGCTGCCTGCCTGCCAATTCCCTAGAGGCCCGGCGCAGTCCGCCGAACCTGAGCCGCAGCAGTCCCTTGACGTCGCCCCATGCCGTTCGGACTATCCTGACACGACTGTCGGGGTCGTCCGCCCACCGAACGGGAATCTCGTCGATGGCGTAGCCATTCTTCTCGGCAAGCAGCAGCAGCTCCGTGTCGAAAAACCACGTCGCGTCCTGCACAATCGGCAGCAGGTCATCGGCGGCCCTGCGCGATATCGCCTTGAAGCCGCACTGGGCGTCCCTGAAGCCGGTGAAGAACATCGTCCGAAACAGCAGGCTGTAGCCCCTGGAGAGAACCTCACGCAGGGGCGAGCGGCCCACTACGACCGCCCCTGCCTTCAGCCTCGACCCGATTGCGAGATCGTACTCGCCCGACGCAATCGAGTCTATGAGCCTCACGGTTGCCTCGAGCTCGGTCGAGAGGTCTATGTCCATGTAGGCGCGGATGTCGGCGCGGCTCTCCAGCCACGCCCTCTTGAGCGCGCGACCGCGCCCCCGCTGCTCCAGCCTCATGTACCCGACACGCTCGTAGTCGCGGACCAAATGCGCCGCGACGTCGGGGGTCGAGTCCGTGGAGCCGTTGTCGGCGATCAGGATTCGCCACTCATGGTCATCGACCCTAGCCGCCAAGAACTCGTGCAGCCGGGTCACGCTGCCCCGCAGCGCTCGCTCCTCGTTGAGCACGGGCAGAACGATCTCGATCGACCGGGCCATCGAGCTCCTCAGTGCCGGAAGTGGCGCGTCCCCGTGAAGACCATGGCCAGGCCAAGCCGGTCGGCGGCCTCTATCACATCCTCGTCGCGGAGAGACCCGCCGGGCTGGGCTACGGCCGTTATGCCGCCCTCAGCCGCCAGCTCGACACCGTCCGCGAACGGGAAGAATGCGTCTGAGGCCAGCGCGGACCC
Organism: Dehalococcoidia bacterium; assembly: GCA_965261325.1. GTDB lineage: Bacteria > Chloroflexota > Dehalococcoidia > Lucifugimonadales > CAJWER01. Next base: position 993,660 of record CBDHCU010000008.1, read on the forward strand.
CTCAGCCTTCTCGCCTGCCACCCGAAGCGCGAGGTGTACGCTCGTGACCCTGTTCGGCTGCCCCGCGCCCATACCGACGAGGGCCCGATCCTTGGCAAGCACTATGGAGTTGGACTTGACGTGTGCGGCGGCCCGCCAGGCGAACGCCAGGTCCCGGATCTCGGCGTCGGTCGGCTCGCGCTTCGACTTCGTCACCCAGGACGATGGGTCGACGGGGATGTCGTCGGCCGCCTGGAGCAGAGCGCCGCCGGAGACGCGGCGGACGTCTAGCGCCTCGACCGGGCCGCTGGCGGGAGACACGCGCAGAACTCGTGCCTGTTTGCGCCGCTTCAGGACCTCCAGCGCCTCCGGCTCGAAGTCGGGAGCGACCACGACGTGGTACAGGACGCCGCGCATGACCTCCGCCGCGGCTGCGGTGAGCGTCCTGTTGAAAGCGACTATGCCCCCGTAGGCCGACATAGAATCGCCCTCATAGGCCTTGCGGTAGGCGGCCGCCTGATCGTCGTCTATTGCCAGGCCGCATGGGTTGTTGTGCTTCACCACAACAGCGGCGGGCTCCGGGAAGTCCGACACTACCCGCCAGGCAGCCTCGCCGTCCAGGATGTTGTTGAAGGAGAGCTCCGGTCCCAGAAGCTGCTCTGCCCGCACGATCCCGCCAGTCGAAAGGGGGTCCGCGTAGACCGCTCCCTGCTGATGGGGGTTTTCGCCGTACCGAACCGCTGCCGTCCGCTGGTATCCCAGGGTAACTGCCTCGGGCAATTCGTCGACCCCATTCCGCAGGTAGTGGGCGACCGCCGTGTCGTATAGGGCGACGTGCTGGAAGGCCTTTTGGGCGAGCGCACGTCGCTCATCCAGCGTCACAGGCTCCCCTCCGGCGAGGCGCTCAGCAAGCCACCCGTAGTCCACCGGATCGACCGCCACGATCACGTGAGGGAAGTTCTTCGCCGCGGCCCTGAGCAGGGTGGGCCCGCCTATGTCGATCTTCTCAAGCGCGTCCTCCAGCGTCGTGTCCTTCCTCAGGACCGTCTCGACGAACGGATAGAGGTTCACCGCTACCAGGTCTATCGTTTCGATGCCGTGCTCATCGAGCTGCGCCCTGTGAGAATCAAGGTCGCGGCGGGCCAGGATGCCCCCGTGCACCTTGGGATGGAGGGTCTTGACGCGGCCGTCGAGTATTTCGGGAGAGCCGGTGAGGCCCGAGACCTGCCGCACCGGCAGGCCGGCACCGGCTAGCGCGCCTCCCGTGCCGCCCGTGCTTACAAGCTCGAAGCCCGCGTTATGGAGGACCCGGCCGAACTCGACCAGCCCCGTTCTGTCCGATACGCTGAGGAGAGCCTTCATTCACTATCCCGTCGCCCTGAACATGTCGAAGCGCTCTGAGTTGTGCGCCCGATCGCCCAAATCCCCCACCTCCACATTCGGCGCCATATCTATCAGCCATCACCCCGTAGGGGCTGGTTTCAAACCAGCCCTCCCCTTGCCATTAGGGCGTCGCCGCCATTTAGGTGAGGGATTTGGGGAGAGCCCAAATCCCCCACCTCCGTCATTCCCGCGAAGAGCCTGCCCCCGAGCAGTCGGGGGCGGGAACCCATCCCCGGCAAGGTGCACAGCCATAGCCTCAGAGGCAGTCCGTCACGCCATCCGTCCAAATTAGGTGGTGGATCTGGGATCAGCGAAGTCGTGGTGCTAGAGTCCAGTGTACTGTAGCGTAACCCGCCCGTCTGCCGTAGCGGGCGTGACCTCGCCGACGATCCCTGCTTCTGGGACCGCCGAGACCACAGCGTCCGCCTGACCGGGTCCACACACGAGAACCATGCCGAGACCCATGTTGAATACCCGGTACATCTCGTCGATGTCGACCCGGCAGAGCTCCTGAAGTACAGTGAAGACCGGCGGCAGCGGCCAGGCAGATGTGTCGAAGGCCGCTCCGACGCCGGGCGGCATGGCGCGGGGCACATTCTCGATCAGGCCTCCGCCCGTAATGTGCGCCATTGACTTCACCAGCCCACGCAGCCCCTCGACGGCCGGCCAGTACGCCGTGTGCGGCGCGATCAGGGCGTCGCCGAGCGTACCGCCGAGCTCCTCATACGTCTCGTACAGCGGCGAGGGGTCCTCATCCAGCCCCAGGGCCGCCCGCACGAGCGAGTAGCCGTTCGTATGGAGACCGCTGGACGGTATCCCCACGAGCACGTCGCCCGCCTCGACTGTCGACGGGTCGAGGATGTCCCTCCGCTCCACGGCGCCTACTGCAAACCCCGCCAAGTCGAAGTCGCCTTCCTCGTACATCCCTGGCAGCTCCGCGGTCTCGCCGCCGATCAACGCGCAGCCGGATACTTCGCAGGCCCTACCCATACCGGCGGCTATCGTCTCCAGTACGTCGGGGTCTAGCCTGCCCACTGCGATGTAGTCCAGGAAGAAGAGGGGCCTCGCGCCGGAAACGATGACGTCGTTGACACAGGCGTTGACCAGGTCCTCTCCGATGGTGTCGTAGCGCGACATGGCGATGGCGAGCTTGAGCTTGGTGCCCACGCCGTCGGTGCTGGAAACGAGCACAAGATCGTCGAAACCGCTCGGCCTGAATAGCGCGCCGAAGCCGCCCGGACCGGCCAGCACCTCAGTGCCGTGAGTGAGCGCTGCGATTGGCTTGACACGGCTGATGAACTCGGCGGCGGCGTCCCTGTCGACGCCGGATTCCCTATAGGTGTGTGGAGCGGGACCGGGCATGAGCGCCGGCTACACCTCCAGGGCCAGCTTGTCCATCTCGAGCTGGACCGGGAAGGGGTGGTTGCCCGTGAAGCACGCGGAGCAGATGCGGTCCTCGGCCAGGCCGACAGCCTCGACAAGGCCGTCGTGACTCAGATAGCCGAGGCTGTCCGCCCCCACGGCGGCGCATATCTCGTCGACGCTCTTGTTCGAGGCGATGAGCTCGCGACGGCTCGGCATGTCGATACCGAGCTGGCAGGGGTGCACGATAGGCGGGGCGCAGACCCTCAGATGCACCTCCCTGGCGCCGCCCCGTCTCAGCAGATTGACTACGGGGATGCTCGTCGTGCCGCGGACGATGCTATCCTCCACCACGACGAGCCTCTTGCCTCTGATTATTTCAGGGAGCGGGTTCAGCTTCGTGCGCACGCCTAGGTCTCGCAGGCGCTGGTCCGGGAGGATGAAGGTCCGGCCCACATACCGGTTATTGACCAGACCTTCGCCGTAGGGGATACCAGACTCCTGGGAGTACCCTGCTGCCGCAGCGGTCGCCGAGTCCGGCACGCCTATGACCATGTCGACATCGACGGGGTGCTCCCGGGCGAGCTGCCTGCCCATCGCCATCCTGCTGGCGTATACGAGCTTGCCGTCCAGGACGCTGTCCCGCCGGGCGAAGTAGATGTGCTCGAATACGCAGGAGGCCTTGCGGCCGTTCGTTTCCCGTCTGTACAGGGTTCGGAACCCGCTCTCATCCACCATTATCGCTTCGCCTGGGTCTACCTCTCTCACGAAGTCTGCGCCGATATGGTCCAGTGCGCAACTCTCAGAAGCGAACACCCAGCCGCCGTTCAGCTTTCCGATGCAGAGGGGCCGAACTCCCAGGGGGTCGCGGACCGCCAGGAGGGCATCGCGGGTCAGGCCCACCATCGAGTAGGCCCCCCGGAGCCGCCGCATCGCGTAGGCGATCCGGTCGGCCCAATTGTCCGCGGGCGCATTGGCGATAATGTTCGCCAGCACCTCGGTGTCGCTCGACGTGTGGAAGTCGATGCCCCAGCCCATCAGCTCGTCCCGAAGCTCCGCCGCGTTCACCAGGTTCCCGTTGTGCCCGACGGCGATCTCGACGCCGGGCCCATGGGCAATCATGGGCTGGGCATTCTGAATGAGGCTGCTGCCGGTGGTGGAGTACCGCGTGTGGCCTATGGCGATGTGGCCGGTGAGCCGCTGGAGATCGGACTCCTGGAAGCCCTGCACGAGAAGGCCCATTGCGGTCCGGAGCCTGATCTCCTCGCCGTCGGCGCTGGCGATGCCTACGCTCTCCTGGCCTCGGTGCTGCAGGGCGTAGGTGCCGAAAAAGGCTTCCGGGGCTGCCTGCTCATTCGGGGAATACACTCCGACAACGCCACACTCGTCGCGGGGGCGGTCGTCTGTAATCCGCATTTAGCTCCAGCAGGCGGTGGACTTGGGCATGGACGCGACTCTCAGGGGCATTATATGGTGCGCCGGGCAGGCGGTCAACGGCGCCGGACGGCCCAAATCCCCCACCTCCGTCATTCCCGCGAAGAGCCTGCCCCCGAGCAGTCGGGGGCGGGAACCCATCCCCGGCAAGGTGCACAGCCATAGCCTCAGAGGCAGTCCGTCACGCCATCCGTCCAAATTAGGTGGTGGATCTGGGACGGCTGCCGATGCTCATGGCGCGCTACGCTATGCGGGCCCGGATGGCCGGCATGGAGATGCCTGCCAGCCCGACCAGAATCATGCCAGCCAGTGCGATTGCGCCAATGGCCGCGGCCGGGCCGTACTCGTTGGCCACCGAGCTCACGATGAGCGCTCCGAAGGGCCCCGACCCTATCGCCAGGCTGACCACGCCGAGGGCCTTCCCCCTCATCTCTTTGGGAGTCAGGAGCATCGTCATGGCCGCCTGCATGGAGCCGAACCCGGAGACCCCGATTCCCATGACCAGGAGCGTAGGAAGCGAGAAGGCGTAGACCGTCGATTGCGAGAAGACCAGCAGCGCGGCAAACGCTGTCAGCGTTCCCCCCAGCATGAGCCGGCCGTGATGGCTCAATCTGGTAAGGGAGGCTATGCTTATCGCTCCCGCGAACGACCCCATGCCCGGCGCCGCCTGCAGCAGACCCATGAGCACGGGGCCGACCTGCAGAACGTCGCGGGCCATGACGGGCACCATGTGCATGTATGGGAACAGCAGCAGGTTCGCCAGCACCGTTATCAGCACCATCGCCCTCAACGTTCCGTGCCCGGCTACGTATCGGATGCCGTCCACGAGGTTGTGCAGGATGCCCGACTGTTGCTGCGGCGGACGTGCCGGCCCCGCCCTGAGTTTGGTCAATAGCGCTATCGAGATAGCAACCATCACCGTAACCACCGTATAGCCGCCCGTAACGCCGACCCTGTCGATGAGGACTCCGGCGGTCGCGGGTCCGATCATCATGCTGGCGCTCATGCCCATGGAGTCGAGCGCCACGCCGTTCGTGACGCGCCTCCTGCCCAGGAGGTCGTGTATCAGGGAACGCCTCGACGGCATGTCCAACGCCCACGAGACGCCCATCACAAGTATCGCAGGGTAGACATGCCAGTACACGGCCAGGTCCAGGACCATAAGCGACGACAATGTGAGCAGCGACAGGAAGGTCACCGCCTGGGTCGTCAGGAGGAGCCGCCGCCGGTCGACCGAGTCGGCGAGCACGCCCCCCACTATTCCTAAGACAAACATGGGAATCATCCCAAAGAACCCCACGAGGCCCACGAGCCAGGGGGAGTCGGTCTCCACCAGGACGAACCACCCCAGCAGGGTCATCTGCATCCACCTGGACGCGTACGCAATGAAGTTGGCCGGCCACAGAAAACGGTAACTGCGGCTCCTGAAGGCCCAGAATGTCCTGGACAGGGGGACGCGGGTCGTCACCAGACGACCATGTCGGTTGCGGCACCGGCGCGGCTGTGGCGGAGCGGCTGGCGGAGTATCGTAGATCCGTTCGCAAAATAACCCGGCGACGCTGGCTCCGGGCTAAGAAGCCGACCCCGCCGGGCGAAGAGTATGGCACGCGACATGGGGACTATTGTACAGGCCATCAGGCAAGACTGGCTCGATTGACTGGTGCCAGGGCGCGGCGTATATTGCGCCTTGGAAGTACGAGGAGGGCGTCGATGAAAGGCAAGGTGGCCATCGTGACCGGCGGCGCTGGCGGTATCGGCTCCGCTGTGAGCCGGGCCTTCGCGGACGCAGGCGTCGGAGTGGCGGTGGCCGACAGGGACGTGACCCGGGCCGACGCGACCGCCGCCGAAGTCACGGAGCGCGGCGGTCAAGCCATCGGGATCGAGGTCCAGGTCTCCTCCGAGCCATCCGTGGAAGCGGCGGTGCAGCGGACTATCGAGCACTTCGGCAGAGTCGACTTCCTGGTCCACTGCGCAGGCAACAACATTAGGGCGCCGGTGCTGGAGCTCACGGCGGAAGATTGGAGCAGCGTTCTCGACACGCACCTGACGGGGGCGTTCCTGTTCAGCAAGGCAGTGGGGAAGCGATTGGTGGATCAGGGCGAAGGCGGCCGCGTAGTGTTCATGTCGTCGGTCGCCGCCACAGCCCCGGTGCCGGAGCGCGGCGCTTACAGCCCTGCCAAGGCCGGCCTGATCGGACTCGCGGGCGTGCTCTCGCTGGAGTGGGCCCAGTACGGCATCAACGTCAACGCCGTGTGCCCGGGTATGGTGCTCACGCCGATGACCGAGATGGTCTACAAGCGCGAACCCGCCCTGAGGGCCCAGCGCCAGAAGAGGATGCCCGCAGGCCGGGAGGCGTACCCGGAAGAGGTCGCCGACCTGGTGATGTTCCTCTGCAGCGGCAGGTCGGCCCACATTAGCGGAACGGCCATCCCGATCGACGGGGCCTTCCTTAGGAACGGCTTCATGCTGGAGCCCGATTAGGCAGGACCGAGTGACCTCTCGATCCTCGCAGTCTGAGAAGCCTGCCCCTTGCAGCCACGAGGAGGAGCCATGAGTCTTCTGGACAATGACATGCAAGTATCGGTGTTCGTGGAGGGCCTGGACCACCCGGAGGGCATAGCCTGGGGTCTCGACGGCTATGCCTACGCGGGCGGCGAGGCGGGACAGCTCTACCGGATCGACGTCGAGAAACAGGAGGTTGCCCAGATCGCAGATACCGGCGGCTTCCTGTTGGGGCTTGCCCTGGATGCGCATCACAACGTCTACGCCTGCGACGTCGGCAACAGCGCCGTGATGAAGATTACGCAGGGCGGCGACGTGTCGGTCTACTCCAGCGGCACGTCCGACGAGCCCTTTCGGGTGCCGAACTACCCGGCCTTCGACGCCGAGGGCAACCTGTACGTGTGCGAGTCCGGAGACTGGCACGCCGACAACGGCATGGTCTACCGCATCCGGCCTGGGGGGGAGACGGAGGTATGGGACAGGCGCCCCAGGGAGTTCCCCAACGGCCTGTGCATGGGCCCGGGCGGCGACTACCTGTACGTCGCCATGAGCGTGAACCCGCCTCGCGTGGACCGCATTCGCATCGAGGCGGACGGTAGCCCCGGAAAGCATGAGACGGTGGCCGAGTTCCCGAGGACGGTCCCCGACGGCCTCGCCTTCGACACCGACGGCAACCTGTACGTGTCGATGTACAGGCCGGACGTCATCTACCGCGTGACGCCGGACCGCGAGGTCGAGGTACTCGCCGAGGACTTCGAGGGGACGCTGATCGCGGCGCCCACCAACATTGCCTTCTGCGGGCAGGACAGGGGCATCCTGCTCGGCGCAAACATCGGCAGATGGCACATAACCCGGTACGACACGGGAGCCACGGGCCAGCCACTGAACTACCCGGACATCGGGTAGGCTGTTACTCGGTTTAAGTCCTGTCCACGCCCTGAATCGTACCCCAACTGCGCCATACCGGGCTCGGTCTCCCGGAGAACGGTGTCGAGGTCCCAGCGCTCGTTGATTCGGGTGGCTGACCTCGCTCAACCCAGCGAAGCGCGCACCCGCAGCCTGTCGGTCTCCGTACTCCTAATCATCTTGCCGCACACTCCTACGGTCCAATAGCGGAGGGACGCAGGTGCCCGGCATTTATCACGCCTATTCCGCCTGAGAAGGTTTTTCACGGAAAATCGGGGGTTTTTCATGGAAACCCAGGGATCTTTCACGGTTCTTTCATGGAAATGGGGTTGTTTTTCACGGCCATTTCATACGGCCCTGCTAGAGTGGGAAGAGTCATCGTGAGGGAAAGGAGGCGCTTATGTCCAGACATCGCACCCCTGATGCCGAGCGTTCCCCGCCCGGAGAGGCCATCAGGGGTTACCAGCCACAGGTAGTCGCCTCTCCACATCGCCCCGGCCTCAGGCGACATCTCCGTAGACGGCGACTGCCGCAAGTCGACGAAAGGAGGACGTGATGTTGAAGCGAGCGTTGACCATCGTGATACTGACCGCATTGGCCCTGGTTCTTATGGGCGCAGGGACGGAGGCGAAAGCCCGTCCCGTCGAGAACTTCGTCACGCTAGAGACCGAGACAGGCATTCATGTGATCTTCTGGGGCACAGCTCCTGCACCCAACGGAATGGAGCGACCTATCCGCACATTCGCTCCTGTCCAGAACATCCCACAGGCATTACTCGACCGGGTACCAGAACACGTCCGGACCGCTCTCACGACGGGAGTAACCCAGAGCAGCGATGATTGGGACTGTCACGCGGAAGCAGGTTATCCCTATAAGTCCGGCTCGAAAGTGAAAGCCCGAGGGTCTGTCTCCTGTGTTGGCGCTCCCGTCGAGGAAAACACTGCTCGACATCGAGCTGAGCAGAGGCACAGCGACGATGGATACCCACTATAGCGGTTGGGTGACGTGGAAGAGCCACAGTCAGACCGTTAGCGGCGAATGTGCGGCCGGGACACACCGCTACTACAACGGAACAATCGGCATGGCCGAACTAGATACCGGCCAGATCTGGTATCGGCTGGAGACTGCCAGTAGGGTTCACACCTGCTGAGTAGGAGGGCGCGGGCTGTATGTTGTATCATGCAGCCCGCGCCCAAGAAGGAGGGGAAGATGCACAATTGGAGAACGTGGACAAAGCGATTGCTGATAGTCCTAGTCGTAGCCGTGAGTCTTAACGCCTACGGATACGGCATCCACCTAGTCCTGGATAGGGATGAACTGCCTCCTAGCAGATTGTCGAGGCTCATGGTGGAGAGAGACTTCACATGGATGGTAGGGGGGACTCATCTGTCCGAAGGCGAATACTTCATCCGGATAGGTGGAGACGAGAATGCCAGATGGTCTACCTTCGGCAACGTAGACTATGACAACCTCGGCCCTATCACATTTGACGGAACCAACAGCGTCCCCTATTTCTACGAGGACACATTCGACCAGGACTAAGGTTCCCTGACGGACTACTTATAGAGGTACGGCTCCCCTCGCGAGAAAGAAGACGCTGAGGGGTTCACCCTTGAGAGGTGTTCAGGTTCCGTGCGTGTGTTAGTCCTCGGTGGCCGGGCTGACTTTGCCCAGGAAGACCTCGGTCAGGATGTTGGTTTCCACGACCGACTGGGGAGTCCCTTCGAATACCACGCGGCCCATGTCCAGGACATAGGCGCGGTCCACGATGTCGAGGACGCCCTTGATGTTGTGCTCCACGACCAGGATGGTGGTGCCGAGCCTCTCGCTGATCACGGAGACCATGCTGAACACTTCCTTGACGACTATTGGCGCAAGGCCCAGCGTCGGCTCGTCCAGCAGCAGCACATCGGGGTTGGCCATCAGCCCACGCCCAAGGGCGAGCATCTGCTGCTGACCGCCGGACATCTGGCTCGCCATGTCGCGCCGCTTCTGGTGCAGGACCGGAAACAACTCCATCACGGAAGCCAGTCGGCGCTCCTTCTCAGCCCTGTCGCCCAAGTACAGGCAGCCCATCTCCAGGTTCTCTTCGATGGTCAGGTGTGTGAAGAGGCGCCTGCCCTGGGGCACGAAGGCAATGCCCTCCTTTACTATCTCATGAGTCGCCGACGCCAGGGGCTCCGAGCGCCAGTAGACCTTCCCCGACACCACGGGAGCGAGCCCCATGATCGCCTTGAGCACGGTCGACTTCCCAGCGCCGTTGGGCCCCATGACAGCCACCACCTCACCCTTCCTGACTCCCAGGGCCACGTCCGTCAGCGCCGACACGGCCCCATAGCGCACGGATATGTCGACCATCTCGAGGAGCATCATTCCAGCCTGGCGCCCATGTCAGTTGCCCAGGTAAGCATCTATCACGTTCGATCTGCGCAGCACTTCTTCGACCTCCCCCACCGCGAGAAGGGCGCCACTGTCTAGAACGAAGACATGGTCCGACAATTCTCGAACGATGTCCATGTTGTGGGAGACGAAAATGATGGTGCGGCCCTGCTCCCGCATGTCTTTCAATATAGCCTTGACCCTCTCCAGCATCCGGGGGAAGAGACCGGCGAAGGGTTCGTCGAACAGGTATATGTCCACGTCCAACGCCATCGCGCGCCCTATCTCCAGCAACTTCCGCTGGCCGTAGGACAGATCCATGGCCATTGCGTCCCGCTTCTCCCACATGCCGACACTCTGCAAGATACTCTGGGCCTTCTCCTTGTAGCGGGGCTTCGCCCGTTCCAGGAGCGAGGGGAAGAGGCGGCGATCGGTCAAGACCACCATGATGTTGTCCCATACACTGATCTGATCGAAGAGCCTCACATCCTGAAAAGTTCTCGTTATGCCGTGGGCGGGCATCTCGTGAGCCTTCAAGACCCGGAGGCCGACGCCGTCGATGATTACCATTCCTCCGTCGAGGGGCAGCATCCCGCTCAGCAGGTCTATCAGGGTCGATTTCCCCGATCCGTTTGGGCCGACGATGCAGGTTATCCATTCCCGGAAGATGGACATAGAGAGCCGGTCCACGGCCCTAACCGCGCCGAAGTGCTTTGAGACCTCTTTCGTCTCCAGGGCGAAGACACGGGGATCGACTTGGACTACGCTCACAGCTTGTACCTCCCAACCAGGCCCTGGGGTCTGAACAGCATGAGAAGGACCAGCAGGACGCCGAGGACGACCTGCCTCGCCTGGCCTATGTACTCCGTGGGGAGGTACGGCAGGAAGCGCATCCCCTCTTCGAGCAGCACGAACGCCATCGCGCCCAGCAGGGAACCCCAGATTGTCGCCAGCCCTCCCAGGATCACTATGGCTACCAGGAGCATGGACTCCAGCAGGATGAAGGAATTGGGGTCGACGAAGGTCGTCCAGCTGGCGAACAGTCCGCCTGCGAGGCCCGCCATCATCGCCGATACGACCCATGCGGCCAGCTTGTAGTGCGTCACCTGGTACCCGAAGACCTCGGTGGCCTGCTCGTCCTCCCGGATCGCGGTGAGCACCCGCCCGAACGAGGACGTGGTTATGAACCAGCAGATCAGCACGACGAGAGCAAGGAATGCGAACGCGAGCCCCATGAACTCCAGCTCGCCGTCGAGTACCCACCCGCCTATCGCGGGCTTGGCTATCTCGTGAATACCGAAGGCCCCTCTGGTAAGGCTGCGCCAGTTCAGGAAGATGTTGAAGGCGATGATGGCGAACCCGAAGGAGACGAGGACGAAAATATCGTCCCTGAACCGGTTGAATACGACGCCCACCGCTATGGCTGCCAGGCCGGCCAGGGCTATGGCCACGGGCAGCGCGGCGAAGAACGGCCACCCATAGGTCGGGATGGCCTCCGTGCGCAGCTGCTCGTAGGCCGTGTCCGACGTGAGGATGGCCACCGCGTATGCGCCTATGCCGAAGAAGCCGATATGCCCCACCGACAGCAGCCCGGTGAACCCCACCACGAGGTTCAGGCTGACCGCAAGGATGGCCCATATGGCGAAGACCGTACCCAGGGTGATGGCGAACCCGACGCCCTGCCATACGGCGAACGCCACAGCCCAGGTGATGACGATCAGGTTCGCCCACAGCTCTATGTTGCCGCTGGCGAGCCTCAGGACCACCCTCGGCTCGCGCGCCAGTCTCACCGCACCGGCAACGATCCCTGATTCCGTTGGCATTGGCCTACTTCCTCGCCAAGAGACCCTTGGGCCAGAACGACAGGAAGAGGATGAGGACGATGAACGAGATTACGTCCTTCCACTCCCCCGCCAGGTCCCAGATGCCGAACTGTTCGATCATGCCCAGGCCGAACCCGCCGACTATTGCGCCGTACAGGTTGCCTATGCCACCTACCACGGAGGCTATCCAGCCCTTCAGCAAAAGCAGCAGGCCCATCCTGGGCTGGATGGCCGTATCGTGGCCGCTCAACAACCCTGCCGCCGCCGCGTATACCGCCCCGATGAAAAACACGATGGCAATGACGACCGTCGTGTTGATCCCAACAACCTTCGACACCTCTTCGTCGTCCCCTATGGCCCTCACCGCCTTGCCGAAAGCGGTCTTCTTTAGGAGGAGGAGCAGGCCCGCGAATCCGGCGAGGGCCACGCCGATCGTGAATATATTGAACCCCTTGATCCTGCCGCCCAGGATTGTCCAGGGGTCGCTTCCGAAGGCCTGTGGGAGCGGACGCGGCGCGCTCTCGAACACGATGGAGGTAGCCGCCGTAATGGCCAGCAGGATGCCCAGCGATGCGACGAGCATTATGAGCGGTGACCTGGCGCGTTCTCGCATGTACACGTACAGGCCCCTGTACAGGGCGAGGCCGACGGCCCCCGCCACCAGACACGACACCGCCCAGCTCAGGTAGAGCTTCGACCCCGGGGCGTTCGCAATAAGCACGGCACAGCACGCCCCAACAGCCACGGAGACCACTGCAATGGCCGCGTGCAAGGGCCTGCCTGGGCCCGCATGTACGAGCAGGGAACCCCGATACAGAATCCAGGCCACGGCCGTTGCCGCCACGATCCCTACTCCAGGACTGAGAACGACATTGATATGGGCCGAAAAGGTCAGGACGAGTCCCGTGTATATACCGGCCCCGGCAGCGAGCAGGCCCAAAGTCACGCGCTGGGCCTGCGGGCTCAAGCGTGACCGGAGCCGGTCGGAGAGGCTCTCGTGGAGCACCCACGCGACTACTCCAGCGACCACCGCGGCAAGCAGGATGTTCAGGAACAGTATGTTCGTGTGGTACGCACCGCCCAGGTTCTCCTTGGACCTCAGATAGAAGACGCCGTACGCGCCCATCGCAGCCGCGGCCCCGTAGAACAGGTCGAAGAACCAGACGGTGCTGTAGACCAGGGTGAATCCCATAGCGAGAAGGGCATACACTGCGCCCACCGACAGGCCGTTGAACGCGAACTGCACCGCCTGATGGGGGGACTCGGTTACCTTCCAGAAAACATACGCCGCAGCCGCAAACGCCAACGCGACCGCCAGTACCTTGTCCGGGCGGTCGCGGTATGCGAGCAGACGTACCACTCGAAGCCCTCTCAGTGTCACGGACTCAGACTTACAGGCGCCCGCCGCCCACAGCCGCGGCGGGCACTGTTTTACCGAGTCCAGGCATCCCCGCGTCCACGGTCCAGCCGCCTATTCGCCAGGAGCCGCGCCCAAGTACTTGAAACCCTGGTTATCCGCGGTCCTTTCGGACGGCGGCAGGACCTCCACCACCTCATTGGAGAGGCCTACGACCTCGCCCTTGTCGTCGAAGGTGTAGTCATCTCCGATGGCGCCGCTCCAGGAAATGTCGTACAGGCAGTCTCTGAACCCGTCCGCGTCCTGGTCGTCGCCGGTCTTCTTGAGGCACTCCGCCACGATGTAAACGTCATCGTAGGCGGAACCGAGGAACCATGCCAGGGTTACGTAACCGTAGCGGGACCTGAAGTTGTCGAGGAACTCCTTGCCCTTTTCCGTGGACAGGTCAGGACTGGGTATGACGCCCTTCACGCCGGTGGCGTCGTCGCCCGCTATCTCCAGGGCGGTCGTCCCGGTGACCACGGACTCGCCGTAGATGGGGCCGTCAAAGTCCAGCTCCCGTGCCTGCTTGACGATGGTGCCGCCGGTGAACTCCGACTGGGCGGCGACGTGGAGGGCGTCGGGATTGGCGCCGAGCAGCTTGGTAAGCTGGCTTCTGAAGTCGGTAACGTCGGATGCGTAGCGCTCCTCGGCGACCACCTGTCCGCCCCGCTTCTCGAACTGCGCAACCGTGGTCCGCCTGACGCCCTCAGCGTAGTCGGTCGTCTCGTTGATAGTGGCCAGCTTGCGGATGCCGTCGGCCCAGAGCAGGTTGCCGGTGTCGACGCCCAACTGGTTGTCGTTTATGGCGGTCCGGAAAATGTAGTCGCCCGCTTCGGCGATGTCGGGGTTGGTTGCCGACGCGGAGAAGAGCACCACGCCATCATTCTCGGCTCTGGGCGCGGCTCCAAGCATCGCGCCGCTGCACGAGGTGCCGAGAATGATCTTCACACCGTCTACATCGGTGAGCTTGTTGTACGCGGTAATAGCGTCCTGCGCGCCGCATTTCGAGTCTTCGACAATCAACTTCAACGGCCGCCCATCAATCCCGCCGGCGGCGTTGATCTCGTCTGCGGCCATCTGCTTTGCCTGGACCATTACCGTGCCATAGGTCTCGCCGGGGCCCGTAACCGACTCCATCACTCCTATGGTGAAGGGTTCACCCTCCGCTCCTTCTTCGTTTCCACTGGCGCAGGCAGCCGCCGCCGACAGGAGGACAGCCATCAGACCCAGCAGGACAGCCCATTTCGCAGACAAGATTCTCATCATATTTTCCTCTCCGACCAATGCCACAGATGACATGTCAACAATAACCTTATATCAGGCCCCGCCAGTCCGCAAGCGGAAAATCAGGGTCACCGGATGCCCGGATTGTGTCATTCGAGCCCCAAAAATTGGCGCACACTGCCAACTCTTCAATCGGGTTCCCGTCAGTCTCAGACCGTGCTACTTGTCAGTCTCAAAAAACGAGGACTCAAGGGGTCTGGCGGTGAGCCGATCGAGGCCGAATTTTGGTCGCGTCCTGCCATACGCTCTGAACCCATCCGGCAAAGTACTCCGGCGCCCACTTGCGAGCCAGGTGGTACACCCTCGACCTGTACCGGCTATTGGGCGGGCGCGCATCCGCCTCGATCCACGCCTCCGCGCCCGCCAGCTTCGGAAACTCCACGACCCATGCCCGGCGCCAGGCGGACTGAGGCGCGACAAGCTGGTAGACGTCCATCCGCATTATCCCGTGCTCCCGTGCCACCGCACTCATGAGCTCGTCGTGCTCCGCGTCCCCCCGCTCGCCGGGAGCCACGATGTCCGCGCCGGGAAGCCAGCGGTCGAACGCGACCACGACGAAGCTGCCCCTGTCGGCCTCCAAGACTGGTATCTGCGGCGGTGCACTGGGCAGGGGCGTCGCCGTAGGGGAGTCCGGACCCTCCCGTCGAATTCTCCGCGCAAGGTAGTACTCGTAGTAGCCGTAGCGGCCATAGGGAGGCTCCATCTCGGCGGCGATCCAAGCCTCGGCCCCCTCGAACGTCGGGAACTCGATCGCCCAGAACCTCATCCAGTCCCCGACCGGCGCAGCCAGCTTGAATCCCTCCAGGTTCATCAGGCCATGTTCCCGCGCCACCGACAGCATCAGGTCGACGTGCTCGCGCGAATAGGCGTCCTGTTCGTCTCCCGTGAGGCCGTCCCACGACGGCAGCCGGCCTCCCTTGTACAGCACTACGACGCTGTTTCGGTTCGAACCAGGTCTTGTCATTGGTCCCATCCATTCCCAAGGATTTCGGGCATAGTATCAGGCTCACCAAACCGCGTTGCATAACTGCCATACGCAACACAGCCGTTTGCCGGAGTCGAAGGAGGTCGCCCCAAACCATCCCCCGGCGAATCCCATCCTGTGCCAACACCGTAGGTCAAAGTGTGTGTGACTCACCGTCATCCCTATGTTCGTTGCGCAGACCACCGCCGCAGTACCGGTACGCCCTTTCGCCCCGGGGCGGCGGCGCGTAGAATCAAAGGTGTGACTGACACCGCATGTAGGCTGAATCTGCCGGAGGCGCGAGCTTGCCAGAAAATGGTGGCGCTGTAGAGGTCGTAACCACCGGGCCTCGGCTGGCGGCTGTCGTGGAGTCTGCATTGCGACAGCCGCGCGTTGCGGTCGACCTGGAGTCGAACGGCTTCTTCCGCTACCCCGAGCGCGTGTGCCTGGTCCAGCTTGCCACGCAGGACGCCGTGCACATCATCGACCCGCTCTCGGTCGAGGATCCCGCTCCCCTCGGCAGGCTCCTTGCCGACCCGTCGGTCGGGAAGATCTTCCACTCCGCCGACTACGACATAAGGAGCCTGGACCGGGACTGGGGATTCCACGTGAGGGGCCTTTTCGACACCAGCATCGCCGCGGCCTTTGTGGGGTCGGAGAAGCTGGGACTGGCGGCAGTCTTGAAGGAATACCTCGACGTCGAGGTCAACAAGGAAAAGAAGCTTCAGCGCGCCGACTGGTCGAAGCGGCCTCTGACGGACGAGATGCTCCGGTACGCCGCCCAGGATGTCCTATACCTCGGCCGCCTCAAGGCTACCCTGGACGCCAGGCTGGCCAGGCTCGGCAGGGCGGCGTGGGTGCGGGAGGAGATCGATAGGCTCGCCCGGGTTCGCCACAACCCGCCGGATGTCGAGTGGGGCTTCCTTTCGGTCAAGGGCAGCCGCACCCTGGACGAGCGAGGCCTTGCGGTCCTGCGGTCCCTCCACTCCTTCCGTGAGAACGAGGCGCTGATGCTCGATCGCCCCCCCTTCAAGGTCTTCTCAGACTCCGTGATCGTGGAGCTGGCGGCCGACCCTCACTGCGACATAGCCAGGGTGAAGGGCATCGGAAGATACGGACGCGGGCCTGCCGCTGCCGGAGTGCGCCGCGCCATAAGGGAAGGGCTGAGTGCGCTCCCTGTGCGGCGCCCCCGAACGCCTCGGAGCGGATCGGACCGGCTCAGCCCCAAGGAGCGCACGAAGGTACGCGAAAGGCTGCGTCTCCTCAAAGGCTGGCGTGCCGAACAGGCCTCGAAGCTCCGGCTCGACCCGCCCCTGGTCTGGCCGGCGGTCAGCCTGAAACGCCTCGCCTCCAGGCCTGACAGCCTCCCGGCGGAGCTGGACTGCGAGGATGTCCGGCACTGGCAAAAACGCGAGTTCGAAGACTCATTGCGGATATTCGCCGCGGGAGAGCTGGACCGCGACCCGCAGTCGACTGGCCGGTCCGGCAGGGACGGCGATGTGCGCGGCTCAGCGGCCGCGACGGCTGAGCGTTGACGACCCTCGTCGGCAGACTGCTGTCAGCCTGGCAGCTCATTGCCAAGAGAAGCCTGGCGCACTGGCGGGTGCTCCTCTCCGTCCTGCTCGGCGTGCTGCTGGCGTCGACGATAATCTCAGGGACCGTCATCTACTTCGACGCCCTTCGTGACCTTGCCCTGAACCGGTCGCTGGAGAAGTTTGACGACCAGGAGCTCGACATCCTGATCACCGGCGACCGCGGCCCCACGACAAGGCCGGAGCACAGCCTGCTCTCCGGCCTGGTAGAGAGGTACGCGGACTCCCGCGTCGGCCACATAGTGCAGGGCTCGATTCACGCCGGCAAGACCCCCACCATGTTCCTGACGCAGCCCGGCAAGGAGGACGAGGCCGGCAAGTACAACTCGCGCAGCTACTTCGCATTCGTACAGTCGCTGCGGGACCACGTGACCATACTGCCGGGTGGCCGATTTCCGGGAGATGGCCTGCTGAGCGCCCCGGGAGAAACCCCCAGGGTCGAGGCACTCGTGCAACGGGACGTCGCGACCATGTTCGGCCTCGACGTGGGCGACAGCATGTCTGCCATACCCTTCTGGTCCGACGCCACGCCCGTCATCTCCGTCGTAGTCTCCGGCATCTTCGACAAGAAGGACTTCGAGGATGACGTCTGGTACCTGGAGGAGAAGGTGCTGGACGCGTCGACGGGCAGCAGCTTCCGCACCGCCGCCTTCTACGTCTCCGAGACTGCCTACCTGGAGGCCCTGGGGCCATCGTTCAGCCGCCTCTCCACCACCTACGCCTGGCTGCTCGACGTGGACAACGACAGGGTGACCGCCGGCAACGCAGAGTCGGTGCTCGGCAGCCTCCAGGAGATGACCGCCCAGCTTTCAGCCATCACCACTGGCCACTCGCAGAAGACGGCCCTGGTCAGTGCCCTCAGGGAGTACGACCGCAAGCTCTTTTTCAGCAAGCTGCCGATGTTCGTCGTAATGATCTTCATCAGCGTAGTCATCCTCTACTATGTGGTGACACTCTCGGCACTTGCCATCGAGGAGAGGCGCAACGAGGTCGCCCTGCTTCGTAGCAGGGGAGCGACCCCCTCCCAGATGCTTGCGGTCTTCGCGCTCGAGGGACTCACCATCGTGGTCATGGCGGTGGCGGCTGGCCCTCTCCTGGCCACCGCCGTCACGAGCTTCCTCGGTCTGACCCCTGCCTTCTCGGACCTCACCGGCGGAGAGAGGCTCGAGGTGACCCTCTCCACGCCCGCCTACCTTATGAGCGCCCTGGGCGGAGTCCTGAGCTTCGTGGCTGTGATGGCCCCCGCCGTCCAGGCTTCGCGAATGAACGTGACTAGGCAGCGCCAGAGCGCCGCCAGGCCCGCGTCCACGCCGGTATTCCAGCGCTACTACGTCGACGTGCTGCTGGTGGTGGTCAGCATCTACCTGTTCAGGCAGTTGGGGCAGCAGGGCTCCGTCGTCGCCAAGGAGGTGCTTGGAGACGTCGCCGTGGACCAGCTCTTGCTGGCGCTGCCGGGCCTGATGCTCGTGGCGGCGGGCATGGTGCTCCTCAGGCTCTTCCCCCTCGCAATGGCCGCAGCCAGCCGGGGCCTCTCTCGGGTGCTGCCGGCCGGCCTCGCTATGGGCGTATGGCAGATGGCCAGGAACCCGACTCACTACGCGAGACTCTCCCTCCTGCTCATCCTGACCGCTGGCCTGGGCATATTCGCCTCCAGCTTCGGCGCAACCCTCGAACGGAGCTTCGAAGAGCGGATACTCTACTCCACCGGCAGCGACATCCGTGTACAGGGCATCAAGCCCACCTACCGGACCAGGTGGGACTATACCCAGCGATACCGCCTCACCCGCACCATTCCGCAGCGGAACAAGGCCATCATCTCCGCATACGAGCGGTTCACCAACATCGACGCGCTCAGTCCGGTCCTGCGCGAGCGGGGCAGCGAGATGGGCAAGACCTTCGGCACAAGCTACGAGATGCTGGCAATCGATCCCGAGACCGTATTCGACGTCGCCTGGTTCAGGGACGACTTCGCCGGCAAGCCCATTGCCGAGCTCATCGCTGACCTGCCCGTTGAGGAGAAGCCCAGCGGCATCGTCATGCCGGACGAGGCGTATCTCATCGGCGCACGGGTGAAGGCCAACCGGCCCCATCCCAGCGTGCGCGTTACTGCCAGGCTCCAGAACGCCCAGGGCCAGTTCACCACCTACACCCTCGGGACCCTGGATACCGACCAATGGACCGACATGGAAGTGAGCCTCCAGTTCGGCGTCCGCCAGTCGATGCAACTCAGCCGTCCACTGACGCTGGTTTCCCTGCGAATCGAGGAGACCGGCGACAGGCGTCTCCAGGCAGGCTCGATCCTCATCGACGACGTATGGGCAATCGACGCATGGACGGGCACGACAGTGCTGGAGGGCTTCGACGACGTCACGGGTTGGACTGTCATGCGGGGCTCGCCCGACGCCGGCTCCGACACCCTGCGCAAGTCCGATGCCACCTACGACGGATCGGGAGCAGCGCTCTTGTCGTGGTCGGAGGGGTCCTCGGGGACGGCCAGAGGCGTCTTCCGCGGATCCACGAGCCAGCACGTGCCAGTCCTCGCCAGCTCCTCTTTCGCGAGGGCGACCGGAAGAGGAGAGGGCGATGAATTCGAGGTATCCGTCGGTGGCTTTCGCGTCCCTGTGCGCCTGGCGGCAACCGTGGACCTCTTCCCGACGATGACCTCTCAGGACCATAAGTTCCTCGTCGCCGACCTCGCCTCGCTGACCCGCTACGCCAACCTGGCCGCGTACACTCGCGAGCTGCTGCCCAACGAGATGTGGATGTCCTCACCCACGGAGGGCGAGGAGCGGGCCGAGCTGGTGCGGGCTCTCGGCAAAGCCCGGAACGTTACCAGCAACATCGTCTTCGACCGCTCCATCCGGCTCGTCGACGCCCAGGTGGACCCGCTGGTCGACGCGGGCTGGCGCGCGCTGCTCTTCCTGGCATTCTCCGCCGTGCTGCTCCTGAGCTGCCTCGGCTTCGCCATCCACGCCTACGTCTCCTTCCGCAACAGGCAGCTCCAGTTCGCACTGCTCCGCACCGTGGGGCTGTCGAGCCGCCAGATGCTCGCCATGGTCTGGCTGGAGCAGATCCTCGTCGTGGCCGTAGGGATGGGCCTGGGGATGTGGATGGGCGGCCGGCTGGGGGCTGTCATTATGCCGTTCCTGGGGCACGACGACTGGGGCGCGCGCGTTATTCCGCCCTTCGTGATGGAGGTCGACTGGAACACCCTCGCCGTCACGTACGGCGCTATGGTGCTGGCATTCGCCCTCATAACCCTGGGGCTCCTATGGCTGATCCATCGCATATCTCTTCACCGCATACTCAGGCTGGGCGAAATGTGATCGGGACAAATCGCCAAACTGGCGGCCCGGCCCATCGCCCGCACTCGGCTTGCGTGGTAGACTCAACGGCGCCGCATCTGCCCGCAGGAGACCCGCGGCGGAGAATGAGATGAAGAGAATCCTTGTCACAGGCGCCCGCGGCCAGATCGGGACCGAGCTCGTTCCGGCGCTGAGGGCCAGGTACGGCGTAGAAAACGTCGTTGCGACCGGCCACACGACGCCCCTGTCGGAAGAGATGAAGGCAGGGCCCAGCGACTATATCGATGTTACGAAATATGACGAGGTCGACGGCGCCTTCAGGAAGTACGGCGTCGATACCGTATTCCACATGGCCTCCATGCTGTCCGCCCTTGCAGAGCAGAATCGTCAAGACGCCTACGAGGTCAACTTCAACGGACTGAACAATGTCCTCGAGGCTGCCGTCGCCAACGACCTCGATATGGTCGTAGTCCCCAGCTCAATCGCAGCATTCGGCCCGGAGACACCCCACGACAACACTCCCAACGACACTGTGCAGAAGCCGAATACCGTGTACGGCATCTCCAAGGTCTTCGGGGAGCTGATGGGCAACTACTACTCGACCAAGCTCGGTGTAGAGGTGAGGGGTGTGAGGCTGCCCGGCATCATCAGCTGGAAGGTCGAGCCGACTTCTGGCACCACCGACTACGCGGTTGCGATATTCTATGGGGCGATACGTGAAAATCGCTACACATGCTGGCTCGGTCCGGACACACGACTTCCCATGATGTACATGCCCGACGCCATATCCGCCCTGATCGGCGTTGCCGAGGCGGACGCCAGCCGACTGGAGCACCATGCGGACTTCAACGTGAACTCCATGAGCTTCACTCCGTCCGAACTCGCGGCGGAGATCAGAAAACGGCTGCCCGGCTTCGAGATCAGCTATGAGATAGACGACCTGCGCCAGGGGATAGCGGACTCCTGGCCCGACAAGCTGGACGACACCGTGGCCAGGGAAGAGTGGGGATGGTCCCCAAGATTCGCCCTTGGCGCCACCGTCGACGACATGCTCGACAACCTGACACGCGTCCTGGGGTAGCTGTTCAGATTCGTGAGAACACTGGATGCGCACAGTCCATCTTCATACCCGCGAAGAGCCTGCCCCCGAGCAGTCGGGGGTGGGTATCCAGGGGTGGGTGGGCCTTCCTCGCACCAAGACTGAACAGTTACGTCCTGGGAGCAGCCTAGCCGCCCCGCCATTCAGGAAGTACAATTCCAAAATGCCTGGGTTTGTGTGTTGAACGCCCACGCGAATATAATAGAATTTCACGCAAGAACACTATGCCTTGGTTAGACTCATGGAGAGAGGGAGAGTTTCATGGAATCCAACACTGGACAGGAGGGTGGAGCGTTGACCAGTTGGACCGTTACTGAGACCGACAACCTGACGATACAGGCAAAACGGGAAGGCGGCACTCTAACCGCAGCCACCGAGGGGCGCATAGATGGCGCCAACGCCCGCCTATTCCTGGAAGCCTTGGAAGGCGCAATCGAAGATGCAGACACAGCCGTTCTGCTGGACCTCAGCGAACTCGCATACATCAGCAGCGCGGGCCTCAGGGTGATCCTGCAGACAGCCAAGGCTCTGCGAACTCAAGAAGCCCAGTTCGCCCTCTGCTCGGCCAAGGGGCCGATCCGTGAGGTGTTCGAGATCAGCGGCATTGACCAGATCGTTTCGATTCACGACTCAGAGGCTGATGCACTAACCTCGTTCAACGGCTGACCAGCAGGGCGCCGCCGCCAGTATTCTACTGCGCATCCTTCCCAAACTCACATGGGGCCTGCATAGCTAACAAGAGGGCCTAGTTGAAGAAACAGCCCTGCAAGATTCTTGTAGTCGACGATGAGCCCGACCTGGAACCCCTGATGCTGCAGCGAATGCGGCGCAGGATCAGGGCGGGCGAGTACAGCTTCGTCTTCGCAAGTAACGGGGTCGAGGCCCTGGAGCGACTGCGTGAGGACGATGACATCGACCTGGTGCTCTCCGACATCAACATGCCCAGGATGGACGGGCTCGCCCTCCTGGAGCAGATCCCGCAGGTCAACCCCAACATTCGCTCCGTGATCATCTCCGCCTACGGCGACATGCAGAACATTCGCACGGCAATGAACCGCGGGGCCTTTGACTTTGTCACAAAGCCCGTCGATTTCGAGGACCTCAGAATCACCATAGACCGGACCATCCGCAACCTCAACGAGTGGCGGGACGCGCTCTCATCTAGGGACAAGCTCGTTGCCCTGCAGAACGAGCTGGACGTTGCCAGCAAGATCCAGCAATCCATACTTCCCACGGAATTCCCCGAGACTGAAGACTACCAGATCGCCGCGAACATGGAGCCCGCCCGCAATGTGGGAGGCGACTTCTTCGACATTCTTCGTCTCGAGCATGGGCGTGTAGGGATCGCCGTAGCCGACGTTTCGGACAAGGGTGTGCCCGCAGCCCTCTTCATGATGTCCAGCCGCACTCTTCTCAAAGGGGCTGCCATAGGCAGCAACACCCCGGGCGACGTGCTGCGCGAGGTAAACGACCTACTCAACGAGGAAAACGACGCCACGATGTTCGTCACTGTCCTATATGCCATGTACGACCCGGAGACTTGCAAGGTTACATATGCCAACGGAGGGCACAACTCCCCGCTCGTCGTCCACGCCGACGGCAGCTCGGACCTGCTGCCCCTCACGGGCGGCATTGCCCTGGGCATCGTTCCTAGCCTCCAGTACAAGCAGACCTCCGTCACTCTCTCGCCCGGCGACACTGTGTTCTTCTACACCGATGGCGTTACAGAGGCTATGAATGCAGACGGCGAGGAGTTCGGAATCGAGCGGCTGCGCGAGGTCTTCGATCCGTCTCCCCCAACCGACTCCGAGACGGCCACGGCGGCCGTCTTCGAGGCCGTTCATGCCTTCGCAGGCGACACGGACCAGTCCGACGACATTACCTGTGTGACCTTCCACCGTAATGCATCATGAGCGCCAAGCTGTCCCTGAACATAGAGCGCAGTCACGACGAGCTGGGACGCATCACGGATGCGATCGACGACCTGGGACATAGAGAGAACTGGTCCAACGACCTCCTCTTCCGGGTGCACCTGGTGCTCGAAGAGATCGTTCTCAACATCATCGACTACGGGTTCGATGACGGCAAAGACGACCACGAGCTCAAGGTCGTACTGACGTCAGACGACGATGCTCTCACTATAGAGATTACCGACGACGGATCCCCGTTCGACCCCCTGCAGGACGCCAAGACCCCAGACGTAAATGCCCCGCTCGAGGACCGCTCCATAGGAGGACTTGGCGTTCATTTGGTGCGTACCATGATGGACGATATGCACTACCGGCGTGAACACGGCAAGAACCACCTGACACTGGTGGCTCACAGAGACGAGTGAAGGCCAGGGGAACGGCCCCCTCCGGTACGGGCGTATGAAGCAGCACACGCTCGCGAACCTTGTGGCTGCAGCCCTGGCTGTTGTTGTGCTCGCCGTGACCTCCGTCTCCTGCGGTGACGACAGCGAGGTCGCCCAGAGTACGCCCGAGCCTGCTACTGTGCCGCAGAACAGCACTGCGCCGGTACCCGCATCTCCGTCCTCCCACGGCATTTTCGACGACCATATAGTATTCGGCCAGTCGGCAGCGTTCAGCGGTCCCGCCCGGGCGCTGGGCGATGGAATGAAAGCCGGCATCATGGCATCCTTCAATGAAATCAATGAGGACGGGGGCGTTCACGGCAGACGCATCGATCTCGTCTCTCTCGACGACGCCTACGAGCCGGAGGCCGCCGTCACGAACTCCTTACGCCTGATAGAGGAGGAGGATGTCTTCGCCCTGATAGGCGCGGTGGGCACGCCTACTTCGCGCTCGGCCACTCCTGTGGCCGCCGAGGCCGGGATACCCTACATCGGACCGTTCACAGGAGCCGAATTCCTGCGAGACCCCAGTTGGGACAACATCCTCAACCTCCGGGCGTCCTACTACCAGGAGACCGAGGAGATGGTCGCCCGCCTCACTCAGGACCTGGGCATCGAGCGCATCGCGGTAATGTACCAGGACGACTCCTACGGCAGGGCCGGCTACAGAGGCGCGACACTTGCACTCGAGCGGCGTGGGATGAAGCCTGTGTCCATCGGGCTCTACCCCAGGAACACCACCGCCGTGAAGACTGCCCTGCTGGACCTGCAAAGGGGAGACCCGGAGGCCATTATCATGATCGGGGCCTACAGGCCCGTTGCTGCCCTGATAGCATGGGCCCGGCACACAGGCCTCGATCCCATCTTCATGACTGTCTCATTTGTCGGTAGCAACGCCCTGGCTCAGGAGTTGGGCCCGGCGGGCACCGGCGTATACGTCACCCAGGTGGTCCCCTTTCCGACGGACTCCTCCTTGCCCGTCGTCGCGGACTACCTTGCCGCACTGAAAGCCTACGACCCGGGGATAGTCCCCGGCTTCGTCTCCCTCGAGGGCTACCTCGCCGGGCGTCTGGCGATCGCCGGCCTTGAAAGATGCGGCCGGGACATCGACCGCGCCTGTTTCCTCGAAGGAATGTACGGCGCAGGCGACATAGACATCGACGGGTTCACGCTCCGGTACGACAACGAAGACGACAACCAGGGGTCCGACGCGGTATTCCTGACCGTCATCGGCCCGGACGGAAAGTACCAGCCCGTCGAAAGGGTCAGCGCGAAGGGCAACAAATGACGACCCTGTCGGTTCTCAGCTCGAGGCTGCCGTCCATTCTCGATCTTCGCTATCGCATCTCCACCCAGCTCTACTTTGGTATCGGGGGAGCCGTAATTCTTACCATGGCCGCAAGCCTTGTTGGGTGGTTTTCGTTCAACAGCGTGGGGGTTTCTCAGAGCCTGGTCAACGAAGAGAGCATCCAGGTGGTGGCTGCCTTCGGCGTCGCCCAGCACAGCGCAACCCTAGTCGCCGCCGCACCCCGGCTTACTGCCGCTACGACGCCGCTAGACCTGGCCCGAGTCTCCGACAGCATCAAAGAGGCCTCCGTCTCCCTCGAAGAGCAGCTGGCCCTCCTTGGTGTGGAAAGCGAGGGACAGCTGTCCTCCGGCGAAGGTGCACAGAGCATCGCGGAAAATGAGGCGAACGACAGCGCGGGGCGCTTCGAACGGATCCGCGCCAACGTCAACACGCTGATCATCAACATCCACAACATAGAGGACGGTATGGTCGAGCTGTTCGCACTGACCACGCGTCGGGAGGCTCTCAGGGCGGAGTTGACGAAGCTGCGCATTCGGCTGGACGACATCTTGGTTCCCGCCGTGGACAACCAGTTCTTCTACACAATGACGGGCTACTCGAGCCTTGGCGATCCTCCGGCGGGCCGTGGAGAGCACTTCTCGGACAGCGAGTTGGCACAGTACCGGTACCTGGAGGGACTGCACGCGGACGCCAAGACAGCGACCCAGATCCTGGAGAGCGCATTTGCCGTCTCGGATGTCCCGCTGATCGAGCCTCTGAGGGAGCGGTTCGAGTCCGCCAAGGGCAGCATCGAACGGAGCCTGTCGGCGCTCCAGGAGTCTCCCCTTCACAATGAGGTGGAGCCGAGCATTGCACGGCTGTTCGACCTGGGCACGGGAGACGACAATGGCTTCGATCTACTCGTCCAAGAGCTGCGGATCATAGACACCCAGCAGCAGAACCTGACAAAGAACCGCGACATCTCGGTCGATGTCCTCACCGAGGTCGACGGCCTCGTAAGCGCTGCCCGCGCTGGAGCCGACGAAGCCGCACAGGCCTCCACTCAGGCGATCCTCACGGGACGCACCCTCCTGCTGGCGATCACGGCTGTCAGCATCATCGGCGCATTCCTCATAGCCTGGGGATTCGTAGGACGCATACTGCTGCGGCGCCTCCAGATGCTGTCCGACTGGATGCGCCACATGGCTGGTGGAGACCTAGAGGCCAGAGTTGAGATCGGAGGGCGCGACGAGGTGGCGGACATGGCTGCCGCGCTCGAGGTATTCCGCCGGCACGCCCTGGAGGCCCAGCGTCTGAACTTGGTGGAGGAGCTTGCCGAAGAGCTCCAGGAGAAGAACGAGCAGATGGAAGTCGTTCTCGCGGACCTCCAGAGGGCGCAGGACCAGATAGTCATGCGGGAAAAGCTGGCGGCGCTAGGCGAGCTCACCGCTGGCGTGGCGCACGAGATCAAGAACCCGCTGAACTTCGTCAAGAACTTCTCCGAAGTATCCGAAGAGCTCCTGGTGGAGTTCAAGGAGGTCATGGAGGAGGTCGAAGAAGAGGTGGGTGAAGAGCAGTACGGCCTCCTGCAGGAGATCTCGGGGGACCTGACGAGCAACCTGGAGCGTATCCGTTCACACGGCGACCGAGCCAACCGCATCGTCCACGACATGCTGATGATGGGCCGCGGCTCCGGAGACGCTCGGTCCATCGACATCAACGGCCTGCTGGACGAGTACACCGCGCTCGCCTATCACAGCGCGCGGGCCACCGACCCCGACTTCAACCTCACCATCGAGCGGGAGTTCGGACCCGAGGTTGGCGAGGTGGAGGTGATCCCCCAGGACCTTGGCCGCGTCTTCCTCAATATGGTAGGCAACGCCTGCTACGCTACCGATGAGAAGCGGCGCGCCACGACCGAGACGTACTTCCCTACACTGACCCTCAAGACCGAACGCGACGACGAACATGTGACGATTCGCATCAGGGACAACGGGAACGGCATGCCGCCTGAAGTCGTCGAGAAGATCTTCAACCCGTTCTTTACGACCAAGCCTACCGGCGAGGGCACGGGGCTTGGCCTCGCCATGTCCAGCGACATCGTGCGGGAGCACGGCGGCGCCATACGGGTAGAGACGGAGCACGGCGAGTTCACCGAGATGATCGTAGAGCTACCCCTCAATCCCCCTGAGACTCTCTCCGAAGCGAAACAGGAAGCCGCCGCCGAAGTGTAAGCGGGAATCCAGGGGTGCGGGGGCTTGCGTGTTCGCCAAAACTATCTTGACTCGGTACTAGGACTGGGAGCGGGAGATGCACGGGAGCGACAACGTAATTCTGGTGGCGCAGGACCTCTTCTTCCTGCCCAGGGTGTATAACGCGGCAGCGCCTCATGGGTACGAGGTCATGCAGGCCCAGACGGCCGAGCGATTCCGCGACATGTACACAGAGGGACGGACCGCTCTCGTCCTGGTGGACCTTGCCGGAGACGCCGGCGAGTGGCGGGCCGTCGTGGAGCGGCTGTCGGGCGAGGCAGGCAGGCCCAGGATCGTCGCGTTCGGCAACCACGCCGACGAGCAGGCACTCGAAGAGGCCGTGGCGCTGGGCTGTGACTCCGCCCTCAGCAACGCGGAGCTGAGCCGAGACATCGCGAAGATCGTGGAGTCCCTGAATTTGCAGAAATGAAACCGGGCCACGGGAATGGCAATCCCATGGCCCGGTTGATTGTGCTCCTAGACATTTGGTCAGGACACAATTGTGTCGGTAGCTATTGCGGGAGTCAGGAACACGAGCAGAATCGCTAGTATTACCAACATCAACTCCCCGATGATTGCGGCAAGGCCTAGCGCTCGGGTCAGATCTCCAGGTTCCCTAATAAGCGCCCAGACTCCTGCGCCTAGTATCGATTCAAGGTAGTTTTGGCGAACGTCCAGCCCCCCGCCCCTCTGGGTTCCCGCCCCGTATCGAGTACGGGGCAGGCTTTTCGCGGGAATGACGGCAATCCGAGGGTTCTGTCATATTTAGATTGAAGCAGTACTAGGCAGTGTTGACATTTATGTCATTCCGAGCGCAGCGAGGAATCTAATACCAAGTCACCGTGATGCCGCCGTATATGTGCGGCCAGGGAGTGGGTTCCCGCCTTCGCGGGAATGACGGGTGGGGCTGTCTGCTGTCTATTTTCATAGCAATGACATTTGACTGGGAGCCGCTCGAATGTCAACACAACCTAGTAGCACGGCGACAGGCGCCAATGTGGCGAAGAGTAGTATGAGAAACGAAGTCAAGGTCATGACTGACGAGCCTCCCTACCAAGAGTCCGAGGCGCCATCGCTGTTTTGGACCTTCGTTATGTTGGGGTAAGCGTGGTATAAGTCCCTGTGTCCGGTATCGCTGATCCCGGCCCCAGCCCTGCAAGGCTGGAAGGCCGGGCATCTCCGCCTGGCGAACCGACGCTGCAACGCCTACTCGTACCTCAGTGCCTCCGCCGGGTATATCCTCGAAGCCTGCCGTGCAGGGATGAAGGTCGTCAGGAGCGAGAAGGCGTAAGTGAGAGTCAGGATAAGTCCCAGCTGCAGCCACGGCACAGAGAAGGTTATTCCATCGATGCCCGCTTCGGCCCGGATGCTGCTCACCGCGTTGTACGACAGGAGCAGCCCTAGCCCCAGCCCTATGATGGACCCGAGAACGGAAACGAAGGACGACTCCAGCAGGAAGCTGAGCGCCACCATGCCCCGCTTGTACCCGATCGCCCGCAGCATGCCGATGTGCTGTCGCCGCTCCACCACCGCGCGCGTACTCACTACGCCCAGCGCCGCCACTCCCACGAGGAGTCCCAGGGCCATAAATCCCGTGAACAGCCTGAAGAACGCCTGCCCGGCCGCATTCTGCTCGTCGATGGTCTCCTCGAACACCTCCGCCTGCATCCCGTTCTCCAGCAGGGCGGCCTCCAGTGCGTTCGCCGCGGCCTTCGCATCGACCCCATCCGATACCCTGAAACGGTATGCGGTCACGGGGACCGGAAACGGCGCCGCATCGTCGATCAGGCTCTTGGACCCGATCATCCTGAAGGCGTCGGCGTGGACCCTGTCCACCACACCGATCACCTTAATGGCGACCTCGACGCCGGTGAATGGCTCCCTCACGTCCACTTGGACCGCCTCCATGCTCGACGAATCGTAGTGGAGGTCCCCGAGCAGTCGCTGTACGTCCGGGTCACGCGCGATCTCCGCCGCGTTGTTGGGCAACAGCCATCCGCCTACGAGGGCCAGTGAGGGGTCGTCCCTCATCTGCCTCAGCACGTCCTCAACACTGGGACCAAACCCGTCGGCGATGACCTTCAGATCGATGTCGGCTGCCGAGAGGAAGCCCTCGTCCAGCAGCATTGCCGACCTGTTGCGCCACTGCCCGCTCTCTCCCCCGCTCTGTCTCATCTCGACCGGTACGTTGGTGACGCCGCCCAGGGCCTCGAAGTCCGACGCCGACACGTCCGACGCCGCGTCTATGGCCGCGTGGATGTCGTCCACCGGCGTGTTGAAGTTGATCGACCCGCCCGCGTCGAAGCCCATGTACACCTTGCGCGGCTCCTCGAACTGCGTCGTGAACGCCTCTGTCAGCACCGACATGATGACCAGGGTGAAGATCACCAGGGCGAACATCGCGAGCGTCAGCCCCGTCCGGAACTTCGAGCTCATCGGGTAGGCCACCGCCATTACCAGCGCCGGTCTTATGCGCCCGAAGCGGGACGTCAGCGACGACAAGCCGCGGACCAGCAGGTCAGAGTTGTACATCACAGTCCAAACTGCGGCGCCCACCATGGCGACGCCGGACACGAACATGATGTCGAAGTCTCCCTGCAGCTCCCCTACCAGGGGTCTCAGTACAGAGTCCGGCAGCGCCCAGAAGACAAGCATGACCACGCCCGCGGCCGTATATGCGATCCTGTCGACGGTCTCGGCCCGCGTCTCCGTCCGTCCGAGCCCCCACTTCAGCATCAGTCCCAACCCCACCACCGTCAGCGATACCCCTGCGCCGAACCACGAAGCCCTCTCCCACACTGCGGCCCCGAAGTAGGTGAGTACGACCCCTCCGACGAGCACCAGCCACCCCCTCAACAGGTACGGCTGGATGAACCTGAGAAGCCCAAGCGCGATTGCCGCAAGCCACACCGGCGGCAGGGCGGTTACGGCGGAGAGCCCCAGGCTCTTGGCGGACTCCCTGATCCTGCGCCGGAACAGCGCCCTGAACGCCGCGATCAGGTGGTGCACCGGAAGCACAACCGACCTGAGCAGACCCACCAGCCTTTCCTTGAACGGCGGTTCACCCTTTGGGATGATCGACTCGGGCAGGCCGCGAATGGCGACCACGATGTTCAAGCGGCTCACCCTATATGCCGACACGACCACGGTCGCGAAGGTGATTGTCATCCCCAGGCAGTACGCCACCACCACGCTGCGGGGCTCGAAGTGGATGGAAAGGGTGAAGGACTCCTCCAGGCCGGAGAATATCTGGTTCATCACCGTCACCATCAGCATGCTCACGCCCAGTCCCAGCACCACGCCAACAGCCGCCGAAACTATCGCGTACGCCGTACCCTCGAAGGCGAACATCATCACCAGGTGGCGCCGTTTGGCTCCCACTGCCCGCGCCATCCCCATCTCCGACTTCCGCGCCGAGGCGAGCATCACGAATATCAGGAAGATCAGCAGGATCCCCACCATGATGGAGAACGAGCTGAACAGGATGAATATGGAAGTGACGCCGGAGCCTGCCTCCTCGGAGTTATCTACGATGTTCCGCTTGATCTCTACGACCTGGAACTCAGCCAGCTCGGCCAGCAGCGTGTACGCCTCGGAAGCAGCCGAGTCCAGCTCGACCTCCTCCATCTGCTCCACGACCGCCGTCGTAACTTCCGGGTCTGCCAGCAGACTGCTCAGCTCGTCCGTCAGCTCAGGACTGCGAAGCCCGGCGACGAAGTCCCTCAGGTTGTCGAGATCCTCGCTCGAGCCCGAGTCGCCGACCTCCATTTCCAGCCCCGCGACCTTTGCGTCCAGTGCCCCAAGGACATCCTCCCGGCCGAACAGCGCCTTGAGCTCCTCCGCGATCGCCCGGTCGTTGAACAGCACCCGGAGATCCTTCGTGACGTCCTCGCTCAGGTCGACGCCCGTCTGGGAATCGCCCCTGTTGGATATGACGATGGTGTTGATCTGCCTGGGCCGGCCCAGCAGCTCCTGGGCATTCTCGAGGGGCACGAGCAACGTCGGCTCGATGCCGGCGAACCCGCCTGTGCTCACGATTCCCGCTATTTTCAGCCTCTCGCTGCGGCCCTCCAGGAACACCTCGAGCTGGTCGCCCACCTCGGTCTCGAGCTCGTCAATGCTCGGCTCCGAGACGTACACCTCGCCCGCTGCAAGGTCTTCCAGCCGTGCCGCCCCTCCGTTCTGCAGGCTGACGCCCTGGAACCCGCCGAGCATGGCCGGGTCGATGCCGACCAGCCTCATCCGCCCCTCGCTGAGCCCGGTCCTGATGTTCTGGACGGAGACATTCTCGGCAATCTGGGGCATGATGCCGTCTATCTTGTCGTTAGCCGACAGAGGGACCAGCAGCTCCTCGAACCGCTCCTCGGTGATGTATGCCGCGCCGAACCGGGCTTCCTCCCCGGTCCTCGTCGGCACGATGAGCTCGTCGATCTCCCGAAGCCACTCCACCGCGCCGTTGCGGATGGAGTGGCTGAGCGTATCCCCCGTGCCGAAGGCCGCCGCCATGATCACCGTGCTCAGCATCACACCCATGATGATGAGCGCGGTCTGGCCAGGCCTTCTCGGAATGGGCCGCAGCCCCATCTTCAGCATGATCCTGTTCCGAGCGGCCAGCACGCCGAGCACGGCCATGCACGTCAGGACCACGCCCAGCAGGACGTACATCAGGGTCGTCATGGACAGGCCGAATAGCTCCTCCATTACCCTGCGGCCTCCTGTCCGGCGTCATCCGAGCCTGTTGCCGAGCCAAGGCCGTAGTCCTCGATGGACCCATCGCGCATTCTTACGATGCGCCGGGCCTTTTGCCCAACCTCGATGGCGTGCGTCACGACCACGAAGGTCTGGCCGTTCGTCCGGTTCAGCTCCTGGATCAGGGCCACGATCTCCGCCGCGTTCTCGCTGTCCAGGTCACCAGTCGGCTCGTCGGCCCAGACGATTGCCGGGGAGTTCACCAGGGCCCGCGCAATAGTCACACGCTGGCGCTGCCCCCCCGACAGCTCGCCCGGTGCGTGCTGTGCCCAGTCCACCAGGCCCACCATGTCCAGCATTTCCAGGGCCCTGCTCCGGGACTCGGCCGACGATACGCCCGACACCAGGAGGGGCATCTCCACGTTCTCCACTGCCGACAGCACCGGAAGCAGGTTGTACATCTGGAACACGAATCCCATGCGGCGGGCCCGGTACTCGCTCCTCTCGTCGTCAGGAAGGTCGTTCAGGACCACCCCGTCGATCAGCACCCGGCCCCCGTCGACATCGTCCAGGCCGGACAGGCAGTTCAGCAGCGTCGTCTTGCCGCACCCGCTCGGTCCCATGATCGAGACGATCTCGCCTCGCTCCACGTTCAGGTCCACGCCCCTCAGCGCATTGACCTTCACTGCTCCCATCTCGTAGGTCTTCTCGATACCCTCGGCAGAAATGATGAAGTCGCTCATTCAGTCCCCTTTGGTCGCATGTTTACGGCACAAATTGCCGTCCATTCTACACTAAGGCTTGCATAATTACAAGTAAGTCTATATGCGTGTAGCTGTTCAGTCTTGGTGCGAGGAAGGCCCACCCACCCCTGGATGCCCGCCCCCGACTGATCGGGGGCAGGCTCTTCGCGGGTATGACGGTGGGCTGTGCGCATCCAGTGTTCTCACGAATCTGAACAGCTACATATGCGTGTCAGGGTTGCTAGAACAGAGCACGGCTCTGAGGCGGTGGGCGAACGGCCCGGGCACTCCAACCTGGACCACGGTCGTAGGGGCGGGCCTTCGCGGGAACGACGATTTGGTTGCCCTCGGCTCTATGGTTACACCCAGAATCTGGGTGGCGAGCGTGAGGGAGAGTTCTTGGTTTCTGGTCTTGAATTTCCGGTGCGGGTGTTGTGGTTTTGCTGGCGCCTCCTCTGGGTATGGGTGGTCTTACGTGTGAGGTACTGATTTTCGTTCGTGCGGGAGGCGCGACGGTACCCGGCGATGCGGCTGGGTGGGATGCGATAGGTGACTCCGTCGTCATCGACGACTATCGGTCCTATGTGGTCGAAGGCATAGATTGCGCCGGTGATCTCGTCGCGGGCGAAGCTGTAGCGGGAGATGTGGCTGGAGTCGAAGTTGGCCTGTTCGAGCTCGGCGAGGGAGATGGGAGGGTTCACCGCGGAGAAAGAGGGGGGATGGGTTCCCGCCTCCGCGGGAATGACGGGGGAGTCGCCCTCATCCAAAACCTCTCCCGTCGAGGGAGAGGGGGGATGGGTTCCCGCCTCCGCGGGAATGACGGGGGAGTCACCCTCATCCAAACCCTCGCCCGTCGAGGGAGAGGAGGGATGGGTTCCCGTCGCCACGGGAATGACGGTTGTGCAAAGGTCTCCCTCCGCGGGAATGACGGGGGAGTCACCCTCACCCAAACCCTCGCCCGTCGAGGGAGAGGAGGGATGGGTTCCCGTCGCCACGGGAATGACGGTTGTGCAAAGGTCTCCCTCCGCGGGAATGACGGGGGAGTCGCCCTCATCCAAACCCTCGCCCGGTGAGGAAGTGGGGGGATGGGTTCCCGTCGCCACGGGAATGACGGTTGTGCAAAGGTTTCCCTCCGCGGGAATGACGGGGGAGTTGCCCTCATCCAAAACCTCTCCCGTCGAGGGAGTGGGGGGATGGGTTCCCGCCCCGTATCGAGTACGTGGGAGGCTCTGCGCGGGGGCAGGCTCCCAGGGAGTCGAGGGTGAGTGGTCGTTGGTTATGTAGCTGGCTAGCTCTTTGGCGGCTTCGAGGCGGTGGTGGGGCTTGAAGCCGGTATATGTGCCGTGCATGACGCCGTTGAGGAAGTTGAAGATGGTGCGGCCGTCGCCGGTCTCCTCGCGGACGAGCTGGGTTAGCCTGCGTTGGAAGACGCTGGGTCCGCGGGTGGCTTGCTCGCTGCCCTCGGGCGGGTTCTTCGTAATAGGGGAGATGCGCCCCATGGGGAAGAGGCTGCCGCGCATGGAAGGACGGACCTGGGCGTTGGCGTACTTGAGCAGGTACTCGGAGACGAGTTTTGGGGCGATCTTGTCGATGCGCCTGGCGGCGGACATGCGGTGGTGGTCCCGGAAGCCGTCGAGGGTGCCGTTGGCGACGCCAAGGTAGAACTGGACGATGAGGCGTCCGCCGTCGGTCTCCTGGCGGACGATCTCGGCCAGTGATGGGTATTTCTGTTGTGTTGCTACGCTCATGCGTTCTATTGTATCAGGTGTGTCAGGTGTGTCAAGGGGGGAGGATTCACCGCAGAGGACGCGGAGGGGGAGAGGGAGGCATAGCCTCGGGGGGCGCCCCCTTCGGCCCTTCGGCGGGGAGAGCCGGGGATGGGTTCCCGTCGCCACGGGAATGACGGTGTGGGCGGGCGGGAATGACGATACGACCGCGCAGGATCCGGGCCGGGGATGGGTTCCCGTCGCCACGGGAATGACGGTGTGGGCGGGCGGGAATGACGATACGACCGCGCAGGATCCGGGCCGGGGATGGGTTCCCGTCGCCACGGGAATGACGGTGTGGGCGGGCGGGAATGACGATACGACCGCGCAGGATCCGGGCCGGGGATGGGTTCCCGTCGCCACGGGAATGACGGTGTGGGCGGGCGGGAATGACGATACGACCGCGCAGGATCCGGGCCGGGGATGGGTTCCCGTCGCCACGGGAATGACGGTGTGGGCGGGCGGGAATGACGATACGACCGCGCAGGATCCGGGCCGGGGATGGGTTCCCGTCGCCACGGGAATGACGGTGTGGGCGGGCGGGAATGACGATACGACCGCGCAGGATGCCGGGCAGGGGATGGGTTCCCGTCGCCACGGGAATGACGATGGGGGGGCGGGAATGACGATACGACCGCGCAGGATCCGGGCCGGGGATGGGTTCCCGTCGCCACGGGAATGACGATGGGGTGTGGGCGGGAATGACGATACGACCGCGCAGGATGCCGGGCCGGGGATGGGTTCCCGTCGCCACGGGAATGACGGTGGGGGGGGGACGGGGTCTTCGGATGGGATGGAGCGGGCCAGCAGGGGGTGGATGCGACTTAGAAACGCCTCGGCGCGCTCGCAGGCGTCACGGGCGTCAGCTTCGTTGAACTGCGTTGCGGCGTCGTAATCCGAAGAGATGCGCTCATCTGCACTGTCTGCGAGGGCAGCGGCCCATTCCGATTCCACCAGGCCGGTCCTTACGATATGCAGGCCGAATGTCAATCGCCAGGGTCTATAGGCCAGTCGTCGCCAGGGTCATTGAGCCACCCTGTGGGCCTGTAGATGGACTATTATCACCGTTAGGTTTGAGGGTCAACCACCTCCTTTCGATCGAGCAGCGCCCTGTGTGGTGACAAGCGCTCGCGGTAGCTGGCGCCTTCTATGACGATCTGGTAGCTGGCGTTGGCGAGCCGGTCGAGGGCGCTGTTTCCCAGGATGGAGTCGTC
Source organism: Dehalococcoidia bacterium (assembly GCA_965261325.1). Classification (GTDB taxonomy): domain Bacteria; phylum Chloroflexota; class Dehalococcoidia; order Lucifugimonadales; family CAJWER01. The sequence goes on from CBDHCU010000008.1 coordinate 1,029,376, forward strand.
GAAGAGTCCGAGCCACTCGTCGACCGCCCTGTTGGAGGTGATGACGAAGCTGGCGGTACGATGCCTGGCGATGACCAGCTCGTAGAGGTCTATGGACTGCTGTTGGGTCATCCTGTGGAGACCGAGGTCGTCGAGGATGAGCAGGTCCGGGGCGAGGAAGGAGCGGAAGGTCTTGTCCGTGGAGTGGTCCACCCTGGCCTGAGCCATGGCCCTGAAGAAGTCGTCGGCATGTACGAAGCGGACGGAGTGCCCGGCTCTGACGGCAGCATATCCGAGGGCCTGAGCGATGAAGCTCTTGCCCACGCCGACCGGTCCGACGAGCAGGACGTGCTCGTTGCGGTCCAGGAACTGGAGGGAGAAGGCGGCGTCCAGGAGTCGTCGGTCGAGTGTGATGGATGCGGACCAGTCGAAGTCTTCGAGGCGGCAGGTCTGCTCGAAGCCGGCCCTCTGTAGGCGGAGCTCGAGCCGCCTGTGGTCTCTGCGGTTGATCTCATCGGTCAGTATGATCTGCAGGAAGGATGCGTAGTCGAGCTGCTCCCTGCGTGCGAGAGCGACCCTCTCCGGCAGGGTGTTGAGCACGGCGCCGAGCTTGAGGCGCTTGAGCAGCGGGGTGAGTTCAGTCGTGGTGGTCATGGGCGTTCTCCTTGTGCTGATTGAGCGGTGCGGCCGTTGGCACGAGCGAAGACGGCGCCCGGCCTGGCGAATCGACCTGGGGGCATCGGTGGAGGCTCCGGCTGCGTGGCCTCCTGCTCCAGGGCCTCAACGAGTATGCGCTCGAGACGGCGCACGTCGATCAGGTCTACGGAGAGAGCCCTCCGGCATGCGGCATCGAGACGCTCAGGGGAGTAGCGTTCTCCCAGCCGTATGAGCTTGTGTCCCTGTCTGAGCTTGGCCCAGGGCAGCGGACCGTCGAAGAGACGCTCGGCATAGGCTGCCACGGCCGGTCCCTGTGACGCCGCGCTGCGCTTGATCTGCTCCGGCGCTCTGAGGGTGTAGGCGCTCAGCTCTGCCGGGTAGTCGTCGGGGTCGGTGGATCTGCCGCCGCGATCCTGGCGCGGGTGGACCTTGATCAGTCTTCCCCGGTGGTAGATGCGCACCAGCTTGCTGCCGAGCCTCACCTCCACTTTCTGCCCGGGCGGGCATGTCGCAGAGGGCACCGAGTAGAGAGCGTACTGGCAGGCTATGTGATGGTCGGGATGCACCTTGGCCGTGCGCCAGTCGGTCATCTCGTAGGGCTCTGCGTCCCACTCTCCGAGCGCGTGGCGCTCCTCATCCCGAAAGACGACCAGGGGCTGCTTGCGGGTGGTGCCGTGCACCCTCTGTCCGGCCACCTCCAGGCACCATCGCCTGGCAGCAGACCTCATGTCCGACAGACCCCTGAACTCCCCGCCCTTGAAGAACCGCTCCCGCACGTAGGGCACTCCACGCTCCACGCGCGGCTTGTCCCGGGGATGGCGCACCCGCGCCGGGTCTGAGATGAAGCCGCGGTGCTGGGAGTACTCCAGGAAGCCGCGCGTTAGACGGGGATGGAGCGGATCGACACCAGCCACTGCTGCGGGGAAGTTGTCGATCACCAGGTACTTGGGAACGCCCTCGAAGAAGGCCCAAGCAGCCTCCAACCCCTCGATCACATCGACGAGCTTCTGGCTGAACGTCGGCCAGACGAAGCTGTGCCGCGAGTAGGTCAGAACGATGATCAGCGCCCAGACCGCACGGCGGCGACCGGTCTCCGGGTCCTCTATCAAACCCAGCCGACCGAAGTCCATCTCCGCCACCTCGCCGGGCGCGCTCTCCCCCATCCGGACCGTCGCCGGACTTCGCCTCTGCCAGCCCCGTCGCTGGATGAACCGCCTCAACGACGTGTACGAGACCCGGCAGCCCCGGCCCGCAAGCAGCTCATGGATACGGGTCACCTGCAGGCGGTCGGCGGTGAGCCACTCGTAGACCTGGTCCGCCCAGGGGGCGAGGACCTCCTCGGTCGGTATCTCCACCTTCCGAGGGCCCGCAAGACTCAGCCCTGCCAGGCGGGCCAGCTGCTCCTCACTCGGAGCAGGACCGTCCCGGGCCAGACCCGCCTCCACGACCGCCTCGATGTACCTGCGCACTGTCGCTCGCGACAGCCCCGTACCAGTTGATATACCTCGCTGGCTGATGCCGGACTGCCAGCGCCGCACCACTTCTGCTATCTCCACTCTCGACACCTCCCTGTACGCCATTGCTGCTCCTTACATCCAAGATGCAGCAATGGTCGCCAATCCGGCGCACAGGGTGGTCAATCACCTGGCGAAGTGGTCTATAGTTCCTGGCGATCTCTCTATCTACTGGTACATAGTTCCTGGCGTTTGACAGAGCAGCAAGGCTAGTGAGAATGTTCACCGCAAAGGTCAGGCGGGGAGAGTTTCTAGTTCCTGGTTTTTGGTTCTTGGTTGGGAGCGGGGAGCGTCACCCTCACCCTTCGACAAGCTCAGGGCAGGCTCTCAATCCTCTCCCGTCAAGGGAGAGGAGGGGGAGCGGCGGTTCACGTTCAGTGTGTGGACGTGGTCATCGGGCCTCGGGGCCTTTCAGGTCCGGGAAGTAGGTGGAGAAGAACCCTCTGTCCCGCGTGAGGAAAGTGTCCGCTGCCGCCGCGGCGTGAGAGCCTATGAGAAAGTCCGTGATTATCCGCTCCCTCGGCCCTCCGGCCGCGCGGTACCGCTTCCAGCGTAGCCCAGCCTCGTAGGCGATGGAGGAGTCGATGGGGGAAAGAGCAACTCCTATCTCGCGCAGCGCGACGTCCAGGGAGGACCGATCAGGGAATGCTGGAACGAGCTCTGCGTACACCAGATCGCACACGATGACGGCGCCCCTGTCGTAGGCCCCCCGAAGCCACTCGCGCGACTGGGAGTGGTGCGGCGAGTCGGTTCGGAACAGGTCAAACAGGACATTCGAGTCGACCGAGGTGATCACCTTCCCCTGATCTCCTCTATGTACTCGTCAATGTCGAAGTCGGCGCCATCCAGGATCCCCGCGACCCGGTCGACAGGATGGAGCGCGGCTGTGCGCTTCTGTATGAGCAGGCCCTGCTCGGTAGGGCTGATCTCAACCTCGACGTTGTGGGTCATTCCGAAGCGGTCCCGCAGGTGCTTTGGGATAGTGATCTGGCCTCGCTCGGATATTCGCATGTTGTGCCTCATATGAATAACTGACACATATAATCATATCCTTCTCAGCGTGGGAAGGGCAATGCGCCATCACCGCAGGGGCCGCAGGGGGTGCGGCAAACTGCTGAACGGGAGTTTTCACCACAGAGGGCGCAGAGAGCACAGAGGGGGGAGAGTAATGGGAGAGGGGGCGGATGGTCTGAACCGGGATTCGCGGGATTAGGGGATTGGCGGGATTGGGGAGGGTGTGGAGACGCGCACCGACTGACCTCCTTTGACGGGGTCAGAGCGAATTTAGGTGGAGAGGCGAGGTGGGGGTGTTGGGGACAGGGCTAGCGGACTGTCTTGACCTGGAGGCGGACGCCTTCATGCTTCTGGATGCGGCTGATGACCTCGAACAGGTTTCGGGCGTGGGGGTTGCCCGCCGTCCGAACATACGCATGAGGCTCTTGGGCGGTTTGCTGGTGAGGGCGCTGAGCTCCTCGCATCCGATTGTGGCATTGATGTAGTCGCGAAGCAGGACCTTGCCGGTGTCGGTGTCGCCGGCGAGCAGGCATTCGACGCCTTCGCTTAGCAGGCCCTCCCGGAATGCCGGGTCGCGGCGGGCGCGAGCCTGCACCGTTTCTTTGAAGTCACGAGTGAGGGGCATAGGCTAGGCTTGTCAGCTGGATGATGCGCCCATGTTAAGTGCAGCTAACGCCGCTATCCCAGCCGTGTAGCCAATAGGTGGAGGTACGGCATCCCCAATCATGTCCGCGAGGCTGCTGCGGGTCGGGGTGTATCCGGCAATTGTCTTGAACTCAAAGCTGTCGGGGAAACCCTGTATTCGTGCTGCCTCATGGGGCGTGAGTGTCCTCTGGCGCTCTGGATGTATATAGCGGCCACGACCCGGTGTATTGAATCCGGTCGTAATGGTACCGGACGGCTTGTCCCAATGCAGACGTCCGTATATTGAGGGGTACGTGTGTCCGCCCCTGTGACTGTCCGGGCGTTGCTCGTTGGGAAGATCATACTGATCGTTGTCAAACAGATATCTGATCCTGCGTCTGTTTACTTCTGAGAGTTCCGCAGCGGTATCCATCAGGTCTTCAGATTCTGCGTCCATCAGGTCTCCAATGACCCACCGAAGGTCACGGGGCGGGCGGGCGACCTGAGTGATGGCCGCTTCAATGTTTGGTCTGGCAACCTTGGACGCAACTAGGATATGGCGCTTCCTTGTCTGTGGTAGACCCACTGCCATCGCATCAACTACCTTCTCGTCCAAGTAGTAGCCATTGCCTTCAAAGAGTCCCTTTGCGGCATCTAAGACTCCCTGTGCATCGTGGCGAATGCCTGGCACGTTTTCCACGATTACGGCCTTTGCACCCAGTGCCACAGCCAGAGCAGGCATGACAATGTAGTACCTGTTTCTAGGGTCATCCCTCAGAGTGACGTTGTTGGAAGTCGAATGACCTTCGCACGGGGGGCCACCCAAGAGAATGTCTACTTTGCCGCAGACCACCTTCAACTCTTCGGCGAGAAGCTTTGGCGGTGCTAAGAACCTGGCTCGTTTGCCCCGTGTGGAGTAGTTCTTCGTAACCGAATCCCATAAGTCCTGAATCGCATAGCAAGTGGGATCAAAATTTCTCCTATGTACGTCCATCGTGACAGGGTCCATATCGGCAGCGAAAACACTTTCGGCGCGGAGCCCACAAGCCCGCACGGCTTCGCGAACGCCGTAGGACAATCCCCCAGCACCGCAGAAGACATCTGCGATTCTTATGGCATCCCTGGAGTCGCGGTTGGCAGGGTACTCAACAAGACCCGCCAGAAAGGATTTGTCCCAAATCGACAGCAGGTCGGTACGGGGCGAATCAACAGGTGTTTGTTCGTCAAGAACGACCTGCGAGAATCCAGTGGCTCCATCAACGGACAGCATCCTCGTCAACGTGTTGCCAACGACAACAAAGTCTTCCTCTATCAGGGGGCCGGTGAGGTTCATGCGCTACCCACAGCTCCGGCTTCCTCTGCGTTCGCACTCTTTAGTAGCATTTGCAGCCTATCTTCAAGGGTCTTGTTCAGAATGCAGGGTGTGGTCGTCTCACATTGCCAAACCACAATGGGTGCATGTCCTGTGGCTTCCAATTGCCGGATGAATCTAGCATCACGCTCTTTGTTCTTTTGGAATTTCGCAAGCCAGAATTCACGGTTACGCTTTGGTGTGGTCGCTTTTGCGCACCCCTCATGTCTGTGCCAGAAGCAGCCGTGCACGAAAATAGGTATCGAGTACTTCGTCAGCCAAATGTCTGGACTACCTGGTGCTCCTCTGACGTTTGTGTCAAATTCAATTCCTGAGGACTCAAGAGCGGTTCGGACTGCAATCTCGGGAGACGTTCCTGCCTGTCGAACCGCACGCATCTTCCTGCTAGTCAATTCGTCCGGTTGAATGTGAGTCTCACTTGAGCCCTCATGCGTGTTCAAGGTCAACACTCTTCTCTTCAAGAGTCTGCCAGATCTCATTGTCGTCCAGGTATTCAAACGAAACCGTGCTGTGGAGCCTTCTGAGCCTCTTGTACAGCTCCCTGACACCATTTGCATGAGTGCTGTGCAAGTAGGCCTTGTCGGAAGAAGTATCTCGATACTGGAAGGTTACTAACGTCCTCGCAAGATTAGGTGACCAAGCATAGCGGTGTCTGATAATACCGGACTCCCAGAAATCAGTATGTGCCGGGCGTTTGGCAAGATGATAGGGATCATGTGCTTTGCTATCGTACACCATATGAGCTCTGAACCAGAGTATGGCTATCCTGTTGTCCGTAACCGAAGCGTCAATCCCGTAATTCCTGAGATGGGCGGATTCTGTATGCACCCGAGCCTCAATAATATCTGGGAATTTCTCAACGGCCAACCAACGCCAGAACCCGTCAAATGCAGCCAAGTTCGGTGGGATACGGAGTTTGCGGTGGAGGATGACACAGGCGTCCTTATCGAACGTATTCACATCAAGTCTCGTCTTCCTCTCATCTAGCTTGTCTTTCAGGTCCCGTAGGAGACCAGCGGCTTGCTCGGCTGCGGAATCGTCCCACGGGTTTCCTATTCCGACCTCTTCAAGATCAGAGTCAAGTAACTTGTGTGGCCTGTGCTGACGCCGTGACTCTACTACAATCCTTGCTTTCTCGTTGGATATAGTCTTGCCTCTCATTATCGATCACTCAACAACCTTGAGAATCCTAGCTACGTGATTGCGTAACTTCGTAAGGTAGTCGTCGTCTTGAACCAAGTCTCTGATTTCCGCATACGGAAGGCCGCTAGCCCTGGAGAGATTGGCGAACACCTGCCCACCCAGCGTCTCCGTATCACTCTCGTCAGGTTCATTCTGGATCTTGGACAACACATCCGCCCATATCTGTGTAGTGATCTCTGCCGCCAGCATTTTCCATGCCAGACCGTTCGAACCCTTGATCGTGTCCATTGCTAGAAGCGAGTCCTGCGCCTTGTGGTTCACAAATACCATCAGCACATCGCTCACTGGCAGATCGAATGGAGCATCCTCGTCTGGAGACGTCCTTTCGATGACCCACAATGCCTCTTCCGGGTAACCGGACTCGCCTCCGAATTCAATCCACTGAAATGGGAAAGTGGAGGTATCGACAAGCTCTTTAACGGAAAACACTCTCCGACACAGTACCTTACCGGGACCCAATCCCTGGGCTATAAGCCGTTTCCGACTCGCGACAACCCGAATCGCCAGAATGAAATCCATGCCGCGTCCAGATTGAAGATCCCTCAGTTCGTCCGTGTCTGGAGACCACAGTTTGGTTGGAATTGAATCCACTTTCCAGCGTCTCAAGACTTCGTATCTGTGCAGATGTCGATTTCGGACCGATAGCCCTAGCTCCAGATCATCCATTCCAACACCAAGTCGCTCGCTCAGACCATCAATACTATCAACTATGATCTCAAATTGTGGCTCTAGAGGACGATGGGGTTCTTCTTCGGAAAGGAAGTGTGCGTCGTTCGTGCTAAGCTTCACACCAGCGAAGGGCGCGAAACGGCATTTCGCAAGGAGGTTATCAAGGATGTTAGAAATCGCGTTCGGATCTGTGCCATCGCCGAAAGGTGGAATGGCACGCCGCTCTCTTCGTTGTTGAGACTTCAACGGTGCGGTTGTGACCAATTGCGATACTCCACTTACTTATTCGTTGCCGTTAAAGGCCGGGGATTTGCTGTTCTGGCAAAACAATGGAGACTTCCAAGTCCGCATACAGATCTCTATCAAAGCCTTCTGAACGAGCCTCAACCGAGACCGGACTGGCCTTGGCAATGCTGAGGCTGAAATCGGGACTGCCGTCAATGCCAACTTCCTCTCCATCAACAGTGATCGAAGACAGACCCAGCCGTTCGGATGAATACCTTTGTTTGTTGTCATCCAGTACAATCGTCGGGCGAAGAGACATGACGACCACGGCGTGGTCAAAAGGCGCATCGTCCTTTAGTCCGACCTCAATCTTTGCAGTGACCGCCGACTTAGTTGCGGTGTTCGTTCTCCCCTCGCGAATTCGTACCCTAAATGGATCTCGTGAAGGCCTTGGGTTCGGAGTGCCTAGACCTGTCGAGGGCATGATCCTAGCTAGTATCTGTTGTAGCTTCCTAGTTCCCGATACCGGAACCGGGGTCGGAGATGGATTCAATCTCCCCTGAAAAACGCGTGCCTGCCTCTTGATAGAACTGAGAATACCCTCTACCAGTTGTCGATAGCGCCTGCCGCTCCCCGACTCCGCCCTTCGCAGTCGTTCCGAGTTAGGATTCCAAGAGTCATGGGACTGGGGTTCAGATAGATGCAGTGCCTGCTCGGAGTCCGGGTGGCTGAGAAAAGTCCCCACGAAATTTCCGCGCTGTCTACCTCCCGTTACGAAATACTGTACGACCATCAGTGGCCGGCTGCGAATTAGAGCCACCGTGTTCTCAAACTGCGTGTCGTCTTCAGGGTTCTCTTTTGCGTCGGGCCCATCCGGCGGCAGTGCCTTGAGCACCAACTCTCCTTTCTGCTCACCACTACCCCGCTGTGCGTTCATCCTAGGCCTATGTTCGTCGTCCTTCAAGGGGATGTTGTTGTCATTGATTAAGTTGTAACACCGGATGTATGGCAGCAAGTACTGGCGATCAAGAGGCTCGGGCGGTGGTAGTTCGTTCTCGTTGCCTTCCAATAGTTCGACCGACAGCTTATCGGACAGAAGCCTAGGCCACCAATAGTCTTCAACAGCCTTTCGGAACCGATCCATGTCAATCTCGGACCCGATGATCATGATGGACGTTCCGATTTCTTCTCTGGCCCGTACGAACCCAAGACGCTCTGCCAAGTCGTGTGCTTCATCATCTACAACTGGACCACACTGCTGTCCAGATTCCGTAGTTCCTAGCATCCCAAACCACGCTCTACTAGTGTATTTGGTACCTTCAAAGCTGTGGCCATCAAAGGACGAACACCCGAACAGTCGTGCGTGATGTTGGGACGTCTCGGCTTTGGGATCAAACACGCTGTACACGAAAAACGTGCGGCAGTCCGAGGATGCTTGATACACGGTCTTGCCGAATCCATATGATCCGCCACGACTACTGTCTACAGCAGTACTTTCCTGACCAAGGAATAGGCACAACTCCTTAAAGCGGTCCTTCCTATCCTTTTCATCAAAGCCCAATCCGCACGTATCATAGTCTTCAATGATCGTAACCCGAATGTCACCTGTCCCTGTCTTTATACGTTCAAAGGAGTTGCGATCCCCAAGGCCCAACTTCGAGAGCCTGGTAGTTGGAGACCCGGGAGAGTTCAAGCCAATGAGATCACTGAATTTCGTTACTTCCTGGCCGGATAGTGACTTGTCCCATACCAACACTCCCGTCTTCTTGCCTTCCAGAGTAGCATCAACGCTGTTCTGTATGGCCTCCCGAGCAATGCGTGCCTCGGTGGACAAGTCCGAACCCTCAAGTGTATCTTGCCATGTGGTTGCCCTCGCCCCACCCATCGGATTCACATGTTCGAATACCCACTGAGGCTTTGTGTCCAGACTCATGATTTTCTCTCAACCCCTGTCAGATCGCCCAAGAGTCTCCAGTTTAGCGTCGTGGATGTTACACGACCCATCCGCTTGCATCTAGCCCTTCCCTAGCATGTTTAGGGCTGAGCCGGCTTTGAACCATTGGATTTGGTTGGCGGCCATGGAGTGGTCGAGGTGGATGGTCTCGGTGGTGTTGTCGGCGTGGTGGATGGTACACAGGACGGGCTTGTTGGGGGCGAGGTGGGCGAGGCCGGTGAGGCTGATGCGGTCGTCCTCCTGGATGAGGTCGTAGTGGGCGGGGTCCTGGAAGGTGAGGGGGAGGAGGCCCTGCTTCTTGAGGTTGGACTCGTGGATGCGGGCGAAGCTGCGGGCTATGACGGCAGCGCCTCCGAGGAGCCTGGGGGAGAGGGCGGCGTGCTCGCGGCTGCTACCCTCGCCGTAGTTGTCGTCGCCTATGACGACCCATCGCAGCTTTTTTTCCCCATAGTAGTATCCGGCGGTCTGGGAGAAGGCGCGGCCGGTCTCGCCGGTGAGGATGTTTCGTCCTTTGCCAGCCTCGCCGGTGAAGGCGTTGGCCGCGCCCATGAACATGTTCTCGCTGAACTTGGTGAGGTGTCCGCGATACTTGAGCCACGGCCCGGCGGGGGATATGTGGTCGGTGGTGGTCTTGCCCTTCGTCTTCACCAGGACGGGAAGGCGGACGTAGTCGCTGCCGTCCCAGGCGGGCCAGGGGTGCAGGGGCTCGAGGCGATCGCTGTCGGGGTCGATGGCGATCTCGAGGGAGCCGCCGTCCTGGGGCGGGGCGACGTAGCGGGACTCGCCGGGGTCGAAGCCGGCGGAGGGGACCTCGGGGGCCTGGCTCGGGGGCGCGAGCCTGAAGGTGGAGCCGTCCTCAGCGGTTAACTCGTCGGTCAACGGATTGAACGAGAGGCTGCCGGCGAGGCCGAGGGCGGTGACGATCTCGGGGCTGGCGATGAAGTTCATGGTCTCGGAGCGGCCGTCGTTGCGGCGGGGGAAGTTGCGGTTGTATGAGGTGACGATGGTGTTGGGGGTGCCGTCGAGGAGCTTTTCGCGCCGCCACTGGCCGATGCAGGGTCCGCAGGCGTTGGCGAGGACGGTGGCGTCGATGGCCTGGAGGGAGGCCATCTGGCCGTCGCGCTCAATGGTCGCGCGGACCTGCTCGGAGCCGGGGGTGACCATGAGGGGCGTCGCGGCGGAAGCGCCGTGCCGGCGGGCCTGGTCGGCGACGTCGGCGGCGCGGCTCATGTCCTCGTAGGAGGAGTTGGTGCAGCTGCCGATGAGGGCGGTGTCGATGTTGTCGACGAAGCCGTTGGAGTCGTCGGCGACCTCGGCGGCGAGCATGGAGATGGGGCGGGCCCTGTCGGGCGAGTGGGGGCCGACGACGTGGGGCTCCAAGGTCGAGAGGTCGATCTCGACGAGCCTGTCGAAGTGGCAACCGGGGTCGTCGGCGACCTCGGCGTCTGGTGTGACGAGCGCTTTGTTGGCGTTGGCGAGGTCGGCCAGGTCGCCCCTGTCTGTGGCGCGGAGGTAGCGCTCCATGCGCTCGTCGTAGGGGAAGACGGAGGTGGTCGCGCCGAGCTCGGCGCCCATGTTGGTGATGGTGGCCTTGCCGGTGCAGCTTATGGAGCTTGCACCGGGGCCAAAGTACTCGATGATGGCGTTGGTGCCGCCGGAGACGGTGAGCTCGCCCGCGAGGCGGAGGATGACGTCCTTGGGGGCGGTCCAGCCGCCCATCTCGCCGGTGAGCCGTACGCCGATGTATCGGGGGTACAGGAGCTCCCAGATCAGCCCGGCCATGACCTCGACAGCGTCCGCGCCGCCGACGCCGACGGCGCAAGCTCCGAGACCGCCGGCGTTGGGTGTGTGGGAGTCGGTGCCGATGATCATGGCGCCGGGGAAGGCGTAGTTCTCGAGGACGACCTGGTGGATGATGCCAGCGCCGGGGCCCCAGAACCCCGCGCCGAACTTCGCGGCGGCGGAGCGGAGGAAGGAGTAGACCTCGTCGTTCTCCTCGATGGACTGGACGAGGTCGATGCCGCCCTCGGCGCGGGCCTGGATGAGGTGGTCGCAGTGGATGGTGGTGGGCACGGCGGCGGAGTCGCGGCGGGTCTGCATGAAGTTGAGCATGACAGTCTGGCCGAGAACGTCCTGGAGAGCGACGCGGTCGGGCCTGAGTGCGAGCTGGCTCTCGCCCTGGGCGAGCTCCTGGGCCTCGGGGTCGTCGAGGTGGCCGAGGAGGAGCTTGTCGGCGAGTGAGAGGGGCCTGCCGAGCCTGCGGCGGACGACCTCAAGGTTTTTCGCGGTGGTCGAGTAGGTACGGGCGACCATCTGGGGGGTGGATTCTATCGCAATCATTTCAACACCTCGCTGCGTGTGCGGAATATGTTACAGGGTTCGTTGTGATGCGGCCTATTACCTGGAGGCCGGGGAGGGCGGGTTTCAAACCATCTGCTCCAACTAATTGATAAAAAGAACCGTCCTTTCCTTTGGGTAGTCCTCCTTTGGATAGTATAAGGATAAGACTACTCCAAAGGAGGGACAGAGCGAAATGTCCACCAGTACCGGGGACGATACAGCCACCATCGGGAGCATAGAGGAGTTTCTTCAGCAGTGTTTGAAGGACATGGAGCCAGACCACAGTCTCAAGGGCCCTGGCAGGCCGCGCGTCCTGCCCGCAATGGCTCTGTGGGCAGGGCTGCTGGTCTGCGTCCTGAGAGGCTTCGGCAGCCAATTGGCGGTGTGGCGTCTTATCTCGGAACGCGGACTCTGGTTCTTCCCCCGATTCCCGGTTACAGACCAAGCGGTCTACAAGAGGCTCCATAGCGCGGGAACCAAGCCATTGGAGAGACTCTTCGAGCAGATCAGCGGCGTATTGGCACAACGATTGCAGGGTGTGGTAACGGAGAAGCTGGCGCCATTCGCCGAGGGCGTGGTGTGCATAGACGAGAGTACACTGGACGCCATGTCGAGAAGGCTTCCGCCTCTGAGAGAGATTCCCCAAGGCGATAGCCGTCTGCTCCCTGGCAAGCTGGCTGGCGTGTTCGACGTGAGAGGCCAGCAGTGGCGGACCGTCATGTTTCAGCCGGACCCACATCAGAACGAGAAGGTGTTGGCGCGGAAGTTGGTGGAAGACCTGCCAGCGGGAACACTGGTGGTCGCAGACTTGGGATACTTCGGCTTCGCCTGGTTTGACTGGCTCACGGACAGGGGTTACCACTGGCTGAGCAGGCTGAGAGCAAAGACCAGCTACAAGGTGATACATACCTTCTACCATCGGGGCGACGTCTTCGATGGCATCGTGTGGCTGGGAGCCCATCGCGCCGACCGGGCCAAACACGCCGTTCGGCTGGTGACTTTCAGACAAGGCAATACGCTGCGCCGCTACATCACCAACGTTCGGGAGCCTCACACATTCCCGATTGCATCCATGGCCGAGGTCTACGCTCGCAGGTGGGACATCGAGATGGCGCTCAAGTTGGTCAAGCAACACCTCAAGCTGCGTCTTCTGTGGTCCGCCAAGTTGGTGGTGATCCAGCAACAGATATGGGCGACGTTGATAATCTCGCAGATTCTTCAGTCGATGCGGCTTGAGATAGCCCACAGGGCCGGGGTGGACCCGTTCGAGGTGTCCATCGGCCTGCTGGTCGAGTATGCGCCACAGTATGCCTATGAAGGCAGGGACCCTGTGAAGATCTTCGTGGAGCGAGGGCGTGAGCTGGGCTTCATTCGACCTTCCCGTAGAATGCTCATCCACGCCCCGAACATACCTGTCGAGGCAGTCCTGCCTGCGCCACCCGGACTGGCACTCATTCGCACCCCTCGATATGCCAACCGCAAGTGTCCCGGACCCGCTGCAAACATCTTGAGAGTGAATTAGTTGGAGCAGATGGGGTTTCAAACCCGCCCCTACGATTGGCGATGACATAAGGACGGCCCGGGCGGTGTGCTCCGCTCCGGGCCGCGCTGCTCGATTTCGGGTCGACCAGATCACCCTCACCCCCTTCGTCCCTTCGACAAGCTCAGGGGAGCCCAGCTCAGGGCAGGCTCAATCGTCTCCCCTCAAGGGAGAGGAGGGCTGAAGGCTCGACGTTACCTGGATATGCCGAAGTACTCGTAGTTGAGGTCGATGTAGGAGTCCCACTCGGTCGGTGTGTCGTCCTCGGCGAAGATGGCGGTGACGGGGCATACGGGCTCGCATGCGGCGCAGTCGATGCACTCCTCGGGGTGGATGTAGAGCATGGGCGGTGCGTTCTTGATTTCGGGGTCGTAGTGGTTGGGGCTGTCCTCGTCGGCGACGTAGATGCAGTCGACGGGACACACATCCACACAAGCCGCGTCCTTAACGTCGACGCATGGCTCTGCGATGATGTAGGTCATTCTGCGGAACCTCCTTAAGGATGGTGGGATTCTTTTCCCAAGGTCAATTATACGGGGGCGGGGGCGGGCCTTCAAGCAAGTTCACCGCACCCAGATCCACCACCTAATTTGGACGGATGGCGTGACGGACTGCCTCTGAGGCTATGGCTGTGCACCTTGCCGGGGATGGGTTCCCGCCCCCGACTGCTCGGGGGCAGGCTCTTCGCGGGAATGACGGAGGTGGGGATTTGGGCCGCAGAGGGCGCGGAGGGAGAAGTTTGCGGGGAGGTTAGAGTGTTGGTTATTGGGAGCGGCGGTCGTGGTCAGCGGCCGGGGATGGGTTCCCGCCCCGTATCGAGTACGGGGCAAGCTCTGCGCGGGAATGACGGTGTGGGGGGACGCGCGGTCCATTTTCATGGCAATGACGGCTGTGCAAAGGTCCCGCGGTATGTGCATCGAGCCCCCGTTCGCCAGCTGAGTCATCGACCGGCCCATTGCCACGGCTAGAGGAGGCGGGTGATTTCGGGACGGGTTGGGATTGCGGAGGTGGAGTGGCCGCGGACTGAGAGGCTGGCAGCAGCGGCGGCGAAACGGGCGGACTCGATGGGGTCGGTGGTCTCGCGGTAGCTGACGGCGTAGGAGGCTGCGAAGACGTCGCCGGCACCGGTGGGGTCTATCTCGTGGGACGGGAATGGGGCCACGTCGTGCCGCGCGCCGCCGGTGTGCAAGCGCGCGCCGCGCGCGCCCAGGGTGACGATGAGGACGGGGGCCAGGTGCGCCCATCGCTCGATGGCGGCGGGGTCGTCGGTGTCCTCGGACGAGACGACGGCGGCATCAACGTAGGGCAGGAGGTCGCTGCCGTCCCACGACCGGGGCCTGACGACGCGGTCCGAGCCCCAGCGCCGCAGCCAACCCTGGAGGGACGCGACGACGACGGAGCTGGGGAAGAGGCGGGCGACTGCGAGGTCGACCTCGCCCGCGAGGGGGCCGATGAGGACTTGGGGCGCGGCCCGCCACTCGGCAGGCACGTCGTGCGGCCCGATGGGGCCGGCGACGGCCTCGATGATCTGGACGCGCCGTCCGCCGCGGTAGACGTTGCGGAAGGTGGTAGTGGCCGTCGACGGGAGGACGCGGGCGGCGACGCCGGGTATTCTCTCGACGTCGTCCGGGCGGGCACTGGTGACGATGGCGGCGGTCAGGCCGAGCCTGCGGGCGGTCAGGGCACCGTAGGTGACCGCGCCGCCGGGGACGACGCGATCGCCCACGAGGTCGCGGGTGACGTGGCCTATGGCGAGGAGGTCCGGGGGATTCACCGCCGAGGGTGGGGAGCGCGCAGAGGGCTAGTCGTAGGCGGGCTCTACTACTACGCGGCGGCCGTCGCCGGAGCCGGTGCTGCCGGTCTCTACGTCCGGGTTGTCGGCGAGGACGAGGTGAACGATCCTGCGCTCGTTGGGGGGCATGGGCTCGAGGGTTATGGGCCGGCCACTGGAGGCGACCCTGTCGGCGACCTTCTCGGCCAGGTTGGTGAGAGACTCGTAGCGCCGCTCCTGGTATCCAGCGACGTCGACGAAGATGCTGACGCGCTCCTCCATGCGGCGGGAGGCGATGAAGGTGGTGAGGAACTGGAGGGAGCGCAGCGTCTCGCCGCGGCGTCCTATGAGGAGGCCGGCATCGTCGCCGACGATGTCGAACACGGGGCCTCCGACGTCGTCGCGGTGGGCGTGCCTGAGGTTTACGGTCACTTCCGCGCCGGTGAGGGCAACGATGTCCTCGAGGAGCTCGGTCGCGACCGTCACGACGTCGGAGGGCTTTTCGAGGACGGTGACGCGAACCCTGGCGGGCTCGGAGCCGATTCCGAGTATGCCGGACTTGCCGTGGCTAACGACGTCGATTTCGACGTCCTGGCGCTCTGCGTCTAGCTCCTTTAGGGCGATTTCGATTGCTAGGTCGGCCGTCTTGGCCGTCATCTCGATCGTTTTCATCGGTGTCTGCCTCCCGGGCCGGCGGCTCTTCTTCTGAAGATTCCGCCGCGCCCTCGGCGGCCGGCTTCTGGGTCATGGCGGACCGGCCTAGATTGACGATAGATTTGAAGAGGTCGACAAGGGGCGTCCACCCGGTGACGAACCCCTGAATCACTATACCCACTATGTTGGAGACAATCCAGTAGAGGGCGAGACCCGCCTCGAAGTTTAGGGTGAAGACCCCGAACATGCCTGGCATGAGCCACAGCATCATGCGGTTCGTCGACTCCTGTTGGGGTGTGGTCGAGGGCATCATCGTCATTTTCTGCATGAGGAACATGGACACGCCGACCAGCACGGGCAGGAGGAAGGGAATGGGGTTGGCGCTGGAGTACGCGGCCAGGTCGAGCCAGAGGAATCCGCCATCCAGAGGAACGGCCTCGTGGACCATGGGCATCCACGGGTAGAGGTGCTTCGAGAGGTCGGCCAGCCTCTCTGGGGTGGACGGCAGGGTGCCCCGGAGGGCCCAGAAGAGGCCCATGAAGATTGGCATCTGCACGACGAGGGGGCCGAGGCATCCGATGGGGCTGATGCCCTGCTCGCGGTAGAGCTTCATGGTTTCCTGGGAGAGCTTCTGGCGGTCGTTCTTGTACCGTTCCTGCAGGGCCTTCATCTTGGGCTGCACGGCGGTCATGGCCTTCATGGAGCGGCTCTGCCTCAGGGAGAGCGGGATCATGGCGGAGCGCACGATGATCGTGAAGAGGATGATCGCGAGGCCGAAGTTGGAGAAGAAGACCGCGTACAACAGCACGAGGCTGTTGATCATGGGGCTGACGATGACGCCGTTCCAGACTTGGCTCAGTATTTCCATGGTCAGCGTCCAGCCCCGCGCGGAGCGACTAGAATCCCGAGTTTGGAGTTCGCTGGATGGGACTGATGATCATGTCCGTCGATGTCACCCTCACCCCAGCCCTCTCCCATCAAGGGAGAGGGGGCTCTGAACCAGGACGCTAGCATGCCTTTTCTTCTCCGCTCGCCAGGGGATTGCCGCGGTTGGAGAAGTGGGCCCACTTCTCGTCTGCGCCGCTCGGAGTGACGGCGAGGGCTCTGAGTGAGTGATCGGTGACCGCTACGAACAGCAGGTCGCCGTGAGCGGTAATGGAGGACCTGATCTTGGAGCCGATATCGCAGGAGCGCACATCGCCGCCGCCCAGCTCCCTGAGCCAGACGCGCCCGTCCGAAGAACCGGCGACGAGCCGGCCGGACACGACGGCGGGGGTACCGATCACGGGCCCCCTGGTCGGCAGGGACCAGACGAGATCGCCGGACCTGCGGTCGAGTGCATATACATTGCCGTCCAGGGATGGGGCGAAGACGAGGTCGCCGCCGACAGCCGCGCCCCCCCAGAACCAGCTACCGGCGCCATCGAACCGCCAGACGACCTCGCCGGTCTTGGCGTCAAGGGCGTAGAAGACGCTGGCGAAGGAGCCGATGTAGACCCTGCCGTCGTGAAGGAGCGGCCGGGCCGTGACGCCTCCGCCGGCGTAGAAGCTCCACCTTTCCTTGCCGTCGTCGACGTCGAGGGCGTACACGTTGTGGTCGAGGGAGCCGAAGTACACGACACCGTCCTCGGCCACGGGTGTGGACCAGACCCTGTTGCCAGTCGGGAAGGTCCACTCCAGGGAGCCGTCCTCCGCGTCGAAGGCGTAGAAGGCGCCGTCGGAGGAGCCGATCATGACCTTGCCGTCCGCGACCGCAGGCCCGCCGACTATCGGCGAGATGTCGCCCACCTCCCTGTCCCACAGCCCGCCGCCATCCTGCGTGAGGGCGTAGAGGACGCCGTCATATCCGCCGAAGTATATCTTTCCGTTCAGCACCGCCGGCTGGCCGTAGACAGCGCGGTGGTCCTCATCGCCATCGAGCTCGAAGTCCCATTTCTTCGCACCGCTCTCGAGCCAGATGGCCCTGAAGTCGCCGTCCATGGTGCCGACATAGAGGGTGTCGCCGTCGACTACGGGGGATGACCAGCCTTCAGGTATGCCTATTTGGGTGCAGGCGGCCAGGAGCAGGCTGACCGACAGAACCATGAGCAGCCAGCGGGCGCGTACAGCAGCGGGGGTTGTGGGCCCAGATCCACCATCCGAACGGGAAGGGCGGCGTGACCGACAGCCTCCGGGGTTGTGGCTATGCACCTTGCCGGGGATGGATTCCCGCCGTTGCGGGAATGACGGAGGTGGTGGATTTGGTGTGATGTTCATGGAGTCGGGCTGCGCCTATGGGACCGGGTCATAGCCGATGGTCCCGAGGGGCCGGCAGCGGCCGATCCTCCTGAGCCCCAGCCACAGACCCTTCGACGCGCCGTAACGGGTGACGGCCTCATGGGTGTAGTTCGAACAGCTGGGGAAGTGCCTGCAGGCGCCCCGGAAGTATGGAGAGAGGGTGTACTGGTATATGTCTATGGCCTTTAGTATGACGCTACGCATCTTCATTTCCGGACGGCTCGGCGACCAGTCGGGCGCGCTTGCACAGCGATCTCAGCGACCTGTCGAGCGCATGGAAGTCCGCTTCGCCCGCGCCCTTCCTGGCGATGAGCAGGATGTCCCAGCCCTCCCGCAGGTCGACGCGGCTCACGGCCTCCCTCAGCCTGCGCTTCACGAGGTTGCGCACGACAGCCTTGCCCACTCTCTTGCTGACCGACAGTCCGACGCGGCTGGTCTCAAGGGAGTTGGGCCGCGTGACGAGCACGAGCATCTTCCCGGACCAGGCACGGCCCTTCGAGCGGAGGGCCGCAAAGTCACGCGGGCGCGTAAGTCGGCGCTCTCTGAGCATCGGGGCGAATCTCCACCCCGCCGCGTGGGACAGGGGCAGCGCTTGCGTTAGACTGAGGGACAACAGGGCCCCTTAAACGGTCAGCCGGGAACGGCCCTTGTACATTCGCCGTTTGAGCACGCGCCGCCCACCGCGGCTGCTCATGCGCGAACGGAAGCCGTGTACGCGGGAGCGCCGTCGTTTTTTAGGTTGATATGTTCTTTTTGGCATATTGAGTCCGTGTTTTGATTATCGCATTGGCGAATTGAGGGTGTCAATTTGGCTAGGCGCATCGGGTGTTGGGTTCGGGATGGGACCTGGTATACACTCGAATGAGTGCCCCACGCATCCTGGGGGCGGAAACATGCCCGTTTCAGGTGAGAAATATGAGCGACGTGAACGATCCGGCGGCGGTGTACCGCGCACTGGGGGTGCGGCCCGCCATTAACGTTTCCGGCACGACCACGGCCTACGGCGGCACCAAGCTGCGCCGGGAGGTCATGGATGCGATGAACAGCGCGGCGAGCGTCCTCGTCGACGTCCACGAGCTCAACGCCAGGGCGGGCGAGATCATCGCAGAGATCGTCGGGGCGGAGGCCGCGTTCGTATCCAGCGGGTCTGCCGGCGGGCTGATACTCCAGGCGGCGGCCGTGATGGCTGGGAACGACCCGGCCAAGATGGCGCAGCTGCCCGACACCACGGGGATGAAGAACGAGATCATCATCCAGAACTGCCAGCGCTTCGCGTACGACCAGGCGTACCGCGCCGCCGGGGCGAAGCTGGTCGGGGTCGGCGAGGGCCGGCGCTGCCACCTGTGGCAGCTCGAGGCGGCGTACAGCGAGCGCACGGCTGCGGTCGCGTACCTGTTCGCCTCCTTCTACTCCCGCAAGGCGCTGACGCTGCCCGAGGTGGTGGAGAGCGCCCACGCCAGGGGCATCCCGGTGATCGTCGACGCGGCCTCGACGCTGCCGCCGCGCGCCAACCTGAGCGCGGCCCTCCAGCAGGGCGCGGACATGGTGATCCTGAGCGGTGGGAAGGGGATGCGCGGGCCACAGGGCACAGGCATCCTGGCCGGCAGGAAGGACCTGATAGAGGCCGCCGCGGCCAACGCCAGCCCGAACCAGTTCGTCGGCCGCGGGATGAAGGTCGCGAAGGAGGAAATCGTCGGCCTCGTCGCGGCCCTGCGGATATTCGTCGAGGAGGACGAGGAGGACGAAACGGAGCGCTACATGGCGTCGTGCCAGAGGGTCGTGGACGCGCTGATCGAGGTCCCGGGGCTGGAGGTGTCGGTGAAGTACGACCGGATCGACTACCTGGTCCCGACCGCCGTGCTCCGATTCACCCCGGAGTGGACCGGACCGGCTCCCAGCGAGGTCTTCGACAGGATGGCGGCGGGCGACCCTCGGATCTTCATGCACACGCTGGGCAACCCGGACCAGCTGGGCGTGGACCCCATGAGCGTCGACGATCGGGAGCTGGAGACGGTCATCCGGCGCCTGGGCGAAGAGCTGGGCGCCTGAGACGCGATAAATTCACAAACGAAGTGCAACACTTGGTTTAGGTGTTGCCATGGGAAAAGAGTACAAGCAGATTACCATTGAAGAGAGGTGTGAGATTGCCCGCCTGCGTAACTCTCTGAGCAGAGCAACACAGGGGACGCTAAGCGACGCAATCCAAGCTGGCCCCCAGATGCGGGGCCGGGGATTGGGTTCCCGCCCCCGCCTCCGCAGGGGCAGGCCCTCCGCGGGAATGACGGTCTGGGTTGCCTGCACGTGTGGGGAATACTCTCTCTCCGGCGGAGGCAACCGCGGGACCGGCCACGGCGTTATATAGGAAGGAAAGATGGCTCCAGCATTTTGTTACCTTCGCACATGGGTTCGCTCACTTACTTTCGTTGCCCTGGCGGCGCTGGCGGCGGCGTGCGGCAGTACTGGCGAGTCCCAGCCACCGACGCCTGTCGTGGTTCCGACGGTGGCGCGGGCTCCCAGCCTCCCGGTCAAGCTGGCCGAGATCGTAACTCCACCCCCCCCCCCCGCTGCCCCAGAGCCGAGCCCGACTGCGGAGACTTTCTTGACCGCCCCGGAGGTGGGGTACAAGCCGGAGTCGAACATGTACCGCTTCTTTTCCAGGGCCAACCATCCGGTCAAGGTGGCTCTCGAAGGACTGGAAAGGGCTCGGGCCAACAAGGACTCGACCCAGGTACCGATAATCCTGGAGGTGCTGAGATTCTTCCCTGCGCAGCAGTTCCAGGAGGAGGCCCTGACTACCCTGGAGCAGCTGACGGGCCAGCCCCCGGAGGGCGAGGACTGGAGCTGGAACCAGTGGATGAGCTGGCTATGGGCCAACTCGTCCGACTACCCCGTGCCTGAGAACTATGCGACGTGGAAGAGCGTGTTCCTGACCAGCGGGATCGACCAGCGGTATCGGGAGTTCCTGCGGCCCGACGGGAGGACCGCACCGGACATAGACCTGACCGAGCTGATATGGGGGGGAGTCGCGCCGGACCAGACGCCGCCGCTGGTGGACCCGGACGTCACCACGGTCGAGGAGGCAGACTACCTTCTCCCGGACGACAGGGTCTTCGGGGTGTCGATCGACGGCGAGCACAGGGCCTATCCGCTCCGCATCACGAACGTCCACGAGATCGTCAACGACGAGTTGGCGGGCAGGCCGATAGTGCTCGCCCAGTGCGTGCTGTGCGGGTCGGGCGTCGTCTACTCCTCCGCGGAGGTGGGAGTCGGCAAGACGCTGTTCGGCACGTCGGGCCTGATATACAAGAGCAACCCTGTAATGTACGACCTGGAAAACAGGACACTTTGGCTCCACTTCACGGGCGGCCCCGTCGCAGGGTCGGCGGCCGGCCCTGGCAACTCTCTCGAGCCGATCCCATCGGTGGTGACGACCTGGAAGGAGTGGTCGACGCTGCATCCCGACACGACGGTGCTGACGATCCTGAACGAGGTCTACCCGCCGAGCGCCTACTCGCCGGAGTCGACGCCGGGCTCGCCGCTCGAAATCTACCTGACCACGGACGAGACGATTTTCCCCATGTGGCCCAGCAGCGACGCGCTGCCGCCCAAGGAGAGCGTGCTGGGAGTGGGTGCCGGAGGCGAGGCTAAGGCGTACACCGTAGGCGGGCTGCAGGAACGCAGGGTGGTGAACGACGAGGTCGGGGGAACGCCAATCGTCATCGTGGCGTCGTCGGAGTCGGAGGCCGCGAGGGTCTACGAGCGGGGAAGCGTCACGCTGTCAGTCGGCGACGACGATGGAGCGAGTACGCCGTCCGAGGTGGTCGACGCGGATGGCGGCGTCTGGAGTGTGACAGAGGAAGCGCTCGTCGACGAAGACAGCGGACGGGAGCTGCCCAGAATCCCGGCGCAGATTGCGCTGTGGATGTCGTGGTATGCCTTCTTCCCCGAAACGGGGCTCGATAGTGCCGGATCTCAGTGATACGGCCATGTACGTTTCGCTGATGGGTGAGTCCCTGCCTTGCGGTGATGGCATCGCCAGGGGCTTCAAGGACTAACTCTACTTTGACAGAGCATCAACCATAGTCCACAATCTCACATGACCATTACGATCGTCGAGAGCCCGACGTTCAAGTGGTGGGTTCGAGGCTTGCGGGACAGGCGTGCGGTGGCCCGTATCAATGCCCGCCTGAGGAACATTTCCATAGGCAACCTCGGGGACACCAAGCTGGTTGGAGACGGCATATCGGAGATACGCATCCATCACGGGCCGGGCTATCGTATCTATTTCATACGAGAAGGGACGTCTGTCATCATCCTGCTGTGCGGTGGTGACAAGGGCAGCCAGCGACGCGATGTCGAACGAGCCAGGAATCTGGCTGTGGACTGGAGATCACAAGAGATGGCTGAAGCATTCTCAGAGTGGGATGCTACAAGAGAGCTACGAACCGAGGAAGATATTCGGCTCTATCTTGAAGCGTGCGCGGATGAGGACCCGGGGGATGGCAGCCTGATCCGTGCCGCCCTCAACGACATCGCACGGACCGAAAGCATGAGCCGTCTCGCCAGCGAAGCAGGGATGTCCCGCGAGGGACTCAACGAGGCCCTGTCCGAAGACGGCAATCCTACCCTCGCCACGGTGATGCAGATCACCAACGCCTTGGGCATGCATCTGCGCATTAGTGCCTAGCCTCTTGCTTGCTAAGCCCGTCGGCAGCGTGAGCAGGATCCCGCATCGTTTCACAGCGGTGGCGGTAGGACTGATTGCGGCACTTGCCGTGGCCTGCTCGGGTACGGGAGAGACGCCCGAGCCGACCGCGAGCGCACCCACGGCCGTACCCACACAGGCCGCGACGGCGGCGCCCGCTCCGCCGGAGCCCACGGCCACTGCGGTCCAGCAGCCGACTCCTATGGCGGACTACGACTCCACCGAGAACATGTTCCGGCTGTTCTCGGGCCGCGAACACAGCCCCGACGACACGCTTGCGGCCATCACGCTCGCCATCGCCAACAACGACAAGTCGATGGTCCCGCTGATGATCGAGCTGATCCGCTTCTTCGGGAACCAGGATCTGTTCATCGAGACGAGCACGGCCATCTCGGTGATAACCGGCAGGGAGTTCAGGCGTGAACAGGGGTCGTGGAACGAGTGGATGGAGTGGCTGGGCAAGAACGCCGAGGAGTACAGCCCTCCCGACGGCTACGTGCTGTGGAAGAGCACGCTGATGAGCCTGATCGACCCCAGGTTCGGCGAGTTTATTGCGCCCGCGGCGCAGGGCTCACGTATCAACCTGTTCGAGGTCGCATGGGGCGGCGTCCGGCCCGACGGGATTCCGGACCTGCAGAGCGCACCGGTGGTTTTGGCAGGCGAGCAGGAGTACCTGCAGCCGAGCGACCGGGTCTTCGGCGTGTCGATCAACGGGGAGCACAGGGCGTACCCGCTACGCATCGTGAATGCCCACGAGATGGCCAACGACGTGCTGGGGGACGAACCGATCGCCCTGGCGTATTGAACGCTCTGCGGCACCGGAATCGTGTATTCCGCCAAGATCAACGGAGAGCCAACCACATTCGGCACGTCGGGGATGCTGTACCGCAGCAACAAGGTCATGTACGACCGGCTGACCAACTCACTCTGGAACCAGCTCACCGGCGAGCCTGTCATCGGGCCGCTGTGGGACTCAGGGATCAAGCTCGACTTCTTCCCCGTCATTCTCACGACGTGGGAAGAGTGGCTGGAGCTTCACCCCGACACGACTGTGCTGCAGCAGGACACGGGGGTGTATCCCGCCGAGTTCTACTACCCGGAGGAGGACACACAGGCTATCTACTACGCCTACTTCAACGACCCGGAGACGATGTTCCCCGTACCAGACAGAGACGACCGGCTGGATACGAAGGACGTCGTGCTGGGCGTCCAGCTCAACGACGGCTACAAGGCCTACTCGTCGGCAGCGCTGCGTGAGCACCGCGTGGTGAACGACGTTGTGGGCGGCGAGAATATCGTGGTGCTGGGCTCGGCCGCGAGCCAGGGCGCGAGGGCCTACTACAGCGGCGGGAAGTCCTTCAAGCTGGCGCCGGACGACAGCGGCAGCCACCTCGGCATCCCGCCGGTGGTAGCGGACGCGGACGGGGGCACGTGGCAGGTGACCGAGGAGTTCCTGGTCAACTCGGCAGACGAGTCGGAGAAGCTGGCGCGGATACCGACGCACATGTCGTTCTGGTTCGGGTGGTTCCAGTTCCACCCGGGCACGGAGCTGTATACGGGGCCCTGATCTACGCCCTGTCCGAACGAGTCCCCCTCACCCCTTCGGCAGGCTCAGGGCGGGTTCTAATACCAAGTCACCGTGATGCCGCCGTATATGTGCGGCTAGGGAGTGGGTTCCCGCCCCGTATCGAGTACGGGGCAGGCTCTTCGCGGGAATGACGGCTTTACGGCGCGCTCAAAATGAATTGGTATTAGACGGGCTCAGGGCGAACGTGCTGCTCCTAGCCTAGATGCGGGCGGTCCGTACGTGTGGGTTCGCCCACGCAAGGAGCGCCAGGGCGAAGGTGAAGGCCCCGGCGGCGGCGAACATGATCCAGATCTCCACGAACTCTGCGGTCCAGCCTCCGGCGAGGGCGCTCGCGGGGATGAGGACGACGGACATGCTGCGGACAATCCCGAAGACCCGGCCTCTGTACTCTTCGGGGACGGACGTGATCATGATGGCGCCACTCGCGACCATGCTGGCGATGAAAGAGGCGGTCTTCACGAACTCCAACCCCATCGTAACCGGGAGAGAGGTGGATGCCGCTATCCCGAGGCCACAGATGCCCGCCAGACTCCAGCCCGATGCCAGAATGCGGCCCGCGCCGACGCGCCGCTCCAATGGCCCTGCAACCAGGCCGCCGATCATGCCTCCGGCCGTCGAAGCCGCCAACAATACGCCGTAGGAACCGGCCCCGCCACCCAGCCGCTCCTGTACGAGGGCCGGCCACAGTGGCCCGATGAACGATCCGACGTTGATGAGCACGCCGAGCCATAGCAATGCGCGCACGACCGGCAATCCCGAGGCCGTCCTCCACCCTTCTCGCAGGTCCCGGCCGACCGACCTTGGGGAGAGCCCTGCACGGACTTTTTTCGAGGCATCGGTTGGGGCGGATCTTCCCGGCAACCGGGCGATTGCGATGCACAGCGACACGAACAGGAACGATGCGGCGTCGACCGCCAGCGCCCATACAGCACCGGCAGCCGCGATGACCAGCCCGGCGGTTGCGCTGCCTGCCAGCGCCGCCGTCTCCCTGGCGGTGGAGAACAAGCCCTGGGCCGTGGTCAGCAGGTCCCGGCCCACGACGGAGGGCATGACGGAGGCCCGAGCCGGGTTCATGAACGTGGTGAGTCCGTTCAACTTGAAGATGGCGACGAAAGCGATGGCCGGGGGCAGGTGACCTACCAGCACCACGACCAAGGCCACCGCCCCCACCACGGCCGCGGCGCCGACGTTAGTCGTCACCATGATCGCCTTGCGGTCCCAGCGGTCGGCGAGGACTCCGGCCAGCGGCGCAAAGATGATGTCGGGGATGTGCCAGACCGCCTGGATGATGGCGGTCTGCAGGGTCGACTGGGTCTCCGACCAGACGACCCACATCACGGCGAGGTTGAAGAAGGCGTCGCCAAAGTAGGACGCGGTCTGGCCGCTCCATAGCAGCACGAAGGAGGGGTTGCGGAACAGACGGCGGTGACCGTCAGTGATGCGGAGTATTTTTTCCCTGATGGCGGTTAGCTTCCATTGACGTTGCGTGTGCCTGTGGAGGCCTCATCTCCACGCCGACTCGTCGACTGTCCTGAAGGCTTCAATCGCTTTGTTGAACGCCTCGGCTTCATCCGGACTCCAGGCGCCGAACAGGTCGTCCAATGAAGACCCGATGGTGTTCGTGTTCCTTTCGCCGTCAGCAAGGCCTGCGCCCTTTCTGAGCATTTTAGCGCTGCCTGGTTCAGCGACGGTCGGCAAGTCGTCGCAGTCGGGATCTCAACTCGTCGTCCAATCCTATGACGGTAAGTTGTTTCACGTCACGCCACTCCCGAGACACATTGTATTGGGGGTTGCGACACGTTAAACGTCGCCCGCGTACGGGTCAAGTTTCAAACCTGCCCCCATGATGAATCGCAGGCGTCGTCAAAACGAATTGGTATAATACCAAGTCACCGTGATGCCGCCGTATATGTGCGGCCAGGGAGTGGGTTCCCGCCCCGTATCGGGTACGGGGCAGGCTCTTCGCGGGAATGACGGCTTTACGGCGCGCTCAAAATGAATTGGTATAACATGGTCACAGCCTAGCTGAGCACTGGCCCATATGAACAAGGCACCACAACGCAAGTCAGACAAGCCAACCCTCGAGACGACAACCCGCAAGAGACCAACGCCCAAGGTCAAGCAGGCAAGGGAGGGAGTAAGTGTTCAGTCTTGGTGCGAGGAAGCCCCCCCACCCCTGGATACCCGCCCCCCGACTGCTCGGGGGCAGGCTCTTCGCGGGTATGACGATGGGCTGCGCGCATCCAGTGTTCCCACGAAATCTGAACAGCTACGGGAGGGATTCTTCCCCCGGAGGAAGACGTCAGCATCCGAGGCTTGGTCCAGTGGCTGGCGATAGCTCGCAACCATGATTTCCAAGCAGTACGACCCTAAGTTCTGGACGCCCATGACCATCGAGGCCAACGGCCAGGCGGTCTTGTGCAACTTCGGCTGGGACGAGCAGGTCCCTGAGGACGCCCCGCTTTGCGTGATTCCCACACAGGCCATGGATGCCGTCGAGGACCCTGTCAACACCCTGGAAAAGCCGAACGTCATGACCCCGTGGCTCGACCTGCTCACGGCGGCGGGCGCGAAAATCCTGCTGATGCACGGGCGCTTCTTCGACAAATTCAGCGAGCTGGCCGAAGACCTGAAGAACGGCGTCGACAGTTTCGAGATGTGGCAGCGGCGAGCGGACGGCGTCGTCGACTACGTGCTCGAACACGGCCTCGGCAGACCTGGGCGGACCGTGTTCATGGGAAGCTCGCGCCACGGCTTCGCCGTTCTTTTCGCCACGGCACGGAACCCAAGGATAGACGCGGCGGTCGTCATCGGCCCGGTGATTTCGTGGCCCTGGCTGCGGGAGTTCGAGGGCATGGACGACGAGCCGTTGATCAGGAAACACGATCTATACGGGTTGGTCGACAGGCTCCCCCCGAGGCCCCTGCAGATGCAGATGGGGTACGACGACAGGCGCATCGGCCAGCACCACAACGAGCGGCTGGCGTCCATGCTGACCGAGGCCTACGATTCGAGAGGCGCCGGCGACAGGCTCCTGCTGACGCCGATGGAGATACCGGGCCACTCAGGCGGCCCGCCCATGCACGTCAACGAGACGGTGGTGGCCTTCCTGCGCCGCCAGGGGTTCTTGCCCTAGCCGCCAGCGGGTTGTGGAAAAGGCGGCTGGCCGGGCTACGAACGGAGTGAGGGCTTGGGGTCGGCGAGGTCGACACATGGCCAGATCGAGGCGACCCCTCCCCAGGTTATTCGCGTCGCTCAGGACGACAGTTCATCCACAGCCCGCTAGACCTCTCCCCGGGCCCACGTCTTTATCAGGTGGTGGGCGATGGCGAGCGGCTGCGGCACAGTGAGCGTTGCGCTCCGCCCTTCGAGCGCGTCTAGCACCTCCTGGCGGTCGAACCAGCGCACGTCGATCATCTCCTCGTCGTCGATGAGGATGTCGGTCGTCGCGGCCTCGGCGTGGCACCCGATCATCAGCGAGGAAGGGAACGGCCACGGCTGCGACGAGTGGTACGTGATGTTCCTGACGGCGATGCCCGCCTCCTCCCTGACCTCGCGGGCGACCGCCTCCTCGATGGACTCCCCCTGGTCGATGAACCCGGCGAGGGCCGAGTACATCCGCATACGCGACAGCCGTCCGCGGGACTGGCCCAGCAGGCATCGGCCGCCGTCGTGGACGAGCATGATTGCCACCGGGTCGGTGCGGGGGAAGTGCTCGGCCCGGCACCCCGGGCACCTGCGTACGTGTCCGCCCCGGCCCATCTCGGTCGGGTGGCCGCAGACCGAGCAGAACCCGTGCCGGTTGTGCCAGTCGAGCTGCGCCCGCGCCTGCGCCACGATGCCGGTCTCATGCCCGCTCAGGAAGCCCGCCGCGGACCTCGCGTCGACGAACTCGATAGAGTCGTCGCTCCTGAGCCGCGCCGCCGAGTCGTCCGTGTCCGGAACGTGCACCGCGAAGTGAGCGACGCCGTCCTGCTTCCCGAGGAACACCGGCTCGGCTGACTCGATGCCGAAGGCCCGCGCGTCCTCGTGGGTCAGCCATCGCAGCGCGCCGACTCCGTCATTCGTGGTGGGCACGTCCAGGTCAGGCATTACCAGGAACCTGCTGGTCGGGTCGACGGCGCGGGCCGCCAGCCACTTCTCGTCCCGGCGCTCCCTGTCTCCCCGGTCCAGTGGGTTGTCCGCGAAGACATGTGGCTGGTAAGACATGCGGACGCCCCGTGGATGCTACTCGGACGACACCGGGGCCCTGGAGCCCGTCATCCCAGCTCGAACGGGGGCACGGTCCGGCCCCCTGCAGGCAGGCCCTGGGGCAGATGCACGTTGAGGAGCATCGGCCGCCGCTCGCGCTCGACGGTGTCCAGGCCCTCGGCGATGGCGGTCTCGACGGTCGCCTCGTCCGTTACGTTGCGCCCCTCGACGCCAAAGCTCTCCGACAGCTTCACGATGTCGATGTTCTCCAGCGCGACACCTGCGTAGCTCCCCGCGTCGCTCATTGCACCGCCGGCTCGCTGGTACGAGTTGGCGACGATGCCGTACGCCCGGTTGTTGGGGATGACGAACAGCACGGGCACCCGGTGGTGCGCGGCCGACCACAGGCCCGAGTCCGCGTAGTAGACCGACCCGTCGCCCACGAGGCCCACGACCGGCCTGTCCGGCGCGCCCAGCTTGAGGCCGATGGTCCCGCCGATGCCGTACCCCTCCGAGCCGCCTGCGGGCCGCACGTAGACGTTGCGGGCGTTGTCACGCGCCTCACGGGCCGCGTCCAGCGGGACCGCGAACTGCTCGATCATCACCATGCCGCCGCCCGCGTCCTCAAGGGTGTCGTCGAGGGCGTCGCCCAGCACCCACGGCCGCACGAGGCCGTCCTGCGACCCTGCTCCGCTCTCGACGGCCTCGCGCCGCCGCGCGCGCAGTGCTCTCGCCTGCTCCGCCGCCCACGCACGGCGCTCCACGAACGACCCGTTGCGCTCCGACGCGGCCTCCAGCATCAGATCGACGGCGCGGGACTCGTCGGCCAGGACCGCTGCGTGCAACCCCGGGATGTTCTTCAGGTACCCGGAGTCGTGGCCGATCGCCAAGACGCGGCGCTGCCCGGCGAACGCGGCGAAGTCCGTGGGCTGGCCCCGGCCGTTCTGGCGGACGCCCACGCACACGACCACGTCAGGCTCCATCCTCGCCGCGGCCTCCTCGTAGCTGCCACAGTGGAGCGGGTGCCTTATGGGCAGCGCCCGCGTGTCGCCGGAGACGGGCGTGCCGAGCATCTCGGCAAGAGCCGCCACGCCCTCCCCTGCACCGCTCTTCCACGCGCCGTCGCCGACATAAAGCATCGGCCTTTCCGCCCCCGCAAGCGCGTCGACGATCTCCTCGACATCTGAATGGGACGGGTACCCTGCCCTGCCGGCTGACGGGCGGCCCTCGATGATGGCCGTATCCACGGGCGCGTGCGAGAGGATCCGGTCGTACACGGCCAGGTGGACCGGTCCGACCGGCGGCGCGCCGGCGACCAGCAGCGCCCGGTCGATGGCCTGCGGGAGCCCCTCGGGCTCGATGACGGTCCACGTCG
The DNA here is from genome assembly GCA_965261325.1 of Dehalococcoidia bacterium. Lineage (GTDB taxonomy): Bacteria > Chloroflexota > Dehalococcoidia > Lucifugimonadales > CAJWER01. The sequence goes on from CBDHCU010000008.1 coordinate 1,059,027, forward strand.
ACTTGGTGAATGGCGCGGCTATCGACGTGGGCCCGAACGAGTGGCTCAGGTCGAGCCCCACCTTGTCCCCGAAGCTGCCGGTGTCTCCGGCAAAGGTGATCATCACGACCGGCAGGCTGCCGTTCCAGACATTGATCATCTGGCCGAGGCTCTGGGCCAGACCGGCGCCGAGGTGGACGGACATGACGCCGGTGTCCATATTCGCCTGGGCATAGCCACCTGCCATCGCGGCAACCGTGCCCTCGTGGAGGGCCATGATGCCGTGGATGTCCGGGTGGGACGCCAGCGCGTCGAAGAACAGCGCCTCCCGCGACCCGGGGTTGTTGAAGACGTACCTCACACCCGACGCCGCCAGCTGCTCGACGATTATCTGCGATGCGCTGCCCGAAATCGCTCTCACTCTGGCGTCTCCTTCCTGGCTCCAGCCACTATTCGCCTTCCTCCAGCACGTCGCGCACGCCGTACTCGTCGAAGAGCCCCTCGACCTGACCCCAGGTCGTGTCGTCGATGCTCACGCCGTTGGCGAGCCGGTCCGCGCGGGTGACGGCCTCGATCTCGCCCGGGAACAGCACCTGGGTCGCGCCCTCCATGAGCGGCGTGTCCTTCACGTAGGCCATCATCGCCTGGACCTCCGAGCGCACGTCGTCTATCGGCGCCATACCGCCCACGTCCATGACTGCGATGGTCGAGCCGGTCCAGGCGTTGGTCTCGCCGCCAGGCGAGGCTATGTGCCCCAGCATCCCGCCGAACAGGGCCACCATCACCGACAGGGCGTACCCCTTGTGGCCACCCTGTATGCCGCCGACGGGCAGTATCGCGCCGCCGTCGTAGTAGTCGTTCGGATTCCTGCTGGGCGCGCCGTCCTTGTCCAGCACCCACGTGTCAGGGAGCTCCTGGCCCTTGTTCCGGTAGACGCGCAGCTTGCCCTCGGCGGCCATCGAGCTGGCGAAGTCCAGCAGCACCGGCGCACCGGCGCGGTGGGGGAAGGCCATGGAGATCGGGTTCGTGCCGAGTCGCCGGGAACGCCCGCCGAAGGGCGCGACGTTGTTGCCGAACGTACCTCCAGCGAAGCCCGTGAACATGATCGCCGCCATCCCGGCCCTCGCGGCCATCTCGGGGTACGTCCCTATACGGCCCGTATGGTCCAGGCTCCCCATGGTAGCCATGCTGATGCCGTGCTCGCGGGCCTTCTCGATGGCCTTCTCCGTAGCGCGGGTGGCGACCACCTGCCCGAACGTCGAATGGCCATCGATCAGGATGATGCCGCCGCGCTCCCGAACCACCTCCGGCTCGGCTTTGGGGTCGAGCTTGCCTGCCCTGATCCCTTCAAGGTACTGGGGGATCCGGATGAATCCATGGGAATCATGCCCGGCGAGGTTCGCCTCGGCGAGGTGGTTCGCCACGATGGAGGCGTGCCCCGGCAGTGCGCCGCCCGCCTCCAGCATCACCTCCCCGATCCTGACAATCCTGTCTCTGCTCAATGTAGGCATCTAGTCGCTCCCGTTACTTCTGTGATACTCCCTCGTTGCTGTAGGCGCGTGGACCCAGCCCCTAGCGCCTCCCCAGTGGCTCCAGGCCCAGCTCGCCGGTGATGTGGTCGAACCATTCCACCACCTCGCTGTGGAGGGGTACGCCGTTGGCCCGCCGCTCGATCATCTCCTCGTGCTCCGAGAGCCCAGCGTAGAGCACCCTATCGTGGCCGGGCGCCGGGCGTGTGGTCCTCAGCGTCCGCAGCGTGCCGTCCATCGTGTCCTTGAACTCGTCGACGTCCGTGAATGCGTCGATGTTGAACGCGGAGAAGAAGTGGCGCGACATCTCGCCGCCCAGCATCGGCGGCTGTGCGCCGGAGAGCAGGCTGCACATGATCTCCGCCATCATGCCGAAGCCGTACCCCTTGTGGGAGCCCTGCTCCCGCGTTCCGCCCAGCGGCAGCATGTGCATCTCGTCGATGTCGGGTACCCGCACCGGCTCCTCGTTCGGGTTCCCGTCCCGGTCGGTGATCCATCCGGGCAGCAGCTTTGCGCCCACCCTCTGGGCCAGCCTGATCTTGTTGCCCGCTATCGCGCTCGTCGCGGCGTCGTACAGGAAGGGCGCCTCGTTCCGGGCCGGCGCTGCTATGGCGATGGGGTTCGTGCCCAGTCTCGGCTCAGCGCCGAACGTCGGCACGATCTTCGCGCCGGCCGACGTCATCGTGATCCCGACCATGTCCTCCTCGGCGGCGAGCATCGCGTGGTGGCCGATGGGGCCGGAATGGCCGGCGTTGAACATCGCCACCGCGCCGATGCCGACCTCCCTCGCCTTGCCAATGGCGATCCTCATCGCCTTGGGCCCCAGGATGATCGCGTGGCCTCCGGCGGCGTCCATCACGGCTGTCGTGGGGCTCTCCCGCACGATCTTCCAGTCCGAGTTGGCCTTCAGCGTGCCGTTGCCGTAGAGATCGACGTAGGCCCGCAGCATGTTCGAGACGCCGTGAGTCTCGACACCCCGCAGGTCGGCGGTCACGAGCACGTCGGCCCCAATTGCCGCGTCGTCGGGCGTCTCGCCCATTTTCTCGAATACCGCGGTAACGGTCTGCCGGAGCGACTCCTCCGGCACGAGTACCTTGTCCGCCTCCGGCACCTTGAATCGCTCGAGCATAGCTACCCCCGTCTACAACGACGCGTGTGGGAATCAGCCGGAACCGACCGCGATTCTATCACGAAGGCAAGCCTGGCTCCCGGCCCCGTCGAGGCCCAAATCCCCCACCCAGCTTCGGCGAGGGGCGTAACAGACTGCTTCCTGGGTCATGGCGACGCACCTAGCGGGTGAAACAAAGGCGGAATCTCGGGAGACGAGCTTAGCGCCTTGTCGATGCGGCCGGGGATGGATGGGGGACGGTTCCTGCGGGGCAGGAATCCGGCTTCCGCCAGTATGACGGAGGTGGGGGATTTGGGGAGGGTAGAGAAGTAACCCACTCTCCCTCGACGGGGAGGAGGCTGGAGCCTGCCCTGAGCCTGTCGAAGGGGTGATGGCGACCTGCAGAGGGCCGGTCTACGTGCCCTTGTAGTTCACCACCTACGTGAGCCGGTTCTTGATGGACACCAGGTCCTTCTGGTCTTCCATCACCTGCTCGATGGGCTTGTAGGCGTCCGGGTGCTCGTCCAGCAGCTTCTTGGCGCTCTTGGCGTTCCACGCCTTGCCCTCCATCATGGCCCTGAGGGACTCGGTCGTGAAAGTCTTCCTCGCCTTGCCCCGGCTGTACATCCTGCCCGCGCCGTGGGCGCTGGACTTGTACGAGTCTGGGTTGCCCTTCCCCTCGACGATGTACGTCGACGTGCCCATCGACCCCGGGATGATGCCCAGGTCGCCGGCGTCAGCCTTGATTGCGCCCTTTCGGGTGATCCATACCTCGCGCCCGAAATGCTCCTCCAGCGCCGCGAAGTTGTGGTGGCAGTTGATGGTCTCCGCGACCTCGAACTCTCCCGCGTGCCCTACCAGGTCCGCCAGCGCCGCGTCCATCATGAAGACACGGTTGGTCGCCGCGTAACGCTGTGCCCACTCCATCATCCCAATGTAGGTCGTGAACGAGCTGCCGGTCAGCCGCGCCGTGTTCGCGTCCTCCAGCTCCTCCTCGTTCTCCGCTTTCGCGACCTCGATGAAGATGTCTGCGATGGCGTTGCCGATGCCCCTCGAGCCCGAGTGGAGCACGACCCATATGGCCCCGGCCTCGTCCAGGCACACCTCGACGAAGTGGTTGCCGGACCCCAGCGTGCCGAGCTGCTTCTTCCCCCTAGCGATCATCGACCGGGCGTCCCGCCGCCTGCCGCGGCGACCGACTGGCGCCGTATCGAAGACCGACTCGTCAGGCACAGGGTCCTCCTCGAACCACTCCTCGGCCCGCCTGCTGGCCCGCGAGTGATCGCCCCCAACACCTGCCGGGATCGACCGGCCGAACATCCCCACCAGGGGGCGCAGGTTTTCCGGCAGCGACGGCAGGTCGGTTCCGGCCGCGATCATGCCGCAGCCAATGTCCACGCCGACCGCCGCCGGAATGATCGTGTCGGACCACGTCGGGATGACGCTGCCGACCGTCGCGCCGATGCCCAGGTGGGCGTCCGGCATGAGCGCAACGTGGCCCGCGACCCCGGGCGCGCGCGACAGAGCCTCAGCCTGAAGCCGCGTCGGCTCGTCGAGTATGCTTGCCCAACTCCTGACCTCACCCATCTCCACACCTTGCCCTCACGTACATCATATGAATCATTGTGGCACGCGAGTTTGCCCCTTCCAAGGAATACAGAGTTGTTACTTCAAGCAACCCCGCTGGGTTCGTCCTGGATATGGCCGGATCATTGGCGAAGTGGCGTTATACCAATTAGGTGTGATGTCACCATATATCCATGAACTTGGTACTATGCTCTTCGACAGGATCAGGGTAGGTCTACGCCAGTGACCGGGGAAGGCGGGTTACAAACCCGCCGCTACGATTTGAATTGATGGCGTGGTCACAATGAATTGGTATTACATGATGTTGGACGTCAGGGTTGGAGGGAGAGGATGACGTGTGAGGATCGGGTGGGCTCGTGGTAGATGGTCTGGGTGGCCGTAGTGTAGGCCCTGTCGACCCCGAGGGGGCCGCCGGTGTTGGGGTTGACGTCGAAGCGGGGCCAGTTGCTGCTGCTTATGTCCAGACGTATCCGATGGCCCTTGCGGAAGACGTTGGACGTCGGGTAGAGCTGGAAGACCAACTCGTAGGGCCTGCCCGGCTCCAGGTCCTCCGGGCTGTCCCAGCCGTTGCGGTACCGGGCGCGGATGATCGAGTCGGTGATGTTGAATGCCAGGCCGTCGGGGAAGTTGTCGCTGGGCGGGTAGACGTCGATCAGCTTCGCGGTGAAGTCCGTGTCGAGCGCCGAGGAGGATGCCCAGAGGCGCATCTCTATGGGCCCCGTGACCTCGGTGTCCCGGTCGAGCACGCCGGTCTGGAAGGTGAGGACGTCGCGCCGGGTGTTCAGCGGCAGGGTGTCATGGCAGCCGATGACCCCGGGGCGGCCCCTCTGGTCGAATCCGCCCGGGGCCATCACCATGTCGGCGGCGGAGATCCCGCCCCCCAGCGTGGGCACGGGGTCCATCGGATCGTACGTGTAGCTCGTCGCGCCGCACTCCTCCGTGAGTGGCGCCTCGGAGGACAGCGAGCTGTCGGCGTGGAGATAGAACGGCGTGAAGGCCGTGCCCGGCAGCGGCCAGTCCGGCTCGTTGCGCCAGTAGCCGCCGTGATGGATGCGGCCGGGGTACTCCGAGCCGTCGCCGGGAGATCCCAGGACCGCCCTGTCGTCGCTCCCCTTACCCATCGTGAAGATCTTCACCGGCTGCCAGTCCGACGTCTCGGTGTGGAGGTCCTTGAGGTGCTGGTCGAACCACGCCAGCTTCAGGTCCATGTATTCGATCTGCGCGTCGATGCCGAAGTACAGGTCGCCGGAATGGGGCGTCTCGTACCGGCCGTGGGTCCACGGGCCCATGAGCAGGCGCTGGGGGGACTTCTTGGCCCGGCTCAGTGCCATGTACGACTCGCAGGTGTTCCGCGCGTAGGAGTCGTACCATCCGCCGAGGTACAGGGTCGGCACATCGGCGTGCTCGTCGTAGTACTCGGAGATGGCGTAGCCGCGCTGCTTCCAGTAGTCGTCGTAGTCGCCGTGGGTCTGGATGTCGATGGCCCACCGCTCGTAGGACGGCAGCCGCCTGAGTATCGTGGCCCCCTCGCGCAGCGGGAACTGCTCGATGAGCTCGTTCATGTAGGTCGTGTAGGCCCTGACTATCTCGGCCTTCAGGCCGGCGTCGGCCTCTGCCTCACTGCTGGTCGCGGCCATGCGGAACACGTAGACTAGGAATCGCTGCTCGAGCGCCCCGTTCTGGCGCATGGAGCTGTGGTAGTAGTTCGACGCCCCCACGGCGACGATCATCGTCGACAGGTGCGGCGGGTCCAGTGTCGCGAGGGCCGCCTGGTCGCTCCCGGCGTAGGAGTCGCCCATCGTTCCCACCCTGCCGGTGCTCCACGGCTGCGTCCCCAGCCACTCGACCGCGTCGTAGCCGTCGGGAGCCTCCCTGGCGAAGGCGTACCACTCACCCTCCGACGCGAAGCGCCCGCGGACGTCCTGCATGGCGCAGACGTAGCCGCGGCGGGCAAGGAACCTGGCGTCCAGCACGGCTCCCGGTGCGGCCTTGTTGTAGGGCGTCCGCACCAGGACGACGGGGAACCTGCCTTCGGCACGCCGTCCGCCTGTCGCCGGGAAGTAGAGGTCGGTCGCCAGACCGACGCCGTCCCTGGCCGGGACCATGACGTTGGTCTCGCAAACTACGTCGTACTGCTGATGCGAACCCTGGTACTGCAAGGACTCCTCCAATGTTGCCTGTCAGGCCTGTGATTAGGACATGAAGAGACGACGTGTCCGGCCCTCCTCCATGAGGAGACGACCCGTGGCGGCGGACCCTCGTCGCATGGGCAGGTTACAGGAGCCGTGCTGGTTTCGATGGCACGGAGCGGCTCAGTTGGTGCCGGTCATCACGTAGTCGTTGTCTTTGGCGCCGCCGTGGCAGGTCTGGCACCCCTCGACCTGGCCCTCTTTCTCGACGGTGCCGTCGGCCAGCACCTTGGACCAGAACCAGTCGTTGTGGTCGGGGTTGTAGCCGGCCTTCTTGTACATGACGGTGGTTGCGGCGAGGACGCCCTCGGGGGTGTAGTTCTCCTTCACCAGGATTGCGCCGTCGGGCATGGAGCTGCTCCCGTCCTTGACAGCGGCGAGCGCGGCCGAGTTCAGGTACGTCGTCAGCAGGAAGCCGTGAGGCTCCGTACCCTGGTACTTCTCCGGCAGGCCCGGCCACGTTTCCCACGACGCCTGGTAGTCCACCTCGTCCAGGTACGCCACCACGGAGGCCGCGGTCGTGTCCGGAAGGTCGGGTTCGTCCGAGCCTCCGCACGCTACCACGCCAACCAATGCGGCAGCGAAGACGGTCAGAAGAATCCAACTGCGTGCCACCCTAGTAAGCATTAGTTCACCTCACACGGCCAGAATGAACGGAGTCTATCACTTGGCAGAGAGGCTCGCCAATAGTTTAAGGCAGCAACATTGCGCTTGGGGAGACGCTATCTGCAGGGCGATTTCACCCGGACCAGTCAATTGAAGACATGACACGTTCCTCAATGGCAGCGTAGTCCACAGCCGCGAAGTCCGTCGTGTCGATGAGGATGAGTCCATCGCCGTCCGTTACTGGGCCATATAGGTGGTACCCGTCGCGCAGCTCTGCGACTGAGTCCCCCACACGGTGGGCGGCGTGCCTGTCACCCGAGTCAGCCCGGCGAGAGACCCGTCGGAGCGCTGTTTCCAAGGTCTGTGTGACAGTGCAACTCCAGGACGTTCACGTCGTACTCACTCCTCACGCGGGCGATCCATGGCGCTTCGAACGACAATTGGAAGTTCGCCTCGACGACAACGGACTGACCTGCCCTGAGATGTGAGTCGACGAGCACACGCAGGAGCTCGAAGGCGGCCGTGCCCAGCTTTCTCGACCAGTCGCGGTCGCCTCCGCCTAAGGCATCGAACAGGGTTTCCTTGATCGCGTCCTTCTCCAGCACGACGACGGGCAGGGACGCGGCGAGCCGTCGTGCCAGGACTGTCTTGCCAGTACCCGAAGCGCCCGAAACCAGCACCAACACAGGCTTCTTCATGCCGCGTAGCATATACTGAAACGCCACGGCTACGGACAGAGTAACGGCATTGGGCTTGGAGTTTGTGGCGGACCCGACGGACGAACAGGTAGGAGAGATAGACCGCAGCCTGTTAGAGTACAGCGCAGACTTCGCGTCCACACGCTCCCCAGACCCGGTGCGCGCCGTCTCCGTATCGCCTTCGACGACCTCCGCCTCGTGGCCAATGCAGGGCTGATTCTTCCGGCCACGCTCTCCCAGCATCTCGGTCTGTGCTTGCGGGTCAGCGACAATGGATCGCGACAACTAATTTTGCCGGTTGCGCCGGCCGGCCCCCAGATAGCTTTGCGAATAGCGTCGTGCTCGCTACCTCGGCAAAAGTTCCTGATGCGTTGGGCTGACCCATCGCCCCGTGCTTTCCTGTGCGGATTGACCCCAAAGCGGAACAGTTTGAGCAGGTTGTGGCCTGTGCAGATCAGCGACCATTCGCCGTTCACCTTCTCCAGTCCCCGCAGCAGGAACTGCCGGAATCCCCGGCCCTGCTTGATCTGGCCGAATACCGGCCACAGTTTGCATCCGCAAAGCGTAGCGCTGCCGACCCCGCCTGGTCTGTAACTTCCATCGCATCCGGTCCCTGGGAGACAGATGGCTGGGTATGCGACCTCGGGGCGCGGGTGGCACAACCCGACCGTGGCGGGTCTGCTCCGGCGCGACGAACGGGTCCACGCCCAGAGCATAAAGCTCGTCGACTGCCTTTGCCGAGTAATAGCCAGCATCGGCGGATACTTCCCTGGGGACTGCACCGACGTTGTCGATGGTCTCCTCCATCATCGCCGCAGCCTGTTGCTTATCCGAAGTCTGGTTGGTGGCCCGCGCCGCCACGATCACCTGGTGAGCGCTGTCCGCCACCGCCTGACAGTTGTACGCTTGCAGGAAGTCCTTTCCTCCAGGTGCGGGGATGATGCGCGACTCGGTATCGGTGAAGTTACGCTGGGCCTTGTCGCCGGGCACACCCGGGTGCTTACGACCTTCGGCCTCGGCCTGTTCGGCAGCCGCCTGCGCCTCGGCTTCCAGCGCCGCCATGGCTTCCCGTATCTTCTCCAACCGACGCTCTCGAAAGGCCAACTCCTCCGCCAACTCATCTCCACGCTTGTCTTTGCCGTACCGCCGGTCTTCCTCATCATCCGCTGCCTGGGCCTGTCGCAACAACTCGGCTACCTCCGCCGCCAACTGCGCTGCCTTCTCCTTCATCCGTTGGTAACTCATCGCCTTATGCTTCGATGCGTTGGCCTTGACCTTCGTGCCGTCCAGCACCACGTGCCCCAGCTTCACCAGCCCCGCCTGCTGGCACAACGCCAGTACCTGTACGAACAGGCCCGACAGCGCATCCAGATTATCCTTGCGAAAGTCGGAGATGGTCCGGAAGTCCGGTGTGTTGTTCGCCGCCAACACCCTGAAGGCGATGTCCTCGTGGAGACGCTGGGCGATGCGGCGTGAGGACGCCACCCCGACGCAGTAGCCGTAGACCAACACCTTGACCATCATCCGTGGATGATACGGCGGCCCGCCGCGCCGTTCCCGCTCGTAGCGAGCGGTGACCTCCGACATGTCCAACTGGTCCACCACGTCGGATATGAAGTAGGCCAGATGGTCGTCAGGCAGCCACTCCCGCAACGCCGCTGGCAACAGCAACTGCTGGTCGGGTTCGTAGGGAAGGTAGGTCTTGCTCATCAACGACTCCCCGCTACTGGACTGGGCCCATCATACCCCCAATCACTCGCCAACCGTGTTTCTCGGACGGGCTGCTAGGGGATTCAGCTTCACAACTCATCCCATCAACTCTGAACAGTTACAGCGGCGGTGGCGACGTTGCGACGGGCCGCACACCAACCTCTATAATGGATGGCAACCGGAACCCGCCTGACATCCCGGCGGGTCTGCTTTGAACCAGTGGCAAGGCCGGAGTGGCAGGAAATGAGAGGATAAACGAAAAATCAGCCCCTGCAAACAGGCGATTCCGGTAGCCCAGGACTGGTGATTAACGAAATGAAGCTCGTGTGCCTCCTGCCACTCTTAGCGGCAGTGATGATTGTGCTGGGGGCCACTGCGGCGTGTGCCCCCCAAGAGATCGACCGGATTACGGTGGCTTACCTTGTCGAATGGCCGACCCCCAACCACGTTCCGCGGCTCGAGCAGACCTATGACAACGAGTTGGGTGTCGAGGTGGAATGGCGCGCATTTGAGAACGGCAACGCCATGAACGAGGCGATGGCTGCGGGCGACGTGCAGATTGCCTATGCGCAGGGATTTGTCCCCTGGGTTGTGGCGGTCTCCAACGGCCGGCCATTCCACCTGGTCGGCGTGGCCGTCAGCTATGCCGAGGCTGATAACTGTATCGTCCACCAGGACACGGGCATCACCCAGTCCAATGCCAGGGAACTCGAGGGCAAGCAGGTTGCCACGGCCATCGGCAACGTCACCCACTACAAGCTCCTGCGCACGCTTGACCATCTGGGAGTCGATGTCGGCAAGGTGAACATAGTTCCGATGAACGGCGGAGCTGCCGTCGACGCCCTGGCTCGTGGCGAGGTCGCAATGGCCTGCGCCTTCGGCGGCCCGCTGCAGCGTATGTGGGAGTTCGGCAGCGAGTTGATGACCGCAGCCGAACAGGAGGCAATCGGCATCCGGGTGTTTGACGTGGTGGTAGCACCCACAGAGTTCGCCTCGGAGCATCCGGGCCTGCTGCGGAAGTTCATGGAGGTTACGGAACAGGCGAACGCCGCGTACCGGGCGGATCCCAGCCGTTACGAGGCCGGCATCGCCAGGGGCGCCGGCTTGGACTTGGACGCGACACGGAGTTTGCTTGCCGTGTTCTCGTTTCCGTCCGCCGCAGAGCAGAAGTCCGGCGCCTGGATGGGTGGCGGCATTGAGCAGATCGCTGGAGAGGTGGCGCGATTCTTCGTCGAGCAGGGACAGCTCGACCGGAAGCTGGACGACTACGGATTCGCCATCAACAGCAACTTCCTGCCCTAGACCGGGGTGTGCCAACAAATACCGTCATTCCCGCGCCAGCGGGAATCCAGTGCAGGTTATGTTTCATCTGCGGCTGCACCAGCTCACGGAACGGGCCTTCCACCTCGAACAGCTCCTCGAACCGGCCCTGTTGGACCACTCGCCCGTTCTCGAGCACGTAGATGCGGTCTGCCTGGCGGATGGTGGATAATCCGGTGGGCAATCACGATGCGGGTGGCGGCCAAGCGCTCAATGCCCTGCATTACTTCCGCCTGGCTCTGGGTGTCCAGCCAACTGGTGGCTTCGTCAAGAAACACAATCCGCGGATTGCGTACCAGGGCCGTTGCGATTCTGATTCGCTGAATCTGTCCGCCGGAGAAGTTCGCTGAACCGTCACTCACCGGGGTGAACATTTGCATGGGCATGGCAGCAATGTCTTCATCAATGGCGGCAAGGCGGGACGCCCGCCAGGCGTCGTCAATCGACAGGTCATTTACTATCCCGACGATGTTGTCCAGAATGTTGCCCGGTTGCAGGGCGCCGTCCTGCGTCACCACGCCAATCTGCCGGCGCACCGACTGTAGGTTCAGGTAAGCCACGTCACGCTCGTCATAGTAAATCGTCCCCACCAGCGGCTCTTCCAAGTCCAACGCCAACCGCATCAAGGTACTCTTGCCGGAGCCGGACCGGCCGACGACGGCGATGAATTCGCCGGGCCTCGCGTGGATAGACACGTCGTCGATAATCAATGGCCCGTCATCGGTGTACCGGAAGCTGACGTGGTCAAAATGGATATCGCCGTTCAAGTCGGCCAGTTCGGTGCCCTCCGCTCTTTTGCCCGGCACTGCCGCCAGCGCGGGCGCAATCTGCTCGTATCCCGGCACGATGGCGGCAATCGCTTCAAAGGAGCCACCCAGTTGCACAATGGATGCGTAAAACACCATGGACGTGGCATAGACAGTGAGAAAAGAGCCCAGCCCCACCTCGGCGGGGCTTTGCCAGAGCACGACTGCGAACAGCGCAGCGCCGGCCAGCACCGGCACCGTGGCGCAGAAGGCAACCAGGTGTTCGTTCAATCTGCCTATCTGCAATCCGGCCAACTGCTGCTCCCGGTAAAGGCGGGCCCAGGCGGCGAAAGCCGACTGTTCTGCGCCGGAAGTGCGTAACTTATACCTATTTGGCGTGATGCCGCCATATAGGGGGCTGAAAGAGCAGGGCCTTTCCATTGTTGAGATAGGGTCGTACCTTGCCGTTCGGCCTGAGCTTGTCGAAGGCCCCAATTGTGGTTCGACAGGCTCACCACGAACGGACTTTGGAAATGCCCTGCTGAAAGAGTGCCCGGCTTGCCCTTAGCCACCCGATCTGTGTGCAACCGCCGGGGACTGGATTCCCCGTGTCGGAGCACGGGGCAGGCTCGGCTCAAGGCCGGAATGACGGATTGCCGAACTGCGTCACGATCAATTCACGGCGTAGTCAAACAATGTGCTGGAGGGTCTGCTGCAGATCGATGATGTGGATCCCGTTTCGGTAGTGGCCGGTAAAAAATACCACGCGGTCTGGTCCAGTTCCCGCGCCCGGCCGGCATCCATCTACACCGACTGTCCGGTTACCGGGTCCACCGCGCGGTATCGCCCGGCCATTCCCGGAACCAACGCCACCGGGCGGTTGTCTTCCCGCCGGAAACCCAGCATGGCACCACTGTCCCCCAGCCACCACTGGTCCTCCGCCGACAGCTGCACCTTCCGGACGCGAACCTCCGACGCATTCAGGATGTCCAGCAACGAGATTTCGCCGCCATCGCGCATCCCATACCGGGGCGGCTCCCGGAAGGCAATCCCCTCCCTTTCACCGATTACCCTAAGGGCCGCCAGCAGAGTGGAGCCGCCTTCCTCCACCTCCTCGCGGGGTTGTCTCAGAACACTGAACAAGTTCTGTCTGGCCAGCGTTTCGTCCCGGCGCCGACGGCTGGAGCGGGCAGTCTGTTCGTTGGCTTCGTCAGCGAGCAACAACATCCAATTGAGCCGCTCGGCTCCCAACGCCAGCCGGTGAAATTCCATCAGGGCCGACAGCAGTGCCCCTCTTCGTTGAGTTCCTGGGAAGAGACGCCGGTAACGCAAGCCGGCCCAGGCAAGGTAAGCCAGGAGTCCGAAGTGAGTGGAATCAGCCCCGTGCCGCCGGGTTCCAGCTCTTCGGTTCCCAGATATGCGGCTCCGGCGGCGGCGGCCCATACCACCCGGCCGGTCCGGGTTGACAGCACACAGCCGCCTTCAGCATCAATGGTCTCCCTGGCCTCCAGCAGCGTATCAATGCGTGGACGCAGCCAAATCTGACGGGCTACCATAGCCGCAAATTCGGACACCCAGGCATCAACCTGGACCGCCAGCCCATCACTGGCGGCCTGTTGCTGCAGGGCCTCCAGCCGCATACGGTGCAGGATGCAGCCGGGAACGCCCTTGCCCACCAGGACCAGCGGCACGCTGCCTTCTCCTACCCCGAATAACAGCCGCCCAGCCGCCGCCCGCAGTAGGTGCCTCGAGCTGGATACCGGCTCGCCGTCCCGGTACTCAACCAGAAATACGTCAAGAGCCCCACGCTCAACGAACCAGACGGTCTGCGGGTCGTCGAGCCGGACGGGCTGGTTGCCGGCGCTGACGAAGGGATCTCCGATGGCGGCCGACAATGCGGCGAGTTGTGCCGGCGGGGATGTTATCATCATACTTATACCATTTCAGGCTAATGAGGGCGCATAGAGTGCTGGAAGACTTTGAGAGGAGTGTCTGATCCGGTTCCACGCGGTTAACGAGCGTACGCGGCTAGGATCATACTCCAACTCACGCAGGTAGGAATTAACCGCCTCCATCTTCTCTTCCACAGACTCGTACACCCTTCCCTCCACCCAGCGACGGACCTCCTGGAACACTCAGCAGGATTGAGCTCTGGACTGTAGGGCGGCTGGACTATCGTCGGCAGCCCCATACTCTCGACCAGACCAGCGCGGTGACCGCGAGCTCCATCCCACACCAGCGCTGCGATGTCCGAGTGATGCTTCAGGCCATTGACCGCCCCAGCTATCGACTCAGACCTCATCGAGTCGATCCAACTCCACAGTAGCCTGCCCCTCCGAACGTCTACTACCAGGAACAGGTACGTCCACCGGTACACCATCTGCATTCTCTGCACCACCTTCACTCCACGACGCCCCCATACTCTGCGAACCATCCCCCGCAGACCCACTCGCATCTCATCGGCAAAGCCAAAGGCCGTCTCTGATGTCACTCCCGCTCTGGTAAGGCTGTCTACGAGGCCCCCCCTTTCCACGACTCCTGCGCTGCAAGGTCCGCTTCCTCATGGCGGCCCCTCGGAACCTTCGGTGAACATCCCAACCGGGACAGCAGGCTGTAGACGCTGCCCGGTTTGTACCTCTCTCCGTACTCAGACTCTATCCAGTCCCTGATCTCTCCCGCCGTCCTGAAACGTCCGGTCGACACCTCCTCGGTCAACTCCCGCTCTTGCTCGGCGCTCAGAAACCGGGGTTGTCCTCTACCTCCCATCTTGTGGGCAATCACCTCCCCCATACCTCCCTCTCTATACCAGCTCACCCATTGCTGGACCGTTCGCTGATGAACCCCCACCGCTCTTGCCGCCTCACCGAGCTGCCATCCCAACCGCACCAGCCACAGTCCGTGTAGCCGAGTACGCAGGGTCATATCTTGCTCACCTTGGTAGGACGCCTTCAGCGCCTCCGGACTATCCTCTGGCCGCCAATCTATTCGAAGCGGTCGTCCGATCATCTCATACCCTCCACCTGCCTGGTAGACTCATACCAAGTCACCGTGATGCCGCCGTATATGTGCGGCCAGGGAGTGGGTTCCCGCCCCGTATCGAGTACGGGGCAGGCTCTTCGCGGGAATGACGGCTTTACGGCGCGCTCAAAATGAATTGGTATCAGTATGGATGAACCAATTGGAATATCTCTAGCCGCTTTACGGCCTAGTTATGCTCAAATGATATTACTACAAACGCACCACGCGTTCAGTCCTCTATCGTCGGAGCGAACAGAACTCCGATGGAAGATTCCTGCGACACCTTCAGATCCAGAGTGGCATCGTCATTCATGCACCAGAGGCCGCTGCCAAAAACCATACATGGCCGCCCTCTGTACACGTCGAAACCCCGCGCGTTAGGTCCTCTTTCGGGGTCGTTGATTTTCGTGTACTCCGCTTCGCGCGTGACGGGGTCTATCCGAGACACGTCTCCCCACTTGTCGGCGTCAAAGTCGGCATCAAGTCGATACCGGTTATACCGGTGATAGATGTACACGTAACCGTCAGCTCCGATCCTTCCCCACTTCGGATAGGGTTTGGGCAGGTTGAAGGTGTCTACGACTTCGAGTGTATTGGGGTCCATCACATAGACGTCTGTGCGCGGAGGTCGCTCGACGATGTTGCTAAACTCGTTCAACAGCCACGCCTTGCCATTGACTTCTACCGCGTCGAGTATCCTGGAGCCGGGCGGCAACTCAGCTTTGTAGTCATGGACGACCAGCGAATCAGGGTCTATGCGCGCCACCAGGGCTACGCCGCTCCGGCTGGCCGTGACCGCATCATAGTCCGCCGGGGGTCTTCCGCTTCCCAACACCAGAATAGCTCCGGCGACCTCTTCTACCGCTCGAATATAGAAGTTGGGGAGACGCGGTGCCAGAGGATCGGGGCGTTCAACTTCAAGCGTCTTTACGATGTCCATAGTCTCGGTGTTTACTACAATGACCTTCCCATGGGACTGGTCGCAGCCAATGAAGGCGTACCCGTTCGCGAATGCGATTCCGCCCTTGGGCGAGTAGCACTCCGTATCGTCGCTCACTTTCGCCTCGTACTCCAAATCGCCTTCCGCCGAGAAGACCAGCACCCCTTCCTTGACCATCCAAGGCATCCACACCCAAGATCCGGGACGCTCCTGGTTGTATCCGATCCATATTCTTCCATTGTCGTCTCTCTCAAGGCGATGGGAGCTACCTCGCCATGATGCCTCAGACAGGTCAATTGTCCGGTAGATTTCGAACGTGTCCGCATCGAATACAACCAGCTTTTCGGTCGCGCGCAGATAGCCGGGATTCTGCGGAAACTCTCCGAATGGGCCAGTGTCCCCGCCGCAGGCAAATGCAAGCGCCAGCAGCGCCAGCCCTAGAACTGTTACGTGACGTCTCGTGTGCATCGCGACAAACTCGACCTAATGTGGTTGGTTTGACTTGCGCTGTTGAGAACTTCGAACAATCACCCGTTCGTGGTCTCTCCAGACTCCCCGGGGAGCATGTGTTGTGTCCTGCCCTCTTTAGGGTATTATACACCGCCTCCGAAACACGAACAGGCTCACCCAATCAAGTCCTATGACGCCAGCAGTAGGATGATCGCAACGCCGATGAGCGATGCTAGGGACACCCCAACCTCAGTCCGCTGGGTAAGGTAGGCCGGCGGCGAGTTGCTCCGATTGCTCAAAGTACTTCTCTGTCGGCCCCTTCCGAACCGGACAGGACACTTTCGCATCATCCGGCTCTCCAATGACGCACTGCCAGGAACTTTTGTTCCCGGTTGACACATAAGGTAATTGACGGCGGCCAACGAAGAGTTGCATAAGGAACTCGCCGAGGCCAAGCGAGCGGGAAGGCGGCAGGCTGCGCCGTTCTCGAAGGGCAGGCGCAGCGGCAAGCCCAAGCGTCCTGGCCGCAAGCCGCCGTCTGTCGAAGAGATCACCGAGCCGGTTGTAGACGTGCCAGTGTCCGGGGACACCTGCCCTGGATGTGGGGGCGTCCTCGATGATGAGGGAGTGAGTGTTGCCTACGTAACCGACATACCTGCTATTCGGCGTCCGCAGGTGAGAGCGTACCGGGTGCGGGTATGCCGGTGTCGGTCGTGCGGCAGGCAAGTGCGTGGCGAGCACCCAGAAGTTGCGCCTGACCAGTACGGGGCCAGCGCCCACCGAGTGGGGAAGCGGCTGATGGCGGCGGCCCACGTGCTCCACTATGGGGTGGGCGTTCCGGTACGGAGGGTTCCGGGTGTTCTCAGAGCGCTGACCGGGGTGAGAGTGAGCCAGGGGGCGATCAGCCAGGACGCGCTGCGTCGTGCCAGGGGTGCGGTGGGTGATGCCTACCGCAGGTTGCGGACATCGGTGCGGGCCAGTCCGTTCGTCCACACCGACGACACGGGCTGGCGTGTGGGAGGCGAGGGTGCGTTTCTGATGGCGTTCGAGACGGATGGGGCGACGGTGTATCAGGTGCGGGCTCGCCACCGGAACGAAGAGGTGCGCGAGGTTGTTCCCCCCGGACTATGGAGGGGTGATGGTGACGGACCGGGGCCGCAGCTACGATGCCCAGGCGCTGTCCGGGGTGAGGCAGCAGAAGTGCCTGGCGCACGTGCTGCGCTCGGTCAGCGAAGTGGTCCAGACCAAGACAGGAAGAGGCCGCAGCTTCGGCAAGCGTCTGACGGGTCTTTTGCGAGAAGCGATGGACCTGTGGAGGGCATATCACCTAGGAGAGGCTGCGGACTTTGAAGTCCAGGCTGAACGGTTGAAACAAGAGGTGAGCTATCATCTCCGTGACCGTCCCATGTCGGATGCGGACAGCTGTCGGCTGCAGAACGAGCTGGGCTGGCACGACGACCGGGGGAACCTGCTGCGCTTTCTGGACGATCCGCGCATTGAGCCGACCAACAACCGTGCTGAGCGAGCGCTCCGCCCGGCTGTGATCGCGCGGAAGGTATCGCACTGCTCGAAGACGGTGGAGGGCGCCGATGCGTTCTCAGCCTTCACCAGCGTAATCAGGACGTTGGAACGTAATGGAGGCGACCAGCCTGTGGTGGACCGGCTCTGCGCTGTCTTCAGCGGCGTCCCCGTTCACTCTCCTTCACTCTGAACGCCTCCCAGAACTTGATGCCGCTAATCAATTACGCTATCATGCGCTCTCATCACCCTGCCGCTGGCTTTTCTTAGCCACATCCTTATGGCAAGCCTACGACAGGAGATGGAGTTCCAGAGGGACCCAAGACTGTATCAGGAGAGTGTGACATCGTGAGCGCCAGAGTGATTGTCGGAATGACTGCGGTTGCCATAGTGATGGCCATGGGGTGCACATCAAACGCAGGAAAAGGTAGCCAGGCAGAGGCCGTATCGGTGGCAACTAGAACACCTGAGGCCGTATCAGTGGTTACTGGAACACCTGAGGCCGTATCGGTAGCGACCGTGACAACCAGTCCTGTACCCACGCCGGCCAATACCATCCGCAAGGTCGAATATCTCACTGGCCCGAAGGTTGAAGGTCAAGAGCTTTCATTTATTGTAAGAGCCATAGAGGAGGAAGACAAACTCCGTTCAATCTTGGTCCCTCCCAATACTCAAACCAGTGTAGCTTTAACGAGAGACGACCATGACAATGACGGTAACAAGGATTTGGTGGGTAACGTGGTCCCTGAACGAACCTGGGAAGGGTCGTATAGCGGCGACGAGGACACGTTCATAGCTGCCACTTATGATCACAATGAGGAAACGGGCATATTGACGGTCGAAGTGGAATTGCCTGAGTCCGTGGTTCGATTTCCAGACCTTCGCCTTTGTATCTGGCAGAATGGCACTAAGGAAACACAAAGGCTTCTCGATTGCCGTTACCTAAATCAATCTTATGTCCCCTTTTCAAGCGACATGAAAATTCAAACTGCTCCGATTGTCAGTAAAGTAGAATATCTTAGTGGACCGAGAATTGAAGGTCAAAGGCTTTCTTTTGCTGTAACGGCCATAAAGGAAGAAGACAAGCTCCGTTCAATCTTTGTCCGACCCAATACTCGATCCAGTGTAGTTTTGACGAGAGACGACCATGACAATGACGGCAACAAAGATTTGGTGGGGAGCGTGCTCCCTGAACGAACTTGGGAAGGGTCGTATAGCGGCGACGAGGACACGTTCATAGCTGCCATCTATGATCACGATGAAGAGACAGGCACATTGACGGTTGAAGTGGAATTGCCTGAGTCTGTGGTTCGATTCCCAGATCTTCGCCTTTGTATCTGGCAGAATGGCACTGAAGAGACGCAAAGGTTGCTCGATTGCCGTTACTTGAATCAATAGAAGTTGCGACAGAGGTGCGGGAGGTGGTCCCGTCGGACTACGCAGGGGTGATGGTGACGGACCGGGGCCGCAGCTACGATGCCCAGGCGCTGTCCGGAGTGAGGCAGCAGAAATGCCTGGCGCACGTGCTGCGCTCGGTCAGCGATGTGGTTCAGACTAATACCAAGTCACCGTGATGCCGCCGTATATGTGCGGCCAGGGAGTGGGTTCCCGCCCCGTATCGAGTACGGGGCAGGCTCTTCGCGGGAATGACGGCTTTACGGCGCGCTCAAAATGAATTGGTATAACTACCAATTGAGACAGCATCTCCGCTTCCAGGCGCGGTGTGCCTGCGCCCCTATGGAGTACAATGAGCGGCGCAGCAGCGAGGTGAGTCCATGATCGTCGACACGCACGTTCACTTCATAGACCCCACGAGGCCCCAGGGCGCGCCGTACCCGGACCCGCAGGAGGAGTCCCGCCTGTACCGCACGGTGCTTCCGCTGCACTTCAAGGGCATCACCGCACCGCTGGGCGTGACCGGCGTGGTGGTCGTCGAGGCGAGCCACTGGGTCGAGGACAACCAGTGGATACTCGACATGGCTGTAGACGAGCCGCTGATCGTCGGGTTCTCCGGGAACCTCGACATGCGAGCCGACTCCTTCGAGGACAACCTGAACCGGTTCGCCGCCAACCCTCTGTTCAGCGGGATACGGCCCCGGTCCCTCGAACCTGCGGACTATTCGACCGCTACGGTCATTCGGGCGGCGGAGATGCTGGCGGAGAAGGACCTGCAGTTGGACGCCCACCCGGGCTACTACGACATGGAGGACCTGTTCCACCTAGCCGACGCCGTCCCGCAGCTCAGGATCGTCATAAACCACATTGGCGCGGGCAGGCCGATAGACGGCATTGCAGCGAACCCGGAGTGGGCCGACGTGATGCGGCGGATTGCCCGGCACCCCAACGTCTTCTGCAAGGTGTCGGCGGTGCTCCAGCACAGTGCGGTGCTGCCCGCGCCGGAAGACGTGGACTTCTACAGGCCGACGCTGGACGTGCTGTGGGACGCGTTCGGCGAAGACCGGCTGGTATATGGCAGCAACTGGCCCAACGTCGAGCAGATCGGCCCCTACTCCCAGGAGCTGGCCATAACATCGGGCTACTTCGGGGAGAAGGGGTACGAGGCGGCAGAGAAATTCCTGTGGGGGAACGCCAAGGTCGCATACAAGTGGGTCGACCGCTCCGCGGAGGTGACGCAAGAGTGAGTGTATACGAGAACGTACGTGAGCGGATGACCGTCCGCGAGTTCAAGCCTGACCCGGTGCCCGAGCCGGTGGTCAGGAAGCTGCTGCAGGCGGGCCGGTGGGCGCCAAGCTCACGTAACCGGCAGCCGTGGCGCTTCGTGGTAATCAGGGACCGCAGGGTGCTCGGGCGACTGGGCGAAATCGCCACGAGCGGGCGGTTCCTGGCCGACGCGCCGCTCGGCATAGCCATACTGATGGAGGGGGCCGACTCGCCGGAGCTGGACGCGGGCCGCGCCCTGCAGCAGATGGAGCTGGTGGCCTGGGAGGAGGGCCTGGGCACGTGCTTCGTCGGGCTTCCGACGGCGGAGCAGCAGCGTGACGTGAAGGACCTGCTGGGAATCCCGGACTCCACCCACCTGATTACCGTGCTGCCGTTCGGCTACCGAGCCCGGACGCCCCGGGGCAAGAGGCGCAGGCCGCTGTCGGAGATAGCCCACAACGGGAAGTACGGAGTGCCGTACGCGTAGGGCGAGGGAGCTATCTCAAGGGTGCTTCGACAAGCTACTCAAGTAGCTGCTCCCACCCGCCGGGATGGGTTCCCGCCCGCGGAGACCTTTGCGTAACGCTGCTCAGCACGAACGGGGGCTATGATGGTGAGGGTGGAGGCGACGGGCGGATTCGAACCGCCGAATAGGGGTTTTGCAGACCCCCGCCTTAGACCACTTGGCTACGTCGCCCAGAGAGGCGTTTGGTGCCGAGGAGGAGACTCGAACTCCTACAGCCTTTGCGGCCACAGCGCCCTCAACGCTGCGTGTCTACCAATTCCACCACCTCGGCAGCACCCGGCCGACAGTCCGATTATAGCCAAACGACGCCGCGCATGTCCATAGCCGCCGGGCGGCGGTAACTGTTCAGTGTCCATGTGTTGAGAGGTCCTCTCCGAGTGTCTTATACCAAGTCACCGTGATGCCGCCGTATATGTGCGGCCCCGAGCATCTGGCAACTGGTAATCTCTCGCCAATTTTCGTCCCCTTATGTGGCCTTTGCTAGGCCATGGTGATTCCGAACGCAGCGCCAGCGAAGTGAGGAATCTACGCGTGTCATCAGGGGACGGCCCCGTGTGCAGGGGTCTGCAGATTCTTCGTCGCTGCGCTCCTCAGAATGACAACAACGTGAGGTGGATGTCAACAGGAAGTTGGCTGGGCGCCAAGATCCCCGCATAGTTTCGACGAGCAGCATGGCCGACGCCTTCCGGGCGAAAGCGATGCACCTGCGGATGAGACAGAGGCAGATTCTCAGGTCACCAGGATAGCCCTTTGCCGACGGTGCCGGGGATGGATACCGACCCCGTATCGAGTACGGGCAGGCTTTCGCCGGTATGACGGAGGTGGGCGACTGATGCCAGTACTCCGGGCGCGATGCGGCTGGTAGAATTGGCGCGCAACACACCTTCCTGTAGAGGCTGACATGATTGTAACGCACGTGTCCGACGAGACCCTGGACGCCCTGAGGGATATCCCCACGCAGACGGCGATCGACGCGATGTACAAGATGGGCTGGCCGATGACATTCGTGGAGGGCGCCCTGCCGCTGAGCCCCGGCCAGCAGATGGTTGGCAGGGCGATCACGCTGAGGTTCGTGCCCGCGCGCCCGGACCTTCTCGCCGACAAGCCCAAGGACGAGCTCTCGGCCGAGTACGTCGCCATCGAGAAATGCGGGCCGCGCGAGGTGGTGGTGATCGACGCCATGGGCTGGCAGTTCTCGTCGGTCGGAGGCGACATCAAGTTCTTCCGCCTGAAGCAGCTTGGGGCGGCTGGCCTCGTGACCGACGGCGGCGTCCGAGACAGCCGGTCGCTGACGGCCTACGGCTTCCCTGTCTACTCCGCCAGTCTGACGGCGAAGCAGGGTGGAGCGGAGTTCCTGCCGTGGCAGGTGGACGACGCGATCCAGTGCGGCGGGGTGCTGGTGCGCCCGGGCGACGCGGTGGTCGGCGACGACGACGGCGTGGTGATCGTGCCGTCCAGCATAGCGGGGGAGGTGGTCGCCAGGGCGCAGGAGCACATGGCGGTTGAGGACTTCGTGAAGGCGAGGCTGGAGGCGGAGCAGTGCTCGCCGGGCAGGTACTACCCCTTCAACGACCGGACGTGGGAGCTCTACGAGCGCGAGACGGGCAGGAAGCGGATGTCGTAGAGAACTGAAGTCATCTCCGCCGACCCGGTGAAGGTGCAAAAGGGGGTTATCACCCGCAGGCCATCATAGTCCTGCTCGTCGCTCAGGTCTTCTGAGTACACTACCTCGCAGCCGATAGTGCGCGCCGCGGCCAGAATCGCGCCATCCCAGTACGACAACCCGAAGCGATGGCTAATGGATAGCCCAGCGTGGAACACATCAAGCGTGGTCTCCTGTACGGGGAATCTGCTAATGGACTCTATGAATCGTAGAGCTTGATCGTGGGTGATTGCGGCCGGGCGGTTGGGCCGCGTCGCCTGATAGTAGAACTCCTGGAGCACCTGCACTGAGACCGCCAGGTCTCTCTCATTCAGCAAGTCGACAGCACTCCGGCGCTTACCGGCCTCGTCCGGAAGATTGCTCACCGCATAGAGCAGGACGTTAGTATCAACGAAGCGCATTACGATCGTGCAGGGCTTCGCGAGGCAGGTTGTCGGCCATGCGCAGTCCACCGCCGTTCGCGGTGATCTCCTCAATCACATCGTTCATGAGTTGGCGGCGGCGCTCGAATTCATCATTCTGAGCTCCTTCTGAAGCTACCGGCCCATTGGATTGCCTGCCAGCGAGGGCTCTGAGGTAACTGCGAACAAGCGCTGAGACCGAGGTGCCAGCCTCCGCAGCCTTGGCGCGGGAGAGACGGTAGGTCTCTTCATCGACGGAGACCGTGATGTTCTTCATTACAACTGCCTCGCAGTGATTCTCATTCACACCATAGGCAATCCCGTGAGGTCATGCAAAGCCATTGCCCTGTTGATGCAGAGCGGTCAAGCTGCGCCCCAGGATCACTTGTGGGCGACGGCGACGAGCCTTTCTGCGTCCAGGCCGTACTCGCTGCGGTCATAGCCTCCGAGTAGCCGGACGTCGGCGAAGCCAGCCTCGAGCAGGCGGTCCTTTAGCTCCTGGCCGGAGTAGGTCCTAACCTCGAACCGGAACGTCGTGGCCGTGTCGTCCTCAATGACGATCCACTGGTTCTTGATGCGGGTCCAGTCGTCGACCACCTCGTGTCGCTCGACCAGCAGCCTGCCGTCGGCCAACTCCTTCGAAGTCGTCGGTTGGAACCCCCGGGCGAGGGGTTCCCTGCCTACCATTTCGATAACCAAGGCTCCACCGCCGCGGAGGCTCCGATGGATATTCCGCAGGACCCTGAGGTCATCGCCCTCACTTTCGAAGTAGCCGAACGAGGTGAATAGGCTTATGGCAAGGTCGAAGCCCTCCGGGCGCACGAAACGGCGCATGTCGTCCTGAATCCATTCGACATCGACATTCTCCGCCCGCGCCCTCTCCTTAGCCTTGCGTAGCAGGAAAGGCGACAGGTCGACCCCGGTCACTCGGAACCCCCTCTTAGCAAGCGCCACCGAGTGCAGGCCAGGTCAAGGACATCGCCCTGTTCGAGACCTGCAAGCTCCAGGACGCTCTCTACCTCGGACTCGGCGGCTTCGAGCTTTCGGTCTGTGAAGAGAAATGGATAGATTTTGTCCAGAAGGCCTCGTCCTCAAACCACTCGGGCATTGGCGTCCTCCCCTAGTCGATCTGCCTTGGTACTCTTCTCGCTGCGGCGGGCACTCAGAGTTACGGACCTCTACCAGCGCGAGACAGGCAGGACACGGCTGTCATTGCGGGTGTGATGGGAAAGCCTGGTTTGGTCCAATCTAATACCAAGTCACCGTGATGCCGCCGTATATGTGCGGCCAGGGAGTGGGTTCCCGCCCCGTATCGCGTACGGGGCAGGCTCTTCGCGGGAATGACGGCTTTACGGCGCACTCAAAATGAATTGGTATTACAATGCTTTCACGCTGTCAAGTGGGTCAGCTATGCGTCTCACATTTTGAGCAGGGGGTCTTGAGGACGTTCTTGGTGGTGATGTAGACGGATTTGCCATCTACTTCTATTACTGCGTCGGTGTATCTGATGAATTTGCCCTTGCGTCCTCGCAAGTGCTTTTTGTTAGCTGTAGGGCCGACTTCAATTTCATCGCCGGGGAAATGGAGTTTGTGAAGGTCATGGGGATTCATGAGAGAGCCTCCTAACTTAGGGAATAATACACGATGTTACCCGTCGGCTGGGCTGGCAGTGGAGCATGGGTTATGGTCCCGCCGTTAGCCGCAGGTTGGTCCGCATGAGCCGAGTCAGAAGAGGCTGCGGACGGCGGCTGCGATTTCGGCGTACTTGGCGGTGGAGAGGCGGCCCAATCTCCTTTCGAACACCGAGTCGTTCAGGGTGGTCAGCCGGTCCGGTCTCGCCCAGCTCCGGTGCTTCAGTCGTCCTCCTTCCATGTCGCCGGGCCCGATGGCGATGTACAGGTCCCGCAGCTGCGAGCTGCTGGTAATCTCGCAGAGGACCCAGTCCTGCATTCCCACGCCAGCGAGGACCACCGCGGGCCGAGTCTTGACCTGGGACAGGTCGGTGAACGGGAACGGCGTCAGGACTACATCTCCAACCATTGCTTCAGCCACTCCTCGTCCTCGGGCTCGCTGAACCAGTGTGACAGTCCCATCATCCCCCACTCGTGCTTGTCGCGGTCGCCGTACACCACCAGGAGGCCGTCCTCCCAGTAGGCCATGCCGTCCACGATCTCCATCGTCTTGACGCTCACGGCGCAGACGCGCCTGAGCAGGTCGATGACTCGCTCCTTGTGGTCGGCGAAGCGGTAGGTGTCGAAGCGCTCGCGGATGGTGGGGTCGCGCGGCTTCTTCTCCTTGTACTGGTCGAGGACCCACTCCAGGGCGGAGCGGCTTCCCAGGCGGTAGCGCCAGGCGTCGGGCGGCACGCCGGCGAGGCTGGTCTGCTCGTCGAGCACGATGATGCCGCGCTCCTTGTCGGCCCGCAGCCTGGGGCGGGGAGGCTCACCCTCACCCTTCGGCAGGCTCAGGGCAGGCTCCCAGCCCTCTCCCGTCAAGGGAGAGGGGGAGGACGTGGCGGGCTCGGTTGGGGTGTAGCGGGCAGGGGCGGCTGTTTCCCTGATGGTGGAGTGTTGAGGCGGGGGCGACTTGTCGATTCGCTTGAGCGGGTAGGGTTCTGCGGACTCGAACCCGATGTGAAGGTCCAGCAGCTCGCGGCCCATGCGGGCCCAGATGTCGAACTCGTGGTAGAGGGGCAGGCGGGGAAACTCCCGCAGCAGGTCGGTGGCGTAGTCGTAGCGATAGACCGGGTCGTGCAGCACGGCGTAGGTGTACGCGAATATCTCCTCGGCGGCGATCCCGTCCGGGTAGGTCTTCTCGAAGTCCTTGCCCCACTCCTCGCGGTAGTGGTCGTTGATGCGCCGCAGCCCCCACTCGGTGATGTTGCTGACGCGCTCACCTTCGGGGGTATAGCGGTATAGAGGGAGGCATTGGGTGTCGCCGGTGAAGTGCAGGTCGACTAATCTGTCTGCCGCCAAAGCATAGAAAGTCTTGCTGTTCACGCAGAAGCATATGACTTTGTTGTCGCTAGCCTTGTGGTGTGGGAATATCTGCGGCATCTGGTATCTGCGATGCGTGACTATGGGCGCATAGTAGAATCTCTTGGCCACATAAGGTCTGAACAGGCTTGGAACGACTCTCGCCTGCTCGAAGTCGATGGAGCTCCTTCGCACGAGGTGTGATTCGAGTTCTGATGTCCACTTGATCGATCTGTCCACCCAATCCCCTATCGGCATTGAGCCAGGTGGCTCACGATCAAGACGCTTCATTTCGTTCCTGTAGATTGTACAGAAGAGACTGACCTTCTCGGTTAGCCGTCGTTCGTCAAAGTCGTACAGCCAGTCATCTCGATTGGTGACAACCCCAAGCGAATACAGGCCAAAGACTGCCTGCTCATCCTCGATTCCCTTGGCTAGCTTTGTCAGCCGGTTCGCAAGAGGCATCAGTTTTTCGAAATCGCTGTTGGACTGGTTGAGCCAGTTGCCCTTCTCATCTGGAGTAATGTTCTTGAAGGCGACCCGATCAAGGTTTGTGCTGCGCAGGTAGGCCAATTTGTCCAACGCAAGCTCGGCGTCCTCGCGGCGCGCGTAATGGATGTCGCACTCTCCAAGCTCAGCCTTGTCTCGGACGAAGAAACCGATGGCGACTCCGGTCTGTATGCCAAAGACGTTGTGGGTCGTGCCTGCAATCTTGGGATTGCGCCGCACGTCCGAGCCGAGGTCGAGGACGTAGATGTCGGTGAATTCTCTGGACGCCAGTTTCCTGAACCCATCATCCTGCCGGGTGTCTAGATAGGCCCGGTTGGTGACGAATCCGATGATCCCGTCGTCGGCCAACCGGTCGGACGCCCAGCGTATGAACCGCTTGTACATGTCGTACTGCTTGGTCTTCTGCGCCGTGCTTTCGGCGATATAGGTCTCGCTGATGCGCCGGTCTATTTCCGGGTACTCGCGGTTTTTGTTGTTGTCGTTCTCGTTCTGCTGATTGGCGTTGTAGGGCGGGTTGCCGATGATTACGCTGATGGTCTTCTCGTTCTGTTCCTGGACGCGCATCCAGTTCTCGGTGGAGATGCCGCCCAGGTTGAATGCGCCCTGCCGCTGGACCGCGCCGCCCGTGGCGCCCGTCGCCTGCCAGTCCATGTTGTCCAGGGTGTCGACGAAGCAGAGGTTCGGGAACTCCAGGTAGCGGCCGGTCCTCTCCCTGTAGGTGTACTCGATGTTGAGGTTGGCGATGTAGTAGGGCAGTATCGCCACCTCGTTGGCGTGTATCTCGTTGAGGTACTTGTACTCCAGCCGGTCGGCGGGCAGGTAGTCGATGAGGCTGGTGACGAAGGTCCCCGTGCCGGTGGCCGGATCGAGAATCTGGACGTTGTCGTCGGCGAGGCGGCGTCCGAAGTGCTTCTGGAGCAGGTGGTCCGCGCCGCGGACTATGAAGTCGACCACCTCGTTGGGGGTGTAGACGACGCCGAGCCTGTCTGCGGCGGCCGGGTTGTAGGCCTTGTAGAAGTCCTCGTAGACGGCCTTGAGGAAGCTCTGCTTTTCGGCGTAGTCGGCAATGTCGTCGGCGGCCCTCCCGATGGCCCCGTAGTAGGCGCGTAGCCGGTCAATCGCCTGGCGCCGCACGTCGCCGGTGAAGAAGGTCTGCTCCAGTCCGTCGAGCCGTTGGGCGATGTCGTTCTCGCGGTGGAACTGGTCCTCGGCGAAGACGCGGAGGAAAATGTCCCTCGTGAGGATGTGCTGGAGGAGCATCTCGCGCACGTCGGCGGCGGACACATCGGGGCTGATGGACTGCCTGCACAGCTCCAGGAATATGGCGGCGGCGGCCATGTAGGCCTCGTTCTCGGCCTCGGCCTCCTCCACGGCGCCGCGCAGGTTCTCGAGGACGGATGGCAGGTCGGTCTTGAACTGCCTCTGGGCGTGCCTGAACTCCTCGATCTGGGGGAGCTCGTAGTCGAGGAAGCGGCGGATGAGGCGGTGGAGGTCCGCGGGGCGGGACATGTCGGCCCGCATGGCCTCTTCGCGGTCCTGGATGAGGACGGCGGTCCTGGAGTCCTCGAAGATGATGTTGTCGCGGGGGTAGCCGCGGTCGAACTTGCGGGTGATCTCGGAGTCGAGGTCGTCGTGGGAGTCCTTCGCCTCCCAGTAGCCTCGGGCCATGCGCAGGGTGTCCTTGACGGTGCCGTCGGGCACTACGCCGGCTGGGACGGGGAGCTCGGGCACGAGGGCCAGCCTCTCCCTGTGGCCGCCGCAGTAGGCGGCCAGGCAATTCTGGAACGCGGGCCTGATGTTCAGCTCGCTGTCGGAGCCGCCGTAGTCGATCAGCTGCTGCTTGGCCTCGTAGTAGGTCTCGATGTGGGGGTATGCGGGCATGGGGAACAGGATACAGGATTGGGGGCCGGGGACACCGCCTGCTAGTGCCGCGACCCGAAGTTTCTTGCACAGCACCGGCAGGGATATTCGTCGTTGTCGCCCGCCGGGGATGGGTTCCCGCCCCCGACTTCTCGGGGGCAGGCTCTTCGAGGGAATGACGGTTGTGGGGAATCTGGGGGTTCTGTGATCGGCGGGCTAATTCAGCGAATCGCTGCCGCGGCGGGCGCTAGTTGATGTGGGAGCCGCCGCTGACGTTGAGGGCCTGGCCGGTGATGTTCTTTGCGGCGTCGGAGGCGAGGAAGGCGACGGCGTTGCCGATGTCCTCGGGGGTCTGCTCCCTGCCTAGGGGTGTGCGCTCCTTCACGTACTTGTCGAACACCTCGCGCTCGGTCAGGCCCCTGTCCTCGTCCCGGTGTACGCCGAGGCGGGCGGCTATGCGCCTCCATAAGGGTGTCCACAGCAGGCCTGGGCAGACGGCGTTGACGTTGATATCGTATTTCGCCTCCTCGAGGGCGGTGGACTGGGTGTAGCTGATGACGCCCGCCTTCGATATGGAGTAGGGTGCGCTGGTGGTCGAGCCGATCCTGCCGGCGACGGACGCGATGTTCACGATCTTGCCGCAGCGCCGCTCGCGCATGTGGGGCAGCACGGCCTCGGTGACCCGTGCGACACCCTTGACGTTTACCTCGTAGAGCATGCCCCAGTCCTCTTCGCTGGGCCGCTCCCGGTCCTCCCAGCCGGGCGCGGCTATGATGCCCGCGTTGTTGACGAGCGCGTCTATGCGCCCGAACCGGCTAATGACGGACGCCGCCAGAGCGTCCACTTCGTCCTGCATGGTGACGTCGGCCCTGAATGCTATCGACTCGCGGCCCATTTCAGCTATCTCGGCGGCGACGTTGGATGCGTCGTCGAAGTTCATGTCGGCCGCGACCACGGATGCGCCGCAGCGGGCCATTACGAGGGCTATTCCGCGGCCGATGCCGCGGCCCGCGCCGGTTACAATCGCCACCCTGTCGGTCAGGTCCATGTAGGTGCCTCCCTGGGTATGGAGAGGGCGGGTTTGAAACCATCTGCTCCAACTAATTGATAAAAAGAACCGTCCTTTCCTTTGGGTAGTCCTCCTTTGGATAGTATAAGGATAAGACTACTCCAAAGGAGGGACAGAGCGAAATGTCCACCAGTACCGGGGACGATACAGCCACCATCGGGAGCATAGAGGAGTTTCTTCAGCAGTGTTTGAAGGACATGGAGCCAGACCACAGTCTCAAGGGCCCTGGCAGGCCGCGCGTCCTGCCCGCAATGGCTCTGTGGGCAGGGCTGCTGGTCTGCGTCCTGAGAGGCTTCGGCAGCCAATTGGCGGTGTGGCGTCTTATCTCGGAACGCGGACTCTGGTTCTTCCCCCGATTCCCGGTTACAGACCAAGCGGTCTACAAGAGGCTCCATAGCGCGGGAACCAAGCCATTGGAGAGACTCTTCGAGCAGATCAGCGGCGTATTGGCACAACGATTGCAGGGTGTGGTAACGGAGAAGCTGGCGCCATTCGCCGAGGGCGTGGTGTGCATAGACGAGAGTACACTGGACGCCATGTCGAGAAGGCTTCCGCCTCTGAGAGAGATTCCCCAAGGCGATAGCCGTCTGCTCCCTGGCAAGCTGGCTGGCGTGTTCGACGTGAGAGGCCAGCAGTGGCGGACCGTCATGTTTCAGCCGGACCCACATCAGAACGAGAAGGTGTTGGCGCGGAAGTTGGTGGAAGACCTGCCAGCGGGAACACTGGTGGTCGCAGACTTGGGATACTTCGGCTTCGCCTGGTTTGACTGGCTCACGGACAGGGGTTACCACTGGCTGAGCAGGCTGAGAGCAAAGACCAGCTACAAGGTGATACATACCTTCTACCATCGGGGCGACGTCTTCGATGGCATCGTGTGGCTGGGAGCCCATCGCGCCGACCGGGCCAAACACGCCGTTCGGCTGGTGACTTTCAGACAAGGCAATACGCTGCGCCGCTACATCACCAACGTTCGGGAGCCTCACACATTCCCGATTGCATCCATGGCCGAGGTCTACGCTCGCAGGTGGGACATCGAGATGGCGCTCAAGTTGGTCAAGCAACACCTCAAGCTGCGTCTTCTGTGGTCCGCCAAGTTGGTGGTGATCCAGCAACAGATATGGGCGACGTTGATAATCTCGCAGATTCTTCAGTCGATGCGGCTTGAGATAGCCCACAGGGCCGGGGTGGACACGTTCGAGGTGTCCATCGGCCTGCTGGTCGAGTATGCGCCACAGTATGCCTATGAAGGCAGGGACCCTGTGAAGATCTTCGTGGAGCGAGGGCGTGAGCTGGGCTTCATTCGACCTTCCCGTAGAATGCTCATCCACGCCCCGAACATACCTGTCGAGGCAGTCCTGCCTGCGCCACCCGGACTGGCACTCATTCGCACCCCTCGATATGCCAACCGCAAGTGTCCCGGACCCGCTGCAAACATCTTGAGAGTGAATTAGTTGGAGCAGATGGGGTTTGAAACCCGCCCCTACGACATAGTAATTCGGGGTGTAGTCACACCGAACTGGTACTAGATTTCTCCTTCGGCGGTGTAGGTCTCGGCGAGGG
This sequence comes from Dehalococcoidia bacterium, assembly GCA_965261325.1. Lineage (GTDB taxonomy): Bacteria > Chloroflexota > Dehalococcoidia > Lucifugimonadales > CAJWER01. The sequence goes on from CBDHCU010000008.1 coordinate 1,089,650, forward strand.
CGAAGCATAGGGAGCTGGCGGGTCCGCCGGGCCCGGTGATTCGCCTCCAGCCCTCGCGGGTGTAGGGGACGCCCTGCGCCTGGGCGCCGTCGAGCGTGATCGATCCGCTGTCTCCGAATATCAGCACGGAGAAGGCGACGGCCGTACCTCGGTCGTTTGGGGGCTTCCCTGTCATGATGAAGGGCGTCACCAGGTCCGACCAGGTGGAGATGACGGTGCGCCCGCCTGCGCTCACCGCCCAGTGAGGGGCCGACCTGACGTCGCCGCCCCTGACGAGGGAGCCGTCGAGCACGGGGAGATCGAGATCGTTGAAAGGGTCATCCGGCGCCGCGGCGCGGACGCGCTCCATCGTGAAGTCGTAGACGGCCCTGTTGTCCGTGACCGCGGCGCTGAAGCCGCCAGGGCCCTCGATGTGGATGAGGGCGACGTTGCCCTCGCCGGCCGGGCTGTACCGGGTGTGATACACGCCGACCGAGGCGCTGTTCGACTCCTCGCCGGGCCGCCTGAGGTAGGCGATCCAGTGCTCGCCGGACCAAAGCAAATTGCCGCTCTGTGTCATGTCTCCTCCATGTCTGCAGGCGGCTGGGGCCCGGTCAAGCTGCGTCGCTCATGAAGCGGCCCGGACCTGCTGCGCCTCCAGGTATATGTCGCCGGCCGAGGCGACGATCGATGGATCGGTACGGTGGGCGACTGAGAGGTCTTTGCCCTCGTACTCGAGGGAGTAGATGACGTGTCGCATTGAGTTGATACGGGCGCGCATCTTGTCGTCGGACTTGACGATCGTCCACGGCGCGTCGGGCGTATGGGTATGGCGGAACATGGCCTCCTTCGCCCTGGTGTAGTCTTCCCACCGGTCCTTCGATATGAGGTCTATCTCGCTCAGCTTCCACTGCTTGAGCGGGTCTCTCTCGCGCTGCTCGAACCGCCTGACCTGCTCGTGCCTGCTGACCGAGAAGTAGAGCTTTATGAGCCGCAGGCCGCTCTCCACGATCATCTTCTCGAGCACCGGCACCTGCCGGATAAACTCCCGGTACTCCCGCTCCGTGGCAAAGCCGAGCACCCTCTCCACGCCCGACCTGTTGTACCAGGAGCGGTCGAAGAGCACGATCTCGCCGGCCGTAGGGAAGTGCCGAACGTACCGCTGGAAGTACCACTGGCCCAACTCGACGTCGGAGGGCTTGTCCAGCGCGACCACGCGGGCGCCGCGGGGGTTCCAGTGCTCCATGAAGCGCCGGATGGTGCCGCCCTTGCCCGCCGCGTCGCGCCCCTCGAAGAGGATGATGACCCGTTCGCCAGCCTCCCTGACCCACTTCTGGAGCTTCACCAGCTCGATCTGAAGAGGGAACTTTTCCGCGTAGTAATCCTCTTGGTCCATCCGGTGGGCGTATGGGAAGATGCTGTCGCGGAAGTACCTGATCCGGGTTTCCACATCGATGTTCAGCGGGTCTTCCAGGGCCTGGGCGCCGGGGATCGCGCCCCGATCCTCAGGCGGCTCGTGGGTGTCACCGTAGAAGTAAGTGTAATATCCCTGAATTCGCCGGTGCGCCATCGTGGTCCCCTGCGTCCTCCCGACTAGGGATTGAGGGCCTATAGTATGCCGTTGCAGCCAGGTTTGCAACGGCGAGGCGACAGTTCAGTCTTCGCGGTTCGCGGCCAGCCTGCCCTATGCCAATACGAGAGTCCCCATCTAGATCTCCCCATCGGGGGACCTCTGCGCAACTTTCTGGGCGCGGGATCCTACCCTACCAATGATCTGTGTCAGCGACCGGGGATGGGTTGCGGGCGTGTGCCGTTCATTTTCAGAGGATGACGGTTGTACGAAGGTCTCCTCGGGGGGAAGAGGCCAAGAACAGTTACCCGGCGGCAGGCGGGCTTATACCAAGTCACCGTGATGCCGCCGTATATGTGCGGCCAGGGAGTGGGTTCCCGCCCCGTATCGAGTACGGGGCAGGCTCTTCGCGGGAATGACGGCTTTACGGCGCTCTCAAAATGAATTGGTATAAGATAAATGTGCAGTGTTGATATTTGTATTATACTGAGTATATGTCAAACATCACACTATCTCCAGAACGGTGGTCAAGGGTATTGGAGTTCCTTGGCAGCCAGCCCGGCTTGTACGTTGGAAAGGAAGCTGATTGCAAGCGGTTCGTCGAGGCTATCATCTGGATGAGCAGGTCCGGGGCCCCATGGAGGCTGCTCCCTGCCGAGTATGGTAACTGGAACAGCGTATACAAACGATTCGCCCGATGGTGCGATCACGGAGTATGGGAAGCGATGCATCAGCATCTTGTCGATGACCCTGACATGGAGCACCTGATCATCGACAGCACCATCGTCAGGGCCCATCATTCCGCTGCGGGCGCACCCAAAAAAACGGTGGGCAGTCATCTCAGGCTCTTGGTCAAAGTCGAGGAGGGTTCACTACGAAGGTCCATGTGGCCGTCGATGGCCTCGGCAATCCCTTGAGGTTCATGTTGACCGGAGGACAAGAGCACGATGTTACTCAGGCTGAGGAACTCATAGCTGGCATTGAGAGTGAGCATGTGATCGCAGACCGTGCATACGACTCCCGTCAGTTCCGCGATATGGTCATCGACAATGGGGCTATCCCGGTGATCCCGCCTCGCTCGAACCGGAAGGCGCAATACTCATACGATGAATATCTGTATCGCGAGCGGCATCTGGTCGAGTGCTTCATCGGCAAGATCAAGCACTACCGACACATCTTCTCCCGGTTCGATAAGCTGGCAAGCAGGTACCTCGGCTTCCTACATTTCGTGGGTGCCCTCATATGGCTAAGATGAAATGTCAACACTACCTAGTAGATGTGGCCCTGGAGCGAGGCCGCGACCGACATCTCGATGTCGAAGATTGCCTGAGTGGTAACTCGCCCGATCAGGTCCAGCTTCCGCACCTGCTCGATGCGGTCGGACGCCCTCTCCAGCTCCCGGCGCGACAGGAGCTCGTTGAATATGCCGCATGCGTCGGCCAGGCAGATGATCACAACGTCCCGATGGTCCGGGATCCCTTCGCTGAAGAGCACTTCCATGATTCGGAGCTTCACCTCGCGCTCGGCCCGTCCGTCAATGGCAGGGTAACGCCTGGAACTGAACACCCACAGGTGGCGCTCATCGTGGCGCTCCAGGATGCCGTGTTCGACCAATCGGGAGAGCGCCTCCTCCTGAATTGCGTCGGCTCGCTCCGCCGTGCGCTCCACCCAGTGCCGGGTGTCGTGCGGATCGCCAGCTGCGATCTCCGCCAGCGTCGGGTCGAGCAGGCTGTCGCCCAGGGGCGTGGAGTCGATCAGGACCAGCCCCTCCAGGTCGGTGTCGATGCGATCTTCCAGCGCCAGGTCCATCAGGACCGCCCCAGCGAGGGCATAGTTCATCGACCAGGTGGGGACGCCTACGAACCTCCCGCCCTCGTCCTCGAGCAGGAGCAGGATGATCTCCTCTACGAATCTGAGCTTCATGCTTGTGTCCTCCAATGGCGTTCACTCCATCGCCCGCAGTCGCCGCGTATTATACCCGGCGGCACATGCCTCCCGCATAGTGGGGATTTTCACCACAGAGGACACAGAGAGCACAGAGGGAGGAGTTTTGGGAAGCGGGAGAGCGGATTCCGGGTCACGGCAGGAATGCCGGCGCTGCATGGTGGGCGGCGCGGCTAGTCGTGCAGTTTGCCGGAGTCTCGGAGGGCCGTCAGGGTCGCCTCCATCGCTTCAAGCGTGAGGGCGGTCTCGGTCTCGCCGTGAGCCGTGGAGGAGTTGAGTCGTCCGCCGCCGCCGAACACGCCGTGGCGGCGCATCTCAGCGCCGATGCGGTCCTTCAACGCGCGATTGGTTGCCAGGGAGCCGCGGTAGTCGGCGACGGGCTCGGTGGTGAAGAGCCACTCGACTATGTTGGCTTCCCCCGTCATCTGCACGGCAAGGTCGAATCGCCGGAACAGGCCCTCCAGCCCATCCCGGAGCCGGTCGCCGTAGGATCCCAAGTGCTCGTAGACGCCGGGCTCGCGCAGGCGCTCGATAGTGGCCACGCCCGCCGCCGCCGATACCGCGTTTCCGTGGAAGCTGCCGAGGGAGAAGACGCGCTCGTCGTCGGGCGACGCGGGGTCGAGATAGCCCATCAAGACTCCGTTTCCTGCGACGGCGCCTATCGGGTAGCCTGAGCCCAGGCCCTTGCCGAAGGTGGCGAGGTCCGGCGTGACGCCATAGAACTCCTGGGCGCCGCCGAGGGCTAGCCTGAAGCCGGTGCCGACCTCGTCGAAGATGAGGGGCACGCCTTTGTCGGTGGCAAGCGCCCTGACCTCCTCCAGGAATCCGGGGCGCGAGGCGAGTCCCCGCATGACCGGCTCGACGATGATCCCGGCCAGGTCATCAAGGTTGGCCGAGACGATCCTTCGGGTGGTGTCGATGTCGTTCCACGGGGCTATGAGGATGTCGCGCGCATGGCCGGACGGGATGCCCGGAGTGTCCGGGTCGGGGCGTGGGTGTTCGGGCCACCTGTCGGAGCGGCCGTAGTTGGTGCTGAACAGGACCCCGTCGGCGAATCCGTGGTATGCGCCTTCGAACTTGAGGACCCTGTCCCTGCCCGTATAGGCCCTGACGATCCGGAGGGCCAGCATGACCGCCTCGGTGCCCGAGTTGACGAAGCGGACCCGGTCGGCGCAGGGGATGTCTTCGACGATCATCTCGGCCAGCTGGATGGCTGGCCGGGTGACGTGGGTGAAGGTGTTGCCGAGCTCGACCTGGCGCTTGACGGCCTCGACCACGGCCGGGTGGCAGTGGCCCAGGAGCAGCGAGCCGTGGCCGAGCATAACGTCGAGGAAACGGCGTCCGTCGGTCGTGTAGAGATACGGGCCGGCGCCGTGGGAGAAGAGGAATCCTGGAGCCGAGTCCTCGTCGCGGGCGATGGTCGAGTAGGTGCCGCCCGGGAGGTAGCGCGGGGCTTTCGCAGATTCGGGGGACGGAGGCAGCCTGGAGGAATTCACGGTCGCCGGTATCCTTCGCTACCCATCGCGCCGCGTACGGAACCTACACGACCGCGATGGCTTCAACCTCGACAACGAGACCGTCAAAGACGAGCGCGCTGACCCCGACGGTCGCACTGGCCGGGTATCCGTCCTTGAAGACCTCGCCGCGGACCTTGGAGAAGTCGGCGTACTGGCTCATGTCGGTCACGAAGGTGGTTATCTTGACCACGTGCCGGAAGTCCGCTCCCGCCTCCGCGAGCAGCTCGGCGATGCGTCCGAAGACGTGGCGTGTCTGGGCTTCCATGTCGCCGGGCGCTATCACGTCGCCGTTTTCGTCCATGGCGACGATGCCGGATATGAAGACGAGCCGACCAGCGGTTACGGAGATGCCGGCCGAGTATGAGGAGCCTGTGGGCTTGCCCAGCGTGCGGCGTGGCATGGGTCAGTCCTCCGGGGAAGGGTTGGCGTAGTCTAGCAGGTTTCTGAAGAAGGCGACCGGCCCGGTGATGGCGCCCAGGGCCTTCCAAAGTCCGTTCGTGGTGAGCCTGTCGAACCACAATTGGGGCCTTCGACAAGCTCAGGCCGAACGGCAAGGTACGACCCTATCTCAACAATGGAAAGGCCCTGGATGGCGCCCCGAATCCTTCGACAGCTCAGTGCAGGCTCCCTGGAGAGGCGGTCTGCCATCAGCAGTGTTGGAGCTTAGCGCATTCCATCACTGGATAGTCGAACACGGGAGGCGCGGGCAGCGACGTGGGTTCGTTGACAGGGAAGCGGGCCGTGCATACACTCCCGTTCAGCACCCGGGCGAGGCGGCAGCGAGGCACCACAATGGAGCTCGATACGCTCATAGCCAACGGTGAAGTGGTCGACGGGACGGGGCGGCTGCGGTACAAGGCCGACGTTGGCATATCCGGCGACAGGATCGCGTCGATCGGAAACCTGGAAGAGGCGGTGGCCTACCGTGTCATCGACGCCTCCGGGCAGATCGTGGCTCCCGGGTTCATTGACATGCACTCGCACTCGGACAGGACGCTGCTGGACGACCCGGGGGGCGAGAGCAAGGTGTACCAGGGGGTGACGACGGAGGTCGTCGGGAACTGCGGCTACTCGCCGTATCCCGTGGGCGCGATGGGCGCCGACGCCGTGGACCGGTCCCACGTCTCATCGGTGGAGTGGGACTGGACCGATCTCGACGGCTGGGCGGACCGGCTGGAGGCGAACGGCCTGAGCATCAACGTCGCGCCGCAGGTCGGCCACTCGGCCATTCGGTTCGCGGTTGGCCTGGCCGATTCCCGGGCGCCGACGCCCGACCAGCTGGCCGAGATGCGGAGGCTGACCGCCGAGTCCGTGGAGCAGGGTGCGTTCAGCATGTCCACGGGCCTCACGGTCGCGCCCTCCATGTACGGCGATACGGACGAGATCGCGGCGCTCGCGGAGTCGTTCTCCCAGTACGACGGTGCCTTCTACGTGACCCACGCGAGGGTGTGGGCAGGCAACCATGTCGGCGCAATCGAGGAGGCGATGGAAGTTGGGAGACGTGCGGGAGTGCCTGTCCAGTACTCCCACATGGCTATCATCGACCCTCGCGCCTACGGCGAGGGCGAGGAGATGGTCGGCGTCATCGAGAGGGCCCGCGCGGATGGGCTGGACGCGACCTACGACGTATATCCCTACACGGCGGCCGGCTCGCACCTATCCCAGAGCGCGCCCCAGTGGCTGCAGGAGGGCGGCGAGGAAGCGCTGGTCGCGAGGCTGCGCGACCCCGTGCAGCGGCGCAGGGCGCTAGACGACATGAGGGAGAACGGACACTTCGGCGGGCTGCCGTGGAAGCTCGACACCGTGGTCATCGCCTACGTGCAGTCAGAGAAGAACCAGGACGTGGTCGGCAAGAGCGTCGAGGAGATAGCGGTCGAGCGTGGGGAGGACCCGCTGGAGACGTACCTCGCACTGATGGACGAGGAGGACAACCAGGTCGGGGCCGTGATCCACAACCGAGTGGAGAACGACGTGCGCTACTTCCTGACTCACCCGCTTGCGATGATCGGCTCGGACGGCAACGCCATCTCGCCGACGGGCATATATGCGAGCGACAAGCCCCATCCGCGCTTCTACGGCACGTATCCTAGAATCCTGGGCCGGTACGTGCGGGAGGCGTCGCTGATGTCGCTCGAGACGGCGGTCCACAAGATGTCGGGCATGCCGGCCGAGCGGCTCAGGCTGTCCGACCGGGGCCGGATCGAGGAAGAGCTGGTTGCGGACGTGGTGGTCTTCGACCCGGACACTGTCATCGACCACTCGACCTTCGAGGACCCGCACCGGCTCTCGGAGGGGATGTCACACGTCCTCGTCAACGGCCACGTTATCATTGCGGACGGCGAGCATACACAGACGCGCGGCGGGCGAGTCCTCCGGCGCGGCTCCTGACACGTAGCAGAGTTTCGTGACGCTGCGCGCAACAATGTACATAGCGACCGCCCATCCGTAGAGCGGGCATAGGCGTATACCTGTTATAGTCGGACGGCCCGCGAACGCAGCCTCCATGCCCTAAGGAGTCCAATTGGAAGAGACGCACGGAACGGTCGATGAGGTCCGCGACCTAGCCGCAAGGATTCGAGAGAACGTCCAGCGAGTGATCGTCGGCAAGGATGAGGCGATCAACCTCGCGCTGGTCGCCCTGTTCTGCCGCGGGCACATCCTCGTCGAGGACGTGCCCGGCATCGGCAAGACGACCCTGGGAAAGGCGCTGGCCGCCTCGCTCGGCTGCACGTTCAGGCGGATACAGTTCACGCCGGACCTGATGCCGGGCGACGTGCTGGGGGTCAACTATTTCAACCAGAAGACGTCGGAGTTCGAGTTCAGGGCAGGGCCCATATTCAGCCAGGTGATCCTGGCCGACGAGATAAACAGGGCCACACCCCGGACGCAGTCGGCGCTGCTAGAAGCCATGCAGGAGACCCAGGCGACGATCGAAGGTGTGACGATGCCCCTGCCGGAACCCTTCCTGGTGATCGCGACCCAGAACCCCGTCGAGTTGGAGGGCACCTTTCCTCTTCCAGAGGCGCAGCTTGACCGGTTCATGGTGCGAGTCCTCATCGGATACCCCACACCCCACGAGGAGGGGGAGATCTACCTGCGCTTCGAGCGCAGCTCGGAGCTTCCCGACCTCGAGGCGGTCGTGGGCGCCGACGACGTGCGACGCGCCCAGGAGATACCTCCGACCGTGAAGATAGACAGCCCCATTCGGTCCTACATCATCGACATAATCAACAGGACGAGAGACCACAGCGGGATCTCCCTGGGAGCGAGTCCCAGGGCGGGGCTCGCCCTCTACAAGACAGTCCAGGCGCGTGCAGCCGTCGACGGACGGGACTTCGTGCTCCCGGACGACGTCAAGCATCTCGCACCGTCGGTCCTGTCACATCGCATGATCCTGAGCTCGACGGCCAGGCTCAGAGGCGCCACGACCGAGCAGGTCATCGACGAGATCCTCGCCGAGGCCCCAGTACCGATCAGCAAGTAGCAGGCTACACGTCCACCATCGCACTGACGCATGCCCTGAGGATGCAGCCAGGCGGCTCCCGATGAGGCGCTCCCTGTTGTCGGGCCACTTCTGGCACGACATCTGGATAGCCTTCTTCATCATCATCGTCGCCCTGGGCATTTTCATGGGCCAGGGGCTCGTCATAGCCTTCGGAGTGATGGGCATCGCAGCGGGCGCTATCTCGCTGATCTGGAACCGGCTTTCTCTGGAGGAAGTCACGTACGAGCGGGAGCTGTCGGACCGCCGCGTCTTTCTAAACGAGGAAGTCTCGATGACGCTCTCGCTGACGAACCGCAAGCCGATTCCCCTGGCATGGATACACGTGGAGGACGAGGTGGCGGACGACCTCCACGTTATAGAGGGGGACGTGGCGGGGAACGTGAAGCCGCACATCCAGACCCTCGAACACTCGACGTCGATGGCTTGGTACGAGCGCATCAGGTGGCGCTACAGGCTCAGAGGCGGGCGGAGAGGCCTGCACAGGATCGGTCCGGCGCGCATCGAGAGCGGCGATCCATTCGGCTTCCTCAGGAGCAGGGCCAGAAACCTGAACAATGACACAGTCCTGGTCTACCCGCCGGTGATCCCTCTGAACGACCTGGGCATCCCGGCGGCCAGACCCCTGGGCGAGGTGCGAAAGGGTTTGCCGATATTCGCGGACCTCTCCAGACCGGCGGGCCTCCGCGACTACATGCTGGGAGACCCACTGAAGTCCATCGACTGGAAGGCCACCGCCAAGAGCGGCTCGTTGCAGGTCCGCGTTTACGAGCCCAGCTCCACCTACACGGTGGTCATAGTCGTCGCTGTTGACACCGCAACGCCGCATTGGGACTCCTACAACCCTGAGAACCTAGAGCGCGTAATCACCGCCTCAGCTTCAGTGGCGGCCTTCGCGACCGAGCAGGGGTATGGAGTAGGGCTGTTCAGCAACGACATGCCCATCACGGCGAACAAGCCCATGACCGTCCCGCCGAGTCGTGGGCGCGAGCACCTCGGCACTGTCCTCGGCGCGCTGGCAACCATACGGTCGTACGCGCTCGCCCCCATGTCGAAGCAGCTGTTGGAGTATGCGCGCAGGTTTCCCCTGGGCGCGTCGCTGGTGGTGTGCACCAGCTTCATACACGACGAGTTCGTCGCCACGCTGGGGGCGGTCCGGGAGCAGGGCTTCAGGGTGGTCGTCCTCTACGTAGGCGAGGGAGAGTGCCCTCCCCTGCCCGACGGGGTCCTGGTTCACGAGTTAAGGCCGTACATGGACGAGTTGGAGGCAGCCGGTGAGCCGGTCGCAGGATAGGTGGGTCCTCGCGGCCACGGTCGCGGTGGAGAGCGCCTGGGTATTCGCGTCGCTCGGCGTTCTCGGGGCGATAGTGGGGCTCGACTCCAGCCCCATGCGCTGGCCGACGGTGCTGGTCACCCTCGGTGCGGCGTTGCTGGTCTCGAAGCTGACGCCATCCTATGTCACGGCGGCCGCCTCGATGGGCGCAGGTGTCGTGGCCCTCTTGTGGCTCGGCGGCCCGGCCGGCTGGCTCCTGTTCATCGCCGCCCTCTGCCTGACCGCCGCGCTGGTCTACTTCAGGCCCGTGGGCGGTCTATCGGAAGAGGTCACACACCTGCTGCGTCTCGCCGTGGGGCTATCCGTAACGTACCTGATGGTGGCGTCCAACGTTACCGGGGCCGAGGGCGGCTTCGATTTCGCGTGGCCCAGCTTCGCCTTCGCCGAGGAGACACCCCAGCACTATAGGCTCGTCGCCATCCTGGGCATGCTTGTAGGCATAGCGCTCTGGTGGCGCGGCGGCAGCCTTGCATGGAAGGAGTTCCCCATCGAGAGCCTGAACTTCAGCTTCAGGCTCGGCGTGTTCTGCCTGTTCCTGGCGGTGACTGTCGACATTCTCCATCCGGCGCGGCTCAACACCTTTCCGATGATTTTCATCTTCTTCGCGGCCGGACTGGGCGGGCTGAGCGTCGGACATCTCCTGCCAGAGTCGAAGCAAGCCGAGGCGAAGAGGGCGTGGCCAAGGGTCATAGGCGGCGTAGTGGCATCGGTGCTGGGCGCTGGGCTGATATTCAGCTTCCTGCACCGCGACATTCTGTCCGTCCTGTCGCGTCCCGCGCTGTCTCTGCTGGACACGGTCGTAACGGGTGCATTCTGGGGCCTCATCATTCCCATTTCGACCGCATGGAACGTATTCGTCGAGGCGGTCCTCGGCATATTCGAGGCCGCCTTCGGAGGGCTGAGGGACAGCGAGTCGAACAGGCGGCTGCAGGCAACCGTTACAGAGCGCGCCGAGGCGGCGGAGCAGGCCGAAGAGGAGAGCGGCGAGCTCATCGCGCTGGTGATCCAGATAATCGAGTGGGTGGTGCTGGCGATCGTCGTGATGATCCTGCTCTACCTGCTGTACCGCTTCCTACGCAAGCTGCTGGCCCGGGGCCCGAGGACGACCCTGGGGCAGCGGGACTCTCTCAGGCCCGATTCAGACGTGAAGTCCGACGTGGGCAGGCTCCTGCTGCGGCTGATACCCAACTGGGTTGGACCCAGGAGGTCCGGCCCGGGCTTCCATATTCCCGACGGGCCGCCCGGAGTCGTCGACGCCCTGGTGCTCTACTACGACATGCTGACGGCGGCCCAGCAGAAGGGCCTAGGCCGCCACCATCATCAGACGCCCCACGAGTACGAGGAAACCCTGGAGAGCGTCTTTCCGAAGCGGCTCGTGTCGAGGGCGACCAGGGCATTCGTCAGAGCGTGTTACGGCAACCACCCTGCCGACCGAGAGCAGATCGCCGAGATGTCCGCAACGCTGAAGAGCATCACGACGGGCACTCCGGTGCCCGGTTCCCAGTCCCCGGCTCCCGACGACCATGCCAACCAGTAGGCAGGCCCCCCGGTGACCGCCTCTAACTCCAGGTGGATACTCGCTGCCACGGCGGTGGCCGAGAGCGCCTGGCTGTCGGCCCTGTATTCCGTCATCGGGCTCGCGTCGGACGCGCCGGGCGCCGGCCTGTCCTGGCCCGCCGTCCTCGTGCTGATCGGCGCCTCCCTCGCCATCACCCATCTGAACCCATCGACGAACCGGTGGATAACGCGGGCATACCACTTCAGGACCCCCATCGGCCTGGGGCTCATCTACCTGGCGACGGCGGCGCAATTGGGTGAGGGTGCGGCCGTCGATCTCGGATGGGCATGGACATTGATGGTCGGCGGGGGCCCCGACGGATACCGGCTCGCCGCCGGGTTGGGATTCGCCCTGGGCATAATAGCCTGGTGGCGCGGCAGCAAGCTCGCCGCCGCCGAGCTCCTGAACGAGAGCCTCAAGTTCACCATGCGGCTCGGCGCAGCCGCCCTCGCTTTCGCGGCCCTGGTCGACGTCGTCCACGAAGCCGACCTCAACACCACGGCCCGCATCTTCGTCTTCTTCGCCGCCGGGCTGAGCGGGCTCGGCATGCACAGGCTATACGAGGGCACGTCCAGGACTGCAAAGGCCGGCGGCTGGCAGGGCATCCTCCTGGGCCCGGTGTCCATCGTCCTCACGCTCGGGGTGGCATTCAGCCTGCTGAGCAGGGGGATCCTGTCCGGCATCTCCGGGCCCGCCTCCACGCTGCTGGGCAAGGTCGCCGCCGTCATCTTCTGGGCCATAGTCGTCCCCATCGGCACGGTGTTGAACCTGGCCATCGCCGGCTTCATGAAGTTCTTCAGCAGGCCCTTCGACCCCGAGGCGATGCAGCAGTCCGAGATAACCGTGGAGCAGGTGCGTGAGGGAGTCCAACAGGCTGCGTTCGAGGAGGCCGAGCTTGCCGAGGAGGGCGTGCAGACCGGCTACGCACTCCTACTGCAGATCATCGAGTGGACGATCATAGCCATCTTAGCCGCCGTAGTCCTCGCCGTGGCGGCGTTCCTGTTCAGCCGCGCATACAGGCGTATGCTGAAGCCGTCTGAAACCGCGGGAGTCGATCGTGAATCTGTCCGCGAGGACGCAGACCCGCTTTCAGACCTAGGAGAGCTGCTGTCGAAGCTCGGGGGCCGGTGGAGCCGCCGCCGGAAGCGAGGGCTGGCGCAGATCCTGCCCGACGGCCCGCCCGGGATAGTCGAGCCCTTGCGCCTCTACTACCAGATGCTCGACGCGGCTGAGAGGCGGGGCATGGCCCGCCTGCCCCACCAGACACCGCAGGAGTACCGCGGCGCCCTCGCCCGCCTGTTCCCCCCCGACATCGTCACTGCCGCCACGCACGCCTTCGACCACGCCTTCTACGGCAACCACCCTGCGGACAGAGAGCAGATTGCAGAAATGTCCTCGTCGGTCAAAGGCATTGCCACGGGCGCACGCGTCCACCGAAGGGGCTCTCTGTAGATCTCGCCAATCCGAAATCCACCACTCGGAGGGATGCGAGTCTCCGATCGTCAGGCGTCCTTGCATAGCATTCTCTCCGTAGTCCCTATCCCGCTAGCAGGGCGGATGAAAACCGAGACTAGAGCTCGTGATAAACTGCGGTACAGGCCAAGATTGACGGGCTTCGGATTCGCCAGCTAAAGCACGATGGCCGGTTGCATGCAAATGCTGACTAAGCTCACCATACGCAATTTCAAGCGATTCGAAGAGGTCGAGATAGAGCTCGGCAGTCCCGTAGCATTCATCGGCCCCAACAACTCCGGCAAGACGTCTGCGATGCAGGCCCTAGCATTGTGGGACATAGGCCTCAAGCGCTGGAACGAGAAGCGTTCGGGAAAGAGTGCGCCTGAGAAGCGGCCGGGTGTGACTGTAAACCGTCGGGACTTAGTGTCCATACCCCTGCCGAGCGCGCGCTTCTTGTGGAATGACCTCCGCGTTCGAGACGTCCTGAGATCGGACGATGGGCAGCGCACACAAAACGTAAGGATCGAAGTGGTGGTCGAAGGCATAGCGGAGGGCAGGAGATGGTCCTGCGGGCTCGAGTTCGACTATGCCAACGAGGAGTCCTTCTACTGCCGTCCCATAAAGCTGGGTGACGGCCAGACGCCAGAGCGAATGCCGATTCCCCCTGAGGCGGGACCCGTCCAGATCGCGTTTCTCCCTCCTATGTCAGGCCTGGCTGCTACCGAAACGCGGCTCGACGAAGGAGCCGTGAATGTACGAGTCGGGGAAGGCCGAACCGCCGAAGTGCTGCGGAATCTCTGTTTCCGCATTCACGAGGATCAGCCCGAGGACTGGCCAAAGCTACAAGAGAAGATTCGGAATCTCTTCGGAGCCCAGCTGGACGCTCCCCTGTACGTCCAAGAGCGCGGCGAGATCGCGATGACGTACCGAGAGGGCAATATCAGGCTCGACCTCTCATCCAGCGGACGTGGGCTGCAGCAGACGATGCTCATCCTGGCATATATGTACGCGAACCCGGGGGCCGTGCTGCTGCTGGATGAGCCGGACGCGCACCTCGAGATCCTTCGCCAGCGCCAGATATATCGATTGATCACTGAGGTGGCCCGCGAAAGCGGCAGCCAGATAGTAGCTGCAAGCCACTCCGAAGTCCTGCTGGATGAAGCCGCGGGCAAGGACATGGTGGTCGCTTTCGTAGGGCAGCCGCACCGCGTCGACGGTCAGGCAAGCCAGGTCCTGAAGTCGCTCAGGGAGATAGGATTCGAGCACTACTACCAGGGCGAACAGACAGGCTGGGTCCTCTACCTGGAAGGCTCCACCGATCTCGCGATTCTGCAAGCATTTGCCCGCCGTTTGGGACATGACAAGGCCATGAAGGCTCTCGAACGTCCTTTCGTACACTATGTAGGCAATCAGCCACCAAAAGCCCGGCACCACTACTACGGCCTCAGGGAGGCTCTCTCGAAGCTGGAGGGTGTAGCCCTCTTCGACAGGTTGGGTAACGTGGAGACGAGCAGCGGCCCCCTGGAGTTCTTGATATGGACGCGCAGGGAGATCGAGAACTACCTGTGCTCCCAGTCAACCCTGGAAAGATATGCACGGTCATCTGCACAGGCGGACGAGCCTGGACCGCTGTTTGCAATGGGAGAGTCGGACCGGAGACTAGGCGCGATGCGGGAGGCAATCGTCGAGATAGAGGAGGCGATGGCAACCCTGGGCAGGAGTTCTCCGTGGAGCCACGACGCCAAGGTCAGCGACGACTTCCTGACACCTCTGTTCGGCGCCTATTTCAAAAGGCTCGATCTGCCGAATCTAATGAACAAGAAGGACTACTATGAGCTGGCCGAGCATGTCCCCGAGAGGGAGATCGACGACGAAATAGGCGAAAAGCTGGACGCCATAGCTAACGTCGCGGAGAGGGCCACACCCCGAGACGTGGACAAGTGAGCCACCCTTCACCGAGCAGAAGTCGATGCGCACGGCGATTGGACGCTGTACAATGGCTGCGGCTAAGGCCGGTACCATAGCAACTAATACCAAGTCACCGTGATGCCGCCGTATATGTGCGGCCAGGGAGTGGGTTCCCGCCCCGTATCGAGTACGGGGCAGGCTCTTCGCGGGAATGACGGCTTTACGGCGCGCTCAAAATGAATTGGTATAAGGAAGGGTACGGCTGCGAGCGGGAAGATACATGGAGGCACTGATGACACTCAGCATCTACCTCAATTTCGACGGGAACTGCCGCAAGGCGTTCGAGTTCTACCGGTCGGTCTTCGGGGGCGACTTCGATCTCATATCCACGTTCGGGGATGGCCCGCCGGACATGGGCATGCCCGAGGACGAGCGCGACAGGATCATGCACGTGTCGTATCGAATAGGATCGAGCGTGCTCATGGGCAGCGACACTTCAGCCCACTTCGGCCCTCCATTCAAGCAGGGCAACAACTTTTCCGTCTCATACTCGGCCAAGAGCAGGGAGGAGACGGATGAGCTATTCGCCAAGATCTCGGAGGGCGGGACGGTAATCATGCCACTGGGGGACATGTTCTGGGGCGCCTACTACGGGTTGTGCACCGACAAGTTCGGGGTGAGTTGGCAGTTCGTGGCCGATCACTAGGAATCCGGTAGTGAGCCTGGCTGAAAAGAAGCTATCCGTTGGCCCAAGGCCTCGCCCTGGCTGCTATCCGTCATTTCGCAGGCCTAGCCCGACGCTATCCGTTTCCTGGCCGGGCGAGTCGGGAGTGAACGGTGAACAGTGGGAGCCTATAGCTCCGCATAAGGCGGGAATCCGGCCCGAATCTGACAATTTCCATCACCTGAGAGACCGATTTAAGCGGTGGGGCCTCCGTCTTTCCGCCAGAGTGACACTAGGTCGGCCTAAATGCGATTGCCCTGGGGTATCCTAGCTGCAGTTCTCGCGGTAGTATACGAACCACTCATGGCGCGAGGTAGGATGATTTGGGTTGAATGCGTTCTGGGCGAACTTGTGACATTCGTCCATCTGCTCCAGGTACGCGCGGCGGCGGGCATTATCTTCTATCACCCTGGAAATCTCGCTGATCCCCGACACGAGGAACAGCGCCGCACCTAAGCAAAGCACGGTCAGCCATACGCTGCGCCACCTGGTGCTCTTGGCTCGCATGGCGCAGCCTCCGAAGAAGGCCACCAATGCGTATAGGCCGAGTATCGAGTTCACCCATGACAGCGCATACTTGTTCTGCATGGTATTAGACCCAAGCCAGTCATTTATCATCGTGGCAGTTATGAACACGAGGCACGCCACGGCGACTACCGCGCTAATCTTCAGGTACTGCCCGACGACTTCATGCTTTCTTGGTGTCATAGTCGGTATGCCTTCCGTCGTGGGTGTCGGCCATCAGTCCCTCCGTCGTGAGATTTCTACCATTCTAAATCGGGTCGAACCACCCCAACAAGGACTGAGTCCCCATCCTCGTCCTCGTTGTGTCCGTTGACCCAGACGGGCTTGGTCACTTGCTGTCGCAGTGGCGGCATTGCAGCGTGTATCTTCGGCCCAGCCTTCGGGCAAAGGCGAGGGAGGCGTCCCTAGAGGTGAACGTTCCTACCCATCGCCCGCCCTTAGTCTCTCCGTCTGTCTTTCTGTACCTATAGTGTTGACACGTATGATGATGGACTAGGGCAGAGTTGCGCTGCTCGTATACGTGCCAAGTCATCGTGTCACCAATCCCGTCGGACCACTCGCACCAACGTCGAGTCGGCCTGATAGTTCGACACGTTCTGCTCGACCCCGCGCGGACTGGGCCGCTCCAGCACTGGGATACAGCTTCTTCTTGCGAGGGCCATACGGCCCACGTTGGCCAGGCAAGTTTGCGGCGTCTATCGCTACCACCAACTCCTCCAGTGTGAACGGCCGACTTGCTAGCCCTGCTTCCATTACAGGCGTTGTCGGAGTGTCGCTTAAGTGGGTCAGCGTCGAATGCGGGCGTATCCAGTTGTACCAGACAGCGTACAGGGCCGTCTGATACATGTGGTTCTGTTTCTTCTTCGAGTACGCATTGGTGCGCCTGGTGTATCGCCGGTTGTTCGTTCGAAGCGTCAGATTATGCCTCTCAACATGAGATGTTCCGAATCCGTCCGTGTCGATAATGCCATCTTTATCTATCGTTGGCCTGTGATCGCTAAGCCGTACCCGAGACCCTCCAGTTTCCCTTGCGTGAACCTCACGGCTGGATCGAGTAGCAGAGGGCAACCAAGTGGCTGCGCCTGTGCTCGGCAAGCCAGCTCTGTTTGTGTCGATCCCCCAGGTAGTCAACTTGCGTGACACCCCATCGCTGCTTGACCGCCAGCCGTGTGCGTTGGCGATTACCTTGACAAGCTGGCGCTTGTCGCTCTCGCCGAATAGCCATCGCGGGCCGAATGGACGCGTACGCAGAGGCTCACCGCCGTCTATCGCGAGCTTCTCGGGCGCTGGCATGGCTACCCTCCTCTACGAGCTACGCGAATCCAGAGGCGACTTGACTGAATGTGACGCGGGCCCTGGCCTACTGTGTGCAGCCTCTGCCCGGTATGTCCCACACCTGCTCGACAATGCCGTTTCGGACGGCGATGTACTGGTCCCAGCGGTTGATCATCATGTCCTGGTAGGACGGGATGATCATGATCTTGTCGCCAACCCCGAGGGTGGTGTCGTCGTCGGTCCCGAGGACTATGTGGTCGGCCTGTAGCTCCTCGACTGTCACGCCCGGCATACCTTCGACGTGGTCGGCGCCTCGTGTGGAAAGGGCCAGCATGCCCGCATCCGCGACTGCAATGCCCGGCCCAGGCGTGCTGATCACTGTGCTGAGGACCTTGTTGGCGATGAGGTAGTCCTTCATGTAGTGGTACATGGTGCCGCCGAGGGCGTAGGTGCCGCCCTCGACCTCGGTCACGCCCGGCACCTCCTTGGCGACGTCGATGGTGAATGTCTCGCCGCTCGACACCTCCGCCACGTCGATACCCTCGGCCTGGATGGCGTTGCCCACGTCTACGCAGCGCTGGATCGTCTCGCGGCCCACGTCGAAGCGGTCCTCGTGGGTGGTGAACTCGGACAGGCTCTGGTGGCTCATCACGCCCTTGAACTCGACGCCGGGCAGGCTCTCGGCCAGCCTGGCTATGGCGACTCCCTGCTCGGCGCTTCTGACGCCGCCGCGGCCCATCTGGGTATCGACCTCGATCAGGACGCCGATCTTCACTCCGTAGGCGTCCGCGATGTCGGAGATGGTCTGCACGTTGTCGAGATTGTCGACGCAGACCTTGATGGTGCCCCGCTTGGCCAGTGCGCACATCCGGGCGATCTTGTCCTTGTGGGTCACCTGGTTCGGGATAAGTACGTCGGTGACGCCGCCCTCGAACATCACCTCGGCCTCGGAGAGCTTGGCGGTACACACGCCGCCGACGGTCCCACCCGCCTCGATCTGCATCCTGGCCAGCAGTGGGCTCTTGGTATTCTTGGTGTGCTGGCGCATCTTGACCTCGCTGTCGCGATAGGTCTCAGCCACCTGCCGGAAGTTGTGCTCGACGGCGTCCAGGTCAACCAGCAGACATGGCGTGTCAAGGTCCTCGATTGGGGTTCCAGGTACCGGTCGGTAAGTGTCCATGCGACTCCCTTCGTACATCCTGAAGCGACACCGAGAATAGCATACCGACGCGCCCAAATCCATCGCCATGCCGCTCATTCCAGTACGGGCCTGACAGGTGCGGATACCAGCGATGGACGCTCAATCGAGCAGCTTCGAGGTGTGGCTGATTCGCAAACGTGGGGCGCGGGATGTAGAATTGAAGCAGGATCGCAAGGAGCCCAACTCAGCCCGATGGCGCGCCTGACTAACATCGCACAGATACTCTTCACCGCGGCGACAGTCGCTGCCTTCGTGTACGCAATACGCACGAGGCAGCCGAGTGGGCGCATCCTCGAGGTGCCCTACGAGTTTCGAGTCCCGACATCGGACCGGCTGCGCGAACGGCTGTGGAACCCGGACGACCCAAGGGTATTCACGCCGCCCGTCCTGGGCGTCGGCTGGTCGATTAACCTGTTTCAGGCAGCTGTCTGGGCCCGGGCGTTCATCGAGTGCGCGAAGGGGCGCCGCGAGGAAGCGTAGGCTCCATCCCTGCCCGGTGGTGTAGTGGTAGCACGAAGGACTTTGGATCCTAAGACCCAGGTTCGAATCCTGGCCGGGCAGCCATCCTAGTTTTCGAGGGCGATCCTATTCCCCGAAATTCCATATCCATAGAGTGTCCTCAACCGTCTTGCAGCGTCCATACCTGTGTGGTACTATCCGGCGCAGAAAGTGGTACCAAGGGGTGCAGCATGGCGAACTTGACAACCCTGGAGGTTAAGCATCTGAAGCCCGGCCCGAAGACGAAGCGATACGGCGACGGGTGGGGCCTGTATCTCGTGGTACGCGCCAACGGCTCGAAGGCATGGGTACAGCGCATCACGATAGACGGCGACAGGACGGACATAGGGCTGGGCGGGTACCCTGACGTGCCCCTTGCCCTGGCGCGGAAGAAGAGCGCGGAGATACGGACAGCGGTCGCCGAAGGACGGGACCCACGGGCGGAGCGCCGGCAACCGAACCTGCCGACGTTCCGAGACGCGGCCGAGCAGTATATCTCGGATAACACCACCCGTTGGAAGAACCCCAAGGAGGCCGTCAACTGGAGGGGGTGTCTCAATACCTACGCCTACCCGGTGCTCGGCAACACGCGGATTGACCGAATCACCCGCGCCGACGTACTGGACGTGCTGTTGCGGATATGGCTTACCAAGCCCTCCATTGCCCGGAAGCTGCGCCAACGAGTCAGGGTGGTTTTCGCAGCTGCTATGGCGTTCGGCTACCTTGACATCAACCCCGCCGGGGAAGTGATTGACGCGGCCCTGCCCAAGATTCCAGCGGTCAAGGCCCACTTCCGGACACTGCCCTATCAGGACATACCCGACACACTGGAGAAGATAGAGGCGTCGACCGCGTCCCTAGCCTCGAGGCTATGTTTCCGGTTCCTCGTGCTGACGGCGGCACGGTCCGGCGAGGCGCGGGGCGCTCGGTGGGATGAGATTAACCTTGACGCCCGGACGTGGACCATCCCGGCGTCGCGCATGAAGGCCGCCCGCGAGCACCGGGTACCGCTGTCGGATGCGGCCCTTGAAGTGCTGCGCCGAGCGAAGGCCCTAGACGACAATTCCGGGTTGGTGTTCCCGTCCCTGTACAAGCCGGGCCGGGAGCTGTCCGACATGACACTGACAAAGTTGCTACGCGATAACGGGCTCGCGGAGACGGCGACCGTCCACGGATTCCGAACGTCGTTCAAGACGTGGTGCATGGAGAGGACGGATACCCCTTGGGCCGTGGGAGAGGCTGCCCTAGCCCACACCTTGGGGAACAGCACCGAGCAAGCCTACGCCCGCTCCGACCTGTTCGAGCGGCGTCGCGCCCTCATGGACGAGTGGGCGGCCTACATAGTGACAAGGGACGATGGGCGGACGCCGTGACAGGGCGTTTCACTTGTCTCGCTAAGCCTTAGGCCAGTTTAGCATATAATCTTCAACAATGAGAAGCCTTACGGTCTCGCGAAACAAGTGAAACGCTAGATATGGAGGCGGCCCCCAGGGGGTGCCCTGGAGGCCGGGGAAGTGAGAAACTTTTTGATGATCACGCAAGAGACCGACCTGCTGACCCTGGACGAAGTGCTAGCTATTACCAAGATAGCCCGCGCCACTTTGTACAAGATGATGGAGCTGCACGGCTTCCCCCGGCCGGTCAAGTTGGGACGCAGCAACCGATGGCTCAAGAAGGAAGTCCTAGTCTGGCTTGCACAGCGCCCCAGGGCAAGGGTTCAGACGAATCAACCTGTCGCCGTAGGCCGCTGAAGACGGGACGCTGGAAAAGATTCGGGGGCGAAGATGACCACGCGAATGAGCCTGTCAGCGCCGTCCGATAGCACAACGGAAGGCCCGCGCCTCCGGCGCCGAGGCCTGCTACATACGGAACGGCCCCCAGGGGGGTCCTAGAGGCCCAGGGAAGTGAGAACTGGAGGTCTTACCGTGTCCAATTTAGGCGAAGAGTACAGATTGCCGCAACGGTGGGCGGAGTATCTCCGCGCCCGCGCCGTGACCCCCGAGGCCTCCCGCGCCCGTGGGTATCGCGTCGTGCTGTCGGGCAAGAAAGAGGGCGGATCTGACTTCGCGTCTGCGTATGGCTTCCCGCGCAAGGCCGCCGGGCTGTTGATGCCGCTGCACGGTGTCGGAAATCCCGATGCCGTGCAACTGCGCCTAGAGCGCCCGGAGGATCTGGCAACCCCGACGCGCGGCGCACCGAAGTTCTTGACGCCCAAGGGCCAACCGAACACCGTGATTACGTCTCCCCTCACGCGCGATCTCGTGCAGCAGGGGGGGGCAGCCGGTCATCATCGCCGAGGGGGTGACCCGCGTCGACGCCCTCGCGGGATATGGCATCGCCGCGCTGGGTCTGGCGGGCATCTGGAATTGGCGCGGCTCCCGCATGAACACGACGTTGGTCCTTGGTGATTGGGACGACGTACCCATCAAGAACAATCGGTTCGTGCTCGCGCCCGATGGCGACGTGGCGCACAACGCCAAGGTGAACAATGCGGTCGTGCGCCTCAAGAGTTGGCTGTTGAGCCGTGGCGCGACGGCGGTCCACGTGCTGGCGCTGCCGGACGGTCAGGGCCTTGACGACTGGCTCGCTTCAAATTCGTTCCCCGATGTTGCAGCGGTTGCGGCCGGCATGAAGCGACACTACGCGCCCGAACACGTCGAGGAGCTCCCGACGATCGCGCAGCTCTACCCCACGGGTGGCGGGATAGACCCCTCCGACGCAGGGCCTTTCGGGATGACGCCCGTCGCCGACGTGGGGCGCTTGCTGTCTCACGCGCCCACCCGTCTCTGTGTCGTGCGGGGCAGCTCGGGCAGCCCGTGGCGGCTATTGGTGGAACAGACGGGCGGCCGCTGGTCAAGCGTGATGGACACGGCGCAAGTGGGAGAGTTGCATCTGGAGTCCGCGCTGGTATGGCAATCGCGCATCGCGGAGTCCGCCGCCCGTGGCGACATGCGATCAAAGCAGGCGTTGGCTTGCACCACCTGGGCGCTGAAGGCGGCGAAGCCGGAGGGCCTGCGGGACATGCTGGCGATGCTTGGCGCGGCGTACTTGCACTATGAGGCCCGGGGGAAACTGCCCCAAGGGCTGAGTGTCTGCAACGAGTCGGAGATCGACAGCGATAGGTTCGTGCTCGGAGCGCCCAACGGCGTGATCGACTTGGTCACCGGCCAGTTGATGAAGTCTTCGGAGGCGCGTCTTCGGTTCGTAACGCGGTCTATTCCCGATGATTTCGACCCCTACGCGCAGCATCCCTACGTTGACGGGCTCGTGCCGCACCTGGACGTCGACGACCGCCGCTTTCTATTCGAGGCACTAGGGTATGCGCTGCGCGGCGAGGCGGCCAAGGCCCTCTATGCGCTGGTAGGTCCGGGCGACGGCGGCAAGAGCACCCTCATGGCGACCGTAACCGCCGCCCTCGGGGACGTGCTGCGTGGTGGGTACGGGATGGCCGCCTCGGATCAAGCGTTCATTCAGTCGCGCTGGAGCAGCGGGGCGCAGGCGCATGATGCCCTGCTAATCGGCGCTGACCGCGCGCATCGTCTACTCCGAGGAATTGCCCGACAACGGCGCGCTGAACAAGAAGCTACTCAAGGCTTGGGTCGGTGGCGGCTCTCGCGGGCTGCGCGACGTGGGCGCAAAGCGACAGGCAGACGCGGCGTTCATGAGTACGTTGTTCTTCCTACTGAACACTGGGCAAGAGCGGATGATTGACTTGACGGACAGCGGCATGCAGAACCGTTGGCGCCTGATAGCTATTCCCAAGATGACGGACGTAGCTCTTGAACCTGAACTCATGCGCTCCATGTCCGAGAGCGTGGAGGTAAGGCAGGCGATGGTCGCGCTTCTCGTGAAGTACGCGGCAGCCACTGAGAGTCCGCCGGAGATGCCGCCGAACGTCCAGCGGTACACCCGCCGCCGCCGCCTCGACAGTATCGGGATGGTGGGGGAGTGGCTAGAGTCCCACTTGGTGTGCACGGACGACTCTAGGCACGTCACGCCGGTGAACACAGCGATGGACGTCCTAGCAGCCGCGTGCGGTGGCTGGGTCTCGGATGGCGGGAACACCGAGCCGCGCGTCGAGGGCATGACGCGGCGCGAGATACTGGCTTTGGCGCGCGAGCTGCATCCAGGCCTGCCGCGCCCCAAGAATACGCGCCGCGGCTATGAGTGGCGCGGCGTAAGGTTGAGCCAGGAAGCAGAAGAACGTTCAGAGGACGGCACCGGCCCGCTTGAGCGCGCCGCGGCTGGTGGCGGCGAGCTGCTCCAGCAGCAGATAGAGGCGCGGCTGGACGCCAACGCCACCGAGGACGCGGCCATACGGGCCTCGCTTTCCGGCAGCGGCGCAGACCGTTACGCCCGGTTGGAGGCCGCCATGATCGAGTCGGCGCGTGACGACAAGCCTCTCAGGTTGCCCGACAGCAGCCCCGACCTGTTGCGCCTAACTCACCTTTTATCGCGGCGGGCCGCCCTAGAGGGGCTGCGCGATGGTGTCAAGGTGGCGGGGGCGGCGGGATTGAGCGCCGCGCACATCGACGCCTTGGGCGGCGAGACGGCGCTCCTCGACCGCATTGAGGCCGCTGCTGAGGGGATGAAACACGACCAGTTGCGGCGGCTCGATTGGGAGGCTATGGTCGTTGAGGCCCGCGTCCTCGTCCAGACCGCCGTCGAGAACACCCGTGCCAGCCTGCTCGACAAGCTGAACGGCCTTGTGCGCGCCGGAGCCGCTGCAATGAGAAGCGAGGACGCCCCATGAGCGGCCTCCAGACGTTCGGATTGTGGGCGCTCGCGTTTGCGGGGATGCGCGCTCCCGCTCCGTGCGCCACTCTCGCCGGACACGGAGGGCGGTTTTCAGCGGTTGGCCGCGCCGTCTTCAGTTACGGCCGCGCTGAAACACCCACCGCCGTGATAAACATGCCGGTCGCTCCCCCGTCAGGTTCTAAGGGTGAGACCATAGCCTGGGCGTTGTAGCCAAGCAGAACGCTGCCACGCGCCTTCATCAGCCGGGCGTCTCCGTCAGTGAGGTGCGCTTCTGGCGTTCCTTACTCTCAAGGTCGGCCATCGCCTGCCTCACTTGCTCCCTCAGCATCTCCTTGTTGGCCAACTCCCTGGGCAGATGGGCAGAGGCCGTATCTTCTCCCGCTTCGTTCTGAGCTTCAAGGTCACGTATCGCCGCTTCTACACGGCTCAATAACTGGCGCAGTTCCTCGGCGTTGTGGGTCCTGTACACCGATGCGTTGGCGCTCACCTTTGTACCATCCACCGCCTGCACCGCCAGGCCCACCAGTTTCATCGTCACCGCCGTGCGAACCGTCCGCTCAAACAGCTTCCTCATGGCCTGCCTGTGTCCTTTGTAGAATCGCCACAGGGCGTTGTGGTCTGGATGTTGCCATCCGGTCAGCCACAGATACGGTATCTGGTCCCGGCAGGCCGTCTCCAGCTTCCGGCACGAGCGCACGCCGGTCATAAAGCCGTATAGCCACACGCTCAGCAGCGCACGAGGATGGTAGGCTGGCGCTCCCAGCGGGTCCCCTTCTATCTCCACGCCAAGCTCTGACCAGCCCTCCCTATCCAACGCGTCCACGAACTCAGCCACGAATCGCGCCGGGTGATCTAAAGGCAACAGCTCGTCAAGAGACGGCGGTAATAGCCACATCTGCTCGCGGTCCATGTCTCGAAGCGGCATCTGATTCGCTCCCATCTCAGGGTCGCCTCAAAAGGTACACCAAACACGGTTCCACCTACCACTTCCCTGACTTCTGAGCATCAGGCTCGTATGCGGGTCTTTTTTTGTTTTTCTGCTTGTCGGAAGCCGTCGATAAGGAGTAAAATGCAGGGTGTGCAGGTACGCCTTCAAAAGGGGGACGCATGAGAGACGCAGACACCCCGACGCCCACCCGTCCGCGGGCTGAGATTGCTCGCCTGGGCGACGAGATATACGAGCGGGACATTCGCCCCCAAGTGGAAGCCGACTGCCACGGAGAGATCGTCGCCGTCGACGTGGACAGCGGGATCTGGGCCATTGCTGACAGTGAGCTCGGCGCGGTAGACCGCCTGCAGGCGCAAGGATCGGGCACTGCCAATGTGTGGCTGCTGAGAGTCGGCTACCGAGCTATAGCCGGCATCGGCGGCGGGTCCCTGCGGAGGACCGGGTGATCGAAGGGGTTGTGAGCCCCGCCCATGAAGCCGTTGTGACGCTTCCCCTGCAAGGCCCGGCGGGGCAAACGCTGGCGGTAGACGCTGTGGTAGACACCGGGTTCAACCGCTTCCTCACCTTGCCCCCGGCGATGGTTGAGGAGTTGGGATTGTCCCTCACGGGCGTCAACCGGGTAGTCTTGGCCGACAGCAGCGAAGTAACTCTTGATGTGTACCGCGTCACGGTGCTCTGGGACGGCCAGGCGAGGGATGTTGTCGCCTATGCGGCAGATACTACGCCGCTTTTGGGCACGGCTCTGCTCCATAGCCACAACCTGAACATCGAATTCGTGGACGGCGGACGCGTCGTCATACAGGCCGGAGAGTAGCCAGCCTCCAGCCCTTCTCATCCTTCCTGCTCCGCCGCTAACAGCCCTGCATTGGATCTTGGACATGGCCTTCGATGAGGACCGGAGCAGGGGTCAGGACTGGCAATGCGGACCAGAACCTGGCGGTCGTCAGGCATATGGCGGTGGACATGCTCAAACAGGAAACAACCGCAAAGGTCGGCATCAAGGCCAAGCGGAAGAAGGCCGGATGGGACTATGACTACTTGCTCAAGGACCTCTCTACTTAAAATGCGATTGCCCTGGTTTTTCTGCTTGTCAAAAACCATCGCGGTATAGTAAAGTGCCACCCGTCGGAGTACGCCTTTGAGAGGGGGGCGCATGATGGACGCGAAGATGCCGGCGGCCGCGCAATCACCCAGGCCCACCGCGCCAACCCGCCCAAAAGATGAGACGGCCCGCCTCGGCGACGAGATTTACGAGCGCGACATCCGGCACAAGGTCGAAGCCGACCACCACGGAGAGATCGTCTCCATCGACGTGGACACCGGACTCTGGGCCATCGGCGAAGAGCTCCTTGACGCAGTGGACCGACTGCGGGCGCAGCGACCGGAGGCTATCGACGTCTGGTCCTTGCGGGTAGGCCATCGGGCGATTTACAAGTTCGGCGGCGGGTCGCTGCGGAGCGCCCAGTGATCGAGGGGGTGGTGAACTCCGCCTACGAACCCATCGTAAGGCTTGCCGTGCAAGGTCCGTTGGGACAGAGCCGGGAGATAGAGGCAGTTGTCGATACCGGCTACAACGGGTATCTGACGCTGCCTCCGGCGTTGGCCTTGGCGCTAAGATTGCCCTTCGTGACCACTAACCCGGCGTTCCTGGCCGATGGCAGTGAGGTGACCTTTGATGTCTACCGCGTGACGGTTCTGTGGGACGGCCACCCCCGGCACGTGGATGTACACATGTCCG
Organism: Dehalococcoidia bacterium; assembly: GCA_965261325.1. Lineage (GTDB taxonomy): Bacteria > Chloroflexota > Dehalococcoidia > Lucifugimonadales > CAJWER01. The sequence continues at coordinate 1,116,084 of CBDHCU010000008.1, forward strand.
ACGCCACCCCCCTCGTGGGGATGCGGCTGCTCGACCGCCACAACCTGAACATCGACGTCGAGGACCGCGGGCGCGTCGCTATAGAACGCAGATAGAACTAAGGGGGTAACCCACACCATCATGTTCAACCCTGTAACCCACATGACCACCAAGCTCACCAAGCCCGCCGGCGACCGCCCCCGCCGCGTCCGTTATCGTACCCCCCCCCCCCCCCCCCGAACAGAAGTTCTATCATGACGACTCGGCGGCTCACCAACCTGCTCCTCCTCCTGGCGGTCGTTGCCCTGGCGACGCTGTTTTCCGGCGGGCTTGTTTTCGCGCAGACGACGCCCGTTATCACCGTTGCGGCAGTCAACGCCTCCGTCGCCGAAGGGCAGCCGGTCGTGTTCACCCTGACCGCCACGCCGCCGCCGGGCTCCAACTTGACGGTGAACTTCAACCTTGCGTTCTCTGGGAGGAATTACGTCACCGGCATCTCCGCCGGCCCGAAAACGAGAGTGATCGGCACCGGCGGCGCCTTCAACGTGCCCTTAGTCACCACCGATGACGGTGTGGTCGGAGGCAACGGCACGGTAACGGTCACCCTGACGGCTGGGAGCGGCTACACCCTGGGCAGCCCCAAGACGGCCACCGTCACCGTCACCGACAACGGCCTCCAGCCGCCCGTCGCCTCCGGGTCCATCGACGCCGTCTCGGTGGCCGTGAGCGGCACGCGTGACGTGGACGTCTCGTCCGCCTTCACCCGCACGGTGGACAGCTACACGGCGGTTTCCGGCGACACCACCAAGGCCACCGTCGCGGTGAGCAACTCAATCGTCACCGTGACGGGCGTTGCCGAGGGCACGGCGACCATCACGGTCACGGCCACCAACACCGCCGGCAGTATCACGCAGACGTTCGACGTCACCGTCACCCCCTTTGTCCAACTTACGGCGCCCCAAAACATCATCGCCATCTGGACGGACGGCAAGGTCGTCCTGGAATGGGACGCGGTGACGAACGCCGCGAGCTACGTCGTGCAGTGGAAGTCGGGTTCGGAGAGCTACGACTCCACCCGTCAGGCGACGCCCACCGACCCGGGCGTCTTCCTCCTCCAGACCATCGAGCCAGGGTTCACGGCGCGCGTCGCCGCCGTCCTCAACGGCGCCACCGGCCTGTGGTCGGAGGAGGTCACGCTGCCCGCGACCACCGTCACCATCGCGGGCGGGAATACCCCGAATGAGGGCAACGTGCGCCGTGGGGCGCCACTGACCACGCTGGGATACACGCTGACGTTCAGCGAGCCGATCACCGAGCCGGTGACGGTGTACTACGCCTACGTAAGGGCAGGCTCCACCGCCATCCACGTCGAGGACTTCGAATACCACCAGTCCCGCAGCTCGGGATTGCCCGACGGCCCGCTGCTGACTGCGTTGTCCGCAACGGAGTTGGGGCCGGTCAGCCAGTGGGTGATCAACGCTTCAGCGGGCAGCCCCAAAACCACCGCTCGCATGGGCGTGTCGATTCTGGGAGACCGCGTCTACGAGCCCGACGAGACAGTGCAGCTACGGCTGCTCGGCGCGAAGAACGCCGCGCTAGGCGGCACGCTCGACGCCACGAGCACCATCGTCAACGACGACCCGATGCCGGAGATCATCGTGGCTGCCGCCGTGTCCGCCGCCGAGGGCGCGACGCTGGATATCTCCGTCAGCCTCAGCGCCAACAGCGAGACCGAGGTCACAGCGCAGTACCAGGACCTTGCCACGGGCACCGCGACCTCCGGCACGGACTACACCGCGATCACCGCGGGAACGCTCACCTTCCCCCCGCTCCACGCCGGCCCGCAGAAGGTGACCATCCAGCTGACGCAAGACGCCGACGCTGAAGCCGACGAAACCATCAACCTGCGCTTCCACAGCGCCTCGTCGAACGCGACGATCCGCGGCGCCGACGGCAGCGGCCAACGGGCCGTGACCGTCACGATTATTGACGACGACGGGGAACCCGTCGCGCCCGCCGCCCCCACCTTCGGCGCTCCCACGACGGACAGCCTGGTGGTGAACTGGACCGAGCCGTCGGACATCGGCGGTTCGGCCATCACCAGCTACGACCTGCAATACCGCGTGGCCAACACCAGCGACGCCTTCACCGTCATCGAGGACGAGACGGTCCTCACCGCGACCATCGCCGGGCTGACCGCCAACACCGCCTACGAGGTGCAGGTGCGGGCCGCCAACGCCACCGGCGACGGCCCCTGGTCGGCCTCCGCCTACGGCTCCACCACCGTGGAAGGCGCAATCTTCTCCGGCACGATGATCGTGGGTACGGGCTCCCTGACCTGGGGGTATCACGCTCCCGATTCATCCGGCTCCCTGTCCCCGAACGCGTTCAACGATGGCGCGGCAAACCGTAGATTCGTTAGCCTGGCTCAAGTAAATGCTTTTGAGGATTGGCTCCTTGTCGCATTCAACGACGCCGGTTCCGGCACTGCCCTTCCCGGGGCGTACAGCCTGCGCCTGGACGACGGCGCCCACCGCCTGCTCAACAGCGCCTCCTTCAAGAACATCGACGCCGGTTTTTACCAATTCCTCAACTCCGGTATCACCTGGACCGACGGGCAGGCCGTGGCGGTGTCGCTGGTCCCCGCGCCCGGCGCCACCGGCACCATCCCCGCCGCCTCCGTGGCCGTTGGCGACACCCACGTCGTGGACGCCGCTACCTACTTCACGGGCACGGTGGACACCTACACCGCGAGTTCCTCGGACGACACCAAGGCCACCGTCGCGGTGAGCAACACGTCGACGATCACGGTGACGGGCGTTGCCGCGGGCACGGCCACCATCACCGTCACGGCCACCAACGCCGGCGGCGACGCGCAGCAGACCTTCATCGTCACCGTCACCGACGCCGCGCCCTCTGACGTCCCCGACGCCCCCCCCGCCCCCACCTTCGGAACGCCCACGGCCAGCAGCCTCGTCGTGAACTGGGCGGAGCCCGCCAACACCGGCGGCTCGGCCATCACGAGCTACGACCTGCAATACCGCGTGGCCAACACCAGCGGCGTATTTACCAGCTTCCCGGACCAGCCCGAGACCAGCGCGGCCGTCGGCGGCCTGAGCGCGAACACCGCCTACGAGGTGCAGGCGCGGGCCACCAACGCCACCGGCGACAGCCCCTGGTCCGCCTCCGCCTACGGCTCCACCACCGTCGACGGCGCAATCTACTCCGGCACGATGATCGTGGCGACGAGGACAATTAGCAGTCTCACGGAGTGGGGGTATGTCATCGTCGAGTATGGCTCCCTGACCCCGAGTGGATTCAACGATGGGGCAAGAGATCGCGCCTTTGTTGCCTTGATTGATACGGAACCCACGAATCAGCTTGCTGTCGAGTTCAATAACCGACCTCCCCCGTTCTTCTCTTCCCGGGTCGTACATCCTGCGCCTGGACAACGTCTCCTTCCGGCTTGACAGCACATCCTTCGGATCCGATCCCCAAGCGTCTGGCCTCTACGTAGTCCCCAACGCCAACATCGTCTGGACTGACGGGCAGGCGGTGGCGGTGTCGCTGGTCCCGGTCCCGGACGCCCCCCCCACCCCCACCTTCGGAACGCCCACGGCGAGCAGCATCGTCGTGAACTGGGTGGAGCCCGCCAACACCGGCGGCTCGGCCATCACGAGCTACGACCTGCAATACCGCGTGGCCGGCTCCGGCGGGGCCTTCACCGCCGGGCCGCAGGACCAGACCGGGACCACCGCGACCATCGGCAGCCTGAGCGCGAACACCGCCTACGAGGTGCAGGCGCGCGCCACCAACGCCACTGGCGACAGCCCCTGGTCGGCCTCCGCCTACGGCTCCACCACCGTCGCCGGCGCAATCTTCTCCGGCACCATGATCGTGGGGACGAATATATTTGAGGGTCTCACGAATTGGGGGTATAACGGATCAAGCGCCGGATACGGCTCCCTGACTCCGGATGGCTTCAACGTTGGGGGAGCAGACCGCTACATCCGTGAGCTGGTTGATTCGGAACCCGCGAATTGGCTTTATGTCGGATTCACTGTCACGAATTTCGATTATGAACTTCCCGGGTCGTACCTACTGAGTCTGGACAACGCCTCCTCCCTGCTTGACAGCGCATCCTTCGGATTCGATCTCTCAACACCTACCAAGTACGCAATCCCCACCGCCAACCACGACTGGATTGAGGGGCAGGCGGTGGCGGTGTCGCTGGTTGCCGCGCCGCCTGCGCCCACCGCGCCCACCTTCGGGACGATCACGACGAACAGCCTGCCGGTCATGTGGAACGCGCCAACCAACCCGCCCGCGCCCATCACCGGCTACGACGTGCGCTACCGGCAGACCGGGACCACCGACTGGACCGACGGGCCGCAGGACCAGAGCGCCACGACCGTGACCATTACCGGCCTGATCTCGAACACCGAGTACGAGGTGCAGGTGCGCTCCCAGAGCGCGCTGGGACACGGCTCCTGGTCGGCCTCCGGCACGGCGACGACGGGAAGCGGCGTCACCCCCGCCATCACCATCGCGGCAGGACCCGAGGTCACCGAGGGCACGGCGGCAACCTTCACCGTCACCGCCGACCCCGCGCCCACCGCCAACCTGGACGTGGGCCTGATCATCGATCAGTCCGGGGACTACGTCGCCGCCGGGGACCTGGGCGCCGGCAAGACCGTGACCATCCTGGCGAACCAGGCGACGGCCACCTACGCTGTCGCCACCATCGCCGACACCGTGGACGAGCCCAACGGCACCGTGACGGCGTCGTTGGCGGCGGGCTCGGGCTACACCCTGGGCAGCCCGTCCATGGCCACCGTCACCGTCACCGACGCCGCCGCGGGCACCCCCGTCATCACCATCGCGGTGGACGAGGCGTCGACCACGGAGGGCGACCAGGCGCGGTTCACCGTGACCGCGAGCGAGGCGCCCCTGACGGACCTGGCGGTCGCCCTGTCCTTCAGCTTTGTCGGCGACTACAGGCTTACCAGCCCGCCGTCCGAGGTCACCATCACGGCGGGTACGACGGCGATACGGGTCGACCCGCATATCGCGGACGACGATATTCACCAGCTCCCCGGCTCCGTCACGGCGTCGTTGGCGGCGGGCTCGGGCTACATCGTGGGCAGCCCGTCCATGGCCTCCGTCACCATCAACGACGACGACACGCTCCCGACCCTGACCATCGCCGGGCCGACGCTGGCCGACGCCTTCCTGGAAGGCGCCTCCAGCACGACCGGGACGATGGAATTCACCGTGACGTCCAGCGGCGCGACTGTTTACCATGTCGGGTGCTGGACACAGCAGAACGCCGGAACGGCGACGGCGGCTGATTTCGTCGGCAGGAACACCATATCCGAGGGGGCTAATCTCCTCTTCACGAACCCGTCGGATCTGAGCCGGACGTTCACCGTGACGGTGAACGGCAACGATATCGTCGATGGGGACAAACGAATCGCAGTCCGGTGCATCTTCGTGGGGTTGACCGGTGGCCCCGTTGCTAACTCCCTCACAACCACCGGCTGGATCACCGACGACGACGTCACGCCGGGGGACTACGACAACGACAACGACAACCTCATCGAGATCAGCAACCTCGCCCAACTGAACGCCATGCGCTGGGACCTGAACGGCAACGGCGCCCCCGATACTGAGATTTTCTCCTACGCCGCGGCCTTCCCCAACGCGGTGACGAACATGGGCTGCCCGGGGACCTGCGCCGGCTACGAGCTCGCCGCCGACCTCGACTTCGACACCGACGGCAACGGGCGAACGGACGTCCCTGGCGACACCTACAGGAACAACGGCGCGGGCTGGCTCCCCATTGGAACCACCACCGCCCCCTACACCGGGGTGTTCCACGGCAACGGCCACACCATCTCCAACCTGTTCATCAGCCGTGTCACAGCCCAAGTGGGGCTGTTCGGCGTACTCGGCGGCACGGGCTTCGTGCATCACGTGGGACTGCTGAATGTCAACGTGACCGCCAGCCTCCATGACGTCGGCGCGCTGGTGGGCTTTATGCGAGGCGCCAGTACCCGCGTGGCCGCCAGCTACGTCGACGGCGGCTCGGTGACCGGCGCCGGTCAGACCGGCGGGCTGGTGGGCAGCAACCAGGGCCAGGTCGCAGCTTCCTGGACCAATGTCGCCGTGGCGGGAACATCGCAAGTGGGCGGCATCCTGGGCCACCAGAGCGGGAACATAGCCAGCGCATTCGCGACGGGCACGGTATCCGGTACCGGAGCGTCCATCCACGGCGTGGTGGGTTTTACAGCCGGCTCCATCGCTCAACTGACTGAGGTCTATTACAATGAGGACATCCATCAGGTGAGTGACCCTGCCTACTCCAGGTCCACCGCCGAATTGCAGGGCGGCGACGGCTACATCGGCATCTACGCCTCCTGGAACGTGGACGTCGACGGGGTGGCCGGCGTCGACAACCCCTGGGACTTCGGGACCGGCAAGGAGTACCCGGCGCTCAAGGCGGACCGCAATACTGACAACATATTCACCTGGCAGGAGTTCGGCTTGCAGGGGCGCCAAGCAAGTGAAGTCGATCGCCCCCAACCCACGGACTACGACACCGACGACGACAACCTCATCGAGGTGTCCAACCTCGCGCAGCTGGACGCCATGCGCTATGACCTGGACGGCAACGGCTCGGTGCAAGCCTACACCAAGCTTCCCGTCGAGACAGTCCAGCTGACTCGCGCGCAGGCTGTGGCCAAATACCTCGCGGCCTTCCCCAACGCCGACATCGCCGGGAGCGACCGCATGGGCTGCCCGGCGACCTGCGCGGGCTACGAACTGACCGCCGACCTGAACTTCTCCACCGCCGGCGCCACCTACTCGCGCGGCGGCAGGGGGTGGCTCCCCATTGACGCCGGCAACAACTCCTACAGCGCCGTCTTTGAGGGCAACTACCACTCCATCTCCAACATGTCCATCGATGAGTCGGGCAAGCACAGTAATTACGGGCTGTTCGGCCGCTTATCCGGCGGCGGCGAAATCAGGAACGTTGGCGTGCTGAATGCCGGTATGAACATAGAGGGCCACGCCAACGGCCTGCTGGTGGGCTGGATCGGAGGCGGCACGGTCACCAACAGCTACGCCACCGGCTACATATCCACCGATCAAGTTATAGCCGATCGGATCGGCGGACTGGTCGGCCACTTGAATTGGGGAACGGTGCGTAGCTCCTGGGCCGGCATCACCATATGGGGCGGAGGCTCTGACCACGGCGGCCTGGTGGGCCTCAACGAGGGAACGGTCAACGCCTCCTACTCCCTCACCCGCGTCTTGACAGTTTCGCAGCAAAAAGACGGCCTGGTGAGCCCCCGCTCGACCGGGTCCGTCATCAACAGCTACTACCAAGTGACGGGCAACCCCGTCGGCCAGCGCAAGACCGCCGCCCAGCTGCAGAACCCCACGGGCTACACCGGCATCTACGCCAACTGGAACTTGGACCTGAACGGCGACGGCACGGGGGACAACCCCTGGTACTTCGGCACGGCCTCTCAGTACCCCACGCACAGCGGCATTTCAACCGGGGAGGGCCCCCCGGACGCGCCAGCCGTGCCCACCTTCGGGATGCCCACGGCCAACAGCCTCGTCGTGAACTGGACAGTGCCCGCCCGCGGCGGCGCGGCCATCACGGGCTACGACGTGCGGTACCGGGAGGCCCGCGCCGGCGGGATCTTCACCCTCGGCCCGCAGGACCAGACGCTCCTCACCGCAACCATCACCGGCCTGAGCGCCAACACCGCCTACGAGGTGCAGGCGCGCGCCGCCAACTCGCTCGGCGACGGCCCCTGGTCGTTCTCCGGCTACGGCTCCACCACCGTCGCCAACGCAATCTTCTCCGCCACGATGATCGCGGGAACGAATACGTTTGAGGGTGTCACGAGTTCGGGGTATAACGGATCAAGCCAGGGATATGGCTCCCTGACCCCGGATGGCTTCAACGATGGGGCAGCAGACCGCTTCATCCATCATCTGATTGATACGGAACCCGCGGATCGGCTTTTTGTCTTCTTCAATCTCATCAACGCTAGTACTGAACTTCCAGGGTCGTACAAACTGCGCCTGGACAACGCCTCCTTCCTGCTCGACGGCGACTCCTACGGATCCGATTCCTCCTCAGCGAATGCTTACGCAATCCCCAACGCCGACATCATGGACTGGAGCGAGGGGCAGGCGGTGGCGGTGTCGCTGGTCCCGATCTCCGTGCGCGGCATCACGGTGAGCCCGACGTCGCTGCCGGTGGGCGAGGGCCGCACGGCGACGTACACCGTCGTCCTGAACAGCATACCCACGGGCGACGTGACGGTGACGCCGAACACCAGCACCGCCAACGCGGTCACCGTCTCCGGCGCGCTCACCTTCACGCCGAGCAACTGGGCCACGCCGCAAACGGTGACGCTCACCGGCGTGGAGGATGCGAATCCCGGCAGCGAGACGGTCACCATCACGCACAGTGTAACGGGCGGCGGCTACGTCGGCGTACCCGCGCCAAGCGTCACGGTGACAACCGTAGACAACGAGGCCACGGCCCCCCTCGTCGCCTGGATAGACTCGCCGACGGCGAACGAGAGCGGGACGCTGACCTTCACGGTCTCCCTGAACCGGTACCCCGGCGGGACTTCGCGGGTCTTTTACCGGCTGGCCACGGACCCGGGCACGTCCGCGGACAGCGACCACAATTTCTCCGCCGACAGCATACTCATACGGGGAACTGGAAAGGCGACATTCGACGTGGGTCTGACCAAGGACACCAGGCCGGAGTTCGACGAGACCATCCGCGTGGAGCTGTATACCCTGGACTCTAACAACCCGACCAATGTCACGATTGCGCAGGGGGGCAGTATCGGGGTCGGAACCATCGTTGATGACGACAGGTCGGTCGTCTCCATCATCTCGACCGACTCCGATATCCGGGAGGGCGTATCGCTGGGAATCAGGGTGAATCTCACCCCGGCCGGGGACCGGCCGGTTACGGTCGATTACGCCACCGCCGCCGCCGGGGTCGTGGGCGAGCCCGACGCGGTGGCGGGGACGCACTACACCGCCCTGCAGGGGACGCTGACCTTCGCCGCCGACGAGATGAACAAGACCGTGACGCTGCCGACGCTCCCGGACGGTCTCCACGACGTTGACCGGAACGTGGCCTTCGAGATCTCCAACCCGACGGGCGGCGCGGACCTCCACACGGACCCGGACAAGGCCAGGAAAGTCTTCCTGATCATAAACAAGGAGGATATCCCGCGCGTCGACTTCGACGATCCGGAAGTGGCGGAGAACGCGGGGCCGCTCGTTTTCAATGTGACCTTCCGTCAAGCGAGTGCGCAGACGGTAACGATGGACTACGCGGATGCCGGGAGCGGCACCGCGACTTCGGGGGCGGACTACACGGCCATCACGCCGGGGACGCTCACCTTCGCGCCGGGCGAGACGGCGAAGACCATAGAAGTCGCTCTCTTCGACGACGACGTTCCGGGAGAGGGTACGGAGACCGTCAACATTATCCTCTCGAACGTGATGAACGCGGAATTCATCGGCGAGCCGATCCTCTACGGCTCCATCACGGACGACGACATCGTTGTCTTTGTCGATAATGAGATCGCCGACGCCACGCGGCAGGCGGGCCTGACCTACACCGTCGACCTCAGGGACGTCAGCTACGACGCGGATACCTACGCTGCGACGTCGTCGGACACGAACGTCGCCACGGTCGCGGTGGCCGGCCACACGCTCACCGCCACCGCGGTGAGCGAGGGCACGGCGACGATCACCGTGACGCTGAGCCGCGGGTCCAGCAGCGTCACCGACACCTTCGTCTTCACCGTGACGCCGCAGCCCGTCATCTCCATCACGACGGCCCAGACCTCCGTCTCGGAGGGCGCGGACGTCGTGTTCACCGTGACGGCCAGCCCGCCGACCCCCCTGACCGTCTCCCTGAACATCGCGCAGACCGGCGGCTACGTCGCCCCCGGCGGCGTGGGCGCCAAGACGGTGGTCATTCCGTCCGGCGGCACGGCCACCTACACCGTCGCCACCGTGAACGACATGGTCGTCGCGGCCAACGGCACAGTCACGGCCACGCTGGTGGCGGGCACGGGCTACGCGCTCTCCACGACCCAGCGCGCTGCGACCGTGACCGTCAACAACGACACGCGGGGCGTCACCGTCTCGGCGACGGGCGTTACGGTGGCCGAGGGCGGCGGCACGGCGCAGTACACCGTCGTCCTGCTCGTCCAGCCCACGGGCAGCGTGATAATCACGCCGACCACCAGCGCCCCCGCGGTCGCCACCGTCTCCAGCGCGCTGACCTTCACCACGTCCAACTGGAACACGCCGCAGCAGGTCACCGTCACCGGCGTGGAGGACAGCATCGTCAACGTCAACCCCAACCCCCGGAGCGCGAGCATCACGCACGCCGTAAGCGGCGGCGGCTACGACGGCGTCAGCGCCGCCCCCGTTGCCGTGACCGTGACCGACAATGACACCCGCGGCGTAACGGTGAGCAAGAGCGAGCTGTCGGTGAGCGAGGACGCCAGGGGGACCTACACCGTGCGGCTGAACACCCAGCCCACGAGCGGCAGCGTGACAATCACGCCGAGAAGCGACGACACCGCGGTCGCCACCGTCTCCGGCGCGCTGACCTTCGCGGCGGGGAACTGGAACACGCCGCAGACGGTCACCGTCACCGGCGTGGACGACGGCGCAGACGACCTCGACGCCGTGTGGACAGCGACGATCACCCACGCCGTCGCCGGCGGCGACTACGGCGCGAACACCGTCACCGCCGCGGACGTGACGGTGACGGTGCGCCAGGCGGGCTACTTCTATCCCACTGACGCGCTCACGGAGGGCCTCTCCTATAACCAGCCTTTCACGCTCACCCTGCCGGGGTACGACGACGTAACCGGGACGACCACCAGGACTCAGATGCGCGTGATCCGTGAGGGTATGTGGGAGCGCCTGCCGAAGCCGGACGGCCTTGATTCCAGCATCAACGCCGACAACGCCGTGCTCTGCTGGGAGGAGGTTGGCACAGCCTATACGTGGGTGAAGGACGGGGTTCAGATCACCCGCCCCAGCGACTTCCAGGAGCGGGACGATTACACGGGCGAGTACCGCCCCACGTCGGCCTTCCTGTTCCAGTTCCCGGGGGCGCCCGCCGTGCGCCAGGACACCACGCTGACCTTCCGGCTGACGGTTCGCAAGGAGGTCTCGTGGTTGAAAGACCGGGAATGCAACGGCGGCGTGACGGTCCATGAGTTGACGGTCACCGTCAAGGCCACCACGGTCGGCTTCGCTGAAAGGGTGGGGACGATGCCCCCGGTGCTGTTGCAGGCGGGGTCGAGCCGTCACTTCGACGTGAAGCGCTACTTCGGCCCGGCGCCCGACGCCCTCAGATACGAAGTGGCAGTGGCGCCGGCCGGGGTCGCCAACGTGCGACTGCGCGGGTCCGACCCAACGAAGGGGCTGTCGCCGACCGACGTCATCGTCGAGGGGATTGCCGACGGCGAGGCCGTGGTGACGGTCAAGGCGTCGGCGGCCCAGCGTTACGGAGGCGCCACGGCCGTCCAGGCGTTCCGGGTGATCGTGGGGGAGCAGGCGGCCATCCCGATACGCTACGCGCCCGATCGGGGCCAGACTGAGATGGACGTGTACCTGAACGATTACGTCCTCGAAGGGGTCTTCGACTACACCTACAAGGAGTGGAGTCACGGGAGATACCGTCCGTACGAGTGGAGTTGGGAGCAGCTCTCCGGCCCCACGGTTCGCTTGTACCAGGACGAGCACGGGGCCCTCTTCGGCCTGCCGGACTTCCCGCAGGGGACGCTGCTGAAGTTCCGGGTAACGGCGACCCAGAACCGCCAAACCCTGGTCAGGACCGGACAGGACGCAACCTCGCCGGCGACCAGGAGCTACGAGCTGCTGCTGCGGGTGGGCAACCCCGGCAACATCAGGCCGCTGGGCCGGCCAACGGCCAACGCCGGCCGCGACCGTTCGGCGAGCGCCGGCGCGTTCTTGTCCCTGGACGGCACGAACAGCGTCAGTCCCACCGGGTGGTGGGGGGACCTGGAGTTCCGGTGGGAGGTGGAGTCGGCGCCGAACCGTGTGCTGACGGAGCTCCGCACGAGTATCGCAGACAGCTACGAAGAAGGGGCATACAACGGGCCCTACATAGCGTACTTCGACATGCCCCAGCTCTACGCGGGCGAGTCCCTGGTGTTCAAGCTGACCGCCTCCATTTGGGGCCAGACCAGCACGGACACGGTGCGCTTCACCTCCTCGAACCCGCTGCCCGTCGCCAACGCCGGACCGGACCGGGAGCAGGCGCCCGGCGAGCGGGTAGTGCTGCAAGGCTCCGGCAGCCTCGACCCCCGGGTCCAGCGGGCGCAGGTGGAGTACGCCTGGGTGCAGACGTCCGAGCCGGCGGTCGCCCTGAGCGGCGAGACGACGGCCAACCCCTGGTTCGTCCTGCCGGAGAACGCGCCCGCGGGCCGCGCCCTCCGATTCGAGCTGACCGTCACCGACAGCGAAGGATGGAGCCAGTCCGACACGGTGACCGTGACCGTGGCGGAACCCGTCCGTCCCACGGCCAACGCGGGCCCGGACCTGACCGGCGCGCCGGGCGAGAGCGTCACCCTGCAGGGCAAAGGCAGCACGAACCCCTACGGCAGGTGGTATCAGATGGCCCACGCCTGGACGCAGCTCTCCGGCCCGTCCGTAACGCTGGACAAGCCCACCCGTGGCGACCCGACGTTCACCATGCCCGCCGACGCGCAGGACGGCGCGACGCTGGAGTTCGAGCTGACCGTGACCGACCAGGAGGGCGAGTCCGACTCCGACACCATGATAGTAACCGTCGTCGTGCCGGAACTCGTCCTTCCCACGGCCAACGCAGGCCCGGACCTGACGGGCGCGCCGGGCGAGAGCGTCACCCTGCAGGGCAAAGGCAGCGTGAACCCCTACGGCAGGTGGCACCAGATGACCTACCAGTGGACGCAGCTGTCCGGCCCGACCGTGACGCTGACGCATCCGCGAAAGACCCAGCCGGCCAGCAAGTTCGCCGACCCCAGCTTCACCATCCCCGCCGACGCTGCGGGCGGGACGACGCTGGAGTTCCAACTGACCGTGACCGATAAAGAGGGCCAGTCCGACTCCGACACGATGATCGTCACCGTCGCCGCGCCGGAAGTCGTCCGGCCCACGGCCAAGGCCGGCCCGGACCTGACGGGCGCGCCGGGCGAGATCGTCACCCTGCAAGGCAAGGGCAGCGTCAACCCCTACGGCAGGTGGCACCAGATGACCTACCAGTGGACACAGCTGTCCGGCCCCGCCGTCACGCTGACGCATCCGCGGACGACCCAGCCGGCCGGCAAGTTCGCCGACCCCAGCTTCACCATCCCCGCCGACGCTGCGGGCGGCGCAACGCTGGAGTTCCAACTGACCGTCACCGACCAGGAGGGCGAGTCCGACTCCGACACCATGACGGTCACTGTGACCGGCGCGGAGCCGGAGAACACGCCGCCCACGGCGTCCATCGACGCGGCCCAGGTCGCTGCGGCAGTAGCCGGGGATACGGTTCAGCTGCAAGGCGTCGGCAACGACGCTGAGACGGCGACGGGGTCCCTGACCTTCGCGTGGAGCCAGGCCGGAGGAACGCCCACGGTCTCCATCGCCAACGCAAGCACGGCCACCGCCTCATTCACCGCCCCGGACGTGACCGAGCAGACATCGCTGACCTTCCGCCTAACAGTGACCGACGAGGGCGGCCTATCCGCCACCGCCGAGACGACCGTCGCCATCAGCCCGCCGCCCGAGCCGGAGAACACACCGCCCACGGCGTCCATCGACGCGGCGCAGGTCACGACGGCAGAGGCCGGGGAGACGGTGGAGCTGCAAGGCGTCGGCGGCGACGCTGAGACGGCTGCGGGGTCCCTGACCTTCGCCTGGACCCAGGTGGGAGGAACGCCCACGGTCTCCATCGCCGGCGCAACCACGGCCACCGCCAGTTTCACCGCCCCGGACGTGACGGCGGAGACGGAGCTAACCTTCCGCCTAACAGTGACCGACGAGGGCGGCCTCTCCGCCACCGCCGAGACGACCGTCGCCATCAGCCCGCCGCCCGAGCCTGAGAACACGCCGCCCACGGCGTCCATCGACGCGGCCCAGGTCACGACGGCAGAGGCCGGGGAGACGGTGGCGTTGCAAGGCGTCGGCGGCGACGCTGAGACGGTTGTCGGGTCCCTGACCTTTGCCTGGAGCCAGGTGGGAGGGACGCCCACGGTCTCCATCGCCGGCGCAAGCACGGCCACCGCCTCATTCACCGCCCCGGACGTGACGGAGCAGACATCGCTGACCTTCCGCCTCACGGTGACCGACCAGGACGGCCTCTCCGCCACCGCCGAGACGACCATCACCGTCAGCCCGCCGCCTGAGCCTGAACCCAACCGGGCGCCAACCTTCGACGCCAACATCGGCACCGTGTTGACGGTGGCCGAGAACAGCGCCGCCGGGACCAACGTGGGCTCGCCCATCACCGCCACCGACCCTGATGGCGACACCCCGACCTACAGCCTGACCGGGTCGGACGCGGTGTCGTTCGAGATCGACGCGGCGACGGGCCAGGTGACCACCAGGTCCGGCGTGGTGTACGACTACGAGGCCAAGCCGGCCTACTCCCTGGCGGTGAGCGCCGCCGACGGCAAGGGCCTCTCCGCGAGCATCCCGGTGACGGTCACCCTGACCGACGTGAACGAGGCCCCGGCCTTCGACGAGGGGGCATCCGCAACGCGGCAGGTGGCCGAGAACAGCGCCGCCGAAACCAACGTGGGATCGCCCATCACCGCCACCGACCCCGACGGCGACACGCTCACCTACAGCCTGTCCGGGTCGGACGCGGGGTCGTTCGAGATCGACGCGGCGACGGGTCAGTTGACCACCAAAGACGGCGTAACCTACGACTACGAAACCAAGTCGGCCTACGCGGTAACGGTGACGGCGGAGGACCCGGAGGGCGCCAGCGCGTCCATAAGCGTCACCGTCAGCCTGACGGACGTGGACGAGACGCCGCCCAACCAGGCCCCGGTCTTCGACGAAGGGGACAACGCAACGCGCACCCTGGCCGAGAACGCGGTAACCGGCGAGAACGTAGGCCTGCCCCTGACCGCCACAGACCCGGACGAAGACACCCTGACCTACACGCTGTCGGGCGCGGACGCCGGCTCTTTCGACCTGAACGCCGCCACCGGGCAACTGAGCGCCAGGGAGGGCGCGACCTACGACTACGAGGCCAAGCAGACCTACGCAGTGACGGTAACGGCGGAGGACCCGGATGGCGCCAGCGCCTCCATCCACGTGACCGTCAGCCTGACCGACGTGCTGGAGTCGTCATCAGTGGCCCTGACCAGCCTGTCCCTGGACGGTATTGCCCTGGACTTCGCATCGGAGCGGACGGAGTACCTCGTGCAGGTGGCCCACGGGGTTGCGCAAACTGCGGTGCGGGCCACGGCCGGGGCAGGCGGGACCGGCGTGCGGATTACGGTGAATGGCGCGGCGGTCGAGCCGGGAGCGGCCATCCCCTTGGCGGTGGGCGGCAACGTCATCACCGTGGCCGCGGTAGCCGCCGGCGGCGGGGTCGGCCCCCTTTACACCGTGACGGTGACGCGGGCCGCAGAGTCGGATACGACAACGGCGTCGCATCGGTGGAATATCTCTCTGGCCCCGGCGTCGGGAGTCCGTCCCACCGACGGCCAGACGACCATCGCCGTGCGGGTGACAGTGGAGTGCAACGGCTCGTCCTTAATCACCGAAGCGAGGTGTCCCTTCGAGGCGGGGAGCGTCACCTTCCAGATACAGGCCGACGGCAGTGAGACGGGAGAGGCGACCCACCGGGACGACTTCGGCGGGCCGCGCAAGCCCTTCGAGGTGAGGCACGGCGTTCTGGACTACGTAATCCAGCTGAACCTGAGGCCCGGCAGCGGCGACGCGGAGTACGTGCCATTCGTGCTGATGGAGGAGGGCGTGGGCCAGGTGGCGGAAGCCCGGTTCCAAATTAACCCGGCCCCGTAGTCGGGCTCAACCAACACCATCGGTCGGGGCCGATGGTACGCCCGGCTCCATAGCGCCGCAGTAGCGAACGCGGGCGTGGTCCCGTTTCACAGCGTCAGGCCCTAGCGAGTTTCACAGCCCCAACCACAACTCGAAAATGGTTCCACCTACCATCCACGTAGGCCCACCAGACTTGACAAAATCAAGAACCTTCGCGTTGACCGTCGTTCTAGAACTGTAGTCCGGGCCTGACCTGCTTCGTTAGCGGAATCCAGATTCCCCTTCCAGAGGATGGGCCGGGCTGTGACGGTGTAGCCGCCGCCCTGCTGTCATCAAATTCTCGAAGCTCCCTCTGACCGGGCTCAGGGCCATCCGGCCACACTTGGCCCTGGGTACCTTGGTCGAATTGCCCGATTGTCGCATCCTCAGTAAACTTGGGTGAATTCGTGTAGGGGTGTGAGCATTGTGAGGCCAATATTTGTTAGCCAGCCTACTTGGGTTCCTCCAGAGCACCGTTCGGGTCTCGATAAGTTCAAGAATCTACTGCGAGTACGTGACCTAGATCCTCGCTCGATCGGCGTAACGGACCTTCCCATCCAGCTACCGCTGGACGAAGTGATCCAATTGATGGAGCGTTGCTATGGGGCGATTATCCTGGGTATCCCACAGATCGAAGTCCAGTCAGGCAAACTGAAGGGTGCTGAAATCACATCTCCATTTAGCCTTGGCACCGAATGGAATCACATCGAAGCTGCTTTGGCCTACTCCCTTCAACTACCGGTGTTGGTGATCCACGACGTCACGGTGGGCAGAGGCATTTTCGACCGTGGGGCAGCTAACGCATTCATCTATGCCGTCGATTTTTCCTCCGATTCATGGTCGCTCACCGACAAGATCAGCGGCGCGTTGGGAGCCTGGTGTGGTCGACTTAGGCCAGAGTAGGTTGAAACCAAGATGCTTTAGATATTATGCGGTAATGATTTCGACATGCGGGCTCTATCGCAGGTTCAGGCTGGCCCTGTAGGAACGGGCTGATCTTCCACAGCAAACTCAGGCGGTCGCCCAGCCTTCGAACACGACCTCAGCCTGCTCAAGGACGGTCTGCGTGGCCTTTTCCTGCTTGTCGGGCGGGTAGCCGTGCTTGCGCAGGATGCGCTTAACCATCGCCCGGAGCTTGGCGCGGACGTTCTCCCGCAGCGTCCAGTCGATAGTGACGTTGTTACGCACCGTGTCGACCAGCTCGCGGGCTATGGCGCGGAGGGTCTCGTCGCCCAACACCTGCACCGCGCTGTCGTTGGCTTCCAGGGCGTCGTAGAAGGCCAACTCGTCATCGCTCAGGCCCAGTTGCTCGCCGCGGGCGTTGGCCTCCCGCATCTCCTTTGCAAGCTGTATCAGCTCCTCGATGACCTGCGCTGCCTCAATAGCCCGGTTCTGGTAACGGCGCAGGGTCTGCTCCAGCATCTCCGCGAAGGACCTTGCCTGCACCACGTTCTTGCGACGGCGGACGGACAACTCCCCCTTGAGCAGCTTCTGTAGAAGCTCGACGGCGAGGTTGCGCTGAGGCATTCCCTGCACCTCGGCCAGGAACTCGTTGGAGAGCACCGAGATGTCCGGTTTGTCCAGGCCCGCCGCCTCGAATATGTCCAGCACGCCCTCGGAGGCCACAGCCCGTGAGATGATCTGGCGCACGGCCAGGTCCAGGTCCTCCTCGGGGCGGGCCTCGCTGGTTGCTCGCTTCGACAGCGCCGCCCTCACCGCCTGGAAGAATCCCACGTCGTCCCGAATGCGAAACGTCTCCGGGTGGGGCACGGCCAGGGCAAAGGCTTGCGACAGCTCGCGGACGGCGTTCAGGCAGCGTTCCTTGCCGTCTTCCTGAGCGAGGACGTGCTCCTGGGCGGCTGGCAGCAGGTTCAAGCGTTCCTGTGCATTACCCGCCGTCCACATAGACCAGTCGAATCCGTGGAACAGGGCGCAGCAGACCTCGTACTTCTCCAGCATCACCGCCACCGCTTCGTCCTGGTCCAGTGCCGTTCGCCCCGTGCCCCCGCTCTCGGTGTACGTGGCCAGGGCTTGCTTGAGGTCCTGCGCCAGGCCCAGGTAGTCCACTACCAGGCCGCCGGGTTTGTCCTTGAACACCCGGTTCACGCGGGCGATGGCCTGCATCAGCCCGTGTCCCCGCATCGGCTTGTCCACGTACATGGTGTGCAGACTCGGAGCGTCGAACCCCGTGAGCCACATGTCCCGCACCAACACGATTTGGAGAGGGTCACTGGGGTCGCGGAACCTTTGGGCCAGCGCCTCCCGACGAGCCTTGTTCCTGATGTGCGGCTGCCAGTCCAGTGGATCGGAGGCGGATCCGGTCATCACCACCTTGACGCTTCCCTTGTCGTCATCGTCGTTGTGCCAGCCAGGGCGCAGGCGCACCAGCTCCCTGTAGAGGTCGATGCAGATGCGCCGGCTCATGCAGACGACCATCGCCTTGCCATCAAGGGCTTCGAGGCGCTGCTCGAAGTGGGCCACGATGTCCTCGGCGATCTGCTTCACCCGCTTCTCCGCGCCGACCACCGCCTCCAGCTGCGCCCATTTGGTCTTGAGCTTCTCCCTGCGCTCCACCTCCTCGCCCTCGGTGGCCTCCTCGAACTCGGGGTCGATCTTCGGCCTCTCGCTCTCCTCCAGGGCAAGCTTGGCGAGACGGCTCTCGTAGTAGATGGGCACCGTGGCCCCGTCCTCGACGGAACGTTGAATGTCGTAGATGCTGATGTAGTCTCCGAACACAGCGCGGGTGTTGGCGTCCTGCAGCTCGATGGGCGTTCCCGTGAAGCCGACGAACGATGCGTTGGGCAGCGCGTCCCGCATATGCCGGGCGTAGCCGTCGATGAAGTCGTACTGGCTGCGGTGGGCCTCGTCGGCGATGACCACGATGTTGCGCCGCTTCGAGAGAGCCTGTCCTGAGCCTGCTGAAGGAGCCTGTCCTGAGCTTGTCGAAGGGCCCTTCTCTTCGGGGAAGAACTTCTGGATGGTGGTGAAGACCACGCCCCCGGCGTTCACCGAGAGCTTGCTGCGCAGGTCGGCGCGACTCTCCGCCTGGGTTGGCGGCTGGCGCAGCAGGTCCTGGCATCGTGAGAAGGTGCCGAAGAGCTGGTCGTCCAGGTCGTTGCGGTCGGTGAGGACCACGACGGTCGGATTCTCCATCGCCGGCTCGCGGACGATGGCCCCGGCGTAGAAGGCCATGGTCAGGCTCTTGCCCGACCCCTGCGTGTGCCATACGACGCCGATGCGCCGGTCGCCGGTCGCCCCACCCGGCTCCCGTCCCGCCTCGTACCGTCCGCCCTTCTCGTCGGTCCGAGACCTCTCGCGTTGCAGCTTCGCCGCTCGCAGGGTCTCGTCCACGGCGACGAGTACCGCATGGAATTGGTGATAGCCCGCCATCTTCTTGACCAGCGCGCCGCTGCCGTCGTCCTCGAACACGATATAGTCGCGGACTAGGGCCAGGAAGTACGTAGTATCGAAGACCCCCTGCAGCATCACCTGTAGCTCGATCATGTGAGGACTCGCCAGCGTCTCGCCGGTGACGGTGCGCCAGGGTTTGAACCACTCCCTGCCGGAGGTCAGCGTGCCCAGACGGGCCTCGGTCCCGTCCGAGACCATGAGCGCCTCGTTCATGGAGAACAAGTCGGGCAACTCCGCCTTGTAGGTCTGAAGCTGCTGCCATGCCGTCCAGACGGTGGCGTCCTCGTCCGCCGGGTTCTTCAGCTCGATGACGCCCAGGGGCAGGCCGTTGACGAACAGCACAATGTCGGGCCTGCGGGTATTCCGGTTCTCGGTGACGGTGAGCTGGTTGACGGCCAGCCAGTCGTTGTTGGCGGGGTCGTCGAAGTCGATGACCTTCACTTGCGCCCCGCGAATTGTGCCGCCGTCCGTCCGATGCTCGACCGTCACGCCCTCGACGAGCATCCGGTGGAAGGCCCGGTTGCGGGCTTCAAGGGTCGAACCTTCCGGGCGAGTGAGCTTGCGGAAGGCGTCGTCCAGCGCCGACGCGGGCAGGCCGGGGTTTAGGTCGCCGAGTGCGTCCCGCAGCCGACGCTCCAGAACTACCTGCCCGTAGTCCCTGCGCTCGGCATTGGGCGTCTCGGGAGCGATGGCCGGGCCGTGAGCTACAGCCCAACCGAGGCCAGACAGCCAGTCAAGGGCGGCCCGTTCAACGTCGGCTTCGGTGATGGTGGTCATGGGGATGCGCTTCGTTCGCAGGGATTCTCATTGTGCATCATGGTTTCACCACAAACGCCGTTGTGCATCATGGCAAGCCTTGCTGCGATATACAAATCGTGTTGTCTTCAATTGGTGAGACACAACCTACTCGCTACCTTCCGCCACTCGGAGGAGCCTGATGAACGCCAGGAGCGCTGGTCGCCTCCCCCGGGCTTCACGCACTACGTCCAACATGCCGCTGTCGCGGAGGACCCTTAGTAACCGAGATGCCGTCGGTCTGGGGATCCCGGAGTTCCCCACGAAGTCGGATGAGAGAAAAATAGGCTTCCCAAAGATCCAGTCGAGCGCACGAACACCGTATTGGGAACGGGTCTCGTCAACCACCCATTCCTTCAGTTCATCGTAGATAGCCAAGATGCTCTTGGCCCTAGAGAGGTTGACGTTGGCCTGTTCCGCGATTGCCGCAAGGAAGAACTCAGACCAGCCAGTCCAATCATCGTCGCGGGACACCGCCTGCAGCCGCTCATAGTATTCGTCGCGATGCTGATCGAGAAACCCACTGATGTAGAAGTGTGGGGCCTCCAGGAGACCCTTCGCGACCATGTAGAGAGGAACGATGAGCCGACCTATCCGTCCGTTTCCATCCAGGAACGGATGGATCGACTCGAACTCGGCGTGAACGATTGCCAGTTGCACCAGCGGGTCCGGTTCATCCGAGTGAATGAATCTCTCCCAGGCGTCCATAGCGCCTAGCAGATGTTCTACCGGGCATGGCACGAAATCGGCGTTCTCTATGGTTGAACCAGGAGGGCCTATCCACACACTGTTGGGTATGCGACGGTACTCGCCCCGCGCTTTGTCCTGTCCCCTGACGCCTCTCATCAGGATGCGGTGGGCATCGCGAATGAGCCTGAGCGACAATGGTATCTGCTCCAGCTGGCTGATGGCGGTATCCAGGGCAACCCTGTAGTTGACAACTTCATGTGCGTCGTTTCGCTTGACCGGATCGTCAACGGAGTGTTTCTCGTCCGCCTGAAAGGTGAGGACCTGGGTCAGCGTCGTCTGTGTGCCCTCGATACGGTTCGAGTAGACTGCCTCCTGGGTAGCGAGCGGCGAGATGAGGACTCTGGTGTTTGGGATGCTCTCAAGCATCGCTCCATATGCCGCCACCGAGGAGTGCGCACGTCCGATAGCAGGCACAAGCCGAGCCCAATCTAGATTCTCAGGAGGAAACTTGCCGAGATGGTATTGAACTGCTGTCATGGCGGTGTCCTCACCTCCCAACCACCAGCTCGGCGAGGGCGTCCCGCAGCCGACGGTCTAGGACAACCTGCCCATGATCGGCACGCTCGGCGTTGGGCGTGTCGGGAGCGATGTCCGGACCGTGCGCTACTCCCCAGCCGAGGCCGGCGAGCCACTCAAGGGCGGCCTGTTCGACGTCGGCTTCGGTGATGGTGGTCATGGGGCGCTCCTACTTCGCCCAATCCGGCAGGCCGCAAATCGCGAAAGCTATGCTCGCTGCCAGTGCCATGACATGGAGCACAAGAAAGAGCATGGGCATCCATTTTTCAATATGCGTCGTCGGCCAGTAGGACTTGCCTCGTCCCTCTCGGGCCAACTGCCATTCGTATGTATACAGCGCAGCGGGCAAATACGTTTCCAATTCATGGATGACCTCGAACTTTATGGCATTCAAATCGCGAAACGACTTGATAATGCTGTACCACAACAGAGAGAGTGCAATGCCCGCCACAGCTAGAGGAACAACAAAAATCACGCGCTCGGTAAACGCGGACTGGAAACCATACGCAGCCACCAGAGCAGCGTTGAGCGTGAGCAGATAGCGGTTGGACGCAATACGGCGCTCGCTCGCGTTGTCAGCAGATTGCACGTAGAGCTTGTACTGCTCCAAAAGGTCTGAGCCGAAAGAGTCACCATAATCCTCTTTGCTCTGGTGAACCAGGCGTTGGTCCGGCTTGTCGCCCATTTGCCGCTATGCGCTCCCAATGAGATTCTTCAGGTTTGTCCAAGACCAACTGTGCATCTCGTCGCTGTTATGGACATTTCTGGGTTTCGTGCAGGTTTTTCTCCTGCGCCCCTTTAGCAAGAAGTACGGCTTGTCCTCCTCCTGAGTGATGGTGACTTCCCCCGCTACGCCATCTGCATCGTGTGTGTGCTCGCCGCAGATCACAATTACCAGGTCAACCCTGCGAATGCGATCGCGTACCTCGCTTCTCCATTTCTCGTCTATCGCAGCTCTCACCGACCGGTCCGTGATGCTGAACGGCGAGTCAGGCCTCGCGGCTTGGGCGACGAGATTTCCCGGAAGGTCTTTGTCGTTGTCGTAGTCAAAGCTGATGAATACGCTCTTGGTGCCAAGCATTAATATCTCCCATCCCAAGTTTGGGGATAACCAGGCCAAGCCTGTTCGTGTACGGTTCCTACAGGCTGCCGAGGCTGAACTGACCGATTACGTCTGTTTCTGCTTCGAACCAGGAGCGCCAAGCCTATCCCTGCCGCCACAAGCCACGGAGCGGGGCTATTCAGCCACTCTTCAACAGACTCAGCAAGTGTTTTGCCTTCGATTAGCTTCCTCAGATTGTCCCACGTCCACTCGTGCATTTCATCGTCGCTGCGAGCCGTCGTGGGTTTGGTGCATACCCTGTCGCTGTGTCCACGAAGCAGGAAATAAGGTTTGCCTTCCTCTTGAGCAAGCCGGACCTCGGCTGCCACACCTTCAGCTTTGTGGGTATGCTCCCCGCACATCACAATTACGTGGTCTGCCCTACGTATCCGGTTCCTTACTTTCATCTTCCAATTGCCGGAAAGGTGTCTTCTGACTGACGCATCGACAATTTCGAACGGCGAGTTTGGATACTTGGCCTGGCCCACCAATGCATTGCGAAGGTCGTCGTCGTAATCAAAGTCAAAGCTGATGAATGCGCGTTTCGCGGTCATTGTTCAATCCTTCCCATCTGTCTAGATTATGTTATCCTCAACGTGCCACCGACCAGCCAAGCAGCAACGCATCACGCTTCGGTGATGGTGGTCATTGATTTGTTTGGTCTTCTGGGCCTTCGCCAATGACGGCAAGGATGCGAGTCTTCAGCTTCTCGCGCAACTCGGCTGGTGTGGTCCAGACCATGTGGTTGTAGTGTTCGGTGTCGAAGTGCAATGTCTCAACCGCATCCTCTCTACATGTGAAGATAACGGGTAAATCAAGTCCGTGTGCGAATCCCGCCTCGTAGTACACGCCGCCCCTTGCCCCATCCTTGCCATGCGTAAAGTCGGCCACGAGAAAGCGCGAGCGTCGAAGTTCGGCAATGATCTCATCGTCAATCTTGTTGACGTGTTCCTTTCGGTCAATCCTCAAAGGCACATATCCTGCTTCCAGGATGGCGGGTTCAATGCCGTTCTGGAAAGCCTCGCTCATGCTGTCGTCAAACCACATTGCTACAAATGCTTGTGACGAATCGGTCCTGCTATGCTCTTGTTCTACTTGGCTGTGGCCCTCCACAGTCACAATCACGATTGCTGGAATCGAATAGTTCCCTCTCTGCATTCGAGCTACGTTGGCAGTGGTATCCAAAGACTTCGCCTTCAACAGATAGTCGATGAGGTAGTCGACCTCTTCCCTGTTGACCGACTCGGACCAAGCATACGCAGCGAGATCATCCTTCCTAGTGTCGTAAGTCATTCCGACGGTTCTTGTTTGCGTAGATATGAACCTAAGCAGCCTATTTGCCCGTTCATGGATTGGCAGAGGATCCCTCGCTTTGACATACTTAACGATGGCTTCCGAAACCTCTGGTAGCTCTACCCCATGCATTCGTTGATCGACTAGCCAAGTAGTTAGACGAGCCTTTTCTTCATCAGAAAGATTAATCGACAGGGAACTGGGCCATGGGAATACATAGCCTCCCCCGGCTCTCGGCGAATCGTCTACGCGTGCCACACCTTTGTCGTATAGTGGTAGCCCTGACGCCGCATACTGACCACCCCAAATTAGGCAGCTAGTGAGGGGATACTGCATCACCGACACTCCTTGCTCCGAATCCGGGTTTGGGGATAGGGTTGCTACCAGCACCCTCGTCTGCCATCTCCACTCTCACAAATCCAGACACCAACTTAGGCAGCAGCGTATCCCGCTGTGTGGCGAGGGCGCGAGACTCGTCGACGTTGGATCTGATGCGGCTGTCCAAGTCCTGTCCGATGCAATGGAACGCTGCGATGGTTTCCTCCAGTGGTTCCAACATCTGCAAGGCCCTGAACTGCTGACCGCCGATTGCGCCAAACACGGTCCCGGTGTGTTCGTATTGGCCTATCTCTGGTTGAGCCGCCCAAATCGCGTAGTACGTGTAGGGCGCGGATCCTGATTTGTGCCGGAGCGCAGCAACGCCTCGACCTATGCAGCATCGTTCCCACGCTCGGTTGATTGCCCCCACGGGCGCACCGACGCTCACCAAGGTGTCTTCGGTCTGCGCCAACCGCGCAGGCTCCGTGCAGTACCGGCGGTTGGTGGGGTAGCGCTCGCCGAAGTCCGTACTACCCTGATAGAAAGGAGTTCCATTGCCATCGTCGTTGTAGGTGCTGCCAGGCGGTGATTGACCCATCGTCAGGTCGAAGCAGTCCCCCAGCGTCTTCACCCCCCACCCCTCCGGGATCTCTCCTAGCTCCGAGTCCACCAGCCGGTCGGGAAAGAGGTCGTAGTGCTCGGCGGGGAGGCCGGGGAGGGACTCGCCGGGGCGCCAGCGGCCCTCCATCTTGGCGCGCACCGGTTCGAAGTCCACGAACCACGACTTGAACAGCGCTCGCGCCATCGCCTCCAGCGTCTCGTTCATCCGCCGGTTCAGCTCTATCTTGTCGTCCAGCGTTCCGAGGATGTGGGCAATGGCGCGCTGGGTGGGGAGGGGCGGGAGGGGGACAGGAATGGTGAGGACATCTCGCGGTCGTACTCTCTGGTGACTTCCGGAAGTGCCTGTTGCCATCTGCTCCATAGACTGTTGGACGGCAGGACTGATGAGAAGGCACTTTAGGAATCTGTCTTCGATTCCCTTGGGTGTCAGCACCATGAACTCTGTTGAAGCGATTGGACTCTTTTCCTCCCCTATACGAGGAATCCACACGCGAGGAATTCTTGGGTTTAGCCTGGAAAGCAGAACGGAATTGACCGGCACGATAAATTTCTGGCTGCCTATTTCGGAGCCGAACTCATTTACGGGATCGCCACTTTCATCGAATGCAGGGATAGAAAAGTGTGAAAAGAGACGGTCCGGGTATTTGGAGGGGTCGATAGCCTCCCTGTGCATTTCCGCAACATCACCCAACGCAACCTCGCGCCACTCGCCCGCCGTCGCTTGCTTGGCCCTCTCCTGCACGACCACGTAGTTCCGCTCTATCTCCCTGTGGAAGCTCTCCGGCAGCATCGCCCAGTCGTGCGCCTGAACCAGGATGGGGACGTTCGACTTCTCAATCGCCTCCAGCAGGTCATAAAAGCCGCCATCCAACGGTACCAGGGTTGGGCTGCGCAGCACGAGGTCAAGGTCGCTGCCCTCGTGACTCTCGCCGTTCACGCGGCTGCCGTAGGCCCACACCTCAACGCCGGGCACGTGCTCACGGAGCAGCGCCTCTAGTTGCTTCCGGTAGCGGAGAGGCAACGACAGCCGGTCAGTCATCATCACCCTCCGCTATGGCCCTTGCAAGCTCCCTGGCGTCCGTGATGAAGTCCGGCAGCAACTTGAGTGTCGTCTCCGCGAACTTCTCCCCATAGTCGTGGGCGGTGTCGTTCCTGTTGTCCCGATAGGCAAACCAGCGTTCGCAGGCTTCTACGGATATGAGGTCATGCTTGGCGGCATGACGGAAGGCGTCCTTGAAGGTCAGCCGGTCAGCCTGCCGGTTACTGGCGAAGTAGGGCCGCAGCCGCTTCTTGAGGAGACTGCCGGACTGTTCCAGCACGATTTCGAACTCTTTGACCGAAGCGGCGCGAAAGATTTCATAGAAGGTATCGCCGGGTTCGCGCTGCTGCAACTGCTCGAAGGCCGACTCCAAGGTGTCGATGCAGCGGACGATGAAATCAGTGTTGATGGGCATAACTTATGCTTCCCTGGGGACTGATTCGCTACGACTAAAGGGCTGGCAAAGCATACGGAGAGCGTCTTCATCCCCATCAGGACAATATCCACGTAGCACATCAGGCGTAATCTCCCCGATACGAAGGCCTCGCTCTTGGCGAATGCGCTTCACTGCTGACGGCAAATCTCCCATGAACGGTTCTACGAGCTTTTGGGCTTTATCGTAATAGGGGTTTCCATGATCTTCTGCTTCTCGCACCTTTGTGTTTCGATACCATGTGGCCAGGCCTTCTTCAAGCCAGTTTGTGGGCCGACCATCTACCTTCGGATTCCAGGGGTCAAGTAGATGGAAGCACTCATGGGCAAGTTGCCATCTTGCACGGGCCAAGTCGGTAAGTGCCCCCGGGCCAAGTCGAATAACGATATGCCTAGACCGTCGCTCGGCATCGTCATGGGCAATGCCAGTATCTGGAAACCAAAGGCGTGGCAGATGGTTCGGGGTCTTGTCTATGTCGATACCTGTAACAGTGAATGAATAGTCTCGCGGGCCAAACCGATGCTCAATATCAGCCAGGAACCGGCTGACATATTCCGGGAGTATCATAGGAAAATGACTGCCATCTTCTCGAAACTCGGTAGTGAATAGAGAATCAATGACGTTCATCGGCGGTCTCCAAACCCCAACCGCGCCAGGTTTTCCTCAATCGCGGCGTCCAGACGCTGCGCCTCGGCCTGCTGTTCCCTCCATTGGGTGGAGAGGCGGGCCTTGACCGTTGCAAGGTGAGTGGGGGTTGGGTCAATCAATGCGCCCCCCCATTGTTTTCTTCCAACGTCACGGGGCGGTATTCCAAGATTGCCGACTGGCCCACTACATCCACAACGCGAACCGTCGACTCCCTGCCGTCGGCATCGGTGAGGCGCAGGTCCTCTCCGAGGGCAAAGTGAACGGGTTGCTGCTTTCCCTGGTCGATGGCAATGTTGGAAGCGTAGAGATACGTCCTTTCGTGGAAATCTCGAATCGGATTCAACCTGCCATTGATGACAGGAAGGTAGCCGGTTGACTCGGCGAAGATAACACTGCCGCCCTCCCGTAGGAGGACCAGCTCCACCGCAAGAGAACCCTGGCTGGGAATCCATTCACGTTCTACGTGAGCGCCGTGGCCGAGAGCGGCGACGAAGACCGTCATAGGGAGATGGGTCGTGTGCAGGTCGATCTCAGCCTCGCCGTTTTCGTCCGTAGTCGCGCGCTTCCAAGTCTTGTTTGGGAACAGAGTCAGAACGTCGGAACCGGGCCAGGGCTGGCCGTCAGCCCGCACGGTGATGACGGTGCGGGCGGGGCTCTGCTCTAGCGCCGCCGCGGGGATGATGAGGAGGACCTCCGAGTTGTCCACCAGGCGATACTCAGGCCGCCTGCCGGAGAGATCCCGGGTCTCGCGCAGGATGATGGGAACGCCGTCCCCTCGACGTTCCATGAAGTACTGCCTGTCCGCCGATCCGCCGATTCCCTCCACCGGCATCCGTGCCAGCACGGAGGTCAAGGCTTCGTTGCGAGTCGCCTGGCGAGCTTCCATGCTTCCCAGGGTCAGGTTGTTCGGCAGGGAGCCCGGGGACTGGACCTCCAGGCGGTCTTCGAACATCGAGAGGCGTATCCTGCTGCCCCGTATCGAATAATCTCGATGCACCACGGCGTTGACTATGGCCTCAAACAGAGCCTTCTCGCTGTACTGCGGGAGGTTCACCCGCGCCGGGTCCTTGCGCGCCGCAACGCGCATGTTTCTCATGGCGAATGCCACCGCGTCGCCGATCTGCCGGTTGAGCGGGCCTGTGATTTCCTGCGCGTCAAGCTGGCCGGAGGCGCGGTCACTCCCTGAGTACCGAGTAGCCGTGATGCCGGAGTTGGGCAGCCATTGCTCGGGACTTCGTGTGCATAGCAGCACGCCGGCCACAGTGGCCCGCAGGATCCCAGCGTCGTCGTTGGCCAGCAGCGCTAGCTTCTCCATCGCCGACTGGGGCTCCGCCGCGCCTTCCGCACTCAACAGGGGTTTCCAAAGCGATTCGTCCAGGGTCTCGAATCCGGTCCCGGGGACGGTCTGCTCGTCATACGAGTGGAACCGCGCCTGTCCTCTCCGCTGCGCAAGGCGCAGCCGCTCGTCGCTCGTCATCCTTCGCTTCGAGCCGCCGACGCGAACGTAGCTTCCGCCGGGGCTGTCATGTTGAGAATCGCCTTCCGGTATTTCGACCAGCATGAACGTCCTGCCGTCGAGTTGCCTGTGATAGGTACGAATGCGGACCGCTGGCCTGATGGAGTCGGTGCTAAGCTCGACCAGAAGGGAGTCCACCTCGACGATCTGCTCCCTCGTCATGTCCTCCACATCGCCTTTGTCTGTGACGCCACAGAGCAGCACGCCGCCATCCGCATTGGCGAAGGCGGCGATCTCGTCCGCCAAGTCGTCGCGACTCGGGCTTATGGGCCTGTTGCCGGCGAACTCGACGGCCTTGAATTCCCAAGTGCTGTCTTCGGCCAACCGGAGTTGGCTCCTGAGTTCTTCTTCGCTGTATGTCATCGGCTAGCTTCTCCGGTAGTCACTGGAACGGCTGGCAGAGCTTCTGTAGCGTCTCCTTGCTGAATCCAGGGCAGTACTCCCGCAATACATCGGGCGTAATCGCGCTGATGCGTAGGCCCCGCTCTCGCCGAATACGCTTGATAGCATGTGGCAGCTCATCCATCAGAGGTGTAACAAGGTCCTCTGCCAGCGCATACAGACCTCCATGATGCTCCGCTTCCGGCACGCGACTGTTCTGGTACCAAGCAGCAAGCCCCTCTTCGAGCCAGTTGGCGGAGCGTCGGTCTACCGTCTCGCTCCAAGGATCGAGCAGATGAAAGCACTCGTGCGCAAGCTGCCATCTCGCGCGGGCCGGGTCAGTAAGCGCATTCGGGCCTAGCCGAATAACAACATGCCTGGATCGCTTCTCGGCGTCCTCGGCCGCGATGCCGCTGTTTGGAAACCAGAGGTGTGGCATCTTGCCCTGTGTCCTGTCAATGTCGATGCCAACCAACGTAAACGAACTATCACGGGGTCCGAATCGGAGCTCAATATCGGCCAAGAATAGGCTGGCGTATTCCGGGAGCGTCATTGGGCTATGGCTGCCATCCTCCCAAAACTCGGTCGTGAACAGGGCATTGATGAAGCTCACCGGCCTCCTCCAAACCCCAGCCGCGCCAGGTTCGCCTCGATCTCCGCGTCCAGACGCTGCGCCGCGGCCTGCTGCCCCCGCCATTGAGCGGAGAGGCGGGCCATCTTCTCCTCGAAGGGTTCGCCGTCGTCCTCCTGCGGCTCCGCGCCGACGTAGCGGCCTGGCGTGAGGACGTGACCGTGCTTCTGAATTTCTTCCAGCGTAGCGCTCTTGCAGAAGCCGGGAACGTCGGCGTACCCGTCCGCGCCCTCCGTTTCGCGCCAGGCGTGGTACGTATCCGCGATGCGGGCGATGTCCTCCTGGGACAGGTCGCGGCGCGTGCGATCGAGCATGTGGCCCAGCTTGCGGGCGTCGATGAACAGCGCCTCGCCCCGGCGCTCTCCGCTGCGACGGCCTCGAGACAGGAACCAGAGACAGGCCGGTATTTGGGTGGACCGGAAGAGCTGGCCCGGTAGGGCGATGATGCAATCCACAAGGCCGGCTTCGATGATGTTCTTGCGTATCTCCCCCTCGCCGGACTGATTCGACGACATGGAGCCGTTGGCAAGGACGAATCCCGCCGTGCCTCGCGGCGCTAGGTGATACAGGAAGTGCTGCACCCAGGCGAAGTTGGCGTTGCCCGTGGGCGGGACGCCGTACTCCCAGCGCTTATCGTCCCGCAGCCGCTCTCCTCCCCAGTCCGAGACGTTGAAGGGGGGATTGGCGAGGATGTAGTCGGCCCGCAGGTCGGGATGGCGGTCGTTGTGGAAGCTGTCTCCGTGCTCGATCTGCCCATCAATGCCCCGGATCGCCAAGTTCATCCTCGCCATGCGCCAAGTGGTGTAGTTGAACTCCTGGCCGTAGATGGAGATGTCGCCCCTGGCCCTGCCGCCGTTCCCGTTTCCGCTGGCGTGGGCGTGGATGAACTCCACCGACTGGACGAACATGCCGGACGAGCCGCAGCATGGGTCGTAGACTCGGCCCTGGTAAGGCTCCAGCATCTCCACGAGGAGCCGCACGACGCTGCGCGGGGTGTAGAACTCGCCACCCTTCCTGCCCTCGGCCAAGGCGAACTGCTCCAGGAAGTACTCGTAGACGCTGCCGAGGACGTCCGTGGCGCGGGCCTCGGCCCCGCCCACCTTGATGTTGCTCACCAAGTCCACGACCTGCCCGAGACGGGTCGTGTCCAGGGCGGGTCGGGCGTAGTCCTTGGGCAGCACGTCCCTGAGCGCCGGGTTGTCCCGCTCGATGGCGGTCATGGCGTCGTCCACCAATCGACCGATGGTGGGCTGGCGGGTATGGTTCTTGAGATACTGCCATCGGGCTTCGGGCGGCACCCAGAAGATGCTTTGGGCGCGGTACTCGTCGGGGTCTTCAGGGTCCGCGCCGTCAACGATCTCCTTCTCCAACTGGGCGTAGGCTTCCTCAAAGGCGTCGGAGATATACTTGAGGAAGATCAGGCCGAGGACGACGTGCTTGTACTCGGCGGCGTCCATACTGCCG
Organism: Dehalococcoidia bacterium; assembly: GCA_965261325.1. GTDB lineage: Bacteria > Chloroflexota > Dehalococcoidia > Lucifugimonadales > CAJWER01. The sequence goes on from CBDHCU010000008.1 coordinate 1,147,103, forward strand.
CGAAGGGCGTCGGCCATGCGCCAATACTCAGCCTCATGGCCTACGTCGCCCCTTTGGTTCTTGGGCTTTCCTCTCTGGGCCGTGGTCACTCCACCTACCTCACTTGATTGCCTTTGGCTCGCCACTCGTCGACTGCACGCCTGGCATTCTTGCCGCTAGGTCCATAGCCGTGATGGTTCAGAAACTCAGGGACTCCGCCGTACTCGACCGAGATCACGGCGGACTCGGCGGTCTTGTCGTGTCCCGGCAGAAAGAAGGAGCCGATTGTCGTCTCCGCGCCGCAGCCGCACCAGCACTCGCCGGTCGGCAGCAGGCGATTGGTTGAAGCCATTCTCATATCTCCCGAAGCTGTACCCAATGGTCTTGGACACTATCCAAGGGTACGTCCCTAGGCGCTTCCCAGTCAATGACCGCCATGCTCAGGGCAGGGCCACCCTTCCGTTCGCCACTTGCGGCCGCTCCGACCTAGCAAATGGGCTGCCGCTACCACAAAATCGCCTCCTAAACAATGGCTTGCAAGGCCCCAGATTCCCCACCTCCACATTCGGCGCCATATCTATCAGCCATCACCCCGTAGGGGCTGGTTTCAAACCAGCCCTCCCCTTGCCATTAGGGCGTCGCCGCCATTTAGGTGGGGGATTTGGGAGGCATTACGTGGGGCGCGTTTCTCGGCGAAAATGGTAGTTGAGCAATTGTCTGCGAAAGCAATATGCGAATGCGACCCAGCGAAGGAGTGAGGACCCCAACTTGGCACTCTCCGAACGACAGCTGCTTGACGCTCTCAGCCAGACGCCGTTCGTCGACTCGGCGGAGCTGGCGGGCATCCTCGGCGAGCCTCACGCGACCGTCCACCGCGCCCTGGCCGACTTGCTGGCTGAGGGCATCGTCGGGAGGGTCAGCCACGGCACCGCCCATCTGCCGTCGAGCCAGCGATACCACCTGACGGCCCACGGCATCAGAGAGGCCGCCCGGGTCCTCGGCTTTGCGACGGCTTCGGACTTCGTGCGGGCCTATCCCGCGTCCAGCGAGTGGCTGACGCTGCTCATTCGTCGGATGGACGCAGTGGCCGCCGTCTACCGAATCGCCGCCTCGATGTCCCCTGGCATCGGCGGACTCCGGTCCCAGGTGGAGTTCCACCGCAGGGGCCGCTTCGACGCCACCATCACGCTCCACGACGGCCGCAGCTTCGGCGTGGTGCGCCAGGGCCTCGCCCTGCGGCGCCGGTCACTCTACGACCGGCTGAGGGCCATAGCGCAGTACGACCACTGGCGCCGTCCCGACACCGTGCTGATCCTGACGCCCAGCGCATGGGAGCTGCGGAGGACGGCGAGGTTCTGCATCAACAACGATCTCCGCGACTGCTTCATCGCCGTGGAGTCCAGGGACGCCCTCGAAAGACGGGATCTTCGCATCTGGTGCGAACCCACGGGGCTGTTCGGACTCTCGTACTCCACATTGGAGACGGTCAGCTCCCACGGCAGACCCGGCGGAGGGCCTCGCACGGCGTCGCCGGAGCGGAAGCGGGCGTCGCTGCCCCGTCCCGAACGGATGGCGCAGGCTGCGCCGGCCTTCGGCGTCAGCCCGTCGGAGAAGCGGACGCTCGACCTCATCACCGACCACCCGATGATCCCCCGTGAGCACCTTGCCCTCTGGCTCGGCGTCTCCGAGGGCCGGGTCAGCCAGATGATGCGCAACCTCGTGAACACCTGGGGCTTGGTGGAACGCCGGGGCAAACGGGGAGATACCCGCTACACCCTGTCCGCCGAGGGCATTCGTTACATCACCCACAGGGACCGCGCCCAGCTTCCCACCACGCAGGGCATATGGAGCACCGCTCTCACCACCGACAAACAGGGCCGGAGACGTCACGCGGGACACCGCATCGAGACGTGGGCGAGGCAGACGAGGCACGCCGACGGCATCACGTGGTTCCTGTCGCAGCTTCAGGCCGAAGCCCGTGCGGACCCCGACAGCGAGTTGGCGTGGTCCGTCCCCACCGCCAGGTCCGACCGAACCTACAACTGGGGGGATTCGGCCATCGCACCGGACGCAATTGGGCAGATGACCGCCCAGGGCCTTCGGATACCATTCTACTTCGAGTACGAGCTTCGCGCCCGTCACCCCAGGGGAGTCCTTTCCCGCCTGAGACCCTACACGCGCTACTACCATTCCAACGAGCAGGGGGAGGACCAGCCGCCGTACCCCATCACCCTCTTCGTCGTGGACACCGAGGAGGTCGAGGCGACCTACGTGAGCACAGCGGCTCGCATGACTCTTATGACGGTGCCCGTCCTCGTGGCGTGCATGCCCGTCCTGTCACACACGGGAATACTGGGAAGATCATGGCGTCCACTGTGGGAGCCGGAGTCCCCGAGACTTCCCTTGTCCGGGCTGAGAGCCTACCAGTGGGACTCGCTCTACAACCGGATGCGTCAGAGTCCTGTAGAGGGGCAGATAGCTGACGATTACGTCCCTACCTGCCCTCTATGCTGTCTGGGGGGTACAAAACGGTACATCCTGGTCTGTCGGCGAGGTCTTGAGAGGCCGCAAACCGCCCCATTTGCCCCTGATTCAGCTACGAAATGGGCTGGCGGACCCTCTGCCCGGTCAGCGTCGGAAAATGCAAGTGAGTGGGAAGCCATGCTAGACTAAGAGCCTATCCGATAACCTTAATTGTTCTTGGTGAGTATCCGAGACTTTGCATAAACTTTCTCCATTCTACTTGAGTGGAGGAAAGACATGTCGGAGATCGATCATGGAGGCGTAGGCGCTGATTGGCGGATTCCCGATGCTCTGTGGGAGAGGATTGAGCCGATATTGCCTGCGGAGACGGCGGGTCCGAAGGGCGGGAGGCCGTGGAAACCTGCCCGCCAGTGTATGGATGGGATCTTCTACTTGCTGCGGACCGGCTGCCAGTGGAAAGCGTTGCCTCGGACGTTCGGTGCTCCGAGCACTGTGCATGACAGGTTCCAGCGTTGGCGAGTCGCCGGAGTCTTCGAGGAGTTGTGGGAGCGGGGGTTGTCTGAATACGATGAGGTGCAAGGGATAGATTGGCAGTGGCAGGCAATGGATGGAGCCATGACAAAGGCTCCGCTCGGGGGGTAAGGGCACTGGCCCGAACCCTACAGACCGGGGTAAGAAGGGTACCAAACGCAGCCTGTTGACTGAGGGGAACGGTATTCCCATAGGGGTGAGTGTGGATGGAGCCAACCGCCACGACATGAAGATGGTTGAGGCGACATTGGAATCTATAGTGGCACAACGTCCGGTTCCCCGGCCTGCACAACCTCAGCGGCTGTGTATGGACAAGGGCTATGACTTTGCTGAAGTCGAGCAGTTGGTGGCTCGGTACGGATACACAGCGCACATCCGCAGCCGAGGCCAGGAGCGGAAGGAACAACAGACCCTTCCAGGTTACCGCGCCCGCCGTTGGGTGGTCGAGCGCAGCCATAGCTGGCTGAATCGATTCAGACGCCTGCTCATCCGTTGGGAGAAGCGTTTGGACAACTATCTGGCTATGCTGCACTTTGCTTGTGCCTGGATAACATTTCGCGCTGCTGGAGTTGTCGGATAGGCTCTAAATCGCCCAGGTCGTCACGCCGCCGCCCGCCGCGTCTGTCAAGGGTGTTGATGTTCAGCGATTCTGTCCTCCCTAACTGGTCAGCGAAAATGTCCGATCATGGAGACATTAACGTTGAGGCAGAGAGAACAGGCAAGACTTCAGGTGCTCAACAGCCTGCTGGCAGGGCATATGACTATGGACCAGGCGGCGACTCTAATGGGAGTGAGCATACGCCACATCAGGCGCATCCTGGCGGCCTACCGTGAGGAGGGCGCGGCCGCACTCTCTCACGGTAATCGTGGACTGCGAGCGACCAACGCAACGCCGGAGAGGACGAAGGCCGAGGTGCTGCGCCTTGCTAGGTCCCGCTACTCGGAAACGAATCACACACATCTGAGCGAGTTGCTCAGGGAGCGTGAAGGCATAGACATCGCTCGGACCAGGCTGCGGCGCATACTGGCGGGCGCCGGTTTGAAGAGCCCGCGCCGCCGCCGGCCGCCCCAGCACCGTGTACGCCGGCAGAGGATGCCCCGCGAGGGCATGCTGATACAGATCGACGGCAGCCATCACCGGTGGTTGGGACACCATGTCTCGCCCTTCGCGCTGCTGCTGGCCGTCGACGATGCCACGGGCATCGTGGTCAACGCCCTGTTCTGCGAGCAGGAGAACACCCGCGACTACTTGCTGCTGATGAGGGGTCTGTTACAGCGCTACGGCATACCAGTTGCCCTCTACACCGACCGGCACTCCGTCTTCAAGAACGTGCCCGGGTCCGGACTCGCCCGTGCTCCCACACAGTTCAGTCGTGCGATGGACGAGCTGGGAATACAGATGGTCTTCGCCCTGTCGCCGCAGGCCAAGGGTAGAGTGGAGCGCACTGCGGGAACGCTCCAGGACAGGTTGGTGACCGAGCTCAGACTCGCGGGTGCAACAACCATCAAGGAGGCCAACGTCGTGCTGAAGGACTTCCTCGTCCGCTTCAGCACTCGTTTCGGAGTCGTGGCGCAACACCCTGAAGTTGCCTACCGCCCGTTGGAGCCGGACGCGTGCCTGGATAGCGTCCTCTGCTTCAGGCATAGTCGCAAGGTGGCCAGGGACAACACGGTGAAGTACCGCTGGCGCACCTTGCAGTTACTGCCAGGCATGGAACGACCCAGCTACGCCGGAACGGTGGTCGAAGTACTGGAAGGACTGGACGGTCAGATGGCTGTGCGGTACCAGGGAGAGATCATCCCCAGCCAGGAGGCGCCGCCCCGTCCTGGTATACTCAGAAGCTTCAACGGCTCTTCCTCACACGGGTCGGTCCCTCGGCTCGACCTCAACGGTCTGGGCAGGCGCTGGGAGGCTATCCTGGCGGCACTCGACGCCGACCATACCGTCGACAATGGCCCTGTCGCAGTTCGAAAGGCCGCCGCCACGCCAAGCAGGAAGCCCACTCCGCTTCAGACGGCGAGGTGGAACGCTGTGCAGAAGGCGAAGCGCAGGGGCCTGTCGATTCGAGTGTCGCCCGCGAACTGGCCATCCATCGGGACACGGCGAAGAAATACATGCAGGCTGAGAGTCCGCCAATGAAACGTCCCACGGTCAAAACGGAGTGACCTGATACCATCGCGAGCAGTTCAAGTGACATTTTCGCTGGCCACTTAGCTGGACATTTTCGCTGACCATCGACACCCCTGTCCTAAGATTACTCCGCCCTTGACAGGTTTCCGCGATGTCATTCGTCCAAAAGCGGACTCTGACTTCAATCATCTTCTCGCCGTGGCGTGCCTGCACACTATCTGCGTCTCTGTTCAACTTGCTCCTCCTGATGGGATTCTTGCACTATGACTTCGTCTGTTGAAACACTGCGTTTCCTCGCTAGGTTGCGTCAGCGTTTCGACGCGGTCTCCGAAAGTCACCACCCTGCCGGTCTGATGATAATTCGTAATTGATTAGCGGGGTTGGTGTCATGGCATCACATGGGTGTTGCGGGAGGCTGGGCAAGTTCTTATACTCTATCTATGTGCAAGACGGATTCTGAGCACGCCGAACTGATGGCCCTGGTCGAGAGGCTGCAAGGACAGGTCGCGCGGCTGACGGCGGCCAACGAAGAGTTGCACAGCCAACTTGCCGGGTCCGAACGGAGCGGCAGACGGCAGGCGGCGCCATTCTCGAAGGGCAAGCGCAGCAGCAAGCCCAGGCGTCCTGGCCGCAAGCCGGGTACGGGGCAGTTCAGCTACCGCAAGCCGCCGTCCGCCGATGAGATCACCGAGCCGGTTGTAGACGTGCCAGTGTCGGGGGACACCTGCCCTGGATGTGGAGGCGTCCTCGAACATGAGGGAGTGCGGCTTGCCTACGTGACCGACCTTCCGCCGGTTCCAAGTCCCCAGGTAACGGCGTATCGTGTGCAGGTATGCCGGTGCCGGTCGTGCGGCAAGGCTGTGCGAGGGCGGCATCCCGACATAGCGCCGGACCAGTACGGGGCCAGCGCGCACCGGGTGGGGAAGCGGATGATGGCTGCGGCCCACGTGCTGCACTATGGGGTGGGCGTTCCGGTACGGAGGATTCCCGCTGTTCTCAGAGCGCTGACCGGGGTGAGAGTGAGCCAGGGAGCGATCAGCCAGGACGCGCTGCGTCGTGCCAGGGGTGCGGTGGGTGATGCCTACCGCAGGTTGCGGACATCGGTGCGGGCGAGTCCGTTCGTCCACACCGACGACACGGGCTGGCGTGTGGGAGGCGAGGGTGCGTTTCTGATGGCGTTCGAGACGGATGAGGCGACGGTGTATCAGGTCCGTGCGCGTCACCGGAACGAAGAGGTGCGCGAGGTGGTCCCGTCGGACTATGGAGGGGTGATGGTGACGGACCGGGGCCGCAGCTACGATGCTCAGGCGCTGTCCGAGGTGAGGCAGCAGAAATGCCTGGCGCACGTGCTGCGCTCGATCAGCGAAGTGGTCCAGACCAAGACAGGGAGAGGACGCAGCTTCGGCAAGAGTCTGAGTGCGCTTTTGCGAGACGCGATGGACCTGCGGGAGTCATATCACCGAGGAGAGGCTGAGGACTTTGAAGTCCAGGCCGAACGGTTGAAGCGAGAGATGAGCTATCATCTCCGCGACCGCCCGATGGCTGATGCGGACAGCTACCGGCTGCAGAACGAGTTGGGCTGGCACGATGATCGGGGCAACCTGCTGCGCTTTCTGGACGATCCGCGCATTGAGCCGACCAACAACCGTGCTGAGCGAGCGCTCCGCCCGGCTGTGATCGCACGGAAGGTATCGCACTGCTCGAAGACGGTGGAGGGCGCCGATGCGTTCTCAGCCTTCACCAGCGTAATCAGGACGTTGGAACGTAATGGAGGCGACCAGCCTGTGGTGGATCGGCTCTGCGCTGTTTTCAGCGGCGTCCCCGTCCATTCTCCTTCACTCTGACGCCTCCCAGAACTTGATCCCGCTAATCAATTACGAACAGACTAAAGATCAGGGTGACGCACGAGGTCCATACGGAGCATGGTTCATACAACCTTCATTCTAGTTTTACCTTTCTTCCTTCAGAACTCAATGCTCGGGTTGACCTGATTTACGGTTGCTTGGAGACCCTGCGGCAAATCAAAGCTGACAAGGAGCACGCCGCCGAGATTGCCAAGCAGGAGCAAGCACAGAGAGAAGCCAACCGCGTTGCGATGGAAGCCGCCAAGCTGGAAGAGGAGCAGGCCAAGCGCGAGGCCGAATCGCAGGCTAGAGTGAACGCCGAAAAGCTGGCTGCTGCCAAGGCCAGCTTGGTCAGGGTGGCGGAAGTGGAGCGAATAAAGACGCAGGCCCTCGTCGACGATTTGGCTACTAAGGTCTTGATAGCTGAACAACTGGAGTTGATAATCAAGACGCGTCTAATGGGGACCGAGGAGCGCGCCAAGATAACCAATGACTGGTTGAAGGGACGCGACAGGGCAGCCGCTGATTTCGACGAACAAGCTGCGGCGATCGAGGCGAGGAGCGCGGAGTACGATGAGTTCAACAAGGCCCTGCTGTCCAGTATCGAGGCTCATCGGACGAGAGTGAACGAGCGACTTGAGAACGCCAGACGTATAGAAGCAGAACAGATTGCCGAATTGGAACGCCTGCAGAAGGAAGCGATTGAAGCAGTGTTGCCCACGCCCACAGCGACCGCCGACTAGCGAGTTGGCGGTTGTTACCCGAGGCTCAGCACGAGCCTTGACTGGACGTCTGGCATCTGGTCTACGGCCTACTCGAAGATGTTCTTGATCGGCATTCGCCAGCCGGGGACGATGTCGCTGACGTCGAGGGTGTCCGATTCGTCCAGGGCTGCGATGTCGGTATGGGGGCGGTGGACCTTCACTGTCCGGCTGCGAGGATTCACGACTACGACCGCGAGCGTTCCGGCTTCGAGCCAGTCGGCTACCTTCTCGTCCACTTCGGTGTAGCGGTCGTTGGGTGATATGACCTCTACTGCGAGACTGGGCGCGCCGCGGGCGAACCCGGAGGACTCTCCAATCTGCTTCAGCCTCTCGTTGGAAACGAAAGCCGCATCGGGGGCGCGCACGTGGTCGGGGTCCGACTCCAGCAGGAAGCCCGTCTCAGCCGCGTACACCTTGCCCAGCCCTTGTGCCTTCACGTAGCTGGCCAGCGAGGCGGCTATGGACATTGCGTATTCCCCGTGGGTCTGTCCAGCTGGCGGCATTTTCCTCAACTCACCTCTGACGAGCTCGTAACGAAAGCCGTCATCCGGCATCCTCAGCAACTCTTCCGTCGTGACAGGTCGCGTTGTTGTGACCATCCCCCACTCCTCTCAGGATGTATGGTACACCAATTCGCCAGAGCGCCTCACATCAAGGCGATGGGATAAAGATGGGATACGCTAGATTGTCGTAACTGTTCAGCAACTGTGTTGAAGATCAAGATGAGTGACCGACGAGTGCCGGTGTGGTGGCGCACTCAGAGCGCCAGGGAGAGCGCTGCTTGAGCATGGAGTTGAGTATGACGAGCAGTTTGCGCATACAAGCGACGAGGGCCACCTTCTTGGGCTTACCAGCGGCCAGCAGCCGCTGGTAGAAGTCCCGGATGACGGGATTGAAGCGACTGGCAGCCAGCGTTCCCATGTACAGGACGGCTCGGACCCGGGAGCGCCCGCCCCAGACGCGCCGTTTGCCACGCATGGTGCCGCTGTCGCGGTTGAAGGGAGCCACGCCCACCAGCGCGGCGACCTGGCGCCGGTTCAGGGTGCCAAGCTCCGGCAGGTGGGCCAGGAGAGTGAGGGAGAGTTGCTCACCCACGCCGGGGACGGTGCGCAGGAGATCGTCTTTCTCTCGCCACACGGGACTCTGACGGAGAGTCTGCCGCAGCCCTTCGTCAATGTCGTTGAGCTCCTGCTCGAGCCAGGCGATGTGGGCCTCAATGCGGGGCCGGACGGCGGTGATGGCGCTCCCAAGCCGGTTCTTCTCCGCCACCAAGATGGCTATCACTTGGTGCCTGCGGGCAACCAGGGAGTTGAGGACCTGGGTCTCGGCGTCCCTCAGAGGGCGCACGGCTGGGCGAACGGCGTCGGCGAAGTGGGCCAGTACGGCCGCGTCCAGGGCATCAGTCTTCGCCAGCGTACCCGTGGCTCTGGCGAAGTCTCGAACCTGCCGGGGGTTGACGATGACCACTGGCAGCGATGCGGCCGCCAGGGCTGACACCGAAGGCAGCTCCAGGCCGCCCGAAGCCTCCAGCACCACCATGGCAGGTTCGAGGGCCCTGAGCCGAGAGACCAGCTCCCGGATCCCAGGCTCGTCATTGGAGATGGTCCACCTCTGGCCTGTGGGGCGGACCGCGACGTCCACCTGGGCTTTAGCCACATCAATGCCTACGTAGACTGCTTCCTGTTCCATCCATTCCTCCTGTGTGAAGTACTGGCCCTTCCTTGCGCGATGCGGGCTCGTTGGCCCAGGCAACTGTTCGGGCTCTGTTTGGGGATGGTGCGGCGACCCTCGCTGAACAACGGTCTTTGATGACCAAGACTTGGTCGGTCTGCCGCACCCACTCCACCTCTGTGAAGTCACTATTGGGAACCACCACTAACATACAAGTCTTGGTGAGACAAACGCCCCCACACCACCCCTGGATACCCGCCCCGTATCAGGTACGGGGCAGGCTCTTCGCGGGTATGACGGTGCTGCGCTCAGCGTGGATCTCATGGAGTCTTGTATGTTAGTGGTGGTTCCCAATAGTGACTTCACAGAGGTGGAGTGGGGTGCGGCAGACCGACCAAGTCTTGGTCATCAAAGACCGTTGTTCAGCGAGGGTCGCCGCACCATCCCCAAACAGAGCCCGAACAGTTGCCTGGGCCAACGAGCCCGCATCGCGCAAGGAAGGGCCAGTACTTCACACAGGAGGAATGGATGGAACAGGAAGCAGTCTACGTAGGCATTGATGTGGCTAAAGCCCAGGTGGACGTCGCGGTCCGCCCCACAGGCCAGAGGTGGACCATCTCCAATGACGAGCCTGGGATCCGGGAGCTGGTCTCTCGGCTCAGGGCCCTCGAACCTGCCATGGTGGTGCTGGAGGCTTCGGGCGGCCTGGAGCTGCCTTCGGTGTCAGCCCTGGCGGCCGCATCGCTGCCAGTGGTCATCGTCAACCCCCGGCAGGTTCGAGACTTCGCCAGAGCCACGGGTACGCTGGCGAAGACTGATGCCCTGGACGCGGCCGTACTGGCCCACTTCGCCGACGCCGTTCGCCCAGCCGTGCGCCCTCTGAGGGACGCCGAGACCCAGGTCCTCAACTCCCTGGTTGCCCGCAGGCACCAAGTGATAGCCATCTTGGTGGCGGAGAAGAACCGGCTTGGGAGCGCCATCAGCGCCGTCCGGCCCCGCATTGAGGCCCACATCGCCTGGCTCGAGCAGGAGCTCAACGACATTGACGAAGGGCTGCGGCAGACTCTCCGTCAGAGTCCCGTGTGGCGAGAGAAAGACGATCTCCTGCGCACCGTCCCCGGCGTGGGTGAGCAACTCTCCCTCACTCTCCTGGCCCACCTGCCGGAGCTTGGCACCCTGAACCGGCGCCAGGTCGCCGCGCTGGTGGGCGTGGCTCCCTTCAACCGCGACAGCGGCACCATGCGTGGCAAACGGCGCGTCTGGGGCGGGCGCTCCCGGGTCCGAGCCGTCCTGTACATGGGAACGCTGGCTGCCAGTCGCTTCAATCCCGTCATCCGGGACTTCTACCAGCGGCTGCTGGCCGCTGGTAAGCCCAAGAAGGTGGCCCTCGTCGCTTGTATGCGCAAACTGCTCGTCATACTCAACTCCATGCTCAAGCAGCGCTCTCCCTGGCGCTCTGAGTGCGCCACCACACCGGCACTCGTCGGTCACTCATCTTGATCTTCAACACAGTTGCTGAACAGTTACAGATTGTCCCTGGTGGCCCTCAGCGCCTGGCTATCTTGCCCGCGTCGTCGATGTGGTGGGTGGCCCAGGTCTTCGCGTCGTTCTTTTCGATGACCTCGCGGATGGCCTCGGCGGCGAGGGTGGGGTCTAGGCGCAGCACCGTTCCGATTGCGACGAAGAGCACGTCCACGGCCTCGCTGGCGATTCGTTCGTCGGACTCGCCGACGATTGCCGAGTGCAGCTCGCGTACCTCCTCGTCCTGGATGAGAATGCGCGCGAGCAGGTCCTCCCTGGACGCTGCGCCGGTGATGCCGAAGCGCTCGTGGAAGGCCTGGACGCAGCCGGCGAGCTCGGCGATGCGGGCCTGGGCGTCCCCTTCGCTCATCGCCCCGCCGCGCCTACCCTCACGAGGCGGACAGCCTGCTCGGTGGCGCTGGCGATCAGCTCCGCCACTCGGTCCGTAGCCTCGTCGAGCGTCATGGGGGCATGGGTGATGGCCACCGCTGCGGCTATGCCGTGCTCGTGGACGTCGGTGAACCCGCTGCCCAGCGAGCCGGAGACGCCGATTACAGGGATGTTGCGCTCTCCGGCCAGTCTCGCTACGCCGATGGGCGCCTTGTTGTAGACGGTCTGGAAGTCCATGCAGCCCTCGCCCGTGATGATGAGGTCCGTCCCGTCGAGGCGGCTCGCGAGGTCTACCGTGTCGAGGACTATGTCGACGCCCGGGCGCAGCCTGCCTCCCAGGAAGGCCATTATGCCTCCGCCGAGGCCGCCCGCCGCACCGGAGCCGGGCACGCCGTCCACGTCCGCGCCGAGGTCGCGCTTCGCCACCTGGGCGAAGTTGGCGAGGGCGGCGTCGAGCTGCTCCACCATTTCGGGCGTTGCGCCCTTCTGTGGTCCATAGACCGCCGATGCGCCCTCGGGCCCGGTCAGCGGGTTGTTGACGTCGCAGGCCACGTCGAAGTCGGCGTCGGCCGCCCTAGGGTCCAGGCCCGACGCGTCTATGCTCACGAGTCTCGCGAGCGCCGCGCCTCCGGGCGGCAGCTCTGCGCCGCCGGCGTCGAGGAGCCGGACACCCAGGGCCTGGGCCATCCCGGCCCCGGCGTCGTTGGTCGCGCTGCCGCCGATGCCCAGGATGAAGCGCCGGAACCCCGAGTCGAGGGCCTCCAGGATGACCTCGCCGAGGCCGTAGGTCGTCGCGTTCAGGGGGTCAAGGTCCTCCAGCCGGACGAGGGCCAGCCCGGATGTCCGCGCCATCTCGGCGACCGCGGTGACGCCATCGCCCATCGCACCCCACTGAGCCGAGACCGGCTCGCCGAGCGGCCCGATCACCTCGGACGTGATGATGCGGCCCCCCGAGGTCTCGACCAGCGTCTCCAGGGTTCCGTCTCCGCCGTCGGCGACCGGGACCAGTACGACCTCGGCGTCCGGCAGCACCCGCCGCACACCGACCTCCATGGCCCTGGCGGCGTCGGAGGCGTATATGCTGCCCTTGTAGCTGTCGGGAGCGATTACGATCTTCATAGTTGGGAAGGCCCACCGGGCCGGCGGCGGCCATTATATATCACCGCCTATGCGCTATACTGATTCAGAGAGCCGCGCCATGACCACGATCAACACAATACATGACCTGAGCCGCATACTCCGCGAACATCCTGAATGGCGCGAGGAGCTCCGCCGCACGCTTCTAACGGAGGAGATCCTCGCTCTCCCACAGCGCCTGGCTGAGTACTCGGAGAAAGCAGATCGCAGCTTGGAGGCAGCCGAACGCCGCTTGGAGGCAGTCGACCGTCGCCTCGAGGTTGTCGACCGTCGGCTGGAGTCTGTCGACCGTCGCCTCGAGGTTGTCGACCGTCGACTGGAGTCTGTCGACCGTCGGCTGGACGCCCTCGAAAAGGAGATGGCCCTGAACACCCGGGAGACTGCCATGAACACTAGGCATATCGGGGAGATGAAGGGCATGTTCATGGAGCGGGATGTCGCCGAGAATGCGGCCCTGATTGCCAGCGACATGGGACTTGTTTGGCGGAAGAGCTTGGACAGGCATGAGGTCGTTGCGCTTGTGGACGAAGCCGTTCGCACAGGCAAGGCCGAGGGCATTCCCACCAACCACCTGCGCGTTCTCCGCCGCGCCGACCTGATCATGGAGGCCGTCGACGAAGAGGGCCATCCCAGCTACGTCGTTGCGGAGATCTCATGGACGGCGGCGGAGCGGGACACCGAACGAGCCATACGCAACGCCGGCTACGTTGCTCTCTTCACGGGTAGGGCGGCGTATGCGGCGGTGGCAAGCGTCCACGTCGACAAAGAGATCGCCGACATGCTGACCAAGGACACGCCCCGGCCCCACGGCTCGGCAAAACATGAGAGGGCGTTTCACGCTGTGGTCGACGAGCAGCCGTCGTTGGATTAGCGCCTGCGCCCCGCCGTCGTTCCGGCCTTGAGCCGGAACCCAGTCCCCTCGACCCTGCCCAAGATCCGCCCCATGTCAGGAGAACTTGCCTTTGAAATCCCGCTGGTCAAGACCTGCGTGCTCTATTATCGTCTGAGCATTCTCGACGTGATCTGGGGCACCGAAATTAGAATTGACGAGTACGTTGGATACCTTCTTGGGTCTATGATGCGGTTCGAAGTCATCCTGATTGCCAGATACCAGAATGGTGCCGTTTGAGGTGTGAATTGGCAGAGAGGCGCTGGTCAGATAGTCGTTGTCTATCAGCCATCCAGTTGTTTTTACTGAGACATCAAAGGCCTTGTCGATCCGAGCAGTATTGCCATTCGGGAATATGATATCGGGGGGCAGGTCCTTTTTCACGGAAACCCCCCACTCCGGCAATGGAACCAACCCATCAGGTGGTGGAGATGGAGGACACACAGTACTCTTGTCACGCTTACTGTCCACGAATTCCACAAGCCACCCGTGGGCCAACTCACGGAGACTGCCTTCCTGTGCCTCCAGACGTTTTTCCAATAGGCTCACGATCTCATCATCATCCCCGGTTAGCCATCCCTCGAATATCCGCATGGCCTTGGGCTTATACTCATCTGTGAACCTCCACGTATCGACAGCCCTCTTGAATCCGTCCAGGTCGAAAGATCCATCGTCTCGCCGAGTCAACCAAGACACTGCTCGCCGGGCGAGCATGTCCTTATCGCTTATGACGAACGTGAAGAAAGGATCCTCGTCCATCACATTGTCTTTATCAGCGTCCAAGTAGATCTCATACGTTTGCCCGTTCGTCAGGATGCCTACCTTGGCCCCGGTATCGTTGAAATACCGGCGCAGCTGTTTCCAGCCACCCCTGTCCAACGTTCTCTTGGCAAGACTCTTGCACTCCACTAGGGTCATAGGCTCACCATTGCTACCTAGTAGGGCGTAGTCCACCTTTTCATCGCCCCATTTCTCCGTTCCGTACCTTTTCCTTACATGTCGCCAGTTACTCACGTCGTAGCCCAACGCCTCAAAGAAGGGTTCTACCAAGCCACTTTCGATTTGCGCCTCAATACCCGCGACATCGGGCGGCATCTCTTCGGCATTCTTTGCGAGCCTATCTAGTTCGTCGCTAAACGCCTTGAACTCAAGGTCATCGGTTCCCATCTCTACATTCTCCTCAATAACCTCTTGATAGTATTCGAACTGATAGCTGTCTCACGGCCTCTTCGGACTCATGGCTACTTCAGGTGACGGAATCGTAGGTTAGTGTCCCGGGCACTGTCAATGCGGAGAGTCCCGGCGCGCCGGCCCGTGTTAGAATCGTGCCTCGCATCACAGGAGCGGTGAATTGACCATCGACGAGCTCAAGGCTCTGGCTTGTGCGGAGATAGACCGCAGGGGTGACGAGGCCGTAAGTATAGCGCAGGACATCCTCGGCAACCCTGAGCCCGGGTTTCGTGAGGAGCGCACGTCACGGGTCACAGCCGACAAGATGGCGTCGCTGGGCGTCCCTGTCGAGAGGGGCATCGCACTGACGGGCGTAAGGGGGATGCTGGACACGGGTCGGGCGGGGCCGACAGTGGCGGTCATGGGCGAGCTCGACTCCCTGATCGTGCCCGGACACCCGAACGCCGACGCATCCACGGGAGCCGCGCACGCTTGCGGTCACCACTGCCAGATCGGCTCGATGATCGCGGCAGGCATCGGGCTGCAGGCGAGTGGGGTGATGCAGGCCCTTTCCGGGCGTGTTGCGCTGCTCGCCGTGCCCTCGGAGGAGTACATCGAGATAGAGTACCGGGACGAGCTGCGCAGGGCGGGCGAGATCGAGTTCCTGGGCGGCAAGCCGGAGTTCATCAGGCTGGGCAAGCTGGACGACGTGGACATGGCCATGATGACGCACACCATCGCGGGCCCGAGGAGCGCCAAGTTCGCCGTGGGCGGCACGAACAACGGGATGCTCGCCAAGCGGGTCGTGTTCGAGGGGACGGCCGCACACGCTGGCGCTGCCCCACACGCGGGCGTGAACGCCCTCAACGCCGCCATGATAGCCATGTCCGCCATCCACGCCCAGCGCGAGACCCATAGGGACGAGGATACGATCCGGATCCATCCGATCATTACGAGAGGTGGCTCCGCGGTCAGCTCCGTACCGGCGGACGTGCGCATGGAGACGTTCGTCAGGGGGCGCAGCGTCGAGGCCTTCACGCTGGCGGCCCGCAAGGTCGACCGGGCGCTGAGGGCCGGAGCGCTCGCCGTGGGGGGCAGCGTCACGATTACGACGCTCCCGGGGTACATGCCCATTCGCAGCGAGCCGACGATGCTCGACCTGCACAGCACGAACGCGGCGGCCCTCGTGGGACAGGACAAGGTCGCGCCCCTCGGACACCGGACGGGGTCCACTGACATGGGCGACGTGTCGCAGATCATGCCGGTCATACACCCCTACGTCGTGGCCGCGTCCGGGAACAGCCACGGCGTGGACTACGTGATCGAGGACTACGAGGCCGCCGTGCTGACGGCGGGCAAGGCGATGGCGATGACCGTCATCGATCTTCTGGCGGACGGCGCGGCGAAGGCCCTTCACGTCAAGCACACGTACAGGGCGCCGATGTCGAAGGCCGAGTACCTCTCGACGGTCCGCAGCGTCACGAGCGAAGAGACCTATCAGGAGTAGCCGCGGATGCAGGGTCGGGTAGGGTACAGGTCGCGCTTGAACCGTCGTGACTGACTTGCACGGGCTGAAAGCCATCGCCCAGAACGCGGTGGACCGTCGCAGGGACTGGCTGGCCTCGGTGGTCGACGACGTGCTTGGCACGCCCGAGACCGGGTTCCGCGAATACAGGACGGCGAGGCTGGTTGGCGAGAGGCTGTCCGAGCTGGGAATCCCGACTCAGAACGGCATCGCCCTGACGGGACTGAAGGGTTACCTCGATGGGGCGTCGCCCGGCCCAACGGTTGCCATCATCGGCGAGATGGACTCGATCACGGCGCCGAACCATCCTCATGCCGACCCCGTCACGGGCGCTGCCCACGCGTGCGGCCACAACGCCCAGCTTGGGATGATGCTGGGCGCTGCCGCGGCGCTGTCGTCCCCCGAGGTGCAGCGGGCGCTCTCGGGCCGCGTGGTGCTGATGGCCGTGCCAGCGGAAGAGTTCATAGACGTGGAGCACCGGTGGGGGCTCTGGCAGGAGGGAAAGCTGGGCCTGCTCTCCGGCAAGCAGGAGTTCATCCGCCTGGGCGCCTTCGACGACGTGGATATGGCGATGATGGTCCACACGTCGTCCAGCCCCGTTGACGCGCGCTTCTCAGGCGGCGGCAGGAACAACGGCCACTTGGTGAAGTACGTCCGGTTCATCGGGAAGGCGTCCCACGCAGGAGGATCGCCTCACAGGGGGGTGAGCGCGCTGCAGGCTGCAATCGTGGCGCTGAACGCGGTCAACACCCAGCGCGAGACGCTCAGGGACAGCGACTCCGTGCGCCTGCACGGGATCATCACGTCGGGCGGCGACTCGGCCAACTCCACGCCCGCCGACGTGCGGTACTGAGGGCCGCGTGCGCGGCGGGTCCCTCGACGCGATCGCCGACGCCTCCCTCAAGGTGGACCGCTGCCTGCGGGCCGGCGCCCTGGCGCTGGGCGCCGGGGTACGAATCGTGTCGATCCCCGGCTACCTGCCGATTCGCCACGACCAGGCGCTGATGGACGTATTCCGCGAGAACGCGGTCGAGCTGGTGGGCAGGTCCGGGTTCGTCGAACACCGGCGAGACATCGTGCGCGGCGGCTCTACCGACATGGGAGACCTGAGCCACATCATGCCCGCCATTCACCCGTACACCGGCGGCGCGGTGGGCATGGGACACGGGACCGACTACGTCGTAAGGGACTACGAGCAAGCCGTGATGCGCCCGGCCAAGGCGATGGCGATGGCCGCCATCGATCTCCTGGCGAACGGCGCGGCAAAGGGCCGCGATGTGCTGGCGAAGAGCAGGCCGCCCCTCACCAAGCAGGCCTACCTGGAACTGCAGGAGAGCCGCCTAAACGACGAGCTATACGAGGGCCGGTGAGCCTACACGGGAATGCTATACTGGGCGTGCCCTAAGAGGGGAGGCACTTCTATGAAACTGTCAGACCGAGTCGAGAAACTGGAGAAGGATGTAGAGGATATCCATGAGGATATCAATGAGGCTTGGACTGACTTGCACGGGGACATGAAAGAGGGCTTCAAAGAGATTCGTGAGAGCATAGATACTAAGCTAGGCGGAATTCGAGATGATTTGAGTGTGATGAAGGGTGCCCACGCTAGGACGGAAACGTTACGTGACTCGAGTCTTCTTGCTGATCGGCTGGGCTATCAGCTAATCTCACCGGTCCAACGCGAGGTCTTGATCGGCTTTGGCAATCTGGCGAAGGGTCAGGGCCGGTGCGACGGAAATGTGGAGAGTTTCAAGAGAATCGATGCAGTCTTACTAGTTCAAGACAGTTCGGGGAATCCACACTATCTTGTAGTTGAGGCGTCTTATACAGTTCAAGAGGGGGACGTAGAGCGGGTAATCAGAAACGCTCAGTACTTAGAAGACCATACCGGCATAAGGTCTGTGCCGGTAGTGGCGGGCAAGCAAGGAATGGTGGATGCCCTCAAGCTTGCTGCTGAGAATGGCGTTGAATGGTATCAGTTGACTAATAAAGACCTCCAGCCAGATTGAGTATTACGTAGGGTCAGGTTACTCCCTTATTCGATTCCTGTTTAACCGGGTTTACGCTAGTTCAGCCTCACTCCCCGAAGTAGGCCGCCAGGTCGGCGCGGTTGTGGGTGAGCCAGGCAATGTTGAGGCGCACCGTCTCGAGGGACTGGCTGATAGCGCGGTCGGCGGCTGGCGTGGGGTGCTCGTCGAAGAAGCTCTCCACGTCGTCGAGCTTCTCCTGCGTCGTGAAGCGGGCGGTGATGCCGACCAGCCGTGAGAGCGCGAACAGGCCGTCGCTGTAGCGCCTGCTGAACTCGTCCCAGTTCTCTTTCACGAAGTCCCACGCCATGTCCTTGCCCATCCGGTTGGACGCGACACCCGCGACGACCTGGATGGTGTCGTGGTAGCGCACCCGGTCGGACAGCGACCGGTCGAGGGTCTCCGACAGTAGCTCCGTCTCTCTGAAGCCGCCCAGGGCCATGAGGAGGCGCATCTTCTCCTCCTCCAATGGCGAGCGGTCGTAGAGGTCCCAGATATCGCGGTATGTCGACTCGTCGCCCTGCCTGGCGGCCAGATTGAAGACGACGCCGCGGATGTCGGGGTGGACACTGGCAGGGTCCTCGTTGTAGCCTTCGAAGAGCGATCTTGCCGTATCCAGCGTGGGCTCGTCGTCGTACTTGCCTAGCTGGCCCAGGATGGTGGAGCGCATCAGGGCGTCCAGCTCCCTCTCGCCCGGCAGGGCCTCCCAGCCGATCCGCTCCCCTGCAGGGCGGTATGTGGCCCGCATCACATCGGCGAACCTGTCGTAGTAGGGCTCGTCAGACACCAGCAGGTCGATCTTGCCGAAGTTGGCCGAGACGTCCTCCCAGACGATTGCGTTGGTCTCGTTCACGTACGACTGCGCGAGCGACAGGAACTGTGTGACGGGCAGATAGGCGGCGCGGGTGAGGGCGAAGGCGTCGTTCTGCAACCCCAGCCGGTCGATGGCCGAGACCTCCATGCCCTCGACGGCGGGCCTGAGCCGGTCCCAGCCGTCGCCGCCGTAGTTGACCCTGTAGAAGCCGACCTGGTCGGGGTTGACCTTGATCCATCCTCCGGCGGCGACGCCGGGAAGCCGGATGTCGGCCTGGGGTCCCTCCATCAGGGTGGAAGCGACGGCTCCGCCCTGGGCGGCTACTGTGACGGGCACGTGCCACGTCGTATCCTCAGCGGCGTCGGGGTCGACCAGGTGCTCGTAGACGAAGCGCGTCTGAAAGGCGTGAATCTCGATGCCGTCCTCACCGAAATCGGTCTCGATGTCCAGCACGGGGTAGCCGGTCTGCTGGACCCAGGTATCCATTATCTCGGCAACCGGCCTGCCCGACGCCTCGCCCAGCGCGTTCCAGAGGTCGCGGGTCACGGCGTTTCCGTACTGGTGCCGCGAGATGTAGCTCCGCAGCCCCTCGCGGAAGGTATCCTCGCCCAGGAAGTGCTCGAGCATGCGGAGGATCGAGCCTCCCTTGCTGTAGCTGATAGCGTCGAAGAGCTGTCCGATCTCCGCGGGGTCCTTCACCTCCTGCTCGATGGGGTGGGAGCTGCGGAGGCCGTCCAGGCTCAGGGCGCTGTTGGTGTCGCCGGAGACGAACTGCGTCCACATCTCCCATTCGGGGAAGAGCCAGTCGACGGCCTTGTCGCCGATCCACGACGCGAAGCTCTCGTTGAGCCACAGGTCGTTCCACCAGGCCATAGTCACCAGGTCGCCGAACCACATGTGCGCCATCTCGTGAGAGATGATGGCCGCGATCCGCTGCCGGACCTGAACGGAGGTCCGCTCGGGGTCGACCAGGAGCACCACCTCGCGGTAGGTGACCGCGCCCCAGTTCTCCATGGCGCCCGCGGCGAAGTCGGGGATGGCGATGTGGTCTAGCTTAGGCAGCGGGTAGGGGACGCCGAAGTAGTCGTTGAAGAATGAGAGGAGCTTGACGGACGTCTCGGCTGCGAACTCGCCCAGGGTCTCCTTCCCTGACGTCGCCCACACCCGCACCAGGGTACCGTCGTCGGCCCTGCGCTCCACGCACTTGATGTCGCCCACGATGAAGGCGAGCAGGTAGGTCGACATCACCGGCGTCTCCTCAAAGCGGACGCGCCTCAGGCCGCCGTCCATCTCGGACTCCTCGGCGGGCATCGTGTTCGAGACAGCCTCCAGCTCCGCGGGGACCACGAGCGTCACCACGAACGACGCCTTCATGGAAGGCTCGTCCCAGCAGGGGAAGGCGCGTCGGGCGTCGGTGGCCTCGAACTGGGTCGTCGCCAGGTGCCGCTCCTCGCCATTCATGTCGGTGTACCGGCTGCGGTAGAAGCCACGAAGCCGGTCGTTCAGCTCGCCGGTGAACCCTATCTCCAGCCGGGTGGGGCCCGCCGGAAGGGCGGAGTCGAATGAGAACGAAGCAGTTTCGGTCTTCTCGTCCAAGGTCGTGCTGTTCGGCAATGCCTCCCCGGCCGACGACTCGATCCTGCACGACGTGATCGCCAGCTCCGCCGCGTTCAGCACGATGGAATCGGTGGGCTGGAGTATCTCGATGTCGATGGCGACGCTGCCCGTGAAGGTGAACTCGTCCAGATTGGGCTGGAGCGTCAGCGTGTACCTGGTCGGCCTGATGTTCTTCGGGAGCATGACGGCGTTCGATTCAGTCATTGTGGTCCTTCCTAATGGGTGGTCCGCTACGACTTCAGGCGCACCGGGTCGTGATCGCTTGGGGGTGGGGGAGAGTCAGTCTGCCGGTGGATTTCGGCGCCTGCAAGTGGTTGGCTACAGTATGTCGCTATGTTATTGTGCGGGCATGGATATTGCAATTAACGAACATAACGAGGAACGCATCAGGCGCAAGGTCGAGTCGGGCATCTACTCGTCCGTGGATGATGTGCTCGCCAACGCTCTCACACTGCTCGACGAACGCGACGACGACCTGGAGGGCGAGCTTGCGGACATGCGTGAGAAGGTGCGGTTGGGTCTGGAAGAGTCGAAGGCGGGACTGGCCGTCCCCGCGGGCGAAGTCTTCGATGGGCTTCGGCGGAGGAATGCTGAAATTGCCCGCGAGAAGAGATGAGTCGCTGCTACATCCTGCCAACCGCTCGCGCCGACCTCCAGCAAGTCCACGACTACATCGCCGAACATAGCCCTGCAAGCGCGCTTAGACTAGGGATAAGGTTTACAGACACAGTGAGGAGGTTAGGATGGGACAAGATCAGAACAATCAATTGCCTAGGGGCCCCGTTAAGAGGATGTACGTTAGGAAAGAAGGTTCGTGGGTGGAGGTTGAGTCGTGGGAGGAGACAGAGGACAGGGGAGTTAGGCTGCTAGCTGTTCATCCCAGCGAAGTCAGCTTTAGGCACGGGCGACAGACCATGCTAGAGGAAATGGAGAACCCGTTCATCGTTGACGTGGGGACAGTGGGCAGCGGGGTGAGGCTAGAGCTTGCGGTGTTGACTGATGACGGGCAGGAGCTTGACAGGCGGGGCGTAGACATAGTGCTGCGGGATTCACTGCAGCGAGGTGGGATTAGAGTCCATAGTTCCAAGAACTCGCCTCCGCCAAGTGGGTGAGAGCTGGGCCAACAGACATATAATCGCCTTTCCATCTGCTACCTCTCCCGAATAGCGCCTCGACCATACTCAGCTAGGCTACCTGCCCTTCCAGCCCGGCTTGCGCTTTTCGGCGAAGGCCTTGGGGCCCTCGACGAAGTCCTCTGAGGCGACGGCCTGCTCGTACTCGCTGTAGTCGCCCGACATGGCCTCTTCCAGGGACGTCTCCAGTCCCATTAGCGCCATTTGCTTGCTGGCCCGCACCGACAGGGGAGCTCCTTCGACGATCTCTGCGGCCAGGCGGGCCGCCGCCTCCAGGGCCTTCCCTGTGGGCGCAATCTCGTTGACGAGCCCCCACCTGTGAGCATCGGCGGCGCTTATGGGCTTGCCGGTGAGCAGCATGGCCATGGCAATCTTGAGGGGAAGCTGTCTCGGGATCCTGTGCACGCCGCCCGCCGCCGCCACTAGGCCGACGTTCACCTCCGGCGCTCCGAGCTGGGCCGACTCGTCGGCGACGATCAGGTCGCACGCCAGGGCGATCTCCAGCCCGCCGCCCACCGCGTAGCCGTTCACCGCGGCGATGATCGGCTTCCAGCACTCGAAGTCGCTCGTTATGCCGCCGAAGGCGACCTCGGAAGCGCCCGGGTACGCCTCGCCCCCTGCGCCGTGCTCGGCGTGGTACTTGAGGTCGTTGCCCGCGCAGAAGGCCCGCTCGCCGGACCCCGTGAGCACGGCGACCCACAGGTCGGGGTCGTCGCGGAAGTCCAGAAAGACCCTGCGCATCTCGAGGCTCGCCGGGGGATGAAGGGCGTTCAGGCTTCTGGGGCGGTCGATCGTGACGTGCGCTATCCGGCCGCGCTTCTCGTACTTAATGAATTCGAGGTCCATCGGAGCTCCGTAGGCGTTGGGAATCGCCCCAGTATAGCAGTTGGCGCGGCGGCTCCTCAGTACGACGCCGGGAGCTCCCAATATGTTAGTGTGGAATCAGGTAGCAGAACATGTGCAGCTACCGCGATTTGGCCAAATCGAATCCTAGTTTGAGCATGAGACGAGGAGGCATTTGCGATGTCAAGGATCATAGCCGCACTGATAGTAGCTGCCGTGGCCGTCGCGGTACTGCAGCCCCTTTCCGTGCCAGCAGAAGCCCAGAGCGCGGCCAGCCTGAACCTGACGGTCCGCAACATCACTGCGGGCCAGCCGATTACCCCGCCGATCGCTGTCGTACACGACGCCGGTGTCTCGCTGCTCCCACAGAACGCGGATTCCCTCGACGGCCTGGAGGAGCTTGCCGAAGCCGGAGCGCAGTCGGCGCTCGCAGCCTCTCTCGGGGAGATCGATGGTGTGAAGGGCGTCTTCAGCCTGGATCCACCTCCTATATCCCCAGGCGAAGAGGTCACCGCCGCCATCACGGCGTCGCCTGGAGACCACGTCAGCGTGATCGCGATGCTCGCGTGCACCAACGACGCCATCACCATCGGCACCCTCATAGTGTCGGAGTCCGGCCAGGCCATGTCCTCCGGGCGTGTATACGATGCCGGGACCGAGGACAACACCGAGACCAGGAACACGGTCCCATGCCTGGGAGGCGAAGAAGCGGGCGTATCGGGCGCCGATTCAGCGGATGGCGAGGGCCAGATACGGCACCACCCCGGAATTGTCGGCGACGCCGACCTCACCAAAGCGCAGCATGGCTGGGACAACGTTGCCATGCAGCTGTTCCTGTCGGACACCGATGATGTCCCCGCGATGGTAGAGTTCGGCCTCACAATTGACAACCTGACGCTGGGGCAGCCCATCACGCCGCCTCTGGCAGTCGTACACGATCCGAACGTCGAAGTCCTCGTATACGACAGCCCGGATGAGCTGCAGGGCATCGCCGATCTGGCCGAAGGCGGAGCGCGAGAGGCCCTTGCGGCGACGCTGCGCACCAAGCCCGGTGTCGTGGCAGTCCAGAATCTGGCGAGTATCGGACCCATACCGGCGGGCACGTCCCTGGTCGCCGACGCCACCGGCGTCCTGGGCGCGCATGTGTCAGTCGTAGGTATGTTTGCCTGCACGAACGACGGCTACATCCTGGCCACCTTGCCCTTGAAAGGCACGGTGAATGCCGTAACCGAGGCGGTCGCGGTCGCAGCCGTCATCGACTCAGGCTCCGAGAACAACGACGAGACGGCGGCCACCGTGCCGTGTCTCGGCGGTGGCCCCGCCGCATTTTCGCCGGGCCTGGGCGAGGGTTCCAGGTCGATCCATGCGGGTATATCGGGCGGGGCCGATCTGGACACTCTGCAGCACGGCTGGACCTCAGAGACCACGGCGAGGGTGAGCATCCACGAGCCGGACAGGCTGCAGGCGCTGACACCTCCTCCGGTCCCTGTAGAGGTCATCGCGACGTCCACTCCAGTGGCCGGCGCCGTCGATCCAGGACTTCCCCCCTCGCTGCCGGTGACGGGCGGGTATACGCCCTTCGTTGGCTGGGCCATGGCGGCCGGGCTTGCCGGGGCTCTTCTGGTCCTCTTGGGCTCCATGCTGGTCGCGCGGCAGCGCATCCGGCGGAGCAGGCACGAATAACGGCTGTGGCAATCGCCTGCGCTGCCGTGTAATACCAAGTCACCGTGATGCCGCCGTATATGTGCGGCCAGGGAGTGGGTTCCCGCCCCGTATCGAGTACGGGGCAGGCTCTTCGCGGGAATGACGGCTTTACGGCGCGCTCAAAATGAATTGGTATAAGCTTCGGCAGCGCAGGCGGCACTACGAAAGTGATTGGAGCCATGGAGCGATTGTCCCACGCCCCAACCCTTTACCTGGAGCGAGAGCGGCGATGAACGCAGGTCCCTATAGTGCGGCTGTCATCGCCGCCCTCGTCCTCCTCGGCTCCTCCATTGCGGGCTGCTCTTCGGAAACAGGACCCACACCGTCTCCCACTGCGGTTGCTCCCGCCGCCGCTGCCACGACTGGCCCTGCCGGCGGTCCGCAGGAAGTGCGTCTCGGCCTGGCGACCGTGGACCTCGGAGTCGGACTCAACCGCTTCGCGTTCGGGGTCCGGGGCGCGGACTCCAGGCCCATCCGCAAACCTACCGCGCTGGCGACGTTCATGTTCATCGAGTCGACACCGTACGAGGTGCGGGCACAGGCGGAGGCGTCTTTCGTAACCTGGCCCACGGGCCGGGCGGGAGTCTACGTGGTCGACGGCGTGGACCTGGACAAGGCGGGGCGGTGGGGCCTGGTCGTGGAGGTCGAAACCGAGGACGGTGCAATCGCAGTCGGCCAGCTCGGCTTCGACGTCAAGCTCACAAGCTCCTCTCCTGCCATCGGCTCACTCGCACCCCGCAGCCTGAACAAGACCGGCGGCGACGGGACGGACCTGAAGGAGATCACGACGTCGCCGGAGCCCGACCCCGACCTGTACCGGATGACCGTCGCAGACGCCATAGCTGAGGGCAGGCCAGCCGTCGTTACCTTCGCGACGCCCGCCTTCTGCAGCACCGCCACCTGCGGCCCGCAGGTCGAGGTGGTTTCTGCGCTCAATGACCGGTATGCTGGAGAGGCCAGCTTCATTCACGTCGAGGTGTACGACAATCCCGTGGAGATGCGGGGAGACTTCTCGAAGGGCCGCATCTCGCCCGTGCTCGAGGAGTGGGGCCTGATATCGGAGCCGTATACGTTTATACTTGACGGCGAGGGCGTCATCAGATCGAAGTTCGAGGGGTTCGTGACAGAAGACGAGCTCGAGGCCGCCCTCAAGGAAGTGCTGGGGTAATGGGCCTAGGTTTAACCAAGCACCGCATTGTGCTGGTGGTAGGCGTCGCGTTCGCGCTGATCGCATCGCTGGTCGTGCCGGCTTCTGCCCTCGCGCAGGACGATAGCTTCGAGACCCGCGAGAGGCTCAGGCGCGTCGAGGGGCCCTTCGAGATCGGTCTCACCATCCAGCCCTTCATTCCCGCGGTCGGCCAGATCCACTTCATCGTCAAGCTCAAGGAGGCCGCGACGGGCGAACCGGTGGACGGCGCCATCGTCAAGCTCAGAGCCGACCACGAGGAGGAGGAGTCCATCGAGGTACGCGTACTCAACACCCCCGACGATATCGAGGCCTACCACGCCAACATAACCCTGCCCGAATCGGGGGTCTGGACCTTCGTAATCGACGTCGACAAGGAGGGGCTGGAGCCCATTTCGCTGGAGGCGCCGGTCCTCGTTTCCGAGCCTCCGTTGCCTGCGGGAGAGGCGGGCACCTTCGTATGGATCATGGTGTTCCTGGCCCTCATCGGCGGCGTGCTCTTCCTCTGGAACAAGTCACGCAAGACCGGCGAAACGGACTCGATAGTCCGCCACAGGTAGCCGCAGTCACTCGTGGGGCGCCGGAGTGGCGCCGGGCGTGTAGTCGCGGATCCCCTGGATGAGCAGCACGTCCCCCTCGTCCCGGTAGGTCACCACGATCCGGATGGCCTGTAGCATGTGCTGGCGCAGGTGGGACGGTGTGACGCCGCCGTAGCCCCGTCCTGAGAAGCTCCACTCCGCCCCGTCATCGTCCTCGATAGTGAGCACGTCGATCTCCAGGAGCGACCTCGCGCTCACGTCGATCACGTGACCGGTAACCATGTCTTCGGAGCTTTCGCCGGTCCCGCAGGCGTAGGCTGGGAACAGCGCGAGAACCGCTACGACAAGGACGGCGGCTCTCCGACCAAGTCGACCTTGTCCGAAGCCCGGGAGTGCCATCGCCGTCACCCAATGCGCCATCGTCCTTATGATACACTCGCACCGATGTCCACATACGCCGCGCCCACTACTATAGAAGAGCTCACGACCCGCGTAGAGGCTACCCTGAAGGACTCCTTCGCCGGCAGGAGCCTGGGCCTGTACCGGATGATGTCCTACCACCTTGGCTGGGACGGCGCTCATGGCATGGAGACAGGCCCGGCGAGCCGCGACCGCAGCCACGGCGTTGCCTGCCTGGTGGCGTGCCTGGCCGCCGGAGGAGAGGTGGATTCCGCCCTGCCTGCCGCCGCGGCGGTCGAGCTTGTGGATGGCTTCCTGCAGGTCCACGACGACGTGCAGGGCGGCCACCCTCGGAGGGATGACCGGGACGCCGTATGGTGGGTCTGGGGTCCCGCCCAGGCGATCAACGTCGGCGACAGCTTTCACTCCCTTGCCCGGCTTGTCCTGTTCGGGCTCCATGAGAATGGAGCATCGACGGAGGTCACGTTCAGCGCCGTCCAGATGCTCGACGAGGCCGCCATCGACCTGTGCGAGGGGAGGTTCCGAGACATCGAGGCACAGGAGCGCATCGACCTCGACGTGGACGGCTACCTGGAGATGGCCGCCAGCAAGACCGGCGCACTCTACGCCTGCGCAATGGGGCTGGGCGCCCTGGTTGCGGGGGCTGGCCAGCAGGGCGTAGAGGCGATGTCGCGCTGCGGGAGGCAGCTCGGGCTCGCCCTGCAGGTCCAAAACGACGTCCGGGACATCTGGGGAGGCGATCTCAGCCCTGAGGTCCTGAACAAGAAGAAGCTGCTGCCGGTCGTCCACGCCCTCGGCAAGGCGACCATCTCGGAGAAGCGGAGGCTCGGCGACATCTACTTCAAGCGGGTGCTGGGGCCTGATGATGTCACCGCGCTGCGGGAGGTGCTGGACGAGATGGGTTCGAGGCAGTTCTGCGAAGACCTGGCGGCAAGCTGCAGGGCCGACGCGCTGGAGGCTGTAGAGCAGGGCGCGTCCGAAGGCCGCCTCAATCCCGCGGCGGACTTCATCGACCGCCTGCTCGACTGACAGTGGCAAGACTCTCCACTCTCGACGACCTTCACCTCGACGGCAAGACCGTGCTGGTCCGCGTCGACTTCAATGTGCCCTTCACTTCGGACAGGTCCGGTATATCGGACGATTCCCGCATACGCGCCTCTCTGCCCTCGATCGAGTACCTGGTTGCCCGCGGGTGCAGGGTCGTCCTGTGCTGCCACATCGGCCGTCCGAAGGGCAGGGTGGTTGATGAGTTGAGTGTGGGTCCGGTAGCCCGCCGTCTTGCGGAACTGCTGGGCCGCCCGGTGGCGATATCCCCCGCCTGCGTGGGGCCGGAGGCGGAGTTGCGTGTGCAGGACCTGCACCCCGGCGGTGTGCTCATGCTCGAGAACCTGCGATTCCACCCCGGCGAGGAGTCCGACGACCCGGAGTTCGCACGGGGGCTGGCCGCGCTCGCCGACGTGTACTTGAACGACGCGTTCGGGGCGGCCCACAGGGCCCACGCCTCCACGACGGGCGTCGCGAGGCTGCTCCGGGCGGCGGCGGGTTTCCTGATGCAGCGGGAGGTAGATGTGCTCGGCGCCGCGCTGAACGCGCCGAAGCGGCCGCTGACAGCCATACTCGGCGGGGCCAAGGTGTCGGACAAGATAGGAGTGCTGGAACACCTCACAACCAAGGTGGACAAGCTGTTGATCGGCGGAGGCATGGGCGCCGCCTTCCTCAAGGCAGGCGGACTCGACGTGGGCGCGTCTCTCGTCGAGGACCACAGCCTCGGGGCCGCGCGTGAGATATGCGTCTCAGCCGACCGGCGCGGGGTCGAGCTGCTGCTCCCGACCGACGTGGTTGTCGCCGACACATTCTCGGAGTCCGCCGCCACGCGCGTCACTGCCGCGAGCGCGATCCCACCCGGCTGGATGATCATGGACATAGGCCCCGAGACTGCGGCGGCATATTCGGCGGCGGTCGAGGGTGCGGGTACGGTCGTCTGGAACGGGACGATGGGCGTGAGCGAGTGGCCGCCTTTCTCCCACGGCACCGAGCGAGTCGCCCATGCCCTGGCCGTCCTGGACGACGCCGTGACCGTCCTGGGAGGCGGGTCGACGGCGGAGGCCGTGCAGGCCATGGGCCTGGTAGACTCCATGACCCACGTGTCGACGGGGGGAGGAGCGTCCCTGGAGTTCCTTGAGGGCAGGACCCTTCCGGGCGTGGAGGCGCTGATGCGATGATCGACTTCCCGGACGACGTCTTCCAGCCCACTTCCAGCAAGATCGTCCTCCTCGTGGTCGACGGGCTTGGCGGGATACCGCACCCCGACACCGGCATGTCGGAGCTTGAGACTGCGAGTCTGCCGAACCTGGACCGGCTGGCGCGGCGCAGCGCCGCCGGAGTGACGACGCCGGTAGCCCCGGGGGTCACTCCCGGCAGCGGGCCCGGGCACACCGCCCTGTTCGGATATGATCCGCTGAAGTACACCGTCGGCAGAGGTGTGCTCGAGGCCCTGGGCATCGGCGTCGAGTTGGCAGGTGGAGACGTGGCCGTCCGCGGGAATTTCTGCACGGTCGACGAGTCGGGCGCAGTGGTAGACCGTCGGGCGGGCCGCATCCCGACCTCCCAGAGCGCGCCGCTGGCCGCCATGCTGGACGAAATCGAGGTGCCAGGCGTAGAGCTCGCCGTCCAGGCGGGAAAGGACTACCGCTTCGTCCTTCTCATGCGGGGCGAGGGACTCGGGGCGGACGTGCGCGACACCGAGCCCAGGCCACCGAGTCTCAGTCCGTCGCCCGCCCAAGCGCTGGCAGGCTCCGAGGCGACCGCCGAGGCTGCCAATGCCTTTGTCGCAGAAGCACGGCGGCGGCTTTCCGGTCGCGACCGGGCGAACATGGTGCTGCTGAGGGGATTCTCGCAGGCGCCAAGCTGGCCCCAGATGGGGGACGTCTACAAGCTCGACCCCGCCGCCATCGCCGCATACCCCATGTACCGCGGCCTCGCCCAGATTCTGGGCATGAAGGTGATTCCCACAGGCGAGACCTTCGACGACGAGCTGTCGACGCTGGAGAGTTGCTTCGGGGACCACGACTTCTTCTTCCTGCACTACAAGCCCGCCGACGCCGCCGGTGAGGACGGCAACTTCGACGCCAAGGTTGCGGCACTCGAGGAGCTAGACGGTAGGATACCGCGGCTCCTCGATCTCGACATCGACACCCTCGTCGTGGCTGGCGACCACTCCACGCCCGCCGTCCTGGGACGGCATAGCTGGCACCCCGTGCCCCTGCTGGTCCATGCGCCGCACACCCTGGGCGATGGCGTGGAGTCGTTCACTGAGCGGGCGTGCCGCACGGGGTCCATAGGCGGTGTGCCCGCGTCGGCGGTCATGATGCTGGCCCTCGCCA
Organism: Dehalococcoidia bacterium; assembly: GCA_965261325.1. GTDB lineage: Bacteria > Chloroflexota > Dehalococcoidia > Lucifugimonadales > CAJWER01. Next base: position 1,176,805 of record CBDHCU010000008.1, read on the forward strand.
ACGCCGACAAGCTGACCCGGTTCGGCCCCTAGCACCCGTCTGTGGGTACCGTTACACTTCCAAGCCGAAAAACAAACATAAGCCGTCTATCGAAAGGTAAGGAAGACCTTATCGGTTTCGCCTATTGGTAACAGAGGATGCTGTGAGATTGAAAGCATGTTCCACAGTAAAGCAACCTATCACTCCTGTGTGGACAGAATATCCGAGCGCACTGATATTGCGATAACTCCATCTTGATGCTACCCCAATTATTTCACATTCCCCATCGTCGCTTCGTCGCAGCAACGGGCTGCCACTAAATCCCGGATATGCCAGCATCTCTACCAGAAACTCACCCGATGCGCCTATCCTATGTTCGCGCTTCACCAACCGCGCTAACTTACCAGTTCGTATAACCAGACCAAATGCTGTACCAAAGGATTCCCGATTCTCCGCACTAACTGCAACTAAGTCCTCACCTACTCCAAGTGGTACAGCAGGTCTTACCAATGGAACACCATCAATTGCAAGGGGGCTGGCGGGTTTCAGTAATGCTACATCTACGCCGCCTTCATTTGGTTCTCCAGAAGGTATGTGCGCTAGTGCTATCTGCGTACTGCACTTCTCCCCCTGGTCATTGTACAAGAATACATGGTCATTTGGCTCAATTTGTCCAGAAGGCGTCGCTACCAGATGCTTTGCAGTAAGGAGGTAATCTGCCTGATTGATCTGAACGGCCGCCGCTGTCCCACATCCCTGTTCCGTCCGAATAAAGAACGTCCGCTCAACTACTTCGTCCAACTGCATAACCTAATTCCTCGATCTTTGTTGTAACTACCCCTTCAACCTAACCCGCTCACGCAGACCTGTCAAGCTGTCTGTTCTCGTCTAAACCTCATAGCTGAGAATCCGGGTACAAAAGGATTTGACAGGCTCAACAAAGCATGATGTACGATAGAGAAAGCCCCCGACGGGTATGGCGGATTTGAACCACTCGGCCACCTGAGTCCCCGTCGGGGGTCGCCCCTTAGCCGCAAACCACCGGGACTTATTCAGAGCATCCCTAGACATTTGTCTATAGGAATTGCATAGGCAAATGCCCTCAGGGGACTATGCCCCATGCCGCGTCAGGTCTCAGCCCAGCGTGTTCAGGAAGTGAAGTGGACGTGCAAAGGGACTCCCATCGGAGTCGGGGGAATGGCGGGGAGCGCGCGAGGCGCAGCCGTGAGGCCGCGTCGTTGCCAGGTACGTCACCTGTCGGCCTGCTCCGTCGGTTCCCGGCGGACCGACGCCGGGGCAAGGCAGGCGTCAGGTTACAGCGCCAACCTGAAGCGTAATTCGAAAGTTCTTGATTTTGTCAAGCGTGGTGGGCAGCATATTGTCAACGGTAAGACTCCCGCCCGCGACCAATCATTCAGCAGTACGGCAAACCCAAATCATCAAGGTCATTGTCCGCCACATCATTCGGCCCTACAGGTACACAACCTGAAAAACGATTGTCGCCGGCCAGCCTCACGTATCTCAGCGCAGCCAGATTGCTCAACCAGTCAGGCATCGCTCCCGTCAGCCGGTTGTCATCAAGTACCAACCGAGTCAAGTTGGTGAGGTTGCCCAAGGAGGAGGGTATGGCTCCCGTCAGCCGGTTGTCGTCGAATTCCAACCGGGTCAAATTGGTGAGGTTCCCCAGGGAGAAGGGTATGGCTCCCGTCAGCCGGTTGTCGTCGAATTCCAACCGGGTCAAGTTGGTAAGGCCGCCCAACTCCGGCGGTATCTGCCCACTCAACCGATTATCACTGAGCAGCAGTTCTCGCAGGTTGGTGAGGCTGAAAAGTTCTGACGGAATCTGGCCCGATAACCCGTTTTCAGAGAGATTCAGTTCAATGACGCGTCCGTCGCCATCGGTGGCTACGCCATACCACTCCCCGATATGGGCGTCACTCAGCCAGTTTGTGCTGTTGGTCCAGTTGGGCCCGCCCATCTCGTGATACAACGCAACTAGTTTTACCCGGTCCCCTTCGTGGGTCCCCGTTCTGCCGTAATACCAGTGGCCGATGACCTCGTCAACCTGTGCCGCCACTTCATCTGATACGCCGGTCTTGAACGCCGCCTCCACGTGGCAAAGGTCCAGCCTATTGCCTTCGCAATCGTCGGAGGGGTCATCGCGCAGGCGTTTCAGGTAGAGTCTTCTAAACCCTTGTTGGAAGGCATCCTCGCCCAGCCCGCGATAGAGGTCGAGGAACAGCCTCTGGCCCAGCTTATAGGTACAGGAAAACCCGTAGTCGTCCTGTTCAACGGCGGCCGCTTCCAGTTCGCCAATAGTGTTGAAAATCGTGCACTGATCTCGGTTGTGTACCAGTGGTCGCCCGACGCGCTCATTCTCGGAGAGTATGACGAGCATATCCGCGCCTCCTTCGCTGATCCATTTTTGAGAATCCCGCCAATAGTAATGGCCGACCTCGTGCGCAGCGTGTCTTGGCGCACGCCAATACTCAGCGACGGCGGGGTCGCGAGCCGGATTAGATGCTATGTGCGTACCGGCGTTGTGTCCGCTGCTAACATAGTCCACAAAGTACCATGCTACGTAGTTGGTGGGCAGCGCCTCACCCATGAATCCCTCATGATGGCGCACAGCGTGTTCCAGGTAATCCATGTTTGGGTTGGTGTGGTCGTGGAGGCGAATGATTGCCAGCAGCACTTCGCCAGAGTGAGGGAGGTTGATGGTACGTTCCTCTTTGAAAACGCTTGTCCCGTCCAGCAGTACAGGCACCAATTGCGGCTTGTATCGGTTAGTACTCCCCAGCAAAACAACTATTTTTGCCTCCTCATCGTCGATGCCGTCACTGAGTGTGGGGTGGGTCATGAGTTCCAGAAACTCAGCCGACCCTGCGTCCTCAAAACTTTCCAGCGAGCGCACCGCCAGTGCGTCGGGGCTTTCAACGGTATCCAAGAAGGGCATATCCAGAATCTCGATGGCCTTTTGAATCACCTGCTGTTGCAGGGATTCGTCCTCGGCCCGTATGGTGGATCGAAGGCGATCAATTATTGACGCTTCATCCCGGGTGATGTCATCCTGCACCCAGGACTTCGCCAGCGTCCGTTCGGCCATTTCAGTGTCTTCTCGTGCCATCCACCGTATCCCATGTATGGCGGTTGTTTCATGTGCGGTCACGCTGTCCAGGAGCCACGGTTTTTGCATCAGCGAGTCAAACACCTCGGGATACCGTCGTGCTGCCGCAATGAGCAGCTCGGCGGCCTCACGCTCCGAATTGTCAACTCTGTCGGCGATCCAGGCCAACGCCTTGAGCTGGTTTGCCAACGAGGGTTTGTTCTCTTCCAGCCACGCGCCGCGATGCAAATCCCTAAACGTCCTTGACGGCGCCACTGTGTTCGTGGGTGTCGGAGTCGGACTGGCCGTCGGGGTGGGGGTAGCCGTAGGAACGGGAGTCTTCGTGGGTGTCGGAGTCGGACTGGCCGTCGGAGTGGGGGTAGCCGTAGGAACGGGAGTCTTCGTGGGCGTCGGAGTCGGACTGGCCGTCGGGGTGGGGGTAGCCGTAGGAACGGGAGTCTTCGTGGGTGTCGGAGTCGGACTGGCCGTCGGAGTGGGGGTAGCCGTAGGAACGGGAGTCTTCGTGGGCGTCGGAGTCGGACTGGCCGTCGGGGTGGGGGTAGCCGTAGGAACGGGAGTCTTCGTGGGTGTCGGAGTCGGACTGGCCGTCGGAGTGGGGGTAGCCGTAGGAACGGGAGTCTTCGTGGGCTTGGGAGTCGGCTGCGGCCTTGGCATGGCAGTGGGTAACGGAGTCGCCGTGGCTGCGGGCGTTGCCGTGGCGGTCGGGAGAGCGGCAGGTGTGGGCGTTGCAGCTTCTGATGCGGCTATGTTTGTCACAGCCGATGTGGGAGCATGTGTCGGCTCAGGATTGACCCCCTGCTCCGATGAGGTGGTGGTATCGGAAACGGCCCCGTTTGAAGGAGTGGGGTCCGGCTCATCGGTACACCCGGTTAGCAGGATGGCGAGCACTGTAGCAGTCACCAGCAGTCCAATGATTGACTTCGACATTGCTTTCACGTCCTTAATTTCCCTAAGCCGGAATCCACCGAGGCGGGGGTTGGGTGAGTGTCCTGAGGCGGCAAGAAGGTGCTCCTTTGAATCTGGGATAATGGTTTTGTAAGACCAAACCGACCCCAGGAAGGGAGCACCCAATAGATGCTACCACGCAATCACCCCGACCGCATCCGAATCGCCTTCGACGATCACCGCCTTGTGGCCAATGCCGGGCTGATTCTTCCGGCCACGTTGGCCCAGCACCTGGGTCTGGGGGAACTGGTCGACAACCACGTGGACTTGGGGGATGCGCCGGGGCGGGCGAACACGGGAGACAAGATGATGACGCTGGTTGCGTCTGCACTGGCCGGGGGAGACTGTATTGACGACGCCGACGTGTTGCGTACCGGGGGGACGGCTGGAGCCATCGGCTGCACGCTCAAGGCGCCATCCACCCTGGGAACCTTCCTGCGCAGCTTCCGGTGGGGGCACGTGCGCCAGTTGGACCGGGTGAGCCGGGAGTTGATGTCCCGGGCCTGGGCCGCTGGCGCCGGACCCGGCGACGGGCCGTTGACCATCGATCTGGACTCCACCATCTGCGAGACCTACGGACTGGCCAAGGAGGGTGCGCGTCATCACGGTTACACCCGTCGGAGGGGCTATCACCCGCTGCTGGCCATCGCCGCCGGAACAGGTGACGTGCTGATGTCCCGGCTGCGGGAGGGCCGCGCCAACACCGTTCGAGGTGCCGCCCACTTCCTGCGTGAGACGGTGGGACGGGTGCGCCATGCCGGAGCTACAGGACAACTCACTGTGCGCGCCGACAGCGGCTTCTATGCCCATAGCGTGGTATCGGTCTGCCGCAAGCAGAACGTGCGATTCTCCATCACCATCCGCCAGCACGCTCGTCTGAGGGAACTGATCGAGGCCATACCCGAGACGGACTGGACGGCGATCGGCTACTGGATGGACGGCGCAGCCGATGTGGCCGAGACCACCTACACCCCTTTCCAGGGCGAGCCCGACGCCGCTCCGGTGCGGCTCATCGTCCGCCGGGTGAAGCCCACGCCCGGTTCCCAACTGGCACTCTTCGCCAGCTACAGCTATCACGGCTTCATCACCGACCGCGACGGAGATACCCTGGAACTGGAGGCCGACCATCGCCACCATGCCGAGGTCGAGAACGCCATCAGAGACCTCAAGTACGGCGTGGGTCTCAACCATCTCCCCTCGGGCCGCTTCCCCGCCAACGGTGCATGGCTGGCCGTCCAGGTGCTGGCCCATAACCTAGCCCGCTGGACCGCGCGCATCGGTCTGGGCCAGCAGGTGGTTACCACCAAGACCCTCCGTCGGCGCTTCTTCTCTCTGGCCGGACGGCTCACCCGCAAGGCGCACCGCCTCACCCTGCATCTTCCCCAGCACTGGCCCTGGGAAACCCAGTTCAGTCGCGCCCTCGCTCGGTTGCGAGCCCTGCCATCTCCTGCCTGACGGAGCCATCCGTACACCGGACTACCCAACCGCCCCGCAAACTCGCGCCAGCCCGGTCCGAGAGTGTCTCTCGCTGCGTCCTCTCCCCCTGCCAACGTCCGCAAGGTCTCCACGCGGTTGCTGAGCCAAAGCCTCCGACGGGACGCGCGTCTGAAGGCAGCGGAGACGCGGGGGAGACTCATCGTGGACGACGACGGCGACCTGGTATTCTCCGAGGCTGCGGCTGGGGGCCCGGAGCCGTTCCTGGAACAGCGCCTCTACCCGCTGGACGCCGCGGACGTCAAGAGTGTCGCGTGGTGCATCATGTGGGGCATAGCCGTGGGCAAGGGCCAGATGTCGTACTGGCAGACACAGCAGCTCGGAATGCCGCTGAACCCCGCAATTGCCGATCCGACTCCCGTCATGACGGATGCCTCACGGCGTCTCGGCATGGAAGTCTTCGCGTCCATCCGCATGAACGATACCCACGACGCCTTCGGCAAGCCTCACGGACGGTTGGACTACCCGCTCAAGCTGGAGTACCCAGAGTGGCTGCTCGGCGACGAGAGCCGCGGAGGAGACTTCATGACGGCGCCCGAGGCCCTTATGTGGTCGGGCCTCGACTACGAGGCGCCGCAGGTGCGTGATGACCGGCTCCGGTGGATTCGCCGGTCCGCGGAGAGGTACGACGTCCACGGCGTCGACCTGAACTTCTTCAGGATGCCCTGGTTCTTCAGGCGAGGCCGGGAGTCTGACGGCGCACCGCTGATGACCGATCTTGTACGCACTGCCCGGCGCATCCTGGATGACGTGTCGGAGGCGAAGGGCGCGCCGATGCTGCTCGGGGTGAGGGTGCCCGGCACGGTCGAGGCGTGCGCCCGCGTGGGCATCGACATCGAGGCGTGGCTGCGGGAGGACCTGGTCGACCGGCTGCTCTTAGGGGGCGGATACTCGCCCTACACGAGCCCGGCTGAGGAGCTCGTTCGGCTCGGACACGACCACGACGTGCCCGTCTACCCGTGCATCAACTGCGGCGCGCCTGAGCTCGGGTCCGATGCCGCCTTCAGGGGCGCTGCCTCCAACATCTACTGGTCGGGCGCGGACGGCATATACCTGTGGAACTACCAGTACAGGAACGCGCCGCGTATCGGGTACGGCCGGCCGCAGCCCGCCGTCTACAAGCTCCTGCGGGAGCTGGCTTCCCCGCAGGCCGTCGCCCGCGGGGACAAGCTCTTCGGCGTCGAGAACGTCGAGCGAGTCGGCCCCTACGCCATCGCCAGCCACCCGACGCAGCTTCCTGTCGACTTGGGCAGCCGGGCCCTGAAGTCCGTCAAGTCCGTTCGCTTGCGGGTCGGCGACGACCTGGGCGCGGCTCAGCGTGACGGTAGGCTCGACCGCGCGGTGCTCACGCTCTCCCTGGACGGCGTGCTGCCCGGAGACTCCTTCGGGGTGCAGATCAGCGGCTCGCGCCTCTCGCGGTCCGATCGCCCTGCCATGACATGGGACGGCGGCGATGCCTCAGCCCGGTTGCACTGGGATGTGGCCGCCGATGCCGTCAAGCCTGGCGACAACAGGCTCACCGTGTGGATAGACGAGCGGTCCCCACAGGCGCGGGACGCCGTAACGCTGAACGAGGCCTGGCTGCAGGTGACATACAGGTGAGCGTGATGTCCGCGGTACACACGGCTTGCGCTACGTGCCTGCTGCTTTTGGCGGCGGTTGCCTGTGGTTCATCCGGGGCTGTGGCCGGACCGACGCGCGTCGCCGAATCGACTGCGACGCCCACCGCCGTTCAGCCTACGGCCACAGCGGCCGCGCCCACTCCAACCGCCGCCGCGCCGACCCCAGACACTTCATCGGCGGCAGGGATCGACGTGGACCCCGGTGAAGGCGGCCGCGACCCTTGTCCAGCTGGTGGACGCGCTGGACGAGCCCGAGTACTACTGCGTGGACGTGCCAGGCTTCGGCGCGAGCCTCAACCTGCAGTCGGATCTCACGGCCCACACCTGCAAGCCCGGTGCGGACGACGAGATGTTCGCCGTGAACCGGCCCGGGCCCGGCAACCTCTACATGCCCACGTACGACCTGTGCATGGAGGTGGACGGGACCGATGCTCCCGCGCAGCTGCGCCTGCGGGGATGCTCGGACTCGGCCATGCAGCTATTCGACCTCGACTTGGACGGTGCCCTCGTCCTGTCGGGCACGGGCCTGTGCATGGCGGTGTCGCCTGAGGACGGCGAGCCGACCGGCGGGCCGAGTCACCTTCGCCGGGACCTTCTCATGCTAGACTGCGAGACCGAACCCGCCCTGCGGCAATGGACCTTCCCGGGGCGCTCTCCCGAATGACGAACGGAGGAACGAGATGGTCTATCTTACGCTTACGTTTCTTGTTGTGTGGTGGTTTGTAGCATATCTAATAACATACGAGATACTGTATCTGCTATTCTTCCGTCTTCCCCCCTCCTTACTAGGGCTAATCAGGTGCGATGAAGGGTGAGAAGAAAATGCAGCCAGTCAATATCGGAACCGACCGGCAACTGTTCGTCGACGACTTCTGGGTCGACCGGGCCAACGGGGCGCGGCGGCGTCTCCACCGGCCAACCGCGCGCGAGACCGCCATAGCCATCGACAGGCCCTGGGAGCGAGGCGGCGTCAGCTACCTGAACACGTTTCCTGACGAGGGCAAGTTCCGAGGCTGGTACAGGTGCGACCCTGTGGGATTCCGCGGCTCCGACGACGCCTCCTTCACCGCCTACGCGGAGAGCGACGACGGAATCCACTGGCACAAGCCCGACCTGGGTGTGCTGGAGTTCGAAGGCTCGAAGGGCAACAACCTCGTCTGGATGGGGCCGGGCATCAACCTCGCGCCCTTCCGCGACGACAATCCCAACGCCAGGGACGACGAGCGGTACAAGGCCATCGTGCGGGTGAAGCGGGAGCTGTTCGCCCTCGCGTCGCCCGACGGCATCCGCTGGAGGAAGATGCGCGAAGAGCCGATCCTGACCGAGGGGCCTTTCGACAGCCTCAACATCCCGTTCTGGGACACGTGGCGCGGCGAGTACGTGGCATACACGCGAGGTGTGGCGGGGACAGGCCCGTTCCTCGGGGGCGTGCGCTGGATTCGCCGCACCACGTCCGACGATTTCCTCGAATGGACCGATCTCGTCGACATCGACACCGGCGACGCCCCCATGGAGCAGTTCTACACCAACTCCTGCGTCCAGTACGAGCGGGCTCCAGGCACCTACCTCATGTTTCCATCAAGGTTCGTATATGAACGCAAGCCCACGCCCGACTGGCCCGGCGGGACCGGCGTGGACGACGCGGTCTTCATGTCCAGCCGCGACGGGATCCGGTTCGATCGCAGCTTCCTGGAAGCGTTCGTCCGGCCTGGGCTGGACCAGGAGAACTGGCACGAGCGCAGCATCTACATCGAGCGCGGCGTCCTCCACACATCTCCGGGGGAGATGTCGATCTACGGCATGGAGCACAAGGACCTGCCGACCATGCGCATCCGGCGCTATGCGCTGCGCACCGACGGCTTCGTGTCGGTGAACGCGGGCTACTCGGGCGGCGAATTCACAACGCATCCGCTGATGTTCGCGGGCTCGGAGCTGGAGATCAACTACTCCACGTCGGCCGTGGGCTCCGTGAGAGTGGAGGTACAGGACGCGGAGGGACGGCCGCAGCCCGGCCTGTCCCTAGACGAGAGCGCTGAGATATTCGGCGACGAGATCGACGGCACGGCCCGCTGGAACGGCAACGCCACCCTCGCAGCCCTGGCGGGAAGGCCGGTGCGCCTGCGCTTCGCCCTCCAAGACGCCGACCTCTACGCCTTCAGGTTCAGGTAGATAGTCACCAGTGTATGGGGTGACGGCGAGCCATAGGCCGGCACAGCCTTCGCAAATCACCAGGAGGAAGATATGGCGAACGCAGTAGAAGATCGGGGGCCGGTTAATGAGCGAGTAGCGCTCTTCATAGATGTCGACAACGTGCTTATCTTGGCCCAAAACTCAGGCTTGCCGTTTCATCTCTCCTTGATTATCGACAGAGTGCGCCAGCAGGGTACGATCATGTCGTCCAAAGCGTACGCGGATTGGACCGCGAGTCTCCTTAGGCCCGTTCACAGAGACTTTAGCGCCAGCGCAATTGAACTTGTCCAACTACTGACATCGACAGCGAGCAAGGAACACAAGAACACGGCAGACATCCAACTGGCAGTCGATGCCCTCGAGATGGTGTTCTCTCCAGTTCGTCCTGACACCATCGTCATTGTAGGAGGAGATCGGGACTATGTCCCGTTGGTTCAGAAACTGAAGAGATATGGCATCTTTGTGATGGGAATCGGGGTTGAAGCCGGGGTCAGTAGCGTTCTAACAGAGGCGTGTGACTCCTATGTGTACTACGACGACCTAGTGCCTCCGGCGCCAGAAGAGATTACGGAGCCCGTGGCTCTACCTGACCCGGGTAATGCATACTCCCTGATGCGTAGGGCGGTTGAAGCCCTAAGTCGGGAGAGTAGTCGTACTCCCACTGGGGCGTCGGTGCACTCTATGATGAAGCAACTCGCACCGGCCTTTGACCTGGCACGCTACAAGACTACGTTTAAGGAGTTGGCTCACCAGGCCCGGGAGGCGGGATTCGTCAGTGTCACCGAGAAACCGGGCTCCGACTTCACATTGGCTGTCCTTTCGTCGCCGAACACACCGGTCATGCCGGCGCGTGAATTCGCAAAGCGGGAGTACGACTTCTCCACGCCGGCCACGATAACCGCGAGCTACCGGACCATTTTGCAGGAGCACCGCATCCCGCTGCTGCCCTGGCGAATTCGAAGGGAATTCATGGAGTTGGTTTGGGGCGAACTCGTTGAACACGGGGATCTCGGGATGACCCTCGACGATATGCGCGAGACTCTGCTGTACTACGCGAGAGCAAACGACATGGGAGTGTCGGAGCACATGATTCGAAAGCTCCTGTACACGTTGAATTTCGCACGCTGCTTCAATTTCGATAGGGACGCCGCCTCTGGGTGCTACATACGAATACCTGACGAAATCTATTCGCCTCTGTATCCCGTTGTGGATGTCGAAGAGGCTATAGACAAGGCCCACAGTCAGTATCTCGATGTATTGGCGAGAGACGCTCCGGACCTATACCCGGATGCGGTATTTGATCTCCTATACGGAGATGAGGTTACCGATGATGGTGAAGCGGAGAAGCGCCGGACACTCATAGCCAGAATGTGCGAGGAAGTCAAGCCGTTGAGCCGGATGGGGCAAGCGCTCCTGGACGCCAGGAAGGCCAGTTAGATGGGGCCAGGCCTATCCGTGCGACGATAGGCCAGCGATGATGTTGTCGACGTGGGCGACGAACTCGGCGACCAGGTGGATGTGGCTCGACACGCTGCCGTCGCCTGGGAAGGTGTCGGCCCAGCTCCCGTCGGCGGACTGCGTGTCGGCGAACCAGTCGCCCATGCGCACCGTCCAGTCGCGGTACTCGCTATCGCCGGTCACCTGGTACAGCAACGACGAGCCCCAGCCGGACTTGCACACGGGCGCGAACGCAAACTGGCCGTCCGTGCTATCCATCGAGAACCGCATGTACTGGCGGGCGAGGGAGATGTAGTCGGGGTTGGGGTCGGACATGTACAGGCGGGACAGGAAGGCCGACGCTATGCCGCCCACCGTCCAGCGCTGCGGCACCGCGTCCTGGGCGACGACGACGTGCCAGAGGCGCTCCTCCGGCGGGAACTCCCTCACCACCCTCTGAGTCCGCCTGGACATGTTGTAGTAGAGGCGGTCGGGCAGCTCGTCCTGCTGCTCCCACAGGCTGGCCAGGTAGCGGTAGACTCCCAGGGCAGTATCCATGTCGCCCGTGGCGATGCAGGCCAGCCCCGATCCGACGGTGTAGGGCACGTCCATCTCGTCGCTGGGCCCGTCCGGCGTCATGTCCTTGGCGAATCCCCCCGAGGCCGGGTCCCTGAGGGTGAGAAGGAACGGCATGCAGCCCACGCTCAGGTCGTACTGCCGGGCCATGTGCGCACCGTAGATGAAGGTCCCGTTGCGGTACGCGTAGGCGTCCGTCATCTTACGCAGGCCGCGGTCGAAGTCCCCATCCTCCGTCAGCATGTTCTCGCGGACCCACCTGCAGATGCCGAGAGCCGCCCTCGTCTCACCCGCCACCAGGAACGTCCACGGCAGGCGGTAGAAGAAGAAGCCATTCTCCACGGGACCGAACGAGCCGTCCGGGTTCTCGTGCTCGAGGATGTAGTCGACGCCCCTCCGCTTGACTTCCTCGTACCTGGCGATCTTGTGCTGTAAGCTCGAAGCTGCCATCGATTTCCCCCTAGCTGTCTGGGTACAACACGGCCTTGATGAACCCGTCGGTCGGAATCTCCCCGGCAACCGTCTGGATGGCGCGCTCCGCCTCGTCCACGGCAAAGCGATGGGACACCACCTCGTCCAGCGGGTAGCGGCCGCTCTCGGCGATGCTGAGCGCCTGCTTCACGGCCGGGCTGTCGTGGGTGTTGACGCCCCGGATTGTGATCTCCTCGGCCGTGACCCTGTCCGTCATGAGCGGGCTCGGTCGCTGGCCCGCGCCGCCCCCCAGCACCAGGGTACCGGCCAGTCCAACCAGGTCCAGCGCCAATGGTGGAGAGTCCGCCGTGTTCGTCACGTCGATGACCACGTTGGCCATCGCTCCGTCCGTCAGCTCCGCTACCACGGACCTTGGGTCGTCCCGGTCCGCCGCTATGACGTGAGTCGCCCCCAGCCGCCGGGCCATCGACAGGCGCGCCTCGTCGCGCGAAAGGCCGATAACGACGATCTCCTTTGCGCCGGATTCCTTGGCCGCGACCGTGGCAGCCAGGCCCTGCGGGCCGGGTCCCACCACGACCGCCGTGTCGCCTATCGTCACCCCGCCGATGGTGCGCAGCCAGCGGACCCCGTTGCCCAGCACCGCGCAGACCAGCACGGCAACGTCGCCCGGAAGCTCCTCGGAGATCCGGTGTACCCGCGCGGTGGGCGGCAGGTAGACGAACTGGCCGTAGCCGCCCCACAGGTGGGGGGCCTGGTCGGCCTTCACCGCGCCCCCGTAGCCCTTGGACACGGTGCACATACGGTACCTGCCCATACGGCAGCGCTCGCATCTGCCGCATCCGAAGGTCGCCTCTACCACAACGCGGTCCCCGGAGCCCACGCCCCAGGCCTGCTCCGCCGTTGGGCCTATGTCCGAGATGCGCCCCACGATCTCGTGCCCGAGGATCACCGGCGCATTGGTGCCGTTGTAGTGGAAGACATCGCTCCCGCAGACGCCCCCCACCTCGACCTCGAGAACGCCGTCGTCCTCGCCCGCCTGCGGAACGGGGAACTCCTGCATCTCGATCCGGCGCGGCCCCACCAGGACCGCGGACCTCTCAGTCGGGCGCATCACCTTAGAGACATATCTACCGGATCGCGTCCAAGTGGTTGACGAGTTCCTCAAGGGTTAAGTCCACCTCGAGGGCAGACTGTCTAGCCAGCTTGAATAGTCGTTCGATCAGCGGGGCTTGGTGCTGATCGGCAAAGCCTACTTGACTGCTGAACAGATTCGAGTCAGGTGTCTCTAGCACTTCAATGGTCACACCATCCTGATTCTGTATCTCAACTCTGTACTGCGTTTCCAGACCAAGCTGGCTTCGTGAGTTGACGATCACTCCAATGGTGTCCAGCGTCGTGAGGAATCCATCGGGATCGGCAGTGGTATGCCAACCCAACCTTCCTTCCTGGGTACGATCGATCAGCTTCTCCAGAATCTGAGTCATCCTGTCCATGTCAGATCCCACCCCCTTCGCTGCGGAGCCCGAGTGTACTCGCCATCTCCTCAAGTTCGGTCTGAATCTTGTTCAGTTGCCGATTGAACCTAACGCGATTGTCTGGAGTCACGTTTAGTGCGGCCCTTCGTTCGACGGACTGTTCCATTATTGAGACTTGGTTCCTTGCCTCAGCCAGACGGGTGCGCCTGTCCACTTCCAGGTCTGTGTGACGAGACAGGATCGACGATAACATCCACCGCAATGCTTGGTATTGCTCCAATGCTGCGTCCCAGCGACTGTCTCTATGGAGGAGCTTCAGGCGCTGGATGAGGGCAACTGCCCTCTCCAGATCGACCACAGCCAGATTTCGCCCGATTCTGTCTGTAGTCGCGTGGGTTGCCCGCTCCGCTGCCTGAGCGGCCGATCGCGCGCCTCTTGCCTCACGTATCGCCCAGACAAGACCGACCGCTGAAACCCCAACTCCCAGAATGCTGGTCAAGTCTCCCCAAGAGTCTTGAAGGAACTGTATCACTACAGTCATCTTACGGCATAGTCCGCTGGGATAAATGCGGAGATGCGCAGAGTCCCTTTGACCTGCACTCTCTCAGCAGGTCAGGTCCGCTGGAAGATCTGGAAGCGGTGGCGCCGCGACTCGGTGACGTAGAGCCGGTCCTGATCGTCCACTTCGATGTTGACCGGCTCCCAGAAGAAGGGCTCGGTCTGGGAGGATGCCCTGTAGGGGTCATTCAGGTGGTCGGGCAGGTCGGGGTACATGTTGGCGATGGCGCGCGTGTCCCGCTCGTCGGCGTTCGACTCGAAGAAGTCCACCGTCCACTTGGTCGGCGTCGCCTGCCCGCGCGACAGGTCCTGGTACCGCCCTTGGGGATCGAATAGCTGCACGCGCTCGTTCCCCCAGTCGGCCACGTACACGTAGCCCTCCGAGTCGACGGTCACGTCCGCCGGGCGGTTGAACCTGCCCGGCTCCCCGCCGCTGGCGCCCAGCTCGGATATGAACTCGCCGTCCGCCGTGAATTTCTGGATGCGGTCGTTGCGCCAGTCGGCCACGTACACGTCGTCGTTCGAGTCGACGTCGATGCCCCAGGGCATGTTGAACTGGCCCTCGCCGTCGCCTAGCCCGCCCCACTGCGACATATACTCGCCGTCGCGCGTGAGCTTCTGTACGCGGTGGTTGTGCTGGTCGACCACGTATGCGTTGTCCTGCGAGTCGAAGGCGATGCCCGACGGCCCGGTGAACTGGCCGTCTCCGCTTCCCAGCTCGCCCCACTTGCCCACGTACTCGCCCTCGGTGTCGAACATCGAGACGCGGTGCTGGTGCTCGTCGGTGACGTATAGCCTGTCGGCGCTGTCGAAGGCCATGTCAGTCGGCAGGTAGATCTGGCCGTCGTCCATGCCTGGCCCGTCGCTGAAGCTGCCCAGCCACTGCTCCTCGAAGTCGCACACGCAGATGCGGAGCTGGCTCCGGTTCACCACGTATATGCGGCCGTCGCTGCTGATGGCCAGCGCGTACGGGCCGGTGAAGCCGCGGCCAGCCGTGAACCGACCTCCGGCACTGATCATGCCGATGGTCTTGACGTACTCCATCGCTGATGTCTTGATATCTGTGGTCATGTCGAGAGCCCCGCTTCCCTCTTCTCGATTCGCACCTATCTGTTACGCCATCTGGAATTCGCGGGTCGACCCGATCAGGCCCAGCAGGTCCCCAACCCGCCTGTCCGCGTCGCCGCCCGCCTCCCGGCTGCCCAGGTCGATGTCGCCCTGTCTGCCGGCGTGGGCCGTCAGCACCCGCCGCGTGTCGTCCGACACCTCGACGGGGCCGATGATGTCCAGGCACCTGTCGACCAGCTCATCCGCTGTCATGGTCGCGCCGTTCGACGCCGCGATGCGCTCAATGATGCGCCGGATACCGGGGAGATTGACATTGCTCAACTCCTCGGCGACGAAGTTGACTCGCTCGATCAGCGCCCCGCTCTCTATCCACTCCTCGCCCTCGTGCCACCCCTCGACGCTGGGCGGCCGCATGATCCCCTGTCCCATGAAGTTGCAGATGCCGGCGACGCTCTCGATGCCCAGCGAAGGCTGCTGGAAGTCCCCGGCCTGCCGGATCACTCCGACTACCAGCTCCACCGGGTTCTTCACGCGGGCGAACCGGGCCTCTTCGGACTTGAAGTAGTCCGAGTTGAACAGCGTTCGCAGCACCGACCTCACCTCGCAGCCGCTCTCAAAGTAGGCCCGGGACATCTCATCGATGACCTGCTCGCCCTCGGCGTCCACCTCGTCGGCGGCGAAGAACTGGAACAGCCGTGTGCACAGGAAATTGGCCGCCGCAGGCTGACGCGCGATTATCTCGACGATATCCTCGCCGTTGAACCTGCCCGTCTCGCCTAGGAAGGTCTTGACGCCGTCGTCGTGGTCGTCGGCGTCGTACTGGAAGTGCCAGGCTATGCGCCCGAACGGCGAGAACGAGTCCTTGTTCGCCTTCACCCGCATGTAGTCGACGTTGCCCAGCGTCCAGCCAGTGAACGCGCGGGCGGCCTCCTTCACGTCGTCCTCCGTGTAGTTGCCCACGCCCATCGCGAAGAGCTCCAGCAGCTCGCGGCCGTAGTTCTCGTTGACAGCCCCGTCGTGGTTGTCGTTATTGTCGAGCCAGAAGATCATCGCCGGGTCGTGCGAGAGCTCCAGGAGGAGGTCCTTGAAGCTGCCCAGTCCCACCCGCCGGAACATCTCGAACTGGTTCAGGATCGACCGCGAGTTGTTGGTCTTGGAGTATGCGGTGGCGAAGAGGCCGTGCCAGAACAGCGGCATCTTCTCCTCCAGGGGGCACCGCGTTGTGACCATCCGGTAGAGCCACTTCGCCGCCGCGCCCTCCGGCCCCTCGTCCAGGGCGCTGTGAAGCCTGCGGATTACGTCCTCGGGTATGACCTGCGGGTCGACCGGGTTGAGCAGCTCCTCGACAGTGGCCTCGTACCCCTGCACCGTGTAGCGCTCCAACTCGTCCCGCGTGGCGCTGAACCCGGCCCTGCGCATCAGGTGCGCCATCAACGCAATGTCATTGTCCATCGCTTCCCTCCTAGGGGGATTCGTCTTGACTACGCCGCCAATGGCTACGCCGTAGGGGCGGGTTTGAAACCCGCCGTCCCCGGGCACCTAATCCAGTGACGACATTTGAGATCCAGTGACGACATTTGAGCGGATCCATAGCCCGTCAGCTACCCAATTCTGTCATTCCGAACGTAGCGCTCGGAATGACACGGAATGTCAGCACTGCCTTGCTTCGCTTACCTCTGTGCTCTCTGCGTCCTCCGCGGTTAATTCTTGAACAACGGGAACTGCTCGAATTGCCCGTTGACTATGGGCGCCGCCTCCAGCCCGAGCCACTGCTCCAGGATCGAGCTGTAGGTCATGCGGAAGTCGTTGTTGTAGTGCAGGTCGCCTTCCAGCAGGTCGTTGTCCTTCAGGGACGGGTACTCGCCGTAGTGGCCGCCCCTCACCGAGTTGCCTATCAGGAAAGCCGCGCCGCCCGAGCCGTGGTCCGTGCCCGATCCGTTGTCCTTGACCCTGCGGCCGAACTCCGTGAACATGAAGATGACCGTATCGTCGTCCCGGCCGTGCTCGACCACGTCGTCCCAGAAGTCCCCTACAGCGGGGGCCGTGTCCTGCCACAGCAGGTCGTGCTTGAATATCTCGCCGGAGTGCGTGTCGAAGCTGCCGTACTGCGTGTGATAGATGCGCGTGCCCAGGTCGGCGAACATCACCTTGGCCGCGTTCTTCATGTCCTGGGCGATGGGGTTCTCGGCGTACTCGACGGTCGACTCATACTTGCCCGGCGCGGTTCTGATGATGTCCGCGCCCTTGAGGGCGTTCTGGCCCGTCTCGCCAAGGAAGTCCATCACGGCGTCCTTGCCCTTTGCGCCGTACATCATGGCGAAGGACTCGAGGGCGTACTTGCGCGTCTCCTCGTCCTCGATGTGCGGATACAACCCGTACGTCTCCAGGTTGCCGACCGATGCGACCGGCACGCCCTTCACGCCCAGCGAGCGCGGCAGGCCCCGGCCGAAGTTCACGCCCGTCAGCACGTTCTCGCTCTTCGGATCGAGCTCCTTGATCACGCGGCCCAGCCAGCCCTCGGTCCCGATCTCCTCGGGCAGTGCCGTGTGCCAGATGTCCATGGACCGGAAGTGGGAGCGATTCGGCTCCGGGTAGCCGATGCCGTGGATGATCGCCACCTTACCTTCGTCCCACAGCCGCTTGATCGGCTCCAGATCGGGCCTGAAGGCCAGCTCGTCGTCGATCTTCAGCAGCCGCTCCGGGTCGTGCGCTATCGTCGGGCGGTTGTCGTAGTACAGCCCGTTCTCGTACGGCACCACAGTGTTCAGGTAGTCGTTGCCCCCGCCCAGCTGCAGCACCACCAGCGACCGATCTCGCCCGTTCGCGCCGTTCGTTCCGTTGCCGTGAGCCATGCCTAATTCTCCTGGCGCCCGCGTTTCGACGACCCTCGAACGCCTCTAAGGCTCAATACTATGACCAGCCCGCCTTCCGGTCAATAGGGGAACAAGGCCTTTCCAAAGTTCCCTCTCCCCCTCGCGGGAGAGGGTTAGAGCTTGCCCCGTACTCGATACGGGGGTGAGGGGGCGTTGAACCGGTGCAAGTCTGTCACCCTCGTCTGTGACGATTTTGGAAAGGCCCTGATAGGGGAACAGGGCAATCGCATCTAAATTCATACGTGGCAGATCCAAAGCTAAGTTCCATCGGATCGGTACTCCCGAACCGGTCGGAGTCGGGTAGGCAGAGGACCTCGTCAAAGCTAGAGTCAAATAAGATGCGATTGCCCTGGATAGGGGAAAGGGACCCAAATCCCCCACCTCCGTCATTCCCGCGAAGAGCCTGCCCCCGAGCAGTCGGGGGCGGGAACCCATCCCCGGCAAGGTGCACAGCCATAGCCTCAGAGGCAGTCCGTCACGCCATCCGTCCAAATTAGGTGGTGGATCTGGGGGGAAAGGGACCTCTTGACAACTACCCGAGTCCCCCACATAATAGCACGTATGTCCGATACCAGCACGCAGACAACAGAACCAACAACGGAGCGGAAGCCGCCCACACTCGCCGACATCGTCCGCGAGAAGACCGACGACGGCAAGCGCATCATCGACTTCTTCCTCGACGTCATGGAGGACAGGATCGACGGCGCTGAGCTCTGCCACAGGATCGACGCCGCAAAAGCAGCTCGAAAAGCACAAGTCCAAGGCCGCCGCCAAGTTCCTTGCCAAGTACCGCGGCGTCTCATGCGGCCACTCCATCAATGGACACCCCGATCCCGCCGACCCCTGCTCCGCCGAGGAGAGGAGCCTGGTGGCCGTGACCCTGAACGCCCCGGCCACCCTTACGAAAGACTTCCTCACTGTGCTCTCTGGGATAGATGAATTCCTCATGGCCAGGCTCATCCGAGCCCAGACCGCCGACGGCGTCACCGTCATCGAGTTCCTCGACGACGTCATGCAGGACAGGAACGACGGCTTCAAGACCCATCACAGGATCGCCGCCGCCAAGGAGCTCATAGTACACATCGTCCGCGACGAGCAGCCCGAACCAACTCCCGGGGAGCCTGTCCCCGAGCAGTCGGGGATTCCCGCCGAGGCCACTCAGCGTGCCGAAGCACCCAAACACGAATGGCCCGCCTCGATACTCTGGCCCGAGGAGTACAAGTTCATTCACAGCCGGGCCCTCGAGAATCCCAGGGAGATCCTCGCCAGGGCCGAGAACGACCCAGACCACCCACTCCACGGATACTTCAAGGACTACAAAGACATCAGGGCCTCGATCGAAAGCGTCGGCGGCTTCCTCGGCCCGGACGGTCTGCTCACTACCCTGAGCCCGCCGAAGGGCCCCACCCTGGAGCCTGCCCCCGCGAAGGCGGGGGGTCCCGCGAAGAGCCTGCCCCGTACTCGATACGGGGCGGGAACCCATCCCGCTCACCCTGAACCCGGCGAAAGGCATGAGGCCAGTTCACCCGTCATTCCCGCGAAGAGCCTGCCCCGTACTCGATACGGGGCGGGAACCCATCCCGTTCACCCTGAGCCTGTCGAAGGGCCACAACTAGAAACTCTCCCTGCCCCTCCTGAGCCTGTCCTGAGCACCGTCGAAGGGCCCGCCGAAGGAACCCAGGACTACAAAGTAAGACGGACCCGAAAACAACGACGCCGGGACGGAGCCGCCAGGGCCGCCACTCTCGGAAAGGGCTCCGAGCGAAACAAGGAGGAAAAGCAGGACAAGCCCGCCCCCACAGAGCTCACCATAGCCGAGCGTAGAATCAAGGAGAGACTCGAACAGTACTGGTACGAACCGGACCCCTGGGCCGGACCAATCGACTCCACAACCCCAGGCCGCTCACCGCCCTGGTGACCGCAACCCGACAACACAACTGAATAGCGAGCGTGGGAGATGCCACCCAACGCCGTGCGTGCGAAACGACCCGCGGCTCGCCGCCCCCTCTCCCTCATGGCCGTGGAGGCTGCCCTCACGCCTGCCGGCCGATGCCGGCGGCAATCAGCGCCACATACTGGTTGGGCGTGTCGAATCGCTCGAGGTAGCCGAATCTTCCGATCGCCGCGATCATGCTATAATTACCCGATGTTGATTTGATGAGGAGTGGACTTGCTAGCAGAGCGGATACGCGAATACGAGATGGTGATGATCCTAAGCCCCGAGGCGACCCAGGACGAGGTCGCCTCCACGGTAGAGCGCGTGGACGGCCTGATCTCCGGCGGCGGCGGGGCAGTGGCCGATCACGAGTCGTGGGGGCTCAAACGGCTTGCCTATGAGATCGACGACTTCAACGAGGGCAACTATGTCCTGACCAAGTTCTCGCTGGATGCCAGCGGCGTTTCCGAGTTGAACCGCGCGCTGACGGCTTCAGAGGACATCGTCAGGTTCCTGGTGACACGGCAGGACTCCCCCAAGCCCAGCAAGGACGCCGAGGAAGAAGGCGAGCCCGAGGAGTCTCAGGTTGAGGCTGTGGCCGAGGCTCCGATTGAGGCTGTGGCTTCCTCCGAGACAGAGGCCTCTGCCGAGGCTGCAGTTCCTTCCGAGGAAGCCGGGGCTGAGCAGCCATGACGATGAACAAGATGATGGTGATCGGGAACGTCGGCAGCGATCCCGAGATGCGTTACACGCCGAACGGCAATCCGGTCACGTCGTTTAGCGTCGCCACCAACAGGCGGTGGAACTCGGCCGATGGCGAGCAGCATGAGGAGACCGAGTGGTTCCGAGTGAGTACGTGGAACCGCCTGGCAGAGACGTGCAACCAGTACGTGACTAAGGGAATGAAGGTCTACGTCGAGGGTCGTCTCCAGAGCAGGCCCTGGTTAGGCAACGACGGCCAGCCCCGGTCCGGCAACGAGATCAATGCCTTCGAAGTACAGTTCCTGACCCGGGCCTCACAGCCTGGCGAAGGTGATGGTTCCGGTGCGCCGCCGCCTGGCGACGTAGAAGACCTTCCCTGGTGATCCAGAGAGAACGAGGACAACTGAATTGACGACCACACCAGCGAGCAGACCGCAATCTTTCCAGCCGTCAGGTCCGGGGCCCGGGCAAAGGCCCATGGGCCCCGGCGGCCCTCCGCGTTCAGGCCCCGGCGGTCCTCCGCGTTCAGGCCCCGGCGGTCCTCCGCGTTCGGGCCCCGGCGGTCCTCCGCGTTCGGGCCCCGGCGGCCCTCTGCGGGGCGGGCCTCGCAGGGGCGGCAGGGGTCGATACTACACCAGGCGCAAGGTGTGTGGCTTCTGCGCCAACCACATCACCCACGTCGACTACAAGGACGTGGACACGCTGATCAGGTACGTCTCCGACCAGACGAAGATCGAGTCCAGGCGGAAGTCGGGTGTCTGCTCCAAGCATCAGCGGGAGCTTGCGCGT
The DNA here is from genome assembly GCA_965261325.1 of Dehalococcoidia bacterium. Lineage (GTDB taxonomy): Bacteria > Chloroflexota > Dehalococcoidia > Lucifugimonadales > CAJWER01. The sequence continues at coordinate 1,198,008 of CBDHCU010000008.1, forward strand.
GCCATAAAACGGGCTCGCCATCTGGCGATGCTGCCGGCGAGCCGCACGCACCTGAAGGCCCCCATGGCCGTCATGTATCGCAGCAGAAGGCCCCGCTAGCTTCCATCCAACCCAGCGTGGTAGGGGACACTTCCGCAGCATCTCTCGATGGCGAGGCGCCCGTGGCTCCTGAGTTCGCACGACTATACTGGTGGAAGAGGTGAAGCTCCTGCCGCAAGGCGAGAGCGGCGCTCTTGCAGGCTGGTCTGGAAATCCAGGAGAGAGATTTCTTCCAGGACCCCTTTTCCGAGGCTGAGTTGCGGGCCCTCATAGGCGACCGCTCACCCTCTGACATCTTCTCGTGGAAGAGTCCCTCGTTCCGCAAGATGGGCATCGACAGGGACTCCCTGGACGACGATCGTATGATCTCTCTCATGCTGGAAGAACCCAGGCTCATCCGGCGGCCTCTCACGGCAATCGGCGACACCCTCGTCGTCGGGGCCGACTCCAAGGCGCTCTCACGGGCGCTCTCGTCATAAGAGCAAACTTACCCGTCAGTTGGAGCCATGACCGACGGCATACGCTTGGAGCGGCGCGGCAGTGTCGCGACCATAGTCATAGACACCCCCGAGCGCCGTAACGCCATCAGCTACGACGGCTGGGTACGGCTGGGCCGCATTGCGCGGTCGCTCGCTAAGGATGGCGAGACGCGAGTCGTCGTCATAACGGGCAACGGCGACGAGGCATTCTCGGCGGGCGCCGACATCAAGGACTTCGACAAGTACCGCACCGACTCTGCACAGGCTCGCGTCTACCAGGCCGCCTTCGACGACGCAGTGGCCGCCATCGAATCGTTGGCCGTGCCGACGGTTTGCAAGATCAAGGGTTACTGCGTGGGGGGAGGCTGCGAGCTCACGCTGGCTGCGGATGTCCGCGTCGCCGCCGACAACGCCAGGTTCGGCATCCCCGCGGCGAGGCTGGGCATAGTCATAGGCTACGAGGAGATGCGTCGGCTCGTCGCGCTGGTCGGACCAGGGCATGCTTCCTACCTGCTGATGTCGGGCCGCATTGTGGGTGCGGAGGAGGCGTCGAGTTTCGGCCTCGTGGACCAGGTGATTCCTCTGGCCGAGGTCGACGAGTACGTTGCGGAGCTGGTGGAAGAGATGTCCCGTCTGGCCCCACTGTCCCACAGCCAGCACAAGCAGATCATGCGGCGAGTGGCGGAGGCCCCGCTGCTCGAGGGCCTCACCGCAGAGGAGCGCGACCTGCCCTTCGTGAACTTCGACAGCGCGGACTTCGTTGAGGGAAGACGGGCCTTCTTGGAGCGCCGCAGGCCCGTATTCCGGGGGCGCTGAGTTGAGCGAGCGTCAAGATGGGCCACTGGCCGGAGTAAAGGTCCTCGACCTGACGCAGATGATGGCCGGGCCGTTCTGCACCATGCTCCTGGCCGACATGGGCGCGGACGTGGTGAAAGTGGAAAAGCCGGACGGCGACGACATTCGCCGGGCCGGGCCTCCATTCATCAACGGGGAGTCTGCCGCCTTCCTGGGCATCAACCGCAACAAGCGGGGCCTGGTCGCCGACCTCGGCACTGCTGGGGGCGTCGAGGTCATCCGCCGCATGGCCCAGCGCGTGGACGTGCTGGTGCAGAATATGCGTCCGGGCTCCATGCAGCGCAAGGGCCTCGCGTACGATGACCTATCGGACGCCAACCTAGGCCTCATCTACTGCACGATTTCGGGCTTCGGCACGACAGGGCCCTACAGCGCCAGGCCGGGCTTCGATCTCGTGGCGCAGGCCATGAGCGGGCTGATGAGCATCACCGGCGTTCCGGGGGGCCCCCCGCTGCGGCACGGGGTCCCCGTGACCGATCTTGCGGCGGGGATTTACGGCGCGTTCGGCATACTGGCGGCCTACATCGACCGCCTTCGGACGGGCCGCGGCCAGCACGTCGAGACTTCGCTCCTGGAGGCAGGCATCGCCTACACCATATGGGAGTCGGCCATATACTTCGCCACCGGCGAGCCTCCGGGACCCGTCGGCTCAGGACACCCGCTCGCTACGCCATACCAGGCCTTTCCGACCCGCAACGGGCACATTATGATAGGCGCCGCGAACCAGGCGAACTGGGAACGGCTGTGCAGGGCGATGGGCCGAACAGACCTGCTGGACGACCCGAGGTATGCCGACAACGTCGCGAGGAGGAAGCACGGGAAGGCCCTCGTTGCCACCCTGGAGGAGACGTTCTTGCAGCACGACACTGAGCACTGGCTCGGCGTCCTCGACGACGCGGGAGTGCCGAACGGGCCGATCAACGACCTGCGCGGCGTGTACGACGACCCGCAGGTTGCCGCCAGGGGCATGGTCGAGGAGATGGAGCATCCCGTCGCCGGGGTGACGAAGCACATCGGCATCCCCCTCAAGCTGTCGGCAACCCCGGGATCGATCAGGACGCCTGCGCCAACCCTCGGCCAACACACGGGCGACGTTCTCGCCGAGTACGGCTTCAGCGCGGACGAGGTCGCAGCTCTGAGAAACGCAGGCGCGGTCAGGTGAGAAACATGACGACAACTCGCATGGTGACTTCGCTCTTGACGGCAGCCGTTGTGTGGACGGCCATTGCCTGCGGCCAGGTGACTCAGGAGCCGACACCCGTTCCGACACCTGTTCCCACTCCCGCGCCGACGCCCACGCCTACCGCCACGCCGACTCCGCTCCCTCCGACTCCCACTCCAACCCCCACGGCCGTGCCTGAGTTCGTCCCCGCTCCCGTGATACTGCCGACGGCCCCGGTCCCCGTCATTACGCCGGCGCCCCTTAGAGACGCCACCTTTGCTGAACGGCTGGAGGCCATCGGGCTTCGGGTCAACGCGACGCGAGACCTGTCGAGCAAGGACTCCGTGATAGAGCGCGAATTCTTGACGGAGGCCGAGCTATCGGACCTAGTGCTGGAGCTCTTTGAGGAGGACAGGGAGGACATCGATAAGGAAGAAGAGCTTTTCAAGGTCTTCGGCATACTGAGGCCAGATCAGGACCTGTACGAGATTCTTACCGGCATCTACACTGGGGGCGTCCTTGGTCTCTACCTGGCCGAGGAGAACAAGTTCTACCTCCTGGGAGAGTCGGACGACTTCGGGCCCCACGAAGAGATGATATACGTCCACGAATTCACCCACGCGCTCCAGCAGCTGCACTTTGACTTCGACGCTAGATTTGATGCCATAGAGGGGAACACAGACGCGACCTACGCGCTGAGGGCGCTGGTGGAGGGCGACGCCAGGGTATCAGAGCTCCTCTATATGCAGGAATTCCTGACGGAAGAGGAGCAGGCGGAGTCCCAGGGGAGCCCCAGCCAGGCGCTCATCGACGCTTTCAGGAGTGCGCCTTATATCGTCCAGCGCTCGTATGGCTTCCCCTACCAGGACGGGGCCAACTTCGTCATCGCCCTGTACAACAATCAGGGGGGCTGGGACGCCATAGACATGGCATTTTCCAGCCCGCCGGGCTCGACGGAGCAGATCCTCCATCCTGAGAAGTACCTGGCCGGTGACGAACCCATCGCTGTTGCCTTGCCCGACCTGGCGCCCACGTTGGGCGAGGGATGGGACCTGGTGGTCCAGGACACGCTCGGGGAGTTCTATCTCAGGTCCTACCTGGAAATGGGGATGTCGCGCGAGCAGGCGCTGGGAGCGGCTGAGGGCTGGGGAGGCGACTCGTACGCATTGTTCCATGGGCCGGAAGGCGGGGTCTTCCTCGTCCTGTCACACGTATGGGACACCGAGCAGGACGCCGAGGAGTACTACGAAGCCTTTGGGGACCTGACGGCGAGACGGACCGGGATGGAGTGGAATCCCCACGAGGCCGACTCTACCTGGTTCGGCAACTGGCGGACCGCCCAGAGGCTCGATTTCGAGAGCGGAGGCACGATCTTCATGCAGATATACGGGCCCCGGACCGTTGTCATATTCTCCCCCAACGCGGACATCCTCAAGCCGTCACTCGCTGTCCTGAAGTAGCCGGCCTCCTCTCCCTTGATGGTAGAGGATCGGGGTGAGGGTGTGACTAGCTGGACGGGATGTCGTCGGCCAGGATACGCCGGGCGGCGGCGCTTATGTGGTCGGCGTCGATGCCCGCTGCTGCCATGAGCTCCGAGGCTTCGCCTGACGTGGGCATGCCCCGAACGGCGAGCATCTCGACCCGGGGCTTCACCCCGGCTCCGGCGAGTGCGGTGAGCACCGCCTCGCCCAGGCCTCCCTCCGGCCAGTGGTCCTCCACGGTTACTATGTGCCCAGTCTCGACCGCCGCGACCGCCAGGGTTTCGACGTCCACGGGCTTGATGGAGTAGAGGTCGATCACGCGTGCCGATATGCCGCCAGCCGCCAGCTCGTCGGCTGCCTTCACGGCCTCGTGCAGGGTGATCCCCGCGCCGACAATTGTCACGACGTCTTCGCTCGACGAGCACACCGTCCTGCTCCCCCCGATCGGGAACTCGCCTCCGGCGGGATAGATCACGGGCGTGGGCTCGCGGGTGGTCCTCATGTAGACGATTCCCGTGCGGTCGGCCATCTGCCGGACCAGGTCCGCGGTCTGGTTCGCGTCGGACGGGTAGAGCACGGTGCTGCCGTGGACCGCCCTCATGGATGCCAGGTCCTCCAGACCCATCTGCGACGGCCCATCCGCGCCTATCGAAACGCCCGCGTGGGAGCCGGCCATCCTGATGTTTGCGCGGCTGACCGCGGCCATCCTGATGAAGTCGTAGGCACGCGCGAAGAACGCCGCGAAGGTGGACGCGAACGGGACCCAGCCACGCACCTGCATGCCTATCGCCGACGCGACGAGCTGCTGCTCGGCTATGTACATCTCGAAGAAGCGGTCGGGATGGGCCTCCGCGAATGCGTCCGCATAGGTCGAGTTGCTCACCTCGCCATCCAGGGCGACCACATCGCCCCGGGCAGAGCCGAGGGCCGCGAGCGCATCCCCGTAGGCCCTGCGAGTCGCGACGCTGCTGCCCATCTCGTACTGCGGAGAGTCGACCGGCTCCGCGGCGAACGCATGAGGCGCCTGGCCGCCCTCCGGCTTCGAAACTTCCACCGGCAGGCTGCGCACGCCGCCTAGCTCCGCCACCGCGCCGTCCGCGTCGTCCAGGGGCTTGCCGTGGAACCCGTGCCTGTTCTCTATGGCAGCTACGCCGCGGCCCTTGAATGTCCTTGCGACGATGACTGTCGGCCTGCCCTCCGTCCGGACCGCCTCCGCGTACGCCGCGTCGATTTGCCCGAAGTCGTGGCCGTCGATCTCGATGGCGTGCCAGCCGAACGCCCGCGCCCTCTCGGAGTACTTGGCCAGGTCCCAGCCGTGCCTGGTCTCGCCCCGCTGACCCAGGCGGTTGACGTCGATGATGGCCGTCAGGTTGTCCAGCCCGGCATCAGACGCGTGCTCGAAAGCCTCCCACATCGAGCCCTCGGTCATCTCGCTGTCTCCACAGAGCACCCATACCCGGTAGGGCAGGCGGTCGAGGCACTTGCCCGCCTGCGCAGTGCCGACTGCGATAGGCAGCCCCTGGCCCAGGGAGCCGGTTGCTACGTCCACCCAGTCTATGACCGGAGTCGGGTGTCCCTGCAGCCTGCTCCCGAACTTGCGGAAGGTGAGCATCTCCTCGTCGTCGATGGCGCCGGCAGCTTTGAACATGGCGTAGAGCAGCGGCGAGGCGTGACCCTTGGAGAAGACGAGGTGGTCGTTATTGGGATCGTCGGGATTGTCGAAGTCGTAGCGAAGGTAGTCAGAGAGGAGGACGGCCATCAGGTCGGCCGCCGACATGGACGACGAGGGGTGTCCCGATCCTGCCTCGCCGCTGGACCTGACCGAGTCCACTCGAAGCTGCTGGCCCAATTCTCGCCAAAACTCGACGTTGCCCATCATGCTCTCCTCGCGTAGCTGCCCTGCTCCAACGGCGGCCGGGTTACGACAATATTCTATGTACCCCGGCCGGGCGTCGCAAGCGGGGTTCTCGTGCCCAAATCCCCCACCTCCGTCATTCCCGCGAAGGCGGGAACCCATCCCCGGCAAGGTGCACAGCCATAGCCTCAGAGGCAGTCCGTCACGCCATCCGTCCAAATTAGGTGGTGGATCTGGGTCGTGGATTCCGGATGGCGTCGCAGCACGGGACGAGCCTTGCGCCGGTAAGCCTAATACCAAGTCACCGTGATGCCGCCGTATATGTGCGGCCAGGGAGTGGGTTCCCGCCCCGTATCGAGTACGGGGCAGGCTCTTCGCGGGAATGACGGCTTTACGGCGCGCTCAAAATGAATTGGTATAAGTGGCTTTCAGGGTCTATCGCAGTCCTGAAGGTGCGACCCGGAGTCTCCTCGTGGACTCCGGGTCGCTGCAAGGTCTGAGAAGACCGCGTGTTCCGTTAGCCTGAGCCCGGCCGGCTGCTGTGCAGCAGGTGGTCGACGTGATGGTCCTCGCGGCAGGTAACGGCCGTGGGCTCGAGCTGGATCGTGACGTGACCGATGCCATAATCGTTGTAAGATGGCTCCCCGAGCTTCGTCGTACGGTACTACAATTGCCAGATGGTGCGGCAATATCCGGCTCTCCGAATCAGGGCCTTTCCAAAGTCCGTTCGTGGTGAGCCTGTCGAACCACAATTGGGGCCTTCGACAAGCTCAGGCCGAACGGCAAGGTACGACCCTATCTCAACAATGGAAAGGCCCTGTCTCCGAATTGCGACCGACACAACAAAGCGTAAGAGGGTGACAGGGTGGACCCAGTGGAGAATCTGATACTCGACGGCCCACTGGACCGTCATCAGGTACTGAAGCGGATGGAGCGAGTGATGGGCCCGCTCCCCGATCGCTCGGACCCCGGGCCGGTCGACCTGCAGGTGGTCGAGGATGTGGACATGGGAGACGTCCTGCGGCGAAAGATCACCTACTGCCCCGAGCCCGGGGACCTGGCGCCGGCCTATCTCATGATGCCCAAGCACGTCTCCGGACCGTGTCCGGCCATGATGTGCCTCCACCAGACAGTGCCCATTGGGAAGGAGGAGCCCGTCGGGCTGGGGGGCAAGCCCAACCTGCGCTACGGCATTGAGCTGGCTCGGCGCGGCTACGTCACCCTCTCTCCCGACTACCCGAACTTCGGCGACTACAAGTTCGATCCGTACTCGAACGGCTACGCCAGCGCCTCGATGAAGGGCATCTTCAACCACATGCGGGGCGTCGACCTGCTCCAGTCGCTGCCTGAAGTCGATCCGGACCGCATAGGCTGCATCGGCCACTCCCTGGGCGGCCACAACACGATATTTCTCGGCGTTTTCGACACCCGCGTCGAGGTCATGGTGTCGAGCTGCGGCTTCACGTCCTTCTTCAAGTACAAGGGCGGCGACCTGACCGGATGGACCCACAGGGGCTACATGCCCAGGATCGCCGAGGTGTTCGGCGGCGATCCGTCCCTGATGCCTTTCGACTTCACGGACGTCATTAGCGCCCTAGCTCCGCGGGCGTTCTTCACCAACTCTCCCCTTGGGGACGGCAACTTCGATGTGTCCGGCGTCCGTGACTGCATCCAGGCAGCAGGGTCGGTGTATGACCGGATGGGAGTGAGAGATCGCCTGGTTGCCGTGCATCCGGACGCCGGACACGACTTTCCGCCCGAAATTCGGTCCCGGGCGTACGCCTTCATAGATAGCCACCTGCGCGGATGACATCAGCGACAGGGAGGCCCGCGACGCGATTGGCCTAGCGGTCGAAGCTCACTCGGTTTCGAGTCGCGCTATCGTCTTGATCTCCGCTCCCGACGCTCTCTTGATCAGCGATACGACACCCGCCAGGAACACTGCGCAGAGGGCAGCGCAGGCGAGCGCCATCAGGGCCCAGTCCGTCACAAGGAGGAAGGGCGGCACTGCGCTCCGCCCCGTCTCGGTGAAGGATACGGACTCAACCATTAGGCGGCTCATCTGGAGCCCCGCGACCACGCCGATACCGATGCCCACGGCGACGACTACGGCGTGCTCGAAACCCAGGAGGCCTATCAGCTGGCTTCGCGAGAGTCCTACGGCGTTGAGAGAGCCGATCTGCGCCCGCGTTCTCCTCGAGAAGGCTGCGATGTAGGCGAGATAACCCAGACCGGCGGTCACCACGGCCATTGCCAGTACCAGCAGTACCATCGAGTTCCAGCCGGACGTTGTAAGCGGGTCGCGGCTCGCGGAGTCCAGCAGCGAGTCGAGGTAATGCACTGTGCCCCAGTACCTGAACTCCCTTTCTACTGCAGCCTCTATGGTGGACTCTGCTCCGGGCGCTCCGGTTATGAACAGTTCGTTGGGCCTCGTCCGGGGAGTGTGGCCCATTATGTTGAGGTGTCCCAGAAGAGCGTCCAGGTCGGACAGGATGAAGCGCCCTCCAATGGGCTCCATGGTTGGGAAGTAGTCGACGGTCCCGCGGACCACCATGGGGATGAATCTGCCTTCCAGGCCCGCAACGAAGATCTCTCCCTCCGCGATGAAGCCCTCCCGTGCTAGGGCTGTACTCACCAGGACCGGGACCGGGCCCCCCGTGGGACTCTGGTAGAAGCCGCGGACTCCAAAGTGGTTCTCTTTGGCGAACGTGAATACGCCGGCGCGTTGGCCTGTGTGGGCTTCTCGGCCCGTCGTCGTGATGCGCTCCGGCGACAGGGAGGCCGTTACTATGGGGAACCATCTTCTCTGCCCCTCGAAATCTTCTAGCACCTCAGCACGCCGAAGTGTGTTCGACATGGCATGAATGTTGTCGAAGAGTATCTGTCCAGGTGTCAGGGAAGTGCCGACGCCGGGCTCTGATATCTGCACGGATACCAGGTGCAGCGGCCGAGGAAGCCGGCTGGGGAGGTCGGCGGCCAGAAGGGTCCACTCCTCGCTGCCCGGCGTTCCGAGAGGGATGGACGTTACCGAGCCCCGCGCGTCTTCGACCACCACCCAGACTGTCAGTCCCGGCATTGGGTCCCTCGACTTTGCCCACAGGCCAATGGCGGTGGCAAAGTCCGGAATCTCGGCGCGCTCCACCTGCGTACCGGACCGCAGGGCGGCCATCAGCACGCCCAGGTCCAGGTCCGAGAAGTCATCGCGGTACCACGTGACGCTGGAGAACTCCCGGGACTCCAGCGCCAGCACCTGTGCGCTGGACGCGGCCGCGCTGCCGTCTGACCTGAGGGCCACGGTGGCATTTATCACGCCCGGGATACGCTCGTACCTGTTCTTCATCGCCTCCCTGGTACTGGACACCCTTGCGGGGATGTTCTCGACGCGGATGTCTGTCGCGACCCGGTACCGGATGCGGTCCTCCTGGTTGCGCTCCAGGGTGCCTCCCACAGTCGTCGACAGGACGACGACGCCGGAAACGAGCACGATCAGGAGCACCAGGCCAGTGTACTGGTACGGGTTTCGTGCCATCTGCCGCAGACCCATGGAGAGCCATGCGGGCGCGATTCGCCTGAGAGCCGCCAGCAGGACTGCGGTAATCTGTGCGGGCACAAGGAGAAGCAACCCGATCGACGGGAAGTAGAGCAGGTCCTCGCTGTCAAGGGGCTCGGATAATATGAAGCCGTAGACGAGCGCCGCCTGGACCAACAGCCCGCCGACCACGTATCTGGCCCTTTGAGCGCGGGTGGCAGCCCAGTACATGAACCCCACGGAGATGATGAGAGCGAGGGTCGTTGCCCACCCAGGGCGGTCCCCCAGGGCCCCTGTAACGAGGACAATCCCTCCGGCGCTCGATACTGACAGCACGGCCGCCGAGTGGACCAGGGCGCGGGACTCCCCGCCCAGGAAGCTCACGACAAGGGGGAAAAACCTCATGAATGCCAGGGCGGCCGCAAGCAGGAAGAGCACGGGCGCCAGCATCAGAGACTCGTTGACACCAAACTCGCCGAGCAGCCCTCCCGAAATCAGGTGCCCCCGAGACCGAAGCTCCCAGTAGACGACCCCGCCTAGGATCACGAGGGCCACATCCACGTAGTATCTCTGGAAGAAGGGCGCCTCGGGGGGGCGGCCGGACTGTAGCTTGTGGGCCAGCAGCCCGCCGCGCGACCCCAGTACGCTGGGCAGCGCGATGACAGCCACTGCCACTGCTCCGGTGGATAGGGCTGCTAACAGAACGGCGGGACTGATTCGCGCCTGGAGCAGCGACGCGTCGGTAACGTCCCTCAGGTAGGGCAGCAGGCCGGCCAGCGCAACAACCGCCATAGCCGCGAAAGGTGCGGCGGCCACGGCTACGGCGCTCATGGCCAGAGCCTCATATACGCTCAGGCGGGCCATTCCCAGCGGGGCCATTCCCCTGCTCCGCAGCATCGCCGTATCCCCCGACCGGCTCTGCACGAGGTGGGACGAGATAACAGCCACGTAGAAGAGTACCGTCACGACGGTGATGGTCAGCAGAAGCAGCAGCGGCACCCTGGAGAAGAATATCTTACTCGCGAATTGATCGACTGCCCTGTTCAACGCCGCGGCTATCTCCGAACCGGGAATCAGCCGCGCAAACTCGTCCTCGAACCCGTCCATGCGTCTTCGGATTTCCTCGAGGCCCCACGTCTTCAGCATGTCCTTCTTCACGAGCATGATCCAGATCGAGTTGACGAGGGACGTGGGATATGCGGTTCCCAGGGCGTCCACCATCGCATCCTGAGTCACGAAGATGGGAATCGGCGGGTGCTGCTGAGACTCGAAGTCATCGCCGGGCGTCTCCGACGCAAATGGAGCCGGGTCCAGGAACAGGCTTGGGTGCGGGTCCCAGTAGTCCTCGTTCGGGTCCGTCGGCGTGACGATGCCGACGATCTCGACAGTCACCCGGACGGGATGGCCCGGCTCCGGCGCAGTGGCTACCTCGTCGCCTACCTGCAGCTCGAACAGGTCCGCCGTAGTCGCGCTCACGATCGCTTCTACGCGCGGCGCACTCGGGCCTCCTTCGACTTCCGACCCTGCCATGCGACCGTCCAGGAAAGTCACGTGATGCTCGATGTCCGACAGGGACCTGTAGTACGCGCTGAACGTGCCGGGAGTGACGTTGCCGAAGAACCAGGCGGGTATTCTCGGGAGCTGCGCCGTGTAGGTGTCCGTCAGCAGGTACCGCTGGCGCCCGTCGTAGATGGGCTCTATGTGTGCCTCAATCGCCTCGTCCAGGGCCCTGTCGGTCTCCGCCAGCCGCTCGTGTGTGAGGTGGAGGTTGAACGCGAAGGCGTTGATGTTGGAGCGGGGCCTGACCAGCTGGTCCAGGACGAGGTCCAGTCCGAGTCTCTCCAGGGCCGCCACGTACATCGGAGCGGAAGCAGCAAGCGTTGCGGCCGCCAGGATACCGAAGAACACGCCTGCGAGCGCCCGCCAGTCGGCGCGAAGACGCCTGAGCATCAGGGAAGTGAACGTAACGGACTGTTCCATAGTTCCCAACCCGAGGGATTGGGCGTATTATCGCCCGTCGAGGCGGCATTTGCGAGCACACCCCGCCAACATAGTACGGTTCGGGAGGGGTCCCCGGTTCCCGCCAGGCAGGGCTGGGCGCAGGTCGGGCGGCCTACCCTCCGCTCCGCAATGGGGGCGCCAGCCTCAGATCGGCTACTGCCGAACGCCGTATGGAGTCTGCTTTCCAGGCAATGGGGACCCCCTCGCCACGCAGCCATAGAGGTAGGATGTCGTCGTAGTGCGGGGAAGCAGGGTTGCCGGACTGGCCGCCTGGAAGCGAGAAACGCGAGTTCTCCCACCTGCCGACGTCTATCGCCATACGAAGCGACGGAATGGCGGCAGGACCGGCGGTCGGATCGTCAAGCGACGGCGCGCTCTGCGAGATCGTGTTGCCGTCGCCGCCAAGAGGGAACGGACCGCGGTTGAAGATGCCGCGCAATATCCTGCGCTCCCCCGCCGGGTGCCTGAGTATGAGACTCCTGACCCTACCCCACGCCCATCCGTCCCGATCGTCCCCGTGCCGGTCTCGCAGCCTCCCGACGGCCGTGTCCAGCGCCCGCTGTATGGCTGCGGGCCAGCCCTCCTCGAACCAGCCGTCGGGCTGCTCCCTGATGAGGCGCGATGTGTGGCTCGTGCGTCGGGCCGCGAGCAGGGTGTACGGCACTATGGCGTTCGACGCTCTACCCAATGCCCACCCGGCAGAATTGGGGGCCTTGGCACGGGCAATCGCCCCCGCCATCTCGGCCATGAAGAGCTCGAACACGGTCGCCGCGGGGGAATCCACAGCTACCCTTCCGTCCCAGGACCCCAGGAGGTCCAGGGCCTCCTCTGTGTCCTTGCTGCCGGCCGGAGTTGCCAGCACCGCGCCGCGCATCTCGCGCCACGGCTCCGACGCCACGTCCAGGTGAAGCGCCATGGTGCTCGTCACGTCCCAGTCGTTGCGCTCGCCAAGCGCTCCGTATGCCCGCGCCGCTCGGTACCCGTCCAGCCAGTCGATGCCCAGGTAGGGGCCGCTGCCGTCCGTGGGGCTGTTGTTGGCCGTGGCGACAATGCCCGTTGGCGGATTGGACGCGTGGGGGATGGCCTCGTGCGGTACGGGATCGTCCTCCCAGCCGGAATCGGCCTCCCATCCTGGCATCGGAATAGTGCCCCATCCCCTCTTGCGCACCGGAACAGTCCCCATGATCTGCCAGCCGATGCTGCCGGACTCGTCGGCGTAGACCATGTTGAGGGATGACAGCGGCCAGTCCGCGCAGGCGGCGCGGAACTCCTCGAACGAGCGGGACTTGTGCACTGTGAGCATCCCTCTGATCGGCTGGATACCCAGCCATACGGCTCGCAGTGAGAGCGCCTCGCCGTCCGGCCCTTCAGCGACGATGGGTCCCCTGGGAGTGACGACGACGCGCTCGACCACGTCGGCGGCGCCCTTGACGCGGATCACCTCGTCGCGCACCTGGCATTGAACGAAGCCGTCGCCCTGCCTGACGCTCCGTCCGTCGTCGCCAAGCTCCTCGATGAAAAGGTCCGTCGTGTCCACCAGCGCGGCGGTGACGCCCCACGCGGCAACGCCGTTGTGTCCCGCGGGGATGGCGGGGCCTCCTATGAAGGTGGCCCCGGCCGCGGCCCAATCGGGCGTGCGGATGTGCGCCAGGTACCAGTGCGGCGGGAGGGTGGGGCGAAGGTGAGGGTCGTTCGACAGTATGGGCCTGCCCGTCGATGTTTTGCTGGGAGCCAGGGCCCAGTTGTTGGAGCCGCCCGCGTATCCGGTGGCCGACCGAAGCGCCGCGAGGTCTTCGGACAGCCGGTCAGCCGCCACTCCCTGGGCGGCCCCTGGGGGCGTCGACACGGGATGATCGGCTGGGTAGGCAGGGTCCAGGGCCGACAGGGCGTCCGGCCCGTCCGCCCGGAGTATGTGGTAGCGGGCGAGCTCGATATCCCAGTTGGACGCGAGCACGAAGGCCTGGAGCTTGGCTGCGGCAACTATGTCGACGAGCGAATAGGGCGTGGGTTCGATCCGCAACAGCGTGAACTCGTGGGGTAGGCGCTTGGCGCCCAGCCGCACGCCGTCGTTGATCCCTCGGGCAAACGCCTCGATATTCGACCGGATCTCAGGGTCGAGGGTCTCGGCCTGGCGTCCGGCGCCCTCGGCGAAGCCGATCCGCCGCGAAAGCCGGTCCATACCGAGGCCGGCCGGCCCTGCTACCTCGCTGACCGTTCCCCGCGCGACCCTCAGAAGCATCTCCAGCTGGAACGCCCGGTCCTGACCCTGGCAGAACCCAACCCCGTACCAGGCGTCCTCGTCCCTGCCCGCCTCGATGTAAGGGATGCCGTAGCCGTCGCGCCTGATAGTGACTTCCGACTTCGCGCCTGGCGTCTCGATCTCCCCGGAAACCATCGGGAGCCGCCTGCCGAGCGCGAGCCGGAACAGCCATCGGGGGATATTCATGGAGGCCCGTCGCAGAGAATACGGCGGGCGTGGAGGGATTGAGAGACGCCGGGCATGGGTTCGAGCCTGACGCCGAAGACACGCTCGAAGTGGCCTGCCACCCCCGAAGCCACCTCGTCCATATCCGCCGAGGCGCCCTCGGTTGCCATCGACGTGACCCGGCAATCCCTCATGCCGCAGGGCACTATGTGTTCGAAGTAGCCCAAGTCGGGCGACACGTTGAGCGCGAAGCCGTGGGTGGTGACGCCCCTGCTGACCCGCACGCCAATCGCGGCGATCTTCGCCCCGCCCGTCCACACGCCGGTTGGGTGGCCCTCGGCTTCGGCAGCGACGCCGTAGCCTGACAACGTGTCGATGAGCAGCCGCTCCAGCGAGCGCACGTACTCCAGGGGCCGCAAGCTGAGCCTGCGCAGGCTCACTATCGGGTATCCCACGAGCTGGCCGGGACCATGATACGTCACCTCGCCGCCGCGGTCTACGTGGTGCACCTCCACGCCGAGTGACGCCAGCCTGTCCGTCGGCGCGAGAACGTCGTCGAGCGTCCCTCGGCGGCCGAGCGTATAGACGTGGGGATGCTCCAGGAGCAGGAGCGCGCCATCCATCTCGCCGTCGGCAACCCGGGAGTGCAGCGCCCGTTGAAATTCGAGAGCGTCGGCGTATCCTACGGGTCCGAGCCTCGTTGACGCGAGAGGCCGTGCCCTGGAGTCAGCGCGGTCAAGTTGTGCGGTCATTGCTATCCGGCGCGATGTGTCCTTCGCAACGATCTACGGTTGTCAATCGACTTCAGGGTGCGCGCTCCATGAGGTAAACGGTTGGCTGCTGGCAGGGAGAGTGATGTCGACCACCTGGCCGGAAGCCAGGTCGACAGGGGTCGTCGGGCCCAGCTCGGTGCCGTTCGAGAGGTGGACCTCCACCCTTACCCTGCGCAGCGTGTTCTCCGTCGTATTCTCCACCGTGCCCTTGAAGGCGTTGGCCGGCGCATCGTAAGACAGTACCAGCCGTGCCCCGGACCGGACCTCGTCGAAGGTCTCGGTCAAGCCGAATTGGGTACCCGACTCCTCGCCGTCCTCACCGGACTCCGATCCCTCGTCGTGCTCGCCTGACTCAGAGCCGCCGCGGTGCTCGCCTGACTCCGATCCTTCGCGGTGCTCGCCTGACTCCGATCCGTCCACGCAGCCGGTGAAGGCGAGTGCGAGAACGACGCCGAGCAGCGCGAGGGTCGTCGAGGCATGGCGCATGTATCACCTCTTGTTCAGTCGAGTTGAAGCGAGGACCTCGCGAAGGACTATCAATAGACGTCCAGGGTGAAGCGCGATTCCTTGAAGTCCATCACGGCCTTGGCGAGGTGCTCGGCGGTGCCGGGGTCGAGTCGCAGGAGCTCGACGCCCTCGTGCTCGATCACGTGATCGCGGTCCCGTTCCACGTCTATGACTATGCCGAAGTCGCCCTCTCCTTCCCATACGGGCGGAGTGGCCAGACGGAACCCCTTTCCAGATTCGAGGTCATAGCTGCTCATGACCCGCCGAAGCTCCTTCTTTGCCTCGTCGGTAATCTCTATCATGTAGTCCTCACTCGATCAGCATCCCTCGTAGAGCCTCGATCTGTCCTTCGGTCAGACCGATGGCGAGCACGTACCCCTCGATACCCCCATACCTGCCGTCCAGGTGCGCGAGCGTGCGCTCCATTCCGTCCCGGGGGCAGTACTCGTCCTCGTACTCGCTGGCTGACAAGACCGGCTTCTCCACCGCCCTGGCGCCGCCCATGAGGGAACGCCTGTAGTGGAATATCGAGGTCAGAGTGTAGTCGTTCAGAATGACGTCCCGGCCCACGCCGGCAAGGCCCAGGAGGAGGGCGCTAATGATGCCGGTCCTGTCCTTGCCTCCCGCGCAGTGGTATACGGCGGGTCCGAAGCCCGGGTCGGCCAGCTTCGCAAGCACCTCCGCGAACTGGGCCTGCCGGAAGTCCAGCCACGTCGTATATGAGTGCGCGATCCTGGCTGTCGGAAGGCCGGCCGATATATGTTCCGGCGTGATGAGCGCAGGGGCGTCCCCGATGATGTCGCAGTGGTGATAGGCGACCTCGCTCGATCCCGCGAACACGTTCGGGGTCTCCACAGTTTCGTACGGCGTCCTCAGATCGATGACGGCGCGAACGCCGTAGGCCACCAGCTTCGTCTGGTCTCCTGCCGTCAGCCGGTGCATCCCGTCGGAGCGGAGGAATCTCTTCCACTGGGTCCAGCCGCCTCCCTCGATCGGGTATCCGCCTATGTCGCGCGTGTTGTAGCTGCCTTCGAGGCCCAGGTAGCGCTGGGGTGCGATCAGGGTCATGATTGGTCCTTGTCCGCGAACTTGTTGGTTCAAGGATATGCCGAACTGCCGTGTACCTTCAAGAAGTAACTGTGGGAGGCCGCTCCCGCGGTGCTGGACTTGGCGACCGGCGTAGGCTAATCTGCTCGGAGCAAATCGAACAGGAGCCGCAAGTGGAGCAGAGACCGCTAGGAAGGACGGGCCGGACCATCCCAGCCATCGCGCTGGGCTGTGTGACGTTCGGCCGCGAGGTCAGCGAGGACGACTCATACCGCGTGATGGACTACGCTATGGAGAAGGGCCTGACCTTCTTCGACACGGCGGAGGCATACGGAGGGGGCCAGTCGAAGCGCACGAGGCTGGAGACGATGGGCGTCGACGACCAGCGCGAGGTCACCACTGAGATGAGCTCCTCCGAGAACGTCGTGGGCAGGTGGATGGAGAAGCGGGGCGTGAGGGACGACGTGATCCTGATGACCAAGTTCAGCACCGGCGGGTCCGCCGAGAATGTCCACCGCGCCCTTGACGACAGCCTCGGAAGGCTGCGCGCCGACCACGTCGACATCTACAAGCTCCACAGGCCCTACCCGGACGTGCCGGTAGACGAGACGCTGGGCGCGCTCGCGGAGGAGGTGGAGGCCGGACGCGCCGAGGTAATCGGCTGCAGCCAGCACTCCGCCCAGCAGCTCCGGGAGGCCCTGGAGACGAGCGCCTCGCGCGGCTACCCCCGCTACGAGATCACGCAGCCCGGCTACAACCTCGGGCTGCGCGACGACGAGAGGGAGCTGCTTCCCCTGTGCATCGAGGAGGAGATCTCGGTCACGCCGTTCAGTCCTATGGGCGCCGGCTTCTTCACGGGCAAGTACACGCCGGACCGCGGGGACATACCCAAGGGCACCCGCTTCGACATCATGCCGGCCCACGCCGACATCTACTTCAACGACCGCAACTTTCGGACAATCGACAGGCTGAGGGCCAAGGCCGACGAAATGGGCGTGCCCATGGTGAGGCTGGCCATGGCCTGGTCCATGACCCACCCGGCCATAACCGCAGTGCTGGTAGGGGCGAGGGAGCCCGGGCACATCGACAACGCCCTGGCGGCCTTTGGAATGGGCCTCGACCCGGAGCTGAGGGCCGAGATGTCGTCCTGGGGAGACGACGTCTAGGCGAGCGGGGCTCTCCTAAGGTTCGTTCGCCCTCAGCAGTGTTACGCCCCGTGGACGTGGCAGTGCAAGGCGTCAGTAACTCGGACCCGGATTCTCCACTTCGTTATACCCGCGAAGGGAGACCTTTGCACAACCGTCATTCCCGCGCAGGCGGGAACCCAATCCCCGGCCCCGCATCCCGCACCCCTTCCGTCGTTCCCGCGCAGAGCCTGCCCCCGCGGAGGCGGGAATCTAGGGGGGCTGGGGGCCAGCTTGGATTGCGTCGCTTAGGGTTCCCTGTGTTGCTCTGCTCAGAGAGTTACGCAAAGGTCTCCACAGGCGGAACCCATCCCAGGCAGGTGGGGGCAGTTACTTGAAAGCCTGTCGAAGGGCCTGCCCTGAGCTTGCCGAAGGTGGGCGGTTCTCCGCAATTCGGATAGTCGGAGATAGCCCCTTGGCTTAGGAGACGTCTCTTACCGGCGTTGCTGCCTGGGGTCCAGCGCCTCGCGTATGCCGTCGCCGACGAAATTCCACGCCAGGACGATCAGGAATATGGCGAAGCCTGGAAACGTGGTGAGCCACCACGCCAGCGTTATGAACTCCCTGCCTGCCGCGAGCATGTAGCCCCAAGACGGCGTTGGAGGCTGAATGCCGAGGCCAAGGAAGCTGAGGCTGGCCTCGATCAGGATCGCGTAGCTCATCCCAAGGGACGCCTGCACGATGAGCGGCGACATGGTGTTCGGCAATATCGTCTTGAACATGATGCGCCACGGGCCCGCGCCGAGAGCCCGTGCGCCCTCGACATACTCCTTCTCGCGAATCGACAGGGTGTTGGCCCGCGTGACTCGCGCGAACGACGGGATGAATCCGACCGCTATGGCCAGCATCGCGTTTCGCAGCGAAGGTCCGAGAACGGCCACCATCAGGATGGCCAGGAGCAGCCCCGGGAAGGCAAGGATCGCGTCGACGATGCGCATGAGCACGCTGTCGGTCCATCTCCCGAAGTAGCCTGCCGCAAGCCCGACCGTCACGCCCAGGCTCGTTGCGACCACCATTGCCAGGAGCCCCACCTGCAGGGACACCCTGCCGCCATAGATTATGCGGGTGAAGTTGTCGCGCCCCAGGGTGTCGGTCCCCGCCGGGTACTTGAGAGAAGGCGATAGCCTGAGCGCATCGTAGTCCTGGAAGTATGGGTCAGGCAGCCAGCCCGCGCTGGTCAGGAATGGAGCGGCTATCGCAGCTATGGTGAAGGCTACGATGACCAGCACTCCGAACAGCGCCGTCCGGTTGCGTAGGAAGCTGTCCACTATGACCCGGAACAGCCCGGCCCGGCGCCGCACCGCGGCCTCTTCGACTGCCAGGACTCCCGCCGTCTCTTGTGTCGACTCTCTCATTGGTACCGTATCCGTGGGTCGAGATAGCCATACGCGATGTCAGCAAGCAGGTTGACCAGCACGTATACGACCGACGTCATCAGGACGATCATCTGCACTATCGCATAGTCCCGCCCCTGGATCGCGTCAACCAGCAGCAGGCCCACGCCTGGCCACCTGAAGACCGTCTCGGTCACCAGCGCCCCTGCCAGCAGCCCCCCCAGGTCGAGGGCGATGACTGTGACCACCGAGAGCATCGCGTTCTTCATGGCGTGGCGCGCCACGACCAACTTGAAGGGCAGCCCCTTCGCTCGCGCCGTCCGTATGTAGTCGGAGCTCATCACGTCGAGCATCCCTGAGCGCATGTACCTGGTCAGAGCCCCCATGAGCTGGAAGCCGAGCGCAATAGATGGAAGGATGAAGTACTTCCAGTGGAAGCCCTCGCCAATCGGGCCGTATCCCGACGTCGGCAGCCAGCCGAGCTGCACGGCGAAGAGCAAAATGAGCATAAGGCCGACCCAGAAGCTGGGCGCCGCCACCCCGAATAGCGAGGTCGCCGAGATGAAGTTGTCCAGCCAGGTGAAAGGGCGAAGCCCGGCGATGATGCCCAGCGGTATGGACAGGACGACACCTACGGTCAGCGCCGACAGGGTGAGAGGGATGGTCCGCTTGAACTTCTCCCAAACCAGCGAAGAAACGGGGTAGTTGGCGCTGTACGACAGGGAGACACCCATGTCGCCCCTGAGCAGCTTACCGATCCAGATGGCGTACTGGACGTACACGGGCTCGTTGAGGCCCAGCTCCTCGCGCTCCATCTCGAGGGCCTCTCGCGTTGCCTCCATGCCAAGCCTGGTCACTGCCGGATCTCCCGGCGCGTACCTCACTAGGGCGAATATCACGAATGAGAGGACGACGACAACATAGGCCGTCTGAAGAAGCCTGCGGGCTATATAGGTCTGGATTTGACCGGCCTCCCGGGCCCAAGGGGTTCGCTCCGCTTCCCGTCAGACGACCGGGCGAGGCCGAAGTCCGCCATTCTACGGGGGGTGTGTCTCTGGGAGCGCATCTTCAGGTGATGTTTGTCTGAGAATCTGCGGGGCGCGGGGTTAGGCCGCTCGGCCCGTCCCCGCGCCCCATTTCTATTCGGCGCCTGGCGCCACTACTCTTGCCAGGTCCAGTCCTTGGCGTTCCAGTAGCCCTTGGGGCTCACGTAGCCGCCCTGCACGTGCCGTCCAGCCGCGAAGTAGCGCGGCATGCTCTGTAGCTTGATCAGCGGCACGTCCTGGTTCACGACAATGTCGACGATCTGGCGGTACAGCTCTGACCTGATCGCGCGGTCCGTCGTGCTCTTGGCCTCGTCGAACAGCCGCTCGATCTCGGGGTTGTAGTACCTCATGCCGTTGTTGCCCTTGAAGCCGCTCGTGGGAGAGTCGGCTCTAAAGACGCTCTGCATCAGCCCGTCCGGGTCAGGCTCGCGGGTGTACCAGGCGTCGCCCAGGTCGAACTCCTTGTGGGTCTTCGCCCAGCAACGCGACTCCGGCCAGTCGCCGGTGTCGCAGTCTACGCCGAACCAGACCTTGTCGAGCCACGTCGGGCTGTCGACTATGACGATCTCCATCTCGATGCCGGCGTCCGCCAGGTTCTGCTGGATGACCTCGGCCATCTTCTGGGTCACGGGTATGTTCTCGGGGTAGTACTTGATCTTGAGGGGATTGTCGGGGCCGTAGCCGGCCTCCGCCAGAAGCGCCTTCGCCTGCTCGACGTCCCTGGCCGGGCACTCGAAGGGGAGGTAGGCCCAGTGGGACTCCAGGATCGGGTTGCAGCTCACCTCGCCGAGGCCGAAGTATATGGCCCTGTTGATTGCGTCCCGGTCGACAGCCAAGCTTACGGCCTTCCGCACCCGCAGGTCGGCCATCGGCCCCTCGCGGTAGTTGAAGATGACCGTCATGTAGGACGCCGTAATGCCGTCCCTCTGCTGGAGGAGCTGCACGCCCTCGGTCGTGGCGATGCTGGCAACCTGCTCCAGTGGAACGTCGACGGCAAAGTCGATCTCGCCGGCGCGGACGGCCGCCATGCGGGTCTGGGGGTCCTTCATCGGGATGATGAAGACCGTCTCAGGCCTGATATTCAGGATGTCCTGATCGAAGTAGCCGTCGTACTTCTCCAGCACCACCCTGTCGCCCGGGACCTGCTCCACGAACTTGTAAGGGCCCGTCCCGATGGGGTGCGTGTCGATCTGGTCGGTGCTGCCCTCGTCGACGATGGCCAGAGACCAGTGAGCCATCGACGGCAGGAAGACCGGGCTGGGCTTGTCCAGCACGACGGTGAACTCGTAGTCGCCCGTCGCCTCGTATGAGACTACGTCGTTGAGCTCGCCTCTGCACCGGCCCCTGTCAAGTATCTCGAGACGGCAGCGGTTCCAGCTGTACTCGACGTCGTGGGCGGTCAGCCCTTTCCCGTTGTGGAACGTGACGTCCTCTCGGAGAGTGAACACGTAGGTCATGCCGTCGGTCGACATGCGCCAGCTCGACGCGACGTCCGGCTTCGGGTTCATCATCGTGGCGTCATACTGGAGCAGCCTGTTGTAGATCATCTCGGAGAATATGATGTCGGTACCCGACTGGCTCTTAGCCGCGTCCAGGTACTGGACCTCGCCCGAGTTGCCGACGCGCAGTACCGAGGTTGACGATGGCGGAGCTACTGCGGGGGCTTGCACCGCCGCCAATGCCTTCTGGGCATCCATCGCGGCGCCTTCGGCCGCGGCAGTCGCCTTCTTTGCCTCCTCCACCGCCGCCATGACCGACGCATCGACGATCTTCTGCACGTCGGCTGCCATCAGCTGACTGCCCATCTGCTGGGTAATCGCCGCCTCGATGGACTTCTCGAGGTCTCCCCTGGTCGGGACTTCAGCCGTTGCTCCCGAAACCGCCGCCTCTACAAGCCTTGCGATCTGGTCGGCGCTCACGCCCTCGGGGACCGAAGCCGCGACCGCCTGCTCTACCAGCGGTCTCAAGGCTGCCGGGTTGACCTCAGGCGCCGGCATGGCTGCGATGGCCGCTTCGACGACGCTCTTAACGTCAGCGGCGGTCATCTGCCCGCCCATCTGGTTGCTGATCATCTGCTGGATTTCTTGGGGGCTGGCGCCAGTGTCCATTCCCATCATCGCCGAGTCGATCATCTTCTGGATATCGCCCGCACTGGCGCCCGTATCCGTGGGCATGGCGCCCTTCACCGCGTCACCGACCATCATTGCGATGGACTCGGCCGATACGGCTGTTGGCTGTGGCGCCGGGGCCGGTTCATCCGAGCCGCAGGCTATGGCGCCCGCGACCAAAACTACCAAGAGTGCTGTCCATAGCACCCCTTTTCGTACTGCTGTCAATGTCATATCGCAACCCTCCTAGCGTAATTCGTAATATGGTAGCGTGATTGATGCTATCGGTCAAACTTGCATCCGCCCAACCAGGGCCTTTCCAAAGTCCGTTCGTGGTGAACCTGTCGAACCACAATTGGGGCCTTCGACAAGCTCAGGCCGAACGGCAAGGTACGACCCTATCTCAACAATGGAAAGGCCCTGCCGCCCAACCGACCCATCCCTCACGCATGACGCCCGAGTCGATAGAATACGCACTGGGCAGGAGGTCCACCATTGCGCATCAGCAACATCGAGACGTTCACGGTCGACGCGGGCTGGCGGCCCTGGATATTCGTCAAGGTCGAGACGGACGAGGGCGTGACCGGCTACGGCGAGTGCAGCGACGGCCGCTCCCCGCGAGGCGTAGTGGGCACGATAGAGGACCTGAGACCGGCGCTGCTCGGCCAGGACCCGCGCGCGTTCGAGATGCGGTTCTGGGACATGCTGCGCCGGACCCGCCAGAGCCCGGGCGGCATCGCCGCCAAGGCCATTGCGGGCGTGGAGCTTGCGCTGATAGACATCAAGGCGAAGGCGCTCGGCATCTCGGTGGTCGAGCTGTTCGGCGGCCCTACGCGGGACACCGTGCGAGTCTACTGGTCTCACTGCGGCTCCTCCCGGGCCAGGTGGCCGGAGCTGCTGGGAACGCCCCCGATCCGAACGATGGGAGACATCGCCGAACTCGGCAGGGAGGTCGTCGGGCGGGGATACACCGCCCTCAAGACCAACATCGTGCTTCCGGGCGACCCCGCCGATGTCTACTTCGGCGGCTTCGGCAGCGGCCCTGGCACGACCGACCAGGTGGTTTCCCGGAAGCTCTTGCGGCACGTCGAGACCCTGATCGGCACATTCAGGGACGCCGTGGGCCCCGACGTGGACATCAATCTCGACCTGAACTTCAACTTCAAGCCGGAGGCCGCCAAGCGGATAGCCAGGGTCCTGGAGCAGTTCGACCTCCTGTGGCTCGAGGTGGACATGTACGAGCCTGCCGGCATCCGGGAGATCAGGGAGTCCACGTCGACGCGCTTATGCACCGGCGAGAACCTCTTCTACATGCGTGAGTACCTCCCCTACTTCGAACGGAGGGCCGCGGACGTGTTCATGATCGACGTGCCGTGGAACGGGTTCAGCCAGTCCAAGAAGATCGGCGACATGGCAGAGACCTACCAGTTCAACGTCGCTCCCCACAACTACTACAGCCACCTCGCCACCTTCATCAGCGCCAGCCTGTGCGCCGTCCTGCCCAACGTGCGCATCATGGAGGTCGACGTGGACGACGTCCCCTGGAAGGACGCGCTGACGACGAGCGTCCCCGAGATCGTAGACGGCTACATGACGGTACCGACCGAGCCGGGTTGGGGTGCGGACCTCGACGAGGAAGCGGCCCGGGCACACCCCTGGAACGGCGCCTCCATCTGGTAGGTGAGGCCCGCGTCGGCTATATTGGGGGCGTGGACGGACTAGGCGAACATAGCGGCGCTTGCTGCGGCCCAGGCGCGCCCCGCGCAAGGCCCGCCGCGGCCCGGCGCAAGGCCATGCGGACGGGCGGCTCGACCCGCGGCATGGTGGACCTGTCCGGCGGCGGCTTCCTGATGGGCACGGAGGACGCGTCAGGCTTCCCGGCCGACGGCGAGGGCCCCGTAAGGGAGGTCACCGTCGACCCCTTCCACGTCGACGCCGCGGCCGTCACCAACCGGGACTTCTCGCGGTTCGTCAAGTCGACCCGGTACGTGACGGAGGCCGAGCGGTTCGGCTGGTCCTTCGTATTCCACCTGCTCCTGACGCCGAGGGCCAGGCGAGCGTCCCAGCAGGCTGTGGCGGAGGCTCCCTGGTGGGTACGAGTCGACGGCGCGAGCTGGCGGCACCCCGACGGGCCCGGCTCCGACGTCAAGGACAGGATGGACCACCCGGTCGTACACGTCTCCAGGCACGACTCCATGGCTTACTGCGACTGGGCCGGCAAGCGGCTGCCCACCGAGGCCGAGTGGGAGTACGCGGCCCGCGGCGGGCTGGAGCAGATGACCTACCCCTGGGGCGACGACCTCACCCCCGGCGGCGAGCACCGCTGCAACATCTGGCAGGGCGCGTTCCCGGACCTCAACACGGTCGAGGACGGGTACGTCGGCACCGCCCCGGCAAAGGCATTCCCTCCCAACGGCTACGGCCTGTACAACGTCGCGGGCAACGTGTGGGAGTGGACGGCGGACTGGTTCAGCCCCACGTACCACGTCGACGGCCCGCGCGACAACCCGCCCGGGCCCGACTTTGGCGCCGCGGCGGTCACGCGGGGCGGCTCCTACCTGTGCCACGAGTCGTACTGCAACCGCTACCGCGTCGCTGCCCGGACCTCGAACACCCCCGACAGCTCCACCGGCAACACCGGCTTCCGCTGCGTCGTCGACTGGCGGCGAACAACGAGGTGACGACGGCGGTCCTGCTCGGCGCCCTGCAGGGCCTCACGGAGTGGCTGCCGGTCAGCTCGGAGGGCGTCGTTGCCGCGGCCTACTCGCTGCTGGAGGGCGAGAGCCTCGACGAGGCCATCGGCTACGCTCTGTGGCTTCACGTGGGCACGATGCCCGCCGCCCTGGTGGTACTGCGCCGCGAGGCGGCTGCCCTGGCCCGCGAGGTGTGGGAAAGGCCGACCAAGCCGTCGCCCCTCCTCCTGTTCCTCGCGGTCTCGACCGTCCTGAGCATGGCCGTAGGCCTGCCCCTCGTCCTTGCGCTGGGCGAGCTGTCCGGGCTCGTCGGCGCGTCCGCAATGGGAATCGTCGGCGTCCTGATGCTGGTGACGGGGGCGCTGCAGGTGCTCAGAGCCAGGCCCGGAGACCGCGACCGTACGAGGCTCGCGCTGACCGACGCGCTCCTCGCTGGGGTCGCCCAGGGCCTCTCGGTCCTGCCGGGGTTCAGCCGGTCCGGCCTGACCGTCGCAGCCCTGCTGGGACGCGGCGTCGACAAGCGCGAGGCCCTGGTCGTCAGCTTCCTGATGAGCATACCCGCGAGTGCCGCAGCCGCCCTGTACGCCGCGCTGAGTGGCGGGTTCGCCCTCCCCACGGAAGCGGTCACCGCAGCGGCAGTTGCCTTCGTGATCGGGCTTGCCGCCATCAGGGCGCTGCTGGCCTTCGCTCAGCGTGTGAACTTAGGGCTCTTCGTCGTGCTCATTGGTCTCGCGATCATCGGCGCCGCGGCGTGGGATGCCCTGATCGCCTGACAGGGCTCTCCTGGAGGCCTCCCACCCAGAACACTCTCAACAGATTGCACGACACCGTTCCGGCCGGCCTGAACCCCCGGTCGCTCCAACCTTGCGGCAGCGGAGTCAAGCACTTACCCTGACTGCCGACGGATTCACTGGCAGGGAGTGTCTGGGACGTATTCGCCGAGCATGAGAACCAAGGACTGGTGGAAGCGGCCCTTCGATCTGCTCGTCCTTACAGCCGCGCACATCGCACTGCTGCCGCTCTGGCTCGCTCTGTGGACTGTACTGCCCCTGGCCGTCTGGATGCACGACCGCGGGCCGGTATTCTACTCACATCGCCGAGTCGGCAAGGGCGGCGCCAGGTTCGAGTTTCTCAAGTTCAGGTCCATGGTGCGGGATGCCGAGCGCCTGACCGGTCCCGTTTGGGCCGAGGAAGACGATCCCAGGATCACCCCCGTGGGTCGATTCCTCAGGAGCCGGGCGCTGGACGAGCTGCCCCAGGTCATCAATATATGGAAAGGCGACATGAGCCTGGTTGGCCCCAGGCCCGAGCGTCCGGAGCTGGTCGAGGAGTTCACGCGCCTGTACCCTGACTTCAACAAACGGTTGGCCGTCAGGCCCGGCCTCACGGGAGTAGCGCAGGTGTACGGCCGCTATGCCACCAGGCCCAGGGACAAGCTTCGATACGATCTCCTATATATAAGGCGCGCGTCTCCCTGGCTCGATCTGAAGCTGCTGACCATGTCCGTCTTGATCACACTGAGGGCCAAATGGCAGGCAGGCGAGAGGTAGGCTCTCGTAAGTTGGATGCCCTGACGCTGCTCCTGTGGAGAGACCTGCATGTTTGACGCCGCAGTTATTGGGGCGGGGCCCGCTGGGAACCTGGCGGCCCTGAGATTGGCCAACATGGGCTACGAGGTCTGTGTCCTGGACTACAGGACCGAGATCGGCGACAAGCTGTGCACGGGGATTGTTGGCCAGGAATTCGTAGAGCGGTACAAGCCCCCTGCTGACCAGGTCTTCCGTCCGGCGCGCTCGACCACCATCGTAGCGCCTTCCGGAAAGGCCCACCGCATCGAGACCAGCAAGCCCCAGGCCTACGTCATCGACAGGGTCGCATTCGTCGCGTCATTGGCCCGCCGTGCCTCGGAGGCGGGCGCAAGATACCTGCTCGGAGAGAGGGTAGTGGGCCTGGACCACCGGAACAAGGATGTCGCGCTCCATGCCAGTACCCCAGAGGGTCCCAAAGAGTACAGGGCCAGGGCCGTGGTGATAGCCGATGGGTTTTCGTCGTCGCTGGTCCGGATGTCGGGGCTGCCGGCGGGACGGCCTCGCGGCTACATGATCGGCCGCCAGGCCGAAGTCGAAACTACAGGTGTGGATGAAATCGAGGTCTACGTGGGGGGCGCAGGCGACCCCGGCTCCTTCGCCTGGGTTGTACCCACTACGGACCGGCTGGCACTGGTCGGACAGTTGTCCCGCCAGCACGCGTCCAGGCATCTCGTCCGGCTGCTCGAATCCCTAAGGCAGCAGGGGAGGGTGACGGACGTGGTCAGGCAGCCGAGAGGCTGGGGGATCCCTATCCGGCCGTTGGAGCAGGTGCATGGCGACCGGATGCTGGTCGTCGGCGACGCGGCGGGATACGTCAAGCCGGCGACAGGCGGTGGCATCTACTACGGGATGCTCACGGCCGAGGCAGCGTCAGACGTTCTCGCGGAGGCGATGAGTGCGGACGACCTGTCCGCGTCTCGACTGCGCGCCTACCAGACCAGGATCGACTCGCTGCTGGGCAACGAGATGCGGATGGGCTACCTGGCCCGCCGCCTGTCCGAGTCGCTCTCGGACAGCCAGCTCGACTGGCTGCTGGAGAGGCTGCTGTCGCCGTCGATGAAGGGACACATCGTATCGGCCGCCGAGCTCTCGTTCGACTGGCACAGTAGGGTGCTCAGCAGGGTCGTTGGAGCCCAGTCGGTGCGCGAGGTCATCAGGTCCCTGGGACCCAATGTTGTGCCCTTCTTGTCCCGGCTGACTCGCAACCGCAGACCCTAGAACCGCCGTTCCGCAAGCTTGAAACAGGGATTTGGCGCTGTTATCCTTCTGTGCCAGCTAGGGAGGGCCGCGTCTGGCCGCCCTGTCTAATACCAAGTCACCGTTATGCCGCCGTATATGTGCGGCCAGGGGAGTGGGTTCCCGCCCCGTATCGAGTACGGGGCAGGCTCTTCGCGGGAATGACGGCTTTACGGCGCGCTCAAAACGAAATGGTATAACCAGACTAATTCGAGGAGGACCCGGGCGATGACTCAGTCCAGAGAGAGAGACGAGGTCAGCGAGGCGCAGATCGCCTCACACTGGCGCGAAGAGGAGCGCATCTACCCTGATACGGCGTTCATAGCGCAGGCCAACATGGCCGACCCTTCCGTGCACGAGCGGTTCACGGCAGACAAGTTCCCGGACTACTACCGCGAGTACGCCGACCTGCTGACGTGGGACAAGTACTGGCACACCACCCTCGACACCTCGAACCCGCCCTTCTGGGAGTGGTTCGTGGGCGGCAGGCTCAACGCCAGCTACAACTGCGTCGATCGCCACCTCGCCGAGCACAAGAACAAGGCGGCGTTCATCTGGGTATCCGAGCTCGAGGACGAGGAAGACAGGGTAATCACCTACCAGGAGCTCTTCGTCCGCGTCAACGAGTTCTCGGCGCTGCTCAGGGACTTCGCAGGCCTGAAGGCGGGCGACCGCGTCACCCTCCACATGCCGATGATGCCCGAGCTGCCGGTCACCATGCTCGCCTGTGCCCGGCTGGGCGTCGTCCACTCCCAGGTATTCGGCGGCTTCAGCGGCGCGGCGTGCGGCGACCGGATAGTGGACTCCGGCAGCAACGTCCTCATCACCATGGACGGCTACCACCGCAGCGGCAACATGCTCGACCACAAGGTCAAGGCCGACGAGGCCGTTGCCCAAGCCGAGGCGAACGGCGCGAAGGTCGACAAGGTACTAGTCTGGCGCCGCTACAAGGGGCAGTACCAGTCCGACACCCCCATGGTCGAGGGCCGGGACTACTTCGTCGACGAGCTTCTCGAGGACTACAAAGGCGCCCGGGTCGATCCCGTCTCCATGCCCGCGGATGCGCCTCTCTTCCTCATGTACACCAGCGGCACGACCGCCAAGCCCAAGGGCGCGCAGCACAGCACCGGCGGCTACCTCTCTTACGTGGCGGGCACGTCCAAGTACTACCAGGACATACACCCGGGCGATGTCTACTGGTGCATGGCGGACATCGGCTGGATCACCGGCCATTCCTACATTGTGTACGGCCCCCTGGCCGTGGCCGCGACGAGCGTCATGTACGAGGGCGTTCCGAACTACCCTGATGCCGGCAGGGCGTGGCGCATAGCCGAAAGGCTCGACGTCAACATATTCCACACCGCTCCCACAACCATTCGTATGCTGAGAAAGGCCGGCCCCGATGAGCCGAAGAAGTACAACTACCACTTCAAGCACATGACCACGGTCGGCGAGCCCATCGAACCGGAGGTCTGGCGGTGGTACTACGAGGAGGTCGGCAAGAAGGAGGCCGTGATCGTCGACACCTACTGGCAGACCGAGACCGGCGGCTTCCTGGGCGCAACGCTTCCTGCGCTCCAGCCCATGAAGCCCGGCAGCTGCGGGCCCGGCGCACTCGGCATAGTGCCCGTCATCTACGACGAGGACCGTAACGAGATGGAGCCGGGTTCCGGCAAGGCCGGGAACATCTGCATCACCCGGCCCTGGCCCGGCATGATGCAGACGATCTGGGGCGACCCGGACAGGTTCGTCGAGACCTACTTCAGGAAGTTCAACACCGACCCCAACAGCAAGGACTGGCGCGACTGGCCCTACTTCACTGGCGACGGAGCAACCCAGTCCGCCGACGGCTACTACCGGATCGTGGGCAGGGTGGACGACGTGATAAACGTCGCCGGACACCGCCTGGGGACGAAGGAGCTGGAGTCGGCGGCGCTGACCGTGGAGGCCGTCAGCGAGGCCGCCGCGGTGCCCGCAGTCGACGAGCTGCGGGGGCGCGTGCCAGAGATGTACATCTCACTGAAGCAGGGTTTCGAGCCCGGCCAGGAGGTCATCGATGAGGTGAAGGGGGCCATCGCCACGATCATCGGCCCCATTGCCCGCCCGGCCCACGTCTGGATCTCGGCCGACCTGCCGAAGACGCGCTCGGGCAAGATCATGAGGCGAGTGACGGCGGCAATCTCCAACTTCGTTGATGTGGGCGACACGACGACGCTGGCGAACCCCGAGGTGGTCGAGGAGATCCGGCAGGCCGTCCAGAGCGCCAAGGTCGCGGCCGGGCAGGTCCCGAAGGACATCCCGCAGGCCGTGATCGACGAGATCAGCCGCTTCGGCGAGGAGTCATAGGGCTCACTCTTTGCGGGGAAGCCCTGCTGCGGTCGTCTTATACCAAGTCATTTTGAGCGCGCCGTAAAGCCGTCATTCCCGCGAAGAGCCTGCCCCGTACGCGATACGGGGCGGGAACCCACTCCCTGGCCGCACATATACGGCGGCATCACGGTGACTTGGTATTAGTTTCCCTGGAAGAACCGGGAACTTTCGGGCTGAGGTTCACCTTGGCGTCGTAGGTGCGCGGAGTTATTTCCTCGGGCGGTGATTGGGGACTTCGCGTGAGCCGCCGCCTGAGCGTCCGGTAGACTCTTGCAAAAGATTCCGTATTAGGAATATAATGCAACCATGCCGTGGGAAGTCGAGTACACGGACGAGTTTGGGCAGTGGTGGCATGAGTTGTTGGAGGGCCAGCAGGATGCAGTGACCGCTAGGGTGGAGCTCCTGATGGAGCAGGGCCCCAACCTGCCTTACCCCTACTCCTCGGACATCAGGGGTTCGCGCCACGGAGTCATGCGAGAGCTTCGAGTGCAGAGCAGAGAGAGGCCTATCCGGGTCTTCTACGCCTTCGACCCCAGGCGAACGTCGATACTGCTTATCGGTGGAGACAAGACGGGCAACGATCGGTTCTACGAGGAGTATGTGCCAGTCGCCGACGACCTCTACGACGAGCATCTGGACGAACTGAGAAGGGAGGGGCCGATCTAATGAGTGGACGCCATCCGTTCATAGAGCTGACCAGAGACTTCACGCCGGAGCGTCGTCGGCGCATCGACGAGATGAAGCGTGATCTCCTCGCCGAAATGCCCCTGCATGAACTTCGCCGGGCCCGTGAGCTGACCCAGCGGGACCTGGCGAGGATGCTGAAGGTGAACCAGCCAGCCGTCTCCAAGCTGGAGCAGAGGGCCGACGTATACGTGTCCAGCTTGCGGTCCTACATTGAGGCGGTTGGTGGAAAGCTGAGGATCGTCGCCGAGTTTCCCGAAGGCGAGGTGGCCATCACCAACTTCTCGCAGGTTGGGGAGGCTAAGGATGCCTCATAGATCGGAACCTCGGAGGATCTGAAGCCCTACGGACGATGCGTAGGGGGAAGCTACGTGTCCGTGTCCGATGCTTGGTCCAGGATCTGGTGTACGAACAGGCTCGTGTCGAAGGCGGGCATGCTCATTAGCTCCAGCGTGCCGCGCGACCCGAACTCAATCGAGACCCTGGCGACCGTCTCGTTGTCGGGCGCCTGGATGACGGTCACGAAATCGTAGGGCCCCATGGTCGCGTACTGGGCGATAACCTTCGCCCCGAACACCTCGACCTCGCGGTTGACCTCTTCGATCCTCATCGGTCGCTGCTTGACTGTCTTCCTGCCCTCATCCGTCAGCTTGCCCAGCAGAATATAGGTTGCCATTGTTTCCTCCGCTGCCGATTCTAGCCGTGCGTCTGAGGGTCGTCAACAATACCGCGTCCGTATGATGAGAGCGCCTGCCCGGTAGCTGTGCGGCCAATCGGCACAGGCTATGGTAAGGTATCGGCATGATCGCGGGCCGCATTATGCAGGGGACGCTCGTCCTGGCCGTCGCCGCTGCGCTGGCCGGTGCAGCATTCCTGACTTGGCGAGCTACGGCCGGTGAGAGCGCCGCAATCGAGTTCGTGCTGCCCACGCCAGCGCCGCCCTCGGTTGCGGAGATCAAGGTATATGTCACCGGAGCGGTGGTCATGCCCGGCGTCTACTCGCTGCGGGAGGGCGCCCGGCTCCACGAGCTGGTGGATGCCGCCTCCGGGGCCAGGGCGGACGCAGACCTCGACGCCATCAACCTGGCGGCTCGCGTCAAGGACGAGGACCACTGGCGCATCCCTGCAAGAGGAGAAGCGGCAACGTCACATTCGACAGCTTCCCAGGCCGCATCCCCGGGCAGGATCGACCTGAACTCGGCGACTGTGCAGCAGCTGCAGACCCTCCCCAACATAGGGGAGGTGCGAGCGCGGGCCATAGTGAGCTTCCGGGAAGCACGAGGCCCGTTCGCATCGGTCGAGGACCTGATCCAGGTTTCGGGCATAGGCCCGGAAACCCTCGCCGCGGTGCGCGACATGGTCGAGGCCAGGTGAGGGGCGGCTCCCTGTGACGCTGCTCCTCCTGGCGTCGTGCTTCGTCGCCGGGGTATTTGTCGGGCTCCGGGCCGAAACGCCCCCTGTGGCCGTCGTTCTGTTGGTGGCTGCCGCTGTGCTGATCGCCCTTCTCTTGAGGATGTTGCGAAGGAGCGTGTTCGCCTCGGTCCTGCTCCTTGCCGCCATCGCCGGCATCCTGATGGTCGAGTCGTTGCACGCTATGCCCGGGGAGGAGCTCCTGGCTTACCACGACACTCCCGCAGAGGTGGTCGGCGTCGTAGCTGCCGACGCTGAGCCGGCGGGGTCGCTCACCAGAGTCCTGCTGGAGGTGGAGAGCGTGAGCTCCGGCGGCGACCGGACAGACGCGTCGGGTAGGGTGCTCGTGACGTTGCGCATTCCTCCGTACCTCGTAGACGCCGGGGATGCGCCATACATCCACTACGGCGACCGGCTTCGGCTGACCGGGCTCCTGGTTCCGCCGCCTGAGCTCGACGGGTTCGACTACCCCGGCTACCTGGCCTCACAGGGCATCGGCGCCACGATGTGGCTTCCTGAAGTCGAGCTCGTGGACGAGGGAAACGGCAGCCGCGCGATGGAGCTGCTGTACGGACTCCGCCGGGAGCTTGCGCACTCGTTGGCGCGAGCAGTACCTGAGCCACAGGCCGCACTGGGACAGGCGTTGCTGCTGGGCATGCGCGACGGGTTGCCCGACGACCTGACCGAGGAGTTCCGGGAGACCGGAACGTCGCACCTGCTCGCCATCTCCGGCATGCACGTGGGCATCCTTCTGGGCATAGCCCTGGCGGCCAGCCAGTGGCTGCTGGGGCGCCGGCGGCACTACTACCTGTTGGTCCCACTCGTCCTCATATGGGCCTACGCCCTCTTGTCCGGCATGTCCCCGTCCGCAGTACGGGCCACGATCATGGGAACGGTGTACCTCGCGGCGCTGGCCCTTGGCAGGCCCAGGTCGATCTTACCCGCGCTGGGCCTCGCGGCAGCCGCCATGGTCGCAGTCCATCCTATGGTGCTCACGAGCGTCGCCTTCCAGTTGAGCTTTGCCGCGATGGCGGGCATAGCCACCATCGCGCGGCCATTGGGCGACCGCCTGATAGCGGTCATGCAGCCCGCTGCCGCCAATCGGGCAGCGGTGAACCCCATCGCCGGATTCGTTGCCTACTCCACCGCGATAACCGTGGCCGCAACGTTGGCGACGCTCCCTCTGGTCGTCTACTACTTCGGGCGGGTGCCCCTCGTGGGTGTGCCCGCTACGATGTTGGCGCTGCCGGCGCTCCCAGCCGTGCTGGTGTCCCACGCTGCCGCAGGGTTCGCCGGTGCGGTCGCGGACTGGCTCGCCGTTCCGTTCGGCTGGGCTGCGTGGCTGACGTCTTCGTACGTAATCGCTGTCGCCGATGTGCTGGCCAGACTGCCGGCCGCTTCCATAGAAACGGGTAGGGCAAGCCCCTACCTCGCCGCAGCCTGCTGCGCGGTCCTTGCGGCGGCATACATCCTGTCGCGACGACCGATCCGGGTCCCATGGGCCGCCTCGGCGTTGAAGGGCATGACGCCCAGATCGCCGGGATCGAGCCTGAAATGGGGCGCGGCGGCGGCAGTGGTCGCGGCTGCCGTAGTGTGGGCCGTCGCCCTAGCGATGCCCGACGGGCGGATGCGTGTGATCTTCGCGGACGTGGGGCAGGGCGACGCAACCCTGATCGTCACCCCGAACGCACGGAGCGTACTCGTCGACGGGGGGCCCGACAGGGAGACCGCCGCAAGACTTCTGGGCGAGGCGCTGCCCTTCTGGGACAGGTCCATAGATGCCGTCGTACTTACGCATCCCCACGACGACCACGTCCGCGGTCTGGTCGAGGTGCTCGAACGGTACGACGTGGAGCACATAGTCCATCGCAACATGCAGCACGACGGGGCCTCCTACGACCAGTGGCGCCGCTTGGTCGCCCAGGAGAGCGCAGCGGAGCTTGAAGCAGTGCAGGGCCGCCGGTTCACCCTGGACGGAGTCCTGTTCGAGGTGCTCTGGCCGCCTGAAGAGCTGCTTTCGGGCACCTCGTCCGATCTGAACAACGCGTCTGTAGTGCTTCGTGTAACGTACGGCGCGACCAGCTTCTTGCTGGCGGCCGACATACACTCCGATGCCGAGGCCAGGCTCGTGGAGACGGCGTCGATCGACAGCGACGTTCTGAAGGTGCCGCACCATGGCAGCAGGACATCCTCATCGTCCGCCTTCCTCGACGCTGTGAGCCCGGCTGTTGCGGTGATCTCAGTCGATGCCGAAAGCCGACACGGGCACCCCCATGCCGAAGTAATCGATGCATTGATGGCGAGAATGTCCGAAGAGAACGTCATCCTCACGAGCGAGAGCGGGACCGTTGAGTTCGTGAGCGACGGACGCAGCCTGACGGTCAGCAGGGAGAGGTAGCCCGCCGTGAAGTGGACCCTGCGCATGGTGTTGCTTTGTGCGGCGGCCGCTGCTGCCCTTGCCTGCGCACGGCAGAATGAGGACGCGGCTCTTCCTGCCATGCCGCCTGCGGCCTTCACCCCCACAGCCGCCGCGGCAGCGGCTACCCCGACAGTTGCCCGGCCGAGGCGTACTCCGACTCCACGCCCTCTGTCGATCCAGACCCCTGTACGCGGTTTCGAGGCGAAGCCAACACCGACGCCTGAGGTCGTGGTCGCAGACGACTCCTACGTGGAGGTCGCGAACGACGAGTATTACAACGCCTTCCCGGGTCTGGCCAGGCTGGACGACGGCACCCTCGTCACCGTCTACCGCAAGGGTGTGCTGCACTACACGGACAGGGGGAATATCGTGTCGAGGCGGAGCACGGACGACGGGAAGACCTGGTCGGAGGAGATGGTAGTAGCCGACAATCCCGCGCTCGACCTGCGGGACCCGAACATCGCGCGGCTTGCCGACGGCGCCCTGGTGGTCAACTACTTCCAGTACGACTTCGATGCACGGAGGACGGTTCGGAACGGCCTGAGGGTCGTCCACTCGTTCGACGCAGGAGAGACATGGGGCGATCCGGTGGCGGTTGGCATGGGCTCGTTGGTCGCGACGTCCGCGCCCGTATTGCAGCTGCCCAACGGCGATCTTCTGCTCGCCTACTACGGCTCTCACGAAGGCGGCAGGTACGCGACGGCGTACGTTACACGGTCGGAGGACGGCGGGCAGTGGTGGCTCCGCGAGACCGTCATCGTCGACGGACCCACCTACGGGAGGCCATTTCAGGAGCCGAACCTGCTGCTTCTGGAGAACGGCGACATCCTGGCGACCATCCGGTCCGACGGCGAGCGCCCGATCATCCACACGAGCGTCAGCAAGGACCAGGGCAGGACCTGGAGCGAGCCAAAGTCCGCCTTCAAGGGGTCGGGCACCCCAAGCGTGACCAGGCTCGACTCGGGCGGCATCGTCATGATCTACAGGTCGAAGATCGGGCGAAACTTCGGGCTGCCGGGCCTTCGTGTTTCGAGCGACGGCGGCGCGACGTGGACCGCCGACCTGGGGGAGACGGTGATCGACAGGAAGGACGGCGACATGATGTATGCCTCGGCGCTCCAGGTGCCGGACGGACCCATTGCAGTGGTATACGGCATGGAGGACGGTCCCCGGCGCTCGGAGATCCGCTTCAGGTATCTGCGCGACCTCCGGGAGTGATCCCGCTGTTGTTGTCGCTCTCTGACGCGCCGCCAATTCAGGCCGTAGGGGCGGGTTCGAACCCCATCTGCTCCAACTAATTGATAAAAAGAACCGTCCTTTCCTTTGGGTAGTCCTCCTTTGGATAGTATAAGGATAAGACTACTCCAAAGGAGGGACAGAGCGAAATGTCCACCAGTACCGGGGACGATACAGCCACCATCGGGAGCATAGAGGAGTTTCTTCAGCAGTGTTTGAAGGACATGGAGCCAGACCACAGTCTCAAGGGCCCTGGCAGGCCGCGCGTCCTGCCCGCAATGGCTCTGTGGGCAGGGCTGCTGGTCTGCGTCCTGAGAGGCTTCGGCAGCCAATTGGCGGTGTGGCGTCTTATCTCGGAACGCGGACTCTGGTTCTTCCCCCGATTCCCGGTTACAGACCAAGCGGTCTACAAGAGGCTCCATAGCGCGGGAACCAAGCCATTGGAGAGACTCTTCGAGCAGATCAGCGGCGTATTGGCACAACGATTGCAGGGTGTGGTAACGGAGAAGCTGGCGCCATTCGCCGAGGGCGTGGTGTGCATAGACGAGAGTACACTGGACGCCATGTCGAGAAGGCTTCCGCCTCTGAGAGAGATTCCCCAAGGCGATAGCCGTCTGCTCCCTGGCAAGCTGGCTGGCGTGTTCGACGTGAGAGGCCAGCAGTGGCGGACCGTCATGTTTCAGCCGGACCCACATCAGAACGAGAAGGTGTTGGCGCGGAAGTTGGTGGAAGACCTGCCAGCGGGAACACTGGTGGTCGCAGACTTGGGATACTTCGGCTTCGCCTGGTTCGACTGGCTCACGGACAGGGGTTACCACTGGCTGAGCAGGCTGAGAGCAAAGACCAGCTACAAGGTGATACATACCTTCTACCATCGGGGCGACGTCTTCGATGGCCTCGTGTGGCTGGGAGCCCATCGCGCCGACCGGGCCAAACACGCCGTTCGGCTGGTGACTTTCAGACAAGGCAATACGCTGCGCCGCTACATCACCAACGTTCGGGAGCCTCACACATTCCCGATTGCATCCATGGCCGAGGTCTACGCTCGCAGGTGGGACATCGAGATGGCGCTCAAGTTGGTCAAGCAACACCTCAAGCTGCGTCTTCTGTGGTCCGCCAAGTTGGTGGTGATCCAGCAACAGATATGGGCGACGTTGATAATCTCGCAGATTCTTCAGTCGATGCGGCTTGAGATAGCCCACAGGGCCGGGGTGGACCCGTTCGAGGTGTCCATCGGCCTGCTGGTCGAGTATGCGCCACAGTATGCCTATGAAGGCAGGGACCCTGTGAAGATCTTCGTGGAGCGAGGGCGTGAGCTGGGCTTCATTCGACCTTCCCGTAGAATGCTCATCCACGCCCCGAACATACCTGTCGAGGCAGTCCTGCCTGCGCCACCCGGACTGGCACTCATTCGCACCCCTCGATATGCCAACCGCAAGTGTCCCGGACCCGCTGCAAACATCTTGAGAGTGAATTAGTTGGAGCAGATGGTTCGAACCCACCCTCCCGGCTTTGCCGGGCCGTTCGGTACGCCAGCACGATTAACCATACATGGCCGCATAGTGACAGCTTGGTATAGCATATGCGCATCCACTTCGAGCAAGGAGAAGACCACTGTCACGTTCCGACGGACGAAGACCCGACCAGCTTCGCGAGACGACTATCCAGACCGGGGCGCAGGCATTCGCCGAAGGCTCGGTAATCATCGAGACCGGGAGCACCCGCGTGCTGTGCGCCGCATCGGTCGAGGACGGCGTGCCGCGCTTCCTCAGGGGATCGGGCCAGGGATGGGTAACCGCCGAGTACTCTATGCTCCCGCGCTCGACGACCACCCGCACGCCGCGCGAGGGCGGAAGGCCCCGTGGACGTACCCAGGAGATCCAGAGGCTCATCGGCAGGTCGCTGCGAGCGGCCGTCGACCTCGCGAACCTTGGCGAGGTGACAATTACGGTCGACTGCGACGTGCTACAGGCGGACGGCGGCACACGGACCGCGGCGATTACGGGCGCCTACGTGGCGCTGTACCAGGCCTTCGAAGGCCTCGTGCGCGCGGGCAAGCTCCACGAGGTCCCGCTGAAGTGGGCAGTGGCGGCCACCAGCGTGGGCGTGATCGACGGCCAGCCCCTCCTCGACCTCGACTACGAGGAGGACTACCGGGCCGAGGTCGACTTCAACATCGTCATGACGGACCGGGGCAACTTCGTAGAGGTGCAGGGCACCGCCGAGGAGGGAGCATTCCCTCGCCGCACCCTCGACGAAGTGCTCGCGCTGGCCGAGTCAGGCATCCGCTCCCTCTTCGAGGTACAGCAAGCAGCCGTCCAGCAGTTTTTGCCGAGGGTTCCAGGCGGGTGACTCCGTCTGGCCAGGAGACTTCCTCCATTGCGCCGGGCTGAGGAGGTATCTCCCGCCTCCTCTCATCCGGGGTTGGGGAGACACCCCGCTATTCAGCCAGACCCCAAAGCGTCGTAGGACGCTATGGGGGCGTCATGCTTGTTGTCCAGTATGTAGTCGACCGCCGCTTCCGGACCCAGATGATCTGTGTCCACGGCGAGGCCTAGCCCCCTGACCTCTTCTACGAACTGAGGCTCCAGGTAGGCCCACCTGTCAAAGTTGCCCGGTTTTCTTTGCCGCCTCACTTCGGTGGGTAGTTGGAGCGTAATGAGATTTAGCGTGTAGCCTTCGAGCTCGGTCTCTTCCACCGGAGCATTTGCCGTGTTCTTTCCATGGGGCTGCACCGCGTCGGGCCCGTCTCTCGACGCGCGGCCGCCATAGCCTCCCGCTATTGTCTCCAGGAAACAGTATGTCTCATCTCTATAGGGGTCGGAGCCCCCGAACCCCGAATGACAGATCATGGCCTCCGTGCCCGCAGGCACCCTGTCGGGGATGGCCTGGGCAAGCGCCTTGAGAATCACGTCGACCAGGCGAATCTGGGTCTCCCATCCCCCCACCACCGGGTACGGCTCCGTGCAATTCACCACAGTCCCTTCCGGCGCGACCATGCGCACGTTGCGATAGAACCCGGCGTTGACGGGAACGTCAGGATCGATGAGGCACTTGAGGACGAAGGCCACGCCGGAGTGAGTCTGGGCGTAGGTGGAATTCACCGGAGCGCGCCGCTGCCGGTCTGTGCCTGTGAAGTCGAACAGCAGCCCGTCTTCATTGATGGTCACGCTGGCTGCCAGCGACACAGGGTCTTCCGTGTAGCCGTCGCTGTCCAGGCAGCCCTCGCTGGCATACACGCCCTTAGGCAACTTCGCCAGCTCGGCGCGGGTGCGCCGGTCGGTGTACTCGATCAGCTCATCCACATATCGCTGTACCGTGCCCACCCCCATGCGGTCCAGCAGGGCGTTCATCCGGCGTATGCCGGTGTTGTTGGCCGCGATCTGAGCGCGGAAGTCTCCTGCCGTCTCCCGCTTCGCCCTGACCTGGGCAAGCAGCAGGTCGAAGACGTCCCTGTTGATCTGTCCCTTCTCCATCAGCTTGACCGGCGGGATTATCACTCCTTCCTGGTAGATTTCGCGAAATGCCCCGATGCTGGCCGGAGCGCCCCCGCCCACGTCGACGTGATGGGCCAGGCTCGCCACGTAGCCAACGGCCTCGCCGTCATAGTAGATCGGCGATATTAGAGCAATGTCATTCAGGTGGACCCCGCCCCCGTAAGGGAAGTTCACGAGAATCCCATCGCCTTCCCCCAGCCTCTCTGGACCGTAAGTATCCAGGGCCCTGGGCACCGTCTCCACCAGTGACCCAAGGTGGTTGGGCTGGCTGAATGACTGGGCTACGGTCCTCTTGTTCAGGTCGAAGACGGCGCACGAAAAGTCGTGCCGGGTCTTGATGTTCGTCGAGTACGCGCTCCGTCTCAGCGCCGATGCCATCTCTTCCGTGGCCTCGACCAGCGCGTTTCGTATCACCTCGAACCTGATGGGGTCGATCCGTGTTGGGGTCTGCACTTGTGCAACTCTCCTGGGCGTAGCCCGCCGGGCTGCCCTATCGTAACCGAAGCAGCGCTCCAGGCGCGGAGAGTCGTGATTTGATGATTCTCAACAAGCCTTGTCGAGCCAGAGAAAGTATCCGTGAAGCAGGGGACTGCAGAGGTACAGACATACTATGCTGCTATGGCTTCGGAGCAGGGGAGGGTAGCACTCGACGTAGTAGCTCGCAACCGGGGGACGCAGACTCTTAGGCAGCCGCATTCCACCGTGCCTGGGTTGCCCATTATTACTCAGTTTACGGTATCGCAATTGGCTGAACGGCGTACCACTGTTACAGCCCAGATCCACCACCTAATTTGGACGGATGGCGTGACGGACTGCCTCTGAGGCTATGGCTGTGCACCTTGCCGGGGATGGTTCCCGCCCCCGACTGCTCGGGGGCAGGCTCTTCGCGGGAATGACGGAGGTGGGGGATTTGGGTACAGGGCCCTCGATTGACACGGGGTGTGTATAATGCGGGCAGCGTTGCCGCAAGGCTGCAGGTCTTCGTCGAGGAGGCGCCAAATGGGCCAGTACAACCTCAAGTATGGGACTATCGGCAGGCCTGTCGAGTATGACGAAGGCGAGCCGCGTTGCTACACCGACGAGTGGAAGCGGACAAGCCCCGACTACGTGGTCTATCTGCCGCAGGAGTTCATCGGGATCGATACGGACAACGTCCACTTCCTGGTAACCCCGACGAACGAGGGGACCCTGCTGGGAGTATGGACGCAGGGCACCTATGAGGCGGCGGATAACTCCTCGGTCGTCTGCGCACGGAGCGAGGACGGCGGCGAGACCTGGAACGCGCCCGTCGAGATAGACGGCCCAAACGACGCCCGGTACAACATGGCCTTCTTTGGGTTCCCGGTGGTGAGCCGCGCGGGGCGCATCTACATCTTCTACATCAAGAAGACCCTCGGCACCTGGGAAGTCGACTCCACACGGGGGTTCATGCGCTGCAGGTACTCAGACGACGACGGCGTCACGTGGTCTGCGCCGGTCGACATCTCGGTGATACGCCGGGGGCCGGACGACCCTGACCCCGCCATGCCGCCGAAGTGGAAGGTCTGGACCAACACGATCCGCGACTCGACGGGGGTCCTCGTCGTCCCCGTCGAGCGGTACACGAACCGGAGGACGCCGGGCGGCGCCCACTGGACCGACCTGATCCGGTTCCCGAATATCGACGATGGACCCGAGCCCGAAGACCTGGAGATGACCTGGCTGCCGGAGGAGCCCATCGCTCCGCTGCCCTTTGCCGGCATCGAGCCGTCGATAGTCCTGCTGCCGGACGGGCGGCTCTTCATGGCCCTGCGGACGGGCGAGGGCAGCGTCTGGTACACGGTGTCCGAAGATTCCGAGGGCATGAGATGGCGCAGTCCGGAGCCGATGCTCTACCAGGACGGGGGCGAGCGCATCCTAAATCCGGGGAGCCCGTGCCCGCTCTTCCATCTCGCCGACGGGCGCTACTTGCTCCAGTACCACAACAACGACGGGAGCGCGAGCGGCGGCCCGCAGCCCATGTGGTCACGTCCCTACAGCTTCTCGCGAAGGTCTATGTTCATCGCGGTGGGCGAGTACAGGCCGGACGCGCACCAGCCGATCTGGTTCAGCCAGGGCAAGAGGATCGCGGACACGGACGGGGTGTCGGCGGGGGTGCAGAACCGCCTCGACTGCGGCACCTACGGCAGCCTCACGGACATCGACGGCAGCAGGATACTCTGGTACCCCGACCGCAAGCATTTCCTGCTGGGCAAGGAGATCCCCGACGACCTCCTCGCCGACATGCACGTCCCCGAGGGCTAGGGAGACACCCCGCGCCCACGGCGGCAAATCCGCTTACTCGGGCTCGGTGATCGTCAGGCGCTGGTTTACGCTGATGCCCGAGAGCGTCTGCAGCTTGCCGCTGGGCCACCTGACTGTGACCGAGTCGACCTTCCCTGCGCGGCCGAGCCCGAAGTGGGCCGGCAGCATGTTCTGCCCCATGGAGCTGGAGCCGGCCGAGACCTCCCTCACCTGGCTGACGGCCCCGGTGGTGACGGTAATCCGAGCCCCGATGCCGTCGCGGTTGCTGGCTGTGCCGACGGTTCCGACAGCCAGCCAATTGTTGCCCCACCGACAGGAGTTCTCGAACAGCCTGGCGTTGCCGTCGAGGTTGGCGACGTAGACGTCGAGGCACCCGTCGCCGTTGAAGTCGAGGTAGGAGCCACCTCTACCTACGCCCTGGTCGTCGATCCCGCTCTCGGCGGACACATCCTCGAAAGTGCCGTCGCCTATGTTTCGCAGTAGTACGTTGCGCTGCTCCTCCGGGTTGGCGCCGACATCCTTACCGCCGAGGAACCCGCTGACGATGTACAGGTCCTCGTACCCGTCGTTGTCGTAGTCCAGGAAGGCCGTGCCCCAGGCGACGCGCAGCTTTCGGCCGATCATTCCGACCCGGACGTCGGCCTCGCTGCTGACGTCGGCGAAGGTCAGCCCATCCGCGTTGTTGCGCAGCAGGACGTTGTCCTTGATGTTGGTGACGAACAGGTCGAGCGCCCCATCGCGATTGTAGTCTCCGACGGCCACGCCCATCCCATATACCGCTATGTCTGCCCTGGAGTCCCAGGACACGTCCTCGAACTTCCATCCCCTATCGGGTGCCGGGCCGTCGTTTCGCCACAGGACGTTGGGCTGAACCTCCACACCGAAGTCGTTGACCACGTACAGGTCG
This sequence comes from Dehalococcoidia bacterium, assembly GCA_965261325.1. GTDB lineage: Bacteria > Chloroflexota > Dehalococcoidia > Lucifugimonadales > CAJWER01. The sequence goes on from CBDHCU010000008.1 coordinate 1,240,157, forward strand.
AGATCGCCGTCATCGTCGTAGTCGAACCATGCCGGCTGGAATCCAGCACCCCAGATGTTGCCGAGCACGATGTCGGGGCCTTCCCTCGGACCGGACGTGTCGCCGAGCAGCTCGGTAACGTCCTCGAAGACTCCGCCGCCCTCGTTGTGATACAGGACCAGCCCGCCGACGGCCATCGCAAAGTCCTTCTCCCTGAAGAGGTCGGGGTTCCACTCGTGAAGGTGGCGCACTACCACGATGTCGACCAGGCCGTCCCTGTCGTAGTCGCCCCAAGCGCAGCCCATGGAGCGGTAGTAGGTGTCGCCATCGTGGACGCCAGCCTGACCGGTCACGTCGTCGAATGTGCCGTCACCCAGATTACGGAACAGCCTGCTGGGCCCGTAGTTGGTGGCGAACAGGTCCCGGTAGCCGTCGTTGTCAAAGTCCGCCGCGCAGCCGCCATTTCCCTCTCCTTCGGGATCGTCTACGCCAGCGGACGCGGCCACCTCGGTAAAGGTGCCGTCGCCGTCGTTGCGGTACAGTGCGTTTGGGCCGATGGAGTTGGATACGTAGATGTCTTGGCGGCCGTCGTTGTCGAAGTCGAAGACGGCCGTTCCGCCGCCGAGGGGCATCGTTCGATTGGGCTTGTGATGGCGAAAGGCGACCCCGGCGGAGTCGCTTACGTCTTTGAATGGGGCCGCGTCCGTGCCGCAGGCGGAGAGAAGGCACAGGGCGCCTCCAAGCAAAGCAACGGCTTGGCGTCTCATGTAGGCCATGTCCTGCGGGGTCTCGCGGCCAATTCGATACGCGATGCTACGGCAGCGTTGCCGGGAGCATACACCATACCGCTTTATGTCGATAGTGAAGCATGTCATTCGAATAGGTACTACCAGACGGCCTATCCCAACCGGAATCTCTTGCTTGACCGACCAATACCGCTCCGATAGACTCACGCTGACTGGAGGCTGCGTGCAGTGGAGACAGTCCCCAGAGGGGTCAGACAGCCCACTTCGGTGGGCCCCGCGCAACCTCGGTACACGTCCCCTCAGAGGTGAGGTGAGACCATGAAGGAACCCAGAGGAAGCTGGAGCGGCGCGGTCAGCGGGGCCGCCAAGACGGCGGCGCAGCACGACATCCGGTATGGGAGCGGCCTGCTCCGCGAAGAGAGCGGGGAATGGCCGGCATACTTCGCGGTGACCTCGCCCAGCGCCTACCGTGCGGCACAGCCATTCCTGGCGCGCGAGCCGGAAGGCTACGGATACGCTCGCCTGCTCGACTGGTCGCACCTGCAGGACATCACCGACACAGTGCCGGACGGCGTCGAGCTCATCGTGGGCGTGGGCGGAGGCGTCGCGGTCGACGCGTCCAAGTACGTCGCCCTGAAGAAGGGGCTGCCCCTCATACTGGTCCCGACCATAGTGTCGACGGGGGCCATAGTTCACAGCTTCTTCGCCAAGTGGGAGGGCCACAGTACCGTCGATTCGGTCGCCACGTGGCCGTGGCTCGACTTCGAACACGTCTTGGTCGACTACGACCTGGTGCTCGAGGCCCCCTACTACCTGAACACGGCGGGCCTGGGAGACGTGCTCTGCAGCTATTCCGCCTTCTGCGAGTGGCGCCGCAATTCCAGGCTGGGCGTCGGCGAGCCCTACGACGAGTCGGCGCTGTCCGTGACGTCCGACCACTTCCGCCATATAGTCACTGAGTTTCCCAGGACACTAGACCAGGCCGGCGAGCTTACCGCAGACAGCGTTCACCTCATCATGGAGGCAGTCCGGAACAGGGACGAGAGGAACGTCCGGCACCCCGCGGCAACGGCCGCCGACCACCATCTGTGGCTGGCTGCGGAGGAGATCAACGACAGGACGTGGGTGCACGGGGAGTTCGTGGCACTGGGCGCGGTCGTCATCGCCTGGTACTGCGAGGAGGACGTCGAGACGCTCATCGGGTGGCTCGATACCTGCAGGGTGCGGTGGCGGCCCGGCGACATGGACGTGTCGCGCGAGGAGCTCCGCAGGGGCCTCGAACATGCCCCTACCTTCATGTCCGATGGCGCCCGCGGTAACGACATGAACTCCATCCTCCGGCACGAGCCGCTGACCGTCGCGAGCTTCGACGCCCTCTGGGCCTTTCTCCAGGAGGCGTAGCGATCCTGCCGGCCGCGCCCTGGGGGAGAGACCGATGACTGGGGCAACGGGCACATGAAAATCACGGACATCAGGCCGTACCTGACGGCGCCCTTCGGCTCGCCGTTCCTCTTCGTCGAGGTACATACCGACGAGGGCGTGACCGGCGTGGGCGAGGCAACCCTTCCCCAGGCCAACTACCTCCTGTACCAGGGCATCGACGCAATCAAGCCCCACGTGATCGGCCTGGACCCGGCCAATATCGAGGAGGTGTGGCAGCGGATATTTCGCCGCTTCCTGAGGATCGGCCCGCGGGGCGTGGTAACGTGCCTCATCAGCGCCATAGACATCGCGCTGTGGGACATCAAGGGTAAGGTGCACGACGCCCCCGTGTACCAGCTACTCGGCGGCCCGGTGAGAGACAGCGTGCCGCTCTATACCCACGTGCACGACGCCACCGGCGACGACAGCCTCGAAGACGTGCAGGAGCAGGCCCGCCTGGCCGTGGCCGCGGGGTACTCGGCCATCAAGACCGACCCGTTCCCCTGGGCGCGCAACCGCAGCGGGCCGTACCAGGGAGCATCCCTCCTTGAAGTCCTCACGCCGGCGTTGATCGACAGCGCTGTCGAGTGGGTAGCAGCCATCCGCGAGGTGGTGGGCTCCGACTACGAGCTGCTGGTCGACGCGCACGCGCGGTTCGACGTGCCCTCCGCGATCAGGGCGGCGCGCGCCCTCGAATCTCAGAACCTGACGTGGTTCGAGGAGCCGGTGCCGCCTGAGAGCTACGCGGCCTTGAGGCAGTTCCGCGAGCATACCGACATCCCCGTCTCGGTCGGCGAGACCCTCTTCAGCCGCTACGACTTCGCGCCGATCTTCGAGCAACGGCTCGCGGAATATGTCATGCCCGACGTGGCGTGGACGGGAGGCATCAGCGAGTTGCGAAGGATCGCCTCCATGGCCGAGACGTACTACATCCCCTTCTCGCCTCACGACGCAATCGGGCCGGTGGCCCTCATGGCGGCCTTCCACGTGTGCATGACTACGCCGAACCTATACCGCCAGGAGGCGATACACGACCGGTTCGAGCGCTTCGCCGACCTGATCACCCCCATGTTCGAATACCGCGACGGGGCGATATGGCCCTCCGACAGGCCGGGCCTGGGGATCGAGCTCGTACACGAAACCATGGAGGCCCACGCCCTCGACCCTGCCGATCCAAGGGCAAGCCCCTACATGGGAGACCTCATCACGCCGCAGGAGGGGTGAATGGATGCCAGCAGGCCGCGGGACATAGGATCGCGACTCGAGCTGTTCGTCGACGAATGGCTCATCGACGACATGAACGGCGTAGCCCTGAAGATGCACAAGCCCGTGCCGCGGGAGGTCGTCATGGAGTACGACCGTCCCTGGGAGGGGCCGGTCAGCATGCCGGGCGGGGTCATGGTCGACGACGCAAAGTTCAAGACGTGGTATGGCGCGAGGAGCTCCGGAGGCGCTTCGGGCCAGTCGCAGGACTCGCACACCGCCTACGCCGAGAGTGAAGACGGCATCCACTGGGAGCGTCCCGCGCTGGGCCTCACGGAGATTCGTGGATCGAGCGAGAACAACGTCATACGCTTCGTCGACACGAACGACACCCACATGGGGGGCGTCTACATTGACGAGAGGCCCGGCGTGGGGAGCGACGAGAGATTCAAGGCGATGACCGTGCGCAAGGTGGGCACGGACATCCGCAAGAGCGGACACCACGTCATCAGGGGCTTCACCTCGGCGGATGGGCTGAGCTGGTGCGTGCTTGACAAGGACCCCCTGCTTGTGGGCGGCACAGCCGAGCAATACCCCAGCAACATGTTCGACGGAGAGGCTTCGTTCTTCTGGGACAGCCTGAAGGGCGAGTACGTCGGGTACTTCAGGGGTTGGGAGCCGTCCCGAGGCGGTACGTACTCGGACCTGGGCGTAGGGGTGCGCTCCATCAGGATGGCCACCTCGCCGGACTTCCGAGAGTGGTCGGACATGACCTTCATCGACATGGGCGACTCTCCTCAGGAGCACCTGTACAAGCACACCTGCGCCCCGTATTACCGAGCTCCCCACATCTACTTCATGTTTCCGTGGCGGTTCGTCCCCCAGCGCCAGCTAGACCCGGAGTGGGACGACCAGGGCATATCCGAGACCGTCTTCATGACGAGCCGGGACGGGGTCCACTTCGAGCGCCGCTTCATGGAGGCGCTGATACGCCCAGGAGCCGATTCCAGCAACTGGACGGACCGGAACATGGCGCTGGCCAAGGGCATGCTGGAGACGGCGCCGGGTGAGCTGTCGGTCTACTACGGCGAGCACTTCAAGCGCCCGACCTGCCGTGCCCGCAGGGCCACCTATCGAATGGACGGGTTCGTCTCCGTCCACGCCGGGTACGGCGGCGGGGAGCTAGTGACGAAACCCCTGACCTTTGCCGGGAACGAGCTGGCGATGAACTTCTCGACCTCGGCGGTGGGCAGCGTCCGCGCCGAGATACAGGATGCGGGCGGCCGGCCAGTCGAAGGCTTCGAGCTCCACCGAAGCTCCGAGATCTTCGGCGACGCTATAGAGCAGGTGGTCTCGTGGGGCGAGAACACGGACCTCGGAGCGCTGGCGGGCAACGCCGTCAGGCTGCGCTTCGTCTTGCAGGACGCGGACCTGTACTCGATCCGCTTCCGCCGATGCGCGGCCGCATAGGGCAGCCTATCCCCCATCGGCGCCATCCCACCAACGGTAGCGCCTAGGTGTTGTACTTCTCCTTGGGGACCCGGTACTCGGAGCTGTAGGCCATGTTCGGCGGGAGTGGCATCAGGCCACCGACTATCTCGCCCCGCCTGCCCATGCCGGCCTCGGGCCCTTGCTCGCGCATCTCCATCTCGTGCTCGGTTATGGGTAGGTAGTACAGCACCTGTGGCAGGAAGCGCTGAAACGACTCCGCGTACGCGACGTACGCGGACTGGCCGTAGGCTCCGTCCGAGGTCTCAGAGCGCTTCCTCGAGTATGGGCCGCCGTAGAACTGGCTGGAGATCCTGTCGAGGGCCTTCACCTTCTTGTCGATGACGTCCGTGATGTCGATGTACAGGTCGGTCCTGGAAGTCCCGGCGTACTCGAGGCTGTTGTTGCCGACGTAGGCGGTCGGGTTCATGAAGTACAGCACCGGCACCGGGTGACGTTCCTGCCTGCCGCGGCCCGTCCCCTGGGCCAGCTGCCATGCGTACATCGTGCACTGGCCTATGCTCCCGTGCATCTTGAGTCCGCCGCTCTCGAATGGGTGATGGCTGATTAGTATGTCCGGCTTTACCTCGCGGATCACGTCCGCGAGGGCCTCGATCTTCTCCTGTGTGACCAGGATGTCGTCATCCTCGAAGCCCAGGTCCCGGACGTCGTCGAAACCCATGATGCGGCAGGCGGCGCGTACCTCCTCCAGCTTCTCCTCCGTGGCCTGCCGTACTGCGGCTTCGACGTCGAAGTCGGCGCCCATGTGGCGTTTCTTCTCGGCCAGCTCCCAGTGGTGGGACCGGACGCCCGTGGTCGTAACCACGGCGGTTACGCTGTCCCCCCTGGCAACGTGATGGGAGAGGGTACCCCCGGCCTGGTCGAAGCTGTCCGCGGGATGCGCGGCTACTATCAGGATATTCAGCGGTCTGCTTGGCATGGCCTTTTCTCCCGGCCGATTAGTATTGGGCCCGATGTCCCTGCCAGTCGGCATTCGATGGCTATCTTCGCACAAACGGCAGCCTTCGCAAAGGGCGCGACGGTTTGGGGCAGGGCCTTTCCATTGTTGAGATAGGGTCGTACCTTGCCGTTCGGCCTGAGCTTGTCGAAGGCCCCAATTGTGGTTCGACAGGCTCACCACGAACGGACTTTGGAAAGCCCCTGCTCTTTCAGCCCCTATATGGCGGCATCACGCCAAATTGGCCGTCATTCCCGCGAAGGCGGGAACCCACTCCCTGGCCGCACATATACGGCGGCATCACGCCAAATTGGTATAACTTGCGTAACTCCTCTCTCCCGAACTCAAAACTTCCCCCTCCGTGCCCTCTTGGCTGAAAATCCCCTTGACAAACCCCCACCCGATCCCTCATAGTAGAACGTATGAGCCATAAGAACAAACGACGCAACACCGAACAGACCGAGCCACCCACACTAGCGGACATCGTCCGCCGAGAGACCAACAACGGCGAGACCATCGTCCGCTTCTACCTCGACGTCATCGAGGGAAAGCTAAACGACGAAGGCTTCGAAGTATGCCACAGGCTCGAAGCCGCCGAGCAGGTCCACGCCATCGCACCCGGGCTCGTCTCCGAATACATAGCCCAGCTCACCGGCCTCGAATGCAACCACGCCATACTCCGCAAGCGCACCCGCGACACCACCGTCATTCCCGTGGCGACGGGAACCCATCCCCGGCCGGACGCCGACTGCGCCAAAACCGCCCGCGCCCGCCACGAGGCACTCGAATACCTGGCCTCGGCCCTCGCCGCCCCATCCCTCGCCGTCGACCCACGCGTCACGGGCATCGTCCACGGGAGCACCGACCACGGCAAGACCGTCGTCAGCTTCCTCCTCCACGTCATGCACGGCGTAGTCCGCGGCTTCAGGCCCCGCCAGAGGGTCGATGCCGCCAGCGAGCTCCTCGGACACATAGCCCGCGACGAGATCGCCCGCTCCGGCTCCGTACCCCCCTCTCCCTCGACGGGAGAGGGTCGGGGTGAGGGTGAGGGTGCTCCGTCATTCCCGCGAAAAGCCTGCCCCGTACTCGATACGGGGCGGGAACCCATCCCCGGCCCCGACAACGCAGAAGGAGACCCTGGCAAGCCATCCGTCACACCGGCTTTCCAGGGCGGCGGGGATGAGGACGGGCTCCCGCCGTCCCCCTCTCCCTTGACGGGAGAGGGCTGGGGTGAGGGTGAGGGTGCTCCGTCATTCCCGCGAAGAGCCTGCCCCGTACTCGATACGGGGCGGGAACCCATCCCCGCCCCCGCCGACGCAGACGACCCGGATTCCCCCAACTCACAGCGCGGCTGCTACGACATCGACCGCAAAATCGCAGAAGCCCAGCACGACCCTGCCCACCCAATCCACAAGTTCGTCCAGGCCTACGACGAGGTAGCCGCCGTCTTCCACGGCAAAGACAAGGAGAACGACGACGACGACGAGGTCCGCTACTGGATCTCCGGCGAGGTCCCGGACGCGTACGGCAAATACATCTGGGAGTACGCCCCGGCATACCCCAGGTCGATCAGAAGAAAACTTCGCCCCAAGCGCCGCCGCTCCCGCGAACCCGGGACTACGCCCAAGGCCGAGAGCGTCTGGATGAAGCGGCCCTTCGACAAGATGCGAGAGGCCGGCATCCCCAGGCCCAACCGGTTCAAAATCTGGGTCTGAACCCGCCCCGCCGCCCAACCGGGCCGAGCGGGGCCAACACCACGCCAGCCAACGAATTGGCGCCATCTGCACCCTCGCCACACCAGGGCCTTTCCATTGTTGAGATAGGGTCGTACCTTGCCGTTCGGCCTGAGCTTGTCGAAGGCCCCAATTGTGGTTCGACAGGCTCACCACGAACGGACTTTGGAAAGGCCCTGGGTTTGGGGACGATACCCGTTGGATTCGTGCGGCCATCGTCGCGTTGCGCCTCTCCAGGCCTGTGCGTATAATCGCGCTTGGAGACGCTTGGCCCTCATCCCTGCCCCGTAGCGAGGTGTTCGCCATGAGGCGATTGGCCGCAGTCAGCCTGCTTGTCTTGGCGGTCGCGTTGCTTGCGGCCTGCGGAGGCTCTTCGGAGGAAGACGCTGGCGGAAGGGAAGCGGTCCAGCCCGGAGAGTCGCCGGACGACGCGATCGCCAGGCTGACCCAGGCGATCGAAGCGGACGACCGGGACGTGCGCGCCCTGAACAGCCGCGGACGCGTCTACTACGGTCTTGGTCAGTTCGAACAGGCGCTGGCAGACTTCGACGAGGCTGTCTTCTGGCAACGGACCGCCGTTAGCGAAGGGAAGTCCACGTTTACCGACGAGGAGTTCGCCGAGCTATTCAGAGACCTGGGTCTCGCCCATTTGAAGACCGGCGACCTGGATGCGGCCGTCAACGCCTTCGGGAGGGGTATCGCAACCAATAGACGCAACCCGCAACTCTTCTATGATCGCGGTCTTGTCGAATTCACGCGGGGCAACTACCGTACTGCTATCCTGGCTGACGGGTTCGACGCTGCGATCAACCTCGACGCCGAGTTCACTGACGCCTATGTGAAGCGAGGCATAGCGTACGCCCTCGTTGGCGACGACGAGGATGCGCAGCGAGACATCGACAAGGCGGTCGCGCTCGGGGCCGACCGCGAAGCGATCCAGAACGAGATCGATCAGTTGAAGGCCGGCCAGCGATAGGGGGATCCTCTCCCCTGGCCCAAGCCCTCTTTTCTGTACAGGAGGTTACTCATGGGAAGATACAAACTGAAGTACGGAACGATTGGCGCACCCCTCGAGCGAGACCCGGGCGAGCCGCCATGCTACACGGACGAGTGGAAGCGGAGCAGCCCCGACTACGTCGTCTATCTGCCCCAGGAGTTCATCGGCCGCGACACCGATAACGTGCACTTCCTCGTTGTCGGCACGACGAAGGGCAACCTCATCGGCACGTGGTGCCAGGGCACCTACGAGGCGGCGGATAACTCGTGCGTGGTGATGGCACGCAGCGAGGATGGGGGACAGACTTGGAGTGCGCCCTACGAGATCGACGGGCCCAACGAGGCCCGGCACAAGTGCGCCTTCTACGGCTTCCCCATCGTCAGCAGCTCGGGACGGATCTACATCTTCTACATCAAGCGCCAAGAGCATTGCGACATGGGCAGCAACTCCCACGGGGTCATGCGGTGCCGGTACTCGGACGACGAAGGACTGACCTGGTCGGAGCCCGAGGTGATACCGATGAACCGCCGGCCCTGGGACCACCCTGACCCCGAGGTGCCGCCTAACTGGATCGGCTGGGTCAACGCCATACGGGACTCGAAGGGCAGGTGGCTATGGGCCTTCGGCCGCTGGAACGCCCACATTGACGAGTACCCCAGGGACCGGGCCTTCCCGGAGTTCATGCGCTTCAACAACATCGACGAGGGCCCGGACCCCAGGGACATCGATATCACGTGGCTGCCTGAGGAGCCCGTGGCGGGCTTGCCCAGGGGCGGGATGGAGCCGTGCCCGGTGCTGCTGCCGGACGGACGGCTCTTCATGATCCTCAGGACCAGCGTAGGCTCAGTCTACTACACGATCTCGGAGGACGACGGGGCAACGTGGACCACGGCAGAGCCCATGCGGTACAAGGACGGCGGCGAACGCGTCCTGAACCCGGGCAGCCCACCGCCGCTGTTCGCCCTGAAGGATGGACGCTACCTCCAGCAGACCCACAACAACGACGGGTCCGCCAGCTCCGGGCCTCAGCCCATGTGGGGCAGGCCGTACAGCTTCAATCGCAGGTCGATGTTCTTCCTGCTCGGGGAGTACAGGCCGAACGCCCGCCAGCCGATATGGTTCAGTCAGCCCAAGCTATTTGCCGACAGCGACGGCGTGTCAGCTGGTGTGCAGAACCGCACCGAGACGGGCACGTACGACAGCCTGACCGAGCTGGACGGCAAGCGCATCGTCTGGTATCCCGACCGCAAGCACTTCCTGCTGGGCAGGGACGTCACGGACGGATGGCTCTCCGACATGGAAGTGCCGACCGAGTAGCCGGCCGGGCGTCAATCGAAGAACGCCCTGTCCTCGTCCGAGAGCCGTCTCCTTGCCTCGCCGACGTTGAGACTGACGCCCAGCCCGGGCGCGTCCCACACGTCTATGAAGCTGTTCTGCACTATCGGGTCCGGCAGGCCTTCGACGATGTCGTACCACCACTCCGGCCTGCCCGTCGGGTACTCCAGTGCGATGTAGTTCCGCGGCAGAGTGGCCGCCAGGTGCACGTGGGCGGCCAGCCCTATCAGGCCGTCGGCGATGCCGTGCGGCGCTATCAGGATGCCGTGGAGGTCTGCGTACTCCGCTATCCACTTAGTCTCAGCGATGCCTCCCACATCGAGGGGGTCCGGGCCTATGACGTTCACGGCCTTCTTCTCTATCAGGTCCTGGAAGCCCTGCCTCAAGTAGATCTGCTCGCCCGTGTGAATCGGGGTAGAAGTGCTCGAGGTCACCTCCCGGTACAGGTCGGGTTGAACATAGGGCGTGTAGTCACCCGTGATCATGTCTTCGAGCCACATCAGGTTCAGGGGCTCGACGGCCCTCGCAAGCCTGATGGCGTCGGGCACCGTGAACCCCGGTCCGCAGTCCAGCGCAAGCCCCACCTCGTCTCCCAGGACGTCTTTCATGGCCTCGACGCAGGCAACGATGTGGCTCAACCCGCGCTCCGTGAGCAGCCCTCCCTCCAGGAACCTGATCCCCTGCCCGCGCTCGCCATAGAAGAAGTCGGGGACCGTGTCGGCCATGTCGCTGTGGAATGCGATGCCCTGCTTGATGATCGAGAATCCCTCCGGGGACTCCTTCATGCGCCGCATGTTCTCGGCGTAGTGCTCGGGTGACTGTCCATCCATTGGGAACCTGACACCGCCGTTGTAGACGCGAACCCTGTCGCGCACCTTGCCGCCCAGGAGCTTGTAGACGGGCACGCCCGCTGCCTTGCCGGCGATGTCCCACAGGGCGATCTCGATGGCGCTGACGGCCGCGCCCCAGGGCTTGAAGCTCCCGAGCCGGCGAATCCTGCTCATGACCCGCTCGACGTCCGTGGGATCCTGGTCCAGGATGTACTCCCTGTAGTAGAGGACGTGGGGCTTCAGGTGGGGCTTTGCCCATTCGGCCTGCCCCAGTCCGTCGATGCCCTCGTCGGTCGTCACGCGAACGACGGGGCTGCCTCCGATGATCGCGCACTTCAGGTCGGTGATCTTCACTTGTCCTGCCTCATGACGGCCCGGCTCCAGCCCCTGTCTCTAGCGAAACTGGAAGGAGTAGAGCTTGGCGTTCTTGAAGTATATCCGCAGCTTGATTGGAGAGCCCTGGAGCGCCGTCAGGTCGGAGTTTCCGTTCCAGGAGACCACCTGGTCGTGTCCGGTCGTAGTAAGCGGGTCGGCGTCGTCGAATCCGTAGCCCTCCAGAGGCTCGTGGTTGGGGCTCAGCAACTGGACGCGGACCTCGCACGGGCCGGCAGAGCTGCCTCCCTGGGCCGCCGACCTGATGTTCATGTGCAGCTGGGAGCCTGCGAACCCGAACGACCGGGTGATTACCTGGCTGAACGCCGCCCGCCAAACCTGGTCCGAGGTCCTGTCGCTCCGCTCCTTGTACAGGGCCTCGACGTGGACCGTGGGAGTGTCGGCGCCGATATCCCCAGGAACGCCCTTGTTGCCGTCGAGCGAGACGAAGCCGTCGACGGGGGTGACCGCCAGTCCCATTGCGCCCATGGCCTTGTCGCCAAGCTCTACAGCAGTCTCGGGGGAGCGCCAGTTTATCCCGTGATAAAAGGTGTATATCCGGTCGCCCACCACTATGGGCACACCGGCGTAGATGGAGTTGGAGTCGAAGGAGGCCCGCGTGTCGCCCCGCTGGATGAACGGCTGGCGGTAGTTGCGCTGGTAGTGGATGCCGTCGCGGCTGAAGGCCACCTCGGGATGGTGGGTCACGTTGGTCGTGTTGAATATCCATAGCATGCCCACGTACCAGTTCTCGTAGGCGATGGCGGGCATCGCGTAGAACTCCGTGTCCGGGCCATCTTCATCGTCCGGCACGAGGATCGTCTCAGGCTCGGTCCAGTGAATCAGGTCGGGGCTCTCCGAGCGGCCTATCAGCCGCTTGCCAATGGCGCTGCGCCGGTGCAGCGAGTTCTCCATGTGCACGGCGTAGACCTCGCGGATGGCGTCCCACCCCATGAACATGGTGGGGCCCCAGCGGCCGTACCTGGGCCGGGTGTCGACGACCGGGTTGTTCTCGTACGGCGTCCACTCGAGCGCGTCAGGCGAGTAGTACAGGTCGATGGTCATGCCCGGCGTCTGGGTAGAGCCCCAGCGGGTGAACCCCTTGAAGCGCCTCGACGGGTCGGTCTCGTGCTCGTCGTAGAAGAGGAAATGCATGTACTTGTCAGGGGGCACGATGTTGTTCTTCGTGGAGCCTTCGTACTCGAACATGCCGAGGTCCGGCCTGTCCCAGTTGATCCCGTCCTCGGAGACGGCGAGGCACGCGTGTATCTCACCCTCTTCCGCCTCGACCCGACCGTCGACCACCCGCGGCCTGACGTCCATGGTCTCGTAGAACATCTTGAATATGCCCTCTTCGCGGTCGAAGAAGGTGCCTCGGGAGAGGGCCCCTCCATGCCTTACGACGTTGCCCTCCCAGGGGCGCTCGGGCCTGAGCACCGGGTTGTCGTCCACCTTCTGGGCAGGGTTCAGGACCTGCTTGGTGTCGGTCAGGCTCTCGATAAGGTAGTCGTCGATGAAGAGCTGCTTGGTCGATCCGATCTCGATAAGTGCCATTTTCAGTCTGCCTCCGCCAGATTTTGGGGATATGGGAGCCGGTTTCGTCGGCGCGGCGGGCGTATTTGGAACCTACCTTACCACGTCCACATTGATCCTGCGCTAGACTCTGGACCTGGTCGGGTCGAGCCAGCCCCTGAGCCCCAGCCCGAGCAGGTTGAACCCCAGTATCGCGGAGAGGAACGCCAGGGCCGGGAACAGCGGCATCCAGGGCCGGTAGAACAGCTCTATGCGGCTCCCGGCCAGCATGGCGGCCCATTCCGGGACCGCGGCAACCCGCGTCTCCTGGGGGATGAGCCGGCTCGGGTCCTCTCCCATGAACACGCCGAGGAATCCGAGCTCGGCCAGCAGGAGCATCGCCGCCCCGATCTCTATCGCCGCCGCGTGGAGCAGGTGCGGCGCGAGGACCGGGGCAAGATGCCTGCGGACTATGTGTGCCGGAGTGGAGCCCAGTACGACCGCACCCTCAAAGAAGGGCTGGCTCCTCGCCCACCGGACGTATCCATTCAGCGTGTTCGCCCACTCGGCCCAGCCTGTCAGTCCCATGCCGAGGAGGAAGACCGGGAACCCCAGCTTGGGGTTCGCCGAGACCACGAAGATGTACGCGAACAGGAGGCTGGGTATCGAGCCCGAAAGGGCCGTGAAGGATAGTATCTGGTGTCCGAGAGCCCCGCGCCTCCAGCCGGCGACGATGCCCAGGAAGCCGCCGATGATCAGTCGCAGCAGGGTGACCGCAGCGACCACGGCAAGTGTGGTCCGCGCTCCGTAAATGAGCAGGCTCAGGATGTCGCGTGACCTCGGATCGGAGCCCAGGGGATACTGCGGATTCGGAGCGAACGGCGCCCCCTCCACCACGCCGTCGACGAGCTGGAGTATTCCAAGCCGCTCGTTGGGGCCGTAAGGCGCGAACATGCCTGGCGCCAGGGCGCATAGCACCAGCGCCGCGACCATGAGCACGCCAGCGAGCAGAGCCGTGTTGGAGAGCAGGCGTACGGCAATCCTCACGAGGCGCACACGGCGACCCTCGCGCACCAGTGGATCCGTGGAGACGTCCGAATTGGTGCGTGCAAGCCGCACTGCCCACTTACCCCACCGCCTGGCGGCGAAGCTCAGGACGAAGAGAGCGAAAACGCACGCCGCGAGGGGCCAGCCAAGTCGCAGCCACCATACATGTGCGGGAGGGTGATCCGGCGGGACCCATTGCGCCAAGGTCGGCCTACCTCCTCGACGGGACTCGGGCGGTCACGATATCACCGCCTCCTGCTCGGCGCTCCTCGGATCGACCCTGCGAATCACGCCCTTAACCACCGTGTTCAGGACTACTACTGTCACTGCGATGGACGCGAGGATATAGCTGGCCCTCACAGCATCGTGCCCGTCGACGGCTTCCAGCAGCTTGAAACCCAGCCCCCGCCACACGAACAGCCACTCGACCACGAGCATCGAGCTCAGCGAATAGAAGAAGGTCGAGTTCAACCCTGTGAGCAGTGGGGCCGCGACGTTGGGCAGTACATGCCTGAGCAGCACCATCCTGGGCAGCAGTCCCTTGGCGTAGGCGGTGCGCACATAGTCGCCGCGCATGACATCCTCCACGGCTACGGACGAGAGCTGGGCCATCTGCGCGAGCGGGCGGACGGCAAGCACGATCACAGGGGCAAGCAGCCTGCGCGGATCGAACACGTCGACGCCGGTGCCCAGCAGCACGAAGCGCACGTCGGTTAGGGGGTGAATGTATTGGACGAATAGCAGGAGGATCAGGATCGCCAGCAGGAAGCTGGGCGTTAGGATCCCAGCGAAGCTGACGATCGACAGGAAGGTCGAAACTGCCGACCCGCGTTGGAGCCCGGCGAAGACGCCCAGCAGCAGCCCGCCTGAGACCCCCATCGTGATGGCGGAGGCCATCAGGATGAAGCTGTTGAAGTAGGCCCCCCCAACCACCTTCAGCGTATCCGTGTCTCCGAAGAATCCCAGCACGAAGCCCCCGTAGTCGCCAAGGAACTCGACGAGGGCTGGGAGAAGCGACCGGTTCAGGGCCAGGAAGCTCAGCAGGGAGACGACCAGCACCGCAAGGACCAGGCGGTAGAACAGTAATGCGAGAGTCTGCAACCTAGTGCCCTGTGAGTCTCAACATCGAGATTGTTGCGTGCCGGCTCGCGGTCATTCCTGGGTGCCGGCTCGCGACGATACTCCACATCCTGCCGGCTGCATGGCTCGAATCGGCATCGGACAGCCGATCAAGCCATGCCGAAGCACCCAGATTCCCCACCTCCACATTCGGCGCCATATCTATCAGCCATCACCCCGTAGAGGCTGGTTTCAAACCAGCCCTCCCCTTGCCATTAGGGCGTCGCCGCCATTTAGGTGGGGGATTTGGGAGGCACTATCGCCGGATGGCTCTTGGGTTCAGCGCGTCGTTGACGCCGTCGCCCAGGAAGTTGAAGCCAAAGACCGAGATGGCCAGCACTAGGCCCGGGCCTATGATCAGGTAGGGATGTGTGAATACCCGCTGTAGATTCTGGGCGATCATGGTGCCCCAGCTTGCTCCGGGAGGCTGGACCCCGAGGCCGAGGAAGCTCAGCGACGACTCGGAGAGCATTATGCCGCCGATGCTGAGGGTCACGGATACGACGACTGGCTGGATCGCGTTGGGCACCAGGTGCTTTCGTATGATCTGCCACGGCGACAGCCCAAGCGCGACCTCGGCGCGGATGAAATCCAGCTCTCGCAGCGTCAGGACCTGCCCGCGTATGAGCCGGGCGTACCCCGACCAGTTCACCATGGCCAGCGCGCCGAAAACCAGGAGGTAGTCGAGGATGACCGCGTTGTCCAGGACTCCCCATCCCGTCCTGGTCTGGAGCTGGGCTATCCACTCGGCCACGGGGCGCCTGAGGGTGACTGCCAGAAGTGCGGCTATCAGCAGGTCCGGCAGCCCGTACAGCGTATCTACGACGCGCATGATAAGGTCGTCCACCCAACCGCCCGTATAGGCGGCGATGGAGCCGAAGAAGGTCCCCAGGCTGACGCTGATCACGAGAGTCACCACCGCCACGAGAACGGCGGTCCTCGCCCCGTGAAGGAGCCGGCTGAGCTGGTCCCGGCCTATGGTGTCGGTGCCCATCCAGTAGTCGCGGCTTGGCCGCTCAAGCCGTCGCTCGAGATTGATCTTGGTGAAGCTCTTGGGGGCGAGGAAGGGGCCGAATACAGCCATGAAGAGCACCAGGAAGGCGATGCAGGCGCCAATCAGGGCGGCTTTGTTGCGCGCCAGGCGGGCAAGGGCGTCCTTCCGGAGACTGCGCTGCTCGACGGCTTCGAACTCCTCGGCGCTCCCAAACGCCGTCAGGCCGCTACCTTCCTTCAATATGCCCCCCCAGTGCCGCGGCGGCCGGACATGGACATCACTCGAGCCTTACCCGCGGATCTAGGGCAACGTAGATCAGGTCCACTACCAGATTGGCCGAAACGGTGAGGGTGGAGCCTATGACTGCGCCTGCCATAATCACAGGAAAGTCCCTTCCCTGAAAGCCGTTCAACGTGTAGAACCCGAACCCGGGAATCGCAAAGACCAGCTCGACGAAGGCAACCCCGGTGACGAGTCCCGCCACGATGAGCCCGGTTGCGGTCGCAACGGGTGTTAAGGCGTTCTTGATGATGTGCCGTGATACTACCCTGCGCTCGGCGAGCCCCTTCGCCCGCGCCGTACGGACGTAGGTCTGGCCCAGCACCTCCAGCACTCCGCTCCGCATCTGGCGTACGACGGTAAGCATCGGGCCCACGGCCATGAGGAACACCGGCATTATGATCTTCGTGTTCCAGAAACCATCCCAGCCGACTGGGGTATCCATGACGCCCAGCCACAGGACGAAGACGATCATCAGCAGAGGACCAAGCACGAATACGGGGGTAGACTGGCCGACGATCGTGCTGCCGACGACCAGGTAGTCGACCCAGGTGTTCTGCTTCACCGCAGCAAGTATTCCAAGCGGTACGCCCAACACCAGCAGCAGTAGGGCCGCAGCCCCGCCCAGCTGGGCAGATATGGTAAGCGATGCCTTGATCTGCCGCCCGACGTAGACGCGGTCCAGAATTGACTTCCCGAAGTCACCTCGCGGCAGACCGTCGATATAGTCGAAGAACTGTACCCAGAATGGGCGGTCCAGGCCGTGTATCTTGCGGAGCCGGTCTATGGCTGCGGGGTCCGGCTCCCCTATCTCCTCGCCGTAGAACGTTCTCAGCGGGTCTCCCGGCCCGTAGAAGCCGAGAGCAAACGTTGCGAGTAGTATGACGAACAGGACGGGAATCGAGAAGAGGATGCGCCGGAACGAGTACTTCAGCATTGGCGCCTCAAGTCTCCCTCCTGGATCAAAGTTGGCATGGGGGCTAATCCCCCCCGTCCCATGGGATTAGCCCCCACTTCTATGCGTCCCCCTCGATGGGGACCTTATGTTCTGGTACCTGGCCGAGTGGCAACCGGTCTAGCGGTAGTACTCGGCGTTCGTCCTGTCGCGCGTTACGATCTGCCAGTAGGGCATGCCGATGAAGAAGACGCCGTTCTGGCCCAGGTGGTCCCAGTTGCGCAACCATGGCTGGACCATGATGCCGATGTTGGCGCCGAGCCTGCCCTCTCCGGCGATCGGCATGATCGGATAGCTGTCGAGCCACTCGTTCTCGATGGCCTGGTATGCGGCGCAACGTCCGGGATCGTCGAGAGACAGGGACCGTGCAGCCCCCCACAGATCTTGCAGCTTGTCGGCGTTGCCAGCGTGCATGACGCTGGTCTGAGTAGGAGCCTCCGGGTGGGTCAGTCCCCAGAGCGCCGTGTCGGGGTCTGCGATAACAGCGCCCGCGCTGCGGCGGTAGATGCCGACCGCTTCGCCTTCGGCCTGGCCGGACTCCCGCACCTCGATGTTCAGCGTGATCCCCAGGTTTTCCTTGAGCTGCTCCTGTATGGCCTCTGCGGATGAGACGATTATCGGGCGGAATACCGATACGGTCATCGGCGGCAGAGCATCGGCAGAACCGTAGCTGGAAGCGGCGAGCGCCTCCCTGGCCAGCTCAGGATCGTATGCCCACCCTTCATGCTTGTACCCGCATGGGAAGCCGTCGTGCATTATCTCCGTGGCCACGAAGCTGGCGGGCCAGAGCGCCTCCGTGATGGTCTTGTGATCCGCGCCGTGCAGGAACGCCTTGCGAACGTTGATGTCGTCGAACGGCGGCTTCGCCTGGTCGAAAGCGAAGAACCACATGCCTGCGGCGGCACCCTTTCGGAACAGCATATCCCTGTTCAGGTCGTGGGTGGGCAGGAGAATGTCGGCGATGTCGCCGAATGGGAAGGCCGCGTCGACCTCGCTGTTCCGGAACTGGATCTCCTGCACCTGGCGGTCGGGCACGTGCCTTATATGGTAGGAGACTGTGGGCATAGGTGGGTCCGTCTTCCACCAGTTGGGGGCGGGCGTGACGTCGACGTCCCTGGTCTCGGGATCGTAGTTGACCTGGTAGGGCCCAACGCCAATGGGGTGCTCGGCCCAGTTTTCGTCGGTCTTCGACTGCTCATGCCCCTTGTGTACGCCCAACCAGCTTGTAGCCATCTCGAGCGGGAACAACTGGTTCGACCTGACAAGGTCGACTTGCAGGGTATGGTCGTCTATCGGGACCAGCCCCTCTGCGGTCGTAGCGTCGCCGCTCACCACGGCAGCCCCGCCCACAATGTCCTTCATGTACGTGATGATGCCGCCCCAGGGGGCCTGCTCCTCAGGCGACGCGCTGAACTCCCACGATGCCTTGATGTCCGCGGTCGTAACGGGTGTGCCATCGTGGAATACCGCGTCCGGGTCGAAGTGAAGGATGTAAGAGGTGGCATCGGCGTTCTTGTCGTAAGCTACGGCCAGGGCGGCCTGGGGCTGGAGGTCGTGACCCGTGATGAAGGGCGACATGAACGCCCACTGGTTCCACGACCGGCCGTAGCCGCTGCCCATCCTGCCCGGTATGATGTGCCTGATGGTCCCCGCCCAAGGCACCGTGACCGACTGGTCCTGGGCCAACATCATTCCCGGGCGAAGCGGCCTGGGGCTCTTGACGTCCTCTTCATAGGTGAAGTCGGAGACTACCGTCCGGGTGTAGCCGGCCGTCACGGGCGGAAGATCGATCATCCGCTCCATGGACTCCATCGTCCCCATCATGGCGGCGTCAGTGGCCTCTTTGGCAGCCATCGCCGCGCCCTCGGCAGCCGTCGCCGCACCGCCTGCGGCCTTCGCCGCGTCATCGGCAGCCATGGCCGCACCAGTGGCGGCCTTGGCCGCATCCTCGGCAGCCTTCTGGGCCTGCATCGCCGCTGCCTCGGTGGCCATCATGGACGCATCGACGATCTTCTGGACCTCGGCTGCGGTCAACTGTGCCGACGCTGCATCCATGACCGCGCCCTCTATGGACTTGGTGAGCTCCTCCCTCGTGGCTACACCGGCCGTGGAAGCCCCGACGGCTGCCTCCACCAGCTTGGCGATCTCGTCGGCGCTAACGCCTTCAGGCACCGAGTCCGAAACCGCCTGCTGGACCAGTCCCCGGATGGCGGAAACATCGATCTCGGGCATCTGGGGAGCCGGCAGGGCCCTGACCGAGGCGTCGACTATCCTCTGCACCTCCGCTGCGGTGAGCTGTCCAGCTGTAGCGGACCGGACCGCCGCTTCCACATCAGCCCGCGTGACCCCGGGCTGCGCCGAGGCCGAAACGGCCGCCTCGACCATCCTCTGTATCTCCTGACCGCTCGTGCCTTCGGGCACCGCGTCCGCAACGGCCTGGGACACGGAAGCGTTCACGGAGTCGCTGACGAGCTTGGCTATATCCTCGGCGGAAGGTCCCGCTGGCGCCGCCGGCTCATCGCTGGCGCAGGCCAGCAGTGCCATCAGGATTGCTGATATTGCAACCAGCGAGACTATTTTCGTCGCTCTACTGCGAATACCCATAGTGAATCCTCCTTGATTCTCATGCACTTTCCATCTTTACCAACCGATGTGCGGAACTTATCGCATGTCGTCAACCGGTGTCAACACCGACGGTTGGTTTGCAGGGCCTTCCATTGTTGAGATAGGGTCGTACCTTGCCGTTCGGCCTGAGCTTGTCGAAGGCCCCAATTGTGGTTCGACAGGCTCACCACGAACGGACTTTGGAAAGGCCCTGGTTGGTTTGATTCAAAGGGGAGGTGTTTGATTAGGAGCGAGTCATGGGAGTCATGGGAGCCAGACAACCAAGGAACTTTCCGAACCTGGAGGCAGCTAACAGAGGGAAACGCCCCTCGCCCAAGATGTGAGGAGTAACCACAAAGGTTAACGTCCGGAGCCCGCAGTCCCGACATCGCGACGTCGAAGGGTAGCAGTAGCTGTGGCGGACGGAGCCACTGCAGACGACAGGCTGCTAGCAGCCCGTCCGAGGATTATCTAACGGTGCTTGCGGGTCAGCGACAATGGATCGCGACAACTAATTTTGCCGGTTGCGCCGGCCGGCCCCCAGATAGCTTTGCGAATAGCGTCGTGCTCGCTACCTAGGCAAAAGTTCCTGATGCGTTGGGCTGACCCATCGACCCGTGCTTTCCTGTGCGGATTGACCCCAAAGCGGAACAGTTTGAGCAGGTTGTGGCCTGTGCAGATCAGCGACCATTCGCCGTTCACCTTCTCCAGTCCCCGCAGCAGGAACTGCCGGAATCCCCGGCCCTGCTTGATCTGGCCGAATACCGGCCACAGTTTGCATCCGCAAAGCGTAGCGCTGCCGACCCCGCCTGGTCTGTAACTGCCGTCGCATCCGGTCCCTGGGAGACAGATGGCTGGGTATGCGACCTCGGGGCGCGGGTGGCACAACCCGACCGTGGCGGGTCTGCTCCGGCGCGACGAACGGGTCCACGCCCAGAGCATAAACCCGAATCCACCGAAAGACGACTTTGGGGACAGTCCTTGAAGAAGCCAGAGGGTGCTCCTCTGAATCTGGGAGAATGATTTTGAAACAGAAAACCGCCCGGAAACAAGGAGCACCCAGTAGATGCTGCCACAGAACAATCCCGACCGAATCCGTATCGCCTTCGACGACCTCCGCCTCGTGGCCAATGCCGGGCTGATTCTTCCGGCCACGCTCTCCCAGCATCTCGGTCTGCCCGAACTCGTCGACACCCACCTCGACCTCGGCGATGCCCCGGGCCGGGCGAACACGGGCGACAAGATGATGACGCTGGTCGCCTCCGCGCTTGCGGGCGGTGACTTCATCGACGACGCCGATGCGTTGCGCTCCGGTGGGACGGTCGGTGTTCTCGGCTGCGTGGTCAAGGCGCCATCCACCCCCCGCCTTCGCGGGGGCAGGCTCTGGGCGCCTTCCTGCGCAGCTTCCGGTGGGGGCATGTCCGTCAACTCGACCGGGTGAGCCGCCAGTTGCTGGCACGCGCATGGGCCTCTGGGGCCGGACCCGGCGACTCGCCCCTGACCATCGACCTGGACTCCACCATCTGCGAGACCTATGGACTGGACAAAGAAGGGGGCGCGACACCACAACTACACCGGCGCGCGGGGCTATCACCCACTGCTGGCCATCGCCGCCGGAACCGGCGACGTGCTGATGTCCCGGCTGCGCGAGGGCCGTGCCAACACCGCTCGCGGCGCTGCCCACTTCCTGCGTGAAACGGTGGGGCGGGTGCGCTACGGTGGGGCCAGCGGCCAACTCACGGTGCGCGCCGACAGCGGCTTGTACGCCCACGCTCTCGTCGCCGTCTGCCGCGAGATGGGTGTCTGCTTCTCCATCACGGTCCGCCAGCACCCGAACCTGCGGAACCTGATCGAGGCGATACCTGAGCAGGACTGGACGCCGATCCCTTATGGAATGGACGGCGCAGCCGATGTTGCCGAGACGGCTTACACCCCGTTCCAGGCCAAGCCGGACGCCGCTCCCGTGCGGCTCATCGTCCGGCGGGTGAAGCCCACGCCCGGTTCCCAGTTGGCCCTCTTCGCCACCTACAGCTATCACGGCTTCATCACCGACCGGGACGGGGAAACCCTGGAACTGGAGGCCGATCATCGCCGCCACGCCGAGATCGAGAACGCCATTCGAGACCTGAAACACGGCGTCGGACTCAACCATCTCCCCTCGGGGCGCTTCGCCGCCAACGGCGCCTGGCTGGCGGTGCAGGTGATGGCACACAACCTCGCCCGCTGGACAGCGCGCATCGGTCTGGCCGAACGGACCGTGACCACCAAGACCCTCAGCCCGCCCGATGTATATGTGCATGCCCGGCACCACGAGGATGCCTCGCGAGAGTCCGGTGAGGCTGGTCTTAATCGCAACCCCGTCGGGCTTTCGCTCCCACATTGCTGCTGATTCCTCTTCCCCTTCGTACCAACAGCTCAGAAACGTCGTCTCGCGGAGTTTTGCTTGGATTTTGGCCAGCTCTTCATCTGGTATCCTTGGGCTTGGGGTGAGCGCACCTTCGAACAGGTCTGGAAGTGCGGAAGCCTTAGCAAAATGAAGTGCCCGCCTAGCCAAGAGAGAAATGAACTGCATGTAGTCCATATGTCTCCATATCGGCTTGGTGAATGGTGGAATCGGGTAGTCGGGGTGGCCAGCTTGGAACTCAATCATTAGGGACTCCCCTATTCTGGCGCCCACGCCCTGGAGGGTTCACAGGCCCCCCAGCCACAGCTCGAAGACGGTTCTGTCTACCGTCCAATTAGGCCCACATTTTCCGGCCTGAGCGTACTGTATTCATAACTGTTCGACCGCTATGGTCGCTGTTCATCGGGGCGTTCATGGCCGAGGAAGACGGTGTTCACTCCAAGGGAAGGCGAATAGTCACGGTGACGCCCTGACCAAGCCCGTCGCTTGCTACGGTTATTCTACCCCCATGCGCTGCGACTATAGCTCGGGTGATGGCCAGTCCCAGACCTGTGCCCCCTATCCCCTGACTACGGGACCGGTCTGTGCGGTAGAAGCGGTCGAAGACGTGGGGAAGGTCTGCGGCGTCGATGCCGATCCCGTCGTCGATGACCGCGATAGCCAACGCCTCGTCGCCTTCCGACGCCGCCCGAAGCACGATACTCCCGCCGGCCTCGGTGCAGCGAATGGCGTTGCCCAGAAGGTTCCCCAACGCCTGGCTCATGCGCATCCGGTCGAGGTCCATGTCCGGCAGGTCGGCGGACGCCTCCAGCGACAGTTCGACCTGCCGAGCCTGGGATTGCGGCTGCCAGCGGTCCGTCTCTGCGGTGAGCAGCTCGTAGGTCGAAGTCGCTTCGATCCTGAGCCTCAGATCACCGCTGTCGGTCTCCGCTAGCCAGTTCAGATCGGTTGTGAGACCGCGCAGCCTGTCCACCTCCTGGATGATGTGGTCGGACGCGCTCTCCGGCGTCTGAAGTCCATCGCGCAGCCCTCTCGCCTCCAGCTGTATGACGGTCAACGGCGTATTCAACTCATGGGAGACGTCGTTTATCAGCCGCCGACGCAGATCGCGCTGGGTTTCCAGGGCGGAGGTCATCCGGTTGAATGCCGCGCTCATCCGGCCAAGCTCATCCGAGGATGTGACCGGCAGTTGGGCCGCATCTCCCTGGGCAATTGCCTGGGTAGCCTCCGTCAGGGCCGTCACGGGAGCCGCGATGCGCTTGGACAACCAGGCGGCCAGCAGGACGGCAACGCCAACGGTCAGCGCTCCGCCAATGATGATCACATACAGGAGCGTGCTCAGAAATCCGTGCGACTCGGCCGACAGGAACTCACGGTTCACGTCCACGTAGACGTGGCCCACGGGCTGGTCCGTGCTCAGATCGAGCACCGTCCCTCGATGCCCGTCCAGGTCGGGCGCGGCGGTCCCGGGCGGCAGCTCGGACAGGTTGTCCTTCACCACACGTCCATCGACGCCGATGATAACGATTCGTACCGGGTCATCGTGAAAGAGATCCGAGGACTCTCCCTCGCCTCCTTCGCGGCGCTCCCTCTGCGGAACTCCGTCGTAGATGTATCCTGCTTCAGAGAGCGGCCTGTCCACCGTTTCCCAGCCACCGGCAGCGGTATACTCCCGGCTCAGACTCCGGGCCAACCGGCCCGCCTCGTCAACGCCTATCTCCTCTACGAACACGCCCAGGCGGGACTGGGTGGCGTAGTAGCCCACGCCGACGCTGATCAACACGGTGAGGACGATGACAAGGACCATCGGACCCATGATTCGCCAGCGCAGCGACATTACTCGCCCTCCGCCACGAACCTGTAGCCGGCCCCGTAGACAGTCTGAATGGGCTGCCTGCCGTCTCGGCCGATCTGCCTTCGCAGGCGGGCGACCTGGCTGTCGACGGCGCGGTCGAACCCGTCGAATTCATCGTTGAAGGTCAACGAGATCAGCTGGTCGCGGGTGAGCACCTGGTTGGGATGACGCATGAATGTTGAGAGTAGGGCAATTTGGGACTGGCCCAGATCTACGGATTCTCCATCGACCGTCACGCTCCGGGTGGTCTCGTTCAGCGTGATGTCGCCCTGCGTCAGGACCTGCTGGACCCTGTCCTTGACGCGGCGAAGCACGGCTTGGGCCCGCGCAATGAGCTCCTCCGGGTCGAAGGGCTTGACGACGTAATCGTCGGCTCCGCTGTCCAGCCCGATGACCCGCTCGGCGTGGGCTTCCCTGGCCGTCAGCATGATTATCGGAACGTCCGACTCCCGGCGCAGGATTCTGCACAGCTCCACGCCGTCGAGACGAGGAAGCATCAGGTCGAGGATTATCAGGTCTGGAATCAGATTGCGGGCCAGGGCCAGACCGGACTCGCCGTCATGGGCAACCTCGGCGGAGAATCCGGCGCGCTCGAAGTACACCTTCACCCAGCTTGCGATCCTCGCGTCGTCTTCGATTATCAGTATCGTGCCGCTCATCGTCAGCCCTCTAAAGAGCTACCTCAGGAGGCGGCGCCACATCAGCGCCGCCTCCAATTCACCGGGGCTCGTGGCCGAATTATCTCACCTGGAGCCGGGTTTCGGCATCTCCCATCGGTCGATTCCGATTGGCTCTAGCCGCCGCCCCGGCGCTCGCCGCCAGAGCCGTGCTCGCCGCCTGACTCGCCGCCACCTTCACCACCGCTTCCGCCGTGCTCGCCGCCTGACTCCCCGCCGGAGCCGCTCCCCTCACTGCCGGAACCAACCTCGGCGTGCGCTACCCATCCGGTGAACGACGCCTGCGTCGCAGGGAGGGTGACCGTCACGATTTCGCCGGGAGCCAGGGCCGTCGGTGTCGTCGGACCCAACTCCGTTCCGTTGGACAGGTGCACCTCGATCCTGACCTGGGTAAGGACGCCGTTGGTGGTGTTCTCCACAGTGCCCCTGAAGGAGTTGCTCGGAGCGTCGTATCTCAGGATCAGGCGGGCGCCGCCGCGAACCGCATCGAAGGTCTCGTCCGGCGCGAGCATGTTGGCTCTGCCCTCTTCGCCGCTTCCGCCGGATTCAGAGCCTTCGCCGCCGCCTTCACTACCGGAGCCCTCACCACCCGGTCCGTGCCCCTCGCCGCCGGACTCGCTACCGGATTCTGTACCATTCTCACCGGAGCCCTGTTCAGCGCCTTCGCCTCCCGTGTGAGGTACGGGGCCTGTACCGCCGCAGTCGAACACCTCCAGGTGAACCACGTATCCGTCGAAGGAGACTCCCGCCAGGCTCGGTTCACTGGCGACCGACACGCTGGACGTGGCTTGCTGTCCGGGGCTCAGATGCTCCAGCACGTCGGGGCCAAGCTCTCCCACCGTCTGCGTCCCCGACTTCAGGTGGGGTTCGGCCTGCACGTAGCAGAGCACCTGCGGGAGCGTGTTCTGTACCGTTGACTGGACGGACTGCGTTACCGCATCGTACCGGGCGGAGACGGCCAGCCCGCCGAGGACGCCGTTCCACGTCTGGTCGAGGGACGTGATGGGGCTGGACATGGCTGCTTCCATCGCGGCTTCATTGCCGGCTCCGCCGCTCTCGGCGCCTTCGGGACCGTCGGGGCCGCTTTCGCCGCTCCCTTCACTGCCTGCCTGGCCGCCCTCGCCGCTTCCGACCTCCGCATGTGGCGTCCATCCCGTGAACGGCGCCGCCGTCGCAGCCATGTCAACCGTTCTCACCTCGCCGGGAGCCATGTCTATGGGGGTCGTGGGACCCAGCTCCACTCCGTTGGAGAGATGCACTTCGATCCTGACCTGGCGCAGGGTGTTGGTGGTCGTGTTTTCCACCGTGCCCTTGAAAGAGTTGCTGGCAGCGTCGTAGCTCATGACGAGGCGGGCGCCGCCGCGCACCATGTCGAAGGTCCCGTCCGGCGCCAGCATGTTGGCGCTAGCCTCTTCACCGCCGCCGGAGCCTTCACTACCGCTCTCACCGCCGCCCTCAGATCCTTCTCCCCCGGATTCGCCGCCCCCTCCCTCGGAGACGCTCTGGCTGGCCGTGGGGCGGTCACCATCGCGGCTGCCTTCGGGTCCTGTGTTGTCGGTGCACCCGATGACGAGCGCTGCGGAGAGCAAGGCCCCCACGAGCGCCCCCACCAGAAACGTCTTGGTCTTTAGCTTCTTGAGCTTCCTGCGTATCATCGTTTCACCTCCTTGTGAGTATTCCTGACGCTGCTCACGATAGCGGTGAAATGTCGCAGAAATATGTCAGCCGTGGCCGTAGGTTACAATCGCCCTGATGAAGGCGAAAACCAGAGAGGGAACGATGACCTACTGTGGGTGTATGAGGACGGTCCCACCAACAGGGTACGCTACTGTCTAACAATCTGACCTGGCTTGAATGGACCCAAATCGACCACCCACGAGTACTTAAGTTTTCCGTGTCTATTGAGTCCAGAGAGTTAAGGTTCTAAAAGTTGTCATGTTTGCTAAAGTTTGTACGGACACGGAATCTAGATTAGAGTGGATCCTGAATAGCGACAATCCCTCACGTCATCCAGTTCCCGAAAGGAGGCGGAGGGGGAGGCAAAATGACCCTGAGCAGACCGGCGGCGGCGGAACACTACCCGGCAGCGGGACAGACCGGGAAACCCATGTGCGGCGCCCTGCCCAGGAACAGAGAGCAAACCTTCAGCCCCCCGGGAACGATTCCGGCATCCGGTAGAGGGACTGCGGGAGAAGCATCATCGTCCTGAAACAGATCTGAAGAGACCGCCCGGGTGGTCCAGTGGTTCACGGAAATCGGATCCCGCCTAGGGATATTGCCCCGGCTGCTCCAGACATGATCGTGAGGTATCAATGAATCCTTGGCAGTTGATCGGCCGGGCCCAAACCCCTGGCGGAGGAGCGGAGCTCGTTTTGTACCAACGTGACTCTGAGTTCTCGCTCCAAGCGGATAACCTGGAACTCATGAACAGCCGGGTTTATGGGTCAGAAGAAGCCATGGCCAGACTGGGCTGTCAGAACTTGGCAAAACGGCCGAGGGCCCGCGTTCTGATTGGCGGTCTGGGAATGGGCTACTCGGTGAGAACGGCGCTGGACATCCTTGGCGAGGATGCCCGGGTAGTGGTCGCGGAGCTGGCGCCAGCCGTGGTTGAATGGAACCGGGGAGTGCTTGCCGATTTGGCCGGCCGACCTCTTGACGACCGCCGGACTGAACTCCATGAAGCCGACGTTGTCCAGTTGATAACGTCCGCCAGAGGTGACTACGATGCCATCATGCTCGATGTCGACAATGGCGCGGAGGCGATGGTCCGAAAGGGCAACAACTGGCTTTACAGCCTGCCGGGGCTGACCGCCACCTACGCGGCGTTGCGGCGCGGCGGGGTATTGGCGATATGGTCTGCCGGTTCTCAACCGCCATTCGTCAGACGTTTGCGCCGTGCCGGTTTCGAGGTGGATGAAGTCAAGGTGCGGGCGCGTGGTGGAAGCAGCCGCAAGGGAGGCGCACATCATGTCGTCTGGATTGCCACGCGCGGTTGATGGAGGACAGCGTTGAATGATGCTGGCACGGAGTCGCTGTTCAGGGAAGACCCAGTGATAATCGGTATTCTCTATACGTGCAGGTATGCTTATACCAATTCATTTTGAGCGCGCCGTAAAGCCGTCATTCCCGCGAAGAGCCTGCCCCGTACTCGATACGGGGCGGGAACCCACTCCCTGGCCGCACATATACGGTGGCATCACGGTGACTTGGTATTACCTCAATGGATCGCCCGGAAGCTGCCGAGCGGTAGCCTGCCTCCAGGAACTCGACGACCCGCGCCCCCAGCTCCCCCGGAGCGCGGTTCTCGACCGCGCCCAGGGCCAGGTCCGTCAGTCCGCGAGACGGCAGGTGCGCCGGGTACAGCTCCTCCTCGGACAGGTCCGGGAACCGCTCGGACGTCCCGTCGTTGTACTGTGCCTCCAGCCGGCCCCCGGCCAGGTCCTGGCGCACGAAGCCGCCGCTGCCCGCGTACAGGAGGGTCTGGTCGAGCTGCTGGTGAGGACGCATGGCGCCGGTGGAAGCCATCGTGCCCGATGCCCCATTGTCCAGCCTGTAGCCGAACGAATCGACGAGATCCACGTCCAGGTCGTAGCTCTCCATGAAGGCAAAGACCTCCGCGGCCCGCCGCTCTGTGACCCATAATGCCATGCCCATCGGGTGCGTAACCTGCAGGTGGCCCTGGCCTCCCCCGGCCATCCTGGGGTCCGAGTAGCTGTCGGGTTCCGGCCCCGTGACCGGAAAGGCGAACGCCTCTGCGTAGTCCTGAGGCTTCCCGCGCAGGTACGACTCGACCCAGGAGGTGAATACTCCTGAGACGAGCTGCAGCTCGCCGATCCTGCCCGACTGGACTATCTCGCGCGCCGCTTGTGCGTGCCGGGTGAACTGGTAGGTGTAGCCGACCATCAGGTGCAGGCCGTTGCTCTTCGCCCGCTCGACCAGGTCCCAGGCGTCGGCTGCGGTCAGGGTCATCGGCTTCTCGACGAGCACGTGTACGCCGGCGTCCAGCGCGTCGCGGGCAACCTCGTAGTGATAGGCGTGCTGGACCGCTATGACTACTCCGTCGACCCCTGCCGCCAGCAGCTCCCTGTGGTCGTCGTAGGTATTTCGGACGTCGTAGTAGTCGGCGGCCGCCGCTGCCTTCTCCGGTTTGACATCGGCGATGCCTACGATGTCCGCCCTCTCGTACGTCTTCAGGCTGGGGATGTGGAACTGCGTCGCCCACCATCCAGCGCCTATCACGCCCATTCTCGCCTTTGCCATAGCTCTTTCTCGCGCTCTATCCTTCCGGTCCTCGTCGCCGCAGGAATAGGTTCCCAAACCTGTCCACCACGGCGCCGTAGCCGGGGTGAATTACCGTGGTAGAGTCGACCTCCTCCACGATCGCCGGTCCCCGGACCTCGAAGTCCGGCTGCAGCTGATACCTGTCGTAGACGCGGCACTCTACAAGCCCCCCGCTCTCGGCAAAGTAGACAGCCCGGCTGGGCTTCAGAGCAGCGGCCAGGCCTCGGCTGCAGCTGGATATCTCCCTGGCCCGGGGCCTGGAGATGCGACCAATGGCGCTCAGCCGCAGGGCAACGAATTCGACCGGCTCATCATCCGCCTTGAACCCGTATGCACGCTCGTGCTCCAGGTGGAAGCGGTCGATGACGCCGGTCAGCTTCTCGGGAGCCAGCCCGCCATCGGGCAGGGGTATTGTCAGCTCGTAGCTCTGGCCCACATAGCGCATGTCGGCCTGGTACAGGAAGACCATCTCGTCAGGCCCCACGCCCTCTCGCGCGAGAGCCGCTTCGCCCTCGATCTTCATGCGCCGGAAGCCCTCGCCGGCGACCTCGTAGTCCAGGCGGCCTGCACGTTGTATCAGCGCCACCGAGTAGTCGTGCTTGATGTCCGTCACAAGGAGGCCCATGGCCGAGGTCGTTCCCGGACTCGGTGGCACCAGGACCGTTGGGATCTCGAGCTCGGCCGCAAGCCGGTTGGCGTGTACAGGCCCGGCGCCCCCAAATGCCACGAGCAGGAAGTCCCTGGGGTCATGACCGCGCTGGACGGAGACCTGGCGCAGCGCGCCTACCATGGCGCTGTTGGCGATCTCCACTATGCCGAGGGCCACCTCCATCACTCCCATGCCCAGGCGGTCGGCGCACTTCTCCCTGATAGCCCGCCGGGCCCCTTCGGCGTCCAGCTCCATGTCGCCGCCGAGAAAATAGTCCGCAGAGAGGCGTCCCAGCACCAGGTTTGCGTCCGTGATGGTGGGTTCGGCCCCGCCCTGGCCGTAGCAGACCGGTCCGGGATCCGCGCCCGCACTATGCGGGCCGACCCGGAGAATGCCGCCGGAATCGGTCCAGGCTATGGACCCGCCGCCCGCGCCGATCTCTACCAGGTCGATGACCGGAGTGCGTATGGGATACCCCGATCCCCTCGAGCCGTGTTCGGTGGCCCCCGCCGTCCCGCCCACCTCGTAGTCCTTCGTGACGCGCGGCGTTCCATTCTCGATGAGGCCTGCTTTGGCGGTCGTGCCGCCCATGTCGAACGAGATGACGTTCTCGCGTCCCAGCGAGTTCCCAAGATAGCTGGCTGCGATTACGCCGGCGGCCGGGCCTGACTCGACCATGAACACGGGCCGCTCGATGGCCGCCTCGAAGGTAAGGACGCCGCCGCCGCTCTGCATGACCAGCAGCTCTCCCGATACCCTGGAGCCGCGCACCCTGTCCTGGATGTTCTCCAGGTATCGAGAGACCACAGGCCGGACGGCCGCGTTGATCACCGTGGTGCTGGCCCGGAAGTACTCCCTGAACTCGGGCGCGACCTCCGATGAGAGCGAGACGAGCACGGACGGCAGCATCTGCCGGAGAATGTCGCCGATCCGCTCCTCGTGGTCCGGGTTGACATAGGAGTGGAGGAGGCACACGGCTACGGACTCGACGCCCTCGTTGCGCAGCTGCTCGGCGACCCGGCGCACCGCGTCCTCGTCCAGGGGAATCAGCACGTCTCCTCGGAAGTCCATCCGTTCGGGGACGCCGAAGCAGAGGTATCGCGGCACCAGCGGCCGCAGCTTCTCGAACTGCAGGTCATACAGCACGGGGCGTATTCCGGTCTGTATCTCCAGAAGGTCTCTGAACCCCTCTGTCGCTATGAACGCCGTCCTGGACAGGTTCCCTTCGATGATCGCGTTGGTGGCAACCGTGGTCCCGTGTACGAGATACTGCACCCTGTCGGGCGCCACCATGTCTTGCGCGAGCATCCGGTGGACGACCTGCAGGAATCCATCCGAAGGATCACTGGGCGTAGAGGGGACCTTGCCGGTCCGGACCTCGCCGGTGGACTCGTTCAGGAGGATGGCGTCGGTGAACGTCCCTCCAACATCCACTCCGAGGCGGTACTGATCGGTCACCGGCTGCGCTCCGGCTCTTCCCCAGAACCCGAGCGAAGTCTGGCGGTCGCCTCGAGGTCCACGGTCCAGGTCTCCGGATCGACGGTCACTCGATAGACCTCCCGCGCTCGCTCCAGGCTCACCTTGCCGTTGCGAACATCGGACAGGACGTCTTCCGGGTCACGGTCTTCGGGAGGGCCGTAGCCGCCTCCTCCGCAGGTGCGGTAGCTGACCACGTCGTTCTCCTCGAGCTCGACCGTAACCTTGGAACCCATCTCCGTTGCGTCGGTATCGGGGTTCAGCACGTAGTGCGCTCTCTCTCCGGGAAGACCTCCGAACAGTCCGTGGGGACCCCAGCGCTCACGGTCGGCGAGGATGGTAAAGGATGCCTCGTGGTCAGGAAACGAATAATCTCGGCGCAGCCCGAGGCCGCCGCGGTGTTTGCCCGGCCCTTCTGAGTCTTCCACGAGCTCATAGCGGGTGATGCGGACTGGATAGTTGAGCTCGGTCTCTTCCACCGGAGCATTTGCCGTGTTCTTTCCATGGGGCTGCACCGCGTCGGGCCCGTCTCTTGACGCACGGCCGCCATAGCCTCCCGCTATTGTCTCCAGGAAACAGTATGTCTCGTCCCTATAGGGATCGGAGCCCCCGAACCCCGAATGACAGATCATGGCCTCCGTGCCCGCAGGCACCCTGTCGGGGATGGCCTGGGCCAGCGCCTTGAGAATCACGTCGACCAGGCGAATCTGGGTCTCCCATCCCCCCACTACCGGGTACGGCTCCGTGCAATTGACCACAGTCCCTTCCGGCGCGACCATGCGCACGTTGCGATAGAACCCGGCGTTGACGGGAACGTCAGGATCGATGAGGCACTTGAGGACGAAGGCCACGCCGGAGTGAGTCTGGGCGTAGGTGGAATTCACCGGAGCGCGCCGCTGCCGGTCTGTGCCTGTGAAGTCGAACAGCAGCCCGTCTTCATCGATGGTCACGCTGGCTGCCAGCGACACAGGGTCTTCCGTGTAGCCGTCGCTGTCCAGGCAGCCCTCGCTGGCATACACGCCCTTAGGCAACTTCGTCAGCTCGGCGCGGGTGCGCCGGTCGGTGTACTCGATCAGCTCATCCACATATCGCTGTACCGTGCCCACCCCCATGCGGTCCAGCAGGGCGTTCATGCGACGTATGCCGGTGTTGTTGGCCGCGATCTGAGCGCGGAAGTCTCCTGCCGTCTCCCGCTTCGCCCTGACCTGGGCAAGCAGCAGGTCGAAGACGTCCCTGTTGATCTGTCCCTTCTCCATCAGCTTGACCGGCGGGATTATCACTCCTTCCTGGTAGATTTCGCGAAATGCCCCGATGCTGGCCGGAGCGCCCCCGCCCACGTCGACGTGATGGGCCAGGCTCGCCACGTAGCCAACGGCCTCGCCGTCATAGTAGATCGGCGATATTAGAGCAATGTCATTCAGGTGGACCCCGCCCCCGTAAGGGAAGTTCACGAGAATCCCATCGCCTTCCCCCAGCCTCTCTGGACCGTAAGTATCCAGGGCCCTGGGCACCGTCTCCACCAGTGACCCAAGGTGGTTGGGCTGACTGAAGGACTGGGCTACGGTCCTCTTGTTCAGGTCGAAGACGGCGCACGAAAAGTCGTGCCGGGTCTTGATGTTCGTCGAGTACGCGCTCCGTCTCAGCGCCGATGCCATCTCCTCCGTGGCTTCGACAAGCGCGTTCCGAATCACTTCGAACCTGATGGGGTCGATCCGTGTTGGGGTCTGCACTGGTGCAACTCTCCTGGGCGTGGCCCGCCAGGCTGCCCTATCGTAACCGAAGCCGCGCCCCAGATGCGGAAAGTCGCGACTTGATGACCTGCGACAAGCTGCCGGATCTGCAGCTATCACCAAACCGGCTCTGGGTTATGACATCTTGTCGCGCCAGACAGAACATCCATGAAGCAGTGGGATTGCTGAGGCACCGGCAATTGATGTGAGCATTGGGGGCAGCCCATTCCTGAGGATGCCTTGAACGGGAAATCTACTCAGTGTGGCTGCCCGGCCAGGATTCGGACTTCAATAGGGGCTCAGCTTTAGAATGCGGTACCACTTTCTGTACCTCTCACCTCGACGCCGTCCCTGCGATGAGTGAGAGACATTGAGAGGGGAGTCCCTGGGTAGGCCCTCAGCAGTTCATGGGGGCGCAAAGGGTTCGTGCTGCTACTTCGCTATGTCCTGCTCTCTCCAGTCGGGAACGTGGTGCGGCGTCGCATGTAGGACTGGTTCCGCGGCATCGAGGGCAGGCCGGATGGGCCGTGACGGGCGAGAGAGAAGGGGAGGCCCGGGGGATTGAGTCGGGCCGTAGCAGCCCCCCCACCAGCGGTCTAGACTGAAATGGCGGTAACTTTAATCCCCTCTTATATAATATAGGTTTGCGCATTTTGCCCCCTCTCTCTCACACACAAAAGCCTATCTCTCTACCCCACGCGCCTAAGCCTGAATCCACCGAAGGAGGACGTGTGGGCAGTCTCGTGAAGAAGGAAGAGGGTGCTCCTTTGCTTCTGGGATAATGGTTTTGGACCACAAAACCAACCCAACAACAAGGAGCACCCAATAGATGCTACCACGCAACCATCCCGACCGAATCCGTATCGCCTTCGACGACCTCCGCCTCGTGGCCAATGCTGGGCTGATTCTTCCGGCCACGCTCTCCCAGCATCTCGGTCTGCCCGAACTCGTCGACACCCACCTCGACCTCGGCGATGCCCCGGGCCGGGCGAACACGGGCGACAAGATGATGACGCTGGTCGCCTCCGCGCTTGCGGGCGGTGACTGCATCGACGACGCCGATGCGTTGCGCTCCGGCGGAACGGCCCGCGTTCTCGGTTGCGCACTCAAGGCCCCATCCACCCTCGGCACGTTCCTGCGCAGCTTCCGGTGGGGCCATGTCCGCCAGCTTGACCGGGTGAGCCGCGAGTTGCTCAAACGCGCATGGGAGGCTGGGGCCGGACCCGGCGACACACCATTCACCATTGACCTCGATTCGACCATCTGCGAAACCTACGGCCGTAATTGATTAGCGGGATCAAGTTCTGGGAGGCGTCAGAGTGAAGGAGAATGGACGGGGACGCCGCTGAAAACAGCGCAGAGCCGATCCACCACAGGCTGGTCGCCTCCATTACGTTCCAACGTCCTGATTACGCTGGTGAAGGCTGAGAACGCATCGGCGCCCTCCACCGTCTTCGAGCAGTGCGATACCTTCCGTGCGATCACAGCCGGGCGGAGCGCTCGCTCAGCACGGTTGTTGGTCGGCTCAATGCGCGGATCGTCCAGAAAGCGCAGCAGGTTGCCCCGATCATCGTGCCAGCCCAACTCGTTCTGCAGCCGGTAGCTGTCCGCATCAGCCATCGGGCGGTCGCGGAGATGATAGCTCATCTCTCGCTTCAACCGTTCGGCCTGGACTTCAAAGTCCTCAGCCTCTCCTCGGTGATATGACTCCCGCAGGTCCATCGCGTCTCGCAAAAGCGCACTCAGACTCTTGCCGAAGCTGCGTCCTCTCCCTGTCTTGGTCTGGACCACTTCGCTGATCGAGCGCAGCACGTGCGCCAGGCATTTCTGCTGCCTCACCTCGGACAGCGCCTGAGCATCGTAGCTGCGGCCCCGGTCCGTCACCATCACCCCTCCATAGTCCGACGGGACCACCTCGCGCACCTCTTCGTTCCGGTGACGCGCACGGACCTGATACACCGTCGCCTCATCCGTCTCGAACGCCATCAGAAACGCACCCTCGCCTCCCACACGCCAGCCCGTGTCGTCGGTGTGGACGAACGGACTCGCCCGCACCGATGTCCGCAACCTGCGGTAGGCATCACCCACCGCACCCCTGGCACGACGCAGCGCGTCCTGGCTGATCGCTCCCTGGCTCACTCTCACCCCGGTCAGCGCTCTGAGAACAGCGGGAATCCTCCGTACCGGAACGCCCACCCCATAGTGCAGCACGTGGGCCGCAGCCATCATCCGCTTCCCCACCCGGTGCGCGCTGGCCCCGTACTGGTCCGGCGCTATGTCGGGATGCCGCCCTCGCACAGCCTTGCCGCACGACCGGCACCGGCATACCTGCACACGATACGCCGTTACCTGGGGACTTGGAACCGGCGGAAGGTCGGTCACGTAGGCAAGCCGCACTCCCTCATGTTCGAGGACGCCTCCACATCCAGGGCAGGTGTCCCCCGACACTGGCACGTCTACAACCGGCTCGGTGATCTCATCGGCGGACGGCGGCTTGCGGTAGCTGAACTGCCCCGTACCCGGCTTGCGGCCAGGACGCCTGGGCTTGCTGCTGCGCTTGCCCTTCGAGAATGGCGCCGCCTGCCGTCTGCCGCTCCGTTCGGACCCGGCAAGTTGGCTGTGCAACTCTTCGTTGGCCGCCGTCAGCCGCGCGACCTGTCCTTGCAGCCTCTCGACCAGGGCCATCAGTTCGGCGTGCTCAGAATCCGTCTTGCACATAGATAGAGTATAAGAACTTGCCCAGCCTCCCGCAACACCCATGTGATGCCATGACACCAACCCCGCTAATCAATTACGTCTGTTCTCTGGAGTATCTGGTCGGAAACCACTCCAAATGTTGTCCATTTCTTCCCAACTATTGCTAATAAAGGCACTCAAAAACTTGCCGTTTTCAGCTATTTTCCATCTGTAGCCACGTGAATATGCCAACTCGCTCTCGGTAGGCGGTGCCACTCTATAGCGGCCTTCAGAATTATTATGAAGACGAGCAATCAATGATGTTCTATAATATCTCTTGTTGTTTTCATAAGATTCGGGTGGACTTGCCAAGGTTTCTTCGAATGCCTCGAACCGTAATCCAGAATATGACACAGAATCAGGAGGGAAACTGTTCTTGTCTATCCCAACAAACACCAGCCTTTCCTCACACTGAGGGAAGTTCTCGACAACGACATATTCAATCCTCTCGACTACAGGTTCGCCAACCCACTTGCAGGGGCTAAATCTGTTATTCGGATTCACCCTGTCGGCATCCGCGCATTCGGTGGGGAACTCCGCCAGTGCTGGCGTATCTACGACAGCAAGACTGCCGATCATCAGTAAGAGGGTAAGAGCAACTCCTATGGTTGTTCTCATTATTGCTCACTTTCCAGGATTTCGCTAATGCACTCCAATTCATCGGCATTGAGACCGTTCCTGAGCAGTCGGAGCGCCCTGTCCCTATCGGTTTCGCCAGTGCATTCGACAAATGCTCGCTCCACACCAATCTCGCCAAACGCCGGTACTGCTATCGGCTCACGAGTCAGTGTGGCCCTCAGTCCAGAAGTTGCGTCTGGCACTGCTACGGATTCCTGGGTTGCCGCCGGCCGAACAGCAGCCGAACCTTGAGCAACCTGGGTTATCGCCGTCGGTGCGTCATCAGCAGAGTTGGCAATCGCCGGGTCCCTTGTGGGAGTTCGTATGGCTCGACTCCACAGGCATGGTTGAACAGCACCACATTGCGCCCTTCCCCGCCGGTCTGCGATGAGCGGAAAACGATACCGTCAAGGCCCGCTTTGTTGGCTAGGTATTCGGCCACCGCCTGAGTGGTCAGATAATCGAACGCCTCGTTCCGCGGCATCACCGGACGGCCGATCTCGCTCACCAGACGCCTGAGGAAAACAACGTGGTCCCTGCGCACGGCATAATCGGGATCGAAGTGGCTGCCCTCGACGTAGATCTTCCCCAACACATCACAGTCGAGCAGTCGCACGGGCCGGAGCAACTCGAACCTAGCCACTACCACATAGCTGCCGACAGGGGGTCGAATCTCTGCTATGCAAGTGCACTCGTCCATGGCGCCGTAGAAGACTGGAATGCCAGGCGCATTCATACGCCCGCCCGTTGCCCGACGTGAAGGCGGCGGGCCAATCTCACGAGTTGGCGACTTCAGGACATCCTCTAGCTCTGCGGTTGATTGAGCATTGCGCGCACGCCAAACGAACCGGTTTTCGTCTTCGGTGCCTATCTCCCAGATCACTGGCTTGCCGTCATACGCCTTATGAGCGGTCAGGCCGCCAAATACCTTGCCCAGCGCCTCTTCCGCGTAGGTGCTGAAGAACCTTGCGCGGGATCGTATCCTCCTGCGGAACTCAGTCCAGATGTCACGGAAGCCCCGATCGTTGGGCTTGCGCTCCTCGTACCAAGCCTCAAAACCGTATGGGTTCTCCCAGCCTTCTTTGGCCGCTCGGTAGGCGTAGCGGTCCGACAGCAGGGCGGTCATGTCTTCAGCGGTCTCTTCACTCAGGCCCGCCATGTCAGCAATTACGCACACAACCGGATCTCCCTCGCGTTCCCACTCCCACAGGCCTTCACGTATCAGCACATATTCGAAGTCGCTCGGCCCGCTGGGTGTATCCACGAAGTGCTTTTGCAGCACTTCATCAATACGGTCGGCCAGTCTATCCAGCGTCAGTGTCTCGTGCGACTTGCCGCAATAACTGCACAGCCCGCGAGATCCCTCTTCCTCTATCTTGCCGGCAAGGATACGATCTCCAACGCAGGCATAGCAGACGCGCTTGGTATTGGTATCGTCGTCTTGCATCGTCAACAAGGATTCTCCCTGTCTTCAGGAAACCGCATGCGGACGAACGTAACCAATTCCTTGCTTGATTACCATCTCCCCATTACTCCAGCAGCACCATGTGCACGTCCCCGGGGCCGTGGACGCCTGTTACCAGCGTCTGCGCTATGTCCGCCGTCCGGCTCGGCCCCGTGATGATGTTCAGGTAGCTCCCCAGGTTGTCGAGGTAGAACTCGTCGCGGCGCAGCGTGAACAACTCGTCCAGCGACGGCAGGACCTTGCCGCTCTCGACTATCGCGACGTAGACCGGTGGCAGCAGAGCCGTGAGGCGGCTCACCTCCGACCTGGCGAGGAGCACGACGCTGCCCGTCTCGGCCACGGCATAGTCCACGCCCGTCACTCCAAGGCCAGCGTGAATCGCGATTTCACGGAGTGCGCCGCGCTCGGCGTCGGGGTCCTCTCCCGCCAGGGTCATCGCGTGAGCGGCTATCCCCGCCCCGTCCAATACCCCGTCGACCTCCATCCGCACGAGAATCTCGTGGGCCGACCTGACGACCGTCCTGGCCTCCACGTCCACCGCGACCGATTTCACGTATGCGGCTGCCTCGTCGGGCGACCCGGCCCTCACGACCTTCCATCCCGCGGTAGATGCCGAGCTCTCCAGATCGGTCATGAGCTCCGCCGACCGCTCGGATGCCTCCTCTAGCACCGCCCAGGCACGCCTGCCTACGTCAATCGAGTCGAGGGAGAGCGCCGTGTCAACCGGGACCTGCGAGGGCTGACTCGTGCTGCTGCGGCCCAGCGCGCTCCGGATTCGCGCCAAGAACTCGCCCCGTTCATTCATCCCGCACACCGTCCCGCCAGCGCTCCCTGAACGAACGCGAGGCGATGGCTGGGAACGTCCGGTGGCGCGTCCATCCGGACAGCGGCGGTGGAAGACTTCGCAGCCTTCCACCTCTCGCCAGGGGCCTCTGGGCGAGTCTGCCGAGCCGAGCCGCCAATCGCAGCATAGCCGGCCGCCCCACGGTCAGCCGCCACGCCTTCATCATCAGCCACTCGACGGGCGATGCGCGACGGGCGCCTGAGTGCCGCCCTCCCTCCGCGAGATCGCTTCGCAGGTG
This sequence comes from Dehalococcoidia bacterium, assembly GCA_965261325.1. GTDB lineage: Bacteria > Chloroflexota > Dehalococcoidia > Lucifugimonadales > CAJWER01. The sequence continues at coordinate 1,278,703 of CBDHCU010000008.1, forward strand.
CAGCAGCATCCGCGGGATGTCGATCCTCACTGGGCACACTTCGCGGCACGCCCCGCACAGGCTCGATGCGTTCGGCAGGTCTTTCGCGTCGGGCAGGTTCGTCAATATGGGCGACACTACGGCGCCGATCGGGCCCGAGTATACCCAGCCGTAGGAGTGGCCCCCGACCTTGCGGTAGACGGGGCAGGCGTTGAGGCAGGCGCCGCACCTGAGGCAGTAGAGCGCCTCGCGCAAGTCCGGGTCGGCCAGCATCTTCGAGCGGCCGTTGTCCACTATGACGAGGTGGAATTCCTCCGGGCCGTCCACGTCGTCGCCGCGCCGGGGTCCAGTCACCATCGTCACGTAGCTGGAGAGGCGCTGGCCCGTTGCCGACCTGATCAGCAGCCGCAGGAACATCCCCATGTCTTCCATTGACGGGACGACCTTCTCCATGCCCATGATGGCCACGTGAACACGGGGCATCGACGTGCACATCCTGCCGTTGCCCTCGTTGGTCACGAGCACCAGCGTGCCCGTTTCGGCGACCAGGAAGTTTACGCCAGTGATGCCCATGTCGGCCGCGATGAACTTGCCGCGTAGCTGGTCGCGGGCGGCGGCGGTCAGCTCCTCCGCACGCTCGTAGCGCGGCCCCCCCAGCTTCTCCTGGAGCAGGTCCGACACCTGGTCCTGCGAGAGATGCACGGCAGGGGCGATGATGTGGTACGGCGTCTCGCCGCGAAGCTGGATCAGGTACTCGCCCAGGTCCGTCTCGACAGGCTCGATCCCGGCCCGCTCCAGGTGCTCGTTCAGCCCCATCTCCTCGGACAGCATGGACTTGCTCTTGACTACGGTCCTGACGCCGCGCGCCCTCGCGAGGTCCAGGATGTATTGGGTAGCCGAGGCAGCGTCCTCAGCGAAGAACACACTTCCACCGGCTTTCTCTACGTTCGAGGCGGCCATGTCCAGGTAGTAGTCGAGGTGCTCGATTGTGTGGGCCTTGACCGCGCGGGCCCTGTCACGCAGGTCCTCCCAGCCGGGCGTAGCGTCGCCGGCGCGCTCCCGGCCCTTGTGGAAGTTGTCGTACAGCCCCTGCATATTCCGCTGGATTGTGGGATCCGCGATCGCGCTGGCCGCGCCCTTCTTGAACGCCCTCGTCTTCAGGTCCATCTCAGGCCGTTGCCTCGTCGAGGAGCTGGGCCACGTGCAGGGGCCTAGCGGCCATTCCCTGCTTCTCGAGGCCGCCGCCGATCTGCATCAGGCAGGTGCTGTCGCACGACACGACCGCATCCGCCCCCGTGTCCGCGACGTTGCGCAGCTTGTCGGCCAGCATGGCTCCCGATATGTCGGCGTACTTGACGGCGAAGGTCCCGCCGAAGCCGCAGCAGACCTCGGCCTCCCGCATCTCGACCAGGTCGACGCCCGGCGCGGCTTCGATCAATGCGCGTGGCTGAGTCGTGACGCCGATCTCCCTACGGAGGTGACAGCCCTCGTGATAGGTCACGGTCCGACCGGGGGCGTCGGGAGTCCCGGGAACCTGCGTCACTCCCAGTACGTCCACTATGAACTCTGTCAGCTCGAATGTCTTGCCCGCCACGGCGTCGGTCCTGGCGGCAAGGTCAGGCTCGTCGTGGAAGAGCTCCGGATAGAAGACCCGCACCATCGCCGTACACGAGCCGGAGGGAATGACGACCGCCTCAGAACCTTCGAATGTGTCCAGGAAGCGCTTGGCCAGCGGTTTTGCGTCGGAGCGGAAGCCCGAGTTGAAGGCGGGCTGGCCGCAGCAGGTCTGCTCCTCGGGGAAGTCGACATCTACGCCCAGACGCCTGAGCACGCGCACCGTGCTCTCCCCGATCTCCGGGTAGAACTGGTCGACTACGCAGGTGACGAAGAGGGATGCCTTCAACGGCGGGGGCCGCCCGTCAACTGAGCAGTCCGCGTGCGACGAAGCCCAGCATCCAGGCCATCATGAACGCGGGCCCGGAGGCGAACAGCATCCCCTCGCTCCCATGCTGAGCGGGGCCCCTCAGCCTCAGGTATAGCAGGTGCGCCCCGAAGCCGATCGCCATGATCCAGGCCGACACCGTGGTGACGCCAAGGGCGACGCCGATGATCAGCCCGGCCGCGCCCCACAGGAATGGGGAATCAGTGATTCGCTGTATTTCCATGCGGTAGAGATTACACAGCGACACCGCACTTTGCAAATGGGAGGGATAGCACGCAAATCCCCCACCTCCGTCATTCCCGCGAAGAGCCTGCCCCCGAGCAGTCGGGGGCGGGAACCCATCCCCGGCAAGGTGCACAGCCATAGCCTCAGAGGCAGTCCGTCACGCCATCCGTCCAAATTAGGTGGTGGATCTGGGACCGTCATTCCCGCGCAACGCCTTGCCATCGCGAAGGCGGGGCGCAAAACCATCCGCTCTTCCGGGAGCAAGACTCAGAGCGAGCGCACTTCCCCCGGCCGAGACTCGTAGTGGGTTTCTAGCCTGACAGCAGGGCTGTTACGTCGGTGTGCTCTTGGAGGAGATGGGTGAAGCGGGCTAGCTTGTCGGGGTGGTCGAAGCGGGCGCGTTCGTGGATGCCGTGAAGCGACTCCATCGCCGGGATGGTGTTCTGGCCGATGAGGATAATAGGGACTTCCTGCTCCTCGGCCTCGTAGAGGACGTACTCGATGGGCTCGATGCCCATGGTGAGCATCATGCAGGCCATCGGCGTCCGGAGGGCCGGCATCTGGATGTCGGGCCGGTCTCCGCGCACGACCACAGCCTTGCGCTCCAGCAAGTCGAAGTAGTCCGTGCCCCTGTCGAGGCCCAACCCGCCTACCTGGAAGTGCTCCACGAGCCTGTCCATCTCGTCCACGTCGGTGATGTTGCGTCCGCCGAGGTAGTCCGCTATCTCGGCGACGGTTATGCCCAGCAGCGTCCTGTCCTCGGGGATGACGCCCAGTACCCTGATGCCGGCCTGCTCGGCAGATGGGATGAGCTCGGTCTCGGTGTCGTGGCCCTTGTAGCGTGTGAGACCGTTGATCACAACACCCGCCAGCCTGTCTCCGTAGACCGCCACATCCCCGGCCAGGTCCGGGCCCCGTAGGTCCGCTCGGTAGGCGACGACCGCCACGACGGTCGCGTCCAGCGCCTCGACGAGCCGGGCAGAGTCGCCCTCCGGCAGGGCGGAGGAGACCTCTACGATCACCAGGTCGCTGCTCTCGGCCAGCGCGGCGGCCGATGCCCGTATGCTGGAGATGCTCTTACCGAGGGACTCGCCCTCGGTAAGTCTTGCGGCGCCGTTCATGGCCTGGCCGAGGAGCTTCTCGTAGGCTGCCGGGTCGTGGTCGTCGACCGGGCCCACGGGCTTGTAGACGGCGGTGGTCTTGCCACTGTCGCGGGCCAGGCCCGCCAGAGCTGAACTGACGGCGGTCTTGCCCGCGCCGCGGGAGTCGGATACTACTGCAAGCACGGCCATTCACCGCCTCCGTGTAACCCCCTCTCCCTTGACGGGAGAGGGTTGGGGTGAGGGTGAGCCTTGCCGTCGTTCCCGTGACGACGGGAACCCATCCCCGCCGCCCTGGATTCCCGCCTACGCGGGAGTGACGGTTACGCCAAGGTCTCCTCAGGCGGGGGGAATTATAGCAGAGTCGGCCTCCTGTACGGCCTCGGCGCGGGTTGCTTCGAACTTGCCCTTGCCGAAGGAGCCGAACTCGACCTCGCCCGATATGACGCCGTCGGCGAGGAGGCCGGAGAACCGGAGCGACATCTGGCCCATCGGCCCCGACATCTGCACTTCCCAGGACAGGCTAGGTCCCTCGACCGTGCCTCCGGCGAACTGCTGGGTGCCGCGTTCGCCGGTCCACGTCCCGCTCAGGGACGAGCCATCCACCACAAGCTCCAGCATGCCCTCGCGGGTGCCCCTGGGTGACTCCAGCTTCACCTCCCAGGCGCCAGCAGGGCTCTCCGATTCGGCCGCGCCGGTCGTCGACGCGGCGGCGGGCTCGGGCTCGGCACCCTCGATCGAGTAGGAGTGCAGGCGGTAGTACAGGCCCCCGAGCTCCAGCAGGTCCGCGTGTCTGCCCTCCTCAACGACGCGCCCCTGGTCGAGGACGACAATGCGGTCGGCGTTCCTGATGGTGGAAAGGCGGTGTGCGATCACGATAGCGGTGCGCCCCCTCAGCAGCTCGTCGAGCGCCCGCTGGATCAGCATCTCCGTGTAGGTGTCTATGTTGGCGGTCGCCTCGTCCAGGAGCAGGACGCGCGGATTCGCGACGAGGGCGCGGGCGAAGCTGATGAGCTGCCGCTGGCCGAGGCTGAGGTTGCCGCCTCTCTCCTGCAGGGGGGTGTCGAAGCCATGCTCCATCTTCATGATGAAGTCGTGCGCGCCCACCGCGGTTGCCGCCCGTACGACCTCCTCGTCGGTTGCCTCGGTTCGGTTGTACCGGATGTTGTCGCGGACCGTGCCGGAGAAGAGGTACGGCTCCTGGGGCACGATGGACATCTGACTCGAAAGCGAGTCGAGGCTGATGTCGCGTATGTCCACGCCGTCCAGCAGGACCCGGCCCTCGGTCACGTCGTAGAAACGCATCAGAAGTGAGACGATGGTCGTCTTGCCCGCTCCGGTAGGGCCAACCAGGGCGACCGTTTGCCCTGCCGGGACGTGGAGGTCCACGCCCTGCAGGACGGGCTCGTCCTCCACGTAGTGGAAGCCGACGCCCTCGAACCGGACATCACCGCTGACAGTCTCGACATTCGTGCTGCCGGGCCTGTCGACCACGTCGGACTCCACGTCCATCAGCTCGAAGATGCGCGAGCCGGAGGCCATGGCGCGCTGTAGCGAGCCGTACTGCATCGTGAGGTTCAGGACCGGCTCGAAGAAGCGCTGGATATATAGGGCAAAGGCGACCAGTATGCCGACCTCCAACGCGCTGTCCAGCACGAGGGAGCCGCCCACGAATACTACGAGAGCGAGGCCGAAGGCGGAAAGGAACTCGACCGCGGGGAATAGGACGGCCTGCATCCTGCCGGCCTCGAGGTTCGCGCCAAGGTTTTCGGAGTTGGCTGCGCCGAACGACCGGATGTTCGCGCCCTCGCGGTTCATGCTCTGCACGACGCGGACGCCGGAAATGTTCTCCTGCAGCCCGGCGTTGACGGCGGAGATGGCGCGCCGGGCCCTCATGAAGGCGCGGCGGGCGAACCTCTGCCATACCGCTACCATCACGAAGAGCAACGGGATGAGCAGCAGGGTAGTCACCGCGAGCCGCGCGTTCATGCCCACCATCACGACGACGATCCCGCCGAGGCTGAGGACGTCCGCAAAGGTGATCATGACGATGGACAGGAACTCCTGGAGCTGCTGCACGTCGTTCTGGACCCTGGACATCACCCGGCCAACCTCGTTCTTGTTGTAGAAGCTCATTGAGAGCCTCTGGAGGTGGCGGAAGAGGTCCACCCGGAGGTTGTACAGGACTCTCTGGCCGATGAAGGCCATCGTCCTCTGGTTGAGGTACTGACTGCCGAACTGGAGCAGCGCCACACCCACGAAGATCGGAATTACCAGGTTCAGTCCGGAGATGTTTAGACCGAAGAGGTCCATGCTGGAGAAGTTCAGGCCGCCGACACTCAGTTTGGATGGGTCCCCGGACAGCAGGTAGTTGATTATCCTGGACACCAGGAACGGGATGGTGATCACGGTCCCCGTGTAGACCAGGATGGCGGCGAGGGTGAGGAGCAGCTTGCGCCAGTGGGGAATGAGGTACTTGAATAGCCGCCTGATCACCGCGTGGTCGTATATCTGGCCGTCCTCCTCCTCCTGGTCCAGCCCAAGCCGCCCGGCCATTCCGCGGCCGTAGCCTCCCCCGCCGCCGCGGGCCATCCAGCCTCCGCCTCCGCCGAAGCCACCGCCGAACATCATCGTGCGTCACCTCCATGGCCGCCGTTATCGGGGACGGGATCGTCTTCCTGCGGGCGGAGCTGCAGGTCGTAGATACTGCGGTAGAAGCCGTTGCGCTCCAGCAGCTTGTCGTGGGTCCCGCGCTCGACGATCTCGCCATCATCCAATGCCAGGATAAGGTCGGCCCTGCGAACGGTCGAGAGCCGGTGGGCTATCACGAAGGTCGTGCGGCCCCTGATCACCTCGTCCAGGGCCTGCTGGAGCCTGTACTCGGTCGCCATGTCCACGCTCGACGTGGAGTCGTCGAGGATCAGGACCGGCGGGTCGAGGAGTATGGTCCTGGCGATGGCGAGCCGCTGCCGCTGGCCGCCGGAGAGGGTTATGCCGCGCTCGCCCACCCACGAGTCGTAACCGTCGGGCAGGCCCTCGATGAAGTCGTGTAGCTGGGCCACCTTCGCCGCCTTCACGACCTGCTCCATGTCCACGTCGTCCATGCCGTAGGCGATGTTGTCCTTCATGCTGGCGGCAAAGACGAACACGTCCTGCATGACGATGCCGACGTTATGCCTGAGCGACGAGAGGGTGACGTCCCGGATGTCGTGGCCGTCGATGGTGATGCGGCCCTCCGAGACATCGTAGAACCTGGGGATGACGTGGGCTATTGTGCTCTTGCCGGAGCCCGGGCCGCCCAGGAGGGCGATGATCTGGCCCGGTTGTACTTCGAAGTCGATGTTGCGGACCGCGCTCCCTGCCTCGTCGTAGCTGAGGGAGACGTTCTCGAAGGCAACGTGGCCCGCGACCCGGGGCAGCGGTACTGCGTCTGTCTTCTGTGTGACGGGCGACTCGGCGTCGAGCACGTCGTACAGGCGCTGACCGGCCGAGGAGGCGCGGGAAATGGTGTTGACCATCCAGCCGCTCATCCTGATGGGCATCCCGAGGAGGCCCATGTAGAAGATGAAGGACGTGAGGCCGCCGGCGGTCAGCCTGTCGGCGGCAATCTCCCTGCCGCCGAACCAGAGTATCGCCCCGGTGGCCGCGGTGAAGATGAAGGTCATCAGGGAGCCCTGGGAGGCGAAGAGGCGGGTGGCCGAGTAGGTGAGATTTGCGACCGCGTCGGCCTTAGCGTTGAACTTGGACTCCTCGAAGCGGCGCGCGCCGAAGGCCTTGACCACCTTCATGCCGGACAGGTTTTCCTGCAGGACGGTGGTCAGAGCGCCGGTCTCCTCCTGAACCCTCATCCATGTCGGACGCAGGACTTTGGACATGGCCAGGGCCCTCCACATGATCAGCGGCATGAAGGCCATGCTGACGATCGCGAGGCGCCAGTTCGTTGTGGCCATGAGGACCGAGACTGCTCCAAGCATCACGAAGATCGAGAGGCCGCGGACCATTCCCATGCTGATGAACATCCGGACGGCCTCGACGTCCTGGGTGGCCTTGGACATGAGGTTCCCGGTCTGCTCCTTGTCGAAGAAGCCGAAGCTCATGCTCTGGAGCTTCCTGAAGAAGTCCTCCCGGAGGTCGTAGGCGCTCCTCTGGGACAGGCACTCGGACAGGTAGCGCTGACCGTAGGAGAATACGCCTCTGAGGAGGCTGAAGAGCACGATCACCGCCGCCAGCAGGAGCAGGCGGCTCTGGAGGCCGCTGCCGAGGGCTGTATCTATTGCGGTCCCCAGAATCTTCGGAACGACCATCGCCGACAGGGTGGACGCAATCATCGTCGCGTAGGCGCCGATGAGGTACCACTTGTGCCTGAAGGCGTACTTCATAAGACGAAACGCCACTCTCATATGCCAGCCTCCTCGGTCTGGCCTTCCCTGTCCATCGGCCCGTGCTCGCCGCTGCCGTCCCTGAACCCCGGCCTCCGGACAGCCTCGTCCATGATCTCCATTGCCGGGACTACGATCTCAAGCTCTTCGGTGGTCAGGACGGCGGCCATGGCCTCGGTCCTGGCCGCTCGGAGAGACCAGAACTTCTCCACCGCGTCTCTGCCATCCGGGGTGAGCGAGCAGACCACTGCGCGCCTGTCCGACGGGTCCTGTCTGCGCTCGACCAGCCCCTTGCCGACGAGGCGGTCGATCATGGTGGTGGCGGACGGCATCTCGACGCCGAGCCGTCCGGCGATGCCGCTCATGCGGCGGGGGCCGTCGGCCAGGTAGAAGAGTGTCTTCGCCTGGGGCATGGTAAGGTCGAGTCCCAACCACGCCGACGATGGCCTGGCGCGCATCTGGCCCTGCATTCGCCCCATGTGCTCGATCAGCTTGGTGACGAGATCTTCTCGAGATTGCATTGGCGCATCCTAACTGTTAGTGCGGGGCTAAGTATCGCACGCAACCACTCCCGCTGTCAAGGGCCAGTTTCCTGCAACGTGGACTCGTCGAGGCGACTAGGGGTCTTAAGGTCCGCCCTAGGGACGGGCGTAGTCGTCGTGGTAGCGGACGATGTCGTCCTCGCCCAGGTACCCGCCGGTCTGGACCTCGACGATCTGGAGCGGGGCGTCGGTGGGGTTCTCTATGCGGTGCCTGGTGCCCGGGCTGACGTACGCGGACTCGTTCTCCCGCAGCATGAATTCCTCGTCGCCCCGTGTAACGCGGGCGGTGCCTGCCACAACGACCCAGTGCTCGGCCCTGTGCCGGTGCATCTGGAGGGAGATGGAAGCGCCCGGGTCTATCGTCAGCCGCTTGACCTGGAAGCCCGGCCCGGAGTCCAGGGTGTCGTATGCGCCCCAGGGACGGTGAACCCGGCGGTGGCTTACGTGCTCGGTGCGGCCGTCCTGTTTGAGCCGGTCGACTATGCGCCGCACGTCCTGCACCCTGCTCTTGTCAGCGACCAGCACGGCGTCGGGAGTCTCGACGATGGCGATGTCCTTCAGTCCCACCGTGGCAAGGAGCCGGTGCTGGGCAATCAGGAGCGCGTTCTCGGTCGAGTCGGCGTAGACGTCGCCCTGGGTCACGTTGCCCATGTCGTCGCGGTCCTGCTGCTCCCAGAGGACGGACCACGCGCCGATGTCCGACCAGCCCGCGTCCAGGGGTACGACGGCGCATCCGGCGAATCCCCTGGAGACACCCTCACGAGTGTCTTCTGCCCGCGCCGCGCCCTCCATCACGGCGTAGTCGATGGACTCGCTGGGGCATTCCACGAGCTCGGCGGCGCCGGGCCTGTAAAAGCGGCCGTCCCTGTGACCGTTTGAGTAGGCCGCCCTGCAGGCCGCGGCGATGTCTGGCCTATGGTGGTCGATCTCGGAGAGCCATCCCGACGCCCTGAGCATGAACATGCCGCTGTTCCAGAGCCATTCCCCCGACTCGACGTAACCCAGGGCAACACCGGCATCCGGCTTTTCGACGAACTCCGACACGGCGAAGCCGCTGCCAGCCCCGTTCATTGGGCGGCCTTTCCTGATGTACCCGTAGCCTGTGTGAGGCATTGTTGGGACGACGCCGAAGGTGACGACGAACCCTTCCTGGGCGAGCTTGCGGGCGCTCCGCACTGCCTTTTGGAATTCCGCCTCGTCCTGCATCAGGTGATCGGCGGGCAGCACAAGCATCAGCGCATCGTCCTCGCCGAGCCCCCCTCCCAGCAGGTTCAGGGCCGCAAGGGTGAGTGCGGGAGCCGTGTTCCGTGCCACTGGCTCGATCACCACCTCTGCCCGCTCACCGTCGAGCTCCCGCATCTGGTCGAGGGCCAGGAATCGGTGGGACTCGTTGCAGACGACCACCGGTGGAGCCGTGTCCAGGGGGGCGATCCGGCGCAGGGTCTGCTGGAACATGGTGCCGTCGCCGACCAGCGGTATAAACGGCTTGGGAAGGTGTTCGCGGGAGAGGGGCCAAAGACGGGTGCCCGACCCTCCGGCCAATACTACGGGGTGTATCTTCACTACTGGTCCTCCTCGCCGAGCTCCTCGATCTGGCGTCTCACTTCGACAAGACGCCGCTTGATCCGAGGGTTCTCGTCCAGGTACTCCTCGGTGCGTTCCATGTATCCGTCTATGATCTCGAGCGCGGCCTCGTCGTCGCCCTCGTGGAAGTGCTGTGCGGCCCGGAGCTCCAGCACTTCGATTCGCCCCGGCGCGGCCTCCGATGCCCTGTCCGTGTGCTCGCGTGCCAGCTTCAGAGTGTCGGTGTCCTCCGGGGACGCCCGCTGGTAGAGGCGGGCAAGCGCCAGGTGCAGGCGCCACTCACGAGGCTCGCTCTCGAGCGCAGCCTCACCCTCGCTCATGGCGACCTCGAACGCCCGCTGCCTTTCCTGCCCGGTCATGTCGTCCCACTTTGCGTTGAGGCCCGTGAGAGTGTACCGCAGCGGGTAGACGGCAAGCCACGGTGCGGCGTCGACGGAGGCCAATAGGCTCTGCAGCCGCTGCGTGCCCGACCTATTCTCGTTCAGGGCTGCATCTGCTTCCCTGGACCCCGACAGGGGCCCTATGACGGCAAAATATACGAGAACCAGCGTCGCGGCTGCGCCTGCGACCGCCGCTCCGGCCTTCACCGGCGCTTCCAGTCCCCCGAGCCGCTCCAGGACCCCCGGGCCGGGGTCGGCGGCTGGCTCGCGGTCCCGGGCCGGGTCGAACGCCGCCGCCGTAGGTGTCGATTCCAGGTATAGCACGAAGCCGATGAGCAGGTGAAGCTGCACTACGGTGCCCGGCGTGTCGAACAGGAGCAGGTTCTGGACGAAGTAGCCCGCCAGCGCCGACCCGATCAGCATTGCGAAGAGCTGGGCGTCCGGCGGCAGCTCCCGGATGCGTCTGGCGAGTACCCACGCCATGAGGAGCCAGATCGCCAGGTAGGCCGCCAGCCCCAGCGCGCCTGCGGTGACCATCTCCTCTATGACCCTGTTGTGCGCCTGGTCGAAGGTGAGGAGGGAGGAATCGACCGCGCCCTGCTCAGTCAGGTGGCTGTCGTAGGCTACCGTGTAGTTCTCGGGGCCCCAACCGAGGACCGGCCTGTCTGCGAACGCCTGTAGCCCCATCTGGGTCGAGGTCCACCTCGAGCGCACCGACCGGTCGGCCGGGCCCAGGCTCGCGAGCCGACGCAGGGTGAGGCTCGACTCCGCCACGCTCTCGAACGCCGGGGTGTCGCGAACGAGGAGGAACGCCGCGAGAAGCGCGGCGACCGCCATGGCGAGGGCCACCGACGCAATCCTCACGGGTCTGAGCTTGCCCCACAGGACGTAGGCCAGAACGAACAGTCCCAGCCCGGCGGCCAGTCCGACAATGGCGCCCCTGGTCCCGCTCTGGTACAGCATCAGCAGGTCCAGCAGTATGACCGCGACCCAGAAGAGACGCATCAGTGTGTCGAAAGAGGCCCACGACGGTCCCTGAGACTCGGCCCGAAGTCTGTCCCGCCTCCGCCGGTCCACCCTGCGCGGCGCATCCGCGGGCCGGGCCTTGGGAGACGCGAGCGAGCGGGCCAGGAACGCCGAAGCTATCAGGGCGTTCACGAGCATGTACGCGCCGACGTAGGTGGCGTTGCCGAGGGTGATGCTGATCCTGGGGGCGTCGGTCAGGTAGGCGAGCAGGCCAAGTCCGGCCATCTGGGACACGCCCAGCAGGCCCAGCGCCAGCCCTGCGAGTAGGTTGACGTTGAGGACTATATACCATGACCGGAACGTCCTGAATACGGACGCGAGCATTACGGCGAAGGCCATGTAGTGGAGCAGCCCAACCCAGCCCTGCATCCGCTCGTACGTCGACCAGAGGCTGCGCTGCAGGCTGACGCCCGTCAGCGAGGCCAGGAGGACGACGGCGGCGTATATTGCGAGTATCCACAACAGCCGCGATCTGGGCAGCCGGTAGGACGGGTGCCACAGGACCAGCGCCAGCCAGAGCCCGAAGGCGAGCTCGATGAGGAGCCTGGTGTAAACGGCCTTGCCCACGACGTACGGGAAGATCGTCGATGGCAGGGGGGCGGCCATCACTATAAGGGGAGCCGCCAGGACCAGGACCAGGGCAACCCTTACTGCGTTGGCGAACGGCTTTTCCATCTAGGTGTGAGTCGTATCCGGCTCCCGTGGACTGCCGGACATTATATCCGCCAACACGAAAAACATCGCCCGAGAAAGGGCCTAAGGACGCCAAAGATGCAAGGCTAAACCAACGCTCGGGCTACGGGACAAGGCAATTCAGTGGTCAAATCGTAGCGGCGGGTTTGAAACCCGCCTTCCCAGGTCACTGCTGCCCCGGTTCACGTATACATGGCGGCATCCAGGGCCTTTCCAAAGTCCGTTCGTGGTGAGCCTGTCGAACCACAATTGGGGCCTTCGACAAGCTCAGGCCGAACGGCAAGGTACGACCCTATCTCAACAATGGAAAGGCCATGGGCGGCATCACGGCGAATTGATAGGACCCGACAGAGGATGTTCTGGACCAGCTGTTGCACTTGAATTGTGAATCCACATTCCCGTCTCCGGGGGAATGACGGTCTGGAAGATTGCGCCGGTAGGGATTACCAGCGAAGAGTTGGCGGCGCCTAGATCCAACTAGCGGCTGTAGCCCGAGCTCCGGTCGGTGTCGCGGGGCATGGAGGCGGTCATATGGTCCATCAGGAATGCGAAGTCCTGGTATGAGTCCAGGTGGCCAAGCTGATCGCCCAATGACTGAAGCCGGTCGGACAGCGTCCACAGGTCCCGACTAACGTCGCCGGTTCCTTCTCCGTCCACGTAAGGCAGACTCCCGTACCGGTCCGACGCCAGGGCCACGACCGCGCCGAACTCCAGCAGCGCGTCTCCAATAGTGCCGAGCTCACCATCCAGACGGGACGACATCGCCGCGGACTGCCGGTTCGACTGACCGCTCATGGGAGTGACCCACCTGAGCTGGACGTTCCCCAGATCGACCGTCTCGGACAGGCTCCGCCACGCATCGTCTCGCGCCATCACCTCGAAGAACACCGTCGTCGCGGTTCCCATAGGGATCTCGGCGAACTCCTTGCGGTCCTCGACGAACGACTCGTCGGACGTTAAACGGTTCTCGTAACCGATCATCCGCCAGGACTCCACCACGTCGCCGTTCCACGTCACCTGCGCGCGGGTCTGGTCGGCGAAAGGTATCGACAGCGCCAGCCAGCTCTCGCGGCTGAATGTCGCACTGGCCTGGTCGACGTCGCTCAGGTAGCGGTACCAGCCGTTCCCGTGCTGGGCCAGCTGCTCCAGGAGGTGGTCGTTGTAGTTGCTGATGCCCACCCCGATGGTGATCAGCCGGAGCGGGTTTCGGCTGTTGGCGTCGTACGCAGACTCGAGGATCGCGAACGGGTCCGTCGCGTCCACGTTCGCCACACCGTCGGACATGAGTATGATGTAGTTGTGCGCATCGGGGCGGTCGCGGCGAGCCCGGTCGGCAAGCTTCACGCCGAGGTCGAGCCCGGCCTGCACGTTCGTGCTCCCCTGAGGGGCCAACCGGTCTATGGATCTTCCGACATCACGGTCGTCAGGGCCGGTGTGCTCCACCGTGAGGTCGTCTATCACGTCGGTCGTGAAGTGCACCACGCCGATCCGGTCGCGGCTGCGAAGGCTCCTCCTGATGCTCTCGGCTGCCTCGCGGGCTATGGCAACGCGGTTCCCGTCGGACATGGAGCCTGAGGCGTCCAGGACCAGCGTCACGTTGAGCGGCACGTCGTCCTGCAGCTCAGGCGCCTGGAAACCCAGCCGTACCAGGTGCATTTGGCTGTCCAGCGGGTGGGTGAACACGTCCGTCGTTATCGCGAAGCTGTCCCGGTGGGCCGGAAGCGCGTAGCCGTAGTCGAATGCGTTGATCCACTCCTCGGCCCGCACGGAGTCAGGGTCGACCTCATGGCCCGCCCGGGCCCAGTTCAGGGCCAGCTGGAACGAGGTGCGGTCGGTGTCCAGGCTGAACGTTGACACGCTGTCCTCGGCCGTCGACGCGAACCTGGAGCGCTGGTAGTCCCTGAAGGTAGTCGCTGACGGCCGCTCGCCGGGGTCGATCAGGGCCCAGCCGGGGACCAACCTACTGACAGGAGCCTGCTTCGTGACGGGCGCGCTCTGTGGTGACGATTGGGACGATTGCTGTGCAACCGACGCGCCCTGGTAAGACGACTGAGTTGACGACCCCGTCGCCAGCGTAGGCAGTGTCGCGAGCGCGAGCTGTAGGACTGGCGTGGAAGTTGCGGTCGGAGCCGAGGATATGCTCTGAGCGGCCTGCTGGGCCGCCATCTCAGCCTCAGTAGCCTTCTGCGCAGCCTTGACTGCCCTCAATACCGAATGGCTTATGGTTTTCTGCACGTCGGCCGTAGTCAACTGGCCCGCCGCCGACGCATCCACAATCTTCTGAACGTCGGCAGCGGTGAGCTGGCGTCCGACCGCTTCCGAAACGGCCTTCTGAACATCGGTAACGGTCAATTTCTTCGCCGCGGACGCGTCCACGATCTTCTGAACGTCGGCAGCGGTCACCCGACTGCCTGTGGACTCATCCACTATCTTCCGGACCTCCTCGGCGGTCAGCCGATCAGTGTCGACTGCCTCGGAGATGGCCTTTTCCACGGCCGCAGCGAACTCGCCGGCGGCCATCGATCTGTCCGGGGCCACCCCAGGTTCACGCACCATCGCCCACATAGCCACCCCGATCACAACGACCGCGACGGATATGGCCACCGCCAATGGCTTCGACATCCCGCTCATGCGCCAGTTGAGCGCACTCAGAATCCCTCTTGGTCTAGGATGGCTGGACGGCTCATCCAACCGGGTTTCGAGCCAGTCCCATGGATCGCGGGATGCGGGCTGTGCCGACACCTCCGCATTGAAGTGCTTGCGCAGAACGTCTTCGACGTGTTCGTTGTTCAAATCTCTACTGCCCATCGTCGACCTCCCCTATGCTGACTCCTCAAGATGCTCCCGCAGCCGTCCCAATGCCCTGTGCAGGCGTGACTTGACCGTCCCTTCTTTTATGCCCATCGACTTGGCTATTTCCGGCACGGTGAGCTCCGCGAAGTACCTGAGGACCACCACCTGCTGTTGCTCCACGTCGAGCTTCGCCAACGCCTGCCGCACCACCGCGCGGCTCTCCAGTACGTCCAACTGGTCGGATGTGGACGGAACGGCTGGCTGATCCGAGTCGGTCATCGGAACAGTCGGGACCGCCCGCTTCCTCTTCTGGGCCAGCACTCCGTTCACCAGTATTCGCGTCAACCAGGGCTTCAGGGGTTGCCCGTTCTTGAAACCGCCAATGCCGCGCCAGGCGGACAGGAACGCCTCCTGCACAATCTCCTCGGCGACCGCCCGATTGCCGGTCATGAGAATCGCCGTGCCGTACAGCACGTCCTTGTGCCGCTCCACCAGATGGCGGAAGGCTTCACAGTCACCCTCCTGGGATCTCGCGATTGCCTGATCTTCTGTCACCAAGTGGCCTCGAGTCCGTTACTCATTGCGCTACACCAGATAATATGCGCCGTCCGCCCAAATCGTTCCATCGCCTACGCCGTCATTCCCGTGAAAACGGGAATCCAGGGTGGGGCCGGGGCAGGCCTGGGGAGCTAATACCATTTCGTCTTGACTACGCCGTCAATTCAAATCGTAGCGGCGGGTTTGAAACCCGCCTTCCCCGGTCACTGCTGCCCCAGTTCACGTATACATGGCGGCATCACGGCGAATTGGGCTAGGTGCCTACCCTGATGCCCGGCGTGCAGGCGGCACGGAGCGCCTCGACTGCGGATACGATCGCCAGGAAGCTGGTCTTGGGGTTCCGCTCGTGGGGGCGCAGCTCCATCCTGAACCGGAGAGTGCCCAGGCTGCCCACCGCCTCGACCTCGTGGACGTTCAGTGTCGAGCCGGGGTCTGCCACGACCTTGACCCGCGTCTCCTGTGCACCCAGGCCAGCCAGGCTGAGGGTCGCGGCAACGTTGACGTTCGCAGGGAAGAGCTTGACGGCCTCGACTGCCGGGCCGTCGAATACGACCGTCGGCTCGGAGATCTCCCGGGACTCCCACTCGGCGAACCCGGGCGCTCCCGCGAGGCCGCGCGGCGGCTTGGTCGTCGTCAGCGTCACCCGGTCGAGGCGGCCCCTCGCGGCCCTGATCGCGTCGATGCCTCCGAGGGCGCCCGACGGCACTATCAGCCGCCTCTGCTCCCGCTGGGCAAGGCCAGCAAGCCGCTCGGCCAGCTCCGGATCTGCGAGTGCCCCCGAGCTCATCATCAGCAGGTCCTTGCCGGCGGAGAGGACAGCCTCGGCGTGGGCGCGCACGGCGTGGGGCGAGGCACACTCCACGACGATATCGAGACCGGGCGCGGCCAGGAAGTCCCCTATCGAGTCCGTCCCGAAGACGCCGCCATCCCACCCGCTCGAGAGCGAGGCCGCGAGACCCTCGACCTGGTCGAACAGGGCGACGAGACGCGCGTCACCAGCCTCGCCCGCTTCGATTGCCCGGGCGAGCTCCTGCCCGATTGCGCCACACCCGAGCAGTCCGACGCCGGTCGCCACGCCGCGCCTCCCTTCGTGTCTCGCAGCCGGAGTGTATCCCCAGGCAGGATGCCAGTCAATCTACTGTAAGACCTCTTCCATCCGACGAGACTCTACATAGCCCCGTCATTGTTGTGGAAATGAACCGCGCATACCCACACCGTCTTTCCCGCGCAGAGCCTGCCCCCGAGCAGTCGGGGGCGGGAACCCAATCCCCGGTCGCTAAAGCAGGTCATGTGGCAACTGAGAATCCCAAGCCCATTCTCATCCCCTCATGAGGCCCCGACTGAGTGAGAAGACAGGCTCAGGACGTGTGAGCATCTTGTAAGGCCAGCCTCTACCAGTAGAGGGATGGGTTCCCGTCTGCACGGGAACGACCGTATCGGTTCATCCCCCGCTGGTGGAAAGCGCACGAGGCCGTGTGTACAATCGTTTGCGCAGCCTGATTTGGAGGTGAGGGATTGAGCGACGGCCCGGCCATCGACGGGAGTCTGCCGAAGGCTCTCGGCACGCACCTGCTGCTCGAGTTGAACGAGTGCGACTCCGGCCTGCTCGACGAGCTCGACCTCATCGAGGCTGCAATGGTCGACGCCGCCCGGGAGGCGGGGGCGAACATCCTCGGGC
This sequence comes from Dehalococcoidia bacterium, assembly GCA_965261325.1. Taxonomy (GTDB): domain Bacteria; phylum Chloroflexota; class Dehalococcoidia; order Lucifugimonadales; family CAJWER01. The sequence goes on from CBDHCU010000008.1 coordinate 1,295,582, forward strand.
GCTCGTTCCACAAGTTCACGCCGCGGGGAGTGACTGGAATCGTCGCCATAGCCGAGTCGCACCTGGCTATACACACTTGGCCGGAGCACGGGTACGCAGCCGTCGACATCTTCACCTGCGGGGATTCGTTCGCGCCAGACAGGGCGGCCCAGCTGATCATCGGCAGCCTGAAGTGCCGCAACCCCGTCACGACCACCATAAGGCGCGGCCCTGTCGCGTCCGGCGCAGCGGCCGCCCTGTAATGGACGCCCGCGCGCCCGAAAACGGCTGGCACTACGAGTACATCACCCCCGACCTGCTGCAGGGCGAGCGGGTCGAGCGGGTCGTCCACTCCGGTCGGACCGCGTTCCAGTCGGTTGTGATCCAGGACACCGCCTGCTTCGGGCGCTCCCTGGTCATCGACGACAAGACCCAGTCGACCGAGGTCGACGAGTTCGTGTACCACGAGTCCCTCGTCCAACCGTCCATGATCGCCCACCCGGGGCCGCGCCGGGTCTTCATCGCGGGTGGCGGCGAGGGCGCGACGGCCCGCGAGGTCCTCCGGCACCGGACGGTCGAGCGGATAGTCATGGCGGACATTGACGAGCAGGTGGTCGACCTGTGCCGCCGCCACCTGGGTGCGTTCCACCAGGGCTCGTTCGACGACCCGCGGCTGGAGCTTCACCACCGGGACGCAATGGCTGTCCTGGACGAGTCTCAAGGAGGGTTCGACGTCGCGGTGATCGACGTTCCCGACCCCCTTGAAGGAGGCCCGGCGTACCTGCTGTTCACGGCTGAGTTCTACGCGCTGGCGAGGGCGCGGCTGGCGCCCGGCGGCCTGCTCGTCGCCCAGGCAGGGCCGACCGGACCGGCCTTCCATGAGCAGTGCTTCTCCGCGGTGGCCAACACCGTCGGCTCGGCGTTTCCGACAATGTCCGCGTACGAGGCATTCGTGCCGTCCTTCGGCGCAACCTGGGGCTTCGTCGTAGGATCGCTGGGAACCGACCCGGCCGCGCTGGACGACGCCGAGGTCGACGCGAGGCTATACGGCAGGGGCATCAGTGGACTCCGCCACTACGACGGAGAGACACACACGGGCATGTTCTCCCTGCCCAAGTACCTGCGCACGGCGATGAGGGCCGAGCGCAGGATAATCACAAAGGACGCACCGCTCTTCGTCACGTAGCGCCCCAACGGAGGTGTCGACAATGCAGCTAGGAATCGTCGGGCTCGGCAGGATGGGCGGGAACATGGCGCAGCGCCTGCTGCAAGGCGGCCACGATCTCGTCGTATACGATCCCAACCCACAGGCGGTCGAAGCCCAGGCAAGCGCGGGCGCGGCGGGTGCAGCCTCGCTGCCGGATCTGGTGGCCGCGCTCGACGCCCCCAAGGCCGTGTGGTCCATGGTGCCGTCGGGAGATGCCACGGAGGCGACCATCGCGGCACTCGCGAACGAGATGGAGCCCGGCGATACCATCGTCGACGGTGGAAACGCCAACTACAAGGACACCATCCGCAGGGCCGAGACGCTGGCCGAGAGGGGCATCAGCCTTCTCGACGCCGGCACGAGCGGCGGGATCTGGGGCCTCGCGGAGGGGTACAGCCTCATGGTCGGGGGCGATAGGGACGCGTTCGACCGTCTGGAGCCGATCTTCCAGACCCTCGCTCCTGGCCCTGACAAGGGCTACGGCCATGTCGGTGGGCCGGGAGCGGGACACTTCGTGAAGATGGTGCACAACGGGATCGAGTACGGCATGATGCAGGCCTACGCCGAGGGGTTCGAGCTGATGGACGCGAAGCAAGAGATGGACCTGGACCTCTCGCATATCGCGGAGATCTGGCGGCATGGCAGCGTCGTCCGGTCCTGGCTGCTCGACCTCACCGCCGCCGCCCTCGAAGAGGACCCCGACCTGGCCGGACTCGAGGCCTACGTCGAGGACTCGGGCGAGGGCAGGTGGACGCTGCAGGAGTCGATCGACCTGGCCGTGCCAATACCCGTGATCGCCCTGTCACTCCAGGCGCGGTTCCGGTCGAGGCAGGACTCGCCGCTGGGCCCGCGGCTGCTGGCCGCCATGCGCAACCAGTTCGGAGGCCACGCCGTCAGGAAGACGTAGGCGCCGCGGTCACCATGAGGGGTCGGTGTCCTCGGCCTCGTTGCTGGTCAGCCGCTGCTGGCCGCTGCCGTCGGCCGACATGACGAATATCTCGGCGTCGCCGTCTAAATACGAGACGAAGGCGATGCTCTTCCCATTCGGCGACCACACCGGCTGGTCGTCCCGGACGATGTTATGGGTCAGGCGCGCGGTGTTGCCGGAACCCGCATCCATGACGTAGATCTCCGCGTTGCCGTCCTGCTCGGAAACGAACACCAGAGTCCGGTTGTTCGGCGACCACGACAGCGCGTACTCGGGCGCCTCGTTGTTGGTCAGCCGCTTCTCTCCCGTTCCATCCTCGTTCATGACGTAGATCTCGGGAGTGCCGTCCCGTGTCGATATAAAGGCCAGCTTCTCGCCGTCGGGCGACCATACGGGCGCGGAGTCCGGCGTTTCCGTAAGCCTGAACTCGTTCACGCCGTCGGGGTTGCGCAGGTATATGCCCATGCCGGGGCCGTCCGCGACCGCGAACGACACCGCCGACCCCTTGGGGGACCAGCCGCCAACCTCGTTGGCGTCGACCGTGGTCAGGGACATCTGCCGCGCGCCGTCCACACCCTTGAAGTAAACGGACTCGCGTCCCTCCACCTGCGCCACGTAGGCTAGTCGAGAGGAGTCGTGGGACCACGTGTGGCCGCGGCGAACGCCGGGGGGCGTTATGCTCCTCCGAGAGTCCCCGCTCACATTCGCCACGTCGAGGGTTACGCTTCCCGTCGATCCCGCCAGGAAGGCGATCATCTTGCGGTTAGGCGAGACCTGCGGTGCGAATTCGTCCCCGGCGCTCTCGGTCAGGTTCGTCTCGCTCCCATCGCTGACCTGAACGGCGTATATCTCCAGGTTCCCGTCCCGATCTGAGGTGAAAACGACGGGCGGCTCGCTCGAACTGCACGCGAGCGCCACCGCAAGAAGGGCTGCGAGTGGGAAAAGAAAGCTTGGCCGGGGCACCTTCCACCGAGGGAAACTCGGTGAATTGATGCACCCTGAATTCAAGGCGAATTGCGTTAGGTGGAGGGAGACGCCTTGAGAGCTAAGAAGCTTTGCCGATTCTGAAGACCTTAGTCCCGCACGTGGGACAGGCCCCTTGTGTAGCAGGACGCCCGTTCTTTAACGTGACGGACTCGGGGTTGGCGATCTCGCGTTTCGTCCTGCACTTGAAGCAATACGCCTCCATTAGGCGCCTCCTATACTGTCTAAGCTAGAACATAGGGCTTGCCCGTGCGGTTTGTCAATCCCTAATCGGGCCCTTGTCTCAAGTCAGGCCCCATTTCAATTGCCTCTCGCGGCATTGGCAACTGCACGGACGTTCGCCGCAGGGGTATTCGGCGGGAATGTACAACCCGTCCCCAGCATCCAGCCTCTTTCGCCCATTGCCTGGGTCGTGCTCCAGACATCGCGGGCCAGGTCTACGGGCTCGGCGTCGACGAGGTCGCCCTTGTGGGGGAGTCCTCCTGCCACTGCTCTTGGGGACAATAGGGAAAGGCCCTCCGCAAGTGAGAGATTACCCCGCCCACGGGCGTCCCAGTTGAAGGCGTGGACGGGGTAGTCGGCGAGCGTGGGAAGCATGTTGTTGTCCCTGCACACGTGGAGCAGATTGAACTCAGCGCCGGAAGCCGCCTCCAGCACCCGCAGGTCGTATGGCCGGGCAATGGAGGCGTACTCGTCGAGAGTCATACTGTCGGTTGTGGCCCAGGACGTCGTGGCGTAGAAGAGGCCGCTCGCGCCAACGTCGAGACAGGCATTCGTGTAGCGAACGAAGGTCTCGGTCACGACCTCGAGGGCATGCGTCACACTGTCGGGGTGCTCGCGGAGGTGCTGCAGGAACGTCTCCTCGGAAGGGACGAGCCGCGCGGCGATCGAGAGGGGCGTGAAGACCGTCATGAGGAACGGAACTTCGCCGTCCAGGCCCTTCGCGATCAGTCTCAACGCCTCGAGCTGCTCGCCGAGGACGCCCGCGGACGGGTCCAGGACCTCGAGCCGGGTCCAGTCGCCGGGCTCGCGCACCGGCCACGAGACGGGCTCGGGGGACTTGTCTCCCCCACTGCGCATCTCAAGTCCCCAGTCCTCCGCGTGGTACGAGGCGCGCGGGTTGACCTTCATGAAGTCCCAGTCGTACTCCCGCTGGAATCCCAGCATGGCCTCGGCGAGTGTGTCGGCGGCGGTCTCATCCGCGTAGAAGTGCCTCCACATGCTCACGGGCGGGCGGTCCACGTCCCTCCCGGCAAGGCAGGCCAATACGCGCTCACGATGGTTCATGGAATCACTCATGTCAAATCACCTCACTTGTAGTCAATGTCGCGCTCGCGCCGAAGAAGAGCCGGCCACTCCTTCAGCCGAGCGACTGGCTCAGGTCGACGAGCGCGTCGAGCTTGGCCTTTGCCGCACCGCTGTCTATGGACTCGGCGGCCAGGGCGACGCCGTCCCGCAGGGTGTCGGCCCTGTCGGCGGCGACCAGGGCCCCGGCGCTGTTGGCCAGGACCACGTCCCGTGCGGGGCCTGCCTTACCGTCCAGTACCCCCCGTACGGTTGCCGCACTCTCTGCCGCGCCGTCGACAGTGAGCGAGGCATTGTCGACGCTGCCGAGCCCGAAGTCGTCCGGCGTCACGGTGTAGGCCGAGACACTGCCGCCCTTCAGGTCCCACACGTCGGTCGGCGCGGCGAGGCTGATCTCGTCGAGACCGTCCTGCCCATGGACTATCAGGGCGTGGGCGACGCCCTGCGTGTCGAGGAACTGCGCCACGGTCTCGGCCAGGCTCGCGTCCGCCATGCCGAAGACCTGGGCCGTGACTCCCGCGGGGTTCATGAGCGGCCCCAGCGTGTTGAATATGGTCCTGATGCCTATCTCGCGTCTCGGGCCGGCGGCGAACCTCATCGCCGGGTGGAAGGTCTGGGCGAACATGAAGCCGAAGCCGACCTCCTCGACGCACCGCCCTACGCCCTCCGGGCCCAGGGCGATCTTCACGCCCAACTCCTCCAGCACGTCCGCGCTGCCCGTGGAGCCGGACGCCGCGCGGTTGCCGTGCTTGGCTACCTTGAGCCCCGCACCCGCGGCCACAAGTCCGACGGTCGTGGATATGTTGAATGTGTGAGACGAGTCGCCACCCGTCCCGCACGTGTCGACCAGCGGACCCTCGACCTCGACGGCTAGGGCATTGCTCCGCATCACCCTCGCCATGCCCGTGATCTCGTCCAGGGTCTCGCCCTTGACGCGGAGGGCCGTCAGGAACGCCCCCAGCTGGGCGGAGGTGGCCTCGTCGCCCATGATCTCGCCCATAACGAGGGCGGCCTCGTCCGCGGTCAGGTCCTGTCCCTCTACCACCTTCGCAATAGCTTCTCTAATCATGTCGCCCTCACATTGCCAGGAAGTTCCGCAGAATGTCGTGGCCCGCGCTGGTCATGATCGACTCCGGGTGGAACTGTATCCCCTCGACCGGATATCGCTTGTGGCGCACGCCCATGATGATACCTGCGTCCGTCCATGCCGTCACGTCCAGGTCCTCGGGCAGGTCGTCCTTGTACACGGCCAGCGAGTGGTAGCGTATCGCCTCGAATGGGTCGGGCAGCCCCTCGAACAGCCCCTTGCCGTCGTGATGGACCATCGACGTCTTGCCGTGCATGATCTCTCCGGCGCCCCCGACAGTGCCGCCGTACGCGTACCCGATGCACTGGTGGCCCAGGCACACGCCCAGCGTCGGGGTGTGCTCGCCGAAGCGGCGGATCACGTCGTTGGAGATTCCCGCCTTCTCGGGCGTGCTCGGCCCGGGCGAGACGACTATCTTCTCAGGCGCCATGCCTTCGATCTCGTCGAGGGTCGTCTCGTCGTTTCGGACCACGCGCACGTCCGCCCCGAGCTCGCACAGGTACTGGTACAGGTTGTAGGTGAAGCTGTCGTAGTTGTCTATCAGCAGTATCATCGCGCCCTCCCAACCGGGCCTATTGCCTCTCCGCCTGCTCTATCGCACGCAGCACGGCCGATGCCTTGTGTACCGTCTCCTCGTACTCCAGGTAGGGCTGGCTGTCGTAGACTATGCCGCCTCCCGCCTCCACGTACGCCACCCCGTCCTTGACGACCAGCGTCCTGATGGTGATCGCCGTGTCCATGTTTCCCATGAAGTCGAAGTAGCCCACTGCGCCGGCGTAGGGGCCACGCTTGTCCGGCTCCAGCTCGGCGATGATCTCCATGGCCCTGATCTTGGGCGCGCCCGACACCGTGCCCGCGGGGAAGCACGCCCTCAGCACGTCGTAGCAGCTGTAGCCGGCGTCGAGCTTGCCGGTTACGTGAGATACGAGGTGCATGACGTGGGAGTAGTGCTCCACGTCCATGAGCTGGGTGACCTCGACCGTCCCGGGTACGCTGACGCGCCCGATGTCGTTGCGCCCAAGGTCCACGAGCATGATGTGCTCGGCTCGCTCCTTCTCGTCGGCGCGGAGGTCAGCCTCCAGCTCCAGGTCCTCCCCGGGTGTGTCGCCGCGAGGCCGTGTCCCGGCTATCGGGTGAGTTGCGACGTCGCCTCCCTCGACCTGCACCAGCAGCTCCGGAGACGCGCCGACGATCTGGAAGCCGTCCAGGTCCAGGTAGTACATGTACGGCGACGGGTTGATCGCCCGCAGGGCCCTGTAGATATGGAACGGGTGTGCCGACGTTGGCCTGCGGAACCGCTGCGCGACGACGGCCTGGATTACGTCCCCGGCGTAGACGTACTCCTTCACAGCCTCGACCATCGACTCGTACTCGCGCCGGGACATGTTCGACTCGACCTGTCCGTCCGGCGGTGGGCCGGAAGGCGGCGGCGGCATCTCCACCGGCCCGTCGAGCCGGTCGACTATCTCCTCGATCCTGCGGACCGCATCCGCGTAGCCGCGCTCCACGTCGCCGTCGAGCCGCGCGTAGCTGACGATCCTGATCTTCTGCAGCACGTGGTCGAAGATCAGGAACGTGTCGGTCATCATGAAGATCGATTCCGGCACGCCCAGCGGGTCGTCGTCGGGGCTGGGCAGCCGCTCGAAGTACCTGACAGCCTCGTAGGACATGTAGCCGACCGCGCCGCCGTTGAATCTCTGGTCCTCGGGCAGACCGACGGCCACCCGGCCCGCCAGCTCCCGTTCGACGTGGACGAGCGGGTCGGTCGCTCCGAGCTTTTCGCCGGGGCCCGTCCTGATAACGTCGTACGGCTCGGTGCCTATGAAGCTGTAGCGGGCAACGCTCTCGCCGCCCTCGACGCTCTCCAGCAGGAACGAGTAGGGCGGCCTGGCCACCTTGAGGTAAGCCGATACCGGGTTCTCCGCGCCGGCCGGCATCTCGCGGTAGACGGGCGCAAGATTGCCGCTGACCGCCAGCCCCCTCATCTCGTCCAGGGTTGGGTGGTAAGCGATTCCGTCGTTCATCCTCCGCCCTTCCCGGGAAGCACCAGGCCGATGCGCTCCTTCACCTCGTCTATCTTCGGGCCGCTCACGGCCTCGGCCTGCTCCGCGCCCCTCGCCATCAGCGCGTCGAGCTCCGCAACGTCGTCGATCAGGCGGTGGTAGCGCTCCTGCACCGGCCGCAGCTCCTCGATCACGACCTCAGCGACCCGCGACTTCAGGTCGCCGTAGCCCCGGGCGTCCTCGAAGTCCCGCTCCACCTCCGCGTTGCTCCTGCCTGTCACGACCTTGTAGATGCCCAGCAGGTTGTTCACCCCCGCCCTGGCCGGGTCGTCCGAGAAGGCAATCTCGTTGCCCGAGTCGGTCACGGCGCGCTTGAACGTCCGCTCGATCTCCTTCGGATCGTCGAGCAGCGCGACGGCATGGCCGCGAACGTCCGAGTGGGTCTTGGACATCTTGACCGCCGGATCGTTCAGCCCCATCACCCGCGCGCCCACCTCGGGAATGACCGCCTCGGGCACGACGAACGTCTCGCCGAAGAGCCGGTTGAACCTCTCGGCTATGTCCCGCGCCAGCTCGACGTGCTGCCTCTGGTCGTCCCCAACCGGAACCTCGTGGGCGTCGTAGAGGACGATGTCGGCCGTCATCAGCACCGGATAGTCGAGCAGGCCCGTCGAGACGCGCTCCTGCCCGGTGGACTTGTCCTTGAACTGGGTCATCCGCTCGAGCCAGCCCACCGGCGTGATGCAGTTCAGCAGCCAGCACCCCTCGGCGTGGGCCTTCACGTGGCTCTGGACGAAAAGCGTGCACCGGTCGGGACTCAGCCCGGCCGCGAGCAGCATCGCCGCCACGGAGCGCGTCCTACGCCTCAGCATGTCCGGGTCCTGCGGCACCGTGATGGCGTGCAGATCGACGATACAGAAGAAGTTCTCCTTCTCGTGCTGCCGCTCCACCCAGCCCTTCATCGCGCCCAGGTAGTTGCCGAGGTGAAGCTCGCCCGACGGCTGTATGCCGCTGAAGACCCGCTTCCGCTCCGTCTGTACCGACCCGTTTCGACTAACCTGCGTCTCGACCATGACTCTCCTCCTAATCCCCTTCCGTCCTTCCCGCATTCACTTCCGTCGTTCCCGCGCACTTTCGTCGTTCCCGCACATTACTGCCGTCGTTCCCGCGAAGAGCCTGCCCCCGAGAAGTCGGGGGTGGGAACCCATCCCCGGCAAGGTGCACAGCCATAGCCTCAGAGGCAGTCCGTCACGCCATCCGTCCAAATTAGGTGGTGGATCTGGGCTCAGTCCTCTCCCGTCAAGGGAGAGGACTGAGAGCCTGCCCCGTACCCCTATACGGGGTGAGGGTGTTCCCTCACAACGCAAAAAGCCCCGTCCTACGAGGGACGGGGCTTTCCGTGGTGCCACCCTACTTTACGACCGACGTACACCGCCTGCCGCATCTCTTACGGGCACTTGCGTCCTGCGCGAATGCCCTGGGCAGTGATAACGGCGCCCATCCCGTCCAGCCCTACAGCCCCAAAGGGCCCTCGGACTGGAGGCTCCCAGGTCCATTCCGTCTCCGCGTCAGGCGCCGGCTCTCACCTTACCCGGCTCTCTTGGCCTCGCCCTGAGACGTACTACTCCCGATCTCAGCCTGTATCGATATGTGTCTGTGTGTTTCAGTGTAGGCATCCCTGCCGTGGAATGTCAACACCGTTCAGGTCCGGGAAGTGTCCTAGTTTGAAGTGTTCTAGCCATTCTACATCAAGGAGTGCAATATGACAACGACCGCCCCTCACCCCTCAGAATTCGCCTCTTCCGCCATCCGCAGGAGCAACGCGTGCAGTTGCCGCAATGACCGCCCGTCCTCGTCAGTCCATCCGGGTACTCTCTGCCAATCGTCATCTTCTACGATTGAACCAATCACGCCCAATACCAATTCGGGTGTCCTATGCTGAGATGGAACGTTTTCTATCCCTGCAATTGCCTCCCCAACAACACGCATATAGCCCAAAAGGGCATGCATCGTAACCTTTAGCTCCCCATCAGACATGCTTCTTGGTAGCGTCAACTTGTACCTCCCGCTGTCTCTACTTTGGAGGGGGCATGGCCTCCGAGGGTTTACTTTGGCAGGGAGGTATTCTAACACGCTGACGGGTAATGGCTGGTGGGGCGGGGAGAGTTCCCTCTTGTGGCAGTGAAGAAGTGAGGAAGCCCGAACCATCGCCGGTGGCCCTCTGCCCCACCGAAACCTCATCACGCTAGCGCCTTGCGCCCCTGACCGTCGCTTGCTACCCTCGTTCCTGCCAAAGTAGAGGCCTGTATCCATCGGGTCTGAGGAATCCTGCGCGGTATCGCCCGTGGGGTAGCTGAGATGCGTCATCATCTCGTGCCTCCGGGCGGCCCGCATGGATCACTTTACTTTGGCAGGTGAGTATCTCGATCGCCCGGAGGCAACCTCGTGCCAAGGCATATACATGTCGTCTTCATGTTTTCCCTGTGCGTTGCGCTAGGCGCCTGCGCTGAGCCTACGCCGACCCCAACGCCGCCGACAGCCACCCCCATCCCTACGCCCTACGATGAGGCCTTAGAGCTAGCCATAGCTGCGCGTGACCTACAGGAGTCCTCTGGCTCCATTAGTCTTAGCCCGCTGTGGGACAGAGGGTGTGCTATACTACTAGGGGTAGAGACCGCACAACTCAGAGTAGATTCAGGCGAGGTTCACTTTCAGGATCAACCCAAGGTGAAGAACGAGTTGGCAGAGGCCAAGGATGACGTGTACCAAGCCATGATAGACAATTGGGCACGGTATCCCATCATATACATGCGTTGGCCTGAATGGTGTGACAAGACCGGACAGCAAATTCTCGCATGGGAGTAGGAGAGTACCGAATACTCCTATGCGACCCCACGGCGAGCGACCGACACGTGAGCTAGTGCCTGCCGAGGCCCTCGCGTTTACCATTTCACCACGTCAGGAAGTGCGGCCCCTAAGTCGCTGGTTACGACTGGGGGCTGTACTCTATTCTAGCACCGAAGGAGACTGACACGAATGCCCGGCATCACATGTCCAGACTGCGGCACCGTAGACTTCCGTAGATCGAGGTCGCCGAACTTCGACAGGCGATGTGCCACATGCGGCTTCGTGGGATGGAAGGTCGACAGCCCGGTGAGGCCCGGCAAGGGCTCAGGTAATACCATTTCGTTTTGACTACGCCGTGAATTGAACGTGACGCAGTTCAGCATCCGTCATTCCGGCCTTGAGCCGGAATCCAGTCCCCGGCGGTTGCACACAGACCGGGTGGCTATGGGCAAGCCGGGCATCTCCTTCAGCCCTTATATGGCGGCATCACAGCGAATTGGTATAAGAGGTGCCCGGTGTGTCGAACCTACACCTTCCACATACTGAGGAATCGGGACGGGCTGCGAGTCAGGCGTTGTACAAGGTGTCGCTATACGGGCGTTGGGCTTAGCAACGGCTAAATGACGGTGGCAACCGCCCAAATAGAAGATCGTGCCATTAGCAATCGATGGCATATGGACCACCCTCAGTAGCAGTTGGCGAAGATAGAGAGCACCTAGTTGCCCAAAAGGGGCACCTTGGCCGCCAAAGGCGGAGGCCACAGCAGACACTGCCTAGGGTGATGCTCTCGCCACACCTCGCGGCGATACCCTGTGGACGCACCGCGTGTCTTCCGAGACTGTCGCCTGATCCCATAACCCGCTTGCAGCCACCTGAAAGACACAACTGAAACAGAGGCATTGATGGGAGCGATCTGGACTAGCCCAAGGTCGATAGCGGGACATTTTGGAGAGTTGGTCGGCTACAAGGCCGGCCTTGCGCTCACTCGCGAGGAACTTGCGGAGCATCTCCGTGATACGCCAGTCTTTCGGGAAGCCGTCCTCGAGACGGAGGACTACTTGCTACGTGTGCGATCCGACGAATACGAAACAGCTGTTCGTGGGCTTCTGTACAGAGTTGGCAATCTTCCTACTCCACATCCCCTACCACCCGGCCTCGCCGTCTTCCGACACTTCAAGCATGATCCGATCCACAGCAAGGTTCTCCAGGAGGTCCTAACTCGTTGCGTCGAATTGCTCAACGACGACATTTCCGACAAACGGCAAAGACTGTCTCGTGATTCTTCCCAGCCCCTTGAGAGTGTCCAGACCGAGTACGCCATGGCGATGCTTCACACCACGATCGGCCACATACAGCAAGGAACTCTTGTTGATTCTTCGCGGCTGCTTGAGACTGTCCAGAACGAATTCGGTCGCCCAGGGGTCAACATCGCGGGAGCGTTGCTGGAAGCGCTCATCCTTGCACAGCAAGCCTCTCCTTGGGCGCACGGACGATGGTTCGGTTGGCATGACACGGCTCAGTTGTGTGATCTCTTCCAGAGCGAGGACCTCGAAACGCAATACGGGGCGTTTCTCGACCAGCGATTCATCGACTACTTGGCTCGGAACTCTCAACGGATCGAAGAAATCAATTGGCGAAAGTTCGAAGGACTAGTGGGCGAATTCTTCGAGCGCGCCGGGTTTCGAGTTGAGATGGGCCCTGGGCGAGGCGACGGCGGAGTAGATATTAGGGTCTGGGCTCCAGCGGATGACGCCGCGAAACCACCCTTGGTTCTCGTACAGTGCAAGCGCGAGCGCCGAAAGGTCAGCCAGATGGTCGTCAAGGCTCTTTGGGCGGATGTTTCGGACGAAGGTGCACAGTCTGGGCTCATCGTCACCACAAGTGCCTTAGCACCTAGCGCCGAGACTGTTAGGAAGGTCCGCGGATACCCGATCGCTGCAGTAGAACGAGAAAAGCTCCGGAACTGGATTGAATTGCTGCGGTCACCCGGAACTGGCACGTTCTTGGCGTGAAGTGGCTAGGTAGTGTTGACATTCGAGCGGCTCCCAGTCAAATGTCATTGCTACGAAAATAGACAGCAGACAGCCACACCCGTCATTCCCGCGCTCCCTTCCGTCATTCCCGCGGAGGCGGGAACCCATCCCCGGCAGGTGGCTTGGAGCCTGCCCTGTGCCTGACACGGAGCTCAGCCACCCTAGACTCCCGCCCCGTATCGGGTACGGGGCAGGCTCTTCGCGGGAGTGACGATGGGGTAGGCCACGCCATTTTCATCCCCTTATGTGGCCTGCGCAGCCATAGTGATTCTGAACGTAGCGCAGCGGAGTGAAGAATCTAGATGGTAGCCTTTGTGCAAGGTTCTTAGATTCCTCGCTGCGCTCGGAATGACACAAATGTCAACACTGCCTAGTTCGTCAAACCCAGTGTCAACGCCTCAGCTTACCACCAGCGGCTGGCCCCACGCTTCCATAGTTGGCTCCGGTGGCAGCGCCACAGCCTCCCCCGTATACGCTGAAATAGCCACCGCCTCCGTAAACTCCATGTAACGCACTCCCTCCTCGAAGTCCGGCTCGACGGAACCCCCGTGCAGGATCGCCCTCACGAACTCCCCGTCCGTCGTCTGCAGCCGGACCTCGTCGTCCGGCACCTCGATCTCCCTCAGACCCTCGTCGCCGGCGGTCGCGCCCCTGACCACGTCCCCGAACAGCGTGTAGTGGATTGCGCCGCGAGTGCCGTATATCTCGATCGTCTGGGGCGGTGCGAAGGCCGCGTGGGTCGAGAAGTGGTAGGAGGCCGTCGCGCCACACTCCAGCTCCGCCGATATGGCGATGGAGTCCGGCACCGTGGCCGGCGCGAGTCCGCCCTCGGCCGTCGTCCTGCTCTCGAGATGCGAGGTGGCAGTGGCGGTCAGCGACCGCGCAGGGCCGACCCAGCGGTTCAACACCTCGGCCCACATGCCAATCGTCATCGTGTTGAGCCCGGCCACCTCCGGGTCGAGCTGCCACACGTAGTCGTCGCCGGGGGCCTGGTGTGCGAGCCCTGCCACGCGGACCTCCCGTATCTCGCCCACGTAGTCCCCGTCCTGGAGCAGGCGCCTGACGACACTGTCGCCCCTGAGCCCGGGCATCGGCGGATACAGCGCCGTGACGAGTCCCGACTCCCTGGCGGCCGCCAGCATCTCCCGCGCCTCCAGCAGGTTCCTCGCCATCCGCGCCTGGCAGAGAACGTGCTTCCCCGCCGACAGGGCCGCCAGGGTGGCGGGCAGGTGGTTGACCGGCGGCGTGGCTATGACCACCGCGTCGACCAGTGGCGACTCGGCGACATCTTGCCAATCGCGCACGATCTGCCGGATGCCGAACTCGACCGCGGCCTGGGCGGCCTTCGACCCGTCCCTGGACCAGACGAGGGCCAGCTCCACCTCCTCGATGGCCGCCAGCCTCGGCAGGTGCCTCGCACGGGCAACGCCGCCCGCCCCGATCAGGCCGATTCTAACCTTGTCCAATTAGACCTCCTGCAAACTCGGGGCTGCTGAGGGTCTTCTAATACCATTTCGTTTTGACTACGCCGTGAATTGATCGTGACGCAGTTCGGCAATCCGTCATTCCGGCCTTGAGCCGGATTCCTGCCCGCAGGAACCGTCCCCCATCCAGTCCCCGGCGGTTGCACGCAGATCGGGTGGCTAAGGGCAAGCCGGGCACTCTTTCAGCAGGGCCTTTCCATTGTTGAGATAGGGTCGTACCTTGCCGTTCGGCCTGAGCTTGTCGAAGGCCCCAATTGTGGTTCGACAGGCTCACCACGAACGGACTTTGGAAAGGCCCTGCTCTTTCAGCCCTCTATATGGCGGCATCACGCCAAATTGGTATAACATGAGCACACCACCCTACTCCTAATCTCCCTCTCTGTGCTCTCTGTGGTGATGCTTCAGCTAGGTTTTTTATTTTTCCTAACAGCGGTCGGAATGGCAGGGGACTTTGTCTCACCTTCAGCGCTCGTTGACTACAAAGCCTATGCCGACGCCATCTTCATTGTCGTCGCCGGCAAGCGCCCTGAGTCCTTGGATGTCCCTATACAGTCTTGGGGCCAATCAACGACCCTTGCCACGGCGGTCAAATCGGCGGGGCGCGGTCCTGTCTGCACTCCATCGGATGCCTTCGTTGTCGAACAGCGCCAGCACGGTGAGCCCCACCACCCCGAAGCAGAACCCTAGCGTTGCCCACAGGGGTATGCTTCGATTCTTGCGTCTAGGTTGTGTTGACATTCGAGCGGCTCCCAGTCAAATGTCATTGCTATGAAAATAGACAGCAGACAGCCACACCCGTCATTCCCGCGCTCCCTTCCGTCATTCCCGCGGAGGCGGGAACCCATCCCCGGCAGGTGGCTTGGAGCCTGCCCTGTGCCTGACACGGAGCCCAGCCGCCCTGGACTCCCGCCCCGTATCGGGTACGGGGCAGGCTCTTCGCGGGAGTGACGATGGGGTAGGCCGCGCCATTTTCATCCCCTTATGTGGCCTGCGCAAGGCCATAGTGATTCTGAACGTAGCGCAGCGGAGTGAAGAATCTAGGTGGTAGCCTTTGTGCAAGGTTCTTAGATTCCTCGCTGCGCTCGGAATGACACAAATGTCAACACTGCCTAGCAAAGACAGCGGCAATGATAGCGCATATTGAACCATATATAACGAACGTCAGAGCTACCAGGAATTGCTCATTCATGCTTCGCCTCCCTGATATACGGCCCGGCCTCGGCAGGGGGGAGAGTCACCGAGGTCGGGCCTGGGCATGAGGGGTTAACGCCAAGCGCCAGTACGGCTACCAGGACGATTCATGCCCGTGGGCGTACTGCACCTTGTTGATCTTCACCGTCCAAAATCGTGTGCAGATGGGCAAATGATATCTGGGGGAGAACGAGACAGTTGTTGAGTGGCCCTGCGCCACGTCGTCGTGTCGGAGCCTATCCTGGCTTAACCCTGCGCTCGTGTAGTCATTCCCCCCGAACTCCCAGTTGAGTTTGTAGAGGAATTCCACGCGGCCCCACGCGCTATGCTCTGGGGTCCCGTCGATTTCGCCATTCAGACGGCGCCACCAAGTAGCGCTCGCGTAGATAATGCACTTCACAGCCAAGAGAATCCGCTTCATCGCTCGTCCTCCCTTTCTCTGGCTTGCGATAGTCGCCGCCTACGGGAGTACGCTTGGGGCTCGGTCGAATGGAGTGGCGACTGACCTGTTGCTGGTATCCCCTGATGGCCCCACTGAGCGATGAAGAACGCTCCGCATCAGGGGCCGATGTATAGACATACGCGCCTCCTTTGTCCGAAACGTAAGGCCATCGTACGCCTGGCAAATTGAGGTGTCAACCCTCAGTCACAGCCATCAGGGCCTTTCCATTGTTGAGATAGGGTCGTACCTTGCCGTTCGGCCTGAGCTTGTCGAAGGCCTCAATTGTGGTTCGACAGGCTCACCACGAACGGACTTTGGAAAGGCCCTGCACAGCCATTCGCTCAGGCGAGCGGCTGGACCCAAGCCTTCATCGTCGGCTCAGGAGGCAAGGTTACGGTCTGGCCGGTGGGGACTGAGATGGCCACCGCCTCCGTGAACTCCATGTAGCGCACGCCCTCTTCGAAGTCCGGCTCGACGGAGCCCCCGTGCAGGATCGCCCTGACGAACTCCGCGTCTGTCGTCTGCAGCCGGACCTCGTCGTCCAGGACCTCGATCTCCCCCACGGCGGCGGCGCCGGCTAACGAGAGAATGACTAGGTAGGGGCGGGTTTCAAACCCGCCCTGTCGTTGTAGAACGGAAATCCAACCCTCTATTATACCAATTCATTTCGAGCGCGCCGTAAAGCCGTCATTCCCGCGAAGAGCCTGCCCCGTACTCGATACGGGGCGGAAACCCACTCCCTGGCCGCACATATACGGCGGCATCACGGCGAATTGGTATAACATGAGCATACCACCCTACCCTAATCTCCCTCTCTGCGCCGAAGAACCCAGATTCCCCACCTCCACATTCGGCGCCATATCTATCAGCCATCACCCCGTAGGGGCTGGTTTCAAACCAGCCCTCCCCTTGCCATTAGGGCGTCGCCGCCATTTAGGTGGGGGATTTGGGAAGAACTCCCCTCTTGACAAACCCCCACCGAATCCCTCATAGTAGAACGCATGAGCCATAACAACAAACGACGCAACAGGGAAAATCAGAGCGGGCCCCCCACACTCGCGGACATCGTCCGACAGGAGACCGACAACGGGCGCACCATCGTCCGCTTCTACCTCGACGTCGCCAGCGGCAAGCTCGACGACGAAGGCTTCGAAGTCTGCCACAGGCTCGAAGCCGCCGAGCAGGTCCACGCCATCGCTCCCGGGCTCGTCTCCGAATACATAGCCCAGCTCACCGGCCTCGAATGCAACCACGCCATACTCCGCAAGCGCACCCGCGACACCACCCGTCGTTCCCGTGACGACACCACCGTCATTCCCGTGGCGACGGGAACCCATCCCCGGTCGGACGCCGACTGCGCCAACAGCACCCGTGCGCGCCACGAGGCCCTCGAATACCTGGCCTCGGCACTCGCCACCCCATCCCTTGCCCACGACCCCCGCGTCGCCGGCATCGTCCACGGGAGCACCGACCACGGCAAGACCGTCGTCAGCTTCCTCATGCACGTCATGCACGGCGTAGTCCGCGGCTTCAGGCCCCGCCAGAGGGTCGATGCCGCCAGCGAGCTCCTCGGCCACATAGCCCGCGACGAGCTAGCCCGCTCCGGCTCCCTTCCAGTTGAGCCTGCCCTGAGCGCAGCCGAAGGGTCGTCCCCGGCAGCCTCATCGTCGTCCCCGACAGCCGAATCGTCATTCCCGCCCGACGGATCGTCATTCCCGCGAAAGCGGGAACCCATCCCCGGCCCCGCCAACGCAGGCGACCCGCGCACGCCAGACGCAGCCGGACCGTCATTCCCGCGAAGGCGGGAACCCATCCCCGGCCCCGCCGACACAGACGACCCGCACACTGCAGACGCAGCCGAATCGTCGTCCCCGACAGCCGAACCGTCGTCCCCGACAACCGAATCGTCGTTCCCGACAGCCGAATCGTCGTTCCCAGCAGTCGAATCGTCATTCCCGCGAAGAGCCTGCCCCGTACTCGATACGGGGCGGGAACCCATCCCCGGCCCCGCCCCCGCCGATACAGACGACTTGGACGACACCAACACCGACCCCCACCGCGGCTGCTACGACATCGACCGCAAGATCGCCGAAGCCCAGCACGACCCGTCCCACCCAATCCACAAGTTCGTACAGGCATACGACGAGGTGGCCGCCGCCTTCCACGGCAAAGACAAGGAGAACGACGAAGACGACGAGGTCCGCTACTGGATCTCAGGCGAGGTGCCCGACGCGTACGGCAAGTACATCTGGGAGTACGCCCCGGCATACCCCAGGTCGATCAGAAGAAAACTTCGCCCCAAGCGCCGCCGCTCCCGCGAACCCGGGACTACGCCCAAGGCCGAGAGCGTCTGGATAAAGCGGCCCTTCGACAAGATGCGCGAGGCCGGCATCCCCAGACCCAGCCGGTTCAAAATCTGGGTCTGAACCCGCCCCGCCACCCAACCGGGCCGAGCGGGGCCAACAACTTGCACACCACAACCGTCATTCCCGCGCGCATGGCCGTCATTCCCGCGGAGGCGGGAACCCATCCCCGGTCTTGAGGGGGGCGGAGCCTGCCCTGAGCTTGTCGAAGGGATGAGGGGGATGTTTGCGTGCCCGGCTGTAGGGGCGGGTTTCAAACCGTTTCAAACCCGCCCCCGGCCCTGCCATTATCCGATACCAACGTGGCCGGGCCTCACCCCACCACCCGATCGGGTGGTGGGGCCGACACGACACACTCATACCAATTCATTTTGAGTGCGCCGTAAAGCCGTCATTCCCGCAAAGAGCCTGCCCCGTACTCGATACGGGGCGAGAACCCCACTCCCTGGCCGCACATATACGGCGGCATCACGGCGACTTGGTATTACTACCCGTCATTTCAAAGATTTCGGTCTACTAGGGGAAGCCGCGAGAGCCGGGCTCCCATGGATTAGCCGCGGGCGCCGGCTCCCTCTCGCCCCGGAATCTGAAGGCGTAGAGCGCCGCGTTGTCGAGGTGGAACCGCAGCCGCACGGGCAGGCCTTCCAGGCCGCCGAGGTAGTGACCGCCATTCCAGGTGACCACGAGGCGCGCATCGTCGCCGCTGAACACGTCGCAGTCCTGCCGGGCGTACCCCGGGAGCGGCGTGGAGTTTTCGTCCAGCACCTCCACTGCAAACCGGCCGTGGGGCCGACCCGCAGGAGAAGTACCGTCCGCCGCCTCGAGGGGCGCCCTGGCGTTGACCTCCAGCCTGTCGCCCTCGAACCGGAGCGGCCTCGTCGTGACGGACGACTCGGGCCCGCAGCCGTCCAGGGACACGAACCCGTCCAGCCTCATGGTGGCGACGCCGATGCCCTCACGCCGCCCCCAGTGGTGCTGGGGATGGTGCGGGTCGTTGGCGCTGTTCGCAACGCTGCCGCCGGAGTAGTAGATGTATATCACGTCGTCCTTCACCAGGGGCTTGTGCAGCGCGACGTGGTCGCAGTCCCAGGCGTCGTACATCCCGCGCCGCATGAACTCGAAGAACGGCGTGGCCCTCCGCCAGCTGAGTCCGTCCCTGCTGACGACGAGCTCCGTCCGGTACTCCGCGAACTCGCTGCCGTGTATGCTCCACAGGGCATGGTCGACGTCCTCGACCATGTGTGAGTAGACCGTGTCTATGAATCCAACGTAGTGGTCGTCGGTGTACAGGACCGCCGCCAGGTCGATGCCGTGACTCGGGCTCCAGTTCGGAGGGTCGCCGGGCTCGCGGCCCAGGACCTCCGTCGTCCCTCCCCAGGTCTCGAAGTCACGGCTCTCGGTCCGCATGACGGCCGCCTTGCGCCTGTTCGTCCTGCCGTCGACGTCGGCCCGGACCCGGGCACTCTTCCGGTGAAAGTGGACGTAGCGCTCCAGGCGCGGGTCCCACCCGAACAGGATGCCGTTGGGGGCGATGGGCGGCTCGAACCTGTGCGGCGTTCCGACGTTCATCTCCCACCTAATGCCGTCCGGTGAGTACGCCCTGGAGAGACCCCATGCGCCGTCCACATAGTCCATGTACACCATCTTGTAGCGCCGCGCGGGATCGGGGTCGTCGTAGTCCTTGATCAGGTTGGGGCGCCTGATGAACTGCATCCCGTCGCCGGATGGCGGCAGCAGGTTGTTGAGGGTGTCGCCGCCGAAGTCAGCCGCTCCCAGGTCCGGCTTGTGCCACTCCACGCCGTCGTCCGAGACGGCGTAGCACGCCCGGTAGCCTCCAGGATCCTCGCTGCCCGGCGCCGAGGGGCGGCGGGAGATGGGGCCCGACGCCCTGTACCACATCTTGAAGACGCGCTCCTCCGAGTCGAAGAGGACACTGCCCCCGTACATGTACACGCCGCCGCCGTCGGTTTCCCACGGCCTGTCCGCTTCCAGTATCGGCGGGCCGTGCCGGACAGGGCGGTGCGGCTGCCTCTGCACGTTCGACGAGGCGGCGACGACCGAGTCGTCGATGAAGAGCTGCTTCGTGCTGCCAATGTCCAGCGCGCGGCTACCCACCGGCCCCGTCCCCCAGCAGCTCCTGGTCGCAGAGCCAGTCGACGACCGAGTCCAGCGCGGAGACGGGTACCCTGGTGCCATCGTGTCCCGGGATGGCCAGCAGCTCACGGGTGAACTGCGAGCCGCAACCCCGGCGCTCGTACTCATCCGAGATACGGGCGATCAACGCCTCGATCCATTCCTGGCCCACGCGCTCGTCGGCGTAGCCTGTCTGTACGTACAACGGCCTGGGAGCGAATCTATCCACCAGGTCGTAGAGGGAGTGCCGCATGACGACGGGGTTGCCCTCCATGCCGCGGAACTCCTTCATACGAGGCCAATGCACGACCGGTTGGTGCGCCACTCCGGCGGACACGTCGGGATTCCTCGCCATGGAGAGGAGGGATACGAACGCGTGGCGCGAGCTCGCCATGAGGACGACCCGGCCCGGCGTGGCCCATCCCCTCGACAGCGCTCCCGCGATGGCCGCCGCCATGCGCGCCTCTATCCGGCTAAAGTAATCGAACCCCCTGATGGCCATCGCCGCGGACGCCCACATATCGTCGAACCACTTCCCGTGGACCAGCAGGATTCCGGCGCCCCGGGCCGTCAGGCGGTCCAGCCACTCGGACATGACGTTGGGCTTGATCTTCATGCGGACCGGGTCCTCGACCACCGCCAGAGCCTGCGTTGGGATGACGCAGAGGGTGGCCCTGCCCCCGATCTCGGGGTTGGCGTTGAAGTTGCAGGACATCAGGTCGCCGTCCACCCGAATCAGGCAGGGCTCCCAGGCCTCCTCGATGTACTGCCGGGAGTTCAGCGGCCTCTGTGTCGGGACCTCGTCCGCTGAGACTATGGGTGTACCTGGGCCAGTCAAGGCGCGGGCTAGCCTCCCAGGCGGTTTATGCCGTCCAGGGCGGCCGTCTTGTAGCACTCAGCCAGCGTCGGGTAGTTGAAGACCGTATCCACGAAGTAGTCGACGGTCCCGTTGTGCGCAAGGACGGCCTGCCCGATATGCACCAGCTCGCTCGCACCCTCGCCGATGATGTGGACGCCGAGAAGCTTGCGGGTCCCGGTGTGGAAGAGCAGCTTCAGCAGCCCGGAGTCGTCGCCGATTATCTGGCCCCTCGCTATCTCGCGGTACTGGGCCCTGCCCACCTCGTAGGGCACGACGGCCTCCGTCATCTCCTCCTCGGTCCTGCCCACCATCGAGATCTCGGGGATGGTGTATATACCGTAGGGGAACAGCTCAGGGACGCTGCTCGCGGGCATCCCGAAGGCGTGGCAGGATGCGATGCGGCCCTGCTCCCCCGAGGTCGACGCAAGGCTCGGAAACCCGATGACGTCGCCGGCGGCATAGATGTTCGGCACGGCAGTCTGGTAGAACTCGTTGACCTTCAGCCGACCCCGTCCATCGGCCTGAAGGCCGACGGAGTCGAGATTCAGCGACTTTGTGGCGCCCGTTCGGCCAACGCTATAGAGCGCCGCGTCGGTGACGATCTGCTTGCCGCTGATCAGCCTGATCCTGACGTGCTCTCCCCTGTCGTCCTCGAACGTCTCCACCCAGGTGACCTCCTCGTCCAGCCGGAGGGTCACCCTCTTCTGGCGCATGTGGTAGATGAGGCTGTCGACGAGCTCGGTGTCGACGAAGGGCAGCAACCTCGCATAGCGGTCGATGAGCGTGACGCGTATGCCCAGGGTTGCGAATATGCTGCCGTACTCCAGCCCAATTACGCCGGCGCCGACGATGGCGATGGTGCGCGGGAGCGCGGACATGTTCAGGATGTCGTCGCTCAGGAGGATACGCTGCCCGTCGACGTTCATGTCTTCGGGCCGGGCCGCGGACGTGCCGACGGCAACGACGACCTTGTCGGTGGTGATCGGCTGGTGGGCCCTGCCGTTCACCGAGGCGAGGTCGATGGTATGGGCGTCGATGAAGGACGCGGCGGCGGTGATGAGCTCGACCCTGTTCCGCATCAATTGGAGCCGCAGCGTGTCCTTGTTCTGCTGCATGACATGGCTGGTGCGGACCGTAAGGTCGCTTATGGTGATGTCCTGCTTGACCTGGTAGGACTCGCCGTAGATGTTGCGCTCCCTGTACCCGGTCAGGTACATCACGGCCTCGCGGAGGGTCTTGCTGGGAATGGTGCCGGTGTTGACCATGACGCCGCCGATCTCGGCCTGGCGCTCGACCAAGGCGGTTCGCTTGCCCAGCTTCGCAGCCTGCACCGCGGCCCGCTGCCCAGCCGGGCCCGACCCTATGACCACCATGTCGTAGTCGTATTCAGCCATCTTCCACCCGCTCACCCCACAAGGGCGTGGAGTCCCAAACCGCTACATTGTACACGCTGCCTCAGCCCGACGACGTTGAGAGAGGCGGCCCGCTGCCCATATAATCGACCCCATCATGCGCCTTGCGGATATCGGCGAGACCGGGACCATCGACATGATTGCGCGGACCATCGCGGAGAGGGCGGGCGCGCCTCCGAAAGGGAGCGAAGAGGACGGGTTCACACTCATCCGTTCGGTGGGCGACGACGCGGCCGTCTGGGAGAGCGGCCCGGGAACGTGGGTGCTGACGACCGACGCAATGGTCGAGGGCGTCCACTTCAGGACCGACCTGGCGTCGTGGCGAGAGATCGGCTGGAAGGCACTGACCGTCAATCTGAGCGACGTTGCGGCCATGGGGTGCCAGCCCAGGGTCTCCGTCGTAAGCCTCGGACTCGACCCGAACCTCGACGTGGAGGCGGTTACCGAGCTTTACGAGGGAATGCTCGACGCATGCGACGTGTACGGGGGCGACATCGTCGGGGGCGACATCGTGAGCTCGCCCGCCATCTTCGTCACCGTGGCAATGGTCGGCGACGCGTCGACCATCGATGGACCGGTGCTGGACCGCAGCGCCGCCTCAGTCGGCGACCTGATAGGCGTTACGGGCGCCCTCGGCGACTCTGCGGGCGGACTTCGTCTGCTGCTGGCGGGAGACGACGACCGCGATCTGGGAGAGCGCTCGCTGGCACTGCGGCACCTGCACCCGTCGCCCCGGATCGAGGAGGGACTCCTGCTGAGGCGGCTCGGAGTGCGGGCCGCGATGGACGTCAGCGACGGGCTGATCGCCGACCTGGGTAAGATGTGCGCAGCCAGTGGAGTGGGCGCCCTCATCGACGCCGGCTGCGTCCCAGGCGGCGAGGAGCTCAGGCGGACGTTTCCAGACGACTGGACAGACCTCGCGCTCGCGGGCGGCGAGGACTACGAGCTTGTCTTCACCGCACCGCAGGCCATCATGGCAAGCGCCCAACGTATGCTCGAGACCCCGGTCACCGTGATAGGACGCATCGTGGTAGGGGAAGGAGTCGAGATCGTCGGTCAATCAGATGCGGGGATCACCGACGGCGGATGGGACCACTTCCGCAGCCGTACCCAGTGACGCAAGGAGGAGCGTAGAGATGAAAGCAGCCGTACTGTACGAAGCCAACACCCCACTGGTGATCGAGGACCTCGACCAGGAAGAGCCGGCGCCGGGGGAGGTGCTGGTCAAGCTCGGCGCATCAGGCGTATGCCACTCCGACTGGCACGTCGTGAAGGGCGAGTGGACGCACCATCCCCTTCCGGCCGTGCTGGGTCACGAGGGCGCGGGCGTGGTAGAGGCGACCGGCCCTGGTGTGACCAACGTCAAGCCCGGCGACCACGTCATCCTCTCCTGGAAGGCGAGCTGCGGGATATGCGAGACGTGCCAGAAGGGCTGGCCCAACCTGTGCTACAACCCACTGGAAAGCCCGACGCTCCGGAGGCGCAGCGACGGGGCCACCGTCAACCGCCTGGGCCACCTCGGCACCTTCGCCGCGTACGCGACCGTCCCCGAGGTCGCCGCGGTGCCCATCGACAAGGACGTTCCCTTCGCCCAGGCCGCTCTGGTGGGCTGCGGCGTCACCACGGGCGTCGGCGCGGCCATCAACACCGCCCAGGTGCAGCCGGGCACGACGGTAGCCGTATTCGGCGCGGGCGGCGTCGGGCTCAACTGCATGCAGGGCGCGGAGATCGCAGGCGCGACGACCATCATCGCCGTCGACATCCTCGACAACAAGCTGGACATGGCGATGGAGTTCGGCGCGACCCACGCCGTCAACGCCTCGAAGGAGGACCCCGTCGAGCGCATCATCGAGCTGACGGACCGCCTCGGAGCCCACTACGCCTTCGAGGCGATAGGGCTCGTCGAGGCCCCCTTCGTACAGAGCATCCGCTGCACGCGCAGGCGCGGCGTCACCGTGTGGGTCGGCCACGCGCCCGACGCGACCCCGGTCACCATCGACGCGCGCGACCTGATGCAGGAAAAGACGGTGATCGCCTCGATGTACGGGAGCGCGAGGCCCCAGATCGAGTTCCCGCGGCTGCTGAACCTCTACAAGGCCGGCAAGCTGCGCCTGGACGAGCTGATCACACGCACCTTCCCCCTGGAAGAGGCAGACGCCGCCTTCGAGGCACTGGGGAAAGGCGAAGTTGCTCGGAGCGTCCTGACTTTCGACTAGCGGCGGTCAGGAGCTCCGAGCGCGCTTCCTGTGGGCTAGCCGCCGACCTTGGCGCGGATGGACGACTCGAAGCCCGTCATGCTCGAGAGGGTCTCGCGCGGCCACGTGCGCTTCCAGTCGTCCTTGACGTTGACCCTAAGCCTCGGCCCAAAGCCGCCGATCTCCATCTCGATGGAGTCGCCGTCCTGGATCGGGCCCAGCCCCTGGTGGTTCGTGCCCGCCGAGATGACGTCGCCCGGCTTCACTGTCGTTATCCAGGAGACGAACTCGACCACCTCGTAGACGGAACGGGCCATGTCCGAGGTGTTGAGGTCCTGCCGTATGTCCCCGCTGACCCAGAGCTTCACGTCCAGGTTCTGGGGGTCCTCCACCTCGTCGGCGGTGACGATGGCGGGCCCTATGGGAGCGAAGGTGTCCCACGACTTGCCCCAGAAGAAGCTGCTGTTGCCGTTCGGATCGATCCCCCTGGCCGACACGTCGATGAACTGGACAAATCCGAAGATATTGTCCGCCGCGTCGTCCGCACAGACGTGATCGGCCGTCTTGCCGATGACGATTCCCAACTCCCCCTCGTGGTGGAAGTGGGGAGCCGGGCAGTCCGGCAGAACGACCGTGTCCCCGTCGCCGATGATCGCGGACGGCGACTTGAGGAAGGCGTCCCGATCACCGTAGGGGCCCGTCGGCTTGCCCTCCTTGTAGTTTCCCGCCATGCATACGATCCTGCGCGGCTCCGGCAGGGGAGCGCGAAGGCGCACGTCGCCCACCGGCACGCCGTCGGACGATGCGACGGCGCTCTCGATGCCGTCACGAAGGCTGGCGAAGTTCTCGATGATGCCGTTCATCCACGTCTGGCCGTCGATGTGCGGAACGCCCGACACCGTGTCGGATATGTCAACCACCGAGTCGCCCTTCAGGACGCCTGGCGTGAAGTCGTTGAAAAGAACCAGTTTCATCTTTGCACTTCCTCTTTCCGCGGGCCCGCCTAGCTGGCGACCCTGTTGGATAGCTTTCCGACACCCTCCACCACGCCCTCTACGAGGTCGCCAGGCTGGATGAAGATCTCGTCATCGGTCCCAGGCGCAAGTGGAACGACGCCGGTGGCGATCATGTCGCCGGGCTCGATGGTCGTGAGCCTGGAAATGTAGGCGATCTGGTGCGGGATGTCGAAGAGCATCCGGCTGGTGTTGCCGTCGACGCGCACGTTCCCGTTGACTACTGTGGTCACCTTCAGGTTGGTCGGGTCTTCCACATCCTCAGCGAGCCTGATCCATGGACCGACGGGGCAGAAGCCGTCCAGCCACTTGCCGTTCAGCCACTCGAACCAGTCCTCGCCATGGGGGTCCTGTGCGGCTGCCCTGTCCGGGCTCAGGTTCAGGTCGCGCCCGGAGAAGTCGTTGATGATCGTGTAGCCGAAGACGTGGTCCATGGCGTCTTCCAGCGAAACGTCCTTGCCGGGCTTGCCGATGACGACGCCGAGCTCAATCTCCTCGACTGTGTTTATCGTGGCCTTGCCCTGTGTGTTCGGTATATCGTCGCCATGCCCTATCAGGGCGGTGATTGGCTTGATGAAGAACTTCGGAATCTCGACGTCCACATTGACGTCGCGCAGGGAGTCGTGGGGATGGTAGTTGCCCGCGAGGGCGAAAATCTTGCCCGGGCGCCCGACCGGCGGAAGCAGCCGAACGTCGTCGAGCTTGTGCGTCCTGAGGGATGTGCAGGCAACCTTGCCCAGCCCTTCCTTGTCCAGCAGGAGCAGCGTGCCCACGTCTCCACCCGAGCCGTGGACCTCCATCACATTGTCGTCGTCGTCGATTACACCTACCGCGGGGGCCGAGTATCCGGGCGCAAAAAAGCGTGCAAGCCGCATTGAGTCTCCTCCTTAGGGATCGTGAGAGCCTGCCTGTTGCCGGAATACGGAAGACAACCCGTGCTCCGGTCGCCTCC
The DNA here is from genome assembly GCA_965261325.1 of Dehalococcoidia bacterium. Lineage (GTDB taxonomy): Bacteria > Chloroflexota > Dehalococcoidia > Lucifugimonadales > CAJWER01. The sequence goes on from CBDHCU010000008.1 coordinate 1,321,999, forward strand.
AAGCGGCCTCCGGCAACGGCGGCCCAATTCTATACGCGCGGCACATATGCGTCAACAGAAGTCCGCCGTCGCGTACTGGGCCGCCTACCGGCAGCGCAGCCTTCCAGACAGGTGCCGGCGTCCTACCAAGGCATGGTACGGCCGTACTTCCTGCGGACAGAGTCGGCTATCTCAGCGCTTGGGCCTGGGACGATCTTTGCCCCGACGTTCTCGATGAGATGGATAACGATCTCCTCGTCCGTCATCGACTCGTCCTTCCACGAACAGTAGAAGGCGGCCCCGACCTTGTCCAGCGCCGACTTGACGGTTGCGCGCGCCTGCTCCATGTGGGGCGGATAGGGCGGGTCGTGGCCGTCGGGGTCGCCGAAGGACATGCCCATGTCTCCGGGGCCCCATTCGGCCCACGAGATGCCCGGAACAGCCGCAATGTTGTCGGCGTCCGGCAGGCAGTGCCTGTCCTCGATCTTCAGCCCCAGGAACAGCTCGCCTTCCGGATTCAGGGGCCACGGGTCGGCGATCCTGACATAGCGCGAGGGATCAACGTTCCAGAGCTCCGCCGGCTGCCCCTGGCCGCCCCCGCCGCGGAGGCCCTCGGGTATCCCCAGGTCCCTGCCGATGGTCTGGAAAGGGTACCTGGCGGTGGCCACGAACCACTTGACCGCCTCGGCGCTGCGTGAGTGCGTGTGAAGGATGCCGTGAACCCCCGCCGCGAGGACGTGGCGGGTCTGCCAGGCGTTGTACTGCACCTCCTCGGGGCTGATGCAGTTGGACGGCAGCGTACATATGACGGTCGGCGTCGGGTGACCGCTGGGAGTGGGGCCGCCGTCGTGCAGCCCTTTCATGTACTGGTACAGGCCAATGGTGTCGAAGGCGTGGTGCTCGAACTCGACCTGTATCATGTCGGACCAAGTCTGCGCCTGCGCCAGACCTGCCTCATACGTGAGCTCAGCGGCGCCTGTCGAAAAGACGGGTTGGCCCTGCTCCAACAGCTCGATTACCTTGTTCACTCTACCCATCGGGCTACCTCCGGGGTGTTCCCCCACCTGATTTGCCGCCGTAGTCTAGCACAGCACCCACTCCGTACCACATCCCTTGCCCGAAGGACGGCGCCCCTGCCACCCTGCGCAAGGTTAGCCAGAGATGCCACCAGTCTTCAAAGCGGAAGAGGTCGAGTTCACGTACGGCCCGCTCAAGGTCATCGACGGGCTGACCCTGGCTGTGAACGAGTCGGAGATATTCGGCATCCTGGGCGCCAACGGCGCTGGAAAGACGACGCTGATGCGGCTGCTCATCGGGCCTCCAGAAGCCGTCCTCCGGCGCGGTCCGGGTGTTCAGGGAATCTCCCTCCTCTCGCGTCACCGGCCGACTCGGCTACATGCCCAGTTGAGCGCACTGTACCAGGAGCTGTCGGCCCGGACTTCTTCGCCCGCATGTACGGCCTCTCCCGGTCAGTGGAGCGGCGGGAAGCCGTCGACCGCGCCATAGAATGGGTCAACCTGACCGAGCGCCAGAAGGACCCGCTCACGCGCCTGAGCGGCGGCATGCGCCAGCGAGTGAGCCTCGCCATCGCACTCGTACACAAGCCCGACCTCCTGGTACTGGACGAGCCCACCGTCGATCTCGACCCTGAGCTCAGGGCCACTTTCTGGGAGCAGCTCCGCAGCATGGCGTCCTCCGGCGCCACGCTGACCATCTCCAGCCACACGATGGACGCCGCCGCGATGTATGTATTCGCTGCTCACACGTGGGTGTTCACATGTGGACCGCGGTACAGGGGAACCTAGGATGCCACGGCGAAGACGTCTATCTCGAAGTCGACTTCCGGACGGCCGAACCCCTCGACGACAAGGCCCGTAGATACAGGCCTCACGCCTCTCATGTGCTCGGCCAGCACGGGGTATACGGCCTTGCGGTGCGAGGCGTCCTTCACGTAGGTGATCACCTTGCAGATGTCCTCCATGCGCGACCCCGCCTCCTCCAGCAGCGTCCTGACGCACCTCATGGCGTTGTCGGCCTGGGCCGCCGGGTCTCCCAAGCCCACGAAGTCCCCGTCGAAGGTCCAGCCCGTCTGCCCCTGCAGGTAGACCAGGTCGTTGGCTCGTACGGCCCTTGCCAGCCCATAGTCCAGGCCGGAAAACAGAGGGTCCTTCGACCGCGTGTTGAACAGACGGACCCGCTGGTGCTCGCTTCCGTCCTCGGGCACTACGGCAAAGACGTCGATCTCGAAGTCGAGCTCGGGCCGCGCAAGGGCGGAGATGACCAGCCCGGTCGACACGGGGTTGACACCGCGCAGGTGCTCGGCCAGCACGGGATAGACCTGCCAGCGGTACGAGAGGTCCGTCACGTACGTCGTGACCTTGCAGATGTCCTCCATGCGCGCGCCCGCCTCCTCCAGCAGGGCGCGCACCACCTTCATCGCGTTGTCCGCCTGGGCGGCTGGGTCGCCTTCACCGATAAAGCCGCCGCCGGGGGTCAGCCCCGTCGCTCCCGTCAGGAAGACCTGATCGTTCGCGCGGACCGCCATACATGCGCGGTAGTCCAAATCGGGCAGCAGATAGCCTCCACGCGTCGAACCCTTGCGTATGCGGGTATGTGCCATTGCGAACCTCCCAAGCTTCAATCCGGCCTCCTCTCCCTTGACGGGAGAGGACTGAGGTGAGGGTGGCTCCCAGGGCCCCTCATCCCTTCGACAGGCTCAGAGACAGGCTCTAGCCGTCTCCCCAGTCTGTTCACCCGTCAGGGGAGAGGGACTGGCAACCTCAACGCATCCGACGCTCTTCCCCGCCGCCGCGCCCGGTTGTAGAATCCTACACTATGGGCAACAACTTCAGGCGGATACGCGCATCGGTTATATGGGCCGCCCTGGCGCTCGTCTTGGCGGCCGGGGCTACGGCCTGCGGGGGTAGCGCACAGCCGACGCCAGTTCCTACAGTCGCGCCCACGCCGACCGAGAGGCCGTCCGCCCCGGACTCCACCCGGCAGCGGCGGACCGCGAGCGGCGAGCGGCGCACCTTCTTCGTCGACGTGACCGACTCGGCGGGCGTCAGGTTCGAGCACCACGAGGTGGAAACCGAGGTACAGCCCGTGGGCGCAGGAGTCGTCGTATTCGACTACGACAACGACGACCTGGAGGACGTGTACGTCACGGACTCCATCGGCCCCAACGCCCTGTTTCGCAACAACGGCGACGGGACATTCACGGACGTGGCGGCGAATGCCGGCGTCGACGACATCGACGGGCACTCCAACGGAGGCTGCGCGGCGGACTACGACAACGACGGCGACAAGGACCTGTTCCTCACCAACTACGGCACGAGCAAGCTGTTCAGCAACGACGGGGACGGCACGTTCACCGACGTGACGGAGCAGGCCCAGGTGGGCGACGACGACAGGAGCCTCCGCTCGTCCGGGTGCGCCTGGGGAGACTACGACCGCGACGGCTTCCTCGACCTGATGGTGGTGCGCCACCTTAAGGAGCTGGACCCCGACACCCTGGTCAGCGGGGACTTCTACCTCGCCGTGGGACTCGTCGCCCTGTACCACGCCAACGGCGACGGGTCGTTCACCGACGTAACCCCGATGCTCGGCGACACCGGCCCACGCAAGAAGAACGTGTACGGCGAGGCGATAGGCAGCCTGTGGGGGGCGGGGTTCCAGCCCGGCTGGCTGGACTACGACTCGGACGGCGACCCGGACCTCTACGTCGTAAACGACTGGGGCCCCAACGTTCAGCCAAACGTCCTGTGGCGCAACGACGGGCCGTCGGACGACGGAGGCTGGACCTTCACCGACGTGTCGGACGAGTCAGGCACGGGAGTGCCCATGTACGGAATGAGCCTGGCCGTCGGCGACTACGACAACGACGGCCACTTCGACATGTTCATGACCAACATCGGGGCCACGGTGCTGCTCAGGAACAACGGAGACGGCAAGTCATTCACCGACATGGCGGGGCCGGCGGGCGTAGAAGTGTCGAAGATCGGCACGGAGGACCGCGTGACCTGGGGCTCGGTCTTCTTCGACTACGACAACGACGGCTTCGAGGACATCTACATGGTAAGCGGCTACCTCAGGCTGCCCGGCGTCGACGATGTCCCCAACTACCTGCGCGAGCAGCACAACGTCCTGCTGCGGAACAGGGGCAACGGCACGTTCAACAACCTGTCGGTGGTCAGCGGGGCCGACGATCCCGGCGTGGGCCGCGGCCTGGGGTACCTGGACATCGAGAACGACGGGTGCCTCGACCTGTTCATAGGCAACCTGGGCGGCGAGACGACCCTCTACAGGAACCGGTGCGAGTACGGGAACAACTGGCTGGTGGTCAAGACCGTCGGCAAGACCAGCAACCGGGACGGCATCGGAGCGCGTATAACAATAAAGGCCGGCGGCAAGTCCCAGGTGCGGGAGGTCGCGAGCGGGCGCAGCTTCATGGGCCACCCGATGATTCCGTCCCACTTCGGCCTGGGCGGCGCGGACTCGGTGGACGAGATAGTGGTCCAGTGGCCCAGCGGCGCAGTCCAGACGGTCTCGTCCGTGGAGCCGAACCGGAGGATCACGATAACCGAGCCGAACTGACGCGCAGACGTTGAGGCGGATTCGCGACGCGAGTGGTATCTTGGAGCTATGATCGCCCGTGCGGCACGCTACATAATCGCCGCGGCCCTCCTGGCAGCGGCAGCCGTGACCCTGGCCTCGTGCGGGGCCGCGGAGGGAGCCGAGCCGCGCGAGATCGGCGAAGGGCCCGCCATCGCCAAACACACGGACCAGAAGGAGATCAGCAGCGGCGACCTGTCGATCGACGAGATCATACGGCGGGGCGAGCTGCTGTTCGAGGCGCCCTTCAACACGCTGGACGGCGCGGGCAGGCCCGAGACGGCCGACGTCGAACGCAGGAACAACGTCAGCATCGGCAACCCGCGGCCGAGGCACGACTTCCCCGACAACTTCAACCGCATCTCGGCCCCCGACGCCAACACCTGCCTGGAGTGCCATACCACGCCCCGGGCGGGAGGAGGCGCCGGAAACGCGGCCAACGTCTTCGTGCTCGCGGACCGGTTGCCCTTCGCAACCTTCGATGGGGGGCCCGGCGACAACAACGAGACCCACAACCTCATGAGCATCGGCAACGAGAGGGGCTCGCTGGGCCTGTTCGGGTCGGGCTGGATCGAGCTCTTGGCCCGCGAGATGACCGTGGACCTCAAGGCCGCCGCCGAAGAGGCCATAGAGGAGGCCAGGCGCACGGGTCAGGACGTCACCGTGGACCTGGAGACGAAGGGCGTCAGCTTCGGTCGCATCACGGCCCACCGCGACGCCACCCTGGACTTCAGCGAGCTGGAGGGCGTCGACAACGACCTGGTGATTCGGCCCTTCCAGCAGAAGGGCGTCGTCGTCTCGCTCCGCGAGTTCGGTGTGAAGGCTATGAACTCCCACTTCGGGATGCAGGCCTCTGAGCAGTTCCGGGACGGCGTGGACTTCGACCGCGACGGCTACGCCGACGAGCTGACGCGCGGCGACATGACGGCCCTCGTCGTGTTCCAGGCGACCCTGCCCGTTCCAGGCCAGGTGCTCCCCGCGGACTCGGATGCCCGGGCCGCCGTCGAGCAGGGCCGCGAGCTCTTCTCGTCCATGAACTGCATCTCGTGCCATATCCCTGAGCTCCGCGTCGACAGCCCCATATTCACCGAGCCCAGCCCCTTCAACCCGCGCGGCAAGCTCCAGCCCACCGACGTCAACAACCCCTTCAGAGTGGACCTCACGGCGGCAGGCCCCGGGCCCCACCTGAAGCGCCGGCCCGACGGCAGTGTGCTGGTGCCCGCCTTCACCGACCTAAAGCGGCACAGGATGGGCGACCTACTGGACAACGAGCTGCTCGTGCAGGACGGCGTCCCCACGGACGAGTGGCTAACCCGCAAGCTGTGGGGCTTCGCCAGCGAACCGCCCTTCCTTCACCACGGCAGGGCCACGCTGATATCCGAGGCCATCCTCGCCCACGGCGGCGAGGCCCAGGCACCCCGCGACAGGTTCGCCGCCCTCCCCCAAGACGATCAGGCCACGGTCGTCGAGTTCCTGAAGACGCTGCAGGTCCTCCCCGAAGGCACAGACAGCCTCGTAATCGTCGAGGGCAGCAGCGCCTCCAACGGCGTGGGCCTCCTGCCCCTGGTAGGAGGCGGCGCGGGGATCGTCGTGCTGCTCTTGGCAGCAGGCGCCGTGGTCTGGGCCAGGAGGCGCTAGCTGGCTCCTGAGAAACGGGACGCCACCTAGTGTTGCCCCGAACGAAGAGGGGCTCGGAGTACTCGTTGCTGTACCCTATTCGAGGCGTCTATTTGTGACCGATGGCTCACGGGGCAGATGGCGACGTATGTCGGCAATCCACTCGGCATCTAGCGCCAGCGCCTGGACTACGGCACCGTCTATCTGCGCCCGCACCGGGTCGTCGGCCATTAGCGGGAAGGGTTGCAGCGTTTCGTATTGGAGCCAGTCAAACCAGCCCGACAGCATCTCCCGTTCAGTCTCTGCCAAGGCAGCGAAGTCGGGGACAGGCACTGAGCGCAGCGTGTCCAGCGAGAACGAGGGATATGATGGAACCCGATTATCGCGTGCGCCCAGCATCGACAGCAGGCCAAGAGTGGAGTTCAGGTAGAGGCACAGTGCCCTCGCTATGTCTGGATCATGGGGGTGGCAGGGTGTCCAACGCGATCCAACAGCCGACTCCGGCAACATCACAGCAGCGACGCGCGCAAGGTTCAATCGGAGTTGAGTAGGCAGCAGCATTGGGCCGCGTTGCTCCCAATACTTGTCGGCGAGATGTCGGCGTGAAGACTTCGGTTCTATGTAGACGTCGGTCTCCGCCCGCATCGACTGCGTGATGTCAGTCTTGTGATACCAGAGGGCGCGGCGGCCCGACTCGGTGGGCATATCCGAACGCGTGTAGGCGTCTCGTATCCGTTGCCCCGCTGGGCCGACGTCCGCTAGGTCGCTCAAAGGCACGGTTGGAACGGCCCCCGGACTCTCTTCGCCGAGGGTACGGTATGCCTTCACAAGAAAGGGGGACAGGAAGTTGACAGCGAACCAGTCGCCGCGAGCGATCTGCTGGGCATCAATTTCCTGAACAGTGAAGTCCCGGCCGGCAAGGCCATCTCTCCCTGCAGCCCGTTGAATCCTGGCAGCGGTGTCCAGTGCCTCCAACGGCGTTTTAGGGTTATGTGCCAGGTTGAATACGCGGGTCGGCGGCTTCGGTCCGTCATCACCCCACCGCCGACAGATCAGCAGGACCTCCCCGATTCTGGTGTTTTCCGAGAAGAAGATACGGTCCGGATCGTGGGAGCTAACTATCATTTCAACGTGATAACGACTGCCCAAGAACTTGCGAATCTCGAGTCCTGACTTATCGGTCATTCCCATCAGGGGCAAGATGGCGGCGATCGTTCCCGTCCCGGGTTTACAGAGATGGTCAGCTAGAACGAGGAATGCCCCACTGTTCCCGGCCAAGTAAGTGGGACTACCAGCAAACAACTCCTTCTCCCGTCCTTTGATTGCGAGCTCCTCGGCGATGCTGAACTGGTCATACCGCAGGCTATCGCGCAGTGAAAGGCGGATTCATGATTACCAAGTCTATGGGCGGAGGTAGGGATGCCCCCTGATCATCTTCCACTCTCTCCGCCAAATCAGGCCACTCGGCTAGCCGCGCCTGGCCGGTGAGAAACTCCAGGGATCCAACGTAAGGTACCCCGTCGAACACTCCCAGCCGGACACGGTGAATGTTGATATGACTGAATTGAGTGGCGGGCGACAGCATCCCTACGGTGGAAGCCGCCATGTGAGTCGCCGTCAAGTTGGAATCGTAGCCCCATAGCACATCCTCTACCACCATTAAGTCCAACACTTCTTCATCCTCTGGGGTTCCCCGGCCAGCGGCGTTGCGCAGATCGCGAATGCGCTCGGCGGCTGCCATAAGCAGGGTGCCGGTGCCGCAGGCCGGGTCGCAGATTCGCAGGGCGGCAATGGCGTTGGGATCGCTCCAGTCTGCGTCCTGTTCCCGAAGGGCCAGCGACGTCAGAAGCACAGAGGCGGCAGTGGAGGTGTAATAGGAGCCATCGTAGCGAGCGGTGTCCAGCACCCGATGAAAGATGCGCCCTAGAAGGTCGTGGCGCAAGCCGGCGACCTCTTCCGATATTCGGCCCACCAGCTGGGCCAGATTGCCGATGGCTAAGCCGTTGTCGGGGTTGGCCAATATGGCCCCTAGCGCCGCGCGGCCTGTCTGAAAAACCGGACGGTAATCCACAGCAAGGATTCCACGCCAAGCCTCCTGAAATGCAGCGATTACGGCGCTCTGCTCTGCGCATACGGCAGGAGAAGCAGGCGGCCACTCCCCGTCGTATTCCTTGGGACGCAGCGACGGCAAGTGTCCTTGCAGGCGGTGGTGGAACAGCATCGCTGTCGCCACCACCAGAAGGCCCCTCTTAGCGGCGACGAGGTAGCCACTGTCTGTGTTGCCTTTCCGCCCGGTACCTGGCTTGTTGGCGGGCAGGTCGAGGGCCCGAGCAAGATTGCGGCGGTCACCGGCGCTCAGTTGTCCCACCGCTGCGTCCAGGGCATCGGAGAGTTTCTGGGCTGCCTTATCCGCACCGCTCAGGGAATCAGGTGCCTGTTGCACCGCGCGGGCCAGCATTGCCGCGTCACCCGTGGCCCAATGTTCAGCGGGATCTCCCTGCTTAACGCGGAGGGTCCAGGTGAGGGTAACATCGCCGAGGTTCTCTTCGGTGGCGTCTTGAGGATAGCAGAGGGCGAACGCGACTACGGTGAGGCGTTGCCGCAACCTCGCGTCGGCATCCTTTATTGCCTGGGATTTTCGATGGAAACCCCTCTCCCCCTCCAGCACAACGCGCAGACCATCTACGTTGGCTACGACGTCCATTCGCCTGCGTCCAGCGCGTTGCTCGTAGTCGGCAGCAACGCCGTGCTGGCGCAGGAGCAGAGCTAGAGCGCGGTTCAGGAAGTCTTCCTGCTTTCTAGTCATGACGGAATGCTAGCATGTCGGCTCTTTCTTTGTTGCACTTCACTGAAGACAGGAGCAGAACGCAATAGCTATGGGAGTGCGGCCTCGCGGCACGGCAACACTCCCATAGTTGGTCTGAGGGCACCGGCGCGGGTAACTCTTGGAAACGCCGCCAGAAATGTGGACCCGTCCTGTGCACCTAGAGGTCCTGCAAGTCCTTAAGTTTGCCCTTGACCTTGGCCTCCAACGCCTCAGCTGCAAGAGCGTCGAGCTTGCCAGCCCCCACATCCTCGTCGAACTCCCGCTCCCATCGCTCCCAGTCCTCGTCCAGCAACCAGCCGCGCAGTTCTGCGTATTCTGCCTCGGACAGGCTCAGAATGACCTTCTGTAGTTCCGACACGGTCGCCATAGTCTCCTCCCTCCTGCCATTGCTATGAAGATAGCACCCTGCTACCCCACCATGTCGTCCCGAGCCCCGAGGAGCCTGCCCCGTACCCCGATACGGAGACCTGGGGCGGGGTCGGCCTCGACCCTGCCACGAGAAGACGCCATTCTTATTCCTTTATGTGGCCTGCGCCAGGTCATAGTGATTCTAACCAAGAGCCCGACGCCGCTAGAAGTCTGAGGGCTCCTCCGTCGGCGTCTCTGTATCCTCCCGCCGGTCCGACTTCCCGAACCTGGCGACTAGCACCCCCGCTATGAGCCCCGTCAGGTGGCCCTCCCATGACACCCGGCCGCCCGTCGGCAGCACGCCGAACAGCAGCCCGCCGTACACCACCATGACGACGACCGCGATGAGTATCGACACAATCCGCCTGTCGTACCAGCCCCTCGCGACCAGGTAGCCGAAGTACCCGAACACGAGGCCGCTGGCCCCGACGTGGGAGCCGCCGCGCGCAACCAGCCAGACGCCCGCCCCACCGAGCAGTACCACGAACAGGGTCACGCCCAGCAGGGTCTGCCAGCCCCGCGCGGCCACGAGACCGCCCAGCATCAGGAGCGGAACGGTGTTGGAGAGGGCATGGCCGAAGCCCGCGTGCAGGAAGGGCGCGAGGGGGATGCCCCAGAGTCCGTCCGCGGTGCGGGGCACAATCCCGTATTCGGCGAGTCGATTGTCCATCAGGAAATCGACCCCCGCCAGCGCCCATATGACCGTGACGAACACCCCCAGCAGCACGAACCCCTGCTTCACGCCGCTACCCCGCCAGCCGGGGATGGGTTCCCGCCTTCGCGGGAACGACGGTTATGTGCGCTGGCATCACGGTCAATTGCCTGGGATTTGCGGTCGTGCATAGTCCTTCCGGGGTCTATGCGCCGCCGGCGCGGAGCCAGCGGTCGAGCCAGTCGTAGGCCTTGCGCCCGCTCCACTGGTGGCCGCCGTCGAACTCGTCCACGTCGAACCGGTCCGAGACCCCGGCCACGTCGTATGCGCGCCTGACCGCGGCGGCGGCCTGGCGGCTGGCATCGATCGGGAAGCCGTCGTCCGCCGCCCCTGACTCGATGAGCAGCGGGCGCGGCGCGATCAGGCAGCCGACGTCCGACACCTCGCCGTACTCGAGGAGCCCGGCGGGCGTCTGGGCGCCGCACGTGTTGCCGCGCCCCACAGCGTAGGCCTCGAAGGAGTTGAGGTAGCCGCTGACGACCGCGCACTTGACGCGCTCGTCGAGGGCTGCCGTATAGAGGGTCATGGTCCCGCCGTACGAGAGGCCCACGCAGCCGATCCGGCTGGGGTCCACCTCGGGCCGGAGCTGGAGGTACTCGATGCTGCGAAGGGCGTCCCACACGTTCAGGGCCAGCAGGTTCACGCCCATGAGCATCCCCTTGATGAAGAAGACGTTGCAAGCGTCCCTCTGCCCGAAGTCGCCTCCAAGCCGGCGCTCACCGAAGGCCCGCCAGTCCGGCGCGACCACCACATATCCCCGGAGGGCGAGCTGGTGGGCGTAGTCGTAGTTCAGGGCGGCGATGCGGTCGCGCCTATTGCCCTCGCCGTGATCGATGTTCGCCAAGTCGTCCTTGCCGTTGCCGTGCCCGTGGCAGGCGAGGATCCCGGCCCGCCGCTCCCCCGGCTCGATGTCGTTGGGCACGAAGACATAGGCGACGACCGCCATGTCGGGCTCGGAGTTGAATATGACCTTCTCGCGCCGGTAGGGGCCGGTGTCGACCGACTCGATCACCTCGGGGTCCAGGAAGCAGGACTCAGGGAATGGGCCGAGGCACTCCTTCAGCTTCGCAGAGAACGCACTCCGCCACTCGTCCATCTCCTCGCTCGACGTTGCGTCGAAGGAGAGAGACCTGGACGCCTTGGCGTAACGGCGTCGGAAGTACTCCCCCACCGAAAGGTTGCGGTCGCGCTCCGGGGTTGCCGCTGCGGCGCCGCCCCAGGCCAGATTGTACCGGACACGATCCCGATGCCCCATGTCGCCGCCTCCGCCGTTGCTGTTCGTGCGGTACAGCATACCGCAATGGCCCGCGGGGCATGTAGGAAGGCCGGATATCTCTTACAATGACTGTCACAACCCGCTGGACCGGAGGTCCCGGCAATGATCGAAGTATTCACCGACGGATCGTGCCTGGGAAACCCGGGCAGAGGGGGCTGGGCAGCCATCGTCCGCATGGATGAGGACGAGCGAGAGCTGCAGGGCTACGTCCCCCGAACGACCAACAACCGCATGGAGATGACAGCCGTCATAGAGGGTCTGGCCTCCGTGCCACAGGGAGCCCAGGTGACCGTCTACAGCGACAGCCAGTACGTCGTCAACACCATGACGAGGAACTGGAAGCGGAGGAAGAACCAGGACCTGTGGAGCAAGCTGGACATGGAGACGGCCGCCCGCCAGGTGACGTGGGAATGGATCAGGGGTCACGCCGGCCATCCCATGAACGAGAGGGCGGACAGGCTGGCTACCGAGCAGGCAAAGCTCGGCGCGTCCACCGGCGGAGGCTCGAACCGTACCCATGTGAACCCGGAGGGCAGGACGAGGAAGGCCGACAGCCTGCCAACCCAACAGACAAGGCTTCGCAAACCGGCCGCCGGTGGATCCCACCTGACCCACGTGGACGCCGAGGGCAAAGCGAGCATGGTCGACGTGGGCGCCAAGGCAGTGACCCAGCGACTCGCTGTGGCAAGGGGCGCCGTCGTGATGCAGCCTGAGACGCTGCGGCTCGTCGGCGAGAACGCGATGGAGAAGGGCGACGTGCTCGGCGTCGCGCGCATCGCGGGCATCATGGCCGCCAAGAAGACGGCTGAGCTGATACCGCTATGCCACCCCCTGCCCCTGGACAAGGTCTCGGTGGACCTTCGAATCGACGAGGCGCAGTCGGCGGTCGAGATAGAGGCGACCGCCGCGACGACCGCGAAGACGGGCGTGGAGATGGAGGCGCTCACGGCGGTCAGTGTCGCCGCGCTCACCGTCTACGACATGGTCAAGGCCGTCGACAGGGGCACGACTATCCAGTCCGTCAGGCTCGTCCGCAAGACCGGGGGCGCCAGCGGCGACATCGATCTGGATTAGGCTCATACCTGCCGCTCGGACGTAGTAATACCAATTCATTGTGACCACGCCATCAATTCAAATCGTAGCGGCGGGTTTGTAACCCGCCTTCCCCGGTCACTGGCGTAGACCTACCCTGATCCTGTCGAAGAGCATAGTACCAAGTTCATGGATATATGGCGGCATCACACCTAATTGGTATAAGGGGCCTGGGGTGGTCGACGTATGAGCATGCCATTCGAGGTGGCCAGGAAATCGTCCGTCTCTTTGTGGGGAGTGAGGCTCCCTATGGAGCTTGCCCTGGAGGGCCTGGTCATGACGGGGGATGCACCTCAGCTAGGGCGTGTTCACACTACCACTAATCAGATACGACATCTGGGGGATCCGGGTCGCGTGGCCGGGATTCGGATGACCCCGAGCTATGTGGACCTGGCTCTCCGGGTGATAAGCGTGAACAGGCCCTAGTCGACGTGCTGTTCCCCGCGCAGTATCCCCAGATGGAGAACCAAGCTCTCTAGAACACGGTAATTCTGGCTGCCAATCCCGGTGCCCAGATACTCCGCGAACATCTCAAGCAGAGCGCCAAGGGCGTTGGACAGCGTAGTCGGCGTTAGCTGGACAAGACACCCGTGGGCCGTGTGCCTCAAAGGGTCCTCACCCTTACGCGGCACCGGTCGACGGTTGCTTTCGGATGTGCGGTGTCGTAAAGTACATGCCAGCTAGGTAGCGTACCGACGAACCAGGGAAGATCTGAATGGTCGACGACTACTTCCGCCAATACGGGCTTCTCGCCATATTCATGGCGGTGGCGCTGGCAATACCGGCAGGGATGCTGCTGGGCTCGTGGCTCCTCTCCTTCTCCCGTATCAGACCCAGCAAGCCCGACCCCGTGAAGCTGAGCATCTACGAGTGCGGCTTCGAGACCATGTCCGGCACCTGGAACCGCTTCAACTTCCGGTTCTACTCCATCGCCCTCATATTCGTGATCTTCGACGTGGAGGTCGTCTTCCTGTTCCCGTGGGCCGCCAGCTTCGGCGTGCTGTCACGGGAGTTCGGCGTCTTCGTCCTGCTGGAGATGGCCGTGTTCATCGGGATCCTCCTCGTGGGCTGGCTCTACGCATGGCGTAAGGGCGCCCTGGAGTGGGCCTGAGAATGACCCCTGAAGGCGGCGGAGGCGGCATCGGCGCCGGCATCCCCCTCTACTCGACCACGCTGGAGGTCGATCAGGCCGAGGGCGACTACATCAACAACCTCAAGGCGACCAACACCTCGCCGCTGGCCGAGCCCCTCGTAGAAGTCCCTGATGACCTGAAGCGCAACCTCGCCGTCACGTCGATTGACGCCCTGCTGAACTGGGGCCGTAAGTCCTCCGTGTTCCCCCTGTCGTTCGGCCTCGCGTGCTGCGCCTTCGAGATGATGGCCAGCGCCATGTCGCGCTTCGACCTGGCCCGGTTCGGCATGGAGGCGTTCCGCGCCTCGCCCCGGCAGGCCGACCTGATGATCGTAGCAGGAACCGTTACGTGGAAGATGGCCCCCGCCATAGAGCGGGTGTACCGCCAGATGGCCGAGCCCAAGTGGGTCATCTCCATGGGCGTGTGCGCCACGAGCGGCGGCCCATACTACGAGTCGTACAGCGTCGTCCCCGGCGTCAACCACATCGTGCCGGTGGACGTGTACGTGCCGGGGTGCCCGCCCCGTCCCGACGCCCTTCTGTACGGCATCATGCAGCTTCACGAGAAGATCAAGCGGTACCGCCTGCAGGGCCAGGCAGCCGGCCAGTAGACGATGAAGCAGCTCGACGGCGCGGACGTGGCCCGGCACATAAACGAGGCTCACCCAGGTACAGCCGTCGGCTGGAACAGTACCGATGTCTGGATCGAGCCAGAGGACCTGCTCACCGTCGCCAGCTTCCTGCACGACGATCCGGACCTGGACTTTGCCACACTGAGAGCGGTCACCGCCGTCGACTACGTGGAATACTTCGAGCTCATCTACCACCTCCTGTCCATGAGGAAGAACCACGCCGCCGTAATAAAAACGAAGAAATTCGGCAGGGACGAGCCCGCAATCGACTCCGTTGTCGGCATCTGGAAGGGGGCGGACCTGCAGGAGCGGGAGGTGTGGGACCTGATGGGCATACACTTCGAGGGACACCCCAACATGAAACGCGTCCTGCTCTGGGAGGGGTTCCCCGGCCATCCCCTGAGAAAGGACTTCATCAGGTAGCCGCGCGGCCGGACAGCAGCCCAACCATGTCCATACAGACTGAACCAGTAACCATAAACCTGGGGCCCCAGCACCCGAGCACCCACGGCGTGTTCCGGCTCCGCGTCACCTTCGACGGCGAGCTGGTGCTGGACGTAGAGCCGATCTTCGGGTACCTCCACCGCGGCACCGAGAAGCTGGCCGAAGAGCGCACCTATGTGCAGATCGTAACGCTCACGGACAGGCTCGACTACGTGGCCAGCATGACGAACAACCAGGCCTACGTGCGCTCGGTGGAGAAGCTGGCCGGAATTGGCGTGCCGGAGCGCGCCCAGTACCTCCGCGTCATCGCCGCGGAGCTGCAACGGATTGCCAGTCACCTCGTCTCTACCGGATTCCTCATGCAAGAGATGGGCACGTTCGGAGGGACGCCCCTGATGTACTGCTTCCGCGAGCGGGAGCGCATCCTCGACATGTTCGAGATGCTGTGCGGCGCGCGCATCACGGTCAGCTACATGCGTCCCGGCGGGGTCACACAGGACGCGCCGCCGGAGTTTTGGGACGCGCTCGACATCTTCACCAGCGATATGCCCGGGTACATCGACGACCTGGAAGGGCTGATCACCAACAACGAAGTGGTGCTCGCCCGGACGCGCGACGTCGGGATACTCACCGACGAGGCGGCCGTGGCGAGCTCGGTGACCGGCCCCATGCTCAGGGCCAGCGGCGTCCAGTGGGACCTCCGCAAGGCCGACCCCTACGAGATCTACGACCGCGTCGAGTTCGACGTGCCCATCGGCGCAAACGGCGACACCTTCGACAGGTACATCGTCAAGGTCCAGGAGATGCGCGAGAGCGTTCGCATCATCAATCAGTGCGTGGAGCAGATCCCCGGCGGGCCGGTGAGGGAGTATGCCCCCTTCTTCATCCGGCCGCCCGCAGGCGACGCCTACGCCACGGTCGAGGCGCCCAAGGGTGAGCTGGGATTCTACCTCGTGAGCGACGGCGGCATCGCTCCATACCGCTGCAAGATAAGGGCCCCCTCCTTCATCAACATGAACGTCCTGAGGGAGCTGCTGGTCGGGTGGAAGATGGGCGACCTGATCATCATCTTCGGTAGCACCGACATAGTCATGGGCGAGGTCGACCGCTAGTGACGCCAATTGGGTGCGATACGGCCACATACTGTACACCTACGAATTCCCAGACCGTCATTCCCGCGCAGAGCCTGCCCCGTACTCGATACGGGGCGGGAATCCAGGGCGGCGGGGGATTGGGCCCCGTCTTCACGGGAACGACGAATTCACGCCAGTGACCCAGCTCGTGCGTAGTACAATGACGGACATTCGGGCAGGGATCGGAGGCGTCGGAGCCGCATGAGCTTCGATAACGTATACGACATCATCGTCGGCCTGATGCCAGGCGGGCTGGAGTGGATGGCCTTCCTGGTGGCGGGCGGGATACTCGCCTTCGCGGTCATCAACGCCGTGGTCATGGCCGGGGCGATCTACACATGGTTCGAGAGGCGTGCGTTGGGCAGGTTCCAGTCACGGCTGGGCCCGAACCGCTGGGGGCCCTTCGGTCTGTTCCAACCCTTCGCAGACATCCTGAAGCTCCTCTCGAAGGAGGACGTGGTTCCCGACCCCGCCGACCGTGCGGTTTTCCACATCGCCCCGCTCTTCCTCGCCATACCCGTGCTGCTGGTATTCGCCGTCATCCCATTCGGCGAGAACAGCTTCCTGGGCCGGCTGAACGTCGGCGTCCTCTTCATCGTCGGCGTCACGGGGGTGAACACGTTCGGCGTCTTCATGGGCGGTTACGCCTCCCGGAACAAGTACGCGCTGTTCGGCGCGATGAGGGGCGTAGCGATGCTCATAAGCTACGAGGTGCCCATGGCCCTCGCGCTGACGGGCGTGGCGCTGGCAGCGGGATCCCTTGCCCTGACCGACATCGTGGAGAGCCAGAGCCTCTTCTTCGTCGTGACTCAGCCTCTCGGCTTCCTGGTGTTTATGACGGCAGCGTCCGCTGAGATGAGCAGGGCCCCATTCGACATGATAGAGGCGGAGTCGGAGCTGGGGGCCGGGTATCACACGGAGTACAGCGGCATCAAGTTCGCGGTCTTCCAGCTCGCCGAGTTCCTGGCGCCAATTGCTACTGCGGTCGTGGCGACGGCGCTGTTCCTCGGTGGGACCAAGGGGTTCGACCCCATACCCGGACAGGTCTGGTTCATCGCCAAGACGATTGTGGTCGTCTTCTTCCTCGTCTGGTTCAGGGCGACCTGGCCCAGGCTCCGCGTAGACCAGATCATGGCCTTCGCATGGAAGGGCCTGTTTCCCATGGCCCTGCTCAACATGTTCCTCATCGCTGTCGAGATGCAGATCTTCCAGGACGACTCAGGCGTCATCCCGGACAACTCGC
Source organism: Dehalococcoidia bacterium (assembly GCA_965261325.1). GTDB lineage: Bacteria > Chloroflexota > Dehalococcoidia > Lucifugimonadales > CAJWER01. The sequence continues at coordinate 1,339,108 of CBDHCU010000008.1, forward strand.
TGATACTGATGGCGGCCTTCAACTGGGCCGCTGCCGCTGCGACCATCGTACTATTCGCGCACCTGCTGGGCCAGAGGAGATTGCGCAGATCCGCGCCCGTGCCCTCTCCACTGGCGAACATGGCTGAGGGGGTCTGACCATGTACGGTTTGGGACTGTTGAAGGGGATGGTCGTGACCCTCAAGAACCTGGTTCTCCCCAGCCGGCGCTTCACACTGCACCAGTACCCCGACAGGAAGGTCGGTCCCCTGGGGCTCGCCAAGCACAACGGCACCAACGTCTTCAGTCTCGCCCTGAGCAGCCCCGGGCAGTTCTTCAAGTCCATCGTCGGACTCGTCAGCATCCCGGACAGATACCCGCAGCACCCGAGATTCCGAGGCGAGGAGTTCACCTGGTACGAAGAGCGCTGCACGGGCTGCGCCAGCTGTGCGAAGTACTGCCCCCTGGGCATCATCAAGATCGTTACCGACCCGAGCGGCGAGGCCATGCAGGAGGGCCAGAAGTACGGCCTGGAGGTCTTCGACATCGACATAGGGCGCTGCATGTTCTGCGGCCTCTGCGTCGAGGCCTGCCCCTACGACGCGCTGCACATGGGCAGCGGTTTCGAGGAGGGGCAGTACGTGCGGGCCGATCTGGTCATCGACAAGGACCGGCTGGTCTCCTCTTCGAAGCGGCCGAGCAACTGGTTCCGCCCTCAGCTCGAAAGCCGCCATAACGACCCGCACGGGAAAGCGGACGTCGACTGGAGCGACGCGGGGCGTCACGAGAAGCCGAGCGTTCACGACCAGGAGGAACGGTGGGCCAAGAGATAGCCGCCGGCATCGCGCCGGAATCGTCCCTGATCATCGACGTCGCCTTCTGGATCATCGCGCTGTCGGCAATTGGCGCGTCCATCGCCGTGGTGCAGACGCGCGACCTGTTCCGGGCCGCCCTGTTCCTGGCTGCGGCGTTTCTGAGCATCGCCGGGCTATTCGTGATGCTGAGGGCCGAGTTCCTCGCCGTCGTGCAGGTGCTGATATACGTCGGCGCGATATCCGTCCTCATCATCTTCGCCGTCCTCACCACCAGGGACGTGGAGCACGGCAACCCGTCGAACATGCTCCGCATCCCGGCAGCCATTCTTGCACTCATTTTCCTGGTAATGGCCTCGCTCACGGTGCTCAACACCGACTGGAACCTGCTGTCGGGTTCCGAGGTCGCGGCGATGGCGCAGTCGGGCGTCGAGGGTCAGGCCATGGACAAGGTCGCCAACCCGATACCCAGGATTGCCGAGTTGCTGCTGCAGGACTACGTGCTTGTCTTCGAGGTCGCCTCGGTGCTTCTGCTGGCGACGATCGTCGGCGCCCTCGTGCTCGTGCGGAGGGGCAGCGGGTGAGCCTGGAAAATGTCCTCCTCGTAGGCGCGGTCATATTCGCCATCGGCCTGTACGGCGCGCTCTCCAAGCGCAGCGCCATAACCGTGCTGATGTCGCTCGAATTGATGTTCAACGCCGTCAACATCACCGCGGTCGCGCTATCCAGATACGTCGTGCCCGCCGGTCTGGTTTCGGACCCGGAGATGGCGGCCGACGAGATCGCCAAGCTCCTGTTGACGGGGCAGATATTCGCCATATTCATCATCACGGTCGCGGCGGCGGAGGTTGCACTCGGAGTGGCCATAGTGATCGCCGTCTACCGGAGCCGTCAGACCGCCTTTGTCACCGACGCGAACCAGATGAGGCACTGATGTATACGGACTATCGGAAAGCGCCCAACCTGATGACCGCGGAAATGTGGAAGAACGTCCTCGAATGGGAGGGCCTGCCCACCAAGATACTGCCGGAGGGGGACATTACCACCTGGGGCGAGCGCGTGCCGTACCGCATCATGGTCCCGAAGGGACGCGAGCACGTGGCCGATGAGATACTGAGAAAGCTCTAGCCCATGATTAACGAGTTGGCCATATGGCTGGTATTCCTGCTGCCCCTGGGCTGCTTTGCGCTGATCGCGCTGGTCATACGCCCATTCTTCAACAGGGACCCGTCCATCGCCGGATACCTGGTGGTGCTCTCGATAGGCGCGAGCTTCGCCCTCTCCATCATGGCCCTCGCGTCCGTCATCAACGATCCAGAGTCGCTGGTATTCGAGCCACATAGCTGGCTTGAGGTCGGCAGAGTTGCTGTCAACATAACAGCGCTCGTGGACCCCCTGACCGCGATCATGCTCGTCGTCGTTACCGGCGTGAGCCTCATGGTGCAGGTCTACTCGATCGGCTACATGCACGGCGACCCGGGATATGCCCGCTACTTCGCCTACATGGCCCTTTTCACCGCCAGCATGGTCGGACTCGTGCTGGCTGGAAACATAGTGCAGCTGTACGTGTTCTGGGAGCTGGTCGGGCTATGCTCATACCTGCTCATTGGCTTCTGGTACCACAAGCCGGCCGCGGCGGCCGCGGCGAAAAAGGCGTTCATCATCACCCGCATCGGCGACTTCGGGCTCCTGCTCGCCATCCTGTATCTCGTGTTCAACGTCGACATCTTTGCGTCCCAGGGCCTCAACCCCCTGGAGATCGCGGATATCCACAAGGCCGTCGCGATTCCCGGCCTGCTGGCGTCCGGTGTCGTAACCTGGATCGCCATAGGCATATTCACGGGGGCGGTCGGCAAGTCGGGCCAGTTCCCCCTTCACACCTGGCTGCCCGACGCGATGGAAGGCCCGACACCGGTCAGCGCGCTAATCCACGCGGCGACGATGGTGACGGCGGGTGTATTTCTGGTCGCCCGGTTCTTCCCGCTCTTCGAGAGCTCGGAGACCGCCATGACCCTGGTCGCTGTGGTTGGCGGCTTCACAGCGGTCTTCGCGGCCTCGATGGCCCTCGTCGCAAACGACATCAAGCGGGTGCTGGCATACTCGACTGTGAGTCAGCTTGGCTACATGATGCTGGCCCTCGGCGTCGGCGCTTACGGCCCGGCCATATTTCATCTCTTCACACACGCCTTCTTTAAGGCACTGCTCTTCCTGGGATCGGGCAGCGTCAACCACGCCACAGGGACCTTCGACATGCGCTACATGGGAGGGCTGCGGGTATCGATGCCGTGGACATATGTGACCTTCCTCATCGGCGCCCTGAGCCTCGCGGGCATATTCCCGCTGGCGGGGTTCTGGAGCAAGGACGAGATTCTCCTCGGCGCGTTCCACTCATCCGGCGCGGTCGGACAGTTGGTCTTCTGGCTCGCGCTCGCCGCAGTGTTCATGACCGCCTTCTACATGTTCAGGGCCCTGTTTATGACCTTCGGGGGCGAGTTCCGGGGCGGCTCCGACGCCGATCCCGAGGCCGATTCTCACGGCGAAATCCATCTGGGCGAGCCTCCCGCCGTGATGGTGCTGCCCCTGGTTATCCTGGGTATCGCAGCCGTAGTGGCCGGCTTCCTGGTGAATCCCATCGTCGACATCGGGATAGTGCCCGCGCACTGGCTGTCCCACTTCCTTCACGCCAAGACCGAGGACCCCTCGACAGTGATCGCCCTGGGGTCCACTTTAGCCGCCCTCGCCGGAATCGCCCTGGCCTACCTGATGTACTCCGCCAGGAAGCTCACCCCCGAGCAGGTGGGGAAGCGCGCGGGCCCTGTATACAACCTGCTCCTTCATAAGTACTACTTCGACGAGCTATACGAGACCATCCTAACGGGCCGCGTCTTCTACGGGATCGCGGCGAAGTCCCTGGACTGGGTCGACAAGTCGATAGTGGACGGCGCAGTCCGCCTGGTCGGCAGTCTTGGCCGCAACGTAGGCCGCGCGATGGCCCACGCCCAGACAGGCCAGCTGCAGGGCTACGGGATCGTCGTCTCGATGGGCGTCATCGCAATCTTCGCAGTCGTACTCCTACTGAGGTAGCGGTTGAGCTCCGAATTCACAGGACTGCTGTCCACAGTCGTCTTCCTCCCGCTTGCCGTGGCGGTCGTGGTCGCCGTCTTCGTAAGGGGAGACCGCTTGGTTCGCATCTTCGCGGGAGCCGCGGCGCTGGTCGAGCTGGCTCTAAGCGCCGTCGTGATGTTCCGGTACGACTCGGCGAAGGGCGGCGTGCAGCTGGTCGACAGGATCGAGGACTGGATACCGGTAGAGTCGCTGGAAGTGCAGTACTTCCTCGGCGTCGACGGGCTGAGCGCGCCGCTGGTGCTTCTTACCGGGCTGCTGGGCATGGCCGCCGTGTTCGCGTCGTGGGGCATCAAGCACAGGGTGAGAGAGTACTTCGTATGGCTGCTCATCCTCCAGACTGCGGTCATGGGCGTGTTCACGGCGCTCGACTTCCTCCTCTTCTTCCTGCTATGGGAGCTTGAGTTGATTCCGATGTTCTTCCTCATCTCAATATGGGGAAGCGGGCGCAGGGAATACTCGGCGATGAAGTTCCTCATCTTCACCTTCCTGGGTTCGGCGTTCATGCTCGTCGGCATCCTGGCTCTGTTCTTCATGACCGGCACCTTCGACATGACCAAGCTGCCGGTGGAGGTCGCCGCAGCCGCTCCGATAATCCCCATGGGCGTCCTCTTCACGCTGCTCTTCGTGGCCTTCGCGGTAAAGCTCCCGATATTCCCGCTCCATACGTGGCTGCCGGACGCGCATACCGACGCGCCCACCGCCGTCAGCGTCATGCTGGCCGGTGTGCTGCTAAAGATGGGCGGCTACGGAATGATCAGGGTGTCCGTGACGATGTTCCCGGACGTGATTTCGGAGGCTGCGCAGGCCCTTGCCATATTCGGCGTCATCAACGTCCTCTACGGCGCTGTCGTTACCATGAGGCAGACCGACCTAAAACGGCTGATCGCCTTCAGCAGCATCAGCCACATGGGGTACGTGCTCATCGGCATCTCCGCAGTGTCCGGCTCGGAGGCAGACACTGGGCTCACTGGCGCCGCAATGCAGATGTTCACCCACGGGACCATCACGGGCCTTATGTTCCTGCTCGTAGGCCTCGTGTACGACAAGGCCCACACCCGCTACATCCCCGACCTCGGAGGGCTCGCGACGCGGATGCCCGTGCTCGCCAGCGCATTCCTCCTCGCAGGCCTGGCGTCACTCGGACTCCCGGGCACCAGCGGGTTCGTGGCAGAGATTCTGGTCTTCCTGGGCGCGTTCCCGGCGTGGAGCTGGGCCACCGCCCTGTCGGCCTTCGGCATCGTCATCACAGCGGGCTACATCCTCTGGATGGTGCAGCGGACCATGTTCGGCCCGCCCAAAGAGCGGTTCGGCAGCGTCAGAGACGCGACTGTAGCCGAGATGGTGCCAATATTCGTGCTGGTCGCCGCGGTGATCGGCGTAGGCGTCTACCCATCGATCATATCGGACATCTTCGCCGGGGAGATGACGGCAGTGGCCGAAACCCTCCGGGGCCCCGGACTCCTTGCGCTCAACTAGCCTGACATGACAGCACACGACATATACCTGCTCTCGCCCGAGATAGCCATCGCTTCGCTGGCGGGCCTGCTGCTCCTCGCCGACCTGGTATTCCGCCGCAAGGGATACCTGGCCCCGCTGGCGCTCCTGGGACTGGTCGTGCCGCTGGCCCTCACCATACTGCTATGGCTCGACCTCGACGGTGCCGCGGCAATCCCAAACGAGGGCATACTCTCCGGCTCTCTCGTCGTCGACCGGTTCAGCCTCTTCTTCAAGCTGCTGCTGGTCCCGGTCGCGGCCGTCGTCATACTGATGTCGGGCGCGTACGCACGTAGGGACCGGAGTTTCGAGGCGGAGTTCTACGCCCTCATGCTCTTCTCGACGTCGGGCATGATGCTGCTGGCCTCGTCCGTCGAGCTCATCACCATATACGTGGCCCTGGAGTTGACGGCCCTTCCCATAGCGGCCCTGGCAGCGTTCATGCCGGAAGGCCGCTCGTCGGAGTCCGGGCTGAAGTTCCTGATCCTCAGCGGCATCAACTCGGCGCTACTCCTGTATGGGATGGTACTCGTGTACGGCTTCACCGGCAGCACCGTCCTGCCCGACGTGGCGGCCCGGATAGCCGAGGTCGGACTGGACGTGAACCTGCCGTTCGGCAGCTACGCCCTGCTGCTCGGGGCCGTGCTGATAATCGCAGGGTTCGGGTTCAAGATCACCGCCTTCCCGTTCCAGATGTGGGCGCCGGACGTATACGAGGGAGCGCCCACTTCGATCACGGCCTTCCTGTCGGTGGCGAGCAAAGCCGCGGGCTTCGCCGTAATCCTGCGGGTCTTCTACGTGGCTTTCCCGCTGGAGGCGCTCTCCATCGAGTGGAGCGCCATATTCGCGGTCATGGCCGCTCTTTCGATGACGGTCGGGAACCTCATCGCCATTGCCCAGTCCAACATCAAGCGTATGCTCGCCTACAGCACCATCGCACACGCGGGATACATCATGGTCGGCTTGGCGGCAGTCGCAGCCCGCGCCGATTCGGGCCAGGCGGACGCAGGCCCGTCGGGCGTGCTGTTCTACCTCGTCGGGTATGCCGTCACGAACCTCGCGGCGTTCGCCGCCGTGATCGCCGTCTCGGGCCGGACCGGCACCGACGAGATCGGGGGCTTTGCGGGCATGTACAGACGCGCGCCCCTACTTACCGCGGCCATGGCATTCTCGATGGTTTCCCTGACCGGAGTGCCTCCAACGATCGGCTTCATGGCCAAGATCTACATATTCGGCGCGGCCGTCAACGCCGGTCTCACGTGGCTTGTCATAATCGGCGTGCTGAACAGCGTCATCTCAGCCTACTACTACCTGAGAGTCGTGAAAGTCATGGTGCTGTCCGCCCCGACGGACGAGACTCCCATTACACCATCCCTGCCCGTAGGCGCGGCGCTCACCGTGACGACGGCTGGAATCCTCGTGTTCGGCCTCTACCCTGCTCCACTGATAGAGTTCGCCCGCACGGCCGTCTCCGTTCTGTTGTAGCGGCCAGCCCAAGGCCACATTCCGAATAGAGCAATGACGACATCCTCCTCGAAGGATCTGATCGGTTTCGCCTACAACCCCATGATCTCCCGGACATCGGGATTCGTTGATTCGCTGGTCGACAAGCTCGGACTGCGGCACAGGTCTTGGGTGTCTGCTGCGTCGGACGTCGACCTGGACCTTGAGCGGCTCCAACGGACGTCGGTCGTCATAACGGCAGGCGGCGACGGCACCATTCTGCGGGTCGCCCGGCGGGTCGCCCGGCACGAAATCCCCATCCTCGCTATCAACATGGGCCGCGTGGGCTTCATCACAGAGCTTGCCGTCGAGGAGGCAGCCGAGAGAATTCCCGAATATCTGGACGGCTCTGCCCGCGTCGAGCGTCGCATGATGCTCAAGGCGTCCCTGCAAGAGGCAGACGGCTCCAGCGACGGCATAGAGCTGCACGCCCTCAACGACGTGGTGATCACTAGGGGCTCGCCGCCGCGGCTGCTGGACGTGGAGACCAGGATCGACGGTGTGCTGCTCACGACCTACAGGGCCGACGGCGTCATAGTATCGACCCCCACCGGCAGCACCAGCTACTCGCTCTCGGCAGGCGGCCCAATCCTGTACCCGGAAGCGAAGGAGATAGTCATACAACCGCTGGCCGCCCACATGAGCTTCCAGACCGGCCTCGTAGTCTCCCAGGAGTCGGTGGTCGAACTGACCCTGAAGAGGGGCAGGGACACCATCATGAGCGTCGACGGCTCGACCGACGCCATAGAGGCCGGCCAGACCATCGTCATCGAACGAAGTCCCTACGCTGCCAGCTTCCTCAGGAAAGACCCCGCCGAGTCGTTCTATTCCACCCTCACCCAGCGCCTGGGCGTGAGCGGCCGGGTCGTCCCCCCGCCGAGGACCCCGTGACCACGCCGGCGGAGGAGAAGCTGTCCAGCCGCTCGGTATTCGAGGGACGCGTAGTCTCAGTGAGGGTGGACGAGGTACGCCTGCCCGGCGGCGGCTCGGCCATACGCGAGGTAGTCGACCACAGGCCCGCCGTGGTCATCGTGCCGTTGGACGAGTGCGGCAGGGTCATCATGGTCAGGCAGTACCGCTACGCCGTGGGCGAGACCCTCCTCGAGGCCCCGGCAGGCATCGTCGAGGAGGGCGAGGAGCCGTGCGAGACCGCGCAAAGAGAGCTCCAGGAGGAGGTCGGCCGGATTGCCGGTGACCTTCGAAAGCTAGGTGAGTTCTGGGCGACGCCCGGCTTCTGCAACGAGATGATGCACGCCTACGTCGCGCGCGACCTGAGACATAGCGTCCTCGACGCGGACGACGACGAGAACATCACGGTGGTCGCTGTGCCAATGAGCGACGCCCTGAACATGATTGCAGCGGGCGAGATCAGGGACGCGAAGACCATAGCGGCGCTCCTGCTCGCCCACCAGGCCGATAGCGATCACACCAGGCGCTGAGCGCCCACCGCCAGGGCCTCGGCATGACCGTTCAGCACAGCCGAGCCGTTGAACATGTGCGTGTCCTCGGGGTGCGCCAGCACCGGGGACGCCCCGACCTCCTCCTCCAGCGAAATCTCCCCGACGCCCGTGGCCACGAGCGTGGCTGACACCCTGTCCTTCATCTTCGGGTCGCTGACGACGCCGAAGATGACCTGTGTCTGCGGACCGCCCGCATGTCGTATCAGGCCGGCGGCGTCCTCCACCTGCTCGAGGCTCATGCCCTTCCCGCCGCGCACGTTCATGATGACGCCGGAGCATCCGGCGAGCGGGCTGTCGAACAGTGGCGTTGCCAGGGCTTCACGCACAGCGTCATGGGCCGCCGACGCTCCCCGGCCGCTTCCCATGGCCATGAACGCCGCCCCGCCCCTGTGCATGACCGACCGGACGTCCGCAAAGTCTACGTTGATCAGCCCCGGCACGGCGATTAGGTCCCATATGCCCCTGACGCCGTCGCGCAGCACAGCGTCTGCGGTGTGAAATGCCGCCTCCAGTGAGACTCTGCCGTCCAGAGCCGCCAGGAGGCGGTCGTTGTCGATGGTGATAAGAGTATCGACCTTCTGACGGAGCGCGCGAACGCCCTGCTCGGCGATCTCTCTACGCCTCTCGCCCTCGAACGAGAACGGCGTCGTGACCACGCCGACCGTCAGGACACCCTGCTTGCGTGCCATATCGGCAATAATCGGAGCGGCGCCCGTGCCCGTGCCGCCTCCCATGCCGGCCGTCAGGAATACCATATCCACCCCTGCGAATAGCTGGTGTATCTGGTCATGGTTCTCGCGCACCGCCTTCCTGCCGACCTCGGGAAGGCCGCCGGAGCCCATGCCGCCCGTTACGGTTGGTCCGATTGCGAAGGTCGCCGCGCTGTCGATGGCCCTCAGCGCCTGCATGTCGGTGTTCACTGCTAGAAGATCAAGCCCGGAGGTCCCACCTTCTGCCATCCTTACCACCGCGTTGCAACCCGCGCCTCCCACGCCCACGACCTTGACCCTGACCTGAGGGAGCCCGGAGGCGGGCGCGTCATCGTACTTGCGGGCCAAAGAGGGGATCAGGGACGTCAGTCGACGTATTAGTGAGGTCATCACATGGCTCCTTGATGATTGGGAACGGCGGAGGGTTGGACCCCAGAGGCGTGAGACCTCGAAGTCGATCGCAGGAAGTAGTAGGGAATGTGCCACTTGCCCGAGCGCCCCATGTCGACGAGCACCCGGCGGCTGTTCGAGCGCCTGACCACGCCGCGCTCTCCGCGCTTCGGACCGCCCAGGACGTTGCCCATATACAGGACTACCGTCCCAGGGGCCACGCTGCCTCCCATGACCCTGTCGCCTGCACCGCCCCTGGTCGGCATACCCGGCATCTCGATCTGCTCTCTAGCCACCGTCTGTACGGCCATGGCTCACCTCATCGCTGGTGATTAGAACAAGCATAGAACAGAACGAGGGTTCGTGTCAAGTGCCCGGGAAATCCTACCGGTTGAACAGGTTCCAGGCGTTCAGGGCTGTGACCAGATATGCTGGTCCACCAGAATTGGGTTGCCGTCCGGGTCCAAGGCCACAAAGCTGGCCGGCCCTGTGCTGTCCGCATCTGCTTCACTAACCAATTGCACGCCTTTCGCCTTCAGTCGTCTCTGCAACTCACGCACGTCTGTAAAGGCATCAAGCGTGTCACCTTTGCGATCCCAACCTGGATTGAAGGTTAGTATGTTCCTCTCGAACATCCCATGGAAAAGACCTATCGTGTGATCGCCGTTCCTGAGAATCTGCCAGTTCTCTGAAGGATCGCCTCCGACAACCTCAAAACCGAACTTCTCGTAGAAAACCCTTGAGGCCTCGAGGTCCTCTACGGTCAGGCTAATCGAAAAGGCGCCGAGCTCCATGTGCTACCCCTCCCATGTCTTCTTCATAGCGTCTCGCAGCTGCTGTCCACTGGGTGTCCGCACCTGCGCACCGGACAGGGTAACACCATCACTCCCGTCAAGCGTAATTGTTCAGTAACTTGGTGAGACGAACGCCCCCGCCCCCGACCAGTCGGGGGCGGGTATGACGGTGGACTGTGCGCATCCAGTGTTCTCACGAATCTGAACAGCTACGAGGCAAAGTCCGACCAATTGTCCCCGGTCGGGTTACGACAGCATTCGGGAGCTTGTGGGGAGAGCTGCTAGACCGCGGCTAGCGACGACCCCAGAGGGGATGGCGGAAGGTCGGCTGAGGCCCGTCGGACGGCGCGTCCGTCCTGTCGGCAGAAGTGTCTGGAGGGCTCGGAGGATCCGGCGGGACATCCTCCTGCTGTATGATAGGGTGTTGCCGCCTGGCTGGCCGGTGCCGTGGGAGCCGGTTCAGGCGCTCGGAAAGGTCCTGCAGGCTCGCCAGGTTGTGTACGGGCAGATGGTCGTCGACGAATGGCAGCGCCGCCTGCATCCCCCTTGTCAGCGGCGCGTAGGTTTCCGAGCCGAGAAGGGGATTCAGCCAGATCAGCCGGTGGCAGCTCCTCTGCAGCCTGGCGGTCTCGCGTCCCAGCAGGTCGGGATCGCCCCTGTCCCAGCCGTCCGAGATGATGAGCACGACAGAGCCCCAGCCCAGCACCCGCCGGCTCCAGCTGTAGTTAAACGTCTTGATCGCCTCGCCGATGCGAGTCCCTCCGGCCCAGTCGGGGACCGTGCGCGACACCTCCCCGACCGCATCGTCCACGCCCCTGTGCGCGAGCCTGTCGGTGACGCGAGTCAGCCTCGTCGCGAACAGGAAAGCCTCGACCCTGTCCCAGTTATCGGCGAGGGAGTGGATGAAGTGAAGGAGCATCCGGGTATATCTCTCCATGGAGCCGCTCACGTCGCAGATGAGTGTGAGGCGCCTGGGCTTCTCCCTCCGTTCGAGCAGCGGGAGGTCGAGCATCTCGCCGCCGTACCTCAGGCTCCGCCGCGCAGCCCTGCGCAGATCGATGGCCGGCCCTGCGCCAGGTGCCCATCGCCTGGACCTCCGACTGCCCACCTGCCATTCGAGGTCATCCAGCATCCGCCGGGCCGAGTCCACCTCCTGCAACGTGAACTCCGCGAAGTCCTTCCGTCGCAGGACCTCGCGGGCGCTGTAGGTGCGGGTCATGTCGACGTGGTGACCGCGGCTGTCCCCGCGTTCGGTGTCGTCCTCCCCTCCTGCACCTGCCGACGGCGGCGCAACCTGAGGCTGTCTGAACTTGCGCTGCTCGCCGATGGAGCGGAGGTCCAACGTCGTGAGCCTGTCCTTGGGCGCCCTCCAGAAGGTGTCGAACGCCTCCTCGAACAGCTCCATGTCTCTCCGCCGGTGCACCAGTACGGTCCGAAGGGTGCTGCGGAAATCGCGCTTCCTGCGGACTCCCACGATATCGAGGGCAGTCACGGCGTCCAGCATCCGCCCCGAGTGGACGTCGAGCCCGAGCTCCTTCAGGACCCGACCGAACAGCAGCAGGTTATGGAGGAAGTGGCCGCCGTCGTCCGTAGTCTTCAGTTTGTCACGTATCCCAATCGTGGTACACTAGCCCGAGGGGGTGAGTAATGGCCAAGACCGAGATGATACGTGCCCGCGTGGAGCCGGAATTGAAGCGCCAGGCCGAGGATCTCTTCTCGGCCCTTGGATTGTCCGCAACGGAGGCGATCACCCTGTTCTACAAGCAGGTGACCATGCATCGCGGTCTGCCCTTCGACGTGAGGATTCCCAACGCCGAAACCCTGGAAGCGCTGCAGCAGACCCATGATGGAGAAGACCTTCCTGAGTACACCGACCTGCAGGACCTCAAGTCCAGGCTCGGTTGATCCATGCGCCTGCTCACCACGGCGCAGTTCAAGAAAGACGTCAGGCGTGCGGCGAAACGTGGGAAGGACCTCGATCAACTCTGGTCTGTAGTGGAGAAGCTGCTGTCGAAGCAGCGTCTTGAGACGCGCAACAGACCTCACAGGCTGTCCGGTCGATGGTCTAGGTTCTGGGAATGTCACGTCGGCCCGGACTGGTTGTTGATCTGGGACCAGCGGGACGATGCCCTCATACTCGTGCGGACCGGACCCCATACCGACCTGTTCGACTGACGCCGTCAACCCCTTCGTCCGCCCCTGCGAGTGCCGCGGTTTGCCGACCGGTTCAGCAGCGCGCGCACCTGCTCGCCCCGCACCGACTGGATGTCCTCGTGGTACTTCAGGAGTATGCCCAGCGTGTCGTCGATCACCGACGGGTCGAGCTTCCTCTCGTTCAGGGCCACCAGCGCCGCCGTCCAGTCCAGGGTCTCGGCGACGCCCGGCACCTTGTAGAGCTCGCCCTCGCGTAGCTCCTGCACGAACGCGGTGATCTCTCCCGCCAGCTTGCGCGGGGCCTCGGGCATCTTCGAGACGACGATCTGCTGCTCCTTCTGGAAGTCCGGGTAGTCGATCCAGAAGTAGAGGCAGCGGCGCTTCAGGGCGTCGTGGACCTCGCGCGTCCTGTTCGACGTGATCACGACTATGGGCGGCGAGTCGGCGCGGAACGTGCCGATCTCAGGGATGGTGATCTGGAAGTCCGACAGCAGCTCCAGCAGGAACCCCTCGAACTCCTCGTCGGCCCGGTCTATCTCGTCGATGAGCAGCACGGGCGGCTTGTCGCGGCTCGCCTCGATAGCCTGCAGCAGCGGCCGCTTGATCAGGAACTCCTCGGTGAAGAGCTCCTTGGACACGGCCTCCCGGTCCACCTGTCCGGCAGCCTCGAGCAGGCGGATTTCGAGGAGCTGCCGCGCGTAGTTCCACTCGTACACGGCGTGGTTGACGTCCAGGCCCTCATAGCACTGGAGCCGGATCAGGTCGCGCCCGAGCCCGGACGCCAGGACCTTCGCCACCTCCGTCTTGCCAACACCGGCCTCGCCCTCCAGGAAGAGCGGCCGCCCGAGCTTCAGCGCCAGGAAGATCGAGATCGCCAGGCCCCTGTCGGTTATGTAAAGCTGCTCGGCAAGAAGCTCCTGCAGCTCGTCTATCGTGGACGGAGCCGCCAAAGTCTGTTCCATGTTCATCTCCAATATTTTCGCCAGTACGAGCTATCGTAAAGTGGCATAGCCGCCAAATCAACCTTGGGCCGACCATGCACGGTTACCGTTGACAGGCCTGGGATAGATACTGGCTTATACCAATTCATTTTGAGCGCGCCGTAAAGCCGTCATTCCCGCGAAGAGCCTGCCCCGTACTCGATACGGGGCGGGAACCCACTCCCTGGCCGCACATATACGGCGGCATCACGGTGACTTGGTATTATTTGGAACTCCATCCGCGCTTAGGCGCAGCACGTCTTGGGAAAGCCGGCTGTGATATGCGCGCCGCAGGTCTTCGATCCTGCCACGCATTACACCCTCGTCATCCCAATCACATACTCCTGGTGCATCCGTTCCTCGATCTGCGATTGCCGCTCTCCATTCCATCTAGCAGGCATCATGCGCTTGTCTCGGTCCAGTCGGCGGACCCCAATACCTGCTACGTCGAAGCCGACACTTTCGGCGATAGCTGCGAGCCCCTTGTGTGTCTCCACGTCGATGCCGCGCAGATTCGAGGTCCCGACGACGATAACTGCCGCCCTGTCCTTCTTCAGGACTCGCTGCATCTCCTCAATCACGGCTGACATCTCGCCGAAGTACCGGCGCAATGCCTTCGCCTTCTTTGCGTCGCGCTCTGCCAGTATTGTCAGAGTTCGTTCGCACTGGTCCGGCAGGTCGTCGTACCTCGTGCCGGACGCACCATCGTGTCCCAAGTACTGCGCCCGAATCTTGGCAAGGTCGGTGATCTTCCAGCCGAACCACACCAACGAGAATTTGTGCGCCCTCATGTAGTCGATCGCATTGTTGGCATACGGCGGCGACGTCACAATCAGATCGACGCTTGCCGGCGACAGCCCAGTGTCAGCAGCGCTGGCCGCATGAATCGCCGCAGCGTCGGGTGAACCATTCGAAGCAGTGCCGCCCGTTCCGTTGATGGCTGTGGGGCCACTTACGTTATCCAGTCCACTCCTGGCTAGAGTGGCCACATTGCGATCGAGACGCTTGGCGAATTCGAAAAACGCTGAATTGGGGGTCTTCTTGGTATCCCGGTGAGGACGAGTGTGAGCGAGGTCACGCGCCAGCGATACTCCTCCCGACTTGGCAATAATGGTCGAGGAAAACACTACCCGCAGGAAATCCCTGATCCCCCCTTCCGGTATGGTTTCGATATGTTGTAGTAGGGCAAGCAGTTCGAGTTGGTGCTGGCGTAGAAACCAATAGTCAACAAACTCTCCGGTCTTGACGTCAAACCGCAGCTCCAACTCCTGCTGCAGCCTGGGACCTTCCTCCCAATAGTCATTCTTGGCAGCCTTGAGTATGGCTTGTCCGGTCTGCAGTGCAGCTAATGGATCGACGGGGGTGAGCTTGGCCGCCGCGATGATTCGAGCCAGCGGATCAATGTCGCAGCCAACGGCACGGCGGCCAAGGCGAACGGCCTCTACGAGCGTAGTCCCCGAGCCGAGCATCGGATCGAAGACGACATCGCCCGGGTCCGAGAGGCGCTCGATCAGTAATTCAGGTAGCTGCGGCGGGAACTTGGCAGGGAAGGGATGCCAGGCATGTGACCCGTAACCGCCGTCCGCGCCGCGAAAATCCAGGTCGGCGCTCAGCGCTGATTGCAGTACCTCGAAACGGCTGTGGACAGTCATAAGGCTCGTCTCTGATTGTACATGCACAGCCGCCGAAGACTACGGCGCAACAGAAAGCACGAGCCGGGCTGGCCCGGCTCGTGCTCCACTGCGTTCCGTTCGGTCGGTGAGACTGGCGCTGCTATCCTGCCCGTGCGGCGGCTGATGTGAGCGCCCGCCGGACGTATACCTCTGCCATGGCCCGCCTGTAGTCGCCCGTCGCAAATACGTCGTCCATGGCGTCGCCCGTCAGGTCGTCCGCCACGGCCTTCGCCGCACCTTCGATAGAGCATGCGTCGAGCGAGCTGCCGACGAGGGCCGCCTCGACGCTGCACGCCTTGGCGGGGGTCGACTCGACGCCTCCGACCGCCACGCTGGCTGCGGTGCACTGCCCGTCGCTGACCGTCACGACCGCCGCGGCGCTGACGACCGCGTAGCGCGAGGCGGGATGCAGCATTTTGGCGTAGGCCGTCCCCTGCCCGTCCTGTATTGCCGGGACATGTACGGACGTGAGCACCTCGCCATCGTCGAGCGCCGTCGTCATCAACTCCTCGAAGAAGTCGCCGGCGGCTATGCAGCGGTCGCCGGTCGAGCCGGTGGCCTGGATCGTGGCGCCCAGCGCTACCGCCACGGTAGGCAGATCGGACGCAGGGTCAGCGTGGGCAAGGTTGCCGCCGATGGTGGCGCGATTACGGACCGCCGGGTCGCCAATGAGCGCCGCGGCCTCCGATACCATGGGAGCCCCGCACTGCACGTCCGAGCAGGATGCCAGAACCGAGTGGGTGGTCAGCGCTCCTATGCGCACCGAGCCGTTCTCGCAGCTGGTGCCCCTGAGCGAGTCGATCCGCCCTATATCGATGATCGCCGACGGCATGGCGAGCCTCAGTTTCATCAGCGGGATCAGGCTGTGGCCGCCGGCAATGAGCTTGGAGTCCTCGTTCTCAGCCAGGAGCTCTATGGCCTCTGCGACAGAGCTCGCGCGGTGATAGGCTACGTTTGCCGGATACATGGGCTCACTCCTTTCCGTTCGACTGGATCGCCTGCCAGACCTTCTCCGGAGTCAGAGGCATGTCGAGCTTGTCGACTCCGAAGGGCCTCAGGGCGTCCATCACGGCGTTGTATACGGTAATCGTCGAGGCGATGGTGCCGGTCTCCCCGACTCCCTTGACCCCAAGTGGGTGATGGGGCGATGGGGTGACGTTGCTCATCGTCTCGATCTGGGGGAACATGTCCGCCCGCGGGAGCGCGTAGTCGAGCATGGAGCCTGTCAGCAACTGGCCGTCGTCCCCGTAGACCGCGCCCTCGCAGAGGACCGGCCCGATACCCTGGACGACACCGCCCAGCACCTGGCCCTCCACTATCATCGGGTTGATCTGCGGCCCGCAGTCGTCGCAGGCCACGTACCGCTTGAGCTCGACGCTCCCCGTCTCCTTCTCCACCTCGACGACGGCTATGTGTGTACCGAAGGGGTAGGTGAAGTTCGGAGGGTCGTAGAACGTCGACGCCTCCAGCCCGGGCTCCATGCCCTCGGGCATGTCCCAGGCCACGTTTGCCATGAGGGCGATGTCCTGTATCGTCTTCGCCTGGTCGGGCGACCCGCGGACGAAGAACTTGCCGTCCTCGTAGTCTATGTCCTCCACCGCAGCCTCCAGCAGGTGGGCCGCTAGCTGGATGGCCTTGTCCTTGATCTTCCGGGTGGCGAGAGCGAGAGCGGCGCCCGACACGGCCGTCGTGCGGCTGCCATACGTGCCCCAGCCCATCGGCGTCTGGGCCGTGTCGCCGTGGAGCACGTCCACGTCGTCCACGTCCACGCCCAGCGCGTCCGAGACGATCTGCGCGAACGTCGTCTCTTCACCCTGTCCGTGCGGCGAGGTGCCGATTGCCACGGTGACCTTGCCGGTGGGGTGGAACCGCACGATGGCGCCCTCCCACAGCCCTCCCTGGAACCCGATGGCTCCAGCGACCTGCGACGGGCCGAGTCCGCATATCTCGGCGTACGACGTCACGCCGATGCCGATGTACCTGCCCTCGCCCCGCAGGCGCTCCTGCTTCTGGCGAAGGTCGTCGTAACCGACCCTCTCGGTAGCCATGTCGAGCGTCGTGGCGTAGTCACCGCTGTCGTAAGTCAACCCCGTGGAGACGTCGTGACCGTCCTCGAATGCCGGTATCAGGTTCTTGCGGCGCACGTCCACCGGGTCCATGCCCAACTCGCCGGCGAGCTTCTCGACCATCCTCTCGACTAGGAATATCGCCTCTGGCCTACCGGCGCCTCTGTAAGCGTCTACCGGCACGGCGTTGTTGAACACGCCGTAGACGTTAGCCTTCACGCTCGGTATCTCGTACGTGCCGGCGTACATGAGGCCGTGGAGGATCGTCGGGATGCCGGGCGCAGCCGTCGACAGGTACGCGCCCATCCCGGCGTAGACCGTCGAGCGGATGCCCTTGATCTTGCCCGAGCTGTCCGAGGCAATCTCCACGTCCTCGACGTGGTCCCTGCCATGAATGGTGGACTGGTACCCCTCGCTGCGCGTGGCCGTCCACTTCACGGGCCGGCCCGTCTGCATCGAGCAGAATATCGCTATGGCCTCGTCCGCGTAGTACGGGATCTTGCTGCCGAAGCCGCCGCCCACCTCGGGGGCGATGACCCGCACCTTGTGCTCCGGCACGCCGGAGACTACGGACGTCAGGAACCTGACGATATGCGGGTTCTGCGTCGTCGACCAGAGCGTCAACTCCCCGGAAGCCTGTGTCCACTGGGCTACCGCGGAGCGCGGCTCCATGGCATTAGGTATCAGGCGCTGGTGGAGAATCCTCTCCTTGACTACCACGTCGGCGCTGGCGAACGCCTCGTCCGAGTCCTCGCCGCCCGTCATGACCCAGTTGAACGCCTGGTTGTTGGGCGCGTCCTCGTGGAGCTGCGGTGCGTCCGCGTCCATCGCCTTTTCGGGGTCGACGACCGCCGGTAAGGGATCGTACTCCACGTCGATGAGCTCCAGCGCGTCTTCGGCTGCGTAGCGGTTCTCCGCAACCACCACCGCCACGGCATCCCCCTGGTACCTCACAGTGTCGTTTGCGACAGGGAGATGCTCGACCGCCTTGAGGTCGGAGTCTGGGAGCAGCCACGCGCATGGAACGGGGGCGAGTGCGGCGTTGACATCCGCGCCCGTGAACACGGCCACGATGCCGTCTATCGCGGCGGCCGCGCTGGTGTCAATGCTTGTGATCTTCGCGTGTGCGTGAGGGCTACGCAGGATGGCCGCGTGGACCATGCCCGGCAGCACCACGTCGTCGGTGTAGGTCGCCCGGCCCGTGATGAGCCTCGGGTCCTCCCGGCGGCGTATCCCTGAACTGAATATCCTGGTTGTCACTGCGCCACCTCCTCGGCCTTCGAGGCCTCAGCCACCGCCAGCACGATGTTCTGGTACCCCGTGCACCTGCAGAAGTTACCCTCCAGGCCGTACCGGATCTCCTCCTCGGTGGGGCTCGGGTTGGACTCGAGCAGCTTGGCCGACGCCATGATCATGCCGGGCGTGCAGAAGCCGCACTGAAGGCCGTGCTTGGCCCAGAACGCCTCCTGGAGCGGGTGCAGGTTCCCGTCATCCGCAAGACCCTCGATGGTCGTCACGCACGAACCGTCTGCCTGGGCCGCCAGCACCGTGCACGACTTGACCGCCACACCGTCCATATGGACGGTGCACGAACCGCACTGGCTCGTGTCGCATCCGACCTTGGTGCCCTTAAGGCCCACTACATCCCTGATGAAATGCACCAGCAGCGTACGGGCTTCGACTTCGGCCTCGTAGTCCTGCCCGTTTATATTGATCTTCGTTTGGACATTCACGGGACTTGCCTCCTTTCGCGCTCCTCCGAGTGAGATTCGGAAATCCGCAGCGAGCCAGGCTACGGAATCTCACCACCGCACAGTGTCCAGTGGATTTGCGGCACACTATATCTGTGAGCGCGAACTCCGGTCAAGTGCTCCACTATGACCCAAATCCCCCACCTCCGTCATTCCCGCGAAGAGCCTGCCCCCGAGCAGTCGGGGGCGGGAACCCATCCCCTGCAAGGTGCACAGCCATAGCCTCAGAGGCAGTCCGTCACGCCATCCGTCCAAATTAGGTGGTGGATCTGGGTATGAGCATGACCGGGAAACTAGTACGATGTCCCCGTCGAATCCAGGAGGCCGCCATGAAAATAGAGGGCACATACCATATCGAAGCCGAGCCCGGACGGGTATGGCAAGGGCTGATGAGCCCCGAGGTGCTGGCCCGCTGCATCCCCGGGTGCAGACAGTTGGAGCAGACCGGCGATGGAAGCTACGCGGTAGAGCTCAAGGCAGGGATAGGCGCTGTGTCCGGCACGTACACGGGCACGGTGAGGATATACGACATCGACGAGTCGCGCTCATTCAGGATGTCTGGCGAGGGGAAACGCCCCGGCGCGTCGGCCTCCGGCACAGGGCTCATCACCTTCACGCCCGAGAACGGCGGCACGCGGCTCGACGTGGAGGGCGAAGCGAGGGTCACGGGAATCATAGCCCGGGTGGGACAGCGGCTCATCGGAAGCGCATCCCGCATGTTGATGGACCAGTTCTTCAACTCCGCAAAGACCGCCCTCGAGTCGGAGGACTGAACGCGTGCCAATGCAGCGGCGCCGGCGGATATCCCGCTAGGCGCGGCGTTCGACGCTTAGAGGCCCTCCGTTCGACGGACGAGCCCTAGCCCTGCTGGGAGACTCCGGCCTTGTGCAGCCCGCTCATGAGCCGCGACTTGCGACGGGCCGCGTTCTTCGGATGGACTGCGCCCTTCTTGGCAGCTTTGTCGAGGGCCACTACGGCCTGATGCACGACGGCTCCCGCCGGCTCGAGCTCGTCGTCAGCGATGAGGCGCCTGGCCTTGGTGACGAGCGTCTTTGCTTTCGAACGCAGCGGCGCCTTCATCCTGCGCCTGTTCTCGGATACTCTTGCTGAACGGTCTGCTGGCAACTTTCCCTGTTCCTCCCTGATGGCTCCCTAATAGTGTACACCGTACGCCTACCGGGATGCAGCCGCTGGAGACAGCGACTTGGCCCGAACTACGCGTATCACCCCCTCCACCCCCTCCAGCTTGGAGAACAGGCGGCTGAGCTGGTTGATCCCATCAGTGTACACCGTCAGCGATATGACGCTGGTGTCGTCGAACTCATCGGATACGCAGGCGGCTATGTTCACCCTCTCCTCTGAGACCAGGGAGGTCACGTCCCTCAGCAGACCCACCCTGTCCCAGGCCTCGATGGTGATTCGCACGGGGTACAGCGTCTGCGTCTTGCCCCAGGTCACCTCTACCAGCCGCTCCTTTTCGCTCTCGTTCACGATGTTCGGGCACGTCTCGCGGTGTACGGTCACTCCCCTGTTCCGCGTTATGTAGCCCGTAATCTTGTCGCCGCGTATCGGGCTGCAGCACTGCGCCATACGAGTGAGAAGATCACCCACCCCGAGCACCTGGATGCCCGACGCGGGGCCGGTGGCAGGCAAGGCGACGAGGTGGTCCTGCTGCGGAGTCACCTCCTGGGTCGAGAGCTTGTTGACGACGTCCGATATGGTTATGACGCCGCCCCCGAGGGCCGCGAAAAAGTCGTCCGTGGAGTCTAGGCCCATGGCCTGGGCGACTTCCTGGTCGTCCAGGTCCGTGTTCAGACGCCGAAGCTGCTTGACGAACAGGTCGCGCCCCCGCTGGATGCTGGCCCTCCGCGCCTGGCGATTGAACCACTGCCTCACCTTCACGCGGGCCGACGTCGTCTTGATATAGCCGAGATTCGGGTTGAGCCAGTCCATGCTCGGCCCACGGACGGTCCTGCTTGTCATGATGTCGACGGTGTCGCCGTTCTGGAGCTCGGTATTTAGCGAGACCAGCTTCCCGTTCACCTTTGCGCCTATGCACCTGTGGCCCACTTCGGTATGTACACGGTAGGCGAAGTCGAGGGGTGTCGAGCCCGTCGGCAGCTCCTTCAGGTCTCCCTTGGGCGTGTAGACGAATACCTGGTTCTGGAACACATCCGTCTTGAATGACTCGACGAACTCCTCGGCGCCGCTGACGTCGCGCTGCCAATCCAGGAGCTGCCTGAGCCAGGTCATCTTCTTCTCGAACCCCTCGTCGGCTGGCTCGCCCTCCTTGTAGAGCCAGTGAGCCGCAACCCCGTACTCTGCGAGCCGATGCATCTCATACGTGCGGATCTGTATCTCTACCGGCGAAGCATCCGTGCACAGCACGGCGGTGTGCAGGGACTGGTATAGGTTGTCCTTGGGGTTCGCTATGTAGTCGTCGAACTGGCCTGGAAGAGGGCGCCACATCGCGTGGACTACCCCCAACGCCGTGTAGCAGTCCTTGATGTCCTCGACGAGGATTCGAAGGGCAAACAGGTCGTATATCTCGTCGACCGTCTTGTTCAGGGCCTTGTACACGGCCATCTTGTTGGCGATGCTGTAGAAGTGCTTGGGCCTCCCCTTGACCTCCGCGTGCAGGCCGTTCTCCCGCAGCTCCGCCTCGAGAGTGGACTTGACGCGCTCTATATACTCCTCACGCTCCTTGCGTTTCGAGTTGACCAGCTCTGCAATCTGGGTATAACTCTCGGGCTCCAGGTGCTGGAATGAGAGGTCCTCGAGGAGCCATTTGATCTCCCACATCCCCAGCCTGTGGGCCAGGGGCGCGTATATGTCGAGGGTCTCCTGGGCAATTGTCTCCCGCCGGTCCTTATCCAGCGCCTTGAGCGTCCGCATGTTGTGAAGCCTGTCGGCCAGCTTGATCAGGACGACCCTGACGTCCTCCGCCATGGCCATCAGCATCTTGCGCACGGTGGCGGCCCGGGCCTGCTTGTCCGCTGAACCCTGCGGCCGCTCGGCCTCCGGCGTCTCGGACAGCAGATCGGCATTGTTGAGCTTGGTCACGCCGTCCACCAGCCTGGCGACATCGCCGCCGAACTTGTTGTCGAGCTCCTCGTACTGAACGCCGCAGTCCTCTATGACATCGTGAAGGAGGGCCGCGGACAGGGCATCGGCGTCGAGCTTCAGATCGGCCAGGTAGAGGGCTGTGTGCAGGGGATGCTCGATGAAGGAGTCGCCGGACTTTCGCACTTGGCCGGCATGGCACGCTTCCGCGAAGGCGTACGCTCTCCGTACGTCGCTGATGCGCTGTTCAGGCAGGTACTCGGAGGCCCGCGCCATCAGGTTTTCTACCAGGTCCAAGGCCCTCTCCTCTGTGCACGCATGGGCGGATTCACGCCTGTATAGTATATCCAGCCCGCTTGCGGCATGGCAATTCGCACACGCCCATAAGAGAGCGAGTTGGCTTACAGGAACATATGTACTATCATATGGTGCATCCGACTTGACAGGTGCTTGACTCTGAGTGATACCTAGTACATTATTGCCCGAGTGTCACACACTGAGTGGATGTGCGTTTGCGAGATGGGAGGCATACCGCGACATGACCGTATGTATAGCTGCTCTCTATGATAGTGGCAAGGGCGTAGTGCTCGCTTCAGACCGGATGGTCACTGCACACTTCCCAATAGGCTACGAGTTTGAACATCAGGAGACTACCAAGGTAATCCCTATGAACGAGCCCGTGTCAATCTACGCGCTATCCGCTGGAGACGTACTGTTAGGGAACGATATCCTAACCATCGCACGAGAGCAGGCACAACAGCAAGGGATCGCCACAGCATCGGGGATAGCCGAATTGGTCAGGTCTGCCTACCAGAGTGTGCGGCTCACGACTATTGTACGTACGGAGTTGGAGCCGCGGGGTCTAGACCTTGACAGTTACTATAACAACCACCAGAGCTTGTTGCCACAAGTCGTACAAGTGATCGACCAAGCGATGTCACAGAGTGATATTGGAGTGCAATTCATAATTGCTGGTCCCAGCGACTCTCTGTATACTATCCATACCATAGTCAACCCGGGTACTTTGAGCAGTAACAATCCAATAGGATATAGTGCTATAGGGTCCGGCGCTCCCCATGCGCTGTATTCGCTCATAGAGGCTTCGTACAGGCTGTCCTTGCACAAAGACTCGGTAAGGGAGATGGTCAAACACGCGAAGAAGCGAAGCGAGGTTGCCCCTGGGGTTGGGTCAGGAACGCAAATAGTAGTTGCTCCGATGGAAGGTGAAGAGAATGCTTAATCCTCCCAAGCCGAAGAGCTACAACATCAAATGGCTTGAAGCGGAGAGAGAGTTGGCTATCCGAGGCTTTCGTCTGCCCAAGAACATCAGGCCCACGGTTCCCAATAGGCCAGTCGTCCCTCCAGCTCCCATTCGGAAAAAGCCCTCAACACCTCCGATACCTTAACGCTTGCTGACTCGGCTGGGCCTCTCAATCCGACCTTCGCCGGAATGAAGGGGCTCTCTTGTGCTACCCTAACTACCTTGACTAGGTACGCTGGAGCACCCGGCACAATGAGCAACCGGACATTCCAGGCCCCCCGCGGCACGAGCGATCTGCTCCCGGAGGCCCAGACCTACTGGCGCTTCGTAGAGGACGCCGCATCGCGCGCCGCGGAGGCGTTCGGGTACGACAGGATCGACACTCCGACCTTCGAGGACGCGGGCCTGTTCGTCAGGGGCGTCGGCGAGGTCACCGACATCGTCGAGAAGGAGACCTACACCTTCGAGGACCGGGGCGGCGATCTCCTCTCCCTGCGCCCCGAGGGTACGGCGCCGGTCTGCCGCGCCTACCTCGAGCACGGGATGCACAACAGGTCCCAGCCGGTCAGGCTCTACTACATCTGTCCCATGTACCGGTACGACCGCCCACAGGCCGGCAGATACCGGCAGCTCCACCAGTTCGGGGCCGAGGCCATCGGCGACGGCGACCCAGCCGTAGACGCCGAGATCATCGAGCTCGGCTGGACCCTCCTGAAGGGCGCCGGACTGACCGGCCTGACGCTGCTGCTCAACAGCATCGGCGACCCCGCCTGCCGCCCTGGGTACATCGACGCCCTCCGTGCCTACTTCGAGTCGCAGCAGGGCGGTCTGGTGCACGAGGACTGCAGGCGGCGGCTCCAGACGAATCCCCTCAGGCTGCTGGACTGCAAGGAAGAGTCGTGCCAGCCCGGCATCGAATCCGCGCCCCGCAGCGTCGACTACCTGTGCAGCGACTGCTCCGACCACTGGGGCGGCCTCCTGGGCTGGCTCGGCCGGCTGGGAATACCCTACAGGCTGGACAGCCGCCTCGTCCGGGGGCTCGACTACTACACCAGGACCGTGTTCGAGATCGTGCCCGAGAACGGGGGAAGTCAGGGCACCATCCTGGCAGGGGGCAGATACGACGGCCTGATCGAGCAGCTCGGTGGCAGCCCTACGCCCGGCATCGGGTTCGCCACGGGCATCGAGCGTATCATCCTGAACCTAGAGGCCCAGGCGGTGACCGCGCCCGGCCCCGGGGGAACGAAGGTCCTCGTGGCCCACGTGGGGGCGGAGGCAAAGGAGGCCGCGTTCGGCCTCGGATCGGAGATTCGGTCGCGGGGTCTACCGGCCGTGCTCGCGCCCTCCGGCAGAAGCCTCAAGGCCCAGATGCGCTACGCCTCCTCGATAAGGGCAACCCACGCGGTCATCATCGGTGAGCGCGAGCTCCAGTCTGGAAGGCTCGCCCTCCGCGACCTGGCCCTGAGCGAGCAGCGCGAGCTGAGCAGGGAAGACCTGCTCGCTGCGCTCGAGGGAGTGAGCAGGGATGATCGATAGACTTACCGCCATAGAGGACCGGTACCAGGAGATCGAGGGGCTCCTGGCCGACCCGGAGATATCCACCGACTACGCCCGCGTCCAGACCCTCGCCAAGGAGCACGCCTCCCTCAAATCCATAGCGGGCCTTGCGGCCAGGTACCGAGAGGTTACGGCAGCCATAGACGAGACGATGGCCCTGGCCCGCGACGAGGCCGACCGCGACATGGCCGCCCTGGCCCGCGAGGAGGTCGCCGAGCTCAGGGAGACCAGGGTCGCCATCGAGGACGAGTTGCGCGTCGCGCTACTACCCAACGACCCCAACGACGAAAAGAACGTCATCGTCGAGGTGCGGGCCGGCACCGGAGGCGACGAGGCGGGCCTCTTCGCGGCTGACCTGTACCGTATGTACAACCGCTACGCCCAGCGCCGCGGATGGGGCATCGACGTCATCAACAGCAACGAGTCGGGCCTTGGAAGCATCAAGGAGATCGTCTTCAAGATAGAGGGCGAGGGCGCCTACAGCCGCCTGAAGCGCGAGAGCGGCGTTCACCGGGTGCAGCGCGTCCCCGTCACCGAGTCGAGCGGCCGCGTCCACACGTCGGCGGCGACCGTGGCGGTGCTCCCGGAGGCCGAAGAGATCGACGTGGAGATCGACCAGGACGACCTGCAGATCGACATCTTCCACTCCAGCGGCCACGGCGGCCAGAACGTCCAGAAGGTCGCCACTGCCATCAGGATCACCCATGTGCCGACCGGTATCGTTGCCGTGTGCCAGGACGAGCGCTCCCAGTTCAAGAATAAGCAGAAGGCGATGTCGGTGCTCAGGTCCCGGCTCCTGGCTATGGAGATCGAAAAGCAGCAGATGGAAATCACCGACGCCCGCCGCTCTCAGGTCGGCACTGGAGACAGGTCGGCCAAGATCCGCACATACAACTTCCCCCAGAACAGGGTCACGGACCACCGTATCTCGCTGACCAGCCACAACCTCGACCTCGTGTGCGACGGCGACATCGACGACTTCATCGACGCGCTGATTGCCGACGAGCAGAGCCGCAAGCTAAGCGGGGCCCACCTGTGATCCCCGCCCGGTGGCCTGACGACATCGGTCCTCCGCCCCCATCCGGAGCCTAGTACTGCTTCAATCTAAATATGACAGAACCCTCGGATTGCCGTCATTCCCGCGAAAAGCCTGCCCCGTACTCGATACGGGGCGGGAACCCAGAGGGGCGGGGGGCTGGACGTTCGCCAAAACTACCTTGAATCGATACTAGCGCCGGCGCCATGACGCTGCGATCGGCCTGGATGCAGGCCCGGTCCCGCCTCGAGCGCGCGGGCATCGAGGATGCGTCCCTCGAGTCCGAGGTGATACTGCGCCGCGCCCTAGGCATCGACCGGGCGGACTTCTTCGCGGCGCTCGAGGAACACCCCGGCGATGCCGCTCTCAGGCTTTCAGACTCCCTCGTCGAGCGCCGCGAGCGGGGCGAGCCCCTCCCCTACATCGTCGGCCGGCGCGAGTTCTACGGACTGGACATCCTCGTCACGCCCGCGGTCCTCATACCGCGCCAGGAGACGGAGCTCCTCGTCGACGGCATCCTGGAGGTCGGCGCTGCCCGTGCCGACCTCACCGTAGCCGACGTGGGCACGGGCAGCGGCGCAATCGCCGTGGCCGCAGCCGTCAACCTCCCGTCCTGCCGCGTGTACGCCACGGACGCATCGGAAGCGGCGCTCCGGGTCGCAAGGCAAAACTGCCGCATGCACGGCGTCAGGGACCGCGTCGAGCTGGGGCATGGCGACCTACTCTACCCTCTCGGCGGGCCGGTCGACGTCATAGCGTCGAACCCCCCATACGTCAGGACGGACGAGATCGAAGCTCTGGGCCGCGAGATAGGCCACGAGCCTATCGAAGCCCTCGACGGGGGCCGCGACGGGCTCGATGTCGTGCGCCGCCTCTTCCGGCAGGCCCCCGCGGCGCTGAACCCGGGCGGTGAGATGCTCGTGGAGATCGACCCACGCCAGGTCCGGGCCGCAATGTCCCTGGCGACCTCAGCCTTCCCAGGCGGGCAAGTCTCCTATCGCCGCGATCTGGCTGGCCGCCCCCGCATCGTGACGGTCACTGCCTGAATTCGAAGAACCGTGACGTCGATTATCGTTGCGCCACTGTCCATTCGGGGCTAGGCTGGAATTGGAACGAATCCCCCGGGCGGAGGTGGTGAGCATGTATCGTGACGCTGGCAATGCCCTCAGATCCTACGGCGGACGCGCGGCCCTGCTGGCGGCTGGGCTCCTCGCCGTCATCATCATCGCCGCCTGCGGCGACGGGGGTGACACACCCGAGCCGACTGCCGCCAGCGCTCCAACAGTGGTCCCGACCTCGCCGCCTCCTACTTCGGTTCCCCCAACGCCCACTCCCGTTACCAGCCCGACGCCCGAACCGACCGCGACGCCGGCGCCGACTCCCACCCGAGCCGCGGCGCTCCCGCCGGCCGCCACACCCGCTGGGACAGCAGCTACCAACCTCTACGGCCCGAAGGAGCTGCTGGAGATCGCCGTCACCTCCACGACCGCCCTCGAAGCCTTCCACTTCGAGATGAAGGTCGTGCTCACGGTCGAAGCCGAGGGCGCCGGAATCGAGCTTCCCATCGAGATCTCCGGCGACCTGAAGACCCCGGACATGATCCAGGCCAAGATGAGCATGGATCTCGGCTTCCTGTCCTTCGAGACGGAGGTCGTCGACACGGGCGAGAAGATGTACATAAAGGACCCAACTACCGGCGAATGGACCGTCGACGACAGCTCCAGCTCCCTCGTGGCCAATCCCGCCGAATTCATCGCCCTGGATACGGAGGACCTCAGCAGCATAACTCTTGCCAGGAGAGAGACAATCGACGGGGTGGAGCACTACGTAATCGAAGCGAAGGCGAACGACGTCGAAGGCGCGGAGGTGGGCTACGTCTTCTGGATCAGGGTCCCCGACAACCTGATCGCCCGGATCGAGGCCGAAGGGAAGATCGCCGCACCGGAGGGCCAGCTAATCCAGGATCTCGGCGACATCGGCAGCATGAAGCTGGCCATGAGCCTGTCCGACTACGGGAAGGACGTCCAGATAGTCGCGCCGGTCCAGCCGTCCCTACAGCCGCCATCCCTGCCTTCCAACCAGCCGTCGTCGAAGCCGACACAGCCGGCCGGCGAGCCTCTCACCGACGACAGCGTGCTCATCGCGTACGCCGAGGCCATGACCTCCGCCGGGTTCGCACATGTCGTCGGCGAAATTAACATCAAGAATAGCCCCGACGCCGAGAACAGCCTCATGCGGCAGAGCTTCGAGGGCGAGGGCGTGCTGGGCGGCGACAACCGGATGGCCGGTACCATCGAGATCAACGACTCGGGGTTCTCGGCGACCATACCGTTCGAGTCCCGCAGGGTCGACGGCGTGGAATACGAGCTCGACCCTCAGTTGAGCCAGTGGGTCGAGCTCCCGGCCGGAGAGCCCGTCATTTTCGCCACACTCTTCGACTTCTCGATCATCGGCCCTGAGAACCTCGTGGATCCCACGGTAGCCAACGAGACCCTGGACGGCGTCCCCGTGCTGCTGGTCCAAGCGGGCGTGGTCATAGAGGGCGTAGGGACCGACCTCCCCATCAACAGGATATACCTGTGGATAGGCGAGGAGGACCACCTGCTGCGACGCGTGCGGATCGAACCTGTACTGCAGGGAAGCGAATTCGGCCTCCCGGACAATGCGAGCCTGTATGTCGCCATCACGGCCGACTACTCCCTCCACGGCCAAGAGGTGGTCGTAGAGCGCCCATAAGTCCAGCCTCGTCGTTCCGGCCCCCAAACCGGAACCCCAGCCTGGAGTCGGATGAGCAACCAAGTCCACCAAGCCATATGCGGCTAATTCAAAATCCAATCTTGAATTAGCCGCCCGACGGTGATACAGTCGCCCCCATGACGGTCCACAGAGACCTCACCCCCAGGCTGACTGCGGCGGCCCAAATGTCGCCGTCAATAACCCTCACGGGGCCGCGCCAAAGCGGCAAGACCACCCTGTCCAGGTCCGTCTTCCCCCGGCACAGCTACGTGAGTCTCGAGGCTCCCGATGTTAGGGCCTTCGCCTCCGAGGACCCCCGCGCGTTTCTGGCCCGGTACCCCGACGGCGCAATCATCGACGAGGTGCAGCGGGTCCCCGAGCTCCTCTCTTACCTCCAGGGGACCATAGACGAGGCCCCGGAGCCGGGCCGGTGGGTCCTGACGGGCTCGCAGAACATCGGGCTGGCTGAGTCGGTGAGCCAGTCCCTGGCAGGTCGCACCGCGGTTCACCACCTCCTTCCCCTAACCAGGCGCGAGGTCGTGCGGTTCGAGCGGTGCCCGAAGACCCTGGAGGAGTCCATCCTGTCCGGCGGCTACCCCCGCATATTCGACGAGGCCCTGGACCCTTCGGAGTGGCTCCGCTCATACGTCGCCACCTACATCGAGCGCGACGTGAGGGCCGTCAGCCAGGTCGGCGACCTCACTACCTTCCAGCGCTTCGTGGAGCTGTGCGCCGGCCGCACGGCTCAGCTCATCAACTACTCGGCGCTGGCGAGCGACTGCGGCGTGTCGCAGCCCACCGCGAAGGCATGGCTCGGCATACTGGAAGCCAGCTTCATCCTCTTCCGCCTGCCGCCCTTCCATAGGAACCTGGGCAAGCGGCTGGTCAGGATGCCGAAGCTGCACTTCTACGACACCGGCCTGGTCTGCTGGCTCATCGGCATCCGCACGCCGGAGCAGCTGCGGACGCATCCCCTACGCGGTCCCATCTTCGAGACATGGGTGGTCTCGGAGATCGTCAAGCATCGCACGAACCTGGGCGAGACGAGAGGACTCTTCTTCTATCGGACCCGGGACGGCGCGGAGGCAGACCTGGTCATCGAGCATCCGTCCCGGATCACACTGGTCGAAGCCAAGTCATCCCAGACCCCGTCCTCGAGCCTTTTCGACGATGCGGCCCGCGTTGGCCGCCATCTGGCCGGCTCTTCCATCCCGTGCGGCGTGGTGGTAGCTTACGGCGGCGAAGAGTCCCAGGACAGGTCGGCCGGACGCCTCATCCCCTGGACCAGAGTCCACGAAGCAAATGACTGAGCACCTGGACTACAACGACCCCGCGTGCAAGGAGGCCGCCGCCGAGATGCTGCGGCGGCACGACCTTGGCGAGCCCGAGGCCAACATCACCAGCGCCGTGCGCGACTTTCTTATCGCCACCCGCCTGGCCAGGAGCGACGAGATCGTCGAGGAGAACCCGCCCGCGCAGGGCTCCCGACGCGCCGTGGACCTGGCCGCCCTCGACACCTTCATCGAGTCCAAGCGCAGGATTGGCTCCACCGGTGGCCTCGTCCCCAACCCCGACTATGTCGAGCAGCTCGACGACTACCTGGCCCAGTCCCAGAAGCAGGGCCGCGTCCGCATGGGCATCCTGACCGACGGCAGGCACTGGCTGCTGCGATGGCCCAACGCCGGGCCCGTCAGGGCCGCACCGCCCTACGCCTTCACCCTGGGCGACCCGGACCGCTGGTTCACCCTCTACGAGTGGCTCAACGACCATGCCCTCTCCGCGGAGGAGGACAAGCAGCCCACCCGTGACTCCGTCGCCGAGCACTTCGGCCCCGATAGCCCCTCCTACCAGCGCGACATAGCCGTCCTCAAGGCCCTGTACGACGAGTACGCCAGCTACAACACCATCAGGGTCAAGCGGCAGCTCTGGGAGAACCTGCTCACCGCGGCCCTGGGCGAGATCGCCAGCACCCCCGAAGCGATGGACGACCTGTTCGTCCGCCATACCTACCTGACCGCCGTCATCGGCATGGTCGTCCAGGCCTCCTTCGGCATCGACATATACGCGCTGGCGGAATCCCATGCGGAGGACCTGCTCCACGGCCGCGAGTTCCGAAGCAAGACCGGCCTGCAGGGCATCGTGGAGTCCGACTTCTTCGCCTGGCCCACCGAGGTGGGCGGCCTGCCAATGCTCAGGACCCTCGCCCGCCGCGTCGCCAGGTTCGACTGGCGGCAGGCCCCCAACGACATCGCCGCCATCCTCTACGAGACCGTCATCCCGCCCGACGAGCGCCGCCAGCTTGGCGAGTACTACACCCCGGACTGGCTGGCCCGGACCATCGTGCGGGAGGTGGTGACCGACCCGCTGGAGCAGCGCGTCCTCGACCCCGCCTGCGGCTCCGGGACCTTCGTCGCAGAGGCGGTCACCCACTTCATAGACGCCGCCAACAACGCCTCCCTCTACCCCGAGGAGGTGCTGGACCGGCTTCGCACTGCCGTCGCGGGCATCGACGTCCACCCGGTGGCCGTACACCTCGCCCGCGCCGCCTGGGTCCTGGCCGCACAGCCCGCCATACAGGCCGCTGTCGACCACGGCCTCGCCGCCAACGTCACCGTTCCCATCTACCTGGGAGACGCCCTCCAACTCCGGTTCCGCACTGGCGACATGTTCGCCCAGCACAACGTCACGCTGCAGGTGGACGACGAGCGGAACACCGAGCTCGTCTTCCCCGTCAGCCTCGTGGAGCGCGCCGAGACCTTCGACGCCCTGATGGGCGACGTCGCCGAAGCCATCGAGAGCGGCGACGACCCCAGCCTGGCCCTCGATGACAACCGCATAGACGATCCCGACGAGCGGCGGACACTGGAAGAGACCATCGCCGCCATGCAGTTGCTCCACGACGAGGGCCGCAATCACATCTGGGCCTACTACACCCGAAACCTCGTCCGCCCCGTCGCCCTCTCCCGCACCAAGGTGGACGTGATAGTCGGCAACCCGCCGTGGATCAACTACAACCAGACCGTCAGCACGCTGCGCACGGAGTTGGAGAGGCAGAGCAAGGACCTGTACGGCATCTGGACGGGCGGCAGGTACGCTACTCACCAGGACGTTGCCGGACTGTTCTTCGCCCGCAGCGTCGACCTCTACCTGAGACCCGGCGGCGCAATCGGCATGGTGATGCCCCACAGCGCCCTCCAGGCGGGGCAGTATGCGAAGTGGCGTACTGGATCCTGGCAGGCGAAAGCCAGCGGCAGGGGAAGAAACCGCACGCAGGGCCGCGTCCTCGCGGTCGACTTCGGATTCAAGACGGCCTGGGACCTGGAGGGGCTGGAGCCCAACACCTTCTTCCCAGTTCCTGCCTCGGTGGTCTTCGCCCGGCGCAACAGTGAGGGCGGCAAGGCGGCGCCCCTGACAGGCGAGGTGGAGCGCTGGCTGGGCAAAGCGGGCGCGGCCAACGTGAGCCGGGTGAAAGCCAGCATTACCGACACCTCGGAGATCGGTCAATCACCCTACGCGGACCATGCCCAACAGGGAGCGACGGTGGTCCCACGCTGCATGTTCTTCGTGGAGGAGACCGAGAATCCCGCCGTCATCCGGGCAGGCCAGACCGTGACGGTGAACCCGCGTCGGGGCTCCCAGGACAAAGAGCCGTGGCGCAGCTTGGACCTGACTGCCATCACAGGCCAGACAATCGAGAAAGCTCACCTCTTCGACGTCCACCTCGGCGAGACCGTCGTCCCCTACGCTACACTCGACCCACTCAAGGCACTCTTGCCGCTGAAGACCGGCGACGATGAGATTCCCGTCGATAAGGAGGGGATGGGTGGAATCCACCTGGGCAGCCTGGAACAGCGTATGCGGAATCGCTGGCAAACCATCAGCCGCTTGTGGGAGGAGAACAAGGCTGCGGCCAACAGGTTGCAGCTATTGGGGCGGCTAGATTATCAGCGGGGGTTGTCGTCGCAACTGGAATGGCAACGGAATCCCGGCGATAGGCCGGTGCGTGTGGTGTACACCACCTCCGGAACACCGACAGCGACGCTGCTAGGTGACAACGAGGCAATAGTCGACACCGCACTGTATTGGATTACCTGCAACAGTACCCAGGAAGCCCACTACCTTCTCGCAATTATCAATAGCGAAGCGCTGTATCAGGCAGTGGCCTCGCTGATGCCAAAGGGCCAGTTCGGCGCACGCCACTTGCACAAGCACCTGTGGAAGCTGCCCATCCCCGAGTTCGACCCTGACGACCCGCTGCACGTCACGGTATCCGAGGCCGGCGAGGCGGCGGCAGAGGGT
Organism: Dehalococcoidia bacterium; assembly: GCA_965261325.1. GTDB lineage: Bacteria > Chloroflexota > Dehalococcoidia > Lucifugimonadales > CAJWER01. The sequence continues at coordinate 1,371,951 of CBDHCU010000008.1, forward strand.
GCCGCCCGGCAGCTGGCCCAGCTCCGCCAGCAACGCGACCGCGTAACAGTCACCATAGCCCGCCGCGAGCTCCGCAAATGGCTGCGGCAATCGCCAGAAGGCCAGGCAGTCGAGGACGCCGTGAGGAAGCTGCTAGGAGCGTGAATACCATGGACACAATGGAGAAATACAAGATTCAGGCATCCATCAAGGAAGTGATTGCGACGCTCGACCCCGCGCCATTCCGTAGAGACCTGATACCTGACGTAGTACAGCTGACAAACCGTATGGCCGATGCCCACCTCTCCATAGAGAAAGGGCTCAAGTCACTCATCACCGAAGCCGGCGAATGTCCGGAAAACATACACTCTCTCAACAAGCTCTATCGACACCTAGGGAAATGCGACCAACAGTCGGCACACTACCTCGCCAAGGCTTTCGAAGACGCCGTTAGCTTCTTCGGATACAACGTCAAGGCCAAGGGGCTTGGACACTTCCGGTCACTCGATGACTATCTGGCCAAGGTAGGCACCGCAAAGGCATTCGAGGAGTTCCGGTATTGGACGATAGAAGAAACGAGGAAAGGGGAGAGCGCCATCCCCAACACATCGCCCCCAATACACAGAGAACTCCTTCGCGCATTGTGGTGCCTGTTCACTTCGGGCGTCCGCGAAACGGTATCTGAACGCGTCGAGCACGAAGTCGAGGAGGCGATGTTCTCGCAAAGACCTACCTTTTACGAAATCAACGACACAGGCAAAAAGGCCTCGGTCGACTGGTACATGAACTGGCTCTTCAAGGAGCATGCCAGCCGGTGCGGCGCGCTCAAAGAGGCGGTAGAGCAAGGGTTCAATGTCAAAGAGAGCGATGAGTTCGTCAGTCAGACCCTGAGCGACGCCTACAACGACCTTAGGCAGTCGAAAGACCCTGCAGTCCGTTACTACGTCCGCAGACTCGGATATCTGCCCAAGGGGTCCCAGCTACAAAACTCTGGAGTCACTCCTAAAGTCCAGTGGCTTGGCAGGAACAAGACCCGTGGCATGGTCGAAACGCCTGCCGGCACATGTCTGGGTATCATAGACAAGTACGCAGACGGCGGATGGGGGATCACACCCATGGAAGGGGGCCTAGTGCAGGAAACCGATATTGCCGAATCTGCGGCAGATGCCAAGCACTATCTCGTCAATCGCTTGACAAGGCAGGTCACTGTCATGGTGAAGGGCGAAACAAAACAGATGCGCATCGTCAGCGTGCACGACTTCTTCCTACCACACGATGGATGGACCTATGAGGTGGAATTCTGGGATGCCAATCACGGTTTACATCCCGGCGAGCAAATCTCGATAGAGCTCCTGCCGGAAGAAGACCGGAGACCCGTTCACATTCTCGAAGGCACAGTCACAGGAATCCAAGAGCAAAGAGTCTCGATCACCGGTATGGCGGTCTCAGACAATCCCTCCCTCTCTCCCAAATCACTCCAATCACCCTAATCCCCAAAATCACAGTTCAGACATTCCCTCTTGACAAACCCCCATCCCTCCCACATAATAGAACGTATGTCCGATACAAACACACAGACCGCAGAAACAATAACGGAGCGGAAGCCGCCCACCCTCGCCGACATCGTCCGCGAGAAGACCGACGACGGCAAGCGCATCATCGACTTCTTCCTCGACGTCATGGAGGACAGGATCGAAGGTGCCGAGCTATGCCACAGGATCGACGCCGCCAAACAGCTCGAAAAGCACAAGTCCAAGGCCGCCGCCAAATTCCTTGCAAAGTACCGTGGCGTCTCATGCGGCCACTCCATCAATGGACGCCCCGACCCGGCCGACCCCTGCTCCTCCGCGGAGAGGAGCCTGGTGGCCGTGACCCTGAACGCCCCGGCCACCCTTACGCGAGACTTCCTCACTGTGCTCTCTGGGATAGATGAATTCCTAATGGCCAGGCTCATCCGAGCCCAGACCGCCGACGGCGGCACAGTCATCGAGTTCCTCGACGACGTCATGCAGGACAGGAACGACGGCTTCAAGACCCACCACAGGATCGCCGCCGCCAAGGAGCTCATCGTACACATCGTCCGCGACGAACAGCCCGCTCCCAACACACCCGTCATTCCCGCGAAGAGCCTGCCCCGTACCCGATACGGGGCGGGAACCCATCCCGCTCACCCTGAGCCTGTCGAAGGGCCTGACCTCGCCAAAAGGCATGAGGCCAACTCAACCCCAACTCCCCCGGAGCCTGCCCCCGCGAAGGCGGGGGGTCCCGCGGAGAGCCTGCCCCGTACTCGATACGGGGCGGGAACCCATCCCCGTCCTGAGCCCGCCGAAGGACCCCAGGACAAAGCTCGACGCACCCGAACACAACGTCGCCGCGACGGGGCCGCCAGGGACGCCATTCGCAGAAAGGCCCCGGGGTCCGAGCGCATAGAGGAGGAAAAGGACGAAAAACCCGCACCCGCTGAACTCACCCCCGCCGAGCGCAGAATCAGGGAAAAACTCGAACAGCACTGGCACGAGCCGGACCCGTATGGCGCGCCCATCGACTCCACGCACCCCGGCCGCTCACCCCCCTGGTGACCGCGACCCGACTACACAACTGAATAGCGTGCGTGGAAGGGGGCTCCCCCCCTCTCCCTTGACGGGAGAGGGCCGGGAGCCTGCCCTGAGCCTGTCCTGAGCACCGTCGAAGGGCTTGCCGAAGAGCCTGCCCCGTACTCGATACGGGGGTGAGGGTGAACGGCCTCGGCTGGAATGACGGACGAGTCTACCCCCCGATGTGGTACATCTCCACCTTCTCGCGAGGACTGGTCATGGCCGTCCTGATCTCCGAGTAGCGGTCGGTGCGGACGCGCCACACGCCGGTGACGATGCCCGCCAACTCCTCGTCCGTCGCGCCGCCTCTCATCGGGCCGCGCAGGTCTGTGCCCTTGCCCGAGAACAGGCACGTGTAGATCGAGCCCTCGGGCGATAGCCTGATGCGCGTGCAGTCGCCGCAGAAAGGCTGCGTGACGGAGGCGATCACGCCAATCTCGCCGCCGCCGTCCCGGTACCGGTACCGCGCGGCCACCTCGCCCCTGTAGGCGCTCTCCACCGGCTCGAGCGGCATCTCCGCGTCGATCGCCGCAACGATCTCCTCAGCCGGAATCACCTCGTCCATCTTCCAGCCGTTCAGGGTCCCCACGTCCATGTACTCGATGAAGCGCATGATGTGGCCGCGCTCCCTGGCGTACCGTGCCAGCTCGACGATGCTGTCGTCGTTCATCCCCCGCCGGACGACGGCGTTGATCTTGATAGGGCTGAACCCCGCGCTCTCGGCGGCCTCGATCCCCTGCAGCACCTTGGCCGTCCCAAAGCCGCGTCCGTTCATCACGCGGAAGACCTCGTCGTCCAGGCTGTCCAGGCTAACCGTCACGCGCCCCAGCCCGGCCTCCTTCAGCGCGTCGGCCTTCTGGGGGAGCAGGTAGCCGTTGGTCGTCATCGTCAGATCGTCCACGCCCGGGATGGCCGCGAGCAGGGCGACCAGGCGCTCGACCTGATTGCGGACCAGCGGCTCACCGCCAGTTATGCGGACCTTCTGCGCACCGAGGCCCACGAAGATGCGGGCGATCCGCTCCATCTCCTCGAAGGTCAGCAGCTCGGCCTTGGGCAGGAATTCGTACCGCTCGCCGAATATCTCCGCCGGCATGCAGTAGGGGCAGCGGAAGTTGCACCGGTCGGTGACCGATATGCGAATGTCGCGGAAGGGCCTGCCGAGCGTATCTGCAATCATGACGCCTTGCGCCCCACGTTCATCGACGCCAGGGCCGTAGCAGCCTTGCGGGCGGCGATCCCCCGGTGGCTGACCCTGTTCTTCTCCTCCGTCGTCAGCTGCGCCATCGTCCTGCCCAGCTCCGGCACGAAGAATATCGGGTCGTACCCAAACCCGCCGCCGCCGCGCGCCTCCCGCACGATCCGCCCCTCGCACGCCCCCTCGTAGAGGCCGGGAGTCGCGCCGGGCGCCGCTATGGCGACGACGCACCGGAACCGGGCACTCATGTCCGCGGGGTCGACGTTCTCCAGGTTGCGCAGCAGTAGGTCGATCCGGTCCTGGGACGAGCCGGGAGCGTACCGCGCGGACCTGACGCCGGGCTCCCCCCCAAGGGCGTCGACCTCCAGCCCCGTGTCATCGGCGAGGGTGAGCATCCCGCTGAGCCGCGCGTACCCGGACGCCTTGATTGCCGCGTTCTCCTCGAGCGTCGAGCCGGTCTCAGGCGCCTCTTCCCGAATGCCCGCCTCGTCGAGCGAGACGCACCGGAAGGGCACGCCGTCGAGCAGCGAGGCCAGCTCGCGCAGCTTGCTCCGGCTATGCGTAGCTATCAGTAGTCTCTCCCGCCCATCGTCCAATCGAAATGCACCCCTGCCCGCCACGTCCATGATACCCCAGACGGCGCGGGGGGCGCGAGGCGGGCGGGCCGGGTATAGGGCCTTTCCAAAGTTCCCTCTCCCCTTCGCGGGAGAGGGTTAGGGTGAGGGGGCGTTGACCGATACAAGTCAGTCACCCTCATCCTAACCTTCTCCCATCAAGGGAGAAGGGATTTCCCAGATCCCCCTCTTATGGCATTGTGACGACTTTGGAAAGGCCCTGGGCCGGGTAACTGTTCAGTCTCCATGAGATGAGAAGCCCTCGCCGAATGTCATCGCTATGAAAATGGACCGCGAACCCCCACACCGTCGTTCCCGCGCAGAGCCTGCCCCCGAGAAGTCGGGGGCGGGAACCCATCCCCGGTCGCTGCCACAGATCATGTGCCAACGGAGAATCCCGCGCCCATCTTCATCCCCTTTGTGGCCTGAAAGGCCATGGTGATTCCGAACGCAGCGCCAGCGGAGTGGGGAATCTACTCCCTGCCACCAGGGGGCGGCCCTGTGTTCAAGGGCTGTAGATTCTTCGCCGCTGCGTTCCTCAGAATGACAACAAGGAAGGGGCGATTGCCGTGTCTCATCGAGTCTGAACAGTTAGGCCCAGGAACCCACTCTCTCCCCTCTGTGCTCTCCGTGCCATCTGTGGTGAAAATCCGCGTGCCCCGGTGGTTGACGAATTTCGTCGTGTGGGGTACAATTTCGATCGGTGGAGGAATTCGTAACACTCCCCTACCGCTATAAGTTCGTAACACTCCCCTACCGCTATAAGGAGGTTGCAGGTAGTTATGATCCAATTCAAGGCGTGTGAAAGATGCAAGGGCGACATGATGCGAGGCCGTGACATGTACGGCGACTACTTGCAGTGCCTCCAGTGCGGACACATGTACAACATCCAGAGCGAGCGGGCACACTTCGAGGTGCCCCGAGGCCGCCAGAAGCCGGGCCGCCCGAAGAAGCAGGGGGCCAAGCGGTCGGCTGCGTGATCGGGTGAAGATTACCCACGTCACCAGCGAGGTCTTCAAGTGGGACAGGCCGGCCATCTGGAACGGCAACCACCTCTACGGCCCCGGGCGCCTGCACAAGGTCACCGTATTCACCGACGAGGGTGTGACCGGCGTGGGCTGGAACGGCGGCACCGCTGCCGAGCGGCCCCTGGGCCTGATGCCCGGGTACGTCGACTACTTCAGGCCCCTGCTGATCGGGCGCGACCCGCTTGACACGGCGGGGCTCGTGGAGGCCCTCGGCGAGAGGCAGATCAAGATCCTCGGGCCGGCCGGCCTTAACACCCAGGTCCTGGCGGCCATCAACATCGCCTGCTGGGACATCAAGGGCAAGGTCGAGGGCCGGTCCGTCCACAGCCTTCTCGGCGGCGCGCAGAAACGTATCAGGACCTACATCGCCGGCGGGTATTACGCCGAGGGCAAGGGCCTGAGCGAGCTCCAGGACGAGCTCCGCTACAACGTGGAGGAGCTCCACTCGTCGGCGGTCAAGATCAAGATAGGCGCGCCGGACGCGGGCTTCGACCTGGACATGAAGCGCGTCGAGGCCTCGCGCGACGCCGTGGGGCCCGACGTGGTGCTGATGGTCGACGCCAACTGCGCCCTCGACCTGAAGTCGTCCCTGGCGTTCGCCCGCGCCCTCGAGGAGTACGACGTCTACTGGTTCGAGGAGCCGATGCCCATTCACGACTACGACGGCCACCGGCGGCTCGCCGAGGCCACTAGCATCAAGGTCGCCACGGGCGAGAACGGCTACACGACCGCCCACTTCCGCACGCTCCTCGATCACAACGGCGCGTCGGTGCTGAACGTGGACGTGACGATCTGCCCGGGCTACGACACTGCCCTGGAGATCGCGGACATGGCGCGGAGCAGCGGCGTGACGATAGCCCCCCACGGCTGCCAGGAGCTCCAGCTCCCCCTCGCGGCCGGCGTCGCCCACGGCGAGTTCCTCGAGTACTATCCCACCGAGGTCGACCCCCTCCGGGCCGAGATGTTCCAGCCAAAGCTGGAACCCGACGACGATGGTTATGTAACCGTGCCCGACCGCCCCGGCGTCGGCTTCGAACTCAACATGGACCTGCTCGACCGCTTCAGAGTCGGCTGACCCACGACCGATACCTCCACCAATCCAGACCGTAGGGGCGCAGTTTGAAACCCCTCGTGGTTGCCCTGGGTGGAGTCAGGGCCTGCCATCCCCGCAAGTCTGAACGGGCGGCAGCTCACGGCCGGTGTCCTCATAGGGCTCGACCACCGCAGCGAGAGCGTCCTCTTGCGTTCTCGAGTGCCAGCTCGAATGTGTCCCCCTCCGTTACCAGCTCAGCAACCAGAGACGAAAGTCACCGTATACCCCCCCCCCCGGCTGGGGGGCGCAGGGCCTTTCCATTGTTGAGATAGGGTCGTGCCTTGCCGTTCGGCCTGAGCTTGTCGAAGGCCCCAATTGTGGTTCGACAGGCTCACTACGAACGGACTTTGGAAAGGCCCTGTGGGGGGCGAGCGTGAGAGGAATCTTCGCAATCATGAGCTGTCTCCTATCTTCAATCCAGACAACCGCCCCGCCTACACGCCGCCCAGCTCCCGCTGCTCGCCGAACACCCCCCGAAACACGTCGGCGATCTCACCCACCGTGGCGTATGCCTCCACGCACTCGATGACGGCCTCCACGGTATTCTCGCTCCCCCTCGCGGTGTCGTCCAGGCGGGCAAGGGCAGCGCTTGCCGATGCGCCGTCCCTCTCGCGCCGCACTCTAACCACGCCGTCCACCTGCCGCCTGGTCTCCTCCGGGTCGATGGTCTGGAGCTTCTCGATGGGCGGCTCGTCGGTGCGGTACTCGTTCACGCCGACGACGATCCTGTCCCTGTCCTCGACGCGCCGCTGGAACCTGTATGCGCTCTCGTGGATCTCGCGCATCTGGTAGCCGCTCTCCAGGGCCGTCACCGCGCCGCCCATCCGGTCGATCTCGGCGATGTAGTCGGTGGCCTGCTCTTCGAGCCGGTCAGTCAGGCTCTCGACGTAGTATGATCCCGCCAGCGGGTCCACCGTGTCCGTGACACCGCTCTCGTGCGCAAGTATCTGCTGCGTCCTGAGCGAGAGCTGCACCGCGTCCTCCGTCGGCAGGGCCAGCGCCTCGTCCTTCGAGTTGACGTGCAGCGACTGGGTGCCCCCCAACACGGCCGCCAGGGCCTGCACGGTCGTCCTGACGACGTTGTTCTCGGGCTGCTGGGCCGTGAGGGACACTCCGGCGGTCTGGGTGTGGAACCTCAGCATCCATGATCGGGGCTTCGCGGCTCCGAAACGCTCGCGCATGATCTTCGCCCACATCCTGCGGGCCGCTCGGAACTTCGCCGCCTCCTCCAGCAGGTTGCTCTGGGCCACGAAGAAGAAGGACAGCCTGCCCCCAAAGTCGTCCACGTCCAGGCCTGAGTCGACGGCCGCCTGCACGTACGCGATGGCGTTGGCGAAGGTGAAGGCCAGCTCCTGCACCGCCGTCGCGCCCGCCTCGCGCATGTGGTACCCGCTGATGCTGATGGTGTTCCAGCGCGGCGCCTCCCGGTTGCAGTACCCGAACACGTCGGTCACGAGCCGCATCGAAGGCTTGGGCGGGTAGATGTACGTGCCCCGTGCGATGTACTCCTTCAGTATGTCGTTCTGGAGCGTGCCCTCGAGGCTCGCGGGCTCCACACCCTGCTTCTTCGCCGCCGCCACGTACAGCGCCAAGAGTATCGACGCCGTGGCGTTGATCGTCATGGATGTGCTGACGCCGTCGAGTGGGATGCCGTCGAAGAGGCGCTCCATGTCGGCGAGGCTGCTGATGGGTACGCCCGCCCTGCCCACCTCGCCGACCGCAAGGGGGTGGTCCGAGTCGTACCCCATCTGCGTCGGCAGGTCGAAGGCCACGCTCAGGCCCGTCTGCCCCTGCTCCAGCAGGTACCGGTAGCGCCGGTTGGACTCCGCGGGCGACGTGAGCCCGGCGTATTGCCGCATCGTCCACAGCCGTCCCCGGTAGGTGTTCGGCTGCACGCCGCGGGTGAACGGGTACTCGCCGGGAAGGCCCAGCCTGTCGTCTGAGCCCGCCTCTCCCAGGTCCTCGGACGTATATACGGTGTCGATCTCTAGCCCGGAGTCCGATTCGAAGCGCTCCCGCCTCTCGCCAAACCGCGCCTTCACGGGGCCGAGGGTGCGCTCCTCCCACTCGCTCTTGCTGCTGTCAAGCATGGGTCACCGATTCCTTCTAACGCCGATACAGCCTCTTTCCCGCCGCCCCCTCGACATCGTCCTTGAATTTGTCGATAAGGCCAATTACCTGGGAATGTAGCTCTCTATAGTCTCCATCATCGACCGTGAGGAACTTGCCATGGGCAATGTTATTTCGATTGTGCAGGAGCCTCTCGTCGATCAGTTGTCTCTTGGTGAGGTAAGGCCTGTCGTCTATTCCAAGCGTACAAAGGATGTCCTCCATGACATCGCTGCCAAGGTTTGACCGCGTGTCAATCGCCCGTACACAATCTACGGCAAATCTGTCTTCCAAATCGGACAGGAGCAAAGATACGAGATCAACGTGAACGGTCGACCTCTTCGATTGCCCCGCCTCCGACAACCTAGAACGCAGACCGAGGGCAATTAGTCCCGGGGAAAGTTCGCTGTACCTAAGCCTACGCGCAGCTACGTAGCAAATGTATCCCGTCGCTGCAGCCTTAATGAAGCCTTCCCAGTGAGCATAGAGCATACATATCCCGGCGCGAACGGAGCTAGGGATTTGCTCGGCCCTTGAACTGTCGAGCGATAGCTTGACTAGACTAAGTTCTTTCTTCCGCCATGCCAATTCTCTATCGAGGAACTCGCCCAACTCTTCCTGTGTGCGTATGTTCATGGTCCGAACAGTCTTCGCCCTAGTGGGATAATCGAGGCGATGCGAGTCGAAGCCGTGACACCTGATCCACTGTCTCTCTTGAATTGTGCATTCTGCCAAATGCTTCTCGCAGAATCCGTTAGATCTGGAACTCTACCGCCCTTGGCGAACTTCTCATAATTGTAGCCGAGTCCTATTGCAATTGCCTCAAAGCCGGATATCAAGAAGCGGCCGCTATGGGTCTCGTTTTCTGCGTCGAATCTGCGAAAGCTATGCTTCCCGAGCTCTTCCACTAGCCTAGAGAATGTAAATCGGAACGCTTTCTCTTCCTTCGTCCAACTTTTCTTGAACACTGTAGGATCAGCTATCTCAACTGACTTGTCAGTCAAGAACTCGCTTATGTCACCGATGGATCTCAGCCTCGACCGGCTGAGTTTCCCGAGCGTAACGAATCGAATAACGAGCTCGACATCGTACTGCCTGTCGTACTGCCTGGTGGAGAGCTCTGTACACTCCTTGAAGTCATGGTCGCGGGAGAGGTCGGTAAACCACTCGTACGCCTCTTTGTTGACTGTCATGAGTATTACATTTCGTAGTTCTTGGTCTGATAACGGAGCCCCCCCAGTGTTAGCCGCTGGAACAATTCGTACTTGCTGGAGTCGCTACTTTCACGCAGAATGATCTTTATGTCGATTTTGGAACGCTTTATTATGCGCTGATTCTCGGACCCTATCGAGACACCATCATCGCCATTCCACGTCAATCCTTCCAGTGAGGGCAGATACTTGGTCCTCGAGAGTATCAGCGGCTCCACCGACCGTCCCTCTTCGTCTTTCAGTATCCCAACCAGCTGGAAGATCGTCGCGAGCCTCTGAAGACCGTCGATGACGTCCCAGACACCATCTTCTCTTTGCGACACGAAAATCGACGGGATTGGGATGCCCAGAAGGATCGATTCGATCAGACGCGACTTCTGTCCGATTGACCATCTAAAGAGGCGCTGGAACTCAGGGTGAACGTCTAGCTCGCCATCCTGATACAGATTGATGAGCTCGCCAATCGACATAGGATAGCCGTCGCTATGTATCTCCGCCCGACGCGCTTCTATTTCAGTCTTAAGAGCCATCAGCTGCCTCCGATTCTGGTCTGACGCCGGACGTTTCGCTCGGACTTCTCCACACCTGGCACCGGCAGTGTGGCCTAACCACTCCCTACGGCGTCAGTCCGGGTCGTAGGCTCCCTGGCGCGCGTACGCCGTCTGGCAGGCCCGCTCGAAGTAGGCCTGCTGGACGGCCTCCAGGTTCGCGTTGTCGCCGCCCCATGCCTTGAGGGGCGCGGCCTGCAGGCCGCGCCCGTAGGAGAACGTCAGCTCCCACGGCGCGCCCTCGTCGTTGGCTAGCCTGTTGATGGCGTCCAGGTTCACCGTGGCCTCCTCGTCGCCCTGGCCGCCGGACAGGAAGGCGATGCCCGGGACGGCCGCCGGGACGGTCCGTTTGAGGCACTCCACCGTCCTCTCGGCGACCTCGCTGGCGTCGGCCCTCTCGGCGGCGTCCTTGCCCGTGAGGACCATGTTCGTCTTGAGGACGGTGCCCTCGAGCGCGACCCGGTGAGTCCCAAGCTGGTAGTACATCTCGCGCAGGGCCATCTCCGTAGCCTCGAAGCAGGCGTCGATGTCGTGGTCCCCGTCCATCAGCACCTCGGGCTCCACCATGGGCACCAGGCCGGCCTCCTGGCTCAGAGCCGCGAAGCGGGCGAGTGCGTGGGCGTTGACCTCCGAGCAGTAGCGGCTGGGCATCCCGTCGCCGATGGCATAGATCCCGCGCCACTTGGTGAACCGGGATCCAAGCTCCGCGTACTCCTCCAGCCTCTCGCGGAGGCCGTCCAGCCCCTCGGTGACCTGCTCGCCCGGCGCGCCCGCCAGCGGGTGGCCGCTCTTGTCTACCTTGATGCCCGGAATCATCCCCTGGTCGCGGATCACGTCTACCAGGGGGGTGCCGTCGCTCCCCTCCTGGCGCAGCGTCTCGTCGTAGAGGATCACCCCGCTGATGTACTCGTTCGCGCCCGCGGTCCTGAAGAGCATCTCGCGGTAGTCCCGCCGGTTCTGCTCCGTCGACTCCACGCCGATGCTGTCGAAGCGCTTCTTGATGGTGCCGGAGCTCTCGTCCGCCGCCAGAATCCCCTTGCCCGGGGCAACCATCGCGCGCGCCGTCTCGTTGAGCTTCTGAATGTCCAACCTCGCCTCCTTAGCCGGACGGCCCTACGTTCAGCCGCCGTTTATGATCGATACGGTCTCTTCCACCTCGCGCCTGCTGCCCAGGATCAGGGGCGTCCTCTGGTGACGCGCCTGGGGCTGGATGTCCAGGATCCGCTCCGAGGCGGAGTAGGCCGCGCCGCCGGCCTGCTCGGCCACGTACCCGAGCGGGTTGGCCTCGTACATCAGCCGCAGTTTCCCCTCCGGGCTCTTGACGTCGCCCGGGTACAGGAACACGCCACCCTTGAGCAGGTTCCGGTGGAAGTCCGCCACCAGGGAGCCGACGTACCTCAGCGAGTGGCTGCCGCGGAGCTGCTCCACTGCCGCCTGCGTGGGCCCGTCGAGCTTCCCGAAGTTGCCCTCGTTCGTGCTGTAGTACTCGCACTCGTCAGGGACCGTGATGCCGGGGTGGGTCAGCAGATATTCGCCCGACCCGTCCAGCGTGAAGCCGTTCACGTCGCCGGGTGTGGCCACGACCATCACAGTGCTGGAGCCGTACACGACATAAGCGGCGGCGGCCTGCTCCCGTCCGGGGCGGAGTAGCAGGGATTCGGTGACCGCCTCGTCGGCGCCTCGCCGCCATATGCCGAATATCGAGCCGATGGTGACCGCCACGTCGATGTTGGACGAGCCGTCGACCGGGTCCATCTGTACCACGTACCGGCGGGACTCGTCGCCGCCGATCACCTCTACGCCTTCGATCTCCTCGCTCCCCACGACCGCGACGCTTCCGCTCTGCCTGAGACACTCGACGAATATGTCGGAGCCGGCGCTGTCGAGCTGCTGGACCATCTCGCCGTGGACGTTGGTCTCGCCGGTCGCTCCCAGTGCGCCCTGTATGGCCGCCGCCTGGACCTTCGCCTGCACCTGCCTCGCGCCGTCGGCAATTGCGGCAACCACGGAGTCGAGCCCGGCCAACTCGGAGTCCCACGTCGACTCCATGAAGCCGCCCAGGGTCTGTGTATCGCTCGAGGTGTTCGCGGTGTCTCTCATCGTGCTCGCTCCTCGTGCTGATTGTATCGCATTCCACTCCCCGCGTTCCCAGATGGAGCCCTGTCGTTGGTCCGCGTCGGCGCCCCATTCGGGCCGGCGCCGACCCTATTCGAGGTCGTGCGGGTCCTCGCGGAAAAGCAGCTTCACCCTGCGCCAGTCCATCGCTACGAGTCCGAGCGCGATTCCGAAGTAGAGGAACGAGAAACGCATCCGGGCCTCCGGGTCTGGGAAGAACAGGTGCGCCGCGAACAGCAGGAGGAGGAGCACGCCGGCATTCCAGCTGATCACCCGCTTCGCGACCAGCATCAGCCCCGCGGCAGACACCGCCGTCGTCAGCAGGAACTCGACGGTCTGCCTGTCGTTGAGGGGGAAGCTGAGGACCTCTCCCGCCGACGCGCTGAACAGCACCGCCATGCTCCCGACCAGCAGCGTGAGCTGGTTGACCTCAGCCGAGATCAACGCCGTCAGCCCGGCGACCGGATTCGCTCTCAGGCTGAACAGCACCGCTACGATGATCTCCGGGGACTCCGAGGCCAGGGGCGCGACCCACTGGATCAGGATGAACTCGTCGATGCCGAAATCCTGTCCTGTCGCCACCAGGCTATCGACAAAGGGCTCCGCCGCTATCAGGATGACGCCCGCGGCGAAAAGGAAGAGGGATACGACCATTGACCGGCGCCACTTTACAGGCAGCGAGCCGATCAGGGCCGCGGCGCCGATCAGGTCGGGCTCCTCGGCCTCGGCCTCCCTGGTGGAGCTGACCCAGAGGTAGGCGACGTAGAGGACGATCAGCCCGACCGCCAGCAGGATGTGGACCTGCTGCACGAAGAAGATCAGTGCCGTCGCAGCAGTGGCGATTGCGAGCATGGTGATCTCCAGGCCCATTTCGCCGCGCATGTTCAGCACGCGCCTGCGCTTCACCCAATAGATCAGGATGACCGCGGACCACCCCAGCCCGATCAGCAGCCGATTCGACCCGGTGACGTTGGCGGCCACCCGTGACGTCTCGCTGGTGACCGCTCCCGTCGCCGTATCGAACGACGATCCGGCGTCCCACGCCAGAACCGCCTCGATGGCGTACTCGGGGAGGACGGCGATGAGGGCCAGGACCGCGATTGCCAGCGACGCGGAAACGTCCATCTCCGCGACCTCGGCCGCCCACGACAGCAGGAACGCCCCCGCTACGATGCCCAGGCCGTAGATTGCCGCCGTTATGATCGGGTCTACGTGGATATCAGAGAAGCGGAGTACGGCGCCAGGGATTCCAAGGAGCAGGAGGACGACGATGGTCGTCCACAGTCGGGGGGCATTTGGCTGCTGTTCCACTTCCGGCTTAGGTCGCACAGGCGCCCTTCGGCGGGCAGGCCAGATTCAGGCAGCCGAAGTGTAGCGTTCGCACATCACCAAGGTCAAACGGCGGCCAGGGCCTTTCCATTGTTGAGATAGGGTCGTACCTTGCCGTTCGGCCTGAGCTTGTCGAAGGCCCAATTGTGGTTCGACAGGCTCACCACGAACGGACTTTGGAAAGGCCCTGAACGGCGGCCCGCCGAAGGGCGCAGATTCACCGCCCAATTCACACGGCTGGCCTGGCAGACAGCTTCCGGCGTCCATGGGGAGGCGCACCCCGCCGGGGATGGATTCCCGCCCCGACTTCTCGGGGGCAGGCTCTGCGCAGGAATGACGGAGACGGGGGATCTGGGCTCGTTCGCCTCGATTGAGAAGGATGTGGGTTTGGTCTATGATCTGCTGGTATCTTCCATATACGGGAAGTCAGCTTTGCAGTCGCCGGAGAGCCGCAGTCCTCAAAGTCACCCTTGCTGGGAGGCCCGATGACAGTCTCCCTAGACAGCATCAAGTCCATGCCGGCGTTCTCGCCCTACTTCCCCATGCCGCCCGCACGCTACCGGAACATGAGGTCGCAGACCGTCTACTTCCGGGCAGCGGAGTCGGCCATAGATCGGGTCCTGCCCGAATGCTTCGACCTTCCGGGCGATCCCATATGCATGGCGACGGGGCTGACGGTCCCTTGGTCGGCGAACTACGGAGCATTCGACGAGAGCGTCCTGTCGGTCAGGTGCAGGTACGAGGGGGAGGAGGGCTGGTTCGCGCCGGTGGCCTTCCTCAACTCCAAGTCGAGCATCCCGGCGGGCCGCGAGATATACGGCACTCCGAAGGTCTGGGCGGACTTCGAGATCGGCTTCGCCGAGCGGGTCATGTACACGAACACCTACGTCGCCGGCGCGTCGATCATGAGCATCCGTTCGACGATGCACCGGGAGGCCGCGCCCGACGAGATGCCCGACGCCGGGCACGCGTGGCGCCTCAAGGTGATCCCCCGCGCCGACGGCAACGGCCTCGACGTGATGCAGCTGATCGACGGCGCGGCTGTCGCCTCCGACAGGGTCGTCCACGTGTGCCGGTCAGGCGACGGCGTCGTCCAGTTCGACCCTTCGCCTATCTACGACCTCTCGGACTTCACGCCGGTCGAGTACCTCGGCGCATATTACGTCGAGGCCGACATGACCGAGAACTGGGGCCGGATCGTCCGAGACTTCCTGAAGGACTGACGCGCACCGGGTCCAGAAAATATCCTCCTGAAGCCCAGGGCCTTTCCAAAGTCCGTTCGTGGTGAGCCTGTCGAACCACAATTGGGGCCTTCGACAAGCTCAGGCCGAACGGCAAGGTACGACCCTATCTCAACAATGGAAAGGCCCTGGTACAGATCAGACCCTCTTGACAGGCCGCGCAAGTCGATGGTACATTTGTTTCGCACATAAGTACTTTCACTCTGAGGAGTCGGTTCATGGCACGAACGAGGTCTAAGAAGCTATCCGAGCGCCAGAAGCGCATGCTCGCGTTCATCGCGGAATTCATTGACGAGAACCACTACCCGCCGACGGTGAGGGACATCCAGTACGGATGCGAGGTCAGCTCCACCTCGGTCGTGGACTACAACCTCCGGATCCTCCAGCGCGAAGGCCACCTGAAGCGCACCGCCGAGGTGTCGAGGAGCATCGAGCTCATCGGCGAGTCCGCTCCCACTCGCGACAACCTGATCCCCGTGCCCATCCTGAGCAGCATCGCCGCGGGCGATCCCCTGCACATACCCCCATCCTCCGCCTGGCAGCAGGAGGCGCTGGACACAGTCGAGGTCCCTGCCTTCATTACCAACGGCAAGACCGAGGTGTTCGGACTGCGGGTCAAGGGCGAGTCGATGATCGACGCCCTCGTGGCCGACGGCGACCTTGTGATCATGGAGCCGGCAGACAACGTGAACGACGGTGACATGGTGGCCGCTTACCTGGAGGACAGGGAAGAGGTGACGCTGAAGCACTTCCAGATGTCCAACGGCATTGTCACCCTCCATCCCGCCAACTCGACCATGCAGCCGATACAGGTTCCCGCGGAGAACGTGTCCGTCCGCGGCCGGGTAGTCGGCGTAATCAGGACCGTCTGAGCGCAAACCTACCTCCTCTCCGGCTCCTCAGACTACGCAGCCACATAGCCTGCTTGGAGTATCTCTCCGAGCAGGCCTCATTCATTTCACTTCCCATGAGTGCTTGCTCGCGGGCCGCCCGCCGTTCAGTGGCTTGGATTCGGCTATACTGTCGTGCGGCTGACAGGACATCCCAGGTCGTCTGGGGCCGGGACCGGTCACACCGAACAGGAGCAGACCATCCCTTGAACCTAGAGATGCGTGTAATTGCACCCGACGAATACGCGGAGTTCATGATGGCCGCCGCGCGGGGATTCGCGTGGCACTGGGACGAGGCTACCGCCGAGCCGCCCAAGTCGGACCAGGACCGATCGCTGGCCGTATTCGACGGCGGCAAGATCGTGGGGACCGCCCACGCCTTCGAGTGCCGCATGAACATACCCGGCGGCGACGCGGCGACTGCCGGCATCGACGACGTGGCCGTGCTTCCCACACACCGGCGACGCGGCATCATGCGGATGATGATGGCCCGCCAGATGGAGGACTTCCGCGAGCGTGGCGAGCCCTTCGCCGCCCTCTACGCGACCGAGAGCATTATCTACGGACGCTACGGCTACGGCATCGGCGCGTTCGAGGAGAGCTGGTCCATCGACACCCGCCACTCCGCGTACGCCCAGCCATTCGAACACAGGGGACAGCTTTCCTTCGTAGAGCCGGACGCCGTCCCCGATCTATGTCCTCCCATCCTGGCAAGGGCCTTGAAGGACCGGCCGGGCTCCATACCTCCCACCCAGCATAGGTGGCACAGGATAGCGGGCGGAAGAGAAGGACAGATGGACCGCGCCAAATACTTCCACGTCCGCTACGAAGAGAATGGCCGAACGGATGGATACGCAAGGTACACTATCAAGGACGGCGCGGTAGAGGTCGACTATGGAGGTCTCATCTGGGCTACTCCGTCCGCCCACGCGGCCCTCTGGCGCTTCTGTTTCGACATCGACCTCACCTGGAAGGTGACGGCCGGATGCCAGCCCGTCGACGACCCGCTGCCATGGATGCTCGCCGACCCCAGACGCCTCTCACGCAAGACCCACGACGGGCTGTGGATACGCCTGGTCGACGTGGCAGCCGCCCTCGCCGCCCGGACCTACAGCGCGCCCGGGTCCCTCGTAATTGAAGTAGCGGACCCGTTCTGCCCGTGGAACGAGGGGCGCTACGAGCTGGAAGCCGGGCCCGGCGGCGCGAACTGCTCACGGACTTCGAAGAGCCCCGGCCTCGCACTGACGGCGGGAGACCTGGCATCCGCGTACCTGGGCACCGTGCCCTTCACCCTCCTGAGCCGGGCAGGCAGGGTAGAAGAGCTCGCCGGGGGTTCGCTGGCGAGGGCAGACGCGATGTTCGCCGCGGATCTCAAGCCTTGGTGCGCCTTCCACTTCTAGAGGGTCGCAGGAAACCTTGACCGGCTTCCATAGGGCTGGGTAAGATTGTCCACACACCAACGATTAGGAAGATACGCTTGGGGACCGGATAGGCCCACTATCACCCAATAATCGCCTGACTACGAAGCCTCCCGCGCTTCACGCGGCGCCGCGTGCGGGGGGCTTCCTTGCGTAGGGCCGCCATCAATCCCCACAGAGAGGTATCGGAATGGTCATCGAACAAGACCTGGCAGAGTTGAGACAACGCATCAGGCACTCGACGGCCCACGTCATGGCGGACGTGGTGACACGGATGTTTCCCGGGACCCGGCTGGCAATCGGCCCCCCGACGGAGGACGGCTTCTACTACGACTTCCTGTCGAGCGAGCCTTTCACGAACGACGATCTCGGCGCCATCGAGGAGGCGATGCGCGAGACGATCGCCGAGGACCACCCGTTCGAGCTGCACGAGTACCCCAAGGACCGCGCGCTCGACATGAACTCCGACGAGCCGCTGAAGCTGGAGATAATCCACGAGATCCCGGAAGGCGAGCCGATCACCACCTACAAGCACGGCGCCTTCGAGGACCTCTGCGCGGGGCCCCACGTCGACTCGACTGGCAGGATCCCTGCCTTCAGGCTCCTGAGCGTGGCGGGCTCCTACTGGAGGGGCGACGAGAACCGCGAGTCCCTGCAGCGCATCTACGGGACGGCCTTCGAGTCGCAGGAGGCGCTCGACGAGCACCTGCACAGGCTGGAGGAGGCCAGGCGGCGCGACCACCGCACGCTGGGCAGGGACCTGGACCTCTTCTCCATCCACGACGAGACGGGGCCTGGCCTCATCATCTGGCACCCCAAGGGGGCGCGCGTGCGCGGCCTGATCGAGGACTTCTGGAAGCGCGAGCACTACGCATCCGGCTACGACCTCGTCTACACGCCACACATCGGGCGCTCGACCCTGTGGGAGACGAGCGGGCACCTCGAGTTCTTCAAGGAAAACATGTACGCCGCCGTCGAGATGGACGGCCATGAATACTACCTAAAGCCGATGAACTGCCCCTTCCACATAATGTACTTCCAGAACGACATTCGGAGCTACCGGGACCTGCCCATGCGCATCGGCGAGCTGGGCACGGTATACCGGTACGAGCGGGGCGGAGTAGTCCAAGGGCTGCTGCGCGTTCGTGGCATGACCCAGGACGACGCCCACATATTCTGCAGACCCGACCAGGTCGTGGACGAGGTCAACGGCGTACTCGACCTGACGTTCTTCCTCCTCGGCAGCTTCGGCTTCACCGAGTACGACGTCATGCTGTCGACAAGGCCCGAGAAGGCCGTTGGGGAAGCCGAGCAGTGGGAGCTGGCCACGGAATCGCTGCGGTCGACCCTCGTCGACAGGGGCATCGATTACCAGGTCGACGAGGGCGGCGGCGCATTCTACGGCCCAAAGATCGACATTCACATCCGCGACGCCATCGGCCGCCAGTGGCAGATCACGACCGTTCAGTTCGACTTCAACCTGCCCGAACGGTTCGGCCTGACTTACATCGGGGACGACGGAAGGGAGCACAGGCCTTACATGGTCCATCGTGCGCTGCTCGGGACTATGGAGCGGTTCATGGGCGTCCTGATAGAGCACTACGCCGGGGCTTTCCCTGTGTGGCTCGCGCCGGTCCAGGCCATCGTGATTCCGATAGCCGACCGCCACAACGAGTACGCCCACGAGCTCAGGAAGCAGCTCGAGCAGTCGAATGTGAGAGCCGCGGTCGACGACGGGAACGACCGCATGAACGCGAAGATCCGCAACGCCCAGGTGCAGAAGGCGCCCTACATGCTCGTGGTAGGTGACCGCGAGGTGGAATCGGGCGGGGCATCCGTTCGCCTGCGGTCGGGGGAGAACCTGAGAGGGATGACCACAGAGGATATCGTCTCCAGGCTTGCCGAGGACGTCGAATCAAGGCAGTGACCGGGAAAATATGGGCTTCCGCCGCTATTGTTACGGAAGCCCGGCTTATGCTATATTCACATGCATTCACCGACACAGGGTCGAGTTCCACCAGGATGAGGGTAGCCGCATAGCCAAGGAGTATCGCACCAACGAGAGAATCCGGATAGCCGAGGTGCTTCTCATCGACGAGAAAGGAGCCCAGTTGGGAGTGCTGCCCACGCGCGAGGCGCTCCGGCTCGCCGAGGAGCGCAGCCTCGACCTCGTGGAGGTCGCTCCCTCCGCCAGGCCGCCCGTGTGCCGGATCATGGACTACGGCAAGTTCCGGTACGAGGTGACCAGGCGGGAGCGGGAAGCGCGCAGGGACAACAAGTCCAAGGGCGCGAGCAACGAGTTGAAGGAAGTGAGGTTCAAGACTCGCATCGGCGACCACGACAGGGAGGCCAAAACGCGGGTTGTGAGGCGGCTGCTCGGAGAAGGCTCCAAGGTGAAGGTCTCCGTGATGTTCAGGGGAAGGGAAATCACCCACCCCGAAATCGGAATGCAGGTCCTGCGAAAGGTTGCAGAAGACCTCAAGGAAGATGCTAAAGTAGAAAAGATGCCGGGATTCGAGGGACGCTTCCTGTCGATGATAGTGAGCCCGGCAAAGAAGAAGCCCCAACCCAAACAGACGAAGACACCGGAGCCAGCAAGTGCCCAAGCTTAAGACACACAAGGGATCTGCCCGTCGATTCCGCATAACAGGGACGGGAAAGCTGCGCCGCATGAAGGGGCATCGAAGCCACCTCCGCCGGAAGAAGCCAGCCAACGTCAGGCGTCTCTATTCGCAGAAGCTGGAGGTAGCCCCCGGCGACGAAAGGCGCGTACGGCGCCTCCTCCCCTATGGACTGCCCAACTAAGCCCATACCTCCCCCGATAACAACGCCACCCCACACCAGGACCAGGAGACACCCGTGACCAGGATCAAGAGCGGTACTACACGACGCCGTCGCCACAAGAAGGTGCTGAAGCAGACGCGCGGACACCAGGGCGTCCGCCATACGCTGTACAGCCGCGCTAGAGAGTCCCTCATCCACGCCCTCAAATACTCCTACGCCCATCGCAGGAAGAAGAAGGGCGACATGCGGCGGCTCTGGACCATCAGGATCAACGCAGCCGCCCGCATCAACGGCATCTCCTACAGCCAGCTCATGCACGGGCTGAGGCTCGGCGGGGTCGAGGTCAACCGGAAGGTGCTCGCCGACCTCGCCCTCAACGACCCTGAGGCCTTCGCCCAGGTCGCAAGCCGGTCCAAGGCGAGCCTGATGGCAGCAGCCGCCTAGCAGCCAAATTCCTCAGCCCCTTCAGCAAACTATACGAGCGCTACTCAAGAGTACCAGCGGCTCCACTGCGTTCGTATGCCCAAGGCCGAGACTCGGTCGAGTTCATACGGATTTCCCGAACCCAGTCGGCGGGCCTACAGGCCACAGCTGTAAAGTAAGACCGGTATGACGCATCCCCGCTCGATCATTCACGCTGGCTCCACGATCCACTATGCGGTGGTGCGGAGTGCCCGCCGGAAAAGGACGATCACGATCACAATCGACCCCGACGAGGGGATCCGGGTGTCCGCGCCCCTGCGAACACCCAACGCCGAGATCGAGGCCATCGTCAGGAAGCGGGCCGACTGGATCCTCCGCAAGCTCGCCGAGGAGCGCCCCAAGCCGCAGCCCAGACAATTCGCAACGGGCGATAAGCTGTACTACCTCGGACGCGAGATTCCACTGCTGGTGAAGCTCTCGACCGACCAAGCCCCGTCCGTGAGCCTCGAAGCCGACAGCCTCAGGGTAGAGTGCCCGGCTTGGGTTCCTGAAGAGAATCGTGCCTATGCCATCAGGCAGGCGCTCGTGATCTGGTACAAGCAGCGGGCCGCCGAGCTGCTGTGGGAATCCGTGGAGCGCTGGCAGCCCAAGGTGGGGGGCTCGCCGACGCGCATCTCTATCGGCGACCAGAAGACGCGGTGGGGAAGCTGCTCATCCAAGGGAAGCCTGCGCTTCAATTTACGCCTGGCCATGGCTCCTCAGGCGCTGATCGACTACGTGACCGTCCACGAGCTCTGCCACCTGCTTGTCGCCAACCACTCCGAAGCGTTCTGGAAACAGGTGTCCCTCGTCATGCCGGACTTCGAAGAGCGGCGCAGGAGGCTCCGGGAGCTCGAGCCGGTACTCACCCTCTGACCGGCCAGGTCTGCCTGGTTGCCCCAGCCTGCATCTCGTCAGAGGGCGGCGCCATGCCTACTCACCGACGGGCCATGCCTCCGAGCGACGCATGAAGACTGCGGGGTCCTCACTCCACTCGGCATAGCCGATGCGCCTGTCGTCCGTCAGGTAATCGATCTTCTTGTCGATACAGGAGAGCAGGTCCGCATCCTCCACGGCAAGGGTGAAGCCGCCGTACTCCGCCTCCGAGTCCAGGGCGGATACCACGAAGGCTGCGCCGGACTCCCGGGCGGCGTCGCTGTTGCCGACCTCTCCCCTGGCCACGGCATCTATGCTTCCGTCCGCCAGCGAATCGAGGAGATCCGTTTCGCCTAGCTCTTCCCCAAGATAGATCACCTGGGGGAGCTCCTCCGAGAGCGGGTACAGGCGGCGCCTCCCATGGAGGATAGAGGACTCGCCGGCCGCGGTGATAGTGTAGTCTGGGCTGCCGTCGGCGGTCACTTCGCCTCGCGGCGTCTCGACTCGGGTTCCGGCGGCCAGCACGCCCTTGGCGTCCGCTAGGCCCGTCAGCACCAGCAGGCGCGCCTCTCCCGTCGTTCCGGCAAGGACGCCGACGCGCACGTCGCTCGTCAGCATGTCATGGCCGGCGAGGCGCTCCGAATCCTCGGCGCGCACCAAGAGGGATTGCCGGAAGGCTATATGGCCTGACGTAAAGGCGACGACCTTCTCTCCGGCCGAGTTACGGGTCCGTGAGTCGAGTATGGTTATGCCGCCCCCCACGATGTCGTATTCGGAGCCGGCGGACCGGAGCCAGATGTCGTCCCAGGGGGCGATGGGCTTGCGGGAGAAAGACAGCCCAGCGCCATCCATCGCTTCGAGGGCGGTCAGCAGATCGGCCTCGAAGCCCAGGTGCGTGCCGAACCCGGGTGCATCGGGGTCCTCGTCGGCGCTGTAGCTGACGGGGGCGAAGAAGGCGTAGAAGCCCACGTCGAGGGTGCGTCCGTCCTCCGTGCAGGCACGGGTCTGCTCGACCTCGGACGAGCACGCCGCCAGGGCTATGAGTAGACTCGCAACGAGGGTGGCCCCAGAGAGCGCATCACGCAGGCTCAATCCTCAGCCTTTCTGGGCCATGCCGAGGATGATGTCCCACTCCACCCTCGTGAGCGGGTGAATCGAGATGCGTGGCCGCTTGAAGAGCGAGCACTCTGCCAGTCCGGGCTCCGCCCTGAGCCGCTTCAGCGTCACAGGGTTCGGCAGTTCCTCGTCGCCCCTGATGTCCACCATGTACCAGATCGGCTTGTCCGGCGTGCTCTTCGGGTCTGGGTGCTCCGAGTCAGGGTCCCACGCCGTGAAGTCGGGGTATCCATCCCGGACCACGGTAGCCGTGCCGACGACCGCAATCGGCTTTGCATTGGAGTGGTAGAAGAGCACGCGGTCGCCGACCTTCACCTGGTCCCTCAGGAAGTTCCTCGCCTGGTAGTTGCGCACACCGTCCCACTCAGCCGTCTGGTCCTCCTCCCCCATGAGGTCCGAGAACGAGTACGCCGACGGCTCCGACTTGAAAAGCCAATACCCACAATCCGCCATTATCCTCTCTCCCATTGGTGTGAACTTCGCCGCCCCCCAAAGACTGGCGCCACCAGGCACGACCGGGGCCATTGTACATCTTGTCAATGATGCGCTTCTCAAACTCATCCATTGACAACGGGGTGCTCCGGTCAGACCCTCCGTCGCATGTTCAAGGGTAGCCCCACCCTCACCACCGATCCAATGCAGGCCCTCGCAACATCTTCCTCGAAGCAGACGATGAGCCAAGCGATTGTCCCATTGAATATGTGCGGGACCCATGCGACGGACGCTGAATGGCGGCGTTGGGCGGCACCCCACAGGAGGTCGTCAGGTGATGAAGGGAAGAGTCCCCTGCGATGCAAAGGGCCTTTCCAAAGTCCGTTCGTGGTGAGCCTGTCGAACCACAATTGGGGCCTTCGACAAGCTCAGGCCGAACGGCAAGGTACGACCCTATCTCAACAATGGAAAGGCCCTGCCCAAAGACTGGCGCCACTAGGCACGACCGGGGGCCATTGTACATCTTGTCAATGATGCGCTTCTCAAACTCATCCATTGACAACGGGGTGCTCCGGTCAGACCCTCCGTCGCATGTTCGAGAGTAGACCCCCATCACCACCGATCCAATGCAGGCCCTCGCAACATCTTCCTCGAAGCAAACGATGAACCAAACGATTGTCCCATTGAATATGTGCGGGACCCATGCGACGGGACGCTGAATGGCGGCGTTGGGCGGCACCCACAGGAGGTCGTCAGGTGATGAAGGGAAGGGTGCCCTCCGATGCAGGGGTGAGTTGACAACTGCAGGGCCTTTCCAAAGTCCGTTCGTGGTGAGCCTGTCGAACCACAATTGGGGCCTTCGACAAGCTCAGGCCGAACGGCAAGGTACGACCCTATCTCAACAATGGAAAGGCCCTGGACAACTGAGGGTGACGAGATTAGGGTTGGACTCCATGTTATACCAATTCATTTTGAGTGCGCCGTAAAGCCGTCATTCCCGCGAAGAGCCTGCCCCGTACTCGATACGGGGCGGGAACCCACTCCCTGGCCGCACATATACGGTGGCATCACGGTGACTTGGTATTAGGCAGTGTTGACATTTGTGTCATTCCGAGCGCAGCGAGGAATCTAAGAACCTTGCACAAAGGCTACCACCTAGATTCTTCACTCCGCTGCGCTACGTTCAGAATCACTATGGCCTTGCGCAGGCCACATAAGGGGATGAAAATGGCGCGGCCTACCCCATCGTCACTCCCGCAAAGGCGGGAGTCTAGGGCGGCTGGGCTCCGTGTCAGGCACAGGGCAGGCTCCAAGCCACCTGCCGTGGATGGGTTCCCGCCTTCGCGGGAATGACGGGTGTGGCTGTCTGCTGTCTATTTTCATAGCAATGACATTTGACTGGGAGCCGCTCGAATGTCAACACTACCTAGTCTTCATTGATGAGAGCGGTCATCCGCATCCAAATGATCCCTGCACACGTCCTGTCCTCTCCACCGTCTGCTTTGCACAAAAGGATTCGCGGAGTATCAATCGGCAGCTCTTCAGAACCAAGAGGTTAATACCAGGTGGTGAGCGAGCGAGCCTGGAGCTGAAAGCTCACGACCTTCTGAAGGAGAAGCACCTTCAGAAGAAAGCCTGACCTCCACTTGCGTAGGCTGTTCCATTGTAACCGCGCATGCCAGAGCGTCTCCACTACTTTGAGCCTGAGGAGGAGGAAGTCTGGAAAACCACAGTGCCAGTCTCGGCGGCAGTTGTCAACACGGTATCATTGCTTGCTTCAAATGCCTATCACCGTCAAGGTGCATCGTAACCGCCCCGGCATCTGCCACGCCCGTCCCAATCAGGTGGTGGGCCTGCCTTACCCCAGATCCACCACCTAATTTGGACGGATGGCGTGACGGACTGCCTCTGAGGCTATGGCTGTGCACCTTGCCGGGGATGGGTTCCCGCCCCCGACTGCTCGGGGGCAGGCTCTTCGCGGGAATGACGGAGGTGGGGGATTTGGGCTTACCACCACCCCTTGCATTAGCCCATCCACATCATCACAATATCCCAAACATCTTGAACTCAACACTCAACACTCAACACTCAACACTCCCCTCCCACGCCCGCGCGGTAGTCATCGGCGGCGGCGTTGCTGGATGCAGCACGGCGTACCACCTGGCGAAGCTGGGCTGGAAGGACGTGGTGTTGCTGGAGCGCAGAAACATCTCCGGCGGCACAACCTGGCACGCCGCCGGCCTCGTCACCCAGCTGCGCAACTCCAGGACGCTCATCGACATCGCCCGCTACAGCATCGATCTCTACGATCGCATCACCGAGGAGACTGGCGTCGAGACTGGGTTCAACCGCACCGGCAGCATCTCCGTAGCGCGTACCCAGGGACGGATGGACGAGTTCAGGAAGATAGCGTCACTCGGCAGGTCATACGGTATCGAGATCGAGCCGATCAGCCCGGGCGAGGCCGGCGAGATGTGGCCGATGATGAGGATCGACGACCTCGTCGGCGGACTGTACATCCCCAAGGACGCCCAGATGGTGCCCCACCTCGCGGCGGAGGCGCTGGCCCGAGGCGCCGAGATGGCCGGCGCGGCGCTCTACGAGAACGTCAGCGTGACGGGCATCCTGCAGGACCGTGGAGCCGTGACAGGCGTATCGACAGACATGGGCGACATCGCGTGCGAGTACGTCGTGATCGCCGCCGGGATGTGGTCGAGGGACATCGGGTTGAGCGCGGGCGTGAAGGTGCCACTTATGGCCGCCGAGCACATGTACCTCGTCACCAGGCCGTTGGGCCTCCCCTACGACGCGAAGTCCCTCCGCGACCCGGACGAGCAGATCTACTTCCGCCGAGACCAGGAGGAGAAGGGCGCAATCCTGATGGGCGGCTTCGAGTCGGTCGCCAAGCCATGGCCCGACGGCCCGCACAGCGACTACAACTTCAGCCTCGTCGAGCCCGACTGGGAGCACTTCAAGGTCTTCTGGGAGAACGCGATATACCGGGTACCCGCCATGGAAGAAGCGGGCATCGACCGCTTCTACGTCAGCGCCGAGAGCTTCACGCCGGACAACCGTTACCTCCTGGGCGAGGCGCCCGAGCTGCGGAACATGTTCCTGTGCACGGGCCTGAACTCTACCGGCATTGCAGCCGGGCCAGGGTCGGGCCGGGCCGTCGCCGAGTGGATGGTCGAGGGCCATCCCACGATGGACATGTGGGAGGTCGATCCCAGGCGCTTCCACCATTATCAGAACGGCCGGAAGTACCTCTACGACCGCACCGTGGAGTCAGTTGGGACGCTGTACGGGATGCACTGGCCCCACAAGCAGATGGAGACCGCCAGGATGGCTCGCAGGTCGCCCCTCCACGACCGGCTGGCTGCGCGCGGGTCGTGCTTTGGGGAGGCTGGGGGATGGGAGCGGCCCAACTGGTTCGCCCCCGATGGAGTCTCGCCGGAGTACGAGTACTCCTACGGCCGCCAGAACTGGTTCGACTACTCGGCAGGAGAGCATCAGGCGGTGCGGGAGGCAGTCGGCCTCTTCGACCAGACCTCCTTCGCCAAGTTCATGCTGCAGGGCGCCGACGCCGCCCAGGTCCTGCAACAGCTTTGCGCGAACGACGTGGATGTACCGCCCGGCCGCGTTGTCTACACCGCCATGCTCAACGAGCGCGGAGGCATCGAGGCGGACCTTACCGTCACCCGCCTGACAGGGGACCGCTATCTGATCGTGACTGGCGGCGCGGTCTCGGCCAGGGACTTCGGGTGGATCGAGTCGCACATTCCAGTGGGGGCCGACGCCAGCCTCACCGACGTCACCTCGGCCTACGCTGTGCTGGGACTCATGGGGCCCCGCTCCAGGGGTCTGTTGTCCGAGATCACGGACACCGACGTCTCGCCCGACGCCATGCCGTTTCTGAGTTCGCACGAGATCACGATAGGCTACGCCCCGGTCAGGGCAACGCGCATAACCTACGTTGGTGAGCTCGGCTGGGAACTGTACATGCCCACCGAGTTCGCCGCCGGGGTGTTCGACACGATCATGGCCCACGGTGAGGCGCACGGGCTCAGGCTCGCCGGGTTCCACGCTATGGAGTCGCTCCGCGTCGAGAAGGCCTACCGCGCCTGGGGCCACGACATCGTGGACATCGACACGCCTCTCGAGGCAGGGCTGGGATTCGCGGTCGCCATGGACAAGCCCGGCGACTTCATCGGCAGGGACGCCCTGGTCGAACAGCAGGCCCAGGGTCTGACGAAGCGGCTTGCTGTCTTCGTGCTTGACGACCCGGATCCGCTGCTTCTCGGCGACGAGCCCATCTTCCGCGACGGCAGGCTGGTAGGACGCACGACCTCAGGGGCGTTCGGACACACGGTCGGAAGCTCGGTGGGAATGGGGTACGTGGAGAGCGAAGAGGGCGTAACGCCGCGATACATTCGCTCCGGGTCCTACGAGATCGAGGCCCTCGCCCATCGATTCACGGCCAGAGTCCAACTGGGGGCGCCCTACGACCCCAGGGGGAGCCGCGTCCGGGTCTAGCCCGCGAAGCCCTCGCGACTGCTTCACCAGGTCCCAGCACGTCGTTGGTACAAAGTACCTGCCGTCGTCATTCAGAGTGGGGCAGTCATCCCAGTCCGTCATTCCGGGCCTTGAGCCGGAATCCATCCCCGGTCGCTGCTACCGAGTTCGACAATGATGAGGCCACTCATCCCTACTGCGTAGACCTTGGGAAGACGGCGCTGCCCTCCCGTCGTCACTTGCCACAGGGCACGCGCTGGGGATGGGTTTACCGCCGTCGCTGGAACGACTGATGGGGGCGCAGGAACGCCGGGAGTGGGGGATCATGGAACCTTAACCCCTCTACGATTGACACACATAGGGGCCCGACATAGAATCTGCTGAACGCTCTAACGGGCGCACGGGAGGAATTCGATGGATACCAAGGCTTACATACTGATTGAGACGGCTGTCGGCAAGTCGCGCGACGTGGCGAAGGAGCTTCGCGTCCTGGACGGCTTC
The DNA here is from genome assembly GCA_965261325.1 of Dehalococcoidia bacterium. Taxonomy (GTDB): domain Bacteria; phylum Chloroflexota; class Dehalococcoidia; order Lucifugimonadales; family CAJWER01. The sequence continues at coordinate 1,399,998 of CBDHCU010000008.1, forward strand.
GAGACCGTGGACCCCGTCACAGGCCCCTACGACATAATCGCGGTGATCAGTGCGAGAGACCTAAACGCCGTGGGCGACATCGTATCCAGACAGGTGCATACTATCGACGGCATCGTCCGAACCGTCACCTGCCTGGCCGTCGCGCGGGCGTAGAACCCACAGGTACTACGGGAGGCGCGCCATGCGCCTTGTCGTAGTGGCCGATGCCGTCATGAGGCTGCGGCCCGCTGACCCTCGAAGATAAGGTCCGGAGGGAGTGGCGTCATCCCTCCACTATCGTTGCTTCTACACCTAGCCTTTTGCCAAGCGCAACGAGGTACCTGTCGATGGCCGACTGCTGGCCGGTCCCCAGCGCCGCCATGAACCTGAAGACAGGGTTGTCTATCTGAGCAGACTCCGTCACCGATAGGGAGGACACCTCGCCGACCTCGGCAACCTCCACAGTCCAAGTCCCAACGTCAGCGCCATCCCCTTCGATGCTCCGAACGAGCCTCCGATGTGGAAGGGACTCCACCGTTTCCAGAGTAATGCTCTGCCCCCTCCTGTCGGTCTCCCTCCAGCGGTCCTGCCCCCTCCGCGGAGGAAGCCGCTCCACCGATTTCAGGTCGGGCCGCCACTCCACCTGCGCCGAAAAGTCGGTAATCGTCCGCCAGACCTCTGCGGGAGAGCGGTTCAGGTAGGTTCTCCTCGTGACCCTCTGCTCCCTGGGCAGCCGATTGCCAACGAGTACGACGACTAGGCCGGAGATCAGGGCGATCAGCAAGATCGAAACTATCCATGTCATTGCGAATACCAGCTTCTCACAGTAATGGCGTCACCTGCCACGCCCTCATTATAGCCGAGCCAGCCACCGTGGCCATGTTGCCCAGCGCGACTACACCTACAGCCCGGTGGGCCGACAAGGATACCTGAGTCCATGAAATCACAAAGGGGCCCCGCCAGGTGGCGGGGCCCCTTATGGTTAACTACAGAAGTGTCAACCGTCGACTGCTACTCGAGGTCTTCGTAATCCCTCTCCTGCTTCAGCTCGGACACAGACAGTCTGGCAGTGGCTTGCGTGGTGTCACTTCCAATCGCTTCCACCGTGTAATCGCCGGTCCCCAAGATGCAACCGAAGCTTCCGTCCTCGTCCTCATCGTCGGGGTCCTGGCACGCGAGATCGAGGTTGATCACCACAACGCCTCTGTCGTTCGCTATGCCCTGTTTTATTGCACGCTTCTCGATGTCGCCGGCTCCAGGCACCGCAACGCCCGCGCGCACGCCTTCGCCCACGCCCACCCAGGCAAGCAGGGTCACGTTCTCGTTCGGGTTGAAGCCCGAGCCCGAAATCTCAATCGAGCCCTTGATCCACATGGTGCCGGCCACAAAGCTCGGAGCAGGGCCAGGCTCGGGACCGGGCTCGACGACCGGAGTCTCGGCACCCATTACATGGAGAGCCGTGCTCGCAGTGCTGCCGTCGGCGCCCTGCCCCTTGACTGACACAACACCCTGACTGAGGATCTCGTTCGAGTTGCGGGACACGCTCGACTCTCCACCGAGTGGCCTGAGACGTATGCTCCAAGCGCCACCCCGGTTGGAATCGACGAATCCAAGCGTCGGCTCTACGCCGTCGCCAAGATCAATGTAGACGATGACCGGCTCATACTTAAGGAACCCTGAACCCGATATGATCAGATCCTGGTTCAGATAGACCGACGTCGAGCTTACCGATACACCGGCCTCGGGGGATACGGCTGGTTCACCCTGCGGGCCCTGAGGACCTTCGGGACCCTCGAAGCCTGGGTTGCCTGGGTTACCGGGGAGACCCGGCTCGCCGGGAAGACCCGGAGCGCCCAGCGGACCAGCCTCGCCTGGGTTGCCTGGGTTACCGGGGAGGCCTGGAAGGCCTGGATCACCCGGAGCGCCGGCAGGGCCCGTGCAGGCTAGCAGCAGAACCGCTGACGCCAAGGCAATGACAATCGACAATACAAACCCAGCTGGAGTACGATGTTTCCTCATTGAGACCCCTCTCTAGAAGAATCCGCGATGTTGCAACAGTCCGCACTTCAAACGTGGGCTCGCAACACACAATTACCCGTAGGACAAACATACCTGCCCTCAGGCGCCCCTAATCATATGTTGGGGATTGTGGGTTGTCAAGTCCTGTACAGCCCTCTGACACCATCAATCGGAAAGCGATTTGGCGGGTGCATCCCGTTAGCTATATTTGATCCTCGGGTCGACCACCGCGAGCAGGATGTCAGACAGCAGCGTTCCGACTACCGTCAGCACCCCTAGCATCAGGACGATGAAGCCGGCCGTGTAGACGTCCTCCTGGATCATCGACTCCAGCAAGACCGGGCCCAGGGTAGGCAGGCTCAGCACCACGGAGACGATCACGCTGCCGCTGACCAGGGCCGGCATCAGGTAGCCGACCGTGCTGACGAGGGGGTTGATAGCTACCCTGACCGGGTACTTGAGGATGAGCTTCCAGGCAGCCATACCCTTGGCCCTCGCGGTCACCACGTAGGGTTTGCGAAGCTCGTCCAGAAGGTTGTTCCGCATGATCCTGATGAGGCTCGCCGTACCGGAGGTGCCGAGGACCACCGCCGGTATCCACAGGTGCTGCAGGACGTCCAGGGCTTTCGCGGTACTCCAGGGCGCGTCCTGGTACTCCTGGGAGATCAGGCCTCCGACACTCTGGCTGAAGTATGCGAAGGCCACGTACATCAGCACGAGTCCCAGCAGGAAATCGGGCACGGCGAGGCCGCTGAAACCAATTAACGTGAAGAAGTAGTCCCCGACCGAGTGCTGGCGGACCGCCGAGTAGATCCCCACGGGGATGGCGAATGTCCACGTGACCAGGATCGTGAATCCGGTGAGGATGACCGTCATCTGGATCCTGTCGCCTATCAGCTCCTTCACGAGCTTCTCCCTGGCCCCGCCGCAGTAGAAGCGGTAGGAGATGCCCAGGTCCCCGCGCAGCATGTTCGACATCCACTTGAAGTAGCGGAGGTGCATCGGCTGGTTGAGCCCGAAGTACTCCCTGAGGTTGTCCGCCATCTCCATGGAGACCGGACCTCCTCGCTGCATCAGCTCGTCCAGCTTCTTCGAGACCGTGTCGCCTTCCGGGAGCTGGATCACGACGAACGCCAGAACGGTGACGGTCCACATAGTGAACACCGCCAGTAGAAGCCGTCTCACGATGTAACCTACCATGAGGCTCGACCCTTTCCCCGCCGATTGGACGACGGCGCCATCGTGCTATATTGTAGACTCGTGCCCCTGTAGCTCAGCGGATAGAGCACCGGCCTCCGGAGCCGGGTGCGCGGGTTCGAGTCCCGCCGGGGGCGCTCCCCTAGAACCAGCTCGCCTTGTCCACAACGTTCCTCAGCGGTCGACCCTCGTCGAACCGCACGCAGTTGTCCAGGAAAAGCTCGGTGCGCCTCTCGTCCAGGTTGGGGCCCGAGGCCGCGGCGACGTGAGGTGTGATCAGCATGTTGGGCGCGTCCCACAAGGGGTGGTCGGAGGGAAGCGGCTCGATCTCGAACACGTCCAGTGCGGCGCCGGCTATCTGCCCAGTCCTCAGCGCTTCGTCGAGCGCGTCGAGGCGAACGGTCGCGCCCCTGCCGATGTTGATGAAGTACGCGCTCGACTTCATCAGGCCGAACTCCGCAGAGCCGAACATGCCCTGGGTCTCGGGCGTCTCAGGCACGGTCAGCGCCACGAAGTCGGCGCGGGGCAGCACTTGGTGCAGTGCGCTGGGCGGGTGAAGCTCCGAAACTCCGGGCGGGGTCTCCTCAATCCGGGCGTCTACGCCGATGACACTCATGCCGAACTCGGCGCAGAGCCGGGCGGTCTCGGCGCCGATGCCTCCCACGCCCACGATCGCGACCGTCGATTCCGGCAGGTAGACGTGGCGCTGCTCGGAGACCCACTTCCTGCTCTGCTGGGCGCGGTAGTACGCCGGCAGCGCCCTGGAGAAGGAGAGCAGGAGCGCCATGATGTGGGCGCTGATGTGGTCGTTGTATATGCCGCGCACGTTGGTGACGACGACCTCGCTCTCGATGAGCCCGCGATGGTAGTATCCCGCCGCGGGGCCCGCCTGGGGACATGCGACCCAGCGCAGCCTCTCGGCCCTCGCGAACAGCTCCGGCGTAATGTTGCCGTAGGCGGCGGCGGCCTCGCCGACCAGTTCGAGCGCCTCGCCCACGGAGCCGGCAACATTGACCTGGATCCCCGGGACGAGTTCCTTCAGCCTCTCCGTCCATCGGTGGGTCTCGTGAACGCCGGGGACACCGGGGCCCTCGGTGGTATATATAAGGAGGTTGAACGCCATGTGGCCTCCTGAGTTTGGCCGCCCGGCAAGTCTAGGCGCGCTCCGATGGCGTGTCAAACAGCCGGCAACGCGGCGCTTGCGAGGCTAATCTATGGCGCGGGCGGCGCTAAAAGGAGGGATGTTATGAGAGAGAGTATTGCACCGCCGATCATATTCACGGACGACGGCTGGATACTGAGCGCGACCGAGCCCCCAGTGACCGCGGCAGACCTGCAGACGAAGGTGGTCGACGGGTACGCCGGCAACGGCGGCGCGTTCTGGTGGAGCCTGGGAGACCACGAGGTATACCAGTACGAGACCGAGAGGGGCGAGATTTTCGGGCAGGGACGCACCTCATTCGACGACGGCATGCGCTCGTTCGTGCACTCCCCCACCCCCGGCGTCATGCCGCGGATCGCGGATAACATCCGCGCGCTCATAGCTGAGGGCGGAGGCCCAATGACGATACTGACGCGCCAGAGTCGCAGCGCCGAACTCCCCTTCTTCCCAAGGGTTCGGATGAACAGCCACTACGACATGGACCCGGACCACCCGGGGTACGGCCGGTTCCGCAGGGAGCGCCCGGAGCTGATGATCGGCAGGCCCGGCGAGTCGATACCTCAGGGGACCATCGAATGGGGCATCAAGACGGGCCTGGACTTCACATTCCCCGAAGTGCGCGCACACAGGCTGTCCATCGTCGAGGAGGTCGTCGAGCGTTTCGACGTCGACGGCGTGGAGTTGGACTTCATGCGCCATCCGGCATTCTTCCGCCCGGACGAGGCCTACGGCAGCCGGTACCTGATGACGGACCTGGTGTCCCGGGCGCGCCGGATGCTCGACGAGGCCGGCAGTCGGCGCGGCAGGAAGCTGCAGCTCGCCGTGAGGGTCCCGCCCACGCTGTACGACTCTGCGAGAATCGGGCTCGACGCCGGCGAGTGGATCGCCGAACGCCTCGTCGACATCGTCGTCGTGGGAGGGGGGTTTGTCCCCTTCGAGACGCCCATCGACGAGTTCACCGCCGCGGCATCCGGCACGGGCTGCCTGGTCTACGGCTGCATCGAGGGGACGGTGACGGCGGACGAGCGAAGCATGAGGGCGCTGGCGGCCCTCTGGCGGGAGGCCGGCGCAGCCGGGGTATACCTCTACAACTTCTACACCATGTCGCCTGCGTGGAACCGCAGGACCGCCCAGCAGCTGTCCGACCCGCCGTCGCTCGCAGGGCTCGACAGGCGCTACGAGCTCTTCCGGCCCAGGTCGTACGAAGGAGGAGGAGGACACAGCACCGCATTCAAGTACGCGAGCCCCATCTCACAGCTGCCCGTAAGGCTGGCCCCCTCGCCAGGCGGCGACGAGTGGTGCGGCCCCAGGCTCACCCTCACGCTCGCATCGAACGAGGGAAAGGGCGAAGGCGGCGCGCGCCTTAGGCTCCGGCTGGACCGGCTGCCTGAGCAGGGTGAGCGGCTGGACGTCGAGCTCAACGGCAGGCTGCTGCCCGCTGGTGGCGCCGCGATGTCGGAAGGATGGCGCAGGCGGGTGATACCGGCGACCTTCTGGGTCGAGTATCCCGCGAAGATCGTGGAGCGGGAGGAGGACGGCGTCTCCGTGACATTCGATATCGACACTGGAATGCTGCAGCCGGGCCAGAACACCATTCGCGCCCGTCTCGCGTCCGACGGAGACCGCCCGCTGGCGCTCGACGCCGTGCAGATCGACGTGACCAACGCGTAGCGCCACCTCATGTCGTCCTGCGCGAAGCGAAGGAGCTGGGGTGGTGGGCCGCACAAGTCTGTCGAGACGAGTCACTCAACATAGGTCCCCCACTCCGTTCGGGGCGACATTATACCAAGTCACCGTGATGCCGCCGTATATGTGCGGCCGGGGAGTGGGTTCTCGCCCCGTATCGAGTACGGGGCAGGCTCTTCGCGGGAATGACGGCTTTACGGCGCGCTCAAAATGAATTGGTATTATCCTCCCCGTATAAGGTGGGAATCCGGCCCGAATCTGATAATTTCCATCACCTGAGAGACCGATTTAAGCCGGAGGGGCCTCCGTCTTTCCGCCAGAGTGGCACTAGGTCGGCCTAAGTGCGATTGCCCTGGGGTTACCACCGGACCCCTACTCAGCGGGCGAGAACTCCGGCATAATTGTTTGATACATCCAGCCTGGAGAATGAAGCGGATATGACGATCACATTCGGAGAGTTGAGAAAGGGGCTGCCCATCGAGCTGGACGGAGAGCCCTACACTGTCGTCGAGTACAAGTCCCACAAGATGCAGCAGCGCGCGCCGGTGATGCAGGTCCGGTTCCGGTCGCTGCGCACGGGCAAGGTCGTCGACAGGTCGTTCCAGGGCTACGACGTCAAGCTCACCCCGGCGGCGGTGGAACGGCGGACGGCGCAGTACATTTACGAAGACGACGGACTCTACTACTTCATGGACAACGACACCTACGAGCAATTCCCTCTTTCGTCCGAGCAGATCGCGGACTCCCTGCCCTACCTGGTGGAGGAGATGGTGGCGGACATCGTCTTCTACGAGGACAACCCCATCGCCATCGAGATACCGATCACCGCGGATCTGAAGGTCACGGAGGCGCCCCCGGGACACAAGGGAGACACGGCCCAGGGCGCGAGCAAGCCCGTCACGCTGGAGACGGGGATCGTCGTGCAGGCGCCCCTGTTCGTCGACACTGGGGATACGATCAAGGTGGACACTCGTAGCGGCGAATACCTGTCGAGGGTGTAGAGGTGAGCTTGACGTGACGCGGCCATTTGCCAGCAGCCGGATTGCCCGACGTAGGGGCGGGTTTGAAACCCGACCTCCCCGCGACCATGGCCTCCAAACGCCACGGCGTACGAAGACCCGCCCATACCGTCTGATTTGGCGGCGTAGTCAGAAAGAATCGGTCTGACGTGCCCGTCTACTACGTCTCGCAGGTAACCACGTATCTGCGGGAAATGATCGAGAGCGACTACTTCCTCAACGACGTGTGGGTCCAGGGCGAGGTCGCCAACCTCGCCAGACCGGGTTCGGGGAACTGCTACTACACGCTGCGCGACGCCCGCGCTTCCATCCGATGCGCCATGTTCGCAGGCAGGTCATACGGCGCCGAGCTCCTGTCCAACGGGGCCGCCGTCGTAGCCCACGGGCGGATCGGCGTATACGAGCAGCGCGGCGACGTGCAGCTCATTGTCGACCAGGTCAGGCCGGAGGGCATGGGCGAGCACGAGCTGAGGCTCGCGGAGCTCAGGGCGCGGCTGCAGAGGGAGGGCCTGTTCGACGATTCCCGGAAGCGCGATGTGCCGCAGTTCCCCAGGCGGGTGGGAGTTGTGACGTCACCCAGCGGCTCCGTATGGCACGACATCCAGACTGTCATCGAGAGGCGGTACCCGCTGGTCGAGCTGGTTCTGGCGCCCTCCGCGGTCCAGGGACCTCACGCCTCGTCGACGGTACGCGACGCTTTCTCTGCGCTCGATGCGGCCGGCAATGTGGACGTGGTGATACTGGCGCGAGGCGGCGGCTCGCTGGAGGACCTGCTGCCGTTCAACGACGAGGGCGTGGCCCGCGCGGTGTTCGCCAGCCGCTCGCCGGTCATCAGCGCCGTCGGCCACGAGACGGACCACACCATCGTCGATCTGACGGCAGACCTGAGAGCGCCGACGCCATCCGCCGCGGCGGAGATGGCCGTGCCCGACGCGCGCGAGCTGAGTGCGGGCATCGGCGCCTTCCGGCAGCGCATGACGTCGCGGCTGTCGGGCAGGCTGGACTCGTCGCGCCAGCACGTATCGCATCTCCGGGCGCGGTGCCTCCGGGGCCGGCCCGACGTGGACGCGCTTCGACAGCGGGTGGACCGCCTGCTGGAAGGCGCGTACGGGCGGCTAGTCCGCGACTTGGGCATCAGGTCGGAGCGGGCCGAGGCCCTCGAGATGCGGCTCAGGTCCCTGAGCCCATCGGACACGCTGCGCAGGGGCTATGCTATAGTGAGGGCGCCCGGCACGGGGGAGGTCCTGGGGGACGCGTCGGCTCTGGCGGCGGCTGATCGAGTACAGGTCACGCTGGCGAGGGGATCGTTCGACGCTGAAGTCCTGGATATCCACCTAGATGGTGCTGGGGACCAGGCTGGGGGCGCGGGGCCTTAGCGCTGACCGCCGGTTCACTATCTGGGAGGTGTCCCATGGCGCAGGCTTCCGACTACCCGGTACAACTGTCCATCGACTACCCGGAGTCGAGCAACAGGCTGACGGCGTTCTTCAGGCCTATCCTGATGATTCCCATCGTCATCCTTTCGATTGGCGTCACATACGCGCAGGCGATGATGGCATTGCCGGTGGTGCTGATCATCCTGTTCCGGCGCAAGTACCCGCGCTGGTGGTTCGACTTCATCCTCGAGGTGCTCCGCTTCACGACCAGGATCAACGCATACGCTGGGTTGATGCAGGACGACTACCCGTCGACCGACGAGGACCAGTCCGTCCACCTCGACATCGAGTACCCCGAGAACCTAAACAGGTGGCTGCCCCTGGTCAAGTGGCTCCTGGCAATACCCCACTACATCGTGCTCATGGTGCTGAGCTTCGTCTCGCTGGTGGTCACGGTCATCGCCTGGTTCGCGATCCTGTTTACGGGACGCTATCCGCGGGCGCTCTTCGACTTCAATCTGGGCGTCGCACGGTGGGGAGTGAGGGTGAACGCCTACGCATTCGCGCTGATGACGGACCAGTATCCCCCGTTCCGGCTCAGCCCCTAGCCGTTGACGAAAGATTCCGCTGCCGAGTTGACCTTCGAGCAGGCCCTGGCCAGTCTGGACCAGACAGTGAGGGCCCTCGAGGCCGGCGACCTTCCCCTCGACGAGGCGACGCGCCTCTACGAGCGGGGTATGAAGCTGGCCCGCAAATGCAACGAGATGCTCGCCTCAGCGGAGCTCAGGATCACCAAGATCCGTACGGCCTACGGTGAGCAGATGCGCCTGCCGCCGCAGGGCTAGCAGCGGGCGCATCAGCCTTGGTCAAGGCCGACTTCCACATGCACACCTGCTTCTCCCCCGATTCGGAGACGACCCCCGATCGGCTGGTAGAGAGGTGCGTCGAGGTTGGCCTGGGGCTGATCGCGGTGACGGACCACAACACCATCGAGGGCGCGCTGGTAGTGCGGGAGATCGCCCCTTTCCCGGTCATCGTGGGCGAAGAGGTGAAGACGACCGAGGGGGAGATCACCGGCCTGTTCCTTAGTGAGACTGTGCCGCCCGGCCTGTCCCCCCTTGAGACGGTGCGGCGCATCAAGGACCAGGGCGGGCTCGTCTCGCTGCCCCACGCCTTCGACCGCTTCCGCAGCGAGGTGATCAGCCCCGGGGCCCTGCAGGAGGTCGTGGCGCAAGCCGACATCATCGAGGTGTTCAACGCGCGAAACAACCTCAGCGCGGACGACCGGAAGGCCGAGGCGTTCGCCCAGAAGCACGGCCTGGTAATGTCGGGAGTGAGCGACGCCCATACGCCCATCGAGCTGGGCCGCACCTACGTGGAGATGCCCGAATTCGACGGCACGCCAGAAGACTTCAAGCGCGCCCTCGCCCAGGGCGCCATCGTCGGACGGCGAATGAGCCCCCTCATCCACTTCACGACGACGTTCACCCGCTTCAAGAAGCGGTTGTTTCACCGCAGAGGGCGCGGAGGACGCAGAGGGTAGGAGTGTGGTAGACTCCCACGCCAGCCAGCATCCATGGAGGGGACAATGAGAAAGTCAGTCTTGGCGATACTGCTCGGGGCCATAGCCTTCGGGTTCCTCGCCATTCCCACAGCCGAGGCAGAACCCAATCCCCCGACGCCAAGAGACATCGAGGCACCAACCCAGACCCCGACGAACGAGACCCTGAGCCAGATGATCCGCCGTGTGCGCCCAGCCGTGGTCGGCGTGTCGGAAGGGCTGAACTTATGGGGGACCGGCTTCATATTCCGAACCATCGACGAAGGCCCTGACAGGGGCGCGGCATACGTGCTGACCAACTTCCACGTTGTAGAGGAGATCAGCGACCTGCGGGTCCTGGTGGGAGACACGGCCTTTCGTCGGGCCACTGTCGTCTCGACTGACCCCAGGCGCGACTTGGCGATGCTACGCATCTGCTGTAGCTCCCAGTGGACTGCGGTCGAATTCAAGGACTCAGACGACATGTACGCGGGGGACGAGGTCATAGCCGTCGGGTACGCCTTCAGCAGTATTCTGGGGCCCCATAAGTTCAGGCCAGGTAGGGACATCGTGCACGGCGCGGCTACAATCACCAGGGGAATTATCTCGGCTTTCCGATACGACCAGCAGATGGACGCCCAGATGATCCAGCACGATGCCCCGATCAACCCCGGCAATAGCGGAGGACCCCTGTTCTCCCGCGACGGCCGGGTGGTCGCTGTCAATACCTACGTGTTTAACCCGCTGTTATTTGCGGAAGGAATGGGGTTTGCCGTCCTGGAGACTACCGCGCGGGAGAGAATCAGGCTTTGGGACCTCGGGCCCTCGGCGAGCTTCGGGCCACTGGCTGGAAGTCTGCCACACGACGTTCTCGATGACTACTTCGAGTCATTCACTCCAAAGTTCAAGGCGACCGGGGACGAATTCGCCCTCCGTGCGACCTTCTTCAATCCATATTCGGGCCAGCAGAATCTGTGGAGCTACGGCTTCAGGTTTGGGGACGGAGGAGGTTCCGACGAATCGTACATGTACTTCGTCGTGGACTCTCGCGGTGTATGGGCCGTCCGTACTTACCGTGACGGCGAGTACCACGAGATACACCAGGGACTGGCACCCCAACTCCTAACGGGAAAGGGCCAGAAGAATGTGCTGGAACTCTGGGTCGATGGCCCCTACGCCTGGGTTCGCGTCAACGGATGGAGGGTCTTGGAGATCGTGGACGACCTGGAGTTTCCGGTTGACGGCATCGACCTGGGCCCCGGCTCATCCCACGAGGGGGCAGTGTCGGTGATCACGGGATACTGGGTAGATTCGGAGCGCAGAGGCGCCGTGACCCGGTACGAGGACTTCGCGGGCCTGACCTACGACCATTCGAGGTGAACAACCGGACTCGTTGGGGAAGAGACTGATGGGCCGGCTGTAAGGCACTTGGCAGGGCTCGGCACTACTGTCGTCCTGAGCGAAGCCGAAGGGGCTGGGGTGGGGCCGCCTCGACCTGCGTTCAGAATCACTATGGCCTTGCGCAGGCCACATAAGGGGATGGAAATGGGCGCAGGAGATTCTCCGTTGCCACATGATCGGTGGCAGCGACCGGGGATGGGTTCCCGCCGTCGCGGGAATGACGGTGTGGGTGTCAACACAGCTTGGTCTTGGGATGATTCCTCAGACGTGGAAGACGTAGAGGTCCCTCTGCTGCATGGGCAGCGAAACCCATGCCCCGCCCTTCACGTGGCTCTCGGCAACAGCGAGGCACGCCTCGGTAGTCAGGTGAGTCACGTCCACGTTTCCTAGGGTTGGGCGGCCTGATTCGTGGGCCTCGACCAGGTCCTCGAGCAGGTAGACGACGCTGCTCTCGGGAGCGACAGTGGGGTCGGGCGCGATGTCCCACCACTCTCCCCTGCCGCCCTTACGGCGTAGCAGTACCTCCTGGCCGTCGTTCAGCGATCTGATGGAGCCCTCGGTGCCTATGACCTCGAATTCCCAGGTGCCTCCGAACGGGACCGACGAGGACGTCAGCCCGTTTTCGTACTCGATCTCGAAGACGGCGCGGGGGTCGTGGCCGAGCCAGCCGTCCTCTATCTTCGTGTCGCGGGGCAGGAGGCCTCCCCGTACTGCACTAATGCCTGGATCGCCGAGCAGGTACGAGAGCGTGTCGATCGAGTGGATGTGGCCGTGCATCAGGCTGGACGAGGTGAGGTGGACCGCCCCTTTCACTTCGCCGATGTCGCCCTCCTCGATCCTCCTGCGGATCATGTGGTTCTGGTTGTTGAACCGCCGCAGCAGGCCGGAGTTGTAGCGGGCGCCGTTCCTGTTGCAGGCGTCCCGGACGGCGTCGGCCTTCTCCATCGAGCAGGCCATCGCCTTCTCGCAGAAGATCATAGGGACCCCGGCGTCCGCCACTGCGATGGTCAGGTCGGCGTGCGCGTCCCCCCGGAAGTCCCTATGCGGAGCTTCGCGGGCCGGCTTTAGGGCGGTCGTGGCTACCGTGCAGATCGCAACCAGGTCCGGCTCTTCCTTCTCTATCATCTCGAGGTAGTCCTCGTAGACTGCCTCGACGCCCCACTTCTCGGTGAAGGCGCTGCGCCTCTCCGGCAGCAGATCGGCCCCTGCCACTACCTCAAGCCGGTCGCTTGCCGCGCAGGCCGCGGCTATGGCGGTCGGGCTGCGCCAAGCCTCCAGCTCGCCGAACTCGTCGTCGATCGTGGATCCCATACGGCCCAGCCCAATTATCCCAACGCGGCATCTCTTCACGGCCCTCTCCTTATTATTAGTGCATTCTGGTTATGCGGCTCATCATACAGGCTCGTCAACGCCTGCGCCTGCCGGGTCCCCAATGAGCAGGGCCTTTCCAAAGTCCGTTCGTGGTGAGCCTGTCGAACCACAATTGGGGCCTTCGACAAGCTCAGGCCGAACGGCAAGGTACGACCCTATCTCAACAATGGAAAGGCCCTGCCCAATGAGGGACAGCGCGCCCGGCCAGGGGCCTTGGGTTATAATCAGCCCCGTGAACACGGATGGAAACCGCCTCCTGAGTGAAGCCCTGCGCAGCCTTCCCAGCGTGGACAGGCTGATGTCTGACGAAAGGGTGCGGGGGCTCGCCGAGTCCGGCTCCCGAGACGCCGTCGTAGACCTCGTCCGAGCCGAGGTGGCGGAAAGCAGGGAGGCCGTGAAGGGCGGGGAGCGTCCGCCCGGCCTCGATGAGTTGGTGGCGGCCATCGAGGAGCGGGCAGCGTCCGAGTGGCGAAGCCGCCCTGTCCCGGTCATCAACGCGACGGGCGTGATACTGCACACGAACCTGGGCCGCGCGCCTCTGAGCGAGGAGGCGATGGAGGCCGTGCGCCGGGCCGCGGGCAGCTACAGCGACCTGGAGCTCGACCTGGAGACCGGGAGACGCGGCTCCCGCCAGTCCCACCTGTCGCGGCTGGTCTGCAGGCTGACGGGGGCCGGGGCGGCCATGGCGGTGAACAACAACGCCTCCGCCGTCATGCTGGGGCTTGCCGCCGTCGCCGCGGGCAGGCAGGTGATCGTGTCGAGGGGAGAGGCCGTCGAGATCGGCGGCGGATTCAGGATTCCCGACGTGCTCAGTCAGAGCGGCGCGGAGCTGGTGGAGGTGGGCACGACCAACCGGACGTACGCCCGCGACTACGAAGCGGCCATCACCGAGTCCACCGGCGCGATACTCGCGGTCCACGCCAGCAACTTCAAGGTGTCGGGCTTCACCCACTCGCCCGACCTGTCGGAGCTGGCGGAGGTGGGCCGCAGGCATGGAGTCCCTGTGCTGCACGACCTGGGCAGCGGATGCCTGCTGGACACCGCGAAGTACGGACTGGCCCACGAACCCATGCCCCAGGAGAGCATCGCGGCGGGTGCGTCGCTGGCCTTCGTGAGCGGCGACAAGCTGCTGGGCGGACCCCAGGCCGGGATCGTCGCCGGCACCGAGGAGATGGTGGGCCTGGTGAGCAGGCACCCCCTGGCGAGAGCGGTCAGGATCGACAAGCTCAGCATGGCCGCGCTGAGCGCGACGCTGCTCCACTACGTCCGCGGCGAGGCCGAGCGAAAGGTGCCCATATGGCGCATGGTCTCCACCCCACCGGGCGACATCGCGTCGCGAGCCGAGGCCTGGGCCTCGGAGTTGGGCGGAAGGGTGCGCGCGGGCCTCTCCACCATCGGCGGAGGTAGCCTGCCGGGCGAGACCCTTCCCACGACGGTCCTCGCCCTGGACGGAGATGCGCACGGCGGCGCGGACGCCCTTGCCGCCCGGCTGCGGCAGGCGGCGGTCCCTGTGATCGGCCGCATCGAGGACGGCGAGGTGCTGCTCGACCCGTGGACGGTGCTCCCGGAACAGGACGGCGACCTGGTGCGAGGCGTAAGGGCCGCGTTATGACGCTGTTCGAGCACGAGGCCGGTCGGCGGCTGCAGCGGAACGCGCCTCTTGCTGCCAGGATGCGGCCCCGGACGTTTGAAGAGCTTGTGGGGCAGGAGCACGTCGTGGGGCCCGGTCGCGTGCTGCGCAGGGCCATCGAGGCCGACAGGATTCCCTCGATCATCCTCTGGGGCCCTCCCGGTTCGGGCAAGACCACGCTGGCGAACCTTGTTGCTACGGCGACTCGCAGCCACTTCAGCCCCATCAGCGCGGTCGGATCGGGTGTGGCCGATCTCCGCCGCGAGGTCGCCGCCGCCCAGGAGCGCCTGGGGATGCACGACCGGCGCACCATCCTCTTCATAGACGAGATTCACAGGTTCAACAAGGCGCAGCAGGATGTCATCCTGCCCCACGTCGAAAGCGGCGCAGTCATCCTGATAGGCGCGACCACCGAGAACCCGTCGTTCGAGGTGAACGCCCCCCTGCTGTCCCGCTCTCGCGTCTTCACCTTGGAAGCGCTGCAGGACGAGGACATCGACAAGCTAGTACGCCGCGCGGCAGTCGACGAAGAGCGGGGCCTGGGAGCGATGTCTCCCCATCTCGACGACGATGCGATGGAGGCCCTAGTGACGCTCTCGAACGGCGACGCCAGGACGGCGCTGAACGCGCTGGAGCTCGCAGTGAGCGCAGCGGAGCCGGACGCATCGGGAGTACGCCGCATCACGCGCGAACAGGTCGAGGACGCCATGCAGCGCCAGTGGGTGATATACGACAGGGACGGGGACGCCCACTACGACACCATATCCGCCTTCATCAAGTCGGTGCGCGGCTCTGACCCGGACGCCGCGGTCTATTGGCTCGCCCGCATGGTCGAGGCCGGGGAGGACCCCCTGTTCGTGGCGCGTAGGCTGGTAGTCCTCGCCGCGGAGGACGTGGGGCTGGCCGACCCCCAGGCCCTGCCGGTGGCGGTGGCGGCACAGCAGGCGGTCCACTTCATCGGTATGCCCGAAGGCCGGATACCGCTGGCTGAGGCGACGGTGTACCTGGCGACTGCCCCGAAGAGCAATGCGGCGTACCAGGCAATAGGCAAGGCCATCGAGGACGTGAAGGCGACCCGGAACGATCCCGTTCCTCTGCACCTGCGCAATGCGCCAACCGGCCTCATGCGTAACATGGGCTACGGCGAGGGGTACAAGTACTCCCACGACTACGAAGGCCACTTCGCCCCGATGCAGAACCTGCCAGAGAGGCTCCAGGGACGCAGGTACTACACGCCCACGGACCAAGGCTACGAGAAGGAGGTGGCCGAACGGCTGCGCCGGTGGTGGGGCGACAGCCGGAGCGGACAGGAAGGGTAAGCATTGAAGCGCGCGTACCCGGATATAATCAAGGAGGGAACAGAATGGAAGCCGAGCTGATAGCCGACTACGCTTGCGAGGTGGGCGAGGGCCCTCTGTGGCACGCCGAGGAGGAGCGACTCTACTGGGCGGACATCCCCACCGGGCGCATGTTCCGGTACGACCCTGCCACCGGGCGCCACGAGCAGTTCTACGACGGCGACGTGGTGGGCGGGTTCACTATCCAGGCCGACGGCTCGCTGCTCCTGTTCATGGCGAAAGGCGCAATCGCGTCATGGCGCGACGGAGAGCTCACCTATCTGGTCGATGGGCTGCCCGGTGAGGAGGAGAACAGGTTCAACGACGTCTTCGGGGACGTGAAGGGCCGTGTCTTCTGCGGCACGATGCCCAGCGACTCGTCGAGAGGCGCCGAGCGGCTTGGGACCCTGTTCAGGCTGGAGACCGACCTGTCGATAACGCCGGTCGCGCGGGACATCGGCATATCGAACGGCATGGGGCTTACCCCCGACAGGAAGGGGCTCTACTACACGGATACGACGGACGACCAGATCCACGTATTCGACTACGACCAGGAAACGGGAGAGATCGGTAACAGGCGCCTCTTCGTCGACTGCGCTGCTGAGGAGGGCTTCCCCGACGGAATGACGGTGGACGCCGAGGGCTGCGTCTGGTCCGCCCGCTGGGAGGGGTCGTGCGTCATACGCTACTCGCCGGAGGGTGAGGAGATCGGCCGGGTCTCCCTTCCCACCCCCAGGGTGACCAGCGCGATATTCGGCGGCGGCGACTACTCCGACATGTACATAACGACGGCGGGGGGTGAGGACAAGGAGCAGAACGGGGAGTCGGCGGGAGCGCTGTTCCGTGTGAGCCCGGCTGGCGGCGGTGTGCCGGAGTACCCTTCGCGCATAGGATTGTGACTGAAGCGGGTCCAATTCCTGCATCGGCTTGCAAGGCCTTGACACGCCGAAGACCGCACCTCTATAATCGCGCCGATTCTGTAGGTTCCTTCGAGGATAAGGAAAGGAGTTCCTATGAAAGTGAACTTGGTTAGTTGGAAGGGAGTAGTGCTTGCCACTGCGGCCGTACTTTTGCTGGCGGCCCTGGCCTGCGGTGCGGCGGAGGACACGAGCACCGCCGCTCCTAAGGCCCCGGTGGCTCCGCAGGCGGCGGCGGCGGCGGCGCCCGCTCAGGCAGCTGCGACCGGCGGCGGCGCAGCCGCGCAGCCGAAGGCGCCTCAGGCCGCCGATGCGGCCATGGCAGCCGTACAGGACCCGTCGAAGGGCGTGGTCGTCGAGAAGGTAGGCCAGACGGCGACCCGTACCGAGCGCGAGGCGCCGGTACAGGAGGCTATGGAGGGATTTGAGTACGTGCCTGTGCCGCAGGTTCCAGGCGTGTACTGGGACTACGTGTACACGGGTCCACGCCCCAGCAAGTTCGGCGAGAACCCGAAGTTCGCCGAGATGGTGAAGGCTGGTCAGCTCCCGCCTGTCGAGGAGCGGCTGCCTGAAGAGTACAAGATCGTCCAGCCGCCCCATGGCATCGGCAGCTACGGCGGCACGTGGCGCGTTACCAGCACGGGCAGCGGCCCGAGCAACCGGCTCTACTGGCACAAGAAGAACTCCGACGAGTTCGTGAAGCTGCCTCACGTCGGCTTCCACACGATCAGCGAGGACGGCCTCGTCTATACCTTCACCCTCCGCAAGGGGCTGAAGTGGTCCGACGGCGAGCCGATGACCATGGAGGACATCAGGTTCGCCTGGGTTGACGTGAACCTGAACACGGTGCTCCATGAGACCCCGCAGACCCAGTGGCTCGACTCCGTGACCGGCGAAATCGTCGAGTTCGCGGTGGTCGACGACCTCAACTGGACGCTGACCTGGGACTCGCCGGACTTCATCCTCATGGAGGGCGAGGTCAGGCCCGGCTCCCGCTGCACGTCCTTCTACTTCTGCTTCTACACCGCGGCCCACTACATGAAGCAGTTCCACGAGGACTACGCGGACGCGGCTGAATTGGCGGCGAAGATCGACGAGGAAGAGGCGGGCGACTGGCCGCGCTACTGGGGCCTGGTGAACAACGAGGGCACGCACGTCGGCAAGCCGCTGATGAGCCCCTTCACCCTAGAGTCCCACTCCGACACGCTGAACACTTGGGTAGCCAACCCCTACTTCTTCCAGGTCGACCCTCATGGGAACCAGCTTCCCTACGTGGACGGCTTCACGGACATTAGGGTCGAGAGCCGAGAGGTCGCAGTCTTCCGCGGCATGGCTGGCGAGACAGACCTGTCCGCAAACGGCTACCGGATCCCGGAGATCCCGCTCTATCGCTCCAACCAGGAGAAGGGCGACTATCACCTGAAGATTTGGCCGCAGGTCGGCCCTGGTGACTTCACCACCAGCGTAATCCAGACCTACAACACCGACCCAGAGATAGGCAAGTGGCTCCGCACCCACGACTTCCGGCAGGCCCTGTCGCTGGCCATCGAACGCGAGGCCATCAACGACACGATCCTGCTCGGTATCGGCACGGTGAAGAACTGGGTTGCCCATCCCGCCACCCCTTACTACCCGGGTGACGAGTGGGCGTTCCACAACACCGAGTATGACCCCGTAAAAGCCAACCAGACCCTGGACGCTCTCGGCCTCACCGAGCGCGACTCTGATGGCTTCAGGCTCCGCAGCGACGGCTCCGGCGAGCGCCTCTCGTTCTCGCACCTGTCGGAGCTCGGTCCGACCGCCGACATCATGGAGTTGCAGACGGACTACTTCGCCGAGATTGGCATCGAGGTCAAGAACAGGCCCATGAACGCGCCTTGGACTCTGAGCTACCCTGGCAAGGAGTACTTCGCGATGCTGAAGGCGCACTTCGGGTACTACGGCGCGAACCCGTGGTTCTCCGGCTGGACGCGTTGCTGCGCGACCGGCGGCGGCCCGGCCTTCTCGCCTGACATCTCCGACCTGCCCCGCAGCATGCAGCGCGGACTGGACGGCGCAGTTCCCACCGAGGGCGGCTACCAGCCGCGTTGCGACTGCGAGGTCAGCCCCGACTGGAAGCCCCAGGCGCCTCCCGACACGTACCCCGCCGACCCTACGGGAACCATGGCGTGGCTGCACGACAACTGGCACAAGGGCCGGGCATTGGAGCAGTACTCCCCCGGACGCATCGAGATTGGCAAGGAGATCCACAGGATTCACGGCGAGCAGAAGTTCATGCTCAGCGTGGCGGCTCACACAGGCGCATCCAGGGGCATCGTTCTGGTCAAGAATAACTTCCTGAACGCTCCTGAGACCCACATCGCCGACACCGTGGGCTTCTACGGCGAACTCTACTTCTTCATTGATGGCCAGGACAACATCGGAGCGTCCATGGGTCAGTAGACGCGACCCTAGTCACTACCGACTAGCAAGAGAGAGGGCCCGCGAGTGATCGCGGGCCCTCTTCCTTTTGGTCGACTTCGCCGACCCTACCGCCCAGACCAAGATACCTCTCCTCCGTCGTTCCCGCGGAGGGAGACCTTTCCGTAACCCCCAGATCCACCACCTAATTTGGACGGATGGCGTGACGGACTGCCTCTGAGGCTATGGCTGTGCACCTTGCCGAGGATGGGTTCCCGCCCCCGACTGCTCGGGGGCAGGCTCTTCGCGGGAATGACGGAGGTGGGGGATTTGGGTAACCCCCTCTCCCTTGACGGGAGAGGGCTGGAGCCTGCCCTGAGCTTGTCGAAGGGGTGAGGGTGAAGAGTCCGGTACCGGTATCTGCAAGCTGGCTCCCATGTTCAGCCTGGGCCTGGATTCAGGCTTTCGCTGGAAGGACGGGGGTATGCAAAGTTCTCCGGAGGCCGGAACCCATCCCGGCGGGGTGTGCATACATGACCCATGAGGCAATCCCCCATACAACCGAATTGGTGGGGGATTTGGCCAGAGCCGCCTGTGTCTATCGGTGGGCGCATTGGACCCGCACCTACATGGCGTGTCATCCACGGCCTGCATAGCGAAGGGGGGCGTGTCCATGCGCCGGCGAGGGACGGGTGAACGGGTGCTGGCTACCGCGCTTGGGGCACCTCGTAAGTCAAATCCAGCTCGGCTGCCACTACCTTAAGCCGCCGGTCCCTCGTCCAGAGCTGGACTGACCGGGCCAACGTCGCAGCGGCGAGCAAGTGTGCATCGACGTACCCAATCCCACGACCCATCACCCGACGCTGCTCGATAAAGAACAGGACCTCCCCATTCGTGGCCGCAGGTATCGCGGGCAACCCGCCGAGCAGGCCCAACACCGCATCCCGGTTGGGCAGGTTGCCACAGGCCAGCTCACCGATAACCATTGGGTGAGTCAGGACCTGGTTGTCGTTAAGCAGCGACACGAGGCCCGGTTCTCCAGCGCGCAGGTGATCGATCCAGATCGACGTGTCGGCCAGGATCATGCGGACTCCATCCTCCTACGTGGCACGGGCTGCAGCCCTGGGGCGCTTCCTCCAAGGGCCGCCAGCCGCCTGGCGCTCTCCCGCTCGACGAGCGCGCGCAGACCCTCCTTCACCAATGCAGCCCTGCCTTCGATGCCAGTGAGCCGCCTGGCCTCTTCCAACAGCTGGTCGTCTATGTTCAAAGTGGTCCTCATTTGGGCTCCTCCTTCGAGCTCCGCACCACATTCTACATCACCCGATGTCCAATATGATGCAGGGCTTTGTGTGTTGGACCGTTGGATGAACCTGGCATGACGGATGCAGCCGGCAGGACTACAATGGCGGTCCCTTTGGACTATACTGTGCGGCGAGGTGGCCATGTCCGGAGAGTACACGAGACTCCGAATCCCAATTGACGAGGGTCAGAACGACCGCTTGCAGGCGTTCTGGCGGGAGATCTTCGGCGACGCCCCTGATATCGAGCCCGCCGTGCTCCTGGGCAGCGAGAGCAGCCACAACACGAGCGACCTCTACCTCGTCGAGGAGGACGGCCAGGCCATAAGCACCGCCATGGTGACCACCTGCAACGCCCTGCCCGAGCTGGGAGGCTTCGGCGAGGTGGCAACGGCGCCAGAGGCCAGGGGGCGCGGACTGGCGACCGACCTGTGCCGCCAGTCAGTCGAGGACTTCGCCGACGCGGGCGGCAAGGCGCTCTTCCTGGGAACGGTGAACCCATCCGCAGCCCGGATTTACCACCGGCTCGGCTGGCGCAAGCTGGCCTCCTCGATCGTGTGGGCGCTCATTACCGACGACCGATCGCCTGAGGCCTACCTGGTCGACTACTTCAGCGACCCCGGGCCGGCCATAGTGGAGGAGGGCGGACCCGGCGCCCGCATCCCGATGATCCCGCTCATCGTCACGCCCCACGACTGGCAGGTCCTCGACGCAAACACCGGCATCTTCTCCGCAAGGTACGCGCTCGTCCGCTCCTGCATGGGCCTCTACCCCAAGTACCAGGCGCTGAGGAAAGACGGGCGCGGCGCCTGGTTCGCGTCGCGCGACGCCCGGCAACGCGTCGTCGGCCTTTCGACAGCCGCCCTGGACGACTCTCAGGGATGCCGCGTCGACGGCTTCACCCACGGCGGCTTTCAGGACGCCTGGGATGGCCTGGTCCGTGCGGCCGTCGACTGGGGAACGGCCAGGGACGCCTCGGTGATCTACGCAACGGCGTGCGTGGAGGACGAGGACCGGATATCAAGGCTGGAGACAATGGGCTTCCGCAGCGCGGGCCCGGCGCCCGATTTCGACATGGACGGCAGGACCGTCGACGCAGTAAGGATGGAGCTCCTATGAAACAGCGCACGATTTACTTCAACGACGCCCGGCACTACTACCTCTTCGTATTCGAGCCGCCCATGACGATGGAGGACGCGTGGCGTCCCGTCGACGAGGCCGCCGGCACAGCCGTGGACACCTTCAGCTACGGCGTGGAGCGAGGCGACGGCCTCTTCTACCCCTCCAGGGTGGGTATGCGCTTCGGCGCCGACATCCAGCCATTCGACCAGGCGGCCTACTGGCGGGTATGGAACAACATGCAGAGCCTCATGGACCGCGGCCTCGATCCCCTCACCGTGCTCATCGACCGCGCCCACGAGAAGGGCATGGACTTCTTCGCCAGCGTCAGGCTTGGCTGCTACGGCGGCATGGACCCTGCGTTGAACACCAAGACCGGCGGCCGCGGCTACGTCAACAGGGAGGTACGCGACCACGTCTACGCCGTCCTGGAGGAGCTCGCCACGGACTACGCGACCGACGGCCTGGAGCTCGACTTCGCCGCGCCTCCGGGCGGCGCGTCCTTCTACTTCCAGCCCGACGACGTGCCCGAGTACACGCCCGTGATGACAGACTGGGTGCGGGACGTCGCGGCCATGGTCCGCGGACGCGATGGGGGCGCTGGCGAGATCGGCGCCCGGGTCTACCCCACACGCGAGGCAAACGAGGCCGCGGGGCTGGATGTGACGACGTGGCTGAGTGAGCGCCTCGTCGACTTCGTCGTGCCCATGATATACGGGCACAACATCGTCGACGCGGACATGCCCATCGACTGGCTTATTGAGGCCGCCCACCGGAGCGGCATTGCCGTCTACCCGATGGTCTCTCCCTACCACACCGACGACTCGCGCGTCCGAATGGGCAGACAGCACGCCACCCCCAAGATGATGCGTGCCGCGGCTGCCAGCTACTGGGACCGCGGCGCGGACGGCATGTACACCTGGTTCCTGGAGTGGCCGCTGGGCGACACGGAGAGGAGCATCCTCACCGAGCTCGGCGACGCCGATCTGGCCATGCAGGAAGACAAGCACTATGTCGTCCGTCGCTCGAGCAACTACACCGTGCTCCATGGCGTCGATTCTCCCCTCCCACTACAGATAGAGGCGGACGACACCGGCGTCCGCCATGCGGTTTCCTTCTACGTCGCCGACGACTTCGAGGCGGACGCCGACCGCATAGCTGAAGTTGCGATTCGAGTGAATATCAAGGACATCGTATTCGCGGACAGGCTCTCGTTCCATCTCAATGGCCGCTCCCTGTCCGGCGAGAGGGTCACACGAAGCCCTGCCGACGGGATAGCGCCTTACGTGGGACAGTGGCTCGAGTTCACCCTCTCCGAAGTACTTCCCCGCAGGGGGAGCAACACCCTCGAGATCACCCTGGAGAGCCGGGCAGACGGCATAGTCAGTCCCCTCATCGTAGAGGACGTCGAGATTGTCGTCGACCGCACTTTCTACCCGCCTCGACTATAGGAAGGCAGAGACTGGAGGCCCGCATGCCCAAGCCGAAGATCATGTTCTACCACGACGGGCGGCACCCGCTCATCTACATGTACGAGCCGCCCATCGAGAAGGTCGAATACGAGGCAGGCGTCGACGAGCTGGCCGGCACGCCCGTCGAGGCGATCATGCTCGGGCTCGGCGACGGGCGCACCTTCCTGCACGACACCAAGGCCGGCGAGCTCTGGGGACACAACATCGACAGGTGGCCGCATCTGGTCTTCCGCAGGGCGCACCAGAACGCGAAGAAGCTCATAGACGAGGGCAACGACCCGCTCACGGTCCTCATCGACCACGCCCACGCAATGGGCAAGCTCCTCTACGCGACCCTCCTGGTGCAGCAGGGGAGCGGAGTGCGTGGCGTCGACGTCCGGACGTCCGACTTCCGCCTGGACAACAAGCACCTGGAGATCGGCGCAAGGGGCGGGCTCGACGGCGACTTCGCCGGCGCCGAGTGCCTGGACTTCATGCACGACGAGGTGCGGGCCGAGCGCTTGGCCATTATACAGGAAACGCTCGAGCGGTACGACGTGGACGGCTTCGAGCTGCAGCTCAACTACCAGCCCTACTACTTCCACCCTAATGACGTCGAGAGGGGCCGCGAGGTGATGACGGCGTGGGTGTGGGATGTCTACGACACCCTCAAGAGGAGCGGCGCAAACCGCGAGCTCGCGGTCAGGATCCCCGCCAGCGTCGAGGCTTGCCTCTCCCTCGGGATGGACCCCGCGGCATGGGCCAGTGAGGGGATCATCGACGTCCTCATCGGCCAGACCAGTTCGGGCTCCGAGGCGCTCGACCCTACGCTGGACATGAGGCCGCTCGTCGAGGCCGTCGACGGAACCGACTGCCGCGTTCACGCGTCGATACACAGCCGCATGGGGTCGGACAGGCTCGGCCAGGCGCCCATCGAGGTGGTGAGGGCGACGGCGAGCAACTACTGGGCGCAGGGCATCGACGGCCTCTACCTGGCCCACTGGTTCGGCAACTGGCCCTACGATTCCACCTTCTACGAGAAGCTGCGGGAGATCCCCTACCAGGAGATCATGGCGCCGAAGGACAAGCACTACTACGTCCCGACCGAGATGGACAGACACGACGTTCCGACAGGAGGCGTGGACCCCAGGCCGCAGCTGCCCGCCGGTCTGGAAGAGGGCGGGACCGCGTCGGTCACCCTGCCAGTCGCCGACGACCTGAAACGCTGGGCGCGGTCTGGGCGGATCCACGAGGTGCTGCTGCGGGTTCGGGTCACCGGAACGACGGAGCAGGACGAGATCAGCGTCAGCCTGAACGGCCGCACCCTGCCAGACTCCATGCTGAGGAAGATCAACCACATGTACCGGATGAACGGGCCGAGGTACCGCGTGTTCGGTTACTGGTACATCTTCAGGCTGGACGCGGAGCACTGGCCGGCGCGGGGCGAGAACTCCATCGAGGTGACGCTGGAGCGCCGCGACCCCCACGTGACCGTGCCGTTCCAGCTGAGGGACGTCGAGCTGGAGACGAAGTACCTGCTGGGCAAGAACTTCTACAGGGGCCCTTCCTTCGAGGACCCCGACCTCGGCCCATCGGAGGCCTACGCAGAGTAGGCGGGGGAGCTGGCATGGACGGGAGCGACAACGTAATTCTGGTGGCGCAGGACCTCTTCTTCCTGCCCAGGGTGTACAACGCGGCAGCGCCCCACGGGTACGAGGTGATGCAGGCCCAGACAGCCGAGCGATTCCGCGACGTGTACGAAGACGGGCGGACGGCTCTCGTCCTGGTGGACCTTGCCGGCGACGCCGGCGAGTGGCGGGCCGTAGTGGAGCGGCTGTCGAGCGAGGACGACAGGCCCAGGATCGTCGCGTTCGGCAACCACGCCGACGAGGAAGCCCTCGAAGAGGCGGTGGCGCTGGGCTGTGACTCCGCCCTCAGCAACGCGGAGCTGAGCCGAGACATGGTGAAGATCGTAGAGTCCCTGAATTTGCAGAAATGAAACCGGGCCACGGGAATGGCAATCCCATGGCCCGGTTGATTGTGCTCCTAGACATTTTGGTCAGTTCGCCGCTCCGCAGTGACTAGGCAGTGTTGACATTTGTGTCATTCCTCGCTGCGCTCGGAATCTAGAACCTTGCACAAAGGCTACCATCTAGATTCTTCACTCCGCTGCGCTACGTTCAGAATCACTATGGCCTTGCGCAGGCCACATAAGGGGATGAAAATGGCGTGGCCTTGCCTCATCGTCACTCCCGCGAAGAGCCTGCCCCGTACCCGATACGGGGCGGGAGTCCAGGGTGGCTGAGCTCCGTGTCAGGCACAGGGCAGGCTCCAAGCCAACGGCCGGGGATGGGTTCCCGCCTTCGCGGGAATGACGGAAGGGAGCGCGGGAACGACGGGTGTGGGTGTGTGCGGTCCATTTTCGTAGCAATGACATTTGACTGGGAGCCGCTCGAATGTCAACACAACCTAGCGTCAGCAAGGGGAGCCGGTCGCTGTCGACGTGCAGCGCGAGGGTCCACCTAAACCCGTACCACTCGAACTGCGAAGTTGCTGACATCCGGCGCGTTGGCGCGCGCTGTGTCGATGACGATTGCGAGTACCCACGCTGCAGCGCTCGCCGTCCATTCAGGCAGCGTAACCGACACGCCGAGGCCCGAATGCGCAGGGGAGACGGAGCGTAGCGGCGCCTCGACCCCCGCTTTGATCGAGTGCTGCTCAGGCACGGCTACTACCGGTCCGAACTCGAACGATCCGGTGTTCATCCGCCGGAGGCTGGCGACCAACTCTGCCTCGGTATGCCCCCCGAGCAACTCCTGGTCAAATGCGATGAGCGCATCTGCTCTCCCCTTCAGGGTAGTGTTGAACCAGTTGAGCGCATCGCCAAGATCACCGTAAGATCCCATACTGGGCCTTAGGAAATTTGCTGTCACCTGGAGTCCGGACAACTCAACGACCCCAAAGCGGCGGAGTGCATCATCGAGACACTGAATCAACGGCGGCAGCAAGACGGCCGGTTCGTCGGAGCGTCGGCTTTCCCAGAGCGTTGTATAGTGACGACCTGGAACAGGCGCCGACGGTACCCTAGCAGACGCCGACGGTACCCTGGTCGGCTCGGAGTCACCAACTTCCGGTCCGACCTGCACCCATCCGATCCGGGATGCGTCATTCCCGGCGGTCAGCTCCGCATCGTTCATCCCCCAGAGCAATGGGCGGCGAGCCGACGAGGTGGACCAACCCATCAATTCGGCACGCGCTCTGAAAACGCTATAGAGGTCCTCCTCATCCTCTAAGATCATGCCCTCCAGGTTCGCGCCCCGGAACAACTGCCCGAAAGCCTCGACGAAAAGCAAGACACGACAGCACTCTCCTTCAAGCCAGACTGTCTCGGCGGAGCCGCTAAGGAGCGGCGGGATAACAGTCGACGTTCTTGTATACGTATAATGCCGGGCAGTCGTCCTCCGACCTGCGCCTCCACCAGCTCTGATGCGCTTCTTCGCTCCTAGACATTTGGTCAGGACACAATTGTGTCGGTAGCTGGTGCGGGAATCAGGAACCAGAGCAGAATCGCTAGTATTACCAACATCAACCCCC
The DNA here is from genome assembly GCA_965261325.1 of Dehalococcoidia bacterium. Taxonomy (GTDB): domain Bacteria; phylum Chloroflexota; class Dehalococcoidia; order Lucifugimonadales; family CAJWER01. Next base: position 1,426,494 of record CBDHCU010000008.1, read on the forward strand.
CGATGATTGCGGCAAGGCCTAGCGCTCGGGTCAGATCTCCAGGTTCCTTAATAAGCGCCCAGACTCCTGCGCCTAGTAGCACGGCGGCAGGCGCCAATGTGGCGAAGAGTAGTATGAGAAACGATGTCAAGGTCATGACTGACGAGCCTCCTGCTTGCTACATCTACGCTTTATTCGCCCGTATTGCCCGTCGGCCCCTCTTCGCCGTCTGTGCCCTCCTCGATGATCTCGACGACAGTGGTGGTGTTCCCGGCGGTGTCGGTCGTCTCCGTAGTCCTCGTGATAGTGCGGTCGTCGTTGTAAACGTCCGTAACGACGATCTTGCCGTTTGGCCCTTCTTCCTCAGAGCCAACTACGCATCCCGTACACCAAGGGCGTTTTTCGCCGTTGGCCCAATACCCGTGCTTACCGAGGTAGCCAATCTGTCGGGTATTATCCTCCAGGCTGTAGACAGGATGCGGATGCACATCTTCCTCTCCGAACGTATCTTCCGACCTGACGACCCCGACAGTGTTGCCCTCGCGGTCGCTTACAGGGAAGTACTCAGGCGTCCACGTCCCGTCGATGTTGTAGGGCAATCCTTCAACCCTGTCCTCCGCCATGCTCTCGCCGGTGAGGACGACGATGGTCACCAAGACGGCCGTGACCACGAATGTCGCCGCTATGGGAAGTATCTTCTTCAGCATGTTACCCTCCTTCCAGGGTAGCTACACATGGAATCCGGCTGACGGATTGCTCTGCCTAACCGAAGTCGTGATTGCCGGAGTAGATGTGTAGGTGGCCTTCCACTCGTCAGGGCCTTTCCAAAGTCCGTTCGTGGTGAGCCTGTCGAACCACAATTGGGGCCTTCGACAAGCTCAGGCCGAACGGCAAGGTACGACCCTATCTCAACAATGGAAAGGCCCTATGCTCAGGGGCGTTGCCACCCTTCCGTTCGCCACTTGCGGCCGCTCCGACCAGAAACTCTTTTGACCCCTGCCACAAAATTGGCTACGGCACAATGGCTTGCAGGTCATTATACCAAGTCACCGTGATGCCGCCGTATATGTGCGGCCAGGGAGTGGGTTCCCGCCCCGTATCGAGTACGGGGCAGGCTCTTCGCGGGAATGACGGCTTTACGGCGCGCTCAAAATGAATTGGTATAAGTGTGTCGTGTCGGCCTCACCACCGGTGGTGGGGTGAGGCCCGGCCACGTTGGTATCGGATAATCGCAGGGTCCCTGCCCAGCCTTGCCGGATGGCAGGGCCGGGGGCGGGTTTGAAACCATCTGCTCCAACTAATTCACTCTCAAGATGTTTGCAGCGGGTCCGGGACACTTGCGGTTGGCATATCGAGGGGTGCGAATGAGTGCCAGTCCGGGTGGCGCAGGCAGGACTGCCTCGACAGGTATGTTCGGGGCGTGGATGAGCATTCTACGGGAAGGTCGAATGAAGCCCAGCTCACGCCCTCGCTCCACGAAGATCTTCACAGGGTCCCTGCCTTCATAGGCATACTGTGGCGCATACTCGACCAGCAGGCCGATGGACACCTCGAACGGGTCCACCCCGGCCCTGTGGGCTATCTCAAGCCGCATCGACTGAAGAATCTGCGAGATTATCAACGTCGCCCATATCTGTTGCTGGATCACCACCAACTTGGCGGACCACAGAAGACGCAGCTTGAGGTGTTGCTTGACCAACTTGAGCGCCATCTCGATGTCCCACCTGCGAGCGTAGACCTCGGCCATGGATGCAATCGGGAATGTGTGAGGCTCCCGAACGTTGGTGATGTAGCGGCGCAGCGTATTGCCTTGTCTGAAAGTCACCAGCCGAACGGCGTGTTTGGCCCGGTCGGCGCGATGGGCTCCCAGCCACACGATGCCATCGAAGACGTCGCCCCGATGGTAGAAGGTATGTATCACCTTGTAGCTGGTCTTTGCTCTCAGCCTGCTCAGCCAGTGGTAACCCCTGTCCGTGAGCCAGTCAAACCAGGCGAAGCCGAAGTATCCCAAGTCTGCGACCACCAGTGTTCCCGCTGGCAGGTCTTCCACCAACTTCCGCGCCAACACCTTCTCGTTCTGATGTGGGTCCGGCTGAAACATGACGGTCCGCCACTGCTGGCCTCTCACGTCGAACACGCCAGCCAGCTTGCCAGGGAGCAGACGGCTATCGCCTTGGGGAATCTCTCTCAGAGGCGGAAGCCTTCTCGACATGGCGTCCAGTGTACTCTCGTCTATGCACACCACGCCCTCGGCGAATGGCGCCAGCTTCTCCGTTACCACACCCTGCAATCGTTGTGCCAATACGCCGCTGATCTGCTCGAAGAGTCTCTCCAATGGCTTGGTTCCCGCGCTATGGAGCCTCTTGTAGACCGCTTGGTCTGTAACCGGGAATCGGGGGAAGAACCAGAGTCCGCGTTCCGAGATAAGACGCCACACCGCCAATTGGCTGCCGAAGCCTCTCAGGACGCAGACCAGCAGCCCTGCCCACAGAGCCATTGCGGGCAGGACGCGCGGCCTGCCAGGGCCCTTGAGACTGTGGTCTGGCTCCATGTCCTTCAAACACTGCTGAAGAAACTCCTCTATGCTCCCGATGGTGGCTGTATCGTCCCCGGTACTGGTGGACATTTCGCTCTGTCCCTCCTTTGGAGTAGTCTTATCCTGATACTATCCAAAGGAGGACTACCCAAAGGAAAGGACGGTTCTTTTTATCAATTAGTTGGAGCAGATGGGGTTTGAAACCCGCCCCTACAGCCGGGCACGCGAACATCCCCCTCATCCCTTCGACAAGCTCAGGGCAGGCTCCACCCCCCTCAAGACCGGGGATGGGTTCCCGCCTTCGCGGGAATGACGGCCATGCGCGCGGGAATGACGGTTGTGGTGTGCAAGTTGTTGGCCCCGCTCGGCCCGGTTGGGTGGCGGGGCGGGTTCAGACCCAGATTTTGAACCGGCTGGGTCTGGGGATGCCGGCCTCGCGCATCTTGTCGAAGGGCCGCTTCATCCAGACGCTCTCGGCCTTGGGCGTAGTCCCGGGTTCGCGGGAGCGGCGGCGCTTGGGGCGAAGTTTTCTTCTGATCGACCTGGGGTATGCCGGGGCGTACTCCCAGATGTATTTGCCGTACGCGTCTGGGACCTCGCCGGAGATCCAGTAGCGGACTTCGTCGTCTTCGTCGTTCTCCTTGTCTTTGCCGTGGAAGACGGCGGCCACCTCGTCGTATGCCTGTACGAACTTGTGGATGGGGTGGGACGGGTCTCGCTGGGCGTCGGCGATCTTGCGGTCAATGTCGTAGCAGCCGCGGGGGTCGTTCGTGTCGTCTGCGTCGGCGGGGGCGGGGATGGGTTCCCGCCCCGTATCGAGTACGGGGCAGGCTTTTCGCGGGAATGACGGAGCACCCTCACCCTCACCCCAGCCCTCTCCCGTCAAGGGAGAGGGGACGGCGGGAGCCCGTCCTCATCCCCGTGGCCCTGGAAAGCCGGTGTGACGGTCAGGCCTGCTTCGTCGGTGCTGGGGATGGGTTCCCGCCCCGTATCGAGTACGGGGCAGGCTCTTCGCGGGAATGACGGAGCACCCTCACCCTCACCCCGACCCTCTCCCGTCGAGGGAGAGGGGGGTACGGAGCCGGAGCGGGCGATCTCGTCGCGGGCTATGTGTCCGAGGAGCTCACAGGCGGCATCGACCCTCTGGCGGGGCCTGAAGCCGCGGACTACGCCGTGCATGACGTGCATGAGGAAGCTGACGACGGTCTTGCCGTGGTCGGTGCTCCCGTGGACGATGCCGGCGACGCGGGGGTCGACGGCGAGGGATGGGGCCGCGAGTGCGGATGCCAGGTATTCGAGGGCCTCGTGGCGGGCGCGGGCGGTTTTGGCGCAGTCGGCGTCCGGCCGGGGATGGGTTCCCGTCGCCACGGGAATGACGGTGTCGCGGGTGCGCTTGACGGTGGTGTCGCGGGTGCGCTTGCGGAGTATGGCGTGGTTGCATTCGAGGCCGGTGAGCTGGGCTATGTATTCGGAGACGAGCCCGGGAGCGATGGCGTGGACCTGCTCGGCGGCTTCGAGCCTGTGGCATACTTCGAAGCCGTCGTCGTTTAGCTTTCCCTCGATGACGTCGAGGTAGAAGCGGACGATGGTCTCGCCGTTGTTGGTCTCGCGGCGGACGATGTCCGCGAGTGTGGGTGGCTCGGACTGTTCGGTGTTGTCGTACATAAGTTCTATTATAGGGGTAAATGGAGGGTTGTCAAGGGGGATTTTCCCAGATCCACCACCTAATTTGGACGGATGGCGTGACGGGCTGCCTCTGAGGCTATGGCTGTGCACCTTGCCGGGGATGGGTTCCCGCCCCGTATCGAGTACGGGGCAGGCTCTTCGCGGGAATGACGGCTTTACGGCGCGCTCAAAATGACTTGGTGTAAGTTCCTTTAGGATACTGCTCTCCCCCGAACGGCGTCCTCCCCCGGATGGTCGTTCTCCATCGACGTTGACGTTGATCGGGCGCTTCCAGAAGTTGCTCAGCATCTTGGGGAAGTCAAGATAAGTCATTTGTGATACTGCTCCTAATGTCTCAAGGCCCGCCCTCAACGATGATGCCGAGGGCGGACCTGTTAACACCTAGTTGTTGACGTTGCCCGTCGGCCCTTCTTCACCGTCTGTGCCTGCCTCGATGATCTCGACGGCAGTGGTGGTGTTCCCGGCGGTGTCGGTCGTCTCGGTGGTTCGGGTGATCGTCCTGTCGTCGTTGTAAACGTCCGTAACGACGATCTTGCCGTTCGGCCCTTCCGATATCGTCTGGTCTATGCAACCCGTACACCAAGGTCTCGGGCCACCGATAGCCCAATACCCGTGCTCACCGAGGGAGCCAATCTGTCGGGTATTGTCCTCCAGGCTGTAGACAGGATGCGGATGCACATCTTCCTCTCCGAACGTATCTGCCGACCTGACTACCCCGACTGTGTTGCCCCCACTGTCGCTGACCGGGAAGTATTCCGGTGTCCATGTGCCGTTGTCGTTGTAAGGCAAGCCCGGATCCCTGTCCTGGGCCATGCTCTCGCCGGCGAGAACGACGGCGGTCACAACGATGGCCGTCACTACGAATGTCGCCGCTATGGGAAGAATCTTCTTGAGCATGTCACCCTCCTTCCAGGGTATCTACACATGGGTCCGGCTGGCAGTTGCCCTGCCTATGCTCCCCCGAACGGCGTCCTCCCCCGGATGGTCGTTCTCCATCGACGTAGACGTTGATCGGGCGCTTCCAGAAGTTGCTCAGCATCTTGGGGAAGTCAAGATAAGTCATTTGTGATACTGCTCCTAATGTCTCAAGGCCCGCCCTCGACGATGATGCCGAGGACGGGCCTTCCAACACCTAGTCGTTGACGTTGCCCGTCGGCCCTTCTTCACCGTCTGTGCCTGCCTCGATGATCTCGACGGCAGTGGTCGTGTTCCCGGCGGCGTCGGTCGTCTCGGTAGTACGGGTGATGGTCCTGTCGGCGTTCTTAAGTTCCGTGATGACAATCTTGCCGTTTGGCCCTTCTGAAGTAAGAGTAGATGAGCAGCCCGTACACCAAGGTCTCGGCTGACCGATAGCCCAATACCCGTGCTCGCCGAGGGAGCCAATCTGTCGGGTATTGTCCTCCAGGCTGTAGACAGGATGGGGATACACTTCCTCCTCTCCGAACGTATCTGCCGACCTGACTACCCCGACTGTGTTGCCCCCACTGTCGCTGACAGGGAAGTATTCGGGTGTCCACGTGCCGTTGTCGTTGTAAGGCAAGCCGGGATCTGTATCCTGGGCCGTGCTCTCGCCGGTGAGTATGACGGCGGTCACGACGATGGCCGCCACTGCGAATGTCGCCGCTATGGGAAGTATCTTTCTCAGCATGTCACCCTCCTTGTTGTTGACATTCCCCGTTGGGCCTGGAGTACCGTCGGTGCCCTCCTCGATGGTCTCGACGGCAGTGGTGGTGTTCCCGGCCGTAACCGTGTTACCTCCGGTTGTTCACATCACAGTCCCAGCTCGCGTAGGCCGTACCATCCACATCCCATCGAAATGAGACGCAGTCACCGTTTTGGACCCAGAAGCCGCCGTATATGTGCGGCCAGGGAGTGGGTTCCCGCCTTCGCGGGAATGACGGGTGTGGCTGTCTGCTGTCTATTTTCATAGCAATGACATTTGACTGGGAGCCGCTCGAATGTCAACACAACCTAGTAGGGTCGCCGTTGTTGAAACGGGCACCTACGTTCCCCGGTCTCGTTGGCCTGCTCTCCGCTTTCGGTCAGCGCTCCAGCGGACACCGGCGTCGTCGAGGAATCCGAGTATGATGATCCCGACTATGCCGAGGCTCCCTCCCAGGACGCACCACAGTCCCACGCTCCTGTTCTTGCGGCTTGCCATGTAGCCGGCGATGGTGGCGCATGTCAGTACGTACACAACGGCTGCCAGTCCGGCCTTCCATTCGTCGCCCATAAGTGCCTCCTTGGTAGAAGGGGTCTGCCCTCTGCTCGAAGTCGAGGGCAGACCCTTCTTGCTGGCGCTACCCAACCGGTCTCGTATTCTACCTCTCTCTGACTGGCGGTAGCCGCCTGTGCTTTGGGGTTGTGCGACCTGGGGACTCGGACGCTGGCGGCTACCTGAGGCTGATAACCCTGATGGCCCCTCCGAGCGAGGAACGCCCGGCACCAGGGCGTAGGTGAGACTTCATAAGCCACCTCCTTTCGGAACTCCTGTAACCATATTGACCATTGTAGGAGGCGCATATCAAATGGCCGTGAAAAACAACCCCATTTCCATGAAAGAACCGTGAAAGATCCCTGGGTTTCCATGAAAAAGCGCCGGGTTTCCGTGAAAGCCCTTCCCAGGGATGGCCGTGATAGGCCGTGATAGAATGCCGGGCGCCCCACATCCCCCTATCGGACCGCAGGGAGAATGCGACAGGCACGGTCGAGGCACTATGCCGGGCGCCCCACATCCCCCTATCGGACCGCAGGGGTGTGCGGCACGATGGCAGGAGTACGGTCGTTGAAGACGGACGAGTCGGAAGTGCGGGAGATCGACAGGCTGCGGGCGCACCTCGCCGAGGTGGAGACTGAGAGGCGCCGCCTGGCTGCGCTGGTGGAGTCCTCGCCGGTGGGGGTTCTCGTGGTCGACGCCGAGACCAGGACCTTCGCGTCGGTCAACCAGGAGGCCGAGCGCATCCTGGGAATCTCGCCGGAGCCCGGCTCCACACTTGTGCGGTATCACGAGGTGGCGATCTACAGGAAAGCGGACGGGGAGAAGTACGAGAGCCACGAGCGCCCGCTGGCCAGGGCGCTGGACCACGGCGAGGTCGTGCGGGCCGAAGAGATCCTGTTCGATCTGCCTGGTGGACGCAAGGTAGCTACTCTCGTCAACGCGACGCCCATCTACTCGGGCGACGGGAACATAGTTTCCGCTATCGCCGTGATCCAGGACATGACGCCCCTGGAGGAGATCGAACGGCTTCGACGTGAGTTCCTCGCCATGGTGAGCCACGAGCTGCGAACGCCTCTGACTACGATCAAAGGATGCACGAGTATCGTGTTGGGCAGCTCCAGCCCCACCACCAATTCCGAGATGCTCCAGTACTTTCGAATGATAGACGAGCAGTCGGATAACCTGCGCGACCTCGTCAACAACCTTCTCGACATGACACAGATAGAAGCGGGAGCGTTGTCGGTAACTCTTGAGCCTACGGATGCGGCGACGCTGGTTGACGAGGCGAGGATGGCGTTCCTTCGCCAGGGGGCGCGGAATCCCTATCGAGGTGGACCTCGCCCCGGACCTGCCGCGGATCGCGGCGGACAGGAAGCGTATCGTACAGGTGCTGAACAACCTGCTGTCCAACGCATCCAAATACTCGGCGGAGACCTCGACGATCAGGGTGGCTGCATCGCGGGACGAGGTCTACGTGGCCTTCTCCGTAACGGACGAAGGCAGAGGAATGCCCGCCGACCAGCTGCCCAACCTGTTCAGGAAGTTCTCCCGGATAGATCACGACGGCGGTGATGGGAAGATCGCGGGTGAGGGTCTTGGGCTTGCGATCTGCAAGGGGATTGTGGAGGCGCATGGAGGACGCATCCGGGCCGAGAGCGGTGGCGAGGGACGCGGTACGCGAATCACCTTTACGATTCCAGAGGCTGCCGGCGCCTACCCGAAGTCCACCGGCGATGCCCAGGTCGTCAGGTCGAGTGATGGAGGGAAGATTCTCGCTGTCGACGACGAGATTCAGGTCCTGCGGCTGCTCCGAAGCATACTCGAGGACTACGGATGCACGATGTTCGGGACCGGCAGCCCGGACGAGATGATGCATCTCCTGGAGATGGAGCAGCCCCACCTTGTCTTGATGGACCTGATGCTGCCGGGGACCAGCGGGTTCGAGCTGATGGGCCGCGTCCGCGAGGTGTCCGACGTGCCGATCATCTTTCTGTCAGCGAACGACCAGGAGGAGAACGTGGTGAAGGCTCTCGACATGGGAGCCGACGACTACATCGTCAAGCCCTTCTCCTCGACTGAATTGGTTGCGAGGGTCGAAGCGGCCTTCCGGAAGCGAGGGCCGGCCGGCACTAGCAGGCCGCGCCAGCCCTATAGCCTGGGAGACTTGACCATCGACTATGCAGACCGCACGGTGACCGTATCCGGCTGCCGGGTGCAGTTGTCCGCGACCGAGTACAAGCTGCTCTTCGAGCTTTCCATCAGCGCCGGACGGGTGTTGACCCACGACCAGATCCTGCAACGGGTCTGGGGGCCAGGGTACGCCGGCGATGCTCCAGTGCTTCGCGCCACAGTGAGAAATCTGCGCCGCAAGCTGGAAGACGACGCCAACGACCCGAGCTACATTCTTCACCGAGCCCCGCGTCGGCTACCGCATGAGGAGGTCATAGTTACCAGGAGGGGTCGCGGCGGCACTAGCAAAGCGTCACCTAGTACCTACTAACAGCAGTCCGCGTTACATGTTTACCAGTCTAACACCGCGTGCAAGACCCAACACAGTCCCCGATGCACAGGTCCCGGCCACGCTCCGACTCTGCCTCTTCACCCTGAGCCAACCGCCGTCCGAAACCCCGATCTGAGTGGTTCCTCGGTAGAGCACCAGCCGCAGGCGCGTCTTGTGGACTGCGCTACCCGTGCATCTCCAATAGGCGTAACTGCGGACATTGGAACCCGACCGATTGGGCGGATTGAGGGTGAGGTCGCATTCGTAGTCGTTGCTCATCGCCAAGCCGTCGCCGAAGGCGTCAGGCAGTTGATCGGCGATCTCCTGAGGGAGGCCCGCGTGAATCTGGTTGACCCAGCCGGGAGGCGAGTCTCCGAGGGCGGCTTCCGGTAAGGTCTGAGAGCCCGTAGCCGTTCCCCAAATGAAGCTGACGGCCACACCCTCCTCAATGTCCACGTCCACTCTGCCGTCGGGAACCGCCGTCGAATCACCCCAGTCGTCAGGTAGACGGTCGATGGGCCCATCGTTGATCGGAGGGCCTGCAGCCGTGAGGAGCAGACCCAGCACGAGCACTATCCCGATAGTCAACGTTCGCTTCAACATCGCACATCCTCCTTTCGTTCACTTGCGGATAGTCGCTGTCTGGGAGTGGCGATAGAGGCAGTTCGCCGTGAGAGGCGGCTATCCTGTGCTGGCAGCCCCCTGATGGCCTCACGAAGCGAGGTGATCCCACTTCTCGAATCCCGCGTGACGTGTGCTGGCAGCCCCCTGATGGCCTCACGAAGCGAGGGACGCTCCGCATCAGGGGTGCGATGTCTGGACATAAGCGCCTCCTTTCCCTCACGATGACTCTCTCCACTCTAGCAGGGCTGTGTGAAATGGCCGTGAAAAACAACCCCATTGCCATGAAAGAACCGTGAAAGATCCCCGGGTTTCCATGAAAAAACACCGAATTTCCGTGAAAGCCCTTCCTCAGGGATGGCCGTGATAGAATGCCGGGCGCCCCGCACCCCCGCTATAGAACCGCAGAGGTGCGGCACGATGGCAGGAGTATTCCTGTCCGCGAACGACCAGGAGGAGAACGTGGTGAAGGCTCTCGACATGGGAGCCGACGACGAGCTACATCTTCACCGAGCCCCGCGTCGGCTACCGCATGAGGAGGTCATAGTTAGGGAACTATATACGTATTACCCAAATACAGCGACTAATCAACCCCTTACCAAGCGAGGATGAGAGACAGACGAAAGGGCGCGATGGCTAAAGCGGCAGCCACCGCGCCCAAGTCTCGCAGGTAGGAATCAGTCGTTGACAGAGCCCGTCGGACCCGGCGGGCCGTCCGTACCCTCTTCGATTGTCTCGATGGTCGTCGTGTTCCCGGCAGCGTCGGTCGTCACGGTCGTTCGCGTGATGGAGCGGTCTTCGCCGTAGGTTTCTGTGACCACTACGCTAGACCCATCCGATGAGTGTTCTTCGGTGGTGGACACACACTCGGTACACCATGCCTCTTCCTCACCGAGAGCCCAATACCCGTGTTCACCCATCCAGCCAACCTGGATACGATGGTAGTCGAGACTGTAGACCGGATGGGGAAGTATGGAGTGCTCGCCGAAGGTGTCTGCCGTCTTGACGACCCCGACAGTGTTCCCCTCGCCGTCGTTGACGGGGAAGTATTCAGGCGTCCACGTGCCGTTGTCGTTGTAGGGCAGTCCTGGGTCTACGTCCTGGGCTTCGCTCTGAGCATGCATCACCACGAAGGTCACGGCGATGGCTGTGACTACGGATGTCACCGCTACAGGAATCAACTTCTTCAACATGTCACCCTCCTTCTAGGGTAGCTGTACATGAGAGCCGGCAGAAGATGGCTCAGCCTAGTTTTCCCAGACGTGATTGGTCGAGTAGATGTGCAGGTGGCCTTTCCACACTCCATCAACCTTGACGCCGCCCCAACTGCGGTTGGAGTAAGTCCCGACACCGCACGGAGGGTAGCTGCCGTAGGACTTTGTGTTCACCACCTGCCAATTGTTTCCCGTGTTGTGCTTCGTCCCGCCGGACTTGCACAGTTCCCACGTCAGGTCGACAGGGTCTCTGTATAGCAACTGCCAACTCACCTTGATATGGTTCGGCGGACGATCCCAGTACGCCACGCACTCTCCTGGGTTATGGGTGTGCGCTTGAGTAAAGCCCTTGGCCTTGACCGGGTAGTGGCTAATGGACGACTCGACCCAAGAGCAACCTTCTGGCCCCACCCACGTCTTCTGTCCCCAGTAGACCTTGTGGGCCGATGCGACGCCAGCCGTCAGCACCAACAGGCCGGCCGTGATGGCCACGATAGTCAACGTTCGCTTCAACATTACACTTCCTCCCTTCGTTGATTTGCGGCAGCCGCCGTCTACGGAGATGTCGCCTGAGTCCAGGTCGATATGGAGAGGCGACTACCTGTGGCTGGTAACCCTGATGGCCTCTCCGAGCGGGGGAACGCTCGGCATCAGGGTGAGAATGAGACTTCATACGCCACCTCCTTTCGGAACTCCTGTAACCATATTGACCATTGTAGGAGGCACATATCAAATGGCTGTGAAAAACAACCCCATTTCCATGAAAGAATCCGTGAAAGATCCCTGGGTTTCCATGAAAAAACACCGGGTTTCCGTGAAAGCCCTTCCCAGGGATGGCCGTGATAGAATGCCGGACACTCGCATCTCCCCGCTATTGGATACCAGAGCGCAATACGGAGGATTGCCATGCCCGGCCTAACGCCCGAACAAGTCGACGAGCTGCTTGCCGGTCCCGTCATCGCCAGGTTGGCGACCGTGAAGCTCGACGGTGCGCCGTACGTCGTCCCCGTATGGGAGTACTGGGAGGACGGCGCGATGTACATCATCCCCCGCGAGAGGTCCGCCTTCATGGAGTACATCAAGAACGAGCCGCGCGTGGCCGTTTCGTGCGCCGACGACGTGGACCCCGACCACCCGCGCGTCCTGATCGAGGGAACCGCCGAGATCGTGGAGGGGCCGGTGAAGATGGCCGGGCGCACGCTCGAGATCGCCCGTGAGATGGTCGTCAGGTACGCGGGCGAGCCCGGTCTGGCATACCTCGAGTCGACCATCGACAATCCCCGCTACCTGCTCAAGATCACGCCTGAGAAGATGACGACCTGGGCAAAGGGCTGGCATCCCAGGTACGAATAGGAGCGCAGGCATGAGCGACGACCTGCTGTTGCTCGACGCGGTCGGGCTCGCGGAGGGCATCCGGGACAGGCGCTTCTCGCCGGTCGAGGCGCTGACGGCGTGCCTGGAGCGGATCGACGCCCTCAACCCCAGGCTGAACGCGGTGGTGACGATGGTGGACGGGGCCCAGGAGCGCGCACGTCAGGCAGAGGCCGCCATCATGCGCGGGGAGTCGTGGGGTCCGCTCCACGGCGTCCCGTTCACGGTCAAGGACTGCATCGACACGGCCGGCATCAGGACCACAGGCGGCTCGCTGATATTCGCGGACAACGTGCCTGACGAGAATGCGACCGTGGTCAAGCGCCTCCTGGGCGCTGGCGGCGTGATGATGGCAAAGACGAACCTGCCCGAGTTCGCCCTGTGGTGGGAGACTGGCAATCGGATCTTCGGCACGACGAGAAACCCGTGGGACGAGAGCCGCACGACCGGCGGCTCCAGCGGCGGGGAGGCGGCTGCAGTATCGAGCGGCATGTCTCCCCTGGGAATCGGCAGCGACGTGGGCGGCTCCATAAGGCAGCCCGCGAGCCTCTGCGGAGTGGTTGGGCTGAAAGCCACTCACGGACGCATCCCGCTGACGGGGCACTGGCCGGACGTGCTGCTGCGCTACATGCATGTCGGCCCGCTCACCAGGACAGTACGCGACGCCGCCCTGGCGCTCGGCATTCTGTCGGGCGCGGACGGCGCAGATCCGTACGCGCTGCGCGTGCCGCCCCCCGACATCGACGTGGACGGACCGCTTGGAGAGCTGCGGATCGCCTGGTGCGACGAGGGCCCCTTCGCACCCGTGGCGGCCGAGGTGCGGGAGACCGTCGAGCGCGCTGCAAAGGCGTTCGATGGAATGGGCCACCGCGTCGAGGAGACCTCACTGGATTCGTGGCACGAGCTGTCCGGCCAGGCCATCTCGGACGCGATCTACGCGGCCGAGGGCTGGCACTGGCTCGCGCCGATAGTGGAAGGCAAGGAGGACCTGCTGGCGCCGCCCATCGTCAGGCGTCTCTCAGCCCCCGCACCGTCCATGGACGAGTATCAGGCTGCGGTGGCGGCCTGCGAGCTGCTGCGCCAGGACGCGGCGAGGCTGTTCGCATCTGCTCCAACTAATTGATAAAAAGAACCGTCCTTTCCTTTGGGTAGTCCTCCTTTGGATAGTATAAGGATAAGACTACTCCAAAGGAGGGACAGAGCGAAATGTCCACCAGTACCGGGGACGATACAGCCACCATCGGGAGCATAGAGGAGTTTCTTCAGCAGTGTTTGAAGGACATGGAGCCAGACCACAGTCTCAAGGGCCCTGGCAGGCCGCGCGTCCTGCCCGCAATGGCTCTGTGGGCAGGGCTGCTGGTCTGCGTCCTGAGAGGCTTCGGCAGCCAATTGGCGGTGTGGCGTCTTATCTCGGAACGCGGACTCTGGTTCTTCCCCCGATTCCCGGTTACAGACCAAGCGGTCTACAAGAGGCTCCATAGCGCGGGAACCAAGCCATTGGAGAGACTCTTCGAGCAGATCAGCGGCGTATTGGCACAACGATTGCAGGGTGTGGTAACGGAGAAGCTGGCGCCATTCGCCGAGGGCGTGGTGTGCATAGACGAGAGTACACTGGACGCCATGTCGAGAAGGCTTCCGCCTCTGAGAGAGATTCCCCAAGGCGACAGCCGTCTGCTCCCTGGCAAGCTGGCTGGCGTGTTCGACGTGAGAGGCCAGCAGTGGCGGACCGTCATGTTTCAGCCGGACCCACATCAGAACGAGAAGGTGTTGGCGCGGAAGTTGGTGGAAGACCTGCCAGCGGGAACACTGGTGGTCGCAGACTTGGGATACTTCGGCTTCGCCTGGTTCGACTGGCTCACGGACAGGGGTTACCACTGGCTGAGCAGGCTGAGAGCAAAGACCAGCTACAAGGTGATACATACCTTCTACCATCGGGGCGACGTCTTCGATGGCATCGTGTGGCTGGGAGCCCATCGCGCCGACCGGGCCAAACACGCCGTTCGGCTGGTGACTTTCAGACAAGGCAATACGCTGCGCCGCTACATCACCAACGTTCGGGAGCCTCACACATTCCCGATTGCATCCATGGCCGAGGTCTACGCTCGCAGGTGGGACATCGAGATGGCGCTCAAGTTGGTCAAGCAACACCTCAAGCTGCGTCTTCTGTGGTCCGCCAAGTTGGTGGTGATCCAGCAACAGATATGGGCGACGTTGATAATCTCGCAGATTCTTCAGTCGATGCGGCTTGAGATAGCCCACAGGGCCGGGGTGGACCCGTTCGAGGTGTCCATCGGCCTGCTGGTCGAGTATGCGCCACAGTATGCCTATGAAGGCAGGGACCCTGTGAAGATCTTCGTGGAGCGAGGGCGTGAGCTGGGCTTCATTCGACCTTCCCGTAGAATGCTCATCCACGCCCCAAGCATACCCGTCGAGACAATCCTGCCTGCACCACCCGGACTGGCGCTCATGCGCACCCCTCGATATGCTAAACGCAAATACTCCAGACGCTCCACAAACACCTCAAAAGTGAATTAGTTGGAGCAGATGGGCTGTTCGCGTCCTACGACCTGCTCCTCTGCCCGACCACACCACTGCCCGCCCATCCCCACGACTCGGCCAAACTCGACGTCGACGGCCAGCAGGTCGTCGGACGCAATGCCCTCAGGGCCACCATTCCGTTCGACCTGACCGGCTCGCCCGCGGTCTCCGTGCCATTCGGACGCAGCTCCGACGGGCTGCCCATAGGCTTGCAGATCGTGGGCCGCCACCTCGATGAGGCCACTGTGCTCCGGGCAGCGGCGGCCCTGGAGAGCACATCCGGAGCGTGTTGATCGGCGGACGCCTATACCCCGCCGACCGCATGCCCATCCGCTCGCCCTGAGCTTGTCGAAGGGTCGAAGGGCAATCCTCAGCCAACTAAATGTCGCGTCTGTTCACGGTCGACCCTGCGCCTCAATCGAGCAGCACCAGGCTCCACACTACGGGCACCGCGATCAGCGAGATGAACACGGCCGCCGAGCCCAGGTCCTTCGCCCTCCCGGACAGTTCGTGAAACTCCGTGCCGACGCGGTCGACGACCGCCTCGATCGCCGAGTTGACCAGCTCGACGATGAGCACGAGGAGCAGGACGCCCACCATCAGGGCGCGCTCGACGCCGCTATCTCCGAGCCATATCGCCAGCGGCGTCAGCAGTATGACGAGAATCAGCTCCTGCCTGAACGCGGCTTCCCCCAGCAAGGCGCCGCGAAGACCTGCATACGAGTATCTCACGGCCCTGACGATCCGACCCATGTCCAATGTGCGTCCGTCCATCGCCAACGCTGCTCCTGGTGGGAGGGGATTCGGCCAGGTCTAGGCGCGATTCGCCATGCGGCCTGTCAGAAGAGTAGCGCGTGCCAGCCGCTTCCGCTACCGGCTCGAAGGCGCGGCTACGGCCATTCGGGGAGTCATGTTTACCGTAGCCTCCACGCAGGGAAATCTGTGGCGCCGGGACACTACCGTCGACGACTTGCCCCGACCAGCGCGCAGCCTCCAGGGCCTTTCCATTGTTGAGATAGGGTCGTACCTTGCCGTTCGGCCTGAGCTTGTCGAAGGCCCCAATTGTGGTTCGACAGGCTCACCACGAACGGACTTTGGAAAGGCCCTGCGCAGCCTTTGGGTGCGTTGACACCCGGCAAGGGGGACAACTACCATTAGGGAGTACGAATGGCCATGCCCCAGGCAGGCCTCGAATATGGAGAGAACGGCTTGGCGAATGCTAACCCACTGACGTTGATGGAGGCAGTCGAGCTCTATGTGAAGAGCCTGCGGGCAAAGGACAGCAATACGCAGCAACACCTGGTTGGGTTCGTGCGGTGGATGGGAGGGGAAGACCGCCAGGTGAACGCGATACAACCGTCGGAGATCGGGGACTACGGCGAGCAGACAATGGGCTCCGGGACCCAGTCGGTGGAGCGCTTGCAGAGCGTCAGGAAATTCCTGTCCTACGCCAAGCGCAAAGAGTTGACACAACAGAACCTCGCGCAGCACCTGAGGATTCGCAAGGGCAGGAAGTCCGTCAGGAACGCCGCCGGGGACGGCCCCAAGACAGTCGAGGTCACCCGCGAAGGCCATAAAGCCCTCGTAGAAGAGTTGGAGCAGCGCAAGGCGGAGCGGGGACTACTCGCCTCCGAAATCAAGAGAGCGGCAGCGGACAAGGACGTGCGGGAGAATGCGCCTCTGGAAGCTGCCCGAGAGCGCCACGGGCTCAACGAGTCCAGGATCCGGGACATAGAGGCGCTCCTCAAGGACGCCCGCATCTCCGACGCCTACAGGAAGAACGGCAGCACGGTGGCCATAGGCGCCAGGGTGGACCTGAGGGACGCCAGGGGAGAGAAGACCTACACCGTGGTGAGCGCGATGGAGGCGTCGCCGGCGGAGGGTAAGATTTCCGACGTGTCTCCCCTGGGGAAAGCGATCATAGGCAAGGCCGCTGGACAGGACGTAGAGGTGAAGACGCCCAGGGGCACGACTAGCTACCGGATAGTGAAGATATCCTCCTAAGGCAGGGGCCTGAATACTGACAAGACAGCCCGCCTCTGGCGGGCTTCTTGCGTGTCTGGGGAATCCGGACCTCGAAGGGTCGTGGAAAGACGACAGGGTGTTTGGATGACGGATGGAGCATAGCAGCGAACAGATAATGCGCCTCGTGATCCAGCTTGCGGTGATTCTGATTGCCGCCAAGCTGGTAGGAGAGGCATTCGAGCGGTTCCTCAACATGCCCGCAGTTCTCGGAGAGCTCGCAGCGGGCATTATCATCGGGCCGCTCGCCCTGGGAGGTCTCACCTTCCCGTACGTCGGCTCCCTGTTCGAACTGGTGCCCAACACAGACCCCCGAGCCGACCTGGGTCCTATTGGTCACATATCGGAGCCCCTCTGGGCCATCGCCCAGGTGGGCTCCATCGTGCTGCTCTTCATGGCTGGACTGGAAACGGACCTGCGCCAGTTCCTGCGCTACGCCAGGCCCGCAACCCTCGTCGCGTTAGGCGGGGTAGTCTTGCCCTTCGCCTTTGGAGACGTGCTGACAGTCGTCTTCGGCTACGCGGAAGGCCTGGGAGACGTGAGGGCGCTGTTCATAGGCGCGGTCATGACGGCCACTTCGATAGGCATCACCGTGAGGGTGATGAGCGACCTGCGGCGGCTGGGCACCCCGGAAGGCGTCACCATCTTGGGCGCGGCGGTTCTCGACGACGTCGTCGGCATCCTGATACTGACGGTGGTCGTTGGGCTGGCGGAATCGGGCGACATCTCAGCCGGGTCGATAGGTCTCGTGGCGTTCAAGACCATCGGCTTCTGGCTGGCGCTGACCGGCATCGGCATACTAGCCTCTCGGCATATTTCCAGGTTCCTGCAGAGCCTTCAGGTGAGCGGCGCAGCGGTAGCCCTGTCACTCGCCCTGGCCCTGCTGGCTGCCGGACTTGCGGAGAGTTTCGGCCTGGCAATGATCATCGGCGCATTCTCCATCGGTCTGGCCCTCTCGGACACCGACCTCGCGCATAAGCTCGAGAAGCCGTTGATGGCTGTCTATGCCGCCCTGGTGCCCATCTTCTTCGTCGTGATGGGCATGCTGGTGGACGTGCGCGCGCTGGGCGGGGTGCTCGGTTTCGGGATAGTGCTCACCGTCCTGGCCATCATAGGCAAGGTCGCGGGCAGCGGGCTCCCGGCGCTCCTGGCTGGATTCAACAGGCGAGGGAGCTGGCGCATAGGCGTAGGCATGCTGCCCAGGGGCGAGGTAGCGCTGATCATGGCCGGGATAGGCGTGAGCAGCGGTATCATCGATTCGGACCTGTACGGGGTCGCGATACTGATGACTATCATCACGACGGCGCTGGCTCCTCCCATCCTGGCGATGTCGTTCAGGGGTGGAGAATCGGGGCTCCGGTCGCCGGCAGACCAGGCGCACGATGGCTGACGACGGCCCGTCGGCGGAAACCGGCAGCCTTGTCGAAGAGCTGAGGAGGCTGATCGAGGGCGAAGTCCGCTTCGACCGCATGACGCGGGCCCTCTACAGCACGGACGCCAGCATCTACCAGGTAGAGCCAATCGGCGTCGTGCTGCCGCGAAGCGAGGAAGACGTCATTGCGGTGGTCGAGACCGCTGCGAGGCACGGCGTCCCCGTACTCCCCAGGGGGGGCGGCACCAGCCTGGCCGGACAGGCGGTGGGCCGGGCGGTCGTCCTCGATTTCTCCAAGTACATGCGCCGCGTACTCGAGATCGACGCCGAGCAGGGCTGGGTCCGCACCGAGCCCGGCATCATCCTCGACGAGCTGAACCTGCACCTGGAAGCGCACCGCGTACAGTTCGCCCCAGACCCCAGCACCAGCAACCGCGGCAACGTCGGCGGCGCACTGGGCAACAACTCCTGTGGCGCCCACTCCATCCTCTGGGGCAAGACTGTCGACAACGTGGCCGAGCTCGAGGTCGTGCTGTCGGACGGCTCACGCGCGAAGCTGGGTCCGCTCACCCGCGAAGAGATCGAGGCCAGGGGGCGCGCCGGAGGCCTGGAGGGGAGCATATACAGGCGGCTGGCCAATATCGGCGAGACGGACCGCGAGGAGATACTGGCACGGTACCCCAGTATCCAGCGCCGCGTCTCCGGGTACAACCTCGACGAGATCACCGGAGACGATGGCTTCGACTCGGCCAGGTTCGTAGTCGGGTCCGAGGGCACGCTGTTGACCATCACCCAGGCGAAGCTCAAGGTGGTGCCCCTGCCGCGCTTCAAGGGCCTCTCCGTGCTCCACTTCCGCGACATCAACGAGTCGATGGAGGCGACGGTAGCCGCCCTGGAGCTGGAGCCCGCGGCCGTCGAGCTCGTCGACGAGATGATTGTGAAGCAGGCCAGGAGCAATCTGGCCTATTCCCGCATGATGGACTTCGTGGAAGGCGACCCTGGCGCGCTGCTGCTCACCGAGTTCTACGGCGACTCGGAGTCGGAGGTCGAGTCCAGGCTCGACGACATCGAGAGGCGCATGGCCGCTGGCGGGCTGGGCTACGCCGTCCGCAGAATGACCGACCCGGCACAGCAGGCGCGGGTGTGGGCGGTCCGGAAGGCCGGACTTGGGCTGATGATGAACATGCCCGGCGACGCCAAGCCGCTTCCATTCGTCGAGGATACGGCCGTCGCTCCAGAGCATCTCCCCGAGTACGTTCGTCGGTTCGACGAGATAGTGCGGGACCACGGGACAACCGCGGGGTACTACGGGCACGCGAGCGTGGGCTGTCTCCACATCAGGCCGCTTATCGACCTCAAGTCCAACGAGGACGTGGGGCGGATGGAGTCCATCTCCGCAGCCGTCAGCGACCTGGTGCTGGAGTTCGGCGGGGCGATGAGTGGAGAGCACGGCGACGGCCTCGTCAGGAGCGTGTGGAACGAGAAGATGTTCGGCCCCCGGATATACCGGGCGTTCCGCGCCGTAAAGTCGGCGTTCGATCCCCAGGGCATCATGAACCCCGGCAAGATCGTAGATTCGCCGCCGATGACGAACGACCTGCGCTACACGCCGGACTACAGGCCGCTCCAGCTCAGGACGAGCCTCGGGTACTCCTCGGAGGGCAGCTTCGCGAGCGCGGTCGAGATGTGCAACGGACAGGGGGCGTGCCGCAAGGTAACGTCGGGCACGATGTGCCCTTCCTACATGGTCACCAGGGACGAGGAGCACTCGACGCGCGGCCGGGCCAACGCCCTGCGAGCGGCACTGTCGGGCGCGCTCCCGGTCGACGCGCTCACGAGCCGCCGACTCTACGACGTGCTGGACCTCTGTCTCGAATGCAAGGGATGCAAGGCCGAGTGCCCGTCGAACGTCGACATGGCCAAGCTGAAGTACGAGTTCCTGGACCGCTACCACAAGGTAAACGGCTACCCGCTGCGGAATCGAATGTTTGGGGGCATCGCGGCGCTGAGCAAGATGGGCTCGTTCATGGCGCCCCTGTCGAACTGGCTCCTGGAGTCCGACGGCGGCAGGGAGCTGCTGGACCGCTACGCCGGCATAGACCGGCGGCGGCAGCTCCCGTCGTTTTCGTCCCAGACCTTCGAGCAGTGGTTCCGCGCCCGCGGCGAGGCCACCGGGGTCGAGGGCGCAAGGGGTACCGTGGTACTGCTTCCCGACACATTCACGAACTACAACCACCCCGAGCTGGGCCGAGCCGCCGTCAAGGTCCTGGAACGGCTGGGATATTCGGTCGTGGTCCCAGGGATGGTCTGCTGCGGCCGCCCGATGCTCTCGGCCGGAATGATAGACCGGGCGCGCGCCAACGCCGCGGCCAACGTCGATGCGGTCCACCCATACGTGCAGCGGGGAGCCAGGGTCGTCGGGCTGGAGCCAAGCTGCATCCTCACCTTCCGCGACGAGTACCTCGACCTGCTGGAAGACGACGGCCGGGTCTCTTCGATTGCGGACTCCGCGATGCTGATCGAAGAGCTCGTCGCCGAGGCGGTGGCCGACGGCGCGGAGCTGCGGCCCGCCCGGGAGCCCGGCAGGGTGCTCTTCCACGGCCACTGCCACCAGAAGGCCCTCGTAGGCACAGGCGCCGCCATGGAGGTGCTCCGCTCGATTCCAGGGTGCGACGCCACGGAAATTGAGTCGGGCTGCTGCGGCATGGCGGGCTCATTCGGCATGGAGAAGGAGCACTACGACGTCTCGATGCGCATCGGCGAGCAGGGCCTGTTCGGCCCAATCCGGTCGGCTGGCGACAGCGTAACCATCGTGAGCGAGGGCGTCTCCTGCAGGCAGCAGATAGCCGACGGCACCGGCGCAAGGGCCAAGCACCTGGTAGAGGTCCTGGCCGAAGCCATCTAGGACCTGACCCCTGCGCCCATATCAGTTCGCCTTGCTACATCCCCAGTTCAGATCGCAGGGGCCGGTTTGAAACCCGCCCTATCTGCCTCTGTGGCTTCGTTCGAAGACCCGCCTCCACACCGGAGAGCTCATCCCTCGATGGTGATCATGCCATGAACGTGGTCGGACATCAGGATAAACACGGCGAGGCTGGCTAGCCGTATACACCCCGATACGACGGCGGCAACAGGTCCGCTACCCGGCCCATCACCATCTCGGTGAGAGACTCCATAACCGCAGGGCTGGGCTTCCCTTCGGTCACGGGCAGCGTGAACGGCCGGCCGATGGTGACAGTTATCCGCCCGGTGGGATTCAACACGCGCATCCACGTCCCAAGCCGCTCCGTGCCGGTTATCCCGACGGGCAGGATGGGGGCCTGCGTCGTCAGGGCAAGCCGCACGACCCCGGGGCGCGCCCGCTTCATCCCGCCACGGCTTCGCGTGCCCTCTGGGAAGACGGCTATGACCTGGTCCCTCCGAAGCTGGTCGAGCGCCCAGCGGTGCGCCCCAACGTCGATGCCGGTCCGTTTCAGCGGGAATGCGCCATACTCGCGCAGGAACCAGTTGGCGATTGCCGATCCCTTGAAGAGGCTGTCCTTGGCCAGGAAGCGGACCCGCCTCGGGATGCTGGGTGACAGCAGCGGCGGGTCGAAATTGCTCTGGTGGTTCGCCACCACTATCAGCGGACCGACGGAGGGCACGTTCTCTCGCCCCGTGACCTGCCAGTCGGCAAAGGCATGGAGGGTACCCTTTTGGACAACGTTGCAGGCGTGGTACAGGAGCTCCATCAGCTTCCGATACGCCCCCTCTCCCTTGACGGGAGAGGGCTGGAGCCTGCCCTGAGCTTGCAGAAGGGGTGAGGGTGACAGCTACGAATATGCTCGTCTGCTTTATGCAATGAACTTCTGACGTCAGGCTACCGCAGCCGAACGGCGCGTACGCTTGCCGTTCAGCATGGTGCCTATCGGAGTATAGCGGACGCCAAACTGGTAGACCACCAGCAGGATGGCGGTCACGGAGGCGTTCAGCAGGACGAACTTGAGGTGGGAGCCGATCTGCCAGCCGGCGATCAGCTCGAACCCTATGACTATCAGGGGCAGGTGCCACAGGTAGAGCCAGTACGAGGCGTCCGACAGGTAGCGTACCCAGAATCGTTCCCGCGCGGCTGTCAGGCGAAACAGGCCCATCAGTCCGAAGCACATCAGCCAGGCAAAGGCAGCCTGGAGCAAGGCCGCCCACGGCTTCGCCCAGTCCCCCTTGACCTCGAACAGCAGGGTCAGCCCGCTCCAGAAGGCCACTGTCAGAGCAGGGAGAAGTGCGAGCGTCCACCATCGGCTGATCTGGATGCGGCTCTGGTAGAGGAAAGCGCCGAACACGAAGAATAGCGCGTAGTAGCCCAGTACGACCGGGTTGGGAACCAGCCCCTCGGAGGTATCGGGGCCGAACACCGGTTCATGCATCAGTAGCTGCGGCAGGAACGTGAGTGGAATCACCAGCCACCATATGATCGGATGGCTGAACTTCACACCGAGCTTCGCGGCGAGAATGAATCCACCGCACAGCCAGAGAAGGAGCCAGAGGAACCAGAGATGGCTGAAAGTGCTGAGCCAGATGAACGGCCACCAGAAGATTGAGAATCCGACCTCTTCCAGGGCATCGAAAGCCCATAGAAACACTATGGTCGTGACCGGCACAACGGTGAACGCGCCGATGGCGAGGGGCAGGCCGATACGCTTGAGGCGCTGCATCGCCAATTCCCGCAGTCCCTTCCGCTGCCACAGCAGTGCGGTGAAGAAGCCGCTTAGGAGGAAGAACACGGGCATCCTGAATCCATGAATGGCGTAGAACATGAGACTGTAGATGCCGGAGACTTCGGCGGGGTAACCCTCGGCGGAGTTCGCTTTCGACCACACGTCCGGCATGAAGAAGAGCGCCGTGTGGAGAACGATGCCCAACAGCATGGCGAAGGCGCGCAGGGCGTCCAGCTCATGGAAGCGGGGGCGGGCGGGCCTTGCCAAATCGGCGTCGATTTCGAGATCCGGACGCCCTGTCTCGACGTTCAAGAACCGGCCAGCCCCGCCAGCCCGACTATGCGCCGGGCGATCTCATCCACTTCCAGGCCGTCCGTATCGATCACGACGGCGTCCTCAGCCGGCCTGAGGGGCGAGTCCTCCCGCCCCGAGTCTATGGCGTCCCGTCGCGCCAGGTCCCGGCGGGTACCCTCCAGGTCTCCCGCCAATGTCTCGAGATCCCTGCGCCTCGCCCGTTCCTCCAGTGAGGCCGTCAGGTAGACCTTCACTGGCGCGTCCCTGAGCACGACCGTGCCTATGTCGCGCCCTGCCATCACCACGGGGGCCTCGCGGGCAATCGACCTCTGCTGCTCGACCATGATCCGCCGGACGGCGGGGACCTTGGAGACGGCCGACACGTTCCTGTCGATCTCGGGCGTGCGCAGCGCGGCGGTGACGTCCTCGCCGTCCGCCCACAGCCTGTATACGCCGTCATTGTCTGCTTCGAGGCGCATCGACATACCGGCAGCCAGGTCCGCCAGCGCACCCTCGTCCCCCACCTCTACCCCGAGCCGTATGGCGCTGCGAGTGACCGCCCTGTACATTGCGCCGGTATCCAGGAAGGGCCACCCCAGCCTCTCCGCCACCGCCCTGCCCACAGCCGTCTTGCCCGAAGCAACAGGCCCATCGATAGCTATCGCCATGGGCTCACGTCAGGGCTTCAACTCAGTACGGGGTTCAGACGACGCGACAAGAGAATCATTCGCAGCGGCCCTGAACGATCGGCTGGTACTCCGGTAGGTCTCTCATCGGGCTGAATCCTTCAGGCAATCGTCCGCTGAAATCCATTAGTAGTCGGTGGCTTAATGGCGCGTCCGGGTTCACCTGAGCCACCCTGGCCTCGACCTCGGTTACCATCCACATATTGTCCCGATGCATTCCCGAGACAAGATAACGCGGAAGCCACCCCAGGACATAGTTGTCGTGGGTCTTCACACTGATCGCGTGCGTCGTGACGGGGTTGTTCAACTCGAACGACAGTTGAAGCTCCTCGCCCGCCTCGACCGTCTCCGACCGTTGGATCGAATCGGGATTCGTGTGCCGCAGACCATGCAGAACGAAACGGGAGGCGAAGCAGCCGTCAGTACCCGGCACAATCTCCGGGAACATCTCGAACCTGTCCGATCTCCCGCGGCCTCCCGACACCGACAATTCGGCCACCTCGTCCCAGCCGTTCACATCGATACCCAGGTACGAAAGGTACTCAGGACGATCAGGCCGTTGTAGGTTCATCACCCAATTACGGAAGGCAGGGAATATCTCGGGCGCTCTATACAACCGGTCCTTCTCAGGGAGCCCGGGTACCCTCCAGAATGGCGCGAAACGCTCGGCCTGCCTCACTCCCTCGACGTACGCAAACTCATACTCGACGGGATCGGTCTCACAGCGTGTGAGCCGCCCCACAGGGAACCAACGCCGGCTTCGTTGCCATGCAAGATAGAGAGTGGTCATCGGATACTCCGTATCAACTCCGATTTGCTTGTGACCACCACCTGGTAAGCGAAGTCCCTGGCGATGTCGGACATGAACTCAGGTGGAATCCTATCGATTATAGACCGAAACTCCGTATCCGGTACGGAACTCAGCCGCTCGAACCACTCCCCTGCCAGGCTTGGCCTCCATCGACGGAGACGGCGGCAGACCAGCTCCGCCAAGTAGAGGGGGGATGGCGCGTGACATCGCTTCCCATCAAGGAATACGCCACCCCGCGCTTTCTTATACCAATTCATTTTGAGCGCGCCGTAAAGCCGTCATTCCCGCGAAGAGCCTGCCCCGTACCCGATACGGGGCGGGAACCCACTCCCTGGCCGCACATATATGGCGGCATCACAGTGATTTGGTATTACCTCTCAGATAGGCTAGAACGCCGTTGGATGCAAGGAATCTCTCTCGCTTGTTGTCATTAAGTTCTCGACCTAATACCATTTCATTTTGAGTGCGCCGTAAAGCCGTCATCCTACAGGGCGAGGCGATTCCATGATTCAGAAATTCGGTCACCTCTACGCGGGCTACGTCGACCTCGACAATATCGGACTCGACGGGACGCCCGTGAACGACCGTTGGCTGCCCGACGAGCACCTGGCAACGGTGTTCGACAAGGCGGCGTCGATAGCCCGGACGATGGACGAGGGCGGCTACGACGTCTTCTGGCTGGCGGAGCACCACTTCCAGCGCGAAGGGTACGAGTGCATCCCGAACATTCTGATGCTGGCCCTGCACCTCGCCCACCTGACCGAGCGAATCAAGTTTGGCTGCGGCTTCAACATCACCCCGATGTGGCATCCGCTGCGGCTGGCTGAGGACTTCGCAACGGTCGACATCCTCACCGGCGGGCGGGTGCTGTTCGGGATCGGACGGGGCTATCACACGCGCGAGGTGGAGGTGTTCGGCGCGCCGATGACGGATGGCGACGCCAACCGCGCCCTGTTCGAGGAGCAGGTGGAGATCATCTTCAAGGCCTTCCACGAGCCCGCCTTCTCCCACCACGGCGAGCACTACGACATCCCTCCGAGAGTGCCCTACAGGGGCTACGAGCTCGAGGACGTGACGCTCGTGCCCAGGCCTGCGAACCTCCCAGTGGAGTGCTGGCAGCCCATCGTGAGCGGCTCTCAGAGAGGGCTCGACCTCATGGCCAGGCACGGCATAAAGGGCGTGACCGGCGGCGGCGCTGCACAGGGAGGCGCGAGCGACGCGCTCGTCCACACCTGGCGCGACACCCTGGCCCGGGCTGGCCGTGACGTCGAGCTGGGCTCGGACCTGGCGATTAGCTTCTCGACCCACATCGCGGACACGGAGGAGAAGGCCATCGAGGAGGCCACGCCCTTCTTCGAGGAGCACCTGAAAATGTTCGCGCCGCTTGGCTTCGTGCGCAACGTCACCGACGAGCAGATCGCCGCCCTAGCCAACCCCGCCACGGCACGGGGCGCGGGCCTGCCGACGCTGCGAGACGCGGTCGACGCCGGCTCATGGCTCTGCGGCCCGCCCGAGCTCGTCGCAGAGCGCCTCATGGAGGTGCAGGAGCGCTACCCCGGCCTGGAGATGGTTAACGTGGGGCCCGTCGTCAGCACACCGGAGAGCGTGGTCGTCGAGCAGCTTGCCTGGTTCGCCGACGACGTGATGCCCGCCTTCCGAACGCCCACGCTGTAGGGGCGGGTTTGAAACCCGCCCTGTCCCCGTCCAGGGAGAGGGTGTGTGAGAAGTCTTGGACATGTATTAGAATGGAGGTATGAAACGCAAACCATACCCCAGCGACCTGACCGACGAACAGTGGGATGTTCTGGCTTCCCTACTCCCATCAGCCAAGACCGGGGGAAGGCCACGTACTGTAGACCTACGGGAGGTCGTCAACGGCATTGTGTACGTTCTGCGCAACGGCTGCACGTGGCGAGCCATGCCGCATGACCTCCCGCCTTGGGGCACCGTGTGGTGGTATTTTCGGGAATGGAGACAGGATGGTACATGGGAACGAGTCCATGAGGCCCTGCGGCCCAAAGTTCGGAAGGCCGAAGGCAGCAACCCAACACCTAGCGCGGCCATCATAGACAGCCAGTCTGTTAAGACGACGGAAAAAGGGGGCCTCGTGGCTATGACGCTGGCAAGAAGGTCAACGGTCGAAAGCGACACATCATTGTGGATACCATGGGGTTGCTGCTGGCGGTGGTGGTGCATCCTGCCAATATCCAGGATAGAGATGGAGCGAAGCTGGTCATCGATAAATTGATAGGGCGGTTTCCCCGCATGAGGTTGGTCTGGGCCGATGCTGGCTATGCTGGAAAGCTGATCGAGTGGGTCTGGGCCCTGACAGGCTGGGCCCTCGAGATTGTCAAGCGCCCCAGGGACAGCCACCACTTTCAGGTGCTGCCGCGAAGATGGGTGGTTGAACGAACATTCGCGTGGCTCAGCAGGTGCCGTCGACTTTTGCAAGAGCCTGCCCCGTACTTGATACGGGGACTACGAAGCTCTGTCCGATACAACGGAGGCCTGGATCCACATAGCTATGATTCATCTCATGCTCCGACGCTTAGCACCAACCTAATTTGAACTTCTCACACACCCTCTTAGGCAGGGTTAAGCCTCCGTCCATCACCCGCGCTCGACCAGGAATAGCTGCTCCGTCACGTGTATCGGTCGGTTGTCGAAATTGCGGCTGCCGCGAAAAGCGTTGTACCTCGTCTCCAGCACGTCGACCGTTCCCATGCCTTTCAGCATCGCAAGCATCTCGTCCGTCGAGATGAAACCCTCGTTGTTGAACGACACTAGCAGAAATGGCGCGTCGACCGTTTCCAGGAGCTCCCTCAGCAGGGGAAGCGACCTTGCCTTCACGTTGTACCCGGAGCGTTGCCAGTCCGCCGGTATCCCGGAAACCCGGCTGATGCGCTGCGGACGCTCGTAGCGCACCAGCAGATCGAGCATGAAATAGTTCGAGCCATACGGGTGCTGGTTGTACGGAGGATCGACGTACACGAGATCGAGGCCCTTCAGCCGGCTCGCGGCGGCGTTGGCGTCCTCCTGCAGCACGATGCACTCGCACTCGAAGTTGCTCAGCACCGGCACGTCCAGCCTGATCTCGCCCATGATTCGTACCAGCGCGTCGGCCCCGCTGCCCCCGAACTGGCCTATCCCCGTGCCCCGATTCTTGTAGAAGCCCTTGAAGACGCCCGCCGTGTTGGCGTGGACCGACGCCCGGCTGAGCAGAGGGCCGAGGAGCATGTCCCGCATATCGGATGGCAGGGGACCGATGAGACGGCGGTAGTTGTCCAGGCGTCGCGCGTTCCTCCTCGTATAGAAGACGCGGTCCTCCCTGGTGATGTGCGTCTCGTCCTTCGGTGAGTAGAGATCCTCGATGAAGCCCCGCGGCAGCGGCTCCGAGTCGACCCTGGCGTTCAGGTCGGCCACGACCCGCGCGATCTCCGCAAAGTCCAGGGTGCTCCGGTTGCGCAGGTAGCACCTCCCGGTCACGGCGGCGTAGCTCTCCAGGTCGTTGCTGATGAGCAGCGACGCGTGGGCCTTGAAGAAGCGAGAGACGACGCCCGATCCGCTGAAGGCGTCGAATATCCGGAGCCGGTCCCTGCCCAGGCGCAGCTTGACCTGTTCGACCGCGCCGCCGATCTGCCCGAGGAGGGCGCGCTTGTTCCCTATGTAGGTGATCAGCTGGCGGGTCAGGTACTCCGGATTCTCTCCGCCGGTACCGTTTGCCCACAGCCCCATCTGGCGTACGGCGGGCGTCCCTTCGTCCAGCTCGATCACGGCAGACCTCCACCGCGGATGCGCGTGAGGGGCCGCAGATGGCGTGTCACGGCTGGAGGACTATTCGAACGCCGCCTCGTCGGTGTCCTGGGGCACGAACCCCAGCACCTCGCGGGCGCCCTCCAGGTCCCGGTACCCGTAGCGGTTGTTCGACGTCGCGTAGACGATCTCGTACTCAAGGCTGTCGGGGGCGTCGATGGCCCGGCGCAGGATGTCGGCGACGTCCCTGTGGCTCAGGTACGTGGCGCTCGGCTTGGCAGTGTTCGGGTGGTCCCTGTCCCCCACCGAGCCGATGCGGATGCAGATGACCGACAGCCCGAAGGCGTCCGCGTAGTGCCGCCCTACCGCCTCGCCCCAGACCTTGGACGCGCCATACAGCCCGCGGGGGCGGATCATCTCCTTGGTGACCATCGGCCAGCCGTCAGCCAGCTCGTCGTGGCGGCCGTCCCGGATTGCGTCGTAGGGCGGGAAGTCCTCCCACGACTTTATGGTCGCGCCCGACGACGCGAACACTACCCTCCGCACGCCGGCCAGCCTCGCCGCCTCGTAGACATTGCGGACACCGACGATGTTGGCCGCGACCAGGGAGTCGAGCGGCTCGTCGCCGAGATGGGCCGCCAGATGGACTACGACATCACAACCCTCGAATGCAGGGGCGATGGCGTCGAGGTCCGAGATGTCGGCCTGGAAGCACTCCACACCGTCGACCGGTCTCCGATTGAGGGCCGCCAGCTCGTAGCCGCCGCGCTCCTCCAGATGCACCCTGAGGAGCCCGCCTATCAACCCGCTCATGCCGGTTATCAGCACCCTCTTCATCTGCCAGCCTCCACCGCGTCGGAGCGATACCAATTCGTTCTGACTGCGCCGCCAATTCAGTCGTAGGCCGAGGCTACCTCACGCGGGGAGAGTGTCCGGCCCCGCTGGCTATCGGCTCGTTCAGGTACACGTCTCCGTTGCGTATCTTGATGTTGAATCCGCAGCTCGGGTTGCTGCACACCCACGCCTTGTAGTGTACAGACGCTCCCTGTCCCCCGAAATCAGACAGCGGCAGCAGGTTCCCAGAATCACATTTGCGGCACCCAGGCCAGCTATCGTTCCCCATCTAACACCTCCGTTCCACCACTTGCAACCTGTGCGAAAGACGGCGCGAAGTATACCACTATCGATGGCCCTCCGCTAACCGCGCCGTAGCCAGCCGCTCGTACTGCGCGCCGCCGCGTCCCAGGATGCTCTCCACGAGCGAAACCGACCCGACAGGGATGCTCATTCCGGCCACCGATCCCGTCGATTCGAGCGCACCCAGGGACTCGCGTCTCGCCCGGGCGGACATACCCCGGCCGAGGCGGGCAAGGGTCAGGTGAGGATGGAACGGCCTCGTCTCGGTCGGGAAATCCAGCGCGCCCAGGGCCGCGTCGACATCAGCCTGCAGCCGCATAAGCGGACCGACGTCGCCCTCGATGCCCACCCAGAGCACCAGCGGCCTGCGAGCGTTCGGAAATGCACCGAAGTCGCCGGTCGAAATGTCGAAAGGGCGATGGCCGGCGACTGCCTCCGAGACCGCCTGCCCAACCTCGTCGAGCCGGGTCTTGGGGACGTCGCCCAGGAACTTCAGCGTGAGATGGACTCCCTCCGGTCGAACGGCGCGCAGTCCTTCGATTCGGGCCTCCCTAAGACTCTGCGACGCTTCTCCGACGACTCGCGCGACGCCCTCCGGCAGGTCGACAGCTACAAAGGTCCTCGCCGTGCGCTCCGATGGGTTCCGACCCCTCGGAGACCGCCGTATCTCCCGTGACACCGAAACCAACCCCCTCAGATAGAGACCGTCATTCCCGTGAACACGGGACCCATCCCCCATACAAGAGCTCCAATGCGGGACTAGAGCACCGGAGGCCGGTGAATCTTACGACCCCATCACCTGCCCGTGTCGAGAAGGAGCGTCAGATTTGCCGAGGCCGCAACACGATGCAATAATTGATTGTAGCGATTACGATCATGGAAGAAGGCACATTGACTGACTACATCATCGGAATGGACGACATGATGGCAATATACGAGGTCACCGACCTCTTCGGTATAGACCGCGAGTCGATCAGCGTCCCCCTGGACAAGGAGGGCATGGGAGGAGCAGTCATCCAGGCCGACGGCACGTTGGAGATCAGGGCGCCCGCCGAGGCCCCGACCCGCGACTGGCTGCCGACCCTCAGGAAAACACTCGAGGGGATCGGGTACGATACGGCGACCGAGGACGACGAGTGGGGGGCATGAAGACATGAAGTGGAGCTCTGCCGTCTCGCAGAAGCCCTCGCTCGATGACGCAGTCGCAGAGTGCGCCGAGGAGGTGTACAGCGACGCCGACCTGACCATCGTATTCTTGTCGGCCCACCACGCGGCCGAACAGGACCGCCTCCCGGAGCTTCTGGAACGCCGACTCGGTTCGGCGCCTACCATCGGCTGCTCGGCCGCCGGGGTCATCGGCGCGGGCCACGAGGTCGAAAACAGCCCCGGCCTCGCCATCACCACCGCGCTGCTGCCCGGTGCGACGGCGGTCCCATTCCACGTCGAGGACGAAGACATCCCCGACGGGGACGCTCCGCCTGAAGCCTGGGAGAGTCTGGTAGGAACGCGCAGCTCGTCTGAGCCTGGCTTCATCCTGCTGACCGACCCGTTCAGCATCTCGGCCGAGCGCCTCGTGGAGGGCCTCGACTACGCCTTTCCATCCTCCTCGAAGGTCGGGGGCATGGCGAGTGGAGCCTCTGGGCCCGGGAAGAACACGCTCTACGCCGGGAATCAGGTCCACTCATCGGGCGCGGTTGGTGTCGCGCTGCACGGCAATATCAAGGTCGACACTATCGTGGCCCAGGGATGCAGGCCCATCGGAGAGCCTATGCAGGTGACGGCCTGCGACCGCAACATCCTGCACGAGCTCGACGGGCAGAAGCCCCTCGAAGTGCTGGGCGCCCTGTTCCGCAGCCTCAACGAGAGAGACCAGCAGCTGGCCCGGCACTCCCTCTTCCTAGGTGTGGTGATGGACCCGCTCAACGAGGACCCGCAGCTGGGGGATTTCCTGATACGCAACCTCGTGGGAGCCGACCACAAACAGGGGATTCTGTCCGTGTCCGAGCTGCTCAGGGAGGGACAGACCGTCCAGTTCCACCTGAGAGACGCCGAGACATCGGCGCTGGACCTGAACGCGATGCTGTCCAGGTACGCCGCCGAGACGCCCCTCTACGAAGAGACTGGAGCCCTGCTCTTCTCGTGTCTTGGGCGCGGCTCGCACCTCTACGGTAGGCCCGACCACGACACCGATATGTTCAGGGAAAGGGTGAACGCGATGCCGTTGACCGGCTTCTTCTGCAACGGGGAGATCGGCCCCGTCGGCGGCTCGACATTCATACACGGCTACACGAGCTCGTTCGCCATCCTGCGCCCCGGGCGGCCGGTGAAGGCCGGGTGAAGTTCGGTAAGAAGTTCTGGTTCGGGCTGGGCCTGGGGGCGGCAGCCCTGACCCTGTTCTTCGTCACCATCGACTGGAACCGGCTCGTCGACGCCCTTGCCGGAGCCAACTACTGGTACGTCGTCCCCGCCGTCCTCCTCTACCAGGTCTCCCTGCTGTTTCGGACTGCCCGCTGGCAGATGCTGATGCGCCACATGCGGGAGGTCCCGATCCCCAGGCTCTACCCTGTGGTGGTCGTGGGATACATGGCCAACAACCTGCTGCCCCTCCGTATCGGCGAGGTCGTGCGCAGCTACTACGTCGGCGAGCGGGAGGGCGTAAGCAAGACTGCCGCTCTCGCAACCATCCTCATCGAGCGCCTGATGGACGCCCTCACACTCATAGTGTTCGTAGCGGTCATTGCCGTCTTTGTGCCCCTGAACGCGGTGGCGGAGGGTTTTGGAGACATATCGAGCCTGTGGTGGCCCCTCCTCGCCGCAGTGGTAAGCGTGCCATTCGCGGCGGCGTTCGCCGTGCTTGTGGCGGTTGCATACTGGCCGTCGCGCGCCGCGCGCGCTGCCGAGGCAGGGCTGAGGCTCCTGCCTGAGACTGCAAGGTCTCGCGCACGGGGCCTGGTGGACAAGTTCATACACGCACTGGAGGCCCTGAGGAGTCCCTCCTCCGTGCTGCTCCTGTTCGCCCTCTCTGTCCCCGTCTGGCTCTTCGAGGGCGGCCTGTTCTTCGTGGTCGGGTACTCCTTCGACCTCCATCTCGCCTACGGCGGCGCTGCGGAAATGGCGGCCGCCCTGGTGCTCGCCATGGCGCTCGCCAACATAGGCGCAGCCGTACCGTCGAGCCCCGGCGGCATAGGCCTGTTCGAGATCATAGCTCGCGAGACGCTGGTGCTCCTGCCCCTCGCGGTGGTGGACCGATCCGTCGCGGGCGCCTACGCGGCCGTCGTCCACGCGATACTCCTCCTGCCCATAATCGCTCTAGGCCAGGCTATCCTGGTTGCGGACGGTCTCTCGCTCCGCAACCTGTGGCGCGGCGGGCGGAGCCTGTCGGCCGGGCAGCAGGGGGGCCTGGAATGAGAGTCGGGATAATCGGAGCGGGCGCGGCCGGCCTCGCGGCGGCCTACGAGCTCGGCAAGCAGGGACACGACGTCATAGTCTACGAACGCGCTCCCTTCATGGGGGGCCAGGCCTCGACCTTCGAGGTGGGCGGCGCGAGGCTCGAGCGCGGCTACCACCACCTGTTCACGAGCGACACCGACATCATCGGGATGAACGAGGAGATCGGCCTGGGAGACCGGATGACGTGGGTCGACTCCAGCGTCGGCACCCTCTACGACGGCCGCATCTACAACTTCGTCACCCCCATGGACCTGCTCCGCTTCAAGCCCCTCAGCCTCGTGGACCGCATCCGCCTGGGCGTCGCGACACTGGCGCTCCAGCGCATCAGGGACTGGCGGAAGCTCGAGTCGGTGACGGCGGTCGATTGGCTCCGCAAGTGGGCTGGGGAGAGCGGCTTCGAGGGCTTCTGGGGGCCGATGCTCCGCGGCAAGTTCGGCGAGAACTACTACCGCGAGATCGGGATGCCGTGGATATGGGGCAAGATCGCCACGCGGTTCGCATCCCGCGAGAAGGGGCTGGCCCGTGAGAGCCTAGGCTACCCCATCGGGAGCTTCGGCGAGTTCTTCGACGTGCTCGCGGAGAAAATCGAGGCCCACGGCAACGAGGTCCACCTGTCCACGCCCGTCACCCGCATAGTGTCGGGGGATGGCCGCCCTGCCCTGGAGTACGAAGGCCCTGACGGAGTGAGTGGGAGCGAGGAGTTCGACGCCGTGATCGCCACCACCCACTCGCACATGTTCATGCGGCTCGCCCCCGACATCTCCGGCGAGTACAGGGAGCGGCTCGATAGCACCAAGTACCTGGCGGCGGTCCTGCTCATTCTCGTGCTGGACAGGCCCCTGTCGCACATCTACTGGCTAAACGTCGCCGACCGGTCCATGCCCTTCGTCGGCGTGATAGAGCACACGAACCTGATACCGGCGGAGCATTACGGCGGGCAGCACCTGGTCTACCTGTCCAACTACCTGGAGCGGAGCGACCGCCTGTACGGCCTGGGCCACGAGGAGCTGCTGGCCGAGTGCGTCCCGCACCTTCGCAAGGTCAACCCCTCATTCGACCCGTCGTGGGTAGTCAAGAGCTACCATCAGAAGGTCAACGCGGCCCAGCCCGTGATAGGCACCCACTACTCGAAGGTAATGCCCGACCACAAGACGCCGCTGAAGGGCGTCTACCTGGCCAACACCACGCAGGTCTACCCCCAGGACCGCGGAACCAACTACAGCGTCCGCATGGGCAAACTGGTCGCCCATATGGTGATGGAAGACGGCCCCGACGCAGGATGACGCGCAGCCGCGTAGGGAACCATACGTGGGCCGTATACGCCGTTTCTGTGCAGTCCTGTACAGGGGTCAGGGTGAGAAGGGATCCAACACTGAGCCAAGTGAAGCGCCGGTCAGCCTCTGATGGAGTTCGATGGCTTCGCGCTCCGTCATCCCGGAGATGTAGTCAGCTACCACACGGCTGATTTCACGATCCGATGTACCACTTTCTAGAAGCTCACGGAACCTGGGAGGAAATACACCGAAATCGGGCGTAGATGCGGCGTCAGCTAGAATCTCGAAAAGGTCTTCAATCAGTTTGCGCTGGCCATACTGTTGAGTCGCCAAGGCCGGAGCGTTGATCACATACTCCCAAGTTAGTTGTTTCAGTATCTTGACCTCAGTCCGAAATGGAGGCGTAATGGCGACGTACGGCTTACCACCACCCTCCGGACGCCTAAGTGAAACGGCGTCGATAATGTATCGTCCAATTAGGAAAGCAGTCAGAGAGCGCAGAGATGCTCTCTGCTCCCTGATTCCGGTGTACGGTCGAGTTAGTGACTTGCGTGGCACCCGCACCAGTTCAACTATGCCGGTAAACACTCTCTTCAATTCGTTTTCGTCCGGCGAGTCACAGGTCTGCCGGTCGCGGTTCCAGTCGTTGAGCACCTTCATAAGGAAACGCTCTTGCTCGTCGGTGTCGGTCAGAACACGATCAAGGGGAATCAGGCCTGCTCTTTTAGGCACGTACTGCTTCGAACTTTCGATCCAGACTCACGTGTATGTCCCCGTCGTCAATCAGTCTCCAGATTGCGTTCCTGGCCACAGAGTCTTCAAGCTCCACATCTGTGGTCAGTTTCTCAAGAAACTCTTGTGGGGTCAGAGGTGGTGATTCGACCAGGACATCTAGTAAGCGGGGCTTTATTTTATCGAATTCTTCGCGTGTCATGTTTGCCCTCCCCTATAGTTTCGGTCTGCAATGCTAAGTCTTGGGTACAGTAGAGTCAATTCTTCGGTGTGCCGCAAGCTCGGTTTGAAGTTGTTTACTGTAGTGTAGCACATTCGTACCAAATCTTAACTCGCCATTCAGCCGCCGCGCACAACGTTGACTGGCGATACCGTCCAGCCTTAGAATTGAAGTGAAGCCCCCAAAGGAGCGTTGCCATGGTTGCTGTTAGAGAAAAGCCCAAGCCGCTCACGATCAGCATCAGCCCCGAGGCCGCCGAGCATGTGAGTCACTTCGCCAAGATGTCGGGGAAGCCCGACTCTCACCTGCGCGTAGGAGTCAAGGGCGGAGGCTGCTCCGGGTTGACCTACGTGCTCGGTCTCGTCGACGAATTCCCTGAGGATGACAAGATCGTCGAGGAACACGGCCTTAAACTCGGCATCGACCGCAAGTCCTACGTATTCCTCGCCGGCACGATCCTCGAGTACTCCGGCGGCCTCAACGGCAAGGGGTTCGTCTTCAACAACCCGAACGCGAGGACCAGCTGCGGCTGCGGCACCTCTTTCGGGGTCTGACGGGCGGCTCCTGGCAGCC
Source organism: Dehalococcoidia bacterium (assembly GCA_965261325.1). Classification (GTDB taxonomy): domain Bacteria; phylum Chloroflexota; class Dehalococcoidia; order Lucifugimonadales; family CAJWER01. Next base: position 1,462,175 of record CBDHCU010000008.1, read on the forward strand.
GGCGACCATCTCCGGCAGTACGATGCCCTGACGAAGGGCGTCGCCCTCGTGGAGCGTCCGTTCGGCCGCCTCCGCTGCACCGGCGAGGACGCCCTCGACCTCCTGAACCGGCTCTCGACCAACTCCCTCATGGACCTGCCCGCCGGGTCCGGCGCACACACCGTCCTCACGTCCAACAAGGGCCGGATCATCGACGTGATATTCGTCCTCAGGCGTGCCGACCATCTCCTGCTGCTGACCGGCGGCGGGAACGAGACCACGGTCGCCGAGTGGATCGACTTCTACACCATCATCGAAGACACCGAGGTCGAGGACGTCACACCCGTGACCGCATCAGTGTCCCTCATGGGTCCCGGAGCGGCCGGACTGCTTGCCTCTCTCGCCGGGCCTGACACAACTCCCGCTCAGAATGAACATGCGGCTGACGTCGTCATCGACGGCGTGAAAGCTGCCGCAATACGCCGCGACATGGGCAGCATCCCAGCCTTCGACCTCATCGCGTCAAGTGAAGACACCCAGCCGCTCCAAGAGGCCGTCACGGAAGCCGGGGCCTGCCCGGCCGGGCGCGGCGCCTTGGAATTGGCCCGCATAGAGCAGGGAGCCCCGGCCTTCGGAGCCGAGCTGGACGAGGCATACAACCCCCTCGAAGCCGGTTTGCAGCACATGGTCAGCTACACCAAGGGCTGCTATATCGGCCAGGAGGTCATCGCGCGGCTCACGACCTACGACAAGGTGCAAAAGCGCCTCGCACGCCTCGCATGGCCCTCAGACGCCGAGATCGACGCTGGGGCGAAGCTAATGCTGGACGGGCGGCAGGCCGGAGTCGTCACCTCCGCCATCCGGGACCCGAGCACCGGGACCGGGCTCGGTCTGGGTTACATCAGGAAGGCCCTGTCCAAGGCGGGCACTCACCTGACGTCGGATGCAGGCACCCAGGTGGACGTGACCGGTCCAGCCTAGTCCTGCAGGCTCGCAACTCAGGCCAACAGCCCCAGCCCGTCTTCCCACAGACGCCGCGCGAAAGTCGTCGCGGGCAGAATGTCGATCCCATCCTCCGTCCGCCTTGCCCGGGGCTCCAGGCATACGACGACGCGGCGCCCGGCGTCGGGGCGCTCCCGCGCCAGGGTCCGCAGGCCCTTCAGGTGCCCCCTGGTGATGCCGCGGGCCGCCTTAGCCTCGACCGCGAGCCTGGCGTCGCCTATGAGGAAATCGACCTCCACGCCGCTGGGAAGCCGCCAGTAGGAGAGGTCGTCGTCCACCTCCAGGTAGCTGACGAAGGCGGAGAGCTCGTGGAAGACCCAGTTCTCCAACGCCTTGCCGTACAGCTCGGAGCCGGCGGACACTTGGCCCCGCTTGGCCAGGCGGTTCACCACGCCGACGTCGGCGAAATAGAACTTGGGCTTGGTTACCCGCCGCTTGGGGCGCTTGCGGTATGCAGGGAGCCAGCGGCGGTGTGGTTCGACACGCCGCACTCGCGGGCAACGTTGGCCGCGTTGACGACCTCCCCGTCGCTCAGGGCGGCGGCGTCCAGGAATCCGGAGAAGCCCTGCAGGTTGCGAACGAGGCCCTCGGCCGCGACCTCCTGAGTGAGGTAGTCGGCAACATAGGCGTCGAGCATCCGTCGCGGGCGGCTTGCCTGGTACATCCTGGGCAGGTAGCCGTGGTTGAGGATTCGGTCCAGGTCGAAGTCGTCGCCAAGCTCGCCGGCGGTGAGTCCATAGAGCTCGTATCGCGTCGCCCGTCCGCCGAGCAGGTTTGCGCCGCCGCGCCTGACCTTCCGGGCGCAGGAGCCGCACAGTGCAAAATGCAGGCCGCGGTTCTCGATGAGCCAGTGGGCCTCGTCGAGGAGCGCGGGGACCTTCTGCACCTCGTCGATGACTATCTGGCGAGCCACGTCCGGCCCATCGGCTTCTACCTCCTGGCGCAGGAGCCCGGGACGCGCTGCATAGCGCCGAAGCTCCTCGTTCTTCAGGAGGTCTATCCAGCGGGCTTCAGGGTAACGCTGCCTCAGCAGAAGCGCTCTTCCCCACCTGCCTGGGTCCCCAGAGGAAGAAGGTCTCGCTCCCTGGCGACGGAAGTTCCAAATCGCTCGGATATTTTGGAAGTTGAGGTTCCAAAATACTCCATAGACCGAACCGGCCGACGGATTGGCTGAGACTCTCGGAAGAACCGCACGGAAATCAGCGGGCCGCTTGAGTCCGAGGCTATCCGGGCGGGCCGAGGGTGGCGCCGCCGTCCACGACGATGACCTGGCCGCGGATCATAGAGGCGTCATCGGTGCACAGGAACGCGACCACGCGGGCGATGTCCTCGGACGTCACCATCCTGCCCGCCGGGCTGCGCAGCCCCGACGCGAGCATCGCGTCGCGGTTGGGGAAGTGTGCCAGCGCGTCGGTCTCGACGTACCCGCCCGAGACCGCGTTCACCACGATGCCCCTGGGCGCAAGCTCGACGGCCATGTAGCGAGTGGCGGCCTCCAGCGCGGCCTTGGACGTGCCCACCGAGAAGTAGTACGGCAGCACCGAGCGGGAGCCCTCGCTCGTGATGTTGACGATGTGGCCGCCGTCCTCCATGAGCTTCACCGCCTCCTTCGCGCACAGCCACGGCGCCCTGGCGTTGACGGCCATCGTCCAGTCCCAGTGCTTCTCCTCCAGCTCCTCCAGCGTGCGCTGAACGCCCGACGCGGCGTTGTTGACCAGGATGTCGAGCCGCCCGAAGGAGTCCGCGACCCGCGAGAACAGCTCCCTTATCTTGTCCGGGTCGCCCAGGTGTGCCCTGACACGGAGGCAGTCCACACCGAGGGCGCGTATCTCCTGCTCAGTCGCCGCGGCGGCCTCGTGGCTGCGGAAGTAGTTGAAGGCAATGTCCGCGCCCCGGCCCGCCAGCTCCAGCGCCACGGCCTTCCCGATGCCTCGGGAAGCGCCCGTGACCAGTGCTACCTTACCCGACAGCGGCGCCGATTCCGTGGCTGTGGACATGACGGGATCGGCCCGGTCAGACGGCCATGCCGCCGTCGACGCATATCACCTGGCCGGTGATGTACTTCGCCCTATCCTGTGCGAGGAAGGCGACCATGTGGGCAATGTCATCGGCGTCCCCGAAGTGGCCCTGCGGAATCACGCTGAGCCAGTGGTCGCGCTGCTGGTCGGTGAGGACCGCCGTCGTATCGGTCTCCACGTAGCCGGGGTTGATGATATTGACAGTGATGCTTCTGGTGGCGACCTCTTTCGACAGCGCCTTGGTGAAGCCGATCATGGCGGCCTTGGACGCCGTGTAGTTCGTCTGGCCGGGATTCCCGCGCTCCCCGACGACCGAGCCTATGTTGATGATGCGCCCCCAGCGGCTCCGCACCATGTTCCGCAGCACGGCCCGCGTACAGTAGAAGGTGCCGTGCAGGTTGATGTCTATGACGCTATGCCACGCCTCGTCGGACATCCGCATCAGCAGCTGGTCCTTGATGATGCCGGCGTTGTTGACCAGGATGCCGACTGGGCTGTACGTCTCCTCGACCTCGCCGACCATCGCCTTCACTTCGTCGAGCTTCGAGACGTCGGCCTTGACCGAGAAGGCATCGCCCCCCATACTCTCGACGGCGGCTACGACCTCGGCCGCTGCGTCCGGCGACGAGTTGTAGTTCACGGCTACCCGGGCTCCCAGCTCGGCAAGCCGGATGGCTATGGCGCGTCCCAGTCCCTTGGATGCGCCGGTTACCAGCGCCGTCTTTCCCTCGATACTTCGATCGTCCATTCGCCCTCTTTCAAGCGCTCTCAGGCGCGGCATCTCGTATTTTTTGTAGCTGTGCGGCCTGCATGGCGGCAAGGTCCCCCTCGACGGACCGGCGCGCGGTGCCGATGGCGCGTTGTACGGCGTCTGCCTTGCCGCGCCCGTGCCCGACTACGCTTATGCCCCTTACGCCAAGCAACGGCCCTCCCCCATGCACCTCTGCGAGGTTGTTGACCTCGTATATCTCCCGCGCCAGCTCCTGGACCTGGTCGTCCGGCAGCCTGCCCTTAAGGCGCTCCGCGACCAGGTCCGCGATGCCTGCGCCAAGTCCTTCGGTTAGCTTCATGACGATGTTCCCAACGAAGCCATCCGCAACCGCGACGTCGGTCTTACCCATCGGCAGCTCGTTCGCTTCGATGTTTCCTATGAAATTCGGCAGCGTTCGCTCGAATAGCTCCGACGTTTCCCGGACTTGGCGGTTGCCCTTGCCTACCTCGCCGCCCACACTGAGCAGAGCGATCCGCGGGACCTCGATGTCCCAGAAGAGGCTGGCGAAGACGCTTCCAAGCACCGCGAAATTCAATAGTTGTGCTGGACGGCAGTCCAGGTTGGTGCCCACGTCTATCACTGCCGTCCGCGGAGCAAGCCCGATGATCGGCCCGCCCAGCGCCGGCCTTTCGATGCCCTCCAGCATACCCAGGATGACCGCCGCGGCGGCCATCGCGGCGCCCGTCGACCCCATCGTTACGCAGCCGTCGGCGAGGCCCTTCTTCACCAGGCCCGTGGAGACGAGGATCGATGCCCTGGGTTTGCGTCGAAGGGCCAGCGCCGCCTGCTCCCCCTCCTCTATCACACCCTCGGACGGCACTACCATTATTGGAAGGCCGCCCGCGTCGTGGCGGGCCAGCTCCGCGCCGACCGACTCCGGGTCGCCTACCAGCCCCACCTGCAGGCCGCCCTCACGGACTGCAGCGACGACCCCCGCGACCACTTCGCCGGGCGCGTAGTCCCCTCCCATCGCGTCGACCGCGATCCTCACCGGACCGGCCGTCATGACTCCCGCCTCACTGTGACCCTCGCCTCGCCGCTGATCGCCTCATCTCCGGTCTGTCTTCGCACACCCACTGTACACACAACCTCCCGCTCGGACTCGGCGTCCCTCACATCCTTGACCTCTCCGAAGGCCGTGGCGGTGTCGCCGGGGAACACTGGGGCCTTGAAACGCAGCTTCATCCTGCCGGACGTGTGCCAGTCGAGCCCAAAGCTCGACGTCATCATCTCCGAGATCGACGCCGCGACGAGCATCCCGTGGGCGATAGTTCGCCCGAACCGGGTCCCTGCGGCGAACTCGTGGTCCAAGTGGATCGGATTGAAGTCGCCGGAAGCGTCCGCATAGTCGTCCACCCGCTCCTGGGTGATGGACTTCTCGACCGGACGCAGGGCTGTTCCGGCTTCCCACATCACCCGGCCTCGCCCGGCATGATGAGGGTCGTCGTCCCGGACATCACCTCTATCTCATCCTCGTCCACGACCGACAGTGCTATGTCTACGAAACGGGAGCTGCGCCGGACCGAATTGCGCGCTACCGTCGCCCGGCACTTCAGGCTCGCGTCCACGTCCACAGGGCCCGAGAACCGGAGCTCCTGCCCGGCATGAAGGGCCCCGCTCGGGATGCCCAGGTCATCCAGCACGCCACGCAGCCCCAGCGCGGCAACCGCCATGGGAGGAGCCTTCGCCTCCCCCGGTCCGCCGGGATGTGCGGTCGCGTCGTCCACCGCGCCGACGTACTTAGCTACGGTATGGGCGTCGACGCGAATCATTCTGTTCGAGATTTCCTGGCCTACCGCCAGGGTAGAGTAGTCAACGGTCATGGCATTTGGGCTACCTGAGACCGCAAGATTATACGGCGGGGCCCCAATCCAATCAAACTAACCGTCCCAGAGATTCCCCAACTCCGTCGTCCGCGAAGAGCCTGCCCCCGAGAAGTCGGGGGCGGGAATCCATCCCCGGCGGTGCGTGTGTCAATGACCCTAGAGGCACCCAGATCCACCACCTAATTTGGACGGATGGGGTGACGGACTGCCTCTGAGGCTATGGCTGTGCACCTTGCCGGGGATGGGTTCCCGCCCCGTATCGAGTACGGGGCAGGCTCTTCGCGGGAATGACGGAGGTGGGGGATTTGGGAGGCAGTCCGTCACCCCATCCCAAATCAGGGTGGAGGATTGAGCCCCCGCCGTCTCCTTCACCGGGCAGGAGCGTCAAAGCTCCGACACGCCCCCGCGTTGCATTTCCGCCTCGTCCAGGAGGCGTGACAGCACGACCATCGAGGCCTCCTCGTCGAAATCGAGGCTCGCTATCGACGTCGCACGGAACAGCACTCCGGTGGAAACCCTGGCCCGCACCGTCTCCCCCAGCGCGGGTATCCTCACACCCAGCGCCCTGGCCATGTATGCCCCGGCGGCCATGCCCTGGCGCGTCAGGCGGCACTCCACGAGCAGCCCGTCCCTGTAGGCGAGCTTCAGCCCTGCGCCGTCCTGGGAAAGCTCCAGTATCAGGTGGGCTCTCGGCGCGTCCAGCAGCTCTTCGGCATACCTGGTGACCACCGCGTGGGCGTCCGCAGAGTCCTCAGCATTCTCGCCGCCCTCGGAAGCAGGTCCGTGATCGGACCCTTCCTCAACCGAGCGTTGCGTCTTGTCCAATTCGCTCTCGGTCAATCCCAGCCTCCTCAATTGGTCTCGTCGCCGGGCCTGTACAGGTCTATGCCGGGGAATGCCCCCACCAGTGAGAACCAGAAGCTGGTGCGTGAGGGCACGGCTTCCATGCGCGTGCCCTCGAGCTTGCCCGAAGTCGCCTGTCCCGTGTCGTCCCAGCGGCTGCCAGTCTCATTATCCACCATGACCCCATCAATGGGCCTGAAGGTCAGGGACACGCCGGCAACATCGCTGAAGAACGCCTGACCGCGGGGACTTGCCTTCCCCCTGACGAGCACCACAATGCCCCTGCCGCCGACCTCGTCGTTGGTCAGCCACTGCTTCCCCGGAAGGAGGAAGTAAGCCTTGCGGTTATCCCCCACCTCGACCGCGAATACTTTGTCGGACGCCCGGAGCCTCACGTCCATCTTTTCGGGGCTGACGGGGAAAGGCGGCCCCACTTGGTCGAGCCTGTCCGGGTACCGCTCGAAGGGGTCCGTGTCGTACCGTCTCCCATCAGGCAGGAGGCGAAGACTCCTGCTCAGCACCAGCGTGTCCGGGTGCAGCGCCTTCCACTCCCCCCAGGAGATCGTGATCGACGGCAGCGGCTTGAGCCGTCTGCCGGTCAGCTCGCCCACTATCGCTTCGCCCGCGACCTGGAACCAGTACGTCCCCGTCTGGTGATCGTACATCACCATGTCGGACTCATAGAGGGCGCTCGTGTTGCCGAAGACGAGCACTCGGTCGTCCAGCCTGCGGTCGTATACCACGGCGCTCGCGCACAGCGGGCAGTAGGAGATGAGTATAGGGACGCCGTCCACCAGGTCATGGACGATCTCGTGGTAGTTGAGTATCTTCAGCGGGTATGCATACGCCTCTTCCCCGGCGGCGTACCCGATCACGAAGTCGCCGTCCGAGAGCCACTCGCCGCCCTCCCTCGCCTCGTAGACCGGCTCGTAGATGGGCTTGATCGCGTCTCTCAGGCCCTCGACGGCCAGGTCGTTGGCCTTCGACAGCGGGAAGTAGCCGCCCTGGAAAGTGTCGAACACGACGACGCCAAGATCCACGCTCGCGATATCCCGGTCGACGCGTGGCGGTGCGACCCTGGGCGTATAGGGCGCCCCCGGCAGTGGGGTCGGGGTGGGCGTCGGCGTTGCCGGGCTCGGCTCCGGGGTCGGGACCCGCACGGTGGTTTGCGGCGCCGCCGCGTTCATCTCTGCACCCGAAACTGAATCGTCCGGGCCAGTGCCGCACGCAACTGCGACGACTAGCAGGGCCTGCGCCCAGAACATGACTGCGGGAAGGACGCCGCGTGCGGCGGCGGAGCCGCTTCGGCCGGGGGGCGCCATCTTATACCAATTCATTTTGAGTGCGCCGTAAAGCCGTCATTCCCGCGAAGAGCCTGCCCCGTACTCGATACGGGGCGGGAACCCACTCCCTGGCCGCACATATACGGTGGCATCACGGTGACTTGGTATTAGCCGAACCAGATGCCCAAGTACTTGGTGAACCAGAACAGGCCGGCGTAGGTTGCCGCGCCGGTGGCGACCAGCGTTATGAGCATGCGCCGGTAAGTGTACGCGCCGCGTATGGAGCAGGCCCGCCGCCCCCGCAGGTAGATTATAACGGCGGCGGCCGCGACGGCCAGGCCGGCCGCCCTGAAAAACCACCCGTAGTCGTAGTAGAGCGTGTCCCCCAGGGTGACGGCCTCGGCGGCGGTCGCGACACCCAGCAGCACCAGAACCACCGGCGACACGCAGCACGTTATGGCCGCGAGGCCAGAGACGAAGCCCACCTGGAGCCCCCTCCTGATCTCGCGCCTATCCTCGCGTGCGGATGTCTCGTCCATTTCCATCCCATAGATTCGATGCCGCCAGCCGTCGGCCGGTTCACTCGCCCCCCGGAGACCTCTGCACAACCGTCATTGGCACAAGAATAGGGAGCGGGAGCACCCTGTCACCGTCGTTCCCGCGCAGAGCCTGTCCCCGAGAAGTCGGGGGTGGGAACCAATCCCCGGCCTCCGCCGTCAACTCGCGGTAATGAGGGCAGATCCACTATCATCACTCGGTACGCCGGTCGCAAACCGTCATGGGCGGTTGCTATGAAATAGCTCCCAGCCACCCCGCCATGTCTTCCCGAAGCGCAGCGAGGGACATGGGCGGTATCGACCTCGACCATGCCAAGAGACGACGCCATTTACAATCTCCCAGGCAGCTACAGACCCATGGTAGAATCGGCGCGGGTCTCCAGCAACTCCGGCGAGGCGCGCGATCTACGTCAGCCACCTCAGACTAGAGAACTTCCGCAACTACGAACGCCTCGACCTCGACCTCCGGCCCGGCATCGTGCTGATCGAGGGAGGGAACGGTCACGGCAAGAGCAACCTTGTCGAGGCGCTCTATCTTCTGGCGATAGGCAAGTCCCTGCGCGCCGCGACCGAGCGAGATCTTGTGCGCTGGCAGCCTCCGTCGGCAACGGAGACCTACACCCACGTGGCGGCAGCACTCGAGCACGACTCGGGGACCACCAGGGTCCAGGTAGACTTCAGGAGCTCCCCGCCGGCCCAGGGCGCGGCGCTGCCGTCGAAAGAGTCTCCGCCGTCCGGACACGTGCAGAAATACGTCAGGGTCAACGGGGCCCCCAGGCGTGCGTCCGATCTCGTCGGCGAGCTGCCGGCGGTCATGTTCACCGCTCAGGACCTGGACCTGGTCTTCGGCTCCCCCTCGGTCCGCCGCCGCTACCTGGACATCATGCTATCCCAGCTCGACCGGCGGTATCTGCGCGCGGCCCAGCGCTACCAGCGGGTGGTCCCGCAGCGCAACCAGGTGCTCAGGGCGATAGCCGAGCGCCGGGCTAAGCCGGACGAGCTCGAGTTCTGGAGCGCCCAGGCCGCCGAGACGGGCGGGTACATCATGGCAGCCCGAACCGAGACGGTCGAGGCGCTATCGCCGATGGCCGAGAAGCTATACGAATCGACGTCCGGCGGCGGGGAGCGCTGCGAGCTGGTCTACGCCCCCAGCGTCGACATGCCAGACATCCCTGGGCCGGACACCTGCGAGGCCGCGATAAGGAACGCCATGGAGGAGCGCCTTGGGCGCGAGATCGCCCAGGGCCACACGGTCACCGGGCCCCACAGGGACGACCTGCTGGTGAAGATTGGCGGCATGCCGGCTGGCCAGTACGCCTCGAGGGGCCAGGGACGCACCGCCGTGCTCTCGATGAAGCTGGCCGAGGCCGCAAACCTCCGTGAATCCGGCGACCGTCCGCCCATCCTGCTGCTCGACGACGTGATGTCCGAACTCGACGTCGGGCGACGCGCCCACGTGCTCGAGCAGGCCGCACACTACCCCCAGGCCTTCATCACCACCGCCGACCCCCGGGTAATCGACCCGGCCCGACTGCCGGCCATGACACGGTTCGCAGTCAGGGACGGAGTCCTATCCCCGATTGCAGAGTCCTCCTAAGCCTGAAGACCGGCCCCCCTCCGTCGTTCCCGCGCAGAGCCTGCCCACGAGAAGTCTGGGGCGGGAACCCATCCCCGGCGGGTGGGAGCAGTTACGTGTAATACCAATTCATTTTGAGCGCGCCGTAAAGCCGTCATTCCCGCGAAGAGCCTGCCCCGTACCCGGTACGGGGCAGGAACCCACTCCCTGGCCGCACATATACGGCGGCATCACGGTGACTTGGTATAAGCATGGCCCTTCTGAGCCTGTCGAAGGGCAGTTCTCCGCGATTCAGGTAGTTTGAGGTAGCCCCTAAGCCCTACTACAGTCCCCTGTCCGCGATGAAGGCCGCCAGGTCGGCCGTGCGGCAGCTGTAACCCCACTCGTTGTCGTACCAGCCCACCACCTTGACCATGTTGCCCGCCATCGACATCGTCGACAGGCCGTCGATGATCGAGCTGTGGGGGTTGCCGATGTAGTCGCTGCTCACCAGCGGCTCGTCTGAGTATTGTAGGATGCCCGCCATGCTGTTCCCGGCCGCTTCCATGTAGACGTCATTGATATCGTCGACGGACGCCGTCTTCCTGACGTTCGCCACGAAGTCCGTCACGGACCCCGTTGGAGTGGGCACCCTGAAGGCCATCCCGTGTATCTTGCCGTTCAGCTCCGGCAGCACCAGCCCCACCGCCTTGGCCGCACCGGTCGTGGTGGGGATGATGTTGAGCGCGGCCGCCCTGGCCCTCCGAGGGTCCTCGTGGAACCGGTCCAGGATGTTCTGGTCGCCCGTGTAGGAGTGGATCGTGGTCATCAGGCCGTGCTCGACCTCGAAGTTGTCGTGCAGCACCTTCGTCATGGTCGCGATGCAGTTCGTGGTGCACGACGCGTTGGACACGACGTTGTGACTGTCCGGGTCGTACACGTCCTCGTTCACCCCCAGCACCAGGGTCGCGTCCTCGCCCGTAGCGGGCGCGGAGATGATGACCTTCTTCGCGCCGCCCGCACGGTGGCCGGCGGCAGCGGACGCGTTGGTGAAGAATCCCGTGGACTCGACCACGATGTCGACGCCCAGATCGCCCCATGGCAGATCGGCCGGGTTCCGCTCCGCGAGCACCCTAACCTCGCTGCCGTCTATCAGCAGGCTGTCCTCGGTCGAGCCTACCTCGCCGGAGTAGGCGCCGTAGTTGCTGTCGTACTTGAAGAGGTGCGCGTTGGTAGCCGGGTCGCCCAGGTCGTTGACCGCCGCGACCGTCAGCTTGCCGGGGTGGCGCTCGATGATTGCGCGCGTCACCTGCCGCCCGATCCTGCCAAAGCCGTTGATGCCGACGCGAGTGACCATGTTTCCCTCTCCAATTCTGCGGGTAGTGCGTTTCTATTGTAGACGAAAATCGCCGCCCCAGGCGGGCGGCGTTAAGGGCCGGGTCCGGGGGCTTCCTCTACTTCCCTAGACCCCCCGAGAGGCGGACGGCATGACCGGCGCTCCTTCGCGCACCGCGAGTACCCGGAGCCAGTTTCTGGGCATGGCCTCGACCCTGAGGTCATCGAAAACGCGCTCGCAGCCCTTCTGCAGAGCCTCGCTGGCCTTGTCCATCGGTACGCCGGGCATGACGCCGGCGATGAAGTCACGGAACGCGCTGATGTCGCGCCAGCCGTCGAGGGGCACCTGCACGGTCTCGATCTCCTCGCGCGCAATGCGGAAGCCGTGTCCCTCGACCAGCGTCAGGTACTCCTCCGGCGTGAGCTGCTTGCGTGACTCGACCTTGACGGACCTGTCCGGCGACAGGCCATACTCGCTGCGGAGTATCCTGAGCGACCGCATCATCCATTTGCGGGCGAAGACCACGGTCTCCGGCGGATGTGCGCCCTCAAAGAAGGCCGTGTTGAAGGCAAGCTGCCCGCCGGGCTTCAGCACCTTCCCGATCTCGGTCAGGAGCTCGCCCTTGTCCGGGACGTAGTGTATCGCGTTGCAGAAGAACACCGTGTCGGCCGACTCCTTGACGGTATCCGACACGTGCTCGACGTGCGACTGGATGAACTGGACGGCTGAGGCAGTCCGGCAGTTCAGGTTTTCCATAGCGACCCTGAGCATCTCCGCCGACTGGTCGATGCCTATGACCACGGAGTCGCGCGCGCCCTTGAGCCGGGCCACTATCAGCTTCGTGACTCCGCCGTCTCCGCACGCGAGATCGATGATGCGCTGCCCTGGGCCTACCTCCGCCATGGCGACGAGGTGGGCGTTCTGGGCGCGGTAGAAGGAGTTCTGGGAAAACTTGGAGAATCCGAACTCTTCAGTAACCATCCTGATGCTCCTTACGGCCGCGAGCTGGGAACCTTCGGCAGCATGGCCGTACCCGCTGCGCCGCCCAACTGCCGATTCAACTATACCAAACCGCCCTTCCGAGCGTCCATCTCGCGCCCGCTAGATCAGGGCCTTTCCAAAGTCCGTTCGTGGTGAGCCTGTCGAACCACAATTGGGGCCTTCGACAAGCTCAGGCCGAACGGCAAGGTACGACCCTATCTCAACAATGGAAAGGCCCTGCCGCTAGATACCGACCTCGCGCAGGATGGCCGGTATCCCCTTCTTCTCGTCCTCGGTGAGCGGGCGCAGGGGCCTGGTCACCACGTCGCTGTCGATCACACCCATTTGCCGCAGGGCGGACTTCATCCCCGAGAAGCTCGCGGCGTTCGCGCAGCCCCCGTTCGCAAGCCGCGTGACCTTTGTTGCGGCCATCACCTTGGCCTGGTAGGCCCGCGCCGCCTCTGCGTCGCCTGCCTCGCCCGCTTCCCACGCCTTCGTAACCACCCCTGGCGCCAGGTTGGCGATGCCGGGTATGACGCCGTGAGCGCCGACCGCCGAGGCCGTGCTCACCCGGAAGACCGACCCCAGGAAGCGGTACATCTCGATGCCGCCCTGGTCGCAAAGCGCCCTGAGCTGCGCGAAGGCCTCGCCCGCCCCGGAGCTGTCCTTCACCCCAACGACCGTGCCCTCGCCGGCGAGCGACGCTATCGTCTGCGGCTCCACAACCGTCTTGACCGTGACCGGGATGTTGTAGACCCACAGGGGCACGCCCGACTGCTCCTTGATGTAGCGGAAGTGTGCGATTACCTCATCCTGCTCGCATGGGTAGTAGTACGGGGGAGTCGCGGCGATACCCGCAAGTCCCCACTCCTGGACGGCGCGCGCCAGCCTTACCGTGAGATTAGTGCTCGGCGCGGATATATTGCCTATCACAGGCGCCCGGCCGGCCACCTCGTCGACGACCGTCTCGATGGCCGTGAGTTTCTGCTCGTCGTCGAGAGCCGCAAACTCCCCGGTTGTCCCGGCGGCCCATATGCCGTGTACGCCGCCCTCGATCAGATAGTTGACGAGGCGGCGCAGCGAACCGGTGTCCACCGTCTCGTCGCCGTTCAGCGGCGTGAGGATCGGGACGATGACCCCATGCAATCCGTCTCTGCTAATCACACTCACTCCTTGGAAGAGTCCTCTCGGAGCGACGGCGGAGGCTCGTCGAAGGGCCTGCCCTCAGACTGGGAGGCTATACGGCGCCGATTCCAAGCTTCCCATGCCGCACGCTCCTCTGCACGGCCCTCCACGCGGCCCTCCACGCGGCCCTCCACGCGGCCCTCTGCACGCTGCTTCTCTTTGAGCGGCTCGACGAGCTTCTGTCGCAGATACTCTCCGGTTACCATGACGTTCTGTGTCACCTCCGTTGTAACAACGGTAGCTACGGCGGCCGCTACACCAACTTCGGCCATGCCGGATATGATAGCGAGGACGGTCTCAACGGCACTGTCCTCAGTTCGTTGGGTTGTCTCATACCAAGATAGCAGACCGGCGCCTAGCAGGCACTGGATGCTGAACAGGAAGAAGTAGGTTGTCTTCCAACGCGGCGATATGCTCCATATGGACTCCCTCATTCAGGAGCGTGCTCTACCACGCTTCACCGCCCAATACGGACACTACGAACGCCTCTTGGCGTCACCCTCCTCCGCCGCCTATGGCGGGGATGAAGTGCACCTCGCTATTCTCTCCGACCTTGTCCAGTAATCCGAGAGCCGAAACCTCGCCGTCAATGGCGACCGAGATGTTCGGCTTGATCTTGTAGCCCTCCACGAGCCGCCCCTTGATGCCGGGGTGCATCTCGTCGAGATTGTTGACGATCTGGCGCACGGTGGAGCCGTGCACCTCCACCCGCTCCTTGCCGTCCGTGAGCTCCTGGAGCAGCGATGGGATAAAGACCGTCGCCATGTTATTAACCCTACTCCTGGGCCCAGATCGTCTTCATGACGTTCGGCGGGCTCATCGGAAGGACGTTCATGCGGACTCCCGCCGCCCTGTACGCCGCGTTCGCCAGCGCGGCCGGCGGCGGCACGATGTTGACCTCGCCGACGCCCCTGACGCCGAACGGGTGGGCCGGGCTGGGCTTCTCTACGATGACCGTATCGATCATCGGCAGGTCGAGAGCCAGCGGCACCCGGTAGTCCAGGAAGGTGCTGTTGGCCATCCGTCCGTCGTCTTCCATGTAGTACTCTTCGTTCAGGGCCCAGCCGATGCCCTGGGCGGTCCCGCCCTGCATCTGGCCCTCGACATAGCTCGGGTGGATGGCCTTGCCCACGTCCTGGGCGATGGTCGCCCGAAGGACTTCGATCTTGCCCGTCTCCTTGTCCACCTCCACGTCAACGATCAGGCCGGCGAATGCGCCGCCCTGCCCCGTCGCGTTGACGACGCCGCGCCCGGCGATCTGCCCTCCGGTGCCGTTCAGCTCGCCCGCCAGCTCCTTGAAGGTCATCCTGAGCTCTGAGTCGGTCTTCGACTGGACGACACCGTCCTCCATTTCGAGGGAGTCCGCGTCCACGTCCCAGATCAGGGAGGCACGGTCGATCATCTGTCTCTTCACGTCCTGCGCAGCCTTGTAGGCCGCCATGCCGGTGGCGAACGTCGTGCGGCTGCCGCCGGTCCCGAAGGTCCAGGCGATGGAGTCCGTGTCCACGACCGACGGTATGAAGTCCTCGGCGGGGATGCCCAAGACCTCGGCAGCCTGCATCGAGATGGACGTCCGTGTGCCGCCAATGTCCGGCGACCCCTCCGTGAGGGCGACGGTGCCGTCGTTGTTGACGGCCAGGTTGACGGCGGACTGCAGGCCTGCGTTCATCCAGTAGCCCATGGCCACGCCGCGCCCGCGGTTGTCACCCTCGATTGGCGCCGTATAGTGGGGATGGTCCCTCAGGGCCTCCAGCACCTCGACGCAGCCGATATTCCCGAAGGGCGTGCCGTCGGCGCGCCGAGTCCCCTCTGTGGACGCGTTCTTCAGCCGGATCTCTATCGGGTCCATGCCCAGCTTCTCGGCCAGCTCGTCCACGACCGTCTCGCTGGCGAACTCCGCGTTCGTGGCGCCCGGCGCCCTGTATGCGGCGGTCTTCGGCTTGTTCACGACCACGTCGAAGCCGTCGACCTGCAGGTTCTCGATGCTGTAGGGCCCAAATACGCACTCGGCGGCTGCGCCGACCGGCGAGCCGGGGAATGCGCCCGCCTCGTAGGCCAGGTACGCCGTGGCGGCGACCAGGGTCCCGTCGCTTTTTGCGCCCATCTTGACCTTGATGTACGAGCCGGGGGTCGGGCCGGTGGACTCGAACTCCTCGGTCCGCGTCATCACTATCTTGACCGGGGCGTGAGACATCTTGGAGAGCACCGCCGCGATCGGCTCGCCGTAGGGCTCGAACTTGCCCCCGAAGCCCCCGCCGATCTCCATCGGCGTGATCTTCACCCGTGACATCGGCAGCTCCAGGACCTGCGCCGTCGCGTCGCGGATGTTGAAGGGGCCCTGGCTGCTGTTCCAGATGAGAACGCGCCCGTCGTCGTTCCAGTGCACAGTGCAGTTGTGCGGCTCGAGATAGCCCTGGTGTACGGTGGCGGTCTCGAACTCGCGCTCCACGACGACGTCCGCCTCCGCAAAGCCCTTCTCCGGGTCCCCCAGCCGGTGCTGGAAGTGCTGCGCTATGTTGCTGATCCTACCCGTCTTCTCGCCGAACTCCTCGGTCTCGATGTCGTCGTGAAGCAGCGGGGCCGCCTCCTTCATCGCCTCCCGAACGTCCGTCACCGGAGGAAGTACCTCGTAGTCGACCTCGATGAGCTTGGCCGCCTCCTCCGCCACGTGCTGATTGACCGCGGCTACCGCGGCTACAGGCTGGCCCCTGAAGACGACCTTCGTCCGGGCCATGAGCCCCTCGCGGAGATACTTCAGGTCGGTCCCCAACTCACCCAGGGTGATCTTGCGGTCCCCATCTTCGTTATCGGTCCCGGGCAGGTCCATGCCCGTCATGACTGCGCGGACGCCCGGGTATGCGGCCGCCTTGCTCGTGTCGACCGATCGGATGTTGGCGTGCGCGTGCGGGGTCCTCAGTATCTTCCCGTATAGAAGACCCGAGGTCTGGTAATCGGCCCCGTACTTGGCACGGCCGGTCACCTTGTCGGCGCCGTCGTGGCGGATGGGCCGCGTGCCGATAACCTTGTACTGCTTGGGTGGTTCCTGTGTCGTCGTCAAAGCTTCACCTCCATCCAACGGCTAATTGAATCTAGCTCGCGGCAGCCATCCTCTCGGACGCGTCCATGACGGCGCGCACGATCTTGTCGTAGCCCGTGCATCTGCACAGGTTTCCGGCCAGCCAGAACCTGATTCTGTGCTCCGAGGGCGTGGGCTCCTGCTCGAGCAGTGCTTTCGTCGCGACGATGAAGCCCGGCGTGCAAATGCCGCACTGCAGGGCCGCGTTCTCCAGGAACGCCTGCTGGATCGGGTGCAGCCCATCGGGGCTGGCCACTCCCTCTATCGTCTCCACCTCGGCGCCGTCGGCCTCCACGCCGAGCACCAGGCACGACGTCACGATCCGCCCGTCGAGGTTGACCGTGCACGCGCCGCAGTTACCGTCGTTGCAGCCCTCCTTGGCGCCTGTCAGCCCCACTACGTCGCGGAGGCACTCCAGAAGGCTCTGTCGGGGCTCGCAGAGGAACTCTATGTCTTCGCCGTTGATCTTGGTCTGTACGTGTGTCTTGCTGGGCATCTACTCGCCTCCCTTCGCTCTCTCGACAGCCGTGTTAAGCGCGCGGCGCGTGAGCACCTCGCACAGATGAGTCCTGTATTCAGCCGTGCCCCGCATGTCGGTGATCGGCTTGGCCGCGGCGCTTGCCAGCCTGGCCGCCTCGGCGATGCTCTCGTCGTTGACGGGCTTGCCCGCCAGCGAGTCGCCCGCCTCCTGCACGAACAGCGGCGTCGGCGCCACCGAAGCCAGCGCAACCCGCGCCGACGTGAACGTCCCATCCTCGATCTCTACCGACACCCCCGCGCCGGCAACCGCGATGTCCATCTCGTTCCGCGGTATGAACCGGATGTAGCGCGCGCCGGAGCCCGCCTTCGGCGCCGGGATGCTGATCGATACCAGCAGCTCGTCCGATGCGAGCACCGTCCTGCTCGGCCCGGTGCAGAAGTCCTCGACCGCCACCTGGCGCGAGCCGTTCGGCCCGGTCACGTTCGCAGTGGCTCCCAGCGCAATCAGCGCTGGAATCGTGTCGCCGCTCGGGGTGGCGTTGCAGAGGTTGCCCCCGATGGAGGCCCTTCCCTGTATCTGGATGCCGCCGATAAGCGTGGCCGCGTCTGTCAGCCCCGGGTACTTGCAGGCAATCGTGTCGTCCGAATAGACCCTGTAGCACTCGACAGCGGCTCCAAGAGTCAATCCTTCGCTGTCGTCGTAACAGATCTGGTTGAGCTCCGGCACGCCCTTGAGGTCCACGACGAGATCCGGGCTGCCGACCCTCTCCGCATTCATCCTTAACAGTACGATCAGGTCCGTGCCGCCTGCCATGGGACGCGCCTTGCCCCCCCCGTCGGCTAGCAGCTTGACCGCCTCGTCCAGGCTCTCAGGCCTGGTGTAATCGATCCACTTCACTGGCCCACTCCTTTCTCTAGGGTCCCGGCCGTCTTGCGGCGGGAATCCCGGCCCGAAACTTTCGAGTCTCCCTCTCAGGGACGACCTTCGGAAAAAGCACATCCCCGATGAGCGGCCCCAAGTATAGCAAACGCACGGGGGCCGGACAACGACGACCCGGCGTCGGTGCCCAGGCCATCCAAACCGTCATCCCCACGCAGATAGACCTTTGCACAACCGTCATTCCCGCGCAGAGCCTGCCCCGTACTCGATACGGGGCAGGAACCCATCCCCTCCCCAGGCGCCTGCCCCCACACCCCCAATCGTCATTCCCGTGAAAGACGGGAATCCATCTTCCCCGTCCCGATGCAGGGCACGGGCTGGGGTCACCTGGGGCCGCTGAGACCCACCGGACCGCATCCACCTGTACGTGTTGAGATACCGAGGCGTCACCCGCCGGTGGGAATCACCGCCCGCTTGTGCGTGGCGACGCCTATCTGCTTGTCGCCTTCGAACGCCTCTATCTGGTACGTGAGCCGGTTGCGGTCCACTTCGGTCAGGACGGCCCTGACCGTCACCACGCCGCCAATGGCCGTCGGGGCCAGGTGCCGCAGGCCGTCCACCGCGTACCCGACCGTCGTGCTGCCTTCAGGCAAATACGGATCGGAGGCCTCGATGCTGCACTCTTCCATCAGCTTCAGCAGCGACGGCGTCGACAGCACCTCGGCGCCCGGCCGCCCCATCCGGTTGATAGTGAGCGGCTCGGTGACCTCCGTCCGCGTCTCCGCGCTCTGTCCCGTCTCGAATCTGTCCATTCCACACTCCGCCTAAAGGATGCTGCCGCTAATGTGGCCGGCGCTGCACAACCGTCGTTCCCGCGAAGAGCCTGCCCCGTACTTGATACGGGGCGGGAACCCAGAGGGGCCGGGTGGGGCGGCCCCTGCACTGGTACCGGGGACTCAGGGAAGACCGCCGCCTCTATTATTTCAAGCCGCCCGCTATTCGGTCAGGTGGGGCTTCTGGCGCCTCCAGCCGCCGTCCGACGGGAACGCGGTCGTCATGGTTACCCTCTCGGCGTCGCCCACGCGCCAGTCGGCAACCTTGGCAGCCCACTCCGTGTAGTGCGGCATCGTCCTATGAGTATCTATCGCCGCCGCGTCCGCATACACCTCGTACAGGTGGACCAGGTCGGGGTCCGCGTCGTCCGTGAGGATGTCGAACCGGAAGCACCCCGGCTCGTCCCTAACGGAGCCGGCGCCGTCGCTCAGGGTGGCCTCTACGAACTGGTCCCTCATACCGGGCTTCACCCTGATACTCACGAAAATAGCGATCATGTCAATCTGACCTCACCGGTGAATTTGCGCGGCCCATTATATCCCACATTCCAATCTCACCCGCGCGGGTCTATGTCGGAATCGGCAGTCACATCATTCCATTTCGTCTGCGTGCGCCGTCAATGCCAATTGTAGGGGCGGGTTTGAAACCCGCCGTTCCCTGTCAGCCGTAGGAAACATACCCAATCCCCTGATCCTGAGAATCCTGATTCAGACATACCCGCTATGCAGAACCCGCTTATGATGCCACAATCTCTTGGGCCGTCCCTTCGAGCCCGAGAGGTGCACCATGGCCCCAGCGCCGACCACGATTTCCGAGCTCCAGGAGTTCGCCGAGCGGGTCATGTCCCCGGACCGCCGCCGGTTCGTTCGTCGCGGGGCGTACGGCAACTGGACCGTCGACCGCAACCGCCGCAAGCTCGATGAGATTGCCGTAAACCCCCGGCTCCTCAGGGACGTGAGCGGCCGCGACCTGTCGACGATCGTCCTCGGCGAAAGGATCAGTTTCCCGGTCATGTGCGCGCCCGCCGGGGGACAGTGCATGTCGCACCCCGACGGCGAGCTGGCCACCGCCCGGGCCGCCGGAGCGGCGGGCGCCCTCATGGCGCTGCCGGTCGGAGCGGGTTACACGATCGAGGAGGTGGCCTCGGCGGCATCCGGGCCTATCTGGTTCCAGCACATCCACTACAGCGACGGCGTGAGCGAGCTATTCCTGCCGAAGCTGAAGCCCGCGGGCTACTCCGCAGTGGTGCTGACCGTGGATGCTCTGGGCCCCTTCGAGCTGGACAAGCGTCTGCAGGGAAACGAGGGCAAGCTGGAAGGGAAGATGTTCGGCAGCCTCGAGGGCCATGAGGAGCTGACGGACGATCACGGCGCGCCCCGTTGGATACCGCCCAACATCACCTGGGACCGGCTCGACTGGCTGCGCTCGCTGTCCGGCGGCCTCCCGCTCGTTATCAAGGGCATCCGAAACGTCGAGGACGCGCGGCTCTGCGTCGAGCACGGCGTGGACGGCATCGTCGTGTCCAACCATGGTGGAAGGCAGTTCGACGGAGGCAGGGCATCCATCGAGATACTGCCAGAGGTGGCCGACGCAGTCGGTGACAGCGTCGAGGTCTACTTCGATTCCGGGGTGCGGTCCGGCCTCGACGTGTTCAGGGCCATTGCGCTTGGGGCGCGGGCCGTATTCGTCGGGCGTGTCGTCCACTGGGGCCTGGCCTACGGGGGCGAGGCCGGAGTATCGCTGGGCCTCGAGATCATCCGGGCTGAGCTCGACAGACTCCTGGCATTCAGCGCTGCCGCAGCATCGACAGCATCGGCCGCGAGCACGTCCTCTTAGGGTAACGCGCCGCCAGCAGTGCCTACGCCAATATCAGCAAAGCCTCTCTTCAGTCATCGCTCGTCCCTTGACCGTCGCCCGATGACGACACCCCAATACACGAGAGCCGCCACAACCAGCACGCCCAGGCCTCCCGCGGCTGCCGCTATGACCAGCAAGGCGACCGGCAGCCTGTCTGAGGTCGATTCGATGCCTAAAGCGGAGCCGATTACGCTGGCGGGAGAGTTCTGTTGCTCCTGCCTCTCGCAATCAAAGAGGCCCTTCATCCTGCTTAGGTCGCGCACGTTGGACACGTCATCGAGCCGGGAATCGTAGTCAAAGATGGGGTCGACCGTCATCTCCTCGGGCGAGATGACCGTGTTGAGCCTGGTCACGTAAGCGTAGCGGCTCGACAGGTCCTGCAGCAATGGATGCGCCACGTTCAACTGGCTCGTTGGAGCGGCGTACTCCGTTATGAATGCCTGCCCTTCAACCTCGTCGGCTTTCCGGCTCATCAGCTGCCGGTAGTTGTTACTGCCGCCGCGGCTAAAGAAGACAAGCTCTTCGTTGGCTATCTCCATCCTGCCATAGTTCACCGGCGCCGCTTGCGCGTCTGCATATATCCATACCATGACCGCCATGTTGGGATTGGCCGCTACCGCAGTTAGCCGTAGCGGGATCATCGGCTGGCTGGAAGGATAGGTCACCTTGACAGGCTCCACGTCTTGCGCGCCTTGGTCTGGGCGCAGCTTCATGGCGAGAAATACGAACTGCTCCTCAACGTACAGGTCTATCAGCGGCTCCATCGCCTCCGTGACGCGGTAGCCGTTGTCCCTCAGCCACGAGACCAACGCATCCGGGTCCTCCGATCCCACCACGTCGAACCCGTACGGCCCAACCTCACCGCTCGCGAACACCTCCACTGAATCAGCAACAGGCGCCGGCGCCGCCATCGCCACGAAGTCTGCACACTCGGGTAGAGGAGGTGGGATGAACACAGGGTCCGTAGCAACCTCGAGCTCCCTGAAAGCCTCCATCGCATCTTCAGGCACCTCTACATCCTCCACACCGATGGCGTCCGGCAGGGGCAGTATCCAGGAGAAGTCCGGCGCCGCGCCCGTGTACTCTATCTGTACGTAGGCGGACACAGTCCCGTCCCCGTTCTGGGTGAAGATGATGCGCTCGGCGTTCTGATCGACGGGCGTGTCTATGCAGAAGAATCCCCCACATGCCAGGACGGGTTGTGCTGAAGCAAGCCCAGCAACGGCCACGGCGACTGTCAGCAGACCGAGAATCCAGAACCTGTTCATCTCCACCCTCCCCTGAGCTACGGAGAACACCTCGAACACAGCTTCTCCACTCCGGGAGTCATTGTACAGAGCGGCGGGTATCTTCGCTGCCGTCACTCCTATACTCCAGGGCCTTTCCATTGTTGAGATAGGGTCGTACCTTGCCGTTCGGCCTGAGCTTGTCGAAGGCCCCAATTGTGGTTCGACAGGCTCACCACGAACGGACTTTGGAAAGGCCCTGCCTATACTCTCCCGCTCAGGGAAGGGCGCCGAACAGTTGCTGCTCCGGAGCTAGGGATCTGCAATGGCCCAGCCTGTAGCCTCCGACTGCCTGTATAATACCAAGTCACCGTGATGCCGCCGTATATGTGCGGCCAGGGAGTGGGTTCCCGCCCCGTATCGAGTACGGGGCAGGCTCTTCGCGGGAATGACGGCTTTACGGCGCGCTCAAAATAAATTGGTGTAATATAATCCAAGCGAGCACGCCAATGGACCTGGCCACATACATCAGGGACGTTCCCGACTTCCCGCAGCCCGGCATCCTGTTCAAGGACATCACGCCCCTTCTGGGAGACCCTTCGGCGTTCGGCGCCGCAATCGACCGCTTCGCCCAACGCTACTCGGGCGACCACATCGACGTTATAGCGGGCATCGAGGCGCGGGGGTTCCTGTTCGCGACCCCCCTTGCCGAGAGGCTGGGAAAGCCCCTCGTACCCATGAGGAAGCCCGGCAAGCTACCCTGGGATACCCACTCCATCACCTATTCGCTCGAGTACGGCGAGGACACGGTAGAGATGCACACCGACGCTATCCTGCCGGGACAGAGGACGCTCATCGTCGACGATGTCCTGGCGACCGGCGGGAGCATGTCCGCGGCCGTCCGGCTCGCCGAGCGTGCAGGGGTCGAGATCGCCGGGCTGGCCGTGCTGATCGAGCTGGGAGACCTCCGTGGCAGAGACAGACTGCGTGGCTACGACCTCTTCTCGCAGCTTGTCCTGTGACCCCATGAGCAGGGACCCGTCACTCGGAGCGCGGCAAGCAGCCATCGGCGCAGCCCTGGGCCTCGTCCCCGCTGCAGGCTTGGGCCTCCTATCCCTTCTCAGCTCCGACGGGCCGCCCCGCGTCCAGATCGTCGGCGCGCTCTCCCTCGCACTGGTGTACGCCTCGCCGTACGCAGCCGCCCTCATGGCCTCCAGGATCCGGAGCCCCGGGGCCAGGGGCGGGCTGCTAGCGCCCATCGGCCTGCTCTCACTGGTCGCCAGCTTCTCGTCCTGGTCGCTCGTCACGGTGGTCTTCCTGCCGGCGACCTTATTCATATGCCTCGCCGCCGCACGGAGCCTCATCGCCGCGGCGAGGCCGCCGACCACCATCCTTCCAGCCGCAGTTGGAGGGACCGTCGTTGCTGCGGCAATCGTATCCGGCTTCCTAGCGCTGCTCGTATTCCAGGAAGACGAGGCCATGTGCTGGGTGCTGCTGCGAGAACAGGATGGGCGGGTTGCGTGGGAGTCCAGGCCCAACGCCGGAGGGCCTGGCACGCTCACCCTCGGGTCAATCGACGGCCC
Source organism: Dehalococcoidia bacterium (assembly GCA_965261325.1). GTDB lineage: Bacteria > Chloroflexota > Dehalococcoidia > Lucifugimonadales > CAJWER01. Next base: position 1,485,448 of record CBDHCU010000008.1, read on the forward strand.
CAGCATACGGAGCCTCTGCACCAGCGACGTCATCACGTCCACGGAAGCCGCCATGAGCATCGGCCTTATCGCGTCGGCGCTCCTTGGCTCGCTGCTATTGTCGAGAATCCCCTGGCCCGATTCACCGCAGGGTCGTTCGATTCCTGGCGGAGCGTCTGCTCCATAGACGACCGGGGCATCTGTGGCAGGGCGCAACATGCTATATTTGTCCTTCATCTTACCCGCTCGAGTTGAGGAGAATAACCGATGACTGTGGTAGCGATAGGCGGGCTGACGGGCGGTGGCGGAAGGCTCCTGGGGCCTGTGGTGGCCGAGAAGTTGGACGCCGACTACGTGGACCGGCTGATACTCACCCGCGCGGCGCCCAAGATTGGAGCCACCGTCGAAGCGTTGCACCAGAGGGAAGAGCGCGCCCCCACCAGGGCCGACCGCTTCTCCGGGTTCCTGCACCGCATCCTCGAGAGGTCCGCGTCCACCGGAGTGAGCGGAGACCCCTACTTCGGACCGGGCTCCATGGCCTTCCTGACCGAGGAGTTCGAGGCGATACCGCCGCAGCCTGCGACCCGGGGCCACGAGGTGGAGGATGAGGCGTACATCGAAGCGATGCACGACGTGATCGAGGAGATGGCCTCGTCGGGCAACGTCGTTTTCGTAGGACGCGCCGCGGCCATCATCCTGAAGGACGAGCCCCACGTGCTGCGCGTCGGGGCCGTGGCAGACCTGGACGACCGGATCGACCGGATCATGGAGAGGGACCGCATCGACCGCGAGCAGGCGAAGAAGGTCGTGGCGGACCGGGACCAGGCCAGGGAGCACTACTTCAGCCGCTTCTTCGAGATCGACAACCCCGACGATCCCCACCTCTACCACATCGTCATCAACACCAGCGTGATGAACCTGGAGTACGCGTCCGGGGTCGTCGCCGACGCCGCCCGCGCCCTGAGCGAGCACCGCCTGGAAGCCAAATGAGAATCGCCAAGGCCCACGCCGACGAGATCATCGCCCACACACTCGAGGAGGACCCCAACGAGTGTTGCGGCATACTGGCCGGAACCGACGGCGCGGCCAGGAAGCTCTACCGCGTCACCAACACCGTCAAGAGTCCGTACCGCTACATGATGGACCCCCAGGAGTTCCTCGACGCCGACCTGGACTCCGAGCGGAACGGCATGGAGTTCGTCGCCTTCTACCACTCCCACACCCGCTCGCCCGCATACCCATCCCAGACCGACGTGCGGATGGCCCAGCAGAGCGGCTACCACGACGTCCAATACATCCTGGTGTCCCTCGAGGACCACGACGACCCGCAAATCAACGCCTACCTCATCCACGAGTCCGGCGAGATTGTCGAGCAGCCCCTCGAAATCGTCTAGCCGGACGCTCCGTAACCCCCTCTACCTTTACGGGAGAGGGCTGGAGCCTGCCCCGTACTCTATACGGGGTGATGGCGACTCCGGCCTTCCCTCCTAGAGCCCCGAGAACTTGATCCGCGGGTCCACCACGGCCAGCAGGATGTCCGAGACGAGCGTGCCGATGACCGTCAGGATCCCGAGCAGCAGCACCAGGAACCCCGCGAGGTATGGGTCCTGCTGCAGAATGGCGCGCAGGAGTATCGGGCCGACAGTAGGCAGGCTCAGCACCACCGACACGATGACGCTGCCGCCCACAAGGGAGGGCAGAAGGTAGCCGACCGTGCTCACCAGCGGGTTGATAGCCACCCGCACCGGGTACTTGAGCACGAGCTTCCAGGCCCTGACACCCTTGGCGCGGGCGGTCACGACGTATGGCCTGCTGAGCTCGTCCAGCAGGTTGTTCCGCATCACCCTGATCAGACCTGCCGTCCCCGATGTGCCGAGCACTATCGCCGGAATCCACAGGTGCTTGAACAGGTCGTACGCCTTGGCAAAGCTCCATGGCTCATTGACGTAGTCCGCTGAAAAGAGCCCGCCCACGTTCTGGCTGAAATAGGCGAACCCGACGTACATAAGCACCAGCCCCAGCAGGAAGTCGGGCACGGCCAGCCCAGTGAATCCCAGGACCGTGAACACGTAGTCGCCCACGCTGTGCTGCCTCACCGCGGCATAGATGCCTACCGGTATGGCGAATGACCACGTAACGATGACCGTGAAGCCCGTCAGCACGATCGTGATCCAAATGCGGTCCCCGATGATCGACTTGATGGGCTTCTCGCCGCTGGCGTAGTACCCGTCCCCGAACGTGTAGCCCAGGTCGCCCCTCATCAGGTTCCACACCCACTTGAAATAGCGGATGTGCTGGGGCTGGTCGAGGCCCAGGTACTCCCGGTAGTACTGCGCCAGCTCCGGGTTGTGGGATGTATCGCCCTGCTGCATCGCCCAGTCCATCCACTTGTCGACAGCGTCTCCCTCAGGCAGCTCGATGATGATGAACGACAGGACGCTGACAGCCCAAATGGTAACGAACGCAAGAACCACTCGCCTGGAGATGTAGCCCGCCATCGTCGCCCTCCTTGAATGGGCTTACGGCTCCATTCCAGCACAACACATGCCCCCAGTCAACACGCCGTAGGGGCGGGTTTGAAACCCCATCTGCTCCAACTAATTGATAAAAAGAACCGTCCTTTCCTTTGGGTAGTCCTCCTTTGGATAGTATCAGGATAAGACTACTCCAAAGGAGGGACAGAGCGAAATGTCCACCAGTACCGGGGACGATACAGCCACCATCGGGAGCATAGAGGAGTTTCTTCAGCAGTGTTTGAAGGACATGGAGCCAGACCACAGTCTCAAGGGCCCTGGCAGGCCGCGCGTCCTGCCCGCAATGGCTCTGTGGGCAGGGCTGCTGGTCTGCGTCCTGAGAGGCTTCGGCAGCCAATTGGCGGTGTGGCGTCTTATCTCGGAACGCGGACTCTGGTTCTTCCCCCGATTCCCGGTTACAGACCAAGCGGTCTACAAGAGGCTCCATAGCGCGGGAACCAAGCCATTGGAGAGACTCTTCGAGCAGATCAGCGGCGTATTGGCACAACGATTGCAGGGTGTGGTAACGGAGAAGCTGGCGCCATTCGCCGAGGGCGTGGTGTGCATAGACGAGAGTACACTGGACGCCATGTCGAGAAGGCTTCCGCCTCTGAGAGAGATTCCCCAAGGCGATAGCCGTCTGCTCCCTGGCAAGCTGGCTGGCGTGTTCGACGTGAGAGGCCAGCAGTGGCGGACCGTCATGTTTCAGCCGGACCCACATCAGAACGAGAAGGTGTTGGCGCGGAAGTTGGTGGAAGACCTGCCAGCGGGAACACTGGTGGTCGCAGACTTGGGATACTTCGGCTTCGCCTGGTTCGACTGGCTCACGGACAGGGGTTACCACTGGCTGAGCAGGCTGAGAGCAAAGACCAGCTACAAGGTGATACATACCTTCTACCATCGGGGCGACGTCTTCGATGGCATCGTGTGGCTGGGAGCCCATCGCGCCGACCGGGCCAAACACGCCGTTCGGCTGGTGACTTTCAGACAAGGCAATACGCTGCGCCGCTACATCACCAACGTTCGGGAGCCTCACACATTCCCGATTGCATCCATGGCCGAGGTCTACGCTCGCAGGTGGGACATCGAGATGGCGCTCAAGTTGGTCAAGCAACACCTCAAGCTGCGTCTTCTGTGGTCCGCCAAGTTGGTGGTGATCCAGCAACAGATATGGGCGACGTTGATAATCTCGCAGATTCTTCAGTCGATGCGGCTTGAGATAGCCCACAGGGCCGGGGTGGACCCGTTCGAGGTGTCCATCGGCCTGCTGGTCGAGTATGCGCCACAGTATGCCTATGAAGGCAGGGACCCTGTGAAGATCTTCGTGGAGCGAGGGCGTGAGCTGGGCTTCATTCGACCTTCCCGTAGAATGCTCATCCACGCCCCGAACATACCTGTCGAGGCAGTCCTGCCTGCGCCACCCGGACTGGCACTCATTCGCACCCCTCGATATGCCAACCGCAAGTGTCCCGGACCCGCTGCAAACATCTTGAGAGTGAATTAGTTGGAGCAGATGGTTTGAAACCCGCCCTCCCCGGTGCTACGAAAACTCTCGCTTGACAATGCAAGAACGGGCGTCCTATTCTACCCTCGGTAGGAAGGGGAGCAGGTGAGCCCGAGCCCCTCCGCGTCCGCTCGTCGTCGGGATGGGGCGGGCGCGTGGCGTCTCCAACGCCTTTGAGGTCAAGATCGCTTCTCATCCGGAGCCGTAACCGTAGCGTCTACCCCCCTTTCGGGTGCGGGAAACCGTATTGCCGTCGCTCACCCCGAAGCTGAGCGGTTAGGTCTCGGGGTCTGCGTAGATTGTGGATAGGGGGCTGCCAACTACGGTGAAGATCCGGGGCGCGTCATTTCGGGAGTTCGCTGACTATCGCAGTTGATCAACACCGCCCGCGCAAGTGGGCACGTTCGACATTCCGGCTCCGCGAGTCAGCGGGCCAACCAGCCAGGGCGCGCCCCGGCCCTATCGAAGAAACCGAAGAGACCAGCCAGAAGCAGAACAGAGATAGGCGGAAACGAAACGCAAGGAGAGGCCGAACAGACAACTCATACCAATTTGGCGTGATGCCGCCGTATATGTGCGGCCGGGGAGTGGGTTCCCGCCCCGTATCGAGTACGGGGCAGGCTCTTCGCAGGAATGACGGCTTTACGGCGCGCTCAAAATGAATTGGTATCACAACCGAATAGGACGCCTAGGACTCCCGCCAGGGAAGCTTCCAAAGGCCCAGGGCCATGGCGACCAGAGCGCATCCGGCCAGGACCGCCAGCTCGAAGAGCACGTCGTTGCTTCCCGACAGGGACGCGGCTATCCCGTCGGCAGCGTACCGCAACGGCGATACGAACCCGAACCACCGTATCAGCAGCGGCGCCTGCTCCATCGTGTAGTAGACCGGGGACATCACGGCCAGGACGAGGCCCAGTGTGCTGGCGGACATGTTCGCCGTGTCCAGGCTGGGAGCGAAGCTCACCATGAACAGGACCAGCCCTACCATGACGAGCACCGCCAGGACCAGCATGGGTACCAGTGTCCAGGCTATTTTCACGTCTATGCCCCGCGTCATCGCAAACGCGGACAGCACGATGACGGACGCCACGCCCATGAGAGATAGGTGGGCAAGCGAACCCACCACATAGGCGGTCTTCGTGACGGGCATCATCACGTAGAGCTTCTGGACCCGCGAGAAGCGCTCGTATGCGAACTGGTTCCCCACCAGCAGGCCTATCGAGAACGCGATGCCGAAGAGAAGCGTGCCGGCAATGATCCGGCGCAGCGCCGCGGGGTCGTCCGGGACGAACGTCGAGGTCAGGAAGAACAGCGGCAGCGGCATGCTCAGCACCGCGAACAGCTGCCAGTGCCAGACGCGCGCCGACATCCTCAGCTTGATCTCGGCCACTACGGCCACGTCCGACAGGAACTTCACGATCCCGCCCGTCCGCAGCGGCGCCGACAACGGCGCCGGGCCTCGGCTATTGTCTTGGTTCAGAGATTCACTCAATAGGTCCACCGAGCAAGGAACCCCCTCTCCCTCGACGGGAGAGGGCTGGGGTGAGGGTGAAGGCTGCGAACATGCTCATCTGCCACGTGCAACTAGCCTCCCCCATCCAGCCGCTCCTTAGATCCGGTCAGCGCAAGGTAGACATCCTCCAGGCTCGCCCTGGAGACCGCGTACTGCCGGACTCCCATCGCGCGCACCTGCTCCACGAGTGCGCCGTCGTTGGGGCCGTACATGGTCTCCGGCTCGGCCGCCCCTTCAGTCCGGCTGAACGTAACCTTGAACTCCAGCCCGTGTGCGGCGCGCAGGCCGTCCACGGTGTCCAGCGCGAGAAGGCGCCCGTCGTGGATGACTGCCACCCGGTCCGCCAGCGTCTCGGCCTCCTCCATGTAGTGCGTGGTCAGCAGCACGGTCGTGCCCTCCGACCTGTACTGACGGATGAAGCTCCACACGTCGCGCCTCGACTCCGGGTCCAGGCCCGTGGTGGGCTCGTCGAGCACCATGAGCGACGGGCGGGCAAGCGCCGCGATCCCCACCAGCACCCTCCGCTTGAGACCGCCCGACAGTGCCTCGATGGGCCGGTCCCTGTGCTCCCGCAACCGCAACGATTCTATGACGTGGTCAGTCCTGTCCAAGGCGTCCCTCCGCGACAGGCCCCGCAGCCTGCCGAAGAGCCGGAGGTGATGGAACACGGTCAGCCCCCAGTAGAGGTTCGCCTCCTGCGGCACGACGCCTAGCATCGGTTTGACCGAGTCCGGGTCCGACACCGCATCGCGCCCATGGACGCGAACAGTCCCGGACGTGGGCACCAGCTCGGTCGTGATCTGGCGCACCAGCGTCGTCTTCCCAGCCCCGTTCGGCCCCAGGATGCCCAGGACCTCGCCCGGCTCCACGCCGAACGTGATGTCCCGGTTCGCCCAAGTGCCGTCCCTGTACCGCTTGCTGAGCCCCCCAACCTCCAGCACCGCCATGCCCGCAACGTCACCCATGGATCCTCTCAATCATCTCAATCGTCACAGATGAGTTCCGTAAGAGAATAACTCAGCAGTTCCCACGAATTCCTGCACGGGTAAGGACTTAGGAGAAACACGTTCGTCCTGAGCTGGCTCTCCTGAGCTTGTCCAAGAGCCTGCCCTGAGCTGCCAAAGGGGCAGTTCTCAGCCAATGCAGGTAGTCTTGAGATAGTCCAAATTCGCCTCTTATTCGCAGTAGACCCGGACGTTGTTGCTCCCGTCCTGGGACGTGTACTTCGAGGCAGGGCCTTTCCAAAGTCCGTTCGTGGTGAGCCTGTCGAACCACAATTGGGGCCTTCGACAAGCTCAGGCCGAACGGCAAGGTACGACCCTATCTCAACAATGGAAAGGCCCTGACTTCGAGATCGCTGAGCGCGTCGATCAGCTGCTCCACGTCCTCTGTCCGAAGGTTGCGGACGTCGGCGTCGATACCGTGGCTCGATTCGGCGTGACCTACCGGAGTGCATATCGTCCTCTACTCAGCGTATATGACCACCCGCTCACGACCGTCCACCACATCCACCTCCAGCTCACCAAGGCCCTCGACCAGATCATCCAGACCGGAGCTATCGTCCAATCGGTCAAGATCGATCCCTCGCTTCTTCAGCTGCTCATCCACCTTGCTCCCCGGGCCTCCGGTAAAGAGCGCGCCGAGCTTCACGCCGCCGCGGATAAGGCTCAGCGGCACCCGGACGTTGAATCGCTCGTCGCCGTCTACGCCGACGATGCGCAGATATTTGCCAGGCCCATCTCGCCTGGGCGGCCGAGAATCCACGTCGAGCGGCTCGGCTTGCGCCGAAGTGTCCACCAGCGCCAGGAGCCTCTCCGCCTCGTCGACAGTGATTTTGCCCTCTGAGAGCATTTCAAGTATCCGTCTTCCGTTCTCGTCCATCACGCACCTCCTCGTGGCTGTTCGCGCTACCCGTTCCGGAGCAGGGGACCTACCAGACCTTACCGTCGGGAACGCGCCCGCCGGCGGGCACGTGGCTGCCGGGGGACACTTCCGCTCCGTCGCCGATGAACGCGCCCATGCCTATGCCTGCGCCCGCGCCAATCTTCGCGCGTTCGCCGATGCGCACTCCCATGCCGATCTTGACGTCGTCCGGGACCACCACACCGGCGCCGACCTTCACACCGGTACCGATCTGCGTACCCCTACCGATGGTTGCGCCTTCGCCAATGTTCGCGCCCGATTCGATCTTGCAGTCCCGCAGGAGGCGCGCCCCTTTGCCGATACGCGCGCCCATGCCGATCTCGATGGCGCCCTCGATCACGACTCCGGCGTCGATGCGGGCGCCCATGCCGATCACGCTGCCGCCCGGAACCTGCACGTCGGGACTGACGTACGCGCCGGCGCCCATCCTCACGCCAGGACCGGGGCCGAGGCGCTCGGACCGGTCGTCCTCGCTCTGTTCCCCATCCTCTTCATCCAGGGGCTCAGGCGCAGGGTTGGGCTTCGATTCGTGGGCGCGGAGCGCTTCCAGGAGCCGCTCAGCCTCTTCAGCGGTGATCTTGCCCTCGGCCAGCATTTCCAAGATTCTTCTCTGCTCGTTCATTGACGTTCCTCCGTTCGGGTTATACCAATTCCATTTTGAGCGCGCCGTAAAGCCGTCATTCCCGCGAAGAGCCTGCCCCGTACTCGATACGGGGCGGGAACCCACTCCCTGGCCGCACATATACGGCGGCATCACGGTGACTTGGTATTACTTGAAGTAGACGAGGACCGATTGATTAGGCTCCGTAACATTGATCTCAAGGCCGCGCAGGGAGCAGTACAGGCGGAACAGGGCCGGGCCGCCCAGCAGAATGAGCCTTCCCCTGCCGCCGCGCCAGGTCAGAACGGCGGCGACGATGATACACGGCAGGAAGATCAGGTATAGGCCAACGACGAGGGGCCAAACGACGATGAGTGGTATCCACAGGTTGACGCGGCTGTCGTCATCCAGAACGCGGACGCGCAGTATGGATGGAGGAAACATCATGAGGGGGAGAGCCTCGCTACAGCTTCCTCGACGGACATCTCCCCGTGGTAGAGCTGGTCGATGATCTCCGAGCGCCGCCCGTCACCAACCGGATCGGGGGCGGGGGCGTCAACTACGAACTCGAGCTTGCTCGCGATGCTGTCCAGCCGCTTCTTGACCGTCGGGTAGCTGATGCCGAAGAGGCGCTCCATCTCCTTGATCGAGCCGTGGACCTGGACGAAGGTCATCACGAATACCTGGTCTTCGGCCGAGAGTCGCGCCAGGTCGGGGGGCTCGAACTGCCCCTCGATGGCGATGCCGCTGTCCCGCAGGCGGACCCGCTCCACCACTATCCGCTCGCCCCTCGTGAGGTCGGTCAGCTCCTTCCAGTCGTTGACGGCCATAGATCCTCTGGTAATTGAATATGATGCATGACATTACTCTCAATAATTCATAAAGTCAAGGGCTGGCTTAAGATATTCAATATAATCCAGGAGATGGACTCGAAAGTCAGGGGGCCTTGGTTAGATCAACTCGGTGGGCGCGGGAAAGCGATGAATGGCTTGATGCTCTCCCGCAGTGGCCCTAAAGTGAGGGGAGGGAGCCAACCTCTTCCCCATTTGGGGGGGGGAGATCGAGATGGGGCTGTCGGCCTGCTGGAGAGAAGCTGCCCATACCCCACGAAGACCCAACAGCCCAGATCCACCACCTAATTTGGACGGATGGCGTGACGGACTGCCTCTGAGGCTATGGCTGTGCACCTTGCCGGGGATGGGTTCCCGCCCCCGACTGCTCGGGGGCAGGCTCTTCGCGGGAATGACGGAGGTGGGGGATTTGGGAACAGTTACTATCCTTGCGGTATCGTGCTGAACGCTGACCCCCGGCGATCCTGGAGTACAGCCATATGAACAAGAGCACCTGCGACATCCTCATTCACAACGGCCAGATCATCACCATGGACTCGGGGCGCAGGATCTATCGTCCGGGCGCAGTGGCGGTCACCGGTCCGCGCATCGTGGAGGTTGGCTCAGACGCCGATCTGCAGAGCCGCTTCGATGCAAAGGAGACGATCGATGCCGAAGGCGCCATCGTGCACCCCGGCTTCATCGATGCCCACAACCATATTGTGCACACCTCCTGTCGGGGGGTCGGCAACCTACGCGGCGCGGGCCCGTCGCCCGTCAACTTCGCGGACTGGAAGGCGGGAGTCACAGACGACGACGAGGCCGCGGCCACCGCCATGGCCGGTCTCGAGATGCTTCGAAGCGGCTTTACGATGTTCATCGAGCCGGGCTCGCTGTTCTCCACCGAGGCGGCGGCTGAGGCGGTCGCGCGTGTGGGCCTGAGGGCCCTGTTCGCCCCACTCTATCTCTGGGACAGGCGCGAGTGCTTCGAAGCAGTACCCTCGCTCGAGAGTCCCAGCCTGATGGCCCGCGCGCCCATCGACCGCGACCGGTCGCTAGCGCAGCTGGATGTGGAGCTTCACCGCAACAGTGACCCCGAAGCGCTGGTCCGCGGGTACGTCTTCGTCTACGGCGTGGGGACCGCATCGCCCGAGCTGTTGCAGGCCGCGCACGCATGTGCCCGCGACAACGACGTGCCCCTGCATCTGCACGCCGGCTACGTGCCCGGGGAGGCCGAGATATACCGCGCCATGACCGGCGCAAGCCAGCTCGTCCACCTGCGGGAGCTCGGCGTCCTCGACGAGCACACCGTCATCGTCCACGCGAACGTCCTGGACGACGACGAGGAGGCCGCGGTCCGCGACACCGGCTGCCAGGTCGTATGGTGCCCGGCCGCCTTCTTCTCCCTTGGCCTCGGACGAAGCGCCAGCTTCAGGATGGCCGAGCGGTACCGCCAGGGGACCCGCGTCTCGCTTGGCACCGACGGCGCATTCGCCTGTACGCCAGGTGGGATCATGCTCGCGGCGCACTACGCCTCGCAGACCTACGAGGCCCCCCTCTCCCCCGGCGCGCTGCTCGAAATGCAGACCGTCAACGCAGCCGCAGCCGCCGGACTGGACGCGGAGATGGGAAGCCTGGAGTCCGGCAGGCGCGCGGACGTCGTGGTGAGGTCCGCGCTGGCGTCCGAGGCCTATCCCGCAAACAACCCAGTTCACCTGCTCGCGCTAACGATGGGGACCGGAAGCGTCGACACGGTCCTGGTCAACGGCGAGGTAGTCTTCACCGGAGGACACTCGACCCGGGTGGACGAGCCCGAGATCTACCGCACAGTCTCCGATTCGGTCATTGCACGAGCGAAGCGGCTCGGCATAGATCTGGCCCCCGAGTGGCCCATCATAGACTGACATATGCACCTGAAGGTGTACGCCCCATTGTGATCGCTGCTCCTGGTAGATGTGGTGCTCTTCGTTGAGTCGCCTCTGAAGAGTGAGGCCTCCCGATGGATGGACTCGAAAGTTACGCTCACTTATCCCCTACGAGGCACGGTCATTGCGAAGGCCACCCAACCGGACAAAATCGAGAACCTTCATTCTTTGGAATCAATAAACACGGAAAACTCAGATACTCATGGGCGGTCGGTTTGGGTCCATTCAAGCCGGGGCGGATTTTTGGACAATAGCGTGCCTCACAGGGACTGGCGGAGAGGTAGGGGCCGTTGGGACGAGCGTGGCGCGCAACCTAGGCACCGAACCCGGCTAGGCCGTCCGGAGCTGAGCTAGAACGAGCCGGGATAGATGGGGCGTCTCCCTCATGACTGGTTCGATCCCTGTTAGCTTGGCCTAAGCTAAGTTGACGGTAGACAGAACCATCTTCGAGATGCGGCTGGCTCTGTAGCGGGTAACTGGGCTACCAGTTTGTGGACTTGATTTGATTGCTGGCGAAGCACGCTACTCGGTCTCGAAGCCGCTGTCATCGAACTCCAGGGTGCGGCTGTTCTCGGTGACTACCCGCACGACCTGTTCCGGCGCGCCGTCTGGTATGTTGGCTTCGATTTCGAGGGTCAGCTTCACGTCCGCCCCAAGCAGTCCCGCAAGATGAGCAATCACTTCATCAGCAACTTGACTCGCGTCTCTCCCGACGCGGGTGGGGTCCAATTTCACCGACCCATGGTAACGTCTGGCCGAAGGTCGCGGAGGAGGCGCAGGTGGGTTCGGGTCCGGGGTCTCTCGGACCTCTCCACCCCTTGATGGCTCTTGGACGTAAGTAGTCCCACTCCCTTCAGTGGGAGTGGCTGGAGGCGCTGTTTCCGCATCCATCTGCCTTCGGGCGACCTGGGGATGAACCACGAAGCCAGGGTCGTTATCGGCGAGTGCGCCTCGGGGTCCAGACTGGAGACCCCGGTATCTTCCCGCGCTATCGTCATAGCCATCGGCGTATGCGAAGGAGTCTTGCTCCCACGTCATCAATGCCAGGCCGTTACGTATCGCCTCTAGCAAAACCGATGGGTCCTTGAGCCTGGGCAGGTAGGAATATCGGGCGAAGTCGTCCACCAACTGCCGCACCGCAACGTGTTCTCCCCGCCACAGCGGAATCCGATCCAACTCCATCCGCAGGCGGGTACCAGCGAAGGTCGTTACCAGCAACTCATCGTTGCGCATCCTCCTGCTCGCCCGCTCTGCTAGATGCCCTTGCCCGGCCAATCTGATACCCTGCCATTCCACGTTCGACTGCGGCGTAAGCTGAACAGGAACCAGCAACCACTGATAAGTCTCACCGATACGAGCGCCTACTGCGCTGTCGGCGGCGGTCTTCTGCGATTCAGCTTGCCGCACCTGATGTGGCGGCAGGTCAAGAGCTTCCCGGTCGGCGAGAATTGACTGCCAAGCCAGATACCGTCTGACCCCATCCTCCAAGTCTTGGAGCCGAGTATCGTCCGCAGCCAGGAACGCTATAGCATTCCTGAATAGGCGCGGCGCGTTTCCCCGCGATTCCAATATGGAATTGGCAGCCGCGACGGCCTTGCTTTTCGACTCGTCGGCCTTGATGTTCTTGCCATTTGTCCCTCCCTCACGTGTGTGGGGATAGGCTGGGCCGAGCACTACAAGGCTCGCATCTTGGTCGTCTTGAACGTCGTGCCCCGACGCCGGGAGCACATGCACCCTGTTGAAATCGCCCCGGCTGCTCAGATCTGCCCTGAGCCGCTTGTCTATCTCCTGGTCCACCGGGTCGCGATTCCTCCGGTATTCCTCTGCCCGGCTCTCGGCAAGATTGGCGACGGTGGGCTGAGTCGAGTACCAGTAGCGAGCTCCATCCTGGTACAGGTACGTGGCGGCACTTCCAAGCCGTCGCATCGCGTCGCCGAACACAGCGGGAGACTCTCCGGGAATGGCGCACCCGAGCTTGATCCGCCGGTCCTCGACGCCCTGGTTGGCTGCTGCCGGGATGGGGGCTGACCCCAGGTAGATGGCACGGGCCACCCTGCGACAAGCACTGTACCTGCCCAGATTGGGTACCTGCCCGTCAAGCCGGAGTGGGAGAGAGTTGGCGCCGTCTATGTCGCGCTCTATGACGGGCACCCAGTTGTCGGGTAGGTATCGCGTGAGCTCGAACTGAACGCGGGAGTCGTCCAAAGGGACGTTCGCCGGCAGAATCAAGGGGTTGCGGTCCCCCTTCTCCCAAAGGCTATGAATGACTGCCGCCATGAGCCGCAGCACGCCTCGCGTGCGCTGGAAGCTCTGCAACGTTGACCAGTCGCTGTAGAGACGCTCGAAGACCTCCGGATGGATGGGGTACGCTGCACTAAGGCGCTTTTCGAAGTCGGCCTCTGCGCATTCCGGAGGAAATTCCTGGTGATTCGTCCGGTAGAGGTCGCAGAACGCGCGGGCCACGTTGTCGCGGGTAGCGAAATGAGCCGGGTCTGTTATGGGCTGGAATAACCGCCGCCTCACGATCTCGAAGCTCTCCTCCGCACTGGCTGGACGCCACGACGAATCAACACGTCCGATCACATTGCGCAGGCGGGTGAGTGCGGCGCGGCCCCTCAAGCCACCTACCTCTGCGTCGTCAGTCTGGGCAAGAGTTGAGTCGTTGGAGTCCGAGGCAGGGAGGCTGATGACCAGGAGGCAGTCCTTCGCCAGCTTTGCCGATTCCGACAGCGCCTGAGCAAAGGTGAACTGGGTCTCGAAACTGCCGGCGGGAAGGTCGCCCTCGTCGTGGAGTTGCCTAGCGTAGGCCACCCACTCATCTATCAGGATGAGGGAAGGGCTGTACTCGTTCAGCAACTCCCGCAGCGCGTCTCCCGGGTTGGTGGAGTGCTCGTCGTCTGCCCTGACGCGTTCATAGGCCCGGCGAGCCTCTGTCTCGCCACCTGCCGCCAAGCCGAGTTGCCAGGCGAGCTCTCCCCACAATGTCCGCACTCCGGGACGGCCGTCTTTGGTGTTGGGACTGCCCGGCGAGATCCGGTTGCCGACCAGCACGACCCGGTTCACCGAGGGAAGAGATGGGACACCTTCATCGCGTAGCACATTGTCCATACCGGATAGGCTGCTGACCGTTGCACCGGAGAACAGATGATAGAGGGCCAGCATCGAGTGTGTCTTGCCGCCGCCGAAATTAGTCTGCAGCTGCACTACAGGGTCGCCTCCGATGCCCGCCAATCGCCGTACGGCACCGCCCAACAACTGGCTCAGGCTGTCCGTGAGATAGGTGCGGCGGAAGAACTCCGTGGGGTCGCGATACTCGGGAACTCCCTCGCCGAGGTGCACCTGCCAGAGGTCGGCCGCGAACTCGGCTTGCTGGTATCGGCCGCTTGCCACGTCCTGATGCGGGCTGACCACTTCTCGCCACGGGGCGAGCCCGCCCGCCGCCTGGCTCTCAATGGGAGTCCCCGCAGACCTGCGCCGCTGCGTTCGCGCCTGCTCGTCGAAGCGGACCCGCAGGAGTTCCATCTTCATGCTCTCGACCTCGGTGGTCTCCGAAGCGGAGACGGCCGCCAGGAGCCGGTGCGTCGAATCGAGAGCGCGGTAGGCATCGTCGCTGGAGAACGCCTCCTGGTGCGCCCAGCGATTCCGGACCTCCCGCAATTCGCTCACCAAGCTTCGTTCGGCATGGCCAAGTGTATTCCGGTAGATCTCGTTCCAGGACTCCCACATGACCCGCAGGAGCCCGGCGACGTCCATGCCGGCAAAGTGCCCCTTAGTGTCGTGCACAGGCTCTCCCAAGACTTGCTGCAATACCGTCGAGGAGTGGCCCTTGTGGTGATTGATGAACTCGCGCGAGACGAAGGGCGCAAGCCCGGTCTTGAGCGCGTCCATTGCATTGCCTACCCTATCTCTATTTGTTACGGCCATGAACCTCTCCCTCCGGCCTTACTCGCCGAGTATGCCGCGCCTCCTGAACTCCACCACTATGGAGTCGTAGAGGGCGCGGGCCTGAGACATTGCCCGATTCGCGTCGTCATCGTTGGGTTCCGGCCAATCGCCGGGATACCTCGTTTCGACTGCCCACTCCGTCAACTCAGCCATGTCAGCGTGCGTATCCCGCACAGCCCAACCGTCCGGCAGGAGGTTGCGAAGGGCGTCCAGGTCGTGAGTGAACGCAAAATCGACCTCCTCCAATATCAAGACTGCTTTCAGCGCCTTTTCTGCTGCCTGCTGCGAAAGCCAGCAGGCGTGCCGGGGAGCGGTGGGAGCACCGGACATGAGTCGCGCCGCCACACTCAGGTCCTCCTCTGAGAACCGGAGCCAGCGGAGCGCTTCCTCAAACACGGGGTTAGGGCCGCTCATAGATGACCCTCCCCTCCCGTAGCGCGGCGTGGAGTACGGTTCCCACGACGTTACCCCGGCTCGTAATTTCGTCGGGCGTGGCAACGACGATGTCCTTGCTGACTGGTAGATCTCCCAGCGAACGCCGTATCTCCACCGCGGTGCGGCGCTTGTCCGTCCCGTTCCCCATCACCACAAGCAGATCCACGTCGCTGGACTCTATGGCGGTGCCACGGGCATAGGAGCCGAATAGCACGACGCGAGACGGACCGAACCGCCCGACGATGCGGTCCACCATGGTTGAGATGATCGTTTCAGCGGTCATCGGGCAACCCCATTCTTCCCTGCGTGGGACGGACAACTTGCTGGGCCAGCCGCGCGACCTCCGGCCAACTCTGCACGAGCGCGTTGTAGCCAAGGGCCTCTTGGGAACGGTTCTTCTGGTCGCAGATGCGGTAGAGGCGGTAGGCCAACTCGCGAGCGGCCTCAGCATTCGGGCCAAGCTTGCTCATCAGCAAGGCGGCGGCGTCCTCTCCTTCCTTGTCATGCACGCGGACCAGATGGTGCACAGCCTCCCATACGATGAGTCGGGTGTCGCTGTCCGGGACCCAGTCTACGGGCAACTCATGAGGCCGGAGCAGGCGGACTTTGCCCGCGCCGGAACGCAGTACGCCCGCCTCCACCATACCCGCAACGCTGGTGTTCTTGGCCGTCGACAGCGTCTCCGCTACGCCGTAATCGCCTGCAGTGAACCCCGACTGCTCGAACCAAGCCAACGCCCACCGGGTGTCGGCGTCGAAGTCGCCCTCCTGCTCGGCAAGCACTTCGTCCAAGGTCTGGTTGATGAGGGCCAGGGCCTCGCGCACTGTCACCGCCTTGCCGCTTGCGTCCAACACCCTCGCGTAGCGGGTGAACACCGCCATGCCCGGCCCTATTGCGGCTTGCGCCAAGTCCACGGGGGCGATGTTGCCTTGCTGCATCCGGCGCAGCGCCTCCGGCAACTCCGCCTTTAGAACGTCGAGGAATTCCCGCCGAGTGGCAACGGGCGCATCGATGCGACGTGGACGGCAAACGAGGACGATACTAGAGGCGAGAGCGTTGGTACCGATGGAGATTACACGTCCACTTCGTTCCGTTCTTACTGGCCAAGTGCCGCTTATACCGAATTGGGCCTTGATTATCGCGTCTAGGAATGTCTCCCAACCGGTGCTGGCAGTCCCCACATCACCTTTGGTCTCTGACTGTTTGAAAGCGTAGTAGATGGTGACTGGTAGGATCGGGTGCGTCTGATCGGCTAGACTGCCCATCACCTGTGTCATCCCATCAAGGAAGAACGCCTCTGCCTTCTCTCGATTTCCGTGACGATACGGGGTCGCGACCAGTTCCTCGGCCTTTGGCGCAGCAAGTGTAGCGAAGAGGTCTGGGAAGACTTGCTGCAGCGAGCGACGTAGCCAAACATAGAAGAAGTCAGATAAGTCTGCGTATCCCACATTGTCATAATATGGAGGATCCGTGGAGATAAACAGGCCATGCCTTCTGTTAGACGGAGATGCAGCGTCATCTTGGAAGGCGTGACTCTGGTGTAGCTGCGCAGGAAGTGTTGCGATTGCATTTGCTACCCAGTTGACTTGGGCCATCCAGTTCTGTGTCGAAGTCGAAAACACGTTAGTCTCAGCGTAATCCCATAGCATGGGGATAGCCTGTCTGGAGAAAACTCCGGCGACAAAGTCGCCGGAGTTTTGCCATCGGCTCAAACTAGAACAACTATTCGCAGTGCGACCAGTGGCTAGCCCCAAATAAACCGCAACCGCCTCCGCGTACGCCGTCGCACCTGTCCCACCGTTCCGCAGGGGTATGCGGTCATCCGGCATCCCAGCGGCCACTGCGTCGACTTGGACACGCTCCCGTGCTTCTGCCACTAGGTCGGAGAAGGTGGTGAGAGCCACCAACTGGCGGTCGGTGAAGAGGTCTGCGAAGGTGTTCATCCCGTAGAGCGGCGTCTTAAAATCTCGTGGATTGTTGGGCAGTATCGTGTCGGGCTTCCACCTGGGACACGCTTTGCTTACGACGGCCTCATGCTCCAGAGTAGGTCCCAGATACACTCGCTCACGGTCACCCTCGGCTACAATCGTCATTAGCCGCGCTCCCATGCGGCCAGCCTTCCCCTCGGCGCGGATGTGATCGTAGGTTAGCGGCACGCTCGACATGAGGCATAGAAAGGCACTCCGCTTACCCGCTGTAGTGCCTTTCTTGGCGCTCTCCGGCGGCACGCCCGCCTTGACTATGAAGCGGTAACCGCCGCCCTCCATCACCGGCTCGACGAAGGCTTCCTTGCCCTTTTTAGTAGAGAGTATGAAGGTGGACGCTAGAGGCACGTCCACCTCAGCGAAGGCAGGGTTGGGGCTCTTTATAGTTCGCGCCCAGAGCCAGGCGATAACGGTGAGCTTGCGGCCCACGTACTGCTTCAGGTCGGGGCGCTCCCGCTCCATCTCCGCCGTGACCTCGATCTTGGGGTACAGGTGGCCGATGCGCTTCTCGGCCTCGTCGCGCATCCATTGGCCGTAATAGCGCATGTCCTCGGCCAAGCCCGCCGCGCCCTTCCAAATGGCATCGGTCGAGCCTTTGCCTTTCTGAGATTCCGGGTTCACCGGCGGCTTCCCGGCGAACTTGGGAGGTATCTCAATCATAGCCTTGTTGATGAGCACCGCCACCGGGTTCAGGTCGCTGGCATAAGCCTCAAGCCCCAGCCGCTGCGCCTCCAAGGGTATTGCGCCTCCCCCGGCGAATGGGTCATGAAAGGCGGGGAGCTTGTCCGGGTCGAACAGCTCCGCCGCCCTGGGCTGGTCCCTGTTCTCCTCGCAGGTACGTCGCCAACTCTTGCGAATCTCCTCCCGCGCCGCTTCTAGGACCGGCTCGTTGGTGGTATTCTCCCATTTCACCAAATCCTCGATGATACGGAACAGCCGCTGCCGCTCCCGGGATTGGGCCTCATCCGTGGGAAACAGCTCTGGTCGAGCTGATGGGTCGTCCACCATCTGGGCAAAGAGCACTGCTCGCGCCGCCGCGAGCGGACGCCGCGCCCACCAAAGGTGCAGCGTGCTGGGATGGCCGTGACGAATCGACTTCTCTCGCGCCGACGCCGCGTTGATGGCCTTCAGCGGCAGGGCCACCTCAATGAGCTTTTTGCGGACTGCGTTCATATTGTTTCAACTCTCCTTCTTGGTAGGTGGCATCCCCACATGGCGGGATATCCTCATTGCGTGTCCGCCCTGAGCTCAAGACGGCGCCTCGGCACGAGCCAGCAACTCCGGCAGGTCGTAGTTCACGCTGGTCACGCCAAAGTCCGGCTCCCGGCGGAACGGTTTTCGCACGTAGTGGACGTGATCGCTCTTACCCTCCTGGAACTCCACGATAGCCAGGATGTAGTCCTCCGGCTTGTTCAGGGAGGTGAGCACCTCGTTCTTGGTGACCGTAACCGTCGACGCACCCTGAACCCTCCCCTTCACCTCTATGAAACGCAGCTTGCCCGTGCCGGGCACACGGCTTTCGACGTCGTAACCGAGCTTATCCGACTCCCGGTCCACCGGCTCGAATCCGAGACTTCGCTCGACATCCATCACCGCAGACCTGGCACGTGCCGCCGCCGCTTGTGTGTCTCGTGTCGCAAAACTAACGCCGACCGCGCCGGCCATCTTACGAAGGAGTCCGGCTGGTACAACCAGCACACCACCAAGGACAACTGGAGGCAATGGTGACAGCTGACGCTCGCGTTGAATCTCATCCATCCGCTTTTGCAGTCGCCCCTGTAGGTCATCGGCCCTGCGGCGAGCTTCAGATGAGTTGAGGCGTGCGTTCGGCTTCCCTGCTTGCTCCTGGGACTGGAGGTCGGCGGCCCGATGGTCCCAGGAGGCGATCTCCTTGGTCAGTCGTTCCTTGACTGCCGCCTCTGTCTTTGAGAGGAGTTCCAGCTTTCGCGACCGGACCTCTTCGAGATGCGTTGGCACCAGACGAGACACTGCATATTCGACAGCCTTGGCTTCCAGGTTGCCGCCAATCCAGCTGCACTCGGGTCTACCGACTATCTCCTGCACACCCGGCTCCCCGTCGCTCAATGGCCGGTAGTCGAGGTAAGGCGCATAGTCTCGTCCCACGGTCTCAAGCTCCGTATCCACTTCCACGTGGAGCATCCTCTTGGATACGGTTCGCTGTTCTCCGGACCGAGTGCGGCTTCCATCCTGGATGCTGTGTTCTAGGTACATGAGGACGCGGGGTCGGTCGCTGCTGTCGTTGTCATCCACCAGCACCGAGCTTTGCCGAAGTACGCTGCGGTGTCGCTCTATTGTCAAGTCTATCGTGGCATCCAGCAGGGGATGGCCCGGGCAAACGAAAGCCGCCGCCGGCCGACCGGGAGGAGCCATAAGAGACTTCTCAAAGGTGATGCGCTCGTAACGCTGCAAGACCGGCTCGCCCAAGCCGATCAGTCGGTCACGGTCGCGAACCTGCGCCGGGACGTGGTTGACCTGGTAACGCCGAGGCTCCCGCTCCGTCATCCTACCGCCGAGACGCCGGAAAGCCTCAATGAAGAAGGACTCGACGTAGTGGGGTTGAAGCCTTCTCGCCTCAGCCCGCTCCATCTCTTCCCGAATCTTCAGCACTTGGCTCGTATCCATCGAGTCTTGGACGAGAGCGGACTCGGACAAGAGGTCTTGGACCTGGCCTTGGTCGAACGCATCGCTAACCGCCTGGGTCAGCCGGGCTTGGACTTCAGGGCGCTCTCCGTACCTTATGGCCTCCAGCAGCAGGTCGCGCAGCGGCTTCCCCTCGAACTGCACCTTGCCCAGCACGTCAAACACTTGCCCACCCAGAGCCTTCCTCGCCTCCTCAAGCTTCTCCAGCAGGGTGTGATAGACATCTCCCTCCCTGGTCTCCTCCGCTATCAGATTCCAGAGATGACAGACCTCTGTCTGCCCGATTCGGTGAATGCGCCCGAACCTCTGCTCAATGCGGTTCGGGTTCCAGGGCAAGTCGTAGTTCACCATCAGATGGGCACGCTGGAGGTTGATTCCCTCCGAGGCAGCATCGTTGGCCAGGAGAATCTGCACTTCCGGGTCGTGCAGGAAGGACTCCTGAATGGCCCGCCGGTCCTCGCGTCCGATGCCGCCATGGATCATGACCACGGCCTCTTGGCGGCCCAGTAGGGTTGTTATCCGCTGGTGGAGGTAGTTGAGGGTGGCCCGATGTTCGGTAAAGATGACGAGCTTCTGGTGGGGAGATGGCACGAATGGTTCTTCGGTCACGTCCGATGCAGCGGTAAAGAGCCTGTCTAGGAGGGCGGCGAGTTCTTGCCACTTCTTGTCTTCGCCACCGACTCGGACCGTCTGCGCCAGAGATTCCAGCCGCCGTAGGCTCTGGATCTCGGCTTCAAGCTCGTCTACGGTTCGCGCAGCCGTGGCGCGGTCTAGTATCTCTTCCTCGGCGGCAACGATCTCCTCATCGGGCGCCTCATCCAGGTCCGCGATGTCTTCGTCGTCCCACTCAGGGACGCTGGCAGAGAGAGACGAGGCGACCTGCGAGCCTCGTTGCAGCAGCCGAAGCTCACGGAGACGGCTCTCCAACCGCTCCTTGCGCCGACGAAGGGACTGGTAGATTGCTTCGGGCGACGAAGCCAGTCGCCGTTGAAGGATAGTGAGTGCGAACCCCACGTTTCCCGCTCGTTTGTCGCTTTGAAGAGCCTCAGCCCGATTGAACTCCTCCCGAACGTAGTCAGTCACCTCCCGGTAGAGGCGGGCCTCGCCTTCGGACAACTTGTAAGGGACCGCGTAGGCGCGCCGCTCAGGGAACAGCGGTGTGGCATCGAACTTGAACAACCTCTCCTTCACCATCCGGCGCATAAGGTCCGAGACATCGACCGTATGCACGCCATCACGGAAGCGGCCCTCGAAGCGGTCGCCGTCCAACAGGGCCATGAACAGTTGGAAGTCCTCTTCCTTGCCATTGTGCGGAGTCGCGGTCAACAGCAGGAAATGGCGAGTGCGAGTCGAGAGCATCTGCCCCAACCTATAGCGTTTGGTGTACCTGATCTCGCCGCCGAAGAAGGATGCCGACATCTTGTGGGCCTCGTCGCAGATGACCAGGTCCCATCCGCCATCGCGTGCCCGGAGCAGTGCCTGGACATCCTCGTCACGGGCCAGCTTGTCGAGACGCGCTATGGCCAGTGGCGTCTCGGAGAACCAGTTGCCTGTGCGGGCGGCCTCCAGCTTGTCGTTCGTCATAATCTCGAACGGCAACTGGAATCTCCGGTATAGCTCATCCTGCCATTGCTCGGCCAAACTGCCGGGGCATACCACCAGGCAACGTTCCAAGTCGCCGCGAGCAACGAGCTCCTTGATCAGCAACCCGGCCATAATCGTCTTCCCTGCGCCGGGGTCATCCGCAAGGAGAAATCGCAGAGGCTGGCGGGTCAGCATCGAGTCGTACACTGCCGTGATCTGATGAGGCAGAGGGTCCACAATGGATGTGTGAACGGCGAGTACAGGGTCGAAGAGATGGGCTAGACGGATTCGCTGGGCCTCGGAGACGAGACGGAAGAGACTGCCGTCCCCATCAAAGGACCACGGAAGCCCGCGCTCAATCACTTCGAGGCTGGGTTCGTCGTCCCGGTAGAGGAGGCGAGAACCGACAGCTCCATTAGTTGGCGTCTTGTAGGTGAGCTCGACCGCTGAGTCGCCGAACCACTTGACGCTGATCACCTCTGTAGGCCCGTCCGACAATACTCCGCGGACAAGGGCACCGGCTGTCAGGCTTTCGAGATCTGCCATCCCATCCTTCTTGTTTGGTGTGGTATTCATCATACTCGCAATTGCTGTTGATAATCAACTCAATATCAGCTACCCTGTAGGAGAGGTGCAGCATGGATTTCCCAGAGCGTCTACGTTCACTACGTAAGGAGGCTCAACTGAGCCAACGCGACTTGGCGGAGAGAATCGGAGTCGACTTCACCTACCTGAGCAAGATAGAGAACGGACGTGTCGAGCCTCCCAGCGAAGCGGTTCTGAAGGGGATCGCTCGCGAGTTGGCTAGTGAACTGAGCCGAAACGAGACCGAACTGGCCGACGAGTTGATAACCCTGGCTGGGAAGATCCCCTCAGACTTGGCGGATACGCTCTCCCGAAATCCCGGCGCCGTCCAGTATCTGAGGTCTCTCGGCGATGACGTGCAGTCACCCGCCGAGTGGCGGAGGCTGATACGGGAACGGCGGTCAGACCAGCGATGACCACTAAGTTTCTGTCAGATGCCCAGCTTGAGGGCATGGCGAGCCACCTGCTGGGCCGATACGAGTCTCTGTATGGAGCGGTGTCCCGTCCTCCGGTTCCGGTGGAGCGCATACTGGAGGATGTGCTGGACCTCAACATCCTGTGGGACAAGGTCTCCGAACGGCCTGGCCAGTCCATTCTCGCCGAGTTGGATTCCAGCTTGAAGACGGTGGTCTTCAATGAATCAAGGCGTACACTCATAGCTGAGACACCGGGCCTCTACCACACCATCCTTGCTCACGAGGCGGGGCATTGGGAGGCCCACGTTGATCATGCCCTCTTAGCACAGTCGCCCTTACCCGGCTTCGAGCCCTACATGAAGTGCCTCTACCGAGGCTCCGGACCTGGCCAGGACCCGCGTGAACTCCAAGCTCACCGGTTCATGGGGTTTCTGTTGATGCCTTCACCCATACCGCTGGAGGCCGCCAGAGATGTTGACCTGCAGAGATAGTGGGTACCGGTCGTGGACTTCTTCGACCGACGCCCCAGTGGTACACTTTTGCTCGGCCCCGTGTGTTGATGGTCAGCATAAGCGTCCTCCCTTGACACCATCAACGAGCACGGGGGGGGGGGGTGAGCGAGCGTTCCCGCTGGTTCCACATCGACACCCCGGCGGCCCCGTAGCAGGTATCGAGGACTGCGAAGGCGAGTGAGCCATCGCGGTCCGGGCCGGTAGAGGGCAACGAAAAAAGGCCGCGCACATGGACAAACGGGTGAGGCAAGCGTACTGGCCGGAGC
>CBDHCU010000009.1:0-1433859 GCA_965261325.1 Dehalococcoidia bacterium
GAAGATGGGGTCGTGGTGCGGTCCACCGGGCCAACGGAGCCGGGCGCAACTCGCTCCTCCCGCCCAACAGGCCCCACCGCTACGCCTGAACCCACCGCTACGCCCCGGCCCCGCATTCCCTTTCCCCCGGAATCCGACGGGGCCGCGCTGATCGCCCTCTTTGACGCCACCAACGGCGATAGCTGGCAGAACAGCGACGGCTGGCTCTACACCGAAGACATCGGCCAGTGGCACGGCGTCACAACCGGCACCGGGGGCCGGGTGACCGAACTGAACCTCAGCGGCAACGGCCTCAGCGGGGAACTGCCCGAAGAGCTGGGCAGCTTCACCAGCCTGACCGAGTTGGACCTGCGGGACAACCGGCTGAGCGGGAAGCTCCCGCCGGAGTTGGGCAGCCTCAGCAACCTTGAGGAGTTGTACCTCAGCAACAACCGGTTGACCGGCGCCCTGCCCGCCAGCCTGACTGCTCTCACCGGCCTGACCGACCTGTATCTCCACGACAACCAGTTCAGCGGGGTACTGCCGGCCGAACTGGGCGCCCTCCCCAACCTGGAAAGCGTGACCATTGGGGGCAACAAGTTCCTGTGGGCCGACAGCTACCCGCCGGGGATGCTGGCCGACCTGGTGGGGCTGTCCGCCCTGTATGCGTCGGCCGGCGGCGATGGCTGGGCCGACAACGCCAACTGGCTGAGCGACCCGGCGGTGGCCTCCTGGAGCGGTGTCTCCATCGATGGCGACGGCCTGGTCACCGGGCTGGACCTCAGCCAGAACGGGTTGAGCGGCGAACTGCCCCCGGCCCTGGGCAACCTGGCCGGCCTGACCCAGCTGGACCTCAGCGGCAACCAGTTGGCCGAGGAGATACCGGCGGAGTTGGGCCGGCTCACCGGCCTGACCGAACTCCACCTGCATTCCAACCAGTTAAGCGGGAAATTGCCCGCCGATCTGGGCTTCCTGACCGGCCTGACCGTACTCCGCGTCGATAACAACCAACTGGACGGCGCCCTGCCGGCCGAGGTGGGCAACCTCAGCAACTTGACCGAGCTGCGCCTGCACTCCAACCGCTTGAGCGGTCAGATTCCCGCCGGGTTGGGCAGCCTTGGCAACCTGACCGACCTGTATCTCCACGACAACCAGTTCAGCGGCGAACTGCCGTCAGAGCTGGGCAGCCTGGCCGTCCTGGAGCAGGTGTCCCTGTGGGGCAACCAGTTGAGCTGGGCGGAAAGCTACCCGCCGGGCATCCTCGCCGATATGGTGGCGCTGATGGCCCTCTACGACTCCGCCGGCGGCGAAAACTGGGCCAATAGTTCCAACTGGCTGACCGCGGCGCCGGTCGGCGAATGGCACGGGGTCACCGCCTTCAACGACCGCGTCACCGAACTGGACCTCGGACAAAACCAGTTGAGCGGGGAGATACCGCCGCAGTTGGGCAGCCTCGCCAACCTGGAAACGCTGCTCCTCTGGCAGAATCAGTTGACCGGAGAGATACCACCGACGTTGGGCAGCCTCGCCAACCTGACAGCGCTGTCCCTCCGCAACAACGAGTTGAGCGGGGAGATACCGCCAGAGTTGGGCAGCCTCACTAACTTGACAGCGCTGGGCCTCAACTACAACCAGTTGAGTGGGACAATACCGCCAGAGTTGGGCAGCCTCTCCAACCTTGAACGGCTTAGCCTCAACGACAACCAGTTGAGCGGCCCGGTGCCGGCGGAGTTGGGCAACCTGTCCAACCTGACGCTGCTGTACCTCGACACTAACCAGTTGAGTGGGGAGTTGCCGTCCGAGTTGGGCAACCTCGCCAACCTGCGACAGGTGTCCATCTGGGACAACAAGCTGACTGGGGCGGATTCCTACGCCAATGGCTACCTCGCCGACATGGTGGCGCTGGTGGCCCTCTACGAAAGCGCCATCGGTCCCGAATGGCAAGCCACTCTTAAAACAGTGCCTGGCAGGTGGGCCTCCAGTAAAAATTGGCTGAACTACAATCCCCTGGGTCAATGGGATGGGGTCACCACCTCTGGCTCCGATGGCAGCGGCCGCGTAACCGAACTGGATTTCCGTCATGCTAGCTCTCAGAATCAGCCAACGGGGTTAATCGGGAAGATACCGCCGGAGTTGGGCCTTCTGACCGCCCTGGAGAAACTGAACATCCAAAATAATCCTCAGCTGACCGGGCCGATACCGCCGGAGTTAGGCAACCTGACCAACCTGACGGATATGAACCTCAGCCACGCCGGTTTAAGCGGGCCGATACCGCCGGAGTTAGGCAGACTCGCCAGCCTGAAAAAGCTGAACCTGGCCTCCAACCAGTTGAGCGGCCCGGTGCCGGCGGAGTTGGGCAACCTGGCCAACCTGACCCTGCTGTACCTCGACAACAACGGGCTGAGCGGCGAGTTGCCGTCCGAGTTGGGCAACCTCGCCAACCTGCGACAGGTGTCCATCTGGGGCAACAAGCTGACCTGGGCGAGCTCCTACGCCAATGGCTACCTCGCCGACATGGTGGCGCTGGTGGCCCTCTACGAAAGCGCCATCGGTCCCGAATGGCAAGCCATTCTTAAAACAGTGCCTGGCAGGTGGGCCTCCAGTAAAAATTGGCTGAACTACAATCCCCTGGGTCAATGGGATGGGGTCACCACCTCTGGCTCCGATGGCAGCGGCCGCGTAACCGAACTGGATTTCCGTCATGCTAGCTCTCAGTATCAGCCAACGGGGTTAATCGGCAAGATACCGCCGGAGTTGGGCCTTCTGACCGCCCTGGAGAAACTGAACATCCAAAATAATCCTCAGCTGACCGGGGAGCTGCCGCCAGAGTTGGGCAACCTGACCAGCTTGGAAAAGCTGAACCTCTCGGGGAATCAGTTGACCGGGGAGCTGCCGCCAGAGTTGGGCAACCTGACCAACCTGACGGAACTGTACCTCTACAGTAACAGTTTAAGCGGTGAGATACCGCCGGAGTTGGGCAGCCTCACTAACTTGACAGCGCTGGGCCTCAACGGCAACCAGTTGAGTGGGACAATACCGCCAGAGTTGGGCAGCCTCACTAACTTGACAGCGCTGTACCTCGACAACAACGGGCTGAGCGGCGAGTTGCCGTCCGAGTTGGGCAACCTCGCCAACCTGCGACAGGTGTCCATCTGGGGCAACAAGCTGACCTGGGCGAGCTCCTACGCCAATGGCTACCTCGCCGACATGGTGGCGCTGGTGGCCCTCTACGAAAGCGCCATCGGTCCCGAATGGCAAGCCATTCTTAAAACAGTGCCTGGCAGGTGGGCCTCCAGTAAAAATTGGCTGAACTACAATCCCCTGGGTCAATGGGATGGGGTCACCACCTCTGGCTCCGATGGCAGCGGCCGCGTAACCGAACTGGATTTCCGTCATGCTAGCTCTCAGTATCAGCCAACGGGGTTAATCGGCAAGATACCGCCGGAGTTGGGCCTTCTGACCGCCCTGGAGAAACTGAACATCCAAAATAATCCTCAGCTGACCGGGTGCATACCGAGCAGCCTGCGCGGTATCGAATACACGGGCGACCTGCCCTTCTGCAATTGACCCACCGCTCAAAAAAGCAGTCACCCACGCCTGAACCTGGTGGCCCCGCCCGCCGGCCCTACGCTACGGCCCCGCCCGTGGTGGCGGACCATCCGGCGGACCGGGCCTTACCAGCCCCGGTGTTCCTGGAATGGGGGGAGCGGGCTGGAGCAAAAAACTAGACTGGCTGAGCCGTAATCCGTTCAATGGTTGGGCCGGGGCGCCACGGAAGGAGTGGGTCACCGAGATAGGCCCAGACAACAAGAACCTGAGCGGGGAAGGCGAGGCGCCGTCCCGGACGGAGGCAAGTTGGCCACGTTTCTTCGAGCCGTCGCGGGGCCGGCGCTAGGGCTGATGGTGCTGGTCGGCCTGCTGTACCTGCTGGTGGCCGCCAACTTCACCCAGCGGTTGGAAGACCCCCAGGTTTACAAGGCGGCCATCAGTGACACCGGCGTCTACGCCCGCATCTACGACGAGGTTCTGTTGGATGAAGCGCTGCGGGAGCGGAGCAGCCGATTGTTGGGCAATATAGAAATAGCGACCCACGAGGATGCGGTCCGGGTACTGCGGGACATCATGCCGCCGGAGTACCTCCGGGAGCAGACCGAGGCCAACAGCGACCGCTTCACCGGCTACCTGCGCCACGAAAGCGAGGACCTGGAGCTCTACGTTAGCCTGACCGAGCCGCTGGAGCGGGTCGAACCGGCGGCGCTGGGGGAGGTGCATCAGTTCATCGACGGGCTGGAGGTTGCCCAACCCGGGACGTCAGGCTGCTCGCTGGCGGCCGTGCAACGCCTGGCGGCCGCTTCTGCCGAACCCTTGACCCAATTGTCCCAGGGCCAACTGCCCCGGTCCGCGCCCTCGCTGAAGATTCTGAGCCGGGAGTGCCGGGAGCGGGAGTTCGACCGCTGGTTCGGCCTCTTGGTGGACGACCCTTTGCTCGACTCACCGGCGGCCCGGACACTCCGTGGGGAGCGGGAAGCGCTGCGGAGGAGCTTTGTCGAGGGCGACACCCGGGGGTTCCTCAAGGCGGCGGCTGAGCCGGCGGTGCAGCCGCTGACCGGCAGCGCCGTCGCCGAGGTCCGCCGGAACCTGCAACCCGGCGACCGCTTCGACCTGTTGGACTGGGCAGCAGACCGGTCGCCGGGCCTGGGACGGCAGGACATCGAAGATGGGGCCGAGTCCCTGCGGGAAGCGCTGGGCGCGGTCAACGGGCCGGGCACGTTCATCGCCCTGGCGATAGCGGCCTCGGGAACCCTGCTGCTGGCGCTGGTCCACCTGCCCCGTCCGGCGGCGATGCTTCGCTGGCCGGGGGTGGCGCTGCTGGCGGGCGGGACCGTCTGTCTCGTCGTTGGGTTCGCGGTGCATTCGGTCCTGCCGGGCCTGGTCAGGAAGACGATGATGAACGCGGTGTCATTTCCCGACAACGTTCCAGTCTCAGCGATAAACCTGGCCGGAGACCTGCTGGAATCGCTCCTCCGCCAGGCCACCGGCGGCTTCGTGCCGGCGGTGCCGGCGGTGATGGCGGTAATGGCGCTGGGCGGAGCGCTGATCGCCGCGTCCCTGTTTTACGGCAGGCTTTCGGCGCTGGTTGGGAGAATCCTACCTACGCCAGGGAGTTCCGGTAGTAGCGGAGCCTAGCGTCCCCATTAGGCCGGGCCATTAGGCACGGGCTGGGGCAACGAAAAAAGCCCGTATCCATGGATGTCCCGGAGGGGCGGCGGCCTCGACTGAAGTGGATTCGCCCGGGCTTTTTGGGAGTGGCCGGACGGCAGGCTCCATCGAGCCGGATGCCGTCCGGCCAGGACACTTCCGCCGGAGAGACTTGTGACGCATACTCTTGGGGGATCGGCCCGATGCCGCGACAGCGCACCCACCACAGCAGAATAGTCTACGTCTTCCCCGACGACTTCCCGCAAAGGTTGGTGCGGTTCAAGGAGGAGTCCGGCCTGTCGTGGGCGGAGATACACCGCCGTCTCGACGTCCATCCCGAGACCGCGAGGCGCTGGAGGGAGAAGGGCGTGCTGCCCAACACGCAGAACTATGCGGCGCTCCTGCAAATCGCGGACTCGCTGGGCCTCGGCCACCTGTTCAGAGACTGAGCGGGACTGCGCGCCGGTGAGGGGCCGCGGCCCATAGGAACTGAAACGCCAAAAGGCCGTCATACACGGAGTCCCCACCGCCAAGCCCGCATTGCATTCCGGGAACGGCTTCGCCATCATGGAGGCGTCCCCGCGTCGGTCCCGCAGCGGGACTGCGCGGAGCCCACGCCGCGAGGGAGAGACCGCGACGGATGGGCGGGGAGACGAACTCAGGTCCGCGCCGGCGTCGGGAGCCTGCCCCATCCCGGCAGCCCCCTCCGCAGCGGGGGAACGCGTCCGATAAGGGAAAGATCAAGACACACGGGAGGAGCGTCATGAACGAGGAGCATGACGGGACGGACCAGGGGAAGCCATCGGAAGAAGAGTACCAGAGGTTCCGCAAGATGATGGACGGCGTGGGGCGCGAGGGCCTTCAGTGGATGGTCGAGCATCTGACGGAGAGGATCGAGGCGGACCCCCGCGACACCGAAGCCCTGGGCGCCAGGGGGCTGGCGTACGCCGAGCTTGGGGAGCACCGCCTTGCGGCGGAGGACTACGGCAGAATCATCGCCCTGGCCCCCGGCAACGCGGGCGCCTACCTCGACAGAGCCCGCGCCTACTCCGCGATGGAGGAGCGCCGCCTGGCGGTGGAGGACTACGACATCGCCATCCGCCTGGCCCACGGCGACGCCGTGGCGCACTACAGCCGGGGTGCGTGCAAGGTGGAGCTGGGCGACCTTGCGGGGGCGATGAGCGACTTCGACGTGGCCGTCACCCTGGCCCCCGGCGACGCCGACGCTCACTACAACAGGGGATTGACCCACGCGGCGATGGGCAAGCGCCACCGGGCGGTGAAGGACCTGAGCAGGGCCATAGATTTGAATCCCAACCTCGCCGACGCCCGCTACCACCGGGGCATGGCATACCGCGACATGGGCCGGATGGACAGGGCGCTCAGGGACTTCGACGCCGCCATCGAGATCGAAGAGAGGTTCGGCCTCGCCCTCTACGCCAGGGGAATCACCAACGTCAATCTCGGCGCGCACGAGGTCGCGCTCGGCGACTTCGACGCTGTGCTGGGACTCGACCCCGACAACGCTCCGGCGCTCCGGGGCAGGGGCGTCGCCCTGGGCAGCCTGGGCCGCTACGACGAGGCGGTCAGGGACTTCGACCGGTCCCTGGAGCTCGAGCCCGGCGACGCCGAGGCCCTCGCGGCCCGGGGGCTGGCCCACAGCAGCCTGGAGCAGCACGAGCTGGCGATAGAGGACTACACCGGGGTCCTCGCCCTCGACCCCCGGAACAGGGACGTCCTCTACAGCAGGGGGATCGCCCGCATGTACGCGGCGCGGTTCGAGAGCGCCATCGAGGACTTCGAGGCCATCATCGGCATCGAGCCGAACAACGCCGCGGCGCGGGCGGCGAGGGGGTTGGCCCGCGAGGCGCTGGGCAAGCGGGGAGGCGAGAGTGAGGGCCGGGCGGCGCGGTAGCGCCGCCGCGCGGACGTGAGCGCCCGCTGCCCCTACTTCAGGGATGTCGAAGGCGGGCGGTGATTTCGGGCAACAAAAAAAGGGCGGCATACATGGAGAGCCGGGGGGAGGCCGCCGTCGATGCGGCGATAACCTCCCCCCTGAGCGACGGCCCGGTGTCTTGCGCCGGGCCGTCGCCCACGCCTCACTACGCGGCGGCCGTCTCCGGCTGCTTCAGCATGGCGGAGTAGCCCCGCTCGACGACGTGCGTCACCGACACCCGGCCCATGCCGTCGTACCCGGCGCGGTAGGCGAACTCCGCCTTCGCGCCCCAGGGCACCCGGCCGCCGACTCTGACGGTCCCGCCGCCGGACTTGGCGCCGCGCCCGGGGCCACCGGCGCCGCGAACCACCATCCCGCTCCGCTCGCCCTTGCGCCAGCCCAGCACCTTCACCTCGGCGGGCATGACCCGCTCCGCCTTCGTCGGCTGGAACAGGACGCCGTGCAGTCCCTTCAGCACGCCCGCAGACGGGCTGGACTTGCCGTTCATGATCTGGGAGAGATGGGCCGAGCTTATGCCCGCTCGCCGGGCGACCTCGTTCTGGCTGAAGCCGTGGGCGTTCATCCGGCCCCACACGGCCTCGCGGTCGATGCAGGCAGGCTGCGCGGGCGCGACCTTCACCGGGGCCTCCAGCGCCGACGCGACCCGCGCCTGGACCTTCACACCCATGTTCCTATGACCCCGTGCCACCATTGACATGTAGCCGTAGGAGACCCCCACGCGGTCGGCCAGGTCCCGCAGGCTCATGCCCAGCTCCCTGGCCCGCTCCCGGATGTAGCTGCTCTCCCCGGCCACCACGACGCCCGGGCGGTTGGCGCACTTGGCGGGCGCGACCTTCGCCGGAGCCTGCAACGTCGACTCGACCCTGGCCTGGACCTTGACGCCCATGTTCTGGCGGCCACGGGCAACCTGCGTCATGTAGCTGTAGGACACGCCAACGCGGTCGGCCAGGTCATGCATGGTCATGCCCAGGGTGCGGGCGCGCTCCCTGATGAAGCTGCTCTCGCCGGTCACGACGCCGCCCTGGCGGTAGACGGTCCCCTGCCCAGGGACCTCTCCCAAGACCGCCACAGCCTTCTCCCGCATCTTGGGAGTCCACGGCGTACGCCCCGTCGAAAGCCCCGACAGGTAGCCCGCGCTCACGCCCATCAGGGCCGCGAGCTCCTTCATCGTGATCCCGCGCCGCCTCGCAGCGGCCCTCAGCTCGCTCTCCGCGCCCGCCGTCCTCGTCGTCCCAGTTCCGGTTGCCGTCGTTGCCGTAGTCATCGGTCAGTCCTCCTTCTGTTGTGTTGTGTTGCCTCTGGCCTGCGCCCGCTTGCGGGCAAAGAAGAAGGGCCGCCCCCGGCGAACGGGGACGGCCCTTGTGAATGGGAATGTGTTGTGAGACCCGGAGGCCCCGCCGTCAGCGGCGATGGACCTCGTTGACGTGCATGGACTCCTCCTTTCAGTTGTTGACCCGCGCGGCATCCACGGCGGGAGTCGTTGGTGATGGGTTGACGCCGGACGCACTTCGCCCACGGTCGGATGCCGGACGCGGGAGACGGAGCGGAGGGTGAAGAAAGACGCAGCCCGGCCCAGGGTGATTCGTCGGGGAATCGACTCCGGGGGAGCGGCTATGAGGGGAGCGGCTGGCCTACGACTTCATCGCAGACCAGCGCATGGGAGAAGACGCAGCTTGGCCCACGATGCGTAGCGTCAGAGTTGGGGGGAAAGCCGCGAGGCGTGAAGCGGCCAGCCCACGATGTGACCGCAGGCCGACGCATGATAGAAGACGCAGCTCGGCCCAGGGTGAACAACGTCAGTGGGAGAGCTGCGAGGCGTGAAGCGACCAGCCTGCTCGGAACGGCAGACCGGCGCATGTCGAAGCTACGGCGTAGCTGTCAGGCAGCCATGCCGCGGGCATGAGGAGCCGGTCGAAGCGACAGACCTGTCTGCAACAGGCAGGCGCACTCCGACCGACCAAGTGAGGACGAGGCGCAGAGAGCGTCCCGTCCCTGAGTCCAACGGCGAGAGCGATCACTCCCAACCGGCAGACTGGTTCCC
The DNA here is from genome assembly GCA_965261325.1 of Dehalococcoidia bacterium. Classification (GTDB taxonomy): domain Bacteria; phylum Chloroflexota; class Dehalococcoidia; order Lucifugimonadales; family CAJWER01. Next base: position 9,177 of record CBDHCU010000009.1, read on the forward strand.
AACGGAAGGAGCGATCAACCCCGACCGTCAGGCAGGTGTCCAGCGGAAGAAGCGATCCACTCCAATCGCTGAACGAGTGTCCAGCGGGCGAAGGACCAACGTCAAACTTCAACCGCCGGACTTGGACCGAGGACGGAGGGCTAAGTCAACTCCGTCGTTTCGATCCGTGCTGCCTGCGAAGGACCAACGTCAAACTCCGCTTCAGCAGCAATTCCCTCGTGGGAGACCGGGGGAGAGCGAATCATCCTCCAGACAGACCCGTGCAACAGGGATCACGCACCCAGGTTTCTATGGTCGGAAACCTTGGAAAAAGCCTAACAGTGCTGTCATTATCGACGTCCCGAGACCCGCAAAAGAGGGCCTGCGGCGCCCCTTTCGAAGATTGCCGCCAAATCGTTCACAAAACTTAACAGCCAACCCTTCGCACCCCCGGCCCCGCTACCGCCACAACAGACCGAGGCTCAGCCTGTTCAGAAGCTCCCGCTTTCTGATCGCTCTCCGCGTGTCGAAGAGCGCCGTCTGACGCCAGTTGACCTGCCCGTTGCGGTCGAAGCCCCTCAGCGGAAACCGAGCCGGGGGGAGCGTCATGCCGTGGTCTTCAAGCAGGGCCAGCTCCAACGCCAGGAAGTGCTCCTCGGTGCGCAGCCAATCCAGGCCCTTCCCCTCGTTGGGGTGAACGTCCTTCAGTCCCCGCCACTCGACGATCATCGGCCACGCATCGCCGAACACCTCCTCGTCGTCCGGGGCTGGTTCAAGGGTCACGAGGTCGGGGTACTCCCGACGCAACCTGGGCCTCGGAGGCGGCTTCCTTCCAGCGTCCGACGCACCGCTCTCCGCGCCGTCCGCTTCCGCCTGGGAGGGACCGGCGCCGGCATGACCGGCCCCGGTCCCCTGTGCGCCATCCCGACGCAGGGCTTCGACCCGGCCCTCGACGGCGGCCACTCGACTCCGCACCTCCTTGCCCAGCGCGTCGTGCCCCTTCTCGTGCGCCTCATGCCCCTTCTCCAGCGCATCGACCCGCTCCTCCAGCTTCTCGTTGCGCTCCCGCTGCCGGGCCGCAGCCGAGCCGACGCCCTCCTGCAACGCCCGCTCCAACGCCTGCCGCACCCGCCGTGACAGCTGCCCGGTCTTCGCGCTCTCGGCCACCGTCCGCTGGTCCAGCTCCAGCACCCGCGCCGCGCCCTTGTATCCCTTGTCCCGCACCAGCTCTTTCAGCAGCGCCATGAGCCGCATGTGGTAGACGTTCTCCACGTCCCTGCTGTCTTCGATGCCGTGTTCGGTCGTCTTCATGGCTCTTTTCTCCCTTCCAAAACTCCGCCCAAGTCTCCGGTCAACCACTGTCCGGCCTTTTCCCCGGTCTATTGCCGCGTTTTGGGGGCCGTAACGCACCCCCACTTCAAGCGCCTTTTCCGGGGCCAAATGTCATTGAGAGGCCGCTCCCACGGTCCCGCCGATGTCATGCCCCACGTTTGGCGATGTCATTGCCGTCCGGAACGCACCCTTTCTAAAAGTGTTCACTGGTTACGTCCTGTAGGGGGGTGATTTACCCCTGTTTCAGCTACGAAATCACGACTCTGGCCGCTCTGCTACCAAACTGAAACTCCTGTACACCCCCAATACTGCACGAAGGGGGCCGAAAAAAAGAGCGTCTATAGCCCCCCGCATCCCTGCGCAGAGTCACGGGAGAACGGCCCGTAACGCCCCGCGTCCCTGCGCAGAGCTACCAGGGGTCTTATTTCCAGTTTCATTTGTTCACACTTTTTTGCGACTGACGCGGTCCGGTGAACCGCAGCACACCGCAGGGAGGTGAACGAGTTGGCGCGGAGACCCTCGACCAATCGCCGGTCGGCGAAGTGGGGATCGCCGTCCCACTCCACCGAGCATCGAGGGAAGGTGCGGCGTGAGCAGCCCGGCCCGGCCCGGATGATCGTCCGAGCCCACCTGCGGCGTCAGGCGTCCCCTTCTTCAGCCTTCCCACCGCCCCGCAAAAGTGCAACTGCCAGCTATGGCCTTTGCACCCCCGACCCAACCTCAGTCGCCTGCATCAATGCAACTCTCAGCTACGGGGCCTGCATACGCACGCCGGAACGTACCCGCAAGTCAAAGTGTTCACTGTCTGTGTCCTGTAGAGGGGTACTCCGCCCCATTTCAGCTACGAAACGGCCCGACTTGCATTTTTGCAACCAACTTCATTTCTCTGTACACCCCAACGGCATCAACAACGGGGGTATTCGCCCCAGGTCTTACAGGGGCGCTCACGTGAGCGCCCTCATAGGTAGTTATGCCCAGCGTCTCGACCGCTCACACTGGACGGCAGGCGCCCGGCCCATGAGACGCCCAGAGGCGGGATAAGCGGGATGAGAAGCGATAGCGGAAGGAATCCACAGGCCAATCGCCGGGCGGCGGCGAGGCGGGAATCGCCAACGCGCTCCGACGAGCATCGGCAGACCCTCAGAGAGGCGAACGAGTTGATGTTGAAATCCGCAACCCGGTCCAAGCGCAACGCTAAACGCTGCTTCGGCAGGCGCTCGAGACGGCTCTGCTGCCTGAAGGAGGCCGGCGGCCCGTCACAGACCTGAAACGAGAGGCCAGCAGCCCAACCGATTCGCCGCTGCGACCACGCACCATGAAAGATCCCAGAAGAAACAACGGACGAAAGAGGCCCGGAGGACAGGAGCTTGAAGACGCCCTGGAGCGCTCCATGCCGTCCTACACGCCGGAACATCGCAGGGCGGTCCTGAAGGGGCTGCGTATCCTGGCCCGCGTCGCCATCCGCTCCTACATGGAGGAGCAGGCGGCCGCACCGCACCGTACTGAAACCGGTGAGGACGGCGGCGAGGGGGAGGGCTGATGAGGTACGAGGGGGAGCGGCACGCGCCCCGATGGGCCGCGGAAGGCTGAGATGTGGGGGAAGAAGGAGCGCAGCGGCCTAGTAGAGGATCATGCTTGTGGGGACCAGCCGCTGAGCCTCCGGGTCCACCGCCAGGGCAAGACCCTCCAGAGTGTATGCCCCCAGCAGCGGAGGGGCCTCGTCCTCTTCGAAGACCACGATCGTGACCACGCTCTCGCCGTCTATTGTGGCCCACGCCTGTCCGTAGTTCATGTCAACCCGGCGACCGTCGGCCAGCAGGAACCCGCGCTTGCCCGTGGCCTCGATCCCCAGCTCACGCAGCAGGCTTGCGGGCAGCGTGGTGAACGATGCGCCGGTGTCCACCGTCGCCTCTACCTCCCGCCCCTGTTGACCGTCCATGCTGGCAATGCGCAGCGGCCACTTGAATGTCCCCATAGGGAAACCTCTATATCGCAGTTTCTACCACCCCATTCTACTCGATTTGGACGGCCTCTTACAGGTGTCCGGGCATTGACAGGGGCCGCCGGTTCGTCCATGATAAAGGTAAGACATATTGTTACATCGAAGGGCAAAAAAACATGCCGAAGAAACGAAGGACCGTCACCTTCTCTCTGCCGCCGGAGATGGACGACCAGCTCAGGCAGGCGGTCAGGGAGGACGGCCGCACGCTGAGCGAGCTTCTGCGCGAGGCGTTCCGCCTCTACCTGGAGGAGAGGGAGTGGCGCAGACAGGAAAGGACGCAGATGCGGCGCTCGCGCCGAACCAGCAGGAAGCAACAAGGAGGAGCAACAGATGAGTGAACGAAACGACCGCACGCCGGCGGCCCTCTACGCCAGGGTGTCCAGCGACCGCCAGGACGTGGACCTGTCCGTGTCCGCCCAGCTGAGGGCGCTCAGGGACTACGCCGACAAGAACGACTACGAGGTCGTCCGGGAGTACGTGGACGAGGCGGAGAGCGGACGCGTGATGAACCGCCCCGAGTTCCAGAAGATGCTGGACGAGGCCAAGAGGACCGAGGCGCCCTTCAAGGAGATTCTGGTCTGGAAGTTCAGCCGCTTCACCCGCAAGCGCGAGCACGCCGTCATTCTGAAGTCCATGCTCAGGCGCAAGGGCCTCCGGGTCGTCTCCATCACCGAGCAGGCCGAGGACAACCCCACAGGCAGGCTCCTGGAAGGCATCATAGAGAGCGTGGACGAGTTCTACAGCGAGAATCTGGCGATGGAAGTCCTGCGGGGTATGAGGGAGGCCGCATCCAGGGGATTCTGGGTCGCTCCCATGGCCCCCTACGGCTACAGGAAGGTCAAGGTGCTGGACGGACCCAAGGAGAGGCCCACCCTGGAGCCGGACCCCGAAACGACCGGCGTCGTCAAGCGCATCTTCGACCTGGCCGAGTCCCGCAAGGGGATGATGAAGATCGTCCGCATCCTCAACGACGAGGGCATCGCCAGCCCCAGGGGTAAGCTCTGGAACAAGCCCACCGTCCACAACATCCTCAGAAACGAGGCGCACTTGGGCACCCTCGTCTGGGGCAACAACGCCAAGGACGGGGCCGACCCGGTGCGGGTGGAAAAGGCGTTCCCCGCCACCGTCACCAAGGACCAGTTCGACCGGGTGAACAGGATACTGCGCTCCCGCGCTCCCAAGGTCTCCCACCCCCGCAGGGTCGGAAGCACCTTCCTGCTGAGCGGCCTGGTCAAGTGCTACAGGTGCAAGAGGGCGCTCTCGGGCCGCTACTCCAGCAGGGGCACGTTCCCCTACTACGTCTGCCACTCCTTCGTAAAGCGCGCGCCCGGGTCCTGCGACTCGCCCAGGGTGGACGCCCGGCAGTTCGAGGAGTTGGTCGTCGGCCTGATTCGCTCCAACATCCTGACCGAGGGCAACATTCGGAGTCTGGTCAATGTCGTGGACGAGCAGATGGACGACGTGGCCGGCGACGAGCGCAAACGGCTGGAGACCATCCAGTCGGAGCTTGCCGACGTGCGGGGCAGACTCGACCGGCTCTACGACCTCGTGGAGACGACGACCGAGTTCAACATGGCCGACTTCGCCCACCGCATCCGAGACCACAAGGAGCGGCAGGAGCGCCTTGAGTCCGCCGCGGAGGGGGCGAGGGCAATCCTGGCCCAGCGCAGGGCGGTCCTCGATGACGTCAAGACCATCACCGCCTACGCCAAGGACATGAGCAGGTTCCTGCAAAAGAGCGAGCTGACCGAGCGCAGGGCCTTCATCGAGACCTTCGTGAAGGAGATCGAGCTCCTGCCCGACAACGCCGTCGTCCGCTACACCGTTCCCATGCCCGACGACAGCTTGATTCCAGGAAAAAAAGTCCAAGAGATACCGCTGAACGGCTCGGTGGTATCTTCCGTAAACGGTAGTCCACCAGACTTGATAAAATCAAGAACTTTCACGCTGAGGTTCAGGCTGACGGCGTAGACAAGAACTTCCTGCGCACCGCTTGGCTGACTTCCCTATCCGATATGGATTCGCCCGGCGTAAGCTAGGCAACCTATGATATGGTCTTTTAAGGGCCTGCCCGCTCTGGCAGGACCGAGCACTTCCTAGCCATGGGATGAGTAATTCCAACCGATGAGTGACCATCATAGCTACAGTACGGACGAGGCATCGCCAAATCCACCTAACGGTAGATTTGATCGGTTCTTCACGACAGCAACGGGGTTCAGCCATCACGATTACCAAGCCCGGCTGGCATGTGGCGAACGTCACGCATGTAGTGAGGACGAGTGGCTGAGCGGTACCCGTGAATGCGAATCTATGCTCATCGACGTTCCCACCGGCTTCGGAAAGACCAGCGCCGCCGTGCTCGCGTGGACATGGAACCGTGTGCTCAAACACAGGGAAGACTGGCCGCGTCGTCTCGTCTACTGCCTCCCCATGCGCACGTTGGTCGAACAGACGCACCAGAACGTCGCGCGTTGGCTGGACAGACTCGGACTTGCGGACGAGGTTGCAGTTCACGTACTCATGGGAGGCGAAACCGCCGGCGACTGGGATATCCACCCCGAGCGCAACGCTGTGCTCGTTGGCACTCAAGATATGCTTCTCTCCCGTGCTCTGAACCGTGGCTATGGCATGAGCCGATATCGGTGGCCGATGCACTTCGGGCTGTTGAACAACGACTGCTTGTGGGTGATGGACGAGGTTCAGTTGATGGGGCCAGGGCTTTGGACCTCGGCGCAGTTGGACTGGATGAGAATTGATCGGTTCAAGAGCCTGAGGCCTTGTGTGACGTGGTGGATGAGCGCGACGATTCATCAAGAGTTCCTCAACACGCTGGATCGAAAGAATGCGGGCCTGCCAAATCCGACTCCGTTAGGATTGAGTGCTCGTGACCATGAACACGGTCTACTTCGCGCCCGCCGTCCTTGCAGGGTATGGAAGGCACCCACGTCGAGAAGGGCACGTCTGAAGGACTCTGACGCTCACTTCCAGCAAGCCCTAGCCGATGCGATTGTTGACGAACACACTCCCCACAGCCTGAGCCTCGTTGTGTGCAACACCGTCGAGCGTGCGCAGCGAACCTACGCGGCCGTCAGGGATACGTACAAAGGAACCGATGAAGTCGTCCTGCTGACGTCACGCTTCCGTCCTCAAGATCGTCAAGGCAACCAACGCAAGCTACTTGACTTCGAGGCTGCACGGAAGAGGACACTGCACGGTGAGATGCTCACCGTGCCCGGACTGATCTGCGTATCCACCCAAGTCATAGAGGCAGGTGTGGACGTATCCGCTCGCCGGCTATGGTCGGAGGTTGCCCCGTGGCCGTCTATCATTCAACGTCTTGGACGCCTGAATCGTGACGGAGTACTGAATGAGGACACCCGTGCATACTTCTGGGAAGGGCCAGAGAGGCTCAGTAGAGGGGCACAGTTTATCGGTCCTTATGAGGTTGATGCGGTCAAGCTCGGCACACGGCTGCTCCGTGAGTTGGCTACGCTGTATAGAGGGGATGAGAATCTGTCCGCGAGAGATGCTCTGGCGCGGCTGAGCGACCAAGACCAAAGCGCGGACAAGATAATTCGAGCGCTTACACCGCCCCCAGAGCCCTGCCCCCGCGCCATTGACGTGCACGGGCTGTTCTCGACGGAGCCGGACATCTTCGGTGGCTTCACCGATGTGAGTCCCTTTGTCCGAAGCCAGGATCAGAACCCCGACGTGACCGTCTTCTGGCGGGAGTGGAGTCAGGATTCTCAACTACGCGCCGCCGAAGAGTTGTTCGGTCCCCCGTATAATCGTGACGAAGGCTGTCCGGTAAGCGTCGACCGACTCCGAAGGTTCATGGAGCTCTCGGTGAGAGGCTGGGTTTGGGACGACAAGGCTGAAGCGTGGCAGTCCATGCGCGCCTCTGAAATCCGTCCCGGTATGTTGGTGATGCTTCGCCGATCCGACGGAGGATATTCTGACAAGGATGGCTGGACTGGCCTCAACCGCGACGAGCTTGCTGACACGCCTTCCCCAGGCGAGCCTTACGAGCGGTTTGAGGATGACCGATACACCGAAAGCGGCTTTTGGGTCACGTTGGAAGACCATCTTCGGGATGCCGGGGACGAGGCGACGCGCATTGCCGAGGCCGTCAAGCTAAATCCCAGCTTCGGACCTGCTGTGGTTCGTGCAGCATCGGAACACGACATAGGCAAGGCACTGCACCGTTGGCAAAGAGAATTGCCCAAGCCGTCGCCGCGAGGCGGTGAGGTGTGGGCCAAGGCGCCACGCCAGTTCGCAGTCACTGCGGATGCAGCCGACGCTGCGGAGGCGGTCAAGACCGTTCTACGACGTGATGGTGTGCGTCTTGGCAAAGCCGAAGCCTGGGGCGATATGGAGAGCTCACAAGGCAAGACGACGTACAGATGGCACATTGACAGGGAGATAGGGCGTGAAAGAGTTGACCGAATCCAATCAATGCACGGGATCCTCCGCGCGTGGAACGTTCCGTTTCGTCCAGGCCTTCGCCATGAGGCAGCATCGGCGTTGGCTCTCTGGCACAGCTACTACCGAAGAGGAGACAGAGACTTCAACGCTCTTTCGATCTATCTATCCGCCGCCCACCATGGCAAAGTACGTACTGTCCTCACAACCCGAACTCAAACCGGGGACGACGTATGCGGCATAGAGCGGGGCTCGACTTTGCCATGGAAGAACATGTCTCTTGATTTCGAATGCGCGGTAGATGGCGCGTCCGGCCACTTCTCCAAAGACGGGTCGGAGTTCATCTTTGAAGCGCCCGGCTGGACGGGACTCGTCAACGACCTGTTGGGAGGGTGGGAGAGCGACTCTGCCCAGGGGGTCAACGACGCTGTTCCGGATGGCGAGCCACGCAGCCTCGGGCCGTTCGCCTTGGCATATCTTGAGACTCTGGTCCGCTGCGCGGACGAAAGGGCGAGCAAGGAACCGAGCGTCAAGAAGCTCATAGACTCATGAATGGCCTACCTGTCATACCATTCAATGGATTGAACGCCGATTCGCTTGGCACCTACCTCGCGTCGCTAGGTTTGTTCTCGCTGGCGGCACGACGATGGCCGAGCGTCCGGGCTTGCTGGCAGAACTCGCGGTTCTGTCTCGTAGGTGGTCCCATCACATTGGAAGAAGTCGTAGAATTTGTAGGCGATGTGGGCGAGAAGGATCGTTGGACCGGGTATGTAAAGCCGTGGGACGAGGACAAGAGGACGGATGTGAGCAAGAAGACCTCCGTACGGACGGAGCGCTGGCGCGCCCTGAAAGCAGAGGAGGGAGCGCTGCCTTTGTTTGGGGCACATTTGGCGCTTGACGGCCGCGTTAGAATGAATCCCTTGCTCGGCACCGGCGGAAACGCCGGGCAGAGAAAATTTGACAGGGGTTGGCGCAATGCTGTCTCGTGTATCAAGAAGCCACCTCGGAAACAGAGCCGAGAATCACTCAACGCTGATCTCAAGGCTTTCCTCAATGGGGGAGCTTGTACATATCTCGGTGACTTCAGTGCTGGATCCTGGTTCGGTGCGGCAAACAAGATATTCAATCACGGAACGAAAAGGCCGTTTCGTGAAGGCGAGATAACACCTTGGGCTATGGCTTTAGCTTGTGAGGGATTGATCTATTTTGCTGGCGGTCCATCCCGGCAACTGGGCAGCCGGAGGCAGCCCAAGGGGGCCTTTCCTTTTGTCACTACGGCGATAGCGCCAAAGGGAGAGGACGAAGCCGGGAGCGTAGAGGCAGAAGTCTGGGCGCCTATCTGGGGTCGCCCGACAACCGATAGCGAACTGAAGTCGCTGTTCTTGCGTGGAAGATCGGAACTTGGAGGGCGCGGAGCAACTTCAGCAGCAGCGTTCTCAGTTGGGGTACTGGGCCGCGGCGTTGACGGCGGCATCACTGAGTTCCGGCGATTCCTGCTTGTGCACACGACCAGTACTCAGACGTTCGAATCACGGTTGGAAACAGTTGTACCAGTTCCCAAACAGGCCGAGGATACTGTAACTACACAAGCAATCCAGACGGCTGTCGAACTTCTAGACACTTTGCCGCAGGACCGGAAGGTTGGGAGTCGGTGGCGGTTTGCCGGCTTGCGGGGCTCTCTAGAGCAAGCGCTTGTCGACTTTTCCACTGTGGAACCCGGCACCGGGCGTGTCGAAAGAGCCTGGGCATTGGTTGATGAGATGTTTGAGGCGCTGACCAAAGTTGATAGGAACCAGACGTTCCGCAGTCACGGTGTTAGATTCCGACTGTTGCCAGGAGAGTGGGCGGCCCAGTTGCTACAAGACGACCCGCCTGATCGAGAAGCCCGTTTGGCACTAGCGGTATCATCTCTGGCGGGCACACCGGCTTGTCCGCAGTTTATCTCGTACCGGGTCGGTGTGCAGAAACCGAATGCCGTGCCACGGTGGGAGTTTACGAAGTCCATGCCAGCCCGGCGCGTTTGGAGCGATGTTGAATTGACTAGGAATCTATGTGCGATCGGGGAGCGGCGCGTTGTGGAGGCGTTGCAGAAGGAAACGCAGCCGCCATTCGACGCCGCAGTCCGTGTACACGTCAACGATGTGCATGACTGGTTATCAGAGGTCGTGGATGAGGGACTGGTACGTCTCTGGCTGAATCGCTTCTGCTTGTTCGACTGGTGTGGTAGGGGAAACAGGGAGGCGGCGGCCCGACTACAAAGCAACTTCAGCAGTGACCAGCCGGTCGTTGATGGTGCGCTGGCTCTATACGGGCTGTTCCGTCCCTTGGCGAGCGACTGGCTATTCCGGCAAGTTCTTGACGAATGTGGCATTCGATTAGAGGAAGCATCAACCTGCGCTCGGCTTGGTCGAGTCGTGGCGATGCTCCGGCGACGTGATCTGAACGCTGCGGTGGAAGTAGCGCTGGCGGCATATCGGTCCGCTGGCGTACCGGTCGCCGACTTCGACGGTCTTGATGTCGCAGGGCCTAATACGGATCGCCTGTTAGCGGCGTTGCTTATTCCAGTACACGATCCACAAGCCCTTGCCGTCTTCCGGCGTTGGCTGACGCCAACGGAACCGAGATAACGATAATTGGAGGCAGATATGTCTGAGCAGCCTATGAACCCATCCGCATTGCTAAGGGGCGAGGATCCCCGCCTGACGCTCCATGCGACCCTGAAACCGGCTTCGGGATTGGACCGGTTTCAGCCTGCGGGATTCCCGGAGATCGGTCACGTCATATACGACGCGCCGCGTTCCGGCAACACCATTGAGAGGGTCTGCATCGTCGACAGCGCAGCGAGCATGGCCAATCACCTGGAGACCGTGTGCCTAGCAAGCGAGCATTCGCTAGAACTGGCCGATGAGCTCGCAGGAATGCCTTACGTCGAGTGCCGGACAGATGCCGGCTGGCCGACCATCACGGAGCAGGGGCCGAAGCGACTCGTCGTTACAACGCTATCGGAAGGACATAGGCTGGCATCCACGTACTTCCTCGACGGGAAACTTGCGAAGGACGGCAAAGTGGACGACCAAAAATTCGGAGACGTGCTCCGCGACCAATTCGGCATCGCCGATCTCGGCAAGAAATCCCATCCGCTTCCCGACGAGTGGTGGGCCGTCTTCAAGACGATATTCCGCTACGATCCCAACTCGCTCATTCATGGGGTACTCTTCCCCGCCATGGGCATCAAGCTGCCACGGATGCTTACGGCGCATCTTGAAGCCTTTGGCGCTTCCAGAGTCCGCAGCGCTGGCGTCAAGTTCGACAGGCTCGGCAAGACGTCATCGGGGCAGCCTATCTTCGCGGTTGACGAGGAGACCGCCAGCGAAGTGGTCGCTACGTTCGTCATCGACTTGGCGTTATTGCGGTCCTTTGGTCGAGAAGACCGCGGCCTCAACGAGGCGCAAAAGCAGTTTCTCCTGACACTTGCACTGTGGAAGATAGACCGCATCCTCCGTTTTTCGTTCCGATATCGGAGCAATTGCGACTTCGAACTGGACGAACTGCGCATTCGCGGACGCGACGGAGTAGTCGATCTACCGGACATCGACATCAAACAGGCCATCAGCGAAGCGGGACTCACCGACCTGTGCGTGACTCAGGTCTATTGGCCTGCCGACGAGTTGTTTCGGGTCGGCGATGATGACAGTGAGAGTGCCGAAGACGAGGAAGAAGACACGAACTAGCGAGCAATTCCATGAAGGTCGTCTTGCGTCAGACATTTCCGCTTGGGCGATTTCACGCTAACCCTTGGCGGGCCTTCCCTTTCGAGGACCCGTATGGAGAGTGGCCGCCGAGCCCTTGGCGGATCCTTCGCGCAATTCTAGCCCGATCATACCAATATGAACGCGAATGCGGCGTTGAGGGGTCAGGCTGGCGTGATGAAATGCTAAGGGCATTCTGCACCAGTAGGGTTAGTTGGGTCCTGCCATCCTTCAGTTGGCGTGGACCGGGGCTTAGTCAATATCAGCCTGCCGAGTTTGAGTGGGACCCACCTAGCCGAACAAAGAAGCTCAGAAACCGACGAGTGAATATACCGGGGGAGAAGCGGTACCGGCCTACCTTAGCACGCGACAATTTCTGGATCGTCGGCGACATGAGAACAGAGTCCAGAGACTATGTACTATGGTGGTTGTTGGATGGTGAGGCGTGGTCGCGCGAAATGTTCGACTGGCTCGACGCGAGCTTGGCCCGAATGACCTACTTTGGACGTGCGGAGTCGATAACTGAAGTGCGGCGCGTCGAACACCTGCCACGAAACGTGGACATAAACTGTGTGCTAGAGGACATCCCCTCCACAGGGTCGATTCCCGTGCTTATACCCATAGCACAGGCCACGCTGGAGCAAGTACAGGCGGTCACTGACGCCCCGTCGGTAAAGAACTCCACAGTTCCGCTGGGGGCACAATGGCAGTATGCCAAGCGGCCTACTAAACCGCCCGTCAGGCTGCCTCGTCCACGACGAAAATCAAGAGTTCCGACGAACCTCGTCCAGTTTGCGATTGGTACCCGAGTCAGTCCTACGCGCAAATCTGTCGTGGTCCTTACTCAACGATTCCGAGGGCGCGTCATCCACGAGTTCCTTGATGGAGACTGGCAACGGGCCAGCAGGTCACAGAGGGAAGCAGCGAGCCTGCTTACGGGAAAAGACGCCGACGGAAGGCCACTTCAGGAAGAACATCTCCATACTCGCTTCGGCATTCTTTTCGACAATGATACGGACAACGCTACGCGATTGCTCGTTTGGCGCACTCATCCGTTTGACGACGATGAACAGCGAGCGATTCTGAACGCAGCTGAACATGAACTTCAGATCACGTTCGGTCGTGGGCAAAGAAAAGACCCATGGGCAGTCCGGCTCGTGCCCTTGGATTCACAAGTGCCGGTGCCCCGAGGCTTTGACAAACAAGCGTATGCTCGGTGGGAAACGGCAACGCCGTATGTTCCGCCTCGCCATGTGTATGACCGGCGGGGCCGCGTCAAGCCAGGGGAAACACCCGAAGTCCAACTTCGACGGGAATTGGGCAGGCAGGAGTACGATACGAGTACGATGACTATCAAGATCAATAGCGGAGCATCCGAATGGGTTAAGACGCATCGGCCTCAACGAAATCGTTTCGACCCGACCAACGTCGAGAAGAGGGGTTACCACGTGTCACTTACTTTCGACACTCCCGTCTTGGGTCCTATTGCCCTTGGTCATTCTTCGCACTTCGGTCTTGGTCTCTTCGTTCCCACATGAGATATGAGGATCTGGGTGCCTAGAGCCTGCGAGGTCGCGGCAGGCTCCACCAGTTCCGCTCGGTTCCTTCTCTCGCACCCAGCTCGTTCAGCAGCGCCATCAGCCCTCCGACATCCCCGCCACCTTCGATCACTGGCGCTATCCGCCGTCCCCGCAACCCACATGTTCTATTTTCCCCCATTTCGTAGCTTACGGCTGCCACATAGCCGTGGAAGGAACCCCTGAGTCAAATTGCTTGCTCCGATGTGGCAGAGCGTCCCGTTCACTCTGATTTCAACTACGGACACAACGGGGGGCAACTTGCTCACCCACATAGTACACCCCCCCCCATGTTCCGCCGAATGGCTGGCCTTGCGAGGGAGTTGCGCACAAGCCCGGGCACGCTGGCACACCATACTCCTTCACTTGCACCAACACTGTCAAAAGACGGCTGCCTAAATCGCCCCTCCTTTGCTACGCTCGATACATGGCCCTTTCAGACCCACAGTTGCTCGACTCTCTCAGCCGGATGCCGTTCGTTGATTCAGCGGAATTGGCGCTTGTCCTGGGAGAGCCGCACGCGACCGTACATCGCGCCCTGACCGGCCTGCTGGCCGACGGCATCGTTGGGCGGGTGAAGCATGCCGCCCCCCACCTGCCGTCGAGCCAGAGATACTTCGTCACCGCCAACGACATCAGGGAGACCGCCGGGTTGCTCGGCTTCGACACGCCCTCGGACTTCGTGCGGGCCTACCCCGTGTCCAGGGAGTGGCTGACGCTGCTCACCCGCAGGATGGACGCGGTGGCCGCCGTCTACCGTCTCGTCGCCTCACTCTCCCCCGGCATCGACGGCCTTCGTTCCCACGTGGAGTTCCACCGCAGGGGCCGCTTTGACGCCACCATCACCATCCACGACGGCCGGAGCTTCGGGGTTGTCTCCCTCCAGATCGCCGTTGTCGCACAGTGCCCAGGCCAGCTACCTCCACCGCAAACCCAGCGTGAGCACTCGCCTCAGCCAGCGCAGCCGCCTTGCTTTCGCCAGTGCCACTGCCAGCGCCTCCTTCCGCCACCTCAGATGGTCTTCCCTGCGCGATGAGTCCAGGGGCTCCGTATCCGGCGGCAGCGTCAGGCCGTAGTCTCCGAGCAGGGCGACTTCCAACTCCCACCGGCGCACCGAAGCCCCGGCCCGGTCGATCCGGCTGCCCGAAGCTTCACACCCGGTCCGCAGACTCCGCCACTCGACCACCAGGGGCGCAGCCGGGCCGAAGGCGCGCTCCTCGTCGGGCTGTTCCTCCAACGTGACCACTCCAGCGTCGGGAAGCCCGTGACCTCGTGGGGGAGGCCGCCACTCCTGTCGTCGGCCCTCGTCGGCTCCAACCCCATCGGCCTCGCTCTGATGGCGCTCTCCTTCCTCCAACGCACGCACCCTACGCTCCAATTCTTCTGACTGCTCTGCCCGAGTTTCGATGACTTCCCGCAGTTCCCGCCGCTCCTCCTCCAACGCTGCCACCCGTTGCTCAAGAGATTCCACCCTGTCCGCGACATCACCGGCGCTTTCATCGTCCGGCTCATCACCGCCGTCAACAGCCGTACCCCGATACTCCTCCAACGCCCGTCGCATCCGCCGAGAGACCCGCCGGGACTCGTAACACGCCACCATCGTGCGGTAGTTCACCCCCAGGGCCTCTGCTGCGGCAACCTTGCCCCGGTCATTCACCAGAACGTCCAGCAGGTCCAATAGAGGGGCGTCCGATAGGGGGATACCCATGCCGTCGCCGGAGCCGTCCAGCTCCTCTTGCTTGGACTGATTGGTGTCAGCCATACGGTCCTCTCCATGTCTCAGAAATACAATGACTGCAATACAATCACTACAACAACGTTGCGATGGAGCGTCAACCGGCCATTCGCCAAATTGCTCGCTCCGACTCCCTGAACCAACCTGATTCCCGTTGGAAACGACTCTGCTTGCATTCTACAATGTATCCCGTTTCTCCTTACAGCCCGTGCACGGCGATTGCCGCTTGAGAGCGATTGTAGTCCGAGGTGGCAGCCCTCGGCGACCGCCGCCAAGTCACCGGTCATTCGGGCCTTGCTTTCCCTGCCACGATTCACTCATAATAGAACAAGTGTCTTATGACTAAGGCAGTAGACAGTAAGGGAGTGTGCCTCGTGAGATTCAACCCCGTAGAAGGACTATTCAAGGGCGGCGATAGGCCCGCCATCAAGCTGATGGCCATCACGCCGCCTCGCACGGGCGAGCGCACCATGCTGGGCGTGGAGAACCTGCTGAGCTCGATCGCCGTCCCCGAACCATTCTCCCTGGAGATCGTGGGAGACAGCGGCGGGGTCAGCCTGCTGGCCCGCTGCCGTGACGGCTCCTTCGTCCGCCAGCAGGTGGGCGGCCGATACCCCCAGGCCAGGGTGAACGAGCTCTCCCCGGAGGACGACCCGCTCAGGCTGTCCGAAGGAGAGCAGGCCTACTCCATGTCGTTGCGGCTCAGGGGGCCTGAGTACCTCCCTCTGCGCACCTTCCGGGACGACGACCTGCTGGACCCCGGCTCCGATCCCCTGATCTCCGTCATCGGCTCCATGTCCGACCTGGAAGAGGGGGAGCGGCTGGTGGCCCGGCTGCGGCTGCTGTCCCTGGGTCCCGACTGGTCCAGCGCCCACCAGGAGAAAGCGTACGGCAAACCCCTGCCCGACCCCAAGGCGTCCCCCTATCACACCGACGAGCGGATCAACCGCAACAGCATGACGCATCTGGCCATCCTGGCATTGTTTGTCCCGCCGGCGCTCCAGGGCTACCTGTGGGTGCAGCGCGGGGAGACGTGGAAGGCGGTGCTGCTGGGATTGGGGGTGGTGTCCCTGGCGGCCCTGGCGGGCTGGGCTTGGTGGCGCATCAAGAAGTGGCGCTCCGGCGGCAAGCACCAGGACCCGCTGCTGATCCAGGAGAAGGTCTCCCGCATCGCCTACGAGGCCCAGCTGGAGGTGACGGCCATCCTGTCGGAGCACGGCACCGAGAGCCGGGCCGGGGAGCTTCTGCGGAACGTTGCGTCGGCCTACGGCCACTACAACAACCCCGCCGGGGCCAGCTTCCGGGCCACCAAGGTCCGTCCTGCGGCGATTCCCGACAGGGAGCCGTCGCCGCCCAGGAGGGGCATGTTCCAGAGCCGGGACGTGCTGGGCGTTCGGGAGCTGGCGGCCCTGTGGCACCCCCTAGGAGCCGGAGACCAGCTGCCCATGGTGGCCCGCTCCGGCGCCAGGGCGCTGTTCCCTTCGTCCAGGAACGGCTCCAACGGGGCCTACGTGGGAGACACGGTGGTGGGCAGGCCGAGGAAGGTCCACTTCCCCGCCGACGCGATGGGCCGCCACCACCTCTACGTGGCCCGCACCCGCATGGGCAAGTCCACGATGATGCACCACCTGATCGTCCACAAGATGCGGGAGAAGGCTGAGGGCCGCAACGACGACGCCATCGTCGTCGTCGACCCCCACGACGACCTTGTGAAGTCCCTGCTGAAGCACGTGCCCGAGGAGATCGCGGAGAAGGTCTACCTCATCGACCTGGCCGACGACGACCGCTCGCCGGGCATCAACCTGCTGGACGCCAAGATATTCCCCGACAGGGACCGCACGACCGACTCGGTGGTGCGCATCTCCAAGGGGCTGTGGGACCAGTGGGGACCCCGGATGCAGTCCATCCTGGAGCACACGGTCAAGAGCCTGCACGAGTACAACGCCCACCCGGACACGCGGGAAGATGAGCAGTGCACCATCCTGGACGGTCTGCGGCTGCTGTCCGACCTGAAGTACCGCAAGAGGGTCCTGAGAAGGGTGTCCGACGCCTACGTGCTGGGCTGGTGGGCCAGGGACTTCCGCAGCTGGACGCGGACCCTGAAGGCCGACGCCGTCGCCCCGGTGCAGACCCGCCTGGCCTACTATGCGTCGTCGAAGAAGGCGCGGGCCATCCTGGGCCAACGCCGCTCCACCCTGGACCTGCGGCAGGTTATCGCCGAGGGCGGGGTGTTGCTGGTCGCCACGTCCCAGTCCGCCGCGGGGCAGGACGTGTCGGCCCTGGTGGGGGCGTCGCTGATCAACCTCGTGGACGCGGTGATCCGGGAGCAGGGACGGCTCTCCCCGGACGAGAGGCGCGGGGCGCTGGTGGTCGTGGACGAGATGCAGTCCATGCCCGGTGTGGACTACGAGTCGATGCTGAGTGAGTTGGGCAAGTTCGGGGCCAGCTTCATCCTGGCCACCCAGAGCCTGGCGAGACTGGCAGACCTCTCGCCGACCATGCAGGACACCCTGCTGGCGAACGTGGGGTGCCTGGCGGTGTTCCAGGTTGCTGCGTCCGATGCCCGGCAGCTCATCGGCGAGCTGGACCGGGAGCGTCTGGACGAGGAGGACCTGGTGTCTTTGCCCACGCACCACTGCTACGTGCGGGCCACGGTGGACGGGCTCAGGCAGCCCACCTACTCCCTGGGAGTGCGGGAGCCCGAGGAGGGGAGTCCCGCCGCCGAGGAGCGGGTCCGGGCGTTGGCCGAGGCGTACACCACCACGGCGGAGGTCATCGCGTCCCAGGACCCTGAGATCGAGCGGATGGCGCAGGAGTTCCGGGATCAGCTGGAACGGGAGGAATCGGAGCAGCAGGAGGGGGGAACCCCGCCGCCGCCCAGCGCCGGCAACGGGACCTCAAACCAGGCCGGCGGCAGTAAGAAGAAACCGCGCACGCGGCGCAGGGGAAAGGGCATGGACGGATCCGGCGCGCCCGGCGACGGGACGGCAAAGGGTGAATGAGGGCGAAGGAACGGGAGCGGCAGGCCCTGCACACGCTGGCGGCCATGCCCTTCCTCGATTACCTGGAGTTGGCCGCCGTATCCGGCATGGCCGAGAGCACGGCCCGCCACGTCCTGGGCCGCCTACAGAGGAAGGGATTGTCAGCCTTCATCCGCCATGCCTCTCCCCTGACCGCCACCACCAAGCGGTGGTTCGCCACCGTTGACGGGCTGCGCTCCCTGGCCTCGGAGAACGGGAGCGGCATCGAACGCCTCCTGCGGACGCATCCGGTCTCGGCCCACTGGCGGCGCATCCTGCTGGCGAGGCTGGACGCCGTGGCCGCAGTCTACCGGCTGGCATCGGCGGTGGCGGATGCCGTTGGCCCTCCTCGCTTCAGGTGGTACCGGGCCGCACCGATGGACGCCGCCGTGACGCTCCCCGACGGCAGAACGGTGGGCGTGATCCGGCAGGGTCCCACCGCAGACCGGACCTCCATCTCAGACCGGGTTCGCCGCCTCCTGGACCCGCAGCAGTCCCGGCCCCGCGCCCTGCTTGCCTTCATGCCCGACGAGGCGAGGCTGCGCCAGGCCCGACGGCTCCTGGCCCGCTATCCCGGCCCGGTCTACATGACCCTGGAAAAGGACGTGTCCGGCATGTTGGCCGACGACAGGGCCTGGCACGCCGCCTCCGCTCCCAATCTCCTGTCCCTTGGCGAGGTCCTTGCTCACCTCAGGCCGGGCGGCACGTTGCCCTGGGAGGCGCCGGCGTCGAGACTCGCGCTGCCGGACGACGCCAACTTGCGCAGGGTTGACGATGGTGCCCCGGACCACCTGCTCCCCGCCGTGCTCAAGCCCGCCGAGAAGCGGATGTTGGATTGCCTCGCCGACTGGCCCCTGATCACCGCCGCAGACCTGGGCGGCATCCTTGGCCTGTCGCCTTCGGGGGTCTCCAAGCTTACTATCCGCCTCGGCGAGCCACTCCTGCTCTCCACCGTGGTCCTTGATGGCCGTCGCCGGCTGGCGCTCAGCGACAGGGGGCTGGCCCTGCTGGCCCGCAGGGACCGGGTCTCCGTGGGGGCTGCCTATCGCCGCTGGAGCGTCGAGCCAATCGACGACGGGTCTCCCACGTCCTGGCGGGACGTCCCAGGCGGGCGAAGCCGCTCCCTTGCCCGGACCATCGCCCACACCCAGGCCGTGCACCGGTTCATGGCAGCGCTGGCACGGCAGGCGGAGGGGACGCCGGGTTGCTCAGTTTCGCAGTCGTCCCCGCCGCATCACGCAGCCCGGTACTTCCGGTACGGAGGAAGCCTCCGCTCCATCCACCCCGACGCCTTCGGAGTGGTGCGCGCCAACGGGCACTCCAAGCCTTTCTTCCTCGAATGGGAGCGCAGAGCGCTGAACCCCTCGACCATGGCCGCTCGGCTCGCGCCCTACCTGCGTTACTACTCCTCCAACCGACCACTGGACGACCACGGGGAACGCCCCCTGGTGTTGATCGCCTTCGAAGACCCCCTGGCCGAGGCGAACTTCCTCGGCGTTGCCCGTAGGGAGATGGAACGCGCCGGAGTCGAAGTGCCGCTGTGGGTTTCTTCTCGTGAAGCGCTGAAGAGGGCGGGGCCGTTGGGCAAGGCATGGCGCAGTCCGGACGTGCTGGAGCCGGTAGGCATCTTCCAAGGGACTACTGTGTCATGAAGGCTCTTGACTTTAACACAAGTGTTGTGGATGATATGAGCCATGAGTGGAGGAGAGTTCAAACGCAGGCTGATAAGGACTTTGGGGTTGGACGAATGCTTGCCTACCCGATAACCCTTGAAGAGGATGACGGAGCGGTTCTGGCGACCTCCCCCGACTTCCCGGAATTGACCACTTTTGGAGACGATCGGGAGGAGGCCGTCACCAGCGCCGTTCAAGCGCTTGAAGAGGCGATAGCGTCCCGCATCCATGACCGCAAGGACATTCCCCCACCGTCCCGAGGAGCATCCTACGCCATATTGCCGACTCTGACTTCTGTGAAGGTGATGCTGTATCAGGGCATGAGAAACCAGGGCATCACCAAAGCGGAGTTGGCCCGACGCTTGGGGTGGCATCTGCCGCAGGTTGATCGTGTTCTGGACGTTCAGCACCGCTCGTGGCTTGACCAGATGGACGCCGCCCTGGGAGCTATTGGACGGCAGCTGCACGTGAGCGCCGCGGCTTCGGATGGCTCGGCGGTTGCTGCCGTCAGAGATTACCAGGCGATAGGCCCCGCAGGGACAATGACGAAGAATCGCAATGGTCGTGGTGATTCTGGAGAGGACATAGGCCGCCAATGACGGTAAGCCGAACGGACATATCCACGCTCAGCCAAAGGGACGAGGTATCGTCTTCGAACGGTGCGGCGTCCCTGAAGGACGAAGGAGCCAGGGACGGCAGCGAACGGAATGGCGCGCAGGCGATTCCGGTCCTATCCGACAAGGCGGTAAACGTTGCGTCGGTCCCTCAACGTAGCCCCATGCGCTACCCAGGTGGTAAGACGTGGCTCGTGCCCGAGATTCGGAAGTACCTTGCAGGTCTTGACTTTCGCCCAGAGGTATTCATCGAGCCGTTCGCCGGTGGCGGGATCGCATCCCTAACGGCGGTCATGGACGGCCATGTGGACCGTGCGGTGCTTTGCGAGAGGGACCCGGACATATCCACTCTCTGGCAGTGCATGCTCGACGACCCCGAGGAACTGGCTCGGCGCGTCGAGGGTTTCGTAGTAACTCCAGGGAACGTGAGCAAGGTGTTCACGGATGGAGGGATGTCCGGTATGGACGCCGCCTTTCGAACCCTGTTGCGGAACAGAGTCAGCAGAGGCGGCATACTGGCCAAGGGCGCTTCGGTGATGAAGGAGGGAGAGAACGGGCATGGGATTTCTTCTCGCTGGTACGCTGACACCCTCGCAGCACGCATCCGCGCCATCGGGAACCATGCCGAGCAGTTCGACTTCTTCCAGGGAGATGGTGTGAGTCTCGTGGAGTTGTGCAGGGACAACGAAGCGGCCACATTCTTCATCGACCCTCCCTACACCGCTGCCGGCAAGCGGGCGGGGAGGCGTCTGTATACGTACAACGAGATCGACCACGAGGACCTGTTCGAGCGCATGTCACGGGTACGAGGCGTCTTCATGATGACCTACGACGAGAGCCCCGACGTCATCGATATGGCGCACAGGCGAGGATTCCATCTGGCCAAGGTCCCAATGAAGAACACGCACCATGCGGTGATGTACGAGTTGCTCATCACGTCGCACGAGCTAACATCATGACTCAACCTCGACGCTTCGGCATAGGGGAATGGTACGGACATTCATTCGTCGGCCTGACGCGGAGCGAACGCCGGACATACGCCGCCGGGACCGGTTCCCGGCCATGCCCTTTTCGGATGGGCGGGGGACCATGCACGAAGACAGGCGGTGTCTGTTCGTTCAGGCTATACGAAGATGACGACGGCGCGGCGATTCCGGTATCGGGCGCGGAGGCTGGATTGAGGGTTCTCTGTCCCCGGCGATTTGAAGAGGACATGACCATCTTTCGATGGGTAGGCGAGGTCGTTTTGGGTACTTCTACACCCGCCATAGCCACCGAGATTGGCTTTCTGAAGGCCGAGGATGGAAACACGCACGTGGGTCGCATAGACATGGTTCTGGCGAATCAGGAAGCTGGGACAGCGCTCGATTGGTGCGCCCTGGAGATTCAAGCCGTCTACTTCTCCGGTAGGAGCATGGGTGAAGAGTTCAGAAACATCAGGACCCACGGGGGACAGCAGCCTCCCTTTCCGGGACACATACGACGGCCCGACTACCGGAGTAGTGGTCCAAAACGTCTGATGCCCCAGTTGCAGATCAAGGTGCCTACGCTCCGTCGATGGGGCAAGAAGATGGTAGTAGTGGTGGACAAGCACTTCTTCGAGTCCCTGGGGCGCATGGAAGAGGTCGGAGACCTGTCGAGCGGGGACATAGCGTGGTTCACCGTAGACTTCGAGGAAGATCATGCCAGCGGGCGCTTCAAGCTCGTGAGGGATAGCGTCCACGTCACCACGCTTGAGAGGGCCACGGAGGGACTGACGGGCGGTTCTCCTGTGACGTTGACTGAATTCGAAGAAGGTATCCGGTCCAAGCTCGCACAGTAAGGGAACACTCTCCGATTCTGTGAATTTGGGACCGCCGCTGCGAATTGCAAGAGCCGTCAAATCTGCGCCACCTGCGCTTTCTTGACAGCGAGCCATGGATGTTCGATGATAAAGAGTAAGACAGCATATGACCAACAGGCTCATCAACAGGAACACAAAGACGATCACCTTCTCCCTGCCGCCCGAGATGGCCGAGCAGGTGCAGGATGTGATGCGCGACGAGGGCCGCACTATGAGCGAGCTCATCCGCGAGGCCCTTCGCAACTACATGGAGGAGCGGGACTGGCTGCGGACCATCCGGTACGAGAGACTCCGCGCTCGCCATGCCGAACAGGAAGATTCACAGGGAGATTGAAGGAGGACAGCATGAAGAAGAAGCACCTACAGCCGCTCACGCCGGCGGCGCTCTACGCCAGGGTGTCCAGCGACCGGCAGGACGTGGACCTGTCCGTGTCCGCCCAGCTAAGGGCGTTCAAGGAGTACGCCAGGGCCAACGGCTACTCCGTAGCCCGCGAGTACGTGGACGAGGCCGAGAGCGGCCGCGTCGCCGACAGGCCCCAGTTCAGGGAGATGATCGAGGAGGGCAGCAAGCCGAAGGCCCCCTTCGAGGTCATCTTGGTATGGAAGTTTTCGAGATTCACCCGCAAGCGGGAGCACGCCGTGGCCTTCAAGTCCCAGCTGCGGCGCAAGGGCATCCGGGTGGTGTCCATCACCGAGCAGGCCGAGGACAACGCCACCGGCAGACTGCTTGAGGGAATCATCGAGTCCGTGGACGAATATTACAGCGAAAATCTTGCCCAGGAGGTCGTCCGGGGGATGCGGGAGGCCGCGTTGCGGGGCTTCTTCCTCGGCTCCAAGGCCCCCTTCGGCTACAAGCGGGTGAAGGTCAGCGACGGGGTGAAGGAGCGCCCCACGCTGGAGGTGGACCCGGCCACGGCCCCGGTGGTGAAGGAGATATTCGAGAAGTCCCTGCGGGGCAGCGGCCTCAAGGAGCTATGCAAGGAGCTGAACGACCGGGGCGTCACCAACAGGGGCAAGCGCTGGTACAAGGGAACGCTCCACTACGTCCTGAGAAACGAGGCGTACACCGGAACGGCAGTATGGGGGAAGATCAGCAAGGGCCAAGAGGCCGCCGACCCGGTGAGGGTAGAGGGAGCGTGGCCTGCGCTGGTGACGAGGGAGCTGTTCGACGACGTGCAGCAGGCGATGAGCGACCGCGCCCCGAAGGTGCAGAGGCCCGGTAGAGTGGGCAGCCCGTACCTTCTGAGCGGCCTCTTGCGCTGCGGGGTGTGCGGCAAGCCCTACTCGGCCCAGGGAGCCAAGAGCGGGCAGTTCGCCTACTACATCTGCGGCACCCTGTTCAGGGAGGGCGCGGGGACGTGCAGCGCCCGCTACCTGAACGCCCCGAAGCTGGAGACGTTCGTGGTGGAGAAGATCAGGGAGCGGATTCTGAACGAGGAGACCATCGTGGCGCTGGTGCAGCTGGTGGCCGAGGAGATCGACGCGATGGCGGGTGAGCTGTCGGGCAGGCTGGAGGTCGTCGAGGCCGAGCTAGGGGACGTGAGGAAGCGGCTTGGGAAGCTCTACGAGGCCATTGAGACCAGCGAGTTGACCCTGGAGATCCTGTCGCCCCGGATCATGTCTCTGAGGCACCGTGAGGAGCAGCTGGAGGCTGCGAGAGACGACGCCGAGACCCGGCTTGAGCAGCGCATGGTTGTCCTGCCCGACACCGAGGAGATAGTGGGGTACGTGGCGGACTTCCGAAACTTCCTGAAGGACGGGACGATCCCCGAGCGGAAGGCGCTCATCCGCAACTTCGTGGAGGGCATCGAGGTGGTGGGGGACGAGGCGACGCTGACGTACACGGTCCCCATGCCGAGCGACGGGGTGACGTCGGAATCCGCGTCGGTTCTTGATTTCGTCAAGTCCAGCCCACCAACGACTCCCATACTCATAACTCCGTCGTTCAGCACGAGCTCTGCGGCGTCTCCCCCACCTATGGGGCTATCCTCCGGCGTCGGGATCGAGTAGTGGATCGTGGCCTTGCCGGGCCTGACCTCAATCTCCTTGACGAACGACCGGATGAACGCCTTCGACTCGGTTAGCTCGCTGGTCTTCAGGTACTCGCTCATGTCCTGAGCGAAGGCCGTGATCGTCTCCATCTGGTCCAGCGTCACTCTCCGCTTCGACAGAATGGCCCTCGCCTCCTCAGCGGCGGTCTCCAGCTTCTCCTTCCGCTCCCGGTGCTCTTTGATGCGATCCGAGGCGTCGGACAGCTCGATATCGGTGGTCTCGATGGCGTGCCAAATCCTCCCCAGCCACTTCTTCACGTCCTCAAGCTCATCCTCGATGATCTTCAGCCTCTTGCGCTGCTCACGGGCAATTCCGTCCATCTCCTCGTCCACGATTTTCACCAGGTCTCGGATGTTGCTTTCGGTGAGGATGTTCTCTCGGATGTTGGATACGATCAGGCCCTCGAAGTTCTTCGAGTTGAGCCTGGGGGTCTTGCACGTTCCCTTGCCCTTTTTGAGCAGGGAGTGGCACACGTAGTAGGTGTACTTGCCGCTCTTGGCCTCGGCCGCTGTGAGGGCCTTGCCGCACGTCTCGCACTTGACGAGACCGCTGAGCAGGTAGGGGCTGGAGGCACGCCTGGGATGTACGGTCTTCGGAGCGCGGGAGCGCAGAAGCCCGGCGACCTGCCGGAACTTGCGCTTCGAGACGAGTGCGGGGTGTGCTTTCTCCACGCGTACCGGCGGAGCGCCGTCCTTTGCATTGACTCCCCAGACAACGGCGCCGGTGTAGGCTTCGTTGTTGAGAGTGGTGTGGATGGTGCTCTTGAGCCACTGCTTGCCCTTGGGGCTGGCGACGCCCTCCGCGTTGAGGGCCTTGGCGATGTCGAGCGAGCTCTTGCCCTGGAGTGCCATGTCGAAGATGCGCTTGACCACGGCGTCCGCAGGCGGGTCCGGCTCCAGCTTGGGGCGTGTCTTGACTCCGTCCTGCACGTAGACCTTCCTGTAGCCGAATGGGGCGTAGGTGCCCATCCAGAAGCCACGCGAGGCGGCCTCTCGCATCCCCCGGGCGACCTCCTGGGCAAGATTTTCACTATAGAACTCGTCCACGCTCTCGATGATGGCCTCCATGAGCTTGCCCGTCGGAGAGTCGTCGGCGTGCTCGGTGATGGAAGTCACCCTGACGCCTCTTCTACGAAGCATAGACTTGAAGGCGACGGCGTGTTCGCGCTTGCGTGTGAAGCGGGAGAATTTCCAGACCAAGATTTCCTGGAATGGCGCGCTGGGTTTGGCGGCTTCGTCGAGCATCCTTTGGAACTGGGGCCTGTCGGCGATGCGTCCGCTCTCGGCCTCGTCGATGTACTCGCGAACCACGAGGTAGCCGTTCTTCTCGGCGTAGTCTCGCAATGCCCGCAGCTGTGCGGCGACGGACAGGTCCACGTCCTGCCTGTCGCTGGATACCCTGGCGTAGAGGGCCGCAGTTGTGTAGTCTTCTCGTTGCTTCATACTCATTCGTCTGTCCTCCTTGTCGTCTCGTTCCGTTCTCCCTCTCGCTCCCTTAGCCTCTCGTACCGGATGTCCCTCAGCCATTCCCGCTCCTCCATGTAGTTGCGGAGAGCCTCGCGGATCAATTCGCTCATCGTTCGGCCCTCCTCGCGCATCAAGTCCTGCACCTGCTGTGCCATGTCCGGCAGCAGGGAGAAGGTGATCGTCTTCGTCTTTCTCGGCGTTGTGGGCATGGCCCTTTCTTTGCCTCCTGTAGTATGAACCAGCCTTACTGTACACCACGCGACAACCGGCAATCAACTACCCGAGCACGGCTGCCACGGATTCCCGTTTGATTCAACGACATGACTTACACGTGGGATTTCCCGTCATTGTCGCTTCTATAGGCTCGTCACTGTTCTCCCTGTCGATGCCACAGGCTGTAAATCTCCCATCCGGGAAGCCCCTGTGGGTCAAGACTATCTGAGCCTTGTCGGTCACCACGTCGTCCAGCGGCGGCCGGGATCTAATTCCGGCTTGGATGAACGAGGGAAGGCAGCTAAGCCGATACTCTCTCAAACGACGCCAGGCGAGTGCTGTACGTACGCAGTTGTCGTGGTTCCAAGCGAACAGTGAGGGACCCGGCGGTCTGTCCCATGCTGGTGCGCCTATGGGTTGGAGGAGCCTCTCGCCTTCTTTCCAGTCATCAGCATCGAACGCAGCATCCACCTGGTCTAGCCTAGCCGCCGTCGCCGTCTCTGGCGCTCGCGCCTCCCCCGGCTTCGAGGTTCGGTTGGTCCAGACCATCGCCCAAAAGTCCGCGTCGGAGAACGATAGAAACAGGTCTAGCACATCGGCGTCCGGGTCGGGAATCCTGTCTCCGGGATCACCCATAGCGAGCTCGCCTGGTGAGCGCCACTGCCCCCCCGACATCTTGGCCGCGCACTCTAGGCACACGGGGTAGTAGGGGTTCTCCCAATCCAAGAGTTCGTACGTGAATTCCAGCGTATGATATGGTCGCTCGCAGGTGGAGCAAGTTGGTACGCTCCAAGGTGACACGTTTTCCTCGTTCCGATTCGTCCAGCAGAATGGCGAGCAGTACCCCGTGAAGCCATTGTCGAGTGCGTCCAGCTCGACGTAGAACGCTCCATCCAACTCGGACTGTGCTGCAAGGACCTGTCCAGAGGGTGGATTCGTGTGTACGACCTCAACGACCGCGAGGACATTTCCCTGTCGATTCAAAGCCGCAACATCGGCCCTGAACTGTCGAGGGCCGTGCTCGGTTACTACTCGCGAGACACCTTCAGTGGCGAGTGGTGTCTCATACTTGCAGAACCGGCAGTTGAGCGGAGGCAGGTTGAAGTATTCCTGTGCGATTCTGTCCCTGACCTCGTTGTGCGTTGGTGGTCGTTCCGGCATGTGTCAACGTCACCTCACGATGTTCGATATTCGATCTGCATTAGATCACCTGGTGTGCGTGTGGGATGTGCTCGAAGTAGGCGTGTGCGAGCTGCGGTCTGAGGACGGGCCGGTCACGGTACGGCACGGCGACGAGGGCTACCTTCGCCAGCCGCCCGTGCCAGTTGGCGGGCCTCGCGGCGACCGTCACGTCGTCGTTCTGCCACAGGTCGTAACCGCTGACCCTCTCCACGTAGACAGGCCTGCCGGTGAGGATGACTCTCTCCGCCACCGAGCACCGGGCGGGGGGAGCGCCCCGACGGGGCAGAAGGCCCCGCAGATGTGACAGGGGCCTCTTGCGAGTCCTCAGCCTGAACCCCGGCGTCCGAGCCACTACTGTGGCGCGGAACAGGTCTGAAGCCGGAACGTCTCGCCACTGTCGCGGGCCACCCTCCTCTTTGCGCTCGTACAGGACGGCGAGGAGCGGCTGATGGCGCATCACCTCGGTCAGCCTTATGGTCAGGGACGAGTAGGCCCGTCCGTAGGTCCCCTGCAGGGCCACCACGTCGAACCCCGACGCCTCGGCGAACAGGGAGAACCAGTAGGGCTGCATCAGGGCGGCGGCGGCGAACCCGTCGGCCTGGCGGCACTTGCTCCTGCCCTGAGGGGCTCCGACCTGGGGATAGAGGTCGCGGAGCCGCTCCCTGACGATCTCGTATGCCTCGTGGAGCGTCGTGTACTCCTGCGCCCCGTCCCATTCGGAGTCGTCTATAACAATGATATAGCCGCCGTCCTTCGTCCCCGTGTGATAGCCCCTGAGGCCTCTGGTGTCACGTGAGCGGACGACGGTCGCGATATCGGCCCTTTCGAGCAGCGTCTCGATCTCGGCCATGTCGGGGAAGGCGGAGAGGCCGAAGAAGTCGATGAACTCCCGCGCGATGGCGGTCGGATGGAGCCTCACGTCGGGAGCTCCGCCGCTTATCAGGTGGTGGCAGAAGTCGTCCAGCGTTACCTCGTTCACGACAGGAGCCTCTTTCCGCTGTACCGCTCGTACAGCTCGACTATGAAACGCTTCGACTCGATGGAGAGCGGACCCCTGGGCCTGGTCCCCACGCGGAACACGGGATCGGACAGGACGTACTGGTAGGCCCTCTCCACCTCGGCCGTCTCGTCCACCTCAGGCTCTTCCCCCTCCTCTCCTCCCCTGTCCAAGTACCCGGCCTTCCTGAGCAGCTCGTGGACTCCGACGCCGTAGAGGGCTGCCAGGCGTCTGAGGAGCTTGGGTCCCGGATGGCGCTCGCCCTTCTCGATCTGGGACAGATAAGCGTTGGAGATTCCGCTGAGCCGCTGGACGCCCCGCAGGCTGGTGTCTCCCCGCAGCCGCTTGAGCATCTGCCCGATGTTCTCGTCCCTGTGGTCGGTCTCCTCGTTCATCGCTGTCCCCCTGTTCAACTCCTGTGTCACACTGACGCTCCGAGCCTCGTAGAGATCAATAGTTGGTCAATGATTGTGACATTACAGGAAGCACTTTGTCAATAAAACCATATAGCCAACCGATTGGTATTGCCTCTGAGTGTGCTCTGCTGTTAGACTACCATATTACAGAAGATATGTGCTAATCACAGATAATACACCACTGCGCCACCGGGGTGCAAACACATGGGAGCCGGGCACGTGAGTGGAGACCAGAGGCTTACGAAAGAGCAGGATGCGATACGGCTGCGGGGCCTGAGAATACTGGCTCGCATGATCGTGCGTGCTCACATGGCGTCCCTCATCGAGCAGGACGCGGAGAGGAATGGCTCCGTGCCCAACTCAGCCCCTGATGGAGAAGTTCCTGCGAAGGAGGGCGAAAGTGCCAGGTAAGCGCCCCGCCAGGAAGGTGAAGCTGAGGGCCGAGGCTGTGTGGGACCGCCTCAATCGGCTCAACATGACACAGAACGAGCTGGCCCTTCTGCTGAGCATCTCTTCGGGCCACCTCTCACGCCTCATCAACGGAAGGCGCTGCCCGTCGCCCTCAATGCGGCGACGCCTCATGGATGTACTGGACTGCTCCGAGTTCGACGAGCTGTTCGTCGTGGTGAGCTGCGATGAGTAGGGAGCGCCATGTCCCGTCGCACCTGTTTTCACCCGGCGTCTCCCTGTTGCCTGAGGACTTCCCCGCCCGCCTGACCGTTCTCAAGGAGATCACCGGCCTGACCTGGGAGGGGATGTCCGTCTGTCTGGGCGTGGACCCGAGACAGTTGAAGTACTGGCGTGATGGCGGATGGCCAAACGGGGGCGCCATGCTGGCGCTGGTGGCGCTGTCGACACGGGTGCCGGGGGGTCTGGGAGCGCTGTTGAACAACGAGGACCTGATGGTGGTCTTCCGAAGGCGGAGGCAGACTATGGGGGAACGCAATCGGGCGGAGGACTGTCCCGCTGAGCTCTTCCCGAAGGACTTTGGAAAACGGCTGGAGCGCCTGATAGAGCTCGCCGGTCTGTCGTGGGAGGAGTCCGCCCGGATCATGGGCGTCGGGCTCGACCGCGTGACGGAGTGGCGCGAGGGGACGATCCCTACCGGCGGGGAGGTGTGGCGCATCATGAGTCTGGCGCGGTCTGTGCCCGGCGGATTCGAGATCATGCTTCCAGAAGCCGCCGGGTCGGACCAGGGCGGGAAGTGACGACGTGGTGCGCCGCCAGCGATGGGTCTACCACACAGAGCCGTCCCGCTTCCCGCCGGACTTTCCTGAGAGGCTGGAGCGTTTCTTGGAGGCCGCTGAGCTATCCTCGCGCGGGCTGGCCCGGCTGCTACATGTGGACAACCGAATGTTGAGGCGCTGGCGGAAGGGGACGCAGCCGGACCCTGGCCACCTGGTCGCCCTATTCACCCTCGCCGCCGAGATGGGGCTGCTCCACATCCTGCTGCCTGCGGCCCGGGAACTGGACTTGGATTAGCGGCGAGTCACTTGATGGCCTGGCCTCGGAAGAGCGAATTATCGTTCGCATGGTTCAGCGGACGGGCCGATCACTCACCCCAGCCCGCCACTCTCCTATATGCGAGGGAACAGAGGAGACCAACCGCCTTTGGCCGACCACAGGATGGGCAACGTGTTGTTCGGGCAACTCTGATAGAAAACAACGGCTGATTGTGTGTCGCCATATCCGAGTGGGTGTCTTCTTTCCAGAACCACGCCTTTCGATTCCGCGATCTGTCTAGCGCGGTCCCTTTCCTCCGGGTTTCCAAAAAATGTAGACTCTTCCCAAAACACCCTGTCTTCGTCTCCCAACTCATCACAGAGATAGACATCTGCCTCCAAACCGCTTTCTGTGATAAAGCGATTAACACGGTCCCGAGCCCGACCGAAGCCCACCACAACGACTAGCACAACGCGTATCCCGTTAGCGTTAGCCAGTTTCAGGGTCTCCAGGTGTTCCTTGAGTCCGTCTACTAGAGTCCCCCCGGTGCCAGCGAAGTCATCGATGATCACGAGACGCTGGACTTCGTTCTTTTCACTAAGTCTTCTTTTGAGTAGCCGAATCGGATTAACGGCTTCTGACCAAATTTGATTCTCGCTAGCAAATAACCTGCAGTAGGTCATACCAGCCTTCGCTCCTGAGCTATCTAATGAACTGACGAGAATGTCTCTTCTGACTCTCGTTCCCGCCTCAATAACAGTCCGCATGTTGCGCGTAACGATACCAAACGCCTCGTTCATTTTTGAGCGCACCGTATGTTCGTCGTACATCCGTAATCCTGACAATAGCCGGAACATTAGCCTCTGGTCTTCCAAGCTGTCGAATTGTTCAAGCCATCTTCTAATAGTAGCTGGCACGATGCTTCGCCCACGAAAACTAAATTGCCGCCATATCTCGCATAAATCAGCTACTTCTTCATCTCTTACTCTAGTGCGTTCCTCATCTTCCAGTTTCGCTCTCAGGTCGTCTAATTCTCGAGAGTCTTCAAGAAGTTCGCCTACCCCATTGCCTCTAAGCCAGGCTCTGAATAGTGGGATCTTCGAAGTTATAATACCTTCTCCGTCCTCCACCAAGACCCTGCGGCGCACAAAATCCTGTAAAGTCATACGGAAACGGCGTTCTCCAATTGGAAAACCGACTGCCTTCGCTGATTCAGCCCATAAGGTCTCAGCGTCAACCGAAGTCTGCTTGCGAAAGGCACGCCCAGCAGCAATCAGTACTGAACGGCGAATCATATGTTGTTCATCTATCTCATCTGATGATTCCACCAAACCGTCAGTCCAGAAATGTGCGAAGGAATTTGATCCGATATTGCGGAGCGTATTATCGATTGCAATGGCAACATCGATCTCACTGGCGTCGCTATAGCGATTATCAGCCATATGTGAGAAGAGCTCGGTAGCCAATAATTTTGCAAAGTAGGGGTTGCCTGCGCTTGATTCGAATAGCTCATTTAAGGCAGCGTCACTTATAGTCAACCAGTCTTCTACCGGTCTTCTGATGAGTTCAACAAAATCTTCCGATCTATCGAAGGAATCGACTTCAATCGGTCTAAATTTATTGAGGCGATCACCCTGCAAATTGACAATGCGCTGCATGTTCTCGCCTCCTACGAGGAGAAATCCGCAACCCTTCTTGTTGCTGATCTGCCTCAGAGGCTGGAAGAGTGAGGAGCTAGCATCGGTTCTCTTGAAAAGGTCGGGTGGCAACTCGTCAAACTCATCAAGTATGAAGAGTAGACGCAAGTCCTCATCAGCTAGGGCCTTGTCAACAAACGCTGATAGGGGTGCCAAGCCATTTGAGAAATCCGGCAACGGTACGTCTGCTAGTTCGGGGATGTTGTCTGACATTGCTTGAGCCAGAACATCGCCCAGACTCCGCAGGGTACTAGCCGCGTCGTCACCGACATAGTCCCCACTACCTTTGTTGATGACCACCCATTTTATCGCAGTATCAGACTTGAGGCGTTCTTCGACAGCATTCGCTAACGACGTCTTGCCAACACGCTTATGTCCATATATGAAGGCAGATCCCACGGTTTGCAAACTGCTAAGCCGAAGCAGTCGTTTCAATTCCTCCTCGCGTCCTATCAATTCGTCTCTAGTCGTAACTGCCTCCAGTGAGTAGGGTTCAGTTAGTTCGACATCGTCCCAATGGATATCCTCGCGCTGCGCTCCAAATCTAAATTCTTGCTCGCACTCACTCCTTCCACGGGGTCGCAACCACGAAAATTGCACGACTAACCTGGCTTCTGTGGAAGGAACCATGACTCTAGCTTGAATGTCGACGACAAATGAACTACCAGGTTGAATAGTGCCAAGTTCAATCTGCGACGTTTCAACCGAGAGACATGGATCGGCTACGAGCTCGTCGAGTCGCAGTTCCCTGGCAGGTCCGTTACCGGCGTTAGTTATTCTGACCTTGAAGCTAATTCGCTCATGTAGCCTTAGTAGTGGGTATTTCTTGGCTATTGCTGATACAATCAGCTTCGGTGTTGTCTTCGCTTCCAATGCCTCAAAATGCTCTTCGACAGCTGTTTTTAGTTGGCGTGCTAGGCCTCCAAGTATCCTATCGGCGATAGCAGTGCCGAATAGTTCCGCCTCTACAACAAAGTCTTCACAAAAGCTACATGCATCTTCATGTGTGTGTATGGGGTCGTCGTCCGTGTTTTCAACATAACTTTCTACGGCATGAAACAGACTGCCCAAACGGTTCTTGTTGATAAGGGCTCGAGGCAAGAGTGGCGAAAGAAGAAAGCGAGTAGGCGGCCGGTTAATTAGCCGCATTATCTCCTCTCGGAATCCATTAAGGCGGTCCAAATCCGGCCTTACTCGGATCAAGTCTTCTATTTCGGTCGTAGCCTCTTGCACATAGACGGTCAGCGCTTGTAGTTTTTCAAAGGTCTGGGTTCCAGAATCAATATTTGCAGCTCCATAAACTTGATGCTGTAATGTCCGATCAAAAAGGGAACCCGCCATCGCCTCGACATTCCCAAAGTTCAGTGCGGTGGGCGACTTGCTGAGTGCCCAGAGGAGCCATGATGCGGTGAAGCGTTGGATTCTCTGGGGCAATTCATTTGAGAAGAGGTGCGACGTAGCATTTGAGTGATCAGAGCCTTGGTCGAAGAAGTCAAGTATGAGGTGGGCGAAATCATTAAAGGCCGTAGGCTGTTCTTCGGGCTGAACACTGATCAGTCGATCAGCAGCGGATTGAATTTGAGCCAATCGCAGTCCATCGGATCGTTCGGTCATGCCTCAGTCTCCTAGAGGGCGTTGGTGGCTATTTTCCCTGCTGCCACTTTGGCATTCGTTTAAGAGGCCCGTTGCCGCTGCTTGTGGTTCCTGCTTGGCATCCGGGCGCTTCACCTCTCTACAGCGCGTCAGTCTACCACGATCAGAACGGTTGGGTGACGCTCATTTCGCGTCCTGATCGGGCCCAACTGCGTCTTCCTGCTCCCGTTCGACGGTCCGAGCTCAGCGCCTCCCGTTGCGGGTGCGCGGCCGACCAAGGAATGCGTAGCCCGGTTCCGGGTCGTTAGGAGCGCTCCATGCCAATCCCAGCGGCCCGACTATTTCCAGCAGGCTCCTGTGGGACACCCGCAGGGGGACTTTCACTCCCGTGCGCTCCATCTCGTCGCACGCGACGCGGATGAAATGGGTCTGCGCGATCTCGTCCTCGAAGACGACGAGGACGGCGGGCTGGACGCCGTGGTCGTCGGTAGGCCGGTGCGAGGAGTAGTACCGCAGGTAGGGGGCCAAGCGGTCGGCCATGGTCCCTGGGCGGACCGCTCGGCGCTCCCACTCCAGGAAGAAGGGCCAGGTGTCGGTGCCCCTGCGGAGGACGCCGAAGGCGTCGGGATGGACGGAACGCACCCTGTCCTGATGGCGAAAGTGGCGCGACGCCCTGCCGGGCGGGTCGAGCTGGACGACCTGCCTGGAACGTGAGTGGGCCTGCCTCTCCATGACCGCCGAGAACCAGTGGACCGAGTCGGTGTGCTCGATGTTCCTGAGAAGCTGCCCGCTTCTCCTCCCTGAGACGTTCCGCCAGTCGAGCGGGGCCTCAGGGTCTGTGGGCGCGACGCTCCACCGCTTCCGCGCCGCGCCCACCGAGGAGCGGTCGCGGCGGGCCAGCAACGCCAGCCCCCGGTCTGAGAGGGCCAGCCGTCTGCCCCCTTCGACGCGGAGGGCGACGGCCAGATTCATCCCCGAGAGGTGCCTCAGCACCTCCGACAGACTTGACCGCTTCACGCCCAGCAGCTCGCCGAGGTGTGCGGGGGTTATCCAGGGCCAGTCGAAGAGCAGGTCGAGGGAGCGCTTGTCGGTAGCCTTCAGGATCGCCGGCAGCGCCCAGCCGGGGGTGTTCTCCTCCGTACCGTCGAGTGAGAGCTCTTCAGGGAGGGACGCCCTCTCAGGCGGCTTCTCGTTGGGCCATGCGCCGCGCTGCCTCGTGTGGGCCAGGGCCGTCCTAAGGTCGAGGATGGCCGACCCCGACGGAGCACGCCAGATGGAGTTTCCCGCCCCTGCAGAGACCGCCTCCCTCTCCAGGGCGAGGAACGTGAGGGACGGCGAACCTGCGACGACCCTGCGGGAGTGCCTGAGCCTGATCTCGTCGGACATGAGCATCAGGACGGCGCTGGGCCGGAACGTCTCCCTGAGCCGCCACAGGCGCTTGGCGAAGGCCGTCCTGTCGGCGGTGAGCCCCTGCCTGACGACTGCGACCGTCCTCCCGTCCGGGAGCGTGATGGCGGCGTCCATGGGCATGGCGCGGTACCAGCGGAAGCGTATGGGGAACGCGGCGTTTGATATGGCTGAGGCAAGCCGGTAGACGACGCCGAGGGCGTCGAGCCTCTCCAGGAGGACGCGCCGCCCCTGCTCCGATACCAGGCACCGCAAGAGCAGCTCGTCGACCGTCGTGCCCTCGTCTCGGGCCAGGCGGTGCAGTCCGGCGACGGTGAGGCAGTAGCGCCTTGTCGGGGGGATGAGAGGCGCGGCGTGGGGGATGGACGCTACGAGGCCGTCGCGCTCCATCCTCTCGACAGCCTCGTAGACCGCGCCCCTCGACCTGCCTGAGACGGCGGCCATTTCCAGCCGGTCGAGGAAGGGCATGGCGGCCAGCCGGCGCAGGAGCTCGGCCTCACACCCGTCCGGCCTCATCCCTCACGCTCCTCGGCGGATGTCTCGTGCTCGGCGGCAGAGGTTGGCGGCCGGGTGTGCTTGCTTCGCTGCTCCCGCCTCTCCGTTGGGTCCTGGGGGGCACCGCCCTTCGACCCGTCCGGCGGAGGGCTTTGGCCGCTCTTCATGGCGTGGTAGGCCTTGCGGAAGTCGTCCACGCGCTTTCTGCCCTCGGCCTGCTGGGTGGCCATCTCCTCCTCAGTCGTGACGTAGGAGGACGAGGCGGCCCTGATGCGTCCGGCCCTGTCCGGGTCTCCCGGCTCCGGCTTTCTGACCATCATCGAGAAGGCGGGCATCCGCTCGGTGCCGACGGTGGCGCGGACGTAGCAGTGGTGCACCGGCAGCGACACGATGTCGTCCTCGGACACCCTGTCCTTGCCGAGCTCCCATACCAGCTGGCGGGCGTCGTTCCCGGAGACCTGGAAGACGGCGAGGCAACCCACGTTGGCGAGCAGGGTGTCGCGCATGGTCGGCGAGAGGTCGTCCAGCTTGGCGAGGCTCTGGGTCGCCAGGATGAAGGACGCCCCGAACTTGCCGAGCTCACTGAGCATCGACTCGTAGTCCACGCCGGGCATCGACTGCATCTCGTCGACGACGACCAGCGCGCCTCGCCTCTTCTCCGGCGGCAGGCCACCCTGCTCGCGTATCACGGCGTCCACGAGGTTGAGCAGGGACGCGCCGACCAGGGCGGCCACGTCCCTGCCGACGGTCCCCTGTGCGGTCGAGACCAGCAGGATGCCGCCGTCGAGGATGGTCTCGCGCATGTCGATGGTGGAGCGGGACTGGCCGATGATGGCCCTCGCCCGCTTGGACGACGCGTAGTAGGAGAGGCGGGTCTGGACGGGCGCGAGGGCCTCGGACTTATACTCCTTACGCCAGTTGCCGAAGTCCCTCGCCCACCACTCAAGCAGGTAGGGGTCGGACACCCTGGCCAGCACGCCGCCGCGGTACTCGTCGTCCGACAGGAGCTTCAGCCCGTCGAGGAGGGTGAGCTGCTCGTGGGCGTCCGTGTCCGGGTGCTCGTTGGACTCGTGGAGGGTCTTGACGGTCTGTTCCAGGATCGACTGCATCCTCGGTCCCCACTGCTCCCAGAGGCCCCTGGCGACGCGCACCACCGAGTCGGCGGTGCGGTCCCGGTCCGAGAAGACACGGGTGTCGAGCAGGTTGACGCCCGGCGCGCCCCGCTGATCGGCGAGGTCGATCAACCGCACCCTGTCGGCTATCTCCTCCGGGACCTGCTCCAGGAGAGCGCCCACCAGGTCGGCGTGGGGGTCGACCACGACGATGGCGTCTCCGTCCCTGCCCGCCGCCTTCTCCCTCATCTTGTGTGCGATGAGGTGGTGCATGAGGGTGGACTTGCCCATGCGGGTCCTGGCCACGTAGAGGTGGTGACGGTGAAGCAGATCGTCTGGGAAGCGGATCTCCCTGGGCTTGCCCGCGGTCGTGTCGCCCACCGGAGCGCCGCCCCTCACTCCTCGCGCCGACGGGATGAGCGCCTTCGCACCCGACCTCGCCACGAGAGGGGTCTCGTCGTGGGCTCCCGGCGGGTGCCACATGGCCGCCGCCTCTCGGACGCCGAGGACGCTGCGGCCTCCGAAGAATCCCGGACCGGTCGGGTGGAGAGAGACGTTGGGGACCGCTGCCGGCCGCACCCTGCTGACCTTGAACCCCGCCCCGGCGGGATGGTCGTAGTGGCGGTAGGCGGCGGCGACGGGGGCCAGCAGGCCCCTCGCCCGCTCCGCCGTTCCTCCGGGGGGCAGCACGCCGGTCACCTGCAGCTCGGCATCGAAGGCTATGCGTGCGACCTTCTCCCTGATCAGGAGCGGGTCGTATACGCGGGAGCGGGCGTTCCTGATGCGCCACCAGGCCCAGCCCGCGACGGTGAGGACGGCGGCTGCCCCCACGCCGAGCAGGGCGGCCTTCCACGTCTCCCCGGTCCGCATCCACAGGTAGCCCCTGAGACCCACCAGGGCCGCGACGCCCAGGACGGCCATGGTCGTCACGTCGGACTGGTGGTGTCGGACCTGGTTGGAGTAGGTGGAGTCGCGCGGCTCGGGCACGGGGCGCTTGTGTGCCTTTTCGAGATGGGCCTGCGACCAGTCGGGGCCGAGTGAACGCAGCATCAGCCGCGCCACGACGCGCTCCCCCTCGTTCAGGTCGGACAGCGCTCCCAGGAGGGCGATGAGGGGGTCGGAGCCGGGGTCGAGCAGGTCGTCGTCTCGGAAAGTGCGAAGGGGAACGTATTCAGGGCCGCTCGCCCGTAGGGTCATCGACCAGGCCCGCTCTCCCTCGTCGAGCCGCAGGGGGTCGTCCTCCGGCAACACCTCGTGGATGCGTGCCTGTGGATAGTGGGTCGATATCTGCTGCCGCACCACCTGTTCGTCGAGGCAGCGCGCCATCAAGGTCACGCCGTCGACGTCCCCGGCCAACTCCAGGGAGAAGGGCTCCGGCACGGCGATGGCCTGCAGCATGTTCTCGACACCGAGCAGGGTGCGCTCACCCGTGCTGGGCGGCGTCACCGACACCAGCACGGGACGGTTGGACTTTGGATCGCCGAACAGGATTTTCTTTGGATTGAGTTTCATGGGGTTCTCCTTTCCCTATGGGGTTATGCTTGATCGTTCGCCTTCTTTTTGTGGGAGCCTGGCCGCCACTCAATTACTGCTGTCTCCTCCGGGGTGGCCTCGACGCGGACAGGAATGCGGATTCCCCTGGTCAGCAGGAGCCCGTCACCCCTGGGGCAGGACAGGAGCCAGCGCTGCAGGTCATCGGGCAGGTCGAAGGCGTCTCCCACGGCGCTTACCGCGGCGGCGTCCTGCTGGAGCAGGAGCTTGAAGGCGGCGTTCTGAAGCAGGGCTCTTCCCGAATGGCCGGTGATCGTCCTCGACGAGTCCTCGGACAGCAGGTCCTGGACGTCCTGGGTTATGAACTGGAGGCCGAGCCGGTGCTTGCGCGCCCTCTTGGCGACGGAGACGAGGAAGGCCGCTCCCTCCGGGTGCTGCATGATCGACCACACCTCGTCGACGACCAGGAGGCGGGGCTTGGGGTCCTGCGCGGCCGCGGCCCACACCGTCTCGGTGCAGACCATCGCGGCTGCGGGCCTCAGCTCCGGCTCCAGCAGCCGGAGATCGAAGACGGTGACGAGGGCCTCGTTGCCGAGCAGGTCGTCGCCCTCGTCGGAGAGCAGGTGCCGGAGGCTTCCGGTGGCGAAGGGCCTCAGCAGGCGTGCGAGATCGGGATCGCCCGCCTCGTCCTCCCGCAGGTACTTGTAGAAATCCTTAAAGCCGGTGCGCTCTCGGGGCTGGGCGTAGTAGCCCGCCAGGGCGTGGTCGAGGGATGCCCTCCGCTCCGCGCTCAGTCGCTCGCCCACCATCACCTCGATGAGCCGTCGGAGGCTGCCGATGCGCTGGAGGAGCTCCTCGGGGTCGCCCTTGTCGATGACGAAGGGGTTCATGCCCTGGCCGGGTACGCCCGGCGACAGGACGCGCCCGCCCGCCGCGCGGGCCATGTCCGCGTACTCGCCCTCCGGGTCGATCACGTAGGCGGTGACGCCGCGCGTCAGGCCGCGAAGCACGCCGAGCTTGGTCGAGAAGCTCTTACCCGAACCTGAGCGGGCGAGGACGGCGGTGTTGGCGTTGAGGTGTGTGCCGTCCCAGGGGTCGTAGACCACGGGGGAGCAGGCACGCATGTCGATGCCGTAGAGGGTGCCGCTCCGCGTGTCGAGGTCGGGCGGCGAGAAGGGGAAGAGCCGGGCCAGGGACGAGGTGTCCAGCGTCCGCCACGTCGCGACGGCGTTTAGTCCCAGCGGCAGCGTGGACAAAAGACCCTCGCGCTGGCGGAAGGCGAGGTTGTCGAGCTTGCCCAGGGTGGCGGCGAAGTGGGCCTTCGCCCGTTGGGTCATCTCCTTGAGCGAGTCCTCGTCCCTGGCGTGGAGCGTGACGG
This sequence comes from Dehalococcoidia bacterium, assembly GCA_965261325.1. Taxonomy (GTDB): domain Bacteria; phylum Chloroflexota; class Dehalococcoidia; order Lucifugimonadales; family CAJWER01. Next base: position 48,065 of record CBDHCU010000009.1, read on the forward strand.
AGAGAGACGCGTGGAAGAGCCGCTCCCGGCCCCGCTGCACCTCGTCGCGCAGGCGGGTCACGTCCTCCAGAGCGATCTCGGCCTCGGGGGACAGGGAGCGTCCGCGCTTCAGTGAGAGGGACTGGGCCGACTCGAAGCGCACCTTCTGCCACTCCAGCGTCCTCGCCGCCTGCTCGGTGGGTATCGGCCCCAGGTGGATCGACAGGTCCATCGGCGCTCCGGCGGCCATGAGCCCCTGCAGGAAACCGGGGTCCAGCGACCGGGGCCACTTTCCCAGGTGGAGGGAGCGGACGAGCCGGCCGCCTATGCGCACGTCGCGGTGGTTGATCTCCACCTCGACCGGCTCGTCCTCGTCGAAGTCCGCCGGGGTTCCGCCGAGAGCGGCGGAGACAAAGAACATCCGCAGCTGGCGGCCTCTGAGCGGATGGACGGACAGCCCTGCCCGCGAGAGCAGGCCGTGCAGGTCGTCGATGCGCCCGAACTCGCACACGGCGTAGAAGCGCCGGTCGAGGATGCCGTCGCGGTCCTCCATCTCGGTGAGCAGGCGCTCCAGGGACTCGGCCGCCGCCCTCGTCTGAGGGGGCAGGTCCGTCGGCCTGGTCTCCCTGAGCTTCTCCCGCATCCCGTCCAGGCGAGGCGGGTGCTGCCTGATGAGCAGCTGCGCGGGGAAGTCGAGGGCGTTGAGTGCGCCCGCGAAGGCCCCCAGCTTCGGCTCGTCGATCTCGAGGCCCATCACCTCGCAGACGCCGAGCTTCGCCCCGTCCAGGCGCACGGGCCCGTCGTCTTCGAGGTGCGACAGCATGAAGAAGAGGGGCAGGTCGGGCGGAGGCTTTGGGGCGGGAGTCACGGACTCAATGGTCTGTTCATGCGAAACGTCGGAGCGGGTCGCCGGCTCCTCCGCTTCGCGTCCGGTCAATCGTTCGATCAGCTTTCTCAATTCTGATTGCTCCTCGTCTTGGTCTACGGGATGGGGACGATGCCGCTGAGCAGGGCCAGGGCCACGCCCTATGGCGGACAGGACCAGGACGAGGCCGACGACCGCCAACACGACGGCCGTCCTGGCCCCTCCTCCGCCCCTCTGCTCGCCTCCCTCGGCCATCAGGACGAAGCCAGCCCAGACGATGGCGAAGAGGCAGAGGCCGGAGGCGGCGTAGGCCATGGCCGTGAGAACGCGGTCGAAGGCCTCGAGCATTGCATCCTCAGCCGGAGCAGCACCCATGAAGACGAGGGCCGTCCCGGCCAGAAGGGTTGTCGTCAGTCCGCGCCTCACCACGGCCACTCCCATCCCAGGATGTCGAACCAGTGGCGCAGATCGCCGCCGGGCGACTGCTCGGCGGGTTCCGGTTCCGGCTCCGGCTCCGGCAGGGCCAGTACCTCGAACGGGTCGTCGACCCCGACGCTGGAAGCCATCGAGAGGCTCTCCTCGCGGCTCCCCGCGATGGGCATCCGCTCCACCACCTCAGCCCTCACGTGCTCCGGATGGACGATGGCGAGCGTCACTTCCCGGTTGACCGTCTCGCCGGGCATCGACAGGGTCGCGGTGACGACGTGCTCCGTCGTCGTTCCGTCGTCGTGGGTGATGGTGACCGTCTCGCTGACGGTCTCGGTCGTCCCCGGCCTCCACAGGCTCACCGTCTCGGTGCGGTACTCGGTCCGCTCAGGGTGATGCGTGAGCTGCGTAAGCGGGGGAACCGGGATGCGGAGGACGGCCTCAAGGTCCGCGCCGATGGTCACTGAGTGAATTGCCTCGCCAGTTGCGACGGGAAGCGAAAACAGAGTCTCCCCGTCGGGGATGAACGGGACGCTCGTCACCGATCCGCCGCCCTCGACCGTGAGGGTCCCGGCGACTGCCGTGACCTCGGCCTCCATCACCGTCGTCTCGGTCACGTCCGCGTGCCCGGCCACCGTCTGAAGCTCGACCGGCTCCTCGATCTGGGTCACGCACTCGGACTCGATGACGCCGCCGACGGCTCCGGGCGTCCATCCCAGGGACGTGACTCTCAGGTCGCAGAGCTCTCCCTCCACGGCGGGAAGCGGGTACGGGATCTGCGCCTCCTTGAAGGTGACGGCCCCCGCCTGCCCCAGCTCGTCCTCCCACGAGAAGGTGAAGGACGGGACCGGGCCGTTGAGAGGAAGGGAGTAGTCGATTCGTTCTCCCTGCTCCAGTCTCGCCGATCCCCAGAAGCGGAGGGCGCGGCCCTCAGGCCCGCCGAAGGCCCGGACGCGGAGGTCCAAGCCGGTCGCCGCGCGCAGGGTCACGGCGGCGGTGTCTCCCGAGACGCGGAGCCCCTCCACGAAAATCCTCCGCCCGGGCACCGTCTCCGGTATCTCGAACTCGATCTCCGGGAAGCTCGCGCCTTCGTCCGTTTCGTGCCCGTCCGCGACGGCGGCCTGGGGAACGGCGGCGACCAGGACCGCAAGCGCGGCGGCCACCATGAGGGAGCGCCAGCTCTTCGGACGCTTCTCCTTCCCCTCCCGTCCGGTGGCCTGACGAACGTTGACGTTGTCGGTATTCCTCTCGTTGCGCCCGCGTCGCTTGCCGAACCAGCCGTGGGGACGGAAGGGCATCCGTCCGTTCCGCCTACCGCGGCTCTTGCGCATCCTGTGGAGGCCCCGGCGCGTCATGACCCGCATCCTGCGAGCCCCGCGCCTGCCTCGCCTCGCCATCAGGTTGAGCGGTCGCGGGCCGCTCTCGACCGGCGCGGGGCGCTCGCTCCGCGCCATCTGGGCTGGGGACCCGGCGTAGAGCCGCGCCCCCAGCCGGTACTTCAACAGGTCGGCGGCCACCAGCGGCAGCCGCCTCCCTCCGATCTTCCCCACGACCATCGCGATCCCGAACAGGCCGAGGAGGACGGCCAGGGCCATCCGCGCCTCGGACGGTCCGGGGGCGTAGTGGTAAGCGCCGTAGGACAGGGCGCATACCGCGATCAACGCCACGATCTGGGGGAACGTGAACCACAGCAGCACCCTGTCCTCGGCCTGCAGGTGGGTCGGCACCTCGTGCTCTCTCATGATTTTTCTCCTTCCTCGCGTCCGGCTACTCTTCGGTGGTTTCCGTGCCGCCCTCGGACGTGGGGTCGGGCAGGTCCGGGCTCACCGCCGGGTCGACGACGGCGTTCATCACCAGATCGACGACTCCGTAGGCCACCATCGCCAGGATGATCCCGGCGAGGGCCGTCATCATGGCCGACTTGCCACGCTCCATCTGCTGGGGCGCTCCGCTCGCCGTCAGGTACTGGTACGCGCCAAACACGAAGAACCCCACTCCGACGACTCCAACGACGCCGAGCAGGATTCCGACCAGGTTGGAAATGGTCTGCGTCAACTGTTCCATTTTCTTTTTCCCTTTCTCTCGTTTCGCCGGGCGGGTATACCCGCCCGGCGCTTCAGCTGTCCGATCTCCGTTCCGTTCGTTCGCTCACCTACCTGCACATGGCTCCACCTCCTTGTGGTAGTCATAGGTGCGGGTCTCGTCCGCGCCTATGGGTTGTCGTTGTGGCTATTCGCCCGCGCTCCTGGGCGTTGCTCCCCCGCCGCCACTGCCTCCCCCGGACGGGGTGGACATGGAAGCGGCGGAGTTGAGGCCGCTGGCCGCTGCCGACAGGCCCGCGCTCGCCGCCATCGCCCCGACCGCAGCGCCGGGTCCGCCTGCGGCTCCTCCCGCGATCAGCCCGATGGTCTTCGCCGAGCGCACCATCGTTCCGGGCAGGTTCATGCCGAAGTAGAGCGTGCTCAGCCAGGCGTCGAACGTCCCGGCGTTGCCGAGCATCGACGGCACGCGGGTCGCCATGTAGACGAACGCCAGCGACATCAGCAGCTTCCAGATCAGGTCCTGCACCGGCTCGAAGGCGGCTATCGCCGCGAACTCGTTGAGGAACCCGAACCCCAGTGCCAGGGCGATGAGCTGCACCGCCTGCTGGAAGACCGTCGTCATGAACAGGCGCAGCCAGTGGCGGCCCCAGCCCGCCGTGTGGGGCAGGATCCACAGCCCCAGCGCGATGGGCGCGAGGGCCAGCAGGATGTCGATCAGCGCCAGGCGCAGCACCATCTGCACGATCACGTAGAGCACGAAGAAGCCGTAGACCAGGTAGAGCAGCGCAAGGAGCTGGGCCATGCCGACGCTCCCGGCCTGCACTGCGGTGAGGAACGTGTCGAGGGGCGCCCTCAGCAGGTCTCCGGGGTTGACGTTCATCTCGACGGCGATGAAGCCGGAGACGGCGTGGGCCACGTCGATGACGAGGGCGCACCACCACAGGGACGACGCGGCGGCAACCAGTCCCAGGACGAGGCGGGGGATCAACTCCCTCCATCCCGCCTGCTGCCCGCCGAGGTGCTGCTGCATGATGAGGCTCAGCCCCATCCAGCCGAGGATCACCACCAGCGCTCCCGACGCGACGGCCCACACGACCATCCACGCCTGGCGCACCAGGGGATGGAGGTAGGTCAGGTCGGGTGGCGTTCCGGTGAGGATGTCGCTCACGGCCTAACCTCCGCCGCACTCGTCGGCGTCGGAGCCGGACGCCCGCTCCACCACGCCGCAGAGCGTTCCGTGGACTCCCTCGATCATCCAGCGGGCGAAGGCCCTCGCCCAGCGCGACGGGTCGAGCGCTCCCAGCACCCGGTCCCACAGTCCGCCCGGCTGGTGCGCGGGGATGACGGCGTGAAACGCCCCCGACTCACCGTCGCCGCTCGCGAGGATGACCAGCAGGAAGGGCGTCTCGGGGTCGAGCTCGGGCTGCTCCTTCAGAGCCTGCCCCGTACTCGATACGGGGGCCGGGTACTCCCACGAATACTCCCAGCCCTCGCTCAGCTTCTTGGCCCGCGCCTTGACGTGGTACATGGTCGTGATCCAGTCGCCGGTGTCGGCGTCGCGGACGGCGTAGTAGAGGGTCTCGATCTCTTGGTCGAAGATCGGCCTCGCCACGAACTCGCCCTTCTTCTTGCGCTCCACGAAGTCCCGGCCGGAGTTGACCAGGACGATGCCGTCTCCGGGCGGGGCCTGGGCCAAGGCGACCCCGCTCGACGGGATCGCCAGCAGCGCCGCCAGCAGCAGCGCTGTCGCCAGGGACATCAGCCGTCTAACGGACCGGCTTGTCGATTGCGGTGACACCTCGTCGCCTCCTTGCAGTTGGTCGAGCCGAAGCTCTAGCGATCGAGTGTGGGGAGTCTGGGAGGGTTATCCAACGAGATATAACGGGGGGTGAGCTCGCCCCCGGGGGGCACGCACACCTCCCGTTATGACGCATGGGAATGCGAGGGGCGTTCGTGGTGTCATGGGGCTGTACAGGAGATGGAGTTGGTTCCGAAAACGGAAGTGGGGGCTGAGGTGAAGCTGAATCGGGGCGAAAGGCCCCCTACAGGACAATCGGGGGAAGCACTTCGGTTCCAGGGCTGGTTCCGGCGCCGGTTCCAGTGCTCAGCTACGAGAGTTCCGTTTTTGGAATCGGGCCTTCGGTGGAGCGACTTCCGTTTTGCAGCTATGAAAGTTCCGTTTTCGGAATCGGCCGGTTTGCCTGTTCTTAGCTACAGAAGCATCGATTCGGGAATTTCAAAGGAGGAGAGAAATGGAGGAGAAATTGGTCGACGGGGACGCCACGCCCAACCTGGAGAGTCTTCAGAAGGTGCGGTTGACGGCGCTGCTGCACGACCTGATGAAGGAGGGCAAGCTGGAGGCGGCCCAGCTCCTGGGGGTCAACTACAAGACCCTGGCGGCCGCGGTCGACTCGGGGACCCTGACGCCCCGGCTGTCCGACGCACTGGAGAAGGTGCTGCTGTCCAGGGAGATCGAGGCAGTCGAGAAGGTCAGGGAGCGGGTGGAGGAACTGGAGGGCCGCGTGGAGGCCGTGGAGAAGCAGACACGGAGCATCCCCGGCGAGATCGAGGAGGCCGTCGGGAGGGAGGTGGAGCGCCGCCTGGCGCAGACGGAGGAGCCACCTGTCGACGCGAAGAAGCAAACCCCGGAAGCTGCAACCCAGGATGGGGCGGTCGACAAGGGAAATGCGCCGGCTCGCCAGCTGTTCAGGAGGACGAGCCCATCGGTGATTACGATGGAGCCTCAGCCCGGCGACGAGGAGGTCTTCGGGGACGCGTGGCCGTTGGTGGACGAGTGGCGAGGGCTGCGGGAGCGACACCCGACGGAGGGCAATGGAGTGTCGTGGCTGGATGACGAGGAGCGGCTGCGGGAGCTGGAGATCGCCCTGGTCGGGGAGCACGGGCTGACGATGCCTCCCGACACGGACCCATGGGACAGCCTTAGCCGGAGGACGCAGGTCCGCTGGCGCACGCAGACGCTGGCGAGGGTGCGCGGCGAGCGCGTCAGGGCGCTGGTCAGACGGTGGGTTCGGCGGATTCTGACCCTGGGCCTGTGGCGGAACTAGGCACAGGGTCCATCCCAGGCCCAATGTTGGCGCATATCAGTCAGTGACCTGAGCGCTGAGGCCTTTTCCCGTTGCCACCGGCGCCTGTCATCGGTGATACTGAGTTCAGTTTCAGGCTTTTCCAGAGTTTCCCGCCCTAGAAACCTGGAGGGTCCGTCCCAGACCCGGGAACGACCGCATAGGATCGAGCGCTGCTCTCCGAACGGCCGGCCCAACAGGGATAAAGCGCTTTCCCGCTGCGTGATGCGGTCGATGGATCGAGCACTGCTCTCCTAAACCCGCCTCGAAAGCCGGGACACTTCGGTCGGAGTGCTCATGCCGCTCCGTCCGGTTCCTCATGCCTGCGGGATGGCAGTACGACGCCATGCCGCAGCTTCGACACGCGCCGGTCTGCCGTTGCAAGCAGGCTGGCCGCTCCACGTCTCGCAGCTTCCCCCAGGTCGCATTCCGCCCTGGGTGAGCTGCGTCTTCTTCATCCCCGGTTTCTCCTGCGTTCCACGCGCTGGCGGGCCGGGTGCGTCTTCGGCAATCGGACACGGAATCAGGCAAGTCGGCAAAGGAGGTAACGCACATGGCGACGTTGGAATGGACACACACCGGAGAAGAGATGCGATGAGTAACGAGCTGTACCTAGCCACCACGATTGATGGAATCGAGATCGAGGTTGAAGTGTACGAGGGGCAACGAACGGTCGTCGTGCCAGGGCGAGGTAGCTTCACTCTGCCGAGTCGAAGCCGCGCCCTCCTGTTCGTCAACGACGGACTGGACGTCGACCCCATCCTGCCAATCGTCCGGCATCTGCTCGGGTTCGAGCCTGATACGAAGTTCTACTGGGAGATACGCGCTCACGGGAGGCGCGCCCAGACTGCACATCGTCTCGGACACGTCATCACGGTCCGCCGGGCACAGGCTTGGCGTCGGAACGGACACACACCATCGGAGAAGGAGAAGTAGACATGGCGGAACAGTACACGGGGCCGAGCGCAATGCGGATAGCGAACCTGCTGCCGCACCGGGTCAGCTTCGAGCGGGGCTGGTTCTGGACGACGACGGCCATCTGCCACGGCGGCAAGTCCGACGGGCTGGCGTTCCGGCAGCGACCGGACGGCAACGGTATCGAAACCCGCTGCCACACCGGGGGCTGCTCGGCCGGCGTGATCATCACCGAGTTGGAGGCGCTCATCGGGCTGCCCATCTGGACGGCCTACGAGCCGGTCAGCGACGCGGCGGTCAAGGCCCCTGAGAAGCGGCCCTGGTGGAAGCGGAAGCGGGTCTGGGTGCCTGCGGTGGTCGCGCTGGTCATTGCGGCGCCGCTCATCACCGGCGACGTGGAACTCTTCTTCCTGAACCTCGTCGGGCTGGGCATCGGCGCGCTGCTGCTTAGACGGTTCATGCCCCGGCGTCCGGTAGGGAGGCCGCCTCGTCGCTGACAACGAGGGTCTCCGGCTCACTCAATCCACCCCAACACGCAAGGGCCGTCTCCCATCCGGGAGCGGCCCTTCTTCTTTGCCCGCAGGCGGGCGCAATCCACAGGCAACACAACACGAAGGAGGTCGTGATGACGACGGCAACATTGGTGAACGGAACCCGGACGATGGACAACGTAGTGCGGCCCCGGCGCAGCCTCGAAGAGCTGGTCGACCAGCTCATGGCGGCGATGTTCAAGGAGGAGGAGCCGGAGGCGGCATCGGCGACGGAGATACCGAGCGTGGCCAAGATCGTTCACGAGGCGCGGCGTCTCCGGCAGGCTGGAGACGTGGACGGCGCGCTGGCGGTCCTCGCCGGCGTGGACACGGCGAAGGCGGCACAGAGGGAGTCCCGGTGGGCCTTCTCGGAGTGGACGCAGCTGGTGAAGCGGCGGTTCGGCGGCCGCGGCGTCCTGGTCTACAGCCAGGCAACGGGACAGGCCGCCGCGCTGGTGCCCGGGGGCGACCGCGGGACGCTGGAGGTCGCGGCGGTCCTGGGGATGCGCTGGCGGCCGGGGAAGGTCGTCTCGGAGCGCAGCCTCCGGGGGCTGCGGCCCCTGACCGGAGGTGCGTGATGGCCGCCGCCAACGTGGACATCCCCGCGCTGAAGGCGAGGCACCCGCTGGGCGACACGGTGGAGGCCGCCGGAGTGCGGCTCAGGGGAAGGGGCAGGGTCCGCCAGGGCGTCTGCCCCTTCCACGACGAGGCCGAGGGCAGCTTCACGGTGTACGGCGACTCGGAGCGGTTCTACTGCTTCGGGTGCGGCGAAGGGGGTGACGTGCTGGACTTCATCCAGCGGGCCGAGAACCTCACGCTGCCCGAAGCCATCGCGCGGCTGGACGCCAGCCCAGGGCTTGCGCCCAGGGCCGCCACTCGTCCAGCCGGAACGCGGCGTCCGGGATCCGCCGCGCTGCCGCCCCGCGACCCCGCCCTGCTGACGGCGGCGGCGCGCTTCTACGCCGGTCAACTCCGGCGTCACACAGAAGCGAAGGCGTACCTGGCCTCGCGGGGCGTAGGCCCGGTCGCGGCAGCCCGTCTCGGTCTCGGCTATGCGCCGGGCAGCGGGCTGCGGCAGGCCCTCGAGTCCCTCGGCTTCTCAGCCGCCAGGATGCGGGACTCCGGGCTCTTCATGGAGCGGGGCGCGGAGCGGTTCGCCGGGATGGTCGTCGTTCCCGACGCCTCCGGCGGCCTCGTCCGCTGGCTCGCCGGGAGGGCCGTCAATCCCGACCGGACTCCCCGCTTCCAGGCCCTCCCCGGCCCCAAGCCGGTGCTTGGGCTTGGGCGTCTCGGCCCCGCGCCGCCGTGGGCGGTTGTGGCCGAGGGCCTCTTCGACTGGCTCTCCCTTACCGGATGGGGCCTTCCCGCCGTCGCCGCCCTGGGCACCCAGGGCGTTGAGCGCGTCGCCTCCGCCCTCCGGGGCTGCCCCCGCGTCTTCCTCGCCTTCGACGGCGACGACGCGGGCCGGGAGGCGACGGAGCGGCTTCTGACCCTGCTGGGACGCAGGGCCGCCGCCGTCACCCTCCCCCGGGGCGTCGGCGACGTGAGCGAGCTTGCGGCCCACGCCCGCGGACAGTCCGTCTTCCTCCGCTTGCTCTCGCTGGCGGCCCGCTCCGCCCGCTAGCGGCTCCCCGCCGCTCCCCAGCGGGCTTTCCCGCCCACCACTCACTCTCCCCCACTCTCACCACCCAGGAGGACCTATGCCCAATTCGCGACGGGCTTCGCCCGCCTACGGCTTCCCATAGGGGGAGCCGCCCATCGGTCATTCGCTACAGGAACGACACCAAGGAAGGAGCATTGACATGTTCAACAGGAACGGAAGCAACAACGGAAACGGGAGCGCGAACGGCGTCCACAAGGACACCACCCCCGTGTCGAGCACGGGGCAGGCTGTAGCCGCCAGGAACGGCAACGGGCACAAGCCCGACGCCCCCATCGTCAGCGAGCACGACCCCGCATCGAGTGCGGGGCTGGCTCTGCTCTGGGACGGGATCTCGCCCGCCGTCACTCAGGCACTCGGACAGCCCCTCGACCCCGCGCTGGCCTCCCAGCGCAAGGGCCGCGCCGGGCGCAGCTACGACTACCTCGAAGGCCACGTCGTCATCGAGCAGGCCAACCGCATCTTCGGATTCGGTGGTTGGGGCTACGAGCTGGCCGGTGACGTGACGCTGCGCCGGATCGAGACGGTCGACACCCAGACCGGCGAGGTGAAGGTCTCGCTCGGATACAGCGCCCCGGTGCGCGTCACCGTGGCGGGCGCTCTGCCCCGCACCGACCTCGGCGTCCACCCGGTGGCCGAGGACACCCTGGACGGCCATGACACCGCCATGAAGGGCGCCGTGACCGACGGCTTGAAGCGGGCCTTCCGCAGCTTCGGCGTCCAGTTCGGGAACGGCTTCTACGGCGACCAGCCTCAGGCCGGCAACGCGCCGCAGCCGCAACGGGTCCCTGCTCAGAGCCTGCCCCGCACTGGATACGGGGCCAACGGCAACTCCGGCCAGGCCCAATCCAACGGCAACCCCGGCCGGAACCAGGCCAACGACCGGGCCGAGGCGCAGGCCGAGAAGCTGCGCAGGCGGCTCATCGAGATCGCCGCCGAGCAGGGTCTCGACGAGGACCAGGTGCGGAGCGCCGTCGTGGACCGGACGGGCAAGAGCATCGACGACTTGACGGCCGCCGACCTCGGGCCGCTGGTGGAGGCCGCCGCCAACAAGCTGCGGCAGATGCAGCAGGCGCAGGCCGCCTAGCCCGCCGGTCAATCGGGACATGGAATCGAGCGGGGTCGTCTCTCATTTGGGGCGGCCCCGCTCTCTCATTACAGGAAAAGGAGGCAACGACGATGACCACGACGACCGTAACTTACACGCCCTGGGGTTGGACACGGGACATCGAGGAGCTTGCCGAGGGCGTCTGGCGGGTCTGGACGCCGAGCCACGGCGGGCTGAAGCTCAGCCGGGAGCGCTGGGACTCCCTTCCCGCCGAACTGCGGGACGCCATGTACACACAGACCTTCGCCGAGGAGGACTGCGAAGAGCCCATCGTCAGGACGCTGCTCGGCCTGGGCGATGACCGCGAGAGGGAGATGGCCCTTAAGGTCGCGGGCTACTTCGACCGCTACGCCCCGGCGCTCCCGTACCTCCGGGACTGCCCGCCGGGCATCCACTACCACGCAATCGCCTTCTCCGGCGGACTCTGCACGGACCCCTTCGGGCGGTTCGACACCCGCATCGAGGCCGAGTCCTTCGTGGGCGACGCCGAGATGGTGCGGCCCTACGGGAGGATGGAGGCCGTCGAGTGCACCGGGGCGCGCGCGCTCCGCCTAGGAAAGGCGGGCAGGCTATGACCACGACGACGCGGCCCCGGCCCCGCACCCTGCCCAGTACGACCACCAAGCTGCAAACGGAGTTCGGGAACCTCTACGTGACCGTCTCGACGGACGAGGACGGTGAGCCCTTCGAGGTGTTCGGCTGGCTGGGGAAGGGCGGCAGCTTCCAGCACGGGGTCACCGAGCTTGCCTGCCGGTTGATCTCCCTCCACCTGCGGCGCGGCACGCCCCTCGAAGAGGTGATTGACCAGTGCCAGGGGATAGCCGAGATGCAGCCCTTCTTCAACACGATGCCGGACGGCAAGAGCGTGGCGATCCTCGGACTCGGCGACGGGATAGCCCACATCCTCAAGGCCCATCTTCGGGCCAGGGAGGAGCGGGAGGCGGAGACGGCACAAGAGGCGGCGATTGAGATGAAAGCGGCCGCATGAACGGCCAGCACAACGGAATCGAGCGGGGCTGTCTCCCACAGAGGAGGCGGCCCCGCTTCCCATTTACAGGAAGGAGCACAGAGACATGACGACTGAGACAACCGAGAGGGTGGAGGTCTTCTCCCGTCCTGCCGCGCGGTTCGACGACGACGGCAACATCGAGGTGCGGGCATCGTCAGCCCTGGGCTGCCGCCGCGCCCTCTGGTACTCGGCTACCAGGTATCAGCCGACGAATCCCCCAAGCGAGGAATCGCTGACGGCGATGGAGGCAGGCAACGCCCTTGAGCCGGTGGTGGTTCGGGCGATGGAGCGGGCGGGCTGGAAGGTGGACGCCCCCGATCCCCAGGACCCACAGCAGGTGACCGTGCGCATCGGTCCGAACCCCGTATCAGGTACGGGGCAGGCTCTGCTTGTCACGGGACACCCGGACGGCACGGTGCGGATGCCGATAGAGGGGGACGAAGCGGCTGCGCCGCAGCTGTTCCTATTCGACGAGGAACCGGAAGCTCCCGCCTACGGCGATCCAATGGTCGTCGAGATCAAGACACGGGGACCGGAGGCGTTCCGCCGCTGGCAGACGCTGGGAGCCGAGCGCAGCCACCCGGCGTCGGTGGCCCAGGCCGCCTTCTACTCGCTCGGCGAGTTCGGCGATCTGCGGGACGCGGTCATCGCCACGATGGACACGGGGGCTCGCACCTGGGACTGGGAGCGGATTCCCGCCGGACGGCTGGAGCGGGCCTTGCAGGACGCCTGCGAGTGGCTGGGTGAGCTTGCCGCTCACCACGTCCGGAGCGGGCCTGACCCCGACGCGCTGCCCGACCGGGACTTCTCCGCAACCAGCTGGCAGTGCCGAAGCTGCCCGTTCCTGGCGGTCTGCCTGCCGGGAGCGGCGGAAACGAGCGAAGAGACGGAGATAGAGGACAAGGAGGTGAGCGACGACGAGGCGGGGGACGCGGTGGCGGCCTACGCAGAGGCTCAGGAATCCATCAAGGAGCCTGAGAAGGCCAAGCGCGCCGCCCTGGACACCCTGAAGGCGTGGATGCGCCGCCAGGGTGACTCCAAGGCGACGGTCGGGGGCCGCAAGGTCACCCTCGTCAACTCGACCAGGTACTCAGTGAACTACCGAAGGCTCAACGAGGCCCTCGACCCGGAGGTCCGGGCCGAGATCGTCACCGAGAGCGAGTCGGAGTACGTGCGGGTCAGCTAGACGCTTCCCCTGTTGGGAGCGCAGGACGGGGCCGTCTTCTCCCTGTCGGGAGCGGCCCCGCTTTCATTCAACCGGGCGCGGTAAGACCGCGCTACTACACACACAAGGAGAATCGCAATGTCAAGGACGATCAACAAGGTAGAGCTCTTGGGCAGGGTCGGAGTCGACCCGGAGATGCAGTACACCCCCGGCGGCACCGCCGTCACCAAGCTGCGGTTGGCGACGGACCGCTACCGCAAGGACGCTGAGAACGAGACCGATTGGCACAACATCGTAGTCTGGGGCGCGACTGCGGAGGCCGTGAACCAGTACGTCGGGACGGGCCAGCGCATCTACGTCGCGGGCCGCCTGGTCCAGAACTCCTGGGAAGGCGACGACGGCCAGCGCCGCCACCGCACCGAGGTCGTGTTCCTCGACTCCCGGAACGGCAACGGGAACGCCGGCGACGGGCAGGCGGACGACGCCTCCCCCTTCTAGCCCGCCGATCTCACAACCGCATAGTGACGCCCGCCTCTTACCGGGCGCGACAACAACGGGGCCGCTTCCCCACTACCGGGGCGGCCCTGCCCTCGTTTTCCAACCAGTACCAAAGATAGGTGACGACAATGAGCATAACCATGTGGTTGGCCTTGGGGGAGCGCGGCATTTCGTCCAAGGCCATAGCCCTGACAGCCCTCGGCGTGCATCCCATCGGACACGATGCGTCGTGGCCTCACGACCCAGGCGACCTGCGCCGGTGCCTGCTGCTCCTGGAGGTGGCGCCCGAAACCCGTGAGAACGGACTCCTAGTCCTGGCGAAGCGGTGTCCGAAGTGGGCCGCTCTGCTGAAGGTCTGGGACCGCCTGTCGGAGACATTGCGCTCCGAAATCGGCGAGACCCTGCCGCCAAGAGGCTCAGCGCCCAAGACGTGGGCATTGATGAAGGAGGCGTTGGACTCGGCCGACAGGGGCTGAGCGATTCTTCAGGACGCCCGCGTGACCCACAACCGCATAGCGACGCCCGCGCTGACGGGCGCAACACCACGGGGCCGCTCCCAACCTACAGGGGCGGCCCCGCTTTCGTGCTCTAACCGACAACGAAGGAGGCCGACATGACTAGGAAGAAGACCCCCACCAAGGACGCCGCGCTGCTGGAGGCGCTGCGGAGCAACCTGGGCCTGCTGGGAGAGCTGGCGGCACGCTACGAGGTCGCCACCAAGCCGGAAGGCCCGGAGGACCCGCCCTCCATCAACTCTCCCCAGGACGTTCAGCGCCTGCTGGGGCCGGAGATGTCCCAACTCGCACAGGAGCAGCTTCGTGTCCTGCTCATCGACACCAAGAGCCAGGTGGTCGGCCAGCGTGTCATCTACCAGGGGAACATCAGCTCCGCAATTGTCCGCACGGCCGAGGTGTTCAGGCCGGCCGTCATCGAGGCCGTCCCCAGCGTCATTGTGGCCCACAACCACCCTTCGCGCGACCCCGACCCCAGTCCCGACGACGTGATGATCACGCGGAAGCTGAAGCAGGCTGCGGAGCTGCTGGACATCGACCTGCTCGACCACATCGTGATCGGGGGGAAGCGGCACGTCAGCCTCAAGGAACGGGGGCTGATGGCCGGATAGAACCGGTTCCACCCCGCAAGCCGCACGGAAACCAAGAGATGAGAGAGGAAGACATGACAGACGGAGACATTCGGGACGCACCCATCAAGTGGAAGGTTCAGGGGGCCGGGTTTGTGATGGAAGGCGGGTTCGTGGCCCTGGTGGACAGGGACCCCGACCCCCGTTCGCCTGCACCGGCTACAACGGCCCTGCGGAGGGCATGGAGGCCCACCTGAGCACGTGTCGGGAGACCTGGGCCACCGTGTGGGCGCTGGAGGGCGACACTCTCGAAGAGGCCAGGCAGTCCCTGGCGGAGCGCCGCTTTCGCGGGGTCGCCTACCACGTGAACGACTGCGAGCTTCTGGACGACCGTCCCCTAGAGGACACCCGTTAGCACGAGAAGACCGCATCGACCCCTACCGGGGCTTCACGCGGGGGGACACCCTCCCGCGCTTGCATCACCCACACCAAGGAACGAAAGGAGACTGCCCATGTTGCAGACTCACACCATCGACCCCGAAGACCCCGCATCCAGTGCGGGGCAGGCTCTCTACACCATCACCGCCGGGGGTTTCTCGGCCACCGCCGACGCCTTCGCCCGCGACGAGCAGACCGAGGGCCTCTGGTTCGTCTCGATGGTCGGCTCCCAGACGGCGCTCAAGGCGATCTGGGCCTCGCTGCTCAAGCAGCCCCCGGACGTTGCCCACATCATCAGGGGCGCGGACGGGATGGCGCTTCACGGCGGCTACCAGCGGTGCCAGATTCCGTACGAGACGATAGGCACCTGGACGACCAAGATCGCCCGCCTGCCGGCGACCGGCGGATGGCACGCACTCGTCTACGTGCGCCGTCTAACGGTGCTTGGAATCCCCGAATAATCGGGAGGGACTCGGAGAACGTCCCTGGGTCAACCGACCTACCTTGAGGCGAAAGCCAAGGGGGACAACAGCATGTCGGTAAAGCGGCTACGGCCCCAAAGCGTTGTAGGGCCGGTTCCGCAAGACCCGCGCGATATGGTGAAAGCTAGACTGCTTGAACCTCAGTTCTCGGCGGTGTTTAGGGCTGCCCATCGGTAGAACGCTTGTAACCCGATGCCAATCACTACCCGGAATTGTGTAGACCTTCTGGGTAACTCCGATGATTGGGCGACGACCAATGAGGTCGCATTAGAGAACGAACGAGGCACCTAAATTGCGCTATTACGTTCCAAGCACACGGAATTCGGGATTGCCTACGGGACGCGAGTCCTATGGCAACGGAGCCTCCGTAGTAGTCCGAGGACGGGAAAGCCGTCCACATGGCGAAGGGAGGCAGGTGTCAACCGAAACTCAGAACAGGAGGTGCGCGAGATGCGCAACGCCGAAACCATACTGGGAATCATTCGCGACAGAGGTACACGGGGATTGCCCGTGAACGACCTTTACCGCCAACTCTGGAACCCGAACCTGTACCTGATGGCCTACGGGCGCATCGCCAAGAACGACGGCGCGCTCACCCCAGGCGCAACACCGGAGACCGCAGACGGGATGAAGATGGACGACATCCACGCGATCATCGAGGCCCTTCGCTTCGAGCGCTACCGATGGACTCCGGCCCGCCGCGTATACATCCCAAAAGCCAACGGGAAGCGGCGGCCACTCGGACTCCCAACGTGGTCGGACAAAGTTCTGCAAGAAGTCATGCGTCTCCTATTGGAGGCGTATTACGAACCGCAGTTCAGCGACCGGTCGCACGGCTTCCGGCCCCGACGTGGATGCCACACGGCGTTCACGGAGATAACCCGCACCTGGACAGGCACTACATGGTTCATCGAAGGAGACATCGCCGGTTGCTTCGACAACATCGACCATAAGGTGTTGCTGGAAATACTTGGCGAGAATATCCAGGACAACCGCTTCCTGCGGCTCGTTTCCAATCTCCTCGGGGCTGGCTACTTTGAGGACTGGAAGCTCAACGCCACCTACAGTGGCACCCCGCAGGGAGGTGTGGTGAGTCCCATACTCGCCAACGTCTACTTAGACCGGTTGGACAGGTTCGTGGAGGGAGTGCTCTTGCCCGACTACAACCGCGGCAGGCAACGGCGGCGGAACCCGGAGTATCGCAGCATTAACGAACGGATGGTCCGTCTACGGAAGGCCGGACGTGGAAAGGAAGCGGCGTCTTTGCGCCCTCTCCTCCGGTCGCTGTCCTACGGCGACACCCACGACCCGGACTACAGACGCCTGCGGTACATACGGTACGCCGACGACTTCCTGCTCGGCTTCGCGGGGCCAAAGGATGAGGCCGATGAGATCAAGGCCAGGCTAGGCAAGTTCCTGCGAGATAATCTCAAGCTGGAGCTATCCGACGCCAAAACCTTGGTCACCCACGGTCGAACCCAGGCAGCACGGTTTCTCGGCTACGAGGTCACCGTCCAACAGAGCGACACTAGGCTCGACGCCAATGGCCTTCGTTCGGTCAACGGCAACATCGGGCTACGTGTCCCACCGGACGTTGTACGCGCCAAAAGCGCCGCATATATGCGCGGTGGCAAACCAGTCCACCGCGCAGAACGGCTTCACGACAAGCCTTACAGCATCGTGAGTCAATACCAAGCGGAGTTCCGGGGCATCGCCAACTACTACCGGCGTGCCCTCAATCTGACTTCTCTCGACTACCTACGCTGGGTCATGGGACTGTCCCTCGCCAAGACGCTTGCCAGCAAGCTGAAAATCAGCGCTGCCCAGGTGTATAAGCGATACGGGACCACGATCGAGACTGACAAGGGCCCTCGTAAGGTCCTGATGGTGGAAGAGGTTCGTCCAGGTCAAGCTCCGCTAGTGGCGCATTGGGGAGGCATCTCCCTGGCGCGGGATACTAGGGCCACCCTAGTTGACACACCACCTCCAATCCTCAACGGTCGAACCGAGCTTGTCGAGCGCTTGTTGGCCGACACCTGCGAGCTTTGCGGCTCAACGGTCAAGGTTCAGGTGCACCACGTACGGGCTTTGAAAGACCTGCGACGGAAAGGGCGGGCCAAACCGCCCGCCTGGATGGAGGTCATGGCAGCGCGGCGTCGCAAGACGCTCGTGGTCTGTTCGCCATGCCATGCGGACATCCATGCCGGACGACCGCTGAAGCAGAGCGTACAGGCAGCCTGAGTACCAACGTTGCAACAGATAAGTAGTGTTCCAACCGTAAACGCCTCAACGCCGTTTCGCCAACTGATTGGCCCGTGGTAAAATGGGCCACAGTAGACCTGTATACCGGAAGAGCATCGGAGGCTCAGAAAGCGTGCACACTAAACTCGTGCTCGTGATTCCGGCCCTTGCCGGAATCCTCCTAACCGCAGTCCTGGCCTGCAACAATGCAGACCCAGAGGCTGTGCTTGCCCGGGCCCAGAATGCAGACCCAGAGGCTGTGCTTGCCCGGGCCCAGAATGCAGACCCAGAGGCTGTGCTTGCCCGGGCCCAGGTCGAATTGGACAAGCACCGTACTTTGTGGGAGCAGACCGGTTCACCCGACTACACGTATGAGTACAAGGCAATCTGCTTCCACTGCTCGCGACAGACCGTCAAGATCACTGTCACGAACGGGGATATCGAGTCAGTCGTCTACGCAGAATCCGGTTTCTACGGAGAGTCCGGTGAGCCACCTGTGCGGTGGGACGGCGGACCCAGCTACCCCACCATCGACAGCTTGTTCGACGATATCCAGCACGCCATCACCAACGAGGTAGAGCAGGTTACCGTGAGCTACAACAGTGAGTTCGGATACCCCACGAACGTCACGATCGACTCCAATGTCAACGCGACCGACACCGGGTACACCCACATCGCCAACGCTTACTCCCCTCGTTAGCAGGCTGCTCGCAGCCTGACGGCCCCTCACGCAAGCGGACGGTGCCACAGGCACACATCCCACGACACTACCAACTGTACCGACACCGGAGAGCCGGATGCCGCGAAAGTGGCACGTCCGGTTCGGAGGGGGGCCGACGGAAAAGTGCTCCGCTAACACGGAGTAACTCGCCGGCGGCCTACCCGACACCAAGACCGCGGAGTTCGGATACGAGAAGGACTCCTTCCTCCTGCTGGCGCAGTCGGAGGAGGATGCTCCGGCTCTCCATCACCGCTTCCTCGACAAGCGCAGCCCGCTTCCCCTCCACGGCTCCTGGGCGGACTGGCTCTGGGAGCGGGGCATCGACGAGGAAGAGATAGTCCCTCTGCAGTCGGTGGGCGTTTCCGCCTACCGGTGCTCCCCAAAGGCCAAGAAGCTGCGGGAAGACCTCTCCGACGCGGTGGCGTCGGGCAGGCTGACGCTGCCCAGGGAGGCGTCCGATGGATAGGACGCTGAAGAGGGCCAAGCGCAGGAACAAGAAGCGCATCGAGCGCAACACCGGGGCCTGGCGGCGGTTCGCACCGGACAGGAACACCTGCCGCTTCTGCCCGCACGACGGCTCCCAGCACCTGATTAGCTCAGGGCAGCCGCACTTCTTCCGGCCCGCGACCGAGGCGGAGCGGCGCGACCCCACGGTCATGCTCTACCGCCACACCCTGCCCCAGGGCGGCTCGATGCTGGTGCGGCGGATGACCGTCGCCGCCCGCGCCGAGCTGATAACCGCCTTCTGCATGGCCTGCGCGGAGACCATCGGGACTCATCAGGTCCTGTGTTTCCAGCGCAACCTGGCTATCGGAGAGGTAGTCGGCATCGAGACCGGCCACAAGGACCTGGCAATCGCCGCCTGAAGGCGGCATGAGAAAGGAGAGACGACATGAGACTTGCTGCACAAGCCAAAGGGGGCTACTACCCCACTCCCGACCGGGTGGTGGACCTGGTCGCCGAGTTGATTCACACCCCCACCGGCTACTACCACCGGGGCCGGGAGACCATCCGCATCCTCGACCCCTGCTGCGGGGCCGGGGACGCCCTACAGAGGCTGGCCGAGCGCCTGGACAGGCCCAACGCCATCCCTATCGAGACCTACGGCGTGGAGCTGCACCGCGACAGGGCGGAGGAGGCCGAGAAGCGGCTCCACCGCACCCTGGCCTCGGACCTGTTCGCCACGTCGATAGCAAACGGGGCCTTCGGCCTGCTGCTCTTGAATCCGCCGTATGACTTTGATTCCGAAGACAAGCGGACAGAGCACGCCTTCTTGACGCAAACCACGCGCTACCTGGCCGAGAGCGGCCTGCTGGTCTTCATCGTGCCACGGCAGCGCCTCGCGGTCTCGGCCCGCTACCTGTCCACCCACTACGGGCGGATGCGATGCTGGGCCTTCCCTGACCCTGAACGGGAGGTCTTCGACCAGGTGGTCTTGTTCGGCTATCGCAAGGCCGACCCCGTTCCCGACGCCTCCGCCGAGAGCATGGTGCTGGAGTGGTCGCTGGGCGAGCCGGAGCCCCTGCGCTCCCAGCGCAACTCCTACTCCTACCCGGAGTACACCCCCGCCACGACGCCGAGCGGCGACGTCCTGTTCACCACCCGGACCGTCGATCCCGTCGCTGCGGCGGCTGAGGCCCGCCGGTCGGGGCTGTGGGCCAGCACGGAGATCACCGACACCCTCTGGCCCGCCAGGGACAACCGCACCCGGCCGCTGATGCCCCTCAGACGGGGGCACATGGCGATGCTGGTGGCGGCGGGCTTCCTCGACAACCTGGTGCTCGAAGGCGACGACAGGCGCATCCTGGTCAAGGGCCGCACCTCGAAGGAGATGGAGATGGTCGAGGACGCCCCGGAGAAGGAGGTCCACCGCGAGAAGCTGACGACGACCGTGGTGGCCCTCGACCTGGACGACGGACGCATCGAGGACATCGCCGCCTAGCCCGGATGACTCACCCGGAGCTCTACCCACGAGGCCCCGTTCATCCCCTACGGGAGACCGGCGGGGCCTCGCTTCGTTTGGACGCAACGGACTACACGCTCATATAAGGAAAGGAAGGTTGAAGATGCAGACGACCATGACGCTGGAAGCCTGCTGCCGGTGCGGGCAGCCCATCGCCCCCGGCGAACCGGCCATGCAGACCGCCTCGGTGGACATCATCGGCGGGCGGGCCGTCAGTTCCCCGGTGAAGGCATACCACCTGAAGGGACGCTGCTACGACGAGTACAGGGCCGCCCTGAAAGCCGCATAGACGGCTCACGCAGAGCCGCACTCACGAGACCCGCCAACTGCGCGGGTTTCGCACGTTCAACGAACGCCTGGGGACGTTTCCAGGGACCCGTCGCTCCGAAACGTCCCCTCCGGGGGCGTGGTGCGCCTCGGGTCCCGGCGTCGTCCTCCGGCCCACCACGGAAAAGGAGGACGACACGACATGAACCTCGGAGATTTCATCGACACGTTCAAGGACGCCATCGCCAAGAGGGTGGTGGAGTCCTACCCGCCCCTCTACCGGCCCTCGGAGAACGGCGGCACGCTCCCCAGGCTGCTCCGCAAGCCCCTGGGGGCACAGGCCGACGCCATCAGGGGCGCGGCCCTCTCCCTCAAGGCCCACCGGGGCACCACGGTCGTCGGCGAGATGGGCACCGGCAAGACCTTCAGTGCGCCGCGTTACGCGGCATAGGATACCTAGCTCAGCTAGGAAGAACTCGGAGAAAGTTCTTGGGCCAACCGACCTACCTCGAAGCGAAAGCCTAGGGGGACAACAGCATGTCGGTAAAGCGGCTACAGTCCCAAAGCGTTGTAGGACTGGTTCCGCAAGGCCCGCGCGATACGGTGAAAGCTAGACTGCCTGAACCCCAGTTCCCAGTTGGTGTTCTTGCCACCCGCCGGTAGAACGCTTGTAACCCGGCGCCACTCATTGCCTCGGTACGATGAAGGTACCAATGCAACTCCGATGAGTGGACGATGACCGATGCGGTCAATTCAAGGGAACGAACGGGGCACCTACAGTCGCGCTAGAACGTCCTATGTCAACGGAACGCGGGATGGCCTACGGGGGGAGACCCCTATGGTCACGGAGTCCTCATAGTAGTCCGAGCCGGGGAAAGCCCGGCACATGGCGAAGGAGGACAGGTGTCAACGACGAACAAACACAGAGAGGTATGCAGAATGCAAAACGCCGAAACTGTACTGAACGTCATACGCGAACGCGGAGAACGAGGATTGCCGCTGGAGAACATCTATCGGCTGCTGTACAACCGGAACCTTTACCTGCGGGCCTACGGTCGTATCTACTCAAACCAGGGGGCTACGACCAAAGGCGTCACCGCAGAGACCATGGATGGTATGTCACTGGCGAAAATCGACCGCATCATCGAAGCCTTGCGCTACGAGCGGTTCCGGTGGACGCCGGTGCGACGGGTCAACATTCCCAAGCCTAACGGCAAGACCCGCGCCTTGGGCATACCAACTGGGCCGGACAAGCTGTTGCAAGAGGTCATCCGGATGATTCTGGAAGCCTACTACGAGCCGCAGTTTTCCGACCGCTCCCACGGCTTTCGGCCCGACCGGGGGTGCCACACCGCCTTGAGCAACGTGACCACCCACTGGACCGGTGTCCGCTGGTTCGTCGAGGGAGACATCAAAGGGTGCTTCGACAACATCGACCACGATGTCCTGTTGTCGGTGCTCGGAGAGAAGCTCCACGACAACCGCTTGCTACGCCTGCTCAAGTACCTACTGAAAGCGGGCTACGTTGAGGATTGGCAGTTTGGCCGCACGCTGAGCGGGACACCGCAAGGCGGCATCGTCAGCCCACTCCTCGCCAACATCTACCTAGACCGGTTGGACAAGTTTGTCGAGAACGTGCTGATACCAGCCCACACCCGTGGCTCAGACCGGAGAGACAACCGCGAGTACACACGTTTGCTGAACCAAGCGGCCCGCCAGAGGAAGCGGGGGAACCACGCCGAGGCACTGCAACTGCGCAAGCAAATGCAACAACTGCCGTCACGCGACCCCTACGACCCCGGCTACCGCCGGTTACGGTACGTGCGCTACGCGGACGACTTCGTGCTGGGTTTCATCGGGCCAAAGGTCGAAGCCCAACAGGTGAAAGAGTCCTTGGAGACATTCCTGCGCGACTCGCTCAAGCTGGAGCTATCCAGGGAGAAAACTCTCATAACCCACGCCACCAGCCAGGCGGCGCGGTTCCTCGGCTACGAACTCGTGAACCAACAGGCCAACGACCAGTTTGACCGCAACGGTCGGCGCAGGGTCAACGGCCAAATTGGATTGCGGGTCCCCGCCAAAGTCATCGAACAACACTGCCAAGCCTACATGCGCAAAGGCAAACCGGCACACCGCAGTTACCTACTCCACGATGAAGATTTCGGAATCGTGGCACAGTACCAGTCGGAGTTCCGGGGCGTCGTCAACTACTACCTCCTGGCCTCCAACGTCGCCCATTTCGGGCGACTGCAATCGGTCATGGAGATGTCGTTGACACGGACCCTTGCGGCAAAGCACAAGTCCACCGCACGGAAGATGCGACGCCAGTACAAGAGCGTCGTGGAAACCGAGCACGGGCCGCGCGTCTGTCTCAAGGTCGTCAGGCAACGGGACAACGGCAAGCCACCTCGCGTGGCATATTTCGGTGGCATCCCCCTGAAACGGCAACGGCAGGCCATCCTCGTAGACCAACAGCCCCAACGGTACAGGAGCGGCCGCAACGAGCTTATCAAACGGCTCGAAGCGGACGAGTGCGAGATGTGCGGGTCGGCAGTGGACGTAGAAGTTCACCACATCCGCGCACTTCGCGACCTGAACGTGAAAGGCCAACGGGAAAAGCCCAGGTGGGTACAAATCATGGCGGCGCGGCGGCGCAAGACCCTCGTGGTCTGCCGGACGTATCACATGGACATCCACCACGGGCGCAAGTAATCCGCGCAAGCAACAGTAGGTAGTGTCACGACTCAGACGACTGAGGCCCCAGCAACGCTCTCCCCAGCAGGCACATAGTCACGATACGGATACCGTTAGTCCCACCAGAGTTCACGCTCTGGTAACTGACATTTCCGCCGTACTCTGGTAAAATACCAGTTAACCCCTGCACAGGGAGGATGGCGCATGACTTCTGAATTTGAGCATACGAATAGGCAACGCTCCCCGCAGCAGGCCCAGGGCCGTCAATGGCCCATCCTCGTCCTGCTGCTTGGCTTGGCTGCGCTAACCCTGGCCCTGACCGCCTGTGGCGGCTCGTCCAGCACCAGCACCCCTGGTGCCACAACTGGCAGCCCCTCAACCGCAACATCGCCCCCGGCGTCCACTCCGACGCCCGAACCTACGGAGGCTGCGGAGGTCGGTGAGAGCACAGGGATCAGCAGAGAGACGCGGGAGTACATGGAGGCAGCTTGCGCTCTCGTTGCCGCCGAACAGGAGGTAGCCACCTGGGGCGAGAAGGCAGACCGGGTGCAGAAGGTCATCGACTTCCTTGAGAATAACGAGCCCCCGGCGGAACTTCGAGATTCCTTAGAGGCCAGTGTGGCGATTAAGAAACTGATAGTGAGGTTCGCAAAGGAACATCGTTCTCTGTCGTATGAGGACGAAGAGGCTTGGAACGAGTACCGCAAAGGCCCGGAGATGCAGGAAGCTTACACAACACTCGGCAGGGCGATTGAGGCGTTTGACGACGCCGTGCTGGAAGTCCTCAGTTGTTCCTAGCTGCCTAACGACCCATAACCACAACGTACCGCGCCACCCGGCGCGGTACTTGCTTTTACTGACACTACCCACAATGACACTGGAGAGCCGGATGCGGTGAAAGCCGCACGTCCGGTTCGGAAGGGGGCCGACGGAAAAGTGCCCCGCTAACGCGGGGTAACTCGCCGGCGGCCTACCTTACTCGGCGCGGCGGCCGCATACATGGTGGGCTTCGAGCGGGTGCTCATCATCTGCCCGCCCCACTTGGTCCCCAAGTGGAAGCGGGAGGTGGAGATGACGGTGCCCGGCGTCCGCGCCGCCATCGTCGAGTCCATCACCGACCTGGAGCGGCTCCGCCTCTCCGTCGGCTCCGGCCCCCTCTTCGCGGTGATGAGCCGGGAGAAGGCCAAGCTGTCCTACCGCTGGATGCCCGCCGTCATCGAGCGGTGGGCCGTCTCGAAGGGAAGGCTCCTGCGGGAGGAGGAGACGGGGGAGCCCTTCCGCATCCCCTGCTGCCCCGACTGCACCGCGCAGGTGGTGGACAAGGACGGCGTGCCCCTGACGGACGCCGACCTGAACCGCCGCAAGCACACCTGCGCCGACTGCGGTTCCCCCCTCTGGCAGGCCGACAGGTCCGGCCCCGCCCGCTACCCGCTGGCCGACTACATCAAGCACAGGATGAAGGGCTTCTTCGACCTGCTCATCGGCGACGAGGTGCATGAGTTCAAGGGGCGAGGGAGCGCCCAGGGCATCGCCGCCGGCATCCTCGCCGACGTGTGCGGCAAGTCCCTCAGCCTGACCGGGACCCTCCTCGGCGGCTACTCCTCGACCATCTTCCACCTGCTCTATCGGTTCTCGCCTGAGATCAGGACGGAGTTCGGGCGCTCGGACGAGCACCGCTGGATACAGCGGTACGGCTTCGAGGAGGTCACCGTCGGCAAGCCGGACGACGACGCGGTGGAGGACGGGCGCAACAGCAGGCGGCGCAAGTACCGCAAGGTGGTACGGGAGCGGCCGGGCCTCGTGCCCAGCGCGTTGTTCCACATCATCGGGAACACGGTGT
Organism: Dehalococcoidia bacterium; assembly: GCA_965261325.1. Lineage (GTDB taxonomy): Bacteria > Chloroflexota > Dehalococcoidia > Lucifugimonadales > CAJWER01. Next base: position 73,072 of record CBDHCU010000009.1, read on the forward strand.
TCCTGCGCCTCGCGGACGTCGCCTCCGGGCTGCCGGACTACGAGGAGAAGATCCTCGTGTCCTCTATGGACTCGGAGGAGGACGCGACCGGGTACTCCCAGCGCAGCGCCTACAACACCGTGTTCGAGGAGCTGAAGAAAGAGCTGGCGGCCGCCCTCAAGAGCGGCTCCAAACGGCTGCTGGCGACCTACCTCCAGACCCTATTGGCCTACCCGGACGGCTGCACCAGGGGGGAGACGGTCTTCGACCCCAGGACGGGCGACGTCATCGTCCAGGTGCCGCCCCTGTCCGAGGGGAAGCTCTACCCCAAGGAGAAGGCGCTCGTCGACCTGGTGGCCGCCGAGCGGCTGGAGGGAAGGCGGGTGCTGGTCTACGTCACCCATACCGGGACCAGGGACATCACCGGGCGGATGGACGACATCCTCACCCGGCACGGGTTCCGGGTGGCGGTGATGAAGGCCGACGCGGTGGCCCCGAACCGGAGGGAGGCGTGGGTCGCCGACAAGGTGAAGCAGGGCATCGACGTGATGATCTGCCACCCGCGGCTGGTGCAGACCGGCCTCGACCTCATCGACTTCCCGACTATCGTCTGGGACGAGACGGATTACAGCGTCTACGTCGTCCGGCAGGCGTCGCGGCGGTCGTGGCGCATCGGGCAGACCCGCCCGGTGAAGGTCGTGTTCATGAGCTACCGGAACACGCTGCAGGCCGACGCGCTGAAGCTGGTGGCGAAGAAGATGCAGAGCTCCCTGGCCGTCGAGGGCGAGCTGCCGGAGGACGGGCTGGCCGCCTACGGGGACGACGGCGACGACATGATGATGGCCCTGGCCCGCAAGCTTGTCCTCGACCACGATCGGGGGATCGTGAGCGGCGAGGAGGAGGAGGACGAGGCCGAGACGATGGAGGAGGTCTTTGTCCTGCAATCGACACGACATCCTCGGTAGGGATGGCCAGGGTTAGATCGACGTTGTTGCTCTGGTCGATGGTAGCCCCGTCCAGAAGGAGCCGCAGCACCTCCCTGCGCTCCTCGTCGCCCAGGTCGTCCAGCCTGCCGCGAACCCGGTTCGCCCAGTCGACGATGTGCTCGCCCAGCTCCCGCTTCTCCGCTTCGGCCATCTCCCTAGCCCGGTAGTCGTCCAGCTTCATCCGGAGCGTCTCCAGACGCTCGGTGATGAACTTGCGCTGGCGGTCGAGCTGCTTTTCGGTGATCTTCCCCGACACGTAGAGCCTGATAGCCCGGTCCTCCTCCATCTGGACCTTTTGCAACTCCCGCTCCGCAATGGCGATGTCCTCGTCCAACCCGCCGTTGTCCGCCCGGGAGTCCATGGCCTCGATGCCGGCGACGATAACGCCCGGGTTCTCCAGCACCTTCTTGACCTCGCCCCACACCAGCGCCTCAAGCCGCTCCGCCCTGATGTGGGGGCGCTCCCGGCACTTCACGCCCTCGTTCTCCATCCCGTAGCACCTGTAGTATCGGCGTGGAGGGTCGAGCTCGTACCGGTAGACCTTGCCGTCGCGCTTGGCGGTCTGGCGTCTGTTGGCCCGGCAGCCCATGAGGTACCCACACTCGGCACACCTGACCAGATGCTGGAGGAGATAGAATATCTTGCTGTTGCGGCCCGATTGGCTCAGACGACGTTTCTTGGCCTCCTGAGCCAGGTCCCAGATCTCCTCGTCCACCACCGGCGGGAAGGGCACCCCGACCCACTCGTCCTCAGGACGGTCGTACCTCCTCGTCCCGTTCTCGGTCGCGACGTGGCGGCGCTTGCCGAACCACCAGGTGCCCTTATAGGCTTCAAGTCCCAGTATTCGGGTAACGGTGCGGCCGTACCATCGCCCGACGGCCCTGGGCGTGGGGACGCCCTCGGCGGTCAGCTGCTTGGCGATGGCCGGAGCTCCCATGTCTTCGCGGACGTACATGCGAAATACACGGCGGATGACCTCGGCCTCGGCCTCCACGATCTCCGGCCTGCGTCCCTCGCTGAGCCTGTATCCGTAGGGAACGTTGTTGACCGGGATTCGGCCCTGCTTGGCCGAGCCCCGCTTGCCCATCGAGGCCCTCTCCCGGAAGTTGTCCAGCTCTATCTTGCCGATGGCCGCCATAAGGCCGAAGGTCTTCAAGTCGATGGCGTCCAAGACGGCTTCGAGCTCTATCTGGTACGCCTCGACCACCTCCATGAGGGCGGCGGCAGGGTACATGCCCCGGCTAAGCCGGTCGGACTTCCAGCAGACGATGGTGTCGAAGCGGCCACGTCTGGCGTCTGCCAGCATCCTCTGGAATTCGGGGCGATTCTTCGACCATCCTCTGCCCACCTCCTGGTAGCGCGCGGTGATGGTCAGCCCCCGGCGCTCGCAGTGGGCCTCCATGTCGGATATCTGCTCGGAGATGGAGGTCTTATCCTCGGTGTCCTGGCTCTTGTCCGAGACGCGGGCGTAGATGGCCGCCCGTTTCGTTCCCGTCTGCCTATCGGTGGTCCTCGTCGCCATGCCTGCCTCCTATCGCGTTCCCTGAAATGAAGAAGACCCGCCTCCTGTCGGGAGCGGGTCTGCGAGTAGCACAATCTATTCGCATCACCTGTGTCCGCAGGTGGCGCCACGGCCCGGGGTGTTAGCAGCACCGCCGGGTCAACTTCTTGCTACCCTCATTTTACCGCGCTGGACAGGAGGGCGTCAAAGGGCGGTTGCGCGGCGGCGCTGGGTAGTGTCCTATCTTGACGCCAGGCGGTACAGGGCGGGGCGACCGCTTATCTGCACAAAAAGCTCCGTGTAGCCACCAGGGTTGCCGACCCGATGCTTGGGGAGGAACGTTCCTGCCCAGTGGATGCCCAGTGTGTCGTTCACGTCTCGCGGGGTGAACGGCTCCTCAACGAGTCCTCGGGCTACGGCATCCCGAATGCGCCGGATCGTCTCTCCTTCGCGTCTATTCACCGGGCTGCTCCTCGTTGGCGGTATCGGGGGCCATTATATCCTCCGACGCAATCGAGCCGCGCCGCGCCATCGCCTGCCTCGTCCGGTCGAGCTCACCCGCTAGGACCGTCTCGTCGGGCAAGGTGATCCGGTACTCTCCAGCCATCACGTTGTTCGGCAAGCCCTCAAGGGCGTACCGTGCGAGTGCCTCGTCCTTCTCGGAGCACAGGATCAGGCCGACGGGCGGGTTCTCGCCCTCTCGGACCCAGTGCTCCCGCGCGTAGTTCAGGTAGAGGTGCATCTGTCCGGCGTCGGCGTGGGTGAACGCCCCGATCTTCAGGTCGATCACCACGAGACACCGCAAGCCCCGGTGATAGAAGAGCAGGTCAACCCGGTACCACCTGTTGCCGATGCGCAGCCGCCTCTGCCTGCCCATGAAGCAGAAGTCCCCACCCAACTCCATGAGGAAGGTCTCCAGATGGTGGATGAGCCCGTCTTCGAGGTCGCTCTCGGAGTACTCGTCCTTGAGGTCGAGGAACTCCAAAACGAAGGGGTCCTTGATCTCCTCCTGGGGCAGCACGATGTCTTCGGCCTTTGGCTTCCGTCCCGACGTGAGCATGGCGGCCTTGTTCTTGGACAGAGCCGTGCGCGCGTAGTACTGAGAGCCAATCTGCCGGTCGAGCTGGCGGACCGACCAACCACCCCGCAGCGCCTCGGTCTCGTAGAACTCGCGGGCGCTCTCGTTCCTGACCGAAAGCAGCCGCACGTAGGCCGACCAGGGCAGCGGAAAGGCAGTCAGAAGGTCGTCGAAACCTACTTCGACGGAGGTGGCTTCAGAATTGCCAGACACTGTCTGGCGAATTCGGTCGGGGGGATGTGCGAGATAGAACAGGCGCATGTTCTGGAGGTTCGGACGGGAAAACCCGCGTCCGAACCGTCGCGTCAGGTCCTCCGCCAGACTCTCGATGAGCGCCGTCCCGTACTCGGCCCGCTCTTCACCCGATTGCTCGAACTCGACTATGCGATGTCCAATCAACCAGTACGCGGCGGTCATGGCGGAGTTCACCGAGCGGGCGGCAGAGTCCCTGGCCGCGTCGATGATCTTCGACACGTCTCCGTAGACGGCCCGGTACGGGGCGTCGTGACTAAGAGCCTATCCGACAACTCCAGCAGCGCGAAATGTTATCCAGGCACAAGCAAAGTGCAGCATAGCCAGATAGTTGTCCAAACGCTTCTCCCAACGGATGAGCAGGCGTCTGAATCGATTCAGCCAGCTATGGCTGCGCTCGACCACCCAACGGCGGGCGCGGTAACCTGGAAGGGTCTGTTGTTCCTTCCGCTCCTGGCCTCGGCTGCGGATGTGCGCTGTGTATCCGTACCGAGCCACCAACTGCTCGACTTCAGCAAAGTCATAGCCCTTGTCCATACACAGCCGCTGAGGTTGTGCAGGCCGGGGAACCGGACGTTGTGCCACTATAGATTCCAATGTCGCCTCAACCATCTTCATGTCGTGGCGGTTGGCTCCATCCACACTCACCCCTATGGGAATACCGTTCCCCTCAGTCAACAGGCTGCGTTTGGTACCCTTCTTACCCCGGTCTGTAGGGTTCGGGCCAGTGCCCTTACCCCCCGAGCGGAGCCTTTGTCATGGCTCCATCCATTGCCTGCCACTGCCAATCTATCCCTTGCACCTCATCGTATTCAGACAACCCCCGCTCCCACAACTCCTCGAAGACTCCGGCGACTCGCCAACGCTGGAACCTGTCATGCACAGTGCTCGGAGCACCGAACGTCCGAGGCAACGCTTTCCACTGGCAGCCGGTCCGCAGCAAGTAGAAGATCCCATCCATACACTGGCGGGCAGGTTTCCACGGCCTCCCGCCCTTCGGACCCGCCGTCTCCGCAGGCAATATCGGCTCAATCCTCTCCCACAGAGCATCGGGAATCCGCCAATCAGCGCCTACGCCTCCATGATCGATCTCCGACATGTCTTTCCTCCACTCAAGTAGAATGGAGAAAGTTTATGCAAAGTCTCGGATACTCACCAAGAACAATTAAGGTTATCGGATAGGCTCTAAGAGCGGAACGCCTCAGTGACAGCTGATGACGGTTGGGGGACGGTTCGGGCCGCATCAGGCTTCCGCCTCCGGGTGATCGCTGTTGTGCCGGTCGTCCAGGGGCGACTCCTTCTCGGGCGCAGCCTGCCCGTCGCCGGCTGAGGGCCTGAGCAGAAGCATGAAGAGGCGGCGCAACCTGTCCTCGGCGTCGGGGGCGGGCTTGGAGAAGACCCGGACCACGCCGAACTCGGAGGCGTCCCCTTCGGGCCTCCCTCGTTCGTTACCTGTCTTCGTATCTTCCATGTCGTCTGGTCTCAGCGGCGTCTCCCCGGGCCGTGTGGTTTAGCTCTCCTCATTGAAAAAGATCATCCGGAAGCCCTCCCCCAGGACGATGCCGCCACCGAAGGGCTCCTGGGCCAGGGCGACCCCGCTGGACGGGATTGCCAGAAGCGCCGCCAGGACCAGCGCGGAAACAAGGGGCAGAAGCCGCCTTGCGGACCGGGGTTTCGATTTCAGCGCCAACTCGTTCACCTCTCTTCCGTTCGCCGCGATTCACCGGACCGCGGCAGTCGCAAAAAAGTGTGAACAAATCAAACGGGAAAAAAGACCCCTCATAGCTCTGCGCAAGGATGCGGGGCGTTACGGGCCGTTCCCCCGTGGCTCTGCGCAGGGATGCGGGGGGCTATAGGCCCTCTTTTTTTCGGCCCCTTTCGTGCAGTATTGGGGGTGTACAGGAGTTTGAGTTTTGTAGCAGAGCGGCCAGAGTCGTGATTTCGTAGCTGGAACAGGGGTAAATCGCCCCCCTACAGGACGTAACCAGTGAACACTTTTAGAAAGGGTGCGTTCCGGACCGCAATGACATCGCCAAACGTGGGGCATGACATCGGCGGGTCCGTGGGAGCGGCGTCCCAATGACATTAGGCCCCGAAAATGGCGCTTGAAGTGGGGGTGCATGACGTGCCCCAAAAACCTGGCCGAAGACCGGGGGAACAGCCGGACCTCAGCCGACCGGAGGTTCAGACGGAGGTTTGGGAAGGATGAAAGTCGAAGAAAACGACCTAACACGGCATCGAGGACAGCAGGGACGTGTCGCAGGAGAAGGGGCGCGACCCGCTGGACTGTCAGGTTCGGGGCCTGTTGGCTGATCGATGAACGCGTCAGCGGCCACTGATGCCGCTTGTGAAACGAGTCTGACCGCATCAGGCTGACGCCCGTCAACAGTGGTCGGCGTGCCGGGCATCTGGAAGAGAGCCCCTTCCGGTCGTGCATTGCCTCTCCCTGGCTGGTGAGTTCCGTCTTCATATCTTTCATATCGTCCAGTTGCAGCTGCCTTTGCCCAGAGCGTTTGACGGTCGGCGCCTCGGCCCGCTGGCATGGTCGGGGGCACAGGCGCCGGCGGCATCTTCGCAACCATGAGCTCGGTTTCGCTCGGCCTGTTCGCGGCGAGACCGCCAGCGGGGACCCGGGCCGCTCGATTCAAGTGTGAACGGCCGCAGCTCGGTGGGAAACTGCCTGAACGGGGGTACACAAATGTCGCCCCTTCCAAGGGATTTGCAGGCGGCCTTCGTTGTGCTGTGATTGGAGGCGGAGCAGCGGCAGGCATGCGCCTCCGGTCTGGACACCGCCCAGCGGCGATATCTGAAGGGGATAAGCCGTCCAGGGCGAAGGCATGAATCCCAAATCGAGCACTTTCAGGGGATGCGATTGCTCCACAGGTGGCCCAGGTTGGCCCATCGGTCCAGAGGCTAATTGCAGTCAAGGGGCTGTACAGGGAAAAGAGACTTTGGGTAGAAACGGACATTCTGGGCCATTTAACTAGGCAGTGTTGACATTTGCATTATACTGGGTATATGTCAGCAATTAAACTATCTTCAGGACAATGGTCACGGGTGTTGGAGTTCCTTCGTAGGCAGCCGGGCTTGTATGTCGGACAGGAGGCCGACTGCAAGCGGTTCATCGAGGCAATCATGTGGATGAGCAGGTCTGGCGCGCAATGGAGGCTACTCCCTTCCGAGTATGGAAAATGGAACAGCGTCTACAAGCGGTTTGCCCGATGGTGTCAGAGCGGAGTATGGGAGCGAATGCATCAGCATCTCGTCGATGACCCTGACATGGAGTACCTGATCATCGACAGCACCATAGTCAGGGCCCACCATTCCGCTGCGGGCGCGCCCAAAAAAACGGTGGTCAAGTATCTCAAGCCCTCGGTCGAAGCCGAGGCGGGTTCACTACAAAGATCCACGTGGTTGTCGATGGCCTCGGCAATCCCTTGAGGTTTACGCTGACCGCAGGGCAGGTGCACGATGTCACTCAGGCCGAGGCGCTCATATCCGGTATCGAGAGTGAGTATGTGATTGCAGACCGCGCATATGACTCCCGCCAGTTTCGTGAGTCGATCATCGGCAACGGGGCTACCCCGGTGATCCCGCCTCGCTCGAACCGCAGGGAGCTACCCTCATACGATGAGTATCTGTACCGAGAGCGGCATCTCGTCGAGTGTTTCATAGGCAAGATCAAGCACTACCGCCACATCTTCTCCCGATTCGACAAGCTGGCAGATAGGTTCCTCGGATTCCTCCACTTTGTCGGCGCTCTCATATGGCTAAATTGAAATGTCAACACTACCTAGGGAAGCAGCATGGTTTCGGGGTACATTGGACGGTTTCTGTGAACACTTCGAGTTAAGGCCCCAGTCCGGCGAAAACGAGACCCTCGTTACAAGACTGGGCCACCCCCTATTGGAGGTATCCGATGGCGAGCACTATGGAGGAGAAGAACGGCAGACGGGAGGCTGAGGCGAGGGCCGAGCGGCGGGACTTCAAGTGGGCTGTGGAGTGGCTGGTAAAGCAGGAGGGGCAGCGGCGGACGGCGGAGATCCTGGGGGTGAACAGGAAGACGGTGGCCCTGGCGCTACGCCGGGAGCGGCTGACGGGCAGGATGACGCACGCAGTCCAGACGCTCCTGGCCAACCTCGATGACCCCGTGGCGCAGGAGGTCATGCCGCTGGACCGGATTGAGGCGCAGGTCGGTGGTCTCGTCGAGTCTGTGGACGAAATCTACAGGCTTATCGACCGACTTGCCCTGCGGGTGGAGGCGTTGGAGGAGGCGCAGCCACGGCCACAGACGAAGGAACCGAAGGCAGAGGCCGACGCCGACGCTGCGATCCATGTGAGTGAGGTTACGGAGGGTGTGGGGCAACAGAATGAGCCCGCTGAGGAGCCGGCACCAGAGCGGGAGCAAACCGGACGGGAGATTGGCTGGCGGCGACGCTAGGTGCGGTAGCCGTGCAAGCGGCTGTGGCGAGAAAGCCTCCTACAGGTGTTGTGGGCCATGGCCATCCCGGCGAGGTCTTGCTTCGTCAAAGAGAAGCACGCTTATGGACAGATTGCAGAGAGGAGTCACCGAATGAAACAGAGAAGACCGGTCATCCAAGGCAGCAGGGAGGTGGCCGACATGCACCACCTGAGGCTCATGGCACTGCTGCAAGAGCTGGAGCGGGACCACGGCCGCAACAAAGCGGCCGAGCTCCTGGGGGTGGACCGCAGGACGCTGGACACCGGCCTGGATGAGGGGGTGCTGTCGAGGCGCATGCGGGCGGCGTTGGATAGGGCACTTCAGTATGGCGTGGGGTCCGCCGCAGCCGAGCAACGGGACCGAAACGACGAGATGGAGGACCGCCTGCGAGAGCTGGAGGGCAAGGTGGAGGAACAGGGCAAGGAGATGCGGGTCAAGCACAGGGCGCTGGAGGACGCAATCCGGGCCGGGCGGGAGGAACATGCCCAGGAACATCGCAAGCTGGAGAAAATGCTGGCAGGTCTTGAGACGGGACGGGGTGGGCAGGACGGGGCGAAGGCGAACGGCGCCGGCACGCAGTCCAAGAAGGGGTCAATGCTCAGGCGGGAGTTCCCGGACCTAGTGACGCTGGAACCCGACGACGACGACGCGGAGGTGTTCGGAGAGGTCTGGCCGCTGGTCGTCCAGTGGCGGGAGCTGAAGGCCGTTCATCCCGACGAGGGAAGGAGCCTGTCCTGGCTGCGCACCGAAGAGCGGTTCCTGGCGTTGGAGTTGACGCTCTTGGAGGAGCACGGGCTGACGCTTCCCCCGGCGACGTTTCCGTTGCGGGGTTTCGACCGCAACGGGCAGGTCAACTGGCGGAGGACAGCGCTCTCCGACACGCGGAGGGCGCTGAAGAAGCGGGAGCTTCTGAACACGCTGACCTTCCGACGTCTGTGGAAATAGCCGGACCGGGCGGCCTGCGAAGTTCTGGCCGCTGAGTTCGTGCCATGCCGGGACAATGAGATCGTGCTTGTGGACGGCTTACACAGAGAGGGGAATCAGATGAAGCAGAAAAGGCGAGACATCAAGATTAGCTGTCAAACGCCAGGAACTATAGACCACTTCGCCAGGTGATTGACCACCCTGTGCGCCGGATTGGCGACCATTGCTGCATCTTGGATGTAAGGAGCAGCAATGGCGTACAGGGAGGTGTCGAGAGTGGAGATAGCAGAAGTGGTGCGGCGCTGGCAGTCCGGCATCAGCCAGCGAGGTATATCAACTGGTACGGGGCTGTCGCGAGCGACAGTGCGCAGGTACATCGAGGCGGTCGTGGAGGCGGGGCTGGCCCGGGACGGTCCTGCTCCGAGTGAGGAGCAGCTGGCCCGCCTGGCAGGGCTGAGTCTTGCGGGCCCTCGGAAGGTGGAGATACCGACCGAGGAGGTCCTCGCCCCCTGGGCGGACCAGGTCTACGAGTGGCTCACCGCCGACCGCCTGCAGGTGACCCGTATCCATGAGCTGCTTGCGGGCCGGGGCTGCCGGGTCTCGTACACGTCGTTGAGGCGGTTCATCCAGCGACGGGGCTGGCAGAGGCGAAGTCCGGCGACGGTCCGGATGGGGGAGAGCGCGCCCGGCGAGGTGGCGGAGATGGACTTCGGTCGGCTGGGTTTGATAGAGGACCCGGAGACCGGTCGCCGCCGTGCGGTCTGGGCGCTGATCATCGTTCTGACCTACTCGCGGCACAGCTTCGTCTGGCCGACGTTCAGCCAGAAGCTCGTCGATGTGATCGAGGGGTTGGAGGCTGCTTGGGCCTTCTTCGAGGGCGTTCCCAAGTACCTGGTGATCGACAACTTCCCCGCAGCAGTGGCTGGTGTCGATCCGCTCCATCCCCGTCTAACGCGCGGCTTCCTGGAGTACTCCCAGCACCGCGGCTTCATCTCAGACCCGGCGCGGGTGCGCCATCCCCGGGACAAGCCGCGCGTGGAGCGTGGAGTGCCCTACGTGCGGGAGCGGTTCTTCAAGGGCGGGGAGTTCAGGGGTCTGTCGGACATGAGGTCTGCTGCCAGGCGATGGTGCCTGGAGGTGGCCGGACAGAGGGTGCACGGCACCACCCGCAAGCAGCCCCTGGTCGTCTTTCGGGATGAGGAGCGCCACGCGCTCGGAGAGTGGGACGCAGAGCCCTACGAGATGACCGACTGGCGCACGGCCAAGGTGCATCCCGACCATCACATAGCCTGCCAGTACGCTCTCTACTCGGTGCCCTCTGCGACATGCCCGCCCGGGCAGAAAGTGGAGGTGAGGCTCGGCAGCAAGCTGGTGCGCATCTACCACCGGGGAAGACTGATCAAGGTCCACCCGCGCCAGGATCGCGGCGGCAGATCCACCGACCCCGACGACTACCCGGCAGAGCTGAGCGCCTACACCCTCAGAGCGCCGGAGCAGATCAAGCGCAGCGCGGCGTCACAGGGACCGGCCGTGGCAGCCTATGCCGAGCGTCTCTTCGACGGTCCGCTGCCCTGGGCCAAGCTCAGACAGGGACACAAGCTCATACGGCTGGGAGAACGCTACTCCCCTGAGCGTCTCGATGCCGCATGCCGGAGGGCTCTCTCCGTAGACCTGATCGACGTGCGCCGTCTCGAGCGCATACTCGTTGAGGCCCTGGAGCAGGAGGCCACGCAGCCGGAGCCTCCACCGATGCCCCCAGGTCGATTCGCCAGGCCGGGCGCCGTCTTCGCTCGTGCCAACGGCCGCACCGCTCAATCAGCACAAGGAGAACGCCCATGACCACCACGACTGAACTCACCCCGCTGCTCAAGCGCCTCAAGCTCGGCGCCGTGCTCAACACCCTGCCGGAGAGGGTCGCTCTCGCACGCAGGGAGCAGCTCGACTACGCATCCTTCCTGCAGATCATACTGACCGATGAGATCAACCGCAGAGACCACAGGCGGCTCGAGCTCCGCCTACAGAGGGCCGGCTTCGAGCAGACCTGCCGCCTCGAAGACTTCGACTGGTCCGCATCCATCACACTCGACCGACGACTCCTCGACGCCGCCTTCTCCCTCCAGTTCCTGGCGCGCAACGAGCACGTCCTGCTCGTCGGACCGGTCGGCGTGGGCAAGAGCTTCATCGCTCAGGCCCTCGGATATGCTGCCGTCAGAGCCGGGCACTCCGTCCGCTTCGTACATGCCGACGACTTCTTCAGGGCCATGGCTCAGGCCAGGGTGGACCACTCCACGGACAAGACCTTCCGCTCCTTCCTCGCCCCGGACCTGCTCATCCTCGACGACCTCGGTCTCCACAGGATGACCCAACAGCAGTCCATAGACCTCTACGAGCTGGTCATCGCCAGGCATCGTACCGCCAGCTTCGTCATCACCTCCAACAGGGCGGTCGACGAGTGGCTCGGACTCTTCGACGACTCCATCCTGGGAAACAGCGCCCTCGACCGGCTCGCCAACGCCAGCTACCAGATCGTCATAGAAGGCGCCAGCTACCGCGAGCGCTTGTCACCACACAGGGCGCTGCTCGATCGAAAGGAGGTGGTTGACCCTCAAACCTAACGGTGATAATAGTCCATCTACAGGCCCACAGGGTGGCTCAATGACCCTGGCGACGACTGGCCTATAGACCCTGGCGATTGACATTAGCGGCGCCGTCAGGGACCTGCACCACCTGCGGCTCATGTCGCTGCTCCTAGAGCTTGTGCGGTTGCGGGGTATTAGCGGTACGGCGCGGGTGCTGGAGATCGACCCCAGGACGGTGACATCCAGCGTGCAGTCGGACCAGCTGACCCGCCGAGTACGCGACAGCTTGCAAAGGGCGCTTCAGCACGGGATCGGCTCCGCAGCCGACCGGCAGAGGGAGCGCAGCGACAAGCTGGAGGCACAGCTCAAGGAATTGAAGGAGGAACTCCGTAAAGCCCTCAGGGGATTGAACAAGCTGGAGGCCCGACTGGATAAGATGCAGGGCCGGGTCAAGGAGATGAATGAGGACCGTCGAACTGGCCTCAAGGGATTGAAGATGTCGCTGGACGGAGTGCGGAAATACTACGGTGTGCAGCGTCGGCTGATCGAGCAGCGGCTGTTGGCCTTGGAAGCCGGTCCTGAGGGGACAGAGCTCGGGGTAGCCACAGATGGTGAGATTCGAGCTCCTGAGTCGCGCAGCGTGGCGACAAGCGCGCTGCACCCAAGGGAATTCAAGGGTCCTACACTGGCCGAGTTGCTGGATGCGGAAGAGCGGCTGGGACGGCCTGATGCCCGCCAGGTCTAAGATTGATTCCCTCGTAACAAGTCATGGGCGAGGGAATTGGAAATGAGGGATAATAGGAACGGGGAAAGTGGAGGAGTGAACTCTCAGGAGTAGGTGGTCGATGTTTCAAGCACGGGAACCGCAGGAGAGCCTTTGGCAGTCGGAGTTTCTGATCACGCCGAGGAAGGCGAAGCTGATGCGGAGGAGCTGGGCGGAGGTGTTCCGGAACGAGGCTCTGGTGCTCATAGAGGAGGAGCGGTTCGCTCCGATGTACAGCCCGGACATGGGCAGGCCCAATCGCGCCGTGCAGACGGTGCTCGGAGTGCTGGTGCTCAAGGAGATGTTCGATCTGACGGACATGGAGGCGTTGGAGGAGTTGGAATTCAATCTGCTGTGGCACCACGCGCTGCGGCTGGAGATGGAGGAGGCGCACCTTGCCCAGAAGACGCTGCACAACTTCCGTGTGCGGTTGATGGAGCACGACGGCGGGCGGTTGGCGTTTAGTGAGACGACGGACCGGATGATAGAGGCCCTGGGAGTGCGAACGGGGAAGCAGCGCCTGGACTCGACGCACGTCATGAGCAATATCGCGGTGTTGACGCGGTTGGGTCTGTTCTGCGAGACGGTCCGAGTGTTCCTGTTAGCGGTGAGCCGTGAGCACCCTGGTCTGGGTGAAGGGATTGGGGATGGTCTGGCCCAGCGGTACCTCAAGGAGAGCGGTGAAGCATCGAGGTACGAGGACGCACGTTCAGGTGAGGGGCGTCGCCGGCTGTCGGTGTGTGCGCGAGACGTGTACCGGCTGGTGGATAGGTTCCGTGGGACGGCGGTGGCGCAGATGGAGGAGTACGGGCTGTTGGAGAGGCTATTGGGGGAGCAGTGCCACGTGGGCCGGCACAGGGACGGTCGTCCCGGAGCCGATGACGACGATGCGGAAGAGGGGAAGGTGCCGATCGCGCTGAAGGAGCCGAAGGAGGTGCGATCGTACTCGATGCAGACGCCGCACGACCCGGAGGTAACCTACAGCGGACACAAGGGGAAGGGGTACGAGGTACAGGTGGCCGAGACGTGCGAAGAGGGGAACGCAATGCAGGTTATCACCCACGTGGAGGTGACGCCGTCGAGCGGCAGCGACGCCGGTGTGACGGTGGGGGTGATAGACACGTTGAGGGAGCGTGGGATCGGTCCTTCGGAGCTGTGGTGCGACACGTCGTATGGTTCCGGACACAACGGATGGGAGGCAGAGCGCAGGGGGACGGAGTTGGTGAGCCCTGTCGGGGGCCGGGCGCCAGGGGAGGCCGATGAGGATGATGGGCTGGTCAGGCTGACGGCTGCTGACTTTGACATCGACGTTACGGCAAGGAGGGCTGCGGTGTGTCCCGCGGGACATGAGGCCGTGTCCGAGTACGAGGATGAAGAGGCTCCCGAGCGAGTGGAGATGCACTTCGCCCGGGAGGTGTGTGAGCCCTGCTCGCTGCGTTCCCGGTGTCCCGTGAGGTGGCGTCGTCGCCCTGAGCTCGGGGGAGAGTGGTCGCCGAGTGGAGCCTACGTGCTGAGTGCGGACCTCGCCAGCGTGAACATCGGACGTAGGCGGCGGGCCGAGTCGGATGGACAATGGCGTAAACGGTACGGGTTGCGTGCGGGGATAGAGGGTACGAACTCGGAGTTGAAACGGCGGCATGGTCTTGGCCGCCTACGGGTACGTGGAGGAGAGAGGGTCCGGCTCGCAGTCTACCTCAAGGCCCTGGCGTGTAACGTCAAGCGAATGGTCCGGGCACGGTTGGACGAGATGTTGGTCCCACCGGCTGTCCTGGCGACCGCTCCCCCCGCTGCATGAGGCTACAGAAGCCGTTGCGCGAGCCCGCTGATGCCTGCCCTGACGGGGTATGGCGCGCCACAACTACCTCATCGGCCACAACACAAGCCCCGACCGGAACAACCAAATCCCTCACGCCTAACCGCCCTCACGCCGCAGAACCAACCCGAAAGGCCCTTGTTACGAGGGAATCAAGATTAGGGCGACCGGTTCACCCCCACGTGCGTGGGGACGGCGCTCAGACCCACACTAGCGACCCACAGCTCGCACCAGGCTAGTAAGATCGTCCACGGCCTCGATCTCCAGCCTGACCCTCGCCTGCAACCGGTCCAGGGGCGTCGTCCTCTGCCAACCGGGATCATCCAGGTTGGTCATGAGTCACTGGAACGCCCTAGCTGGGCTCGGAAGAGGAGCTGCTGCGCCGAGCCGTAGGAAGGCTAGAAGAGCAGTAATGGGAATCCCCAGGAAGATACAAGAAGCCTGTGTCGAAGGGCGCGAGCGACATCGAAACCATTGATAGCTGTACCGGCACGCGGTATAATCAGTTCATGATCCGTTCGTTTCGCCATCGAGGGTTGAGGCGGCTCTATGAGCGAGACGACCCTAGGAGGATAGCCGCCGACCAATTGGACCGAATCACTCTCGCCTTGGCAGACCTGGATGCCGCCGGCAAGCCGAGCGATCTCGGCCTGCCAGGATACAGACTGCATCCACTCAGAGGGGATCGAAGAGGATTGTGGAGCATTTCGATTACTGGCAACTGGCGGATCACCTTTAGGTTTGAAGCTGGCGACGTGTACGACGTTGATCTCGTCGATTACCACTAATGAGGAGAGAGACTATGCCTATGAAGAATCCGCCCCATCCAGGTCGCAGCGTCAGGGAGAACTGCTTGGACCCCCTCGGCCTAAGCGTTACCGAGGCATCGGAGGTTCTGGGAGTTGCCCGTCATACCCTTTCGCGGGTATTGAACGGTCACGCGGCGATCTCACCCGACATGGCCATCCGCCTAGAGAAGGCCGGATGGTCCAGCGCCGACTTCTGGTTGAGCCGTCAGACTGCATACGACCTGGCTCAAGCGCGCAAGGGTGAGGACAGAATACGGGTTGAGCGCTACCAGCCCCTGGCCACTGCATAGGAATCTCCCCCGCCGTTAGACACTTTAGCATGAACGCAACGAGGATATTGGTTCTGGAATGAAACCTGACTCCGACAGCGACCGCAGCCACGAAAGCGTCATCAACGACACGCTGGGCCGAGTTCTCCGGGAACGGTGTGGGCTGTCTGCGGTCGCTGAGACGTTGCATGACGGCAGGCGTCCAGACATCATCGTCCGCCTGCCTGCTGGACCTGTGATCCTAGAAACCGAGCTTGAACCCGCCTTGACCGTGGAAGCAGACGCTCTCTCCCGTCTTGGAATGGAGATAGACGGCCAACGGATTCAGAACGTCTTCGCTGTAACGGTACCTGGGAGGCTACGATCGGCGAGCCAGCTGCACCTGTACGAACGCATGGCAGGCGCGACGTTGGTGTGGCAGGAATGGCGCATCGACGGCACATCCGGGCCTAAGCTCAGTGGGTCTGCAACAGAATTCGGGAACGCGGTCCAACGCACCAGCCCGCCATCGGGCGACCTGGACGAAGCGGTTGACGCACTAGACGAAGGGGTGAGGCGAGCAGGTTCGCGCCTCTATTCTTCCCCGGGGACGCTCGGCCGAGTCTCGAGAATCTTTGGCACCGAACCGAGCGACGAAGCCGCCAACATGGCCGCCCTCGTCATCATAAATGCGATGGTCTTCCAAGAGAGGCTGGCTAGCAACGAGGTGGCCTTCCAGCCAGTGAGCGCCGCGATGCGAGACGGACGATTCTCACGCCTGGCGCTGTTGCAGGTATGGGAGCACATTCTCAGCATCGACTACTATCCCATATTCAGCATGGCTAGAGACGTAGTGCAGGAACTCTCCGAAGTCGAAGCGACGGATGTGCTTGGCGAATGTGCCACAACTGCTGCCACACTACTGGGTATGGGCGCCG
Source organism: Dehalococcoidia bacterium (assembly GCA_965261325.1). Lineage (GTDB taxonomy): Bacteria > Chloroflexota > Dehalococcoidia > Lucifugimonadales > CAJWER01. The sequence continues at coordinate 89,404 of CBDHCU010000009.1, forward strand.
TTGGACGCCACGACCTAGCAGGGAGAATATTCAACCGGCTGATATCGGAGAGGAAGCTGCTGGCCGCGTTCTACACGAGCATCCCCGCATCCACGCTCCTTGCAGGACTTGCGTTGTCCAAGGACAGATGGTCGCATGTCGATTGGAATAGTCGCGAAGAATTGTCCAGGCTGTGTGTGGTTGACCCTGCTTGTGGGACGGGGACGCTGCTCATGGCTGCGTACCGGCAGATTGTCCAGAACCACTCGGCTACAGCTGCCGGCGATTCTGATGACCAGTTACTTCATCAGGCTCTGGTCGAAAAGGTCATTACCGGGGCGGACGTAGTGCAGGCTGCCATCCACCTGACCGCGGCAACCCTTGCGGCGATGTCTCCTTCGGTGAAGTTCGAGCAGATGCAGCTGCACACCCTTAGATTGGGCAGGGACACATCGCAGAAGATATGGCTTGGTTCGCTGGACTGGCTGGAAGCGCCCGAGACTCAATCCTTCTTCTCCACAACCGAAGAGCAGATAGGGGCGGCAAGCGGCGAAGGAGGTATCGTTCAGCGTCCGATTGCTGACCTGGTAATCAGCAACCCTCCATTCACCCGACGGGGCAGCGATGGAGGGAAGGAGGAAGCCATTGCTCGTGTATTCTCCCTACCGGAAGGGGATACCGAGTCACAGCAGGCCATAGCCAAGCGTACTTCTGCTCTGCTGAAGGGTACGGCAGCCAACCAGACAGCCGGACACGGTTCGTCATTTGCGGTGCTGGCCGACCGGCTAGTGAAGCCAGGAGGTCGCATTTCCCTGGTACTGCCTGTTACGGCCCTGTCCGGCGAGTCGTGGCGTGAGGTCCGCCAGATGCTGGCATCCAGATACGAGGTCGAGTTCGTGGTCTCGTCCCACGACCCGAATCTCCTCTCCATGTCCTACGACACGGCCATCGCCGAGGCGCTGTTGGTCGGGCGAAGGTTGTCAGACGGAGAAGGTTCAACGGGGCGTGGAAGGTTCGTCAACCTCTGGCGGGCACCCTATTCAGAAACAGATGCCTTGGCACTGGTTCGAGCTTTGAATGCGGCGGCTTCTATTCCCCTCCACCGCTCCGATGGGCCACCAGTGGGTGGAAGCCCTCTGATGGTTGGCGGTGAACAGTGGGGCGAGATTGTGGATGGTCCGATTGGGGAATCACCGTGGTCGGCAGCCCGATGGCGGCAGGCACTGACTAGCCAGTTTGCCGCAGCCCTTGAGAGGGGCGAACTGTGGGATGAAGACGGTAGCCAAGTTGCCGGGAATGTTCCGGTCGCAGCTATGGGACATGTGTGTAACGTTGGCCCCCAGGACCGGAGAATCCGAGGCTCCCTTGGCATGTTCGACGCTTACCACGGCTGGAATGGAGATGCTCAGTTCCCTGCGATTTGGAGTCTGGACTCATCAGTCCACCAGAGCATGTCCTCAGAACCAAATGCCTGGCTTTCTCCAAAACCAGGCCGCGATCATCAGTCGGTCTGGTCTCAGTCAGGAACGCTTCAAATCACACGAGATGTCCGATATAACGCACAGCCCGTCATGGCGGTACGCACAGGCATACGGACACTAGGGCTGAGAGCGTGGCATACGTTATCCGCACACGGGGATGACCCTCTGGTCAGCGCTCGGCGAGAGACTGTATTGGCCCTCTGGTGTAACTCCACATTCGGGTTGGTGCTCCACGCCAACCATTCAAACAGCGCCCAGGAAGGTAGAGGACAAGGCAACAAAGGGATGTTGGAGAGCATGACGACGCTGGACATTAGGAAACTCGAAGCTTGGCAGTTAGACGAGGCCCAGGCGATTTGGCAGGAATTCAGCAACCGGAAGTTCATGCCCTTCTACCAGTGCGCCACTGACCCCGCTCGCGTTGAACTAGACGAGCGCATAGTTAAAGACCTGCTTGGCCTCGGCGAAGACGCCGTATCATCCGTGGCTCGGCTGCGAACCCTCCTAGCTAGGGATCCGTCAATACGTGGCTCCAAGAAGCCGGACTTGCCTTCCTAGTAACCGAGACATTGGTGTAGTACGGATTGGCAACACAATCCTGTCGTGAGGCATAGAGATAGCAATGAGGCCGATATCGGAACTCCCGGAACATTGGCAGACATGGTACGAGGAGTGGAACGCCAGTGTTCCAGACAACGAGAACAAGCTGCGCCTTCAAGGTGAGCTCTTAGGCGAACCAGGAAGCCAACAGTCATATAGCGCCGCGTTTGAACTGTTTCTTTTCTCGACATTCAAGAGCATGGGCCTGACTGTTGACTTTCAGCCTGAGATCAATGGTGTCAATCCAGACTATTGGATCTCAGACAAGCGTGGATGTGGCGCATACGTGGAGGCCGGGGTGATGTTCAGTGATCCACTCGAAACCGAAATGTCATATATCTCAATGGGCATGCCTATCTGGGAGGAGTTCAAAGAATTAGAGTCCCCGGACCTCACCGTCAAATACGCTTCTTCCTCGGGACACCCTGGCAATGTTAGCCCTCGATCGGTAAGACGTGAAGTCCAGAATTGGATTGACCAACTAGACCTAGCAGGAGTCCGCATGAAACATCAGTACAACAACCTCCCCTACAGAACATTCCAGTTCAATAACTGGAGGCTTGACGTTGAATTGGACCTTAAATCTCCCAAAGACAAGGAACGACTTGGAGACGCAGCCGTCGGTTTGGCAGGATTCTCAGGCGGCTGGTCAGATGTCCCTGCCAAGCGGCTGAAATCTAAGTTAGAGGAAAAGTCTTCCCAGGTCAGAAAAACAGAAGGACACTGCGTTGTGGCGGTAACGGGAAGACTGGAAGGTTTTTCAGTAGATGACGTCCAAACAGCTCTATTTGGAGGCAATAGTGAGTACGACTTGTCCCCATATGTCAAAGACTTATTCATACCTCAACCCAAGAGAGACGGGCTCTGGAGTGCGCATGGTGTGGAGGAACCTCTCGCCGTCATAGTTCACAAGGGCAACCTGCTATACACAGACCACGGTGAGACGGAATTATGGCTGAATCCGAACAGTAGCTATTTCCATGTCCCAATTCCATTGTTCGATCTGAAGGTCTGCTCAGCGCTCCAGAAGATTTGGACAAGGCCAGCCACCAGGCCATGAGAGCGGCTTGTAGTCAGTCTCGGGTAGGGGTTCATGTCGCAACTAGCCAGGAAGCGCGTGACGAGGGCCAACCAGAATCTGCTGGCACCCTTTTGCCACTACCGTCTGACCGCTACAGCGCCAACCTCAACCTCAGCGCGAACATTCGTAGATACAATAGCAACATCAGAGAGTGTCGTTCCGGCGACCAACAGACGACCACTTTACGCTAGAGCTTCAAGAAGTCATCGATCTGCTGACGGTCAAGCCGTTCCTCCGGAGGGGTGTATGAGGTCCACAAATTACTGTAGAACGAAGCGACCTTCTTCTCGGCCTCCCGATCCAGCCCTCCTCGGCTGGCCGCGAACGCAAGTAGCTTTAGAGCAATGATTCTATGGACTCGGTCCAGTTTCGGCTGAGGAAGTGAAACTATGGCCATCGCAGTCTTCCGAGCCTCGTCGACCGCATCCAGTAGCAGCCATAGTTCGCCAAGGTAGCGTAGCTCCGCTACATCCACTCCTCTCACATCACCGAATCGGCTGGAGGCGATCCGACGGAGTTCTGCAACAACCGACAGCTCACGATCTCCCCAAAGCCCACTCCGTTGACCGCCATTAGAGATTCCTTGGTCAATCAACGCCCACATCGTACGAGGTCCGACCCCCGGATTCATTGCCTGGTCCAGCACCCAATCATCGCTCGGTTCCCCTAGTAGGACTGCTACGCGAGCCGCATACTCGGCTACATCGGAGCCTTCGAGTCGCTGGAGATATGTTCGGACAAACTGGCAGTGTGCCCACAAACCCTCAGCCAGTGCGATGGGTGCAGCAGGGTCCACTGCATAACCGATGTCCTTCCGTATCTGAATTGCATAGAGGGCCATTAGGAACCGAAATTGCGCCACTTTCTCAGCATTGAGGAAACGCTGGAAGTCCTCCTCAGCATCCCATGCACTCAGCGGCAACGCTTGGCACCCTTCCGATACCCATTTTGGCAGGTCAAGCTCTTCATCAGACAGAGCTAGTGCAATTCCAAGTCCATTGACCCAATCACAATACGTCCAATAGTTCAAGTCGTAAGAGAACGTACCGTTGCGGTCCAGCGTCTCAGTAACTTGTCCTATAAATGCATCGAGAATTAGTCGAGCGATTTCAGCGGATCGTTCTGGGTCGGTTTCACGGACATGAAGAGCGACTTGCGCTAGAGGCAGGGTTCGAGGCACCAATGGCGTTAGGCACATTCCGACGCGAAATTCGTCAAACAGATCTTCGGACCAAGACTGTCGCACGAGGCATGCCATTTGCTGCACACATCGTTCTTCGAGCTGTTGAACTCGATGTGGCTTCTCGTTGCGACTGTGCGAATTCAGTACAGATATGCCATCGCTTAGCAGTTCTCCAATCCAGTGGGCATGTGGGGTAGGCTCGAGCTTATCGAGCTGCTCTACCATATTGGAGAGGAGACAGAATGCCGTCACTTCAAGATTTTCCATCTCGTCTTCACTCCCAGTGTTCTGTCTAAGGTCCGAATCCAACTCGTTGACGTCCTGTAGGATATGGACGATCCCAAGGGCAATCAATTCATCGGATGACGATTTGGTGAGCCATTGCAAAGGTGCGTGGAGGTCCGATGGTGCATACTCAGAAATAAGGCACCGCGCTGCACGCAGATGGATTACCGGGTTGTCTATTTCTTCGACCAAGCTATAGAAATGGTCGGCTTTCAGCTTTACTAGGAGCTCGACCATGTTTGCTACGCTGGAGTGCAGCCACCAGTCATGATCCATCAGTCTCCATAGGGTCTCTAGTCTCCTCTCGCTCTGTTCGTCGTTCAAAGAGACCTTCGCCCTGGCACCGTCAAGACGTATATGCATGTCCGGGTTGAGAACCGCGTTTTTGTCACAGAGGCTGCCCAAAGTCTTGAACGCGTAGTCAACGAATTCTTCGAGTTCTTCATTGGATAGGGAGTGCCCAATGATTCTGAGAGCTACGTCGGGTTCAATCGAACCAACTGCACAAAAGGCTGTTTCGTTGTTCTGGATACTCGCTTGGCTCGAAAGGGAAGCCCTAACACCATTTACGATATGCTGAGCGACGGTCTCACGCATGTCCTCCTTAAGCCACCCCTTTTCGCCATGAAACTCAAACCACGCGTGGACGGCGGCGATGGCTTGGTCTTGTTTGGCTAAGGAAACGTGCTTAGCATACTTGCGAATAGTCCGCTCAATCAGCCGGGAAGTCGTCTCTTGCTTTAGTGGCGACTCATCATTTCCAATTATCCGCCAAATGATGTTTGCTAGTTCCTGCGGAAGTGCATTCGTGTCTCTGCTCATCATTTGACCTCATAGACAAGGATTCCGTCGGGTGTCTTCCCTAGGCCCAGTGACCACCACTTTTCTGCTTCGATTCGATATACGCCATACGGTAGGCTGGCAAAGGTCACTCCGTCCTTACGCCAGCCATTGAAGGAGTTCGACATGAGTATCTCCCTGTCGTGGGTGATCAGAAAACGGTCATGAAAAACCGTGTCGTACCCACTTTGCGTCAGTAACTCCCGAACGACTACATGGTTGGTGAGTATGGAGGGATAGTTCGACCACCATGGCTTCACTGGCGTTGTCCTTTGCTTCGGACTGCCAAGTATGTGCAACCGCCTACCGGTCGTGGCTTCAAACATTCGGAGATAGAGCTGGCTCTCAGGACTGCCAGGATCGACACTCATGAAGAAAGGGTCGGCGATGTATATTGGCTCGGTCGAATAGGTATGCCGATGTAGTAGGCCAATGAAGAACTCAACGGCATCCTCGAACTGGTCGGGGCCAAAGCGCCTGAAACCGTCTTCGTGACGTGCGGCCATCTCTCGCCTGAAGGTCCTACGGTTGAGGACCTCACGACGGATTTGCTTGTCCAAGGCCGCACTATTATCGTCCGGTTCGATGTTGAGCACGGACCGTGAGCGCCATGGGCTGAATTGAGTTGCTTTGCGGCTTCTCCGGTCACGTATCTCTAGTGTGGCACCTGACTCAATACTCATAGCAATGCTGACACCCATGACCAGATAAGTGTCCATTAGGTCTATGCACTGTCCGTCAACGTTCCGGTACATTGCGAAACCGACGCGATCTATGTCCGATTGAAGATTGACAATGGTTTCCCTTTGAGCGATCGGCAATTCGCACCTTGCCACATCATCGCCACTATGGATGGCCCATACAGCGGCCGTGTATGTGTTGGGTGGCAACTCGCCCCCATCCACATTGTCAACGCTGAGTATCAACGCTCTGCCTTCGCTGTGTGCCGAGAGATCGCAGTGGAGCGTATCTTCGGCACCTGCGATCACGAGATTTCCGACTCGGTCAGGGAGTTGGGCTATGGGAAACCCAAGTCTTTTGTCAAGACTCGCAACATTGACATGAGGAGACTCCGCTACCTTCAGCCAGCGTTTATGAGGTCCGTCTGCGAAGCTCCAGTATTCCGTCACTCTGGCACTGTGTTTGGTGAAAGGGCTGCGAAACGAGGTTTCTATATCCTGGCGCTCATCCCTGTATGCCCAGTGGTGTCGCGGGAGACTCTCAAGGGAGTAGTCAATCCCGCCCCCGGGTACCTCCAAAGTACCTTCGTCCAAAATGGCGTCAACCAACTCTTGGCAGTGGTACAAGGTCGTTTCAAGGGCGTAGAGCCGAAACTCCTCTGATTCGCCTGCGTAGTCGGTGAGGACAACCTCGCTCGACCAGGTTTGGTCGGGCTCCCCTGCCCAAGGCCCTAACGCCTCACGTCGTCGATGACGTATGAGCGTAAACAGGTTGATGGGCCTGGAATCCTTCGGCTGCCATGTCAGAACGGTCATCCGTGCGACCCTACGCTCCGCGGCTTCCATTGGGGGTGTGGAGTGCGTTGGCAGATTCAAGTGCAATCCGCGGTCGTGCGCCCACCGGGCTGCCTCACCCAGTTCTACGAAGACATTCCGTCCTTCCCGTTGCACAGTCAGATGTCTCCGGTTGATGTGTTGACGTACGTAGTTCTGGCTCTTTCCTGTAGCGATGGCTAGCTCCGCAACCGTAAGACGCATATCCAAGACTCCGTACACGTAATGTAATGATCGTACTATACATCGTGCGGTGTACATCTTGTCAAGTCGCTCTACGGAGCGTTGTCGTCTCGGACCGACCTTGCCGGGCACCTACTCGCCGAGTCTACCGATGTGGTTGATGAGCCGTCACACGAACGGGCGCCGCACAAGCTAAGGGGTGCAGACGATCGGACTGTAGGCAGGCCAGGGTCCTGTTGTTCGATTTGCCGTCGATGGGAGTTCTGTAGGCTCGCAGCCTGGTACACCTATTCAAACCCAGTAGCTTCTAAATCAGCTGTCCATGAGAACCGTATTTTTTTATGTCGATTGTCAGACAAAGAACGAGGTGTTCGCCCAGGCCAGGAACGCCGAGAGCGAGGCCGAGGAGCTGCTGGTGGACGACAGCTGGAAGCCGGTGGAGATCGGGCCGGAGGCCGTCGCGGTCAACGGCAACGGCCACCACGCCAATGGTAACGGTCACGAGGCCATCGGGCCGACGGTGGAGCTGGTCCCGGTCAACGGCCGACACGCCAACGGCACCGGCCACGCGCCCGCCCCGGTCAACGGCAACGGCCACCACGACGAGGCCCCGGAGCCGCAGCAGTCGCTGTTCTCCTGGGCGGAGTTCATGGCCGAGGAGCCGGTGAAGCCGAAGGGCCGCAAGACCCAGGCCTCGTCACTGTCCCTGTTTGAGTGGGCGGTGGAACAGGAGCGGGAGGAAGAGCCGGTCGGCGCAGGACGCTAGACCGCACGGGTACAGGGGGGAGGACACCCACAGCCAGGCCGGATGTCCTCCCCCAAGCCCCAAACGGTGTCCTGAACGGGACGCCGCGAACGTGGCAACGCAGCGAAACAGCAACACTCACAAGGAGATGAACCAATGGCAAGAATCTTCGTATACGACGACCGCGAGTTCCCAGACCCCGACCCCCAGATGAGCGTCGACCAGGTGAAGGGCACTCTGAGCGACTTCTACGGGGAGATCGCCAACGCCTCGGTCAAGGAGACCAAGCGGGGCGACGACACCATCTACGAGTTCCAGCGGCGGGTGGGCACCAAGGGGGCCTTCACCCTCGCCCGGAGCTAGGAGCCTGTCCGAGGATTCGTTTCTGGAGACGAAAAACGCCACGCAATAACCTGCTTACAGCAATCTGGACTTTGTCGTGGAGTAATTAGCATCTTTACACTCCACTAATGACGCATATCGTTTAGAACATTGTTTCTCGGACAGACTCCTAGGGCGGGAGAGTCCGATGGACAACCTGACCTTTGCCGGTCTGCTGGCGGCGACGCCGCCGGCGGACCTGAGAATCATCGAGCTCACGGCGGAGCTCACACGGCCCGACGGCTCCTTCGACCTGGACGCCGCGGCCGCACGGCAGTCAGACGTGGAGATGGCCTGCGCCCAGGCGCAGGACTACGCGGCGGCCACGGGCCGCCTGCTGGAGGCGATGCGATGGAAGCTGTTGCCCCGGCGCTGATGAGCGGCCTGGCCGGACTACTCCTGCGGCGTCCGCCGTCGCTGCGGGAGCTGGTGACGCTGGTCGGCTACGCCGACGACTACGCCTGGTTCGTAGGGCTGGTGCGCCGCCTCTTTCCCCAGGAGGCGGAGGCGGCGCTTTCGGCCCCCGACGTACGCACGAGGGTGGAGCGCTTCGCCAACCTCTTCGGGGAGCGGCACTTCCCCCTCTACGCGCCGGTAATCGAGTTCTGGACGGAGGCCGAAGACGAACCCCCGTGGTCCTGGCTCCGGAGGGGCATCCCCTTCGACCTGATGGGCTTCGGCTACGACGGCCTCCACGAGATGTGGAACGGCTACCGGGAGGGGCTCTCGGCAATGGCCCTGCTGGTCAGGCCCCCGGACGTCTACTACGACGGCCCCGACGGGCTGCGGGTGGCCTGGCTGGAGTCGGCCGCCGAACGCATCCCGCAAGAGACGCTTCAGAGAGTCCCCGAGGGCGGCATACCGCTGGAGGACCTCACCGGGGCGCTGAAGGAAACGAGGTTCGAGGGGGCGGCCCAAGCCTGCTCCTGGGTCCTCGCCGAGACCGGCAACTTCTTCCTCGACCACACCTATGAGGACGGGTCGTACGATGGCTTCGCCGACCCCTGGGAGGACGACATCATCGCCGAGGGTACAGAGGAGTGGCGCAAGGCCACGGCCCTGATGGACGCGGTGTGCAAGCTGGGCGACTGGCTGGAGGAGGACCTCCCCGGCCGCTTCGCCGAGATGCTGGACTTCACGCTGGCGCGGCTCCCCGATCAAGAACAGGAGGAAAACGACGATGAGTGAAGACACCGATACGACCCAATGGTCCCTGCCGGGACCGGCGGATGCGCCCAGGGACGACCTCAAGATGCAGATGGAGGTCTACGGGGAGACCATTCTCCTGCGCGGCTTCGAGAACGACTCCGTCTGGGTCAGGACCGTCTCGGCAGACGAGATCGCCAACGTGTTCACCCAGCACCTGGGCTTCTCATCGGGGCTCCTGCCCCAGGAGGCCCTCTGGTGGAACCAGGGCGAGACGGGACAGGTGGTGGCCCTGTGGCGGCCGCCGCAGGTCTGGTCGGTGGCCCTGCAACGGGAGGCGTTCAAGCCTCCCGCCCGGCTCCGGTTGCCCATGCCGGGGCTGGTCTTCGTCTGCTCGCCGGGCCGCGCCCCCTGGGTCTACGCCGCAACGAGCCGGCCCACCGGCCCCGAGCAGCATCTCTTCCGGGCCCCGGCCTTCAACGTCTTCAGAGACGGGCGGGTCTGCCCCGGAAGCCACCGGTTCCCCGAGGAGGTGGGGCTGATACCGGAGTCCTTCTTCCAGTCCTTCTTCTCGCTTACCGGCGATTCACGGGACCGCTCGAAGAAGCACCCCGACAACCTGCAAGCGCTATGGGAGGAGATAGATGGTAAGACTGCATACTCGGCTGAAGACCTTGTTCCCCAGTGCACGGTGGGCCAGGCGATGGCGGTCTCCGAGGGGAGACGTGGCTACCGGTAGCGGGGCACCGGGGCCGGTGGGCTACCTGGTCAACCACCCCGGCGGACTCGCGGGAGTCCACGGCATCGGTTACGACTACGTTCTGGGATCGGGCGGCGTCTACGTCCAGTCCCAGGGCGCGCACCTGACGGCGCGGGTGCCGGTCGCCCCCGGCACGGTGCGGGGGCTCGCTCCCGTGGCCGAGAAGATGCAACTCACTCATGGCCCCATCCCGGCAAGCCTGTTCGAGCCGGGGCTGCGCTGGTTCCAGGACGCCCCGGACACCGAGCGGTTCTTCGCCGTGCGCTGGGACGGGAACGGCTACCGGCTGGTGGTCCCCCCGCAGGCCGGGACCGCAACGAGACTCGCGTATCAGCCCCCCGCAGGGGTGGTCGCCGAGTTCCACTCCCACGGAAGCTCCCGCGCCTTCTTCTCGGCCACCGACGACCGGGACGAGCAGGGCTTCCGCATCTACGGCGTCGTCGGAAGGCTGGACGCCCCCCGGCCCGAGCTGAGCCTCCGGGTCGGGGTCTACGGCCACTTCGCCCCGCTGGACTGGTCGCAGGTGTTCTCCGGCCCGGACCCCGGCGTCCTGTTCATGGGCGAAGAGTTGACACGAACAGCCATTGAATGAAAAGGAGGTGATTGAATGCCCTACTACCTGGACAACGAGTTCCTGCTGGACAATCCCTGGATCACGGTGGTCGGCTGCGGTGGGACCGGCGGGTTCGTGGCCGAGGGCCTCTGCAGTCTCTTCCAGGGGCGCAAGGCCACCATCGCCCTGGTCGACCACGACCGGGTGGAGCCCCACAACCTGCTGCGCCAGAACTTCTACCCCGAGGACGTGGGCAGGTTCAAGAGCCAGGCCCTGGCCGACCGGCTGGCACGGGCCTACCGGCGTCCCGTCGGCTACTCGGTCTACCCCTTCGGGGAGGAGGAGACCCGCCCCAACGGACAACGCTACCCCGGCCTCCCCGCCTACGGCGACTGCCTGATCATCGGCTGCGCCGACAACGCCGCCGCACGCAGGGCGATGGCGGAGTGCCTGCCGGGCGACCCGCGCCGCTGGCTCATCGACGCGGGCAACGACACCAACTGGGGACAGGTTCTGGTCGGCAACGTTGCCGAGCCGGTGACCCTGGACGAACCGCCCTTCACCGGGGAGACCTGCCACCTGGCCCCCGCGCCCACGCTCCAGCGCCCCGACCTGCTGACGGCGGTGTCGACCACGCCGCCGGACGTGGACTGCGCGGCCGCCCTCGACCTCACCGACCAGGACCCGACCATCAACCAGATGATGGCGTCCCTGGCGCTACAGGTGGTCCGCCGCATGGTGGCGGGCACCTGCCCCTTCATGGGTCTCTACCTGGACATGGAGCAGGGAACGGTCACGCCGAGCTACGTCACCCCGGAGGCGGTGGTGCGGGTGGTGGGACCCGGCTCCGAGTGGGAAATATCGGCCTAGCGATCAACGGCACGTGAACGCAACCAGAGAAGCAACAAGGAGAAACCATGACTGACACGAAGGAAACCACCACGACCCCGCATCAAGTGCGGGGCAGGCTCTGGCAGGACAACCACAGCGGGCTCCGCAGGCACAAGCTGATGACCAAGGAGCTCGCCGACACCATCCCGCCCCTGTATGCCAATGACGGCGCGGACGACCCCGATGCCGCCGTCGCCAGGGTAAAGCTGTTCAGCCCGTACAACGGCTGGCACTGGTACATAACCGAGTGGGACGCCGAGACCGGAACATGCTTCGGCCTCGTCGAGGGGTTCGAGACCGAGCTTGGATACTTTGATCTCACGGAGTTGGCGGAGGTGACCGTGTTCGGCGGCGTCCCCGCCGTGGAACGCGACCTGTACTGGGAGCCGCAGACCCTCAGCGAGATCAGGAGAGAGTCGAGACTCGCAGCCTGAGCAAGGGTCAGATAAGAAAACAAGGAGAGGAGCAACCATGTCTGACGAAGTTGGAACGGAAGCAGCCCGCTCGGATGCCCCGAGCGCGGACGAGAGTCTCTTCGGCGATGCGACGGACGACGCAACTCCTGCGGCTGTCGAGGAGGAAGACTCTAGGGGCGATACCGCCCAGGAGCCACAGATATCGGACGACGCCGGTCAGCCGGAGGACCTGAAGGTCGTCGTGTCCATCAAGGGAGGCAGGGCCATCATCGGGGTGCAACAGCCCTCGTCGGACCCGCACATCGAGTCCTTCGACGACCCGGACCTGTCCGGGCTGACCCAGGAGGTCCCGGCGGTGATCGAACGGGCGAGAGCCAAATGGGAAGACGAACCCAGGCATCCGGCGCACGCCAGACCCGATCCCCCGGCCAGGCGCCGGACCCGGCGCGGACAGGGGGCGGCGCAGACCTCAACCGCCGAGGGAGGCGCAGACCAACAGCAACCCGAGACCCTGAGGCTGTTCTAAGGGCCGGGGCCGGAAGCCTCAGCCCGCGACCCTCTCGATGTTCGAGTGGGCGCCCAGCCGGGAACAGGAGCGGGAGGCGAAGCCGGTCAGCGCGGGACGCTGGAGCGCAACACACGGGGGGAGGGCACCGAGATGAGAGTTTCGGTGCCCCCCTGCACGACCATCTATGCGGGCCCTTTTGCGTTTCAGGGCTGGGACTCTCCCTGAGCAATTCTGCTCGCGACCATGTGTGTGGGTCTTTTTTCATTGTTGCCAAAGCGGTAGACGCCTGCACGGAGGAAACAATGACGAACACGGGGACGTCGGCCCGCCAAGGAGACGCGCTATCTTGGCGAGGAAATCTACGAACGGGACATCCGTGCGCAAGCCGATGACGACCACCTCAGAGCGATCCAAGGGGGGGAACGCTGGCTACGAAGCCATCGTGACCCTTTCCTAGCAAGACCAATCGGCGCAGGCCCGGGTGGTCGAGGGCCCGCTATAGACACCGGCTACAGCGAGTTCATGACTATGCCGCTGGAGCTGGTGGCGAACATGGAACCTGACTTAGTGGGTATTGGCTATGCAGTGTTTCAGGAGTCAGTGCCGTACGCGTCTAACTCTTAGGGCGCTTCCTCCCACTCATGTGCCACACTCGGCTCCGCATGGCTGCTGCTCGACAGCTGCCAGTACCGGCAACGGGCGTCCATCGGCGAATATCTCTGCTAGGGATCTGAGCGAGACATCCGTCCGCTCACGGAAGGCTTGATCCGTTAGTCGCTGAGACGGGAAGTGTTTCGAGCGTTCTTCTAGGGCGATGGCCTTATCGAACAGATCAGGGTGAGTCTCGTACAGCCAACGCCATCGGTCTACAGAGTTGAACGGACAGAAGTAGCACGAGCTTCTCTGTGGGATGGGTAACCCAGCCTCTTCTATGATGGCAACGCAGTCCGCTCTTGTGAACCGACGGTCAATCAATGGGTAGAGGTTCGTAACGTAGTCGACCCTACTGTCCTTCATCCGGTGAATCTCGTCCCACGCAATGGCTAGATACTGGTTGATGTGAGAGTCCAGCGACCTGTAGTGGCGGAGGATCGGTGTGATCTTGTAGTCCCTGGTCGACCATCGCCAGATCGCCGAAGGGAATACACGTCGATCCCACGATGTTTCATAGAGGGAGCGGCCCCGCTTAGACACGATTGTCAGTGGCACTTCGTGACGGGCAAAGTATTCCTTCGCGGTGGCGAGGTATTCGTAGGTTTCGGGAACCTCCCCTCCGGTATCGGCGAACACCGCCTCATCAAAGGGCAGTCCTTCTCGCAGTAGCACTATCATGAGCGCTACGCTGTTCACGCCTCCTCCGAAGCTCAGTATGTGTCGGACACTCATGTTTCACCCTCATGACAGGAGTGGTACCTAGGCTATCTCCTGCACGCCTGATAGGACAAAGCCAAGACTGGTTCTCCATTCGCCAAGTTTGACTGTGGTACGCTACGGCGGGAGCCGCTATAGAATCGGCTGGAGACGAGTGGTTGGCTACCGATATCAATGTACCGAGGTCGGCTGTAGCCTTTGGGATGCGGGTTAAGCCGACTGGCACCCATCTGAGCAGCACCCTTAAGCTGGAGGAGCTCAGGACCCTCTTGGCGGTGCTGCCGGCGCCTGCCGCGGAGGCTGACTACAAGGCCGCCATAATGGACGATAACCTGCTGGGAAAGCCAACGGCTACTACCCGCCGCATCACATTCGAACGACTTCGTGAGTTGTACGGACTGGACCCTGGGCTGCTGGCGTTCAGAGCCCTGCGCGATGTGTGGTACAACGACGAGGCCGCCCAGCCCAAGCTCGCCTTGCTATGCACTACCGCCCGTGACCCAATCTTGCGGGCGATTACGCCGTTCATCCTCCGGCTGCCCGTAGGCACGCCAGTAACATCCCATGAACTCGCCGAAGAAGCCGAACATCAATTCCCTGGGAAGTTCGTGGCTAGTTCGCGAGCACGGCTAGGAAGGAACGCATCGTCTTCCTGGGCGAAGGCTGGGCTGCTGTCTGGAAGGCAACTGAAGAAGAGGGCCATCTCCGACGCTAAGCCAACCTCGCTCGCCTACGCTCTCCTACTGGGTGACCTCTGCGGCAAGCGTGGTCAGGCGCTCTTCACGACGCTGTGGGCATCTATGCTCGACGCGCCCATACATGAGCTAAAGGAGCTGGCAGTCGTTGCCTCCCGTCGAGGCTGGATAGAGTACAGAGCAGTTGGCGATGTCGTCGAGGTTAGCTTTCGCCACCTGATGAGGGAACAGGGAGTGGCAGCACCATGAGCGAGATAGAGGCGCTCCTCAAGAGGTACGAGCGATACGTGCGGCTTCCGTGGGACCGTAAGCTCGCGGGACCCCAAAGGGTTTGGTTCGCCAGGTACGATCCAAGCCAGGAGCGCCGCCTGCGGCTGCGCGTCGGCGAGTTCCAGGCCGCGACAGTTGAGGCCGATCACCGGTGGCGCTTGGTGGACATCACCGATGCATTCGCTGAGTGGATGGCGGATCATGAGTACAGGGACGCCTACTTTGAGCAGCCGGAGGACATGGGGATGGCCTTGGCCGATTTCGCGGACTACGTGCAGGATCGGCTGCGGCAGGCCTTGAAACATGAAGATGTCGACGAAGATACCGTCGTTGCCGTGCTTGGTTTGGCATCGTTGTTCGGCCTCGCCAGGGCCTCGGAGCTGATCGCGAAGGTTGATGGTGAGATTCAGGGCCGCCTGATGGCTTTCTTCCCAGGACAGCGCGATGGCTCCAATTGGCGATTGCTGAACGCCCGCGACGGCTGGAACTACCATGCCGTACCCATATGAGGGAGAGTAGCCAGTGTCGGACCTGAAGATTCGAGAGGTCTTCTCAAGAGACCCCCTCGCCAATACGATCCCGAATGATGGCGTTACAAAGATCATCCAGCCTCAGACGCCAAGCGACTGGGAAGTCCTCCGGTACGAAATGGAGTCCTTCGTCTGCGAAGGTGAGTACCGGCTGGGTTTGGACCGCATCCTATCGGCGTTCTTGACCAACATCTCTCAGCCTCAACAGCAGGCTGTCTGGGTCAGCGGGTTCTACGGGAGCGGCAAGAGCCACCTTGTTAGAGTCCTCGAACACCTGTGGCGGAACGTTGAATTCCCCGACGGCGCTCGAGCCCGTTCCGTGGCTACCTTACCTTCCGACATCGACGCGAACCTCATCGAGTTGTCGCGTGCGGGTAGGCAGGAAGGCGGCCTCTGGTCGGCAGCGGGAAAACTTGATCATGGAGCCATCACCGTCAGGCTGGCGCTTCTCGCGGTCCTATTCAGGAGCGCAGGGTTGCCGGAGCAGTACCCGGCTGCACGGCTTGTCTTGTGGCTGATACAGAACGGCTGGTACGACGCCGTAAGCGGCGCGGTGCAGTCGCAGGGAAAGACCCTCGACGCCGAGCTCCGCAACATGTATGTCTCCTCCGTGCTGGCCGAGTCGCTCCTAGAGGTGGTCCCAGACTTGGCATCCAATACCAGAGACATACGCGCACTGCTGCGGGAGCAGTACCCCAACGTCTTGGACATCTCGGATGACGAGCTTCACAGTTCGATTAGCGATGTGCTGTCGCTCCAATCGACCGCCGCAGGCAAGCTGCCGCTCACCTTGCTCGTCTTCGATGAGCTCCAGCAGTTCATCGGCAACGATCCCGAACGGACCCTGCACGTTCAGAACGTCGTCGAAACTTGCGCCAGTCGGTTCGGCAGCCACATCCTTTTCGTTGGTACGGGCCAGTCGGCGCTCCAAGCCAACAGGGAGCTCTCCAAGCTTCAGGGCCGATTCTCAATCCGTGTGACTCTCTCGGATGTCGACGTCGAGAAGGTGGTCAGGGAAGTGGTCTTGCGAAAGGCGCCGGACAAAGCTGCCGCCGTGAAGAGGATTCTCGACGCGTCCAGCGGCGAGATCGATCGCCACTTGGCGGGCACGAGGATTGGCCCTCGGCCTGATGACGTCCAAGACCGCGTGGCCGACTACCCGATACTCCCCGTTCGGCGTCGGCTGTGGGAACGGATGCTGCGGTCTGTCGATACTGCTGGTGCGGCGGGACAGCTACGCACCCAGTTGCGCATCGTCCACGACACGACGCGCGACGTCGCCCATAGGTCCCTTGGCTCCGTTGCACCGTCGGATGCGATCTACTGGCAGATAGAGACCGAGATGCAACAGAGCGCCATCCTCCCGCGTGACGTGGCAACCATGATCCGGGAACTGGATGGCCCGGGGGACGGGAAACTCAGGTCCCGCCTCTGCTCGCTCATCTTCATGATTGGCAAGCTCCCAAGGGAAGAGGGTCCTCTGGCTACCGGCGTCCGGGCCACCGCAGACGTTCTGGCCGACCTTCTGGTCGACGATCTCACCGTCGGAAGCGCGTCTCTGCGCCAGCAGGTGCCGATCGTCCTTCAGACCCTTGTTGACGATGGAAGGCTGATCCTGGTTAGTGACGAGTACCGGTTGCAGACCCCGGAGAGCATCGAGTGGGAGGCGGACTACCGTGCTCGGCTATCCCGTATTCTCGCGGACGACGTGCGGATGGCAAGCGAGCGCGGAACGGCCCTGAGAGGAGCTCTCGACTCAGCTCTGAAGGGCCTCTCCTTCGCCCAGGGCGCCAGCAAGACGCCCCGCAGGTACGTGTTGCATTTCGGCACCGAACGGCCTTCTACCGAGGGCAGCAGCGTACCTGTGTGGGTTCAGGACGAGTGGTCGGCGTCGGAACGGGCAGTGCGTGAAGAGGCACAGCAGGCGGGCGTCGAAAGTCCCACTGTGTTCGTCTTCCTGCAGAGGCTCGAAGCCGATGAATTGAGGCAGGCTATAGCTCGCCTCCGCGCGGCAGAGGAGACGGTGAAGACCCGTGTAGTCCCTCAGACCAACGCCGGCGCTGAAGCCAAGGCGTCTGTGGAGTCCCGTATCACCATCGAACAGCAAAACCTTCAAGCACTCATGGAGAACATCGTCAAGAACGCAAGAGTCTATCAGGGCGGAGGTAACGAGGTTGTTGGTGAGTCTTTCCACGAAATCGTCAGGCAAGCTGTCGAAGCGGCCCTGGTCAGATTGTTCCCCAAGTTCCCAGATGCAGATCAGCCCGGATGGAACAGGGTGGTGACGAGAGCGGCCCAGGGCGCTGCCGACCCTCTATCGGCCCTCGGCTACACGTCCGGCATGGAGAACCACCCGGCGTGCCAGGAGGTACGGAGCTTTGTAGGCGGCGCGGGCAAGAGGGGAGCCGACGTGCGCCGCCACTTTTCGGAGTCGCCCTACGGCTGGTCGCGCGACACGGTTGACGGCGCGCTGCTGGCGCTGCTCGCGGGCGGGTTCCTGAGAGCCAGCCGCAACGGACAGGCGGTCACCGCGAAAGGCATGACCCAACAGCAGATAGGCGTTACCGACTTCTTCAGCGAGGGCGTCACCGTATCCGCCGTCCAGCGGATTGAGGTTCGTAAGCTTGCATCGGGCATGGGCCTCCCTGTGAAGAGCGGAGAGGAAGCGGAGATTGTCCCCACAGTGCTGGAACGCCTCATGGACCAAGCTCAGGTGGCGGGCGGCGAGGCCCCGCTCCCCGAACCGCCCGACAACACTCTGATCAGGGAGCTTAAGGAACTGGTCGGCAACCCTCAGATTGTGGGTGTCGCGGCGAACGCCGATGTCCTGCTTGCTCGTCACACAGAATGGTCGTCGGCAGGCGAGGCCGCGAGGGAACGCATACCCGAATGGCATCGACTGGAGACTTTCCTGCGCCATGCCCGCGACCTGCCGGTGGTAGCAGAGTTGGGACCTCACACAGACGCGATTCGTTCCGAACGAAGCCTGCTGAGCGATCCAAACCCTCTCCCGCCTCTCTTGGGCCGGGCGACGGCCGCCTTGCGAGGGGCGGTATCCGACGCCCACACACGCTTGGCTGCTGAGCGCGACCGTGAGGTGGCAGCGCTGGAGGCGTCGGACGACTGGTCGCAGCTAAAGCCTCGGGACAGAGCCAGAATCATGGAATCGAACGGGCTCGGGCTGGTGCTCGACCTGGACATCGGAACAGACCAGGCGCTGATAGACTGTTTGGAAGAGACCTCGCTTAAGGACTGGGACGATAGGATCCTGGCGCTGAAGGCGCGCGCGGACCTGGCGAGAGAGCAAGCCGCTCGCCTCCTGGCTCCCAAAGCGGTAACGGTCCGACCCGCGTCGGCGACCCTGAAGAGCCGAGAAGACGTGGAAGCCTACGTCAACCAGCTCAAGGAACGGCTGTTAGCGCAGATAGACGAACACCCCGTGATCATTCCCTAAAGGAGGGCAGCTCCCCAGATGCCGCCACTGGACCCTGCTCTGCGAACCGCCCTCGAAAGGGCGGTCGTCGAGGCGCGAGACCAGGCCGAGGATGCGGCGCGAGCCGCTCTCAAGCCCCTGTCGGTCAACCGGTCGAAGGTGTTTGCGTCGCTTGCCGAGGAGCAGCGTTCACTTCGCAATGCACTGCGCGCAAAGGGTCGTCAACTCGGCGGTGGGCGATCCGATGGACTTCCCACCATGCTCGTCGAAGAGGTGGCGTACGCCCAGTGGCATCGGATGCTGTTCGCCCGTTTCCTGGCAGAGAACGACCTGCTCATGCATCCAACCGGCGTGGCGGTGACGCTGGAGGAGTGCGAGGAGTTGGCTGCGGAGGAGGGTGACCCAGACCTGTGGGGTACCGCCGCCCGATACGCCAGCGAAATGTTGCCGGGTATCTTCCCCGCCGATGAGCCGAGTGGCCGGGTGTCGTTCGCTCCCGAGGGCCGCGCCGCGCTGGAAGCCATCCTGAACGCCATTCCCAAGCCAGTCTTCACGTCGGATGACGGCCTGGGCTGGGTGTATCAGTTCTGGCAGTCCAAGAAGAAAAAAGAGGTCAGCGGCAGCGGGAGGAAGATCGAGAAGCTAGACCTAGCCGCCTACTCGCAACTCTTCACCGAGGACTATATGGTGCGGTTCCTGCTGGAGAACTCCCTGGGTGCTTGGTGGGCCTCCCGACACCCTGATAGCCCACTGGTGAAGGAGTTCGAGTATTTGCGCTTCAGGGACGATGGCGCGCTGGCAGCAGGCGAGTTTCCTGGCTGGCCGGAGCGGGCTGCCGACGTCACCGTGATGGACCCGTGCTGCGGCTCGGGCCACTTTCTGGTAGTCGCGTTCGACATGCTTCGCCGGATGCGGATGGAGGAAGAAAGCCTCGACGAGGCTGATGCGGCGGACGCCGTAATCCGCGATAACCTGTTCGGCCTCGAGATAGACCCGCGCTGTGTGCAAATCGCGGCCTTCGCCCTTGCTCTCGTGGCCTGGAAGTCGGGCGGCTACCGTGAGTTGCCGCTACCGAACGTCGCGTGTTCAGGCATCCCGGTTAGCGGACAACTCGAAAGCTGGGGCAAGCTGGCCGGCGACGATGCGAACATGCGGCAGACGCTGGAGAGGCTGCACGGGCTGTTCGTGAATGCGCCCGACCTCGGCAGTCTGATCAACCCGGCGGACGCACCCGTCCGTGAGCGCATGTTCACCCCTGACTTTGCGCGAGTTGCGCCTCTACTGGAGGGTGCCCTGGCGAGGGAGAGAGCCGACGATCCGGTCGCGGCGGTCTTTGGCAACGCGGCCCTCGGAGCTGCTCGCGCCGCCGACATGCTGGCTCGTCAGTACACGCTCGTGGCAACGAACGTGCCGTACCTCGCCCGGAGCAAGCAGGGTGACAGTCTCAGGGACTTCATCGAGTTGCACTACGGAGAAGCGAAAGCGGACCTGGCTACTGCTTTTGTAGAACGATGCCTCTCGTTCTGCTCGCCGGGTGGGTCATACGCAGTGGTCACTCCGCAGAACTGGCTGTTCCTCACATCTTATACGAAGCTACGACGGACGCTGCTTGAAGAACAGAGATGGCACCTTGTGGCGAGGTTGGGTTCTTCAGCTTTCGAGACTATCGGCGGAGCCGTGGTCAACGTCGCCCTGATCATTGCGAGCAACGGGCCGCCGAACACTGACACAATTACCGCTGGTATCAATGCCTCCCAAGTAAAGAGGATCGACCAGAAGGCTCTGATGCTTGCAACTGGACTACTAACGTATCTTCCGCAGCGGTCGCAACACCGCAACCCAGACTCCAGGATTTCTATGGAGACTGAGAGTGCGAATACGCTCCTAGCTGCGTACGCCGCGTCGTTACAGGGCATCTCTCCAGCGGATCTCCTTCGATACGGACGGCTTTTCTGGGAGCTGTCAGACTTAGAGCCTATCCGATAACCTTAATTGTTCTTGGTGAGTATCCGAGACTTTGCATAAACTTTCTCCATTCTACTTGAGTGGAGGAAAGACATGTCGGAGATCGATCATGGAGGCGTAGGCGCTGATTGGCGGATTCCCGATGCTCTGTGGGAGAGGATTGAGCCGATATTGCCTGCGGAGACGGCGGGTCCGAAGGGCGGGAGGCCGTGGAAACCTGCCCGCCAGTGTATGGATGGGATCTTCTACTTGCTGCGGACCGGCTGCCAGTGGAAAGCGTTGCCTCGGACGTTCGGTGCTCCGAGCACTGTGCATGACAGGTTCCAGCGTTGGCGAGTCGCCGGAGTCTTCGAGGAGTTGTGGGAGCGGGGGTTGTCTGAATACGATGAGGTGCAAGGGATAGATTGGCAGTGGCAGGCAATGGATGGAGCCATGACAAAGGCTCCGCTCGGGGGGTAAGGGCACTGGCCCGAACCCTACAGACCGGGGTAAGAAGGGTACCAAACGCAGCCTGTTGACTGAGGGGAACGGTATTCCCATAGGGGTGAGTGTGGATGGAGCCAACCGCCACGACATGAAGATGGTTGAGGCGACATTGGAATCTATAGTGGCACAACGTCCGGTTCCCCGGCCTGCACAACCTCAGCGGCTGTGTATGGACAAGGGCTATGACTTTGCTGAAGTCGAGCAGTTGGTGGCTCGGTACGGATACACAGCGCACATCCGCAGCCGAGGCCAGGAGCGGAAGGAACAACAGACCCTTCCAGGTTACCGCGCCCGCCGTTGGGTGGTCGAGCGCAGCCATAGCTGGCTGAATCGATTCAGACGCCTGCTCATCCGTTGGGAGAAGCGTTTGGACAACTATCTGGCTATGCTGCACTTTGCTTGTGCCTGGATAACATTTCGCGCTGCTGGAGTTGTCGGATAGGCTCTTAGACGAGTGGGAGTTCTGGGCAGGCAGCCCCGGGGAACCTTCGTTGTATGGAGGTCGGTCGAGAATATTGTGGTGGAGTCATCTTCAGGAAGCAATTCGGTCGGGTTCTGCTGCGGTGCGTGGCAAGAAAGCTTGGGGACAAGATGGCGTGGCAGTTGGTCAAATGGGTCCCCTGCCTCCAACCCTCTATACCGGCGATAAGTTCGACACCAACGTGGCTGTTATCCTGCCAAAGGATGCGAAACACCTTCCCGCGATCTGGGCCTTCTGCTCCTCTCCCGAGTTCAACCAGGCGGTCCGACGAATCGACCCGAAGATGAACGTGACCAATGCAACTCTGGTCAAAGTCCCTTTCGACTTCGAACGCTGGCAGTCGGTTGCGGAGGAGCGGTGGCCCGACGGTCTCCCTGAGCCACATTCAGACGACCCGACCCAGTGGCTCTTCGACGGCGGTCCCGCCGAAAGCGCATCGCCGCTTCATGTGGCGGTGGCGAGGCTCTTAGGGTATCAGTGGCCTCAGCAAGACGTGGACGGGCTTTCCCATCTCGCCATCTCGGACAGAATGCTTCCCCTCTCACCCGCGTCAGGCCAAGAGCCCGCCGCCGAACGGCTGCGCCGGGTGTTGGCGACGGCCTACGGCGACGCGTGGTCCGCTGAGCGACAGGCTGAGTTGCTGCGCCAGGTCGGTTTTGCCGACAAGGGGCTGGACGCCTGGCTCCGTGACGGCTTCTTCAGTCAGCACTGCAAGCTGTTCCACCAACGTCCCTTCATCTGGCACGTGTGGGACGGCCGGCGGGACGGTTTCTCGGTGCTGGTGAACTACCACAAACTGGATGCTGCCAACCTAGACAGGCTCATCTACACCTATCTGGGCGAGTGGATTCACACCCAGCGATCCGCACAGGAGTCCGGGACGCCGGGTGCTGACGCACGGCTGGTGGCTGCGCTCGAATTGCATGAGAAGCTCGAAGCGATACGCGACGGGGAAGACCCTTACGACACCTACGTCCGATGGAAGCCGTTGCACGAACAGCCAATCGGCTGGAACCCAGACCTGAACGATGGCGTCCGGATCAATATCCGGCCGTTCGTCACCGCTGGCGTTCTCCGCAGCCGGGTTAACGTGAGTTGGAACAAGGACCGCGGGCGCAACCCCGATGGCTCCGAGCGAGTGAACGCCCTCAACTTCTCGCTGGCAGAGAAGCGTGCTGCCAGAGAGGCGGTGTTGGTGTGATCACGGTCGCTGGATCCCAGACTTTCCTTGACGCCTTGGTCGACGCGATTGAGGCTGCGAGCTCGTATAACAGACAGGACCAGACAGCGCCCGCGGCCGTGCTCTGGCCCGATGAGGGACGGCAATGGGAGGGCCTGCTGCCACTGCTCAGAGAGCGGCTGCCGCTCTTTGCGCTGGGAGAGTACTCCCCCGACGAGGGCACCGGCCCCGCCTACTGGCTCCGATGCATCATCGCTCGCACGATACCTCACCCCAGTCTTCCAGATGGGCAACCTGCCGTGCTCTATCTCCCCGGCTACGCCCGACAGGACATCCGGGCCTTGGAAAGCTGCCCCGTCGAGTTGCAGCCGCTGGCCGAGCTGCAATACCGGGGCGTCCTGTGGAACCAGAAGAACGGTCGAGACTGGACCATAAGCGCCTTTCTTCAGAGGAATGACGGAGGGCTTGGGGTCGCAGTCGGGTCGGACCGGGGAACAAAGGAGGCGCTGCACCGCGCTCTAGTGAGGCTCGCGCGCGAGCCGGTCGAGGCGCTTCACCAGGCAGCGCCGCTCCGTGCCTTCTTCCTGGACGGACTGATCCATCCCGACCACGTGAAGAACATGCTCCGCTGGCTGGACGACCCGCGGGGATACCGAGAAGAGTCCACCGACCAGCAGTGGGCAGCGTTTGTGGCGCTGTGCCAAGGCCACTACGACTTCGACCCTGATCGCGACAGTCCAGTCACCGTCGCCGAGCAACTCGGCCAGCGAGACGGGAATTGGTCTATGGTATGGCGCCGCTTCGCAGAGGCTCCAGCATCGTATCGTACAATTCCCGACCAACTCCGCAATGCGAAACCGGAGAAGACGCTGCCTATGCTCCATCACGCCGAATCGTGGCCCCAAGACAACGAAACGGCGGAGGGGGCTCTGCGTGATGCCTTGATTCGGTTGTCCAGCCTCGACCCCGACGCCGCCCGGCAAACCATCGTCGATCTGGATCGCGACCACGGTCACCGGAGGACCTGGGTTTGGGCAGCCCTCGGACACACTCCGATGGCCAAGGCTATTGAGCACCTCGCGACTGTGGCGCAGGCCACCGAAAAGGTAGGGGCGGGAACGTCGGTGTCGGAGACGGCGAATACCTATGCCGAGGTCGGATGGGTTGCGGACCTCGCGGTTCTCGACGCGCTCGCGTCCGTCGAGAGGTTGGACGACGTGGCGGCCGTTCGGTCGGCAGCGAGAACCGTCTACCGGCCGTGGCTCGAAACGGTTGTCGAGGCGTTCCAACATGCCGTCGCATCCACGTCGGACCGTTACGAGGCGACAGGGCCGCCGCAGGTCTCGGAGGGTACATGCCTTCTGTTCGTCGATGGTCTTCGATTCGATCTCGCTCAGCGTCTTGGGGCGTTGCTAGGCCAGCAAGGGATCGAAAGTGAGGTCAAGGCAGGCCTCACCGCGCTGCCCCCGGTGACCGCAACGGCGAAGCCTGCGACTTCGCCCGCGGCGGCGGCGCTGGCGGCCGGCGAAGGATTCGACACGGTAGTGAGGACGACCGGATCGAAGGTGAACGCTCAGGTTCTGCGAAGGGCAGTGGCCGATGAGGGCTTCCAAGTACTCGGCCCAGAGGACCTCGGTGATCCCACCGGTCGCGCTTGGTCGGAGTCTGGAGACATCGACGCCTACGGTCACGAGCACGGATGGAGGCTTGCCCACCACGCCGTCGGCGAGCTTAGAGGGCTTGCTGATAGGATATCAGGCCTCCTGGACCATGGATGGCGGAAGGTGGTCGTGGTCACCGACCACGGATGGCTACTGATGCCTTGCGGTCTGCCCAAAGCAGAGTTGCCCGAACACCTAACGGAGTTGCGTAAGGGGCGCTGCGCACGCCTGAAGGAAGGCTCTCAGACCGACCAGCAGGTGGTGCCC
Organism: Dehalococcoidia bacterium; assembly: GCA_965261325.1. Taxonomy (GTDB): domain Bacteria; phylum Chloroflexota; class Dehalococcoidia; order Lucifugimonadales; family CAJWER01. Next base: position 114,289 of record CBDHCU010000009.1, read on the forward strand.
TGGCACTGGAATCACGCCGTCCGTGTCGCGATGGCGCCCGGGATACACTGCTACGAAGCCGGCAAGGAGTACGAGCACGGCGGCCTGAGTCCACAGGAGTGCGTAGTGCCCATTCTCACGGCAACCAGACGAGCGCCCCGGGTCAGCGTGTCAATTGGTGACGTGAAGTGGCGTCGACTACGATGCAACATCACGATTCAGGGATTAGTGGCTGACGCTCGTGTAGATATCCGTACCAAAGGAGGAGCCCCCTCGACCACGTTGGCGATGGGTGGGAAGGAACTAGGCGCTGACAATGAAGTGTTCCTTCTGGTGGAAGACGCGGACCGCGAAGATGAGGCGGCGCTGATCGTCGTCGTCGGCTCAGACGGAACCGTCTTGGCTCAGACAAGCACCATCGTTGGGGGTTCGTAAGTTGGTGACAATCGTGATGGATGAGCTTGATGAGCTAGTAGCACGGAGCTTTGAAGGCTACGTCGTCCGCAAGGACCTCGCCAGGTCCTTCAAGGGAAGACACCCGGTTCCCGAATACGTAGCGGAATTCCTGTTGGGCAGGTACTGCGCTAGTACGGACGAAACGGAGATACAAGAGGGTCTCAACATTGTCGAATTGCAGATGCGTAACCGGACTGTCCGTGCCGGCGAAGAGGAACTCTTCAAGTCACGAGCCCGCGAACTCGGCTCCGTCAAGCTCATAGACATCATCACTGGCCGACTGGACCCCCGTTCCGATTCCTACCAGGCAACACTGCCGAGCTTGCGCCTGAATGACGTGCGCATCTCCCCTGAGTTCGTGTCGGCCCATGAGCGCATGTTGACGGGCGGTTTCTATGCCGAGATTCAGCTTACCTACGACGCAACCGTGGCAGAGGAGAGGGGAGGCAAGCCATTCGGTGTCGAGTCCCTCCGTCCCATCCAACTCTCCAAGCGTGGAATGCTTGAGGATCTGGCCGCCGGGCGGGAGGCCTTCACGACCGAGCAGTGGAAGCACCTGTTGCTGCGCAGTGTCGGATTTGAACCTGCTTCGCTTAGAGCCTATCCGATAACCTTAATTGTTCTTGGTGAGTATCCGAGACTTTGCATAAACTTTCTCCATTCTACTTGAGTGGAGGAAAGACATGTCGGAGATCGATCATGGAGGCGTAGGCGCTGATTGGCGGATTCCCGATGCTCTGTGGGAGAGGATTGAGCCGATATTGCCTGCGGAGACGGCGGGTCCGAAGGGCGGGAGGCCGTGGAAACCTGCCCGCCAGTGTATGGATGGGATCTTCTACTTGCTGCGGACCGGCTGCCAGTGGAAAGCGTTGCCTCGGACGTTCGGTGCTCCGAGCACTGTGCATGACAGGTTCCAGCGTTGGCGAGTCGCCGGAGTCTTCGAGGAGTTGTGGGAGCGGGGGTTGTCTGAATACGATGAGGTGCAAGGGATAGATTGGCAGTGGCAGGCAATGGATGGAGCCATGACAAAGGCTCCGCTCGGGGGGTAAGGGCACTGGCCCGAACCCTACAGACCGGGGTAAGAAGGGTACCAAACGCAGCCTGTTGACTGAGGGGAACGGTATTCCCATAGGGGTGAGTGTGGATGGAGCCAACCGCCACGACATGAAGATGGTTGAGGCGACATTGGAATCTATAGTGGCACAACGTCCGGTTCCCCGGCCTGCACAACCTCAGCGGCTGTGTATGGACAAGGGCTATGACTTTGCTGAAGTCGAGCAGTTGGTGGCTCGGTACGGATACACAGCGCACATCCGCAGCCGAGGCCAGGAGCGGAAGGAACAACAGACCCTTCCAGGTTACCGCGCCCGCCGTTGGGTGGTCGAGCGCAGCCATAGCTGGCTGAATCGATTCAGACGCCTGCTCATCCGTTGGGAGAAGCGTTTGGACAACTATCTGGCTATGCTGCACTTTGCTTGTGCCTGGATAACATTTCGCGCTGCTGGAGTTGTCGGATAGGCTCTTAGTAAACGAGCCCAGGACGTACTGCTGCTCCGGATGGTCCCGTTTGTAGACCGCAACTACAACGTCGTCGAACTCGGTCCTCGCGGCACGGGCAAGTCTCACCTCTATCAACAAGTTTCTCCTTCGGCCCACCTGATCTCCGGGGGTAAGGCGACAGTGGCGCGCATGTTCGTGAACAACGCAACAGGTCAGCGCGGCCTGGTCGCCCAGTACGATGTCGTGTGCTTCGACGAAATATCGGGCGTCTCCTTCGATCAGAAGGATGGAGTCAACATCATGAAGGGGTACATGGAGTCAGGCGAGTTCAGCAGAGGCAGGGAGAGCATACGGGCAAACGGCAGTCTGGTCTTCGTGGGGAACTTTGAGGTGGATGTCGAACACCAGCAGCGGATAGGACACCTGCTCGAACCCCTGCCGCCTGAGATGCGGCACGACACCGCCTTCATGGACCGCATCCATGCCTACCTGCCCGGCTGGGACGTTCCGAAGCTGGATAGGTCGTTCTTCACGGACCACTTCGGCCTGGTGAACGACTTCCTCTCTGACTGTTGGTCCGAACTGCGGTCAGAGAACAGGCTGTCCTCCATTCAGGGGCGAGTCCAATTCGGCGGCGCCCTCAGCGGGCGAGATACGACGGCGGTGCACCGGACATTGGGCGGCCTTTTGAAACTGCTCTACCCTGACCGGGAAGCGGAAATTCCCGACGAAGATATTGAGTGGGCGGTCCGATTAGCCCTTGAGTGCCGCCGACGAGTTAAGGAGCAACAAAAGAGAATCGGCAGCGCCGAGTTTCGAAATACCCACTTCAGTTACACCATGGGCGAGGATGGAGTCGAACGGTTTGTTGCTACTCCCGAACTCCAGAGTGACGACGCGATTGGCTCGGACCCGCTTCCCCCAGGACAGGTCTGGGCCATCAGCCCCGGTGGGCCGGATGACAATGAGGGTCTCTATCGTATCGAGGTGAACGCTGGACCAGGTTCGGGCGTGAAGATCATCAACGTTCCTGCTCCTGGTCCGTTCCGAGAGAGCGTCAGATATGCTCAGGGAAACTTGGTCATGCAGGCCAAGGACTTGGTCGGGGACAGAGACCCGCGTGCCCATGAGTTCACAGTTCAGCTCCGGGCCTTCGACGCGTCGCGGAGCGGGTCATTTCTCGGCCTTCCCGCTTTATTGGCGCTGTGCAGCGGACTTCTGGGCAAGAGTCTCAAGGGAGGACTCGCAACTGTCGGGGGCTTGAATCTAGGCGGCACATTGGATCCGATACACAACGCGGTGAGCGTTGCGGAGCTAGCAGTCGAGAAGGGCGCGACGGAATTGCTGATCCCAATCTCGTCCAGAAGGCAACTCAACGACCTGTCCGACGACATGGCGACCAAACTGAGCATCCTCTATTACGCGGACGTCAGGGAAGCCCTCTTGAAGGCGCTGGGGGACTAGCGGCTTACCCAAGTATGAGAATTGACGTTGGGACATGCCGAGAACGGGTACAGGGTATGGAGCTAAGTGCATGAATGCCGAAGATGGCGCTCTGGGCCAAGAACAGAGTGAACTGGGGCGAGGTTCTGGGCTCTACGTCGACGCCGAGAATCTCCAATCTGACTGCCAGGCCTTGATTCAAAGTCTGGTCGAGAACTGGCCAACCAGCGCCCCCGCGCCATCACGCTTAACCCTCTATGTCCGAGCCGATCAGGCTGAATTGTGGCGGGTATGGGCCTCAAGTCGATTCAGCGACTTGGAAGTCGCCGTCCACGGTACGCAGCATTTCAGCATGAACTCGTCCAAGAATTCTGCCGACATAGCAATCGCCACCAACGCGATGGCTGACTTGATTCTCAAGAGGGTCACCCACGTCACGGTTTTCAGTGACGACAGCGACTTTATATCGCTATACGCTGCGATCCGCGACGAACTGGACATTCCACTAGCCGATGGGAGGGTGCCATTCCTATGGGTCGTGACCGACCGGGAGGGCTCTTTGTCCACCACGGTCAAGCAATTCTTCCCGCCTGATCAACTGCACATGGTCGCGGTCAAGCGTGGTGATGCCCAGAACGCCGAGGGTTCGGGATCACCCACTACCATTTGGGCTGAAATGGCGGAGGCTGTCCTGGAAGACATCCCGGTCGGTCCATTCAAGAGCACGGACTGTCAACCTGTGATCAAGAAGCATTGGCCGGACCATCCGGTGGCCCCTGCTGGTGGACCTGCATTTGGGATTGAGTTTAAGAACAACATCTGGCCGATTCTTGAGAGCCGGGGAGTGAAGATCAGGAATCCGGGGAAGAAGCCTGTGCAGTACGAGATGACTGCGGAGGCAAAGAATCCATCGGGATGATTCAGAGAGAAACATGGTTAGTCATTGGGATGTTGGTCTTGACAACGGGAGTTGGCTTGCTGACTCCACCGGACATGGAACGGCGTTCGGGGGGACTTGGACTTATAATGTCCGGTATGCAGGGGTGGGTCGGGAGATAGAGCGAGCTAGCAACTGCACGAGGCAGGGCAAGGGAGCAAATTGAGCGGAGCTAGCGGGGGTACAATGGACTCGTCGTGGGACTGGCCTGGATCACGCTGGTGGCGCGTCGACCTCCACGCACACACTCCGGAGTCTTACGACTACGGAACCCAGTCTGATCGAGAGAAACCGGACTGGACGCGCTGGGTCACAGCAGTGCGCGACGCGGGAATCCAGGCCGTAGCGGTCAGTGATCACAACACAGCTGAGGCCATAGAGCGCCTCCAGGACGCTGCATCCCAAGTGGATGCTGCCCCTGTCCTGCTTCCCGGAGTCGAATTTACCTCGGCCGACGGTTCCCATCTGCTGCTCCTGATGGATACGGACCGCACACAGCAGCACATAGACGACATCCTCTCCAGGATGAAGATAACAGTCGGTCGAAGAGGGCAGCGGGACGGGCGGTCTCCAATCGGCGTCGAGCAGGTCTTGGAAGAGTGCGGACACGAAGTGTTGGTCGTCGGTGCGCACGTCAACGGACCCGATGGATTGCTAGGGCTGACGGGTCAGCAGCGTATCGCCGTGCTGCGACATACGGGTCTAGCCGCCGTAGAAGTCGATCCAAGCAAAGAGGTAGACGAGAGCTGGCTCGACGGAAGTCGTCCCGAGATCGGGCGCCGGATATCCAAGGTGTGGTCATCCGACGGTCATGGCTTTGGCGAACTAGGTCGCCGATTCACCTGGGTGAAAATGACGCGACCGACCCTTGAGGGCTTGCGGTTGGCCTTACTAGATGGCGTGGATTCCCTCAAGCCAGCTAACGGGGACAATCCAGGGGACCCGAATACCGTGCGCGCGCACCTGGTTATCGAGAGCATCGCTGTCCATGAGGCCCAATTCATGGGTCGGGCATCTCCGACCACAGTCAAGCTCAGCCCTTGGTTGAACGCAATCATCGGCGGGCGTGGCACTGGTAAGTCCACCCTCGTCGACTTCTTCCGCAAGACGCTCCGCCGGGAATCCGAGCTCGACGGTAGAAGCGGAGACGAAGAAGGCTCAATGCGAAGTTTCTTCGATAGTCGCATGAGCGTACCCGCATCTCGCGGTGGCGATGGGCTTCTGACCGAAGACACACGCATAGAACTCGTGTACCGGAGGGACGACGAGCGATTCCTTCTATCGTGGAGCCGGGATGGGTCGGCGCACCCGATCGCTCGCCTCGACGCCGACAATAGGACTGCGCAAGAGGGCGACATCAGAGAGCGCTTCCCCGTGCGCATCTACAGCCAGAAGCAGCTATTCGCGCTCGCCCAAGACCCAAACGCACTGCTCGAAGTCATCGACGACAGCCAGGCTGTCCACGGGGCTGAGTTGAATCGCGCTATGGAGCAGTTAGAAACCCGCTACCTGTCTCTATGCGCCCAAGCTCGGGCGGCGCGTAATCAGGTAGCCGGCCTTCCGGACCGCCGGGCGGCGCTAGCGGACGTTCGGCACAAGTTGGATGTCCTTCAAGAAGGAGGTCACACTCAGGTCTTGAACACGTACCGGATACGGCGCCAGCAGGATGACACCTGGCAGGCGGTTCTGCGCGGAGCTTCCCAGGTCGTGGAGTCTGTGGGGCGCAGCGCTGAAGAGCTTACGGTTGCCGACCTCGACTTCGTAGTGGACCCACAGGGCGATCCGGCGCGGGCACGTCTCAGGCGCGCTCACGAAGCGCTGACGCGGACGGTCGAAGGCCTTCGGCGTGGCGTGCGTGGGAGCGTCGAGGAAACTCAGCGAGACATTGAAGGAATTAAAACAGGCCCTGACGCAGGCCTATGGCGTAAGGCAATTGACGCCAGCGAGAGCGATCACAAGGAAGCGTCCGCCCGGCTCGCGGAAGAGGGCATCACCAACCCGAACGAGTACAACGAACTGCTGGAACGGGCAACCGCGCTCGAACGGGAAGTTGCAGATTTGGAGAAAGAGCGGGAGCGTGCGAAAGAACTGGAGAATGAGGCTGCTGAGATTCTTGACGAGTATCGAGAGCGGCGCAGCGAGCTGAGCGGCAGACGTCAGGATTTCGTCAAAGAGACGTCCGGCGAGACCATTCGCGTACGAGTAGGCGCGCTTGCGACTCATGGGAATCTTGCAAGAGAACTAGAGGCGATCCTTGGGATAAGTTCCTTCAGGGACGACCGCCGAGCAATCGAACGGAGGATAAGACCGGAAGGGGACCGGACATGGGACTGGGCAAGGCTGGATGACGTGGTTGCAGAGATGCGCCGGTTTCTTTCGGGAGACCTGAGTTCCTGGGAAACCCATGACGCCCGCTTCGAGTCACGGCTGAGAAGAGTCCCGCCCGAGAGGATAGACCGTCTCGCCCTGTACCTTCCGGATGACTCCGTCACGGTGAACTTCCAAGACCACCGAGGCGGGGGATGGAAGTCTCTCAGGCAAGGGTCGCCAGGGCAACAGACCGCCGCGCTTCTGGCCTTCGTGCTCGGTTACGGCTCCGAGCCGATCATCCTGGACCAGCCCGAAGACGACTTGGACAACACTCTTGTCTATGAACTGCTGGTCAGCCGCCTCCGGGAAACGAAGCTCAAGCGCCAGGTGATAGTCGTAACTCACAATCCCAATATCGTGGTACACGGCGACGCGGAGCTCGTGCTCTCACTCGAGGCGGCTGGAGGGCGGAGCCACATAGCCTGCGAGGGCGGCCTCCAGGAAAGGCGGGTTCGAGATGAAATCTGTCGAGTAATGGAGGGCGGCCTGGAGGCGTTCAAGAGTCGCTATCAGCGGATCATTTCACCGGAGGAGGCGGGGCCGTGATGGAAATCGGAGACTTGGTACAGCGCATTCGCCTCGGAGAGGATTCTACCCTGGAGCTTAAAAGAGTCCTGATGGCCGGGACCAAGGTGACGGATCCCAAGCGCGACGACTTTGCCGACGAGCTTTCAGGCATGGCCAATGGACGGGGTGGGACCGTCGTGCTGGGGGTCGAGGACAGAAGCCGAGAGATTCTGGGGATCCCGTTCGAGCGGCTTGATTCAGTCGAAACGTGGGTGCGCGAGATCTGCAACGACTCCGTGAAACCGCCTCTCGACGCGGCGATTCGGAAGGTTGAGTTGCCCGGCGCGACCGGCGATCCAATCGCTCTCCTTCGTGTCGACGTTGACCGCAGCCTGTTTGTCCACAAGAGTCCTGGCGGCTATTTCAGGAGAATCGGAAGCTCGAAGCGCGAGATGTCGCCCGAAGTGCTGGCCCGGCTCTTCCAAGAACGCAGCCAGAGCCGGGTGATTCGTTTCGATGAGTCTGCCGTACCGCGCACTTCCCAGGAAGACGTGGACAGCGACCTAGCCCGCCGTTTCCTGCGGCGGGACGCCGACTTGACCGAGAGCGCTCTGCGCAAGCTCAGGATAATTGCTGACGACGAAGAGGGCTTCCCAAGGGTCACGGTCGCCGGAGTACTGATGTGTACTCGAGTGCCTGGAAGATGGATGCCACATGCACAGATTCAAGCTGTGAGTTACGCAGGCGAGCGGCGGGACTTGAATTATCAGAACGACGCACGCGACCTTGGGGGGCCGCTGGATACCCAAGTATTTGAAGCGATGCACTTTGTGCGGCGGAATATGCGGATGGGGGCCACAAAGACGACCGCCCGCGTAGAGCGCCCCCAGTATAGCGAGCGGGCTGTGTTCGAGGCCCTCGTGAACGCCGTCGCGCACAGGGACTACTCAATGGCGGGTGCCCGAGTCCGGCTCCACCTTTTCAGGGATCGTATCGAACTCTATGTTCCCGGCGACCTCGCGAATACACTCACGCCGGACAGTATGGATCTGCGGCAGTACAGCCGGAACGAACTCATCGTTTCGCTTCTGGCACGTTGTCCTGCGAGCGCCGCCGGAGACGTAGGGAGGTCGCGCCTGATGGACAGGCGTGGCGACGGAGTGCCGATCATCATCGACGAGAGCATCGCTTTGTCGGGCCGCAAACCGGAGTATACGTTGATCGATAATGGCGAACTACGCCTTGTGATCTGGGCAGCCGATGGGGAGACAGCCAAAGGTGGGAAATAGATCGTGGTTGGTCCCAACGAGGGATTCGAGCCTTGTCCTATGCACCTTCACCTGACTGGAGGCTGTGAGCGTATGGGTATTTGGGCCTCTGAGGCAGGGCTGCAACATACCTCTATGAGAATCAGAGAGCAACGACCCAGCGAAAAGTTCGCAGTACAGGACACGCTAGCCCACCAGCTACGGTAGTCAGGAGCCCAAAACGGCGGAGCGGCTCCGTAGACTACCTAATGGCAGTTCGAGTCCCCGCTACCTTTGGTCCCAATCGAAATGCCGGGCGGGCAGTTTCCCGTAGGGCTTGGCACTGCTCGCCAATGTGGGCAGGGGCATTATCTTCTCAGTAGGCAAGGTCAGTTGGCGGGCCTAGTGTGACGCCACGTTAGACGCGGAAGTCGATGCTCCTGAGGGCTGCTGGCACTGTCGAGCGTCCCTTTCGCGGATGGGCTCATCCCGACAGTTGGGGCGAGCCTGCCCATCCGTTCACGCGGCTCCCTGCTAGATCGCCGGTGGAGCCGAGAGTAAGCGGGACACGCTCAGAGGTCTTCCCCCACGACCTCGACAGCGTGGGACGGCACCCAACCCTGAAGTTCTCCGCCTGGCAGCTCAATCCTGAGCCACCCGTGACGGGATTCTGCGACGCGCACCTGCGCGCCACTGTGAAGGGCGAACTCTTCGCGGTATTGCGGTCCTGGACCGCCCACGACCTCAATGGCCGCAGCAGTCACTACCCCAGTGTTGTTGTAGGGGTTGGCGTAGGTCATGCTGACGAGCAGCAGGAATAAAGTCGCCGCTGCCACCGTCCCAACAGCGGTTACTGCACGAACCAAGCGCCTGAGGGGAAATACACGCCACATGACGAGAACACTGATGGCAGTCCCGTTTAGTACCCACAACAAGAACCCCGCGACCCCAAGCTCACTCGGGGTGACCCACATGCGTGCCAAGTGGGACGCACTCTCGACCAGCGAGTCCCGATCTGCCTCGATGCGGTCGACGGTCATATCGAGCGCCCGTGCAAGGTTGTCCGCAATATCCGGGTCGCGAGGAGACAGCCTCCGCGCACGCAGGTAGCTCAGGATTGCCCTGCCCACGTCACCTGTCTCGAGGTAGGCATTGCCCAGGTTGTAGAAGATAGCGGCGTCCTCGTATCCTTTGTCCAACATGGACTCGTACTGCTGCACGGCCTCGGCGTATTCGCCACGATCGTAGCTGTCATTCGCCTTGGCCATCATGTCGGTGGCCGGCGGTTCCTGCGCCAACATGCCGCCTGCGGTGACGACCGCAATAGCGCCTAGCGCGGCCAATAGAGCAAGGCAATGCCGCATAGGTCTCGTCATGGCTCGATAGCTCCATCGAGCTCGATCAGAAGCTGCGTCGCACGTTCGATACGATCCTGATCGGCAGACTGCACCCTAGGCGTGTACCTTGCCGCCTCGCCCGATGCCAATGTGTGCTCTACTCGCTCCACCACTTCGGCTGGGACCCCGGCATCCCTAAGCTGCTGTCCAAGCGCCTCCAGGGTGATTCCGGTCAAGGGGTCCCCGAATCGGTCCGACATGTATGACAACAAGGCGTCGGCAGCGGCGATGCTGTGGTCATCGCCGTCCGCCACGGCCCGTGCAAGCGTCGACCGAGCGTTTGGCAGGGCGTTGCGCCGTCGTGAGTCCACAAGTGCGGCTTCCCAGGCATCGCGCCTGCGCCGCCAGACCACCGCTCCGGCGATTGCGAGCAACGGAAGGCTCCACATAGCCCAGTACACGACGCTGTCCGTCATCTCCCCGCCTGACTTGCGCACAGAAGGCGGCACTGCCTTGATTCGCTTTGCGCCCGCGACGGCCTCGTCGCGCTCCCCTCCTACGACGGGGGGCGGAACAGACGGTGCGCCTTCCACTTCAGCAATGGATATGACGATTGGTGACGTCGCGGTCTGGGCATACTCCTCGAGATCGGGATCGAAGTACGTGTACGAGATCCCAGGGACTGTCAACTCGCCTGCCATTTCGGGCACCAAGACGCCCTCGTACGTACGGCTCCCGACGAGTCTACCATCGATGACGTCGCTGCTGGCGACGGCAGGCGACTCGATCACCCGCCAGCCCTGGAACTCCGGCCATGATGGGTCAGGGAGCGCGTCGATGTTTCCCGAGCCTTGCACCTTAACCGTTAGCAGGACGGTCTCGTTCACCAGTATGGTCGTCGTGTCCACGTCGGCTGAGACCTCGAACCTGCCGACGGCTCCCGTGAACCCTGCAGGTGCCCCCGTGGGTAACGGGCGCACATCGACTGGAATTGGGACGCTATCCACGACGATGGAGCCCTCCGTAAGGCTGGCGGGCACAGTCAGCACTCCGGGTTCGATGTTCAGTGTCTCGACTACGCTCGGGAAGAGTATGGTTCGCAGCTCGATGACCCTGTAGTCCTTGGAGTCGATGGTCTCGCTATGCTCACTCTGCTCGGTCGCGCGGGGATTCCAGAAGCCAGCGAAGCCGGGAGGCTCGTAATGGAGGGAGCGGGGGAAGTCGGAACGCTGGTATATCTTGGAGACGTAGGTCACTTGCTGGCCTACATCAGGCTGGCCACTGTCCACGGACGCTGTAAGGAACAGCGGCTCGCCCGATGGCAACTGCTGGGCACGAACGGGGAGAGCCGCAAGAACCATCGCCGTTCCCACAAGAACGACGACGGCCAGGGCTCGCTGCATGGTCCCAATACATCCCATGGCCACAGACTACCAGTCGAACTCGGTCGGAGGCTTGGGCGAGACCAGGGTCTGCTCTCTTCGCTCCTGAAGGGTCTGAGCAGCCTCCCCAACGGCTTCGAGCGCCTGCCTCGCCTGTTCGCCGGTCAACGGTTCGGTCTGTGGCTCCGGCGGCGGGGGTTGAGTCTGAGGTGGAGGTTGAGACGGCGGGGGCTGGGCTCGGGGAGGAGCCTGCTCTTCGTCTTGGTTCTCCCGCGGAAGCTGCCTCAGGGCCAGCTCCAGGTTGTGCTTGGCGTCGAGGTCGCCGGGGTTCATGCGCAGCACCTCCTTGTACGCCTCGACGGCCTCGGCATAGAGCTCTGCCCTAAAGGCGGCGTTGCCCCGGTTGAAGAAACCGCGTGAGCGCAAACCGCCCCTCGCATGCCTCAGAGCATCGTCGTACTCCTTGAGCGATTCATCGTACTCCCCCATCCTGTACAGGGCATTCCCCACGTTGTATGGCGGAACACCCGACTTCGGAGCACGATCCCCAGCCGTCTCGTACGCATCGAGGGCGGTCTCGTATTCCGCACTCGTGTAGGGCTCATGTCCCGAGTTGTTGATCTGATCGGGTGTTGGCCCACATGCTGCTACGCAGAGGACAATGACGGGCAGAGCTGTCAGCACTCTAAGGCTATACATGCTCTGCTCCTTCGATAGCCGTCCGCAGTCGCCTCCGCAACAGCCGATCCGTCAACACTTCGGCTAGGAAGAGCGAAAGAGCTCCCGCGATCAGAAAGAGCTGGAACCGCTCGACCCTTCTCTCGCTGAGTTCACTCTTGAGGCTCTCGTCCTGGAAGGCATCTATTTCGTCAAGCAGGCCGCTCAAAACGCCAGGATCGTCGGCCCTGAAGTATCTGCCCCCACCCGCCTCAGCAATGCGTCGAAGCGCACCTTCGTCGAGCCGGGACAGGATTGGCCTACCCTCAGCATCCTGCCGGTAGCCGATCACGTTCCCCTGTTCATCATAAACAGCTACAGGCTCTCCCTCAGGCGAGCCGAAGCCGACCGCATATAGGACCGCTCCCTCCGCTGCGGCCTGCCGGGCGGCCTCGACAGGGTCCCCCTCGTGGTTCTCGCCGTCCGTCATGATTATGATGACTTTCTGACTCACCCGCTGATCGTTGAATCCACCCATCGCGGTCCCTATCGCCTCACCGATCACGGTTCCCTGGCGGGTGATCGCTTTGGGGCTGGCGCCGTTCAGATAGGTCCGTGCGGTGGCATAGTCGGCCGTCAGTGGGAACTGGATGAAGCTGGCCCCTGAGAACAAGACGATGCCAACCGTGTCACCCCTCAACCGGGATATCAGGTCCGATATCTCAAGTTTGGCGCGGTCGAGGCGTGAAGGCTTCACGTCTTGGGAGAGCATGCTGCGGGATACGTCCAGCGCCACCATCAGCTGCACCCCACGCTGCTCGACAATCTCGATTTCGGTGCCCCACTGAGGCCTTCCCAGGGCGACGACTATCAGTGCTACTCCGACAAACCAGAGCGTCAACCGAGCAAGCCGCATCCTCTGACTAGCGGTGCTCAGGCGCTCGACGAGAGCCGGGTCGCCAATACGCATCATTGCCGCAGCCCGACGCGCCAAGACCCACCGCGCGAATAACGCTAGAGCGGGCAGCGCGGCCAGGATGATAAGGAACTGTGGGGATGCGAAGGTCATATCAAGCTCAGGGCAGTCTTCTGAACACGGTGTTCGAGAGGACCAGCTCCAACAGCAGCAACGCCAGGGCCGGAACAAGGAACCAGGCCAGGACCTCCCGGTAGCGGATGAAGTTCAGTATCTCCACATCCGACTTTTCGAGGGCGTTGATCTCGTCGTAGATTCCCCTCAGCTCCTCCGTATCGGTCGCGCGATAGTATCTTGCGTTGGTGATGGCCGCGATCTCCCTGAGCGTCTCCTCATCGAGCGGGTTCTCCTGCGTTTCGGTCCCGGCCGCAGACGCGCCGCCATCCTCGCTGTCTCTTCCTACGCCAATCGTGTACAGCTTTATGCCGACCGCTTCAGCCGCTGTGGCGACCGTAATGGGATCGAGCTCGCCCGCGTTGTTCACCCCGTCCGTAATCAAGGTGACGAGCTTGCTCTCGGCGCCGGAGTCCTTCAACATGTTTGCCGCGGTCGCCATCCCGCTGCCGATCGCCGTTCCATCCTCAAGCCTCATCTCATCCGCGAGGTAGACGTCCCTGAGCAGGCGTTCCAAGGCGAGATGGTCCAGCGTGGGAGGGCTCTGGATGAACGCCTCGCGAGAGAACACGACGAGACCGATGCGGTCGTACTTTCTTTCGTTGATGAAGTCGGCGATGATCTCCTTCGCCGCCCCCAGCCGGTGAGGCTCGAAGTCCGTCTCGCCCATGCTTCCAGACACATCGAGGGCTATGGCGATATCCACGCCCTCGCCTCGGATGACCTCCCGCGCATCGGCCAGCTGCGGCCTCGCGGCGGCAACGATGACCAGCGCCAGCGCCAGATATCGCAGCATCGACACGAATGGAATCAGCCTAAGGCGCAGAGACACTCTTGTTGTGGGGAGAAGCCTTGTATCCGCATAGCTCATCGTGACTGCTCCCATCCGCCGCTTCCACAGGTACGGCAACACGGCCGGGGCAACCGCCGCGGGCAACAGGAACAGCAGCAACGGGGACTGAAAGGTCAGATCGCTCACGCCGTTGCCTCCGGCTGCTTGTGGGTATTCTCCCCCTGCCCCGCTTCTCCTGCTGCCGGTCTCGTGTCCTCCAGGATGTCCTGGGCCCGCCGTAAGGCCTCCTGCGCCTTGGACTCGAGGGGCGAGTAGTTCGAGAATCTCACGAGATCGGCCTCATTGAGCAAGTCGACGACCAGGCGCGCACTCTTGTGATCAAGCGACGACCGCCATATCGCGGTCACTGTCTCGTCCGTGGTGATCTCCGCGGCATCGGTGAGGCTTTCGCCCTCCAGATACATCGAGCGGACGTAGGCCTTCGTGACTTCCGCGACCAGGGTGTAGTGCTCCTTGAAGCGGCCCTCGCCGGGTAGATCGAGCTTCTCGATCCGGCCGATCTCCTGGACAGCGATCTCCCAGGGCGTACGAGTTTCGGCCGCCAACACAGGCTGTTGATCCTGACCCCGGCGGCGACGATGGACAAAGTATGACCCTCCGACCAGGATAGCCACAACCGCTAGCGCGGCAGCGGCCAGGGTGGTCGGCTGTCTCCATGCCGGCGCAGAGAGGTCGGCAGGAGGGCGGATGTCTCTCAGCGTTTCGTCGGAACCGGACAGCACCGAGGTCACATTCAAATGCAGCGGCGGCAGGAACAGCTGCTCGACCCCTCCGTCCGGTCCCCGGACGGTTAACGACAGGTCTGCCGTGTCGAACGTCCCCGGCGCAAAGAGTGTTACCTCGATCCGCTGGCTCGTCGTCTCCGTTCCGTCTCCGTTGGAGTCCGTTTGGGCCGGGGTCTGGGATATGACCTCGAAAGGACCCCATCCGGAACCCATACGGGGAACTACAACGACATGGTCCGCAGGATGAGTCACCTCCAACGTCAGTGTCACGATGTCGCCGACGGTCAGGGCCGCGCGGTCGGCTGTGAAGGAGACGCGGATGCTGGAGTGAGGCCCGCCCTGCGCGATGGCGACGCCAGGCGCTATGGCAGCCAGGGCGGCAGCTGCCCACAGAACCCAAACAGGGAAGCCCAGCCGACTTCCGACTACGCCGTTCGCAATTCGAAAGACCTGTTCTGCCAAGTAGGGCCTGCTCCTCTCATTGCGTCAGCCTCTGGAGGCGGTTCTTGAAGAATCCCCCGACCTCGGCGACATAGTCTCGTTCGGTCGTCACCCTGACGCGGTCTACGCCTGCCGCAGCAAGTACATCGCTCTTCTCTGCGTCCAGCCTTGCCACTCTCTCCGAAAAGTCACGTCTCCACTGTTCGTCACCCGTGTCCACCAAACGCTGTCTTCCGCTCTCGGCGTCCTCGAGAGCAATGATGCCCACGTCTGCTATCTCACGCTCCATTGGGTCGCTGATGTCGAACGCCACCACATCGTGCCTGCGGTTCGTGACCAACATCGCCTGGCGGTACGACACAGGGTCGGCGAGAAAATCGGAGACCAGGAACACAATGCTGCGCCGCTTGAGGAGCACGTAGGTCGTGTCCAGCGCCAGCCGGATGTCCGTGCCGGTTCCCACCGGCTCGTACGCCAGCAGGTCTCGCAGCATCCGCAGCACGTGGCTCCTTCCCTTCATGGGAGGGACCAGCAACTCCACTCTGTCGGTGAAGAGCAGCAGTCCTACCTTGTCGTTGTTAGTCGTTGCGGCAATGGACATGACCGCAGCCAGTTCGACCGCCAACTCTCGCTTGAACCAGTTCCTGGTGCCGAAGTCTCCCGAACCGCTCACGTCGACCGCCAGCATGACCGTCAGCTCCCGCTCCTCGACGTAGCTCTTGACGTAAGGCTCTCCAGTGCGGGCGGTGACGTTCCAGTCGATAGCGCGCACGTCGTCGCCGGGTATGTATTGACGGACCTCATCGAACTCCATGCCCCGGCCCTTGAACACCGAGTGGTACTCGCCCGCAAGACCGTCCTCGACGAGCTGACGAGTCGTGATCTCGATTCGCCTGACCTTGGCAATTAGCTCATTGGTCAGCATGTCAAGGAATTTCCACGTTGTCGAGGATGCGCTGGACGATCTGCTCTGACGTGACCTCCTGGGCCTGGGCCTCGAAGGTCGTGATTATCCGATGGCGCAGAACGTCCGGCGCAATTTGCTTGATGTCGTCGGGGGTGACGTAGCCGCGACCCTTGAGGAAGGCGTATGCGCGAGACGCAGCGATGAGGAAGAGGCCCGCGCGAGGCGAAGCCCCGTAGGAAATCAGGTTCCCAAGGTCGTCGAGCCCCGCGAGACCGGGGTTGCGTGTCGCCACCACGATGTTGAGCACGTAGTCCTGGATCTTCTCGTCGACGTGCACCTTCCTCACGATGTCTCGCGCATTGAGGAGATACTCCGAGTCCACGACAGGCTGCACCTCGGCCGCAGCGCCAACGGTGAACCGGCCGATCATCTCACGCTCTTCGGAGTACTCCGGGTAATCGACGACGAGCTTCATCATGAACCGGTCGACCTGGGCTTCCGGCAGCGGGTAGGTGCCCTCCTGCTCTATCGGGTTCTGAGTCGCCAGCACGAGAAAGGGAGCCTCAAGCGGAAATGTCTCGTCGCCGATCGTGACCTGCTCCTCCTGCATAGCCTCCAGCAGCGCGCTCTGGACCTTGGCCGGCGCTCGGTTGACCTCGTCGGCGAGGATCAAGTTCGAGAAGACCGGTCCTTTCTGAACGCTGAACTCGCCGGTGCGAGGATTGTATATCCGGGTGCCTATGAGGTCCGAGGGCAGAAGGTCGGGCGTGAACTGAATACGCGAGAACCCTGCCTGAATCGCGTCGCCAATCGTCTTGACCAGGAGAGTCTTGGCAAGACCGGGCACACCCTCCAGCAGAATGTGACCGTCGGCCAGCAGGCCCACCAGAGTACGTTCCACCAGCCGGTCCTGGCCGACAATCGTCTTCCGAATCTCAGCCAGGAGAGCGTGGACGAACCGCGCCTCCTTCTCGACCAGCTCGTTTATCTGCCTAAAGCCTGCTATATCGACCATGGTCCCGTGCTCCCTGTATCCCCTGAAATCATGCCCTGATCTTGTAGCTGGTGGTCTCGTAATCCCCCCCAAGGCCTCCATTGGGGCCAGAATCGCGATGATTGGTCTCCTCCGCAGCGCTTATCTCTACATCGAGGTCAAAGGTGGAAGTGGCACTCCTGCCTCGCCTTATCCCATAGTAGGTTGCCCCTTCCACAGCAAGTGGATCGTAATCGCTGTCTCGGAAGTTCATGTCCAGGCGTCGTTGTCGGTGAGGCGCGTGACCCCGGAGCCGTCGGCGTCCATCACGTAGATCTCCAGGTCCCCGTCGCGGAGTAGAACGCGATACGTTGGCTGTCGGGCGACCAGTCGGGGATGTAATCTATAGCGTCGTTGTCAGTGAGGCGCGTGACTGTAGGCTCCGGCGTGGGCGAGACTGTTGTACTCGTGTCAGTGGGTACAGACGTGGCTGTTGGCACGGCTGTCGGAGTAGGTTCAGGCGTCCCCGTGGTATCGTCCGCGCCTGCATCGAGGAGGATTTTCACAATTCTAGTGGAACGCGCTATATCGCTAGAGAAGAATGCCTCGCCCACTAATCTAACCGCCTCGTACAAAAGCGTCTCGCCGCTGGCGATTCTTGCGTTAACGTCGGCGCCCGCATCGACGAGAATCTGCACAATGTCCGAACTCCAAGAAAATGATGAGTAGAGAACAGGGTTGCCGTCGGTGCCATTTCTTGCGTTAACGTCGGCGCCCGCATCGACGAGAATCTGCACAATGTCCGAACTCCAAGAAAATGATGAGTAGAGAACAGGGTTGCCGTCGGTGCCATTTCTTGCGTTAACGTCGGCGCCCACATCGACGAGAATCTGCACGATTCTCCTGCTTTTCGCTATGTCACTACTGAAGAATGCACGGCTCCCGCTTAGGATCGCTATGTACAGGAACGGGTTGCTATCGTCGTCACTTACGTTAACTGCAAAGCCGGCTTCCACGAGG
Source organism: Dehalococcoidia bacterium (assembly GCA_965261325.1). Lineage (GTDB taxonomy): Bacteria > Chloroflexota > Dehalococcoidia > Lucifugimonadales > CAJWER01. Next base: position 132,113 of record CBDHCU010000009.1, read on the forward strand.
GTCTTAACTGTTTCGGCATTTCTGTCCGTAATTGCCTTTAGGAGAGCGTCACTACCTCGAGGCAATGGCACTGGTGTAGCCACTGGAGCGGGCGTGGCCGTCGGTTCGGGCATTGCTGTGGCGGTCGGTTCGGGCGTTGCTGTGGCGGTCGGTTCGGGTGTGGCAGTCGGCTCAGGCGTGGCGGTCGGCTCAGATGTGGCCGTTGGCTCGGGCGTGGCGGTCGGTTCGGGTGTGGCAGTCGGCTCAGGCGTGGCGGTCGGCTCAGATGTGGCCGTTGGCTCGGGCGTGGCGGTCGGTTCGGGTGTGGCCGTCGGCACAGGCGTGGCCGTCGGCTCGGGCGCGGCTGTCGGATTACGCGTGGGCGTTGGCTCGGGCGTGGGCGTGGGTTCAGGAGTCGGGGGCGGCTCGGGAGTGTATGTCGGCTCAGGAGTGTACGTCGGCTGCGGCGAGGGGTCCAAGGTTACTTCGTCGGGACGGTCCCCAGCACCTGGACGCTCGGTGGCAGGGGTCGGCGTGAGGATATTGGTGGAGACCATCACGGGCGCGGGAGTTGGAGTCGGGTCACCTCCGAAGATGCCGCAGGCCATGGTTACGGGTAGAGCCAGGACACATACAGCCAGACGTGCTGAGATCTTCACGCTCCCGTGCCTCTAACAACTGTGTCCGTCATTGCTCCAGACACTATACACCACATTGACAAACGTGTTAGTCCTGAGCGCCCGCTTCCAAGAGAATCTGCTCGATTTCGGTATGGTCGCGCCAACGCGCCACGTACAAGAGCGATTCCCCGTTGGCCCGTCGTACGTTTACGTCCGCCCCGGCAGCGATGAGAATGTTCAGAGCCTCCGTCTTCTCCCGCCAGACCGCGGTGTACAGGAGCGGATCGTTGTCGGAGTCCTTAGCATCTACATCCGCGCCGGCATCGGCGAGAATCTGCGTGATCTCAAGGTGGTCTCGCCATATCGCGGGGTATAGGAGCGGATTGCCGTCCGAGTCTTTGGCGTCTACATCCGCGCCGGCGTCTACGAGGACCCGGGCGACCTCGACATGGTCACGCCATACCGCCTCGTGCAGCAGCGGGTTGCCGTCCGTATCCTCGGCGTTTACGTTCGCCCCGGCTTCTATGAGAACCTGCGCGACCTCAGTGTGGTCTCGCCATATCGCCGAGTAAAGGAGCGGGTTGCCGTCCGAGTCTCTAGCGTCTACGTCCGCGCCGGCGCCTACGAGGGCCCGCGCGACTTCGGTGTGGCCCCTCCATACCGCTTCGTGCAGTAGTGGGTTGCCTTCTTCGTCACTTTCGCTGGCGTCTGCTCCTTCCGCAACAAGCTTCTTGACAGTTTCAAGGTCCCCCGTCCAGACGGCGCGATAGAGATCGGAGCCCTCGGTCGCGGACTTGTCCGCCGATTCAGGCGTGGAGGACTGGCTGACTCCGGTCGCGGGCTGTGACGTTGATGTGGCCGTAGACTTTGGAACCGGCGTGACATCACTAGAAAAGATTCCACATGCCACGATCGATAGAAGGGCCAGTGCGCCCGCGACCGGCGTCAAACGCGTTACAAACACGCGGCGTACGGCCTTGAGATGACTCATGTCTTGCCTCCTCTGAAATAGCTCTTGCGGGTACCTCTGGTGTCAGCTTGCCTTAGTAAGGCGTCCCTCATTGCCAGGTCGCGCTTACGGTACAGGAGGTGAGATGTCGGGCCAGGTGCGCCGGGAAGTATCTCGTAGTTAGCTCCTCGCGGGACCTACCAGCGGAGAGGGAGCCTACGTTCGTGGTCTCCATGAGGTGTCGCTCGTTGTTTCTGTTGTCGACCGCGTACGTCTTTACTACGAGGGATGACACAGAAACATGCGCCGTTACTTTGAACCTGGCGAAATGCTGATTCTGAAACACGAAACACTCCGTAAGCCTCAACTGAACTGCCTCCTTCACCTTCACCGTCACGGAGACCGAGCAGTTGTTCGTGATGTCAGACTCATCGGACACCTCGTCCACGCACGAGCCGTAGTAGTAGGTACCGGCCGTAGAGGGAGCAGACAGGCTGATCGACTCATCGCTGCTCCCGGAGGAGTTGAGCCCGGACACCGAGTCCGTGCCGACCTCGGCGTCGCCGGTCGTGATGGTAGAGTCGGTGGAACGGTAGTAGCGCAGCGTAGTGGAACCCGCCGATCCGTTGCCCTGGTTGCGTACGGTCACGCTCAGCGTGAAGCTTCCCCCCGCATAAGGAGCGCTCTCGCTGACCGTGGGAGTGTCCACTGCCAGGTCCGGCGCACCACGAACTGTCACTCTCACTGAGACCGAGCAGTTGTTCGTCGTGTCGGACTCGTGCGACACCTCCTGCACACACGCGCCATAGTAGTATGTACCTGGAGTGGACGGCGCCGTCAGGCTGATTGACTCTTCGCTACTGCCGGATGGCTCCAGGTCGCTGGGATGCACCAAAGCGTATCCGAGATACTCGTCGGAGTCCGTGATGGTAGAGTCGGTGGAGCGGTAGAAGTCCAGCTGCGCGACCCCTGCTGCGCCATCGCCCTGGTTACGCACTGTGGCGCTTAATGTGAAAGAAGTCCCGACCGCCGGACTACTGTCGCTCACCGTGGGCGTCTCCACGACCAAGTCCGGGGCACCGACTGTCACCTTCACAGATGCCGAGCAGTTGTTCGTGGTGTCGGACTCGCTCGACACCGCGTCCACGCACGCGCCATAGTAGTACGTCCCCGTTGTGGACGGGGCGGACAGGCCAATAGACTGATCGCTGCTGCTCGACGAGTCAAGAGACCCCATCGAATCTGTTCCCACCTCAGTGTCGCCGGTGGTGATGGTAGAGTCGGTGGAGCGGTAGTAGCGCAGCGTAGTGGCTTCGGATGTCGCACTGCCCCGGTTCCGTACAGTGGCGGACAGGGAGAAGTTATACCCGATCACCAGAGTGCTGTCGTCCACCGTGGGAGTGTCCACGACCAGGTCAGGCGCGCCGGCGACAGCGGTTACCGTTACCGTAACCGCAGCAGCAGAGCAGTTGTTGAGCCCAGCTTCGACCTCACCCGGTACTGAGGTCACGCAGGCGTCGTAGTAGTACGTCCCCGGGGTAGAGGGTGCGGTCAAGGAAATTGACACGGTGGTGCTCTCGGAGACGGCAAGGCCGCTGACCGAATCTGTGCCCACTACCAGGAACGTCGAGAGGTTCGGGGCGGTCGAGCGGTTGTAACCGATCGTGGTCGGGGCTGAAGAGGCATTGCCTCGGTTATGCACGGCAACGGTCAGCGTGAAGGATTGGCCTGCCGCCGGGCTGCTGTCGCTCACAGTGGGAGTATCAACGACCAGATCCGGTTCCATTGGAACTGTGATGGCCACCGCAGCGGAGCAGTTGTTTTGAGTGTTTGCCTCGCCTTGCGTCGGGGACACGCAGGCGCCGTAGTAGTGCATGCCGGCTGCGAACGGAGCCGCCAGCATGACCGACCGGGTGACTGACGCGCCTGCGGGAATGCTGTCCGAACCCGTCCACGTCGATTTGACTTCCTCATCGCTGGTCGTGATCGTGGAATCGGTCGAGCGATAGTAGCGGACGTTCGCCGCGTCCGACGGCCCGCTGCCCTGGTTGCGAACCGTGGCGCTCAAAGTGAAGACGAAACGGCGCCTTACAGTCGTGTCGCTCACCGTAGGCGTATCTACAATGAGGTCGGGGGCAGGCACCGCGCCGATGGTGACTGCCACCGAGGGAGAGCAGTTGTTGGTCGTGTCAGACTCATCGGTTACTGTGTCCGCGCATGCCCCGTAGTAGTAGGTGCCGGGTGTCGACGGCGCGGTCAGGCTGATCGACTCATCTCCACTCCGCGACGCGGCGAGCCCGAAGACTGAGTCCGTGCCCACCTCCGTGTCGCCCGCTGTGATGGTCGAGTCGGCTGACTGGTAGTAGCGTAGCGTGGTCGATTCCGAGCGAGCCGCGCCCTGGTTGCGGACAGTAGCGCTCAGTGTGAAGCGAGCTCCGGCCGCCGGGGCGCTCTCGCTGATCGTGGGAGTGTCCACCACCAGGTCCGGCGCGGGCGCAGCGCCGACGGTGACCTTAATAGCAGCGGAGCAGTTGTTCTCTGTGTCGAGCTCACCGGACACCTCGTCCACGCAGGCCCCGTAGTAGTAGATGCCGGGTGTGGACGGTGCAGTCGGTCTGATATGCGTTACGTAACCCCCAAGTGTTCCAAGAGGGATCACCGAGACTGTGTCGACCAAGGTGTCGCTAGAAGAGATGACCGAGTCGGTTGAGAGATAGTAGCGCAAGGTGGTACTGGGTGAAGGGGCACTGCCTCTGTTGTGCACGGAGGCGTTAATGAGGAAAGCCTCCCCTGCTACAGGGACACTGCCACCCAGGTTTAGCCCTTCAACTACCAGGTCCGGAGCCGGTGCGGCGCCGACGGTAAGCGTCACGGCAGTGGAGCAGTTGTTGGACGCATCAAGCTCTCCATTCACTTCGTCCACGCAGGCCCCGTAGTAGTAAGTGCCGGGCGTGGCTGGCGCGGTCAGGCTGATCGACTCATCCCCGCTGGCCGACGCAGCAAGCCTGGTCACAGAGTCCGTGCCCATCTCGGTGTCGCCTGTAGTGATGGTCGAGTCTGTGGACCGGTAGTAGCGCAGGGTGGTCGAGTCTGATTGACCATTGCCCTGGTTGCGTACCGTGGCGCTCAGTGTAAAGCGCGCACCGGCTGCCGGAGCGTTATCGCTCACCGTCGGTGCGTCCACAACGAGGTCCGGCGCAGGAGCCGCGCCGACCGTTATAGTGACCGCGGGCGAGCAGTTGTTGGTCGTATCGGACTCACCGGATACCGAGTCCACGCAGGACCCGTAGTAGTACGTGCCGGGCGTGGACGGCGCAGTCAGGCTGATCGACTCATCTCCACTCCGCGACGCAGCGAGCCCGAAGACTGAGTCTGTGCCGACCTCGGTGTCGCCGGTCGTGATGGTCGGGTCGGTTGACTGGTAGTAGCGCAGGGTGGTCGAGTCCGAGCGAGCGGCGCCCTGGTTGCGCACCGTGGCGCTCAGGATAATGGATGCTCCGGCTGCCGGAGCGCTCTCGCTCACCGTGGGAGTGTCCACCACCAGGTCCGGCGCGGGTGAAGCACCGACAGTTACCGTGACCGGGAGCGAGCAGTTGTTGGTCGTGTCAGACTCATCGGATACTGCGTCCGCGCATGCCCCGTAGTAGTAGGTCCCGGGTGTCGACGGTGCGGTCAGGCTGATCGACTCATCTCCACTCCGCGACGCGGCAAGCCCGAGGACTGAGTCCGTGCCGACCTCAGTGTCGCCGTTGGTGATGGTCGAGTCCGTGGACTGATAGTATCGCAGCGTGGTCAAGGCCGAACGAGCGGGGCCTTGGTTGCGGACAGTAGCGCTCAGTGTGAAGCGCGCTCCGGCCGCCGGGGCGCTCTCGCTGACCGTGGGCGAGTCCACCACAAGGTCCGGCGCGGGCGCAGCGCCGACAGTTACCGTGACCGCGAGCGAGCAGTTGTTGGTGGTATCGGTTTCGCCGGACACCTCGTCCACGCAGGCTCCGTAGTAGTAGGTGCCCGTTGTGGACGGTGCGGTCAGGCTGATCGACTCATCGCCACTCCGCGACGCAGCGAGCCCGAAAACTGAGTCTGTGCCGACCTCGGTGTCGCCGATCGTGATGGTCGGGTCGGTGGACTGGTAGTACCGGAGGGTAGTCGAGGCCGACCGAGCTGCGCCTTGATTGCGCACCGTGGCGCTCAGCGTGAAGCGAGCTCCAGCGGCCGGGGCGCTCTCGCTGACCGTGGGAGCGTCGACCACCAGGTCGGCTGCTGGCGCTGCGCCAACAACGACCGTCACCGCAACTGAGCAGTTGTTCTGTGTGTCGAGTTCGCCGGACACCTCGTCCACGCAGGCCCCGTAGTAGTAGGTGCCCGGTGTGGACGGCGCGGTCAGGCTGATCGATTCGTCTCCAGTCCGCGACGCAGCAAGCCGAAAGACCGAGTCCGTGCCCACCTCAGTATCACCCGTGGTGATGGTCGAGTCCTTGGACTGGTAGTAGCGCAGGGTGGTCGAGTCCGACCGAGCGGCGCCCTGGTTGCGGACGGTGGCGCTCAGCGTGAAGCGAGCTCCGGCTACCGGAGCACTCTCGCTGACCGTGGGCGTGTCCACCACCAGGTCCGGCGCGGGTGCAGCGCCCACTATTACCGTCACTGCAACTGAGCAGTTGTTGGTCGTGTCGAGTTCGCCGGGCACCTCGTCGACACAGGCCCCGTAGTAGTAGGTCCCGTGTGTGGACGGCGCGGTCAGGCTGACCGACTCATCTCCACTCCGCGACGCGGCGAGCCCGAAGACTGAGTCCGTGCCCACCTCCGTGTCGCCCGCTGTGATGGTCGAGTCGGCTGACTGGTAGTAGCGTAGCGTGGTCGATTCCGAGCGAGCCGCGCCCTGGTTGCGGACAGTAGCGCTCAGTGTGAAGCGAGCTCCGGCCGCCGGGGCGCTCTCGCTGATCGTGGGAGTGTCCACCACCAGGTCCGGCGCGGGCGCAGCGCCGACGGTGACCTTAATAGCAGCGGAGCAGTTGTTCTCTGTGTCGAGCTCACCGGACACCTCGTCCACGCAGGCCCCGTAGTAGTAGATGCCGGGTGTGGACGGTGCAGTCGGTCTGATATGCGTTACGTAACCCCCAAGTGTTCCAAGAGGGATCACCGAGACTGTGTCGACCAAGGTGTCGCTAGAAGAGATGACCGAGTCGGTTGAGAGATAGTAGCGCAAGGTGGTACTGGGTGAAGGGGCACTGCCTCTGTTGTGCACGGAGGCGTTAATGAGGAAAGCCTCCCCTGCTACAGGGACACTGCCACCCAGGTTTAGCCCTTCAACTACCAGGTCCGGAGCCGGTGCGGCGCCGACGGTAAGCGTCACGGCAGTGGAGCAGTTGTTGGACGCATCAAGCTCTCCATTCACTTCGTCCACGCAGGCCCCGTAGTAGTAAGTGCCGGGCGTGGCTGGCGCGGTCAGGCTGATCGACTCATCCCCGCTGGCCGACGCAGCAAGCCTGGTCACAGAGTCCGTGCCCATCTCGGTGTCGCCTGTAGTGATGGTCGAGTCCGTGGACTGGTAGTAGTGCAGTGTAGTCGACTCTGATCGACCGTTGCCCTGGTTGCGCACCGTGGCGCTCAGCGTGAAGCGCGTTCCTGCCGCCGGAGCGCTCTCGCTGACCGTGGGCACGTCCACAACGAGGTCGGGAGCGGGAGCCGCGCCAACCGTTACGGTCACCGCGAGCGAGCAGTTGTTGGTCGTGTCGGACTCATCGGACACCGCGTCCACGCAGGCCCCGTAGTAGTAGGTGCCTGGAGTAGACGGCGCGGTCAGGCGGATCGATTCGTCTCCGCTCTCTGCCGCGTCGAGGCTGAACACGGAGTCCGTGCCGACCTCCGTATCGCCGGTCGTGATTGTCGGGTCGGATGACTGGTAGTAGCGCAGCGTGGTGAACGCCGATGAGCCGTTACCCTGGTTGCGCACAGTGGCGTCCAGCGTGAAGCGCGCCCCGGCCGCCGGAGCACTCTCGCTGACCGTGGGCGCGTCCACAACGAGGTCCGGCGCGGGCGCCGCGCCAACCGTTACGGTCACCGCGAGCGAGCAGTTGTTGGTCGTGTCGGTCTCATCAGACACCGAGTCCACGCAGGCGCCGTAGTAGTACGTGCCAGCAGAGGAAGGAGCCGTCAGTCTGATCGATTCGTCTCCGCTCTCTGCCGCGTCGAGGCTGGACACGGAGTCCGTGCCGACCTCCGTGTCGCCGGTCGTGATCGTGGAGTCGGATGACTGGTAGTAGCGCAGGGTGGTGAACGCCGATGAGCCGCTGCCCTGGTTGCGCACAGTGGCGTCCAGCGTGAAGCGCGCCCCGGCCGCCGGAGCGCTCTCGCTGACCGTGGGCACGTCCACAACGAGGTCGGGAGCGGGAGCCGCGCCAACCGTTACGGTCACCGCGAGCGAGCAATTGTTGGTCGTGTCGGACTCATCGGATACCGAATCCACGCAGGCCCCGTAGTAGTAGGTTCCAGCAGTCGACGGCGCGTCCAGGCGGACCGACTCGTCTCCGCTCTCCGATGCGTCGAGGCGGAACACCGAGTCCGTGCCGACCTCCGTGTCGCCGGTCGTGATTGTGGAGTCGGTAGACTGGTAGTAGCGCAGCGTGGTCGAGTCCGAACGTCCATTGCCCTGGTTGCGGACCGTGGCGTCCAGCGTGAATCGCGCCCCGGCCGCCGGAGCACTCTCGCTGACCGTGGGCGTGTCCACCACCAGGTCGGGGGCGGTAGCCTCACCAGTGGTAGCGCTATCCGTGTTCGATGCCATACCTGTGCCAGCCGAGTTGATGGCGGAGACCCTGTAGTGTCGGGTGCTCCCAGCCGTCAACCCTATGTGAGTGTACGTCGTTGCTGTGGAACCTGTGTCTGCCACGAGCTCGCTCCAGCTTGAGCCATCCTCGGAGAACTCTATGCGATAGCCGGTGATGGCCACCCCGCCATCATCCAAGGGGGCGATCCATGACAGGTCGATCTCGGTCTGGGCGTCCGAAGTTGCCGTAAGTCCGGTAGGTGCTCCTGGAACGGTCCCCAGGCCACAATCGGGAAGGCCGAGGTGTCCGAGGTCATTCTGAGCGACGTCACTTAGACCCCCCGGTACACACCCGGTCAGCTGGTTGCTGCTGAGGTAGAGCCTCTCCAGTTGGGATAGGCTGCCCAACTCAGCCGGTACCTCACCGGTCAGCTGGTTGCGATTGAGATACAGCCACACCAGACTGGATAGTTTGCCCAGCTCTGCCGGTATCTCACCGCTCAACTCGTTGCTCTCCAGCCAGAGCACCGTCAGCTCAGACAGATTGCCCAGCCCCGCCGGTATCTCACCGCTCAGCTTGTTGAAGCTGAGGGAGAGATCCCTCAGATTGGCCAGATTGCCCAACTCCGCCGGTATCCTGCCACTCAGCTGGTTGCCACCGAGGGCGAGCAACTCCAACGTGGCCAGATTGCCCAACTCTGCCGGTATCACCCCATTCAATCCAGAGGAAGCAAGGAACAACGCAGTCACTTGCGTTGGGGTGCCACCTACTGTTATGCCCTTCCAGTCAGCGATGGGAGTGCTGGCTGCCCAGTTCAGTGTCCCGGTTCCCCGCAACGTGTCCCGCACAGCCAGTAGAATCTCGCAGTCGGACACCAAGCCAGGGTTGTGGGCCGCGTCAGGCACTGCACCGCCGGTATTGCAGTCTGCTGGCGACGGGGTACTGACAGCAGTCGCCGACCACGGACCGTCCGCGGTGCTGCTCACCGCCCTCACCTGCACTTCGTACTGCGTACCCCCGGCAAGGCCTGCCAACTCGTAGCTGAGGGCGCCTGAGCCCGATGTCCATACGTTGTCGACCACTGTCCAGTTGGCGGCCACCGTCTCGTCGGCGGACCTCTCGATGTGTCGCAGGTCGTAGGCGGTGATCGCCGAGCCGCCGTCGGCCGCTGGCGGGATCCACGAGAGAGTTAGTGAATTCGTTCCGGGTGCTATCTGGTTGATCGCGGGCGCCCCCAGAGCCCCCCGGCCCGCTCACATGAAATGTGTAGGTATGCCACCCGAACCGGTGCTCAGGGGCGATGACTCTAACTTTGATGGTCGTTACCTCGCCGGCTGGCACGTCCATTTGGTGCCCTGCCTGTGAGTTGTCCAGGTCTGCGAGTACGTTGTCATCTCCGTCAAGGTACTCGAAGGTGGCGTTGTGACGATTGGTGGGGGAGAACGTGATTCGGGAAGAACGGGCAGCCACCGTATAGTCGGTAGAGTATGCGTCGAACTGAGGGGATAGGGTTCCAGGGTCAATGCTCAGCCCACTCAGCAATTCGTCACAGTAGGGAATTCCGATCTCCTTGAGCCGGTGTGTCCTGTCAATATCTCGGATACTTCGCAGGTCAGCCGAAACGCATCCTGTGAACTGGTTGCCACCAAGCCACAGTTGGTCTAGCTTCGTAAGTCGCCCCAATTCATCTGGGACCTCCCCGGTCAGCTGATTGTCGTGGAGAGTCAACGCCTGCAGGTTGGCAAGGCGGCCCAACTCCGGCGGTATCGGCCCGGTCAACTGGTTGGTGTCGATGTGAACAGCTTCCAGGTTAGTGAGGCTCCCAAACCAGGGCGGAATCGGCCCTGTCAGCTGGTTGCCGTAAAGCGATAGGCCCTGCAGGTTGGTCAGCAGGGCCAACTCCGCAGGAATCGACCCCGTCAGCCCGTTTCTGAAAAGGCTCAAATGAGTCAGATTGGTCAGGCTACCCAGCTCGGGAGGTACTGGACCCGTTATCTGCGTGTCAAATATGGACAGTTGGGTCAGGCCGGTCAGACTGCCCAGAGCCGCAGGAATAGTGCCGGACAGTCCCCGGTTGGCGAGATACACCAGGGTGATCCGTTGAGGCGTTCCGCTGACTTCGATGCCGTCCCAGTTCGTGATGGGAAGGCTGGCAGTCCAGTTCAACGTCCCATTCCCGGCAAGGGTGTCGCGTACCGCCAGCAGCGTGTCGCAGTCGGCCACCAAAGCGGGATTGTTGGCAGGGTCGGTCACAGCGCCGCCGGTGGAGCAGGGAGTCTCCGCAAGGGATGGCGTACCCGTGACCGTCGCCGACCATGGGCCGTCTCCCTCAGTACTGATTGCCCGCACCTGAACGTCGTACTGCGTCCCGGCCCCCAGTCCGGTCAGCTCGTAGCCCAGTGCCCCCGAACCCGATGCCCATACACTTTCTACCACCGCCCAGTTCGCGTCCACCGTCTCGTCGGCAGCGGTTTCGATGTACCGCAGATCATAGGCCGTGATTGGCGAGCCACCATCACCGGCGGGAGCGCTCCATAGCATGGACAGGGAGTTCACGCCTGCTGTCACCGAGTCGATGGACGGCGCCCCGAAGAGTTGGGGAGGGTTGGGGGGAAGAACTATGAAGCCGTGGCCCCAGGTGTTGTTGGGATCGGGGCTGTTGATCCGCTGCTCCGCGTTCTCCTTCAGGTAGGAGACGACCTGCGCGGGAGAGTAGCCCGGAAAACGCTGGCGCACCAGCGCCGCCATGCCGGCCACATGGGGCGAGGCTTGGCTGGTGCCGCAGAAACGCCCGGACTCAGCAGTCGTTTGGCCGCAGTCCGCCCCTACCAGGTCGGGTTTGATGCGGCCGTCGGGCGTTGGACCCCGGCTGCTGTAGCTCTCTATGGAGTTCACGTTGCTCCAGGGAGCAGCGCCCACCGTCAGCATGCCGGGGTTTGCACTCTCCGCAGGGTTGGTAATGCTGCCGGCATCCGGCGTGTTGAAAGTCAACACGCTCCCTCCCCCTCCTCTCCATGCCAGAAGCTGAACCCACCCTGGCTCGCTGCCGCCGCGGTTGGCAACCATGATGTCAAATATCGCGCCGGAGCTAACCCTTTCGTAAGGGTAGTGTCCATCCTCTCCCCATTGAGGGTCTATGCTGGCCAGGGCGATGTCCTCGCTGCCTGGCGCAACAAGAAAGAGGTCGAGGTTGCGGGTTGCTCCACCCCACTCATCGTCCCATCGCAATTGGAGCGAGCCCCATAGATGGAACCGATTCTCGAAGTTCAATCCCTCGAAGTTGATGACTCTCACATCCTCGCCATCGACACTTATGGTGCTATATGAAAAAGGGCCGCGTTGGAACCAGGTGCGCTGAGCAGAATTCCCCGCGGCGTTGACCCACACGATCCCCGCCGCCGCCGCCCTGTCCACTGTGTTCAGTGGGCTAACCGAAAAAGGGGAAGTGCCATCTCCAGGACCGTCAAACAGCCACGTTCTCGAGTGGTTGATGACCGATACGCCCTCCGAGATCATCCAGTCAACCGTATCGCTGAGGTCTCCAGGCGACTGTGGGTCCGCTATGTACAGAGTCACGTCCGGGGCCATATCCATGACCGACTCTGCAACCACAGTGCCGTGGCTGCTCCCTCGGCAGTTCTCCAGGTCTTGGGAATGCTCGCCCAGCCACCGGTAGCATCTGGCCTGTACACTCGCCGGCACTTCAGTACCCATGAGAGCGGCGAATCCCTCGAATCCGCTGTCGATTACACCCACCTTGATGCCGCTGCCGGTGTACCCGGCTTGGTTCCAGGCTGTCGAGCCGTGAACCGCGGGGCCGTTCCCGGGGATTCGGGACCCGCTCTGAGAGTCTTCCGAAGGTTGAATCGGCCGCACCCGGATGACTCCGGGCTGTTCGGATGCCTCTGCCAGCAGTAGGACAGGCACATAGGCTTCGATGTAGTCGCCTCGGGTAATAATGTTTGAGGCGCCGTTCGCCTCCAGGAAGCGCACCACCCCATCTACATTTCCTGACAGACGGATGGCCACTCCGATCGAGTCTCCCCGGTGCAGGGGGGCCTCTCGCGCGGCGTCCTTCGCTGAGATCTCTCCGGCCTGCACCCTGGCGATCAGGTCGTCGAGCGCGGACCCCACTTTGGGATGTTCCAGCTCGGTCCCTCGCGAGATAGTGAACTGGGTAGCCCCGGTTGAGGGCCCCGGCGGAGCGGCCGCGGCCGCTGTCGGTGTGGGCCCAGCCACGGGGCTCGATACAACTGGCGCCGCTTCAGACGTCGGTGTCACTGTGGCTTCAGGAGAGGAGGTCCCGGCCGCCGGAGTGGGCGTCGGCGATGCAGCAGAGACATCCGTGACCGTTGGGGTCGCAACAGGGGTAGACGCAGGGGGCCCGGCTGCGGGCCTCTGAGTCGGTGGGGCCGTCGGCAGGGGCGCCGGTGTAGGATATGGCGTGGCTGTAGGGAATGGTGTCGCAGTTGGGTAGGGCGTAGCCGTTGGGTAGGATGTGGCCGTTGGGTAGGATGTGGCCGTTGGGAATGGTGTGGCCTTGGGCTCGAACTCAATACCGGTGCCAGGTTCGCCCTTAGGAGCCCCTTCGCCCGTCGAAGGCGGGCTTTCGCTGGGAGGAAACGTTGGGGATGGCGCCGGATCGTCCGAAAGGATGCCGCAGGCCAGCACGACCGGCACGGCCAGAGCCGCCAACGCAGCTCTTAAGGTGGTGCCAGACAACCTGGGTACGAGAAACCGACATCTCAATGGACTGGCCCTCACAACTCCGCGCTTTCCTGCATGAAGGGCCGCCTAGAGCCGCCTTGTTCAGGGAGTCGCCGTGTGCCGGTGGTCCCGCCGATGGCCTCTGTCACGTGTCCCGCCCTTCGCCCCAAGACAAGCTCTGAGTAACATTTCTTATCTTTGCCTTGGCCGCGCGCCTCCGTAAGGTTCGTTCATACTCAATCCAGGCGGTACATTCATACCCGTCGCACAAGGTATGGGCGAACCTTGTTGAGGCGGTCACGCAGTATACACTGTTGGAGTCGAGACTCGCATTCGGGATCATCCCACACGACGCTGTTAGAGGCGGGCAAGTGCTTAGGACCGATTCGGACGACCTGCGCTACAGTCTGAGGATTTCGGTATGGGTGCGATGGTTCCTCGTACTCGCCTGGTTGGCTCAACATCAGTACAGAGTCAATTTCGACCAGATCTATGTTGCCCATACCCTGGTTTCCCTGTCGCTCCTGGCACTGAACGGCTACGTCCACTACCGCATAGAGACGAACCGGAAGGTGACCTGGCACTGGGCGCTCGCACTCAGCACCATGGACGCGGTGATGCTCACAGCAGGCCTGTGGATCGCCGGCGGATTCGCGAATATATTCTTCGTCCTGTACTACCCAGCGCTGGCCATGTTCGCTGTGGTGTTTACCTCCTTCAGGCTCAGTTTTGTCGGCGTCACATTGGTTGGGGTTGTGTACGCGATACTGAGCCTGACATCAGAGCCTGGAGTCAGCTTCGACATCGGGGAGGAAAGAGTCCTTTTCATGAGGATCGTGGTTATGTATGCGATCGTTGCAGCGGTGAACCTGGTGTCACGGTTCGAACGGACCAGGAGGAGAGAGGCAGTGGAACGGGAACGAGAGTTGCAGCGGGAGCGAATCGAGCTCTCCCAGAACATTCATGACACGATAGCCCAGTCTGCATATGTGATCGGCCTGGGCCTGGAGACTGCCATCGAGCTCGCCGAAACCAAGAACGAGGAGAGCCGCGACGAGCTGCTGGCTAAGCTGTACGCCACTCACGCCCTGTCGAAGTCGACGATGTGGGAGTTGAGGCATCCCATTGGCATAGGACCGATATTCGAAGGACGGGAGCTGAGCCGTGTGCTGAGGTCGCACGCATCAGCATTCACCACAATTACATCGATTCCCGCGGAAATGATCCAGTCCGGCATAGAGCCGGGACTCCCCTCGATGACAAGACGGCTCTTGTTCTCGATAGCTCACAACGCCATGACGAACGCACTTCGCCACTCCAATGCCACCAGGGTCATGATTTCATTGTGCTTCGAGGACCATGACCTCAGATTGTCGATATCGGACGACGGGATAGGTCTCCCAGACGACTACACAGACCGCGGCCACGGATTCAGGAACATGAGAGCGGACGCAGAGCGCATGGGAGGTAAGCTGGAAGTGGTCGCTGGGGATAAAGGACGCGGCACGACTGTGATCTGCGCGATTCCACAGCATCCGGATCAAGGGGGGACCTGACTTGCCACAGACCACACAGACGAGGGTACTGCTAGTGGACGACCATGAGATCATGAGGGACGGCCTGCGGGAAGTGCTGCAACGTTCAGGCGCCTTCGATGTTGTCGGCGAGGCTGGCGATGGCGAGACCGCGGTGAAGGTCGCTCGGAGTGTTAAGCCCGACGTGGTCATCATGGATGTCATGATGCCCGTCAAGAACGGCATCGATGCCTGCCGGGAGATCACAGAGACACTACCTGACACCAGGGTGCTGATACTCACCGCCGCAGCGGAAGAGGACGCTGTGCTAGAGGCGCTTACCGCAGGCGCTGTGGGATACCTTCAGAAGTATTCCGGAAAGGGAGATCTGCTGCGGACCGTCAAAGACGTTGCCGAGGGCCAGTATCGCATGCCTGCCGATGCCATAAAGCGTGTGTTCTCAGGGATACGCACGGCGGAGCAGCGAAAGACGGATGAGATGAGCAGGCTGACCAGTCGGGAGTTGGAAATTCTCACGCTGTTCTCTCTGGGGCAGTCTTATGCGCAGATAGCTCAAGCCAGGGGGAAAAGTCCACTAACGATCCGAAACGCTATCTACGGCATCCAGGACAAGTTGGCGATCGAGACAAAGCAGGAGTTAGTGGTCTGGGCCGTGCGAAACGGCCTGTTGGATGATGCGGAGCACTGCAGTTGATAGTCCCAATGCCGGCCATCACGCAACCGACGACGCCAAACGCCATTAGCGATGGTCCACCAGCTACGCCCACTGGAGGCCCAGAACGGCGCAGAGGCTCCCTATGCTGGTTCTCGGCAGTTCGAGTCTAACCTACGCTTCGCCTGAATCGAAGTGAGTAATTGATTAGCGGCTGGAAGGGAGAGAGACGTTCAGAGTGAAGGGGAGTGAACGGGAGTGCCGCTGAAAACAGCGCAGAGCCGGTCCACGACAGGCTGGTCATCGCCATTGCGTTCCAACGTCCTGATTACGCTGGTGAACGCCGAGAACGCATCGGCCCCCTCCACCGTCTTGGAGCAGTGCGATACCTTCCGTGCGATCACTGCCGGGCGGAGCGCTCGCTCAGCACGGTTGTTGGTCGGCTCAATGCCCGGATCGTCCAGGAAGCGCAGCAGGTTGCCCCGATCATCGTGCCAGCCCAGCTCGTTCTGCAGCCGGTAGCTGTCCGCATCCGTCATCGGTCGGTCGCGGAGATGATAGCTCAGCTGTTGCTTCAACCGTTCGGCCTGCACCGCAAAGTTCTCAGCCTCTCCTCGGTGATATGCCCTCAACAGATCCATCGCTTCTCGCAAAAGACCCGTCAGACGCTTGCCGAAGCTCCGTCCTCTCCCTGTCTTGGTCTGGACCACCTCGCTGACCGAGCGCAACACGTGCGCCAAACACTTCTGCTGCCTCACCTCGGACAGCGCCTGGGCGTCGTAGCTCCGTCCTCGATCAGTCACCATCACCCCTGCGTAGTCCGAGGGGACCACCTCCCGCACCTCTTCGTTCCGGTGACGAGCACGGACTTGATACACCGCAGCCTCATCCGTCTCGAACGCCATCAGAAACGCTCGCTCGCCTCCCACACGCCAGCCCGTGTCGTCGGTGTGGACGAACGGACTCGCCCGCACCGATGTCCGCAACCTGCGGTAGGCATCACCCACCGCACCCTTGGCACGACGCAGCGCGTCCTGGCTGATCGCTCCCTGACTCACTCGCACACCAGTCAGCGCTCTGAGAACGGCAGGAACCTTCCGTACCGGAACGCCCACTCCATAGTGGAGCACGTGGGCCGCCGCCATCAGCCGCTTCCCCACTCGGTGGGCGCTGGCCCCGTGCTGGTCCGGCGCTATGTCGGGATGCCGCCCTCGCACAGCCTTGCCGCACGACCGGCACCGGCATACCTGCACACGATACGCCGTTACCTGGGGACGTGGAATCGGCGGAAGGTCGCTCACGTAGGCAAGCCGCACTCCCTCATGTTCGAGGACGCCTCCACATCCGGGGCAGGTGTCCCCCAACACTGGCACCTCTACAACCGGCTCGGTCACCTCATCGGCAGACGGCGGCTTGCGGTAGCTGAACTGCCCCGTACCCGGCTTGCGGCCAGGACGCTTGGGCTTGCTGCTGCGCCTGCCCTTGGAGAACGGCGCAGCCTGTCGCTTTCCCGCTCGCTTGGCCTCGGCGAGTTCCTTATGCAACTCTTCGTTGGCTGCCGTCAACCGCGCGTTCTGCTCTTGAAGCCGCGTCACCAACGCGATAAACTGATCCCGCTCAGAGGGGGACAAGCTTGGGGAACTGCACATAGCCAAAGTCTAGCCAGCGCCCAGCATTCACCGCAAGCCCTCTACGGGCCATGAAACCGCTAATCAATTACTCGAAGTGCCAGACAAGGAGTTTCCATGGACCCGGAACTGTTCGTGATTGTGAACTCGGAACGGTGGTGGCGAAATCGCTCGACTTCCAGCCGCATGGCGACGGCAGTGGCGCTGCACCAAGACCACCGTCTACCCCCGCGCCGGGGTCGGGTTCAGCGCGGACACTGGGACGCATGAAGGGCCGGACGGCTAGTACCATGGCCCATGCCGGAATCCGCTGGGAGCAAGTCAGGCAGTGATGAAGGCATACATTCGGACACTGAAGAATTACGTGGTCTTTCGAGGTCGTACCAGGCGCTCCGAGTTCTGGCTGTTCATGCTGGCCCAGAGCCTCATCCTGGTCATCGGGCTCGTGCTTGTTGGCACACACGATGCGGCGGGCATGCTCCTCACGCTCTACTTGTTGGGTACGCTGATACCCACTCTAGCCGCAACCGTCAGGCGCCTGCAATGACGCAGGTAGGGGGTTTTGGTGGCTACCCTCAGGAGTTGTCCTTGCTCCAGTAGCCTTTGTGCTGTGGGCCGCGGGAGTTCAGTTGATGGGGGTAGGCTTTCTCGGCTGGGTATTCGCCAGTCTAGTGGACGAACAGGGGGCAGCAGAGGAATTGAGTGACCTGTTTGAGCTTGGTGTTGCGCTGTTTGGGCTGGGAGTGACGACGGGCATCGCAGCTGGAGTGCTGGCGATCATCCTATTGGTATTCTTGGTGTCTCCAAGCACAAGGGGCGGGAACAAGTACGGCCCACACCCGGAGTAAGCCCCAGGATTGGCAAGGGTACGATCCCCGTATCCTACACCTCATCTGGCATCTAAGGCTTCACTGACCAAGGCTATTCTTCGGTAATCTACCTAGGTGTTGTGGAAGTCCTTGTCCGTCTGTGATTCAGAGAATGTTGTAGGACGGCGCCGCTGCTCGGGTACTCGCACCTTGCGCTTGGCTGCAGTCTTCGTCACGTCCAGAGACTCTGAGTTTAGGCTGGGCGACGCGTCCCACAGCTCGATACAGGATGCCGCGAGCTTGCAAAGTTGGGACGATCACACAGCTGGCTCCGCTCTCATTGACACACTGGATAGTCTGTGTCCGGCGCAGCGATCACTCGCGTCCGAGTTCCTCCATGTCTGCATCTTCCCAGACTCTTGGGCCTGACGCTGACGATGGTCGGTAGCTAAGCTTAGGCGCTGGCGTAGACGAGGAGCTCTTTTCGTGAGCAAATCGGTTCGACGATGACGACACCACCTTTCCTAGTCGTGCACCCGCTGGGCCGCGGCAGCCCTGACGCCGTAGTCAAGCACAGCAGCGACCAGGAACCGACATGGGGCGACTCCCCGCCTGTGTCAAGGAGTCATGCGGCCAAGCCAACTCACACCTCATCAACACTGGCCGGCTGAAGGCTCGCAGAGGGTTATAGGGCCACTGCTCCTATATCTGTACCACATACCGAAAAGTTCGCAGTACAGTCCCCGCTAGCCCACCAGACTTGATAAAATCAAGAACCTTTAGGTTGAGGTTCCGGTTGGCGGTGTAAGAGAAGCCACCACTCTCGGGTTACGGGACACCTTGAGCACCACGGACAGGTGCCATGACACCCAAGCCCAGGAAGCGCCCGTCGCCTATTACAAGCGGCCCCTGGATCGGCTCACTGAAACCAATCTCGACGTGCCAGAGCCGCTCTTTGGCGAAGCGCGTGTCCTTGGCGAATTCCTCCACGCGTTGGCCATTGGACTCGAACGGCTCCCGCTGGACTCGTATGTCGACGTGGCGGCGTCTCACCTGGGCGTGTCGGAGCGCCTGGAAGACAGCCGCCGCCGCGCGCTCCTGTTCGGCTCGGCGTTCGGCTCCGCCTTTCGCCTGCTCGGAGGCGCGAGTGGGGTTTATTCGCCTGCGGGCGGCTGATTTGGGCAGGGCGACCGGTGTCACGCTGCGCCAGACGTGGTGCGGCTCGTCTACGCCGTAGTGCTTCAACATATCGCGGGTTTCCGTGGGCGTCACGTCTATCGATTTGCCATAGACGGGGCGGTCGAGTTCCTGGCCTGCAAATGCCCAGTCGATGTCGACGGCGCGGAGCGGACAGCCAGCGGGGACCTCCACCAGTACGCGGCGTATGCCGCGGTCGGTGTGATGGTGGCCGATAGACGGCAGAGGCACGATTCTGACTCTCATGCTCGTTGGCCCGGCGTCGCGGCCGTTCGACTTGCGCCCTATGAGGACACGCTCCACATCCTGGCTCTTCCCCGGCATGGCCTCCTGCAGTCGTCGCTTGGCTTCGTCTCGCAACGCCTCGACCAGCGCGGCGGCCCTATCCAAGGGCCACGGAGAGAATGTGGCGGCGGAATCTTGTTCGCGGAGCTCGTACAGGCAACGTTCCGGCGGGCTTTCGTAGGCGACTTGCCGGAACCGCGCCTCTGGCTGCTGTGAGCGACTCTGGGTGATCTTGCGGCCTGACTTCTCCGCTTGGAACCGTCTCGTACCTGCCTTATAGCGGCGAACGAGACTATCCAGTGTCCCGGGAACTGGGCATCTCAGACTCTTCCCTGTGCCGCTTTTCGATGGCCGATATACCGGCCCTTGGAAATCCAGCAGTCTTCCTTCGAGCTCGGCCTCAGTCAACTCCTCGCCCCATGCCCAAGCTATGTCCCACCCGCGCCCGAACTGGTACAGCCGCTCGGCGAGGTCGCGAATCTCGGCAGCATAACACTGCCCGCGCTCGGACGCCTCGAAAGTCCATGCGTATAGGAATGGGACTTCCGCGTCGAACAGGAGCGGCCAGATATCCTTGTCCACTCGAATCCCACCGATGCGCCGGCGGTCGCCTCCCTTGGCGTCCAGGTCGTTGTTGGGCATGTAGTTCTTGAACTGCTGACCGGGCTTCATGATGGGCGAGGCGATCAGGGGAGGGTCCAGCTCTTCGAGCCACCGGAGCGCGCGTTTCTCTTTATCGCGCAGAGGTCCACCAATGCCGGCGGCAGCTATCAGGGCTTGGAACAGTCTCGCCGGGGAAGGAGGGTTGTCGCCGACGCCGTGGTATCTCCCCTCATGAAGGCGAACCGATATTAGCAACATGTGGGACATCGATCAGCCACCGCTGTCTTCGTCGTCGGTCTTCTTCACGAGGAGTTCTTTAGCCACTTGGATATCGAAGACGTGCTCCAGCTCGTCAGGCATCAGATCCTCGAATCGGCTCCTGAAGGACTCGGAAGCTTTGTTCGCGTACTCTTCGACCATCTTTCTCGATTCTGGAGAGGCGAGATTGGTGAGCCTAGGCTCACCGCGTCGTGGGACCTCGTGCCACTCGTCCTCGCCCGTGTACCGGAGGTGGCAGCCTTCGCGAAGGAACAGATCTATGTCTGCAGTCGCCGCGAGCAGCGATAGGCCCAGAAGGTACTTCTGGATAAGATTGGTCTCTTCGGTGTTCTCTCCGCGGAGGCCTCGCAGGGCTACGAGGTTGATGGTGACCTCGCGTTCGATGCGACCGCGCACGAGGACGCCCCCAAGGACTCGCGCCTCGATATTAGTAGTCCTGTCACGGAACACGGCCGGGGCATCTGCTAGCCCAACGTCCGCTCTATCCTTATTTCCTTTTTTGGCCTCTTCTTTCTTGAGGGCCTCCCTCTGATCTTCATCAAGCAGCTTCCAGACGGAGTTGTACTGGGCCGCCGCGTGGAGTACCTCGACGTTCCAGGCTCGGATCACGGAACGCACTAAGCGGGGTAGCTTCTCGTTGCTGCCTCCACGCGAGTCCCACACTCCGAACACAAGCGAGGTAGGAGCCAGGGCGCAAAGGTGGCTGCAATTGCCGCTTCTTCGCAATTTGCCGAACGCCTGCGCCAGGCTATCGGCAAGAGTCGGCGAAGACATCACCACCGCATCGGCGCTCCGATGGGCGATGTCGAAGAGGGACACCTTCTCCGAGAATGAGTCTGGGGCGTTCTTCTTTCCATCATTGAGGACGATCTCTATCTGGGGCACCAACTCGGAGAGCGGGTTGGGCGGTTGTCCGTCGGGCGAGGCCTTGAAGATCGGCTCCATGCGATTCGCCTGCGACCCTACGCTGTCTATCAGCGCGACCTTTGTATTGTCCGAGAGGGTGTCGATGTTGTAGCCGATGTTGGCGTAGGTGGGCGGATATACGATGCCGCCATCTCCGTCCAGCGATTCCACCGGCAGCAGCCTCTGCTTCAGATGCAGCGCTACTGGTCCCTTGGGATCGGTGGCCCACTGGTCGAGCGTCGCATCGTTTACCTCTATTACTTCGGGCTTCGTCGGAACCATTATGCAACCTCCTCCTTTGCGTATGTAACTACCTTGTTGTATTTGCTATCGAGAGTGAACTCAAACTTCCTGATGGGGATAGCTACGTCAACGCCCGCAAGCGCGGGCCTTGCCAGCAGTGGTGGAACCACGGCGCCCCAAGCACCATATCGAACCAGCCTGGTCTCGTACGTAGGCCTGGCATGTTGCAGCCCCCACGCGGCGAGAATTTCCACGACCGGCGATGACATCACCTTTTGGTTCTGTGCATCGGGAGAGTAGCCGACGTCGATAGCCGTCCACGCTCCTCGGGGATCGAAGTTGAAGCTTCCACCCATGGGTATGCATTCGTCGAAGGGACTCAACGTAAGGTCCTCTCTTCGATTCTTCAACAGGTGGGCGATACCCAGTGTTGCATCTCTACCACTCTTGCCACGAAGCATGTCGTGGGCGATGGAGTATGCGGAACGATTCCCAGCATAGAGCTTGAATGGATTCCTGGAAGAACCGTCAGTCCAATGATCAATATCGATGGGCTTTCCATCGCTGTCCTGTAAACGGATAGGCAGAGCCGTTTTGTCCCCTTTGGGTCCTGGGAAAGTTTCTGTGGGAACGGGATTCTCTCCTTTGCGAGGCTCCTCGTCCCATTCGGTGGGCGCCAGACTTTCGACGTCTGCTGTTGCCAAGAACTCCAGAGTCTCCCCGATGGGACTACTACCGCCGTCGGCCCGTAGCCTGAACTGGACGTCATAAGACTTGCTCCAATCGAAACCGCCCTCGGCGTTGCCGCACAGGGCATCAGCGGCTTCCAGAAATCCCATGCAGGCGAACACTTGGCCGGGGTTGAACAGGTCGACGGGTATGGAGGATTCTGCCATCACGACACATCCCGCTGGGTGTTCACTTTATCCCGTTGCTCGTTGTCGCGTGACGCCTGCCAGTCGGCTGAGCGCAACAAGGCCTCCCACCAGGCAAGCCCCCAGGGTCCCCAGCGCTTCTGGAGCCGCGCGAAGCGCAGTGCGACTTCCCGCGCCCGCTCCTCCAACGCGGACGGAGGTGCGTCCTCGCAGCCTTCCACCCGGATGACGGGCCGCGCGAAGCCGTGGTGGGACGCCACCAAGTGTAGGGCAAGGTCGCACAGGTCGTTGGGCAGTCCTGCAAGTGAGCTATTCCTATTCCTCTCGACGTGGGCGAGAGAGCCGAACTCGTGGCGATAGCCGCCGAGAAGCTGGAAGTTGATAGGCCCGCGAGTCTTCGCGTAGTCGCCGTCCTGCGGGGCGTTGAAGGCCCTCTGCCATCGGCGGGCGCGCTTGCCCTCGTCGTGCAGCCTCGCCGCTGCTGCCAGCATCTCAGGGTAGCCATCCCGGAGGCCGACCTTCTCCGCGATAGCCCGTGCACAGTCCCCGGCCCACTGCTGATGCTCGTCGAGCAGTTGGGGCGGCCCTGCCCCTATGGACCGGTCGTCCTCCATAGAGGCGTCGCCGCGCCACTTGTACACGACCAGCCACTGCCGCTCCTCGCCCTCCTCGGACAGGTCGATGGCTAAGCGGAAGCGCTGACGCCATCCTGCCTTCGTGGCGGGAGTATCGGGCTGTTCGTCCTCGGCAGCCGTTTCCTTCCGTACACTGAAGCGGGTGACGGACGTGCCATCGTCCGAAGGCAGCCAGGGGATTCCATCGTCCGCAGTACGGGGAGGCGAACCCACCTTGTTGTCCAAGCGGCCGCCTTCACTCAGACCAGCCATTCGTGCGTCCACGACGAACGTTGCGCCGGTAAGGAGGCTAGTGAGTTCCTTCCTCTTGCTCCCCCTAGCCTTCGTGTCAAGCCTGCCCACATCGAGGTCCTCGAGAGGAAACTTGTCCTTCATCTCTCCGGCGGCATTGAGAACGATAGCCGCCGTATCATTGGGGGCCATTGCCTCGCTGTCCACTTCGCCGACCGGCGCCTTCAGAAGCGCATTGGCGCGCTTTTCCAGCCATGCGACTACTTCACTCGTGTACGTTTCCAGTTTCTCGCTCAGATGGGGCGGCGCAGCCTCGAAGTATCCCTTGATTTCCTTCTTGGTCGTGGGACTCTCTCCCTTTCTGACGGGCAGGTACTTTCGCCATACGACGGTGGTCTGTGGCGGATCTTCGTCCCAGCCCCTGAGCCAGGGTTGCACGTCGGGCCGTCCGGTGTGCTTTTCGAGCGATGTCATGGACCATGCGTCCACCAGCGCCCTGGACAGCGCGGGACGGAGAGGCGGCTTGGTGGACGCGTCATCCAGGATCTGCTTCAACGCAGGGTCGGTCTCGGCTCGTTCCCTGAGCGAGCGAAAGGCCTCCGGACTCGCGTCGAATACGCCGTCCTGTTGAGGCAGGCATTTGAGCGCATTCAATTGGGGAGTGTCTTCCGAGTCCTGTTCGGCATGTACTACGACCACTTCGGCGGAACCCTCGCCCCTTCGGTTGACTCTGCCCAGCCGCTGGACCATGCGCTCCCAGGCGACCAGGTCACAGACCATGTGGTCAGCGTCCATGTCCACGCCCACCTCCCCGGCGGACGTTGCGAACACGAAGGCGGGATGTTTGCGCCTCGACTCTGCGTCGGGGAGAAAGCCGGGAAGCGTCTGCTGTGCGGCAGCTTCGGGTTCCTCTTCCGAACCGGGTATGAAGCCGTGCTCCTTCAGCCGCTCGGCCGCCCCTTCTCGCTCGTATACCCGGCGTCCTCCGACGAACAGCTCAGTGTTCACCTTACGCGGTGCGATTCCCAGTTTCTTGTTGCCCTTCGCCCACTCCTTCACCTCAGCCCTTGCTGTCTCCGCGTCTTTCGGCTTGTCGCAGAATACGACAAGCCGCTTGGCAGACCTGCCCTTGTCTGCAAGCTCCCAAGCGCGGACGGCAAGGGTCTCGGGCAGCTTCTTCGGGTCCGTTAGGGGTTCGAGCCTGAGCCGTTTCGTCGCGTGGAGACGCCGCTTCGCTACTTCATGCTCTGAGTCTTCCGGCGTCAGGCCGAAGGGGTTGCCGCCGTTCGAGTGCGCCGTAGCCGTCAGGGTCATCAGGCGGAAAGGCGGGATGAGCTCTGCCAAGCCGTCCTGCGGCCCAAAGGTAGATGCACCTGTCGCTATCGCTTTGAGGAGTTTCTCGAACGGCGGCACCAGATGAGCCTCATCAAGCGCCACGAGGACGTCCGAACCGAGAAGCCCTGCCTGGTAGGGCCGCATCTTGCGCGAGGTGCCGTAGCCCTCGAACAGGAGCCGAGAGCCGATCATGTCCACGGTGCCGACGATTATGGCAGGCAGAGTTGGGTCCTGTAGCCATTCGCGGTTGTCGACGTGCTGGCCGCGAAGGGTGGAGATGGGCAGTGGGCCGGATAGTCCAAGCGCCGCCTTGAACTCTGGGTTCCGGTCGACATAGCGCCTGAGTTGCAGCGCAACGTCGGTGGATTGGTCAACGACGGCCCGCCTATCCACCACGTACACCAATCTTCGGGGCAGGTCGGCGCCGAGCGCCCGCGCGACCAACCATATTGCCATCACGGAGGTCTTGCCCAGGCCTGTCGGGATGTCGAGATGTCCCGGTATCTTCCCCTGCGAGAAGCACCGCAGCAACTTCCGCTGCCATGGGAAGGGCGTGTCGCTCTCACGTAGGCCGAGCACCTCACTCAGCCATCGCTCGCCATCTGTCCATGTGCAGTTCTTGGTGATTCTCATAAGATGAGGATTATGCCGACGTCTGACGTCTCTACAGCAATGGGATTGAACACTATTTTACCGTAGCGGCGTGGGGGTGTCCAACGCCAGGAACTATAGACCACTTCGCCAGGTGATTGACCACCCTGTGCGCCGGATTGGCGACCATTGCTGCATCTTGGATGTAAGGAGCAGCAATGGCGTACAGGGAGGTGTCGAGAGTGGAGATAGCAGAAGTGGTACGCCGCTGGCAGTCGGGCATGAGCCAGCGACAGATAGCAACTGGTACGGGGCTGTCGCGAGCGACAGTGCGCAGGTACATCGAGGCGGTCGTGGAGGCGGGTCTGGCCCGGGACGGTCCTGCTCCGAGTGAGGAGCAGCTGGCCCGCCTGGCAGGGCTGAGTCTTGCGGGCCCTCGGAAGGTGGAGATACCGACCGAGGATGTCCTCGCCCCCTGGGCGGACCAGGTCTACGAGTGGCTCACCGCCGACCGTCTGCAGGTGACCCGTATCCATGAGCTGCTTGCGGGCCGAGGCTGCCGGGTCTCGTACACGTCGTTGAGGCGGTTCATCCAGCGACGGGGCTGGCAGAGGCGAAGTCCCGCGACGGTCCGGATGGGAGAGAGCGCGCCCGGCGAGGTGGCGGAGATGGACTTCGGTCGTCTGGGTTTGATAGAGGACCCGGAGACCGGTCGCCGCCGTGCGGTCTGGGCGCTGATCATCGTTCTGACCTACTCGCGGCACAGCTTCGTCTGGCCGACGTTCAGCCAGAAGCTCGTCGATGTGATCGAGGGGTTGGAGGCTGCTTGGGCCTTCTTCGAGGGCGTTCCCAAGTACCTGGTGATCGACAACTTCCCCGCAGCAGTGGCTGGTGTCGATCCGCTCCATCCCCGTCTAACGCGCGGCTTCCTGGAGTACTCCCAGCACCGCGGCTTCATCTCAGACCCGGCGCGGGTGCGCCATCCCCGGGACAAGCCGCGCGTGGAGCGTGGAGTGCCCTACGTGCGGGAGCGGTTCTTCAAGGGCGGGGAGTTCAGGGGTCTGTCGGACATGAGGTTTGCTGCCAGGCGATGGTGCCTGGAGGTGGCCGGACAGAGGGTGCACGGCACCACCCGCAAGCAGCCCCTGGTCGTCTTCCGGGATGAGGAGCGCCACGCGCTCGGAGAGTGGGACGCAGAGCCCTACGAGATGACCGACTGGCGCACGGCCAAGGTGCATCCCGACCATCACATAGCCTGCCAGTACGCTCTCTACTCGGTGCCCTCTGCGACATGCCCGCCCGGGCAGAAAGTGGAGGTGAGGCTCGGCAGCAAGCTGGTGCGCATCTACCACCGGGGAAGACTGATCAAGGTACACCCGCGCCAGGATCGCGGCGGCAGATCCACCGACCCCGACGACTACCCGGCAGAGCTGAGCGCCTACACCCTCAGAGCGCCTGAGCAGATCAAGCTCAGCGCGGCGTCACAGGGACCGGCCGTGGCAGCCTATGCCGAGCGTCTCTTCGACGGTCCGCTGCCCTGGGCCAAGCTCAGGCAGGGACACAAGCTCATACGCCTGGGAGAACGCTACTCCCCTGAGCGTCTCGATGCCGCATGCCGGAGGGCTCTCTCCGTAGACCTGATCGACGTGCGCCGTCTCGAGCGCATACTCGTTGAGGCCCTGGAGCAGGAGGCCACGCAGCCGGAGCCTCCACCGATGCCCCCAGGTCGATTCGCCAGGCCGGGCGCCGTCTTCGCTCGTGCCAACGGCCGCACCGCTCAATCAGCACAAGGAGAACGCCCATGACCACCACGACTGAACTCACCCCGCTGCTCAAGCGCCTCAAGCTCGGCGCCGTGCTCAACACCCTGCCGGAGAGGGTCGCTCTCGCACGCAGGGAGCAGCTCGACTACGCATCCTTCCTGCAGATCATACTGACCGATGAGATCAACCGCAGAGACCACAGGCGGCTCGAGCTCCGCCTACAGAGGGCCGGCTTCGAGCAGACCTGCCGCCTCGAAGACTTCGACTGGTCCGCATCCATCACACTCGACCGACGACTCCTGGACGCCGCCTTCTCCCTCCAGTTCCTGGACCGCAACGAGCACGTCCTGCTCGTCGGACCGGTCGGCGTGGGCAAGAGCTTCATCGCTCAGGCCCTCGGATATGCTGCCGTCAGAGCCGGGCACTCCGTCCGCTTCGTACATGCCGACGACTTCTTCAGGGCCATGGCTCAGGCCAGGGTGGACCACTCCACGGACAAGACCTTCCGCTCCTTCCTCGCCCCGGACCTGCTCATCCTCGACGACCTCGGTCTCCACAGGATGACCCAACAGCAGTCCATAGACCTCTACGAGCTGGTCATCGCCAGGCATCGTACCGCCAGCTTCGTCATCACCTCCAACAGGGCGGTCGACGAGTGGCTCGGACTCTTCGACGACTCCATCCTGGGAAACAGCGCCCTCGACCGGCTCGCCAACGCCAGCTACCAGATCGTCATAGAAGGCCAAAGCTACCGCGAACGCTTGTCACCACACAGGGCTCTGCTCGACCGAAAGGAGGTGGTTGACCCTCAAACCTAACGGTGATAATAGTCCATCTACAGGCCCACAGGGTGGCTCAATGACCCTGGCGACGACTGGCCTATAGACCCTGGCGATTGACAGGGGGTAGTCACTGCCTTCCGATTGTAAGTAACTGTTCTTCAGGGTCGATGATCGTGAATGCCTGTGGAGCGGGTGCAACCCCATTCACTCCGAATTTTCAGCTACGGACACGACATAGGTGCAACCTGCTCACTCACGTATGCCTCTGTACACGGGTAGTACACTCCCAATGTTCCACCGAATGGCTGGCCTTGTGGGGGTTGCTCACTAGGGCCTGTTCACACTAACGTAGGGCATCGAAGATGAGGGCAAACAGGATGAACCCTAGGAAGAGCGTGTCGAGCTTCTCAAAGCGAGAGAAGATGCGGCGAAACCCCTTCAACCGACGGAACAACCGCTCGATTTCGTTCCGCCTCTTGTACATCTCCCGGTCGTACTCCCAAGGGTCGACTCGGGTGCTCAGGGGGCGGAACAACCGGCGTGAACCCCAGCGCCAACGCCAGTTGGCGGGTCTCATTCCCCTCGTATACCCGGTCCATTATCAGGAACGGCTTCTGGCTCTGTGAGCCAAGGCGTGTCAACAACTTCCGTCCCTCTGGCGCGTCGTGGGCCTGTCCGGGAGAGAGGGAGAACGTTACGGTTGTTCTAGCATCCGCGGCAACCATATGAATCTTGGTGGTCCAACCGCCACGGGACTTGCCGATGGCCTGGGGTCCGTTTTTTTTAACGCACCCGTACCATCGGGATGGACCTTGACGATGGTGCTGTCCATCGAAACCGCCTCGAGCTTGATACGCACTATCTGCTCTCGTTGCAGATATTCGAATACCCGGTCGAGCACCCCATTCTTTGACCAACGGTTCATCCGCATGTATACAGTGTGCCAGTTGCCAAATCGAGGCGGCAACCCCCGCCACTTGCAGCCCTGCTCGGCGACATACAGGATGGCGTTGAGAACTTGCAGGTTCGGCAAGCTGACGTTGCCACGTTGAACGGGAAGGATCGGTGCAATAAGTTGGTACTGGGCTTCTGTGATTTCCATTCCCGGATTGTAACATGATCTGGTTACTTAGTGTGAACAGGCCCTAGTCCTGCTGGCCTCCTCCAGCGACTTGAGGGTAACGTACCGAGGCTGTCCAAAGGTAAACGGCGTCGGTTTCCCGTTCTTGTCCTTCTTGTCGTTGACAATGGGTTTTTCTAGCTTGATAGTCTCGTCATCAGATGGCCCACTGAGAAACATCACCTTGAAGGCTTGGCCGAACTCGTGGCTTTGCTTCTGAAAGTCGATTCTCTCCCGCAACTCCTTGGCAAGCCTTTTCTGACTGTCCTCTAGAGACTCAAATTGCTCCGGCTGTGCCATATCAATCGATTCCACCACTGACTTGATCCTGGGCACTAGGGGCTGGATTTTTCCACCCACATAGAACGCCATGTGATCGGAGTCCCTCAATGACTGCATAGGCTTGTTGGTGCTGCACCTGTACACGCTGAGACGTTCGTACATCGGCCACGCGAACCGGGCCCCGAGCACCATGACCCTTGGTTCGGCAGAGTCCAGGAGTCCGTCTTGCCTGAGCATCAGAATAAATTCCCTCAGCAGAAACGCCTCTTTTTCTGAAGGAGGCTCACTCTCATCCCCAAGGATATCCTCGACTGCACCTGCCAAGGTCCTGAAGTTGGACCAAGCTACTCTGTCATCTAGGGCCTGTTCACACTAAGTAACCAGATCATGTTACAATCCGGGAATGGAAATCACAGAAGCCCAGTACCAACTTATTGCACCGATCCTTCCCGTTCAACGTGGCAACGTCAGCTTGCCGAACCTGCAAGTTCTCAACGCCATCCTGTATGTCGCCGAGCAGGGCTGCAAGTGGCGGGGGTTGCCGCCTCGATTTGGCAACTGGCACACTGTATACATGCGGATGAACCGTTGGTCAAAGAATGGGGTGCTCGACCGGGTATTCGAATATCTGCAACGAGAGCAGATAGTGCGTATCAAGCTCGAGGCGGTTTCGATGGACAGCACCATCGTCAAGGTCCATCCCGATGGTACGGGTGCGTTAAAAAAAACGGACCCCAGGCCATCGGCAAGTCCCGTGGCGGTTGGACCACCAAGATTCATATGGTTGCCGCGGATGCTAGAACAACCGTAACGTTCTCCCTCTCTCCCGGACAGGCCCACGACGCGCCAGAGGGACGGAAGTTGTTGACACGCCTTGGCTCACAGAGCCAGAAGCCGTTCCTGATAATGGACCGGGTATACGAGGGGAATGAGACCCGCCAACTGGCGTTGGCGCTGGGGTTCACGCCGGTTGTTCCGCCCCCTGAGCACCCGAGTCGACCCTTGGGAGTACGACCGGGAGATGTACAAGAGGCGGAACGAAATCGAGCGGTTGTTCCGTCGGTTGAAGGGGTTTCGCCGCATCTTCTCTCGCTTTGAGAAGCTCGACACGCTCTTCCTAGGGTTCATCCTGTTTGCCCTCATCTTCGATGCCCTACGTTAGTGTGAACAGGCCCTAGTGAGCTGGAACTCTGCTAACACGACACCGCCGTGCAGTGCAGTGATGCATCCATGCGCGGATTCCAATTCTTTGGCATTGCCTGCACCCGTAGGTCCGCAGGCCGCCGCGACCCGATGAATCGGCACGCTTACCTTGCCCGTCCAGACATACGGGCTTTCGTCAATTGGACGACAGACTTCGTGATCGGTGAGCGGAAGCTTGTGCATAGCTGGGAAAGCCGACCTCCAAATCCGCTGAGCTTCTCCTGTCAGTCCCTCTGGGACGCCTACGAGGGCTATAGCTGGGGCGACGAGGGCTTTGAGGAAATGGTTGCGCGGCTAGATGAGTTCGGACGCGTGCTCCGTGAGACCAACGACGAGGACAGATTCCTGAGGACAGCCAAAGACGTCATGAAGTGGGGCGGCATCACCCGATATGGCAGACTTGAGGGCCTAGGGGAGAACGCGCTCCGCGAACTCAGAGCTCGTGCCCGTCTGCTCGACCCCAGATGCGCGGATACAGACGATTTGAGGGGATTTCAGTACATGGGGGCAGGCTACAGCAAGGTGTACTCCCTCATGATCGACGGCTTTCCCATGTACGATAGTCGAGTCGCATGCGCTGTGACCTCCCTTATCTGGCTCTACTGTCGAGAGAATCATCTTGTTCAGATTCCTGAGCAGCTGCGCTTGGGCGTGCCGCCGAAACTTGGGGAGAACATTGACCGCAACCCATTTTGTTTCCCCAATATCAGATGGGGCCAGGACAAGAAGTACGCAGACTCAAACTTGAAAGCGGCATGGCTCCTTGGAGAACTGGGCAGATCGAGGGGCATTTGCCACATTCCCGGTGGAGCGACGTGTCTGGGCGTTACAGTCTGCACTCTTCATGATTGGCTACAAACCATTGGACTCCTGCACGCTGACGATAGCGTGACCAAGTAGGCATCCGGAGACTTAACTCGCCTGACGGAGGAGCCTGATGGTCTGGGATTCCTAGCTTGGGCCACATCCGTCCCGTCCCGAAACTGCTGATTGACAAGTGCAATTTTCGGGCTTGACGGCGAGTGCCTAGAGGATAGTTGACAGAAGCTCAGCCCATGACGCACTATCTTGGTAAGACTCGCTAACAAGAGGTGAACATGCCACGAACGACCAAGACCATCACCTTCTCCTTGCCGCCGGAGATGGCCGACCGGGTAGACGAGGCGATGAAGCAGCAGGGACGGTCCCGGAGCGAATTCCTTCGGGAGGCTGTGCTCCGCTACATCGAGGAGTGCGAGTGGAGACAGCTACTCCAGTACGGAGAGGCGAAGGCTAGGGAGAAGGGCATCGGTCCCGATGACGTGTCCAGGCTGGTGGAAGAGTACCGGGCCGAGGTCGGCTCGGTCCGTGCATGAGAGTCGTTCTCGACACCAACGTCATAGTCTCCGGCCTGAACTTCCCCGGTAATGAGCGCCTGGTGCTCGAACTGGCTCTCAGGGGACGGTTCGAGCTTTATGTGTCGACCTTCATCCTGGAGGAAGCTGCCGGGGTGCTGGCGCGCAAGTTCGATTGGGACGCGGAACGCTCATCCCAGGCTCTCAGCGCGCTTGGGAACGCCGCGACGGTAATCTACCCCCGTAGACTCCCGGAGGTGATTGAGGGTAGCCACGCCGACAACCGCATCCTGGAGTGTGCCGTGGAGGCTTCCGCCGATTACCTTGTCACCGGCGATCGGCGGCATCTGTTGCCGCTTGGGACACACGAGGGAGTGAGAATACTCAACGCTCCCAGGTTCCTGTCGGCGCTAGGGAACTAAAAGGAGCCTGCAAAGATCATATTGTCGATGATTTCCTGGAGAGTAGCATGATTAACCGGATAGAACGCGGTAGAGTTCTCATAATGTACTTGGAAGATCTCGTACTGGACGTCTTGCAGAGACCGCCGGGACTTCGTGATTCAGTCAGGGGATTCAGGTAAGCCTGAGGACTACCCCGTCAACCCGGCCCATCAAAGCTGAGGGGGACTTCAATGCCCGACAACGATACTCTGCTCGCCTACCTGGTTTCCAGCTTCCCCGGAAACACGGAGGACATTGCGACTGAAGCTCTCCGTCACATTTTCGATCACTCGGACGCCTGTGGGGTGGCGTTGAACGACGTAATCCAGTCTGGTGTCCGAGGTGTAAACGCAATCACAGCCGTAAAATCGCAAGTGCTTGAAGCGGATGGCACGCGTCCGGACTTGGTGGGGTTTGACGAAACCGGCACGGAACGAGTGCTCATTGAGGTGAAGTTTTGGGCTGAACTCACTCCCAATCAGCCCAACGGTTACATTAGCCGGCTCCCGGATGATGGCCCAGCACTCGTGATGTTCCTGGCGCCGGAAAACGGAAATTCGCCAACTCCGTAGCCTAGCCAAGTACGCCGATGACGGAGCGTTGAAGCCAATCCGACGTGGCGAGGAATTCGGCGCGGATTCGGAAATGCGGCAACGTCAGTACAAGCGGCTCGTTGATGCTTCTACCGAAAGAGGGATTGAGCAGGAGTGGGCCAGCCGGAAGGGCTTGAGAGCAACCCCTCGTGGCTACGGGTACGGCAGGTATGTCAATCTTCGTGGGACCGTTGTGTGGTTCGGCATCAACGTCGAACAGTTTGAAAGAACTGGTGAAACTCCTTTGTGGGTTGATTGCTTTGAATATCTGCGAGATAAGCCCTCCGAGTTACGAGACGCACTGGGCATGCAGGACCCTCAGTGGGCGCCGGTCGCCTTGAAAAGGGACGTTGAGTATCCGGAAATACTAGACGGCGTTGTAGACAGCCTGAGACAAATCGCCGATGTTCTCCACCAAGTTGGTCCCCAATCAACCTAACCCCAAATCCACCGTCTGGCTCTGCTGCGAGTGTAGACACCACGTTACTGACAGCTGATCCTTGACAACGGCCAGTCGAGTGTTCGATGATACAAAGTAAGACTCAGTAAGTACAGACAGAGGAGGACAGCATGAAGAAGAAGCACCCACAGCCGCTCACGCCGGCGGCGCTCTACGCACGGGTATCCAGCGACCGGCAGGACGTGGACCTGTCCGTGTCCGCCCAGCTGCGGGCGCTCAAGGAGTACGCAAAGGCCAACGGCTACTCCGTCGCCCGCGAGTACTATCGACGAGGCCGAGAGCGGCCGCGTCGCCGACAGGCCCCAGTTCAGGGAGATGATCGAGGAGGGCAGCAAGCCGAAGGCCCCCTTCGAGGTCATCTTGGTCTGGAAGTTCAGCCGCTTCACCAGGAAGCGGGAGCACGCCGTAGCGTTCAAGTCCCAGCTGCGGCGCAAGGGCATCCGCGTGGTGTCCATCACCGAGCAGGCCGAGGACAACGCCACTGGCAGGCTGCTTGAGGGAATCATCGAGAGCGTGGACGAATATTACAGCGAGAATCTTGCCCAGGAGGTCGTCCGGGGGATGAGGGAGGCCGCATCACGGGGCTTCTTCCTCGGCTCCAACGCCCCCTTCGGCTACAGGAAGATCAAGGTCAGCGACGGGGCTAAGGAGCGCCCCACCTTGGAGGTAGACCCGGCCACCGCCCCGGTGGTGCGGGAGATATTCGAGAAGTCCCTGCGGGGCAGCGGCCTGAAGGAGATATGCAAGGAGCTGAACGAGAGGGGCATCACCAACCGGGGCAAGCGTTGGTACAAGGGCGGACTCCACTACGTCTTGCGAAACGAAGCCTACACCGGCACAGCCGTAGGCAGGACGAGCAATGGAGAGAAGGCCCAGGACCCTGTAAGGGTGGAGGGTGCGTGGCCCGCGCTGGTGTCGAAGGAGTTGTTCGACGCCGTTCAGGAGGCCATGCGGGAGCGTGCGCCGAAGGTGCAGAGGCCCGCGAGGGTGGGCAGCCAGTACCTTCTGAGCGGTCTGCTCAAGTGCGGGGTGTGCGGCAAGCCCTACTCGGCCCAGGGAGCCAAGAGCGGGCAGTTCGCCTACTACATCTGCGGCACCCTGTTCAGGGAGGGAGCGGGGATGTGCAGCGCCCGCTACCTGAACGCCCCGAAGCTGGAGACCTTCGTGGTGGAGAAGATCAGGGAGCGGATTCTCACCGAGGAGACCATCGTGGCGCTGGTGCAGCTGGTGGCCGAGGAGATCGACGCGATGGCGGGTGAGCTGTCGGGCAGGCTGGAGGTCGTCGAGGCCGAGCTATCCGACGTGAGGAAGCGGCTTGAGAAGCTCTACGAGGCCATTGAGACCAGCGAGTTGACCCTTGAGGTACTGTCGCCCCGCATCATGTCTCTGAGGCACCGTGAGGAGCAGCTGGAGGCTGCGAGGGACGACGCCGAGACCCGGCTTGAGCAGCGCAGGGTTGTCCTGCCCGACACCGAGGAGATAGTGGAGTACGTGGCGGACTTCCGAAACTTCCTGAAGGACGGGACGATCCCCGAGCGCAAGGCGCTCATCCGCAACTTCGTGGAGGGCATCGAGGTGGTGGGGGACGAGGCGACGCTGACGTATACGGTCCCCATGCCGAGCGACGGAGTGACGTCGGAATCGG
Organism: Dehalococcoidia bacterium; assembly: GCA_965261325.1. Taxonomy (GTDB): domain Bacteria; phylum Chloroflexota; class Dehalococcoidia; order Lucifugimonadales; family CAJWER01. Next base: position 166,561 of record CBDHCU010000009.1, read on the forward strand.
CCTCGGTTCTTGATTTCGTCAAGTCCAGCCCACCAGAGTTTACCGTAGACAGAACTGGCCTGGGGATGGCCACATCCTCGGCGTCCATCCCCGCTATCCGACTATCCTGAGGCATAGGGATCGTGTAACGCACCTTGGCCTCGCCGGGGCCAACGACGATCTCCTTGACGAACGACTCAATGAAGGCCCTGCGCTCCGTCAACTCGCTCTCGTTCAGGAACACGCCCATGTCTTGGGCGAACGCCGTAATCGTCTCCACGTCGTCTAGCCTCACCCTGTGCTCCGAGAGCATCGCCTCGGCCTCCCGCGCTGCGTCCTGTAGCTTGCGCTCCCTCTCTCTGTGTTCGCGGATGCGCGGAGCCATGTCCGTGATGTCGAGGTCCGTCGTTTCTATGGCCCGGTAGAGCCTGTCCAGCCATCGCCGCACCTCCACAAGCTCCCTTCGATGGACTCCAGCCTCTTGCGCTGCTCGTGGGCCACGCCGTCCATCTCCCTCGTCCACCAGCCTCACAAGCTCCCTGATGTTGCTCTCGGTCAGGATGTTCGAGCGAATCTTGCCAACGACCATCTCCTCAAAGCGATTCGAGTTGAGTCTAGGCGTCTTGCAGGCCCCCTTTCCACGCTTCATGATCGACTGGCAGACGTAGTAGGAGAACCTGCCACTCTTGGCATCCTGTCCGCTGAGCGCCCTCCGGCAGCTCTTGCATTTGACAAGGCCGCTGAGCATATAGGAGCTTGCGACACGCCGGGGATGCGCACGGGAGGGCGCGCGGGACCGCAGAAGCTCAGAGACTCGTCTGAACTGCGACTTCGACACGAAGGTACAATATAGACATGGAGCTCAGACAAGGGCTGTACACGCTGGCGTTGACGGGCTTCAATGGGGCCGCGACCTAACGGTCGCGGATAGACGGTGGTGGAGATCGCGAGTAGAAATGCGGCGGCTGCGCTTCAATGGGGCCGCGACCTAACGGTCGCGGATAGTGATAACGGTCTCGACCTGTACCTCGGCGGCGTCCTGGCTTCAATGGGGCCGCGACCTAACGGTCGCGGATAGAGCATCCCGATCCGCCAGAGGGGCCGAAAACCCCGATGCGCTTCAATGGGGCCGCGACCTAACGGTCGCGGATAGGCCGACGACGAACGAGACCTCTGGCCCGACACCTGCCGCTTCAATGGGGCCGCGACCTAACGGTCGCGGATAGCCGAACGTGCTCAGGACGAACATCAGCGCGATCGGGGGAGGCTTCAATGGGGCCGCGACCTAACGGTCGCGGATAGCGGATGGCCACCAGACCCTGAGGGTCCGGCTGGGTAAGGGGCTTCAATGGGGCCGCGACCTAACGGTCGCGGATAGCGACATCATCGCCCAGGGCTTCAACGACGACAGGGAGGCTTCAATGGGGCCGCGACCTAACGGTCGCGGATAGAGATGTGGGTGGAGGGCCTGCGCGTCACAACCATGCCCGCTTCAATGGGGCCGCGACCTAACGGTCGCGGATAGTCGAAGTTGAACAGCATGTCGGGCCGCCAGCGCATGCTTCAATGGGGCCGCGACCTAACGGTCGCGGATAGACGTGCTGGACAACCCCAACATGAACGGCCTGGACGTGCTTCAATGGGGCCGCGACCTAACGGTCGCGGATAGGGACGTTTGGGTTCGATTCCCAGCCCCCATCCCACACAGCTTCAATGGGGCCGCGACCTAACGGTCGCGGATAGCAGGGCGCGGGCTGGAGCGGGAGCGGGGCCATCAGCGCGGCTTCAATGGGGCCGCGACCTAACGGTCGCGGATAGATGCTCGCCACCATCATCGTCCAGGCGAAGTCGAACATGCTTCAATGGGGCCGCGACCTAACGGTCGCGGATAGCCTCTATGACTGGGTTTGGGCCTGGGGCCATAGCACCAGCTTCAATGGGGCCGCGACCTAACGGTCGCGGATAGGCGCGGCAAGCCACCACGCCGGAGCACCGTTTCCTGGGAGCTTCAATGGGGCCGCGACCTAACGGTCGCGGATAGGGAGATTGCCAACACCGCCAAGGCGCGCGAGTATCTGGCTTCAATGGGGCCGCGACCTAACGGTCGCGGATAGGTCGGGTAGTCGATGCCTACCAGAATGCCGCCGGTGGGCTTCAATGGGGCCGCGACCTAACGGTCGCGGATAGATGAGCACGCGGAGCAACATACTGGTGCAGGACGAGCACGGCGAGGCTTCAATGGGGCCGCGACCTAACGGTCGCGGATAGTCTACCAGGCCCCACCGCTCGGCCAGTCGGCGCGCCCGCGCTTCAATGGGGCCGCGACCTAACGGTCGCGGATAGGGAGGCGTCCCAACCGGCGCTTCAGTGGGACGGAGACACGGCTTCAATGGGGCCGCGACCTAACGGTCGCGGATAGTCGGGGGTGGTGGGCTCGCGCTTCGAGGACGAGTTGGAGCGCTTCAATGGGGCCGCGACCTAACGGTCGCGGATAGTTGGTGACTCCCGCAACGTCCATTGCGGAACGGATACGGCTTCAATGGGGCCGCGACCTAACGGTCGCGGATAGGACGGATGTTGTCGAAGAGAAGGGTCAGACGCTCTACCAGCTTCAATGGGGCCGCGACCTAACGGTCGCGGATAGCCACCCCGACGTGGGTGGAGTACGTCGGGGCCGTTCTGCTTCAATGGGGCCGCGACCTAACGGTCGCGGATAGACCTGATTGTCCCGCCGTGCGGCCCGTCAGCTTGCTTGGGGCTTCAATGGGGCCGCGACCTAACGGTCGCGGATAGGCGCCGGTCGGTCTCCAGCGCGCCCAGGGGCGCTTTGCTTCAATGGGGCCGCGACCTAACGGTCGCGGATAGCATGGAGCAATGACACAGAACGAGACGGGTTGCGAGCTTCAATGGGGCCGCGACCTAACGGTCGCGGATAGGGCTTGCGCTCTCGCTGCCTTGGAATCCACGCTCCGCCATCCAGATACGAGCGGCACGAAAATCAGGCTGGTCTTTGAAGCGTCTATCGGACATCCTCCTTACCGTAAGCGCCTTGCCTATGGGAGCGCGAGCGCTACTTGGGGTCTGGACGCCGCCTCGCTGCTCGCAGCCCTATCGCGTCACGAAAACCGGGTACTCACCCAGCTCTCCCTGCAACGTCTTGGCGAGCAGACGGGCCTGCATCTCCAGGAGTCTACGGTAGCTAACACGGTATCCGAAGAACGGATGCGTTACAAGCGTCTCCATGCGAGACTCGTAGGCACGGAAGAAGCCCTTTCGTCCTCCAGGTGTGAGCGATACAGCTTGCCCCGCCGTCACGAAATCACGCTCCGAGACCATCTTTGTATTCACGGCACTCAACACCGCCGAATCTGCAATCAGGGGGCGTAGCGGCTCCATCAGGTCCAGCGCCAGGGCGGGGCGGCCATGACGGGGCTGATGGTAGAACCCGATCATCGGATCGAACCCGACTGCATAGCAGGCGACGGTAAGGTCCTTCGCCAGCAAGCTATAGCCGAGCGACAACAGTGCGTTCACGGGATCGCGCGGCGGCCTGCGATTCCGGACTGCGAAGTCGAACGACAATCCCTCCTCGACCTCTCCATCGCGTTCACGCTTGACCATACCTGCGAACAGCCCGAAGTAGATACGCGCCGCCCAGCCCTCTAGGCCCAGCAATTTGTCGAGCGACTCTGCCGCCTCCGCGCGTCCGACGAGACGCTTCATCTCTCGCATGTCCGACTCCGGCGGCTCGATGTGATTGCGCAGCAGCATCGTTCGCTGGTTGCGAATCTTGCCCGCCACCAGTTTCCTGGCGAGACGAAGGCAGAACCACTCCTCCTCAGCAAGGCGGAACTGCGCCCGGCGCAGAAACACGTTCTTGGTACCGAGCCCTGTCGTCACGCCGTAAAACCAACCGCCCTGCGAGAAGTAGCAGATCGGCTTCTCCTCCCTGCATAGCTCCTGCACAGCCTGAGTGGTGATCTGCACGGCTCCCATCAGGTTGACCTGGCATATCTCGTTGATGCGGGCATCCTGCACCACTTTGTCCCGCTCTTTGATCCGCAGGACACCGCCGGACTTGCCTACACGCAGCTTCGGGGAGTTCAGGTAGAGGGGCCGCAGCTCCACTCGTGGGGCCACGAGCAACCTTGTTGCTTTCTCTTGGGGCATGTCGGGGACTCCTGGGCCGGTCTCGAACAGCCTGAGTTGGCCCGACCCGCTATTGCCGGCGTGCGACCGCAGATTCCAAGTCTCGTCGGGCATACAGATGCCGACCAGGGAGCAGCCGGGGCACTTGGGAGAGTCGACCAGCGGCGGAGGTATTTCGGTAGCCGCCGCTGTCTCCCACGCATCGGCAATCGCCTTCTCAGCCCAGGTCATCGTCTCGTCGTCGAACCGGACCCGCACCCTCTGCCGCGTCTTCTGGTAGAAGACAACGCCCTCGTCGCTTCGATAGCCGTTGGCGCGCAGCACCAGCCCTTGGACAGCCATTTGGACCCGGTCGCTCGGCCAGACATCCAAGCCATTATCCGACTTCATCGGACGACCGTGCTTGTAATCGACGGGCGTGGCCTTTCCACCGTCGAACTCCGCCAAGTCCAGCTTGGCGATGACCCTATGCTCTTCCGACGATAGGGTGATCGAGCGCACCACTGCCGGCTCTTCGGACTCTTCACCCGGCTTGGGGGCGGACTTGCCTTCCTTGTCGACCCGCTTGTGCTGGACTGAGCCTTCGACGGTATGCTCGTTGTCTGTGAACACGCCCTCCACCTGCTCGAAGTAGAACAGGCGAGGGCAGTAAACGTACTCGTTGATCATCCGCGCGGGCAGGTAGTCGGGCAGAGAACGGCGAGGCGGCGTTTGTACGGCGGACTGAGCGGTCATTCTCCCGTACTCCCCCGCTGTCTGTCTATTCGGTTGTTAAGGTACGTGAATACGCGCCCACGAACGGCCACCGTATCGCCTCCCATGCTATACCACTATCAGCGGCGCGTCGATGTGAACGTAGGGTTTGCCGAGGGCGGTTATCACCCGGTCGCCTCGCCCCTCGGTAGGTCCCAGATCGACGAACAGCACCTGGTCCTTGTCGTGGTTTATGATCTCGGCCAGGTCCGCCCGCAGGCGTACCAGGTCCACGCTCCTGAGCTGGCACTCGAAGACCGAGAATTGAAGGTGGTCGCCCCACGCCCGCATCTTCTTGAAGACGTTCCGCAGACGCTTGGGATCGGCAATGTCATAGCAGACGATATATGTCCTGCGCATGGGACCGGATGCCTCCACACTTCCACGAACAACTCTCCACCAGTACGTAGTATGGAAGCGCCGTTCCGATTCCTTCAAGCCGCTTTAAGACTTCGTTTCGTGAGGATTCGTGGTGGGAAGTAGTTGGCTACTCACAAGATGGGACGAAGAGTCCCAACCCGTAATGGCAAGCGAAGCCGAGGGCAATGGGACCGCGAACCGGCTCCTCGAACTCCAGCTTGAAGTTGAATGCGCCACCCGCGTTGGACCCTCCGCCTTGCCGGTATGTGAAGAAGTCGAACGGCCTGAACCCGTCCGAACGTCCGCGTCGCATAGGCTCTATCCGCGTTCGCGGGCGTTCAACCCTGACACACCTTAGCCTTTTGTTGGGATAGCGAAGGGATACCTCGCGCGCGACCTGTTGCTCGGGGCTGTCCGAATCGCGCTTGCGATGGCGCGTGAGAACGTAAGGAGTCAGTGACTGCCACCGCTTGCTCTTGTCGAACAGAGACGATACGTCAACGAAGTCATCCTCACTTCCGCGCGCTTGGTACGCCAACTGAAGCGGGTCGCGCCCACCGCCTCGATTGAGATCCGGTACCGAGACGATGGCCAGAAACTCCTTTTCGTCCAGACCACCCGGCGCCCAGACCGTAAGATGGTCGAGCCGACCGTCGCCGTTGTCGTCCGTGGGCAAGTAGAAGGCGTGGGGGTGTCCCTTCAGAGGTTTCCCTGATTTGTCCTTCCCAGACAGGGCCTCGGAGACTGCTCCGTCGTTCTGACTGCCGTACCGGGACATAGCAGCCTGACGCGCCAACTCACCCCAACGCAGTGTGTCGATGGCCATTGGCAAGACCTTGCCGGACAGAGCGAAGCGGACGACAGTGGGTCTGACGTCGTGGGCCGGTTGCTGCGTTTGCACGGTTCTGAACGCCGTGAAGCAATTGCGCTTGCGGACGTACGGGTGCCAGTGCGCGCCCTCCGGGTTGATGCGCCCCTTGCTCCGGAGCTCGGCCGTCTCTATCTCCAGGTCCTTCAGCCCAATGTGGCTGTGCGGGACCAGCGTCCGGACGACCTCCAAGTCATCTGCCGGAAGCGCGCGATTGTCCAGCGCGTAGGAGTTGGGCTCGGGATGCTCCGACGCGAGCTCCGCGCTCACCCACGACTCGGCGCGCCCCAGGTATGGCATGTTACGGAGGATGCGCTCCAGGTCGCTCCGCTGCTGCGTGTCCAAGTCCACATTCGGCCAAACGGCGAACAGGGACTTTCCGGGTTGAATGGCCACGAACGAGTCTATGACTGGTTTCCCCGACGGCTTGTTATCCTCCAGAGGCATGTAGTGCCGCGTATGCCCCTCCGAGGCCAGAGGAAGGTGGAACTTCGGATACTCCGACGACAGTGCTCGAGCGATAGGCTCGACGCGCTCGTCCGACAGGTCCGGCAGAGTCCTGCGCCACACCGCCACTATGGACCGCAGTACCCTCCACGGCGAGGGCGGCCACTCCGGTATCCCCTCATTGACGTGCCGGCCCCACTGGGTTGCGTGGTAGCGGTTGGCCGTGAACGTGAACTTGATGGCGAGCATGGCCGACTACTTACCCTTTTTGAACGTGAGCTTCGTGACGGGCTGGTCCGCGAACAGCCCCTTGCACTCCTTAATGAGACCGGGCAAGTCGTCCTCCAGTCTCGACGTAGGCGGCACATCGAACCCTTTGGGCCGCGTAACCTTCAGGCCGTCGTCATCCATATCGAGGTCGCAGGCGGTCCGCAGTCGCAAGCCGGTCTCCAAGAACTTCCTCACCTTCCACAACGCCAGTGTGACCAGGAAGCGCTCGGCGCTTTCCCCTAGTCCATAGGCCCTGATCTGCGTCAGGTCCAGGTTGAAGTATGCCGTGATGCGCTCGGCCGTGTACTCGGTCCGGTGGAACAGAACGTTGCCGAAGCCCTTGCTCCTATCCCCGCTTGGGTCCACCGGATCGTTCTTGACACCGCCGCTTTCGGCAGGCGAGACTCCTACCGCTTCTATGAAGGCGGACAGGGCTCTTGGCATTCGGTATCGACCACCTGCCAAATCCTTCTTGGCCAGGAATACACCGTGCAGCAGCGAGTTCGTATCCATCTCGGCTAGGACAAGAGCCAGCTCCTTCAGGTCCACCTGACCCCTTTCTCGATTTGCCAGGCGCTTCTTGAGCTTGTCCAGAACAGTCGTGTCTTCTCCTCCGAGAATGTATGGCGAGTTGAGCCTGTGTGGCTCGATTATCGAGTTTGTAGTTTGTCCCTCTTCCCACAGATTGATGTGGATGTAGGGCATTCCACTCAGTGGCGGAACTATTTCGTCTCCGCTCTTATCCCAGCAAACGGCTTCCAGCCTGTTGGCCATGGACTGAGCGGACTCAACCAGTACTACACGAGTGGGCTTGCCCTCATCGTCGGGAGCTTGGTACTCGGCCGCACCCAGATCAGGGAAACCCGTGGGCTGGAACCGCGACCCCTGTATGGGCCTCAATTCGGCCTCCATGAGAAGCCGGGGCTCATTCTCTAACTGCTGCCAATCAATCGTCATGTTGAAACTCTCCTTATGATTGGAATTCTATTGCGTATCGAGTCGGTCAGGTCTCCGCAAGGCGCGTTCCGCAAGGGCCTTGTGGTTACGCATGTCCAGCGGAAACAGCAACGCCGCAGCCAGTCGAAGTCCCTGTTCCCTATCGCTTATGCCGGCGGCGGCGGACAGAGGTCGCAATCCTGACGCCCTCAAACGACGGCAGGCCACTTGATAGGCGGCCTCCACCCTGCCCGCCCTGAGCATCACCAGCATGGACGGCTCCATAGCGATGCGGATGCCATCACCATCGACCCCGAACTCCGGGCATACGAAATTACAGGTCAGCAGCGTCAACTTCATCACCGCATAGGCGGCTGGCAGGTCTATGGGAGCTTCGAACGGATTCCGCGGCTGTGAATCCCCTTTGTGACGCCCGTATCGAACGAACGATAGCGGCAGGGCTAGGTCCACCACCCGCTGAGCGTCCGCCTCTCCGTTCAGGAACGCCACGACATCATCCAACGAGGCTGAGTATGCGGATTCCAGCGGCGGACGGTCTAGGCTCTTCATTCGCCCTTCAAGGCAGCGGCGCTCCAGCACGGCAAGCATGTTCGAATACGCGTCTCCTGCAGTCCAGACGAAAGATGTGCTGTCCTTCTTCCATTCCAGGCATCCGGCTTTGAGGTCAGGAGCGACAGGTTCCAGATTCCACCTGACAGGGCCGACGACCGGCTTCCCCTGCGCTGGTTCGGGAAGGATCGACGCTATCGCCTGCGCCAGCCTGAACTCAACGGCTCCATCATCGGCATGGCGCGGCCATTCCCTTGAGAGGCTATTGAGCACCCCCCTGCCCTTGTCGTTGTCATTACTGAGATTGGATCTTGACAGCCATCGCTCGGCGCGGCCCACGGCAATCAGCACGTCCTGCAAATCACGCGGCCCTCCTCGTTGACAGAACTCGATGATTGCGTCCTCTACCTGCCTCAAGCCCGTCCCCAGTCCGGCCGGCGCGTCTTGACTCTTCGCCTGGCCTTGGAGAACTCGGAGAACTCGCATCCATGTGTCCAGGTCGAATAGCAAGTTGGATTTCGGCTGGACCTTGACCGCAAGCCTGCCTATCGGCGCCGCGAACACCGCATCTCTTCCCGTCCGTTGCAGGAAACCGAATCGTTGGAACGACGAGACTCCCCTCTCTATGCCAAGACCGGCAATCGCCCTGGCGAACCCTGATCCATTGGTTGCTTGGCGTCTTCCAAGTTGCGAGCGTCCCTCAGTGGCAACATGCAGCAACTCTCCCAGTGTCGAGGGCCTGTCCCATAATGGGGCCCAGAACTCCGCCCTAGCGCTCACGTACTCAGAAGATGCCGTGGTGCCATATCCAGCGGCCGAAGCGTCAACAGTGAACGGGAATACTGCCTTGCTTCGACTTTCGGGTGTTAGTCTCCGAACCGGCGCCCCAGCGAATGCCAGCGTCCCCTCAACCAATAGCAGGAAGTCCCAAGGGTTGATCAAAGGGTCTGCCTCAAAGCCAACTGTGGCATTGGGTCCCCATCCTCCAGGTGAGAACTGGCCGCCGGCACTCGCAGACAGTTTCGGACGCCCATCCCCAAACATTGACGCCCTCAACCAGTCGTTCGGTCGTGGAATATCTCTTCGACGACGCTTTCTAAGACCAAGCGCCTCGACTAGATTCTTGGCGAAGTTCATGGAAATGTCCCCACTGCTGGACGTTCCCATGGTGCCCCCATTGCTCGTCAATGGCGGGTAGGCTGGCTCCCCATGTGTCAACACATATACAGCGTCTGCCCATTTCACCGCCTCATCAGAAAATAGAGACCTGCAACGCGAGAGGATACGGTTTTTCTCTGCACCCTTACCTGGAATACCGCGATCTGCAAATCCTTCCTGCCCCAGCAAAGACTTACTCTCTTCGATGGAAAAGCGATAGTCCGAGAATCGTTCCTCGGACGAAGACAAGATCACGTCCAATCCAGTCTTGTCGCCCTTCATCACTCCCGTCCGGAACCTGTTGTTCCATGGGGCCACGATAGGCGTCGGCCTGTATTCCTCCAAGAAGAACTCCACCAGTGCGTCCTTGTCCAGCGTCGACCTCAGCATGAAGGAGTCGTTCTCCCACCAAGCGCGCGCCCCCGGGTCCTTCTGTTCTGCCACCAGCCGGAATATGCCCAGCGCCTTCAGATACGCCATCAACGGCTCCGGCGCGCACCCCAGTAGTCTCAGTACGTGGCTCACTTCGCCGCCTCCTGCTCATCCCGGCTCGCCCGCATGTCCGCGGCCCGCACTATCGCCTCCAGGTACGCCAGCCTGAACGGGCCCAACCGGTCCAGCAACGCCAGGCTCCGCTCCAGCCACGACCGTCGTCCGTTCTCACCCATCCCAATCTGCGCGATCGACATGTCCAGCGTCGTTTCGGGTAGGCTCAGCCCATCGCCGAGGCTCACCTCAGGCAGAGTCTCGAACGGCTCCGACACCCGATATCCCAACAGCCGGTCCGGGTCCGGGTTGCTGTCCTTGTTTTCCGTTCGCGCGCCCGGCAGCGACCTTATCCCCAACCTCACCTTCCCGTGATGCGCCGCCGCCAAGTATGCCGCCAGGTCGCGTGTATCGCCCTCCGGCAAGGCCGCGTGTTTCAGCACCGCCAGTGCGCTGCCGAGCTCGTGGCGGAAGTGTCGGCGGTCCCCGTCGAACTTCCCGTTGCCCGGGCTCTTCGCCCAAAGCGTCTCCTTGTCGAGCGTCTCCTCGCACCCCTTTCGCAGCACCTCTTGGAACGCACAATGCGCCTTGCCCACGTCATGGTACAGCGCCGCCAGTGAAACGGCGTCGCGGATCTCCGGCTCGGCAATCTCCTCCGACAACGAATCGAGTATCACCTCCGCCTCATGCTCGACGTGACGGGAATGATCACTCAGCGTCACGGGCTTCTTCTGTGTGTTCGTAGGCTCCGAACCCTGGCCGTCCTCAGACTCCCTGCCCTTGCCTTGAACAGGCTCCACCCGATCCTTGCCGGAAGCGTCCCACCCCGTATCAGGATCATATCCACCCTGGTTCGCGTCCAGCATCAGCGTCATGCCGGGATGGATTTCGCGAGCCCGAATCTCCCGCCACAGGCTATCCAGGAAGTCCCATCTCCACGCCTTGCGCTCGCTATCCAAGTAGTCCTTTATGCCTTTGGGACCGCCCCTTGAGACGCCGCCGACCGGCACATTCACCAACTCGTCATGGCGCGGCCGCGGCTCGGTTTCATCCGGGCCACCCTCCGGAACGTCCCGCCAGAACACCGACACGCCCGTCTCATCAATCCCTCTGACGTACTGCGATACGTCCAGATAGCTCCCCGACAGGTCCGGCGTCGTGTCGAACAGTCCCACCACGTCGCGCTTCCGAATCACGACGAGATGGTCGGGGTCCCCCACTGCGTCGCCCAGCTCTTCGAGCGCGGCAGGCCCAACCGACTTGCTTTCCAGCGACTCCATGATTGCGCGGGCGTCGTCAACGTCCTTCTCCTCATATGGCGCCGTGTCCTTGTCCACGTCCACCCACAGGACGTCGCCCCGCTCGTACTTACCCTCCCGGTTGCACCGCCCAAACCGCTGCACCATCGACGCCCACGGCGCAATCTCCGTTATCAGCGTCCGCGCCGATATGTCCACGCCCGCCTCGACCGCCTGCGTCGCTACGACGACCATTCCCGAGCCTGATGGGTCAGGCTTCTTCGCAATGGCCTTGTTCTTCTCCTTCCGGTCGTCCTCTCGGAAGCGTGAATGCACCAGGACCTTCTTCACGTCAGGGAGTACCTTATTCCGAGGCTTGACCAGTTCGGCGTAAAGCTTCTGCGCACGCTTGACGGTGTTGACTATCACCAGCGTCAAGGTGCCAGACTCGTGCTTCTCCGCGATAAGCTCGGCCATCTCCTTTGGCTTCTTGAAGTCCGCTGGAGCCTTACACACAATCTTCCTGGCATTGTGTCGCTTCCCCAAACCGGGATCCGCAAGGTCGTCGTCGCCAAGCCCCACGACCTGTTCTCCCGACAGCGCCTGGTGGTCTATCGTGTCCAGCCAATCGGGGCGAGCGGTCGCCGACATCCACATACTCCGGGCCGGGCCGTAAGTCCCCAGCTTGCCGCGCAGCCCGGCTAGTTGTGTTGACGTGGGCAGACCGTTCGCCATGAGCTGGACCTCGTCCATCACCCACAGGCAGTCGTTGTTCAGCAGGCCGTACTCTACGGGCCACATGTTGTAGCCCATGCCGTAGCCGCGGTTCAGGGCGCGGGACAGCAGCATGTCTTGAGTCCCCACGACAATAAACGGCTTCTCCGGCTCCAAATACCACTGCTTGCGCGGTTCCCCACCCATGAGAGTGACCACTCCCACGTCGTCCTTCATGTCCAGGCTATCCAGCCACCCATCGACCCGCTCCACTGTCTGCTCCACCAGCGTCCGCATCGGCAGGCAGTACACCAGTCGGCGCGGCACGGCAGCGTCCGAGCGTTCGCAACGCCGGTACAGCCACCCCAAGATGACAGCTTCCGTCTTGCCTGCGCCCGTCGGGACCCGTAGGAGCGAGAACTGGCCATCGCCCTCGGCGAGCCTAGCCTGGTACGGGTACGGATCGAACCCGGTCGCCTTCTTGAAGTAGTCTGCGTAGGTCATCTTCTCAAGTCTTGTCCCATAATTTGGAGTCATTATCGGAGAACGCCAGAGCCTTTGGCGCTCCGGGCGGACGTTTTGGTCCGAAGTGCTCTACACTCTCCTCTGACTCGATAGTGAGCCTCGACGCGCTGCGACGGATGGTAAGGGATGCGCCACCCTCGAAATCCTCATCCCGCCTTGAATCGAAAGCCTCAAAGCGAACTCTCCTTGAATGTTCTCGCTTCTCCATGTATACTGCCCCTCAGTTCAATAATCGTAGAACGTCAGTGAACCTAATCGACAGAGAGCATAGCATCCCTTCCCGACGGTATCAACCCTTCCTACCTAGGGAAGCTCCATTGAAGCACTGAAGTTCTGCGATTAGCTAAGGGCAGACCCTCCATATCCGCGACCTAACCGTTGCGGCCCCATTGTTCCCCTTATGGGATTGAGACGTTCAGCGATCTGGCGAGCGCGGCAGGCAGTAGATGTCGCTCAGTCGTCGCTCGCTTGGGTGTAGGCTGCCCCAACCCGTTTCGAGCCGTCGGTCGCCCAGGCTGAGACCCGCTTCATGCACACTACATCAATCAGATGTCGCCTCAATATAGGGACAGTCAGAAGGCCATGTTCCTTCCGATTGCGCGCGGAGGCCTATCGACAGAGTACCTGTTCCTGACCTGCTACGCCGATTACATCGCCAGCGAGTATCTGCTGGGCGCTGGCCCCATCAGCCCCAACAAGCTCACTGTAGCTTATGACAGGATGTGGCAGGCTCGGTCCTACGACCTGTATAGGCGTGCCCACGATGCGGGAGAGTTCGGCAACACGACTCTGATGACTGAGGATGAGCACGCAGACTGGTTGGACGGGAATGTGGAGGCCGCCGAAGAGTTCCTGAGAGAATTGTTGGAAGGACGCGAAAGCGTGGGGTTTTTGGCACCTATGGGGCTCATAACACGATAGCCATTGAGGCTTGGCAGGCGGTTGCTCAGTGGGACGTGCAGACGGCTGCGGATGGGACGGTGAACGCGGTGCGCTACGGAGCGGCGGCGGACGATTCCGAGCATACGCAGACATTGGCGAAGCTGAAGAGCCGGATCACGACGGCGGCCGCAAGCGACGGGCAGTCCGGCAATCGGAAAGCCAACATCTCCGGCCTGACGCAGTAATACGGTGACATGGGGGCATACGGAGACATCACGCCGAACGACGGTTCGTCGGGTACGTTCACGCCTGGTCAACTGGCGAAGGACGGCGCTCTCCGACACGCGGAGGGTGCTGGCAAGGCGCGAACTCCTTAATCGGGTCGGGCGTGTTCTGCCCCTGGGATCCTGGTGGAAATAGCCGGGACGGGCTTCTCTTGCTCGGGCGTTACCCGCGTGACCGGAGGATCCAGAACAGGTTCAGGGCGACCACGGTCCCGGCAACAATCCAGAGGAGTGTGCCCAGGACGGGGTTGAACTGAAGTCCCAGCCCCAGGCCGAGGTAGAACACGATTATCGCCAGCACAAACAGCAGAACGTGTGCTGTGATCTTGGCTCTCTTTGCAGTCATGAAGTCTGCATTCTACCGTTTCCGAAGTCGGGTGCACAAGTGTCCACCGGCTGCCCAAATCCCCCACCTCCGTCATTCCCGCGAAGAGCCTGCCCCCGAGCAGTCGGGGGCGGGAACCCATCCCCGGCAAGGTGCACAGCCATAGCCTCAGAGGCAGTCCGTCACGCCATCCGTCCAAATTAGGTGGTGGATCTGGGGGCTGCGGGTTCAGTTAACTTCTGTGAACTTTTGTGAAGAAAAGTGCCGTCTGAGTTCGAAACCCCTTCCCATCGCGATTCGGGTTGGGTAATAATGGACGCAGTTTCAGGCTTTTCCAGCGTTTCCCGCCCTAGAAACGGGGCGTACTGAACTGCGAACTTTTCGGGTGGGAGGTGTCCATCTGAGGATGGCTAGCGACTGCCTTGGACCTCTACGGTTACGATATCTATACTGTGGTACTTGCGATGCTGGACAGAGGACGCAAGTGCTGCAGCAGACGGTACGAGACCTCCCGCTCAATGCCAATCTCCGGCTGATCGCTCAGATACGCCAACCTGTCTTCGATATTCTCCTCATCGGAAGTCGTCATGAACTCCAGTTCAATCTTCTCGTCAGAGCGGCGTGCGCTGAGCGTAAGGCTCCGCCGCTCGTTGGCCGCTTGACCGACGTCCTGCGGCAGCAGACTCAATATCGCCTCCTCGCCGACCGCGCGCAGCCTGTCCGTTGACTCCTCGTCCCAGCCGGTCTGGAGTGCAAACTCTTGAAGGAATACGTCAATCTTGGGCAGGGCGGCGGGTCCATCTCCACCTTCAGGCGCTTGGTCCGGGAAGAGGTTGTTTCCATCAACACGTTGAGCAGAATGACGGCAGCGGCGCCTATCGTCATACCGCTGCCAAGCAGCGTTCCCAACGCACCGGTAAGAAGGTCTGGGAAGATCATCTGATTCTGAAAGCCTAGTCCTACCCAGAGGGCAAGTCCCACCACAGAGGCCTTCCGTCCGTTTATCTCCCATCCCGGACAACGGTGCTCATGCCCTGTACGAAGAGCAGAGACAGCGTGAACGTCATGTACGCCACCAGCACGGGACTGGGGATGGCGATAATGAGGGCTGCCAGTTTGGGTGAAGACGCTACCGTTATCAAGAAGGCCCCGCCGTATATCCCGCCGCGCCGCGCAGCAACCCCAGTGAGGATGACGCGCGCCGAATTGCCTTTGCCTATATTGTTATACTTTAGCTATGTGTAATACCAATTCATTTTGAGCGCGCCGTAAAGCCGTCATTCCCGCGAAGAGCCTGCCACGTACTCGATACGGGGCGGGAACCCACTCCCTGGCCGCACATATACGGCGGCATCACGGTGACTTGGTATAAGACGATGCATGAGCACGCCGAACTGATGGCCCTGGTCGAGGGGCTGCAAGGACAGGTCGCGCGGCTGACGGCAGCCAACGAAGAGTTGCACAGCCAACTTGCCGGGTCCGAACGGAGAGGAAAGCGTCAGGCTGCGCCGTTCTCCAAGGGCAGGCGCAACGGCAAGCCCAGGCGTCCTGGCCGCAAGCCGGGTACGGGGCAGTTCAGCTACCGCAAGCCGCCGTCCGCCGCAGCTACGATGCCCAGGCGCTGTCCGGGGTGAGGCAGCAGAAGTGCCTGGCGCACGTGCTGCGCTCGGTCAGCGAAGTGGTCCAGACCAAGACAGGAAGAGGACGGAGCTTCGGCAAGCGTCTGACGGGTCTTTTGCGAGAAGCGATGGACCTGTGGAGGGCATATCACCGAGGAGAGGCTGCGGACTTTCGTGTCCAGGCTGAGCGGTTGAAACAAGAGGTGAGCTATCATCTCCGTGACCGTCCTATAGCTGATGCGGACAGCTGCCGGCTGCAGAACGAGCTGGGTTGGCACAACGACCGGGGGAACCTGCTGCGCTTTCTGGACGATCCGGGCATTGAGCCGACCAACAACCGTGCTGAGCGAGCGCTCCGTCCGGCTGTGATCGCGCGGAAGGTATCGCACTGCTCGAAGACGGTGGAGGGGGCCGATGCGTTCTCAGCCTTCACCAGCGTAATCAGGACGTTGGAACGCAATGGCAGCGACCAGCCTGTAGTTGATCGGCTCTGCGCTGTCTTCAGCGGCGCCCCCGTTCACTCTCCTTCACTCTGAACGCCTCCCAGAACTTGATCCCGCTAATCAATTACAGTACAAGGGCTATTTGATGGAGCAGACATTCAGCTTCCAGGCCATCCCGGACAAGGACATCGAATACGTGCATCAGGTGTACCGGAACAAACACGGCGCAAAGGCGCACTGAAGGAAGGGACTACCATGCAGTACGTGAAGAGGTGGTGGTACTTTATTGGGAGGGCACTATTGGATCGGATACCACAGCTACTACGGCGAGGACGGCTACACAGTAGCAAGCCGACACTATAGGAATTGGCTGCCGGAGGTTGCCGGACAGACCGGAGGCGGCCCGACGGGTTCACCCAACAGTCAACGTTTCCTGCGAGGCCTGGAGTCGTCGTCTGGGACGGAGGGGGAGACGATAACCCTGGGCGAGCTGAAGTCGAAGATTGCGGAGATCGAAGCAGAGATCGTGGCAGGCGGCGGTTCTGATGAGTACAGGGAGTGCGTCAGGAAGAAGTACTTTTTGGAAAGGTGGTCCGCCCACACCGTTTCAAAGTTTGGAGGCGCCTACAATTTCGATCCGTATGAGCACACATTGGAGTCCGGGCTGGCCGTTGAAACCCTCGTGTACGAAGACAAAAAGGCGCAGGACAACATCAGCCGCTTCGGTGAGAATCCCAGCGAGATACCGTATAGATACTGGCTGGAGGGAGAGGACAGGAACTTGTTCGATGTCGGGTATCCGGGTCGTGTGCTCACGCGCCGCCCGCTCCCGGCCGGCCGGTACGAGTTCTACTACAACGATCAGGAATCCGAGCTCGTGCTCTGCAACGCCTACCCCGAGGCGGAGAGGACGAGGTTCAGGCACGTCGTCACGGTCACCGCGCCGGCTGGCGTGCTTCACGAGGCGTTCTTCGACCCTGTGACGGTTGGCTCGGCGGTCTTGGCGGACGGTACGAATGGCGTGCTTAAGCCGGCGTCGTTCACCGACGCCAACGGGTCATCGGCGACGATAGAGCGTATCGGCTGGGAGTCCGTTTCGGGGCGATTCGACATAGTGAGCATCAAGGTCGGCTCCGGATCGGCGTCCGGCACAGGCCCTAACGCTGCACTTGTGGGCCACGTCGTGGACTTCATCGAGTTGGACGGGACGGTGTCGCTGTCGTTGGACGCTGTCAACGCGACGGTGAATGTGGTGGAAGGCATGTTGATCTGGAGTGTGCCGTCGCAGCCGTGGGAAGACGGGGACAAGCTGATGCTTCGCATCCGCGAGGCGTTGCCGTAGGTCCCCGCGCGCTTGAGTTTCAGGGCCAGGCTGTCGGGAACGCTCACGGCGTCCATCTCCAACGCAAGCGCCTCCATGGCGACCTTCACCGCCCCGGACGTGACGGAGGCGACGGAGCTGACCTTCCGCCTGACGGTGACCGACGAGGGCGGCCTCTCCGCCAGCGCTGATACGACCATACGCCGTCAGCCCGCCGCCCGAACCGGAACCCACACCGGTCACGTCCTGCGTCACGGACCTGGGCAAGCTCACGGAGGCAGCGGAGTTCAGCGGAGTCTGGGACGACGCGGACTGCCGCGCCTACCACCAAGACAGTTCCGCCCGGCACGTCCACTTCACCGTATCGGAGGAGACTGAGGTGAGCATCACCCTCGCGTCGGAGTCGGGTGGGGCGCTGTTCGTGTCGAAGGGCACGCCGCAGAACGGCTGGGGACGCCGCCCAACGGCACCTATGAGCATCGAGTCAACGTGCGGCGCAACAATGGCAAGCTGGTGCCAGGGCCTTTCCAAAGTCCGTTCGTGGTGAGCCTGTCGAACCACAATTGGGGCCTTCGACAAGCTCAGGCCGAACGGCAAGGTACGACCCTATCTCAACAATGGAAAGGCCCTGAGCTGGTGCATGACGGCTCCAACAGCGTCACCCTCACCCTGACTCCCGGAGACTACACGGTGGAGACGGCAGGCTCCGGCGGGACTTCACCCTCGCCATAAAGCTGCAGTAGGGGCAAAGCACGGCAGGGGGCGCAGCACCGGATGCGCTGCGCCCCCCGCCTGGGGGAAGAGGCGGCTACCCGAGGGCCTACAGAGCCACAAAAGTTCGCAATTCGGTACGCTCTTGCCCACCCAGCTCGAATAAATCGAGAATCCTCTCGCCGAGGTTCGTTCTTGTACTGCGCAGGTACTCACTTCCACCGGCGCGGTCCATCCATCCAGGGCCCGTTGCCAGTCACACCCGTATTCACCGTTATTTCTGGGGGGTCATCCTCATCGGTGACGTTGATGGTCACCAGTATGCTGTCCGCGGCGCCAAACGGGTCGGTGGCGGTCACCGTGACAGTGTAGATGTTCTTGGCCTCGTAGTTCAGGGGAGACCTCGTCTTCAGTTGGCCGCTGTTCCTCGATATGCTGAAGGACGCAGCGTCCGCGCCGCCCAGGGTGTAGATCAGCAGGTCACCGTCATCGTCATGGGCGCTGACCGGCATTCCGATGTTCTGCCCGGCCTTCGTGTTCTCGGCCACCTCCCGGCTCGTCCTGTCGGATTGGTCGCCCTCAGTGTTGAAGTCTTGGTCGGGGAACACGGGTGCGGCATTGACAAATCCGGTGTCCGATACCGGAGCAGTGCCAGGAACAGTGACAGGAGCAGTGTGTCCCCTTTGAACTGGGACTTCCAACACTCCCATTGCCTGCTGGTCGCCGGCGTCTATGTTGTCCGTGTAGGTCACAGTCGCCCGCAGACACCTGCCTATGTCGGCCGGCTGAGGGGTGTAGACCGCCGACGAGGCTCCACCGATCGGGGTCCAGAGGTCCTCCACATTCCGGCACAGGTCCACGGTGGTCTCGGTGGAACGTTCCCACGTCCAGCTCGTGATGGTCACGCCGCCGTCGGGGTCGTTGACCATGGCGTGTACATCGATGCCCACCTGCGGCTGCCTCTGGGACAGGGACACTTTTCCAACGTCTTCGGCATCCACTACGTCGATGGTCACGTTCAGTGTGGCGTTCAGCTTGCGGGAGCCCTCTCCGGAGCTGGCCACGACGGTTATCGAGTACGAGCTCTTCTTTTCGAAGTCAGGCTTACGGCCTGCTCTAAAGCTCAGGATGCCATCCCTGTTGAATGCAAAGACGCTGCGGTCGGACACAGAGTAGGTGTAGGAGGTGTCATCATAGGCGTCGGGGCCGGTGACGCTGCCGTCCTGGTCGGTCACGGCGTAGGTATCGGCAACTATTGGGGTGCCGCTGTTCCCAATCGTGATGACCGGCGGGTCCGCGTTCTCCGTGACTTTCAGCACCGTCGGTGGGTCCTCATCGACAAAGTGGGGTGCCTCGTTCACGTCGGTGATCGTAACGATCACATTCACAGTGTCCGAGGCGGTCGACGGGTCGGACACCTTCACCCGCAGGACGTACTCGCTGTTGCCGGCGTCGCCGGCATCTTCACCCTCAGGCAGGGCGGGGGCGCTGCTGAGAGCCGCCGAGTCCTCGTCTTCCCGCTCGCTGGCGTCTGCCCCCAGCTCCTTGCCGACTCTTATCTGGCCGGACCCTCTGTCGATGGTGAACCGCGCAGCGTCATCGGCATCCCTCAGATCGGGGGTGTCCAGCAGTTCGTAGAACAGTATGTCGTCATCGTCGTCCGTCGCCGATACCGGCGTGCCCAGGTTCATGCCCTCGGCCGTGTTCTCGGCGACGGATCGGGCGACGTCTATGTAGGCGGTCTCGTCATCGTCGTCCTGGTCGGCAAAGGAGGGAGCGGCATTGGACAAGGTCCTGGGCTCCACCTGGTAGGCGGTCACCGCCGAGGCGGTCTTGCCCGTGCCGAATGTGTCGGAGTAGGTGACAGTCGCGCGCAGGTACATGCCCACATCACCCGGCGCTGGGCGCCGCCTGGGCGCCGTCGCTCTCTCGATGTTCGTCCAGGTCCTGCCGTCTTTGGACCTCGACCACTGCCACCTCTCGGCCGTCACCGCGTCATCCTCGTCCGACAGGCTGGCTTCGAGCGGCCGGTCGACCTGCGGCTGCGGCCTGTCCATGCTCGCGATTCCCGCCTCGTCCACGTCTGTGACCGTCACGGCCACGTCGTGCGTGCCGCCGGCAGCTTCGATGGTCACCCTGTACACATTCCTCTCCGCTCGCGGCACGCCTGCTGCGGCAGACTTCGGGTCTTCGTAGTTGGGGGGCTTCTTGAAGGCCAGCACACCGCCATTGATGGTGAACAGGTCGGCATCGGGACCACTCAGAGACCACCTGATGGCATTTCTATCCTGGTCATAGGCTCTGAAGGCGCCGACCGGGGCCGTGCCGTTCTCGGCGTACTCAATGGAGGAATCGGCTGACTGCGCATATACCAAATGGCTTATAGGACTGTCCGGGACCATATTCGCAAACAGTATGCCGGCCAGCATGATCGACAACGCCATGGCCCGGGATTTCCCGTATAGGGGAGTCCTCAGGCTTAGAAGACATCCCAAGCGGGATGGTGGCGTCATATTGGGGTCCTTCGGGGCCATTACACTCCCGGTTTAGCTGATGTGGGGATAGAGTGGAGTCCCGCAAGGGAATTCCACGACTCGGCAATCTCGCCCGAGACTTTCCTTTGCACCGTGATGCCGCCGTATATGTGCGGCCAAGGAGTGGGTTCCCGCCCCCCGCCTCCGCGGGGGCAGGCTCTTCGCGGGAATGACGGCTTTACGGCGCGCTCAAAATGAATTGGTATAAGAGCCTATCCGACAACTCCAGCAGCGCGAAATGTTATCCAGGCACAAGCAAAGTGCAGCATAGCCAGATAGTTGTCCAAACGCTTCTCCCAACGGATGAGCAGGCGTCTGAATCGATTCAGCCAGCTATGGCTGCGCTCGACCACCCAACGGCGGGCGCGGTAACCTGGAAGGGTCTGTTGTTCCTTCCGCTCCTGGCCTCGGCTGCGGATGTGCGCTGTGTATCCGTACCGAGCCACCAACTGCTCGACTTCAGCAAAGTCATAGCCCTTGTCCATACACAGCCGCTGAGGTTGTGCAGGCCGGGGAACCGGACGTTGTGCCACTATAGATTCCAATGTCGCCTCAACCATCTTCATGTCGTGGCGGTTGGCTCCATCCACACTCACCCCTATGGGAATACCGTTCCCCTCAGTCAACAGGCTGCGTTTGGTACCCTTCTTACCCCGGTCTGTAGGGTTCGGGCCAGTGCCCTTACCCCCCGAGCGGAGCCTTTGTCATGGCTCCATCCATTGCCTGCCACTGCCAATCTATCCCTTGCACCTCATCGTATTCAGACAACCCCCGCTCCCACAACTCCTCGAAGACTCCGGCGACTCGCCAACGCTGGAACCTGTCATGCACAGTGCTCGGAGCACCGAACGTCCGAGGCAACGCTTTCCACTGGCAGCCGGTCCGCAGCAAGTAGAAGATCCCATCCATACACTGGCGGGCAGGTTTCCACGGCCTCCCGCCCTTCGGACCCGCCGTCTCCGCAGGCAATATCGGCTCAATCCTCTCCCACAGAGCATCGGGAATCCGCCAATCAGCGCCTACGCCTCCATGATCGATCTCCGACATGTCTTTCCTCCACTCAAGTAGAATGGAGAAAGTTTATGCAAAGTCTCGGATACTCACCAAGAACAATTAAGGTTATCGGATAGGCTCTAAGTGGGGATCAGGATTGCGCGTTGACCTCGCGGCTTGAAGTTCGAGGCGGTGGTGTCCAGCATGTGGACGCTTGCGCTCTAGCTGACCGCCAGAGCTATCGGGAGCGCCAAGGTCAGGAGCCCTCACTTCCTTACCTCCCGCATTCCTTCATTTCGTCTCCACATGGAAGGCGTTCTTGAAACCGGTCGTCACGGCGGCGGAAGCCGCCCGCAGACGGGATGTCTCCAGTCTGGGCTGTCGCCCGTATAGTGCGCAAGCGTGCCTCCTAGCATTGGGCCGGTCGGCACTCTATTTTACAAGAGGCATGTAAGATGGCCGTAAAGGCGGATTCTGTATCATTTGGTGTGAGTTTAGGTCGTGGCAGGTATGACTCCATGATTTCGCCCTCGGGCACCCGCCACGCTTCCACTAACCCTAACAGGCTGCGGAAAAACGATTCTGTGAGATAGGATATTACCATACCGCAATGGAGGTGGCCTGCTCATGCGCGGGAGACGTGACCCACAGCAACGATGCTGGCATTCGTGGACTTGGGGGAGCGAGTCCCAAAGGACCATCCCCTTAGGACCATCAAAGCCGTGGCCGACGAGGCTCTGGAGCGCCTGTCGCCAGAGTTCGACCGAATGTACGCGAAGGTGGGCCGGGCGTCCGTCCCGCCGGAACGTCTGCTGAAGGCGTCGTTGCTGATCTCCACTGTACTCTGTGCGCAGCGCCTTTCCATTGTTGAGATAGGGTCGTACCTTGCCGTTCGGCC
Source organism: Dehalococcoidia bacterium (assembly GCA_965261325.1). Taxonomy (GTDB): domain Bacteria; phylum Chloroflexota; class Dehalococcoidia; order Lucifugimonadales; family CAJWER01. The sequence goes on from CBDHCU010000009.1 coordinate 189,024, forward strand.
TGAGCTTGTCGAAGGCCCCAATTGTGGTTCGACAGGCTCACCACGAACGGACTTTGGAAAGGCCCTGCTCTGTGCGCAGCGAGCGGGTGTTCTGCGAGGAGCTTGAATACAATCTCTTGTTCGCTGGCTCCTCGACGGTAGACTCGTCCCATATTGAGTGTTCGCAGAAGGTGACGTCCTGATTCAGCGTCGATTGCTGGTCCTGGCGCTGTCACGGAAGCGGACCGGTGATTGCGCTCCGGCGGTCGCTGGCCGTGTAACGCATGGTCTTTGGTCAGCCACTCCGGGATGACCTGCTGGAATCCATCCTGCGTAATATCCCGACGATCGCAGGGAGGACCTCGCGGCGGCGCTGACCATCGACCTGAGTCCACCATCATGGGCCACTCATGAAATACGGCTTGTCCGCGTCGCGGCCCGGACGCAGTGAAGAGTGGCCTCGCAGATTACGTCGAAGGCGTTCCTGCCCCAAATGTCACTGACTTGAACCCGTGGCCTGTGCCCGCCCCAAATCCCCCACCTCCGTCATTCCGCGAAGAGCCTGCCCCCGAGCAGTCGGGGGCGGGAACCCATCCCCGGCAAGGTGCACAGCCATAGCCTCAGAGGCAGTCCGTCACGCCATCCGTCCAAATTAGGTGGTGGATCTGGCTGGTTTGAAACCAGCCCCTACGGGGTGATGGCTGATAGATATGGCGCCGAATGTGGAGGTGGGGAATCTGGGCCCGCGCAGTTGACTTGCGTTCCTCCGCCCAACGGGTCACAATTGCCGAGCCTAGGCCTTGGTGGCTTCGCAGGCGCCCAATGACAACTCGAAGATAATCTGTCTATCGTCCAAGATGGCCCACCACTTTCGGCTTGGACCAACGTTCCGTTCGTGAATGAGAAAGGACTCTTCTGGAACCGCGCATCAGCATCATCACCCTGGGCGTTACCGACCTGCCCCGATCGGTGGAGTTCTACCGGGACGGACTTGGGTTGCCCCTTCTGGACGAAAACACCGAGTCCATCGCTTTCTTCAAGGGCCGGGGCACCTGGCTGGCCCTATATCCACGGGACGCCCTGGCCGCCGACGCCGGTGTGTCAACGGGGGGCAGCGGCTTTTCAGGCGTTACACTGGCCCACAACGTCCGCACGCGGGAGGAGGTAGACGCTCTGCTGGACGTTGCAGTCGATGCAGGCGCCACCCTGGTCAAGCCGGCCCAAGACACCTTTTGGGGCGGTTACTCCGGCTACTTTGCCGACCCGGAGGGCTACTTGTGGGAAATCGCCTGGAACCCCCACTTTCCGATTGAGTGACTGGCCCGCGTCATAACTAGGGATAGTCTGAACAAGTTCGATGGCTGCGAATACCAAATAGGTGAGTTCGCTGTGACTGCGAGTTGTTCAGAGGTTTCCTAGCTCTCCCAGCGAAGAGATCACGGTATAGTACGTGTAATACCAAGTCACCGTGATGCCGCCGTATATGTGCGGCCAGGGAGTGGGTTCCCGCCCCCGACTACTCGGGGGCAGGCTCTTCGCGGGAATGACGGCTTTACGGCGCGCTCAAAATGAATTGGTATAAGTACACCACCCTCGGCGTTCGGCATATGGAAAGAGACCTCAAAGCTGCCTACGATCACTGCAATCGAGTCACGAGGGCTGAGGCCAAGAATTTCTACTACGCCTTCAGGACTCTTCCCGCCAAGAAGCGGCGCGCTATATATGCCGCGTACGCGTTCTGCCGTCTCTGCGACGACATAGCTGACGGCGAACTTCCGCTGGACGAAAAGCGCCGCCTCCTCGAAGAGACGCGAGGTCGCCTGAACTCCGACATCTACACCGACTCCCACCCCGTTTTCGTGGCGCTGCGCGACACGATAGACTCGTACGACATACCCGTGCGTCATTTCGATGAGGTGATCGAAGGTGTCGAGATGGACCTCACGCAGACCCGATACGGGACGTTCAAGGAGCTGGAGGGCTACTGCTACCGCGTGGCGTCTGCCGTGGGACTCGTCTGCATCGAGATATTCGGGTACTCGGACGGGGAAGCGAAGGAGTACGCCGTCGACATGGGCCTTGCCATGCAGCTCACGAACATAATCCGTGACGTGCGCGAGGACTCACTGAGGGGGCGCATATACGTGCCGCTCGACGAGCTGGAGAGGTTCGGGTATACGGAGCGGGACCTGGAGCAGGGCGTCGTGAACGAGCCTTTCCGCCAGCTCATGAGGCACCAGGCCGCCCGCGCCCGAGAGCACTTCGAGCGCGGGCGCAGGATCGTCCCGCTGCTGTCGGCGGACTCCAGGGCCTGCCTGGCCCTGCTGCACGGCGTGTACAGCTTGATACTAGACCGCATCGAGGCATCGGGGTTCGACGTGTACAGCCGCCGCGTCGGCCTCCCGAGACGCGAGAAGCTGCTCCTGATGGCGAGGCTCTGGGCGGCGAGCTTCGTTCCATCTCTACTGGCCCAGGCCCGTCGCGGGCGCTCGCAGTCGTCGTGAGACCTGGGGCTGTAGCGGGCGCTCGGCCCCGAACGCTGGTCCTCGCGCCCTTTTCCGACCGGGGAATTCAACGCCTGACGGGGAGGGTCGACGCCGATTACGAAAGCTGGATGGACTCCGGGCGGATTCACGACCTCGGGGAATTCGCGGCGAAGCTGAACGAGAGGCGTGTGTCGATACTGGTGATAGAGGTGGACTTCGTCTTCGAGGAGGTGTTCGAGGCCGCTCCGCATCTTGAGTTCGTGGGAATTTGCAGGGCCGCGACGAACCATGTCGACGTCGAGGCCGCTACGGCCAACGGCGTCGTCGTCGTGAACACACCCGGTAGGAACGCCCAGGCCGTGGCCGAGCATGCCCTCGGGCTAATGCTGGCCCTCGCGAGGCGCATCCCTGAGGGTCACAACTACGTCGTGGGTGGCCGTTGGGTGAATCCCGTCGGGCCGTACGTCGAGCTGCGAGGGATGGAGCTTGCCGGCAGGACCCTCGGCATCGTGGGACTTGGCGCCATCGGAAGGCGGCTGGCGGGGCTGGCCGGAGCCATCGGCATGGCGTGCATCGCGCACGATCCATACGTCGAGAGTCCGCCGATGGGGGTGCGCCTAGCGGACCTGGACGAAGTCATGGCCCGCTCGGACTTCGTTTCTATTCACGCACCCGTGACCGGTGAGACCGAGGGGCTGATAGACTCTCGAAGACTCGCGCTGATGAGACCCACGGCGTATATAGTGAATCTCTCGGGCGCGGGGATCGTTGACCGAGACGGACTGAGGACCGCACTTGAAGACCGGAGGATTGCCGGAGCCGCGCTGGACGTCTTCGAGACACATCCCATCGCTCCCGACCACCCGCTGGTGGCGCTCGACAACGTGGTCCTGACGCCCCACGTGGGCGGAGCCACGGATGAGACGATAGAGCGCCATTCGATGATGATGGCTTCCGACATCCTGCGGTTCCTGGATGGCGTGAGGCCGGTGAATCTGGTCAACCCTGCTGTTTGGGGAGCGAGGTGAGCAGTAGATTCATCGTGGTAGTGGACGCGGGCTCTACTCGCATTCGTTGCTTTGTATTCGACGAAGAGGGCCGCGTGGTCGTTCGACGCTCTGCGCCGTGGAGCTATCTCGAATCAGGGACGACGTCGCCTTATACTCGGGAATTGGGCGCTGGGGGTGCCTGGAAATCGACGGCCCGGCTCGTCGCCGAGTGCGTTCGCCACAGCCGGGTGGAGGCCAGCCGGGTTGCGGCTATCACGGTTACGAGCCAGCGGCAGGGCGTGGTCTTCTTCGACAAAGGGAGTCGCGTTCTCTACGCGGGCCCGAACATAGACCTGAGGGCTGTGTTCGATGGGGCCGCCATCGACGACGAGATGGGGGAGCGAGTATTCCAGATGACAGGGCGGCTGCCGTCCTTCCTGTTCGCGCCAGCCAAACTCCGCTGGTTCATGCAGCACGAGCCGGACGTCTACGACAGGATCGACAGGGTGGCGACGCTTGCGGACTGGCTGCGGTGGGAGCTGTCGGGTGAGCTGGTTAGCGAGGCTACCCTGGCAGCCGAGGCGGGACTTCTCGACGTTCGGGAGCGCCGGTGGTGTACCCCGCTGCTCGAAGAGCTCGGCATCCAGCCCAGCAGCGGCGTCCCTGTCGAAAGAGCCGGCACGGTGGTGGGCGGGGTCCGCCCAGAAGCGGCGGGCCTGACCGGCCTCCAGGATGGCGTCCCCGTGGTCGTATCGTCTGCCGACACGCAGTGTGGTCTCCTGGGCCTGGGGATCAGCCGCCCCGGCGAGGTGGGAATCGTTGCGGGGTGGAGCATCCCGCTGCTCATGCTCACGAGCGAGCCTGTGTTCGACAGCGGACGGCGGACATGGACTGGCTGTTACGTGGAGGATGGCCTCTGGAGTCTTGAGAGCACGTGCGGCGACGCGGGCAACGCTTACGGCTGGCTCGCCGACACCATGTGGGCCGGCGAGGCGCGTCCTCTCGACCGTATGGACAAAGCGACCCGCGGGGTGCAGTCTGGCTCGGAGGGTGTCCTGGCCTTCCTCGGGCCGCCTCGCATGGACATGAGCAGGATCGGCCTGCGGCCAGGCGGATTCGTCTTTCCCGTGCCCATGACCTTCGGGGGCATCGGGCGCGAGCACATGGCCAGGGCGGCCCTCGAGTCGATAGCGTTTGCGGTACGGGCCAACCTGGAGCAGCTGGAGTCAGTGAGCGGCACACCCACCGCCGCAGTGGCCCTGGGAGGCGGCATGACGGCTGCGTCCACCTGGGTGGAGATGTTGCCGGACGTGCTCGGGCGTCCGGTCGAAGTGGCTTCGGAGCCTGACGTCACCGCGGCGGGCGCGCGTGTCACGGTCGAGGCAGCCCTGGACGGCGTCGATTCTCTTGTTGGCCACGCCGAGTCCGTGGCGGCATCGCGTACAATCGAGCCCAGGTCCGTCGAGTCGGCGGAGTACGAGTACCACTACCTGCGCTGGACCGAAATGGCCCGACACCTCGAATCGACAGGTGCGTAGGAAGCGGATATGGAATTCGACGCCGCCAGGCAGGAGGTCGCAGAGGTTGCCAGGAAGATGGCCGCCGCAGGTCTGGTATCCGGAGCCAGCGGCAATGTGAGCGCTCGTCTGCCCGGTGGCGCAATGGCGGTCACGCCGATGGGAGGGCGCTGTAAGGAAACGTCGGCGGAGGACATAGTCGTTGTCGATCGCGACCTGAACACCGTAGAGAGGGACCTCGTGCCATCCTCCGAGTCCCTGCTGCACGCGTCAATATATGTGGCGCGGCCGGACGTCGGTGGCATAGTCCACACGCACGCCGAGTACTCGAGCGCGGTAGCAGCGGCGGGCGTTGATATCCCGCCCATTGTGGACGAGATGGTTGTCGCCCTCGGGGGAGCGGTCAGGGTGTCCGAGTACGCGCCGCCTGCCTCGGAGGAGGTGGCCGAGAAGGTGTGCTTGGCCCTGGGGAAGCGCGACGCGGCCCTTATACGCAGCCACGGGGCCGTCGCGGTGGGGGCGAGCCCTGGTTCTGCGCTCGACACGGCCATGCTGGTCGAGAGGGCGGCCAAGATATTCGTACTGTCTTCCATACTGGGAGGGGCCTCCACCCTGCCGGACGAGGTCGTGGAGGCCGAAACCGCGATATTCGAGATGAGGAGGCAGTCCCGGATTCGGCAAGATGCGCTAGACTCATAGGGACGACTCCACACCGCTCGAGGACCGACACATGGTATCCGTACCTGGATTTCTCCTTCGCCGCCTGTATGTCAGGGGCAGCCTGAAGAACGCCCCGGTGGGCTTCGAGTTCCAACTCATGAACAGCCTTGGCTCCGGCTACTCCACGAAGGTCTGGCCGCTTCAGCTGGACGGCGAGGAGATACCCGTGGAGCGGAGCTATTTCATCGTCGACGACAAAGAGACGCCCTTCAGCGGCGTATCCCCGGACAGCACGTTCACATTGGAGATGAACAAGGCGATTACCATCTGGGCGGATGCCGCTCCTCTCGAGCCGGGAGTGCACAAGATCGAGATGGGCTTCGACGTCCCCGGGCTTGGCAGCCTCAAGTTCGACTTCTCTGACGAAATTGCGGGTGGGTGAAGGGCCCCGGTGTATTGCGGTGACGGGCGCCGCCGGATACGTCGGGTCGTTGCTCCTTCGCCGCCTGGCAAAGCGTGAGTCCGTCGACACCATCCTCGCGGTAGACGTGAGGGAGCTGAGCGAAGCTTTCCCAGACACGGTTTCGCTCGTGCGGCGGGACGTGTCGCAGCCCTTCCCGTGGCTACTCGCCGAGCACTCGATCGACACGGTCGTACATCTGGCGTACGAGCTTCGACAGGGCAGGGACCGCGAGGCGAACCGGCGCGTGAACGTGGATGGGACATCCCACACCCTCGACGCCTGTCGACGCGCCGGCGTGCGCCGGGTAGTGTACCTGAGCAGCACCAGCGTGTACGGAGCGCATCCCGACAACCCGGAAGTGCTGACTGAAGAGATGCCCGCCCGGCCCATCGCCGGGTTCCAGTACAGCGAGGACAAGCTGCAGTCGGAGAAGCTAATAGCCAGGTTTGCAGCGGATTCTCCCTGCGTGACTGCGTGCGTCCTGCGGTGCTGCCCAATCATGGGTGCCAATGCCGATAACTTCATCGCCCGCGCATTCGACAAGCCTTTCCTGGTTGCCGTGTCGGGCTCGAACCCGCCCATGCAGCTCATACACGAGGATGACCTGGGCCGATGCCTGGAGATGGCAGTGCTGGGAGACACGGAGGGCCTGTACAACGTGGCCGGCTCCGGGTCGATAAGCTGGGGAGAGATGGCGTCTTCTCGCGGCCGCCGGGTCTTCTCGGCGCCCGCGTGGCTGCTCTACCCGGCCACCCAGCTCACATGGGCTCTGAGGCTGCAGTCGGACTCTCCCGCGCTCGGCCTCGACTTCGTTCGCTATCGCTGGCTTGCGGACGCGGGCAAGATCGAGCGCGAAGCGGGATTCAGGCCACAGTTCTCGTCCAGGGATGCATGGGATGCCCATGTGAGGGATGGAGGTAAGCGATGAGGCCCGTGCTGATCGACTGCGACCCCGGCTCCGACGACGCCCTGGCCATCCTTGCGGCTCTGAACTCGCCGGACCTCGATGTCGTGGGCCTGACGACGGTGGGCGGCAACGCTACCATCGACGATACGACGAGGAATGCGCTGGCTCTCTTGGAAATAGCCGGTCGGGCCGAGGTGCCGGTCTGGAGGGGCGCGAAGCGCCCGCTCATGGGGGCATTCCGATTCGGGTACGACTACCACGGAGAGGCGGGCGTGGGCATAAGGCTGCAAGCTCCCACGACCCGCGAGCAGCCTGAGTCTGCCGTGGACGCGATTGCCCGCGCCGCGCTGGAGCGGCCCGGCGAGTTGACGCTGATTGCCCTGGGTCCCCTGACCAACGTCGCGCAGGCCCTTCGACAGGAGCCGAGGCTGGCCGAGGAGGTCGCCGAGATCATCGTGATGGGCGGGGCGGTCGAGGCGCCGGGGAATATCACGGAGTACGCCGAGTTCAACATCTACAACGACCCAGCCGCGGCCAATGTCGTATTCGACAGTGGCGCCGAGGTGACACTGGTCGGCCTCGACGTGACGGAGCAGGTGGCCGTGTCGCGTGAAGACGAGCCGTGGATCGAGGGCGATTCGGCCAGCGCCTCCCTGGCGCGGCGTCTGCTCGCGGCGTGGTTCGAACGCCACCCCAACCGCGGGCCGTACGGCCTCCACGACCCACTCGCGGTCGCCGCGGCCATCGACCCGACCCTGCTCTCATGTCGCCAGGGGACGGTCGGTGTGGAGGTTCGGCCCGGCGACAGGCTAGGGAATACCACGGCGCGGTACGAGCCCGGCCCTGTCCGGGTGGGTCTCGGTGTCGATGCCGACAGGGCCCTATCGCTGATCACCTGCCTCATCGCGGGATAGCTGCGGACCCACTCGCGTCGTCAGCGCAGCATCGCACTAGGATCAGATGAGTGCGTACACCGTTCCATAGGGATAGGCCAGAAGGATGAGGCAAATTCGTTGACGCCGGGGCCCTGACGTGCCTAAAATGGTTCTTGACCTCTTCTATCAACAATCCATGGAGGCTCCGTGAATACTCCGAAGGTCGTGTCCAGAACGTCGAAGGACCTCGACACCGAGTACAAGTGGGGGTTCACGACGGACATCAAGTCCGACATCGCCCCAAAGGGGCTGAACGAGGACGTCGTCCGCATGATCTCGGCCAAGAAGGGCGAGCCTGAGTTCCTGCTGGACTGGCGGCTCAGGGCCTATGAGCACTGGAAGACCCTCGACAACGAGGAGCCCAGGTGGGCCATGGTGGACTTCCCACCCATCGACTACCAGGACCTCCACTACTACGCGTCGCCCTTCGTGGACGAGAAGCCGGAGAGCCTCGACGAAGTGGACCCCGAGCTGATAGAGGCGTTCGACAAGCTGGGCATCCCCATCGAAGAGCAGAAGCGCATGACAGGCGTCGCCATCGACGCCATCTTCGACAGCAGCTCGGTGGCCACGACCTACCAGGAGACCCTCGCCAAGTCGGGCGTCATCTTCTGTTCGGTCAGCGAGGCCGTGAGGGAGCACCCCGAACTCGTCGAGAAGTACCTGGGCTCGGTTGTGCCGTATACCGACAACTTCTACGCGACCCTGAACTCCGCGGTCTTCAGCGACGGCTCGTTCGTGTACGTGCCCCCCGGCGTGCGGTGCCCCATGGAGTTGATGACGTACTTCCGCATCAACGCCGAGGAGAGCGGGCAGTTCGAGCGGACGCTGATCATCGCGGACGAGGGCTCGTACGTGAGCTACCTGGAGGGGTGCACTGCGCCGATGCGCCGGACCCACCAGCTTCACGCCGCCGTGGTCGAGCTGGTTGCCCTGGACGACGCTGAGATCAAGTACTCGACGCTGCAGAACTGGTACCCGGGTGACAAGGAGGGCAATGGCGGCGTCTACAACTTCGTGACCAAGCGAGGCAAGGCGGCGGGCAGGAATTCCAAGATCTCCTGGACGCAGGTCGAGACCGGCTCGGCGATCACCTGGAAGTACCCCAGCGTCATACTGCAGGGAGACGACTCGACGGGCGAGTTCTACTCGGTTGCCCTGGTAAACAACCACCAGCAGGCCGACACGGGCACTAAGATGATCCACATCGGCAAGAACAGCAAGAGCACTATCGTGGCGAAGGGCATATCGGCCGGACAGGGGCAGAGCACCTATCGCGGGCTCGTCCAGATCATGCCGTCGGCCGCCAACGCCACCAACTTCACCCAGTGCGACTCCCTGCTGGTCGGCGACCAGTGCGGGGCACACACCGTGCCGTACATTGACGTGCGCAATGCTACGGCCCGAATGGAGCACGAGGCGTCCACGTCGCGCGTTAGCGACGACAAGCTCTTCTACTGCATGCAGCGTGGCATCTCCGAGGAAGAGGCCCACTACATGATCATCAACGGCTTCTGCCGGGGCATCTTCCAGGAGCTGCCGTTCGAGTTTGCCATGGAAGCCCAGCAGCTATTGCGCGTCAGCCTGGAGGGGGCGGTGGGGTGACCTTCTCCATGCGGTAAGAATGACACAAGCCGAGATAGCGAACCATACGGAAACGAGCGAGCGGTTCCTTCGACATGCCGAGGAGCAGTTCGAGAGGGGAGACCTGCCCCAGGCGTCGGAAAAGGCGTGGGGAGCCGTGGCCCATCACATCAAGTCAATTGCCAAGCAGCATGGATGGAGGAACAGGTCGCACACGGACCTGTCGGATATTGTCGTAGACCTGGCACAAAAGACAGACGATCCAGCAGCTATCAGGAGGCTGTATGGGTCAATGAACGGGCTGCATGCGAACTTCTATGAAGACTGGTATACGGACCAAATGGTCGCCCAGGGCATTGACGACGCTCGCGAATTGATCTTCCGATTAGAGAACCGGACGAGGGAGCCCGTGGAGCCTCGGTCTTCCCAGACGCGAAGGCGAAGACGCTAGGACGGCGGTAAGTGAAGGTATGCATCGTGTCAGTATGTCGCCCGACAGACGGTATCGGTACTCGCTCGAGTCGAAGCTGGGCAGTGGGGACGGCGTCTGCATGTTCCTGATGCTGAATCCCAGTACTGCGGACGAAACGAGGTCCGACCCTACGGTCACCCGGTGCAAGGGTTTCGCCCGAAGCTGGGGGTACGACTCCCTCTGGGTGTGCAACCTGTTCGCCTTACGTACCCCCGATCCAAGAGCGCTCAGAGAGAGCCGGGACCCGACCGGGCCGCAGAACGACCGCCACATCCTGAAGTACGCCCGCAGCGCCGACAGGATAGTCTGCGCGTGGGGGAACCACGGGTTGCACCGCGACAGGGGAGCGCGGGTTCTGACGATGCTCGAGGACGACGGCCTGTCGGGCCGCGTGTGCCACCTTGGGTTGACCAAGAAGGACCAGCCCAGGCATCCACTGTATCTGAAAGCAAGCACTCGGCCTGTCCGCTTCAACCAACGCGCGGGCGTGGCTGCAAGCAGTACTTGATCACAGACATCCACGAGGACGACTAAACTATGCTTCTGGAAATTCGAGACCTGCACGTATCGGTCGACAATAACGACATTCTGAAGGGCGTGTACCTCACCGTCGAGGCCGGCGAGGTACACGCGATCATGGGGCCCAACGGGAGCGGCAAGAGCACGCTGGCGAACGTCATTGCCGGCCGGCCTGGCTACGATGTGACCGGCGGGGACATCCTCTACGACGGGGAGAACGTGCTGGCGATGACTCCCGACCGCCGTGCACTGGCGGGCATATTCCTGGCCTTCCAGTACCCCGTCGAGCTGCCGGGTGTCCGCAACCGCCAGTTCCTGAAGTCCGCACTCGACGCGCTGCGCGAGCACAAGGGGGACGAGGCCCTTAGCGCGCGGGAGTTCGACAGGATATACAGGTCGGCCGTCGGCTCCGTAGATATTGGAACGGAGCTGATGAAGCGCGGCGTGAATGAGGGATTCTCGGGCGGCGAGAAGAAGCGCAGCGAGATGCTCCAGCTTACCCTGCTGGGCCCCAGGCTGGCGCTGCTCGACGAGACCGACTCGGGGCTGGACATCGACGCCCTGAAGCTGGTTGCGGGAATCGTCAACCAGCGCCGCAGACCCGACAACTCGACGGTCCTGGTCACCCACTACCAGCGCATACTCGGCTACATCACCCCGGACTACGTCCACGTCCTGCTGGACGGCAGGATCGAACAGTCCGGTGGACGCGAGCTTGCCCTGGAGCTGGAGGCCAAGGGATACGAATGGGTCAGGAAGTCCGCCCGTGAGAAGGCGGCAGTCTGAGCTATGGCAGCCAGCACCGACAGCTACGAACGGTACCTGGCCGATTTCGAGACGGCGGCGCGCAGCGTCGCCGGCCCCGAATGGCTGGGAGGCCTAAGACGTGAGGCCATCGAATCGTTTGGCCGAGTTGGCTTTCCCACCCAGACCCGCGGAAACGAGAGGTGGCGGTACACCAACGTCGGCCCGCTAGCCCGCTCGACGTTCTCGTATTCGCTGGACGCCGACCCCGAGAGCATCTCGCTCGAACAAGTCAAGGCTCTCGCGCCCTGGGACGACGACTGGACGACGCTGGTCTTCGTGGACGGCATATACGCACCGGCTCTCTCTCGCGGCGAAGGAGTGACCGCGCGCAGCATTGCCCGCACGGTAACCTCCGACGGCGCGGTCATTGGCGAGCACCTGGGACGCTACGCCTCGATCCAGGACGGGTTCATCGCCGTCAACACAGCATTCACGTACGACGGTGCGGTGGTGGAGGCGCCTGACGACACGAAGGTCGACACCCCGGTACATCTGGTGTTCGTTTCCAGCGGCGCGTCCCCGGACAGGGTGTCCTATCCGCGGGTACTCGTGCTTGCGGGGCGCAACAGCCGGCTGACGCTGGTCGACAGCTATGTCGGCCAGCCGGATGGGCGCTACTTCACCAACGCGGTCGTGGAGATTTCCGCGTCGGAAGGAGCGGAGGTCGAGCACTACCGCTTTATCGGTGAGAGTCCAAAGGCCTTCCATATTGGGGCGACGCGGGCGAGGCTGGATGCCGGCGCTTCATACGCTTGCACAAGCGTTGCCACGGGAGCCCGCGTTGCGCGCAACGACCTGCATGTGCTCATGGACGCGCCGGGCGCGTCGTGCGTGCTCAGGGGGCTCTACGCGACGTCTGGAAGCCAGCATATCGACAACCATATCGACATCGATCACGCGAAGCCGAGCTGCACGAGCAACCAGCACTTCAAGGGAATCCTCGACGGCAGGTCGAGGGCGGTCTTCAGCGGACGGGTGCTGGTCAGAAAAGACGCTCAGAAGACGGTGGCCCACCAGTCGGACAAGAACCTGATCCTGTCGGAGGGCGCGCGGATCAACACAAAGCCGAGTCTCGAGATCTATGCCGACGACGTCCAGGCCACGCACGGGGCGACGGCGGGCGCGGTTGCCGAAGACGCGCTGTTCTACATGAAGAGCCGGGGGATAGACGAGGATACGGCCCGCAGGCTCCTGGTGTCGGGCTTCGCGGCGGAGATCCTGGACACAATCCCGCTCGATGCACTGAGGGACCACGCGGCCCTCGTGTTCTCGGGCCAGTCTGAGACGACGGAGAGACCAGGGCAGGGGACAGAAGAATGATGTCGGACCTCGACGAGCTTTATCAAGAGCTGATCATGGACCACAACCGGAGGCCGCGGAACTTCCGGCGTGTCGAAGAACCGGACAGCGAGGCGAACGGCTACAACCCGTTCTGCGGGGATACCGTAACGCTGTACCTGAAGATGGACGGCGCGGAGGTTGCCGAGGTCGGCTTCCAGGGATCGGGATGCGCGATTTCCAAGGCGTCCGCCTCGATGATGACGGAGGCTGTCATGGGCAAGAGCGGCGCGGACGCCCGGCGGGTCTTCGACGCCTTCCACGACATGTTGACCCGTCCGCCGGACAGCGAGGAGGAGCCGTCGGAAGATCTCGGCGACCTGGCGGTACTGTCGGGCGTATCGGAGTTCCCGACCAGAGTGAAATGCGCCACGCTCGCGTGGCATACGTTTAAGGCGGCGCTCGAAGGCCGCGGCGAGACCGTCAAGACCGAGTAGGCGGGTTCGGGAGGCGACCCATGCACGTACCAATGCAGGTCGATTACGGTGTGAGGGCCTTGGTGGATCTGGCCACGCGCCGGGAGCGGGGTCTCGTGCGCGCTGCGGAGATCGCCGAGAGGCAGGGCATCCCGGAGCCGTACCTCGCCCACGTGCTCCACTCGCTCCAGAAGCATGGACTCACCATGGCCCAGCGCGGCCCACAGGGAGGCCACGGGCTTGCGGTCGAGCCGTCTGCCATCACCATGGGCATGGTCATGAGGTATCTGGATGGGCCGCAGTCGCTCATGAGCTGCCTGGACGACGCGGGGGACTGCGACCGCTCGCCCGAATGCAGCCAGCGCGACGTGTGGATGGACGTCGAGGAGGCGATGTGGAGGGTCCTGAACTCCACGACCATCGCCGACCTTGTCGAGAGAGGGGCCACCGCGAGCCGCAGGGCAGTACAGGCGAAAGGAGACGCAATTGGCGTTCGTTAGCGTAGGGAAGGCGTCGGACGTACCGGAGGGTGCGGTCCAGATTCGAGACGCAGAGGACAGGGAGATCGTCGTGTGCAGGGCCAACGGCGAGCTGTACGCGTTCGAGAATCTGTGCACACATGACGACGGGCCCCTGGACTTGGGAGCGTTGGACAGCTTCGAGATCGAGTGCCCGCGTCACCAGGCGCGCTTCGACGTTCGCACGGGCGTCGTCACGAGAGGCCCCGCGTTCCTGCCTGTGGAGACATACCCTGTTAAGCTGAACGGCGACGACATCGAAGTGGACCTGTGAGTACCGCCGTCATGTCTCCCATAGACACGGAGAGGATAAGGCAGGACTTCCCGATCCTGCACCGCACCGTCTACGGGAAGCCGCTCGTCTACCTTGACAATGCCGCGACTTCCCACAAGCCGCGCAGCGTCATCCAGTCCCTCGTCGACTACTACGAGGGGTACAACTCGAACGTCCACAGGGGGGTGCACGCCCTGAGCATGGAGGCGACGGACCGGTTCGAAGAGGCCAGGGTCAAGGTCGCCCGCTTCATCAACGCGGAGTCGCCGGACGAGATCATCTGGACCCGCAACGCGACCGAGGCCATCAACCTCGTCGCTCACTCGTGGCCCCAGGGCAAGATAGGTCCGGGAGACGAGATTGTCGTCACGGAGATGGAGCACCATAGCAACCTGGTGCCCTGGCAGAAGGTGGCCGCCGACAGCGGCGCAACGCTGAAATACCTGCCGATTGGAGACGACGGCGCTCTCGACCTCAGCGACGTCGACTCGATTATCAACGAGCGGACAAGGCTGCTTTCGGTCGTACACAGCTCCAACTCCCTCGGCACCATCAATCCGGTCAAGGACCTGGCCGCACGGGCGAGGGCCGTCGGTGCGGCGGTGATGGTAGACGGCGCCCAGAGCGTGCCGCACATGCCTGTGGACGTGCGCGACATCGACTGCGACTTCCTGGCCCTGTCGGGGCACAAGATGCTCGGTCCCACTGGGATTGGCGCTCTGTACGCCAGGAGAGAAGTCCTGGAGGGTATGGAGCCGTTCCTTCGCGGCGGCGAGATGGTCCTGGCAGTGACGATGGAGGACGCCACCTGGAACGAGCTGCCCATGAAGTTCGAGGCCGGCACTCCGAACATTGCCGACGCAATCGGACTCGGCGCGGCCATTGACTACCTGGAGTCCATCGGCATGGATAGGGTGAGGCAGCATGAAGTGCAGCTGACGAGCTACGCCCTCGATCGGTTCAAGGAGCTTGAGGAGGTCGACATTTTCGGCCCCCGCGATCTGAATGTCCGGGGCGGCGTCGTCTCCTTCCACTGCTCGGACCTGCACCCGCACGACCTGGGCACTTTCCTGGACCGCCAGGGCATCGCCGTGCGGACCGGCCACCACTGCACCATGCCGGTCATGAGCCGGTTCGGTGTGCCCGCGACCGCCCGCGCCAGCTTCTACGTCTACAATACGGAAGACGAGGTCGACCACCTGGTCGATTCCCTGAAGGAGGCGCTGCGCTACTTCGGACATGGGCCCTAGCGACCTCGACGAGCTGTACGACGTACGGATACTCGACCACTCGCGGGACCCGCGCCACGCGGAGAGGATCGACTCGCCCGAAGCCGAGGGGAACGCCGTCAATCCGTTCTGTGGAGACGAGGCCCACATCCAGTTGAGGCTCGACGAGGGCAGGGTAGCGGGCATAGGGGTCCAGTCGGTGGGGTGCTCGATCAACAGGGCATCGGCCTCTATGCTCTCGGAAGCGGTGTCAGGCAGGTCCCGGGAGGAAGCCATCGAGGTCGACAGGCGCTTCCGCCGGCTCATGCAGGGTGAGGCCCTTTCCAAGGATGAGGGCAACTCGCTCGGCGAGCTCTGGGTACTCGAAGCGGTGCGGGCCTTCCCCGTGCGCATCAAGTGCGCGCTCCTGCCGTGGACGGCCCTGGAAGAGGCGCTGGAAGATGTCAGTTTGTGACAGCGGCAGCCTCGCGCGGCCCGTCTAATGGTTGAGGGAATGCTGTGAGGCTACGTAGCTGGCCACTATTCGGCGGCCTGCTGGGGGACGCGCCCGAGCAGGGTTCGCGTCCCAGCGTAGTAATCGGGCTGGGCAATCCCGGCAAGGAGTACGCGCAGACCCGCCACAACGCCGGCCACTGGTGTGTCGACCGGCTGGCGGAGCTCCACTCCATCGGGCGCTTCAGACGCTCCCGCTTGGCGGAGGTTGTCGAGGGGTCCATCGGAGGCCGCAGGGCCGTGCTGGCCAAGCCACGGACCTACGTCAACGAGAGCGGGAGGGCCGTCACGTCCCTCATGGCGAAGTACGGGGCGGCACCCGGCGACCTGCTGGTCGTCTACGACGAAATGGACCTGCCCGTCGGGAGCATGAGGCTTCGGGCCCGGGGAGGCTCCGGCGGGCACAACGGCATGAAGTCGATCATCGAAGCCGTGGGAACTCAGGAGTTCGCCCGAATCAGGATCGGCGTAGGACGTCCGGCCCGGAGCGGTGAGGAGGTCGGCCACGTATTGGGATCAATGCGCCGCGACGAGAGGGCCAGGGTCGACGAGGCCGTTTCCAGGGCTGCCGAGGCTGTCGAGGCGGTCATCCACGACGGTGTAGTGGAGGCCATGAACCGGTTCAACGTCAACCCGCCAGCGTAGTCCTGCCCCCCGAGGAGTCGGGCGCCCCCGACGGGAAGACAGGACTCAGGGTGTGTAGACTTCGGTAGTGGCCAGGGTAGCGGAGTTGCGCGCCTCGCCGCCCGCGATCAGGACAGTGCCGTCGCCCAGCGGTGTGGCGGTGTGGCCCCTTCGGCCCGCGGTCAGCTTTCCTGCCGGGGACCACGCCAGGGCGGTTGCGTCGAACAGCAGGGTGCTGGAGGTGCGGCCGCCTATGAGCAGCACCCGGCCCGTGGGCAGCAGGGTAGCGGTGGGCCCGATCCTCTTTCGCCTCAGGCGCTGCGCCATCGCCCAGGCGCCGGACGCCGGGTCGTACACCTCGACGGAGCTCAGCCCTCCCTGAGGGCCAAAGCCACCGGCGACGAGCACCCGCCCATCGGCAAGGACGGCAGTCGCGGCCTGCGTAACGCGGGTGGAGAGGCTGCCGGTATCCGTCCACGCTCCGGCGGAAGGGTCGTATATCTCCGCCGAGCCTCCCGCTCCTCCCATCACGAACACACCGCCGCCCTGAAGGGAAAACGCAACCGGGAAGGCACGCTCGTTGGACATCGATGGCACGGCTTCCCACGTGTCGGACGCCGGGTCGTACACCTCGGCTGATGCGAGGGCGCCGTCACTCCCGGCACCCCCTGCAACCATGACCCGGCCGTCCGGCAAGAGGACGCCGGAGTGCCGCTGTCGTGGTGATGTCATGTCGGCTGCCGGGCGCCAGCTTCCCGATCCAGGGTCGTATATCTCGGTCGACGAGAGCACTTCGATGCTCCGCTTCCCCTCCTGGTCGGGGCTGCCGAGGAGCTGGCCCCCGGACACGAGCACGCGCCCGTCGCCCAACCGTACGGCGAAGTGGTCGCCGCGAGCGTGGGACAGGGGGCCGGTCTCGCTCCAGCGTTCGCCTGCAGGGTCGTATAGCTCGGCGGAATCGAGGAACACCGTCTCGCCGGCGCGCACGTCTTCTCCCTCCTCGACGATCTTCGTGCGGCCTCCCGCGACGAGGACTTGGCCGCCTTCCAGCAGGGTGGCCGAGTGAGTCGTGCGGCTCTGTTGGAGGTCGGCTGCCCTGGCCCATGAGCCGGAAGATCCCTGCGCCAGCCACCTGCCGCGGGCCGGATCGTACAGCTCGACCCATCTGAGGACGCCGTCGTGCCCGCCCCCGCCTGCTATCATCACTCGCCCGCCGGCGAGGTTTGTGGCTGAGTGGAACTGCCGCGCCAAATCAAGGTCGCCGGCAGGTGAGAATCTACCGGTCGCAGGGTCGAATATCTCCGCCGTCTCGCTGGGGAAGTCCTCGGAGTCCGCTCCTCCGACGACGATGACCCTTCCGTCCGGCAGCAGCGACGCCGAGTGGTTCCTGCGTGGATTCTCCATCTGGGCGACAGTCGTCCACGAGTTGGAGGTGGGGTCGTAAATCTCTGCGGCGCTCACCTGCCTGTGGCCGCCCGTTACGAGGACCCGGCCGTCCGAGAGCAGCGTTGCCTCGTGGAATGCGCGCCCGGTCTCCAGGTCTCCGGCCGACGACCATTCCCCGGATGCCGGGTCGTACACTTCGGCGGTCGTCAGCTCCGGGTCCCCCGAGAGCAGGTCCCCTCCGACTACCAGGACCCTGCCGTCGCTCAGCACGGTGGCCGTGTGGAATGCGTGGGCCCTCGAAGTGGAGCCTGTGGGCGTCCATGTATCGCTGTTGGGGTCGTACGTCTCAGCCGTCTTGACCGCAGAGGCCGCGATGCCACCCACTATCAGAACGCGCCCGTCTCTCAGCCGTGTGGCCGAGTGGCCGCCCCTGATCGTCAGGAGGTCCGGCCCGTCGGTCCACGAACCGGACTCGGGGTCCAGTATCTCCACCCTCTTCGTCCGCCCCGCGCTGTCCTCGCCGCCCGCAACGAGCACCCGCCCATCCTCGATCAGGGTGGCAGTGTGGAGGGTCCTGGCGTGGCGCATGGCTCTTATGGGCGACCATGTGTCCACTGCCGGATCGTATATCTCCCCGTGGGGCGACGCTCCGAACTCGTCGGAGCCTCCGACCACCAGCAGCCTGCCGTCCGAGAGCGTCGTCGCCGTGTGGCCCTGTCGGCTCGACTTCATGTGCCTCGCGGACGTCTCGACTTCGGTCGTTGGGGCGGGAGTTGCCAGTTCTGCGCTGGGCGCCGCGGGTGTATCTGCTGCCGGCGCCTCTTCCGAGGTGCAGGCCAGGAGGGCCATGGCCACCAGGCAAACGACGAACAAGGGCCATGCCCGATCAAGCCAAATGGACGCGCGTGGGTTACGCTGTGTCTCGAATAGCGGCACCGCAGCGAATCCGGCTCGTGAGGTCGACGACACCCTACGCTGACCTGCCAACCCTACTGGTCGCTGGAGTTCCAAGTACCGGAGGCGGGGTTGAAGACTTCGACGACGTCCACTCCTCCACCGCCCACTATGAGCACTCTACCGTCCCTGAGCAGGGTGGCGGTGTGGACGGCCCGCTTCGCTGCCATTATGCCCGCTGGTGTCCACAGGCCGGTAGAGGGGTCGTACACCTCGGTAGTATCCATGTTCCCGTCCTCATTCGAGCCGCCCACGACCAGCACGCGCCCGTCCGGCAGCACAGTGGCCGTGTGCAGTGAGCGGCCGTCGTTCATGCCGGCCTCCATCTTCGACCACGTGTCTACTTCGGGGTCGTACATCTCGACGGAGTAGGGGCCGACCCCGGCGCCGAAGCCACCCATGAGCAGAACGGTGCCGTCGGTCAGCAGGATGGAGGAGTGGGAGAATGTGCGGCGCCTGAGTCTTCCAGTGTATGTCCACTCTTCCGTGCCTGGGTGGTATACCTCCGCCCGTGAGAGTCCCGCCCCTTGCTTCAGACCCCCGACCACCATGACCCTGCCGTCGGGCAGGATGAGGGCTGAATGGTCACTGTGGGGCTCCAGCATGTTGTTGGTCAGCCATCCGCTGTCGTCGCTTGGGTCGTATATCTCGGTCAGGGCCAGCGGCCCAGCCTGCCCAACGCCGCCCGTGATGAGAATCCGACCGTCGTTCAGCTCGATCGAGGTGTGCCCGCGCCTGCGCGCCGCCATGCTCAGGTACGGGGACCAGATCTCGGTCTCCGGGTCCCACACCTCCGCCGACGCGAGGGGCGTGAGGTCTGGCCCGAGGCCGCCCGTTATCAGGACTCTGCCGTCCCCAAGGCGGGTTGCAGCGTGGAACGCGCGGGCGGTCGACATCCTTGCGCCGGCATTCCACACGCCCGTCTTCGGGTCGAAGATCTCGACGGTGTCCATCGGCCAGACGGCGTCGTCGAAGCCGCCGGTCACCATGACCCTGCCGTCCTCCAGCAGCGTCGCGGTGTGAGCGTCTCGCGGCTGCAGCGACGGCCTGATATCTGTCTGAGTGGGGGGCATCTGGCCCTCCGACCCATCGTCGGACTGTCCCACCAGGCCGCACGCAGCCATGGCCAGCGCCAGGGCGGCGAGCGCGATCACCCGAACCGCCTTCCGGAATGTCGGGCCGACCATCCTCGCGTGATGCCCTGTCGCAGTCACCCGCAATTCGTTCCCCTGCATCATTCTGTCCAGCCTACCCGATTCCCAGCCTCTCTACAAGGACGGCTGTGTGGCGACAGGGCCTTTCCAGTCCGTTCGTGGTGAGCCTGTCGAACCACAATTGGGGCCTTCGACAAGCTCAGGCCGAACGGCAAGGTACGACCCTATCTCAACAATGGAAAGGCCCTGGTGTGGCGAGGGTGCAGATGGCGCCAATTCGTATTGGCTGGCGTGGTGTTGGCCCCGCTCGGCCCGGTTGGGCGGCGGGGCGGGTTCAGACCCAGATTTTGAACCGGCTGGGTCTGGGGATGCCGGCCTCGCGCATCTTGTCGAAGGGCCGCTTCATCCAGATGCTCTCGGCCTTGGGCGTAGTCCCGGGTTCGCGGGAGCGGCGGCGCCTGGGGCGAAGTTTTCTTCTGATCGACCTGGGGTATGCCGGGGCGTACTCCCAGATGTATTTGCCGTAGGCGTCGGGCACTTCGCCGGAGATCCAGTAGCGGACTTCGTCGTCTTCGTCGTTCTCCTTGTCTTCGCCATGAAAGGCGGCGGCTACTTCGTCGTATGCCTGGACGAACTTGTGGATGGGGTGGGATGGGTCGCGCTGGGCTTCGGCGATCTTGCGGTCGATGTCGTAGCAGCCGCGGGGGTCGTTCGTGTCGTCTGCGTCGTCCGCGTCGTCCGCATCCCCGCCGTTCTGGATACCGGCCCCGTCCGCTGGTATGACGGTTGTGGGTGGGTCGTCCGCCTCTGCGGTGCTGGGGATGGGTTCCCGCCTTCGCGGGAATGACGATCCGTCGGGCGGGAATGACGATGAAGCTGCCGGGAATGACGATTCGGCTGCGCTCAGGGCAGGCTCAACTGGAAGGGAGCCGGAGCGGGCTAGCTCGTCGCGGGCTATGTGTCCGAGGAGCTCGCTGGCGGCATCGATCCTCTGGCGGGGCCTGAAGCCGCGGACTACGCCGTGCATGACGTGCATGAGGAAGCTGACTACGGTCTTGCCGTGGTCGGTGCTCCCGTGGACGATGCCCGTGACGCGGGGGTCGACGGCGAGGGATGGGGCGGCGAGGGCCGAGGCCAGGTATTCGAGTGCCTCGTGGCGCGCGCGGGCGGTTTTGGCGCAGTCGGCGTCCGGCCGGGGATGGGTTCCCGCCCCGTATCGAGTACGGGGCAGGCTCTCCGCGGGAACGACGGTGGTGTCGCGGGTGCGCTTGCGGAGTATGGCGTGGTTGCATTCGAGGCCGGTGAGCTGGGCTATGTATTCGGAGACGAGCCCGGGTGCGATGGCGTGGATCTGCTCGGCGGCTTCGAGTCTGTGGCAGACTTCGAAGCCTTCGTCGTTTAGCTTTCCCTCGATGACGTCGAGGTAGAAGCGGACGATGGTCTCGCCGTTGTTGGTCTCTCGGCGGACGATGTCCGCTAGTGTGGGTGGCTCGGACTGTTCGGTGTTGTCGTACATGGGTTCTATTATAGGGGTATATGGGGGGTTGTCAAGGGGGATTTGGGTCAGCCAAGAGGGCACGGAGGGGGAAGTTTTGAGTTTGGGGGGAGAGTTTCGGGAGAGAGGAGTTACGCAAGTTATACTAATTTGGCGTGATGCCGCCGTATATGTGCGGCCAGGGAGTGGGTTCCCGCCCCGTATCGAGTACGGGGCAGGCTCTTCGCGGGAATGACGGCCAATTTGGCGTGATGCCGCCATATATAGGGGCTGAAAGAGCAGGGCTTTTCCAAAGTTCGTTCGTGGTGAGCCTGTCGAACCACAATTGGGGCCTTCGACAAGCTCAGGCCGAACGGCAAGGTACGACCCTATCTCAACAATGGAAAGGCCCTGCTGAAAGAGTGCCCGGCTTGCCCTTAGCAACCCGGTCTGTGTGCAACCGCCGGGGACTGGATTCCCCGTGTCGGGGCACGGGGCACTGCGTCACGATCAATTCACGGCGTAGTCAAAACGAAATGGTATTACGCAAAGGTAGGGTGGAGCGCCGCCATCGCCTTTGCTAGAATTACCCCTGCGTCCCACAGCGGAGAAGAGCTATGAGGATTACGACAGAAGAGGTCCAGCATATCGCCGCCCTGGCGCGGGTGGGGATGACCGACGAAGAGGTCGAGCGGATGCGGGACCAGATGTCGAACATCCTCGAGCAGTTCGATGTCCTCAGTCAGGTCGACACGGGCGGCGTGGAGTCGACCGGCTCGCTATCGGGCCGCCATACGGTCATGCGGGGCGACAGGGCGGAGCCTTCCGCGGACAGGGAGGATGTGTTGTCGAACGCGCCGCGCCGCGAGGGCGACCTAATCCGTGTCAGGGCCGTTCTTGAGTAGGACGACTCCCGGCATCGAGCTTTCCCGCCTGACGATTCACGAGGCCACTGAGCTGCTTCGCAGTGGCCGGGCGTCGTCCGTGGAGATTACGCAGGCGGTACTCGACCGTATCGAAGCGGTGGACGATCGGACCGGGGCGTTTGTAACGGTCACCGGCGAGATGGCCTTGGAGCAGGCCCGGGCCGCGGACCAGCAGATATCCGCCGGCGATGCGGGTCCTCTGGCAGGCGTGCCGATGCTGTTGAAGGACAACATGTGCACGCGGGGTGTGCGGACTACCTGCTCGTCGCGGATGCTCGAGGACTTCGTGCCCACGTACGATGCGACTGTCGCCACTCGCCTCTACGACGAGGGCGCGGTGCTAGTTGGGAAGGGCAACCTCGACGAGTTCGCGATGGGCTCGTCCACCGAGAATTCGGCGTTCTTTCCGACGCGCAACCCCTGGGCACTCGACCGCGTCCCGGGCGGGAGCAGCGGGGGGCCTGCCGCTGCCGTGGCCGCCGACGAGTGCATATATTCCCTGGGCTCGGACACGGGGGGCAGCATCCGGCAGCCCGCCGCGTTGTGCGGGGTGGTCGGCCTGAAGCCCACATACGGGCTCGTGAGCCGGTACGGGCTCGTGGCCTTCGCCAGCTCGCTGGACCAGATAGGGCCGATCACCAAGGACGTCACGGACGCAGCCATTGTGCTGAATGCGATAGCAGGTCACGACCCCCGCGACTCCACGTCTATCGCCGTCGAGCCACCGGACTATACGCGCGCCCTTACCGGCGACGTGAAGGGTCTGCGCGTGGGAGTGCCAGATGAGTACTTCCTGGAGGGAATGGAGCCGGGCGTCGAGCAGGCCGTCCGGGACGCCATCCGGGTGTTCGAGGACCTGGGTGCCGTCGTGGAGGAGGTGTCGCTGCCCCACACGCCGTACGCGCTGGCCGTCTACTACATCATCGCCCCGTCCGAAGCATCCGCCAATTTGGCGCGCTACGACGGTGTGAAGTACGGCTTCTCAATGCAGGAGGCCGAGAGCATGTGGGACGCGCTGGAGAAGACCCGGCAGCACGGCTTCGGGCCTGAGGTGAAGCGCCGGATCATGCTCGGCACCTACGCCCTATCGGCGGGGTACTACGACGCCTACTACCTGAAGGCCCAGCAGGTGCGGACCCTTATACGGCGGGAGCTGGACAGCGCCTTCGAGGGGCTGGACGTGATTGTCGCGCCTACGTCGCCTTCGGTGGCCTTCAGGCACGGTGAGAAGATGGACGACCCAGTCCAGATGTACCTGAACGACGTGTTCACCCAGCCCGCCAACATCGCCGGAATCCCGGCCATATCGGTGCCTGGCGGGATGTCCGAGGGCCTGCCGGTAGGGCTGCAGCTCATGGGGCCGTACCTGGGTGAGGCGACGCTGCTGCGCGCGGCCCACGCCTACGAGCAGGCCACCGAGTGGCACACGATGCGGCCAGAGCTGTAAGGATCGGATCTGCTAGCCTCCGACAAGCCAATGCTCCCTCCCTACGGGCCAGGCAACCCGTTCGCGACGGCCGCGGCCGCTGTCCATTGTCGCAGGGTCGTCATTACCTCTTCACCCACGCCATCGCAGAAGTCGACAATCCGGCATCGGTCGAACAGCAAGCCGGCATCGATCGAGTCTTCGAATCTCCCATGCGGTGTCACGGCCAACGCCTCCGAGATGAAGAACATGCGCACCGGTGGGACAACCAGAGGCTCGCGCATCCACTTCTGGATGAACCTGTCGGGTTGAAGTACGGTCAGGTAGTCCTTGTAGCTGGTACCCGTCTTGCACTGTCCGAAGCCGATGAGCTTGCCTAGCCCGAGTTGCTCGGCTATAGGCGGCGCATCCCGTCCGTACCGCACCTCTAGTGTCTCTTTCATATCGGCTCCTTCCCAGGCCAGACGTGATCGCGGTGGACAGTGAGCGCCTCGATTAGGTGGCTAATTGAGAGGTGGCCCTTGAACCTGATCACCAGCTATGAGCCCCTAGCTAAACTGCACGGGCTAACGTCACTCTCTGCACGGGCTAACGTCACTCTCTGCACGGGCTACCACCACGCCATAGAGTAGACAATAACATGCCAGAGGGTGGCGAGCCCAAAAGGCATGAGGTACACGGCTGGTGGCAATAGACCATCTGAAACGGTATGCGGGTATCGAGATGAATACTCGTTAGCCGAGAGTAGTCGTTCTAACGAAACGCCCCATGTCACAAAGTTCAGCAGGATCGCAAATCCAACGACAAAGGGAGAACTAAGGATTGTCTCCTTCCCTTCGACACCGTTTATGTAGAGCACTAGGACAAAGAGTCCGCCAATTCCCGGTCCAACCAACCAAACCCCGAACACCAATATGTAGGCCAATCTGACCATAACGTGCGAAGGTCGTTTATTGGACATCCGAGCCACAAGGTATGCCCACGGCAGGAAGAACAGCATCGAGTACACTCCTCCTGCCAAAGCATATCGACGGACATTCATGCCTCGCGTCTGTGCAATGAAGGCGCAGATTCCAGCCGCAAAAGGCGCCCAGACCATGCACAAAGAAACTATCAGCATCGAGAGTGTCAGGAAACCGTATGCCACCATTACGACGAGAATAGGTTGCCTCCTCCTCCGTTTCCCACCCTTCTAGTGTGCCCCTGCCGAGCTATGAGGCAAGGGGGTACACTTCGTTGCGATCAACGTCTCACAGGCAGTCTGTCCTTGAAGGGCTTCCACGCAACGACATCCAGCTTGCCGTCCCTCACGTTTGCGCTTACCGACGGGCGGTCCGTGAAGCTGCCGCCCTCTCCCAGACGACGGCAGAGACTGTCAACTTTTTCTTGGAAGCCTTCGCCCCGCACCGCGGTGCCGAAGACGAGACTCTCGGCTCGCTCGCCGAAGTACCCCTTGGCCACCTGCGCAGAAAGGCTTTCGAAGAGCAGCGTTCCGTCGATACCCACATGGCACCGATCGTTGTTCATGTTGAGCCTTGTGGACAGCAGTAGGTACTTGTAGATGGCGTGTGCGGGCTTCTCGTGGCCTCGGATGACTCGAAGCGTGTGTCCCTCTCTTACAATTTCGAATGGATAGCCGCCTCTGCACGCTTCCTGACGCCGCTCGATTTCCCCATATGCTCCTTCGACACGCCCGTCCGCTTCTTCCTCCTCAGGCACCCCGTCGGAATAGTTGTTCTCCGCGAGCCTTCCAAGCAACCTGGAAAGGGTCGTCGCAGATGTAACTCCCTTCTGCCAGCAGATCAACTCGGCGAAGTCGGCAAGCTCGTGTTCAGGCGCATTGACCGACGGCGGCCGGGGCCACTTGAACATCAGCCATCCGCTCCGGCTCCCCGCCTTCTGCGAGGAGTACGCTTGCGCTCCATCTCGCCATAGAGGTCATCGGCGAGAACCGCCACGTCCTCTGCAACCCTGAGCAACTCCTTGGAGCCGTCGTAGCCAGTGGACAGCAGGCTATGAGCCTTTTCAAGGCTTCTTTTTGACTCATGCAGGGACTCTTCGAAGACGTTCGATGACGGCCGGCTGATCTCGAAGGCATAGCTGAGCTCAGTACCGGCGCGAAGGGCTGCGACCGCCTCTATATTGGCAACTACCCTGTCGAGACGCCGCAGATCGGGGTTCTGTGACTGGACGACTGGGCGGGTTTCTTCCTTCTTGCTGCCATAGAGCCAACGACAGAGCTCTCCGAGCTCCTCCTTCTTGTCCGCAGGTACCGGCTCCGGGTCTTCATCGGCCTCCGGACCCAGCCCGATGAAGTCGCTGATGCCTGTGTAGTCCAATCCGGTGTAGAGATGCGAGAATGAGAAATGCCGTCGTGAGCGGTCTTCCCGGTCGAACACCTTCCACCGTTCGGCCTGCTCTATGACCATCATGCCTCGAAACAGCCGCTGCACAGTCTTGTGCGTGTCGCCGATCTGCTTGGCGATGTCTTCGAGGCTGACGCCGAACTCCCTATGCACCTTGATGATGTACTGCGACTTGGCGTAGCTGCTCCACTTGGCCGGGCCGTTCACGTGCTTGAAGCCGATGTATTGCCAGGCGTCCTTGCGGTTGCTGGCTAAGATGGGAAGCTGCCGAAGTGCCTTCTTTGCGTTCTTGCCAATGACGGGAATGTCGGTCGCTTCGACGAGCGTGGGATCCAGTAGGACCCTGACTGCGGCGAGCCGTCGGTTCCCCTCGATTACGACGTTCTTCCCGCCTTCCCGTGCGACGATCAAAGGCTCGTGCTGGAAGTACCCACTCGCCGCGATGGACAGCATGACCTCGCGGACGTCCATCGCTTCCCAAAGAACCTCCATGATCTCGGAGTCCGACGGCGAATTCCCGAGCTCGAATTCCGAGAGACGAGGGTTCTCGATGTCGAATGCCAGTTCGGCAACGCGCATCTCGGTCATACCGGATTCCATCGGATTGTTCCCCTCTTCCCAGAACAGCCAAACGTCTGCGGAACCCTTTTCACTCGGGCGCTGCAAGATAAGTCGGCGCGATCAAGAGCTCCTGGGCCTTCATGCTGCGCTGCAGACTATACCGGAGCGAATTATCGGAGATGTTGCAGGAACCGTACAGTCCCCTGATGAAGGGTGAATTGTCATATGACGCTATCCACTTGAGGCGCTTCTGGCGCTGTAGATAATCGGCAAGCCGCTTGTGATCCTCATCTTCGTAGGAGTTCAGATAGAGGCGGCTACCCTTCCCATGGTACGGGGGATCGAGATACACGAAGACGCGTTCCCTGTCGCGGCCTCTGGGAAGACGCTCGACCAGGAAATCGCGGGCGTCCATCCCGGTCACGTGAATTCGGTCGCGCATATTGCCCAACGCACGCACCCGTGCGGTAAGCGAATCCCTGTAGAAGCGGGCGCCGATCTTCCATTCCCCCTCCTGAGCGTAGCCGCCTATGGGAGCGGCTCCGGTTATCACGCCCGACCTGTTGCAGCGATTCAGATAGAAGGCGGCGAAACCAAGCTCGAATGGCTTGCTCGCGTCAGCTTCACGGCAGACTGCGCTCTGCCTTCGCCATTCCTCGACGTTCACGTTCACGTTCAGGATCTTCTCGGCGAATCGGTCCGAGTCGTCCAGCACCGCCTTCCAGAACGCTGCGATGCGAGGGTCCAGATCGTTCAGGTGTATCTCCGAGACGACATGGTCATGCAGAAGACGGAGTGCGGCGCCTGCACCGCCGGCGAAAGGCTCGAAGTATGATGGGGCGGAGAGACCGTTCGACGCAATCGTCTGAGCAAGGAGGTCGGCGAGCGCAGCCTTGCCTCCGGGATAGCGCAGCGGGCTGACGTGCTTCAGTTTACGCCCAGTTTGTACGCTGTCGTTCACTGCCATTGCGATTCGCATTATAGGAAACCCTGCGACGTCCGACAACGATCACGCCCGGATCCCGAGCCTTTGGCTTGCTTTATGCCCGAGGAAGACCTTGGCCTTCATCCAAGAGCCGTTCGACCGGGCCCGGATCCCGGTTTCTCAAAGAGGGTGGATACGGCCAAGCCGCCCTGAGCCTGGCTCTCCTGAGCTTGGCAAAGGGTCGAAGGGCAGTTCTCCATTCAATGCAGTTCAGAGGTTCCCAGAGGACTGCCCTGGGAGAAGGCCGCCTAGAAGGCGTCCGGGGATGCGGCGATTTCGTGGAGCTGCGCGTGGGTGTATGATCCCAGGCTCCTGAAGTCGAGCTCGGTGTAGTTCTTCACCCACCGCAGGGCGATCTTGTACGCCTTGCCGTACCGCTCGGCGGCGGCGGCCAGCGCCCTCTGTCCCGACTCGTCGAGCTCTCCGGCCTCCTCGGTCATCAGCCGGACGATGTCGTCGCGCTCCTCCTGGAGGATCCTCTTGACGAGCGGGAAGTCGTGCGCCTCGTCCGTTTCGGTGTCCCTGGCGCTATGCAGGAGCCGCTGTGCGATCTGGGCGACCGACATGCGGCCGGTGGCGAGGTCTTCCATCAGAGGGCCGTGCAGTCCCGGCTTGCCCGCGAGGCTGTCGATGCCCTTCGCGCCCCGTCCGTTGAGCCACCCCTCCAGATATTCGATGACCATCCGTGCGTTGCGACGTGTGCCACCAACCGTGATTGGGCCTTCGGGCACCTCTATCCGTATGGGGTAGTTGTCGGGGTCGGCCATCTCCGGGGTCGGCTCCCAGCCGGTCGCCCGCAGCTCCTTGAAGGGGTCCGCGGCCGTCTTCATGTGGAAGATGTGCGCGACCCATCCTCTCAGAAAGCCCTGCCTGGCCTCCCACTCCTTGTCCGCGTTGATGGTGGCGGCGGCGGCCTCGTTCACCGCGGGGTCCCTGCTCGGAAGGGCGGTCGCCATTCCCCCGACAGGGGCTGCGCGATGCTTCAGGCAGGTGGCCACGAGCCGGCGGAAGATGTTGGCGATAAAGTCGGTCGTCTTTATATCGACGCCGAAGCGGTCGGGCCACACGGAGTTCGGGTCGGTCATGACGTACTCGAAGATGCTGGCCTTGAAGTCCCAGCGGGCGGCGTTGAGCCCCCCGGCGTAGGGACCTAGGGCGTAGAGGGTCTCCTCCATCTGGTAGGCGATTGGCAGGGACTCCACGAGGGGGATTGCCCTTATCACGGCGTCTCCGGGGAGATCGAGATGCTCGAACGAGTAGTCGAAGAAGTCGCGCCATAGGGCGGCCTCCTCGGCCGACTCCATCTTCGGAAGGTAGAAGTAGAGACCCTGGTTACGCTCGATCTGCGCTCTGCCGGCGTGGTACATCGTCAGGCCGGCTCCCAGGATGGCCGCAGGCACCGGGGCGCCGTCGATGGTGACCTCCGGCTCGTCGAGGTGGAGGCCTCGCTCCCGATGCATGAAGAAGGGGATCTCGCCGTCTTTGATGGCGTAGTGGCGTCCGGTCGTGTTGTTGGTGAACTCGAGGGTACGCTCGACTGCCGCAAGGCGGTTCCGGGCCGCCGTCACGGTGTCGACGAACCGATGCCCTGCCGCGTCCTCGTCGTCGTCCAGGTCGCCTTCGGCCCGGGTGCCGTCGGGCCCGGGGTTGAGGGCATTGATGAACATGCTGGTTAGCGAGGCTGGACCGGTGATTTCTATGCCGGGGCGCTTGAGGTCTTCGGGAAGAGGGGGCACCTGCCAGTCGAGAGTCGTCGCGTCCGATGGCGGCAGATGTCCCGGGGGGACGCCGCCCTTCAGCGCCCTATCCAGCACCACGGCCCGCTTTGCCCGCAGATCGTGTATGCGGGCGGTGAACCTGTCGTGGAGGGCCAGGAGATACTCCCGGAATTCTGGAGTGAACAGTTCGTCCACGCCCTCGACTTCTGCGACGCTCAACCTTTCCGTGGCGACCATTCCCAACCTCCGTAGTGCCGAATAGTAGGCCATCATACTACCATGCCAGGCTTTTCAGGCACCTGGCGCTGTGGGTTACCAGGGCCTTTCCAAAGTCCGTTCGTGGTGAGCCTGTCGAACCACAATTGGGGCCTTCGACAAGCTCAGACCGAACGGCAAGGTACGACCCTATCTCAACAATGGAAAGGCCCTGGTGGGTTACACACGACGTTAGAGCTTGGCCCGGAGTCTGTGCTAGGATACTGGAGCGTAGACTCTGACAAGCGCGGCTGCGACAGGAGAATACCATGGTTACAGGGGTACGCAGGCACAGTTTCACCATTGACGAGTTCGCGAAGATGGGCGAGGCGGGGATCTTTACCGAGGACGATCGAGTAGAGCTCATTGACGGGGAGATACGGGAAATGGCGCCGATTGGGTCACTACATGCCGGGATCGTTGATCGCCTGAACGTGGCGCTCGTCGAACTGCTGGCGCGCTCGGCTATCGTTCGAGTGCAGAACCCACTGCAGCTCGATCTGCACAACGAACCCCAGCCGGACATCTCTATCCTTGCCTGGCGTGACGACTTTTACACGACCGGGCATCCCGAACCGGGAGACACGCTGCTGGTCATCGAGGTCTCCGACTCCTCCTTGGCGTACGATCTCCACGAAAAAGCGCCGCGATACGCCCGGTCGATGGTTCCCGAGATGTGGGTCGTTGATCTCGAGGCCGAGGTCGTCAGGGTGTTTACGCGGCCGGGGCCATCGGGATATGCGAAGGAGCGCGTGGCTGGCCGAGGCGCTGCGATTGGGTCCACAAGCGTCGAAGGGCTGCGCCTGGATGTCGACGAGGTATTCGGGCCCGTGGCATAGTCGTTCATCCTCGCCTTGCGGGGAAATGACGGGTGGGCGAACTGAGCCTGATAAAGCCCCCCCCCCGTGCTCGCATCTATGGTCCCAATGCCCTGTGCTATACTCTCCAAGGCCCTTCACGGGCCGATTTCCCGATAGGAGCGACGCAGGATGCCTGTGTGTGCGGTGCTGGGCGGCCAGTGGGGTGACGAAGGCAAGGGCAAGATCGTAGACGTTCTTGCAGAGAAGGCCCACGTGACGGCGCGTTTTTCGGGCGGCAACAACGCCGGGCACACCGTGATGAACCCCGAGGGGACCTTCAAGCTCCACCTGGTGCCCTCCGGGATCTTCTGGCCGGACGGTATGTCCGTCATAGGCAACGGCGTCGTCGTCGATCCCGACGCACTGCTGGAGGAGATCGACGGGCTGCGCCAACGGGGCATCGACCTCGATGGGCGCCTCCTCGTCAGCGACCGGTGCCACCTGGTTATGCCGTACCACATCCTGCTGGACGAGCTGGGCGAGGCGGCCAAGGGCGACCAGGCTATAGGCACGACCGGCAGGGGCATCGGTCCCGCCTATACCGACAAGGCCGCACGTATCGGGATAAGGGTTGCAGACCTGTTCGACCTGGAGGCTCTCTATCCGAGGCTCGAGCGGGTGATGGGGCATCACAACGCGATCATAGAGAAGGTGTACGAGGCCGAGCCGGTGCCTCTCGCCGAGGTATTCGACCGCTGCAAGGAGTGGGCGCACGAGATGCGTCCATTCGTCGGTGCGGTAGAGCACGTCGTGTACGACGCTGTAGGGGCTGGCAAGACGGTACTCCTCGAAGGCGCCCAGGGCGCGATGCTGGACCTGGACCACGGAACTTACCCATACGTCACTTCGTCGCACCCGACGATAGGAGGGGCTTCGACAGGCCTGGGTCTGCTGCCGAGAGACTTCAGCTCCATCCTGGGCGTGTTCAAGGCCTACAGCACACGCGTCGGTGGCGGGCCGTTCCTGACCGAGCTACTGGATGAGACAGGCGACAAGATCAGGAACCTCGCGGGGGAATTCGGAACAACAACGGGCAGGCCCCGCCGGGTCGGGTGGTTCGATTCGGTCGTCGCCAGATACAGCGCCCGCGTCAACGGCTACACGTCGCTCGTCCTCACCAGGCTGGATGTGCTGGACAACCTCGATGATATAAGGATATGCGTCGCGTATGAGCTGGACGGCAAGCGCGTAGAGGATTTCCCGGGCAGCGCGGCGGTGCTGGAGCGTTGCACGCCGATCTACGAGGACTTCCCGGGGTGGGACGGCGTCACGTCGGGGGTGACGAGAATCGAAGACCTTCCGGACGGCGCGCTGAAGTATGTACGCAGGCTCGAGGAGCTCACGAGTCTCCCCATCGACATCATCTCGACCGGGCCATACCGCCACGAGACGATTCCGGTCCGCCCAGTCGTCTAGGCTCCCGCTAGACTCCTAAGGGAACTGGCAAGCGTCGCCGGTCCTTCCTCATCGCGTTGAATCTTGTAGTCTGCGCCATTGTGCAGCATTCGGCCACGGGCTGGGCCGATGGAGGAGCGAATGGCTCGGGTTCGCCTGATACATTGGAACGAGGCAGAGGCGGCCGAGCGTGGGGAGCGCCTGCGGACGTGGGGTCACGAGGTGGAGCACGAGGTCCCGTCCTCGTCGAGTCTGCGGGATCTGTTCGACAACCGCCTCGATGCCGTTGTGATAGACCTCAGCCGGATGCCTTCGCAGGGGCGTGACGTCGCCGTCCTCTTGAGGAAGCGCGAGGCGACGCGCTCAGTACCCATCGTCTTTGTGGGTGGAGAGGCCGAGAAGGTCGAGCGGACACGGCGGGTCATCCCCGACGCCGTCTACACATCGTGGCAGGACATCCAGAAGGACCTGGGGACGGCCATCGCTGAGCCTCTCGTCAACCCGGTAGTGCCCGATTCTGCTTTCGCGGGATATTCGGGTACGCCCCTGGTCAAGAAGCTGGGAATCAAGCCGGGGACTTCGGTCGTCCTGGTGAACGCGCCGGACGACTTCGGTGAGACGCTGGATCCGCTGCCGGACGGCGCGACGCTGAACAGGCTCGTCCCGGAGGCGAGCGACCTGGTCATCTGGTTCACCATGTCGCTGAAGGACCTGGAAGCCTAGGGCGTCGCTGTGGATAGCCTGGCCCAATACCAAATCACCGTGATGCCGCCGTATATGTGCGGCCAGGGAGTGGGTTCCCGCCCCGTATCGAGTACGGGGCAGGCTCTTCGCGGGAATGACGGCTTTACGGCGCGCTCAAAATGAATTGGTATAAGAAAGCATCGGGAGTCGTGACCGACGTTACGCAGAATGACGTGAGGGCGCTGGGACTCGCGACGGGCCTGGTCGACTACAAGATCTGCGCCATTGACAAGACGTGGTCAGGTCTTCTATTCACGCATCGAAAGAGCTAGAGCCGCAGCCCGAGACTCCCAGGTCACTTCGCTACCCTTGGTACTCCCTCCCAAAGGTAGAGCTTTGAAGTGGGGCCATCTCCCAGCATCGGAGACGATCCTGGATGCCGGCTTCCGCCGATATGACGGGGTCATGCGAGGGGTCCGCTGAGTTCGGCATTCCCCAGCGGTGGCTAGGCCTCGACTGGGAGGTCGATGTCGTACTGGTCCATCACCGGATCGAACTTGGCCCTGAAGTCGTCTTCGGCCTCGACCATGGGGAGCCGCGGCTTGCCCGCGTCGAAGCCTGCCCGGTTGACCGCGTACTTGATGGGGATGGGGTTCGTGACCCAGAAGAGGGCCTTGAATATGGGAAGCAGCCTCCGGTGCTCGGCTGCGGCGCTTTCGAGGTCACCCTCGAGGACCATCCCTATCATCGCCTTTACCTGGTTGCCGATGATGTTGGACGCGACGCTGACGACGCCGAAGCCGCCGACACAGACGATCGAGAATGTCTCGTCGTCGTTGCCCGACCAGAGCCTGAACCCCGGCGGCGCGCCGTCCACTATCCTGGTGATCTGAACGGGGTCGCTGGACGCCTCTTTTACGCCGACGATATTGTCGATTTCGGCCAGCCTTAACGTCGTATCCTCTGTCATGTTCAGGGATGTCCGAGAGGGGACGTTGTAGAGCAGTCCTGGCAGGGGCACCGCCTCGGCGATGGCCTTGAAGTGCTGGTACAGGCCCTCCTGCGGGGGCTTGTTGTATGCTGGCACCGTCAGCAGCAGGGCGTCCACTCCCACCTTCTCGGCTTCACGAGACAGCTCGATGGAGTTGCGGTGGTTGTTGTCGGTGGTACCGGCGATGACGGAGGCGCTGCTGCCGACCTCCTCCTTCACCTCGGCGAAGAGCCGGATCTTCTCGTCGTCGGACATGGAGGGCGACTCGCCCGTGGTGCCGCCGATGACCAGGCCGTCCGAGCCGGAGTCGATCAGCCCGCGCGCCAGCTTTCGGGCCTGTGAGTAGCTGAGCTCGCCATCCTCGTCGAACGGGGTAACCATAGCCGTCAGGACTCTTCCGATCTCTACCATGGCTGGCTCCTCTCCTAACACCAGAGTCTTTATCTTTTCGATTCACGCCCGGCGGCAGGGTACAGGGCAGGCTCTTCTCTGGAACGATGGGCTGAGGGCTGCAGAAGGTCCCTGTGCCGGACCTCCTCGGCTATCTGAACAGCGTTTAGCGCCGCTCCCTTTCTCAGGTTGTCCGACACGATCCACATGGCTATACCGTTGGGGTGTGAGACGTCCTGCCGTATGCGCCCGACGTAGACAGGGTCTCGCCCCTCCGCGCCGATTGGCATTGGGTACATGGCAGATTGCGGCTCGTCGACCACCTCTACACCGGGCGCGTCCGAGAGTATCTCGGAGACCTCTCCGGGGGTCATGGGCTGCTCGAATTCCACGTGGACGGCCTCGCTGTGGGACACCATGACCGGGACGCGGGCGCAGGTTGCAGAGACGGGAAGGTCCGGCCGGTGCATGATCTTCCTCGTCTCATCGACCATTTTCATCTCTTCGGTGGTGTAGCCGTTGTCGAGGAATGTCTCGACCTGCGGGAGCACGTTGAAGGCTATCTGGTGGGGGTACTGCGACGGCTGCACTCCGCCGCCGTCGAGAATCTCCCCCGACTGGGAGCGGAGCTCGTCCATTGCGGCGGCCCCGGTGCCAGAGACGGACTGGTACGTGTCGACTATGGTCCTTGCGATGCGGTTGACATCGTCGAGGGGCTTGAGCGCCATAACGAGCTGGGTGGTCGAGCAGTTCGGCGTGGATACGATGCCCCTGTGGTCGGCCAGGTCCGCGCCGTTGACCTCGGGCACCACCAGGGGGACTTCCGGGTCCATCCTGAACGCCGAGCTCTTGTCGATCACGAATGCGCCGTGCTCGACGGCCATGGGCGCAACCACGCGGCTGATGCCGCTTCCCGCTGCTATGAAGACGATGTCGACCTCGGAGAGCAGATCCGGCGTAATCGACTCGACTGTCACGTCGCGGCCGTCGAATACGAGCCGTTTGCCCCACGAGCGCTCTGAGGCGCAGAGGCGTATCTCCTCCACGGGGAGCTTGCGCTCCTGGATTACCTGAAGGAGCACACTGCCAACCGCGCCGGTGGCGCCTACAACCGCGATACTCAAGCCGTTCAATGGGCTATTCCTAGTCATGGCGATGGGATGATTGTAGCGTCATTGCCAGCAATGTCCAGACCACGCCGTTGTCAAGGGCGCTTGGGCCTATAGGCAGGGCAATCGCATTTTGACTGCAATGATCTTATACCAAGTCACCGTGATGCCGCCGTATATGTGCGGCCAGGGAGTGGGTTCCCGCCCCGTATCGAGTACGGGGCAGGCTTTTCGCGGGAATGACGGCAATCCGAGGGTTCTGTCATATTTAGATTGAAGCAGTACTAGGTCGGCCTAAATGCGATTGCCCTGGGTCTATAGGCCCAGGAGCTTGTCCAGGCCGACTGTCAGGCCCGGGCGGCTGGTGACCTCCCGGATGGCCAGGAGGACTCCCGGCATGAAGCTGTCGCGGCTGACGGAGTCGTGACGCAGCGTCAGGGTCTGGCCGAGCGCTCCGAAGACGAGCTCGTGGTGGGCCACGCGACCGGGCATCCGCGCCGAATGTATGGTGACGCCGTCCAGCGTTCCGCCGCGAGTGCCTGCGACGAGCTCTTTCTCGGCCTCAGGGGCCGTAAAGGCGCCGCCCTTGCCCTCAGCTGCGGCCCGGGCGATTGCCAGGGCCGTGCCGGAGGGAGCGTCGATCTTGTTTTCGTGGTGCATCTCGGTCAGGTCGGCGTAGTCGAAGAATGGCGCGGCGATCTTGGCCAGGTGGGTCATGACGACAGCGCCCATCGCGAAATTGGGAGCGATGATGATACCTACGCCGTGTTCGCTGGCGAGCGCGGCGGCCTCGTCGAGCGCGGCCTCCTGCATGCCGGTGGATCCGACGACGACGTTGACTTTATGTGGAGCCGCTTCCCGTATGACGCCGGAAGCGCCCTCCGCGTTCGAGAAGTCGACCACGACATCGGCCCCGTCCAACACATCGGACAGTGACGACGACAGTGGCGCCGAAGCGGCTCCGTCGGGAGTGGAGACGGTGGCTTGCCTGGCGGCAAGGTCGACGCCGGCGACCGGACGCATGTCGTCCTCACCTGAGACGGCCGACAGCACCTGCTGGCCCATCTTGCCCAGTGCGCCGTTGACCACAACATTGATGGAGGCCATAGCCTACCTCGCTCCGTCGCCGGACCTCCGTCCGGAACCCCCGGGGCCTCCCTGTCCTCCGGGCCTGCGTCCTCCGCGGGGCCTCTGGCCGGAGCGGGACCCGTCCCGGCTGTCTCGCCTGGGTCTTCCGTCGCCTCCGAACCCGGGGCCGGCCGGTCGATCGTCGGTCCGCTCGCGCGGGCGTCCTTCGCCGCCGTCCAGCAGGGAGCGCCGCGACAGCGATATGCGGCCGGACGGGTCGACGCCGATGACCTCAACGGTGACTTCGTCGCCTTCCCTGACCACGTCTTCGACCGTGGGAACGTGCTCGTTCGCCAGCTCGCTGATGTGGACCATGCCGTCTACGCCCGGCAGTATCTGGACGAATGCGCCGAAGTTCATTACCCTCACGACCTTGCCGGTGTAGATGTCGCCTACCTTGGCCTCCTTGGTGAGGCCCTCGATGATCTGTATGGCCTTCTTGGTTGCCGCCTCGTCGGGGGAGCCGATGACGACAGTCCCGTCGTCCTGGACGTCGACTGTCGCCTTGGTTTCATCGACGATGCTGCGTATCGTCTTGCCGCCTGGGCCTATGACCGCGCCGATCTTGTCCACTGGGATCTTTATCTTGACCATTCTCGGCGCGTACGGGCTCATCTCTTCCCGCGGCTCCGCGATCGTCTCGCAGATGCGGTCGAGTATCTCCATTCGCGCCTGGCGGGCCTGTTTCAGCGTGGTCTGTATGACCTCGGGGCTGATGTTCTGGACCTTGATGTCGAGCTGGATGGCGGTTATTCCCTCGGAGGTCCCGGCGACCTTGAAGTCCATGTCGCCGAAGTGGTCCTCCATGCCCTGAATGTCTGTGAGTGTGGCGTACTCGCCGTCGTCACCGGTGACCAGCCCTATGGAGATGCCGGCGACGGGTCTCTTGATAGGCACTCCGGCGTCCATGAGCGCCAGGGTGGCCGCGCAGGCGCTGGCCATCGAGGTGCTGCCGTTGGAGCCGAGGACTTCCGCCACGATCCTGATGGCGTATGGGAATTCTTCTTCGTCGGGCAGGACCGGAAGGAGGGCACGCTCTGCGAGGGCTCCGTGGCCTATCTCGCGCCTGCCGGTGAAGCCGATCCGGCCCGTCTCGCCCGTGCTGAAGGGCGGGAAGTTGTAGTGGAGCATGAAGCGCTTGTACGCTTGGGGGCTCAACGTGTCGAGCTTCTGGGATTCGCTCACGGATCCCAGCGTGGTCACCCCCAGCACCTGAGTCTCGCCCCGCCTGAACAGGCCGCTGCCGTGAGTCCTGGGCAGGACGCCCGTCTCGCACTCGATCTCCCTAAGCTCCATAGTGCCGCGTCCGTCGGGCCTCGTGCCTGCGTTGAGTATCCTGGCCCTGAACTCCGATTCGAGAAGCGCCTCGAAAGCCTCGGCGGCGTCGGAGGAATCCCAGGAGTCGGTGAGCCTGCTCATGACCTCGGACTTGACTGCGCCGATCCTGCTCGCCTGATCGGCCTTGCTGTCGCTTTCCGCGAAGGCGCGCCTTAGTCTGTCTCCAACCGCTGCGTTCACCTGCTCGGACAGGGCCTCAGGTATGCTCTCTGGCACGAAGTCCGTCTTGGGGCGCCCGACCGATTCGGCCATCTCGATCTGCAGGGCGATCATCTCCTGGTTGGCGGACTGCCCCAGCTCTATGGCTTCCAGGACCAGGTCGTCCGGCAGCTCCTTGGCGCCGGCCTCCATCATGAGCACTCCCTCGCCGGTGCTCGCTACGACAAGGTCGAGCCTGCTTCGCTCCAGCTCCTGGTAGGTGGGGTTGATGATGAAGTCGCCGTCGACGTGGCCCACCCTCGTAGCCCCGATGGGTCCTCCGAATGGGATGTCGGATATGGTCAGGGCCGCTGATGCCCCGTTGATGACAAGAATGTCGAGGGGGTTTTCCTGGTCCGCCGACAGGGCGGTAGCCACTATCTGGACATCGTTGCGGAACCCCTTGGGGAAGAGCGGTCGCAGCGGCCTGTCGGTCAGGCGGTTGGTGAGTATCGCCTCGGTGCTGGGCCGGCCCTCCCTCCTCGGGAAGCCGCCGGGTATGCGTCCCCTGGCGTAGAGTCTCTCCTCGAAGTCAACGGTCAGCGGGAAGAAGTCGAGGCCCTCCCTGGGCTTGTCCATCGTCGCCGTGACGAGCGTCATAGAGTCGCCGCGGCGGATTACTACTGCTCCGTTGGCCTGAAGGGCAAGTTTACCGGTGTCGATGCGTATGTCAGCGTGTCCAATGCGTCGCTGAAAAGAGGAAGTCATAGGAAGATTAGTCTCCTCGATGGGGAAGCAAACAAGAAGAAAGTCCCGACTCTGCGGGACTATCTTCGAAGTCCGAGCTTACCGATCAGGGTCCGATAACGGCCCACATCTTCGCGGCTGAGGTATTGAAGGAGGCGTCTCCGCCTTCCCACGAGCCGGAGAAGACCTCTGCGGGTCGCTTCGTCGTGTTTGTGGATCCTGAGGTGTTCCGTCAAGCCGTTGATGCGGGTTGTCAGCAACGCAACCTGAACCCCGGTGGAGCCGGTGTCGTCACTGCTGGCTTGGTATTCCTGGATTATCGGTTCTTTTTCAGTCGTGCTTAGCCCCAATTGCCTGTTTGTTTCTCTCTCTCTTTATGTGTTGGCGGCATTATAGCACACCGCTTTGGGCCCTACAAACGAAAGGCGCTCTCCCCAGATTCCCCACCTAATTTGGACGGATGGCGTGACGGACTGCCTCTGAGGCTATGGCTGTGCACCTTGCCGGGGATGGGTTCCCGCCCCCGACTGCTCGGGGGCAGGCTCTTCGCGGGAATGACGGAGGTGGGGGATTTGGGCTCTCGGCGCCGGCGGCCCCAGCGGAGTCACTGTCGCTGGGGTACCAGAACGAGCGCTCTGTGCTGGGGCATCCCCGGGATGAGGGGTGTCATACCAAGTCACCGTGATGCCGCCGTATATGTGCGGCCAGGGAGTGGGTTCCCGCCCCGTATCGCGTACGGGGCAGGCTCTTCGCGGGAATGACGGCTTTACGGCGCGCTCAAAATGAATTGGTGTCAGATCTCCCTGGGCAGAGAGAAGGTGATGTCCTCCTCCACGCTCGTCAGAGTGATCACCTCGTCCGGAGCGAGGGCCTCGATCACTCTCTCGACAAGCCACTCCGGGGTCGAAGCACCTGAGGTAACGCCGATGCTGCCAATCCCGTCGAGCCATGCCGGTTCGATCTCGAGCGGACCGTCGATCAGGTGGGCCTCCACGCCGTTGGCTTCAGCGACCTCACGCAGCCTGTTGCAGTTAGAGCTCTTGCGAGAACCGATTACCAGGATGAGCTGGACGTGACGGGACATCTCCTTCACGGAGGCCTGCCGGTTGGTCGTCGCATAGCAGAGATCGTTGCGCACTATCACGTTGTTGAAGCGGTCCTGGATATCCTCGACGGCCCTTTGGGTATCGTCGACGGAAAGGGTTGTCTGAGAGAGTACAGTCACGGGCGTCTCGTCGTCCCAATCGGGCAGGTCCATGTCCCCCCTGTCGTCCCCCCTGTCGTCCACAAGGTGCATCGGCTCCTGTCCCATCGAGCCTATGACCTCCTGGTGGCCCTTGTGGCCTATGAGCATCAGTCTCCGGCCGTCTCTGGCGTACTTGTGGGCTTCGTTGTGGACTTTGGTTACCAGCGGGCACGTTGCGTCGATAACCTTGAGGCCCCGCTTCTCGGCCCTTTGAAAATCGTTGGGGGGTGAGCCGTGGGCCGAGAAGACTACCGTCGATCCCTCCGGCACGTCGTCGACGTCGTCGACCGTCAAGGCACCCTTGATCTCCAGGGCATTGACCACGTGGGAGTTGTGCACGATTTCGTGCTTGACATAGACGGGAGGGCCATACTTCTCCAGTGCTATGTCCACCACGTCGATGGCCCTGACGACGCCGGCGCAGTACCCCCGCGGAGCGCCTAGGTAAATCTTCATGTCGGAATCGGCGACCTCGGTGTCCGATACGTTCTGGTCCTGACTATAGCACAAGGCGGCCTCGGGGCATGGGCTGAGTCGGTCTCTGACTCTTGTGCGGACGGCCAGTTTTGCGGCGGATTCGGCCCTCGCTATATACTGTCTGAGACTACGGGAGGAAGGAAACGCATGAAGCTTGCTAAGCGCATGAGCCGTCTCGGCACAGAGACGGCGTTCGAAGTACTGTTGAAGGCGAGGCGGCTCGAAGCCGAGGGCGCGGACATCATACACTTGGAGATCGGCGAGCCCGATTTCGACACGCCCGAGAACATCATAGACGCGGGCGTGAGCGCGCTCACCAGCGGCTTCACCCACTACGGCCCGTCTCCCGGCCTGCAGGACCTCCGGGACCGGATAGCACAAGAGATTGTTGACACGAGGGGCATCTCGGTTACTGGAGAGAACGTCGTCGTCACTCCGGGTGGAAAGCCAATCATGTTCTTCGCGATCCTGGCCCTTGTGGACGAGGGCGACGAGGTCCTGTATCCCAATCCTGGGTTTCCGATCTACGAATCGATGATCGACTTCGTAGGCGGAGTCCCCGTACCCATGAAGCTGCTGGCCGAGCGTGACTTCAGGATCGACCTGGAGGAGGTCGCCGGGCAGTTTACCCCCCGCACCAAGCTGATGATCGTCAACTCTCCCAACAACCCGTGCGGCAGCATCATCGAGCGAGAGGACCTGGAGGCGCTGGCGGCCATGGCGCGCGAGCACGATGTCATGGTCCTGTCGGACGAGATATACAGCCGCTTCCTTTACGAGGGAGAGCATCACAGCATCACGCAGTTCGACGGGATGCGCGACCGGACGATCATCCTCGACGGCTTCTCGAAGACCTATGCCATGACCGGCTGGCGCATCGGGTACGGCGTCATGCCGGTGGAGCTGGTGGAGCCTATTTCGCGGCTCAGCACCAACAGCGTATCGTGTACGGCCGCCTTCACGCAGATGGCGGCCGTGGAGGCGTTGGAAGGGCCCCAGGACGACGCCTACCGCATTGTCGACGAGTTCAGGAAGCGCCGGTCGATCATTGTGGACGGCCTCAATGAGATTCCCGGGATCCGGTGCCCCATGCCGAAGGGCGCCTTCTACACCTTCCCGAGCGTCGAAGGCACTGGCATGACGAGCCGAGAGTTCGCGGACGGCCTGCTCGAGGAGGGCGGGGTAGCCTGCCTGGCAGGAGAGTCCTTCGGGAAGTATGGGAAGGGTTGCGTGCGGTTCTCGTTCGCAAATTCCGCGGAGAACCTGGAGCGGGCGCTGGAGAGGATAGACAGGTTCGTCAAGAGCAGGATGTAGCTCTTCCGTCCCCGCGCCTACCTTTCAACTGCCACCTTCGTTCTGCCCATCGCACAGTCGTTCTGCGCGTCCCACGAAACTCTGTTTAGACTTCTTGCGAAAAGTATTGACAACGATTCTTTGACTAGTATAAGAATACTGACGTGCTTTGGGGGTAAGCTTCATGGCGGTGGAGTATCGGCACGGTTCATCCTTTGAACCAGGTCGTTCTCTGGGCCTCCCCGCTTATCTCGCGCTGGGGTTGCGCGGGAGGGGAGGATCGCTCCGCTGTTCCTGCTTCCCTCGTAGATATTCTCGACTGGGGGGAGTATGGTTACTATGGCGGTATTCGAAGAGGCGGAATGGCCGGTCAAGGAGGTCCTGACATCGAGGCCCAGCCAGTGTGCCCGGTGCGGATCGAGATTGTTCATGGGGCGAGACGAGCCGGAGTGCGTAACGTGCGGGTACGCGGACTACACCTACAGCAGGGACATGGCGCCGAGATGGGCGAGGAACAGTATCCTCAGCTCGGCCACGCGCCTCGTCGCGAGGTATGTAGGCGCGAGTGAGCGCCTGGCCCATACGGTCGTCCACATGACGCTCGTGCGCAAGGGCACCAGGGCCATCTACAAGGTAACGTGTCCCTTCTGCCAGGGCTCGATGGAGGAATCGTCCCTGTCAGGTAAGCGGTCCGAGCCACAGGAACAGAGGTTCAAGTGCGGCGA
This sequence comes from Dehalococcoidia bacterium, assembly GCA_965261325.1. GTDB lineage: Bacteria > Chloroflexota > Dehalococcoidia > Lucifugimonadales > CAJWER01. The sequence continues at coordinate 230,959 of CBDHCU010000009.1, forward strand.
CGGCCACCGCGTGTCGATCATTCCTGGCAGAAAAGGGATGCCGGTCTGGACCTAGGACAGGCGTCAATGCACTCCCGCAGGGCTTCCGCTCCCGTACTCACCAGTACACGGAGCGGTACCCCTGCCGGGGTGTGCCCAATCAACAAGGGCTCCGTGCTCCAATGCTTCGATCACTCTTCCTGTTGACTCATGGCGAAGATCATAGACAGGAGGGCGAAGGATGAGAACGAAGTCCTGATAGTCTGCGATTTCTCTCCGGCACGGGGAGGAGACCCAGAACTGATGGCGCCAGCCTTGCGGCTCGGCGCCGACTATATTTCTGTCGCGTACAACCCTGGCAGATCGGTCAGGGTGTCCTCCGTTCTGGGCGCCCTGTGGGTGAAGCAGGCCGCCTCCGCCGACGCCGTGTTCACCCTGGCGACGCGGGACATGAACAAGGTCGCCCTGCAGAGCCTCCTGCTGGGAGCGGCTCTTCACGGACTCGAGAACGTCGTGGTAGTCAAGGGCGATCAATTCACCGAGGCAGAGCTGGGCTCTGTCGAACCGGTCGACGACTTCACTTCAACCGGACTAATTGCTTCGATAGCCCAGATGAACGCTGGCTCCGACTTCAGGGGACGGCGCCTCCGCGCATCAACGGATCTGTGCGTCGGCGCGGTCATCGACCTTGGACACGAATTCGACAAAGAGCTAAGACTGACGCGACGGAAGATCGAGGCGGGCGCTCAGTTCTTTCTCCTGCAGCCCCTATTCGAGCCGGCGCGCGTCGGCAAGATGATGGAAGCATACGAGCAGCGATACGGCGAGCCGTTGACACAGCCGTTGTTCTGTGGCGTCCAGGTGATGGCCCCCGGTGGCGTGACCTTTGGAGAGGCGCCGGAGTGGGTGGTCCGCGATCTTGACAGGGGCAGGCCGGGGGCCGACATTGCCGTCGAGGTGCTCCAGGGATTCGTGGAGCGCGGATTCAGGTCGATATACCTGGTCCCGCCAATCCTGCGCGGCGGAAGGCGGGACTACGAAGCGGCCCAGCGCGTCATCGAGACAGTGAAGGGCTAAGGACCGGCGCGGCTGTTGCTGCCGCGTGCTGCTCGTCGGCGTGGTAGGAGCTGCGCACGAGCGGTCCAGACGCGACGTGCCTGAATCCAAGGGACTCGCCCTCGCGCTTCAGCTCCTCGAACTCTTCCGGTGTGTACCACTTGGCGAGTGCGATGTGCTTTTCCGAAGGCCGCAGGTACTGGCCGATGGTGAGCAGGTCGCAGTCGACCGAACGCAGCTCCCGCATGTTTTCGATGATCTCGCCCCATGTTTCACCCAGGCCGACCATCATCCCGGACTTTGTGACCGCGTCCGGCGCGATGCTCTTGGCTCGCGCGAGCAGCTCCAGGGATTGGTCGAAATCTCCCTTGGGGCGGACGCGGTGGAAGATGCGCCGCACGGTCTCGATGTTGTGGTTCAGCGTATCCGGGCTCGCCGCCATGACGGTCTCCAGAGCGGGGCGGTCGCCCTGGAAGTCGGGTATCAGTACCTCGATTTTGCAGTCAGGCAGCCGTTTCCTGACCTGGGCGATGCACTGGGTGAACATGAAGGCGCCGCCGTCCGGAAGGTCGTCGCGGTTCACAGAGGTGATTACTGCGTACCGGAGTCCCATGCGAAGAGCGGTCTCGGCGAGCCGCACTGGCTCCTGGAGATCGAGCGTCCCCGGCCGTCCGGTCGTCACGGCGCAGTAGGCGCATGCGCGGGTGCAGATGTCGCCTAGTATCATGAACGTGGCCGTGCCACGCTCCCAGCATGAGCCTATGTTCGGGCAGTGGGCCTCCTCGCACACAGTGTGGAGTGCACTGTCACGCATCAGGTTCTTCAACTCGATGTACCTGGGGCCCCCTGGCATGCGGACCTTGAGCCATTCGGGGAGCCTGCGGCGTTGCTTCATCCCGTCTCCTCTGGACCGGCGCTGAGAGCAATGATAGCAGAACGGTGCTATAGTGAGTTTGCCGTTCATCCATAGGGGAGGCAGCAGCGCGCAAATGAAGAAGAAGGCGTTTCGGCCCACGTGGGACCCCGCTCTGGAGGCGGCAGCCATGGCGGACTCCCAGCGCGGCAGGGTCGGCCCATGACACAGCCTGCGCAGGCCCTGGCTGAGGTTTCCGCTGGGGGCTCAGAGTGCGAGACGGCCCTTCTTACCCTGGGCGCCTTTGGCACGCTGGGCGATACCGTGGCGGAGTTCGAGGGCCGTGAGATCAACGTATTCGGAGGCATACCGGGCGAGCAGGTTGTGTGCCGGATAGTCCGATTCAGGCGCAGGCGAAAGGCCGTCGTGTCGGGAATCGTGACTGACGTGCTGGAGCCGTCGCCCCACCGTGTTCCGCCGCCCTGTCCCTACTTCGGCCCATGCAGCGGGTGCCAGTGGCAGCATATCGACTACGCCCACCAGCTAGACCTCAAGCGTGTCGCCGTCCGGAGGGCGTTAGACGAATATGAATCGCTCAGGGGAGCAGAGGTGGGTGGCACGATGCCATCCGAGGGTGTCCTGGGCTACCGAAACCACGCTCGATTCACCGTCAGGCGCCGCGGGTCTCTGGGTTTCGTGAACCGAATCACGCGCCGTTTTGTGAAGATAGACGAGTGTCTCCTCATGGCTGCCGGGATCAACGAGCTCCTGGGGAAGCTTCAGGGCCGTAGCGGAGCCACCAGCCAGTTGTCTATCCGTTACGGGATCAATGGTGGAGACTGGCTCATCCAACCGAGACTGAGCATCAACGATGTCGGCCTGGAGACGGGCCAGTCCCACTACACGGAGAGTCTCCTGGGGAGGAGCTTCCGCATCGGGTCGCCCTCGTTCTTCCAGGTGAACACGGCTCAGGCGGAGCGTCTGATCGGCCTCGTCAAGCGGCGGCTGCGGCTCAGCGGGCAGGAGACGGTCGTCGACGCATACGCGGGCGTGGGCACCTTCGCGGTCCTGCTGGCCGAGCACGCAGAGAAGATGATCGCCGTCGAGGAGTCCGACGCGGCCGTCGAGGATGCCAGGGTCAACACCGCCGGCATCGACAACGTGGAGATCGTGCTGGGAAAGGTGGAGGACATCATCGACGATCTGGATATCTCGCCGGATGCGGTCGTGCTGGATCCTCCACGGGCAGGTTGCCAGCCGCAGGTGCTGGAGGCCGTGGCCCGCTGGAGACCCGGGAGGGTCTGCTACGTCTCGTGCGACCCGTCGTCCCTGGCCCGGGATCTCGACATCATGGTGAGATCGGGCTTCGCGGTGGAATCAATCGAACCCGTGGACATGTTCCCCCAGACCTACCATGTCGAGTGTGTCGCGACGCTGAGGCCGGCGGCCTGAGGATGGGCTGTGCGGGAAACGACGGGCGGCTTGTGCTGGCCTCCGGCTCTCCACGCAGGCGTGAGATCCTGGAATCGGCCGGACTGGAGTTCGAGGTGGTAGTGCCCGACGTGCCCGAAGGCCCCCCCTTTACCGTGGAGCGGCCTGCAGAGTACGTCCAACGGATGGCGCGCGATAAGGCCGCGGCGGTATCAGCCAGGCTGGGGCGCGGCGTCGCTCTGGGGGCGGACACCGTGGTCGTGCTCTACGGCGAGATACTGGGTAAGCCCACATCGGCGAGGGAGGCTGAGGAGGTGCTGCGCCGCCTCAGAGGCAGGGACCACGAGGTCACCACCGGTCTGGTTGCTATGGACTCCGGGACGGGGCGGGTGGAGACGGCTGCCGTGACCTCGACCGTGCACATGCGACGATACGATGATGATGAGATCGCGGCCTATGTTGCGTCCGGGGAGCCCTTCGACAAGGCCGGAGCCTACGCCGTTCAGGACCTGAACTTCAGACCGGCCGACAGAGTAGAGGGCTGCTATCTCAATGTAGTGGGCCTCCCGCTCTGCAGGGCGGCTGACCTACTGTCTCGGATGGGCGTGCCCGGCGTTCGGGGGCAGATGCGCGGTCCGGGCGGCCTTTGCACGGATTGCGGGCCTTCTGCCTGGCAAGGGGGGAGGGGAGAATGACGTTTCTTGGCATGGGCCCCCTCGAGGTGATGATCATCCTCGTCGTCGCCTTCATTGTGCTTGGGCCGCAGCGGATGATGGACGCGGCGAAACTGTTGGGCAAGGCTACGCGCGAGGTGCGGCGCATGAGCCAGGGACTCACCGAGGCTCTCGATGAGACCATGGAGGAGCCGCGCGTTCACAGGCCCGGCGGCCACTCCTCCCGGGATGAGAAGGGCGGCACAGGGGCTGGCGACGCCCAGGCGACCTCGCCTCCGCCGGCCGCCGGAGAGTCCGGGAGATCCCCCTCCCAGGGCGGTCGAGAGGAACGAAGGGAGTCGTGAACGACACCCCCAAGCCCGTGAGCCAGCACCTGGTGGAGCTCCGCAAGCGGGTAACGTTCTCTGTCGTGGCGGTCATGGTCGGCATGATGGTGGCCTTCCTGTTCCACAGGCCGATTCTCAGGTTACTGCAGGCGCCCGCGCCGGACTGCGGAGGCGCCTTGGCAGACAAGCTCATCTTCACGGAACCGACCGAGTTCATTGGCATCGCGTTCAAGGTGTCGCTGCTGGCTGGTTTCGCAATGGCTCTGCCATTCGTGCTCCTCCAGGTCGTCCTGTTCGTTGCGCCTGGGTTGACCGGCTCCGAGCGGCGATATCTTTTCGGACTGCTGCCCGTCTCCCTGCTGGTCTTCGCCCTGGGCTCTGCCTTCGGGTACTTCGTCCTCTTCCCTCCTGCCTTCAAGTTCCTGTGCACTTTCGGCAGCGACGTGGCCACTCCCCTCATCAGGATAGGCAGCTACACAAACCTGATGTTGACGCTGCTGTTCTGGATGGGAGTTGTCTTCGAGACTCCCGTGGTCCTCTTCTTCCTGTCCAGGATCGGGGTCGTGTCTTATTCTCAGCTGTCGCGGTGGCGTAAGTACGCCGTGGTGGTAGCATTCATAATGGGAGCGATCATCACGCCGACGCTGGACCCGGTGAACCAGACCATAGTGGCGCTGCCGATCATCGTTCTCTACGAAGTGGGCATCTGGCTGGCTCGGCTTGGGGGCAGGGGTAGAGCGGGGTAGGGCAAGGGGAAATCAGCCCCGTAGTCGGCTGCTCGCAGGCCGACGCCCGGGCCGCTGGGCGCGTTCAGCTTGGACTTAGGGGCTATCTCAAGACTACGTGTCCTGGCGAAGGACTGCCCATTCGGTAAGCTCAGGGCAGGCTCTTGGATCCTTCGACGGGCTCAGGAGAGACAGGCCCAGGGCGAACGTGTTGTCCTCCGCCGGGGTGTCTCGAGACGGATGCCAGGGCGTCAGGCCTTCTTGGCTCCGGTGTCCTCGCCTTCGAGGGCGTTGGGCTCCTCGTCCTTGGAGGTCACCGAGCCCCTGAATTCGCGGATTGCCTTGCCCATGGCCCCACCTATTTCGGGGAGCTTCCCTGCGCCGAATATGATCAGCACGATCAGGAGCCCGAGAATCAACTCGGTCGGGCCTATGCCTAATGGCATCTCTTCCCTCCGTATGGTCGGCGGGTCACCGCAATGACACGCTGAACCGCCGATGTACGTTCCTGGCTAGAAGTCCTCGTCGCGGGGCTTGCGCTTCTTCTTTACGACCGAGACCTCAGCGCTGGCGACGATTGGGCTGGCCAGGAAGTCCGACGTCTGGGTCTTCTTTTTGGACTTCTTTTTCTCTCGCTTTGCGGCGTGTCCTCTGGGCATGACAACCACCTCCCTCGGGCCCGCACGGAATCAAATCTCTCAAGCTAGTCTAATCAATTGGACGCCGGGTGTAAAGCAGCTTCTACCCAGGGCCTTTCCAAAGTCCGTTCGTGGTGAGCCTGTCGAACCACAATTGGGGCCTTCGACAAGCTCAGGCCGAACGGCAAGGTACGACCCTATCTCAACAATGGAAAGGCCCTGGCCCCTACCTTCGTGCCTTCGCGCGAGGCGAACGGATAGAGAGGCGACAGCCAGCCCGAGCCCCAGCGTGAGAATGGTGGCAGCGAGGCCCAGCGCGTTGCCGAGTCTCTCCGGCTCGGCCAGCATGTTCGACAGTGTCAGATCCCCTGTTTCCATAGAGACGATGAGGAGGGCCATGACCAGCAGGATGGCGTCCCTGATCTGAGTCGACCATCCGACGCGCTCGCGGTAGAGCAGGCCGAAGCAGCTGCAATTCAGGTTGAGCTTACGGACCATCGCGATCCCGACGGCTATCATGAAGCTGGCGAGCATGACTACTACGATCGACGCTGCCCAACCAGCGTAGACTCCGGTCAGGAGCATGAGAGCAGCAGCCAGCTCCACGTATGGCAGCACATACCCGAACGTCTACGCCAGGGGGCGCGGCAGGAGGTCGTACTGCTGCACGTCCTTTGCTAACCGGCGCGGCGCCGCCATCTTGGGGATCGCGGACATCAGGAAGATCGCCCCGAGGGCGAGACGGAGGAACAGCAGTATGAAGGTCATGACTTATTGACAGTGGCTCTGCTGCCTCCGGTCTGAGTGTCGAATACGGGCATGGACTCGGCGATCTTGAGAAGCTCGATTTTGTCGAGAGGGACGATCAGGCTCCTAATCTCAACAACGTAGCCCTGGTCAGTCTCGAACCACAGGGTCCGAGCAAAGTCGGGGTCAAAATCGCAGCCGCCATCCGCCCCCTCTTTCGCAAAACATGCGCCATCGAACAGGATGCCCCAGTGCCCCGCGACGGTCACTAGCTCCCAGTGGGCTTCGGCTCGGAGAGTCAATCCGCCGCATGCCCAGTGCGATACGCTGAAGCGGCCAGCACCTACGTACGAATCTCCGACGTGCCTGCCGTCGGGAGAGTGGTGCTCTTTTTTCAGGGCGAACCCTTCCGGCAGGTATCCGGGCTTCGGCGGCGAACCCGCCGGAAGGGCGGCAGGGGGGGGATACCCGGGCCCGGGAGAGACACAAGACGGATCGAGCCCAGGCGGGTACACGTCATCGATATTATCTATACTGATGCCCACCTTGATGAAACCCTTGTCGCTGACGAAGATCTGGCCGTCCAGGGATGGCGGGGCGGCCTGGTCGATGGTCTGCGCAGCCTGCTCCACGTTGTCGTCAGGACTGTCAGGCTCACCTGAGGAGCAGGCAACCGCGGACGCAGCAGCGATTACCGCGATAGTGAACAGCCAGATCAGCCCAGATCCACCACCTAATTTGGACGGATGGCGTGACGGACTGCCTCTGAGGCTATGGCTGTGCACCTTGCCGGGGATGGGTTCCCGCCCCGTATCGAGTACGGGGCAGGCTCTTCGCGGGAATGACGGAGGTGGGGGATTTGGGATCAGAGCCTTGAATTGCGACCGCATTGGTCTTCCTCCTTTTGGTTGCCGTCCGACCTGGGGGCAACTCACGTCACGTTATCGTAACTCCTCATGGATCTGGCAACGGTGAAGAGCTCGTCGTCAGTGACGCCATGGTCCGAGGGGAACGGTGCGAACTTGATCTTATACCAAGTCACCGTGATGCCGCCGTATATGTGCGGCCAGGGAGTGGGTTCCCGCCCCGTATCGAGTACGGGGCAGGCTCTTCGCGGGAATGACGGCTTTACGGCGCGCTCAAAATGAATTGGTATACTGTGGACGGCGTCGTGTTGGCGCCGCCCGGCCCGGTCCTAGACAACTGACTCAAAGGCGCGACAAAGTGGCGGCGGCGCTCTACGGCAAGGCGAGGGCGGGTTTGAAACCCGCCCCTAACATACGGGCGCGCAAGTGTCACCCTCATCCCTTCGACAAGCTCAGGGCAGGCTCCGCCTTCTCCCGCCAGGGGAGAAGGAGCACGAGGTCGCCCTGCGATCTGATACCAAGTCGCCGTGATGCCGCCGTATATGTGCGGCCAGGGAGTGGGTTCCCGCCCCGTATCGAGTACGAGGCAGGCTCTTCGTGGGAATGACGGCTTTACGGCGCGCTCAAAATGAATTGGTATTACAACGAAGGCTCCCGCGCCAACAACGGCGCCGCGGACAAACCGCCGCCTGGACACCCCCTGCAACTCGTGATGACCCTGCTCGTCCACATGACCGGGAGTGGCTGCTTCTCCGCCAGCCTTCAGGGGCTTCAAGAGATGCCTGGCAATACCCCGGAAGCCATTGGCATCAGCATGTCGGCTACCCATATGTGGTACCTCCCAGCGAGTGATATTGGACATTCTAGTATCGATTCAAGGTAGTTTTGGCGAACGTCCAGCCCCCCGCCCTTCTGGGTTCCCGCCCCGTATCGAGTACGGGGCAGGCTTTTCGCGGGAATGACGGCAATCCGAGGGTTCTGTCATATTTAGATTGAAGCAGTACTAGGGCCTGTGTATAAATTTGGCGTAAAGATCCGGCCCTGTTCTATAAAGGAACTGTAAAGATTTGCGGCAGGCAGGCCCGGGGTAGCGAGAATGCTATAATCCGATGCACTCGCATCGGGTGGGGAACGGATGCTCTAATGACAGCCGTGGGCGACCTGTCGCAGGAAGGCGAGGATAGAAGGACCGAGATCGAGGAGCTGCGGAGGCGCCTCTTCAAGTTGAGTGAGGTCAGCCGCCGGGTCATGGAGAGCCTTGATCTTGGGTCCGTGCTGCAGGAGGTCGTGGACGGCGCCCGCTCGCTGACCGACGCCCGATACGGCGCGCTCGCGATCTTCGACGACTCCGGGCAGGTACGGGAGTTCATCACCGCCGGCATCACTCTGGAAGAGCGCCGGCTGTTGGGGAGCCTCCCCCAGGGGTTGGGACTCCTGGGCCACCTGAACGAGATTCGAGTGCCGCTGCGGCTCGCAGACCTGGCCCAACACCCCCAGTCGGTCGGCTTCCCCGAGAACCACCCGCCGATGAAGACCTTTCTCGGTGCGCCGATTCGACACCTGGACGAGCAGGTCGGCAATATCTACCTGACGGAGAAATTGGGTGGGCGGGAGTTCACACCGGAGGACGAGGAGACCCTGGTCCTGTTCGCCTCCCAGGCGGCAATGGCGATCTTGAACCTCAGGTTCGAGGAGGAGCGACAGGCTAGGAGCGTCGTGGAAGAGGAGAGAGCGCGACTGGAGGCTCTCGTCAGGACATCGCCTGTAGGCGTCCTGGTGGTCGATGCGGAGACACGGAAGGTTGTGTCCGTCAACCAGGAGGCCCAGCGCATCATGGGCCTTGCGCCTGAGCCGGGCAGCGACCTGGAGCGTTACCAGAGAGTAGCCATATACAGGCGAGCGGACGGAAGCGAGTACAAGATCGACGATCGCCCCATGTCTCGGGCCCTGGACCGCGGCGAGACCGTCCGTGCCGAGGAGATTCTATTCGACGGGCCGGACGGGAAGACGGTCACGACGTTGATCAATGCAACGCCCATCTACTCGGAGAGCGGTGAGATCGCGTCGGCAGTGGCCGTCATCCAGGACCCAGGAACGAACGGGTTCGATCTCATGAAGCACATCCGCGAGGTTTCCGACGTGCCCGTCATATTCCTTTCCGCGAGCAGCGAAGACGAGAACATAGTTCACGCGCTGGAGCTGGGAGCCGACGATTACATCGTCAAGCCTTTCTCACCAACCGAGTTGGTGGCGAGAGTAGAAGCGTCGCTGCGGAAGTCGGCGAATCGTATCGAGGCTAAGGGAGAACGCCAGCCCTACAGGCTTGAGGATGTGACAATCGACTACGCGGAGCGAGTCGTGACGGTCTCGGGCTGCCCGGTGAAGCTTACCGCGACCGAATACAAGCTGCTCTTCGAGCTGTCCATCAACGCGGGGAGGGTGATGACTCACGAGCAGCTACTGCACCGAGTCTGGGGAGCGAGGTACTCGATAGAGGAATACCTCGTGCGCGTCTTCGTTGGGAATCTCCGCCGCAAGCTGGGAGACGATGCGAGGAATCCCAGGTACATCTTCACCGAGCCCCGCGTGGGATACTGGATGGCCAGGCCTGGCGCCTAGGAGGCGCGTAGTCCAATGAAGGCTGTCCGTATGTTGTGCCTGGATGCGGCGGTTCAGTATAATGCGCCCCAACTTTCTGTAGGAGTCCCCGATGCCCGAGGCTCTCGCGTTCTTCCGCGGCCGGGTCGTGCCTCTCTCCGAGGCGAACGTGAACATTACCACCCACGCCCTGCACTACGGGACGGCCGTCTTCGAGGGGATCCGCGGCAACTGGAACGAAGAGCAGGCCAAGATGTTCGTCTTCCGCGCGCGGGAGCACTACGAGAGGCTCCTGCAGGGCTGCAAGATCATGCTGATGGACATCCCCTATTCGGTGGACGACCTGATGCGGATCACGATTGACCTGATCGAGAGGTGCGGCTACCGGCAGGACGTCTATATACGCCCCATCGTCTACAAGAGCGAGGAGCTGGTGGCCAACCTGAAGCTGCATGAGCTCAGCAGCGACTTCGCCCTGATTACAGTGCCGTTCGGGTCGTATATCGAAGCCGAGGGGGCCATACGCTGCACCACGTCGTCGTGGCGCAGGATCGACGACATGATGATACCCCCGCGGGTGAAGATTTCCGGCCACTACGTCAACAGCATCCTCGCCAAGACGGAGGCGGTGCTGGCGGGGTTCGACGAGGCCATATTCATCAACCAGGACGGCAGTGTTTCGGAGGGGTCCGGCGAGAACCTGTTCATGGTGACGAACGGCACCCTTCACACGCCTCTTGTTAGCGAGAACAACCTGACAGGCATAACGCGCGACTCGGTGTGGCGTCTGGCCGAGGATGAGATGGGGCTGGAGGTGGTCGAGCGGCGGATCAGGCGCAGCGAGATATACCTAGCCGACGAGGTGTTCCTGACGGGGACCGCGGCGCACGTGACGCCCGTTGGCGAGCTCGACAACCGCCCCATCGGAAGCGGCGACGTCGGCGAGGTGACGCACGCGCTGCGCGAGTCGTACCTTGGCATTATCCGCGGCAACAACCCCAAGTACTCTCACTGGACGACCGCCATAGTACCCTGCGGTGGTTAGAGGGAGGGCCGGAGCGCGGACGCCGGTCCGCGTCTTTGCTCTCGCGGGAGCTCGATGAAGGCCTTCTCCATCGACTATTACATACTCGTCACGGTGTCGGCGGTTGGCGTGTTCCAGCTTGTGGCCATGCGCGGGGGCCTGCGGGGGATACTGGTGTTGCGGCCTTCGCGCCTCTCAGTCCTGCTCTGGGCTGCGCTTCCGTTGGCTGCCGTGGTCTGGTTTTTCCTCACCAAGGACAGGAAGGTCAGCGATCACATGGGAGGGCTGTCGTCCAACGAGATAGCCCTTGCTTTCTTCGTCGGCGTCGTTACGGCATGGGTCCTGACCGTTGCCGTAACGTCCATTCTGAACCACAACCGCGGCCACGAAGAGGTGGACCCGCGAGCCGGGCTGAGGTCGCTGTCCCGAACGACTTACTCGAGGGCTGTTCTGCACAATGTCCGATGCTGGTATAGAGAGTGGCGCAGGTAGACAGGGACATAGTCCTCTGGCTGAACTCCGGGGCCGGGAAGATTGTCGTGCTGGACAGCCTCGCAGAGTGGGTCGTGAGCGACTACCTCGTGACCGCGTTCCTGGGACTGGGCCTGGTGGCAATCTGGTTTGGCTCCGCGATGGACCCGTCCCGCATGGAAAGGCAGATAGGCGTGCTAACCGCACTGGGCGCGGTCGGCCTTGCGAATCTCGCCGTCATCACCATCAACTCCCTTTACTTCCGGGACCGTCCGTTTGCGGACCTGGACGTTACGTTGCTCTTCTACCAGCCTACCGACTCGTCTATGCCGTCAAATTCGGCGGCGACATTCGTAGGGCTTGCGGCGGCCGTCTGGGGCTTCGACAGGCGCGCGGGCGCCGGGCTGCTGGCGGTCGCCGGATTGCATGCGTTCCTGCGAGTCTATGCGGGAGTCCACTATCCATCGGACATAGCTGTGGGGGCCACGATCGGAGTGGCCGCGGCATTGGCAGCGTACGGGCTGCGACGCCTCCTGGGGCCTATTCCGGCGAGGGCAATAAGGGCGGCGCGGGTCCTGTGCGTGGCCTAGGGTTCACGAATTGAGAATGAGCATCACCGCGCCAACCGGCAGGGCCTTTCCATTGTTGAGATAGGGTCGTACCTTGCCGTTCGGCCTGAGCTTGTCGAAGGCCCCAATTGTGGTTCGACAGGCTCACCACGAACGGACTTTGGAAAGGCCCTGCAACCGGGTTGACGGGAGTCTTGCGATGCCGGATAATGGACTCCGTACAGATATGTCCGTACAGGAGAAGGGCATGGCAGGGCGACTTGACGTGCGGCTGGATGCAGAGCGGCGCAGGCGGTTGGAGGAGTTAGTCAAGGAGAGAGGGGAGCCTATCTCCGAGGTGGTACGCTGCTTGATTGATGACGCCTATGATGGCGTCATACATGAGCGTCGTAAACTTGCGGTCCAGCGATTGGTAGCATTGGAGGTGGAAGACCCACCGGATGCTGCTACGCTTTCTCGAGAGTTGGAGGCTGCCTATGAACCCGGCGGCCTTCGTTGATGCCAACGTTCCCATCTACGCTTCTGGTAGGGAACACCCGAACAAAGAGCCGTGCGCACAGATATTGATGATGGTCGCAGAGCGCCCACTGTCATTCGTGACTGACGTCGAGATCCTCCAGGAACTCCTTCATCGTTACCTTGCCTCCAGGCGATGGACCTTGGGGAGAAGAGTGCTGTGGGACTTCGCCGAAGTAATGCAGGACCGAATCGAACCTGTCTATGAGGAAGACGTCCACTTGGCCGGGAGTCTTGCCGATCGTCATCCGGAAGTAAGCGCCCGAGACTTGGTCCACGCCGCCGTGATGCAGCGCTTGGGGGTAGACCGAATCATCTCCTCGGATGCCGACTTCGACCGCGTGCCCGGGGTAACGCGGTTGGATCCTGCCAGAGTTGAGGATTGGCGTGATTCGGTATTAGGTAGTGTTGACATTTGACATACTAGGCCATTTATAACTCAGCAAGCGGTCCAAAATGTCATTCTGAGGAGCGAAGCGACGAAGAATCTAAGGCCTATGCATGAGGATACCTCAACCGCTTTAGATTCTTCACTCCGCTTCGCTACGTTCAGAATGACATTTGACTGGGAGCCGCTGGAATGTCAACACAACCTAGTAAGCGAGAGGAACTAGGGCAGCGCAGGGCTGCCATCCGTGCTAGAGATGAGCGAATGTACAGGACTTGAACTTGGCATGCGTGTGCTGACCGCCCATGTACTTTAGTCCGCGCCTGTTTGCGATGACCCGGGGCCTCCGGGGGAGGATTGCCCTCGCCGCTGTGGTCGGGCTTCTCGCGCTGGGGGCGAGCATTGCGCGGCTGGCGCTGACGGGATGGGTGATAGCGCGCGTATTCGAGGGCGCTCCGGCGGCTGACCTGGTTGGGCCCCTGGCTGTGCTGGCCGGGCTTATCGCGGCTCGCGCAGGCCTTCAGTACGCCCGTGATGCGGTGAGCTACCGCACTGCGACGGCCACCAAGATCTCGGTGCGACGCCGGGTCTACGAGCACGTCCTTGCGCTGGGGCCCGGCTTCGTGGACCAACGGCGTACGGGCGACATCCTGATGTCGCTCGTGGACGGCGTGGAGAGCCTGGAGACGTTCTTCGGACAGTACCTGCCACAGTTCATCGTGGCGTTGACGGCACCGGTGCTGATCTTCGCGTTCGTGGCCTTCCTGGATGTCCAGACGGGGCTGATATTCCTGTCGTTTGCGCTCTTCACCCTGTTAATTCCACTCATGCTTCGCAACTGGACCAATGCATCGGGGCGGAGACGCAGGAAGGCGTTCGGGGAGCTCGGCGCCGAGTTCCTGGACAGCGTTCAGGGTCTGGCTACGCTGAAAGCCTTCGGGCAGAGCAAGACCCGCGGCCAGTTTCTCGCCGAGAAGGCGCGCCATCTTTACCGGTCAACCATGGGGATCGTGGCCGTGGACGGCGTCTCGAGCGCGACGACGGTGCTGGGCATCTCGGCCGGAGCTGCTGCCGCCCTCGTGTGGGGAGGCGTCCGCGTAAGCAATGGGGAGCTGGAGCTGAGCACACTGGTCATAGTCCTGATGCTTGGAGGCGAGGTCTTCCGCCCGGTGCGCGAGCTCGCATCCCTATACCATCAGGGCATGGTGGCGATGGCCTCTGCCGAGGGCATCTTCTCGCTGCTGGACACGCCCATCACAATAGAGGAACCGACAGAGGACCGGCGCGTCGCCGACATGGCCCCGGCGCCTGAGGTGACGTTCGATTCGGTCGACTTTGCTTACGAGGGCGGTCGGCGTCCCGCACTGCGCGACATGTCCTTCACCCTGCGGGCGGGGGAGACGCTGGGGCTCGTGGGGGCCAGCGGGGCAGGGAAGACCACCATCGTATGGCTCCTCCTGCGGTTCTACGACCCTGCCGCGGGCAGAATTCTCCTGGGCGGCCACGATCTGCGTGACATGCCCATCGACTTCCTGCGCAGCAGGATCTCGGTCGTGACCCAGGAGACGTACCTCTTCAACGGGACCGTAGCGGAGAATCTGCGAGTCGGGAAGCCGGACGCCTCGCAGGGCGAGCTGGAGGAGGCCGCCAATGCCGCCAATGCCTATGAGTTCATCATGGCCCTGCCGAACGGCTTCGAGACGATGGTGGGGGAGCGGGGGATCAAGCTGTCGGGGGGCGAGAGGCAGCGTATCGCGATCGCTCGCGCCCTGCTCAAGGCTGCGCCGATACTGGTGCTGGACGAGGCGCTTTCCAGCGTCGACGCGGCTAACGAGGCGGCCATTCAGCAGGCCCTCGACCGCCTCATGGAGGGCCGGACCACGCTGGTGATCGCGCACCGGCTCTCCAGTGTGGTGGGGGCTGACCGGATCCTCGTGATAGAGGATGGACGGCTCGTGGAGTCGGGCGCCCACGCCGAGCTTTCGGCCACGGGTGGCGCGTACACGACACTCATGGCCAATCAGCAGACGTCACAGGGCGACGACATCATCACGACTGGACTGCACTCCGATGACGCCGACCGGACTCGACCTGACATCGCAACACCCGGGATGGATGGCGCGGTACCGGACGCGCCGGCACGGGAGAGACTCGGCTCGATGGAGGCGTGGTCGCGGCTGATGCAGGTGGCGGCCCGGTGGAAGCCGAGGCTCACCCTGACCCTCGTCATGGGCGTTGCCCATCACGCCTCCGTGGTGGCTCTTGGCGCGGCCAGCGCGCTGCTCGTGTCCGCCGTTTTCCGCGAGAATGAGCTGCTTCCGTACCTGGTGCTGCTGGTCGTGATGACGCCGCTGACGGCCCTGTTCCGCTGGGGAGAGAACTGGTCGTCACACGATTTCGCCTACAAAATACTGGCGGAGATGCGCATCGCCCTCTACGAAAAGCTGGAGCCTCTCGCCCCTGCGTACCTGGTGCGACGCAAGTCGGGAGACCTGACCGGAGTCGTTGGAAGCGACGTAGAAGCGGTGGAGAACTTCTTCGCCCACGTAATCGCGCCGACTTTCGTGGCAGTGCTGGCGCCGACCGTGGTCCTCGCTGTCCTGGCGGTGCTGTCGTGGCCGCTGGCTCTTGTGCTGCTTCCGTTCCTGGTCGCGGCTGCCGTCAGCCCGTTCCAAGCTCAGCGGAGTACCGAGAATCTTGGCACCGAGATGCGGAACGACCTGGGTGAGATGAATGCCTACGTGGTCGACGGACTACAGGGAATACGGGAGGTCTCGGCGTTCGGCTACGGGCCGGTGCGAGTCCGGGAGATGGCAGAGAAGGGCGGCGCGTATGCAGGACGCCGCATCCGCTTCCTGGACACGCAGGCGTTTTACGCGTCGCTGATCGAGGCGGTCACTGCGTTGGGGGGGCTGGCGGTGCTGACGGCCGGCGTGTGGCTGGTCGTCGAGGGCCGGATGGACCGAGCCGACCTTCCCCTGGCGACGCTCCTGGCGCTGTCGTCCTTCGCACCCGTGACGGAGCTCGCCAATACCTTGAAGGCGCTGATGGATACGCTTGGGGCCGTTCGCAGGATATTCGACGTCCATGACGAGCAGGCCGTGGTTGGCGACGGACCGGGTGTCGCCGAAGGACTGACGGCTAAAGGCCTGCTCGCGACGCCCTCCATTTCGTTCCACGGTGTTGGATTCTCGTACGAGTCGCTCGACCGGAGGGCTATCGACGGGGTCGCGTTCGACGTGGAGTCTGGCCAGACGGTGGCGCTCGTAGGGCGCTCGGGCGCGGGCAAGACGACGTCCGCGCACATGCTCCTCAGGTTCTGGGACCCGAACGAGGGATGGATCGAAGCAGGCTTGCACGACCTTCGGCAGTTCGAGCTGGACGGTCTCAGGCGGCAGGCGGCCCTGGTGTCCCAGGACATATACCTCTTCAACTCGACTATACGGGAAAACCTGCGAATGGCGAAGCCGGACGCGCCTGACGGGGAGATCGAAGAGGCGGCCAGGCTTGCAAACGCTCACGAGTTCATCGTCTCCTTCCCGGACGGGTACGACACGATGGTGGGAGAGCGAGGGATGCAGTTGTCTGGCGGACAACGCCAGCGCCTGTCGATAGCCAGGGCTGCTCTGAAGGACGCGCCCATACTGATCCTGGACGAGGCGACGTCGCACCTGGATGCGGTCAACGAGCAGCAGGTGCGAGCTGCTCTCAAGCAGCTTATGGAGGGACGGACGACCCTCGTGATCGCTCACAGGCTGTCGACGGTGAGAGACGCGGACCGCATCGTCGTGCTGGACTCGGGCCGGCTTGTGGAGCAGGGCGACCACCGCCAGCTGCTCGCAAACGGCGGTCTGTACGCACAGCTGGTGCAGACACAGCTGGTGAGCGCGTCGGGCCGCGGCAGCACACCGTGAATAGGAATGACCTGGGAACCCGCTACGCCCGCAGCAGTCCAACTGTGTACCGAGAGGACCGAGGAGGTTTGAATGGCCGTGCGTAGGGTGTTGGTGACGGGAGCTGCTGGATTCATCGCAAGCTACATCATGCCGGGGATCCGGGGCAGGTACGACCTGACCCTGCTGGACGTGCGCGATGTCGACCGCGAGGGGCGCCGCGTCGAGGGTGTAGTGACCGCCGACCTTACCGATCCTGACCGGTCCGGCTACCAGCACCACTTCGAGGGTATCGACGCGGTCATTCACCTGGGTCACAAGTCGCGGAGAGGGGAGCCTCTGGACGACTTCCACGATGAGATGGACAACGTGCGGATGGTGTACAACGTCCTGCGTTGTGCGTACGACGCATCGGTGCCCAGAGTGGCTGTAGGCAGCTCCAATCACGCGGCGGACTGGTACGAGCACGCTCTGATACACGAGCGGAAGATGGAGGTGCTCGACCCTTACGCGCATCCGCTTTCCGACAACTTCTACGGATGGGCCAAGGCGTCATACGAACACCTGGGCTTCCTGTTCGCATGCGGCTTTCCCGTTTTTCAGGACGCGTCTGGGCGCGAGATCCACGTTTCGCCGAAGCCCGGGCCGCGCCGCCTCGAGGTTGTGAACGTCCGGATAGGCGCTCCGAGAGAGATCGACGCCAACAACTTCGATGGCGCCCCGGCCGGGTACAAGAGAGACCTTGGAGCGTACGTCAGTGCCAGGGACTTGGCCCAGCTCTTCCGCAGGGCGATCGAGACGCCGGACATAGAGAACGAGCACGGCATCCCCTGGCAGGTGGTCTACGGGATCAGTGGCAACACTCGTGCCTTCTGGTCGATATCCAATGCCCGGGCGGTGCTCGGCTATGAGCCGGAGGACGATTCGGAGGTCAGGTTTGCGGACGATATTCAGGCTCTACTGGGAGGCAGTAGAGCGGCGGGACGGTTGGGGGGCTGATGAGCGCAATCGGCGAAGCCCTGGAGACGGCGCTGAGGCGTATTTCGGAGGTGGTCAGCGATCAGGCCCAGCGAGGTCTGGGCCGCGAGGTCGTTGGGAGGGTGCCCGGCCGGGATGAGAGCGAAGACGTAGAGATAGGCATCGACAGCCGCTGCGACGCAATATTCATCGAGTCATTGAAGGAAGCGGGCGTGGCGGTTCGGGTCTATTCGGAGCATGGCGTCGACTTCGTGGGAAACGGGGAGCCTGAGTACATCGTCGCGGTCGATCCCTTCGATGGCTCCGGGTTATACCGCCGGGGCATACCTGCGGAGTGGTGGAGTGTCGCCAGCTACTTCGACTGCGCGGGCACGCCGCTGGGGGCCTCAGCCTTGGACGTCCTCAGGGGCGAGCTGTACACAGCCGGCGCCCAGGGTGTGTCGGTCGGCCCAGTGAACGGTGATGACAGGATGCTTGTCACGCCATCCGACAGGAGGTCCCTCGACGATAGCGTGACGCTAGCGGCCTACCTGATGCAGCCGTCGTATCTCAACGAATGGGTGACGCGGATGAGGAACCTGTTGGCGCGGTACCCGGGCCTGCGCGTATGGCCGAACGGAGGCGCGTGTATCTACCCGTGGCTGGCTCGTGGGCGCGTGGATGCGTACGTCATGTTCGACGAGCCTCGCTCGGAGGTGGACCCAGGCCTGGGATTTGCCGCAAGATCAGGTGTGCACCTCTTCGAAGTAGGCGACGATGGAGACTTGGAGGAGTACCGGTTCTCCGCCAGGGACAGGGCCGGCCGGTCTCCGTTCTTTGTAGCGGCATGCACGACGGAACTGGCCCAGAGTATCGTGGCGGAACTAACTTGAAGCTCCGGCGATGTGGGCCAGCGGGCTGAGTTTTCTTCAAACAGAGCATACGCTGCCAGCAAACGGTACCCTGGCGCACTGAGTGACTTTGCTGGCAGCGTGAACTGCGCAGAACGCTGGATTAGCTATCCTAGGCGTCGCTTTTTCGCAGTCGTCGTTGCCGTCTCACCCCCGGAGAAATCCAGAAGTAGATCGCGTCATCCTTCCGCTTGATGACGATCTCCTTCCCCGCAAACTCCGCAGCCTTCCCGATTCGCCTTCTTAGGGCTGTGGGGCTCTCGCTTTCGTCCGAGATCTCTAACTTTCCTGCCTCACCGTCCTTCAACTGGTTCAAGTAGCCGAGATATTCGTTCATGATTTCGGCGCGCTTGCCTGTCGCCGAGTCCATCTCAGCCTTGGTCTGTGATATCACCTCAAACTTCGCCATTAAACTAAAGCCTCCTGATCATGCTTCCTGTATAAGGTTACTATACTCGCTGAATGTTCGCAAACCTACTTGTGCTCCAACTACGGTTAGGTTGGCTACAGGTTCCTGTCCCCACGCCTCGTAACAATAGATCAGACGGAACCCCGCGTGCCAATTCGAATGTCTTGCCAGGGCTGGCGGCCTCCGTAGTACTCGCCGCGCGTGCGTGCAAAGTGCCCCCCTGTCTCAATCTCGCGAGTGTATATCAGTATGTCGATACTCCGGTCCCCGTCCTTAAGGTGCCCGGGAAGCCGGGCGGTCTCCGAGAAACCGGCATTGCGAATGAGCCCTTTCTGGTCCTCGTCCACGTCGGCAACATGGATCTGAAGTATACCGATTGACAGCTCCCTTGCCCTTTGAAGTGAGCGCCGAAGCAGGTCGTCTGCTTGTGGGTAGTAGGCAGGGCAGACGCGGAAAGTGAACGTAGCCACGTGCTGTTCGTAGTACGTGTCTATTCGGTGGAAAGCGGCGAGGCCAACCACGCTGGTCGCCGGGGTTTCGAGGACGAGGACAGATCCTCGTCCTCCTTCGGAGCCGCGCATTTGTTGCGTGAAGTGGCGCTCGAAGCGTGTATCCCGGAAGCTGCCCGTCAGGTAGTCCTTTATTAACCAGCCCGGTTCCGGGTTGTTGTAGAGCAGGGAGGCCCGGGGCAGGTCGCCCCACACCGCCTCGCGGACCCTGGCAGCTCCCACATATGACAGATAGTTGTCAGCAAAGCCCTGGGCGTCGGGCGAGACGTACATCATTCCGTCGCCGACCGTGTACCAAAACCCGTGTTTTTCGTATAGCGACCCGGCGATGGGGTTCGTCGTACAGAGGAGAAGGATCTTGCCGCTATCGGAACGAAAGTCTGTGATGAGCCTTTCCAGCAGCGTGGAGGCGATGCCCTTCCGCCTGTGTCGCTCATCTGTCTCTACGAACTCGACCAGCCCGGCATCCCGGGTGCTGCTAGGCACGTAGCATCCCATGCTTCCGACGACCTCACCCTCGATCTCGGCGATGAAGTAGCGGATGCTCAAGGTGTCCGACATTCTGCCAGCCAGCAGATCGTCGCGAACGTGGGACCAGCACCCGACTTTATCGGCGTAGTCTCCCAGAGGGGAGTCCACGATCCTCACGGTCATGGACTCTCTGCCGCGCAACTTCACGCTCTCGACAACCATCCGGGTCGCTTCCAAGTCCTCTTAGCGGGGCCGTGAGACGGACCCAACAGACGCTCCAAATGTCGCGACCAGGGCCCGTAGTGAAGGCACTAGGCGGGTCACCAGGCGACGAACATCGGCATCACGACGTGAACATACCTGTCGTCGCCGACGGGTCTGATGACTCCTGGGCTCGATGGGCTGGTAACCTCGAGAGCAATGTCGTCGGACTGCAGGACCTCGAGGACGTCGATCACGTACTTGCTGTTGAAGGCGATCTTGGCGTCGTTGCCTTCGATGGTTGCGTCGACATCTTCCTTATGCTCGCCGATCTCCTCGGCCTTCGCAGAGATTGTGAGCTTGCTGCGCTCTTCGTCGGAGCCCCCGTCCACCGTCAGCCGCAATATGCCGCTGCCGTCGCGGGCGAATATGTCCGCGGTCCTCGTAGCCCTGGAAAAGTATTCTCGGCTGACCGTGGCCTTGGTGTCGAAGGATTGGGGAATCAATTGGGCGTAGTTCGGGAACGCGCCCTGAAGCAGCTGGGTCACGATCTCAGTGTCGGAGAGCCGGAACAGCGCCGAGTTCTTGGACGGGCTGACCGTGAACTCTACAGACTCATCACGCCCGGCGACGAGCCGGCTGATCTCTCGCAGGGCCCTGGCGGGGATGATGAAGCCGAGGTCCTCTGACAGGGGCTCAGCGAGCTTACCCTTGTAGACCGCGAGCCTGAATCCGTCGGCGGCCGCGAAGGTCGCATCGTCGCCCTCTATCTCGACCTTGATGCCCGTCAGCACCGGGCGGCTGTCCTCGGTGGCGGCTGCGAAGGCTACGAGGGTTATGGCCTTCTCGAGGTCTGATGCCGCGATCCTGCCGACGACGCCTTCGTCGGTTGTGGGTATTGGCGGGAAGTCGTCTGCTGCGATTCCGTTGAGGTTGGCATCTACGCGCGCGCACCGAAGTGCAAGACCGGTGGCGCCTTCCCCGATCTCCAGGTCGATGCGCTCTGCAGGGAGGGAGTTGACGAAATTCGTCAGAAGCCTTGCCGGAGCGGTAATGCCGCCCTCTTCTTCGACCTGGCAGCCGATCCAGGTGGTGATGGCTATCTCGGCGTCCGTGGCGGCAAGCTTCAGGCGCGACCCATCGGTCTGGATCAGGACGTTCTGCATGATCGGGAGAGGGCTCCTGGTAGCCACGGCCCTACCGACCACGCCAAGCCCGCGGCTCAGGTTCTCCTGCAAACAAGACACCTGCATTCGACCTACCCCCTCCCCAGTTATGATTGTCCGCGTAGAGTATAGATTTGAGACTGTACACGGGTCAAGTACCACATCCCGTGCACATGCCTTCTCTACACCCCAGATGTTGTGTGTGAAGGGAACAGCCCAGACCCGGTAGCGCGCCATGCACCACGCCTCAGGGCCTTTTCAAAGTCCGTTCGTGGTGAGCCTGTCGAACCACAATTGGGGCCTTCGACAAGCTCAGGCCGAACGGCAAGGTACGACCCTATCTCAACAATGGAAAGGCCCTGACCACGCCTCATTGGAGTGGCGAAAGGATGTCCGGGTCGTGTAGAATGTAGATTGTGACGTGTGGGGACGCGTGGTTTCGACAGGGGATTCGCTCCGCGGGATTGCAGGCCGAGGCGCCACCCACCTCGTAAAAAGGTGGCACCACAGTAACTGGCAACGAAACACTGCCTGTCGCCGCCTAAATAGGCGGCGCGTTCACCGTCATCCTTACCTCGAGGGAGGCGAGTTGAGCGACGCAATTCGAGGTGCTGTTCCGGCGACGCCGATAACCGGGACCTAAGACATTCGGCTGGCCTTCGCGGATCCCTGCCGGCAAGGATCTGCGAGAGGCGAGAACCAAGTGTCGGCTATGCCTGTAGTACATCTCAGACGGACGGTTCGCTGGACGGGGAGTTCGACCCTCCCCCGTCTCCACCAGACCGTCCATAGGCCTCCAGCCGCCGGGCCTTATGGAGGAACTGAGCCCCCAGGTTTGACCACCAAACTCATCCCCCGTACTGTAATACCAAGTCACCGTGATGCCGCCGTATGTGCGGCCAGGGAGTGGGTTCCCGCCCCCGACTACTCGGGGGCAGGCTCTTCGCGGGAATGACGGCTTTACGGCGCGCTCAAAATGAATTGGTATAAGATTCACCCCAACAAGTCCTTCCGCGATGTCTCGCAGCGCTTCACCAGCGTTTGCCCATGTTGAGGCGGTGTGCCGAGACCGCTGGACGGCCTGATCCAAGGCATCGACTGTCCCCTGACACATGCCGATGGAGGCTCGAACTATGAAGACATACAGAGTGGCGATTCTCGGGTGCCGGGGGAGAGGGACGGCGGCGGCACGGGCCTACCACATGCACCCCCGGACGCAGATAGTCGGTATATGCGACCTGATCCAGGAGCGGCTGGACACACTGGGGGACGAGCTTGGGGTGACTGCCAGGTACGACGACCTTGACGCGATGATTGTCGAGACAGAGCCGGACATCGTCGCCATTCCCACTGGCACGGAGTTTCACAACGAGCTCTCGATGCGAGTCCTGGAGCACGGGGTGAACATCGAGGTCGAAAAACCGATCTGCGTCGACCTGGAGCAGGCGGACGAGGTGTTGGCGAAGGCTTCCGAGAAGGGCGCTCGTGTGGCGGTGCATCACCAGTCCCGCTCGGGCGGGTTCATGCGCGCGGTGGCCCAGGCGGTGGCGGACGGGCGCATCGGCCAGCTGCGGCAGGTCAACGCCAGCGGCAAGGGGTACTATGGCGGGTACGGGCTGATGAACATCGGCACGCACTCGCTCAATTCGATGATGAAGCTGACCGGCCGCTGCTGTCGGGTATTCGCCACCGCTACCATGGACGGACGCCCTATCACACCCGACAGCGTGGTCCCTTCTCCGAGCGGAATGGGGACCATCGCCGGTGAGTCGATCAGCGCTCACCTGGAGTTCGACGGGGGCGTAACGGCCACGCTCCTGCAGCACCGGATGCCGGTCGTGGACGCGACGGGGCACGCACTGGAGATTCTGGGTACTGAGGGACGCATCCTTTTCAATGCGTCGGGTGGCGCATGGCTGCTGGAGGGCGCCTGGTTCCTGCCTGATGGAGAGCACGATGCATGGCAGGCTCTCGAGACCCAGGTCCCAGAGGGCTACGACCCTGACGGTAAAGCGAATCTGGACGACTACTGGTTTGTCGAGGAGTACGTCAGGGCTCTCGACGATGGGCGCGACCACGAATCGAGCGGCGACGAGGCCAGGCACGTCCTGGAGACCATGATGGGAATCTTCGAGTCGGCGGCCTACGGGCGGGCGGTGGAGCTTCCCCAGACCCAGCGCGGCCATCCGCTGCTTCGATGGCGCCGGGAAAACGGGCTTGGGGACCCGGAGCCGATGCCGCGCCCGTACTATGAATGGCTCGAGGCCGAAGACCGCAGGCTAGGCCGGCTATAGCTCGCCCGAACTACGCATGGCTCGTGGCGGTCCGAAGGGTGACATAGGGTCCGTGCCATTCCTACAAGAAGGCAGGCTCATTCGAGGTCTGCGGCGGCCGCTAGCTGGCTCTGCAGCTGCCGGGTGCGGGCTGCGTAGCGAGTCAACTCGGCCTGCTGCTGTATGCGGGTGGTCTCCAGCTCCGCCTGCGCCCTCCTCACGTTCCTGATTTCGCTGATGATGGACCAGGCGGCAAATAGCGGCCCCAATACGATGCCGACTATCGTAAAGGCCCCGAGAGCGAAGCGCAGGCCTGTGGAAGCGGCTATTGAGCCGCCGGTACCGCCTACTACCGCGATCCTTGGCGCAAAGGTCAGTACCCTGGTCGCTATCGGGCGTAGGATGTTCAGGACCGGCCCCGACATAGTTCTCCAGACTGCGCTGGCGGCGAAACTTCCCCCGTGGCGGCCGACGATGCCCAGACGAGAGTGAGGGGAGCCGTCGGCCAGTGTGCGCGGACGGCGCTTCAACACCCTGCGCCATAGTGGTGTCTGGGGCTCGTCGGCCTCGGGCTGGTCCGATTGCTGCAGGACTGGCGGAGGCCCTTGTTCCGGCAAGCCCAATTGACGGCAGAGCTCGAGCTGCCTTTCGTATTGTCGGCGCATTTCGGCCCGGTGGCTCGATTCGAACTCTTCCAGCTCATCACGAAGCGAGTTGAGCCGCGCATGGCTCTTCAGCTTTGCGACGGTCTGAACGAGAGCCGACCCACCGGCAACGGCCAAGGGAACCAGGAGTATCGGTAAAGGCATTTGCTGTTTGTTGTATGCGGAGTCTACGAAGCAGCGCGAAGATTACGTGTTCTGCCGTGTTGCAGACCACAGACATTCTACCAACTATGCGGGCACTGTCGACCCCGCCGGGGTCTCCCGACACGAAGACGCCGGGGTCAGGCTGGTCGTGCCAAGCCTCAGCGCGGCTTGGCCTTCTCTCCGACCTGCGCTGCCCCCGGCGTCGGGCGTGTCTACTTAGGCTAGGCTCCAGACGCCAGCGCGGCGTTCACGGCCGCAGCGGCTTCCGGCGTCACCCAGCTCTCCCAAATCTTGTTGTTGTTGAGGAACCACTCGGCGGCGTCGGAGGGTTCGGCGTCCTCGTTGGCGTCCATATACTGGAAGATGCTCTTGTAGAGGTCTATGGAGAACTCCCAGTTCTGGAGCATCCCGATCACATCTGGGGCGCGCGGGAGCAGACTCTTGTGGACCGCTATCAGTACCAGCGAATCCGCGAAGGCGCAGGCCTTGCCGGTGTCCCAGCACTCCTCGGTATAGGGTTCCTCCTGCAGGCGAACAAGGTCGAGCTTCAACGCGGGGTCGCCCGTGCCCCACATGTACCCGAGCCACGGCTCCTGCTTCTCGTATGCAGCAAAAATCTCGGCAAACATCGCACTCTGGTCGCCGGGCGTCAAGACGTGCAGGCTGTCAGCTAGTCCATAGGTTTCGATCTGCTCGGTGTTGACCAGCGAGCAGGACCACGTCGGCACACACGCGACGAGACGCGCCTTGCCGCGGCTGTCGGGTGTGGAGAAGAGCTCCTGGTACTCGGGCTTCAGCAGGTCTTGCGGAGTCTTCAGGTCCGGGTTCGCGTCGGCTATGTACTTGGGGACTACGAACGTGCTCTGCCAGTCGCCCACGAGACTGGTGCCGACCGACACCACGTCGCCGATTTCGACCGCCTTCTCCCAGCCTATGGACTGGTTGGGCAGCCATATCTCGAGCGTTACGTGAATGTCCCCCTTCTGCAGACCCTGGAAGTTGGGCAGCGTGCCACCGAATATGACGTCAGTGGGATAGCCGTACCCGTGTTCCACGATGTACTGTGCGACCCGGTTCTGTACCTGCGCGCTCGTCCAGTTGAGGTCTGAGAAGACGATGGTCTCCCTGGGCGCCTCTCCCATCATTGCGCGATCATCCAGCGCCTTCGATACTATCTGCTCTATCTCATCCGCAGTGAGGGAGTTCTCGGCAGCCTGCATGACCGCAGAGGAGATGGCGGCCTTTACGTCATCGCCGGTGACCATGCCCGCCTGGGCTTCCATGACCGCCTTGGAGACGGCGGCTGCAACATCCTCACTCGTTACAGCGCCCGATGCGACGGAGCTGACAGCACTCTCCACCATCGACTGTATCTCTGCCGCGGACGCGCCTTCCATGGCGGCATTCGATACCGCCATTTCCACCATCGACTGTATCTCGCCGCTGGTGACCATGCCGTCCTGGGCCTCCATGACCGCCCTGGAGATCGCGGCCTGGACATCGGCGTTAGTAACCGCATCCGCAGTGATGGCCATAACGGCGCTCTGCACCAACGCCTGAAGCTCTTGTGTGGATGCGCCCTCCCCAGCGGCGGACGCGACCGCACTCTCCACCATCCGCTGTATCTCTTGAGCCGAGACCTGGGAGCTGGTCATATTCATCATGGAGGCTTCCACCATGGCCTTGATCTCCTGGGCGGAAACCTGGGAGCTGGCCATGTCCATCATGGAGGCTTCCACCATGGTCTTGATCTCCTGGGCGGAAACCTGTGGTTGAGGCTCTGGAGCAGACTTCGCTACCGCGTCCTCGACGATGCTGCGAAGCTGGGCTTCATCCAGTGCCGGGGCCGAGTCCGACGAGCAGGCCAACGCCCCCATTCCGACGAGCGCCAGCAGCAAGCCGATCAATCCTAAGTATCTTATGGTTCTCATGCTTCTACCTTTTCCTTTCTGTCTGAAATCTCTGCGCGGACTTGCCTCTAGTGAAGGCCGGATTCTCTATGTCGGGTCCGCGTCGTGACGATCACTACCCTTTCCCGCCTATCGAGCCGTCCATGGTCTCGTGTTGACTGGTTCTCCAATTCCTGTGAGTCTTGGCTGAGACATCTAGATATTTCTTAGATCCTCCTTTCATTGTTTACTCTCTAACCCGGCATACACATCATGGTTGAGACCGTGCGCTAGTCTCCTATCAGCACGCGCTGCCGCTTCCTTGCGACCGCCTGGGTGATACGGTCGATGATGATCGCCATCGCCACGATGGACAGGCCTGCGATCGCGCTGTTCCCGGCCTCCTGCCTGCCAAGGGCCCGCAGCACAGCTTCGCCAAGGCCGCCTGAGCCGACCAGCGAAGCCACGACCACCATCGCCAGAGCCATCATAGTGGTCTGGTTGATTCCAGCCATGATGGTCGGCAGCGCCAGCGGGATCTGTACCTTTGTAAGCAGTTGGAGAGGCGTCGTGCCGAACGACCTCGCCGACTCGACCGTTTCTGCAGAGACCTGGCGGATTCCCAGGTTCGTCAGTCGAATGGCCGGCGGCACCGCGTAAATCACCGTCGCCATGACAGCCGGCACGTTGCCGAGACCGAAGAACAGGATGCCAGGCACCAGGTACACGAAGCTTGGCATGGTCTGCATTCCATCCAGTATGGGACGTATGAGGGAGTCCACCGGGGAGCTGCGGGAGGCAACTATGCCCAGCGGCACCCCGATCAGGAGGGATATCGCCACCGACACCACGATGAGTGCCAGCGTCTCCATCGAACCCTCCCAGAGCGTATTGATGCCTCCCGGCAGCCTGCCCATCATCCCGACGAGAACCAGGGCTACGGTCGAGAATATGGCCATGGTGCGGCCGGACAGCTTCCACGCGGTCAGGGCGACTGCCAGTATGACCACCGGCCATGGGAGCCATAGCAGGAGGTCCTCGATTGTAATGAGCACCTTGGTTATGACGTTCTTGATGCCGTCGAAGAGCCAGGAGCCTTCGACGGTAAGCCACAGGATCCAGTCGTCCACCTTGTTCCCGATCGGCTTACCCCATTCGGCGGGGAAGTCCATGCCGGGACCCCACTGGACCAGGCACACGACGAGGCACACGAACAGCGCAATCGCGCTGCCCGCATACCACAGCAGGCCGCCGAACCTCTCCTGGAGGGCTTCCAGGATCACCTTCGACGGTCGTCTACTTGAGCCGGCTAGCCCGGAAGTGGATTGGTCTACTCCTGCCATCGACCTGTCTCCCCATCGATGTTCGCGCTGACATCGCCCGCCCCGCCTTCAACTATACATGCTAACAGGGATCCTCGACGGACCTCTCCCAACAGGCGTCTCTGTTCGTCGACCACGGGTATCGGGTACTCCGTCCGTGCCGCCGTCGGTATGATGTCTTCAATGTAATCGTCGGGGCTGGCAGTCGTGACCGACTCGGCTTGTGCCTCCGCCAGCGTGGTGACGCGCTGGCGGTCCAGGGCCGCCGCCCGGTCCTCGGTCAGCACTCCTCTCAGGACCCTGTCCCCGCCAAGCAGGAACACGCGGTCGGTGTTGCAGCTCTGCATCGCGTGCAGGGCTGCGACAGGGCCCTGCGACTCATGGGCCACCGCATTCGGCTCCTGCATGATCGCCCCTGCCTGTATGACCTTCGCCCTGGATACGTCCCTGACGAACTGGGTCACGTAATCGTCGGCCGGCATAGTGACGATTTCCTCGGGCGAGCCCTGCTGCACGATCTCCCCGTCCCGCATAATCGCAATGCGGTCGCCGACCTTCAGGGCCTCATTGAGATCGTGAGTAATGAACACAATCGTCTTGTGAAGCTCGGTCTCCAGCGAGATCAGATCGTCCTGCATCTCGCGCCTGATGAGGGGATCGAGACCGCTGAATGGCTCGTCCATCAGCAGGACTTCCGGATCGACGGCGAGCGCGCGGGCAAGCCCAACGCGCTGCTGCATGCCCCCGCTCATCTCGCTCGGAAAGTAGTCCTCCCAACCCTTGAGCCCAACCCTCTCGATCACCTCCGAGGCCGCCTCGTACCTGGCCTCTCGTTCGAGGCCCCGTATCTCCAGTCCGTAGGCGACGTTGTCCATCACGCGGCGGTGGGGGAGCAGTCCATAGTGCTGGAAGACCATCGCCACCCTCTGGCGCCGGAACTGGATAAGCTCGTTTGGCGTGTAGCCAAGAATGTCCTCGCCATCGAAGCGGATCCCCCCGTTGGTGGGTTCGATGAGCCTGATCAGGCACCGCACCAGCGTCGACTTCCCGCTGCCAGAGAGGCCCATGACGACGAAGACCTCGCCCCGCCTGACCTTGAACGATACGTCCCGGAGCGCGACGATCAACCCAAGTTCCTCTTGGATCTCGGCCCTGCTCTTGGAAGACAGGCTTGGATCCAAGGCTCTCTCGGGACTGACGCCGAACACCTTCCAGAGGTGTCGTACCTCTATTTGATGATCCAGTATTTGATGATCCAGCTCATCCATGTCAACACACGGTCCTATCTGGATTGGCGGCGGAACGCCTCTAGGCTATCCGATGCAGCGCCGACAGGTCAATCAGACCGGCGGCCGCCAGCAGGGCCTTTTCATTTTCTGGAACAAGTTTTAGACTTTATGCCAGAGAGAGTGAGAGGTGATGATCATGGAGTTAACAGAAGCATTGGATACGGTGCCTGACCACCGGAGCAGTCAGGGCCGTCGTCATCCATTGGGAGCGATTCTGAGTCTGGCCGTTTGCGCGATGCTGTGCGGCGCCCGCAGCCTGTATGCCATAGCCCAATGGGGGCGGGATCACGGGGCTGGCACAGGGCAGATCCTGGGGTTCAGGCCTGGGAAGACGCCCTGTGTAGCCACCTTCCATCGGGTGTTCAAAGAGTTGGATGTGGCTGCATTCGAGGCAGTCTTGGGCGAGTGGCTGATCGATAGCGGAGTAGAGCCAGGGGAGGTGCTATCCCTGGACGGCAAGACCTTGCGGGGGATTCATGGGAAAGAGATACCCGGGGTGCATCTGGTGTCAGCCTATGCTACTGGGAGCGGGGCGGTGCTGGCCCAGGCAGCCGCTCCTGGGAAGGGTCAGGAGCTGGCGGCGGCCAGAGCAGTGCTGGGTCAGGTCCCCCTGGAGGGCCGGGTAGTGGTGGCGGACGCCCTGTTGACGCAACGGGACGTGTGCCATCAGATTGTGGCCGGTGGTGGGGATTACCTGTTGCCGGTAAAAGAGAATCAGCCCGCTTTGTACCAGGACCTTGTAGGAGCATTTTCCCCCACTGGAAACTAAAGGGGTCAACGGGCCGGTAGTGTCCCCTTGGCAGGCGCGGGAATGGCGGGCTAGAGGGGCAACGCTGATGGTGGGGGTGGATGCCCCATCCAAGCGGCGTCATGGACGGCTGGAACGGCGTGAGCTGTGGGCCTTAGCTGACCCGGAGGTAAACGAGTATGCCGGTAGCGCCGGGACGATGGGAGATGCCTGGCCTCATCTGCAACAGGTGTGCCGGCTGGAGCGGCGGCGGATAGTGAAAGGCCGAAGTCAGGTGACGGTGAGCTATGCGGTGACCAGTCTCCCCCCGACCGTTGCCAGGGCGGACCGTTTGTTGCAAGTCCTTCGAGAGCACTGGCACATCGAGAACCGTCTGCATTGGGTACGCGACGTCACCTTTGACGAAGACCGTTCTCAGGTAAGAACTGCCTCTGCTCCCCAGGTGATGGCAGCGTTGCGCAATCTGACAACCACCCTGGTGCGGTGGGCGGGCCATAGCAACGTAGCCGCTGCCCTACGCCGTCACGCTGCACACCTTCCCGAAGCCCTCGCACTTATGGGCATCGACTATAACGCTGGAAAATGAAAAGGCCCTGCGGCCGTCAGCACGTCCATTTGAATGGGGATGCTCCAAGGCCCTATCACCGCAGGCATCCCTAACCGTATGTTCGGGTAGGCTGTTATGATTCGCTGACACTGAGGGGGTCATAGGGTCGACGTGCATTCTCAGGCGGCCACCGGACATGCCGTCCTTATACCAAGTCACCGTGATGCCGCCGTATATGTGCGGCCAGGGAGTGGGTTCCCGCCCCGTATCGAGTACGGGGCAGGCTCTTCGCGGGAATGACGGCTTTACGGCGCTCAAAATGAATTGGTATTAGTTCCCAAGCTCATTACTCCACGCGACTTCTCGAATGAAGGGAGAATCCAATGCACCAGCCACCAACGGTCCCGGATTGGGTCACGTTCCCCGATGACGATTGGGTGGAGATTTCCCCCGAGGAGGCAGGGCTCGACCCCGGCGGCTTTCGGCGGTTCCTGGATGGCCTTAACGTTCGCGAGGCCGCATTCGGTGGAGAGGACCATAGCAATGGCAGATGGGGAGCGGTCTTGACTCGCAGCGGATACCTGATCAAGTCCTGGGGCGATCGGCACTACCGCGCCCAAACGGCCTCGACGGGCAAGGCATTTGCATGGGCAGCTTTCGGCTTTGCGGTGGAGGACGGGCTCGTCGACCCGGACGCGCCGATCCATGAGACGTGGACCGGCGAGGGCGAGTTGTCCCACCCGCACAAGCTCATGAACGCGGGCCATCACCGGAATCTGACCTGGCGTCACCTGCTAGGCTCCCGCGAGAAGAGCGAGCACTACGGCGGCTTCGCCATCGAGCTTGGCATACGATGGAGCGAGAAACGGCATGGCCTCGAGGATGCCGACGCGGTCCCCGGCATACCCGAATGGGCCAGGTGGACCGGCGACCCGTTCTACGACTGCTACTCCCACGTCGAGCCGGGAACACAGGCCATCTACAGCAGCGCGGGCTACTGGCGGCTCGGCCAGGCCCTGACAGCCCTGTGGGTGCGCGACCTGAAGGACGTCCTCGACGAGCGGCTCTTCGGGGAGATCGGCGTCCCGGCCGACCGCTGGCAATGGCCCGCGGGCGGCTGGATCAAGGACCAGAAGTACCTCTACCCAACGATTCCCGACGCCTACACGTACCTGGACCCGCCGTACGAGATTGGCGGGCATGCAGTGCGCAGCGCCCCGGGCTGGGTCATCATGAGCGCCTCCGACCTGGCGCGCTTCGGCCACCTGGTCGCCACCGGAGGCGTATGGAAGGGCCAGCGAGTCCTCGGTGCTGAGTGGCTGCGCGGTCACAGCGGCGGCAACAAGAGCGGTGCGAGCGGTGAGGGCAGGCACTACACGGCCATGGGCGTCGTCACGACCCTAGGCCTCGACCACGCGCACTCGACGGAGACCGAGAGCTTCATCCCTGCCGGGCTTTTCGCGAGCCACCCAAGCCGGTAGTCCTGGCGGCCCTTTGCTACAATTGGGGTTTCGTTCATTCTCACACTTGGCGGCGGCTCGCTAATGATGAAGCGGTGGATCGAAGCTCTAGGCAGTATGTGGGCGCTTGCTGTCTTCTCGTACCGCACGTTCGTAGCGCCGTGGCCGCCGTTTACCTTGTTCATGGCGGCGTCCGCACTTGTCGCGGTTGTGACGCCCACATTGATCGTGCGGGCGACCAGCGGGCTGATCGACGCGATTGCCGGAACGGCAGGGCCTAGCCCGGATGAAGCTTCGGTCATAGAGCTTCTGGGGCCCGTGCTTCCCTGGCTGGCCCTTCTGCTCGCAGTGAGGGCTGTCGACGGCCTGATTCAGATGGACGCCCCGTTCCTGTTCCTCGCGAAGAAGCTGGGGCTGCACAGCATGGCGAGGCTGGAAGACCTCCTGTACGGAAAGGCCATGAGCCTCAGGCTAGAGTGGTTCGAGTACCCGCGCTACTACGACGGGCTCCAACGCGTCATGGAGGACAGGGGACCGATGAACGAGATAGAGCAGAGCTGGCAGATGCTGTCCGTACAGAACGTGCTTGTGACAGCGTTCCAGGCAGCTGGCATATTGTTTGCCCTTGCGGCTGTCCACTGGAGCGTACCGGTGGCCATGCTGGCGGTCAGCGCAGTCCTGCTTCTGTCTCACGGGATCCGCGTCAAGCGATCCGTGGACGTAAACAGGTCGCAGACGACGGCACGCAGGAGACAGGAGTATTGGCGCAAGCTGTTGATGGAGCGCAGCCCGGCGCCCGAGGTGCGGCTGTTCGGCCTGGCTGCACACCTGATAGCCTCATGGCGCAGCACGACGGACGCGATGCTGAGAGAGAAGACCGCTCTGCGTCTGAAGAACCTGTCCCTCATCATTCCGTCCTCGCTGGCAGCTGTCGCCTTGTTCGGGATCGTGCTGGTCTCGCTGGTCTGGGCGGCGAACGAGGGAGTCGTGACGGCCGGTGCGGTCGTCGCCTATGTCTACATCACCTGGACGTACATAGGCAGGGTCTCCGATCTCCATTGGCAGGTCCATTCCCTGCAGGAGTTCGGGGTCAGGCTGTCGTACCTTCCTGAGTTCCTAGCTCTCGGACAGACCGATCGACAAGGGGGCGCTAAGGCGCGAACAAGCATCCGCGAGGGCGTCGCGCTCCGTAACATGTCCTTCACTTATCCCGGTGGGACCGCACCCGTCCTGTCGTCCATCGACATGGAGATTCGCCCCGGCGAGACGGTGGCGCTGGTCGGCGAGAACGGCGCGGGTAAGACGACGCTCACCAAGATCCTGCTGGGGCTGTACCAGCCTACCGGAGGAGTCGTGACCGTAGACGGCATCGACCTTAGAGAGATCGACCTCGCGTCGTGGAGAGACCGGGCCGGCGCAGTCTTCTAGGACTACATGACGTATGCGTTCACCGCGCGAGAGAACATCGGGATGGGCCGGATAGGGGAGATGGAGAACACCGGGGCGATACGGGATGCTGCGGTCCGGAGCGGTGCCCACGCCGTGATCGAGGCCCTGCCACATGGCTACGAGACGCTTCTCGGCAGGGAGTTCGAGGGTGGCCAGGACCTTTCCAGGGGGGAGTGGCAATCACTCGCCATAGCGCGCCTTTACCTGAGGAACGCAGAGCTTCTCGTCCTGGACGAGCCGACCTCCGCGCTCGATGCCCTAGCTGAGGTGGAGGTCTACCGCCAGTTCCTCGAGCTCTCGAGCAACAAGTCGGTCCTGCTCATATCCCATCGGCTGGGCTCGGCGCGTTTAGCCGACAGGGTCGTGTTCCTGAAGGACGGAGTGATAGTCGAGCATGGCACGCATGACGAGCTCGTCGAGGCTGGTGGAGCTTACTCCAAGCTGTTCACGATACAGGCGGAGTGGTACAGATGATCAGCCCTCAGTCACGTAAGGCAGTCACATCGATAGACTCCATTGCAGGCCGCTGGCGGTATCTGCCAAAGCTGATCGGCCTCCTTTGGAGGCTCGCGCCATGGGATCTCGTATCCATTGGGGTATTTTCGCTCGTGTCGGGCCTTGTTCCCGTGGCGGCCGTGCTCGTACTGCGGGGGCTGGTAGACAGCGCGGTCGACCTCATAAGAGGCGAGGGCGAGCTGGCTATCGCCCTGATATGGGCTGGGGCCCTTCTGGGCGTCTACTTGGTCGAGAACGTACTCGGAGAAGTGAGGGACTGGCTCGCCAACGAGATCGAAGATCGAATCACGGCACGGGTGGAAGAACAGCTCCTGCGACGAGCCGGGTCCCTTTCATTGGCTGCGTTCGAGCGGCCTGATCTGTACGATCAGCTGCACCGGGCTCGTCAGGCCCTGGACAGCCGGCTCTTCACCAGCCTCAATGCACTCTTCAGGTTTCCATCGCTCCTGGTGACGGGGTTTGGCATACTCCTGTTCCTCGCCACTGCGCATTTGGTCTTCCCGCTGGTGCTACTGGTCGGGCTCGTTCCATTTCACTACGTGACCCTTGGGCTCGACAGGAAGGTCTGGATTCTGATCCGCGCCCAGACCCAGTCGGATCGGGTACTTACTTACCTGAGCGACCTGATGACGAAGAAGAACGCCGCAGCAGAGGTGCGCCTGTTCGGGCTGGGTGAATACCTGCGCGACAGGAGACAGCAGCTTTCGTCGCGTCTTCGATGGGATAGGTACAAGCTGTCCCGCGAGCACGCTGGATTCGCCAGCCTGGCGAGCATGACCGACCAGATCGCCTATGGCGCGGTGATAGGCGGCGTTTGCCTGATGATCCTGCGCGGCAGCCTTACCGTCGGCAGCTTTGCCGCGTACCTATCTGCGGCGGAGCGGTTTCGCTACTCCATGTCGTGGATAGGCTTCTACTTGATGACCCTCAACGCTGATTTCAGGTACCTGGCCGACCTGATCGACTACCTGGAGATCTCGGACCCAGACCTGCTGGACGCTCCACCTCAAAGCGTCGCACTCGAAGGCAGGGAAGGGGAGGCGGTGGTGCGGCCGCCAACGGCACCGCATGACACCCCTGAGATCGGCTTCTCCGGGCTGTCGTTCGCCTATCCGGGCACAGGGACAATGGTGCTGGATGAGCTGGACCTGACCATCGCGCCCGGCGAGCGGGTCGCGCTGGTGGGAAGGAACGGAGCGGGCAAGTCCACCCTGGCGCGGCTGCTGCTAGGGCTGTACCGTCCGACCTCGGGGAGCATCAGGGTAGGGGGCATCGACCTGCGCGACATCGACCCGGCGGACTGGCGTAGCCGCGTCGCCGCCGTGTTTCAGGACTACTTCCGGTTCGAGCTGACCGCGAGGGAGAACATCGGATTCGGCGACCTGCCGCGTATGAGCGAGCGGCCGGCGGTCAAGTCGGCCGCGGTCAAGAGCGGCGCAGCCGGGTTTGTGGGGGCGCTGCCGATGGGCTACGACACGATGCTGGGGAGGTCGTTCGACGAGGATGGCCAGGACATCTCGGCGGGCCAGTGGCAGCGGCTGGCGAGCGCCCGCGCATACTTCCGCGAGGCATCCGTGCTGGTGCTGGACGAGCCGACGGCCGCGCTCGACGCGAAGGCCGAGGTGGAGGTCTACAGGAGGTTCCGGGACATGTCCGAGGGCAAGTCGGTCCTGCTGATCTCCCATCGACTCGGATCAGCCCGGCTCGCCGACCGCATCGTATTCCTGGAGGGCGGCCGGATCGTCGAGCAGGGCACCCACGAAGAGCTCATGGCCCTGAACGGCGCCTACGCCAGGCTCTACTCCGTACAGGCGGAGTGGTACCGTTGAACGACGTGCAGCCACCGCTACCCCCGGCAAGTGACTGGTTTACCGGCCATACGCGGCATTGAGGTTGCTGGGCTTGCGCGATAGAATCCGCGCACCGCGGGAGGTAAAGCCGTGAGCCCCACTGGACAGCCGATCAGTATCCGCCTGGACGTCAAGATTCCCATGAGGGACGGCGTCCTCCTGTCTGCCGACGTTTACACGCCGCCTGGGGCCGGGCCGTTTGCTGTGCTCCTCGTCAGGACCATTTACGACAAGCAGCAGGAGCGCTATGTCGAGTGGACCGAGCGCTTCGTCGAGGCGGGGTACGCGTGCGTCATGCAGGACTGCCGCGGCCGCAACGACTCGGACGGCGCATGGGAGCCGTACATACACGAAGCGGACGACGGCCACGACACCATAGAGTGGATTGGCGAGCAGCCGTGGTGCGACGGCAGTGTAGGGATGTACGGAATCTCGTACGTCGGCTTCACCCAGCACCAGCCCGCGACGCGGCGCAGCAAGTATCTCAAGGCCATCACTCCAATAGCGTCCCAGCAGGACAACTTCGGCCACCAGCGTTTCGACGGCGTGTTGCAGCAGCACGTGGCCCAGTTCTTCATCAACATGGCCGGCCGGACGAACAAGAGGTCGTCCACAGCCCTGATGGACTGGGACGAGATCTACAGCCGCCTGCCGCTGGTGTCGGCAGTGGACGACATCGTCGACCTGGAGTTCTACCGCGAGGTGGTCCGCCACCATACTTTCGACGACTTCTGGAAGTCCTACTCGATGAGGGATAAGTACGGTGAAGTCGCCATTCCCGCTTACTTGATTACCGGCTGGTACGACAACCTGGTCCACGAGACGTGCAGGCTCTTCCAGGGCTGGACGGCCGGGGCCAGGACCGAGGAGGCCAGACGGCTCACGAAGCTGCTCATTGGGCCGTGGAGCCACCGCAACATCGGCTCCAGCGAGCGATTCGGGAGTGTCGACTTCGGCGGAAACGCCTTCGTGGACATTGTCGACGAGCAGATAAGGTGGAACGACCGCCGGCTCAGGGGCATCGACAACGGCATGGACAACGAGCCCAAAGTTCGTGTGTTCGTGATGGGCGCGAACAGGTGGCGCACCGGCGATACCTGGCCCCTGGAGGACGTCGAATACCGCGACTTCTACCTGCAGTCGAACCGGGGCGCCAACTCGATCTACGGCGACGGGAGGCTGAGCGACGAGCCGCCTGGGGACGGGCCGCCCGACGAGTTCACGTACGACCCGAACGACCCGGTCCCCACGATCGGGGGCCAGTTCATGATGATCGAGATGGGGGGGCCGGCGGACCGTCGCCCCGCACAGAGGCGGGACGACGTGCTGGTCTACGACTACGGGCCCCTGGAGGCGGACCTGGAGGTCGTCGGGCCCGTGACGCTGACGCTCCTCGTCTCGTCGAGCGCACCGGACACGGATTTCACCGGTACGCTGTCGGACGTTCACGCCGACGGCAAGGCAGTGATGCTGACTGAGGGGATCGCTCGGGCCAGGTTCAGGGAGTCAATCGAGGAGCCTGTGCTGATGGAGCCCGGCGAGGTCTACGAAATCAGCGTGGATATGTGGGACACGGGGAATTTGTTCAAGGCGGGCCACACGATCCGCCTGGAGGTGTCCAGCAGCAACTTCCCTCGCTACGAGCGCAACCAGAACACCGGCTCACAGCCCGGACTCGACGCAGACATGGCAATCGCCCGGCAGACCATATACAAGGATAGGGGTAGGACGTCGCACCTGACCCTGCCAGTCATTCCGCGGGGCTAACTCGAAGGACCGAGACGATTGAGGGGATGCCCTCGACTCGCAGTCTCCGTTAGGGCAGTCTCGAATTGTCCTCTACGGTCGGTTCCTGCGACGGCGAATGCGGCGAAGGCTCCGGGCCTTGTCCAAGCGGGTCTGCTCGCCCTTGGACCGGAAGAACCGGCGGTTCCTCAGCTCACGCAGCACGCCAGACCGCTGCATCGACGTCTGGAACCTCTTGAGGAGCTGCTCTCCACCCTCACCCTCGCGCATTGTGACGAACGCCAATATCCACCCTCCGGGAACTGTTGCCGTCAAGTATAGCCGGTACCACGGCCCGTGCGCCAGTGCCTGTACTCGTTTAATACCAAGTCACCGTGATGCCGCCGTATATGTGCGGCCAGGGAGTGGGTTCCCGCCCCGTATCGCGATACGGGGCAGGCTCTTCGCGGGAATGACGGCTTTACGGCGCGCTCAAAATGAATTGGTATAAGTTCGCCGTACCGGGGGCAGCGCTTGGCGACAATCCTACGTTTTTTGAGTGTCGCGGACTCCAAGTGACCCTACGTGTGCATACCGTCCGTCCGATCACCTGCGGACTTTCGTGTTGTGTTCGCATCTACATGAAGCTTCCTGGCTTCACGTACGCCAGTGACTTGTCCGAAAGCACAGATGCTCTAGTTGACAGGATTGTAGTGTAGAGCGTATGAAGACTAGACGAGCAATAGATGTACATAATTACACTACTTGGCGCCTGCTGGAAGCAGATGTCAGGAGGTGCTGCGGGCAATCTACCGGCATCAAGGCATGGGGTTGTGTCCGACTCCCCCATGCGGGCGCCTCTCATCCTAGGTCTGGCCACAACTCTGCCAATTGTAGTGGCTGCCGGTTTCCTTGTTTGGGCATGGCGTTACGGTCCCGCTGCTCATGCGCAATCCACCACGCCGGCGAGTCCAGTTATCATAAGCTTCGAGGATGACACCGGTATAAAGGGTGACCGCATTACCAGTGATAACCTGCCGATTCTGTTCGGCACGGCGGGGGCCAACTTGGGGGTTCGAGCCTACAGGGGCAACAGCGTACTAGGCGATACGAACTCCGATGCTGACGGCGCCTGGAGCCTCGCCCTCCAGCACCCGCTGCCTGATGGCCCCCACAGTCTCACCGCAACGGCCGCCGATGACGAGGGCAATGTCAGCGACCGTTCCGACCCCTTTACCCTGACCATCGACACCACTGCCCCTGACAAGCCCGTCATAGTCCGGTTCGATGACGATACGGGGCTGCTCAATGACAACACCACCAACGACGTAACACTGACA
The DNA here is from genome assembly GCA_965261325.1 of Dehalococcoidia bacterium. Lineage (GTDB taxonomy): Bacteria > Chloroflexota > Dehalococcoidia > Lucifugimonadales > CAJWER01. The sequence goes on from CBDHCU010000009.1 coordinate 269,554, forward strand.
TTGACGGGCAGGGCGGAAGCTCAGAGTGACATCGAGGTCTTCGGCGACGGCGCGAGTTTCGGGTCTGCGAGTGCGGATGAAACCGGCGCCTGGAGCTTCGTCACCACTGAGCTCGAGGACGGGTACTACAGGTTTACTGCCGCGGCCACAGACGCTGCGGGCAACGTCGGCCGACGCTCCGAATTCCTTACCGCCATAGTCGATACCGAGCCGCCGCCCAAGCCTGTCATCAGCAGCTACGAGGATGACCATGGCCCACAGATGGACCCTGCCACAAATGACACCACTCCAATACTGAGGGGCACGACCATTTCTTATGCGGTTGTCACGTTCTTCGATGGGGACGCCAACATAGGCTCCATCGATGCCGACTCGAGGGGCCGATGGCGTTTCGACGTGCCTCAGCTCTCGCCAGGCGTGCATGCGTTCACCGCCAAGGCCACCGATGATGCGGGAAACCAGGGCCCCGCCTCCGATGTCTTCCGGCTCGCCATCGGGCCAAACACATCCCCATCGTTCGACGAGGGTGAGACGGCCGAGCGCTCGGTTCCCGAGAGTGCGGCCGGGGGAGCCCAGGTCGGCTCGCCTGTCACGGCAACTGACGCTGATGCTGGCGACGTACTCCGATACACACTCGCGAGCGCCGACGATGTCCCATTCTCCATAGACGCCGAGACAGGCCAGATCAGGTTGGCGGCACAGCACGACCTGGATCGCGAGTCGACACCGACATACACGTTCACGGTCACCGTTGCCGACTTCCTGGCGGCAATGGATACCATCACCATCACGATTGCCGTCACCGAGGAGATGGCCCCAGATCCGCCGCCAGCTCCCACAAGTGGATTCTCTTTCGGCGCAGATAGCAGTGACAGCCCCGAAAGCAGGCTCACGGTGCGCTGGCACGAGCCAACCCTGTCTGAGGGCGCCCAGGCGATTACGGGCTACGACGTGAGGTACAGGGAGGTGTCGATGCCTGACGAGGACTGGACCGAGCTTGAGGACGTGGCAACCAGCGTCAGCGAAGAGACCCCTGCGCGCATCGGCGCAACAATCACGGGCCTGAAGTCGAACACGACATATGAGGCCCAGGTGCGTTCTGTAAGCGGGTCCCGCAGCAGTGCGTGGGCGCCGGAGACTCCAGTACAAGCCACCACGGCTGTGGCGCAGCTGACCGTAGCGTTCAGTGCGGGCTCATATGACGTCGACGAGGGCGCCACCACGATGGTCGTCGTGCTTGTCACACCGGATGCGGACCGCGATGACAATGTCACCGTAACCGCGTCAGGCAGCGGGGCCAGCGTGTCGGGACTCGCTGCAGGCGGAGTCCTCGCCTTTTCGCGCGGCCAGGCCCGGGCGACATTCACCATCTCAGGGATCGAGGATGCCGACTCGGACGACGCGTCAGTCCAGCTGTCTCTCAGCCTCACGTCAAGCGGCAAGATTACTATCGGACAGCCGTCGGCCGTTCAGATTACCGTGAGGGACACCGTGTCCGCCCCGGGATTTCCTTTGGATCTGACTGTGGAGGCAGCGGGCCCACGTCGGATCAACATAGGATGGGGGGCGCCTTCATCGGATGGAGGCACACCGATTACGGGGTACGTTATCGAGTGGTCGGAGGACGGCGAGGTCTGGCCGCAGGCCAACCGGTTCACCACGTCCTCGACGACATACAGCGATGACTCGATACAGCCGGCTACCACCAGGTTCTACAGAGTATCCGCAACCAATCGCCTCGGCGCCGGTGAGCCTACCCAGCCTAGAAGTGCGACCACTCTCAGTCTCAACGCAGCCCCGACGTTCGACGAGGGCGAGACGGCCGAACGCACAATCCCAGAGGACGCTGCCGGCGGGTCTCTGGTCGGCTCCCCCGTGTCGGCGACTGACAGCGATTCTGGCGACACGCTTCGATACAGGGTCTTTGCCACGGACGACAGCCCATTCTTCATCGACTCCGGGACGGGCCAGATCAGCCTCGCATCTCGCCATGGACTCGACCACGAGTCCACGGCGACGCACACGCTAATGGTCACTGTCACCGACTCACTCTCTGCTTCGGACACGATCACAGTAACAATCTCCGTGGCAGACGTCGATGAGCCTCCTCCCGCGCCTGCAGGTGACTTCTCCTTCGGACCAGATAGGGCCGACAGCCCCGAGAGCAAGCTGGCCTTACGCTGGCCCGAGCCGACGCCGCCGGAGGGTGTCCCGTCGATTACGGCATACGACGTGCGTTACAGGGAGAGGGAAACGCCTGAATTGGCGTGGGTCGAGCTCGAGGATGTCCCAACCAGCGTCACATCGGGCGTCCCGACACGTCTTAGGTCGCCCGTTTCTGATCTGAAGTCCAATACTCTTTATGAGGCCCAGGTACGCTCCGTGAATCATGAGGGCAGCAGCGCCTGGGTTCCAGCCGTTCCGACCCAGGCCTCGACGGCGGCAGCTCAACTCACGGTGGCCTTCAATGCGGAAACATACCGAGTCGACGAGGGCGCTGCCACCACGATCACCGTGTTGGTCACTCCCGCCGCGGACCGCGACGATGAAGTGGGGGTCGTAGTTGTGGGCGACGGCGTGACAGTGTCAGGACTCGGCGCTAACGGCGTATTGGCCATTCCCATGGGCAGTCAACAGGTTGCGTTCACTGTTACGGGAATTGAGGACGACGACTCGGACGATGCGCGGGTCGACCTTACGCTGACCTCGACGAGCCGCAAGATTACGGCTGGAGAGCCGCGTGCGGTCTACGTCACCGTAGTGGACACGACATCCACGGCCACGGCCACGGCCACGCCCACGGCTACGCCGACACCGACGCCCACGGCTACGCCGACACCGACGCCGACACCGACACCGACGGCTACGCCGACACCGACGCCCACGGCTACGCCGACACCGACGCCGACACCGACACCGACGGCTACGCCGCCACCGACGCCCACGCCCACGGCTACGCCCACGCCGACACCAACACCGACGCCAACACCGACGCCAACGCCAACACCGACGCCGACACCCACGGCCACGCCAACACCGACGCCGACACCGACGCCGACACCGACGCCGACAGCCACGCCGACACCCACACAGACACCGCCACCGCCACCGACGCCCACGGCTACGCCGACACCGACGCCCACGGCTACGCCGCCAGCCACGCCCACGCCGACAGCCACGCCCACGCCGACAGCGACGCCGACACCGACGCCGACACCCACGCCGACACCGACGCCGACACCCACGCCGATACCCACGCCGACACCCACGCCGATACCCACGCCGACGCCAACGCCCACGGCTACGCCGACACCGACGCCCACGGCTACGCCGACACCGACGCCCACGGCTACGCCGACACCGACGCCCACGGCTACGCCGACACCGACGCCCACGGCCACGCCGACACCGACTCCGACAGCCACGCCCACGCCGACACCGACTCCCACGGCCACGCCGACACCGACGCCCACGGCTACGCCGACACCGACTCCGACTCCGACACCCACGGCTACGCCGACACCGACGCCCACGGCTACGCCGACACCGACGCCGACACCCACGCCGACGCCAACAGCCACGCCCACGCCGACAGCGACGCCGACACCCACGCCGACGCCAACAGCCACGGCCACGCCGACACCGACGGCTACACCCACACCGACGCCCACGGCTACGCCGACACCGACGCCGACACCCACGCCGACAGCCACGCCGACGCCCACGCCGACGCCGATACCGACGCCCACGCCCACGCCGATACCGACGCCGGTTGAGGGCGGTGGCGAGATCGCGTTCCATGACGGGAGAGGGAACGGCACCGAGACTGCGCCCCCGAACGAGCCGGTCGCGTTCTACCTCCACGAGCCCGCCCTGAGCATGTCGAGATACTGCACGGCAACCTGGATGGCCATCCCTGCCGCGGTGCCCGCGAATGAGCGGTGGAGCCTGACGACAGGCGATCCGCATCCATCCGTATTCGCCCTCGACGACGCATGCGCATTCGACAGAGACACCCCTGCAAACACGCCCCTGGCGCTTGTCCCACCGCCGACGGCACAGGTCAACGGGATCCCACAACTGGTCGGCAATCTGGACCAGGGAGACGGCAGCGTCTTCTTGCTCTACGTTGTCAACACGGGGAGTACGCTGGTGGTCAGGTTCTCTTTCGACGTCGTGAACACGTACACGGCGGAGAGTCAGCGTGTGAAGGTGATCAGCACGTCCGATGCTGATGGCGAGTGGGTCGCCTTCTCCGAGGTAGCCGGCACGGACAACGCTGCTCCCCACGCAACTTCCGGCATATTTCGGGGCCGCGTTACGCCAAGCACGGATCGGGACGCCGCCGCCTCGGGGGACGGCAGCGTCTGGGTGAAGAGGGGGCGACGAGCTCACAATCGCCTATTACGGAGGAGGTGGAGCCGAGCTCTACTCCGACACGATCACTGTCGGGAGGCGTGAGCCGACGAGCACGCTCACGCCAACGCCGACGAGCACGGCCACACCAACGCCGACGAGCACGGCCACACCAACGCCGACGAGCACGGCCACACCAACGCCGACGAGCACGCCCACGCCCACGCCGACGAGCACGGCCACGCCCACGCCGACGAGCACGGCCACACCAACGCCGACGAGCACGCCCACGCCAACGCCGACAGGCACAGCCACGCCAACGCCGACGAGCACGCCCACGCGAGTGCCTGCCCCGCCTATCGTGATCGTCTTGCCCACGCTTACGCCCACACCCAGGCCAACGAGCACGGTCACGCCAACGCCGACCAGTACGACCACGTCGACGCCGACGAGCACGCCCACACCTACGCCGACCAGTACGCCCACGCCGACGCCGACGAGCACGCCCACACCTACGCCGACCAGTACGCCCACGCCGACGCCGACGAACACACCCACGCCGACGAGCACGCCCACGCCGACGAGCACGCCCACGCCGACGCCGACCAGCACGCCCACACCGACGGCGACGAGCACGCCCACACCGACGGCGACCAGTACGCCCACGCCGACGGCGACCAGTACGCCCACGCCAACGGCGACCAGCACGCCCACGCCGACGGCGACCAGCACACCCACGCCCACGCTTACGCCCACACCCACGCCCACGCTTACGCCCACACCGACGCCGACGAGCACGCCCACGCCAACGGCGACCAGCATCCCCACACCGACGGCGACCAGCATCCCCACACCGACGGCGACCAGCACGCCCACGCCAACGGCGACCAGCATACCCACGCCAACGGCGACCAGCATCCCCACACCGACGGCGACCAGCACGCCCGCTCCCACACTGATTTCGACGGCAGCGTCTACCGTCTCTCCGATGCCGTTGCAGGCTGCGTCTAACGTCGATACGGGTGGCGGTGGAGCGTGGTACGAGAGCTGGATGCTTGCTATAGCCGCGTTCGCGGCAGCCTCGCTCGCCGTGTGGCTCTTGGGCCGCCGGCCCGGAAGGACGGACGAGCCCGGCTAGTGGTCCGAAATCTTTGAATGATGGTTGGTCGTGATTGGGCAGGACGGCAAGGCGGGTTTCAAACCTCATACATCCATGCCGACAGTCCGAGCCTAACGCAAACGCCAATGGCCACGCCGATGCCGACATCAGCCTATACTCCCATGGCGACATCCACGTTTGCGCCGACGCCAATGTCGGCTCCGGAGGCCAGCACGGACCTGCTCCGGATCGACCCTGCGGCGGAGGCTGTTAGCTTGACCGTAGCGCAGCGGCCTCCGGGGGACGGGGCCTTTCCAAAGTCCGTTCGTGGTGAGCCTGTCGAACCACAATTGGGGCCTTCGACAAGCTCAGGCCGAACGGCAAGGTACGACCCTATCTCAATAATGGAAAGGCCCTGCCGGGGGACGGGCAGGGTTGGAATTCCGGCATCGCGGCTTTCTTGGTGTTGCCGATTGCCCTTGTCGGCTGGAACAGGCGACGCAGTGCAGTCGGCTACCCGACCATGCCCACGCACGCCGCCAGCATCCGCTACCCGACCGAAAAAACACCCTCACTCCCTCTGTGCTCTCTGTGTCCTCTGTGGTGAGATCTCCCTCTTGACACACCACCGCCCCACATGCATAATAGAACATATGTATGATACCTACGGTCCCCAGGCCGACACAACAACAGCAGAAGAGCGGAAGCCGCCCACTCTCGCCGACATCGTCCGCGAGAAGACCGACGACGGCAAGCGCATCGTCGACTTCTTCCTCGACGTCATGGAGGACAGGATCGACGGCGCTGAGCTATGCCACAGGATCGACGCCGCAAAGCAGCTCGAAAAGCACAAGTCCAAGGCCGCCGCCAAGTTCCTTGCCAAGTACCGCGGCGTCTCATGCGGCCACTCCATCAATGGACGCCCCGACCCGGCCGACCCCTGCTCCGCCGAGGAGAGGAGCCTGGTGGCCGTGACCCTGAACGCCCCGGCCACCCTTACGAAAGACTTCCTCACTGTGCTCTCTGGGATAGATGAATTCCTCATGGCCAGGCTCATCCGAGCCCAGACGGCCGACGGCGTCACCGTCATCGAGTTCCTCGACGACGTCATGCAGGACAGGAACGACGGCTTCAAGTGCCACCACAGGATCGCCGCCGCCAAGGAGCTCATCGTACACATCGTCCGCGACGAACAGCCCGAACCAACTCCCCGGGAGCCTGTCCCCGAGCAGTCGGGGATTCCCGCCGAGGCCACTCAGCGTGCCGAAGCACCCAAACACGAATGGCCCGCCTCGATACTCTGGCCCGAGGAGTACAAGTTCATTCACAGCCGGGCCCTCGAGAATCCCAGGGAGATCCTCGCCAGGGCCGAGAAAGACCCAAAGCACCCACTCCACGGGTACTTCAAGGACTACAAAGACATCAGGGCCTCGATCGAAAGCGTCGGCGGCTTCCTCGGCCCGGACGGTCTGCTCACTACCCTGAGCCCGCCGAAGGGCCCCACCCTGGAGCCTGCCCCCGCGAAGGCGGGGGGTCCCGCGAAGAGCCTGCCCCGTACTCGATACGGGGCGGGAACCCATCCCGCTCACCCTGAACCCGGCGAAAGGCATGAGGCCAACTCACCCGTCATTCCCGCGGAGAGCCTGCCCCGTACTCGATACGGGGCGGGAACCCATCCCCGTCCTGAGCCTGCCGAAGGACGCCAGGACAACAAAGTAAGACGGCGCCGGGACGGAGCCGCAAGAGCCGCCACTCTCGAAAAGCCCCCAAGCTCGGAGCGCAACAACGAGGAGGAAAAGGACGAAAAACCCGCACCAGTGGAGCTCACCCCCGCCGAGCGCAGAATCAGGGAAAGACTCGAACAGCACTGGCACGAACCGGACCCCTACGGCGCGCCCATCGACTCAGCATCCCCGGCCCGCTCGCCCCCTTGGTAACCGGACCCAACGACAACTCACTCGTCGTTCCCGAGTAATCGGGAACCCATCCCCTCTCCCTCGACGGGAGAGGGCGGAGCCTGCCCTGAGCTTGGCTCTCCTGAGCTTGTCGAAGTCCCCAATCGTGGTTCGACAGGCTCACCACGAACGGACTTTGCAAAGGCCCTGTGCACACGCGTACACCCCAAATCCCCCACCTCCGTCATTCCCGCGAAGAGCCTGCCCCCGAGCAGTCGGGGGCGGGAACCCATCCCCGGCAAGGTGCACAGCCATAGCCTCAGAGGCAGTCCGTCACGCCATCCGTCCAAATTAGGTGGTGGATCTGGGTACACCCTTGCTCATTCCGGCCTGTCTGTCTACAATGGATAGTCAGTCGGGGTGTGGCGCAGTCGGTAGCGCGCGTCGTTCGGGACGACGAGGTCGCTGGTTCAAGTCCAGTCACCCCGACCACCATCCGTAATAACCCACCCTACCCGGAGTGCGAATGACGGCCCGAGATTCCAGGCATTCGGGCCACGCCCCCCACACCTACCCAGGTCGACCTTTGCCCCAGGCCGCCTGGGCCTTGTCGTATAATGTGAATATGCCCTATCTACACAGGAGCAGAGAGGCGTGACAGGACAGATACAGCTCGGAGCGATCTTCCCGCAGACGGAGATCGGCTCCGACCCCTCGGCAGTGAGGGACTACGCGCAGGCCGCCGAGTCGCTCGGGTACGACTACATTCTCGCATTCGACCACGTGTTGGGCGCGAATCCCGCGAGCCGCCCCGGATGGCGCGGGGTCTACAGCCACCAGGACGCGTTCCACGAGCCCTTCGTGCTCTTCGGCTACCTGGCGGCAGCGACGAAGCGAATTGGCCTGGCGACAGGCATCATATCCTGCCGCAGAGGCAGACGGTGCTGGTCGCAAAGCAGGCTGCCGAGGTAGACGTGCTGAGCGGCGGGCGGCTGAGACTGGGAATCGGAATCGGATGGAACGAGGTCGAATTCGAGGCGCTCGGGCAGGACTTCGGGAACCGGGGGAGGCGCTCCGAGGAGCAGATCGACCTGATGCGCGCCCTGTGGAGCAGGGAGTTGATCACCTTTGAAGGCCGTTGGCACAGGGTCACGGACGCCGGGATCAACCCAATGCCTGTTCAGCGGCCAATTCCGGTCTGGTTCGGCGGCGGCGACGACCGGGTGCTCCGGAGGATTGCCCGCATGGGTGACGGCTGGATTTCCAACCTTCGCCGGCCGGACGACACGGCTCGGCGGACAGTCGACACCCTGCGACGGTACGCGGCAGATGCTGGCAGACAGGCGGAGGAGATCGGCATCGAGGGCTGGACGTCGATGCGCGGAGGCGACCCGGCTGAGTCCGTCCGGGCGTGGGCCGAGGTCGGCGCAACGCACGTCTCGGTGAACACCATGAGGTCCGGGCTCAGGTCGCCCCAGGAGCACATCGACGCCATTAGAAGCTTCATGGATGCGGCTGGCGCGTTCAGCAGCCAAAGCCACACGACGAAGGGAGTGCAGAAGTCCTGATGGGTCTGAGACGCACGCCGCTATACGACCTTCATGTGTCCCTGGGAGGGCGCATGGTGCCCTTCGCCGGGTGGGACATGCCCGTGCAATACGCCAGCATCCTGGACGAGGCCCGCGCCGTCAGGTCGAGGGCCGGCGTGTTCGACGTCTCTCACATGGGGCGAATGGTGATACGCGGGGCGGATGCCGGCGCTCTCTTGAACAGGGTGCTCAGTCCCGACATTCCCAAGCTGAGGATAAGAAGGGCACGGTACGGCCTCATATGCAACGAGGAGGGAGGTATCATCGACGACACCATTGTGTACCGCCTCGGCAAGGAGCGGTACATGCTCGTGCCCAATGCCTCCAACGCCGACACGGTGGCGGAGTGGATCGAACGGTGGCGCAGGCCGACGGACAGCGTGGAAGTCGATACGGTCACCGGCGACCTGGCGATGATCGCCCACCAGGGTCCTGCTGCCCAGATGATGCTGTCGACGCTGACAGACTACGATGTCTCGGCGCTCAGACTGTTCCGGACGGTCGAAACGGAGATTGCGGGCGCCAGCGCCATCGTGGCCCGCACCGGCTACACAGGCGAGGATGGGTTCGAGCTAATGGTCCCATCCTCCGACGCCCCGAGGGTGTGGCAGGCCCTGTGCGACGCAGGGGCCACCCCCTGCGGCCTCGGCGCCAGGGATGTGCTGCGGCTCGAGGCAGGGCTACCTCTTCACGGCAACGATATCGACGTAAGCGTCAATCCCTACGAAGCTGGGTTGGACAGGTTCGTCCACCTCGACCGCGAGGAGTACATTGCCAGAGACGCCCTCACGCGCATTGGCCACGAGGGTCCCGCCCGCAGGCTGATCGGTTTCAGGATGGTGGGCCGGGGCATCGCGAGACACGGCCATGAACTGTACTCCGGGGGTGAAAGGGTTGGTCACGTTACCAGTGGAAGCTTCTCTCCCACGCTTGACATGGCTATAGGCATGGGCTATGTTCGAGAGGAATTTTCGGGTCTGGGGGCCCCCCTTCAAGTGGATATTCGCGGCCGCATGGTGGATGCCGAGGTGGAGATGCTTCCCTTCTACGCCGAGCGGCAGGTCCCTATCTTGGCCCCCGTTGGCTGACCAATACTGTCGAATCGCGGCGGGGTCGAGTCTTCGCCTGCATGGAGTGTGAACGGATGACCAGCCCTGCCGACCGCAGTTACATCAGGGACCACGATTGGGTCCAGGTTGGAGCCGACGGGATAGCCATGTTCGGCATCACCGACTATGCCCAAGACAGCCTGGGTGACGTCGTGTTCGTGGAGCTCCCAGAACCGGGCTCGGAGGTGACGCAGTCCGAGTCCTTCGGCGAGGTCGAGTCGGTCAAGGCTGTATCGGACCTGATCGCCCCGGTGAGCGGAACGGTTGCCGAGCGCAACGAGGCTGTGGTCGACGCCCCGGAGCTGGTCAACGACTCGCCGTTCGATGAGGGGTGGCTTCTCAAGGTCGAGATGGCAGACCCCACCGAGATGGACGATCTTATGTCCGCAGAGGAGTACGACTCGTTCCTCGCATCCGAGTCCTAGCAAGCTCCCCTGATGGACGGAAACTCCTTCACTTCCCCATATACGCCCAATACCGACGAAGACCGGCGGCGGATGCTGGACGCCATCGGTGTCGACTCCGTCTACGAGCTTTTCCTGGACATACCGCCTGAGAACCGCAGCCCGGGCCTTGATCTGCCTCCTCCCGCCTCCGAGCTGGAGCTCCGCAGGGAGATCGAGGCCATGGCCGAGATGAACGCCACCCCCGGCAAGTACTCCTGCTTCCTCGGCGGTGGGTCATACCGACACTTCGTGCCGGCAATCGTCCGCCAGGTAGCGAGCCGCAGCGAATTCATGACCTCCTATACGCCGTACCAGCCGGAGGTGGCCCAGGGCACACTCCAGGCCCACTACGAGTTCCAGTCCATGGTCTGTCAACTGACAGGAATGGAAGTGGCGAACGCCGGCATGTACGACGGGTCGACGTCCCTGGCCGAGGCCGTCCTGATGGCGACCAGGGTAACGCGGCGAGACCGTATCGCCATCCTCGATACGGTCTCGCCGCATCTGAGAAGCGTCATCGAGACCTACGTCGAGGCGCCCGGCCTGAAGATGGACGTGGTGAGCCCCAAGGCGACCGACCTACCGGACGACACAGCGTGCCTCGTCGTCCAGCAGCCGAACTTCTTCGGCTACATCGAGGATATGTCGGCCCTGTCCGAAGCCGCGCACTCGATCGGCGCCCTGCTCGTCGTGACCTGCGATCCCCTCTCCCTGGCGATGTTCAAGCCGCCCTCCGAGTACGACGCCGACATCGTTGTGGCGGAAGGGCAGGCGTTGGGAGTGGCCCCCACCTACGGCGGGCCGTATGTCGGCTTCTTCGCTTGCAAGCAGAAGTACATGCGGCAGATGCCGGGGCGCATCGTCGGCAGGACACAGGACACGAAGGGCAGGACCGGCTACGTTCTGACGATGCAGACCCGCGAGCAGCACATCCGACGGGAGACGGCTACGTCGAACATATGCACGTCCGTCGGGCTGATTGCCCTGATGTCCACGGTATACATGGCGGCGCAGGGCAGACAGGGGCTCCGTCACGTCTCCGAGCTGTGCTACCACAAGGCCCACTACGCCGCGTCGCTAATCAGAGACATTCCGGGCTACTCCATTCCGATGGAAGGCACATTCTTCCGAGAGTTCGTGGTCGAGTGCCCCCGGCCGCCTTCGGAAATCAACGAGAGACTGATCGAACACGGCATAATCGGCGGCCTCGACGTCAGCGATCAGGTCCACAATGGTATGCTCGTGTGCTGTACGGAGGTCAACTCCCGCGACGAAATCGAGGGGCTGGCGAAGGCCCTCGCGGAGGTCGGAAGCTCTGATGAGTAGCGGAAAACTCGACGACGGTCGCCGCAGGCTCCTCATGGACCGCAGCGTGCCGGGCCGCGTCGGTACGACTATGCCTCCGCTCGATGTTCCGGCCCAAGAATTGCCGTCCGGCGATATGCTTCGCGGCGGTCTCGAGATGCCGGAGGTGAGCGAGGGAGAGGTGGTCCGGTACTTCTCGCAAATCAGCCAATTCAACTTCTCAATCGACCACAACTTCTACCCGCTCGGTAGCTGTACGATGAAGTACAACCCCAAGCTGAACGACGAGATGGCCGGGCTCCCGGGCATGGCCGAGATTCACCCCCACCAGCCGCCCGCGACGGTGCAGGGCGCATTGAAGCTGATGTACGAGTTGCAGGGGCTTCTGGCCGAGATCACCGGCATGGCGGGAACGAGCCTCACGCCTATGGCGGGCGCCGAAGGCGAGTTGACCGGCATGCTCATGATCAGGGCGTATCACCTTTCGCGGGGGGACACCCAGCGAACCGCCGTCCTCATTCCCGACAGCGCCCACGGCACAAACCCGGCTTCGGCCGCGATGGCCGGCTACGACGTGGTCACCATTCCCACGGACGGCAACGGGAACACAGACATGGATGCCCTCAGGGCCGCGGCGGGTGAGGACATTGCCGGGCTAATGCTCACGCAGCCAAGCACTCTCGGACTCTTCGACACACATATCACCGAAGTGATCCGCATCGTGCAGGACGCCGGAGGGCTCCTCTACGGCGACGGAGCGAACCTCAACGCGCTCCTTGGTAGGGTCAAGCCCGGAGACCTGGGCTTTGACGTCGTCCACTCGAACCTGCACAAGACCTTCACGCAGCCCCACGGCGGCGGCGGTCCCGGTGCGGGCGCCGTCATGGCCAACGAGAGGCTGCTGCCGTTCCTGCCGAGGCCTGTGGTCGAACGCAGGCTTGATGGCGACGGAAACGAGAGCTACGCGCTCGCGTCGCCGCCCCAGACCATTGGCAAGATGGGCGCGTTCCAGGGCAACTTCGGCGCTCTCGTGAGGGCGTACTCCTATATCAGGACCCTGGGGAAAGAGGGTGTGGCGGCCATCAGCGAGGACGCCGTCATCAACGCCAACTACGTGCTCAGCCAGCTCAGGGACTGCTACGACCTGCCGTACGACCGTACCTGCATGCACGAGGTCGTCTTCTCGGCCCGCAGCCTCAAGAGGGAGTACGGCGTGTCGGCCCTCGACGTGGCGAAGCGCCTCATCGATTACGGCATCCACCCTCCGACCATGTACTTCCCCCTAGTCGTCGAGGAGGCATTGATGATCGAGCCCACTGAGACCGAGTCGATGGAGACGCTCGACCACTTCATCGAGGTCATGCGCACCATAGCTCAGGAGGCGAAGGAGAATCCCGCGCTGCTCCACGATGCCCCTCACGATATGCCCAACACGCGTCTCGACGAGGCAGGAGCCGCCCGGCGCCCCAATCTCCGCTGGCGACGATCAGAATAGCCGCCTCCAACCGGCTGGGGTTCGGATGGGCGTGACCGCCGCGGGCAAGCCGAACTGGGCCAACCGCACGCTGTGGACGGGCGACAACCTCGACATCATGCGGGGGATGAACTCGGAGAGCGTCGACCTCATCTACCTCGACCCTCCCTTCAATTCCAACAAGACCTATACTGCTCCGATGGATTCGGCGGCGGCAGGGGCATCGTTCAAGGACACGTGGTCGTCGTCCGACTTGGACCCGGCCTGGTATGATGAGGTCTCAGACAGCGAGCCCGCGCTCTGTGCCGTGATCGACGCAGCAGGCCAGGCGCACGGCAGCTCCATGGATTCGTACCTGGTCATGATGGCCGTCAGGCTACTCGAGATGAGGAGGTTGCTGCGCGATACGGGTAGCATCTACCTGCACTGCGACCCTACCGCCAGCCACTACCTGAAAATCGTGATGGACTGCGTGTTCGGGAAGGACCAGTATCGGAATGAGATCGTCTGGCACTACGGCAAGATGTCCAACCCCGGCAGAAACTTCCCGCGGAACCACGATACAATCCTGCGCTACACGAAGACTGACAGCTACGTCTTTCGGACGGTGAAAGGCGCCGAGTCCGAGTACCGGACGCGGTACTCCAGGTACCTGACCGACAACAGAGTGCTGTACGGCTCGGTAAAGGACTCGAAGGACAAGCTCGTACTGCGAAGGATAGAGCGGCTCACCAGGGAGCTCGCCCGCGACCTTGACGACGACGATGTGCTGTCCGACTTCGATCGCGAGTTCAAGGTCCAGTCGGACGTGATATACGTCCCCATCATCAAGGGCAACTCTTCCGAGCGGATCGGGTACCCTACCCAGAAGCCGCTGGAGCTGCTGCATAAGATAATCGAGTCGTCCACCAACGAGGGCGACTTGGTCCTTGATCCATTCTGCGGGTGTGCTACGGCGTGCATAGCGGCGGAGCAACTTGGCAGAGAGTGGGTCGGCATAGACATTTCGCCCTTGGCGGCGAGGCTGGTCAAGCGGCGCCTGAAGGACTACTTCGGGCTGGGGAAGGACGTTCCTAAGAGGATGGACTTTGGTCAGAGAGCAGAGTTCGCAAGTGAGCGTGTAAGCCTGCTCGAATAACACCAGGGAGGATAGGACATGACTGCTGTAGACGATATTCTGGTCCAGATGAGGGAACAGCGGAGACTGACGCAGGAGCGGCTCCAGGCCGTCACTGAAGAGCAGATGCTGGCGCCAACCAGCTACGGAGAGCGCGCCGTAAACGTGCGCTTCATGTTCTACAGGTTCATCGCCCACGAGGTGGAGCATACCGTACAGCTTGCCAAGACTCTGCAGATGCTGGGGGCCGCCCAGGGCGAGGCCCAGCTCATCCTGAAGAGCCTGCAGTCCGCCAGGGGCGAGCTGGAGGGTATGATGGTGGGCCTGTCGGACGAGGACCTCGACCGCGAGCCTGCGGAGGGAGAGTGGTCGGCGCGCCAGGTGATAGAGCACATCCTCCAGGTCGAGGAGGCCTACACCCGCCGTATAGAGCAGGGCATCGAGTCTGCCAGCTAGTTACGAAGGCGCTGAGCCGCCTCTGCTACGTGGCTCCTTCGTCTCCTTAGGCCCAAGCTCCGCGCCTCGCGTCGCGAGGGCAGGGTCTGGGCTAGACCCGCGCGGGAGCCTGATGCCCTCCTCTCTTCGATGGATGACCGGGAACGGCGCAAGGCGTTCGCATTGCGCCTTGACTGATTTGCGGCCAAGGCTCTAGCGTTCTAGTTGGTTCATCCTCAGGAGGACGCGATGCGGTCTTTCGGGTTCCCCCCTGCAACCCGCCCGGTGGCCATGGGCGCCAACGGGATGGTCTCCTCGGCCCATCCACTCGCATCACTTGCCGGGCTACGCGTGCTGCAGCGCGGAGGCAACGCCTTTGACGCTGTTGTGGCGACTGCCTCGACCCTCAACGTGGTCGAGCCATACATGTCGGGCGTCGGAGGAATCGGGGTAGCGCTCGCCCACGTGGCCAGGGAGGGCAGGGTGCGGGCCATCGATTTCTCGGGCAGGGCGCCTCTCGCCGCCGAGCCCGAGCGCTTCGAGGAGGAATCGAAGGACAGCGGAATCCTGGCCGCGATGGTGCCCGGAAACCTGTCCGGCTGGCTGACGATGCACGAGGCGTATGGTTCGCTCGACCGCGAGCCGCTCTTCGACCAGGCGATAGACTACGCATCGAACGGCTTTCCCGTTACCTACTTCAACAGCGAGGTTTTTGTCACGACAGCCGACATGCTCCGCAAGTTCCCGTCCGCGGAGATCATTCTTGGCGGCGGCCGCCCACCGGGGCCGGGCGACCGTCTGAAGATGCCTCAGTTAGCGGATTCGCTTCGCACAATCGCTAAGGAAGGCCAGCCGGCTTTCTACGGCGGCGACCTGGGAAGGCGGATCGTGCAGGGCAACCGCGAGCTGGGAGGGATCTACACCGACGAGGACCTGGAGACCTACTCGGCCCAATGGCGCGACCCTATCAGCATCGACTACAAGGGCTACAGGGTCTACACAACCCCGCCAAACTGCAGCTCTTTCCAGGTGCTTCAGACCCTGAAGACGCTCGAGGGCTACGGCCCCGACGAGCGCCGCTTCCAGGATGCCAATTCGCTGCACCTGTCCATCGAATCGGCCAAGCTGTCCATCGCCGACCGCGTCACCTGGGCCGGCGACCCGGACTACGTCACGGCTCCTCTTGGGGGGCTCCTCTCCGACGGTTACGCCGCACAGCAGCGGGGCCGCATAGACCCCGACAGGGCGGCAATCGTCCCCGGGGAGCGGTACGCGACCGACAGGCCCATTGGCGCGCTGACCCCGGGCAGTCCCCAGGAGTTCGACGGCGGGATGACGACTCACTTCGCTGTCGCGGACCGGGACGGCAACGTGGTGTCGGTCACGCAGACCCTGGGCGGAGGCTTCGGGTCCGGCGCAGCGGTCGGAGGCACCGGCATATTCCTGAACAACATGGCAAGCTACTTCGAGCTGGAGGAGAGCAGCCCAAACCGCATCGGGCCGGGCAAGCGCGTAGATTTCGTAGTCGCGCCGACCCAGACGTTCCGCGACGGGAAGTTCTTCCTGAGCATGGGCACCCCGGGAAGCTGGGGGATACTCCAGACGACTCCCCAGTTCCTGACGAACGTGCTGGACCACGGAATGAACGTGCAACAGGCCATAGACTCGCCCCGCTTCAGGGTGTCTACCGAGCGAAACGTCGACATGGAGGAGAGGTTCCCGCTGCATGTGCGGCTGGCGCTCGAAGCGAAGGGACACGCCGTCAACGTCCTTCCAGCGTGGTCGCGGGCCGTAGGCGGAGCGCACGGCATCCAGTTCAACGTCGACGCGGGGACGTTCGAGGGCGCTGCCGATCCCAGGCGGGACGGCTACGCGCTTGGATACTAACGCGGCGGTCGCGACATGAACCGCGTGATCCTATTCGTCTTCGACGGGCTGCAGTTGTCCCAGGTCACGCCCGACCTGATGCCCAACCTGTCGGCGTTCGCCGCCGCCGGTGTGCGCTTCACGAACCATCACCCCGTGTTTCCCACGGTCACCAGGGTCAACGCCGCGAGCATCACCACGGGGTGCTACCCTGGCCGACACGGTCTCGCCGGCAACGAATTCCTCGACCGGCGCTTCGACGCCGCGCGCGTTCTGCCAGCCCTCCGGGACGAGCTCAAGGAGATGTTCGCCTCGACCGGCAAGCTGCTCCTCACGCCGAACCTGGCGGCGACCCTGGCAGCTCACGGCGAGCAGTATGTCTCCGTCGTCACTGGCTCCAGCGGCAACGGATTCCTGCACAACCCGCACGCGGCCGAAGTGGGAGGCGCGGCCATACACCCGGAGTTCTGCGAGCCGGGCAGCCTTCACGACGATATCCTGGCCCGGTACGGTGAGTGGCCCGCCTCTGCTCCTCTTCCCGCTGAGTCTCGCCTCGCCCACGGCGTGGAAGTGCTTACCGAGCGCGTTCTGGACGAGATGGACCCGGCCGTGGCGCTGTTCTGGAGCCTGGAGCCCGATACGAGCCACCACGAGTCAGGTGTGGGCTCCGACTTGGGCAACCGCGGTCTCGAGGCGTCGGACCGGCAGTTCGCTCGGCTAATCGAGTGGCTGGACCGCAAGGGCCGGCTGTCGCGGACGGACATCCTGGTGGCGTCGGACCACGGCTACTCCACTGCGTCCGAGGTCATAGAAGCAGCGAAGCTGGTCGAGGCCGCGGGCTTTCCGCCTACTGCCGAGAAGGGCGGTGTCATGGTCGCCTCGAACGGCGGTTCCGTCCTCTTCTACGTTGCAGGCCATGATGGGGAGACGGCGGACCGCCTGGCGGCCTGGCTGATGGCGAAGCCCTGGTGCGGCCCGATAGTAGCTTCGGAGGCATCGGGCTGTCCCCAAGGGACGCTGCCCGCGAGCCTCGTGGGCGTCGAGGGCGAACGCGCCCCGGACCTGGCAATGTCGTTTGCCTGGGACTCGAAGCCGAACGTCGACGGTTACCCCGGGCGCATTTTCAATACGTCCAAGGAGCCAGGGCAGGGGAACCACGGGTCGATGAGCCGCTACGAGCAGAGGTGCGCCTTCATCGCACGCGGTCCCAGCTTCAAGTCGGGAGTCAGTGCAGGAACGCCGTCCGGCAACGTGGACGTGATGCCCACCATCTTGAGGCTGCTGGGGATCGACCCCCTGGAGCCCATGGACGGACGAGTCCTGGAAGAAGGCATCCACAGAGGACTGGAGTCCTTGCCCCACACGACCCAGACTCATTGGGCGGAGCGTGCCCTGGGCGGCAAGGTGTATAGGCAGGCGATTACAGTGTCCAACGTAGGATCGACGATCTATGTCGACGAAGGGTGCGCCCGCCGCGGGCCACCGTGAGGGACGAGGTGACCACCACGTCGACGGTGGGGAAGGGCGCTGGTTCCAGGGGTTGGCTGTCGAGGCTGGTCATCTTGGGGGCGCCACTTGCGCTCGGTCTCCTGGAGGTCTGGCACTTCGAGTCGCTGCCATTCGACGTTGAGGGTGAGCTCGGCCCGTTCACGCGCTACCGGACCATCGCACCCGTTGCTACGCAGTGGCTGATCGTCCACCTGCTGCAGGCGCCCCTGATCGCCCTGGTCGGGCTCGCGGTGTATCTCATGGTGCGCGATCTGACGGGTCTCCCAGCCAAAGCCGCCCGCGTCTGTCTGGCGCTCTTCGTGGTCGCCTATACGGTGCTGGACTCGGTGGACGGGATCGCTGTCGGCGTGCTGATCGCCAACGCCCGTGACCTGTCAGCAGGCCAGCTCCCCGCCGTCGAGCAGGCGATAGAGGACCTTTGGAATCATCCCATCGTCGGCAACTTCTCGGTAGTCTCATTCACCGGAGCGGGAGCGTGGGTGGTGGGAGTCATTGCCGCAGCGATATCGCTACGGAGATCGGGGGCGCCCCGGGGCCCAGTGGCCCTCATGGTTCTGGCTGCGTTCATATTCGGTATGAGCCACGCCAACCCCACCGGTCCCATCGGGATGGCGTGCCTGCTGGCGGCGTTTGCATGGATCGAGTTCTTCCCCCACTCATCCCTGTCCCTTGGCGCGGAGGAACCTGCTCCGGCCCCGAGGCCCGGACAGCCTGAAGAGCCGGAAGCGACGGAGGCGTCCCCGGGGGATAGGTCGCGCAGACGGCACCGCAGGAGGCATAGGCGCAGGTAGGCTGTCAGAGTGCTCCGACGCAATGCAAGGTCCGCAAAGCGAAGGCCGGGGCCGGTGCGCAAGAGGGCCTGTAAGCCGAGTTCTGTACCCCTTCGCACACGGGTTTACGCCCGCCTGGGCGGGCTTCGTCCCCATGTACTCGGGGGCGGCAGCCATCTATCTAGCCCCGGCGTTGCCGACGGGGTCGAGCGGCCAACCCGGGGACTGGTCGGGCGCCGTATCCCTCTATTTGGCCTTGCACCGGATGGGGTTTGCCCTGACCCCCGATGTTGCCATCGGGGCGGTGAGCTCTTACCTCGCCATTTCACCCTTATCCCGAATGCTCGGGACGGTATGTTTCTGTGGCACTTTCCGTCGGGTTGCCCCGCCCCGCCGTTAGCGGGCATCCTCGCCCGATGGTGCTCGGACTTTCCTCCCTTCCGACGAATCGGAACGGCGGCTGCCCGGCCCTCTTGCGCCCGACCATTGTAGTCCGCTTGCCCTGTCTCTGCCAATGCTGACATAGAGGTAGCCAAGGGGAGATGCCTGGGGACTCGTCACCGGGCCTGGGCGTCGCGCTAGAGTAAGACTTCCACCCTGTCGTCATCTATGACGATCCTGGAGACCTGTTGCTCAACGAGGGAGCGCCGCTCCGCGAAGTCGAGGTCTGCCCATTTGGCGAGCGCCTCGCCCGCGTCGATCTGCGTCGAGGAGGCAGCCTTGCGGGCCGCGTCCAGCTCCGCGAGGTACTCGCCCAACATTCGCATCGTAATCTCTTCTCGTGCGGTGCGTCTCACGGCGTCGATCAAGCGCCTCTCGGCGTTGGCAATGTCGGACGCCCTGATGCGGTCCAACTTCCGGCCGTCGACACTGGGTGAGCCTAGATCGACAGCCGACCGGATTTCGCCCAATACAGCCTCGTCGAGCTCGGCTTCTCGCCAGGTGTGGTACCCGCAGCGGCTCTGGTTGTTCCGGGACTGGCACTGGTAGTAGCGGTATGTGCCGGAGGCTCTCGAACCGTCCTTCCGCTTCCATGAGCGGTGTCTGGTCACCCCCATCATGCCGTTGCCGCAGTATGCGCAGCGAGCGAGCCCTGACATCAGGAATGGTTTCGAGCTGTTGACCCTGCCAAAGGGACGACGGGAACGGGCCGTCTCCTGAGCTGCCCGGAAGTCTTCGGACCATACGATGGCCTGGTGTGCGTTGGGGCGGCGCATACCCAACCTGGTGTATGTACCGATGTAGGCCGGGTTCCTGAGGATGCCTCTGACGCTGGCGACGCTCCAGCTACCTCCGCCCCTGGTTGTAATCCCACGCCTGTTCAGGTTCTGGACAATAAGCCTGAGCCCGAGTCCGTAGCGTGTGTACATGCGGAAGATCATGCGCACTACCTGGGCCTCGCTGGAAAGGACTTCCAGCCGTCCGCTCGGACCGATCCTGTAGCCGTACGGAGGCCGTCCCAGGGCGCGACCCTCCAGAGCCCGAATGCTCATCGACTCCTTGACTCGGCTGCTGCGGTCCGCCGACATACCCTCGAAGCCGAAGAGCTGAATAGCGTTCTGGAGAGGGTTGGGGTACTCGTCCTCCATGCAAACTGCCTGGACGCCGAGCCGGTCGAGGGCAGTTAGCGACCTGACGGCGCCCTTTAGGCTGTTTCCCAAGTCTGCGGCCGACGACACGACCACCAGGAAATCAGTCCCGACGTGGTCGAGATGATCGACGAGAGGCTGGAGGCCCGGGTCGTCGGCCTGTGGCTCGACTGCCAGGGTGGCTATGGGCTGGTGGAGATTGACGTGGCAGAATTCCTCGAAGCGTGCCCTGAGAGATTCCGACGACTGGTTCTCGTGCTCTCCGAGCCTGAAATATCCGATCGCACGCACGTGGACAGCCTCAGGGTGAGTACAGTATTCGGCCGCAGGAGCTGCACTGGACGACCTGCTGTCCGCCGCGCGCCCGCTGCGTTTCTTGAGTCGTGAGGGACAGACGGCATCCCTGGCAAGTTCCGCGCTCGACTAGCGCGATGGCGCGCCCGCTCTTGCTCTTTCGCAGCGATTCGTACAGTGGAAGCAGGTTTGCCGGCATGGTCGGCGCCAGGTCCTCCCTGCCGGCTCGAAGCGTCTCGATCTGCGACGCGGCTTCCCGCTCCTCCTTTCGCCAGGCGCTTTCCAGCCCCGGACGTTCCTCATGGAGTCTGGCGGCGGTCTCACGCGCCTCAGCCAGGACAGGCTCCAACTCCTCCAGGTCGATCATGGTTTCCAGGAGCTGGTCCTCTGCCTCTTTCTTTCGGGCGGAGGTGAAAGCGCGCTCCTCTTGCGCTGCCGCCAACTGCTGGGGGTTTGTTACGCCGCCGCCATAGAGCCGTTCGTCCAGCCGTTCGAGGGTCTGATCGACCTCTGCAACGAGTCTTTCGAACGCTCGACTCCGGGCGGAAAGCTCGCCGCTTCGTTTCTCGAGGCGTTCGAGCCTCTCGGCGGACGCCCGGAGCTCAGATCTGTCAGCGAGCTTGCTGAGGAGCGACTCCCGGCGGGTCTCCGCTTCGGCCAGCTTCAGGTCGATCTCCTGTAGACCGTAGAGCTGCTTCACACCTGCCATGGGCCTTAGTATACCCCAAGGCTAGGCTCCTGGTGGTACATTGACCTCGCGCAGGTTATGCAGTGCTCTGGACGGCCCGGACGGCCCAGCCCCAGGGCCTTTTCATTTTCCAGCGTTATAGTCGATGCCCATAAGTGCGAGGGCTTCGGGAAGGTGTGCAGCGTGACGGCGTAGGGCAGCGGCTACGTTGCTATGGCCCGCCCACCGCACCAGGGTGGTTGTCAGATTGCGCAACGCTGCCATCACCTGGGGAGCAGAGGCAGTTCTTACCTGAGAACGGTCTTCGTCAAAGGTGACGTCGCGTACCCAATGCAGACGGTTCTCGATGTGCCAGTGCTCTCGAAGGACTTGCAACAAACGGTCCGCCCTGGCAACGGTCGGGGGGAGACTGGTCACCGCATAGCTCACCGTCACCTGACTTCGGCCTTTCACTATCCGCCGCCGCTCCAGCCGGCACACCTGTTGCAGATGAGGCCAGGCATCTCCCATCGTCCCGGCGCTACCGGCATACTCGTTTACCTCCGGGTCAGCTAAGGCCCACAGCTCACGCCGTTCCAGCCGTCCATGACGCCGCTTGGATGGGGCATCCACCCCCACCATCAGCGTTGCCCCTCTAGCCCGCCATTCCCGCGCCTGCCAAGGGGACACTACCGGCCCGTTGACCCCTTTAGTTTCCAGTGGGGGAAAATGCTCCTACAAGGTCCTGGTACAAAGCGGGCTGATTCTCTTTTACCGGCAACAGGTAATCCCCACCACCGGCCACAATCTGATGGCACACGTCCCGTTGCGTCAACAGGGCGTCCGCCACCACTACCCGGCCCTCCAGGGGGACCTGACCCAGCACTGCTCTGGCCGCCGCCAGCTCCTGACCCTTCCCAGGAGCGGCTGCCTGGGCCAGCACCGCCCCGCTCCCAGTAGCATAGGCTGACACCAGATGCACCCCGGGTATCTCTTTCCCATGAATCCCCCGCAAGGTCTTGCCGTCCAGGGATAGCACCTCCCCTGGCTCTACTCCGCTATCGATCAGCCACTCGCCCAAGACTGCCTCGAATGCAGCCACATCCAACTCTTTGAACACCCGATGGAAGGTGGCTACACAGGGCGTCTTCCCAGGCCTGAACCCCAGGATCTGCCCTGTGCCAGCCCCGTGATCCCGCCCCCATTGGGCTATGGCATACAGGCTGCGGGCGCCGCACAGCATCGCGCAAACGGCCAGACTCAGAATCGCTCCCAATGGATGACGACGGCCCTGACTGCTCCGGTGGTCAGGCACCGTATCCAATGCTTCTGTTAACTCCATGATCATCACCTCTCACTCTCTCTGGCATAAAGTCTAAAACTTGTTCCAGAAAATGAAAAGGCCCTGGGCCCAGCCCTCTTCGAGGGTGAATTCCAGACTCGAATCCGGCATAATTGAACTGTACGGGAGCGGAGAGTCCCCATGCGAATCGAGGCCGGAAGGCCCAAGACTAAGATCGTGTGTACGCTCGGCCCGGCGACTTCGACCGATGAGGCTGTGCGGTTTCTGGCCGAGGCGGGCATGAGTATCGCCAGGCTCAACCTCTCGCACGGCACCATCAGCGAGCATCGCGAGGCGCTGCGAATAGTCCGCAAGGTATCGGCGGAGCTGAGCTTGCCCCTTGGAATCATGGTCGACGTGCCGGGTATCAAGTACCGGACCGGCCCCACGGACCCTGGTGTCGTCAACTTGGCGGTGGGCGACGACTTCACGCTGACTAGCAGAGACGTGGTCGGCAACGAACGGCTGGTCTCCGTCTCACCGCCCGGAATCCACAGGGACGCTGCTCCGAACAGCCCTGTCCTGGTCGACGACGGACTGATGGAGTTGAAGGTAGTCGGTGTCGAGGGCGAAGACGTTGCATGTACGGTTGTTAGAGGCGGACGCCTCACCGAAGGCCGTGGAGTCGCTACTCCCGGAAGGAGCCCTTCCCTCGTCTTCCCGAACGAAAAGGCCATCGAAGCTCTCGAATTTGCCGCAGAGAGCAGGGTGGACTTCGTTGCCCTGTCTACCGTCACCGGACCCCACGACATCGCCGCGGCCAGGCTTGTGCTGGAGAGGCGGGGTCATGTCCCTCTCATTATCTCCAAGATAGAGCGGTCCGACGCGGTCGACGGTTTCGAACAGATACTGGCCGTGAGCGACGCCATAATGGTCGCACGAGGCGACATGGGCGTGGAGGTACAGCTTGCCAGCGTCCCCGTGCTGCAAAAGCGACTGATCGCCATGTCCAACCATGCCGGCAAGCCGGTGATCACCGCCACACAGATGCTGGAGTCTATGATCCGGTCCTCCGTTCCCACTCGGGCAGAGGTCACGGATGTGGCGAATGCGATCTACGACGGCACGGACGCGATCATGCTGTCGGGCGAGACGTCCATTGGCCAGTACCCGGTGGAGGCTGTCAAAGTCATGGCCGAGGTTGCGCTGCACGCCGAAGCGGCTCTCCCCTACGACGAGATGATCGCCGACAAGCTGGAACATCTCGTACCCCAGACGGACGACGCGATCAGCTACGATGCCTGCCGCACGGCACGCCAGCTCCACGCCTCGCTGATAGTCGCATTCACCGAGTCCGGAGGCACGGCAGCCCGCGTCTCCAAGTACAGGCCTGTCTCTCCCATCTTGGCCATGACGCACAGCGAGGAGGTCCAGCGGCGGCTCACACTGTCTTGGGGTGTGGTGCCGGTCACAGTGTCGATGGTTCGCACGGTGGACGACTTCTTCAGGATGGGTGAGGATGCCGCCGTGAGTATCTGCGGGGTCCGCGAGGGAGGGCTCGTCGTTCTTGTGGCGGGGCTGCCCATAGGAGTTCCCGGGGGTACGAACCTGCTGAGAGTGCTCACCATATCTCACGGGGCCGTGTCCGGCTAATGCTGCGCGTCTACGACACGCTCAGCAGAAGGCTCTCCACAATCCAACCCATTGAGCCTGCCTGCGTGGGTATGTACACGTGCGGCCCCACCGTTTATCGGGACGCGCACATCGGCAATCTTCGCTCGTACATGATGGCCGACTGGCTCCGCCGAGTTCTGGAGCTCCAGGGCATCTCCGTCCGGCAGATAAAGAACATTACGGACGTCGGACATATGCGCCAGGAGGCCCTGGAGCGGGGAGGGGACAAGGTCATCGTCGAGGCGTTGGCCAAGGGCACGACGCCCCAGGCCATCGCCAGCTACTACACCGATCGATTCCTCGAACAGGAGCGCAAGTTGAATATCTTGCCTGCTGCGCTCTACCCGAAGGCAACCGACCACGTTCCCGATATGATAGCCATGATCGAGAATCTGCTCAGGAACCGGTACGCCTACGTAGCTGGCGGGAACGTGTACTACGACGTGTCCAGCTTCGACGGCTACGGCAGGCTCTCCGGCAACACGGGAGAGCGGGCGCTGCAGGAGGCCGTCCGCATCGATCCGGACCCGCTCAAGAGGGATCCACGGGACTTCACCCTTTGGAAGCTCGGTGAGCCGGGGCGCGACCTCGTTTGGGACAGTCCGTGGGGCAGGGGATTCCCGGGCTGGCACATCGAATGCTCCGCGATGTCGATCAAGTACCTGGGCGAAAGGTTCGACATACATACAGGCGGGGTGGACAACGTGTTCCCGCACCACGAGGGCGAGGTCGCCCAGAGCGAGGGTTTCACCGGAGGGCAGGTTGTAACGACATGGGTCCACGGTCAACACCTTTTGGCGGACGGCGTGAAGATGGCCAAGTCCGCGGGAAACTCGTTCACGCTGACCGACATCGAGTCGCAGGGGATCGACCCGCTCGCGCTCCGGTACCTGTGCATGACCGCCCGCTACAACACGCGGCTTAACTTCACGTTCACGTCACTCAAGGCCGCGCAGCGAGGCCTCCTCCGACTGCAGAACCGGGTCTGGGAGTGGGGACGGCTGCCTGAGGGCTCCGTCGATGAGGCCGCCCTAGGAGACTGGGAGGCCCGGTTCCTGGAGCGGGTAAACGATAACCTCGACCTGCCCGGCGCCCTTGCCCTGACGTGGGACCTCGCCCACTCGGCTCTGGACGGCCTCACGAAGCTGGAAGGAGTGCTGCGCTTCGACCGCATCCTGGGCCTGGGGCTTGCGGATGTAGCTTCAGGATACAGTATCGGACAGGAGATTCTCGGAGCGGTCGAGCATCGGGCCAGTCACCGGCGGAGAGGGGAGTACGAGGGCGCTGATGCGCATCGAGAGGAGATCTCGCGCAGGGGATTCGTGCTGCAGGACGGAGCAGATGCGACCGCGACCCGGCCCAAGACTGCCTGGGAGCAGCATGAAGAGGCCTGGCGTTCCGTCTCGTCGTCTGCAGAGGTCGAGTCGCTGATCGAAGAGCCCGACGAGGTCGAATTCACGGTGGGCATAGTGGCTGGTGACTACGTGGACGACGTAAGGCGTTGCCTGGGCAGCGCTCTGGACATGGCGGAGAGTCGCCTGGTGGAGGCCATCGTAGTCGACAACGGGTCGGCGGGTGAGGTCGCTGAGTGGCTCGAGGAGGAGGCGGACCGTGAGCCGCGCCTGACGGTAGTGCATACTGATCACGTGCTCGGGGAGGGGGCGGCACGCAACATCCTCCTCCGGCTTAGCCGGGGCCGGGTCGTGGTGCTTCTCGACACCAGCGCCGAGTTGACGGGCGACGTATTCGGGCCCATTGCCGCGATGCTGGGCGATCCCTCCGTGGGAGTTGCCGGTCCGTTCGGCCTGAGAAGCACGGACCTGCGTCACTTTCACGAGTGGCGGGGAGAGGCAGGCGAAATGGACGCGATGCAGGCGTACTGCTTCGCCTTTAGGAGGTCATGCCTGCGGGAAGTAGGGCTGATGCGCGAAAGCTTCCGCTTCTACCGCAACCTGGACATCGACTACAGCTTCCACTTCAGGGACAAGGGCTATCGAATCATGGCGGACCCGAAGCTGCTCGTCCGGCTGCACGAGCATCGGGTGTGGAGCGCGTTGAGCGAAGACGAGCGAGAAGACTCCAGCCGCAGGAATTTCACCCGCTTCCTCGACAAGTGGGGCGACAGGCTGGACCTGGTCGTCGCCGGCCCCGGCGAAGGCTGATGCGGGACGCCGCACGCCGGCACCATCGAATGTGGGGGATGGCGGCGTTGTGTCTTGCGGCTTCCTGCGCCGTCGTGCTCCTGGCCGCGTGCGGCGTGGGAGCAGAGCCGACACCCACGCCCGTGCCGAGTGTGGATGTGGGACCAGACGCGGCGGGGAGAGTCCTCGTTCTGGCGATGTCTCCCGAGTTTGCCTCCGACCGGACAGTGTTTGCCGGGACCGAACACGCGGGCGTGTTCAAGTCCACCGACGGCGGCGAGACCTGGAAGCAGGTCAACACCGGCATTTTCGACGGCAACGTGCCCGCCCTGGTGGTGTCTCCAGGCTTTGGAGCCGACCGCACCGTATTCGCAGGAACGCGCACGCAGGGACTGTTTCGCTCCACGGACGGCGGCGAGTCGTGGAGTCAAACCGGCCAAGGCCTGCCGGACGGCAACGTGCCTCACCTGTCCTCTGCCTCCACGTCGGGCGGGCTCTGGCTGCTCACCGGTTCCAACATAGGCGGCGCCCACGTATCGCGCGACAGCGGAGATAGCTGGAGCACGCTGGGGCTGAGTGAGAGCAACGTGCTGCTGACAGCGCCCTCTGCAGCTTTCGACACCGACCGAACGGTCTTCGCCGGGTCCGGCAGGGACGGTCTGTTCAGGTCCACCGACGGCGGCAATTCGTGGGAGATGATCAACAGCGGGCTGGGTGATACCTTCATACTCTCCATCGCGGTGTCGGCTGGCTTCGCAGTTGACCGCACGATCTTCACCGGCACCAAGTGGCAGGGGATCTATCGCTCAGAGGACGGGGGTGACTCCTGGAAGGGATCCAACAGGGGCGTGTCGAGTAAGAGGACCCTTGCCCTGGTGATCTCTCCGGCCTATGGGGATGACGCTACGCTGCTCTCGGGGACCGTGTCGGGTGGCATCTTCGTTACCAACGACGACGGAGTTTCCTGGAGGGCGACGTACCAGGGGTTCAGCGCGATCGACACGATCGCCATATCGCCGGGCTACGCCGCTGACCGGACGGTGCTGGCAGGCTCGGCCGACGGCCTGGTCCTGCGCTCGACGGACGGGGGCGAGGCATGGCAGGAGCTTTCGCTAGCGGGCCGTTAAGAAGGTACTGATATAATCGCCGCGTCTGTTTGGCTAGTTATACCAAGTCACCGTGATGCCGCCGTATATGTGCGGCCAGGGAGTGGGTTCCCGCCCCGTATCAAGTACGGGGCAGGCTCTTCGCGGGAATGACGGCTTTACGGCGCGCTCAAAATGAATTGGTATTAGGCTGGGGGGGGGGGGATGAGACTCGAAGGCAAGGTTGCGATGATCACCGGCGCCGCGAACGGTGTCCGGGGGGAGTTGATGGGTTTCGGCGGCGTCTCGGCTTGGCTCTTCGTTCGCGAGGGGGCCAAGGTCGTGATCACTGATATCGACGACGAGGACGGAGAGATGACGGCCCGCCAGATCCGCGAATCTGGCGGTGAAGCGGTATTCGTAAGGCTAGACGTGACCGGCGAGGAGGAGTGGGAGGACGCCGTGAGGGCCGCTGTGTCCTGCTTCGGGCGGCTCGACATTCTCGTCAACAACGCCGGCACGGCCTCGCGGGAGACGGTTGAGAACACGACCGTCGAGATGTGGGACGGTCAGATGGAAGTGCACGCCAAGGGGACGTTCCTCGGCACGAGGGCGGCCATCCCTGAAATGAGGAGGGTGGGGGGCGGCTCCATCGTGAACGTCTCGTCCATCTTTGGGCTGATCGGCAGCCCGTCATCCACGGCATACCACGCGGCAAAGGGCGCCATTCGCTCTTTCACCAAGGCGGCGGCAGTCCAGTATGCCGGCGAGGGTATCAGGGTCAACGCGGTCCTTCCCGGCTACGTGGATACTCCGATGACCCACCGGTTCTTCACCGACGCGGAGCTGGTCGCCGGTCGCACCGAGAGCGTACCCATGAAGCGGTTCGGCACGGCGGAGGAGATCGCCTACGGGATACTCTATCTGGCCTCGGACGAGGCCTCGTACGTGACCGGGGCGGAGCTGGTCATAGACGGGGGTACGACGGCTCAGTAGGTTCCCGCCTTATACCAAGTCACCGTGATGCCGCCGTATATGTGCGGCCAGGGAGTGGGAGCCCGCCCCGTATCGAGTACGGGGCAGGCTCTTCGCGGGAATGACGGCTTTACGGCGCGCTCAAAATGAATTGGTATTAGGACGGTCGGAGCCTCCGGAAAATGCGGCGAAGGTCGCCCTCCTCCCACACCATCAGCACCGGCGTAGCTATGGCGACCGAGCTGTAGGTGCCGACCACCACGCCGATCAGGAGCACCCAGAGGAAGTTCCGTATCGTCGAGCCGCCGAACAGGAGCAGAGCCAGCAGCGTGAAGAGAAGAGTCAGGCTGGTGTTCAGCGACCTGCTCAGGCTCTGCGACACGCTGAGGTTCGCGTTGACGCTGAGGGTGCGGTTTGGGTAGTTGACGACGTTCTCCCTGAGCCGGTCGAAGACGACGATAGTGTCATTGACGCTGTAGCCGATGACGGTCAGCAGCGCTATGAGGAACATGGTGTTGACTTCGACGTCCAGCAGTACGCCAAGGATCGCAAAGACGCCCACTACGACTGCCGTGTCGTGCAGCAGGGCAATTATGGCCGCCGCCCCGTACCTGAAGGGGCTCGGCATGTTCCTGAAGGCCCACCATACGTAGAGGAACACGCCCACTGCCGCAGCGAGAATTGCGTAGAGGGCGTTGACGACCGTCTCCGCGGCCACGACGGGGGACACCAGATCGAAGGACAATACCGTTACGCCGTCGAGTGACAGCCTTGATTCAAGGCTCCCCACGAGGTTGTCCTTCTCTTCTTCCTGCAACTCCTTGGTCCGCACGAAGAAGGCCTTGTCGTCCATTCGCTGGACGATGGCGTCCTGGTAGCCCAGCGACGTGAGCTCCGACCTGAGGTCCTCCTGCTGAACGTCCGCCGCGAACTCCAGCCCGGTCGTCGAACCTCCCGTGAAGTCGATGCCGGGTTTCAGCCCGCCGCCGATTATCAGAAAGGCGATCCCGGGCGCTATGATGAGCGCCGAAACCAGGAAGAACCATGCCCTTTTGCCTACGAAGTCCAAGTCATATCACCTGTGTTTCACTCCCGAATCGGGAGCCAGAGTGTCTGCTTCCTATTGCGCCTGGGCCGCCTGCTGTCGAGGCAGGTCCGATGACCCTCCCGGTACGAATACGCCCAGCTTGCGGCCTACAGCCGTGGCGGCCATCAGTCTCAGGAGGGTACGGCTCACTATGATCGCGGTGAACATGCTGATCAGAACGCCGATCGCCAGCGTGATCGCGAAGCCCTGGACGACGGTCGCTCCCAGGGTGTCGGCGAACCAGAAGAGGATCGCGCACGTGATGAGCGTCGAGACGTTGCCGTCCCTGATTGCGGGCCAGGCGCGGTTGAAGCCTATGTTGATCGCCGACAGGAGGGTCCGTCCGGCCCGCAGCTCCTCCTTCATACGCTCGAAGATCAGAATGTTCGCGTCCACCGCCATGCCGATCGACAGGATGACCGCCGCTACGCCCGACAGGGTCAGCGTGACCGGCAGCATCTTGAAGACGGTCAGCAGCAGGGCGGCATAGATGACGAGAGACAGCGCCGCTACGAGGCCCGGTACGCGGTAGTACACGACCATGAAGGCGAGCACGAGGGCCAGGCCCACCAAACCTGCTACAACGCTCTTGGCGAGCGAGTCGGCTCCCAGTATCGCATCGATGTCCCGCTCCTGGATCAGGGTTATGTCTAACGGCAGCCGCCCGCCTTCCAGCAGCAGTGAGATTTCGCTAACGCGCTCGAAAGAGAAGTCTTGCCCCTCGATGAAGGCAACGCCCCTCGTGATTGGCTGGTTGACCCTTGGAGCTATCAACTCCTCCTCGTCGAGGAAGATTGCGAGCAGGTCTCCTGTCCCCGCAATCTCCGACGTTATTTCCCCGAACTTGCGTTTGCCTTCGGAGTTGAACTCAATGTTCACGATCGGTAATCCAGAGGTCTGATGCTGTCCAGGGTAGGCGCGCGCCAGGTCTTCACCCGTCAACCCGATGTCCTCGTCTACAGCACCGTCGAGCTCCGTGAACTCAAGGACGGCGTCCTCCGTGAACCGCTCCATAACGTCTTCGACCGGTAGCGCAGCGTTACCGAGGATTATCAGGAACTTGTCCGTGTCCGGCACGTTCATAATCAGGGGAAGGCCTGGGACCACGAAGAATGTTCCGTCTCCCAGCGAAGCGAGGGGTTGGCCGGAAACCAGGGCTGGTTGATCGGTCTCCCCTTCGATCGCAATGCCGAGGAAGTCCGGGTAGATCGCCACGCCGCCCGGTGCGGCAATCAAGCTCTGTTGCAGCCGGTCTATGAGGTCCAGAAGCTGCTTTGCCGCCTCGGGTTCCAGCTCCAGCAGCATTGTCGGGATAGCCGTGCTCTCGTCCACTTCTGGAGTGGGAGTAGCTTCCGCCTCCGGAGGCGGCGTGGTATCAGCCGAGGGTGTCTCATCCGAAGACGGGGTTGCCCCCGCGACAGGTGTCTCGCCCGCAGCCGGGGTGGCATCGGCGGCGGGTGTCGCCTCCGAAGATGGGGTTGCCTCTGCATCAGGTGTTGGCTCAGGCTCGGGCACCAGGGGAATGGCCGTCTTCGAGTCGCCCGGCCTGAAGGGCGGAAGCCCCGCGTCGTCCGTAGGGGCGGTTGGCAGGATTGTCCCTATCTGGAACGATATGACCGCATCGCTCGTCAGGCCTGGGATCTCTTTCTCTACCTCGAGGATCCGGTGCTTGAACACCAGGCTTGCTGTCTCTCCTATAATTTTCTTTGCCCTGCCGGGATCGCGGATTCCCGGAAGCTGGATGAGCAGACGGTCTTCTCCAAGGAGCTGGAGAATGGGCTCGCCCAAGCCCCCGCTGTTCACACGCCTCTCGATTATGGTGAGCAGGGCGTCCATCTGGTCCGACGTCGGCTGTACGGGATCCCCCGTGGTGGGGTCCGTGGGCAGCTTGGCCTGGTTTACCTGATAGACGAGATGGCTGCCTCCCTGCAGGTCCAGGCCCAAGGACAGCCCCAGCAGCGTGTCGTCGCCGCGCTCGAAATTGCCGATCCTTATGGTCTGAAAGCCCAGTCCGAGCCCCGCCAGGACCGCGAGAAGGACTATGAATATCAGAGTATTGGCGTATCTACGCACCCGTTCCTCCGGCCCGGAGCTCGCTCGCCAACAGGCTAAGCGCCTCCTCCCTTGTACTTATGCAGCCGCTCGAGTGGGCCTCTCGCACCATTTCCAGCATTTCTCCTACTTTCGGCCCGGGGGCTATCCCCAACTCCCTCATGATGTCGTGCCCGTCGATTAGCGTCGCAGGCCTCGTGGCCCCTTCACTTGCGGCGCTGCCTCGCAGGATGTGCCTGGCAACGTCGCGTCGGTAGTCCCAGTCATCCTCATCGAGGTCTGGGCCGCGGGCGGCAAGATAGTCCGCCAGGTTCAGGTATACGGTGTCGACCGCAGCCTCTCCCAGGTCCCTGTGGAAGCGGTAGACCGCCCTGCGGGTGGGAAGCTCGTCCTTCCTTGCCATCTGGCCGGGTCTAAGGTGATTCTCGACCATCGTACTGACCA
Organism: Dehalococcoidia bacterium; assembly: GCA_965261325.1. Lineage (GTDB taxonomy): Bacteria > Chloroflexota > Dehalococcoidia > Lucifugimonadales > CAJWER01. Next base: position 301,814 of record CBDHCU010000009.1, read on the forward strand.
GATCGACGCCCGCCCGGCTGAATCTCAGCCTCCTAAGTATATTCCCCGCGACCTCGGCCCCCTCCGTGTGGTGCCCGAAGAACCGTATGCGTCCGGAAGGTTCGATAGTCTTTGTGGCGGGTTTGGATATGTCATGGAGCAATCCGACTAATTTTAGCAGATTGAGCCTGCTGTGACCGTCGCTGCCGTGCTGGGCGAAATAGTCGCGAGTGTCCACGGGGATGTCGTTCCCGAGAAAACCCGAGAATTCTTCCGACTGCAACAGTCTCTCGACCTGTCCCGTCGTCTCGATGCAGTGGTCGAACACGTCCCAGTAGTGCTCCTTGGGCTGAGTGATGCCCCTGGCCTCCTCCAGCTCCGGCACGATGCGGCAGAGCAGGCCGAGCGCGTCCAGTTCCCTCAGCCATCGCACGGTCTCTTGGCTGCCTAGAAGCTTCAGCAGCTCCTCCCTGGTCCTCTCGGGTGCGACCGACGAGATCAGGCCCGCGTTGGACTTTATCCACGCGCGGGTCGAGGGTTCGATGTCGAAGCCGAGCTGCGCTGCAAGCCGCACGGCCCTGAGCAGCCTACCGGGATCGTCGACGAAGACCTGGGGTGACAGCGCGCGGATGAGCCTCCTGGCAAGGTCGAGGCCGCCGCCGTATGGGTCGATGGGAGCGGCGTCGTCCGTCATGGGCACGGCTATGGCGTCGACCGTGAAGTCGCGCTGCGCCAGGTCGTTCTCGATAGAGCCGCGCACCGGGCTCAGGTCTACATTTGGCGCGTCGTCGCTCGAGCTGAGCCTGAAGATGCCGCGGTCCGCGTCCAGGGGGTGCGTCTTCCAACCTAGAGCCAGCGCAGCCCCTTCAGCGACTCGGCCCGGATCACCTCCAACGGCGACGTCGAGGTCCAGGCTCTCTGTCCCGAGCAGGCTGTCGCGGACGGCGCCGCCGACTAGGTAGGCAACAATGCCTTGCGACGCGAGGAAACGTCTTAGGGGCCCCATGGAGTCCGGCAGGTGGGGCGGGTAAAGGCCTATGGTAGGCGGCTCGGCTTCGGATACCTGGATCATGATCGGCGGTCGCTATCCTCCAACGGCCGCCGGCTCTTTCTCGACGATCTCAGGCGGAGCCTCGTTCCGAATCAATGACTGGTGGGCCTCGAGGTGATCGAAGTACAGGATGCCGTCGAGGTGATCGATCTCGTGCTCGAGAGCCTGGGCAAACAGACCCTCGGCCCTGACGCGGAAGACGTTGGAATGACGGTCCAGGCCCCTTGCCTTGACCCATATGGCCCGCGTTACGAACCCGTGGTACCCGGGGACGCTCAGGCAGGCTTCCTCGATCTCCCTCTCCCCCTCGCGATGCACGATCTCAGGGTTGATGTACACCCTGGGCTCCTCTTCCTCAGGGAGGTGTATCACGATGACGCGCTGCAGGACTCCGATCTGGTTCGCGGCAAGTCCGACGCCGCCGACCTCGTGCAGCGTCTCGATCATGTCGTTGGCCAGCTGCTGGACAGACCTGTCGATCCTACGCACCTTCTTGGCCTTGCGCCTGAGGGCTGGATGTGGGAACTCGAGTATGGCTCTGACTGCCAAAGTCAATGCTCCGGGGGGACGTTACCGCGAGATGCGGCTCGTTCTGTGGCGGTTCAATTATATCTATGGGCGAAGCAGGGTGTAAAGGAGATGTACGAGGGCCTGCTACAGACTATTGGCGAGATCAGGTCTCCGCCCGCAGTCGGGACCCCTGCGTGTCTTCGGGACGCGGGCCCGCATTGCTGAGGTATTCGGAGAGGTGCTGCCGAAGGATGACCCTGGCTCGGTGGAGGCGTGACTTCAGCGCGGAGACAGAGATCTCGAGCGCGTCGGCCGCCTCCGTGTTCGAGAGGCCCTCGACGTCTCTCATCACGACAGCCGCCTTCAGGTCCGGCGCCAGCAGCCCTATGCCCTCCCACAGCCTGTCCCTCAGCTCGGAGTTGACCGCGCCGCGCTCCGGGACCTGGGACCAGTCGACGATTTCCACGTCGTCCAGGCCCATCTGCGTGACCTGGCTGCTCTTCTTGTTCTTCCTCAGCCTCATGAGCGCGGCGTTGACCGTAATGCGGTATAGCCACGTGCTTGGCCTCGCCTCGCCCCTGAACCTGTCCCACGCCCTGTAGGCGGACAGGAAAGCGTCCTGGACCACGTCCTCGGCGTCATGGGGATTGCCCATCATCCGGTAGGCCACGTTGTACACGAAGTCGGTCTGCTCCTCGACCAGGGTGTCGAAGTCACCTCCCGAATCGGCGGCTGTCTTCTCTTCGTGGAGAGCCATGAGCCTCTGGCCTTCCTCTATGAATCCAATTGTAGAGAAGTGCATCATAGAATGAAAGGCCAGCTAGTTGGGAGGCAGGGCCTTTCCAAAGTCCGTTCGTGGTGAGCCTGTCGAACCACAATTGGGGCCTTCGACAAGCTCAGGCCGAACGGCAAGGTACGACCCTATCTCAACAATGGAAAGGCCTTGGTTGGGAGGACAGACCCGGCGCCGCTTCCATGCCTTTGTGGAGGGTCCTGGAGCCTTGAGACTATTCGATATATTTCGGCGACGCGATCTCGACTGCGGCGAGGTGCGTGACCTGGCATCGGACTACCTCGACGACGAGGTCGGCGGGTCCGTACGCGGAAGGATTGCGGCTCACCTCGGGCAGTGCAGCCTCTGCATGGCCTTCGTCGAGACGCTGAAAGCGACCGTCAGCCTTCTTGGGTCGTTCGAGCGGGAGCAGGCGCCGCCATCGCTGCAGGGTTACGTTCGCGACCGCATCCAGCGAGAGACCGGAGCCTAGGAGCTCCTTAGGCGCGGAGCTGGCCCGGGCCTACTCAGCGGCGATGTACTTCGAGGGGCACTTCACCGTCACAAAGTGGCTCTGAAAGTGTCCGTCAGTGCCGTAGGTCCCCTCGAGAGTCAGCTCCGAGTGCTCGTTGAAGAACAGGTCGGGTATGGTCCCGTCGTGCTGCGCCACGATGGTCTGCTCGCCGTCGGTGATTGAGAATGTCGCCACAGTCGAGTCCTCGTGCCGTTCGAACGACCCTTCCACCAGCTTTCCATTGACCCTGACCGTGCGGCCGTCTTCGGTCGCGCCGCGCTCGACCAGCTCACCCACCGTAAGGTAGTAAGCCGTGGCGCTCTGGAATGCCTGGAATGCAAGATAGCCGAATGCTGCCGTCAATACGGCCGCGGCGAGGAACACCTTGACCCTGTGGGCTGTCAGGGCCCCTTCCACTCTGTCTCTCGGTTCGACCAGGCCGGGCGCGGCCTGCGTAGTCTGTTCCATCGTTAGGTAGGACTCCTACTCCAGGTCTCTTCGTTCCACCAAAATCGCCCTCAGCGCGGCTATCTCTCTCTGCAATTCCCTCTGCCGCCGCGACATCACGAACGCGTAGCCGAAGAAGCCCGCCCAAGTCACGATGAACACTCCGAACAGAAATCCGAGGTTTGGGTTCGGGTCGTCGCCTGGCTGAGGATCGCTCTGGGGCGCTATTGCGTCGGTGTGTGCCGGTGGGTTGTCGTGGGATGCCTGGACTCCAGGCTGTCCCCATACAGCCACCGACAATGCTACGGCGACTGCCAGCGCGAAGATCGGGGCCGTTCTGCGCACGCCTAACCTAAGCCGTCCGCCGGTAGAGCTCGTCGGCCTCGGCTTCTGTGCGCCTCAGCGCGTACCTCTCGACGAGCGTATATACGTAGAGCAGCACGAAGGCCACCGCTGATGCCAGCAGAACGGCAGCCATCCTCGAGTCCATGGCCCCTGAATCCGCCGCCGGACCGACCACGAGGGTCGGATGAGTCGTGCGCCACAGATTGGCTGCGTAGTAGACGATCGGCGCGTCGATTGCGCCAATCAGGGCTACGACAGCGCCGTACCGCGCGCCCTGCGAACCCTTGGGTCCGTATGCCCTGAGCATGAGATAGCCGACGTATATGAACCACAGGACCAGGGTCAGGGTCAGCTTGGGGTCCCACGTCCACCAGATACCCCAGGTCGGCTTGGCCCACATTGCGCCGGTAACGATGCCCAGGGAGGTCAGCAGCACACCTACCTCTGCGGCGGAGTAGGCCAGGCTGTCCCATTCTTCCCGCCTGGTTATGAGATGAACGGCGCTCGCGGCTGCCACGACGACTATCGAGAGTAGTCCGAGAATTGCCACGGGGACATGGAAGTAGAGAATGCGCTGGGAGACGCCCAGATTCGCGTCGGTAGGAGCCCAGAAGAAGACGAGGTAGAGTGTAATGGCCATCATCGTGGCGGCAGCCACGAACAGGCCTCCCCGAAGGATACCGCTGGAACCTGTCTGGCCTGACGGCGGAACGGTCGCAGCGGAGTCTGTCGTCATCGATTGCGTTCTCCCCGACACTCGCTCGCTGCCAGTATAGCATGGGGCGTTCCGGGGATTGAGGTTTACCAGTTGGTGAACGCACCGTCGTTCCGCCTGAGCACGGGCGGCCATCCGTAGCTGCTGTCGGCCCGGGACTCGGCCACCGCTTCGTCTATCTCCACGCCGAGGCCGGGCCTGTCGGGCGCGAATGCGTAGCCGTCCATCCAGTCGATCTGGACCGGGAACAGGTCTGTGTCGAACGTGCCGGGCTGCTTGGGCATCTCGCAGACGCCCACGTTGGTCGAGGCCATGCAGAGGGCCACGCACGCCGCCGCGCTCACGGGGCCGAGGGGGTTGTGAGGGGCTATGTCGATGTAGTGGGTCTCGCACCAGTGGGTGATCTTCAGGGCCTCGGTCAGCCCGCCCACGTTGCACAGGTCGATCCGCGCGTAGCTGATCAGCTCCTCCTCGATGACTTCACGGAAGCGCCACTTGCTGGACCACTGCTCGCCGGCCGCGATAGGGAGGCGGACGTGCCGCGCGAGTGTCCTGTAGCTGCCCGCATTCTCAGCCCGCAGCGGGTCCTCGATGAAGAAGGGCTTGAACGGCTCCAGGTCTTTGCACATGGCTGTAACGTGCGCGGTGTCAAGCCGCGTGTGTACGTCGAAGCATATCTGGATGTCGGGGCCAACTGCCTCGCGCACCCTCCCCATCTGCTCCACCGCCAGCCGCATCGACTCGATGGGCTCCAGGGTAGCCTCGCCCTGCGCCTCGAACCTGCCGGATGTTTCAGGCTGGCCCCACCTCACGAACTTCCATCCCTCGTCCACCTTGCTCATGCAATTCTCGACGAGCGCATCGATTGTCGGGCCCTGGCAGTGCGGGTAGCAGACCACCTTGTCCCTGACCGGCCCACCGAGCAGCTTGTAGACCGGCATTCCGAGGGCCTTGCCCTTGATGTCCCACAGGGCTATGTCGATGGCGCTGATCGCACACGAGTAGACGCCGTCGGCCGGGAAGAACGAGCCTCTGAACATGTGCTGCCAGAGCCGCTCCGTGGAGAACGGGTCCTGGCCCACGACCAGCTCGGAGAGATGCTCGACGGCCCGGGCAATCGACGGTCCCCAGAACCTGATTCCCGACTCGCCGAGCCCGTGAATGCCCGCGTCGGTCTCCACCTTCACGATGAAAGAGCCGCCCTCTATCTGGAGCGTCCTGATCCCGGTGACCTTCATGGCAAGCAACCTCGTTCGTATGGTCGGGCTACCATAGGCGACCCTCCGTGAAGGGTCAAGGTTCTGGTACTCTTTGGGACATGACCAAAGTCGACATCTACCTCGACCATGTGCTCATCGCTGTCCGCAGCCTGTCGTCCGCGGCGGACGCGTACCGGTCGCTGGGCTTCAAGGTCACGCCTGAGGGCCGGCATCCCGGACGCGGCACGCACAACCGCCTGATGGTGTTCGGCCCCGAGTACCTGGAGCTGATAGCGGTCTACGACACCTCCACGCCGCCGTTTCGTCCAAGCATGGAGTCGTTCCTCGAGGCGCGAGAGGGGCTGTACATGTTCGCCCTGGGCACGAGCGACATCGACGCGACTGTCGGCAAGATCCGTTCGCGCGGCATCGGCGTCGGCGCCCCCGTGCCGGGCCGGAGAGACGCGGGTGAGACGCCCGGATACACCTGGAAGAGCGCCAACCTGGGCAGCGCGCTGCCGGGAAGCGAGTGCTTCCTTATCCAGCACGATCACACTGTCGCCCAGCGCTATACCCTGCCAGCGGCCCCAACCGTTCACGAGAACGGTGTCACCGGGGTCCACCACATTACCCTGGCGGTCCACGATTCGGAGGCTGCCGCTCTCAGATGGCAGGACGTACTCGGAGTGGAGGCCGCCGACTCCGTTCCCGTCGAGGACGGCGTGCGACGGCGGATCGCCCTGGACAATGCCTACGTGGATCTGGAGTCGCCCTCGGGGCCGGGCGAGCTGGCCGTGTTCCTTGGGACGTACGGCGAAGGGCCATTCGAGCTTGGACTGAGTACGCCCGACATAGGAGCCACCGTAGCGTCAATCGTGACAGGCGGCGCGAGGTGCGGCGAAATCGTCGAAGGGGACGATGGCCCCTGCTCGCTCATAGCCCCGTCCTACGCGGCGGGCGTAAGGCTGCGACTGGTGCAGGTGTAGCCGGAGGCTGCGGCTACCGGCTCATCAGTGTGGAGATAGATGTCAACCCTTCGGGCACTACGGCCCGGGTGGAGATCGGCTCCGCTTCCGTATCTGCCAACTTCTGTTTAAACGGCGCGTGACGGAAGACAATTCTATGTTCGAGTTGGATTTATCAGGTCTAGTGATCTTAGGGTGGTTCGTCCTCGGACTCCCCCTGGCGGTCATCCTCGGTTGGACTCTAGTGATCGGGTTCCAGCGAGGCGTCCAGTTTTGGCGCACCCTCCTCGCGGGACTTTTCATGGCCTCCACCACGGTGGGCGCGATAATCGGATGGGGACAGTACTTCCTCTCCGGGAGCGGAGCCTTCTATGACATCCTCCGTAGAGCGGTCGGCGATGTCTTCCTCGGCGGAATCTTCGTCATCCTGATCGGCGGCATCTTGATCAGCATGTGGGTCCTCCAGCGCGTGGGACGACGCAGGGCTGACAAGGGCGCAATCGAGGAGGAAGGGGACTGACCCGTCTGCTTCACATCCTGCTGCCTGCGGCTGGAGACCGTAGGCAGTCGATGTTGCTATTGTGTCCTACCCATAAGTGTCATCCGGGTGGCCAGCACCGACGGAATCTCGGGGAAGTTTGACCACGACAGGGGCCGCTCGCCGTTGGCGCTGGGCGGTGGGGCGGGCTCTTCCAGCGCGTCCACCACGAAGCCCACGTCGAAGAACGTCTTGAGCAGCAGGCTGATAGGCCGCTCGAAGTAGAAGTGGGAAACAGGCTGGCCCGGTATTCCAATGCCCCGCCCGGCGCTCGGCGTAAGGTACTCCGACACCTTGACGTAGTGTACCGTCCTCAAATCGCCGTCGCGGTCCTCTTCCTCGGCGGCCCTCTTGACGGATGCCGTGTTGAAGCACGGGTGAGGCACCGTGAACACGAAGCGCCCGCCGGGTTTGAGAAGCCTCGAAAGCGCGGAGGCGAGAGGGCGTATGTCGGCCATGTCCATCAGGGCCATGCTGCATACCGCCGCGTCGAAGCGCCGCTCGCCAAGTGCCAACAGCTTGGCCTCGTCGGTTGCATCGATGTGTCGCAGCTCGATGCGGTCGGCGTAATCCGCCGTACGTATCCTTGCGACTTCAAGGAAGGCTGCGGAGGCGTCTAAAGCGACCACGCTGGCTCCCAACTCCGCCATCCGCCGCGCGAATATCCCGGCTCCGCAGGCCGCCTCCAGTATCGTTTCGCCCGCCGAAATGTCCAAGAGCCGTTCAGTTGTGGGAGCGACTATGCTGCGGTGGGTACGATTCCCGTCATTGCCCATCTGGGCGTCCCACCAAGGGGCGATGTGCTCCCAGGCCGCTAAGGATTCTTCGTTCAACTCTTCGAAGCTTTGCGTCATGCTTGCCTCAACGGAGATGCCTGTGCCGTGGGAGCGTAGGGCCAATTCGACCACCTGACGGCGGTCGTGCTACAGCGCGGCGCCCCTCGATTCCGCCAGAACGGCCATGGCGTTCACCGCAGCGTCGGTCTCGGCCCCGGACATGGAGGCCACGAGGTATTCGGCTCCGGCATCGCGGTAAGCGCGAAGCGCGTCGCGTGTTTCCTTTGCTGCTGTGGTCGGAAGCGACGCGCTCGCCGCCATGACGACATCGCCGGGACTCCGCCCAGCCCTCTCGCAAGCAGCATGAAGCCGGCTCCGCGCGAGTTCCACGTCGCCGGGGCTCATTCCGTTGGGCAGCCACCCGTCCCCAATCCTTGCCGCTCGCCGGACGGCGGCCCTAGAGACGCCTCCGATCCAGACCGGCGGGTGCGGCTGCTGTATGGGCTTCGGATAGAACACCTTGTCGTCGATGGCGAAGTGCCTGCCTGAATAGCTCGCAGGGTACCCAGTGCACAGGGCCTTGAACATTTCGATGTGCTCGTCGGTGACCGTCCCCCTGTCCGCGAATGGGGCGGCCATGCCCTCGAACTCCTCTGGCATCCATCCAACGCCCGCCCCGAAAATGACGCGTCCGCCCGACAGCACGTCCAGCGTCGTCACCATCTTCGCGTTCAGCACAGGGTGCCTGAACGGCAGCACGACAACACTGAAACCCAGGCCTATCCTCGAAGTGACTCCCGCCAGGAAGCTCATCGTGGTGATCGGCTCCAGCACCTGCTGGCTGTCCGGGATGGGCGGCCCCGAACCGAATCGCCCCGGGTACCTTGTGGCGATGTCTGTCGGGAACACCGTGCGGTCCGGCACCCATATGGAGTCGAACCCCAGCCTCTCGGCCTCCTGGGCGAGGCGTACAAGGTGAGCGGCCCTGTCGGTCAGTGGGACGCCGGGTATCTCGGCGCTCCTGATGGAGATGCCGACTCTCATGGACGCAGGGCCTCGGACACGCGCCTCATGGCGTCTCGAGTGCTGCCCCTCAGTGCAAGTGAGGGGATCTCGTTGAACACTTTCAGGCACACGAAGACAGGGCCCTCCAGCCCCGCAATTCGGGGCAGCTCGCTTACGAGGTCTTCGAGGTCGTCGAACGTAAAGCTGTGCTCGAAGCCGGCGCTCTTGGCCATGCCTGCAAGGTCGAACGTCCCGGCCCCGGGGATAGGCTGGCCACCGGTCGTGTAGTAGACCCCGTCTTCGAACACGAAGTGCACCAGGTTGGCGGGAGCCTGGCCGGCGATCGTGACCAGGGTGCCCAGGTTCATGAGGACCGCGCCGTCGCCGTCGAGCACCATGACGCGCCGGTCCGGCCGTGCGATCGCTATACCGAGCGCCACAGAGGATGCCTTGCCCATCGCCCCGAACACCGGTATGTCCAGCTCCGGCCTGTCGGAGACAGTGCTCCAGTACCGGTTGGGCGTCATCGTTGAGACGACGACGGCGTCGCCCCGTACGCGATTGATGGCTTTGGCCGCTTCCAGCCCCGAGAGCATGGCCGCACTCCTGTCAGTGATTCCGAGTGAGCCAATTGTATGGGGCAGGGGTTCGCGCCTTCAAGTCCGCGCAGAGTATAATGAACCTTCTCTTCCTTGACGGGCGAGGATTGAGGAGAGGGTGAAAGTGTTGGCGCGGACGACTCCCCCTCATCCTAACCTTCTCCCGCCAGGTGAGAAGGGACTTCGGCAATGCCGTCTTGAGTTGGCACGGGAGGTCTGGAATGCGAAGCAACAGGGTCGTCGAAAACGCCGCCGCGGGACGAATGTCGTACGGGTTCAACATCACGTTCCAGTCAGCCTCCGTAATGGAGATCATGGCCCTCGCAGGCTTTGAGTTCGACGCGGAGCACGGACCGTTCACACCGGACACCCTGGACGACCTGTGCCGGGTCGCCGACGGCCTTGGCCTGACTCCGATGGCCCGCGTGCCCGACATCGAGGACTCGACCATCCTGCGGTTCCTCGACCGCGGCATCATGGGTATCCTGGGGCCTCACGTCAGCACGAGAGAGAAGGCTGAGCGGCTCGTCCGCGCCTGTAGGTTTGCCCCCTTGGGCACACGCAGCATGGGATCGGGCAGGGGAGCATACCACGGCGACTACCCTTCGACGCTGGAATACATGGAGCACGCGAACGCGAACGTCATCGTGATGGCCCAGCTCGAAGACGTTGGTGTGCTGGACGACCTCGACGGCATCCTGGCGGTGGAGGGCATCGACTACTACAGCTCCGGGCCCCAGGACATCGCGCAGTCCATGGGTCTGCCCGGACAGCCGCAGCATCCCAAGGTGCTGGAGTTCGAGGCGATGGTCAGGGACGCGGTTCACGCCGCCGGAAAGAAGATGGCCGACGACGTGATGGTCTCGGCGCGAACGGCGGATATGCTCCTCGACGCCTCTAGGGCCTTCCTCGAGGCGGAGAGAAGGGACTGAGGCCGGGCCGCCTACGCCTGTAGCTGCAGAAGCTGGATAGTGTTCCCGTCGGGGTCCGAGAACGTGGCGACCCAGCCGCCCCAGTGCTCACGTTCGGGAGGCCTCGTGAATTCGACTCCCTTGGACACAAGCCGCTCGTGCTCCGCGTGGATGTCCTCGACTCTGAGGTTGACCATGATGCGGAATGGGTCCTTCGTCCTGCCGGCTACATTCGCGTGAGTGCCCAGACCGAGACGCACGCCGCCCCACTTGAATGAGACGAAATGCGGCCTAACGGAATGCGGGGTCAGGCCGAGCGTGTCCCTGTAGAAGCCGAGCATCGTGTCCAGGTCGTCCGTCCAGACGATCACGCCTGCGATGCCGTCGATCATGCGAGTCTCCCTAGGCGGGCTGGTAGAAGCTCAGAACAGGGCGCTGCTCAGCGCGGCGCGGTACCTCTTGGTGAGCTCGTGGTCGTTCCCGAGCACATTGAATATGGCGACACAGCCCCTCCTGGCGCCGTCGTCATCGTACTTGCGGTCCTTTCGGACCACGTCGATGAACCCCTCCAGTGCCGCCTCGTAATCGCCCTTCCGTGCGCTGCGAACCGCCTGCAGATAGCGCTCCTTCACCGGGCTCTCCGGCAGGAGACGCGGACCGTCCATCCCTGCAAACATGGAGGACAGCGTCCTGATCGCCTCGGCCTCATCGAAGTGGGGCGATCCGAGCCGGACCGGATCCACCGTCCCTGCCGCCCGGTCCGGATCAGAGTCCAGGAAGGCTCTGGCCGTCAGCACGAGCGCTTCGTCGTTGTCCGGCTCAGCGGCCACGATGGGCCTCAGTATGTCCAGCGCCGGACCCGCGCCATTGTCGGACAGCATCCGTCTGGCGTCTGCCAAGTGCGCCCGGTAGCGGCTCGGCACCGCCTTACGAAGCCACTCAACGATCCTCGGCTCGGGCAGGGCCCCGACGAACTCGTTGGCAACCTCGCCGTCGACGAACAGCTTCACATTGGGGATGCTGCGCACTCCGTACCGGGCGGCGACCTGCGGATTGGCCTCAGTGTCCAGTTTTGCGAAGGCCCACAGGTACGATTGCTCGCCAGCCAGCTTTTCGAGGACCGGCCCCAGGACCTTGCATGGGCCACACCACTCGGCCCAGAAATCGACCAGCACTGGAATCGTCCGGCTGCGCTCGATCACATCCCTTTCGAAGTCGTTGGTCTCGTACGTCACGCTCACCTCCCACGGCAGGCTTATCCTTCTTTTGGACTCGCCTTGTAGCAATTCTAAGCCATTCGGCAAGTGTCTGACGCTCGTAGAGCGCGATGCGCCAAGCTAGCTTGGTATTCATGGTGTATAATGTCGAATCAGAAGGCCGGGTTGGGTGGAAGAAAGCCTATGGCGGGGCCTTTAGAAAGGAGGTTGGTGCATTGGACAGTAGTAGTACGAGGAGGTGTTCCAGGTAGGTGTTCACTGGAACATCTCCCGACATGGGGCCCCACTTCGGTGGGGCCTCATCTTTTTTCAGGCGTTGGCCGCCTGGGGCCTGGTCCACTCAGGATACGGCCTCGAACGCCTTGCGGAATCCGTCTATCGACCCTTCGAGTGTTGCTTGGCTGACCGTGTATGAGATGCGGAAGTGCCCTGGCGACCCGAACCCGGTGCCTGGCACGACCAGCACCCGATGCTTGCGAAGCTCGTCCACGAACGCCACGTCATCCTCGATGGGTGTCTTAGGGAACATGTAGAAGGCGCCGCCAGGCTTGACGACCGAGTAGCCGATGTCGGTCAGGGCGCCGTAGAGAAAGTCCCTCTTCGACTGGTAGGGGCCCACGTCGATCGTTACGCCCTGCAGCTCCCTGACTATGTGCTGCATGAGGGCAGGGGCGTTCACGAATCCCAGCGAGCGGTTGCAGAACGTCAGTCCGTCCATCACCTCGTCGGCGCCCTCGTACCTGGGACTCACGGCCACGAACCCGATGCGCTCTCCCGGAAGTGCGAGGTCCTTGGAGTGGGACGTGGCAACGATGCTCCTAGGGTGGTGGTCGAACACCTGCGGGTACTCCGCGCCGTCGAAGAGTATCTTGCGGTACGGCTCGTCGCTCACCAGGGTTATCTCGATGTCGTGCTCCGACTCCTTGCGGCGGATCGCCTCGCCGATGCGGGAGAGGACGCCAGCGTCGTAGACTACGCCGGTGGGATTGCCTGGTGAGCTGACCAGCACTATGCGTGTCCGGGGGCCGATCGCGTCTTCGAGCGCGGCGAAGTCCGGAAGGAATAGCTCGTCGTGCGGCACTGCGCGGCACTCGCCGCCGTGGTTGTCCGCGTAGTAGAAGTATTCCACGAAGTGGGGTGCGAAGATGACCACTTCGTCGCCTGGGTCGAGCAGGGTCTTCATCACGATGTTGAGCGCACCGCCCGCCCCGCAGGTCATGATCACGCTGTTCGCGGTGAAGGGGAGACCCGTCTCGGTAGAAAGCTGGGCGGCTACGGCAGCCCTTGTCGCTGGATAGCCCGCGTTCGGCATGTACCGGTGCAACCCGGGCGTCGTGCTGTCCGCTAGCCGACGCAGCTCCCGGGCGAACTCCTGCGGAGGCTCGACCTCCGGATTGCCCAACGACAGGTCGTAGACGTTCTCCGCCCCGTACTGCTCCTTGAGAGCGATCCCCTCCTCGAATATCATCCGGATCCAGGAGCCGCTCTCCATAAACCTGCGGATCTTTCGTGCGACAGCCATGCCGTTACCCACCCCTTTGAGTTCCAACGTGCGGAATGTATCGCCGACCCACATCCGTGTCAACGCACAGGGCCTTTCCATTGTTGAGATAGGGTCGTACCTTGCCGTTCGGCCTGAGCTTGTCGAAGGCCCCAATTGTGGTTCGACAGGCTCACCACGAACGGACTTTGGAAAGGCCCTGGTCAACGCAGGCGGGCCCCGATTCTCCCAGCCCGTCGTGATACACTAGGGTTACGGCTGCAGTTCGCTGAGAGCCTCGGACTTCAGCGCTCCGCCCTCGTCCTCGAGGGCCCGTAGCTCAGTGGTAGAGCGGTCGGCTCATAACCGATTGGTCGCAGGTTCGATCCCTGCCGGGCCCACTCTTCCCGACCCAATAAGACTGAACTCATAACTCCGGCCCTTGCAGACGCTCTTATGAGGGAGGGCGTGGGCCGTACGGCCGTCGAGGCCGGTCATCGTCTCGGCGGAGGTCAGGGCGTTTATGATCGATTCTTCCACGGCCTCTGCGGTCGCGCCGAAGATGGGGTTGATTTGGTCCAGGGGGAGCATCTTGACTTCAAGGGGTTCGTCGGTGCGGTTGACGTGATTTCCGGTGGAGAAGGTGCAACCATCGTAGCCCACCAGGCCAGCCCGCATTGGCCATCTCGAGGACACGCCTGCTGTAGTCGTTCAGTCGACTTACCGTGTAATCGAAGTCCGAGGCGCGCCAGATGGGATAGTTGCAGACCGCTGCGCCTTCAAACTGTTGAGGATTAGCATAGAAGCTTGACCGGCCCTCCCAGCTTCCGCGGACCAGTCGCTCGTCGTTCATCAATTCCCAAGTCTTCGCTGGCCTGCCGCTAGGGTGGCGGTACACAACGCCGTTCAGCGGGTCGACCGCTCCCCAGACACCTTCACTGAACGCCTCGATGATCTCGTGCCCGCTATGAGCTTGGCTCAGGTTGAACAGCCAAACCAATCTCGCGGGCACGCCGGCCACCTGGCACATCGTGCACGCAACGCGGGCAACGTCAGTGCACCAATCCGAGCCCCGAGCGACTATCTGCTCCTCTGTCCCGCCGAATCGCATCCCATCCAGGTCATCTGCGGCTCTCTTCTCAAGACCCTGGCAGAAGTCGACGACCCTCGCCACCCTATCCGGGGACGATCCCTGGCATGCCCCAGCGTCGGCCACGCATCGCTCTAGCTGCGGACGAGTTCCCTTCTCGTACCTGGTGCACTTAGCAGAGTGTCCCGTGTACAGATAATCTGCGGTCTCAGCGCAGAGACGTACCATAGTCTCCGCCATCACGCGGTCCACTGACCCCGGCGCGTGAGTGTCGTTCTCCAGTGTGATCTTGTACGCCTTGCCGAACTGGTCGATTCCCTGGTAGAGCGAGATGTCCATTAGACCGCAGGTAGGCGAAGCAGCACATCGAAGTTGTCAGGTTGCACGGTGCCGCCGGAGGCCCTGTTTGCACAAACTGCGCCGCAGGTCACACAGCGATGGATCACCTGAAGGCCCTTGCCCGACTTGTACTTCACTCCTACTGGCTCCATCATACCTTCGCATGAAGAGGCCCTGTCCCCGGGCACCACGTCCAGGTGCTGAGAGTAGAGGCATCGCGGACAGTGGTTCTGGTAGCCGCCATTCGACAGAGGCGCCACTTCCAAGTTACATATGAGGCAAGTGAATACCGTGTTCTCACTGGCTCTGCTCACTCCTGATCTCCTTGATCTGGGTTGTCAGATCAAGAGACCAGGGTTCCGTTTGCTCTTCCCTAGGTTTCCAGGCTTGGCTGAGGAATTGACAGATTCGCCATCGTTCCTCTGGGGTCGACGGCTACTTCCAGTTCCACCTTCATCGGGGCGTCTCACATCCCCGAATCCGAACCACGACCGACTTTAGTGACTTTGTGTCGGCCACTGTGGAGCGCCCACGGCACCCCCCACCGGTATGCGTACACCTGACCTTACTGTACACCGAACTTTCGCGCTAGTGGTGACGTTCTAGGACACTGCTGCTTATGCAGCTCCATTTGGCATGGAGAGATTTCTCGCCGTTGCATAGAGACCGTGCGGTGTACATCGGGAGACTCACGCTATATGCTTCGGGTCGGCGTCCGCCCTGCGGGAACGCCGTGCCGACGGAGGGCCGAACATGACAGTCCGAACAATGTACAGACTCCAGGACGCCTTCGAGTGCGACCTGACTGCAACGGACGACGGCTGGGCGATGGCCGCCGTCACCATGGACGACGTCGACGAGGGCTTCATAGCCAACATGGACGCCGACCGGGAGTGGGAGGACATCAAGGCGATGCTGCTCCCCGGGGTGACCTACCAGGACTGGATCGACGCATACCTCGCAATGCGTCCAACCCTTCACCTGGTCGAGAGCCGGTCGGGCGACGTACGCGTCCTGCACACCTCCAGCGCCGAGCAGTTCTCGGGCTTTGCCGTAGCATCCGGGCCCGCATTCGCCTGGGCCGAGCTCGACGGCGGTACGTGGAGCGTGAAGCTCCACCAGGACGGGGAGGCCCGGACGCTCGAGTCCGGCCCCACGGTCCTCCAGGACCCATCGGTCACCCGCGATGACGAGGGCGCGCTGTGGACTGCATGGGTGAGCCGGGAGGACCACGGGGACGTGATCCGCATCATGGACGAGACCGGCACCGTGGACCTCGACTTGCCCGGCCGTCACCCCAGCCTGGCCGCCGTTCCAGGCGGAGTCACGGTGTGCTTCGAGCGGTTCCAGGATGGCGAGTCGCACGTCTACTACTCGAAGGTGTCGCAGGGGGCTCTGAGCGAGTCCGTCCGGCTGTCGCATTGCAACCCGCTAAACTTCCTGCCGCGCTGCACGTCGGAGGATGACGGGAGCGTGGTGGTGCTGTGGGAGTCGTCGCCCGGGTGGGGGTACGACATCCAGGTGGACCAGATACGCGAGATAGAGCTGAGGCGCATCGACCCGGCCAGTGGGGAGGTGAGCAACGGCCCGGGGACGGACGATTCGGACGGCGTCATCCCGATCCCGCAGAATTCGTACGAGCGGCCCCAATCCCAGGTGCATGCCGGCGAGAACCGGATGATCAACATGACGCCGTCGAACGCCAGGCTGGTGCGCGCCGGAGGCGACCTGGTCTGCACCTTCCGCATGGTCCACCCGGTCAGGACGAGGCCATACGTGGAGCCGGACTGGATGGTAGACGGCGCGTTCGCAGACCCGCTTTCGAACTGGGACTCCGACCTCATCAGGGATGGATGGGAGCTGTGCCAGACCAGGTGGGACGGGCGGACCTGGTCAGACCCCACCCGGATCAACGATGCGGTCAGCTTTTCTCACCACGCTTACGGCGCGGGAGCGAATTCCGATGGCCTGCTCTTGGCGGTCCATTCCTTCGACGGCGACAAGTTCCCGGAGCGGGACCATCGGGTCGAGGTGCTTTCCGTGAGCGACGGCTCCGGCGTTGCGATGCACACCGGGGTCGATACGCACGGGCCCCAGGAGATACATACGGCTAACCCGCCGGCCCAGCTTCCCGACCTCGCGGACGAGAGCGCCGGGTACCAACTGGTGTTCGGCGACCTGCACGTCCACACCTCACACTCGTCCTGCATGCCTGCACTCGACGGCAGCCCCCCGGACAACATCCGCCTTCAGCGCGACGTGCTCGACTTCAAGGCCGTGTCGCTGGCGGACCACCACCGGATTTCTGCCTCCGACTACAGGCAGCGGCAGGACCTGCTGGAGCGTGAGGCGGCGGGCGGGTACGTCCCCATCTACGGCCTGGAGTGGAACAAGCGGCCGTGGCAGCACATCAACTTCTTCACCTACGACAAGCAGGTCATGAAGGAGCTGCGGGAGATCCTGCACCGGGACTTGGACCTGCAGCTGCTGTTCAACGACATCATCGACAGGTTCGGCGAGGGCAAGGTGACGGCAGTCCGTCACTGGCACGACAAGCGGGACGCTCACACGTATTTGTACGACCCGCGCGTGGAGTGGGGCATGGAGGTCATATGCGGCCGGGGCGACAGGCTGGCGAGCGAGCCCGAGATGTGGGGCGGGATCACCAAGTTCCCGTTCCCCGTGAACTTCATCGAGTGGCGCGACACCAAGCTGGGCATGGTGGGCGCGTCCGACCATCACATGACGGTGCTTGGGTCGAGCCTGACTGGGTTCTGGGTAAAGGACGTGACGGGCGAGGGGATATTCGAGGCGATGCGGAACCAGCGGACGGTCGCGTGCGCCAACGGGAAGATGTCGATATGGATCGAGAGCAACGGCGTTGGGCTGGGCGAGGTTGGTGAAGGCAAGTCGCCCGTGGAGATCGAGGTGAGGGCCAGCTCAGCGCTGCCCATCGGCACCGTGTCGCTGTGGGGTGACGGCAGGTGGATGGAGCACCGCAGTGCGGATGACGGCCAGACGGAGTTCCGGTTCGTCGACCGGAATGCCGGGCCCGGCAAGCACTACTACTTCGTACGTGTCGAAACATGCCAGCAGCCCGATTTCGAGAAGGGGCCCATCATCGGCTACTCGTCGCCGATATGGGTGACGCTGGACTAGGTAGTGTTGACATTCATATTATACTGGGTAGATGTCAACAATTAAACTATCTCCAGAACAATGGTCACGGGTGTTGGAGTTCCTTCGTAGTCAGCCAGACTTGTATGTCGGACAGGAGTCCGACTGTAAGCGGTTCATCGAGGCCATCATCTGGATGAGCAGGTCTGGTGCGCCGTGGAGGCTACTGCCTTCCGAGTACGGGAAATGGAACAGCGTCTACAAGCGGTTTGCCCGATGGTGTGAGGGCGGAATATGGGAACGAATGCATCAGCATTTCATCGATGACCCTGACATGGAGTACCTGATCATCGACAGTACCGTAGTCCGGGCCCACCATTCCGCTGCGGGCGCTCCCAAAAAAACGGTGGTCAAGTATCTCAAGCCCTCGGTCGCAGCCGAGGTGGGTTCACTACAAAGGTCCATGTCGGTGTCGACGGCCTCGGCAACCCGTTGAGATTCAGATTGACCGGAGGGCAGGAGCACGATGTCACTCAGGCCGAGGAACTCATAGATGGACTCAATGGTGAGTATGTGATTGCAGACCGCGCATATGACTCCCGCCAGTTTCGTGAGTCGATCATCGGCAACGGGACTACCCCGGTGATCCCGCCTCGCTCGAACCGAAGGGAGCTACCCTCATACGATGAGTATCTGTACCGAGAGCGGCATCTCGTCGAGTGCTTCATAGGCAAGATCAAGCACTATCGCCACATCTTCTCCCGATTCGACAAGCTGGCAAGCAGGTATCTCGGATTCCTCCATTTTGTCGGTGCTCTCATATGGCTAAGATGAAATGTCAACACTACCTAGCTAGTCTCAGCAACGCGCCTCGGATGCGGCGTTGCGATCCAATGTCGGGGAGAGGGCGAGGTTCAAGGCTCACAACCGAAAGGTCGCAGGTTCGAGTCCTGCCCCCGCAACCAGAACGGATAACGAACGCCCTTCAGTAACTTGACGGGCGCTCGTGTATATTGGTAATTGCATTACCTTACGCAGGAGGGTCGGGACAATGGGCGGCATGTTGGTATTCGGCATCGTAATGGCGGTGGCGGGCCTGTCCCTTGCATTGTTCTTTGATGTTGCTGCAATTCTGCTCTTGGCCGCCGGGATTATCGTCGCCATAGTTGGAGGGGCAACCGCGGTATATGGCGGAGCACTGGAGAAGGTGTGGGGACTGGCGCTCCTTGTCCTTGGCCTCGCCGTAGCGGCTATGGGCGTGTTCATGGTTTTCCTGCTCGACCTGTGGATCGTGCAATGGATGATTCGTTACGGCGGGATGACCATGGTCGTCAGCGGGGTCATCATGGCGGGAATCGGGCTGATCGGAATGTTCAAGAGTGATGACAACAGGCGCATCGAGAAGCTGATCAAGAAAGAACTCAAGGGTATGAAGTGAAGGGCTTCTGATTCAAACCCGCCCCTACGGCATGGCAATTCGCGGCGCAGTCAGACGGATTGGTGTGCGGGTACTCGTCGCCGATCTGGGTGACGCTGGACTAGGCAGGCTCGCCAGTGCCGCGGAGGGTTGGGGCTCTATGTCGGGGAGAGGGCGGGTTTAAAACCATCTGCTCCAACTAATTGATAAAAAGAACCGTCCTTTCCTTTGGGTAGTCCTCCTTTGGATAGTATCAGGATAAGACTACTCCAAAGGAGGGACAGAGCGAAATGTCCACCAGTACCGGGGACGATACAGCCACCATCGGGAGCATAGAGGAGTTTCTTCAGCAGTGTTTGAAGGACATGGAGCCAGACCACAGTCTCAAGGGCCCTGGCAGGCCGCGCGTCCTGCCCGCAATGGCTCTGTGGGCAGGGCTGCTGGTCTGCGTCCTGAGAGGCTTCGGCAGCCAATTGGCGGTGTGGCGTCTTATCTCGGAACGCGGACTCTGGTTCTTCCCCCGATTCCCGGTTACAGACCAAGCGGTCTACAAGAGGCTCCATAGCGCGGGAACCAAGCCATTGGAGAGACTCTTCGAGCAGATCAGCGGCGTATTGGCACAACGATTGCAGGGTGTGGTAACGGAGAAGCTGGCGCCATTCGCCGAGGGCGTGGTGTGCATAGACGAGAGTACACTGGACGCCATGTCGAGAAGGCTTCCGCCTCTGAGAGAGATTCCCCAAGGCGATAGCCGTCTGCTCCCTGGCAAGCTGGCTGGCGTGTTCGACGTGAGAGGCCAGCAGTGGCGGACCGTCATGTTTCAGCCGGACCCACATCAGAACGAGAAGGTGTTGGCGCGGAAGTTGGTGGAAGACCTGCCAGCGGGAACACTGGTGGTCGCAGACTTGGGATACTTCGGCTTCGCCTGGTTTGACTGGCTCACGGACAGGGGTTACCACTGGCTGAGCAGGCTGAGAGCAAAGACCAGCTACAAGGTGATACATACCTTCTACCATCGGGGCGACGTCTTCGATGGCCTCGTGTGGCTGGGAGCCCATCGCGCCGACCGGGCCAAACACGCCGTTCGGCTGGTGACTTTCAGACAAGGCAATACGCTGCGCCGCTACATCACCAACGTTCGGGAGCCTCACACATTCCCGATTGCATCCATGGCCGAGGTCTACGCTCGCAGGTGGGACATCGAGATGGCGCTCAAGTTGGTCAAGCAACACCTCAAGCTGCGTCTTCTGTGGTCCGCCAAGTTGGTGGTGATCCAGCAACAGATATGGGCGACGTTGATAATCTCGCAGATTCTTCAGTCGATGCGGCTTGAGATAGCCCACAGGGCCGGGGTGGACCCGTTCGAGGTGTCCATCGGCCTGCTGGTCGAGTATGCGCCACAGTATGCCTATGAAGGCAGGGACCCTGTGAAGATCTTCGTGGAGCGAGGGCGTGAGCTGGGCTTCATTCGACCTTCCCGTAGAATGCTCATCCACGCCCCGAACATACCTGTCGAGGCAGTCCTGCCTGCGCCACCCGGACTGGCACTCATTCGCACCCCTCGATATGCCAACCGCAAGTGTCCCGGACCCGCTGCAAACATCTTGAGAGTGAATTAGTTGGAGCAGATGGCCCTGATCCGCGCTATGGCTTCCGAGTCACGCATCGTCGGTAGTATGCTCCAGTTGCTCCGGAGGCGGCACGATCAGAACGGGATCGCCGCCGCTGCGCACCAGTGTTTCCGCCAGGCTTCCTATGAGCCAGCGCCTGAAGCCGGAGCTCCCATGGGTGGTCAGCGCGACAATGCTATGGGGAATGTCCCTCACCTGCTTGAGGATGGTGGTCGTCGGATGGCCCACGAGGACGCGCCACTCTACATCCACCCCGTCGTCGCTGATGCTCTCGGCCATCGTCTCCATGTACTCCCGGGCCTCTTTCTCCATCAATTCGTTCTCTTGGAGTATCTCAGGTGGGTGGTCTCCCACCCAGAAGTAGTGTAACGGGCGAACCACCCTGAGGAGGACGACCGTGTACCCGAGCGTCGAGGCCATTTCCCGCACATATGGCAGGACGGTTTCGGCTAGCTCGGACCCGTCGAGTGGGACCACGATATGATTCACGAGTGTATCGCTTCCGTGGTAGGTCCGCGCCTTATCGGGCGTGATGGTCAATACGGGGATTCGGGCTATGTGAACGACCCTGTCGGTGACGCTGCCGAGGATTCCCCTTCCCAGCAGGCTCCTCCCGTGGGTGGACATGGCGATGAGGTTGCAGCCGATCCCCTTGGCGGCCTCGATAATCTCCGAGTCCGCCCGGCCGGAGACGACGACCTCTTCTGTCCGAACCCCGTCCTGGTCAAGCTGGTGAGTCGCGTTGTGGAGTCTGCCCTTGGCTTCCTGCTCCGCGCGCTCGAAAAGCCTGGAGTAGTATGACTCGCTCATCTCCAGGGCGCCGCGGTCCATTACCGAGAGGAGCACGACACCGATGTCCATGCCCGAGGCTATGTGCGATACGTAAGGCAGGATCGCCTCGGCCTCTTCGGAGCCGTCCAACGGCACCAGTATCTTCTGGAACATCTTGCGCCACCTCAAATGGAGCGGATGACTATACGTTTTCCTCTACTGCGAGTGATAGTATAACGCGCCGGTAGCTGAGGTCTTCCTCGGGGTCCTGCAGCCTGTATACGCTCCGATATGTCTCCCTCACGAGCACAGCGGTCTCGCGGGCCGTCGGCGGGCCATCGGCGAGTATGGGCTGGAGCACCAGCTTCAGCGGCCGGGCCGACAGCCCCTGAGTCTCCGGCTGCCAATAGTCGCACGGCGCCGTGTACGCGCGCCACCTGGAGGCGTATCGGCGGTGGAGCGGGCTATCCTGTTCGACCTCCGAAACGATGTAGTCCAGGCCCGGCTTGCCCGCGTCTCGCGCATCGGCAGCGAGGGCTTCCACCAGTCGGGTACGCATCGAGTCGTACAGCCCCCTGCCCCTGGCCCACTGCTCGACCACCGAGTACAGGACCATGCCGGCGTTTACGCGGGGTAGGTACGCCCCCACGACAGCACCGACGACGGCCTCGCCATAGAGGGCCGCTACCACCGTCGGGACGGCCCCCGGGTCGGCAGTACGCGAGACCGAACGGAGGAAAGACGACCAGTCTTCCACCTGCCCCGGCGGGAACGACGAGAGGAGCAGTGAGTGCACATCGAGGACGCGCCATGTTTCGCCCGGGTCCACCAGGGCCAGGTCTACGCCTCCGGTCAGACAGGACTTACGCATGGGAATGGCGTCGGTCTACGATGCGCGGGGTCTTGCGGCTATCCAGGCGTTTCTCGTCTACGAAGGAGACGTCGAGTTCCAGGAAGCCGCTAGATACCAGGTACGCGAGGTCCGGCTCTGTCGTCCTCATGGAGCCTACGATGGCTGGCTCGTGCGGCGCCAGTGAGTCCGGCAGCGCAACGCTCATCCGGTCACGGCCGTTGCCGCTCAGCTCCACGCCAATCGGGCCGGCGTACTCGACCGGCCACAGGGCGGCCCGGTGGACGGTGTCGTAGGTCAGCTTGACCCCGAGAACGGACACGGCGGCGGCGGTGCGACCCAGCACGTCGACCCTGGGAAAGTCGAGTCCGCATGGGCACGCACCGTCTCTGACACGCAGGATGTCGCCCAGGGCGTACCTGAGCAGCGGCAGCCCCTCCCTGTCGAGGGTCGTGATCAACGCCTCTCCAGTGGCGCCGCCCCCTGAGATCTCGACGATGTTCCAGTCGGTGAGGATGTGTATCCCCGCGTGCGCCCTGCATTCGATTCCCAGAGCCGACGTCTCCGATGCGCCGTAGTAGGCGAACACTTCCAGCCCGAGCCCCGATTCCAGCGAGCGACGGGTGGCCTCTCGCATCTTTTCGCCCACGTAGACGATCTTGCGCAGACGGCGCGGGCCGCGGCGCAGTCCGGCGGAGAGCGGCTCTATGATCCGGTCGAGTATCGACGGAATAGTGATGACGACGGTGGGGTCGAGCGCCAGCAGCCCTTCGACCGTGGCCCCCTCGTCCAGGTAGGCGCTGAACGCCCAGGACTCGTCGACGCCCAAGCGGTCCAGGGCCTCCGTGAAGGAGACCATGAGGGTCAGCGGTCCCGTGTCGAGGCAGGCAACGGAGTCGCCTGGCCCTATGCCGGGTACCGCCAGGAGCCGGGCCAGCACCTCGGTCTCAGCCTCGGCGTCACTCCGGGTCATGATCCGCCTCTTGGGCGTCCCCGTAGTGCCGGACGACACCTCGATGTCCACAACGTCGCCGGCGACTCGAATGGTCTCGTCGACGAGGTCCCGGAAGCGCTCCCCCTTCAGAGCTGGCAGCCGGCCGAGCAGGGCTATGGGATCGTCCGCCGCGATGTCGCGCCGGGCTATCCCGTACCTTCGAAAGGAGTCCCTGTACGACTCCAGCGCGTCGTGGGCGAGAAGCATCTGCCGGCGCAGCGCGCCCCCGGGAGGCACTCCTATGAGCGCGGCGCATGGCTCGTGGCGCGTCAACCGGCGTCCTGGCGGATCAGCGCGGCCATCTCCTCGGGCTTCAGGCGGGACTTGCCGATGTAGACGAGCTGGTCGCCCTGCGAGACCTCGATTTCGTCGAAGTCCATGTGGACCGAGTCGTTCCGGATCACGCCCACGAGGTTTACGCCGTGGTCGAGCAGCACCTTTGCGGCGTTCGTGTATGTAGTTCGCGGGGGCGCAGATTGGATGGTGGTGCTAGCCAGGTTTCTCTCGATCTCGTTGCTTGTCATCGCCAGCGTGAGCCTCGTCACACCAGAGTCCTGGGACTCCTGTACGAACAGGTTGTTCACGACATCCATAGCAAGGACGAGGGTCACGTTGGCCGACGAGTCGAACAGGACCGCGTGGCGGGAGTCCAGGCACTCCGCGATCACCCTCACGTCGGGGTTGATCTGGTGGACCACGAAGGCGATGGACGCGACCAGGCTGTCGCTCCTGGGGTCCTCGTGACTCGGGCTGAGGACCATGACCTGCCGGGCGTGCTCCAGATTTGCGCGCCTAAAGGTATCCTCGTCGAGGGGCCATCCTCGTACGAACGAGACATCCGGCAAGTCGAAGGGCAGCTCCTCGATATCGTGGTCGACGAGTACTACGTCGATGCTCTTGTGGTCCGGGTCCTGCCTGTACTCCCGGATGATCTGCCGGACCCGCGACTCGCCTGGGAAGTTCACCATTACCAGATGGTCCCTTGCGTTAACCCTGCCCATGCCCTTTCGCTCCTTGTGTCGGAGGTCGGCCACCCAGTCGACGGCCATCCCCAATGCAGTGGTAAATGTGGCCAGGCCGATCAGAACGATGAAGACGGCTGTTCCGATCCTCGCCCCCAGCGACTCCGCCGAGAAGTCGCCGTAGCCTATTGTCGTGACGGATATGACGCTGTACCAGATGCTGTCCCAGAGGGTGATGTCCGTATTGGC
This sequence comes from Dehalococcoidia bacterium, assembly GCA_965261325.1. Lineage (GTDB taxonomy): Bacteria > Chloroflexota > Dehalococcoidia > Lucifugimonadales > CAJWER01. Next base: position 326,257 of record CBDHCU010000009.1, read on the forward strand.
CCCGCTCTCGAACAGGTAGAAGGAGATGGAGTTGCCGCCTATGCTGACCACGATCAGCGTGAGGAGCAGGCTGATGCCAAGCCCCTTGCGGTGCCGTACCTGTCTGATCAAGCGAGACAGCGAGTAGATCACCATCAGTCCCGTCAGCCGAGCGAGCCGAGCTTCATGTGATATCGACCGAGGCTCTCCACCGTATCTCCAGTCTCAATGCGCAGCATCGGTTGTGTCCTGTTGTGGAGCGCCGTGACCACCAGCCTGCCGGACTCGGAGCGCTCGTACAGGTACTGGTCATTATAAAGCGTCCAGCGCTCCATATCCTCGGAGTGGCCGAGGAAGCCCAACTCGTCGACCATGTACACGTCTATCTGCCGCCGCTGTGCGAGTCTGTGGGACCGCCTGAAGGTGACCGCATGGCCCGCTTGTCCAGGCGCCTTCCTCTCGTCGAACCCGTCCGTCAGGACCACGAGCAGATCGGGGGCCAGCAGCTGGGCGGCACGGTAGGCCCTCTCGTCGCCCTTGTCGACGAGTACGTGTGCGGGGATGCTCATGTAGCCGAGTATAGTGCTGACCTCGGCCGCGAAGTGTCGGCGGTCCGGGCCTGTCACCACGACAGCCGAGCGGACGGACGCCAGGTCCCAGGCATCCCTGAGCGCGTCGCGGAAGACATCGTAACGCGCGGCGGTCTCCGTCACGCTCTCTGCGACCGCTACCGACGGGCGCCGGCGCCCTCTATACGACCCGACTATCCACTGGAGCGCCCTTGGCTCCGCCAGGGTGTCGCCGAGATGCTGGCTCCTGAGGAGGCCCAGGGGCGTGACCGGGACCCGCCGGAAGTCGTCCAGCCCTCCGATGGCCCGGGCGCCGTTCAGGCGACTTCGGTAGAAGCGGGTCCTGCCCGCCGCCTCGACCACACTGCCGAGCAGCTCAACCAGGTTTGCTGGCGAATCGTACTTCACGGCTCGCGTGGGCTAGTGCTCCATCACCATGCCGCCGTCGATGTTGATGGACTGGCCGTGTATCCAGGACGCTGCCTCTGTGCACAGGTATGCCATGAAGGCGCCGACCTCGTCCGGCGTCCCGGCTCGGCCTATGGGGTGGGAAGCGGCCCTCTTCTGCCAGTCCTCGCCCCTGCCGAATCCGTCCATCCTGGCGGTGTCGACGGCGGCCGGGCAGACTGCGTTGACGTTTACGCCATGAGGCCCAAGCTCATGGGCCAGCGACTGCGTCATGCCCACGATGGCGAAGTTAGCCGCGTTGTACGCCGCGGCGTTCGCGGCCCCCCTCTTGCCGGCGGACGAGGCGACGCTTACTATCTTGCCGCCCCGGCCCTGGTTCAGCACCTGGCGGACGAACGCGCGCGAGCAGAGGTACATTCCGCGCACCTTCACGTCGACGACCTTCTGAAATAGGTCCGGCTCCACGTCCACTATAGGCGCACGGTCGGCGCCGATGGGCATCGCGGCGTTGTTGATGAGGATGTCGGCGCTGCCAAGCTCGCTGACCGTTTGCGCGACCATGTCCTCCGTCTGCCCCACGTCCGTGACGTCGACGACCATGGTGAGCGCCCTGCGGCCCAGCGCCCGAATGTCGTCCGCCGTGCTCTCCACGTCCCTCCATCCGATCGCTTTCTCGTCGTCGGGGAAGGTTGCCGGGTCCCGGCCTGTGCCGGTGACGACCACGTCCGCGCCCAGCCCTGCCAGCGCGATGGCCGTGGAATATCCGATCCCGCGTCTCCTGCCCGCGCCCGTGACTATCGCCACTCTGCCGTCGAGCTCTCCCAATTGTCCCTCCTTACTCCGTCGGGTCAAGATTCATGTCCGGCCGCTCACCAGTTGAACAACGTATACGGGACTCCGAAGAAGCGCTTCTCGTCCCCTATTATCTGCTTGATTTCGTCCCTGTGGCGCCAGGTCTGGTAGTAAATCCCTATTTCCACCCTGCCCCGGCAGCGCCCGGCTCTGACGAATACGTCGATGCCCTCGGGCTTGATCGATTCTATACGACGGACCACCTCGGCGTGCTGCTCGAGAACCCGATCCACCTCGTCGGGCGTGGGCCACCTATTGCAAGGTATCCTGTGAGGCTTCGTTCCGTAAATGCTCTCGTGCACCATGTCCCGTACGTAAGCGGTATTGAGCTCAAAGGCGGTGAGCAGGGCCGCTCCCAGGACAAGGACGCCCAGGATGTAGCGGGGCTTCAGGAGACCCCGCGGCAACTTGCTGATGGGGTGTGTCATGCTCCGACCTCGCACATTTCACTGGGCCTCGCGCAGCACTCTCTGCGTGGCCAGCACTATCAGGGTCATGACTGTGATGACACCGCCCATGATGACGAGGGTCGCCCTCGCGCCCAGGTTGTCCGCCGCGAGCCCCAGAGGCAGGACGCCGAGAGGGATCAGCCCTATGCTCAGCATCAGCACGCTCATCACCCTGCCCCTGTACCTGTCGTCGACGGCGTCCATGGCCAGCGACTCCTTCAGGGCCCTCTGCGGTGACGCCCCCAAGCCCATGAACAGCATTATAGCCGCGCCCGCCGCATAGTACGGAAACGAGGCCATCAGCAGCAAGGTCACACCGGACATGAAGCTGGTGACCAGCAGCATGACGCCGCGCCGCTGGCTGCCGATGTACGCGACGAACAGCGAGCCGGGCAGGGAGCCGATCCCCATGATGGCCGACAGTACGCCGAGGGACCCCGCCTCCCTGCTGTATATCTCGACGACGAACACGGGCAAGAGCTGGGTGAACGGCATCATGACCAGCGTGGAGACCACCGCCATAGACAGCAGCACCATCACGACCCTGTTCTGGCCGATGACGACGAGGCCCTCCTTTACGTCCAGCAGCATAGCCTTGCCGGAGCGTGAGGGAGCGCGCCTGGTGGTTGGCACCATGCCGGTGAGAATAACCGCCGCCGTCTGCAGCACGAACATGCCCATGAAGACCGCCGCAGGGCCGAAGAGCTCGTACAACGTCCCCGAAACGGCAGGGGCGGTGAGCATGATCGCGCTCTGCCCCGCCGAGTTCAGCCCAATGGCGTTCGTAATCTCCGAACGGTCGACGAGCTCGGGTATGATGGCCTGCCTGGCGGGCAGCATGAACGCGAACAGAGCGCCGTGTATGGTCGAGGCGACGAGGATGTGGTACCAGGTCACGGTCTCGGTGATGACCGATATGGCAAGTGCGAGCGCGATCAGCGCTTCCGCGCACTGGAAGAGCTGGATAAGCCGCTTGCGCTGCATCCGGTCGGCTATGGCCCCGCCGAACAGCGCCAGGGCGATCATCGGCAGCCCGTACCCGATGCTTATGACGCCCAGCAGCCCGGCGGAGCCTGTGAGCTCGTACGCAAGATACCCCTGGCCGAGAGACTGGAACTGGCCCGCGCACCACATGAACATCGTGCCGGTCCAGAGATAGCGGAAGTTACGGTTGCGGAGGGCGGCGAAGGTCCTGCGGAGCCCCCTCGCCTTCGGCCCCTGGGCGGTATCTGCAGGAGGGACAGCCTGCCGGTGTCCGGATCCCGGCGCCTTGCTCATGCGTGAAGCCTATACCCCGGCCCCGTAGCCCGCAAGCAGCAGCACGATGTACCGCCCGAATACTCCACCTAATCTGGACGGATGGCGTGACGGACTGCCTTTCGTCATGGGCTCACACCCCGCCGGGGATGGGTTCCCGCCCCCGACTTCTCGGGGGCAGGCTCTTCGCGGGAACGACGGAGGCGGGGAATCCGGGGCCGACACCCACGGACCGCCCAGATTCCCCACCTCCACATTCGGCGCCATATCTATCAGCCATCACCCCGTAGGGGCTGGTTTCAAACCAGCCCTCCCCTTGCCATTAGGGCGTCGCCGCCATTTAGGTGGGGGATTTGGGGAGCGTCGGTGGACTTGACAATTCCGCCTGACTGAGTAACATCTCCTCACGCGGCAACCGCAGGCGGAGCGCATGTGCTCGGGGAAGTCCGGCGAATCGGCGCTGGACAGCAGAATATGCCGCGAAGGAGGTAGTTGATGGAGGCCAAACGTACTGGATTCGGAATTCTGGTTATTCCAATTTTGGCGATGCTGCTGGTGGGCATTCTGGCTTGCGGCGGCGCCGACGAGGAGGAGAAATCAGACGAGGCGATGAAGGCTGCCGCACCTAAGGAGGCCGCGCCCACGGCGGCTCCGGCCGCCAAGACGACCCCGACGGAAGCCCCTAAAGAGACGATGAAAGAGACCATGGGTGAGGCAACGGTAGCGGGTACCTATGACAGCGGCATGGTGAAGTACACGGTCCCCGTGACGATGCCCTCGTCGTTCAACGAGGCCCCGTCTCTCGCGGCCAAGGTGCAGGCAGGTGAGCTGCCGCCGGTCGAGGACCGGCTGCCGAAGGACCCGTTCGTAGTACCGCCAGTCTCCATCGGCAAGTATGGCGGGACCTGGAACCGGCTCTACACCTGGGCGGGCGACCACTCCTACGTAGGGGCTGACGCGCTAATAGCGTGGGACGGCGACGGCCAGTCCTGGATCCCCAGACTCGCCAAGAGCGTCGAGTTCTCCAACGGAGGACGCACGCTGACCATTACCCTGCGCGAGGACCACAAGTTCTCTGACGGCGACCCCTTCGACGCCGAGGACTTCAAGTGGACGTGGGAAGCCCTCCAGCTGAACGAGGAGTTCACCCCGGTGCTCTCGAGCCAGTGGAAGAGCCCCATCACCAAGAACGCACCCACGTTCGAGGTTGTGGACAACAAGACCGTCCAGTACACGTGGGACGATCCCAACTACGCCCTCGTCGACCGCGGTCTTGGCTCAGGTCTCTTCTCCAACAGGCTCAGGGGCCTCTACTCTGCCAGCCACTACCTGAAGCAGTTCCATCCGGATCATGCCGACAAGGCCAAGCTGGACGCTGCCATTACCGAGGCTGGGGTGGAGAACTGGGTTGAGCTGATGACGCTGAAGGTCAACCACTACCAGAACGTGGACCTTCCGGTTCTGAACGCCTGGAAGACCATCGACCCCAGCGAGGGCGAGGAGTGGATCCAGGAGCGGAACCCGTACTTCTACGCGGTGGACACGGCGGGCAACCAGCTTCCCTACATCGACAAGATCCACTCGGTGCTGGTGGAGGACCTGGATACGGTGGCGCTGCGTGCGGCCAACGGAGACGTCAGCTTCCAGGGACGCCACATGACCCTGGCGAAGGTGCCGCTCTACCGGCAGAACGCCGAGCAGGCCAACACCGAGATGGTCTTCTGGGAGTGCCCGTGCCCCAGCGACGCGGCGATCAACATCAACCAGAGCTACAACGCCGATCCCCTGATCGGGGAGCTGCTCAGGACGAGGGACTTCCGAAAGGCCCTGTCGCTCGGCCTGAACAGGAACGAGATCAAGGAGACCTTCTTCCTGGGCATGGGCCAGACCCGCGCCTACGTCCCCGAGCCCGGGAGCATCTACTACCCTGGTGACGAGTATCTCCAACTGAACGCCGAGCGTGACGTGGCAATGGCCAACGAGCTGCTGGACGGCATCACGCTGTCCAAGGACGTCGATCCCGACGGCAAGGGGATCAAGGAGAAGGGCGCCGACGGCATCCGGCTGCGGCCCGACAACGGCGATCCCCTCCTTCTGCACACCGTGACGCTGGGCGCGTACGCGGTGGACTATGGGCCGGTAGCCGAGATGGCCCTGCGCCAGTGGATGGAGATCGGCATCACGGGCACGAACACGGAGACCCGTGACGCGGCGAGGAATATCCAGAACAACGAAGAGTACATGTTCGTGTGGGAGACCGGCGGAGGCCAGAGCCCGTGGGTCTATCCGTACTGGACGATTCCGTGGCACCAGGCATTCCGGTCCGGCGTAGAGGTTGGGCGCTGGTACGACACCGGCGGGGAGTCGGGCGACGCGCCCGACGACCCCAAGTACGCCAACCCAGAGGGTGAGTTCCCCCTCAAGAAGCTGATCGAGCTGTACGACACGGGCAAGACTTTCCCGATTGGTTCGCCCGAACGGATCGAGATTGGCAAAGAGGTCTACAGGATCCACGCAAACGAGGTCATAACGCTCTCGACCGTTGGGTCCACGCCTCTGATGAAGGGCACCTTCGTAAAGAAGAAGAACTTCATGGGCGTGCCTGAGAACACCGTGAATGGCACGGGCCTCCACAACCAGGGTCCGCGCCCCGAGACCTACTGGATAGACGAAGGCCAGTAAACAATCCCTCCGCCCTGCAGCGGACCTGACGGGGGCAGGCGGCCGCCTGCCCCCGTCGGCCCCTTGCGCACATAATTCCGGACCCGCGACGGGGTAGTTGATCGCCCCCGGGAGGTGTTCGCGTGCTAGGATTCATGGGCCGTCGTGTACTGCTCGGCCTGTTCACTATCTGGGCCATCTCGGTCATAGCCTTCGTTGTCATCCAGCTGCCCGAGGGTGACTGGATAGACAACTACGTCCTACAGCTGGAATTTGCCGGCGACCCGGTGAGTATCGAGGAAGCACAGGCGTTGCGGACCCAGTACGGGCTCGACAGGCCCATCTACGTCCAGTACGGCAAGTGGGTCCGGCGCATGACGCAGCTCGACTTCGGCTACTCCTACTACCTGGAGGTGCCGGTCAAGCAGATCCTCGCCCAGCGCATCCCCTCCCAGATACTGCTGGCCGGGGTCACCATCGTATTCACGTGGCTCTTCGCGATACCCATCGGAATCTACTCGGCCGTGCGGAAGCGCTCCCTGGGAGACTACACGTTCACGTTCCTGGGGTTCACCGGACTCGCGGTGCCGGACTTCCTCCTCGCCCTGATACTCATGTACATATCGTTCGCGTATTTCGGGCAGACCGTGGGCGGTTTCTTCTCCCGCGAGTACCTGACGGCTGAGTGGAGCATGGCCCGCGTGTGGGACCTGATCAAGCACCTCTGGATACCCGCCGTAGTGCTTGGCACGGCGGGGACCGCGTCCCTCATTCGCATAATGCGCAACAACCTCCTGGATGAGCTGCCCAAGCCGTACGTCCTGACCGCCATGGCGAAGGGCCTTCCGATGTGGTGGGCCATCCTGAAGTACCCGGTAAGGGTCGCGCTCAACCCCCTGGTCAGTACAATCGGATACCTGCTGCCGGCCCTGATCGGCGGCAGCATCATCGTGTCGGTGGTGCTGAGCCTGCCGACGCTGGGACCTGTGCTGCTCCGCGCCCTGCTGGAGCAGGACATGTTCCTTGCTGGGACGATAGTCCTGCTGCTGGGGGCGCTCACAGTCATAGGCACGCTGATCTCCGACATTCTGCTGGTCATTCTCGATCCGCGCATCCGCATCGTGGGGGCGAGTGAGTAATGGCTACCGAGAGCGCGGCACTGCCACAGGGGGCGATGGAGGACGAGGCGCAGGAGGTTTTCGTCGCCTCCCAGTGGAGGTTGATGTGGTGGAGGTTCAAGCGGCACCGGCTCGCCATCGTCTCCGCAATCATCCTGGCCATTTTCTATCTCGTAGCGGCGTTCGCCGAGTTCCTGACGACGTCCGACCCTGCCCACCACACCGCAGAGTTCCACTACCTGAGACCCCAGCCCATCCGATTCTTCGACGAGGGCAAGTTCAGGCCGCACGTGAACGGGCTGGAGGGTTTCCGAGACCCCGACACCTTCAAGAAGGACTACGAGGTCCTACCCGACGAGAAGATAGCTGTACACTTCTTCGTCGAGGGCTTCGAATACAAGCTGCTGGGCCTGTTCAAGACCAACCGCCACATAGTCGGGATCGATCCCGACGTGCCCATAGAGGAACGGCCCTCTATATACTTCTTGGGCAGCGACGACATCGGGCGGGACGCCTGGTCGAGGCTGATGATCGCCACGCGCATTTCGCTGTCCATAGGCCTGATCGGCGTGGCCATGAGCTTCTCCCTGGGGATCGTCCTCGGGGGCATCTCCGGCTACTACATGGGGACGGCCGACGCGATAATCCAGAGGTTCATCGAGATACTGCGCTCCATTCCGTCGATTCCGCTATGGATGGCGCTCGCAGCGTCGGTCCCCAGGGACTGGAGCGCGCTGAAGGTCTATTTCGCGATCACCGTCATCGTGTCGGTCATCGGCTGGACTGAGCTGGCCCGGGTCGTGCGCGGGCGCTTCCTCTCGCTAAGGGAGGACGACTTCGTGACGGCGGCGCGAATCATCGGCGTCCCGGAGATGCGGATCATATTCCGGCACATGCTGGCGTCCTTCACCAGCCACATCATCGCGGCCATCTCGCTTGCGATACCCGGCATGATAATCGCCGAGACGGCGCTGAGCTTCTTGGGCCTGGGCCTGCGCCCGCCAGCCGTCAGCTGGGGAGTGATGCTCCAGCAGGCGCAGAACGCCCAGACTGTGGCGATCTATCCGTGGCTCATGTTCGTCGCGGTGCCAGTGATCATTGCGATCCTGGCCTTCAACTTCATGGGTGACGGCCTGCGCGACGCCGCCGATCCATACAGCAACTAGACCTCCGAATACGAGGCGAACAAGGTGGGGTCCGCGCAATTCTCGGAACACCGTTCGCGGCTGGCTATACTTATACCAATTCATTTTGAGCGCGCCGTAAAGCCGTCATTCCCGCGAAGAGCCTGCCCCGTACTCGATACGGGGCGGGAACCCACTCCCTGGCCGCACATATACGGCGGCATCACGGTGACTTGGTATTACTACTAGATTCAGACAGGAGTTGCACACGTGCAGAAGAAGACTCTGCCGGCGCTGGCGGTCTTACTGATCCTAGCGTCGCTAGCGTGTGAAGAGATCAACGGCGAGGCCGCGCCCGTGATTAGGTCCGCGCCCACGGTGAAGCCCGCCCCCGGCATAAAAGCCGCGTCTACGATAGAAGCTGTGCCTACTGCTACGGCAGCATCCAAAGCCAATACTGGCATTGAGGTCGTCGGTGAGTGGCTAGATCCTGGCGTTGAAGAACTTATCAAGATTTACAGCAAAGCCAGTCAACTCCAGATGGAATACCGACATCGTGACGGCAGAATTCTGTTCGATTTCCCAGTTGTTGAAACCAGGACTTCGAAAGGTGGCCGCCGCTTTGAGGCAGCCGACATAGAACCTTCCATGCATTATGTCATTGATGCGCGAGGCGACCTGCAGATTTGGGATACTATTGGCATAATCACCACGGCAAGAAAGGTCGAATAGGCTTCCCTGCACAAGCTCCTTCTCCTATGAGCGACGTGGTGAATCTGCTCCCACGTCAGCCATTGAACTTGAAGGCGTAGAGGTCGGCGTCGGCGAGGGTGAAACGAAGGCGCAACGGCCTCCCCGCAAGGGCTGACACGTCGGCCCCGTTCGACCACCGCACGGTCCCGTCGATCTCGTCGCCGAAGATCTCCGGGCAGTCGTCCATCCCATAGCCGGCCAGGGCTTCGCCCCTCTCGTCCTGCAGCTCGACGCGGACCGAGCCTACGGCCGAGGTCGAGTAGTTCAGCTCCAGCGAGGATCCGGAGAAGACGAAGGGCCTGGTCGTGAACTCGCCGCCCGAGTACCCAGCGTTGACGGAGACGAAGCCGTCCGTGCGGATCGAGTAGCGCCTGATGTGGACGGACGGCAGGTACCTGTGCTGCCTGGAGTAGATGGACAGCTCCTTTGGCGATGTCTGCACGATGCCCCTGCCGACGTATATGCCGCGCTCGCGCCAGTTCTCCATCATCAGGCCGGGACGGATGTAGGCCTCCATGAAGCTGCGGTCGAAGTTGGTCCCGTCGCGGCTGGACATGAAGACGACGTCGTTGACTCCGGACGTGGCCGCTCGGGCGATGTCGTTGTCGGCGACACGGTGGGGCACGAAGCGCGACGGGAACATCAGGTACGTCCCGGGCGCCCTTTCGTAAGGCGTGCAGGCGTTGGTGTAGAGGTGCTCGAAGGGGGTGTCGCCGCAGTCGATGACCTCAAGCGGCGACCAGTTTAAGAAGTCGTCGGAGACGGCGCGGCGGATCCAGCGCACGCCTCCCCCGAACTCGCGGCCTATGCCCCCCGTTGGCACCTCGCCCTCGCCGACCGCCGCGAACCAGCCCTTCGTGGCGCTGTAACGGACGGTGCCGTCCGGATTGCCGACCCCGCGGCTGTAGACGACGTACTTGCCGAGGCGCGTGTCCCAGAAGGGCAGGTTGTGCGAATCGAAGGGGCTGTCGACCATGACGGGCTTATCGGACATTTGACTCCAGCTGAGGCCGTCGGGTGATGCCAGCGGCACCAGGCCCCTTGCGCCCGGAATCGACCTGTCGCTGACCGCAAAGGCCTTGTAGCGCTCACTCTCGGCCGCGTCTGGGTTTGCGTCCAGGAAGGGGGCGAACTCAGTGTGCGGGCCCGCGTAGACGAGGTTGTTGCGCTTCGATCCATCGAGCTCCACCACCCCAAGCTCCGGCTTCGTCCACTCGATGCCGTCGTCGCTCTCGGCGTAGCCGCAGTACTGCCACCCTCCGGGCGGCCCATCCTCATCCCCCCTCTTGGAGCACAGGTAGTACATGCGCCACCTGGAGCCATCCCCGAGCACCAGGTGGTACGCGGAGAATATCTGGTCCCACGGATGCTCCGCCTTGAGAGCGATGTTCTCGGCCACTGGCTCGTGAAGCGCCCGCGCAACTCCCGTCGACGAGTCGAGCCAGTGGTCGTCCACGAAAAGCTGCCTGTCTGCGCCGATATTCTCTATCTGCCCGGCTGTCATCCATCTCCTCCTTCTTGGGCGGCCCGCAGTCTACAGGCCCGGCCGGGCAGCGGCAAGGCTAGTGTCTCATCGAGTCTGAGCAGTTACCTCATCGCCCATGCAGGTCGGAATTTCTTGGAAGGCCCCCCGGCGTTGGCTATACTTGCAACAAGACTCAGGCAGGAGTTGCATACGTGCAGAAGAAGACTTTACTGACGCTGGCGGTCCTGCTGGCGCTGTCCCTGGCGGCCCTGGCGTGCGAGGACATCGACGGCGAGGCCGCGCCCATCATAGATGCCGCTCCCACGGTGAAGCCCGCCCCAGACATCGAGGCCGCGCCAACCATCAAGCCTGCCCCGACCATCAAGCCTGCGCCCGCGTTCGGCGGCGACGTGGTGAAGATCAAGAACCTGGACCAGGGCGGCACGGGCGAGTACAAGTTCGTGCCGTCGGAGTTCAACTTCGAGGTGGGCGACACCGTGACGTTCGAAATGACTGGCGAGACGGAGTTCCACACGTTCACCGTGGACGACCTCGACATCGACGAGTCCGTGGACGGGGGCCAGACAGTGACGTTCACGGTGAAATTCGACAGGGCGGGCGCCTTCAAGCTCATCTGCATTCCCCACGAGGCTTTCGGTATGATGGGCACCATCACGGTGAAGTAGTGAACGCCAAGCTGCCCGACAACGTTGCCCGCGCCCTGGACGCACTCGACATTGCCTATGAGGTGGTGCCGTGCGACCCGAACTTTGCCGACACGGCCCAGTTCTGCGAGAAATACGGCTTCCCCATCGACCACTGCGGCAACACGATAGTCGTCGCCTCGAAGCGCGAGACGGTGCAGTACGCTTCGTGCACCGTGCGCGGCTCTGACCGGCTGGACGTCAACAAGACCGTGCGCAAGCTCATGGGCGTGTCGCGCCTCTCCTTCGCGGGAGCGGAGCAGACGGCGGCGCTGACGGGAATGACGATCGGCGGCGTCACGCCGTTCGCGCTTCCCGAGGGGATTCCGGTGTACTTCGACGAGAAGCTGATGGAGCTCGACTACGTGATCCTCGGCTCGGGCGACCGGTCGTCCAAGATCAAGATGAGCCCTGAGGTTCTGCCGCTCATACCGAACGCGGCTGTGGTCAGCGGGCTCTCGATGCCTCCGCGACCGGCGTAGGATGGCCTTCCTCGGGATACAGGGCCTTATGCCCAGGGACCTCACGGAGGTCTCGGACGCGACGATGGCCCGTATCCGGCGAGAGGGGTTCACCGGCGCGGCGTGCCGCTGGCACGAGCCGTCGTCCGCGTCGAAGGAAGACGTGGCGCGGCTCCGGGAGGTGATGGCCGCCGGGGGCGTCGTGCCGTGCCAGGCAGTGGCGCAGCACCCCGACCTCATATCGCCAGACCCGCGCCAGAGGGCGATCGGCGTCGCGGAGATGCAGCACATGTGCAGGGTGACGCGGTGGCTGGGCGCGGGGAACCTGTACCTGAGACCGGGCAGCGTCAATCCGAACGGCTCGTGGTACCCGCATCCCGACAACGCAAAGCCTGAGACGTTCCAGGTCCTCGTCGACAGCGTCAGGCAGGTGTGCGACGCAGCCGAGGAGGAGGGCGTGCTCATCGCCGTGGAGGGCCATGTCCTCTCGATACTCGACACGCCGGAGCGCATCAGGGACCTGATCGACGCCGTGGGCTCCGAGACGCTGCGTTTCAACGCCGACCCCGTCAACTTCGTGGGCAGCCTTGCCGACGCCTACGACACTACGGCCATGATCGACAGGCTCTTCGACGTGCTGGACGAGTACACCGTATGCGGCCACGCCAAGGACTTCGTCGTGGAGGAGCGCCTCGTGCTGCACCTCGAAGAGGCGGTGATCGGCGAGGGCCTGCTGGACCAGGTGACGTACCTGCGGCGCTTCGAGGAGGCGTGCCCGGACGGCTACGTCCAGATCGAGCACCTGCCTGAGGAGCGGATACCGCAGGCCCGCGCGTCCCTCTACAATACGGGCGTCGAGGCGGGCATCAGGTGGAGGGAATGAACCTGGAAGGCAGACGCGTCGTGGTCACAGGCGGAGCAACTGGAATAGGCCGCGCGACGGCCATGCACTGCGCCTCCATGGGCGCCCGGGTCGTGGTCGCCGACATTAACGAGGCCGACGGCGCAGACTGCGTCGCCCGGATATCCGAGATGGGCGGCCAGGCCTGGTTCGTGCGCGCCGACGTTTCGGTCGAGTCCGAGGTCCGCGAGCTGATGGCCGAGGCCGCGCGGCGACTGGGCAGCATCGATTCCCTCGTGACGGCGGCGGGCATCGCACGCGACTCGATGGTGCCGGTCGAGGATGTGCCCGAGCAGGTGTGGGACGACACGATCGACGTGAACCTCAAGGGCAGCTTCCTGGCGGCCAAGCACGCCGTCCCGGCTATGCGCTCGGCGGGCGGCGGCGTGATCGTGATGATCGCGTCGGGCGCGGGCGTGACGGGCGGCAGCAGCGCCGTCTCCTACGGGGCGAGCAAGGGCGGCGTGAACGGCCTGGGCATGACGCTGGAGGCGAAGCTGCGCGACGAAGGCATCCGCGTCAACGTGCTCTGCCCGGGGGAGATAGCGACGCCGCTGAAGCTCGGCATTATCGAGCAGCAGGCCAAGGCTGCCGGCGAGAGCGTACGCCTGCGCAAGGAGAACACCGACCTAGGCGAGCCCGAAGGCGTGGCGCGGGTCATAGGCTTCCTGCTGTCGGACGATGCCGCCTACGTCCGGGGCGCGGTCTTTACGCGGTAGGCGTCCGGGCTCAAGTCTAACGGGCGGCCCGCTCAAACAACAAGCAACACAGCCGAGTCAGCGGAACCGGACCTTGAAATGGGCTGGGTTCTGGCCTACATGTCTAATCAGGAATCGGGTCGGCCCGACGATTTGTGGCGCGGAGTGCTTCGTATCGACATAGAAGGAACCTATCTTCACCTGACCCTTCTCATCGAACGGGGTTCCATCGCCATGAACAGGACTTAGAGCCTATCCGACAACTCCAGCAGCGCGAAATGTTATCCAGGCACAAGCAAAGTGCAGCATAGCCAGATAGTTGTCCAAACGCTTCTCCCAACGGATGAGCAGGCGTCTGAATCGATTCAGCCAGCTATGGCTGCGCTCGACCACCCAACGGCGGGCGCGGTAACCTGGAAGGGTCTGTTGTTCCTTCCGCTCCTGGCCTCGGCTGCGGATGTGCGCTGTGTATCCGTACCGAGCCACCAACTGCTCGACTTCAGCAAAGTCATAGCCCTTGTCCATACACAGCCGCTGAGGTTGTGCAGGCCGGGGAACCGGACGTTGTGCCACTATAGATTCCAATGTCGCCTCAACCATCTTCATGTCGTGGCGGTTGGCTCCATCCACACTCACCCCTATGGGAATACCGTTCCCCTCAGTCAACAGGCTGCGTTTGGTACCCTTCTTACCCCGGTCTGTAGGGTTCGGGCCAGTGCCCTTACCCCCCGAGCGGAGCCTTTGTCATGGCTCCATCCATTGCCTGCCACTGCCAATCTATCCCTTGCACCTCATCGTATTCAGACAACCCCCGCTCCCACAACTCCTCGAAGACTCCGGCGACTCGCCAACGCTGGAACCTGTCATGCACAGTGCTCGGAGCACCGAACGTCCGAGGCAACGCTTTCCACTGGCAGCCGGTCCGCAGCAAGTAGAAGATCCCATCCATACACTGGCGGGCAGGTTTCCACGGCCTCCCGCCCTTCGGACCCGCCGTCTCCGCAGGCAATATCGGCTCAATCCTCTCCCACAGAGCATCGGGAATCCGCCAATCAGCGCCTACGCCTCCATGATCGATCTCCGACATGTCTTTCCTCCACTCAAGTAGAATGGAGAAAGTTTATGCAAAGTCTCGGATACTCACCAAGAACAATTAAGGTTATCGGATAGGCTCTTAGGGCCACCACGTAGCGCTTGGACCTATCGGAATACGGGACAGGGCAGCAATTTGAGGTCAAGTGATCTGCCTCAATCCAAATCCCCCACCTCCGTCATTCCCGCGAAGGCGGGAACCCATCCCCGGCAAGGTGCACAGCCATAGCCTCAGAGGCAGTCCGTCACGCCATCCGTCCAAATTAGGTGGTGGATCTGGGCTCAATGAGCCAAGTGGTGATCTTGACCAACATGGCTTTCCAAGAGTTGATGGAGATACGCGCGCCGCCAGGGAACATCAACTCAGTAGGTTTTGTCCTGACCTTGGGAGCCATCTGCGAAACCAGTTGCCAGTCCTGATCACCCGTATCCTGATGAATGGGCCGTGAGACGTCAACTATGGGTTGGGGACTGGCAGGGCCTTTCCATTGTTGAGATAGGGTCGTACCTTGCCGTTCGGCCTGAGCTTGTCGAAGGCCCCAATTGTGGTTCGACAGGCTCACCACGAACGGACTTTGGAAAGGCCCTGGGGGACTGGCGATGGTGTAGATGTTCTCTGGCGTTTCACGTAATGTGCTGTCAACCGAACTCGAAAGAACCGTGCTGTCGCTCTCTTTGGATACGAGAGCACTCCCTGGACCAACATGCCCTGACTCCACACTTGGTTTCCATAAGGCCAGTGCCTTCAGGCATGCCTCAGCCGGTGATTGGCCCTTCAGGTCAAAGCTTATTTTGGGCTCTGTGCTACTAGCTTCGTATAGCTCCCAGCGTCTGCCGTCAGAAAGAAGGAAGTGTCCGGAACGTGTATGAGCACAGTAGAGGATTCCCTGGTCTAGGGCCTTGCCACCCCTTAGAGGGTGTGTGAGAAGTCTTGGACATGTATTAGAATGGAGGTATGAACCGCAAACCATACCCCAGCGACCTGACCGACGAACAGTGGGATGTTCTGGCTTCCCTACTCCCATCAGCCAAGACCGGGGGAAGGCCACGTACTGTAGACCTACGGGAGGTCGTCAACGGCATTGTGTACGTTCTGCGCAACGGCTGCACGTGGCGAGCCATGCCGCATGACCTCCCGCCTTGGGGCACCGTGTGGTGGTATTTTCGGGAATGGAGACAGGATGGTACATGGGAACGAGTCCATGAGGCCCTGCGGCCCAAAGTTCGGAAGGCCGAAGGCAGCAACCCAACACCTAGCGCGGCCATCATAGACAGCCAGTCTGTTAAGACGACGGAAAAAGGGGGCCTCGTGGCTATGACGCTGGCAAGAAGGTCAACGGTCGAAAGCGACACATCATTGTGGATACCATGGGGTTGCTGCTGGCGGTGGTGGTGCATCCTGCCAATATCCAGGATAGAGATGGAGCGAAGCTGGTCATCGATAAATTGATAGGGCGGTTTCCCCGCATGAGGTTGGTCTGGGCCGATGCTGGCTATGCTGGAAAGCTGATCGAGTGGGTCTGGGCCCTGACAGGCTGGGCCCTCGAGATTGTCAAGCGCCCCAGGGACAGCCACCACTTTCAGGTGCTGCCGCGAAGATGGGTGGTTGAACGAACATTCGCGTGGCTCAGCAGGTGCCGTCGGCTTTTGCAAGAGCCTGCCCCGTACTTGATACGGGGACTACGAAGCTCTGTCCGATACAACGGAGGCCTGGATCCACATAGCTATGATTCATCTCATGCTCCGACGCTTAGCACCAACCTAATTCGAACTTCTCACACACCCTCTTAGGGATTCATCTAGTTTCTTGGACTCCACAACTATCATGGGGGCGCCGTTAGCCAGAAGAACATAGTCCGCCATTTGATTGTTAGGCACTCGATACTCCGGGACAACTTGTGCCGGATCGTCAGTGTCCCAGCCCAACTCCCGCAGAAGTGGATCGATGAGAGCGTAGCGGGTCAGCGCCTCGCTCTGCCTGAGCGCGTTCCCGTGCTCGTCTATGCGGGCTCGAAGCGTTTCCACCAGCTTCAGCAGGCTATCCAGTGGCATACTACGCGTCCTTCCCGTGGGTTGGGCGGATTATAGCAGGGGGGAGTGGCTGCTCCGGGCGGCGCTGGTGGAGGGACGGTGAAGGGAGAGGCCGGAGCCCTGGAGCGTAGCCCAGACTATGACTGCGGCGGCGAGCATGACCGACCCCATGACCGCAAAGGTGTAGCCGTAGTCCAGCCAGTGGATCATGACTCCGGCCATGATCGGCCCGGCTACTTTGCCGGCATTCTTCATCGATCCCACAAGGCCCATGCCGGTCGCCAGATGCTCGGCGTCGACCCGGGCCGACACGAGGGCTACTGTCGACGGGAATACGATCGCCTGGGCCACGCCGATGAGCACGGCCGGCGCAATCATCACGACGCCCGTTGCCGACATGGGCAGGATCAGCAGGGCCGTGCCCAGCACCACCATGCCGGCCACCGCCATGGGCAGGAACCCTATCCTGTCGCTCAGCCTCCCGCCGATGGGTTTGCAGACGATATGCACCGCCTCCTGTACGGAGAGGAACGCCCCCGCGACGAGTATGTTCGAGCCGGAGGAGAGTGCGAGCAGGGGCACGAAGGCCTTGACCGCGTACACGGCTATGAAGATGCCTGCCTCCATCCCTCCGGCCAGCCATACGGCCCCCGATCTTGCGCCTGACCCAAGCGCCGCCATGACCTGCTTCCGGAGCGGAACGCGGGCCGCTCTCGGGGCGCGGGCGGTCTCGGGGAGCAGCAGGACGGGGACAAAGGCTGCGGCGCTCAGCAGGCCGATCACGGTGAAGACACCGACTGGGTCCGCGTAGCCGTACTGCAACATCCATCCGGCAACGGCCGGCCCGACCACGTACCCTGCGCCGCGGGCGGTGGAGAACCAGCCCAGCCTCTCGGCCCTCCGCTTCTGCGAGAGCTCGGCGACATAGGCGAGGGTCACGGGGCCGTATATCGCCGTTGCCAGGCCGTGGACCATGCGGACGGCGAAGAGCTGCTCGGGCGAGGACACGAACCTGTACACGAAGGGCATCGCCGCAAAGAAGGCCGTGCCGATCAGCAGCCAGAGCCTGCGCCCCGACCGGTCGGAGAGCATACCGAAGGTCGGCTTGAGGACCATTCCGGTAAGCGTAGACACCGAGACGATGAATCCCAGGAATAGGTCGCCTGCGCCGAGGGAGGCGGCGTAGATGGGAAGCAGGGGCGACTTCCCCATCTGGTACGCCGAGCGCACGACGAAGTCGGCGCTCGTGATCAGCGCGAAGCTACGGGAGCGAATCATGTCGACATCCGGTTCCTCGGCATGTGGGCCGCTGGGAGCCTATACCGGCCTGGGATAATGGTCAAGAGACTTGCCACAGAGGTAACTGTTCAGCAACTGTGTTGAAAGTCAAGATGAGTGACCGACGAGTGCCGGTGTGGTGGCGCGCTGAGCGCGCCAGGGAGAGCGCTGCTTGAGCATGGAGTTGAGTATGACGAGCAGTTTGCGCATACAAGCGACGAGGGCCACCTTCTTCGGCTTACCAGCAGCCAGCAGGCGCTGGTAGAAGTCCCGGATGACGGGATTGAAGCGACTGGCAGCCAGCGTTCCCATGTACAGGACGGCGCGGACCCGGGAGCGCCCGCCCCAGACGCGCCGTTTGCCACGCATGGTGCCGCTGTCGCGGTTGAAGGGAGCCACGCCCACCAGCGCGGCGACCTGGCGCCGGTCCAGGGTGCCAAGCTCCGGCAGGTGGGCCAGGAGAGTGAGGGAGAGCTGCTCTCCCACGCCGGGGACGGTGCGCAGGATGTCATCCTTCTCTCGCCACACCGGACTCTGACGGAGAGTCTGCCGCAGCCCTTCGTCAATGTCGTTGAGCTCCTGCTCGAGCCAGGCGATGTGGGCCTCAATGCGGGGCCGGACGGCGCTGATGGCGCTCCCAAGCCGGTTCTTCTCCGCCACCAAGATGGCTATCACTTGGTGCCTGCGGGCAACCAGGGAGTTGAGGACCTGGGTCTCGGCGTCCCTCAGAGGGCGCACGGCTGGGCGAACGGCGTCGGCGAAGTGGGCTAGTACGGCCGCGTCCAGGGCATCAGTCTTCGCCAGCGTACCGGTGGCTCTGGCGAAGTCTCGAACCTGCCGGGGGTTGACGATGACCACTGGCAGCGATGCAGCCGCCAGGGCTGACACCGAAGGCAGCTCCAGGCCGCCCGAAGCCTCCAGCACCACCATGGCAGGTTCGAGGGCCCTGAGCCGAGAGACCAGCTCCCGAATCCCAGGCTCGTCATTGGAGATGGTCCACCTCTGGCCTGTGGGGCGGACCGCGACGTCCAGATGGGCCTTGGCCACATCAATGCCTACGTAGACTGCTTCCTGTTCCATCCATACCTCCTGTGTGAAGTACTGGCCCTTCCTTGCGCGATGCGGGCTCGTTGGCCCAGGCAACTGTTCGGGCTCTGTTTGGGGATGGTGCGGCGACCCTCGCTGAACAACGGTCTTTGATGACCAAGACTTGGTCGGTCTGCCGCACCCACTCCACCTCCGTGAAGTCACTATTGGGGACCACCACTAACATACAAGACCTATGAGACATGGCATCGCCCTTCCTGGTTGTCATCTCTGAGAAGCGCAGCGACGAAGAATCTGCGGTCCTCTGCACAGAGGGCCGTCCCCTGATGTCAGTTGTAGATTCCTCACTCCGCTGGCGCTGCGTTCGGAATGGCATTCGGGGATGACCTCCTCAACTCATGGGGGATGAACAAATATCCTGACAGGGGGCGCGGAGACAAGCCAGGGCCTTTCCAAAGTCCGTTCGTGGTGAGCCTGTCGAACCACAATTGGGGCCTTCGACAAGCTCAGGCCGAACGGCAAGGTACGACCCTATCTCAACAATGGAAAGGCCCTGGAGACAAGCAGGCGCTGTTGCTTGGGCGAGGGCCAGTTGGGTAGGATATGGCCCATGTCGTTGCGGGCTGCGAAGGGTCCGCCAGGAGGTTGCAAGATCGGCAGAGAGCGGCGCCTGGTAGTCGTATCGAACCGCCTGCCTCACGTCGAGGCCCCAGCGGATGAGCAGGAGGCCCGCGTCGCCCCCGTGGGCGGCCTGGCAATCGCCCTGCGCGCGCCCCTGGAGAGGAGGAGGGCGCTATGGGTGGGCTGGAGCGGCAGCACGTCGGAGGGTCACCCATCCAGCGTGCCCGACCGGGCCGAGGTGCGGGGCATCGACCTGGCGTCCTTCGACCTGTCCCCGAGCGAGGTCCGTCTCTTCTACAACGGCTTCTCGAACCGCACGCTGTGGCCGCTGCTCCACAGCTTTCCCGACAAGATGACGGTCCGCCACGACTACTACCGGGGCTACATGCGGACCAACCGGCGGTTTGCCGAGATAGTAATGTCGCTGCTGCGGGAGGGCGACGTCGTCTGGGTGCACGACCACCACCTCATGCCGATGGGGCGCGAATTGCGACGCCTCGGATGGACTGGGGAGCTGGCGTGGTTCCTGCACACGCCGGTCCCACCCGCCGAGGTGTTCGGACTGTTGCCCTGGGCGTCGGAGCTGCTCGATTCGATCCTCGACTACGACCTGGTTGGCGTGCACACGAGAAGGTATGCGCACAACCTGTTCGACAGTCTGTCCACCGAGGTCCCGGGCCTGGTCATAGGCGACATGTTCAGGTACAAGGACAGGTCCCTCACAATACGGGTGCACCCGATCGGCACTGACTTCGAGGGTATCAGGAGAATGGCCGAGCGGGTGGACCAGCACTCTGCCGAGCAGATCGTCGGCGGTGCGCCGGAGGGACACAAGTTCGTGCTGAGCGTCGACCGCCTCGACTATACGAAAGGCATCGTGCACCGGCTGCGGATATTCGAATATCTGCTGGACCACTACCCGACCCTGCGTGGCAACGTCTCCATCATCCAGGTCTCAGCCCCGTCGCGTACCAGGGTCCCCGAGTACGTCGACGAGCGGCGGCAGGTCGACCAGCTCGTGGGGCAGGTGAACGGGAGGTTCTCCGAGGCGAACTGGACGCCCATCCGATACCTCTACAGGTCATATCCCCAGACGGAGCTGGTGTCCTTCTTCAGGCGGGCCGACGTTTGCGTGGTCACTCCCCTGCGCGACGGGATGAATCTCGTGGCCAAGGAGTACGTCGCGTCCCAGGAGGCGAACGATCCGGGAGCAGTGGTCCTGTCCAGGTTCTGCGGCGCTGCCGACTCGATGAAGGACGCCATTCTCGTCAATCCATACGACATCGAGGCAACGGCGGCGGCAATCTACCGGGCGCTGAACATGTCGAAGCGCGAGCGGGTGCGGCGCTGGCGGACGCTGATCGCCGACGTGCAGACCCAGACGGCCGAGGCGTGGAGCGAGGCCTTCCTGGGCGACCTCGACGAGATATGCGAGAGCAGGGATGCCGAGAAGATGGCCGCGGGGAGCACCGCAGCAGACTCGTAGCCGATCGCGCTCCATGGAAGGAGGGTCTTCGACAAGCTCAGGCCGAACGGGGTAGACCACCTTATACCAAGTCACCGTGATGCCGCCGTATATGTGCGGCCAGGGAGTGGGTTCCCGCCCCGTATCGAGTACGGGGCAGGCTCTTCGCGGGAATGACGGCTTTACGGCGCGCTCAAAATGAATTGGTATTATTACGACAATGGAAGGCTCTAGCAGGGCGGGCTGGCGCGTCAGGAGCGCAGGGTGTCGAGGAAGGCAACGTCCTCGACAGTGAGCGGGGCCGATTCCAGGAGGTCAGGCCTGCGTTCGTAGGTCCTGCGGAGCGCCTCACGACGACGCCACCGAGCAATCTCCTCGTGGTTGCCGGACCTCAGGACATCGGGCACAACCCATCCCTGGAACTCCGACGGCCGCGTGTACTGGGGATGCTGAAGCAGGCCCGTGGTGAAGGAGTCGTCCTGCGTGGACTCGTACGAGCCGACCACGCCCTCCGTAAGCCTCGAGACGGACTCGATAATGACCATCGCGGCCAGCTCGCCGCCCCCCAGGACATAGTCGCCGATGCTGATCTCGTCGGTCGCCAGGTGCTGCCTGACTCGCTCGTCGACGCCCTCGTAGCGGCCGCAGATGAGCACGACCTCGTCCAGCTCCGCCAGCTCCTCGACGATTCCCTGGGTGAGCGTGCGGCCCTGGGGGGACAGGAGTATCACGGGTGTCTCGGCCCCGGCCTGCCTGACGGAAGCCACCGCCTCGAACAGGGGCTCAGGCTTCATTAGCATCCCGGGGCCGCCGCCGAACTGGTAGTCGTCCACGGTCCGGTGCCGGTCATGGGCGGAGTCGCGGATGTCGACGAGGTTCAACTCGACAAGGCCCTTCTCCAGCGCCCTGTTGATGATACCTTCGCCGAATGGGCTCTCGAACATGCGGGGGAAGAGGGTGAGGACGTGGAATCGCAACGCCGCGAGCCTCGGCCTACTCGACTCGCTCTAGAAGGTAGAAGACCGGCCTGAAGCCGTCGGAGCAGCTCGTGATATATGTGCCGGGCTTGACGCCGACCATATTGCCGCCGCGGGCGAGCACCATGACGTACTTCTGGATGTCGGCCCACGCCCAGTCGCTGAACCCCTCCGGCATGTGGCCATCCGTGACGAACTCCTGGCCCACCTCGAAGTCGTGGCAGCAGCCCTTCGGCTTCCAGTCGAACCCTTCCGTGTAGGCGTCCACGAAGTCCTGGTTGAAGGTCTTCTTGAGTACGGTGATGCGCACCCTCTTTGGCGTAGCGTAAGGTTGGGATTGAGGCATGGAGACCTCCTCGCGGTCCCTACTTGACCGGGTGTGTTCGCCAGCCGCGGATCATCTCCAGGGCGTGAGGGATGGCAGTCTTGGCTATCTCCAACGTTTCCAACACGCCCTTCGGGCTGCCGGGAAGGTTGACGATCAGGCAACCGGACCTGACGCCGGCCACCGACCGGCTCAGCATCGCCATGGGCGTGTGCCGTAGGGTCTGCATCCGCATGGCCTCGGCGATGCCGGGTACCTCGAAGTCGAGGACCCGCTGCGTCGCTTCGGGTGTGACGTCCCTGGGTCCGAGGCCTGTCCCGCCAGTCGTGAGAACCACGTCCACCTCGCCTCCGTCGCACCACTCCCGCAGCTTGTCGGCAACGAGGTCCGCCTCGTCGGGCAGAATGTCGCGAAGGGCTAGGGCGAATCCTTCGGACTCCATAATGTCCCGGATGGCGTCGCCGCTCGTGTCCGCACGCTCACCCTTGGACCCAGCGTCGCTGACGGTAAGGATGCCTGCGGTGAATGTGTTCGGGCCTTCAGCCAATCCATCTCCCCTTGCAGGACGGCGCCCGCCTGAACCCTCCGCGGCGGTGGCCGCCTCGAATGACAAGAGTCAGAGACTTTATTCGAAAAAGTCTTAAACCTGTCTGGTTTTGCCTTGCGCACCTTCGCGACGCTTTGGCACACTCACGGGACATCCTGATTGGGAGCCATGAGTCTTCCGTCGGGTTCGGCGCTAGTGTATCACGGCTACTGGGCCGTGGAGTCGGGACAAAAAGATGCGCGGTGGTCACTGAGTATGGTGGAGCCACACCATGCTCCCGTGATGGTGAAGGAGGTGTTGGATGCGCTGGATGTCAGGTCCGGCGGCAAATACATCGACTGCACCGTCGGCGAGGGCGGCCACAGCGCTGAGATAAGGATTGCGGCTGACCCGGCGCCGAGACTATTGGGCTTGGACGTGGACGAAGAGGCACTGTCGACGGCGAAACGGAGACTCGGCGGGGGCGCCACCCTAGTACAGGGGAGCTACAGGGAGTTGATGCGATTGGCGGAAACAAAGGGCTTCATGCCAGCGGACGGGGTACTGCTCGATCTCGGGCTCTCGTCTCTCCAGGTGGAGAGCGGGACCAGGGGATTCAGCTTCCTGCGCCCGGGGCCCCTGGACATGCGCTTCGACAGGAGCCAGGAGCTTACTGCTCACCACATCGTGAACGAGTACGGCGAGGAAGAGCTCGCGAACCTGATCTACCGGCTCGGCGAGGAGCGGAAGTCGCGGAGGATCGCCCGGGCCATCGTCCGGTCGCGGCCCATCGAGGACACCGTCGAGCTCGCCGAGGTCGTGAGGAGGTCCATGGGCAAGCAGCCGCGGCGGCGGACCCACCCGGCGACCAGGACCTTCCAGGCCATACGGATGGAGACGAATGCGGAGACGGAGGCTATCGAGGAGGGCGTTCGGGGAGCGATTGGAGTATTGCGCCCCGGCGGCCGGCTAGCGGTCATCAGCTACCACTCACTGGAAGACAGGCTGGTGAAGCGGCTGCTGGCCAGGGAAGCGTCTTCGTGCGTTTGCCCGCCTGAGGCAGCGGTCTGCGCCTGCGGCCACGAGCCGAGGGTCCGGCTGGTCAACAGGCGAGTCGTGAAGCCCTCGCGGTCAGAGGTGGAGACGAATCCCAGGAGCCGGAGCGCGAAATTGAGGGCCGCGGAGCGCATCTGAGGGCCTGAACAGGGCTGCCGCGGCGACTATATCTGCAAGGACGACGAATACAACCGGAAGGGGGACAGTGGATGGCAACGAGCACAGTGGCAATGCGTGAGACGGATGTGAAGGTGATGAGCCGTTCCGCGAAACCGGCGACGGCGGCGCGCGTTCTCGGACGCGCGACCGTCGACATGATGACCGCCATAGACGTGGGTACCACCAAGGTGTGCGTGATCACCGGGCGCAAGAGCGCCATGGGCGGCATCGACGTGTTGGGACACGCGACAGTGCAGTCGCGGGGTCTCCGCAAAGGCAGCGTGACGGATGTGGAGGCAACTGCCGACGCCATCAGGAGTGCTGTGGGGCAGGCCGAGGAGAAGACCGGTTACCAGATCGACTCGGCCTTTGTAGGCGTTACCGGCGCCCACGTCTCGTTCCAGAACAGGAGGGACAAGCTCAGCCCCAGCAGCGATGGCGGCGTGATCACGGCTGACTCGCTCACGGGGTCGGCCAGGTCCTTCGGCAGGGTCAGCGACCCCCATCGCCAGATGATACAGGCCGTTCGCACGAGCTACTCCGTAGACGGCGAGGAGGGCATCCGAAACCCGATCGGGATGCACACCGACAACATCGAGGTCGAGACCCATGTCGTGGTGGGCCTGTCTGAGCTGCTCGAGAAGGTCGAGAAGGCCGTCGAGCTCGCAGGCGTGAATATGACCAGCATGGTGATGGAGCCGATTGCCAGCGGCATGGCTGTCCTGACTGAGGAGGAGAAGGAGGAGGGCGTCGTCATGGTCGACATGGGCGGCGGTACGACGGACTTGGTTGCTTTCAAGGATGGGCAGATCTGCTACACGGGCGCCATCCCGGTGGGAGGCTACCAGTTCACAAACGACATCGCGATGATGTTCAACACCTACTACGAGGCTGCCGAGGACGCCAAGATCCGCTACGGCAGCGCCGAGCTCTACTCCACGCTCGAGAACGAAGAGATGGAGTTCCCGGTCAAGGGCCGTGACATGAGGCTGAAGGTCAGGGGCAACGAGATAAGCCAGCTTACCAGGCAGCGGGCACAGGAGCTTGCCAAGCTGATAGGCCTGAAGCTTGACAAAGCCAGACTGGGCGAGGCGATCCTCTCGCGGGTCGTACTGACGGGCGGGGCTTCCAACCTGCAAGGGATGGACGTGCTGTTGCGAAGCACACTGTCCCACTGGAACACGTCGGTCCAGGTGCGCAGGGGGAGACCCGAGGGCGTGGGAGACTTGCCAGAGGAACTTGCAGACGCGACCTACTCCACGGGAGTGGGGATGCTGCTCTGGGCTGCGGCCAACAACGGACCGGTGCCCGCAGATGCTGAGATTGCCTCGAACCGTCAGATGGAAGACGGGAACGGGCGCAAGGGCGGCATACGAAACGTGTTCGGCCTATTTGGGAAGCGCTGATCAGCAAATCAACCTAGCAGACAACAACCTAGCAGACATAAAGGGGGAAGACTCAATGGTAGAGAATACTAAGGATCAGATCGGCTACACGAAGATCAAGGTCTTGGGGATTGGCGGCGGAGGCTCCAACGCCGTTGCCAGGATGTTCAGGGAGCCAATCCGCAGCATCGAGTATATGGTCATCAACACCGACAACCAGGCGCTCGTCCGCTGCGACGTGCCGATGCGCGTGGGCATCGGCGACATCCTCACCCAAGGCAAGGGTGTCGGAGGCGATCCGGACATGGGAGCCCAGGCGGCCGACGAGAGCAGGGAGTCCATTGCCGAGACCGTCGCCGACGCCGACATGGTGTTCATCGCGGCTGGGATGGGCGGCGGCACAGGAACCGGCGCCGCTCCGGTGATCGCGGAGATCATCAAGGACACGGGCGCGCTGACCGTCGGTGTGGTCACGACGCCGTTCAGCTTCGAGGGTGTGCGGCGCTTCCGTACGGCTGAGGAGGGCATCAAGCGGCTCCAGGACCACGTCGACACGCTCATCGTGATCCCGAACGAACGCCTCCACATCATAGCCGAGGACGAGCTGACGGCGGAGAACGCCTTCAAGATGGCCGACGACGTCCTTCGCCTGGGCGTCCAGTCGATCGCAGAGCTGGTGACGGCGCCCGGCGAGATCAACCTCGACTTCGCCGACGTACAGGCCGTGATGCGCAACGCGGGCCCCGCGTGGATGTCGATAGGCTGGGGCTCCGGCGAGCATCGGGCCAAGGAGGCGGCGCAGCATGCCATCTCCAACCCCCTGCTGGACGTCTCCATCGAGGGCGCGACCGGCGTTCTCTTCAACATCATGGGCGGCTCGGACCTGAAGCTGTCCGAGCTTCACGAGGCCGCAGCGGTCATCCAGAGGGTTGTGGACCCGGAGTGCAACATCATCTTCGGCATGGGCACGAGCCAGAAGAACGACAACGAAATCAAGCTAACCGTCGTCGCGACCGGGTTCCCCACGCCGGAGTCGCTCAGGGAGCGCGACGAGGACCTGATCGAGATGTTGGAGAGCTCTGCGGTCGGGATCGGCGATTCCGACTTGGACATCCCCCCGTTCCTTCGCAGGCTCTCGAAGCAGCGCACCAACGGCAAGGTACATGTACCCGTTTCGTAGCGCCTCGATGACATATCTACGGCACTGATGCGAGAGGACCCCGGGGAATCTCCCGGGGTCCTCTCTACGCGTTATCAGTGGAACGGCCTAGACCCTGTTGTCGTCGATGTAGCTCCAGTCCAGGTCGATGCCGAGACCTGGGCGGTCTGAGACGACGACGTTGCCGTCGTCGTCCATCGGGTCTGGGATCGAGAGGAGGTGGGGATCGGGTTCGTTGCCGTCGACGCCGGGGCGGAGCAGGCCGCGCTCGTAGTATTCACAGGTGGCTTCCGGCACGGCCGCAGCCAGTTGAAGGTGGGGCCAGCCGCTCCCGTGCAGCTCGCACTTCAGGCCGTATGCCTGGCACACGTTGATTAGCTTCCAGCAGCCCGTCACTCCGCCGTAGTAGTAGTCGATGCGGAGCATGTCGGCGGCGCCCTGCATGACCCACTCGGCCCTGCTGAAGGAGCCGCCGGGCACGTGCTCGGGGGAGCAGATGGCAATGTCGAGCTCCTGGGTGAGACGCCGGTACGCTTGGACGCGCGTCTCGATCATGGGGTGCTCCAGCCAGTAGAAGTCGAGCTCCTGGAGCTGCCTGCCGACCCAGATGGCCTCCTCCAGCGTGTATACGCCGAAGGGGTCGAGCATCAGGACCATATCGTCGCCGACAGCCTCGCGGACGGCCCTGCAGACCTCGACGTCCTCCCTCGGGAAGCCAGGCAGCTGGGGGGCGGGTTGCTCCTTGTGT
Organism: Dehalococcoidia bacterium; assembly: GCA_965261325.1. Taxonomy (GTDB): domain Bacteria; phylum Chloroflexota; class Dehalococcoidia; order Lucifugimonadales; family CAJWER01. The sequence goes on from CBDHCU010000009.1 coordinate 353,525, forward strand.
GGGTCCCAGCAGATGTAGGCGTGGATCTTGTAGGCCTTGTACCCCTGCCGCTTGCAATGCAGGGCGTGCTCCGCGTATACCTCGGGGCCGCCCATGTTGGGGAAGGTGCTGGCGTAGGCCTTGACCCGATCGCGGGCGCCTCCGAGGAGCTTGCGGACGGGAAGCCCGGTCGCCTTGCCGGCGAGGTCCCACAGGGCGCAGTCGACTATCCCCATGTCGCTCTCGGGCAGCTGTCGGCTGAAGGTGGCGCTCTGGTCCATCCAGTTCCAGAGCATCTCGCGGTACATGGCGTCCTCGCCCAACAGCATGGGCCTGACGATGCCCTCGATGACCCGCTTGTTGCCGCCGACCATGCAGCCCTCGACGCCATCGTCCGTGGCGATCCGGGTGATGGTCGAGGTCGTCTCGCGCTCCTCGCCAGTCCACACGCCGTAGGTCCAGCGCGTCGGCCGCACCCTGTCCGTCGTCCTGAACTCGATCACCTCTACGTCCGTGATGCGCATGGCGTGTCCGGGTGGGCCTCGTGCGTGTAGAATGTGCGCCGGTCAGGATACCACCGAGGAGGAGGTGCCGCCATGAGCAACGACATCGATCCCATCAGGATGGCCCAGTACGGGACGAAGCACGGCCACGCGGAGGGCGTGCTGCAGATCATGCTGGAGAACCCGGACGTCGAAGTCGTCGGAGTCCATGAGCCCGACGCCGCGAGGCGAGAGGAGCTGCAGCGCCGCGACGCGACGCCTTGGTCGGCCGTCCGATGGCTCGACAGGTCGGATGTGCTCGACGATCCGACTATCGTGGCGGTGTCCTCCGAGGGGCTGAACGCCGAGAGCCTGGCACAGACGGAGGAGATCATCGACGCGGGCAAGCACGCCTTCTACGACAAGCCTGCGGGGGACGACTACCCCCACTTCCAGAGGGTGGTCGCCAAGGCCAGGGAACGGGGCCTGCTGATACAGCTCGGCTACATGTTCCGGTACCACGACGGTTTCTCGCGCATCGCCGAGTGGGCGAGGTCGGGGTTCCTGGGGCACGTCTTCGCAATCAGGGCGCACATGTCCACCACCATCGACGCCGATGCGCACCAGAGGTTGTCGGTGCACCCCGGGGGCGTCTTCTACGACCTGGCGGGGCACGTCCTGGACCAGATCGTCTGGATTCTGGGAAAGCCGGACAGGGTGACGTCGTTCATGCGCCGCGACGTGTCGACCGTCGAGGGGTTCACCGACAATGGGCTGGCGGTCTTCGAATACGGGGCGGCGATGGCGACGATCGACATAGCGGGAATGGAGCCGAACCCAACGGCGCGGCGCTTCGAGGTGTACGGCGACCGGGGCTCGGCCATCATGGAGCCGTACGAGCCCGCTGACACGCTGCGGCTGTGCCTAGCAGAGCCGTCCGGGAGCTTCCCTGCCGGCGTTTCGACGATCAAGCTCGAGGACAGGAGGCGATACGTCGCGAGCCTCGAAGCCTTCGTGAAGGACCTGCGGAACGAGAAGACGCCCGACCGCTCGTTGGACCACGAACTGCTCGTGCAGGAGACTCTGCTACGCGCCACGGGACGGATTCGGTCGTGATGTCTTGCGCGGTCTGATTGACTATGATGTTGAACGAGGAGGACCTAAATGTTACCCACCAGCCACTCGATACGCCGGGCACAGGAGATCGTTCGGAAATACGTGCCCCGGGACCGGAGCCTCGTAGATGAGCTACTTGGCGAGCGTCGGCAGGAAAAGTTGGCGGAGAGGCGTCGTTCTGGAGGGCGGGCGAGCTGATCGACTATGAGAATACGCGCGTCTAAACATCGAGGAGATGCCATGGGCGACAAACTGAAGGCTGGTGTAATTGGATGCGGCGGGATGGCGGCCAATCACGTGGCGGGCTACCTCGCCTGCGGCAGGTTCGAGGTAACGGCACTGGCCGACCTGAGCCCTCAGGCGATGGCGGACTTCGACGCCCGGTTCGGGGAGCACGAGGACTACCATCCGAAGCACTACACGGACGCCAATGCGATGCTCGACGCCGAGGGCCTGGAGATCGTTTCCATAGGCACTTGGCACAAGGGCCACGCCAAGTGGACCATCGCGGCGGCGGCGCGCGGGCCGAAAGCGATACTCTGCGAGAAGCCTATGGCAGAGGACCTGTGTCACGCCGAGCAGATGCTGATCGCCTGCGACCGCCACGGCGTGAAGCTCGCCATCGGCCACCAGCGGCGCTTCCTGCCCTCCTACGAGGCCGTGCGCGAGCTGGTCGCGGCGGGAGCCGTCGGGAAGGTGGAGCTGGTCAAGGCGGTATCGGGATCGGGCCTGCTGAACTGGGCCAGCCACCTGTTCGACATGTTCCGGTACGTCCTCGGCGACGACGACTGCGAGTGGGCGATGGGGACCGTCGAACGCAATACGGAGAGGTACGAGCGGTCCACGCGGATCGAGGACAGGGCCGTGTGCGCGTTCGGCTTCAAGGGCGGCGCAGAGGGCATCATGCTCAGCGACTTCACGCCGGACTACTACCAGGGCTGCACCATCTATGGGGCCTCCGGCATGATCGACCTGCGGCCGGACCACTACCGCCTGATGAACGAGAGCACGGGAGGTCGGTGGGAGACGTTCGCGCCAGCCGGGAAGTACTACCAGCCCGATGACCAGCGCTTCGAGTACCTGGAGGGCGGCGCACGCCAGGCCGAGGAGCTGGCCGACTGGGTCGAGGGGAAGTGCGAGACCCATCGCGGCGAGGCCACCCACGGCTTCAAGGCCGTCGAGATGGCCTGCTCGATCTACGACTCGGCGAGGCTACACGAGGTGGTCAGGCTGCCGCTGCAGACGCGCGACTATCCGCTGGACCTGATGGTGGAGTCCGGGCATCTGCCTGTCCGGTACCCTGGCCGGTACGACATCCGCGCGCGCCAGCTCCGCGGCGAGAACATGAGCAGCGACGTGGACAACCGCTAGCGGCCTGTATTATGCCCTTGACAGCATATGTGGTCAATGTCATAATCGCATGAACTGGGAAGTCAGCTTTGACCCGGCATTCGACCCAGAGTTCAATGCACTGTCCATTCCGGTTCAAGATGAGGTTCTGGCACAAGCGAAGCTTCTGGAGATATTCGGCCCAACTTTGGGCCGTCCACGGGTAGGCAAGCTGAACGGGTCGCGTCATGCCAACATGAAGGAGCTACGCTTCAACGCAGATGATGGTGTATGGAGGGTCGCTTTTGCCTTTGATCCCAAGAGACGAGCTATATTGCTTGTGGCTGGCGATAAGTCAGGGGTCAGTGAGAGGCGCTTCTACAGGCAGCTGATTAAGAAATCGGACGAACGATTCGACATGCATCTGGCCAGATTGAAAGAAAGATGACGGAGGAGGTCGAGATGACGACCTTGGCGGATAGGATGGACCACTTGTCCAAAGAGCGCCGCGGAAGGGTTGAGGCGCGGGCGAACGCACTAATTGCCGAAGAGATGTCATTGCGGGACCTGCGTAAGGCCAGGCAAAGGACCCAGGCACGAGTGGCGGAGGAGCTGGGAATCAACCAAGAGAACGTATCCCGAATGGAAAAGCGTACCGATCTCTTGATTTCTACGCTGAGCGGTTACGTCGAGGCGATGGGCGGAAAGCTGCACTTGGTGGCGGAATTTCCCGATCGTCCGCCTATTGCGCTGACCTGCATCGGTTCCCTGGACACAGAAGACACTGCCGAGAAGCCGTAGTCGGGGGATTCCCCGGAACTGTTGATTATCCCAAATGGACGATCTCTACGTTGCCCCAATGTCTGTCGAGGTACTCCGCGACCAGCCGGCGGTGGCAGTGTTCGGGTTTGTGCTCACTGCACAATAGGCAGGCGTTAGAGATCGTCCTCCTGATTCCCTTCTTCCCAATCCGCCGCTCGTCCATGAGAGCGATAAACTCCCGTTGATAAGTGTCCCAGTCGTGATGCTGATTACGGTAAGCGTCTAGCATCTCCTTGGTGGGCGCCAGCTCGGGCATGTGAACGTACTCAATGCGGCAGATCTTTTCGAGGAAGTACCTGAGGTCGTCTCTCTTGGCAAAGCCGGCCAGCTGCGAGACGTTGTTGAGCCTAACATCTACCAGGCGTTTAGTGCCCGACTCCCCCAACAACTCGAAAAACTCGGACGCGGGTTTCTTTGTAAACCCGATCGTGTAAACTTTCAAGATGGGTCCTCCCGGTAACTGCCTCCAGCAGCCTGTCTGTTAACGTAAGATACTTTCTTCGCTTGGCGGGTTAGAGCATCTGCAACCACTTCACCTCGAGAGCGGAACATGTCACCGTTGTGAGGCAATCTAAAGATGTCCATCAAGCGGTTCATGGCCTCGTCATGGTCCTCCAGGCTGCCGTCGGCGAGGATATGCTCAACAGCAACGCCACGCTCTGTGAGCATCCTAGCAATTAGCAATGTGCGGTGGCAATCCAGCGGCTCCTTTTCGGAACACATCAGAGCGATGCGGCGCTCATCGGCGCTGTGCATCAGGCGCCTGATGCCGTCATCGAAGAGATCTGTTTCTGCTAGCCGGTCATAAAGAACGCGTCCATCTGAGTCGTAGCATGAGCGGTCTGCAGGCCTTCCGCCGAGCTCGCCACCCAAGAACACATAGCCGACTCCAGCTTTCTCCAGTACCCTTTCTAAGACGTCATAGTTGAACTGAGAGCTATAGCGGCTGGACGGAGATGAGCGAACGTCCACTACCTCATCTACACCGTATCTTTCCAATAGCACCAGAAATGTCCCGTGTGAATGGTTGGAATGACCGACAGTGAACACCTGATGTTGCGTCCCCCTCAATGCAAATCACTCACTATGGTCAGATGATGGCAGCGATGAGCTTATAGGCATAGCCGCGGTACGGCTCCCCAAGGCTTACAGTAACAAACCTTTCACCAATCGGATAGATGTCGTTGGGCTCTTGCAGGTATCTCGTTTCGTAATCGGGATCGGTGACACGAAGCCAGTAGTCCGTCCCTTCATACCGAAAACGACCCTGCACACGGCGTTTGAAGTCACCGAAATCCGCACCCGGCGCAGAAACCGAAAGCTCCAACCCCTCAACCCAGATTAGGCGCAACGAACTGTCAAGACTATTGGCACTAGGAATCCTGTCGTTTCGTCCATGGTGTGTACTGAACTCGTTAATCCATAGAGGTCCTTCCGTGTCCGTGAATTGCCACAGGTCATTGCGTGCGACGCGGCTAATCCTCTCCCAGTAATAGTTCGGATCAAGCAACCAGTTTTCACTTTGGTAGCTCTTTGGCCGCGGCTCTTTGATGGGCACGTCAATAACATCAAGAACACGCGGGTCGCTACCATCCTCGTACTGTCTCTCATATTCCGATACTTCCTCGTAATCGCGGTCGCTTACTAGCCTAACCCAATCGCCGGGGTTGTCGCCCTCCAGAAGTTCCTTGCCGGCGACACAGCGTCCGCTCAGCTTACGTGAGTTTGCGAGGCACACTATGCGCTTGATGTCGGTCATCGCTGTCACTGTCCTGCTGCGTGCCGATCTATGAAGTAGACAGGCAAGGACCCTAGGATCCTTACCTATAGCGGTGGGCCTCGGCGGTGCCTTCGACCATGGAGCCGTCGCGCATCTCCTTGACGGAGTCGGCCATGGCCAGCAGGGTGGAGTCGTGGGTCGCGGCGACGACGCTGATGCCGCGGTCCACGACCATCTCGCGGAACAGGCCGAAGATGGACCGCGCGTTGTTCGAGTCGAGCTCGCCCGTGGGCTCGTCCGCCAGGATGAGCGGCGGCTCTGAGACGACGGCGCGGGCAATGGCGACCCTCTGCTGCTCGCCGCCGGACAGCTCGTAGGGCCTGTGGTTGGAACGCCTGGTCAGGCCGACCATCTCCAGGGCGTCGCGTGCGCGCTGCTCGCGCTCCCTGGCCCGCACGCCGGAGATCCTGAGCGGCAGCTCCACGTTCTCGAAGGCCGAGAGCAGCGGCAGAAGCCCGAAGGACTGGAAGACGAAGCCGATCTTGTGACGGCGTATCTCGGTGAGCTCCTTCTCGTTCATCTGGGACAGGTCCCTGCCCTCGAACAGGACAACGCCCGAGGTCGCCTGGTCCAGGCCCGCGATGAGGTTGAGCAGGGTCGTCTTGCCGGAGCCGGATCTGCCCACGACCGCTATGAACTGGCCGGGGCGCACCTCCAGGCTCACGCTGTTCACGGCGACGACCTCCTCGGAGCCCAGCATATAGGTCCTGCCGACGTCTATTGTCTCGACGATGTTTCCGTTCGTGCTCAAGTCTCAGTCCTCCAGGAATAGCCCCCATTCCCGCCTTCGCGGGGCAGGCTCTGACCTTACCCCAGAAGGGGAAGGGAGATCTGGCGGGAAGGGAGTCAGTCGACAGATACTACGGTCAGCTTGCCGTCCTCTATTACCAGTCGCGCTCGCTCCTTGATCTTCATCTCCTCCAGCAGCTCCCTTGGAATCTGCACCCTGCCCGCACCGTCCACCAGGGTGAACTCCTCGAGGGCTGCATCGGCTTCGACTTCGCCCGAGATTCGTTGGTAACTCACCTTGCGCCTGATCTCGGTCGATGTCTTGCCGTCGCGGACGAGCACGACCCGCCCGACCTTGTAGGCGATGTCGGGGTCGTGGGTGACGATTACGATGGTCGTGTTCAACTCGCGGTTCACTGTGCCGAACAGGTCGAGTATCTCCCCCGCCGTGGCGTCGTCGAGCTCGCCGGTCGGCTCGTCGGCAAGCAAAAGCGGCGGGTGGTTGGCAAGCGCGACGCCAATTGCCACCCTCTGCTGCTCGCCGCCCGAGAGCTTCTCGGGCGTGTGGCCCATGCGGGGGCCCATTCCCATCAGGTCCAGGAGCTCCTCGGCCCTGGCCCTGCGCTCCTTGGAGGGCAGGTTTGTGAGCATCATCGGCAGGGCGACGTTCTCCAGGGCCGTGAGATAGGGGAAGAGGTTCCGGCTGGTCTGCTGCCAGACGAAACCCACGTCCTCGCGCCGGTACAGCTCGACGTCCTTGCCCGTCATGCGGAGCAGGTCCTTGTCGCCGACGGTGACCTTGCCTGCCGAGGGGGAGTCGTACCCGGCGAGGATGTTGAGCAGGGTCGTCTTGCCGCTGCCGCTTGCCCCAACTATGGCCACCACCTCGCCCTGTTCGACCACCAGGTCGAGGCCGCGCAGGGCCACCACCTCCAGATCGGCGATCTTGTATATCTTGAACAGGTCCTCGCAGACTATGTACGCGTTGTTCGAGGTCGTCATTTCATTAGTCCTCAGCTCTTCAGCCGCTCCGCCACACGATCATACAGGCCCGATTCGTCTCTAGGGTATCACGGCGCACAACGACTGTATGCGCCAGACTCTTGTGTCTTGGCGGGCTATGTGCCGAATCCCGGTCGTCAATCGAGAGCCCCCATCTCAATCTTTCCCTCAGGAGACCCTTGCGTAACCCCCTCTCCGTTGACGGGTGAGGGTGAAATGCTGGTATCTGCAAGCTGGCTCCCATGTTCAGCCGGGGCCTGGATTCCGGCCCCGTATCGAGTACGGGGCAGGCTTTTCGCCGGAATGACGAGGTTATGGAAGAGGCCAATCAGTTCGCCTCTCATTCTATACATCGCCCAGCCGCAGCACCGAGTGTACGGAGATTCTTCGTATCAGCCACACCAGCCCCAGGGTGATGACCGCGAATACAGCGAACATCAAGCCGTAGGTGGCGAGAAGCGCCGTCCAGTCTACTTCGGTCGTGAAGGGAGGCACAACCCGGTCTCCCCAATCGTCGTGGCCCAGGAACGGCATGATCACGGCGCCGAGGCGCGCTCCCATCCACGTCCCGAGGCCCATACCCACTGCCACGACCATGGCCTGCTCGACCCAGACCATTGTAATCAATTGCGAAACGGATACGCCAACCGTCCTCATCAGCGCGAACTGGACGAGGCGGCTCCTGTACGAGACGTATGCGTGTACGAGGAATCCTATGCAGCTCAGTATCAGTACGGCGGCGAAGGACAGGAATAGCAGGGATCTCCAGCCGGCGTTGACGAGGGGGTCTACCCTGGTCTCTTCCAGGCGCCTCTCCCTGTCGTAGACTACGGTCGCCGGGCCTCCGAGGATTCGCAGGTCCTCCACGAGCCGGCCTCGTTCGGCTCCCGACGTGGAGGAGACCATCCACACCTGGTTAGGGATGAGTGCGTCGCCGAGGGCAGCCATGTTGGCGTACCCGATGAGCGCGTCTATGTCCGTCACCAGGTAGCGGTCGTCCCGCGCCGTAACGGTCGGGAACAGGTCGACCACCCCCGCGAGCAGGATGGGGACCCGGTGGCCCGCGACGAGCACCTCGAACTCGTCGCCCTCGACGTGCCCTGTGTCCTGAACGAACAATCTGCTCGCAAGGGCGGGTATCGGCACGCGCCTGGCTCCCTTGAAAATGCCGCGTATGGTCTGGGGCGCGCCCTCCGACCATGTAAAGATGGCCGAGCCCGTCTCTCCGGCCAGCACTTCCCCTGCGGGCCCGACGGCGTCCGATATGGCCTCGTCCGCGCCTAGCAGGGGCGTCCAGTCGACATCCTCGAAGGACTCCAGGGTGACGGCGCCCCTGGACGTGGAGACGCTGATCTCGTCGACCAGGAGGGAGCCTGCCTGCAGGTCGAAGAATGGGTCTGTCTCGTGAATCCTCAGCGAGACGAGGGACACCGGCGCCTGGCCCAATCCCCCAGGGACCGCAGCGGTCAGCTCCTCCCATTCACCCGACGAGAGCCTGCCGAGCGACAAGGTCCTGAACGCGCCCCGGGCGTCCCTGACTTGCGCCGTCACCCTGATCCCCGGACGGGGGCGGTCCGGCTTGACTCGCACGGTCAGCGTCTGCGCGCCGGGAGGAAGCTCAAAACCGTCCGGCGGTGAATGGTCGAGCTTCGGGAGCAGGGCCTCGATCTGTCCGTCCGCGTAGTCTTCCCGGAAGAAGGCGACATCGCCGAAGGCGGTTGGGTCGATGCCGAACATCTCGTAGGGAATGCCCGACAGCCTGGAGAGCTCCTGGCCGCCCTTTCTGAGCACCGCGGTGGCCGTTTCGACACCCGGCACCCCGGCGTACTCGGCCGACAGGGCCGTCGCTCCCTCGTCCGTGAAGTCGCGTCCCTGTACGCCCTCCACCTTCACATCCGCGCCCGTGGAGTGGAGCACCCGCTCCAGGAAGCTCCTTTCGAGCGTCGCGCCGAAGCTGGACGCGAATATGCCGAGGCCCGCCGCCAGGATGAGCAGCAGGGAGAGCCGGGCGTAGTGGGTCGGACTCCGCGCCATCTGCCAGATCCCCATGACCAGGCCCGCCGGGATCGAGCCCGACAGCAGCCTGCCCGTCAGGTTCATGGCGATGGGGAATATCCTGAGCAGCACCACCGCGGCGGCTATTAGCGTCAGGCCCGGCAGGGCGAGGAGCAGCTCGCTCACCGCGGACTCTCCCAGCAGGTCGGTTGCCACCACCGAGCCCTGCTCCGTGAGCTGCCTGAAGAGGTAGATGCTCACTATGAGCAGCAGCACGTCGACGTAGTAGCGCTGGAAGGCCGGCAGCGCCGTCGGCCTTGCCGCCTCCTGCCTGTGGCGTATGACCCCTGTGCGGGATACCTGGAAGGCCGGCAGGACGAGGGCGACCAGGCCCAGTACACCGCCGACTGCCCCCAGCATGAACGAGGTCGACGACAGACGGACATTGAGAAGCACGCCGCCGGTCAGATCGGAGAAGGCCGGTGTGAGTCCCATCAGGCTGATCGCGGCCGCCGCGACAAGGGGCGCCGCCACGGTAGCCAGGACCGCGATCGTGAGCCCTTCGAGCACAAACACGACCAGCACCTGCGGAGAGCTTCCGCCGCGGCTCCTCAGCAGCACGACCTCGTTGCGCCGGGTCTCGACGACCAGCGAGGAGAGCGTGGCGACGTAGTAGAGCACGACCACGCCGATCAGGGCGAGCACCATGTACATGGGCAGCTTGCTGAAGAAGAGCCTCCTGTCGTACCGGCGTATCACGTCGTCCAAAGTCGTGGCCTGCAGGTACTCGTTGAGCGTGGTGTCGAGGTGTGCGCCCAGGTTCAGCAGGTTAGCCGCGGCGATGGGCGCATTCCGGGCGTTGAGGCGGCCCTCGTCCACGTCGAGCAGGTAGTAGTAGGTGCTGTCCATCTTCAGGAGCGGCGGACCCACCACGTTGAGGAACGCCGACTCGGTGACGTAGAACGGGATCGTACGGAACTCCTCGCCCGCGGCCGTCGCCATCACGGAGTCGAGATACCAGAGCTCGCTCCCAGGCCCGGCCCGGTCGAATACGCCGCTGATGACGACGTTGACGAACGGTGCGTCGTCGGTCCACGTCGGCACGGCCACCAGGCTGTCGCCGACGCCAACGCCGAACAGCTCAGCGGCCTCGCGGGCCACCACGGCCTCGACGCTCGGTGGCTCTCCGGGTCCGTGCAGGGCGTCACTGGTCGGCAACCGGCCCCACTGGGCGACCTCGACGTTCTCGCCGAGGCCGTCGATGAATACGAAGTAGGTGCGGGCGTTGTCGCCCCCTGCCTCCTCCTCCATGCCGGTCCGCGCCAGGAACATCGTGGGGGAGCGGCCCGCGCGCACCGAGCCCTTCAGCATCCACGCGGCGCGGTCGTTGATCTCGCCCACGGCCGCGTCGTTCAGGCGGAGGTACTCGTCCTGCGTCGTGGGCCCCCTCGTCGACTGGAGGACTATGTCGAGATCGGTGGGCGACGCCTGGGCGAGCGTGCTCTTGAGGGCCGTCTCGCGCAGCGCGTCGAAGTATATGACCGTCCCCGCCATCAGGGACGAGGCGAGCAGCACACCGATCACGACGGACGAGAGCAGCCGCCAGTTCGACAGGCTGCGCCTGATCACGAGCTGCCACACGACCGCCAGCCGCGAGGCAGCCCTGACGGCCCGGGACACTATGTTTGGGGTGATGTCTGTCATCGGCTTATCCGCATTCTAGTATCGATTCAAGGTAGTTTTGGCGGACGTCCAGCCCCCCGCCCCTCTGGGTTCCCGCCCCCGACTACTCGGGGGCAGGCTTTTCGCGGGAATGACGGCAATCCGAGGGTTCTGTCATATTTAGATTGAAGCAGTACTAGCGTGGGACCTCTATTCCGCAGGGGGCGCTGGCTTGTTGTTCCTCCTGTAGAGCGAGACCACCTCTTCGACTATGCTGCACAGCTCGTCGAATACCTGTCCCTCGTCCAGCCCGTGGCATAGGCGCGGGATTCTCCGTTGCCACGTGATCGGTGGCAGGAACCTGGGATGGGTTCCCGCCCCGTATCGGGTACGGGGCAGGCTCTGCGCGGGAACGACGGTGTGGGGGCGTGCGGTTCATTTTCGTGGCAATGCCCGGTGAATTGCTGCTCGTGTGCGGGTGGTACAGCCCGGCCATGTCAGTTCGCCTCCAGGCGGGTGATGCTGCCCAGGTGGATGCGCCATACACTGCGGGCCAGTATGAAGAGCGCCGCGGCTAGGACGAGCACGAGGGCCGCGTACGTGGGACCCATGAGGGCCCAGTTGGTGAGCATGTGGAAGGGCGGCACGACGGCCCGGCCCGTCTCGGTCACGACGAGGGGCGTGACCATCATGGCGCTGGCCTGGAAGCCCGCCCATGTCCCCAGGCCTATGCCGACGCCCGCGATCATGACGTTCTCGAAGGCCAGCAGGCCCATGAGCTGGCCGCGGGAGACGCCGATGGTGCGGATCATTCCCATCTCCGTGCCGCTTCGCCTGGAAAGCAGGAGCAGGTACGCCAGGTAGCCGAGGGCCGACACGAGCACGGCGACCGGCGGCGACAGCAGCACCATGGGCCGCCAGCCCACGGTGACCAGAGGATCGAGCCGGAGCTCCTCGAGGTCCGCCACACCGTCCACGACGATGCCGTCGCGCCCCACGATGTCGTCCACCTCAGACCGCACCTCCTGGTGCGAGCGCGGCGCGGTCATCACGAACAGCTCGTTGGGTTGGAATCGGTGGGCGGAGCCGAGCACGTTGAGGTGCCTCAGGACGCTGTCCATGTCGGTCAGCAGGAACCGCCCGCCATCGGGGTCCAGCGTCGGGAAGTAGTCGACCGCGTCCGTGATCACGACGGGCATCCGCCTGCCGCTGATCCTGGCTACGAAGGCATCGCCGACCTGGGCCCCTGTCGCCTCCAGCAGGGCCGTGCTGGCTACTACGGGCATAGCGCCTGGGTTGGGGTTGCTGTAGAAGCCGCGGTAGCCCTGGTCGGTGTCGCTTCCGAAGACGAGGGCGCCCGACTGCCGCCCAACTCGGGCATCGTCGGCTGTGAGCGCGAACCGGTCGGACGAGATGTCCGCCGCGATGATCGGCGTCCAGCTCAGGTCGCCCTCGAAGTCCTCCAGCACGTGCGTGGAGCCGTCCGCCGTCGTCGCGTGGATGTGGTCCACGAGCAGCGCGCCCGGCGTTTCGAGGCCGAGCAGGAACGAGGGCTCGGCGACCTGGAAGGCAAGAAGGGTGATGGGCGGGGTGATGTGCTCCGGTATCTCGGCGGTCATGAGCTGCCAGTCCTTCCCGGTCATCTCGCCCAGCTTGAGCTGCGACGGAAAGGCCACGTGGTCGTGCACCATGAGCCAGAGCTCAGCCTGCGGATGGTGGGCAATGGGCTTGATCCACGCACTGACGGAAACCGACCCTTCAGGCAGCGTGAGCCTGGGCAGACGCTGGTCCGCGCCGAGCTGCGAGAGCACGCCTTCGATGGGCTGCTCGGAGAAGTCGCTGCGGTACCAGAGCATGTCGCCGCCCAGCCTGTCGGGCTCCAGGCCCAGCAGCTCGAACTGCACGGGCCCGATAGTGCCGGTCGACCGGTATCCCAGCGCTATGTTCTCGATGCCGGGGGTCGACAGGTAGCGGGCCAGCAGCCCCTGCAGGCCGCCCGCGCGGTGGCTGGTGAATCCCGCCACGCGGAGGTCGGAGCCGGACTCGTACTGCGCCCTGTGCCTGTGGCTGGTCTCCAGCGTTCCTCCGACGGTGGTGGCGAAGATGGCCAGGCCCGTCGCCAGCACGAGGAGGAGGATGAGCCAGGAGTACTGAAGCGGGCTGCGCGCCATGCGGACGAGTCCCAGGGACAGCCAGACCGGCATGCGCCGGACGACCATCCGGAACAGGTCGAAGAGGAGTTGGGCCGGCGCCAGGGCCGCGAGGCCAATTGCCGGGGCGGACAGCGGGTCGGCCGCGTCGGGCGGACGCAGGGCAAGTAGCGCGGCTGCCGGGATGGCCTGCGCAACTAGCCCCAGGAACCGGGCGTAGGAGCCTCCTGCGCGCAGGGTCGCCCAGTACGCCAGACCGGTCAGGAGCGCGAGGGAGGAGTGCACGGGCCAGTCCGTGCCGCCGTCCCCGAAGACGCCTTGCGCCGCCGCTCCCGCGGCAAGGGCTACCGTGGAGACAAAGGCCAGCAGGTGGACGAGGCCGGGCGCCTCGCCGCTGACGTACCTGATCAGCATTGGGAACAGCCTCATGAACAGCAGCGCCACCACGATCAGCAACAGCACGGGGGCGGCGAGCAGCGTCTCGTTGATCTCGGCCGCTTCGAACAGCCCGCCTGAGGCGACGTTCCCACGGGCATCGAGCTCCCAGAAGACCAGCCCGCCCAGCACGAGCAGGGCTACGTCCAGGTGGTACCTGTGGAAGAACGGCACGGTCGGCGGCCGGGATGACCGCAGCTTGTGGATGAGCAGGCCGATGCGGGCTCCCGCGGTGCCCGGCCCCACGAGGATCGCAAGGCACACGAGCCCCGCTCCCGCCGCCATCACGAATGGCCAGTAGTCGACCCTGACCGGCAGCAGGCTGCCCTGCGTGATGTCCCGGAAGTACGGCAGCCGGCCGCTCAGCGCCACCGCCCCAAGGGCGATCAACGGGCCCGCGGCGGCCGCCACGACCACCATCACCGCTCCCTCCAGCGCGTACAGGCGCAGGACCTCGAATATTCCGGCCCCGCGCGTCCGCAGGAGTGATGCGTCGCGCTCCCTGCTGCCGACAATGTAGGAGACCATCATGACCATGAAGAAGAGCACGGTGATCACGGTGAGCAGCATGAGCACGAGCATCGGCACCTGCGTGAGGAAGCTCCGCTGCCTGAGATCATCTATCAGGTTCTTGGCGCCCGACGCGGTCACGGCCGAGCCGGGCATGGCCGAGATGATCGATTCGCGGAAGTCGGCCATCCGCCGCTCCGCTTCGGCCACAGGCCACCGGGCCATCCCGTCCTTGTCCAGCAGGACGAACCAGTTGGGCTTCACCAGCGAGCCGGGATAGGCGGCCGAGACAGCCTCTATCATGGCCCACTCCGTTACGAACATGGGGAGCATGTGGACTTCTGGGATGTCGACTCCCTCGGGTACGACTTCCTCGAACCCAGAGGGAAGGTTCAACTCCAGGGGCGGCGTCTCCATGTAGACACTGGCGAACCGCCAGTACTCGGAGTCGGGGTCGCCGATATCGATGACCCCGACGATGCGGACCAGGACCTCGTTCTGCGCCTCCACGGAGGGCCTGAGCCTCAACGCGTCGCCGACGTGTACCTCGAATCCATCGGCCACCTCCTCCGACACGACGGCCTCCAGCTCGGGGCCCTCCGGCGTCCTCACGACCAAGTCGGTCGCCATCCGTCCCCCCAGAAAGCGGACGTGGCTGTCCAGGTCGGAGAGGTGATGGAGGAAGCCGCGGGTAATGGTGATGTCGGCGACCCCCTCGTCGGGGATGGGGTGCTCCGGATGGCCCACAAGCTGCACGGTGCCCCTGAGGTACTTGGCATGCCCGGCGTAGGCCCCAGATATGGTCCCATTCAGCGCTTCGGCCAGGGCGTCGTCGGTCCCGCTCACGGCGGCGTGGGCCAGGACGGTGTTGGGGGCCAGCACGTGTACCTGCACGGCCTTCTCCGGCAGCCTCCGGAGCGCGGTCTCGAACGCCAGCTGTTCGAGCGAGCGAAGATATATGGGGGCGCCGGCACTCAGAGTGACCGCAACGAGAATGGCCGCGAAGACGCTGGCCAAGAGCAGCCTGTCCTCGGCAACGTACTTTGCTACGAGGCTGAGCTTGGTGGGTTGGTCCATCAGTGGTGGGAGCTCGACAGCTGGCTAGGCGCTTGCGTCAAGGTGTATCTCAGGACCGTGTGATATCTGTACGGCCATTATAGCCAATGCGGTTTCTCGGATTCTATCGACCTAACGCGAAGCGCGGGTCGTTCGTTATACCCAATGAGTGTCGTAGAATTGGGCTATCAGGCGAACGCCTGCGGCCCCGTAGGGCCGTGGGCACGCTTGCCTTGAAACATGGAGAGCTACATGGAACTGGCACCTGTCCGGCAGATGAACGAAGAGGTCGAAATGGGGGCGGCGTTCCTCGGCGGCCTGATGGCTGAGATTCGGAAGGTAATAGTCGGCCAGGACGCCCTCGTTGACCGCGTACTCGTCGCGCTGATGGCGAACGGGCACATCCTGCTCGAGGGCGTGCCCGGGCTGGCCAAGACGCTGCTCGTGAAGACGGTGGCAGAGGGTATAGACGCCCAGTTCTCGCGCCTCCAGTTCACACCGGACCTGCTGCCGGCGGACCTGCTGGGCACCCAGATATACAACCCGAGGACGAGCGAGTTCAGCGTCCACAAGGGCCCCATATTCGCCAACCTGGTGCTCGCCGACGAGATCAACCGTGCCCCCGCCAAGGTCCAGAGCGCCCTGCTGGAGGCGATGCAGGAGAGGCAGGTGACCATCGGCGGCGAGACGTTTCCGCTGGGTGAGCCATTCCTGGTCCTGGCAACCCAGAACCCCATCGAGCAGGAGGGCACCTACCCCCTGCCCGAGGCCCAGGTGGACAGGTTCATGCTCAAGGTGCTCGTCGACTACCCGAAGCGGGACGAGGAGCGCAGCATTGTCGACCGAGTGACAGGCGCGGAGTGGGCCGACGTGCGCGCCGTCATATCGCCGGAACAGATAGTGCGGGCCAGGGAGATGGTGCGCCGGATATACGTGGACGACAAGATCAAGGAGTACGTCCTGGACATCGTCGCCGCAACGCGGCGGCCGTCTGGGGAGGCGCTCGAAGACCTGCCCCAGCTCATCGCATACGGGGCATCGCCCCGCGCGAGCATATTCATGATCGAGGCCGCGCGGGCCCACGCCTTCGTCAAGGGCCGGGGCTACGTCACGCCGGAGGACATCAAGCAGCTTGCCCCGGACGTGCTCAGACACAGGGTCATCACGACCTACGAGGCGGAGGCCGAGGAGGTCACGAGCGATGACATCGTCCAGCGGATCCTCGACCACGTCGAGGTGCCGTGAGGCCGTGTCGCGGGTACTGTCGTATACAGAATATGAGATAGCAGTGAGATGCTGACACCGGAGCTGCTTCGCAAGATCCGTCAGATAGAGATCAGCACCCGCCACTTGGTGCAGGACACCTTCGCGGGCGACTACCACTCCATATTCAAGGGCCAGGGGATGGAGTTCGACGAGGTGCGCCTCTACTCGCCCGGCGACGAAGTGCGGCGTATCGACTGGAACGTAACGGCCAGGATGGGCACTCCCTACGTGAGGCGCTACCACGAGGAGCGCGAGCTGACGGTGATGCTCGTGGTGGACGCGAGCGGGTCGGGAGACTTCGGCTCGTCGGGCCAGTTCAAGCGCGACCTGGCGGCCGAGCTGACGGCCGTCCTCTCCTTCGCCGCGACGACCAACAACGACAGGGTGGGCCTCCTGATATTCACGGACCGGATCGAGCTGCTGATACCGCCCCGCAAGGGACGGCGGCACGTCCTGCGGCTCATCCGTGAGATGCTGGTGTTCCGTCCGCAGGGACGGGGCACGGACGTCCGCCTCGCCCTGGACACGATAAACCTCGTGCTGAAGCGGAAGGGCATAATCTTCCTCGTGTCGGACTTCCTGCTCGACACGGAGACCTACCGCCGTTCGCTGGCGGCGACGAACCAGCGCCACGACGTGGTTGCCGTGGACCTGGGCGACCCCCTAGAGCGCCGCATCCCCAGCGTCGGGCTCGTAGCCCTGGAGGACGCGGAGACCGGCGTTCTGAGCTGGGTGGACACGGCCAGCAAGCGCTGGCGCAGGGCCTTCGGAGCCCGCGTCGACGGCCACGAGGAGGCGAAGAAGCAGCTATTCGCAGGCCTGAGCGTCGACCGGGTGCAGGTGATGACCGATCGGGACTACGTAGCGGGTCTCAGCGCCTTCTTCAAGGCCCGGTCGCGAAGGCTGTCAAGGTGAGCGCGGTATGACGGGACGCATCCTCGTTGCAGTGGTGATGGCCGTGGCAGCCGCCGCTCTCTGGGCAGCGGGTGGGGCCGTGTACGCCCAGGAGCTAGGCAACACCGAGATCAAGGTGACGGCGTACACCGACATTGGCCCCGACGGGCCGAGTTTGGGGGAGATAACCGTGGGTCTCCCCATCACCATAGCTATCGAAGTCAGCCATCCACCAACCACCCAGATCGTCTTCCCCAGAATCGAGCCTCGGTGGGACGATGTGTTTGAGTTGCGAGGGTCGCCACAGGTAAGCTCGCAGGAGAAGGATGGGCGGTTGGTCACGACCAAGACGTTCGAGGTCGTAGCCTTCAGGCCGGGTGAGCATGAGACTCCTCCGCTCATAGTCACGGTACTTAGTACGGACAACCCACCACTCGACCAGTCGGCGGGCCTCCTCAGCCTCAATGTAGTCCCAGTGCTCGGCGAGGGCGACGAGGAGCTGATGGACATCCGTGGCCAGGTGGATATGACAGGCCCGCTGCTGGACCTCGGCGACCTGGCTGCCCCTTCGAACTGGCCGTGGATAGTCGCCACCCTCGCCCTGATCGGACTGGCCGGCTGGGGTCTGTACGTGCTCCTGAGGCCAAGAATTCCCGAGCCAGTTATCATAAGTCCCTACGAAGTCGCCATTGCGGAGCTCGACCGGATAGAAGGGCTGCGGCTCCCGGCGGCTGGGCGCTTCAAGGAGCACTACACGCTGGTAGCCGAGGTGATCAGGACCTATCTCGAAGGCGAGTTCGCCATCCCGGCCCTGGACCGGACGACGTCCGAGATACAGGCTGAGATACGCGAGACTGATATCCCTGACGACGGCGCGGTGGAGATGCGGTGGCTCTTCGTGGACTGCGACATCGTCAAATTCACCGGGCTGGAGCCCGACGAGTACGAGGCGGGCCTGATGGTCGGCAGGGCCCGCGAGATACTGGAGATGATTCGCCCCGCCGAGACTCCGCCGGAGCCGGAGGGCGCCGGGCAGCTTGCGGAGGTGGCGGGAGCATGAACTTCCAGTTCGCAACCCCGTGGGTGCTGGCGCTGCTCGTCGTAGTGCCGCTGATCGCCGCCCTGCCGTGGCTCCTGCGCATGTGGGCCAGACCCGCCGGGATGCGCTACGCCGACACGTCCATGGCGGTGAGCGCCGGACGCTCGTGGCGGCTGACGCTGCGGCCCGTTCTGATAGCCGTGAGGCTGCTCGCCCTCGCCCTGGCGATCATTGCCCTGGCGAGGCCCCAGGCGACAGAGGCGCGAGAAGTGGTCAAGGGTGAGGGCGTGGACATCGCCCTGGCGCTTGACATATCGGGCAGCATGTCGTCCCTCGATTTCGAGCCCCGGAACCGCCTGGAGGCGGCCAAGACGGTCATCTCGGAATTCGTCGAGGAGCGCCAGTACGACCGGCTGGGACTGGTCGTCTTCGCCAGCGAGTCCTTCATCCAGAGCCCGCCGACCGTCGACCATGCCTTCTTCAAGACCCTGCTGGACGAAGTAAAGCTCGCGACCGACCTGCGTATCGACGACGGGACTGCAATAGGGCATGGCCTGGCCAGCGCCGCGAACATGCTCAAGGACTCCGAAGCCGAGAGCAAGGTGATAATCCTGCTGACGGACGGCGCGAACAACACGGGGTACATCGATCCGGGCACGGCGGCGCTTGCGGTCAAGGCCCTGGACATCAAGGTCTACACCATCGGTGCGGGGCGCCCCGGCCTGGTGTCGGTGCCCCAGCGCACCCGGTTCGGCACACGGATCGTGAGGCAGCAGAGCGACCTGGACGAAGAAACGCTCAGGGAGATCGCCGCGACGACGGGTGGCAGATACTTCCGCGCCGAGGACTCGGAAGGCCTGAGGAAGACGTACGAGGAGATCAACGAGCTCGAGAAGTCGCAGATCGAGGTCCGGCAATACACCAAGTACACGGAGCTGGCCGGGTGGCTCCTGGGTCCCGCACTCGCGCTGCTGCTGCTGGAGCTGCTCGCCCGCAACACCATATTCCGGCGGATACCCTAGCATGACCTTCGCCCACACAGACTACCTATACCTGCTGGCGCTGGTCCCGGCGCTGGTACTCTTCGGCCTCTGGGTCTCGTACCGGAACAGGGCGGCCGTATCCAGTCTCGGCGACCCCGCCCTGATCGCGAGGCTGAGCGCCGCCGTGAGCCGGAGGAGCAGGGCCGCCAGGAACGTGCTGTGGCTCTCCGCCCTCGTGCTGGCCGCCATCGCCTTCGCCCGGCCCCAGTGGGGGAGCGACGTGCAGGTTCTGGAGAAGCAGGGCGTCCAGGTAGTCGTCGCTCTGGACGTATCGAAGAGTATGCTCGCCGAGGACGTCAAGCCGAGCCGCCTGGAGCGGGCCAAGCTGGAGATCTCCAGCCTCCTGAACCAGATGGACGGAGACGAGGTAGGGCTGGTGCTCTTCGCCGGCGCCGCTTTTCTCCAGTCTCCCCTCACCTTCGACTACACCGCCGCGAAGACATATCTCGATGAGGCTGGGCCCGGGCTCATATTCCGGCCCGGGACGGCCATCGACAAGGCAATTTCGACCTCCCTGTCCGCCTTCGACTACACGCGGCCGGGCCAGAAAGTCATCATCCTCATGACCGACGGCGAGAACCTGGAAGGCAACCCCTTCGATGCGGTTTCCGAGGCGGCCGAGAGAACGGGCGTGGTCATATATACGGTCGGGTTCGGGTCCGGCGCGGGAGAGCCGCTGCCGGACTACGACCAGTGGGGACGGCAGACCGGCCTGAAGCGGGACGCAGACGGCAACCTGGTGCTGTCGAGGCTGGACGAGGCGACACTGAGGCAGATAGCACGGACCGGCGGCGGCAGGTACTACAGGGCATCGGCCCCCGGGGCGATGGAGGACCTCGCCGTGGAGCTGGACTCGCTGCAGAAGGAGACCGTGCAGGCCGAGTTCGAGACGCTGAATGTCGAGAGGTTCCAGATATTCCTGGCCCTGGCCGTCCTCTTGCTAATAGCGATCGAGGTACTGCCTGACCGGGTGATCCCGCTGCCCTGGCGTCGGCAGGCGACGGAGGAGCCGGCATGACGCGCATCCTGTCCGTCTGTGTCTTTGCGGCGTCCCTTCTCGCGGTGCTCACTGCGTGCGGGCAGACGGAGGCCAATGCGAACAACGAGGCGAACGTCGCCTTCGAGCAGGGGGAGTACGATAAGGCGATAGGCGAGTACGAGAGGGTGAGCAAGGAGCTGCCGGAGCGGCCCGAGCCCGACTACAACTCCGCCAATGCCCGGTACAAACTGGAGAATTACGAAGAGGCACAAGAGGAGCTGGAGGAGGCGCTGCTGGACGCGTACGACGTGGAGGAAGAGGACCTTGTGGCCAGGACACTGTTCAACCTGGGCAACGTACTCTTCCAGGGCGAGGAGTATGAGGAGGCCATCGAGTCGTACAAGGAGGTGCTGAGGCAGAACCCGGACGACGTGGACGCGAAGCACAACCTGGAGCTGGCGCTGCGCCAGATCGAGGAGCAGCAACAGCAGGAGCAAGAGCAGCAGCAGCCACCGGACGAACAGCCGCGGGGACAGGGCGACCAGCCCGGCCCCCCTGACCAGCCCGACGACGAGGGTGACGAGCAGCAGGACGGCCCCGACGGCGACAGGGAAGGCGTCGGCGAGGACCCTGAAGGTGAGCAGCGCGGCGACGGCGCAGAGCAGGAGTCGCAGGACACCGAGCGGCCAGGTTCCAACCCGCAGCAGCAGGAGATGACGCCCGGCCAGGCGCTGCAATTCCTGGAGGCGGTCGGTCAGAACACCGACACCCTCCAGGGCTACCTCCAGCGCCAGTACGTGCCCACAGACCCGCCGGAGCGGGACTGGTGAAGATCAATATGTGCGTCGTCAGCGTGCCACTCAAAACAGTGCAATTACCGCAGGATATGTTATGCTGGGAGAGGGAGGAATGTTCGGGATGATTAAGCGTCTCCGGGTGCAGAACTTTATGTCTCTTAAGGACACAACTATCGAGTTGAGTCCACTGACAGTCTTTATTGGCCCAAACGCATCGGGGAAATCCGCGACGTTTAAAGCACTGGTGGCGCTTTCCAAACTGCTCAGACAATTCCCGGTTCAAGGAACACAGGGCGAATTCAGTCTAGAATCTGCAGTTACATTGGACCGTATGGTGTGGCAGGGAAACTCGGGCCTGCGCATCACATTTGAGATATGGTTTTCTGATGATCCAGATGACAAGCCGGGTTACACCTTGGAGCTGGCTAAAGAAGCCCGCGGTTGGATGGTTCATCGCGAGAGACTTCGTCTGGATGATCGGTGGTTTGATTCTCAGGAGGATGTCCTCGAGTTTCCAACAGAGCGCCGCGGTACTTTGCGATTCGAAGCCCCGAATCGGGCAACTCTGTGTCACCTAGTCTATCCGTATCGGAACGATAGACAAGCTTTCCCCGTCATATCCCCTTTCTTGGAGTTCTCTGAGAGATTTGGGCAAGTTTGGCGGTACAGGCCAAGTGCATCAGACATAGCTTCCTTTTGGGCCCACAATCAAACTGAAGGAGGTCGGGAACGCCTTCCTTTCGTCAGAGAGAACGGGGGTGGTCTTGCTCTAGTGCTCCAAGGGTTACAAGGACAGGACAGAAAGGACAGGACAGAGACCTATTCGAGAGGATCGAAAGAGACCTTCACTCACTATTTCCGCACATCCGGTTCATCAGTTTTCAGAGCGATCGGCTTGGAGTGCGGCTGGCCTTCACAACTTCACGGAGCCAGGAGTTGGTACCTGCCCCTCAAGAATCCGATGGTGTTTTGCTAACGACATTCCTGCTTTGGCGTCTCCATACCGCAAATAGTGCTCTGAAGATATGTCTCGAGGAGCCAGAAAACGGGATACATCCTTATTTGCTGGGTGAGCGAGTCAGCCTACTTCGGCGTTTTGCGTCTGGCGAGGATGGCCGTTCAGACGTGCAACTACTAGTTGCAACACACTCGCCCGATCTTCTGACAACCTTGGATGGTCCCACCGAGATACTGGATTCCGTACGAGTCGTCGAATTCGATTCCGAAAGTGGCACACTTATTCATCGGCTTAGCGATTCTGGGCAGGCAGAGGTCTTGCTGAAAGCCTTTGACAACAATCTTGGAGAACTGTGGTGGTCCGGGGCCATAGGAGCGGTCCCAAGGATGGGCAAATGACACCCAATGTGCCACGCATAGTCGTCATCGCTCCTGGCATGGAGAAACGTCCTCTCCCAGATTGGGCGCTTGAGCCAATATCAGACTGCAAGCTCACTCCGACTGAACATAAGGTGCGAGAGATTGGCCAACGGAACTTCGGAAAAGAATCTGTCGTAATTGAGGGGCTCCCTTGGGTGAATCCAAATGGTAGAGGTAAGCCATTTGCTTCGACAAGCGACTACCTAGATGATCCAGTGCAACTACTGCGCGCTTTGCAGGTTTCGTTCAGTGCATTGACTAGAGGAGCTCCAATGAACGGGGCGCTAGTTGCTGTGGATGGAAGTCTCAGAGGAGAACTAGAAGTTGCGAGGGATTGGGTTATGCCCAGACTAAGAAGTGTTCCAGATAACCTGATCGTGTGGTGGGTATTCAATCCCGACGTTGAAGCAGGATTACAGTCTGATTGCTTCACTGAGGCCTTGGAACCGTTCTTCAAATAAAAAAAGGCCGCCCGAAGGCGACCACACTTCATAACAGACAAGATTAATATTAGCTTGATGTGTCTCATGATACAGAACACGTCAGAGCATTGCAAGGGGAGTTTGAGGCGATCTCCCAAAGTCTCAAGAGAATTCGGCGAGAGAATCTGACACCGGTTTGCTCCGGCGTACTTGTAATGTACTAGCATGTACTCTTGGAATGTGTCCACCCCAAGACTGCTGCCTCTCCTAGTCGCTGCGGTGCTCGGGGCGCTGCTGGTGCTTTCGCGCCCCGCGGAAGCGCAGGACTCGCCCATCGCGGCTGAGGTCGACTCCAGCCAAGTACCCCTTTACCAGGAATTGACGCTGACCGTGACAGTGACGGGTTCGATAAGCATGCCCGAGCCCAATCTGCCGCCCATTGACTGGGCGACTGTTGACGGGCCAAGTCGAGTGCCGCTGCTCATAGCCGTCAACAACGTCACCTCGTCTCAGGTACTGAACTACTACAAGCTCTATCCAACCGATATAGGGGAGCACACTATCGGGCCCATCTCGGTCGAGGTCGGGGGCCAGACCTACGAGACGGAGCCGATACAGGTGGTAGTCACACGTGCCGGGGCCGCCCAGCCTTCGGCCAGGGCGACACCCAGGCCCCTGGTCCTCCCGGTCCTACGGCCGGCCGACGAGCAGGACGCATACTTGGTCTCTGCCGAGGTCGACAACCCCACGCCCTACGTGGGCCAGCAGGTCACGTACACCTTCCGCTTCCTGGGTGCCTTAGGGCCGTTTGCCCGACCTCGGAACTACGAGACGCCGGACTTCACGGGCTTCTGGCATCGCCAGGGCCCTTTCCAACGGGTAAGGGAAACGGTGTCCGGCCGCAGCTACTGGGGCATGGAGTCCGGTACGCTGCTCTTCCCTGCCGTCGCGGGGCCCGTAACGATCGAGCCTGCCTCAATCACACTGCCTCCAAACATGGGTGGTCAACTGGAGACGGACCCGGTGGATCTGGAGGTGAGACCGCTGCCTGAGGGCTCGCCCGACGGCTTCCAGGGCGCGGTCGGCGACTACCAGGTGGCTGCCAGCATAACTAGCGGGCGCGCCGCCGCCAATGAACCCCTGACGCTCGCCCTCTTGATCACCGGCAGGGGCAACCTGGAGGCGCTTCCCGAGCCGGCGATGCCAGAGATGTCCGGATGGCGCTCTTTCGACGGTGAGTCCTCGTTCAACACCCAGATTACGGACGGGGAGATGATGGGCGCCCGCTCGATCGAACGCGTCTACGTCCCAACCGCGCCCGGCGAATTCACGATACCGTCCATCCCGTTCTCCTTTTTCGACCCATTTGCGAAGGAGTACCGGACGATACTGACTGAGCCCATACCGCTAACTGTCGCGCCGTCCCTGGGGCAGGAATCGGCGCCTCTCCCGTCTGACCGGGACGAGGTCGAGCGGCTGGGCGAAGATATCCGGCACATCAAGCCCGTGCCGGGCGAGCTGCGACCGTCCGAATCTCCCATCACCGGCGACACCGCCTACAGGCTAGGATGGGCCGCGCCACTGGCGGCCCTCGCCCTTGCAGCAGGTCTGAAGCTGCATCGACGCCGCAGACGTGATCCCGTAGCGGCGAGGCAGCGGGCCGCCTATCGCAACGCCATGAGGGGTATCCAGTCCCCGGGGGCCACTGCTGGCCCGGCGGACACCGCGGGCGCCGTCCTAAGCGCATACCTGGGCGACGTGCTGGGTCAGGGCGTTGCAGGGATGACCCAAGCCGCGCTGGCCGACGCGCTGTCGGATCGCGGGGCCTCCGAGGCGCTCGTCCGGAGGGTGCTCGACGCTCTGAGCCTGGCCGAGGGCGCCAGGTTTGCTCCTGGAATCGATCCGGCGGGTGACAGTCTCCTCGAGAAGGTCCGCGAGCTCATCACCGACCTCGAACAGGAGGTCAACAGGTGAGGCTGGCGTTCGCGCTCATAGCCGCGCTGGCGCTGGCGGTGCTGCCTACGGCTGCAGCGGCCCAGTTACCTGGAGACCTGGAGGCCATGGCGGCCACGAACGCGCTCTACGAGGACGGCCGGTACGAACAGGCCGCGCGTTCGTTCCAGCAGCTCGTCGACAAGGGCTACGGGGACCCCGTGCTCTACTACAACCTGGGCAACGCCTACTTCAAACAGGGCGACATCGGCCGCGCCATCCTCAACTACCTGCGGGCCGAGCGCCTGGCGCCCAGGGACGACGACATCCGGACGAACCTCGACTTCGCCCGCAGCCAGACCCTCGACCTGCTGGAGTCCGGCGAGGCGCCCTTCGTGAGATTCGTGACAGGGCTGCTCTTCCGTGTCACCGCCGGCGAGCTGGGGGCTGTCGCGCTGACCCTCTGGCTCCTGTTCGCGGCCTGCCTGCTACTGCTCATTGCCGGGCCCCGAAGCTGGCTCGCGTGGGGCAGGCCCGCAGTCCTCGTGACCGCGGTCCTGCTCATGCTGGGCGGGGGTTCCCTGGCCGGAAGGCTCTACGTCGACTCCACAAGCCGCGAGGCGGTCATAGTCGTGGAGGAGGTCGACGTGCTGAGCGGGCCGGGCAATCGCTACAACCCGGAGTTCACGCTGCACGCCGGGGCCGAGACAAGGCTGGTCGAGATGCGCGGGGCCTGGGCCAGGATCGCCCTCACGGGCGGCAGCCTGCAGGGCTGGGTGCCGGCCGCTTCAGTCGAGGAGGTTGCCGTCTCGCGGGCCGCCTTGGGCCCGTAGCGTCCCCGCCGGTACCAACTAGGTAGTGTTGCCATTTATGTCATTCCGAGCGCAGCGAGGAATCTAAGAACCTTGCACAAAGGCTACCACCTAGATTCTTCACTCCGCTGCGCTACGTTCAGAATCACTATGGCCTTGCGCAGGCCACATAAGGGGATGAAAATGGCGTGGCCTACCCCATCGTCACTCCCGCGAAGAGCCTGCCCCGTACCCGATACGGGGCGGGAGTCCAGGGCGGCTGAGCTCCGTGTCAGGCACAGGGCAGGCTCCAAGCCACCTGCCGGGGATGGGTTCCCGCCTCCGCGGGAATGACGGAAGGGAGCGCGGGAATGACGGGTGTGGCTGTCTGCTGTCTATTTTCATAGCAATGACATTTGACTGGGAGCCGCTCGAATGTCAACACTACCTAGTACTGCTTCAATCTAAATATGACAGAACCCTCGGATTGCCGTCATTCCCGCGAAAGCGGGAACCCAGAGGGGCGGGGGGCTGGACGTTCGCCAAAACTACCTGGAAACGGTACTAGCGCTGACCTCGGGTGTGGGGAGGGCGTGTTGCAAACCCGTCCTTAATGCCAGTCGATGGCCGCATAGTGGCAACTTATACCAAGTCACCGTGATGCCGCCGTATATGTGCGGCCAGGGAGTGGGTTCCCGCCCCGTATCGAGTACGGGGCAGGCTCTTCGCGGGAATGACGGCTTTGCGGCGCGCTCAAAATGAATTGGTATTAGTAGAAACTCCTAGCCGTCCTCCACGAATAGGGGCGCGAGCAGGTTGTCGACCGGCACGAAGTCGTCCGTCAGGAGGATGTTCTCCTGGGCCTCGATCCACTTCCAGAAGGTGTCGCGAGGCATTACGTGGACTGCGAGGAGGCCCCTCCCTGCGCGCGCGTTCGCCTCCACGACCCCCGAGAAATCGATAGCCTCGTTCGACGCCGCGACGACGAACGTGTGGCGCAGGTCCCCTTCCCAGTTGTCCCTGTCCCTCATGACGTAGACGTAGTCAAAGGTTTCCTGCAGGGTGTGCACCACGGCCCTCAGGAAGCGGCCTTTGTGCAGCTTGTCGACCACGTTCAGCGTGTACAGCCCCCCGTCCTTCAGGAGCTCGTCGACGCGCTCGTTGAATTCCAGGGTCGTCAGGTGGTACGGCACAGAGAAGTGGTCGAAGGCGTCCCCGACGATCAGGTCGTACTCGCCCTCCGGCAGCTCCAGGAACTTCGTCCTGGCGTCCTCGTTGTACGTGACGATGCGCGTATCACGCGGCATTCCCAGGTACTTGTGGACGACCTCGGTCACGGCGGGGTCTATCTCCACCACCTCCACCACGCTCTCCGGGAACCGGTTCTCGATGAAGCGCGGCATCGTGTAGCCGCCGCCGCCGATGAAGAGCGACCGGAACTGCCGGTCCCTCGTTCCCACGTACGTCGACAGGTCGCCGAGCACCTTCTCGTAGCCGTATACCAGGAACGTGGGGTCGCCGAGATCGACGTAGCTGTGTACCAGCTTGTCGAGGGTGAGGACGCTGACCGTCCTGCCAGCCTCTTGTCGTATCGATACGCGTATGCAGTAGTAGCCGCTCTCGACCAGGCAGACGGACTGCAGGAGGTCCATCCTCGCGGTGAACGCACCTACTGCGAGGAAGAGCGCCACGAGGACGGCGGTTGCTACTCTGACCTCCCACAGCCGTCCAAAGGCGATGGCGAGCAGCAGCAGCACTACGGCCGCGGCGACGATTATCGACCGCGTGCCGATCCACTGGATCAGGACGAACCCTGTGACGAACGTGCCAAATATGCTGCCAGCCGTCGAGACGGCGTAGGTCGTGCCGACTATGTTGCCCGTCTCCGACAGGTCTTTCAGGCGCAGCTTCACCACTATGGGCGTGACCATGCCCAGGATGAGGCTGGGCGGGAAGAACAGGGCGGTGGTAAGCAAGACTATCCTGGGGACGATTGGCAGCGAGTCCAGCGCGCTGGCCGTGACGTCGATCAGGGGCAGGATGCTCAGGCTGGAGACGCCGCTGGCCAGCAGCACCAGGCCCAGGAAGGGCCTGCGCGGGAAGCGGTCGGCCGCGAGGCCGCCTACGTAGTTTCCTACGCTAATCCCGGCCAGGACGATGCCGATGATGCTCGTCCACGTGTACAGCGACACGCCGATGGTCGGGGCCAGGATGCGGCCCGCCACTATCTCGATGGTCAGCCCGCAGGCGCTGGCCGTGAATACGATGACGTAGGATACGAGGGCCAGCTTCCACGCGCCGCGAGGCTTCGGCGGCGAGGGCTCCTCCTCCGACTCGAGGGGGGCTCCCGCTGCTGGGTCCAGTCCAGCCTCCGACACTGGGCGGCCTGTTCCTTTGGCCTAGGCCTGCGCGTCCATCATGCGACGGACTCTTGCCGGAATGTCGTCGCGGAACGTCTCAAGCGAGCGTATACCCAGCGAGCGGTCCTCTATGGGCAGCGCCACCCTGACCCCTCCCCGGCGGTGCGACTCCCTGAGAGCGATGGCAGTCTCGAGGGCGGCCCGGCCGTCCTCGCCCGAGGCCTTGGGCTGACGCCCCGTCTCCATCGACTCGATGATGTCTTCGATGATGGTTATGCCCGTCCCCTGCATCCTCGCCGGCATCGGCACGGGGTATCGGGCCGCCGGCATGCCGCGCCGCTGGGCACCCTCCGACACCGGATCCGTCCGGTACACCGTGTACTCGGCCGGCCCCTCCTGGCAGACGATGCGGCCGTTCTCGCAGATGACGTCTATCTCACCCCTGGCAACCGTGCCGCAGTCCGTCGTCCTGGCGAACGCCCGGACGCCGTTGTCGAAGGCGAGGTAGCAGTGGCCCGCGAGGTCCTCGTCCCGGGCGGCCGCCTCGTCCGATTCCATCTCGCCGAACACCCACTCCACGTCGCCCCCTGCAAGAAAACGGATGATGTCCAGCATGTGGCTGCCGTTGTGCGACAGGCCGCAGGGGAAGTTGGCCGTCACCTGGAGCACCGCCCCAAGGTCGCCTGAGTCCAGGATGTGCTTTGCCTCCGTGTACGACGGCATCCATCGCCTGGCCGTGTTGATGGCGAAGGCCACGCCGTTCTCCCTGCACGCCTCCACCATCGCGTCCGCCTCGGCGAGGCTGATCGCGATCGGCTTCTCGGCCCAGATGCCCCTGGCGCCGGAACCAGCCACGTCCTGGACGATGCGCGCCCTGATCGACGCCGTGGTCGTGACGCTGACGATGTCCGGCCGCTCCTTCTCGAGCATCTCCCGGTAGTCTGCGTACAGGTGGTCGTCCGACAGCCCCCAGCGATCGCCGAACAGGGAGCGTTGCTCGTCGTGGGGGTCGGCGCCCGCCACCAGCTCGGTCTGCGTCGAGTAGAAGTAGCTGGGGCCGTGGCAGTAGGGCGTGTACACCGTCCCGCCGTACCGCACCTCGTCGTCGTAGGTGCTCCCCATTCGACCAAGCCCGATCACTGCGGCGCGGTATGCGGCCATTTCTCCCCCTGTCTAGTCCTAGAGCAACAGGCGCTACTATAGTTGTGGGCCGAGCGGGGTGTCAATCGACACACCGGGCCCTGACGGCATGGCGGCACGAGGAGGACCCAGACATGAACTCCCGCATAGACCGATACGAGACTCCCGTCCCGGACGGTTTCATCCAGCATATATACGAGATGTGGAGGCAGGTGCCGGAGGACGTGGGCATTGGACAGGACATCACGCGGCTCAGGGACCAGCTGAGTAACCGTGTGAGGACGGAGGACCGCAAGCTGCTGTACGTCGCCACCGTCGACGGCGAGATGGCCGGAACGTCGATGATCTGGATTTCGCGCCGCGATCCGAAGCTGTGCGAGTTCGGCCTGCCCGCCACCGCCCCAAAGTTCCGGCGGCGGGGCATCGGCCAAGCCCTGTTCAACCGTCCCGTCGAAGACTTTCGCGCGATGGGCGGCGAGGCAGTATTCCTGGGCACGAACCAGGTGCCTGCGGAACGCGTCTACCGCCGTGCCGGGTACAGCAAGCTGGTGGGGTCCATCGCCCAGGTGAAGATACTGAGTGGCGACTCGCCTGAGGCCTACTTCGTGGACTACTTCCGCGGGATCGGCCCCGCGACGGTGCACCCGGGTGACCCGTCCGACCGCACGCCGTCCATTCCTCTCGTACACTCCCCCCACGACTGGCAGGTCATGGACTGCAACGCACCGGCCATGTCGCGGCGCTACGCAACCCATCGCAGCTTCGCGGGCCAGTGCGGAAGGTTCATCGACATGCTGGACGGCCCAGACTCGACCTTCTTCGCGGCCCGCGCGGGCGACCGCCAGAAGGTCGTAGGCCTCTCGACCGCCAGGCTTATGGACGACGGCGTCTGCTCGGTCGACGCCTTCACCCACAGGTACCACCAGGGCTCCTGGCGCGAATTGATCGAGGCGACCATGGCGTGGGGCAGGAAGCGCGGGGCCGAGACCCTGCAGACGACGCTGTCCGTGGAGGACTACGAGAAGCGCGGCCTGTTCGAGGGCATCGGGTTCAGGCCCGCCGGACCCGGGAGCGAGTTTTTCCTGGACGGCTTCTTCCTGGGAGACTGCCCGGAGGGGAAGCCGGTCGCCACCGTCAAGATGCAGCGGCCTGCCGACGGTCGGTAGTGACTGTACAGTGACAACAGTGATCCGCAACCAAAAGTGAGCTAGGCAGTGTTGACATTTGTGTCATTCCGAGCGCAGCGAGGAATCTAAGAACCTTGCACAAAGGCTACCATCTAGATTCTTCACTCCGCTGCGCTACGTTCAGAATCACTATGGCCTTGCGCAGGCCACATAAGGGGATGAAAATGGCGTGGCCTACCCCATCGTCACTCCCGCGAAGAGCCTGCCCCGTACCCGATACGGGGCGGGAGTCCAGGGTGGCTGAGCTCCGTGTCAGGCACAGGGCAGGCTCCAAGCCACCTGCCGGGGATGGGTTCCCGCCCCCGACTGCTCGGGGGCAGGCTCTTCGCGGGAATGACGGGTGTAGCTGTCTGCTGTCTATTTTCATAGCAATGACATTTGACTGGGAGCCGCTCGAATGTCAACACAACCTAGTACTGCTTCAATCTAAATATGACAGAACCCTCGGATTACTGTCATTCCCGCAAAGCGGGAACCCAGAGGGGCGGGGGGCTGGACGTTCGCCAAAACTACCTTGAATCGATACTAGCCCGATCTGACGCTGCACTGCGTGTGGCCCGACCGAGATCACAAACCAAGGGGCCCGGACGACGTGTCGTCCGGGCCCCTCTGCTTACGCCTTGTCTTCTTTGTCGGCGGCTACTGGATGTTGTCTTCCCCTCCTGGGAAGTAGAAGAGCTCGTTGTACCAGCCGCCCGTGTCCGACGTGTGCGTCTCCGGGACGTTCAGGTGGTTGTTCTGGTGCAGGACGATGCCCCTCATGTATCCCATGTGGGACACGACGCTGAGGTAGTACTTCTCGTCCGCGTGGATGCGGAAGATGTTCTTGCCCAACTCGACACGCTCCGGCGAAAGGGCTGGAATCGATCGGCCCTCGTGCCAGCTGTCGTGGAGTATGGCCACGTTGCCCGACGGGTCTGCGGGATAGGTGTCGGCGGGCGCCGTGGGCTCCCAGACGGGGCTCATCTCGCAGTCGCAGCGAGGCAGGTAGCCGTCCTCGGAGGGAACGGCGCCGTTGGGTCCACGCTGCATCGAGCGCGGCAGGTCGGAGATGTCCGGCGAGAAAGCCGGGCCGCCGCCCGTGGCGCAGCACCGCGTCCAGCTAGAGAACCAGGGGTTCGCGCCGTAGAGCGAGAAGTGCCGGAGGATCGCCAGCGGCTCCTTGCCCGGGTAGCTCAGGGTCCAGGGCGCGTTCATGTTCTTGTCCTTGAACTCTAGGCCCACCTCTGCCCAGTAGTCGAGCATCAGCTGTGCAGCGTCGCCGGTCTGCCCGAGCTCCGATACGGTCCTGAAGGAGAGCCGCTCGCCCGAACCGTCGGTCCTGAGGCGGAATCCCTCGGAGTCCTTCGCGGTGTAGCCCAAGCCATCGAGAATCTCGTTCGCCTTGTCCGTGTCGTACTCGATGTCCTTGAACGCGTACTCCTCGCCCGGATAGTACTGCACGGCCGGGTGCGGGACCCAGTTGTTCGGAATTCCAAGGCCCAGGTAGAGCGAGTCGTTCATGCCCTCGCGGTCGACCGCGAAGGACAGGGCCCTGCGGAAGTCATTTGTGCGCATGAGCTTGCCGAGCTCCGCGTCCTGGTTGCAGGTGATGCAGATGCTCATGGCAATGTCGCCGGGGCCGGTCGTCGGCCAGATCTTGATCGAGAAGTCGCCCTTGGTCTGGTTGGACCTGTAGAGCGGAATCTCGGACACCAGGAAGTCCAGACCTGAGATGTCGGTCTCGCCCGCCATGCTGCGGAAGACCGCCACCTCTCGGCTCTCGACCTTTATGATCTGGACGCCGTCGTTGTACGGGAGCTGGTTTCCGTGCGGGTCCACCTCGAAGAAGAACGGGTTGGCGTCGAGCGTGTACAGGGTGTCCGACTCGGATGCCAGCGTCCAGTGGCCCATCCACGGCCAGTCGACGTGGGTGCCGTAGTTGTTCATCTGGCCCCAGAAGCGCGGCCAGTCGCCCGCCTCGGCGTCATCGATCAACTTCGCCAGCGTGGCGGCGTCCGCGTAGTCCTGGTGGAACTGCTTCATGTAGTGGGATGGGGAGTAGAAGCAGTAGTAGAAGGACGTGCAGTTCGAGCCGGGCCTGACCTCACCCTCCATGAGGATGTAGTCCGGCGTGTCGAAGGTCAGGCTCCAGTGGAGGTCGTCGACGACCGCGAACTTGACGATGTTGCCGGTGACCGAGTCGAGCCACTGCGTCTGGGGTGTCTCGTGCAGGACCGTGTTGAGGTTCACGTCCTCCCAGGCGAACCGGACGTCTTCCATGGTCATCGGCGTGCCGTCCGACCACTTCAGGCCCTTGCGATTGCGGAAGGTGTATGTCCTGCCATCCTCGCTGATCTCAAAGAAGCCCACGTGAGGAAGGTGCTCCACCTCGTTGGAGTTCTTCTTGTCCCAGTAGTACCAGGACATCCACGCGCTGGCGCCTCCGGACCATGTGACCCTTCGCGTGCCGCCGTAGTCTCCGATGCCGTCCGGCGGCGAGACCACCTTGATCTCCTCAGGCAGCCTCTCCTCTACGGGAGGAAGCTGACCGGCCTTCACCATCTCGGCGAAGCGCGGGTTCTCGCCGAACTCGGTCGGCCTGGGGCCGGTGTACTTGTAGTCCCAGTACACGCCAGGCAGCTGCTGCTCCGCAACGTACTGGAAGTCGTCCTTGGCCTCCGCCATCGCAACCTCCTTGGTTGCGAGCGCAGGCTTGGTTTCCTGCTCTTCCTTCACCGCGGCCGCCTGCTGCAGCGGCACCTGGGTCGGTGCTACTGCTGCCGCCGCGGTAGGAGCGGCCGTCTGCTGGGAGGTCGAGGCGCTCGTGTCCGCCGGAGCGGTCGTCGTCGTCCCTGTGTCTCCATCGTCTGCGCCGCCGCATGCAAGCGCCGCGACCAGTGCAAGCGCCGCGACCAACGCGACGATCAATTTCAAGCTACGCGATACCATGTCCGTCTCCTCCTCGATGGCGCAATGCGCCAAGCTGCGCGGTATCCTTGCACACCCCCACGCGACAAGTCAATACCCGGTAGCCCGATGCGCAGGGCCTTTCCAAAGTCCGTTCGTGGTGAGCCTGCCGAACCACAATTGGGGCCTTCGACAAGCTCAGGCCGAACGGCAAGGTACGACCCCTATCTCAACAATGGAAAGGCCCTGGTGTGGCCCAGATCCACCACCTAATTTGGACGGATGGCGTGACGGACTGCCTCTGAGGCTATGGCTGTGCACCCTTGCCGGGGATGGGTTCCCACCTTCGCGGGAATGACGGAGGTGGGGGATTTGGGTATGGCGACAGGGCCTTTCCAAAGTCCGTTCGTGGTGAGCCTGTCGAACCACAATTGGGGCCTTCGACAAGCTCAGGCCGAACGGCAAGGTACGAGGGCGGGTTTCAAACCATCTGCTCCAACTAATTCACTTTTGAGGTGTTTGTGGAGCGTCTGGAGCATTTGCGTTTAGCATATCGAGGGGTGCGCATGAGCGCCAGTCCGGGTGGTGCAGGCAGGATTGTCTCGACGGGTATGCTTGGGGCGTGGATGAGCATTCTACGGGAAGGTCGAATGAAGCCCAGCTCACGCCCTCGCTCCACGAAGATCTTCACAGGGTCCCTGCCTTCATAGGCATACTGTGGCGCATACTCGACCAGCAGGCCGATGGACACCTCGAACGGGTCCACCCCGGCCCTGTGGGCTATCTCAAGCCGCATCGACTGAAGAATCTGCGAGATTATCAACGTCGCCCATATCTGTTGCTGGATCACCACCAACTTGGCGGACCACAGAAGACGCAGCTTGAGGTGTTGCTTGACCAACTTGAGTGCCATCTCGATGTCCCACCTGCGAGCGTAGACCTCGGCCATCGCTGCAATCGGGAATGTACGAGTGTCCTGAACGTTGGTGATGTAGCGGCGCAACGTATTGCCCTGTCTGAAAGTCACCAGCCGAACCGCGCGCTTGGCCCGGTTGGAACGGTGGACGCCCAGCCACACGAGGCCATCGAAGACATCGCCCCGATGATAGAAGGTATGGATTACCTTGTAGCTGGTCTTGGCTCGTAGCCTGCTCAGCCAGTGGTAACCCCTGTCCGTGAGCCAGTCGAACCAGGCGAAGCCG
This sequence comes from Dehalococcoidia bacterium, assembly GCA_965261325.1. GTDB lineage: Bacteria > Chloroflexota > Dehalococcoidia > Lucifugimonadales > CAJWER01. The sequence continues at coordinate 387,890 of CBDHCU010000009.1, forward strand.
AAGTATCCCAAGTCTGCCACCACCAGTGTTCCCGTCGGCAACTCTGCGACCAAATCTCGCGCCAACACCTTCTCGTTCTGCTGCGGGTTCGGCTGAAACTTGACGGTCCTCCACTGCTGGCGTCTCACGTCGAACGCGCCAGCCAGCTTGCCAGGGAGCAGACGGCTGTCGCCTTGGGGAATCTCTCTCAGAGTGGGCATCGTTCTCGACATGGCGTCCAGTGTACTCTCGTCTATGCACACCACGCCCTCGGCGAATGGCGCCAGCTTCTCCGTTACCACACCCTGCAATCGTTGTGCCAATACGCCGCTGATCTGCTCGAAGAGTCTCTCCAATGGCTTGGTTCCCGCGCTATGGAGCCTCTTGTAGACCGCCTGGTCTGTAACCGGGAATCGGGGGAAGAACCAGAGTCCGCGTTCCGAGATAAGACGCCACACGGCCAGTTGGCTTTCAAAGCCTCTCAATACACAGACCAGCAGTCCCGCCCAAAGAGCCATTGCGGGCAGGACGCGCGGCCTGCCAGGGCCCTTGCGACTGTGGTCTGGCTCCATGTCCTTCAAACACTGCTGAAGAAACTCCTCTATGCTCCCGATGGTGGCTGTATCGTCCCCGGTACTGGTGGACATTTCGCTCTGTCCCTCCTTTGGAGTAGTCTTATCCTTATACTATCCAAAGGAGGACTACCCAAAGGAAAGGACGGTTCTTTTTATCAATTAGTTGGAGCAGATGGGGTTTCAAACCCGCCCCTACAGCCGGGCACGCAAACATCCCCCTCATCCCTTCGACAAGCTCAGGGCAGGCTCCACCTTCTCCCGCCAGGGGAGAAGGGGCAAGAGGCCGCCTGGCGATCTGAGCTGGCTGGCGTGGTGTTGGCCCCGCTCGGCCCGGTTGGGCGGCGGGGCGGGTTCAGACCCAGATTTTGAACCGGCTGGGTCTGGGAATGCCGGCCTCGCGCATCTTGTCGAAGGGCCGCTTCATCCAGACGCTCTCGGCCTTGGGCGTGGTCCCGGGTTCGCGGGAGCGGCGGCGCTTGGGGCGAAGTTTTCTTCTGATCGACCTGGGGTATGCCGGGGCGTACTCCCAGATGTATTTGCCGTAGGCGTCTGGGACCTCGCCGGAGATCCAGTAGCGGACTTCGTCGTCTTCGTCGTTCTCCTTGTCTTTGCCGTGGAAGACGGCGGCCACCTCGTCGTAGGCCTGTACGAACTTGTGGATTGGGTGGGATGGGTCGTGTTGGGCTTCGGCGATCTTGCGGTCTATGTCGTAGCAGCCGCGCTGGGAGTTGGGGGAATCCGGGGCGTCTTCACCCTCACCCCAGCCCTCTCCCGTCAAGGGAGAGGGGGACGGCGGGAGCCCGCCCTCATCCCCGCCGCCCTGGGAAGCCGGTGTGACGGTTGTGGGTGGGTCGTCCGCCTCTACGGTGCTGGGGCCGGGGATGGGTTCCCGCCCCGTATCGAGTACGGGGCAGGCTCTTCGCGGGAATGACGGAGCACCCTCACCCTCACCCCAGCCCTCTCCCGTCAAGGGAGAGGGGGACGGCGGGAGCCCGTCCTCATCCCCGCCGCCCTGGGAAGCCGGTGTGACGGTTGTGGGTGGGTCGTCCGCCTCTACGGTGCTGGGGCCGGGGATGGGTTCCCGCCCCGTATCGAGTACGGGGCAGGCTCTTCGCGGGAATGACGGAGCACCCTCACCCTCACCCCAGCCCTCTCCCGTCAAGGGAGAGGGGGACGGCGGGAGCCCGTCCTCATCCCCGCCGCCCTGGAAACCGGGTTCCGCCGGTATGACGGTTGTGGGTGGGTCGTCCGCCTCTACGGTGCTGGGGCCGGGGATGGGTTCCCGCCCCGTATCGAGTACGGGGCAGGCTCTCCGCGGGAACGACGGTGGTGTCGCGGGTGCGCTTGCGGAGTATGGCGTGGTTGCATTCGAGGCCGGTGAGCTGGGCTATGTATTCGGAGACGAGCCCGGGTGCGATGGCGTGGACCTGCTCGGCGGCTTCGAGCCTGTGGCAGACTTCGAAGCCGTCGTCGTTTAGCTTTCCCTCGATGACGTCGAGGTAGAAGCGGACGATGGTCTCGCCGTTGTTGGTCTCGCGGCGGACGATGTCCGCTAGTGTGGGGGGCTCGGTCTGTTCGGTGTTGCGTTCTTTGTTATGGCTCATACGTTCTACTATGAGGGATCGGGTGGGGGTTTGTCAAGGGGTTGGACTTGCGATCTACAACGACAGGGCGGGTTTAAAACCATCTGCTCCAACTAATTGATAAAAAGAACCGTCCTTTCCTTTGGGTAGTCCTCCTTTGGATAGTATAAGGATAAGACTACTCCAAAGGAGGGACAGAGCGAAATGTCCACCAGTACCGGGGACGATACAGCCACCATCGGGAGCATAGAGGAGTTTCTTCAGCAGTGTTTGAAGGACATGGAGCCAGACCACAGTCTCAAGGGCCCTGGCAGGCCGCGCGTCCTGCCCGCAATGGCTCTGTGGGCAGGGCTGCTGGTCTGCGTCCTGAGAGGCTTCGGCAGCCAATTGGCGGTGTGGCGTCTTATCTCGGAACGCGGACTCTGGTTCTTCCCCCGATTCCCGGTTACAGACCAAGCGGTCTACAAGAGGCTCCATAGCGCGGGAACCAAGCCATTGGAGAGACTCTTCGAGCAGATCAGCGGCGTATTGGCACAACGATTGCAGGGTGTGGTAACGGAGAAGCTGGCGCCATTCGCCGAGGGCGTGGTGTGCATAGACGAGAGTACACTGGACGCCATGTCGAGAAGGCTTCCGCCTCTGAGAGAGATTCCCCAAGGCGACAGCCGTCTGCTCCCTGGCAAGCTGGCTGGCGTGTTCGACGTGAGAGGCCAGCAGTGGCGGACCGTCATGTTTCAGCCGGACCCACATCAGAACGAGAAGGTGTTGGCGCGGAAGTTGGTGGAAGACCTGCCAGCGGGAACACTGGTGGTCGCAGACTTGGGATACTTCGGCTTCGCCTGGTTCGACTGGCTCACGGACAGGGGTTACCACTGGCTGAGCAGGCTGAGAGCAAAGACCAGCTACAAGGTGATACATACCTTCTACCATCGGGGCGACGTCTTCGATGGCATCGTGTGGCTGGGAGCCCATCGCGCCGACCGGGCCAAACACGCCGTTCGGCTGGTGACTTTCAGACAAGGCAATACGCTGCGCCGCTACATCACCAACGTTCGGGAGCCTCACACATTCCCGATTGCATCCATGGCCGAGGTCTACGCTCGCAGGTGGGACATCGAGATGGCGCTCAAGTTGGTCAAGCAACACCTCAAGCTGCGTCTTCTGTGGTCCGCCAAGTTGGTGGTGATCCAGCAACAGATATGGGCGACGTTGATAATCTCGCAGATTCTTCAGTCGATGCGGCTTGAGATAGCCCACAGGGCCGGGGTGGACCCGTTCGAGGTGTCCATCGGCCTGCTGGTCGAGTATGCGCCACAGTATGCCTATGAAGGCAGGGACCCTGTGAAGATCTTCGTGGAGCGAGGGCGTGAGCTGGGCTTCATTCGACCTTCCCGTAGAATGCTCATCCACGCCCCAAGCATACCCGTCGAGACAATCCTGCCTGCACCACCCGGACTGGCGCTCATGCGCACCCCTCGATATGCTAAACGCAAATGCTCCAGACGCTCCACAAACACCTCAAAAGTGAATTAGTTGGAGCAGATGGGTTTAAAACCCGCCCCTACCTAAGTCATTCTCTCGTTACCCTTAAATGCTAGTATCGATTCAAGGTAGTTTTGGCGAACGTCCAGCCCCCCGCCCCTCTGGGTTCCCGCCCCCGACTGCTCGGGGGCAGGCTCTTCGCGGGAATGACGGCAATCCGAGGGTTCTGTCATATTTAGATTGAAGCAGTACTAGGTCATAGTCCGTCCATCGCGCGTCAAAGTCGCTCCTGTTGCGGTTGCGCCGAGATTGCCGGTGCAGCAGTGAATGCCCTTCACGTAAACTTCTGCGAGGAGCACCTCCACGAAGACGATGTGAGGCGCAGCATCGCCGACGCCAGTGCACTGATCTCCGCCATGGAGACAGCCGAAGCCAAGCTCTAGGGATGACGACGTCATCCCCTGGGCTCACAGCGAACTCCCGCGTCAAACACCTTCCACTAGCGCCATGATCCTGTCGGCGATGGCGGCGCCCACTCGGCGCACCAGCTCCATGTCTCGCTCGGTGTAGGCTGACGGCTTAGAGCCTATCCGACAACTCCAGCAGCGCGAAATGTTATCCAGGCACAAGCAAAGTGCAGCATAGCCAGATAGTTGTCCAAACGCTTCTCCCAACGGATGAGCAGGCGTCTGAATCGATTCAGCCAGCTATGGCTGCGCTCGACCACCCAACGGCGGGCGCGGTAACCTGGAAGGGTCTGTTGTTCCTTCCGCTCCTGGCCTCGGCTGCGGATGTGCGCTGTGTATCCGTACCGAGCCACCAACTGCTCGACTTCAGCAAAGTCATAGCCCTTGTCCATACACAGCCGCTGAGGTTGTGCAGGCCGGGGAACCGGACGTTGTGCCACTATAGATTCCAATGTCGCCTCAACCATCTTCATGTCGTGGCGGTTGGCTCCATCCACACTCACCCCTATGGGAATACCGTTCCCCTCAGTCAACAGGCTGCGTTTGGTACCCTTCTTACCCCGGTCTGTAGGGTTCGGGCCAGTGCCCTTACCCCCCGAGCGGAGCCTTTGTCATGGCTCCATCCATTGCCTGCCACTGCCAATCTATCCCTTGCACCTCATCGTATTCAGACAACCCCCGCTCCCACAACTCCTCGAAGACTCCGGCGACTCGCCAACGCTGGAACCTGTCATGCACAGTGCTCGGAGCACCGAACGTCCGAGGCAACGCTTTCCACTGGCAGCCGGTCCGCAGCAAGTAGAAGATCCCATCCATACACTGGCGGGCAGGTTTCCACGGCCTCCCGCCCTTCGGACCCGCCGTCTCCGCAGGCAATATCGGCTCAATCCTCTCCCACAGAGCATCGGGAATCCGCCAATCAGCGCCTACGCCTCCATGATCGATCTCCGACATGTCTTTCCTCCACTCAAGTAGAATGGAGAAAGTTTATGCAAAGTCTCGGATACTCACCAAGAACAATTAAGGTTATCGGATAGGCTCTTAGTCGAGGCCAGGACGAGCGCCGCCGAGGCCTTGCCCTCGTGCTCCAGCGCCACCGTCAGCATCGAGCGTATCCCCGTGTCCAGCGTCGACCTGAGGCGCGGGAAGCGCTCGACCAGCGCCTCGACAGGCTCGCCGCCAATCACGATGCCGCCGCCCTCCCTCATGCCCGCCTCCACGACCGTGCCGGACAGGGTCCGCCTGTGGCCTGTCTTCCGCCCTGGCACGTTTCGGCCCGTCACGTACGCGTCGGTGAACACGTAGCCGTCTATGTCGATAAGGCCGATGTTCATCCGGTCGATAGGCATGACGGCGCCCAGCAGACTGGCCACCCGGTTCCCCAGGTCCTCCATAGACGTGGCGCGCCGGGCCGCGAGCGCAGCCTCCTCGACGACTCGGTCTTTATCCAGCAGACACTCCTCCTCCGCGCCGGGGATCACCCTCACCTCAATCCTCTCCCATCAAGGGAGAGGAGGGGGAAGGCATCGCGGCGCCTGGGCTCGGCTTACTGCTCCTCGGGTGAAGCGGTATACTACACGGACATTGCTGAGCATCGAGATTATACGGGACGACCCTGACCGCGTTCGCCGTGCCGTCGAGCTGCGGGGCGACAGCGTCGACGTGGACCGGATACTCCGATTGGACGAGGAGCGTCGGGCAGTGGTCCACGTGGGCGACGACCTCCGCGCCCGCCGCAACGAGGTGAGCAGGCAGATCGGCGCGTCCAGGGAGAAGCCGCCCGAGCTGATCGACGAGATGCGCCGCGTGGGCGGCCGCATCAAGGAGCTGGACGCCCAGATGCGGGCCGTCGAGAAGGAGCTCGACGACCTTCTCCTGTCGCTTCCCAACATACCCTGCAACGATGTGCCCGTAGGCGAGGACGAGAGCGAGAACGTCGTGCTCCGTACGTCCGAGGACCTGCCGGCCTTCGACTTCGAGCCCGCGCCCCACTGGGAGATCGGCGAGAGGCTGGACATCATCGACTTCCGGCGCGGGGCGAAGCTGGCCGGGTCGCGCTTCTACGTGCTCAAGGGCAGGGGCGCCACGCTTCAGCGCGCCCTCGTCTCGTGGATGATCGACACTCACGTCGGCGGTGGGTACGAGGAGATGTACCTGCCCGACATGGTTTCCACAGCGGTCACGACGGGCTCGGGCCAGCTGCCCAAGTTCGCGGACACGATGTACCGCGACGAGGAGGACGATCTCTGGCTGGTCCCGACGGCCGAGGTGCCCCTCACCGGGCTCCATGCGGGCGAAATACTCGACCCGGGTCTCCTCCCGATCAACTACGCGGCCCACACGCCCTGCTTCAGGCGTGAGAGGGCCGCCGCCGGACGGGACACGCGCGGGATCAAGCGCGTCCACCAGTTCGAGAAGGTCGAGATGTACAAGCTGGTCGAGCCGGAGAGCTCGGATGCGGAGCTCGATATCATGCTCGCCCAGGTAGAGAAGATGTGCGTCCGCCTCGGCATACCCCACCAGGTAAAGCTGCTGTGCACCGGCGACATGGGGTTCGCTGCCGCCAGGACCTACGACGTGGAGATGTGGGCGCCCGGCTGTCGCGAGTGGCTGGAGGTCAGCTCATGCTCGACTTGCGGCGACTTCCAGGCCAGGCGCTCGAACATCCGCTACCGGCCCGAGCCGGGAGCGCGGCCCCGCTTTGTGCACACCCTCAACGGGTCGGGCCTGGGGGTCGCAAGGGTCATGATCGCCGTGCTGGAGAGCTACCAGCAGGCCGACGGCTCGGTCGTCGTCCCCGAGGTGCTCAGGCCCTACACCGGCTTCGACGTGATCCGATGACTCATACCACAGCCCCGTCATTCCCGCGCAGAGCCTGCCCCGTGCTCGATACGGGGCGGGAATCCAGGACATTCGAGAGACAAGCCTGGCAGGAGAAGCGTCAACCTGAGACCCTATAATTCCGAAAGGAGAAGGAAAATGACGGCCATTCGCAGCTGGCGAGACGCTACACCGATGGTGGGTCACGAGAGCGCCATCATCTGGAGGCTCTTCGATGAGAAGGGCACGGAGGGGTTGCCCGACGACGAGGCGCCCCTGGAGGGCATACAGTCCTTTACCATGCACAGGATGCAGCCTGGGAAGAGCGGCGACTACCACGTCCACGAGAACCGCGAGCAGGTCTACTACTTCACCGATGGCCGCGCCAAGATGAAGATCGACGACGTGGTCCACGACCTCGAGAAGGGCGACGCCGTGTGCGTCCCGCCCATGTCGTGGCACCAGCTCATCAACGACAGTGACGACTGGGTCGAGCACCTAATCGTCACCTCCTGGGTCAAGGAGGGCTACGCCGGGATTGGCCTTGGCTAGTGAACGGTGGAGGGAGGTTCGCCAATGAAACACGTTAGCCAGGTGAACATAGCGGCCTATCGCGGCCTCTCCAACATCGAGATTAGCGGGCTGTCCGACGTCAACGTATTCCTGGGACCCAGCAACTCCGGCAAGACCAGCGCCCTCGAGGCGATATATCTGGCGTCGAGCGGGCACGACGTATGCGATGCTCTGAAAATAATCGTCCGAAGTCGAGGGGGAGCCGGGGCCCCGTCCGTTCTCAGCCTACTCCCGAATCTCGATACTAGCAGCAGGATCGACGTCACGTTGAGTATGAATGGCACGGACCATACCCAATTGGACGCGTCACTGTCTGTGACGCAGGATGACCGCTATCTTCTTGCCATGGGCTTTGATGAAGGGCGAGGGTATAGTACCGAGTTTGTCGTCAAGTTCGACCCTGGCAAGGCGGACTTTACTGACATCACATCGGACCCAGATGATGAAAAGCTCGTCGAAGAAGTGGGCAAGGTGGCATTCGTCTCGCCGGCCGAATTGACCGACATATCGGTCTTCGATGACAGGTACAGCGACGCCTATCTCGCCGGGACACTGCCGAGTCTCCTAAAGGCTTTGGGGGCTGTGTACCCACTCCTCAAGGACATAAGGCCAGTCAAGGTGGATGCGGATCGCTGGATGTCATACGTGCAGATAGGCGGCGGAGTGTATCCCATGTTCGCCATGGGAGAAGGCTTCAAGGCCGCAATGGTGCTACTGTCCCACGCTCTCAGTCCGGGACTGCTGCTGTTCGACACCCCGGAGGCATTCCAGCACGTCGGCGGGCTGGAAATACTCTCTAAGAGCATCGCCGAGGCAGCAGGAGGACTGGGCAGCCAGGTGATGATCGCCACGCAGAGCCTCGAATTCCTGGACATCCTGCTGAGGGACTGCGAAGAGCGCGAAGTGAATATGTCCCTCGTGCGCTTCGAGCACACCGACAAGGGTGTCTTCGCCTTCCCGCCGCTATCAGGGCGGGGTGCCAAGGACGCCCGCGAGCTCGTCGGCGCCGACCTTAGGCGATAGGACTGGCCCATGAGAGACTGCCACACTCTTTTCGTGCTGGAGGGCTCAACAGATATTCCTCTCCTGCGAGCATTTCTGACAAGGCTCCACAATGCGTCCGGCGGTGGCATGTTGAATGTCGCTCCGCCGATAGCCCTCGATCAGCCATTAGATGTCATTCGTTCCAAGTATCAAGTGCGTGGGCAATTCTTGGGCCTGTGCGACGCCCGGGGCGAGTCTCGGGCTAGACAGGTGATTGGCACTCTCGCGGATCTGTCCCACACAGGCACGTTCCCCATGCTGAGAATCGTGGTCTTGGTCCGGGATCTCGACGAGAGCGACGCGCCTGATCTGCAGCAACAGTTGACTCAGGAGCTCCAGGAATTCGCAGGACGCGAGAACGCAGAGTTTGAACCTCTGGGTGATGGACCGTGGATCTGCCGGGTCCACAACGTCGCCGTCGGCCAGATACTGCTAGGAGACCCGTCGACGCCAGGCAATCCAGCAATAGAGGACCATATCCTGGAACTCTTGAAATGTCAGCCTGACCGCGATCCGAGCGGCATCACCCCGGTTGTCGCCAACCACTTGCAGATCGACCTCAGCCCAAAGCAACAGGTACTATTGGCGATGGTACAAGACCGCTACTGGACTGCGGCGGCGGGCTTCTACGAAAAGGTGCTGGCGAGCGCGTCCGATGAACAGCTTGAGTCCCTGGCCGACCGGACCGGCTTCACAGAGCTGATGAAGCGGCTCATGGACGGGCAGCCAGAAGGGTAGGCGCATGTTCGAGACGCTATCGGAAAAACTGAATGGGGTGTTTCGCGGCCTTGGGAACAAGGGCCGCCTGACCGAGAAGGACGTGGACGCGGCCCTTCGAGAGGTCCGCATGGCCCTCCTGGAGGCCGACGTCAACTTCCGGGTCGCGCGCAACTTCGTCGGCAAGATACGCGAGCGGTCGCTGGGCGAGGACGTGCTGAGGAGCCTGACACCCGGCCAGCAGGTCGTAAAGGTCACCAACGAGGAGCTGACAGCGGTCCTCGGCGGCGGCATAAAGCGCCTGGAGCCTGCGCCGAAGCCTCCCTCCGTCATCCTGATGGTCGGACTCAACGGCTCCGGCAAGACGACGGCCACCGGGAAGCTTGCCAGGCGGCTGAAGCGGGACTCCCAGAACCCGGTGATGGTGGCGGCGGACCTGCGGCGGCCCGCGGCCATCGAGCAGCTCCAGGCCCTCGGCAGGCAGATCGACGTCCCCATCCATCGCGAGGATGGGCGCGATACACCGAAGGCCGCCGCGGCCGGTGTCAGGCGAGCGGCCGAGATGGGCGCTTCCTGGGCCATCGTCGATACGGCGGGCCGCTTCCAGATCGACGACGACCTGATGTCGGAGCTCGAGGCCGTCAGGGACGCTGTCGAGCCCGTCGAGACCCTGCTCGTCGTGGATGCAATGACAGGTCAGGACGCCGTGGCCGTAGCCCAGGAATTCCATGACCGCATCGGGCTCACCGGGATCGTGCTCACCAAGCTGGACGGCGACGCGCGCGGCGGGGCGGCCATATCCATCGTGGCCGTGACGGGCGTGCCCATAAAGTTCATCGGCACGGGCGAGCGGCTCGACGCCCTGGAGGAGTTCCATCCCGACCGGCTGGCGTCCCGCATCCTCGGCATGGGGGACATGCTCACTCTCATAGAGAAGGCCCAGTCCTCCTTCGACCAGGACGAGGCCGTCAAGCTCGAGAAGAAGATCCGCCAGGCCACCTTCGACCTGAACGACTTTATGGCCCAGCTACAGCAGGTCAAGAGCATGGGCTCGATCAGCCAGATCGTGGAGATGATACCGGGAATGTCCGCGATGAGAGGCCGGGTTCCCGACTCCGACTTCGACGACAATCAGATTGCCAAGGTCGAGGCCATCGTCTACTCCATGACGCCCGGCGAGCGGAGCAATCCGAGCATCATCGGCGGCAGCCGCAGGCGGCGGATTGCCAGGGGTAGCGGCACGACCCCCAGGGACGTGAACCAGCTGCTCAACCAGTTCAAGCAGACCCAAAGGCTTATGAAGCAGATGAGCTCCGGCAAGGGCATGAGGGACATCGCGAGGATGTTCCGCTGACCGCTCGGCCGGGCGCATCTTCCGCGGAAGGAGGCCGTCCCATGAGGTTCCGTGTAGGTGTCATCGGCGCGACCGGATTCATAGGCGCTCCGTACCGCGCCCAGATCAGGGAGGCGAAGGACGACGCGGATATCGTCGCCCTATGCGCCCGGCGGCGCGGCCCCCTGGAGGATGCCGCCAGGGAGGACGGCGCCGGCTTCGTCACGTCCGACTGGCGCGAGATCGTCGAACACCCCGACGTCGACCTCGTCATGGTCGTCACGCCGGACGCGCGGCACCACGAGGCGGTCATGGAGTGTGCGGCGCGGGGCAAGCACCTCATATGCGACAAGCCCATCGGCGCGAACGCGGCGGAGGCCTACGAGATGTGGGCCGCTTACCAGGACTCGGGGCTGGGGCATTTCGTCCCATTCTGGACCCGCTACCTGTCCGTCTTCGCCAGGACGAAGGAGATCGTGGACTCAGGGATACTGGGCGAGGTGCGGGCCATCGTGTGCAGATGGCAAAACCCGAGGCCCGAGGCGATGCCCTTCACCTGGCGCGACGACGCCTCCGTGTCCTCGTCGGGCAGCATCGGCGACCTGGGCTCCCACGCCTACGACACGGTGCGATGGCTGCTGGGCCTGGAGGCGGCCCGCGTGATAGCCCACGCGGGTGTGATCACCCCGCCCAAGCCGGACATCGGCGACCCGAACCTGGAGGAGGCGTTGAGTTGGGGGCATAGCCACACATCGAGCGACAGTACGCGTGTCAGGGCAGGTACGGCCTTCGACTACGGCTCGATCTCCATCGAGTTCGCGGGAGGCGCGGTCGGGTACATAATGCCATCTCACACGCCCTATCTGCGGAAGGGGCTGTCGCCCGATATGGAGATACATGGCGCCCAGGCCTCGCTGGCCGTCGAGCGCTGGACGGGGCGGCTGGTCCTGGCCAGGCCCGAGGGCGACCCCGAGGTGCTGGAGACGGTCCCGGACGGCGGCCCGGTCAACCAGTTCGCCGAGTTCGCCTTCCCAGGCGTACGCCAGCGCGAGAAGGGTACGGGCACGGACCACCCGGGCTTGGACGACGGCTGGCGTGCCCAGCTGCTCACCGACGCCGCGGCGCTGTCCGCGAGGCGGGGCGCATGGGTAGACCTGGACGAGCTCGACCCCGAGGCCGCATAGACGGGAGTGATGAGCTCGTGAGCGACCGCGACCTTCGCGGCCTCGGCCATGCTTGGGGCTGGTCACCCATCCCCTTCGCGGCGCTCTATTTGAGAACGCTGTCGTCGCGGAGGTGCTCAAACACCGGCTACTCTACTGGAGACCTTTGCGAACTCTCTGAGCAGGGCAACACAGTGGAAGGGAAACGACGCAATCCAAGCTGGCCCCCCTGGATTCCCGCCCCGTACGCGATACGGGGCGGGAACCCACTCCCTGGCCGCACATATACGGCGGCATCACGGTGACTTGGTATTAGATGGGCCTGAGCGAACGACGGATAGCTGGGGCTAGACTATCGACCTGGACTGGACGGTTACCTTGTCCAGGCGGCTCCTGTCGGGCGTGGGCAGCCGTCCCTCGAAGGGCAGGAAGGTCTTTCGCGGCGTGAGCTCCATCGGTGGGTCGGACAGGTCCTCCGTGTAGAAGCGCGACGACGGGAAGAGGTCGCCGGGGTAGGTGAAGTTCGGCAGCGTGGCCACCTCGACGCATAGCGCGCCGCCCAGGGCGCTCTCCAGCATCCCGCCGATCCACACGGGGATGCCAGCGTCCTGGCACAGGTCGTGGATGGCCTTCGCGTTCGCGAGCCCGCCCACGCGCCCGGGCTTGATGTTGATGTACTCGCACGCGCCAACGCTGATCGCCTGCTCGGCGGCCTTTATGCTGACGATCGACTCGTCGAGGCAGACCGGCGTCTGTATTCGCTTCGCAAGCTCGGCGTGGTCCAGCACGTCGGCGTAGTGCAGCGGCTGCTCGATGAACGCGAGGCCCAGGTCGTCGATGGCATGGAAGAACGGCAGGTCGCCCAGCGAGTATCCCGAATTGCAGTCGATGTGGAAGGTCGTGTCGGGGAATGCCCCGCGGACGATGCGCAGCATCTCCAGGTCCCAGCCGCGTCCCACCTTGAGCTTGATGCGCGGGAACCCGGCGTCGACCGCCCCCTGGATGTTGCCCAGCAGCATGTCGTAGGAGTCCTGGATGCCGAAGTCCGCGCCGGCCTGTACCTCCTTCGTCTCGCCGCCCAGGAGCCGGTGTACCGGCGTGCCGGTGATGGCGCTCTGGAGGGTCCACCAGCATATCTCGATTGCGGCCTTGGCGAAGCTGTTGCCCTTGAAGACGCTCATCCTCTCGTTGAGCTCGTCCGCCGAATCGTACTCCCCGCCGACCACGTGGGGGCCGAAGAACTCCGTGACGTTGTGGAATACGGAGGCCGCGCTCTCGGTCAGGTAGGTGGGTGCGCGAAGGGGGCTGGACTCCGACCATGCGTCGTAGTCGCCGCTCACGGCCCTCACGACCACCGAGTGGATGTCGTAGTCCTCGCCATACGCGGTCCGCCACGGGTAGATGAGCGGCATGGCGACATGGTAGACCTCGAACCTATCGATACGCATCAGCACCCTCCATGGTACACCTAGCCTTACTGTACACCGAACTTTCGGATGGGTGGTGGTCCTGTAGACTATTCTGGGATCTCATTCGACGCCAGGGTTCGCTGGCGGCGCTCACTGCTGGAAAGGATAGATCGGAGGGATGGCGCATTCTAACGCCCCGGTGGGAAGTCGGGCGGCAGCCACACCGGCAGGTCAGCGACTTCGTCCCGCGCCGACTGTGACGTCGGAACGCCCCACGCCTCGAAGAACGTGCCGAGGTTGCGACCCACCTGCCGCGAGAAGCGCACCAGCCACTGGTCGCGCTTTTCGTCGTCACTCTTCGGGCGCTCAGAGTCCGGCAGAGCGCGGTATGTGGCGAACACTTCCCGGTAGGCATCCCAGCCGAACGCCTGCTGCATCTGCTCGTACATGACGAGTGCTAGGAACGGCTCGCGCTTCCACTGCTCGAAGTCCGGGTTGGCAAAGTCGTAGCTCGCCATCTGCTCGGCGCGGACCGCGGCGGAGCCCCTGTCGTTCTCGGCGACTGGGATACCACACAGAAACTCGTAGACGTAGAGGGTGAACAGGTTGACGGTCACCTCGACTGTGCCATCAAACGTCCAGTCGCCGACTTGGTGGTTGTGACCCACCTCATGGTAGAAGCCCCAGTTGCACTCCGAGCGCAGATGCTTCGTGTTCACCAGGTTCGCCTGCTGATCCAGATGGGCCATCAGGGGATAGCCGGAATGCATGTACCCCGCCGAGATCTGCCTGTCGACGACGAATCGTTCCGGGCTTGAGCGTGCGGCTGAGGGCCAAGCGGCCAGTTCCCCGCTCAGATCGAGCACCCGGTCCCAGGCCTCAGCCACGGCGGCCGGATCATCGAGGTCGCGCACCTCGCGAGCGTCCGTCGTGACGATCATGTTCCGCCCAGCGATCTCCCCCCAAGGAGCGGGCGCATGGCGGATCTCCTCGCGCCAGGCGTTCAGGTCCGTCTCGCCCAACACGAACAGGGGCGCCGCCACGGCACCCTTGATCTTGATGGTGACGCTTCCGAGGTCAGCTTCGGCAGGGACTTCGACGTATATAAGGCCTCCGAAAGCATTCGCGACGAGGGTCTCGGTCGCGGAGATGGGGAATCGGCGGCTTATTTCGGGCATGCGCTTCCACTCGGACCGGTGCCATATACGATCGCTATGTGCACCCACTCGCACGCCGTGCCCGCCGGCTGCGGCTACTTCGACGGGCACCGTGACAGTGACCAGCTCGCCCGGCGCGGCATATAGGCCGGTGGAGTGCCAACGCGGTATTGCGGTGTCGATGATGAGGCTACGCGTAATGCGTGGAGCGTCGTCGGGGACAGGACCAGGGAAGTCCGCAGCCCTCGGATGCGCGCGCACGGACTCCGGCGGAGTGCGGCTCTGCTCCAGCACAAACAGTGCAGCAGCCAGTCGGGCGATCACGTCGGCTTGGCCCACAGGTTGCCCGGCCGAGGGCCAGCGGATGTTCTGTTCGTCTCTTCCGACCAGCGCGTCCAGGCGCGGCGCAAGAAGCGCTTCGTCCGCAGACAGGCAGCTAGAGGTGAGCACCAGGCTGTCCAGTGCCTGGTCGATCTCCGAGTCAGTGAGCGTGCGCCTACCCGCCACGTGCGTCTCGACAGCATCGAGAGCCGTGCCGGTATGCGTCAGCTCAGAGGGCGGTCCCTTGACCGCGTAGCCCCCCGGTGACGTGCGGGCAAGCGAAGCGTCGGCCCATCGGATGCCGACGGGCGTGAGCAGTCGGTTGCCTGCGTAGTCGTTGTTGAGGTCTAGATCTGGGTGCACCTGCGCCCAGCCCCAACCGGTAACGGCCGTCACCAATCCGCCGCCATCGCGCACAAACGCAGACAGCGCTTCAATCTCCGGTGTGCTCTGATTCCACATAACCACAGCCACGACATCCACGGTTCCCAGCGAATTGGGCGTCAGCGAGGCTTCCACGACATCGTGCCCGCCCTCCTTGAGCCACGCGTGCAGATCGGCGGCGCCTACGACGCCAATGCGAGGACCGGACGGCTCTCCACCAGCAGCCCAATGCAGCGCGTTCACAATCAGGCGCCCCGTATCCAGAGACTTGAGCGTCGCACGAGTGAAGTAGCCGTCGTGACCCAGAGCGACAATGCGGCCTGCCTGCCAACGGCCCGCAGCCACTACTGGAGCATGAACGATGCTGCTCACCGGAGAGACCCTAGAGCCGTAACCTCTAATTCGACCGACGATCACCGGGAAGGCCTCAGAGCCGTATACACACAGGGGGCCGGGCACACCCGGCGCACCGATCTCGGCCACGCCGTCGAGCAGGGTGTCGAGGTCATCCTCAATCTCTTCCGCTCTTACGGGTCCCAGCGTGGGCATGGGCACTTGGGTAGGTGTAGCTGTCGGCGTGCTGGTTGGCGTTGGCGTGGGTTCTTGGGTAGGTGTAGCTGTCGGCGTGCTGGTTGGCGTTGGCGTGGGTTCTTGGGTAGGTGTAGCTGTCGGCGTGCTGGTTGGCGTTGGCGTGGATTCTTGGATTGGCGCGGACGTTGCAGCAGGGGGGTGTGTGGGAGTTTGTGTATGTATCACCGCCGGAACCGCTGTGGTGGTGCCTTTAGATGTCCCCGTTGGTGCCGGGCTATCGCCGCAGGCGTTTAGCGTGCTGATGACAAGCAGGCCCCCCAAGACAGCGAGCCAGCGGGGGTGGAGAATGGACACGCACATTGGGTGGCCTCAATTCACCCCGTGACCGGCATTGAAGCAGGCGACATCATGATATGGGTGCTATTACAACCGCAAGCTTCAGCCTGACATGGAAGGTGCTCGATTCTGGTCCAGTATGGTGCACCATCATCATATGGTCAGGCGGCGGTAGAGGTAGAGGAGCCTGTTGGGCAGGGAGTGGATGTCGTCCAGCACCTCGTAGCCCATGTCGGCGCACATGGTCTTGAGGTAGTCGTGGCCGTTCTTGTCGACGGTGAGGCAGAAGGCGCTGATGTTCTTGTCGCGCGCCTCGTCCAGCGCCATCCTCGTGTCGTGGACTGCGTACTCCTTCTCGACCCCCTCGCGGCTGTACCCGCGGTCCTGGGGCCTGCCGTCGCTGATCAGGAACAGCAGCTTTGTGCGGGCGTCCTGGGCGTCGAGCTTCATTGTGGCGTGGCGGATGGCGGGCCCCATGCGGGTGGCGTGGAGCGGCGCGACCCGGTCGATCCGGCGCTGCACACGGTCGGAGAAGTTCTCGTCTATGTCCTTGATGGTGTAGAACTCCACGTTCTCGCGGCCGTAGCCTGAGAAGCTGTAGATGCCGTAGACGTCTCCGATGGCCTCCAGGGCGTGGATCAGGAGGACGATGGCCTCCTTCTCCAGGTCGATGATCCGCTTATAGGAGCGGCGCATCCCGTCTCCCCGGCGCGTGCGGAGCCAGACCATGTACTCCACGGGGTCGCTGGGCGCGTCCCAGTCGTCGGTGACGTTCTTCGAGTCCTCTATGGCCTCGGCGGTGGAGGCGCTGGTGTCGAGCAGGAAGACTACGGCTACGTCGCGCTGGACCTTGTTGCGCTTCCAGTAGAGCTTCTCGCTCGGTCCCGCCCCGGTGCGTATGTCGACGATCGCCTCGATCACGTCGTCGATGTCGATCTCCTCGCCGTCCTCCAGCTTGCGGACCTTGCGGAACATCTCGGGGACGAGCATCTCGAACTGCCGCCGTATCTGGTCCGCCAGCGGACCGTAGCTGTGCAGCGTGCTGCCGAAGTAGGACGCGTCGCCCTCGGCCATCTTCTTCTGGCGCACGATGCACCAGTTGGGCTTGTAGTCGTCGGCCCTGAAGTCCCACTCGTCGTATACGAAGGACTGGGGCTCGTCCGGGTCGAGTGAGCCGCCCTGATCGTCGACGTGCGTCAGCGGCCCCTGGCCCATCTCCGGCGTCTGCGGCAGCGTCAGGCCCGCCTCCTTCAGCATGTTGTCGGCGAATGCCCCCGTCGCCTCCTCCATGCCGCCCTCGCCTGCGTCGAGGTCCACCTCGGCGCTCGACTTCAGCATCTCCTCGAGCATCTCCTGCGTGATCTGCTCGCCCTCCATGTTGGCGGAGTCGCCCTGCCGCTGCATCCTGAGCTCGGTCATCATCTGGGCAAGCTCGGGCTTGAACTCGCCCCTGTAGTCCACGTCTTCGCTGGTGTTGTACTCCTCCTCGCCCTCCTGGCTCTCCGCATCCTGCATGAGCTGGTCGACGAGCTGCGTCTCGTCCAGCCCGGCGTCGGCCCCCTCGGTGTCCGGAAGCTCGATGTCCTGCCAGTCGTCGGGCGCGGCCTCCTCGTTCGGTATCTGCGACAGGATGGCGTATATCCTCAGGGTCGCCTCGGCCGCGTCCTCGACCGCAGCGGTCGGCACGGCCGCCCTGCGCGCCAGTGCCACGACCTGGTGCGCCTCCTCCCTGTACTGTGACGGCACGGCGAGGCCCTTCTGCTGCCGCAGGCTTATCCTGACCAGCAGCTCGACCAGCGCCTCGCGGGCGGGCAGGGACTTGATCTCGGGCCGGCTCTCCAGCGCCCCCTCCTGGACCGCCAGGTACGAGATGCTGATGCCCGGGTACTCTGCCACGACTATCGCGTCGAGCCGGCCATCCTCGACTATGGTGAAGACGTCGAGGGCCAGGCGGCGCTCGTCGAAGATGTCGAAGAAACGCTGCATGTCCGTGACCCAGCCCTCCGACCCCTGGGGTTCCTGTCCGTCTCCGCGGGTCCTGGACGCGGGGTCCACCTGTGGCCGGAGATCCTCGAACAGGGTGGACGGCAGGTCGTACCGGAACCTGAAGCTGCCGAACTCCAGGTGCGCCGTCTGGTGGGTCGAGATCACCTTGTACAGGGCGAAGTTCTCCTGCTTCGTGGCGTACCGGCCCTCCTGCGCGGGCAGGAAGACCGTGGAGCCCTCGGTCGTGGGCGCCTCGTCCGACACCCAGCCGATGTTCTTCTCCGCCAGGTCGTTGCTCGTGGACAGCTTTATCTCCGTGCCCGCCAGCGCCCGGCAGTACATCTCCATCACGTCCCTGACGCGGGAAAACTCGACGCTCGAGGACAGCGTCTCCAGCGCCTCGTGCGACCGGGACGACTCTATGCGGAAGTAGGCCAGCCCGCCGTCCTCGTTGTGGTCGAGGATTGCCGTTCCCTCGTCGAACCACTGGGTAAGCTGGGTTATCGACACCTTCTCGAGCGCCCGCGGGCAGCTGTCTATGAAGCTGGGGACGGCCTCCGGGGCCTTCTTCATCAGCGACTCGGCCATCCCGACTATCGGCTCGTGGTGTTCCGTCTCGACCTGTCCCAGCGCCTGACCTGCCGCGGAGATGGCGGCTGGAAGGTTGACTGTCCCGGCGTCGTGGAGGCCCTGCGCCAGCCGGACGAACCTCGCGCGCTGGTCGGCCTGTATGTTCGGAAGCGCCCGGGCGGAAGACTCGAACAGGCCCTTGACCTGCCGCCACGTCGACTCGGTCAGCGACGTGCCCAGCCGGATGAAGGTGCGCTTGTCCTCGCCGAGCAGGGGGAATATCTCCTGCGAAGCTGCGAGACACTCCGCCGCCATGTCGTAGGAACGGTTCGAGAGCGCGCCCAGGAAGGCGGTGAAACGCTCGAGCTCGGGCACGGTCAGGGTCGTCAGCAGGTTCGGGCTGGCCTCGAAGAATTTGGTGGAAAGGGTGCTCGACTTCCACGAGCCCTTGTACAGGCCGCGTCCGAGGTTCATCCACGTCTCGATGTGGCGGGACCTGAGACGGCTCATCGCCCCCGGGCTCGCCGCGAAGTAGCTTACCGCCAGTGTGGGCGACTCCGCGCACAGCTCCGAGCCGCAGTCGGCCCACTTCAGGAAGTAGTTGAACGGCATCATGCGCGCGACGGCCGGGCTGACCGCGAAGTACCGTGCGGCGGCCTCCCAGGAGCGCACCGACTGCTCGGCCATCACCGCGCCTCTCTCCGCCCACTCCACGACCTGGCTGTCCTGGAGCTCGACGGAGACCGCCTCGATGGCTGGGAGCACCTCGTCCGACAGGCCGGCGCGGGCAGCTTCCAGCCGCTGTCCTATGAGGTCCATCTCCTCGCGGGTCTTCTGGTTCATGCGGGCTCCGCCATGGGCAGCAGGTCGTCTGCGCCGTCGGCGCGCAGCAGCTCCAGCAGGCCCGTCACGATGCGCGCGGTAGCCCCCCAGATAAGGTGGCCTCCGTAGGCGTAGTTGGGCCTGCTCACAGGCGCGCCGTCCTCGAATCGGGTCTCGTTCCTGATCGTCGAGCCATCCATCAGCTCGCCGACGGGCACCTCCACCAGCTCCGCCACTTCGACCCTGCTGACCACGAACGGGTAGTCTTCGCGTATCGTCCCCAGGAATGGGCTCACGCAGTAGCCGGTGCTCGTCTCCACGTCCTCCAGGCGGCGAAGCACTCGCACGTCTTCGGGACTAACGCCGACCTCCTCGTGGGCCTCCCTCAGGGCCGTATCGAGCAACGACCCGTCTCCCTCGTCCATTCGACCGCCTGGGAAGGAGACCTCGCCCTTGTGGTCCTCGACCGATTCGCTTCGCTTGTTGAGCAGCAGGTGGAGCTCCCCTTCCTTCGGGTACACAAGCAACAGTACACCCGCCCTGGTCAGGTATGGGTGCTGGCTGCTCTGCGGCTCGCTGGGGTTGATGTGCTGGTTACTCGAAGATGGACGAGATGACCTCGCCGATGCTGCTGTGGATCGATGCGTCGTCCGTGACTGCCCAGTTGACCGCCACCTGGCAGGCCCGTCTCGGCTGTATGCCCTGCGCTATCAGCTTGCCCGCGTAGATGAGCAGTCGCGTGCTCGCGCCCTCGGCGAGGCCGTGCTCGCGCAGGTTCCGCACCTTCTCGCCGAGCTTGGCAAGCTGCACCGCCGTCCTGGTGTCGACCCCCGACTCATGCTCGACTATCTGGGCTTCGATCTCCGGCGGCGGCGGGTGGAACTCGATGGCCACGAACCGCTGGCGGGTGCTGTGCTTCAGGTCCTTCAACGCGCTCTGGTACCCGGGGTTGTACGACATCACGAGCAGGAAGCCCTCGGCGGCCTCCAGCAGCTCGCCCCGCTTCTCGACCGGCAGGATACGCCGGTGGTCGGTCAGCGGGTGAATCAGGACGGTCGTGTCCTTCCTCGCCTCCACGACCTCGTCCAGATAGCAGATGCCCCCCGCCTTCACCGCACGGGTCAGCGGCCCGTCGATCCAGACCGTGTTATCGCCCTGGAGCAGGTACCTGCCGACCAGGTCGCTGGCCGTCAGGTCCTCGTGGCAGGCGATGGTCACGAGGGGGATGTTCCGGTGGCCGTTCTCCTTGTCCTCTCCGTCCTCGGCCGGCGGGTCGTCGCCCATTCGCTGGCTGACCCGCGTCAGCGGCTGGCCGAGCCGGTACGACATGTACTCGACGAACCGCGTCTTGCCGCACCCCGTGGGCCCCTTGAACAGGATGGGGATACGCTGGCGGTAGGCCGCCTCGAACAGCTCGATCTCGTCGGATACTGAGACGTAGTAGGGCTCCTTGGTAAGGTGGTACTCCTCGATTATGTAGCTGCGGAATAGGGACTGGGTTCTGGTTGTCATTAGATTAGGCTGCGTTATGCTAGCGCGGGTCGCCTCCTGCGTGTCCCTTCGACTGAGCGGCGAAACGGTCCCAGGCCTCCGTGACGCTGCCCCTCAGGTCGTCGAGGGTGTGCGAGTTGTCGATTGCCGCGTCGGCCCGGCTCAGGCGGTCCTCGTTCGACATCTGGGCACGCATTCTGGATCTCGCCGAGTCGGCGTCGATGCCCCTCGCCTGCGCAACCCGCCCTATCGCCGTCTCTTCGGGAGCCGTAACCACCCACACCTCGTCGAACATGTCGTCCCACCCGGCTTCGAAGAGGAGGGGCGCCTCGACCGCCACGGTCGATTCGCCAGATTCCTCGGCAACCTCCAGCCGATCGGCTACCAGCTCCCTGGCCCGCGGATGGACGATGCGGTTCAGTCTCTCGAGTTGTGCGGTGTCGCCGAATACCAGGGTCGCCAGCCTGCCCCTGTCGATCTCGCCGGTAGGGCCTACTATCTCCCTGCCGAAGGCCGCCACCACCTCGCGCCACCCATCCGATCCCGGCCTGTACACCTCGTGGGCCACGGCGTCCGCGTCTATCACGCAGGCGCCCAGATCTCGCAGGATGTTCGATACTGCGCTTTTCCCGCTGCCAATACCCCCTGTAAGTCCGATTGTCCTCATAGCACTGCGGTTCAGTGAAGGACATCACATAATACCAACGCCCCGTTCATAGGGTCAACATATGCAGGGCCTCCCAAATCCCCCACCTCCGTCATTCCCGCGAAGAGCCTGCCCCCGAGCAGTCGGGGGCGGGAACCCATCCCCGGCAAGGTGCACAGCCATAGCCTCAGAGGCAGTCCGTCACGCCATCCGTCCAAATTAGGTGGGGGATCCGCTACACCCTGAGCTTGGCTCCCCTGAGCCTGTCGAACGGGTCGAAGCACAGCCCGTTGAAGGAGGTCCCACCTCCGTTCACCCTGAGCCTGTCGAAGGAGCCTGTCCTGAGCCTGCCGAAGGGTCTGAGCCCGTCGTTCCCGCCCCCACTCCCCGGGAGCCTGTCCCCGAGCAGTCGGGGATTCCCGCCAAGGAGCCTGCCGAAGGACCCTAGGACAAAGCACGACGGCCCCGAACACAGCGGCGCAGGGACGGAGCCGCCAGGGCCGCCACCCTCGGCAAGGGGCCCAAGCGAAACAACGAGGAAAAGGACGAAAAACCCGCCCCCGTGGAGCTCACCCCCGCCGAGCGCAGGATGAGGGAAAAGCTCGGGGCGCACTGGCACGAGCCGGACCCCTGGGCAGGACCCATCGACTCCACAACACCAGGCCGCTCACCCCCCTGACAGACTTCAGCTGAGCGGGCTGCGGAAGGGGGCCCGGAGCCGGCGCACGGACTCGATGCGGCGCTCGGCGAGGCGGGTGGCCGCGACGTGGGTGGGCACGTCCTCCGCCCGCGATGTCTCGATGACGCGCGCGGTGGTGTCGTATATGCGCTCCGTCATCTCGCGGGCGCGGTCCGCCCTGTACACGCCGCCGATCTCGGAGCCGACGGTGATGATGCCGCCGGCGTTGATGACGAAGTCGGGCGCGTAGAGTATGCCGCGGCGGTGGAGTTCCGCGCCGTGCTCGTCGGCCAGCAGCTGGTTGTTCGCGCCTCCCGCGACCACCGCGCACCGCAGGCGGGGTATGGTATCGTCGTTCAGCACGCCGCCCAGGGCGCATGGCGAGAAGATGTGGCAGTCCACGTCGTATATCTCGTCCGGCGCCACGACCTCTGCGCCCATCTCAGCGGCCTGCCTTCGCGCGTCCTCGTAGATGTCGGTCACGACGAGCCGCGCGCCCTCGTCGACGAGGTGGGACGCCATCTGCTGCCCTACGTGTCCGAAACCCTGCACTGCTATGGTGCGCCCGCGCAGGTTGTCGTCGCCCCACACGGCTTTGGCGGCGGCCTTCATGCCCAGGTAGACGCCCAGCCCGGTGAGGATGGACGTGTCGCCGCTGCCGCCCATCGAGAGCGGCAGCCCGACGACGTGCCGCGTCTCCAGGGCGATGGGCTCGAGGTCCGCGGGCGTCATCCCGACGTCCTCGGTCGTGATGTAGCGGCCGCCCAGGGTGTCGACGAAGCGTCCGAAGGCGCGGAGCAGGGCCTCCGTCTTGTCGGTCCTCGGATCGGCCCAGATGAGGGCCTTGCCGCCGCCCAGGGGCAGGCCGGCCACGGCGGACTTGTAGGTCATGGCGCGCGACAGCCGCAGCACGTCGGTGACGACGGCCTCCTCGGTCGCGTGGGGCCATATCCTCACCCCGCCGCAGGACGGACCCAGGGTCGTGTCGTGTACGGCGATGAAGGCCTTCAGTCCGGCTGACGGGTCGCTGCCGGTGATGAGCAGCTCGTGTCCGTACTCAGTCATGTGGGCCAGCGTGTCCATCGCAACCTCCGCAGCTAGAGTGGCTATACATCCATGTTAGCAATTCTGCGGAATTCGTCGCCGCTTACCCACAAGCTGGGGAGGGCGGGTTTCAAACGGGTTTCAAACCCGCCCCTACGTATGGAGGGGCCCAGCGTCGAGCCTGGACAATCGCGCTTTGGGTTTCGTGAGTGTCGGGCGGGCTCGGCGTCCGCTATAATGCGGCCTGAGAGACCGAACCCAGACTCCCGGCCTGGAGGCTTCATGAGGACCAACATCATTCGAGAGAAACTGGACCGAGACGAGCCGACCCTCAGCACACACATACACTCTACCTGGCCCTCGGTTGTCGAGGCGCTCGGGCATACCGGGAAGTACGACTACGTGGAGTTCGTCGCCGAGTACGGCTCGTTCGACCTCCACGACCTGGACAACCTCTGCCGCGCCGCCGAGCTTCACAAGATGGGCTCGATGGTCAAGGTCGACCAGAGCCACCAGGAGTTCCTGGCGCAGAGGGGCATCGGGGCCGGTTTCGGCAGCGTGCTGTTCACCGACTGCCGCTCGGCGGAAGAGGTGAGGGAGTGCGTGCGCATCGCCCGCGCCGATACCCCCAAGTGGAGCGGACTCTACGGCGCGGCCACCAGGCGCAACACCTACATGGGCTACGGCGGGAACGAGGCATACGTCGACCTCATCAACGACACCGTGGTCGCGGTCATGATCGAGAAGAAGGGCGCGGTCGACGATCTGGACGAGATACTGGATATACCGGGCGTCGACATGGTGCAGTGGGGCGGCTCGGACTTTTCGATGAGCGTCGGCCTGGCAGGCCAGCGCAGCCACCCGGACGTCGTCGCGGCCCGGGACAGGGTCTTCAGGACGGCCCTGGCGAAGGGCGTGCCTCCCAGGGCTGAGGTGCAGACCCCGGACGACGCCAAGGAGTTCCTGGACATGGGCGTCCGGCACTTCTCCATCGGCACCGACATCACCATCCTCTACGGCTGGTGGCAGGAGAACGGCGAGGCCCTGTGGAAGACCATGGAGGACGCCGGAATGGGCCGGGCGGACTGACCTCCCGGCCTCAGGAGCGGGGCTTGGCTACGGAGCGAATCGTTTCGGGGGACCCCCAGGAGGAGGACCGTCCGGTCGACGACAGCCTGCGGCCCCAGCGGCTCGCGGACTACATCGGCCAGGACCGGCTCAAGTCCAACCTCGACATCTTCATCGCCGCCTCCAGGCAGCGGGGAGAGCCCCTCGACCACGTGCTGCTGCACGGCCCCCCCGGCCTCGGCAAGACCACGCTCGCCAACATCATCGCCCGGGAGATGGACACGCGGATCAAGACGACGTCGGGCCCCGCCATAGAGCGGCCCGCCGACATGGTGGCTGTCCTGACGAGGCTCCAGAAGGGCGACGTGCTGTTCGTGGACGAGGTGCACAGGCTCCACCGAGTCGTGGAGGAGGTCCTGTACGGCGCAATGGAGGACTTTGTGGTCTCGTGGGTCATCGACAAGGGGCTGAAGGCCAGGAGCATCAACCTCACCATCCAGCCCTTCACCTTCATAGGCGCGACGACCCGCTACGGCATGGTCAGCTCCCCGCTGCGCGACCGCTTCGGGCACGTGTTCAGGCTCGACTTCTACGACGAAGAGGCGATGCACACCATCGTGCGGCGCTCGGCGCGGATACTGGACATCGAGGCCGAGGACAACGGGCTGTTCGAGATCGCCCGCCGCTCGCGGGGAACGCCCCGGGTGGCGAACCGCCTGTTGAAGCGGGTGCGGGACTATGCCCAGGTCGTGGGCGACAACGTGATCACCGCCGACATGTCACTGGAGGCCCTGGGCAGGCTGGAGGTGGACGGGCTGGGGCTGGACGACTCGGACCGGCTGGTGCTGACGACGATCATCGACAAGTTCGACGGCGGGCCCGTGGGCATCGAGACGGTGGCGGCGGCGATCAGCGAGGAGGCGGACACGATCATGGACGTGTACGAGCCGTTCCTGCTGCAGAAGGGCTTCCTGGACCGTACGCGCCGGGGCCGCGTGGCCACTCGCCGAGCCTACGAACACCTGGGTCTGACGTTCCCCAGAGACGGCCAGTCGGCGCTGTTCTAGCGGCCTCGAAGGCCCACCGGGTCGTTTTCTCGTCTTTGGATTACAGCCGGTCAGTCGTCGATGGACATTGCAGCCTGGAAGTTACGGGGGTAGGCCTTCCTGTTGCCGAGGTCCTCGGTGTTCTGTACGGAGCCGTCGCCTCGGATGTGTGACAGGGATACTCCAATTTCGGCAAGGGAGGGGCCGATGAGCAGGCGTCGGTGGCACTTGCCGGGGTACTCTTCGGCGCACATGAGGGCCACAGTGGTTGTCTCAGCCAGTGCGATCAGCTCGTCTATGCCCGTCTTGAAGAAGTCTCTGGACCTGATCTCGTCGTAATCGGGCTTTCCGGCGCCGTCGTAACACGACCGGTCCGAGGGCTTCCCGCCGAGCGAGTCGCCCATGAAGACGTAGCGGACGCCTTCCCGTTCGAGCAGCCGCCCAAGAGTGGGGCTGTTGGCGAAGGCGGCGAATCGGCTGACTGGGTTGCTGCGCACGTCAACGAGGACCTCGACGCCGTGCTGTCGAAGCAGCCTGCGAAGTCGTCCCAAGTGTGGTTGCTGTGCCCTATGGTGAAGATCACGTCATCCCCAACGTGGGGCCTGAAGAGTGGGGCCGCTCACAGTACCCTATGCGAACAGGTCTCGGACGGCAACGGAGAATTCGGGGAGCGCGGGCGATCCGGACAGGACGTCCGTCTCGGAGTGCTCCTCCGGCTCGCCAGTGTGGCGGTGGACCGTTACCGACCGTGAGTCGGGATATACGACCCACACGAGCCGCGTGCCTGCCTCCAGCCAGTCCCGGACCTTGTCCCGAACTGCGGCGGAGGAATCGCTGGGAGACACCACCTCGACGGCGAGGTCAGGGGCCATTTCCAGGAAGCCGGGTGGAGGCTCACCGTCGGCCAGGCGCTCGGCAGCGACAAAGGCGACGTCGGGGGCGCGGACCGTGTCTGGACTGCGGTGCAGGAGGAAGCCCGTTTCGGCGGCGAAGACCATCCCGCGCTGTCTGGCGCGGATGAACTCTGTCAACAAGTACGCGATTGTGTTGGCAATTCGTCCATGTCGTCCTCCAGCTGGCGCCATAACGACGAGGTCTCCTCTAACGAGCTCGGTCCGCTTACCTTCGGCGGCGAGGCGCGAGGAGAGGGTGGGCAGGTCGTCTGCCGATACCAGGCTTCTTTGAGTGCTGACGGCCATCGCTCACCTCACGGGGCCATTCTACACGAACGGCGAGATCCCATGAGTCAGAGGGATGCGTCGGGGTTGTACGGGCGCCCAAGTGCGGGGTGATACCAAGTTGAAATGATGCGGCGATGGCCCGCGTCACCGGGGTCGCCGGACCTGCCCAGGGACAGGCGGGTTCAACGGTTTCGACCCGCCCGTACGGTGTGGTAACTCGCGGCGGCAGCGTTGCTTTATTCGGGGATGGCTGCCTTGAGGGCGGCGAAGTTCATGGTGTAGAGGTGGGCGTAGAGGCCCTTGCGGTCCATGAGCTCGTCGTGGTCTCCGACCTCCTCGACGGTGCCGTGGTTGAGTACGACTATCTTGTCGGCGCCGCGTATGGTCGAGAGCCTGTGGGCGATGACGATGGCCGTGCGCCCCTGCAGGAGGGTCTGCAGGGCCTTTTGGATGAGCATTTCGGTGTAGCTGTCGATGTTGGCGGTCGCCTCGTCGAGGATCAGGATGCGCGGGTCGTCGACGATGGCCCTGGCGAAGCTGATGAGCTGACGCTGACCGACGCTGAGGTTCACCCCGCGCTCGTGCAGGAGGGTGTCGTATCCGTCGTCGAGCCTCTCGATGAAGTCGTGGGCGCCGACGGCTTTCGCTGCGGCGATCATGTCTTCGTCGGGCACGTCGTGGTGGGTATACTTGATGTTGTCCCGAACCGTTCCGGTGAACAGGAAGGGCTCCTGGAGCACCATGCTGGTCTGGCGAGCCAGCGACTCGCGCGTCCTGTTGCGGATGTCCTTGCCGTCGATGAGTATCACGCCCCTTCCCTCCTCCACGTCGTAGAACCTGGACAAGAGGGAGACGAGGGTGGTCTTGCCGGCGCCCGTGGGCCCCACTATGGCGACGATCTGCCCCGGCAGGACGCTCATGTTCACGCGCTTGAGCACGTCCTGACCTTCGACGTAGCTGTAGCTGACGTCCCTGAACTCGATCTGGCCCTGTATCGGCGGAAGGTCCCCAACCCCCGGCTTGTCCTCCAGCTCCGGCTTTGTGTCGAGCAGCTCGAATATGCGTATGCCGGACGCCATGGCACGCTGTAGCTGGGTGTACTGCATCGTGAGGCTGCGGATGGGGTCGAAGAAGCGCTGGATGTACATGACGAACGCCACCAGCGCGCCGACCTCCAGGGCGTTGCTACCCACGAGCCTGGCACCGAAGAAGAGCACCAGGCCGATCGACACGGCGGTCAGCAGGTCGACACTGGGGAGGAGGCCCGACGAGATCCCGGAGGCGTTGACGGCGGCGCTGTAGTTCTCCCTGTTCTTCCCCTCGAACAGCTCGGCGTTGCGCTCCTGGCGGTTCATCGCCTGGACGACCCTGACGCCGGTGATGTTCTCGTTCAGGGTGCCGTTGACGATCGCCGCGGCGCGCCTGACGCGCATGAACGCCTTGCGCGCGAAGGGCTGCCAGACCGCCATGATCAGTATGAGGAAGGGGATGGTGACCAGCGAGATGAGACCGAGCTGGAAGCTCAGGAAAAGCACGGCGCCGACGATGCCGACCAGGCTCAGCAGGTTGCCCACGGTGACGACCGCCACGGACAGGAACTCCTGGAGCTGGTACACGTCTCCCAGGATGCGCGACATGATGCGACCGACCTCGTTCTTGTCATAGAACGAGACGGACTGCTTCTGGAGGTGGTGGAACATGTCCCTTCGGAGGCGGAAGAGCAGGTTCTGGCCCACCCGGGCGATGGTCATCTCCTGGGTGAAGTTGGCGCCCCAGTTCAGCATGGCGTTGGCGATGAACAGCGCCACTACCCAAGCCAGGCCGATGGCGTCTCCCCCTGTGATGAACTTGTCGATGGCGAGCCCGATGAGCCACGGGACCGCGACCAGGGTCGCCGTGAAGACGAGCATCGAGGCAACGGCCAGTGAGACCAGGCCCTTGTTGAGCATGATGTAGGGGACCATTCGGGCTACGACGCGATAGTTGAAGGCCTGCCCGAACACCTCGTCGTCCAGCCTGCTGGTGTCCCGGGCGGCCCCGCGCATGAATGAGCCGGCGCCGGACATCATTGGCTTGCCGCCCCCGGCCCAGCCGGAACGTCGAACTCCATCATGACCTCTCCCTGTGGCCTCAGCTGGAGCTCGTATATGCGCCTGTATGCGCCGCCGCTCGCCAGCAGCTCTTGGTGGGTCCCTCGCTCGACGATGCGACCCCTGTCGAGCACTATGATCTCGTCGGCCTTGTGCACGGTGCTGAGCCTATGGGCGATGACGAAGGTCGTCCGGTCCTTCATGACGGCCTCCATGGCCGTGCGGATCTTGTCCTCCGTATTGGCGTCGACGCTGGCGGTCGAGTCGTCGAGGATGAGTATGGGCGGGCTCAGGAGCACGGCCCTGGCGATGGACATACGCTGCCGCTGCCCGCCGGACAGGGTCGAGCCGCGCTCGCCGATCTCCGTGTCGTACCCCTCTTTGAGCCCCTGGATGTAGTCGTCCATCTGGGCGACCCTGGCCGCGTCGACTATCTCGTTCATGGACGCGTCCTCGCGCCCGTAGGCGATGTTGTCCCCGATCGAGGCGGTGAACAGGAACACGTCCTGCTGGACCATGCCCAAGTTCCGCCTAAGGGACTTCAGTGTCGTGTCGCGTATGTCCACGCCGTCGATGGTGATGCGCCCCGACGTGACGTCGTAGAACCTGGGCAGCAGATTAACGAGGGAGCTCTTGCCGCTCCCGGGCGCGCCCACCAGGGCGACGACCTTGCCTGGGTGGGCGTCGATATCGATGTTCTGCAGGGTGGGTGTGCGACTGTCGTAGCTGAACGACACGTTCTCGAACCGGACGTGCCCGCTGCTCCTCGGCATCTCCAGCGGTTGGGGGGCCTCCTGTACGGGAGACCGGTAGTCGAGCACCTCGAAGAGACGCTGTCCTGCCGAGAATGCCCGTGCGTAGGAGTTGACGACCATGCCGGCGTGCTGCACAGGCATTGAGAGCACCTGCATGTAGAAGAGGAAGCTGGCGAGCCCCCCGGGTGTCAGGTGGCCGTCGATCACCTTCATGCCGCCGATCCACAGTATCAGCCCTATTACAACGAGATACGCGAAGACCATGATCGACGTGTTGAGGGCCTGGAGACGAGCGGCGCTGACCATGTCGGCGGAGACTGCCGAGCTGCTCGCTTCGTACTTGGCCTCTTCGTAGCGCTCGGCTGCGAAGGCCTTGACGACGCGGACGCCCGTCATGTTCTCCTGGAGGGTCGTGCTGAGGTCTGCCATGTCCTCCTGGACGCGAAGCCAGATCCTCCTGAGGTGCAGCCTGAGGACCGCCGTCAGGATTGCCAGGACCGGCATGAAGCTCAGGGCGACGAGGCCGAGCAGCCAGTCGCGCCAGATGAGTATGCCTGCCGTGGCGAAGAAGAGGATGGCGAAGTAGGGCGACCTGACCAGGCTGGCCATGATGAACATCCTGAAGGCCTCCACGTCCGTAATGGCCCGGGACATCAGGTTGCCGGTGTGGTGGGTGTCGTGGAACTTGAAGCTCAGGTTCTGAACGTGGTCGTAGAACCTGTTGCGGATGTCGTAGGCAACTGCCTGGGAGAGGCGCTCGCCGAAGTAGGTCTGGCCGAATGTCAGGGCGCCCCTGACGACGCTGACGGCCAGTATCGTGAGGGAGATACGCAGGATGGTCGTCTCGGAGACCTGGCCGCCCTCGAAGACGCGGTAGACCTCGTCGATGGCGGTCCCGAAGAGCCATGGGAGCACCAGATAAGCGGCGGTGGCGCCGGATACGCACAGGAGAGAGATGGCGAGGAGCCACTTGTGGGCTAAGGTGAGCGCTAGAATTCGTGCAAGGATCAAAACGCGTCGGGCTCTGCTCCGGTCCCGACAGATCCTCCAGTGGGCCTTTAGTGGATCTGGCGCGTCAATCCGCGTCGAAATCCGCCGCACAACAGGAGATTCTACGCCTCCCCCGGACACGACTCAAGGTTTTCAGGGGCCTCTTTTTCGTGATTTTCATTTCATAAATGACCTTCGCCGCTATTGCGTCACGGCGAAGGTCGAGCCGGCCGGGGTCTTGGTGACCTCGATGCGGACGGGGAACGCCTCCTTCACCTGCTCGACGTGGGTTATGACTATGATCTTCTCGAAGTCGGTCTGCACCGACTGGATGGCCTCCTTGAGGTGCTCCTGGCCAACGCTGTCGAGCGAGCCGAAACCCTCGTCGATGAACAGGATCGGAAGCGGCGCGCCGGACCTCCGGGCCAGGAGCTTCGAGAGTGCTATGCGCAGGGCGAAGTTGATCCGGAACGCCTCGCCGCCGCTGAACATCTCGTAGCTGCGGGTGCCGACCTCGTCAGAGATGCGAATGTCGAGCTCCTCGGATGCCACGCCACGGATGCGGCGGCCCTCCATGAACTGGAGCTTGAGCGACATGCGGTTCTCGGTGAGCCTCCCCAATAGCTCGTTCGCGTCGTCCTGGAGCTGCGGGATCGCGTTCTCGATCATGAGGGCCTGGATGCCGTTTCGCCCGAAGGCAACGGCGAGCTCATCGTAAATGGACTTGCGGTCGGCGAGCTCCCTGCGCTCGGCCTGCAGGCGCTCGATCTCGGCCTGGAGATGGTCGAGACGGGCAAGCTCCCGGCGGAGGCGTCCCTGCTCGATGGCGGCCTCTCGGACCTGGTGCTCCAGCGAGTCGCGGGTCTTCTCGGCCTCCAGTAGCTCTCTCTCTCTAGCGGGCATGGAGGCTACCTCGACTCGCAGATCTTCGCGCCTTTCCCGGTCTGCCCGCAGGTCCGAACGCCGCCTCTCCAGCATCTTGGTGTCGGCGGCCAGGGACTCACGCTCACGCGGCAGGGCGGCCCTGGCCTCGTCGAGCCGCCGGTTGAGCTCGTCGTAGGGTTCGAGGTCGGCGGCCTTGGCGCGTGCGGCGCGGTACTCCTCCGTGTCGTAGCTGAGGTCGTCCAGGCTTGCCCTGAGGGTTTCGACCTGCCGAAGCTCCACCTGCGCGTATGCTTCCGTCGAGATGGTCCGGTCCAGCTCCTGCAGGCGTCTGCGCTGAGGGGCCAGATCCTCGGAGGCGCGCTTCGACTCCTCCAGCTCCGCGGCTAGGACAGCCCCCTTCGATCTCAGCCCCGTCCGTCTGCCGTTCAGCTCGCTCTGCCTGGCCTCCACGGTGCTTCGCAGATCGGAGGTGGCGCGCTCGATCTCCCTGCGCCGCTCGGGATCGTAGTCGACGGCGGCCAGCTCCTCCTCGATGTTCCTGAGCTTGGCCCTCTCTTCGTGAGCGAAGCTGCCCGCGGTCAGGTTAGCGCGAAGCTGCTCAAGCCATGCCTGCGCGGTGACCAGCTCCGCTCCGGCCCTGCCAGCCTCCTCAAGACGCTCCTCCAGGGCTGCCCTCCTCTGCGCCGCGGCGCGCCGCCGTTGATCGAGGGCCGTGGCTCTACTACGGGCGTCGTCCTCCTGCCGGGCGTGGCTGCTTTCCAGCCTGTCGAGATCTGTTCTGTTTTCGGAGTACCGCTGTTTGCCCTTCAGGCCCTGCTGCTCGTACTCGGTCTTGAGATGTTCTTTGCCGTCGGGACCCAGGGGGTGCTTGCACACGGGGCACCTGGCCTCGTCGTCGGCCAGGATGTCGAACTTCCGGCGGGTATCCTCCATCTCGGCGAGCAGGTCACTGTTCGCCTGTCGGAGCTGAGCCATCCGTGCGGCTGCGCTCTCGACGGCGCGCCTGAGGGCGTCGATTTCGCGTGCTTCGGCGTCGATGGCCGAGTCCTCTCCTGCGAGCCTGCCAAGCTGCTGGCTGACGGCGTCGGTGGCACTTGCGGCCTTAGACAACTCCTTCGTTCTCTGTGTCTCGTGCTCGACGTAGGCGCTGATCTGCGCCTCATGCACGGCTATCTCGCGCTCGACCTGTGCCTTGCGGGCCTCGATCTCGGTCCGCGCCTCCATTGCGCTGTTCAGGGCGTCGCGCTCCGCGCCCATCTGGTCGATCTCGCGCCTCTGCGCTTCGAGGTCTGACTCCACGACGTCGAGGGCCTGCTCGTCGTGCTCGACCCCGGCGATCTCGGACTCGATGGCGGGTGCCCGGGCGGCCAGGGGCTCCAGCTCTTCGGCGATCCTGGAACGGACTCGCTCCCTGTCGCCCCGGAGCCGGGTGCGCTCCACGGCAATGGCCTTGTCCAGATTGGATATCCTGCTCTCGAGGTCCGCGGCCGTGAGAGCGGCGTCGCGGAGGCGCTCGACTTCGCGACGGGCACAGGCGAGCTTCTCGAAGCCGTGCCGTACCTCGGTCTCCCTGCCGATCAGTTTCTCGGCGTCCGCCACACGTTTGCGGGTGTCCGGGATGCGCCGGGCGATCTCGGCCATGTCCTCCTCAGCGTTGGAGATGCGACGTTCAAGGTCGTGCAGCTCAGCTGCCCTGGCGTGGAGGGCGGTGACAGCTTCCTCCAGCTGTCGGTGGCGCGCCTGTGCGTCCTCGGAGCGGGTCTTCAGATCCTCCACGCGGGCGCTCACGTCGGCAAGGTCCTGCTCGTGGTCCCCCCGCCTGGCCACATCCGCCGCGCGGATATCAACGCCGGTGTCGGCCCTTTCGATCTGCGCCTGGAGCTCGCGGCTGCGCTGTTTGGCCCGTTCCTCCAGGGTCTCGTAGTAGGCCAGGTCGAGCACCTCGGCGAGGACCTCCTTGCGCTTCGCGGGTGTGCTGGCCGTGAACATGTCGGCCTTGCCCTGCAGCAGGAACGCCGTGTTCACGAACGTGTCGTAGTCCATGTTCAGGATGCTGCGGATGTGCTCTTCGGTCTCGTGGATGGAGTCGAGCGTGTCGGGAGTGAATCCTGCGCCCGACCAGACGGCGAGCTCGAGGATGGTGTGGCCCTGAGCTCCCCGCCGGGCGTACCTGCGGCTGACCCTGTACCGCTGGGACCTTGCCGAGAACTCCAGCTCGACTGCCATGTCCCCGAGACCCTGGTGGACCAGGTCATCCTGCCTGCGGGCACGCGACTTGCCCCACAGCGCCCACGTGATGCTGTCGAGGAGGGCGGACTTGCCGTGGCCGTTGTCGCCGCAGAGGCAGGCGACGTGAATGCCCTGCAGGTCAAGCTCCGGGACGTTGTCCCGGTAGCACATGAAGTTCTTGACTTGGAGCTTGAGGGGGATCAACCGGACGTGAGTATATGCAGCCCGCCCGGACGCGTCAACAGCGTCCGCTACAGGCGCGGGCTATCTCCGCAGACCCCGAGACCTAACCGCTCAGCTCCGGGGTGAGCGACGGCAATACGGTTTTCCGCACCCGAAAGGGGGGGTAGACGCTACGGTTACGGCTCCGGACGAGCTTGCGATCTTGACCTCAAAGGCGTTTCGGACACGCCACGCGCCCGCCCCATCCCGAAGGGGCTCGGGCTCACCTGCTCCCCTTCCTACCGAGGGAAGAATAGTACGAGCGTTCTGTGTCTGTCAAGCGCACGCATGACCTCATGATTTTTGGTTTCCAAGCCGGGGAATGTGCCTCAAGACTGCGGTTACCAAAGAACTGGGAGGCAGGACGGCAGGCGCCGGAGAGCCGGCAGGCCGAGGCGCGGGGTATCTGCGCGTCTGCGCGATGATAGTATTGAGTGGATATGGGCGTATCCTTCGCCTGTAGCAGTCCAGCCTTAGTGAGGAATTGGGAGGGCGGGTCGCCCCTAGGCCGTCAGGAATGACAGTTGCCGAGGTAATGCAACGGCCTCCTCGGTAGCAGTCCAGTCTTCGTGGGGCACTGGGAGGGCGGGTTTGAAACCATCTGCTCCAACTAATTGATAAAAAGAACCGTCCTTTCCTTTGGGTAGTCCTCCTTTGGATAGTATAAGGATAAGACTACTCCAAAGGAGGGACAGAGCGAAATGTCCACCAGTACCGGGGACGATACAGCCACCATCGGGAGCATAGAGGAGTTTCTTCAGCAGTGTTTGAAGGACATGGAGCCAGACCACAGTCTCAAGGGCCCTGGCAGGCCGCGCGTCCTGCCCGCAATGGCTCTGTGGGCAGGGCTGCTGGTCTGCGTCCTGAGAGGCTTCGGCAGCCAATTGGCGGTGTGGCGTCTTATCTCGGAACGCGGACTCTGGTTCTTCCCCCGATTCCCGGTTACAGACCAAGCGGTCTACAAGAGGCTCCATAGCGCGGGAACCAAGCCATTGGAGAGACTCTTCGAGCAGATCAGCGGCGTATTGGCACAACGATTGCAGGGTGTGGTAACGGAGAAGCTGGCGCCATTCGCCGAGGGCGTGGTGTGCATAGACGAGAGTACACTGGACGCCATGTCGAGAAGGCTTCCGCCTCTGAGAGAGATTCCCCAAGGCGACAGCCGTCTGCTCCCTGGCAAGCTGGCTGGCGTGTTCGACGTGAGAGGCCAGCAGTGGCGGACCGTCATGTTTCAGCCGGACCCACATCAGAACGAGAAGGTGTTGGCGCGGAAGTTGGTGGAAGACCTGCCAGCGGGAACACTGGTGGTCGCAGACTTGGGATACTTCGGCTTCGCCTGGTTCGACTGGCTCACGGACAGGGGTTACCACTGGCTGAGCAGGCTGAGAGCAAAGACCAGCTACAAGGTGATACATACCTTCTACCATCGGGGCGACGTCTTCGATGGCATCGTGTGGCTGGGAGCCCATCGCGCCGACCGGGCCAAACACGCCGTTCGGCTGGTGACTTTCAGACAAGGCAATACGCTGCGCCGCTACATCACCAACGTTCGGGAGCCTCACACATTCCCGATTGCATCCATGGCCGAGGTCTACGCTCGCAGGTGGGACATCGAGATGGCGCTCAAGTTGGTCAAGCAACACCTCAAGCTGCGTCTTCTGTGGTCCGCCAAGTTGGTGGTGATCCAGCAACAGATATGGGCGACGTTGATAATCTCGCAGATTCTTCAGTCGATGCGGCTTGAGATAGCCCACAGGGCCGGGGTGGACCCGTTCGAGGTGTCCATCGGCCTGCTGGTCGAGTATGCGCCACAGTATGCCTATGAAGGCAGGGACCCTGTGAAGATCTTCGTGGAGCGAGGGCGTGAGCTGGGCTTCATTCGACCTTCCCGTAGAATGCTCATCCACGCCCCGAACATACCTGTCGAGGCAGTCCTGCCTGCGCCACCCGGACTGGCACTCATTCGCACCCCTCGATATGCCAACCGCAAGTGTCCCGGACCCGCTGCAAACATCTTGAGAGTGAATTAGTTGGAGCAGATGGGGTTTGAAACCCGCCCCTACGGTGCTGGAAGTGACATCTGCCGAGGTAATACAAAGGGTCTCCTCTGGGGGAACTGGATAGAGGATGGCAAACGAGGCCAAGCGGAATGTGATGGTGCTCCCCCCAGGGAAGCGGGACTTCTCTGAGCTGCTGCGCGCCGTTCCCTCAAAGCCGGGCGTGTACCTGATGCGGGACAAGCTGGGCGGGGTCCTTTACGTCGGGAAGGCGGGGAACCTCCGGAACCGGCTCCGGAGCTACTTCGGGAAGAAGGCCGGGCCGGACCCAAAGATCAGGAGTATGATCCCCCAGATCGCCGACTTCGAGTTCATCCTCACGGAGTCGGACGAGGAGGCGGTGCTGCTAGAGTGCAACCTCATCAAGGAGAACAAGCCGCCCTACAACTCGCGCCTGAAGGACGACAAGAGCTACCCGTTCATCAAGATCGACATGTCGGAGGACTTCCCGCGCGTCTACATAACGCGGGGCCAGACGAGCGACGGGTCCCTCTACTTCGGTCCCTACGCCAGCGCCTACAGCGTCCGCAGGACCCTCGCGCTGCTCAAGAAGCTCTTTCCCTACCGCTCGTGCACCAAGACGATAACCGGCACGGACGCGCGGCCCTGTCTCGACTACCACATCAACAGGTGCGTCGGCCCGTGCATAGGCGCGGTCGACAAGGAAGGGTATGGGGAGGTCATAGAGCATGTGACGCTGTTCCTGAAGGGCCGGACCGACAGGGTGGCGAAGCAGGTTGCGCGCCAGATGGAGGAGGCGGCTGAGCGCCTGGAGTTCGAGCGGGCCGCCGCGCTGCGGGACCAGTTCCGGGCAATCGAGAAGGTGAGCGCCGGTCAGAAGGTGCTGCACCTCAGCCGCGAGAGCATCGACGCGATAGGTCTGGCGATCGAGGGCGGCGAGGCGTGGGTCGAGGTCTTCTTCATCAGGGAGGGGAAGCTGGTCGGGCGCGACAACTTCATCATGGCGAGCCCGGCGGAGGACGAGCCGGGGGCCGTGATCACGGCGTTCGTCGAACAGTTCTACAGCGCCAATCCCTTCGTGCCGCCCCGTATCCTGACACAGCATGCCACGGTCGAGACGGAGGCCCTGGAGTCGTGGCTGGGATACAAGCGCCAGGGCAAGGTGAGGGTGTACGTCCCCCAGCGCGGCGAAAAGCGGAAGCTCGTGGAGATGGTGGCGGAGAACGCCGTGGAGGGCCTGGAGCAGATAAGGGTGCGCCGCGTTGCCCGGGGGGACTCCGAGGAGGGAATCGGCGAGCTCCAGGAGGCGCTGAGCCTGCCCCGCCCACCCAACCGGATCGAGTGCTACGACATCTCCAATACGCGCGGCACGAACCCCGTGGGAAGCATGGTCGTGTTCGAGGCGGGCAAGCCCGTAACCAAACACTACCGCCGTTTCAAGATCAAGTCGGTGGACGGCATCGACGACTACTCGATGATGCGTGAGGTGCTCACGAGGCGGTTCAAGCGGCTGGGCAAGGCCGGCAGCGAGAACGGCGGGTCGGGGCAGGACGGGTGGGAGATGGTGCCCGACCTGGTGCTCATCGACGGGGGAAAGGGGCATCTCGGCGCCGCCCTGCAGGTCTTCCTGGAGCTGGGTGTGGAGTCGGTGCCGCTGGCTAGCCTGGCCAAGGAGAACGAGGAGCTATTCGTGCCGGAGACGCCGGAGCCGATAGTGCTGCCGCGCGGATCCAAGGCGCTCTTCCTGGTGCAGCGCGCCCGCGACGAGGCCCACCGGTTCGCCATCACGTTCCACCGGCAGCGCCGCTCGAAGGCGTCGGCGTCGTCGGCCCTGGACGGCGTGCCGGGCATCGGCCCTAAGCGGCGGCGCCTGCTGCTGCGGAGGTTCGGCTCGGTCAAGGGCATCCGCGAGGCCCAGGCCGAGGAGATAGCCGCGGTGCCGGGCATGACCGCGAAGCTGGCCGTGAGGCTGAAGGAGTACCTGTAGCGAGGGTCCTTCCCGATCTGCCAGTGTGGGGTCAGCCAGTCGAATGCGGCGAATAGGGCCGCTATTCCACGCAGATTATGCGGAGATTGTTGCGGAGATTGGGGCTATAATCTCCGCAAATAATGCGTCGAAAGTACATGCACGACCATCCAGACTGGCCCAATCTCCGGTGGGACGAGGGGGGCTTGGTCGAGCCGCTGGCGGACGTGCGGCATCGACAGGGCCGTCTCATAGGCCGCATGGAGGCCCTGGGCTTAGATGTCCGGCAGGAGGCCGTCCTCGAGACCCTGACGGGCGACGTGGTCAAGAGCAGCGAGATCGAGGGGGAGAGACTCGACGGGGAGCAGGTGCGCTCTTCGGTCGCCCGCCGCCTGGGGATGAACATCGGCGGTCTAAGGCACGTGGACCGCAACGTCGACGGCATTGTCGAGATGATGATGGACGCGACCGAGAACTACGCCCAGCCCCTTACGGCCGAGCGTCTGCACGGCTGGCATTCTTCGCTGTTCCCCGCCGGGCAGAGCGGCATGAGGCGTATCAGGGTCGGCAGCTGGCGCGACGACAGCGCGGGGCCGATGCAGGTGGTCTCAGGGCCCATGGGCCGCGAGCGGGTGCACTACGAGGCCCCGGCTGCCGCCAGGCTCGATGCGGAGATGCGGGCCTTCCTGGGCTGGTTCAACGCGCCCGCGGAGATCGACGGGGTGCTCAAGGCCGGCCTGGCCCACCTGTGGTTCGCGACCATACACCCCTTCGACGACGGCAATGGACGGATAGCGCGGACCGTAGCGGACATGGCGCTGGCGCGCTCGGAGGACAGCCCGCAGCGGTTCTACAGCATGTCGTCGCAGATCATGCGGGAGCGGGACGACTACTACGACATCCTCGAGCGGACACAGAAGGGGACGGTGGACGTGTCCGCATGGCAGGGGTGGTTCCTGGCGTGTCTCGGTCGTGCCATTGACGACGCCCAGGCGACGCTGTCGGGCGTGTTAGCGAAAGCGCGGTTCTGGGAGAGCGCCGCCCGCGTCCCTCTCAACGGCCGTCAGCGGGTGGTCGTCGGCCGCCTGCTCGATGGGGAGTATCGGGGCAAGCTCACGACGTCGAAGTGGGCGAGGCTGGCGAAGTGCTCGCAGGACACCGCGCTGCGGGACATACAGGAGCTGGTGGCGCATGGCATCCTGGCCCGGAGCCGGGAGGGCGGGCGTAGCACTAGCTATGACCTAGGGATACTCTGAATAACCCATCAGCACAGCTTAATTTCCTATGTGTGGAGCTGCAGTCCACGGACTTATTCAGACCATCCCTAGTGTGACTGGCGTAGGCTGCGGATACACAACCCCGTCATTCAGGCGTCCCCCACGCCGTCGTTCCCGCCTTGAGCCGGTACCTAGCCCCGGCCCCCATGGACGAGGCACTTGTCAGCCAATAGACACAAGAAAATGCAGTATTCTTGGCCGGTAGACCTGAATAGCTGTGGGTAGGCTGCAAGGAAGCGCCACGATCGCCTATACAGCCCAACTGAACAGAATCAGCATGGACAGGTTCTTGAGGGCCTCCGCTCCGCTATGGTAGCATCCGAAACTGCAGAATAGTCTTTCCGGAACCTTCTTAGGGTGAAAGATATGACCAGCCGTCCAGATCTCGCCTACTATTACCCCGCCCCGTATTGGGAAGGGCAGGATAGTGGATGGGTCAAGTCTCTGCTCCTGTTCTTCGACAAGATCGGCATCTTGCTGCCCGATTACATGCATGGTCGACACCAAGCTGCAGACCCCGCCTTGGCAGGGCCACTAGAGGACCTAGGCCTACTGGAAGTGCTTGAGCCTACTCAGTGGCTTGATAAAGAGATGACAAATAAGCTTGCAGAAGTCATCGTTGAGTTGCTCACCAACGGAGCATTTGATGATCTCCCTGAGACGGATCGTTTCCACGAGCTGTCCCGATCCCGAGTTGGTTACTCGGTCGACTTTGACTTGGCAGATTTCCTCGTCACGGAACTTCAAGCTAAAGGGCTTGCACGCCCCAGCGAAGACGGCGTCTCCGTCCCGCTGCACCCGGACGTACGCACAACAATTCTTGTTATCCTCGCGCAGCTCTCGCGTTTAGCTGGCAACAAACACGGGTTCGCCGTCCATCCGGCAACCAATAGGCGTGACGTGGCTATGGACTTGATTAAAACGCTCTCGAGAGAACGAATGCCGTCGCGCGACAGGGTTATTGCGTTTGACGTTGAACCTGTCAGCTTCGACATGGATCCGGTTCCCCTTGATGAGCTCCTCCAATTCCGAGAGGAGCATCGGCAAGCTCACCGGACCTACATGCGTGACCTCCGGGGATTCATGGCTGAACTCGCCGATATAGAGATCCCTGAGGATCGGGAAGCCTTGCTGAAGGAACGACGCCAGGAAATCGCAGATGCGGCCCACGATATCGAACGCTCTACTCGACGCGCGTTCGGGAAAAGCCTGGGGTCGATGTCTCTAGGGCTCGTAGGTAGCGCTTGGTCTTTGGTAGGTGGTGACCCAATAGGAACTGCGCTCAACGTGGTCAGTCTTGTACCGGATCTCATCGGCAGTCCCAAACAAGTCACCGCTTACTCGTACCTCTTCGAGGCC
The DNA here is from genome assembly GCA_965261325.1 of Dehalococcoidia bacterium. GTDB lineage: Bacteria > Chloroflexota > Dehalococcoidia > Lucifugimonadales > CAJWER01. The sequence goes on from CBDHCU010000009.1 coordinate 428,088, forward strand.
CGCCGTGCTTTCGCCATTTGAACATACAGGCAGTACGATTTGCTACGAACATCGCGCAGACTGTAGTCCTTAAGGCAAGGGCAAGGCAGGGGCCCTGCGGCCACGGGGCCATAACCGTTAGCGTTCCCTCGGGAACCGACTTCTTTCTATAACGCCAGCAACTGCGATGTCTGCCAGAGAGGACTGGGATATAGCGAAAACGATTCGAGCCGCCGCCACCCACGATGACGGTGCGATAGTCGCCCCCGCTGACAAGGCACCGACAGATGTCTAGTTCGTCGAGATGGCGGGTACTCCTGACTTTTCCAGCAGGGCTGTGAATGCGGGGATGTCGTTGTCGATGATGTCCTGCACGGTGTCGAACTGGGTCTGGAGGCGGGCGGAGAGATCGTCGAGGAGCTCGTATGAGGAGGCGGTCGGCGGCCAGTCTGCGCCCGCGACGATGCCCATCAACTCCTTTAGCTTGGCGAACAGGCCGACGGGGATGCCCCTGGGCTGCGGGCCCGCGGACCTGAATGGGACGATCTCGTTCTCGGCGTCCGAGAGTTTTTCGTTTATGCGGGAAGCGGCCTCAGCGATCTCCTCTGCGGCGCCGTCGGCCGGCCCCCGCTTCTTCCACTCGTCGAGCTGGTCCTTGATGGCCCGCATCTGGAGCACGCGGTCCCTCGTCTCTTCGTACTTGTCGCGAATGCGGAGCTGGAGGGCGAGCTGCTCGTCCAGCTCGGCCTGGGTGGCGTTCGAGCGCGGGTCCATGAGCACTTGCAGGGACGCCGTGCGGGACTCTCCACCAGCGATGAGCCTGACCGTGTAGGCACCGGGGGCTGCGAGAGGCGCGATCACCGCTGAACCGAATGGGCTGGCGCCCCCGGCCTCGTCGGGGAGGTCCTCGGAGGCCCTGTGGCGCAGGTCCCACCAGGCACGGTTCAGACCCGCTCCAGCGGTCAGCTTGTCCGTGTCCTCAGAGCAGGTGGAGAGGCGCCTGACGATCGCGCCGCCGGTGTCCAGCACCTCGATAACGACCTCGCCCTCGGGGGCGTCGTCCAGGTGGAAGTCGATTGCCGCGCCCTCGGGCGGGTTGACGCCGGAGTCCAGGCCCTCCCTGGTGGTGCGGCCATCCCTGTCGGCGCTCTCGATCCACGATGCGGGGGCGCCCAGGATGTCGCTGGTGTAGTGCTTGCCGGGGCCCGACTCTACGATGGAGCCGAGCTGCTTCATAAAGCGTATGGCAGGGCGCGGCTCGAAGAGGTGCGTACTCGTAGGGGTGTCTGACGCGGACTGTTGGAGCGGTGTGAGGTCGTCCAGCACCCAGAAGGAGCGTCCGTGGGTGGCTGCGACCAGGTCGCCGTCCTTCACTTCCAGGTCGTAGATGGGGGCCACGGGCAAGTTGAGCTGCATCCGGGTCCAGCTTCCCCCGTCGTCCGTCGAGGCGTACACGCCCGTCTCGGTGCCCGCGTAGAGCAGCCCCGGCCGCTCAGGGTCCTCCCTGAGGACGCGGGTGAAGTCGTCGCCGGGGATGCCGCCGGCGATGGGGGTCCAGGTCGACCCGTAGTCGGTCGTCCTATACAGGAAGGGGCGGTTGTCGTCGAGCTTGTACCTGGTGGCCGCGAGGTAGGCTGTGGCCGCATCGTGTCGGGACGGCTCGATGGCGCTGACCATCGTCCACTCCGGCAGGCCGTCGGGCGTTACGTCGCTCCAGGTCGCGCCGCCGTCCCTCGACACGTGCACGAGGCCGTCGTCGGTCCCCGCCCACAGGAGGCCGGGCTCCAGGGGGGACTCGGCGAAGGCGTATATGGTGCAGTAGATCTCCGCCCACGGGCCCTCGGAGGTGATCGGCCCGGACAGCCCCTGCTTCGAAGGGTCGTTCCGCGTCAGGTCGGGGCTGATGGCCTGCCACGTCGTACCCTCGTCAGTCGACTTGAAAGCGACGTTGCCGGTGGCGTACAGGGTGTCGGGGTCGTGGGGCGAAATGGTGATGGGGAACTCCCAGCCGAAGCGGTACCTGTAACCCTTCGGAGGCGAGTTCTGGTAGTACTCCGGCCAGACCATGATCACCCTGACCTGGCCGCTCCGGTGGTCGTACCGGAGGAGGGTGCCGCCGGGGTAGGAGGAGTAGACCACGTTCGGGTCGGTCGGCTTGACGGCCACCTTGCCGCTCTCCGACAGGCCGATGGTGTAGCAGTCCTCCCACGGGATGACGCCCTTGACCGAGCGGCTGGGGACGCTGACTGCGCTGTTGTCCTGCTGGGCGCCGTAGACGCGGTATGGCGTCTGGTTGTCGGCGACGACGGAGTAGAGCTGCGACGTGGGCTGGTTGTATATGGAGCTCCACGTCTCGCCAGCGTCGTAGCTGACGCAAGCGCCGCCGTCGTTGCCCTCGATCATGCGCCGCGGGTCCGACGGGTCGATCCAGAGGTCGTGCTGGTCCGAATGGGGCATGTTGATCTGCTCGAAGGTCTTGCCGCCGTCGGTCGACCTCAGAGTCTTGGGCGCAAGGACGTACACGATGTCGGGGCTCACAGGATCGGCGAATACGTGGGTGTAGTACCAGGGCCTGCTGCGGACGTCCTCGCTATCGTTCAGCCTCTGCCACGACTCGCCGTCGTCGTCGGAGCGGAAGAGCCCGCCGTCCTCGGCCTCGACGAGCGCCCAAACGCGGCCCGTCCTGGCCGGGGAAACGGCTACGCCAATTCGGCCGACCACGCCCTCGGGCAGGCCGGGCCTGCGGGTTATCTCGTCCCAGGTGTCGCCGCCGTCGGTGGAGCGGTAGAGGCCGCTGCCGGGGCCGCCGCTGTTCATGGCCCAGAAGGAGCGCCTCGCCTCCCACATCGAGGCGTAGAGCACGCGGGGATTGTTTGGGTCCATCGAGAGGTCAGCCGCGCCGGCGTCCTCGCTCTTGAACAGGACGTTCTGCCACGACCGGCCGCCGTCCTTCGACCTGAAGATGCCGCGCTGCCCGCTCGAACCGAAGGCGTGACCGAATGCTGCCACGTAGACGAGATCGGGGTCGTCGGGGTGGACTCGGACGCGGGAGATGTGGCGGGTGTCCTCCAGGCCGAGGTGCTGCCAGGAGCCCCCCGCGTCGTTGGAGCGGTAGACTCCGTCGCCGTGGGTCGCGTCGATGCGGATGCAGGTCTCGCCCATGCCCGCGTAGACCACGTTGGGGTCCGACTGGGCGACGGCGATCGCGCCGACCGAAGCCGTGTTCAGGAAGCCGTCGGACACGTTCCGCCAGTAGGCGCCGCCGTCGGTGGACTTCCAAACGCCGCCGCCGACTGATCCGAAGTAGAAGACGCGCGGGTCGACCGGGTCTCCGGCAACGGCGATGACGCGCCCGGCGCGGTAGGGGCCGATGCACCGCCATTCGAGCGCGCCTTCGAGGGCTTCGACGACGGAGGGGGAGCTGGAGGTCATTTTACTTGGCACCTAGTCTGTGAGGGTTGCCGGGCGGCGCATGGCTGCCGGGCGGGGGTGAGTATATTACATGTGAACTGGGCGTCGGGGCACTCCGGTCCCGCGGCTACCAGGGCCTTTCCAAAGTTCGTTACTGTGCTGGGATGGGCCTGCGGAAGAAAGCCGATGTAGGGGCTGGGCGACCGGGGATGGGTTCCCGTCGCCACGGGAATGACGGAGATGGGGGGCGGGTTCGCGAACATCTGCTCCAACTAATTGATAAAAAGAACCGTCCTTTCCTTTGGGTAGTCCTCCTTTGGATAGTATCAGGATAAGACTACTCCAAAGGAGGGACAGAGCGAAATGTCCACCAGTACCGGGGACGATACAGCCACCATCGGGAGCATAGAGGAGTTTCTTCAGCAGTGTTTGAAGGACATGGAGCCAGACCACAGTCTCAAGGGCCCTGGCAGGCCGCGCGTCCTGCCCGCAATGGCTCTGTGGGCAGGGCTGCTGGTCTGCGTCCTGAGAGGCTTCGGCAGCCAATTGGCGGTGTGGCGTCTTATCTCGGAACGCGGACTCTGGTTCTTCCCCCGATTCCCGGTTACAGACCAAGCGGTCTACAAGAGGCTCCATAGCGCGGGAACCAAGCCATTGGAGAGACTCTTCGAGCAGATCAGCGGCGTATTGGCACAACGATTGCAGGGTGTGGTAACGGAGAAGCTGGCGCCATTCGCCGAGGGCGTGGTGTGCATAGACGAGAGTACACTGGACGCCATGTCGAGAAGGCTTCCGCCTCTGAGAGAGATTCCCCAAGGCGACAGCCGTCTGCTCCCTGGCAAGCTGGCTGGCGTGTTCGACGTGAGAGGCCAGCAGTGGCGGACCGTCATGTTTCAGCCGGACCCACATCAGAACGAGAAGGTGTTGGCGCGGAAGTTGGTGGAAGACCTGCCAGCGGGAACACTGGTGGTCGCAGACTTGGGATACTTCGGCTTCGCCTGGTTCGACTGGCTCACGGATAGGGGTTACCACTGGCTGAGCAGGCTGAGAGCAAAGACCAGCTACAAGGTGATACATACCTTCTACCATCGGGGCGACGTCTTCGATGGCATCGTGTGGCTGGGAGCCCATCGCGCCGACCGGGCCAAACACGCCGTTCGGCTGGTGACTTTCAGACAAGGCAATACGCTGCGCCGCTACATCACCAACGTTCGGGAGCCTCACACATTCCCGATTGCATCCATGGCCGAGGTCTACGCTCGCAGGTGGGACATCGAGATGGCGCTCAAGTTGGTCAAGCAACACCTCAAGCTGCGTCTTCTGTGGTCCGCCAAGTTGGTGGTGATCCAGCAACAGATATGGGCGACGTTGATAATCTCGCAGATTCTTCAGTCGATGCGGCTTGAGATAGCCCACAGGGCCGGGGTGGACCCGTTCGAGGTGTCCATCGGCCTGCTGGTCGAGTATGCGCCACAGTATGCCTATGAAGGCAGGGACCCTGTGAAGATCTTCGTGGAGCGAGGGCGTGAGCTGGGCTTCATTCGACCTTCCCGTAGAATGCTCATCCACGCCCCAAGCATACCCGTCGAGACAATCCTGCCTGCACCACCCGGACTGGCGCTCATGCGCACCCCTCGATATGCTAAACGCAAATACTCCAGACGCTCCACAAACACCTCAAAAGTGAATTAGTTGGAGCAGATGGGGTTCGCGAATCGCCCCTACATGCCGCCGGTCTCTTCCTGTGACTTTGGAAAGGCCCTGGTGTGGCGAGGGTGCAGATGGCGCCAATTCGTTGGCTGGCGTGGTGTTGGCCCCGCTCGGCCCGGTTGGGCGGCGGGGCGGGTTCAGACCCAGATTTTGAACCGGCTGGGTCTGGGGATGCCGGCCTCGCGCATCTTGTCGAAGGGCCGCTTCATCCAGACGCTCTCGGCCTTGGGCGTAGTCCCGGGTTCGCGGGAGCGGCGGCGCTTGGGGCGAAGTTTTCTTCGGATCGACCTGGGGTATGCCGGGGCGTACTCCCAGATGTATTTGCCGTAGGCGTCGGGCACCTCGCCGGAGATCCAGTAGCGGACTTCGTCGTCGTCGTCGTTCTCCTTGTCTTCGCCGTGGAAGACGGCGGCCACCTCGTCGTATGCCTGTACGAACTTGTGGATGGGGTGGGCCGGGTCGCGCTGGGCGTCGGCGATTTTGCGGTCGATGTCGTAGCAGCCGCGGTGGTCGTTCGTGTCGTCTGCGTCGGCGGGGGCGGGGATGGGTTCCCGCCCCGTATCGAGTACGGGGCAGGCTTTTCGCGGGAATGACGGAGCACCCTCACCCTCACCCCAGCCCTCTCCCGTCAAGGGAGAGGGGGACGGCGGGAGCCCGTCCTCATCCCCGCCGCCCTGGATACCGGGTTCCGCCGGTATGACGGTCAGGTCTGCTTCGTCGGTGCTGGGGATGGGTTCCCGCTTTCGCGGGAATGACGATCCGTCGGGCGGGAATGACGGTGCGGCTGCTGGGAACGACGATTCGGCTGCGTCTGCAGTGTGCGGATCGTCTGCGTTGGCGGGGCCGGGGCCGGGGATGGGTTCCCGCCTTCGCGGGAATGACGATCCGTCGGGCGGGAATGACCCTTCGACTGCGCTCAGGGCAGGCTCTTCGGCGGGGCTCAGGGCAGGCTCAACTGGAAGGGAGCCGGAGCGGCGGAGCTCGTCGCGGGCTATGTGGCCGAGGAGCTCGCTGGCGGCATCGACCCTCTGGCGGGGCCTGAAGCCGCGGACGACGCCGTGCATGACGTGCATGAGGAAGCTGACTACGGTCTTGCCGTGGTCGGTGCTCCCATGCACGATGCCGGCGACGCGCGGGTCGACGGCGAGGGATGGGGTGGCGAGTGCCGAGGCGAGGTATTCGAGGGCCTCGTGGCGCGCACGGGCGGTTTTGGCGCAGTCGGCGTCCGGCCGGGGATGGGTTCCCGTCGCCACGGGAATGACGGTGGTGTCGGCACGGGAACGACGGGTGGTGTCGGCACGGGAATGAGGGGTGGTGTCGCGGGTGCGCTTGCGGAGTATGGCGTGGTTGCATTCGAGGCCGGTGAGCTGGGCTATGTATTCGGAGACGAGGCCGGGAGCGATGGCGTGGACCTGCTCGGCGGCTTCGAGCCTGTGGCATACTTCGAAGCCGTCGTCGTTTAGCTTTCCCTCGATGACGTCGAGGTAGAAGCGGACGATGGTCTCGCCGTTGTTGGTCTCTCGGCGGACGATGTCCGCGAGTGTGGGTGGCTCGGTCTGTTCGGTGTTGCGTCGTTTGTTCTTATGGCTCATACGTTCTACTATGAGGGATCGGGTGGGGGTTTGTCAAGGGGGATTTTTCACCCAGATCCACCACCTAATTTGGACGGATGGCGTGACGGACTGCCTCTGAGGCTATGGCTGTGCACCTTGCCGGGGATGGGTTCCCGCCCCCGACTGCTCGGGGGCAGGCTCTTCGCGGGAATGACGGAGGGGGAAGTTTTGAGTTCGGGAGAGAGGAGTTACGCAAGTTATACTAATTTGGCGTGATGCCGCCATATATGTGCGGCCAGGGAGTGGGTTCCCGCCCCGTATCGAGTACGGGGCAGGCTCTTCGCGGGAATGACGGCCAATTTGGCGTGATGCCGCCATATAGGGGCTGAAAGAGCAGGGCCTTTCCATTGTTGAGATAGGGTCGTACCTTGCCGTTCGGCCTGAGCTTGTCGAAGGCCCCAATTGTGGTTCGACAGGCTCACCACGAACGGACTTTGGAAAGGCCCTGCGCGGCTACCACGAGCCTCGTAGGCTCACCCCAAGTGGCAGAATCGGTAGGCTTTGTCAGGCTTTGGCTCCGTCCGCTGTGTGAGGCAGATCACGAGTCCTATAGGAGCCAACTATCATCCGACGCCAGACTCGCCACGCCCGTACATATCTCAGTGTTCCGGAAGGGAGCGCCTGTTCGCTGATCACCCCAGGTCGGCGGCGAGCCGGTCCCTGAGCTGCTCGGCGGCGTCAGGACGGGGTGCGGAGGGCGGTGTCGGGGTCTGCTGCGGGGTGGGCGGCTCTGGGTCCGTGCCGGCGGCGCATCCGACCAGCCACAGGGCGAACGCGAGCAGTACGGCCCTCCGCATACGGGCCCCGCGTCTCAGCGGCCCTCGCCGTCGAGGAGGCCCGGAAGCTCGGACAGGCTGTCGATGCGGGGGCACTCGCGGTATCGGGGGTGGTTCCCGTCGCGGTCGATCAGTACTGGGTGAATGCCGACGGCGCGAGCGCCCTGTATGTCGGAGGAGATCTGGTCGCCCACGTGGACGGCCTCGTGGGGATCGACGCCTGCCCGGGACAGGGCCGCCCGGAATATGGCTGGGGCGGGCTTTGCAGCGCCAACGTCTGCGGACGTGACGGTGAGGTCGAAAAGCTCGGCGAGGCCGAGGCTGGCGACGAGCTCGTCGCCGCCTGTGTCCATGTTGGAGATGAGGCCCGTCAGCAGGCTCCGGCCGCGCAGGGCCCGGAGGGTCGGCGCCGCGTCCGGGAAGGGCGCGAGGCCGTGGGGTATCTGCTGTATGCGGCGCCATATCTTGCCCGCGGTCTCGAGGGAGACTTCGACACCGCTTCCCCGGATCACGCGCCGCTCGTACTCCTCGAATACGGCGGTCCTCTTGGCGGGGGAACGGCGTCCTATGTGATGCGCGGCGTTCTCGCGGCCCAGGTAGGCGTCGGCGTCCGCATAGCCTTTGAGGACGCCCTCCGGGGTCAGGGTGATGCCGAAGTCGGCGCAGGCCTGGGACTGTACCTCGAACCGGCCGGGCTCGAATCCGGCGATGGTGCCGTACAGGTCGAAGAAGACGGCTTTCAGCATAAGCAGGTCACCTTAGTAAGCGCGGCTATCTCATCTATCGGGTTGACGCAGTTTCCACACCCATCCCGGGCGCCACTCACTCCCTCATCATCGAGGACGCCTCCACATCCAGGGCATGTGTCCCCCGACACTGGCACATCAACAACCGGCTCGGTCACCTCATCGGCGGACGGCGGCTTGCGGTAGCTGAACAGCCCCGTACCCGGCTTGCGGCCAGGACGCCTGGGCTTGCCGCTGCGCCTGCCCTTGGAGAATGGGGCCGCCTGACGCCTTCCCGCTCGCTTGGCCTCGGCGAGTTCCTTATGCAACTCTTCGTTGGCCGCTGTCAGCCGCGCGACCTGTCCTTGCAGCCCCTCGACCAGGGCCATCAGTTCGTCGTGCTCAGAATCCGTCTTGCACATAGATAAAGTATAAGAATTTACCACGCCTTCCACAACACCCATGTGATACTGTGACACCGACCCCGCTAATCAATAGCCCACGCAAAGCCACCTGAATTCGGCGAAGGGACGACGCCCTAACACAAAGACCCATGTTCGGCTGGGCGCGGCGAATTTCTCGACTTTGATTTGTTTACTTTGTCATATGGCTCCATCAGAATCACTATGGCCTGGCGCAGGCCACATAAGGGGATGAAAATGGCGTCTTCTCGTGGCAGGGCCGAGGCCGACCCCGCCCCAGGTCCCTCGGGGCTCGGGACGACATGGCGGGGTGATATTCTAATAGCAACAACTTCCAATGAGCGCAGACGGACGCACCTCTGGAGCACGCATGTTGATCGACCCTGACCGGGCCAGACGGCGCATGGAGGCACGCGGGCTGGACGTGCTGGTCGGTGCGGGGTACGTCAACTACGGCTACATCGCCGGGTATTTCACCCACTTTGGGCGGGACTACCCCGGCCCGCTCTACAACGGCCTCCCCATGGTGCGGTTCGCCGGCCTCCCGCGCGACCCCGCGCTCCCGCCATTCCTGGTCACGTATCCAGGCGAGGAGGGCGACATACACGTCCAGGGGTCGTGGATAGAGGACCGGCGCTTCTGGGGCCCCAAGTACAACGTGCCGGGTCGAGCCCCCGCCTTCCGGGTCAACGAAGACCCGTACCAGACCCTCGCGGACGCCCTCGACGAGCGCGGGCTCGCCGGCGGCGCCGTTGGAGTGGGCCTGGCCGACGTGTCGGTCCCGATGTTCGAGCGGCTGAAAGCGGCCCTGCCGAGGGCGACCCTGGTCGACGCGACCGACGACTTCAACGCCATCCGCATGGTGAAGACCCCCGAGGAGATCAGGCGGCTCAGGGGCGCGGTGGCGGGCGCGGAGAGGGGGCATCTGGCCGTGCGGGAGTGCCTGCACGAGGGCATGACGGGATTCGAGCTTGCGGCCGAGGTGAAGCGGGCGGTCACGGACGAGCGCACCGACCGCTACATCATCCACGTAAGCGCGGGCGCGCTGGGCTCCGTCGTCCTGGCTCCCACGGACGACCCCATACAGCGCGACTCCATAGTCTCCGTGGACGTCGGCTCGCTCTACGAGGACTACTGCGGCGACATGTTCCGCGTCTACGCGTTCGGGGACGCGCCCACGGACGCGCTCGACATCCATACCAGTCTCGACGAGGTGAACGCAGCGCTGATCGACGCCGTCAGGCCGGGCGTGCTGGCGTCCGAGCTGTACGAGCTGGGGCGCGGCGAGATGGAGCGGCGCGGGCTGAGTCTGGCCCTCGATTTCGTGGGCCATGGGCTGGGCATCGACGTGCACGAGACGCCCTACCTGATAGCGACAGACCGTACGCCGCTGGAGCCGAACATGGTGGTGGTGCTGGAGGCGTCGACCCGCAGGTCGGACCTGGGCCACATCTGCGCGGAGATCACGTGCCTCGTGACCGAGGATGGCTGCGAGGTCCTGAACGCCCTCCCGCACACGATCACGCACATCCCCTGAGCCGACATGGATCGGGCCTTACGAGAGGACCTGTCTGTCAGCCTGACCAGGGATTCATGACGTCAATCCCGCATCCCTCGAAGTCATTCACGTCTCTGGTCGCAATTGCCGCTCCTTGCGAGCGGGCAACCGCTGCGATCTGGCAATCAGCCTGACCGATCGGATGACCGGCGGCACGGCGACTGGCCACTATCTCGGCATATGCGCGGGCGGCGTCACTGTCGAAAGGCAGTATGCGTTCAGCGAACAATACGCCAAAGGCACGTTCAGCCGCAGCAGCTAGACCGCGACTACGCCTTCCAACAGGCAAGAGGGCGATGCCGGTTAGAATCTCCGCCTCGGTGATGGTGGTAACGAACAGAGTGTTCGCGGGCTGTTCGTCCAGCCAAGCAAGCACCTCCAACTGTGGGCTTCCCCGCATGAGCTCGGAGACGACGTTCGTATCCAGAACTATCATCCCCAGATCTCAATCGAACCGCGGGGGGGCTCGCATGGGTTCTCTAGGGGGTATATCCAACTCCACACCGCCGAAGGGCTTGAATAGCTCGTGGAGCGCCGTTCCCAGATTTTTCGCCGGGACCGGCTCATGGCCCAGTGCTCGACGCAGAATGTCCCGGGCTTCCTGCTCCATCGAACGGCCATTCTCGGCCGCCCGGATGCGGAGCCTCCGCTTCACCTCTTCCTCGATATTGCGCACCGTGATGCTGGCCATGATTGCGTCTCCGTATGCAATGCCTCCGGACCATACCATGCCGGCATCGTAAAGCGTTGGGAGGGGGACGCATATCTCCCCCTCCCAATCGTTCTGTCCTTAGAGCGCCGTCTTCAGGCTATGGATGCCGGTCGCGCCGCTGGGCCGGTTCTCGGCAAACTCCTCGATCTGCGGCGTGCCATCGCGCTCCGCCGCCCGCACCCGGAAGACGTGATGCCCTGATTCGAAGGGCCAGTCATAGCGCCAGAGCACCCACGTGGTGTCGGACAGCGGCGAGCGGAGCTTTGCCTCCTGCCACGGGCCGTCGTCGACCCTGACCTCGACCTTGGATATGCCCTTTGCGCCGGCGAAGGCGATCCCGCCCACCGGCACGAGCTTCTGGCCGCCGTTCTCGTACACGGCGTCCACGGCCACGGTGTCGACGACCGAGACCGTCTTGACCTGCGCCAGCTTGTCCCAGCCCCTCTCGACCCAGTAGCCCTGCCGGTACTCCTCGGTGATCTCCATGCCGGTGATCCACTTGGGCTGCTTCATGCCGTACCGGTCCGGACGCCAGATGCGAAGGGGGAAGCCGTGATCGACGGGGATCGAGTGGCCGTCCCAGTCGTACGCCAGCATGATCCGCTCGTCCGCCGCGATCTGGTCCAGGGGCACCGTCTCGTAGAAACCGTCGCCCGACGTGATGTACAGGTACTTCGCATTGCTGTCCAGCTTGGCGTCTTCCAGGATCTTCTGCATGCTGACGCCCGTCCAGTAGGTCGTGCTGATCAGATCAGTGCCCAGCCTGCCGGAGATGCACGACAGCGTCACGTAGTGGCTCTGGGGCTCGTACCTGTCGCGGATTTCGTCCAGGCTCAGCATTAGCGGGTTTCCGACCAGGCCCGTGACGGGCAGGGTGTAGTTCGTCCCGTCGATGACCGTGGGCGAGACCCGTATGAATACCTTGTAGTGGTCCTTGACAGGGGTGTACTCGGGCCGTGTCCCCGGCACCGGCATCAAGGGGTCGTCCGCGTTCGGGAAGGGCGACCTGGGGCTGCCCTCGGTCTGGTGGGCCATGGTCATCGCCGCCTCGTTGGCCCGCCGCCGCTCCTCGGAACGCGCCAGCACCTGGCCGACGCCCGCTCCCACTACCGTGATCGTGGCCGTCGCCGCGCCCAGCCGCACGAGGAACTGACGCCTGTGCATCCGGGCAACTTCGCGCCTCTCCGCACCGGCGGCGCGAGTCTCAGCATCGACCTCAGGAGCCTCCGAGTCTACCGGCGCCGGCTCGGGTTCGGGCTCTTCCTGGTGGTCGAGGCGGTCGTAGCCGTAGCCCACCGAGAGTCCCCACGCGAGGAACAACACTGCGAGCCAGACGATGCCGATAGTGGGATCGACCGGAGACTGGCCGATGGCCACGCTTATGGCGATGCTCGGCAGACCCACCAGGGCCCCGAGCACCAGCCCGCTGCCCCGGCCCGAGAAGCTCCACTTTCTGCGGACAGCGAAGTAGACGGCAGCCGCGACCGTGCCCATTACGACGAACTGGATGTTGGCCGCGATCTGCTCCGCCGTCTTGGCGCTGTCAGCCACGCTTACGTTGGCCATCCGCATGCCGTCGATCATCAGGTCGATGCCGAAGGTGACCAGCGCCCCGGGCATGACGCGCGTGATCCAGTCGAAGAACTCGTACGGAACGAAGGGCAGGTCGACCAGCTTGTTTGCCAGGTACATCAGACCGGTAAGGGCCGCGGTCAGCAGGCCCCCGGTGACTAGTCCGGTTCCAAGACGCAGTTTCTTCATCTCACCCACCTCAATCTGGGAATAAGGAGATATTACCTGAATCCGCCGCCGCCGTCATCGGGGAAGAAGTGAAGGTAACTGTTCATTCTTGGTGAGACGAACGCCCCCACACCGCCCCTGGATACCCGCCTTCGCGGGTATGACGACGGGATGTCTTCTCACTAACTCTGAACACTTGCAAGTGAAGGCGCCGCCCGCAGCGGTCGTTCAGGCGATTGGCCACACCAATACCGCTTGCAGCGGATCCTCTCCGCAGTAGGTATTGGGCCCGGCAAGCTGGGTCTAGCGGCCCTCGACAGCCGCCTGCGAGGCCGGCTGGCCAGGCAGTCCGCCGGTGTATATGCGCCTGTAGACGGGCAGGTTCCACGTCACGAACATCACTACGATGAACGCCACGCCGCCGATGCCCAGCACGAGCGGCGCGTCGATGTGGTCGGCCAGGACGCCGTTGGACAGGTTGGCGACGGCCATCATCCCGCCCACGTGCACCGAGTAGATCGCGCCAACCCTCCCGCGCACACCGTCCGGCACTATGGTCTGAATCATCGTATGGGTCAGCGTCATGAATCCGGCCTGGGTGGCGCCCATCGCGGCTGCGCCCACCAGCGCCATCGGCATGTTCACCGCCGCAGCCAGCACGACGGGCGCGAGGCCGCTGAGCACCCCCAGATTCAGGAGCAGCCGGCCCTTCGGGGCGTCGTTGCGCATGCCCGCAAGAAGGAACACCGAGACTAGGGCTCCGGCGCCAACGGCCATCATCATGTAGCTGAAGCCCGCTCCCTCGGCGTCGAGCTCCTGGCTCGACAGCACGGGCAGCAGCGACTCGAAGGACATGGTGAGGCCGCAGTGAAATAGCGCCAGCAGGACGATGGCAAGCAGCGCGGGCGTCCTGTACAGGTAGGTCAACCCCGCAACGAAGTTGGTCGCGAGGCTCTTGCCGGGGTCCATCCGGCCCGTGGAAGCGGTCCGTATCCTGAGCACCTGCACGAGCCCCACCATGTAGAGCCCTGAGCAGAAAAAGAAGGCAGCCTCGACGCCCACCATGGAGAGCAGCGGCGCGATTGCGGCGGGACCCACCAGGCGCGACCCGTGGCCAGCCGCCTGGTTGAGCGCGATAGCGTTCAGGAGCAGCCTGCGGGGCACCAGGTTCGGGATCAGCGCCTGGGACGCGGGCATCATGGCCGCCCTGGCGGAGCCGTTCACGAAGGCAAGCAGCACGAGCGCCCAGACCGGCGCCAGGTCGGTGAGCACCAGCATCCCGAGCACGATGTTGTGCACCGTGTTGATGGCGAACATCGCCGCGACCACGACGCGCCTGTCGAACCGGTCCGACAGGTAGCCGGTGAGGGGCGTCACCAGCACCCTGGGCGCCATCGCGGCAAACGTGACCACGCCGACCCAGAGCGAGGACTCCGTCTCGGCCCAGACGAGCCAGCCCCGCGCTATGATGAGGGCCCAGGCGGCGGCCCCCGCCGACATGCTGGCCGTCCACAGCGTCAGGAAGTCGCGGTGCGACAGCGCCTCTAGGTGCGTCGGCAATCGGCCCAGAGCAGCCTCCTCGCGGGACTCTTCGGCGCCGCCCAAACGTCACGTCATAGGGGCGGGATCGCCTGTCGGGATTCGCGCAGTGTAGGTGGGCACCCTCGCAGGTGTCAACGCAAGCGAATGGCAGCCACTTCCGTCATCCCGGCGGCTTTACGTGGATCCATCGCCCCAGGCGGACAACTCCTCCTCCGGGAGCGGATCGAAGAACCCGTCGTCAAGCAATACGCGCCCTTTCCAGGAGCCGAATTGCCGACTTCCCTGAAGCCGATAGCGCACCAGGCGCGCCACCGGCCTGCCATCGCGCGTAATCACGACTTCCTCACCTGCCTCCACCTGCTCGAGCAGGCGCAACAGGTCAGCCTTCGCCTCATCCACGTTCACCACAACCATTACTGGCTCCCTGAGTGCGGACGTGACCTACTATTGTAGACGCTTTGACCCAAGGTAAGGACTACCAATGCGGGTTCCTCACTGGTAAGGTGGGAGGACGACGCAAGAAGGGGCAATCAGTATGCGACTTCGGGATTACCAGAAGGACTTGCTGGATCGAGTCGAAGAGGCTCTAACCGCAGATGTCAATTCCCGGATAATGATGCAGCTGCCCACCGGCGGCGGCAAGACGGTCATCGCAGGGGAGCTACTGAGGAGACGACTTCAGAGTGGGCGTAAGGCGGTCTGGATGACGCACCGCAGGGAACTGGCTGATCAGACGCGTGACATGTTGACCGATCACGGCATCGATGCGGAAGCCGTGCGCTGGAAATCGGGGACCGACGCGCCGGCAAGGAGCGGAGGCGTTGTAATCCTGATGGCACAGACGGTGGGAAGTCGTGCCAAGAAGATGAAAGTGTGGAACAGATACGACGAACACGACCTGATGGTGATCGACGAGGCGCACCACGCCGCCGCCGAAGGTTGGGAGAGGGCGATGGAGCAGTGGCCAGGACAGGTCGTGGGCATGACAGCCACACCGTGGCGACTGTCGGAGAAGGAAGGATTCGTTCATCTGTTTAGCGACCTAGTCTGCGGATCGCAGATCACGGACCTTCAAAGGGCCAAGCAACTGTGCAAAACCAAGGTCCTAGTACCGCCCCCCGGTCAACGGATATATGGTGGCAGAATCGGTAGCATCGGGGACTACATCCCGTCGGGCATCAGACAGGCGAACCGTCGCGGCGTGTGGACGGCGGGAGCGCGGGCTTTCTGGAAGCAGGAAGCCCAAGGCCGGCAGACCATCGCGTACGCTGTCTCTAAGGACCATGCGCGTAACCTAGCACGAGAGTTTTCTCGTGCCGGTATATCAACAGGGATTATTCTTAGCGACACAAAGGCTCAGGACCGTAGCGATAGGATCGCGGCATTTAGGCGCGGTCACCTCAAGGTGCTGGTCAACGTGCTCGTTGCCACCGAGGGATTCGACCTACCCGATGCATCCTGCATATTGGTCACCAGACCCACCAAGAGCCTGGCGTTGTATATGCAGATGAATGGACGGGGCATGAGGCCGAAAGACGACGGCGGCGACTGCTTGATCCTCGACATGGCATACAACAGCGACGAACACGGTTTACCAGAAAACGATCGCGAATGGTCACTAGAACCGCGCGGAGCACAAATCGACGGCGAAGCGCCCATTGTCCAGTGCGAGGAGTGCGGCAAGGAGTCCCCCGCCTCCAGTCACGATTGCCAGCACTGTGAAGAACCCTTCGGCGATGAGTGCTATCGCTGCGGCAAGTGGAGGGCATGGGCGAGCTGGGAATATGAGGACTATTGCGGAGATGAACACGATCTGGTGTGTGACTACTGCCACCTAGACGCCCATATGCTGGCCAGTTTGCCAGTTGATCCGCTACATGACGAATTGGCTGGCATTGTTGATGAGGATATGGGGGCTGGTGAGGCAAACGGTCGCAGCGAATTGCTCAATCTGATTGGGGAACGAGAGAGGCTGCTGAACGACGAGCGTTCGTTGGACTCCGAGTTCACGAAGCGTCTCGATAGGCTGCCGAAACAGCGGCGCCCACAGAACATACCGCAGACAGTTGACATGTTCATGGAATGGGAGGGTGGACTAGAGGAAGAACTCGAGGACTGGCGGAATGAGGTGTTGCAACTTAGCAAGGGAGGAAACACTTCCAATGGCTCTCCTCCGGTCGGACCTGGTTGGCTGCCAGTGTCGGCTTCCACTTCGGAAAAGGTAGTGGGTCGCAAACCGAGCGGATTGTGGACTCCCGACGGCGAGGAAATAGAGGTCGAACACTGGAATCAAGTCTTGGTCCAAGTCCTAGGGTGGCTGATAGAGAATGGTCGGCTGTCCGAGAAGGAAATCAAGAAGGACGAGACGTTGGGTTATTGGCTGCCTCGGACCCGCAGAAGTCTTAAGAGGCCAGAGAAGTTGTCGAATGGGCGATTCGTAGAGACTGGACTAAGCTCACAGCAGGTATTGAGTCGTGCGGAGGTGTTCATCGAATCTAGCGGCGATCCCGTGAAGTTCTATGTCCGCCTGTTTGGGTAGCGTCAGGCAACCTCTGCCAGGCAACGAACATAGGGATCCGGGGAATCCAGCAAACGTAGACTACATCCCTACAGCCGATCTTCTCTTGCATTCCGAAACGAGAGCGCGTCTGGATCGTTTGGTTTCTGGGTATCAAGGGTAGGGCAGGACCGACTGGGGCAGGCGATTTCTCTGCTGTGACTCCTATCCGCAGGTGGTACGATGACTGCTTAGAGCTTGGCAGCGCCGTTGCATGAAGGCTGGGCCGGCGCTGCAGGCGACACAGAGGACCTGATGCATATCGGACTCAGCACGATTCTGACCGAGTACTCTATCGATGTCGTCGATCTTGCGCCGAGGGCGGAGGAGCTCGGCTTCGATTCGATATGGACTCCTGAGCAGCCGACCCTGCCGGTCGTTACCGAGGCGCCCATACCGCGCGAGTGGGGCGACATCCCGGACCCCTTCCAGGTCCTAAGCCGGGCGGCAGCTGTCACTACGACGCTGAAGCTGGGCACGGCGGTGTGCGTAGTGACGCAGCGGCACCCGATCACGCTGGCGAAGGAGGTGGCGACCCTCGACATGTACAGCGGCGGCCGCTTCCTGTTCGGCATCGGCACCGGCTCGCACCGGGAGGAGGCCGACATCTTCGCGGTGGACTTCGACCACAGGTGGACGCAGGCCCGCGAGGCCGTTGCGGCGATGAAGGAGCTGTGGACGCAGGACGAGAGCGAGTTCCACGGCGAGTACTACGACTTTCCGCCCGTCTACTGCTACCCGAAGCCGAGGCAGAAGCCGCACCCGCCCATCCTGCTGGGCAGCCACGTGCCCCAGGTGTTCAGGCGCATCGTAGACTACGCCGACGGGTGGGTGCCCATCGACATCTCTCCCGAACGCGCCGCCGAGGCACGGCGCCGGCTCGACAGCCTGGCCGAGGCGGCAGGGCGAGACCCTCGCTCCATAGAGATCACCGCGTTCGGCGTCCCGGCCGACCGGCAGGTCATCTCGGAGTACGAGCGGGCGGGCGTCGACCGGGTCGTCGTGGGCCTGTCGACTGCCGACCGGCACGACAGCCTCGCCGAGCTCGACCGGATCGCGTCTGCGGTGCTCTGAGGGGGGCTAGTATCGATTCAAGGTAGTTTTGGCGAACGTCCAGCCCCCCGCCCCTCTGGGTTCCCGCCCCCGACTACTCGGGGGCAGGCTTTTCGCGGGAATGACGGCAATCCGAGGGTTCTGTCATATTTAGATTGAAGCAGTACTAGTGGGGCTTGACACCGACAACAGAGAGTAGGATGGATTCCGGCTCGAGGCCGGAATGACGGTGTGGGGAAGGGGTCATTCGGTGGGGCGATGGGGGCCGTCCCAGATCCACCACCTAATTTGGACGGATGGCGTGACGGACTGCCTCTGAGGCTATGGCTGTGCACCTTGCCGGGGATGGGTTCCCGCCCCCGACTGCTCGGGGGCAGGCTCTTCGCGGGAATGACGGAGGTGGGGCGATGGGGGCCGTATGGTATACTTGCGGTTTGTAGGATGGGCCGCCGGGTGGCGTGACGCTGTTCGGCGGCGGATGCGAATTTTGGGTATGGGGCAGGTGCTCGGATGATGGAGGTACTGCGGGGCGGCGGTGTTACGTCGGCGCGCGGGTTCAAGGCCGGCGGGACTTACGCCGGGCTGAAGACCGTGGGCGAGGGCAACCTCGACCTGGGTATCGTGGTGTCCGAGACCCCCGCCACGGCGGCCGGCACCTTCTCCACCAACAGGGTCTTGTCGCCTTCGGTGACGTTGAGCCGCGAGCGTGCCGCCAGCGGCACCGCGCGGGCGGTGGTCGCGAACAGCGGGTGCGCCAACTGCTGTGTCGGCGAGCAGGGACTGGTGGACGCGAAGGAGATGACGGCGCTGGCGGCGCGGCACCTGGGCGTCGACGAGGACGACGTGCTCGTGGCGAGCACGGGCATGATCGGCGTGGAGCTGCCGATGGCGCTCATACGCCAGAACATCGGCAACGTCCGCCTGAGCGAGGAGGGCGGGAACGATTTCGCCCGGTCGATCATGACGACGGACACCCACGAGAAGGAGGCCGCGGTCTCGCTGGAGATCGACGGTCGGCTCGTCACCGTCGGAGGGACGGCCAAGGGCGTGGGCATGATCCACCCCAACATGGCGACGATGCTGTGCTTCATGACGACGGACGCGCCGGTCGAGGCAGGGTTTCTGTCGGACATGCTGCGCGAGGCGGTCGACTCGTCGTTCAACATGATCAGCGTGGACGGCGATCAGAGCACGAACGACACGGTGCTCCTGCTGGCGAACGGCGCGGCGGGCGGCGATGAGATCAGGGCCGGCACGAGCGCCGGTGAGGCCCTGAAGGAGGCGGTCGGCTACATCTCGACGACGCTGGCGAAGGAGCTGGTGCGCGACGGCGAGGGGGCGCAGCGGCTGCTGGAGGTGGTGGTCGAGGGCGCCCGGGACGTCGGCCAGGCCCGGAAGGCCGCGAGGGAGATATCGGGGTCGCTGCTGGTCAAGGCGATGGTGCACGGGCGCGATCCGAACTGGGGCCGGGTGATGATGGCGCTGGGCAAGAGCGGGATAGACTTCGAGGAGTCGAAGGTGGACCTGTTCATCAACGGCATCCACATCGTCCACGAGGGCAAGGCGCTCGCGTACCTGATGGACGCCGTGGTGAGCGCGATGAGCGTGCCCGAGGTGCAGATAAAGGCCGCCGTGAACGCCGGAGACGCGAGCGCGACGGCGTGGGGCTGCGACCTGACCGAGGAGTACGTCACGTTCAATTCGGCCTACAGCACGTAGGAATTGGGAAGCGAGAATGGGGAATTGTGAAGTGGGGGCCTGGGACGCGCGGCCCTCATTGTGATGGCGGCCAGTACCAGGTTGCCATAATGCGGCCATATGTGTGTGACCGGGTTGGCGTCCCAGGGCAGGGACAGGGCGGGTTTCAAACCCGCCCCTACGGTGTGGCAGGTCGCGGCGCAGTCAGGACGATTTGGAATAAACCGGACCCCTCGACAATTCCAGGGACCCGGTCATGGTCGTAGAGCGCATTTCGGAGGGCGGGCATCCAGCGCAGGACGAGACGCCGTACGGGGAGCCGGAGCCCGGAGCGGACTCACAGCTTGGGACGATTGTAGTAAAGATAGGCGGCAGCACGCTGGGGAGCCACGACACGAGCCTTCGGGACGTGGCGGCGCTGCAGCGCGAGGGCGCTTGCCCCGTGGTCGTGCATGGCGGGGGCAAGGTCGTCTCTGACTGGATGCAGCGGCTGGGGGTGCGGCCCAGATTCATCCGCGGGCTGCGCGTGACCGACGAGCCTAGCCTGGAGATAGCTGTCGCCGTGCTGACCGGGCTGGTGAACAAGAGGCTGGTGGCGGAGCTGAACGGGCTGGGCGGACGCGCGGTGGGGCTGTCGGGCGTGGACGGCGGGATGATCGAGGCGCGGGTGGCGAACCCCGAGCTGGGCCTAGTGGGCGAGGTGGTGCGGGTGGACCCGGGGCCGATACGCGCGTTGGTGGACGCCGGGTACATCCCGGTCGTCGCCTCGATAGCCGTCTCCTCACCGAATGACGGGAGCGGCGAGCCCCAGCTACTGAACATGAACGCGGACACGGTGGCCGGGGAGATGGCCGCGGCCCTGGAAGTCGAGCGGCTGGTGATGCTTACGGACGTGGAGGGCGTGCTCGACTCGTCGCGGCGGCTGATCCCCAGGCTGACTCGCCGCCACGCCAACCAACTGATGGGATCGAACGTGATCGCCGGCGGCATGGTGCCCAAGATAGGCGCGTGCCTGAGGGCGCTGGAGAGCGTTAGCTCGGCCCACATAGTGGACGGGCGCAGGGGGGGCGCGCTGATCGAGGCCCTCGCGAACGCGGACATAGGGACACGACTGAGTTGAGGTAAGGAAATGTCGTTTCAGCAGGGTTCTGACTATTTCACGGACTTGACGGGGGCGCTGCCCACCCAGCTTGGGAGCAGGCTGAAGTGGGGGGCGGTCATTGCCGCGCTGATCGCGGTGGTGGTCGTCATATCGTTCTTGCGCGGCGTGTACACGGACTGGCTGTGGTTCGGCTCGCTGGGCTTCCGGGGCGTCTACATTAAGGTGCTGGTGACGCGCATCGTGCTGTTCGCGGGAGGGGCGGCGCTCTTCGCCATAGCCGGCAGCATCGCCGTCTACTTTGCCCACAGGGTGTCGCAGGGGCCCGAGGAGACGCCGCTGCCGCCGCAGGTGCGGAGCATGCTGAAGCGCCTGATCCTCTGGGGCACGATCGCGGGCGTGGGCGTGCTCAGCACTATCTTCGGGGTGATAGCGGCGGGCCAGTGGGAGGTGTTCCTGCGGTACGAAAGCGCCGCATCCTTCGGCGTCGTCGACCCGGTCTACGGCAACGATGTGTCCTTCTACGTGTTCGTGCTGCCACTCTACGAGCTGGTCCAGGGGTGGGCGCTGGGCGCGGTGGTGGTCATCACGCTGGCGACATTCGCGGTCTACTTCATCAACTTCAGCTTCCGGGGCGTGGGGCTGCAGATCACCCCCGGGATCAAGCTGCAGGTCTCGATAATGGGGGCGCTGCTGATGGTCATCATCGGCGCCGGTCTGTGGCTGGACAGGTGGGGGCTGCTGCTGTCGGACCAGGCGGTGGTGTTCGGCGCGGCGTACACGGACCTGCACGTCAGGAAGAACGCGCTGATGATCCTGACGATAGTGGCGGCCGCGACCGGAGTGCTGATACTGGTCAACGCGTACGTGCGGGGGATACGGCTGCTCGTTGGGGCCGTGGCGCTGTTCGTAGTGCTGGCCGTGCTGCTGGGGGTCGTGTGGCCGAACGCCACTCAGCGGCTCCGGGTGCGGCCCTCCGAGTTCACGCGGGAAGAGCCGTACATCGCGCGGAACATCGAGTTCACCCGCCAGGGCTTCGGCCTGGACGGGGTGGCGGAGCAGCTCTACCCGGTGGACCCCGGGCTGACGCCGGAGATGGTGAGTGAGAACCTCCAGACCATCGACAATATCCGGCTGTGGGACCACGGCCCGTTGTCGAACGTCTACAAGCAGATACAGCTGATCAGGCCGTACTACGACTTCAAGGACGCGGACGTGGACCGGTACTACGTGGACGGCCGCTACAGGCAGGTGATGCTGGCGGCGCGGGAGGTCGTGCCCGACAAGCTACGTGAGGACGCGCAGACCTGGGTGAACCGGAAGCTGCGCTACACGCACGGGTTCGGGATCGCGATGAGCCCGGTGACGGAGTTCACGTCCGAGGGCAGGCCGGAGTTCTTCGCGAAGGACATCCCGGAGGACGGGGTGATAGAGGTCAGGCCGCTCGCCGAGGACTCGGAGGCGGAGCTTCGCGTGCAGAACCCGCGTATCTACTACGGCGAGGA
Source organism: Dehalococcoidia bacterium (assembly GCA_965261325.1). Classification (GTDB taxonomy): domain Bacteria; phylum Chloroflexota; class Dehalococcoidia; order Lucifugimonadales; family CAJWER01. The sequence continues at coordinate 450,188 of CBDHCU010000009.1, forward strand.
GACGATCGACTACGTGATCGTGAAGACGCAGACGGAGGAGCTCGACTACCAGGCCACCGGCGAAGATACGCCAAAGAGCACGACCTACTTCGGGAGCGGCGGCGTCCAGATGAGCAGCATCATCCGGCGGGCGGCCTACGCGTGGCAGTTCACGGACATCAACATCCTGATAAGCCCAGAGATCGAGGCGGAGAGCCGCATCCAGTACAGGCGTGAGATACAGGAGCGGATCGCGGCCGTTGCGCCGTTCCTGATGCTGGACGGCGACCCGTACATCGTGGCACAGGAGGTCGGGCTCTTCTGGGTCCAGGACGCCTTCACAGTCAGCGACAAGTACCCGTATTCGGACCCAACCGACGAGGGGTTCAACTACATACGCAACAGCGTGAAGGTGGTGGTGGACGCGTTCGAAGGCTCGCTCGTGTTCTACATCTGGGACACGACGGACCCGATGGTGAGGACGTACCAGTCGATCTTCCCGGACCTGTTCACGGACAAGGACAAGATGCCGGAGTCGCTGCGGAGCCACGTGAGGTACCCGCAGGACCTGTTCGGAATCCAGGCCGAGAAGTACCTCCGTTACCACATGCTCGATCCGCAGGACTTCTACAACCTGGAGGATATCTGGGACATACCGCAGGAGAAGGTAGGGCAGAGTGGGCAGCTCAAGAAAGTGGAGCCCTACTACGTGATCATGAAGATTCCGGGGGAGGATCAGGAGGAGTTCGTGCTTCTGACTCCCTACACGCGGAACCAGGATCAGCCCATCCTGGCGGGCTGGCTTGCGGCGCGGAACGACGCGCCGAACTACGGCAAGCTGGTGGCGTTCCGGTTCCCGAAGGATAGCCAGGACGACAGCCCGCTGCAGGTCGAGGCGAAGATCGACAACGACCCGTTCATCTCCCAGTGGTTCACGCTGAGGTGCCAGGAGGGCTCGTTCTGCATCAGGGGGAACCTGCTGGTCATCCCCATCGCCACGGAGGAGGAGTTCGGCCTGCTGTACGCGGAGCCGGTCTACCTCCAGGCCGAGGAAATCGCCTTCCCCGAGCTCAAGCAGGTGATCCTGGCGACGGGCGAGAACGTCGTAATGGCGGGATCGGTGCCCGAGGCGGTCCTGATGCTCACGGGGTACGAGCAGGAGGACCCCGAAGATGCGGCTGCGCCCGCGCAGACGGAGTCGGCGCCATCGAGCAACTTCCAGTCCGGGATCAACCGCATCAACGACGCCATCGACGGGCTCAAGGAGAGCATCGATGACCTGGAGAAGGCGCTGGAGGACCTCAGGCAGCTATCGGGCGGTCAGTAGGGCAGCCGGAGGGAACCCTTCTAATGCTTACACAGTACGTAGTAGTATCGATTCAAGGTAGTTTTGGCGAACGTCCAGCCCCCCGCCCCTCTGGGTTCCCGCCCCGTATCGAGTACGGGGCAGGCTTTTCGCGGGAATGACGGCAATCCGAGGGTTCTGTCATATTTAGATTGAAGCAGTACTAGGAGCGATGAAGAAGGCGACCTATGAAGTCCTTGCGGACGGCACGTTCTACGGCGAGATACCGGGTTTCCGTGGAGTGCTTGCGAACGCGCCCACTTTGGAGGAGTGCCGAGAGGAGCTGCAAGAGGTCCTGGAGGGCTGGATCATACTAGGCCTGCGCTTGGGTCACACGGCCCCGAGCAATTGATGGGCGGACTACAGAATACGACGAGGATGGTGAGGCAATGACGACCGACTGGAAGGCAATCGAGCAGAAGTACTACATGTTTTGCGTGCGGCGTCAGCCCATCGTCATCGTGCGGGGCGAGGGAACGCGGGTGTGGGACGACGAGGGCAAGGAGTACCTGGATTTCACGGCGGGCTGGGCCGTCAACAACGTCGGCCACGCGAACGCAGCGATAGCGGATGCCGTGGCCGAGCAGGCCAGGACCCTGGTGCAGACGTCCAACCAGTTCTACACGGTGCCCCAGCTCCAGCTGGCCCAGTTGCTCGTCGACAACAGCTGCCTCGACAAGGTGTTCTTCTGCAACAGCGGCGCCGAGGCCAACGAGGGCGCATTCAAGCTGGCCCGCAAGTACGGCAAGCTGCACAGGAATGGCGCGTACGAGGTGATCACGGCGCAGAACTCCTTCCACGGCCGGACCCTGTCGACCTGGTCGGCGACCGGCAAGCCCCATGACGAGGACCCGTTCCTGCCCCTGCCCAGGGGGTTCGTGCACGTCGAGTACGACAACATCGACGCAGTCAGGGAGGCCACGACCGACCGGACCGCGGCGGTGATGGTGGAGCCGGTGCAGGGCGAGGGCGGCGTGAACGTGCCGTCGGAGGGTTACCTGGCCAGCCTGCGCGAGTGGTGCGACGAGAACGGGCTGCTGCTCATCTTCGACGAGGTGCAGACGGGGCTGGGCCGGCTGGGGACGCTGTTCGGCTACGAGGTGTCGGGCGTCGAGCCGGACGTGATGACGCTGGCCAAGGGCCTCGGCGGCGGGGTGCCCATCGGGGCGTTCCTCGCCAAGGACCACGCTGCGGTATTCGAGCCGCTGGGGGAGCACGGGTCGACGTTCGGCGGCAACGCGCTCACCTGCGCCGCGGCGGCCGCGTCGACGCGCTACATGATCGACAACGACATCCCGGCCCACGCGCGGGATATGGGCGAGTACATGCAGGCCGGGCTGCGGCGGATACGGGACTCTCACGACGCCGTGACGGAGGTCCGGGGAGTCGGGCTGCTGATAGCGGTGGAGTTCAGCGACGAGATCTCGGCGGACCTGCTCACCGAGTGCAACGGTAGGGGCCTGCTGCTCAACGCGCCAAAGCCGACCGCCATCAGGATCATGCCGCCGCTCACGATCACGAAGGATGAGATCGACGCCGGCCTGGAGCGCCTGGACGCGGCCATAGGCCAGGTGGCGGGCTAGAGTAAGTTGGCGGAAGTGGCCGAACTAACTGAGATAAGGCTGCCCTCAGCGCAGGACGTCGTGGTTACCGAGAGCACTCTCACGGTCGACCTGGATGACGGGCGGACGATATCGGTGCCGCTCGCCTGGTATCCCAGGCTGGTCCACGGCACAATGGAAGAGCGCAACAACTGGCGCATCACCGGTGCCGGATGGGGCATACAGTGGCCCGACCTGGACGAAGACATCAGTGTAAAGGGCCTGCTGGCAGGAAATCCATCCGGGGAAAGCCAACTCTCGTTCGAGCGATGGCTGCAGGGCCGAACGCAAGGAAAGGCTGCCCAAAATATGGAGGGACGGAATGATTCTTGCTACGTAGAGCTACGAGAGAAGGCCTCACTGTGAATAACACGTTGCCCCTCCAAGAACTGTTCAACAACCGAATATTTCAAGTTCCTGAGTACCAACGCGGCTACGCATGGGAGAATCAACAGGTCGAAGAGTTTCTGGATGACTTGGAGCTGCTCATCTCCACCCGAAACCACTACACGGGCACTATCGTTCTCTATCAGCCGTCTGACGCCACACATAAGAAGGATGAAGAAGGGACGAATTACGTTGAGACGGATGTCGTGGATGGGCAGCAGCGTCTGACGACGATCGTCCTGCTGCTCAATGAGATAAGCAGAGCGCTGCACGCCTATGAGGGCAGCAGCGCCCTAGCGCAGGGAATCAGAAAGAATTACGTTGAGTGCAGAAGCTCTGACGGCCAGCCGCTCTATAAACTGTCGCTCAACAAGGACACCAACGAGTTCTTCAAGTCCAGCGTTCTGTCGGAGACGCCAGGTGCCGCAGGCCCACCGATAACTGCGGCGCAGCGGCTCTTGGACGCGAAGGAACAGATTGCCGGCTATCTGCACAAGACAGGGGGAGAAGCGGTAGACAGTGGGCAATGGCTAAAGGATCTGCACAGTAAGATCACAACGCAGCTCCACTTCAACTTGTACGAAGTCGATCACACAGCAGAAGTCGGGGTTATCTTTGAGGTGATGAACGACCGTGGCAAGCAGCTGACCAACTTGGAGAAGGTCAAGAACTACCTACTGTACACCGCCTCAACTCTCGATGTGGAAACGCACACTAGGGATGAACTCACTGAATCTGTGAACGATGCGTGGGCGGATATGCTGAAGCGGTTGATGGCTGCTGGGTTGAGTTCACCTTCAGATGAAGATCAGTTGCTCCGTGCGCACTGGCTCATGCAATACGACCCCCAATCCAGGAATTGGGATGGAAGCAAGAGCATCAAAAAAAGATTCGATTTGCGGCGTTACACCGGTCAACCTTCCCAGATAGTGAATGATCTGTATCAGTACATAAAGGGACTCAGCGACGCCTGCGTCTACTACTGCGATGCGCGCGGCCCGGCCCGAGATGGCGCATTCGGCTCTTTCTCTTTTGATTCCAAGAGTGAAGTCAAACTCTGGAGCTCGAAGCTTGTAAGAATCGACGTGATGGCGACCTTCCTGCCGCTGCTGATGGCTGTTAGGGTGAGGTGGCCATCTGAGCCGCAAAAGTACCTTCAGGTCGTGCAGCTGTGTGAGCTATTCGCCTTCCGTTTCTACCAAGTGGCGCGATACTACTCCCACTTCCGTCAATCGCAAATGTTTCACCTAGCGTACGATATGCGTAAAGAGATGGAATTCGACACGGTCATCCGAAAGATCAAACAGATCTACAGCCACGGAGACGAAAGGAACCAGTTCAAGGAGTTCACGGATGCAGGGACGCCTCGCAATTGGTATGGTAGAAAAGGACTCAAGTATTTCCTGTACGAGTACGAGCAGCACCTGGCATCGGCTATAGGCGCGTCGCCGAGAGTCACTTGGGAGGATATCAGCCGACCAGATCTTAAGGACACCATTGAGCATGTGCTTCCTCAGTCCATCGAAGACAAGCTCTGCTGGCAGGAGTGTTTCAATAAGGACGCGCATGAGGAATACGTGCATGACATCGGCAACCTGACGCTAACCAGGCACAACCCCTTCTATAGCAACAAGTGTTTCCCAGACAAGAAGGGCACGATTGACGTCAAAGGCCCTTGTTATGCGAAGTCGCCCCTTTTTCAGGAGCAAGAGCTTGCACGACACGATGACTGGACAGCAGAGATTATTGACGAACGTCGCGCCCAGCTGCTTAAGTGGGCAAAGGAGCGATGGCACGTTGACTTCAGAGACACTGGCACTGAAGAGGTGGAGACCGACGACGAGGACGACGGCGCGGGCGATGCATAGACCTCATGTCTCCCGGAATGAAGCTTGTCAGGGAGGTGAGGTGCCATGATTCCGCGTCTTGCCGATATGAGACATGTGTCCGGCTACAGATTGTGGCTTAGGTTCGAGGATGGGAGGAAGGAGAGGTCGACCTGGAAGCCGAGCTGTGGGGAGAGGTATTCGACCCACTCACGCAGCAGGACCTCTTCGAGACCGTCGAGCTCAACCGGGAGCTCAATACGATATGCTGGAGGAATGGGGCGGACTTCGCTCCCGAGTTCCTTTACGATAGTCTCAGCGTGAAGGCCAAGTGATGCCACCAGTGGGCTGGCGTGAATCGCAGGACAGAGAGTTGGAACACACTTGGCAGGGGGTGGTTGAGAGATGACTCAGTTGTCGGACCGGCTGAACATCGAAGAACTGAGTCTTGCCGAACGCATTCAGCTTGTCGAAGAGGTCTGGGCCAGTATCGCTGCTGAACAGGAATCCTTAGAAATAACTGAAGCTCAAAGAGAGGAGTTGGACAGACGCCTCGAATCGCATAGGTCATCGCAGGAAAGCGGGGCCACTTGGGAGTCGATTAGGGATAGGCTCCAGGCGAAGAAGTGATTCGCACGGTTCGGTTCCGCGTAGGAGCGGAACTGGATTTGGTAGATGCTTATGGCTGGTACGAAGGTATACGCAGGGGGTTGGGGGCTGACTTCCTCATCTGCATCGAGGAGGCGCTGGATAGGATAAGAGAGTTCCCGAAATCATATCCTGTCGTTTACGAGGACGTACGCCGGGCGCTGATAAGGCGCTTTCCATATGGTGTCTTCTATGTCTTGGACGAAGAAGCAATCGTCGTAATGGCAGTCTTCCATAGCGGTCGAGATCCGAACCAATGGCAATCTCGAACCTAGTATCGATTCAAGGTAGTTTTGGCGAACGTCCAGCCCCCCGCCCCTCTGGGTTCCCGCCCCCGACTGCTCGGGGGCAGGCTCTTCGCGGGAATGACGGCAATCCGAGGGTTCTGTCATATTTAGATTGAAGCAGTACTAGGGCAACGAGTTCATACGATAAGTACGATAAGTTGGAAGGATGGGGGGGGGGGGGGGACTTCGCTCCTGAGTTTCTGTACGACAGTCTGACCGCGAGGGATAAGTAAGACGACCATGAACTGGCGTGAACTGCAGGACAAAGGCGTGACGGTCGTAGGCGGCGCGGTGTCGGGTGGACTGGACAGCTGCACGACTACCCACTGGCTGCGCGAGAAGGGGCTGAAGGTCCACGGCTTCACGGTCGACCTGGGCCAGCCGGACGAGGAGAATATCGGCGCGATAGCCGACAGGATGATCGGGAGCGGAGCGGCTGACGCGGCCATAGTCCCCGGCAAGGAGCCGCTGGCCGAGGCAGGCCTCAAGGTCATCCAGGCCCAGGCCCGATACGAGGGCGGCTACTGGAATACCACGGGGATCGCGCGTCCGGTTACGGTCGCGGCCATCCTGCCCGAGCTGGAAGAGCGGGGCATCGAGGTGCTGTTCCACGGGGCTACCGGTCGCGGCAACGACCAGGTCCGGTTCCAGCTCGCTACCAACATGCTCGCGCCCGGGGTCAGCGTATACGCGCCATGGCGGGACCCTGAGTACGTGTCGGAGTTCCCGGGCCGCCAGCAGATGCTGGACTACTGCGAGGCGAACGAGATACCGATCAGGCCGGCGGCCGAGTCCAGGTACTCCACCGACGCCAACTTCCTGGGGCTGACCCACGAGGCGGGCGACCTGGAGGACGTGACCCTGCCGCCATACTTCGTGGAGCCGGGAATGGGCGTGTGGGCCTGGGACGCGCCGGACGCGCCGGAGACGGCGACCGTTCGATGGGAGGCAGGGGTGCCTGTCGCGCTGAACGGGAAGGCGCTGGGCCCTGTGGCAATCTTCGAGGAGGCGAACAGCGTCGCTGGACGGCACGGCGTCGGTATAGGCACACACGTCGTCGAAAACAGGTTCGTGGGGATCAAGTCGCGCGGAATATACGAAGCGCCGGGCATGGAGCTCCTGGGGCGCAGCTACGAGTACCTGCTCCAGTTCGTGCTCGACCGGCGTGCGACGGAGTGGTTCGAGCAGATTTCGAAGACGATCAGCGTCCAGATATACCAGGGCTACTGGCTGGACCTGACGACGACCTCCGCGCTCGCGGCCCTGCAGCCAATGCTGGAGCTGTGCACGGGCACCATTTCGGTCAGGATGTACAGGGGCGAGCTGTACTTCGAGTCGGCAGAGGACACCCCCGAGGCCATGCCTCACTCTCTCTACACGGACGACTCGTCCATGGAGGCGATGGGCTCCTACGACCACGCGGACGCCGAGGGCTTCCTGCGCGTCCTGGGTATATCGGCGAAGAACGTGGGGCGCAGGCAGGGTTCTTCGTACCGGCGGCAGTAGGCGTCCCCTGGCCTACGTCCCGTGTCTAGCGGCCTCCGGCAGGACCCATTGGTAGCTGTATGCTCGAATTCTCCGCCCATGCCCTCAGAGCCATGACGGTGCGCGGCGCCACGCCGCTCTTCGTATAGCCCCTGCTGTAACTGATGGTTTTGGTATAATGCCCGCGAATGGAGGAATCCTATGAAGAAACTACTGACCGCCACGCTTGTGTCGCTGTTCGCCGTCGCCTCGCTGGCTTGTGCGGCGGAAGACATGACGCTGGAGATCACGGGGCCGGACGCCATGCGGACGACGGGCGCAAAGTTCGTCGGGACGGTCACCGGGGCCGCGCCGCTGTTCGGACAGGTGGACTTCTTCTGGTACATAGACGCCAACGGAGATGAGTGGCCTCAGACAGCCGAGCAGATAGAAACCAACACCATTGGAGTGGACCTGGACGGACTCTCGGTGTATCACTTGGACTGGGTACCTGACGAGTCGCTCACGACCGGGATACCCAAGGACGTAGTGCTCTCTCTGTACGTCCAGGTCTGGAACCCTGGAAGCAGTGAATCGGTCGTCTTGCGAGACTCGGCCACGATCAGGATCGTGGAGTAGGTAGACCCGAGTCGCCTCCACGGGAAGCCTGGCCTCCTGCGGGAATGGTCTTAACCATCAGCCACGGGCTGGCGGATGCCAGCACGACCTCACACTACCAACTCGTTCGGTTCTGGCTCGGCTGTTCTGATTAAGGCTAAGAACACCTGCCAACGCACAGGAATCATCTGAGAACCCGAATCAAATGAGAATGACCAAAGCCTCATAGCCCATATGGGCTGGAACCAGGCCGAACATTCAAGTCCTTCGACTTCGAGGTCTACGGAGAATAATTCGAACGCCACAGCCAGTTGGACATCGCCACCATCCGCGACTGGAGGGCGGACCAGGACTCGTCCCGGAGCGGGTGATGCCAAGTTGTCGTGGCAAGGCCACCCTATGTATGCGGGTCGGGGATGGCTTCCCGCCCCCGTCTGCACGGGGGCAGGCTCTGCGCGGGAACGACGGTGTGGGGGCGTGCGGTTCATTTCATAGTAATGACGAATGGGAGCGGGGATGATGTATGGGGGCGGGAGTGATGGGTGGGGTAGTTGGAACGAGATGGCGTGAGGGGTTCAACACATGATTCACGACGCGCGGGACACTTTCGGCGGCTACCTGGAGGACTTCCAGGTCGGGGACGTGTTCAGGCACTGGCCCGGCAAGACGGTCACCGAGGCGGACAACCACATATTCTCGCTGCTGACCATGAACACCAACCCGCTCCACACGGACGAGAACTACATGAAGGACCACCAGCACGGGAAGATCCTGGTGGTGGGACCGCTGGTGATCAGCCTGCTCGTGGGGATGAGCGTGCGGGACACGTCGGGCAAGGCGGTCGCCAACCTAGAGTACGAGAAGATCACCCACGACGCGCCGGTATTCCAGGGCGACACGATATACGGCGAGAGCGAGATCCTGGAGGTGCGGGAGTCGCGGAGCCGTCCCGACAGGGGTATCGTGTACATGGAGAGCCGGGCCTTCAACCAGCACGGGGAGAAGGTGGTGACGCTGCGGAGGCGTTTCCTGGTGGCGAAGAGAGGAGATTAGGGATGGGGTTCATTTACGTCGACGTCGGGGTATCCAACCCTTCGACCCCGGACGTCAGCGAGAGTGTCCGGGCGCTGGTGGACACCGGGGCGACGCTGAGCATGCTGCCCGCAAGCCTGCTGGAGAGCCTGGGCATTCGTCGGATAGGCAAGAAGAAGTTCCGCGGGTTGGGCGGCGTCGTAACACGTGATGTCGGAAATGTAACCATGCACTACAACGGCGCTGCTGGAGCGGCGGGGGTGATATTCGGGGAAGAGGACGACCCGGCGATAATGGGCGTCACGGCCCTGGAGTCTTTGGGGTTCGACGTCGACCCTGTGACCGGGAAGCTGAAGAGCGTCGAGATGCTGATGCTGTAGACTATGGACACGGCCTCGGACTACACGGTCTCGATCCACTACGACAGGCGGCTCTACCGGCAGGACATCGCCGGGTCGATAGCTCATGCCCGGATGCTGGCCCGCCAGGGGATCATCACCCCCGAGGACGCGGACGCGATCGTGGCGGGCCTTCGGGAGATCCGCGAAGAGATAGAGTCAGGCAGCTTTCCCTGGCGGCCTGAGCTCGAAGACATCCACATGAACATCGAGCGCCGTCTTCACGAGAAGATCGGCGCCGCGGCGGGTCGCCTTCACACGGCGCGCTCCCGTAACGACCAGGTCGCGACCGACATGCGCCTCTACGTGATGGCGGCCATCGACGACGTGCTGGCCGAGATACACGCGCTGCGCCGGGCGCTGGCAGCCCAGGCAAGGGCCCACGCCACGGTCGTGATGCCCGGGTACACCCACCTCCAGCGCGCCCAGCCCGTCTACTTCGCCCACCACGCGCTCGCCTACTTTTCGATGCTGGGGCGGGACGCCGAGCGGTTTCGGCAGGCGAGGCGCCGCACCGACGTGATGCCGCTGGGCAGCGGCGCGCTGGCGGGGGTCCCCTACCCCATCGACCGTGAGTCGGTGGCTGCGGAGCTCGGGTTTGGGGCGATCAGCGCAAACAGCATGGACGCCGTCTCGGACCGCGACTTCCTGCTCGACTTTCATGCGGCGGCGGCAACCTGCGCGGTCCACATGTCGCGGATGGGCGAGGAGCTTGTGCTGTGGACGTCGGACGAGTTCGCGTTCGTCCGGCTGCCCGACGAGTACACGACGGGCAGCAGCATGATGCCCCAGAAGCGCAACCCGGACTTCGCGGAGCTGGCGCGGGGCAGGACGGGCCGGGTCATCGGCAACCTGGTCTCGCTGCTCACGGTGCTGAAGGGGCTGCCGCTCACCTACAACCGGGACCTGCAGGAGGACAAGGAGGGCTTCTTCGACACGCTGGACACGCTGCTGGGCACGCTCAGGGTGATGACGGGCATGTACGAGTCGCTGGAGCTCGACGAGGCGAGGCTCCGCCGGGCCGCCGAGGCCAGCCACGTGCTGGCGACCGACATCGCCGACTACCTCGTCGCCAGGGGAATGCCGTTCAGGGAGGCCCACGGGGTGTCGGCGCGGCTCTCCATCCACGCCTCCAGCACGGGCAGGACGCTGTCCGACCTGTCCATGGACGACTACCGGCAGTTCTCCGACCTCTTCGGCGAGGACGTGCTGGAGATTACTGTGGACTCGTCTATAGAGGCCAGGGACGTTCCCGGTGGCGCCGCGTCAGCCCAGGTCGAGCAGGCAATCGAGGCCGCCGAGCGGGCGCTGGAGGCAGAGACAGGTGGCTGAGCGCGCCATCAGGATAGTGCCGTCCATCCTGTCGGCGGACTTCGCGGCGCTGGGCGACCAGATATCCGAGGCCGAGGCAGGCGGCGCAGACGGCATCCACATCGACATCATGGACGGCCGCTTCGTGCCGCAGCTGACATTCGGGCCGATGATAGTGAAAGCGATACGGGGCCGGACGTCGCTGCCCCTGGACGTTCACATGATGGTCATGGAGCCGCAGAACTTCGTGGACGAGCTGTCCGCGGCGGGGGCGGACGTGATGACCGTGCACGCCGAGTCGCCCGTGGAGCTGGCGAGCGCGGTCCAGCAGGTGAAGGACGCCGGGATGCGGGCGGGCGTCGCCATTAACCCGGGCACGCCGGCGTCGGCGGTCGACGAGGTGCTGGCGGAGCTGGCTATGGTGCTGGTGATGACGGTGAACCCCGGGTACGCGGGCCAGACCTTCATCGAGTCGGTTGTGCCGAAGATAGCGCAGATGCGGGCGACGCTGGACGAGCGGGGCTTGGCCGCCGAGATCGAGGTGGACGGCGGGATCGGGCCCGCGACGGCTGGTATCGCGGCCGCCGCCGGGGCCGACGCGCTGGTTGCGGGCTCGGCGGTGTATGGCGGCGGTTGCGTCGCCCAGGCGATTGCGGGCCTTCGCTCGGCCGCTGCCGGGGGCTAGGGGTCTACGGGGCCGACTCCACATGGCGGAGAACTGCCCCTTCGGCAGGCTCAGGGCGAACGATCGCGCTCGGCCGCAAATCGCGTCTAGCCTTCTCGTCAAGTCCAGGGTAGAAACGCGGTTCGGAGAGGGCCATGTCCACTTGGGAGGACTATGGAATGGCTGACGGGCCCTTTGGTCGGGTGAAGTACCTTGCGTTCGACATCTTCGGGACGGTGATGGACCTCTCGGGCAGCCTGACCGGTCCAGCCGGAGACTTCCTGGCGGCGCATGGCTCAAGGATGTCGGGCGAAGCGTTCTACGCCGAGTGGCGGGACCGTCAGCGCATCGAGCAGTACCAGGACAATCTGTTGATGCTGGGACACAGCGGCTACCTAGAGACCTGCCGCCGTGCGTTCGTCTACTGCCTGAAGAAGCACGACGTCGGATACACCGACGAAGCGGTCCGGGAGTTCATGACGGCCTACAGGGGGCTGCAGCCCTTCGGCGACGCCATTCAAGGGTTGGAGAAGCTGGCGGGGCGCTACAAGCTGGTCGCACTCTCGAACGGGGAACAGTGGTACCTGGAAGAGCTGCTGCGCAACAACGTCCCGATAGGGTTCGACTTCATAATATCCGTGGACCAGGTCGGCGCATTCAAGCCTTCCCCAGGGATCTACCGCAAAGCCGTACAGCGGCTGGGATGCGAGCCACCTGAGATCATGATGGTTGCCGCGCACTCGTTCGATATCCTGGGCGCCCAGGCGTGCGGCTTCAGAGCGGCCTACGTCAACAGGTACGGGCTTCCCACGGAAGACTCGGAGTACCAGCCTGACATCATCGTGGACGACTTCGTGGAGCTAGCCTCCAGGCTACCGAGGTGACCGGGAGGTCGTCCGAGAGGGCTCCTGATGCACCAGCTTGACTCAGAGTGAAGGTTGTAACTCTAATACAGTCCGGGTTGCCTTAGCCGGCGCCCAGCTCGTGGAGCCGGTCGTCGTCGATGCCGAAGTGGTGGGCGACCTCGTGGACGACGGTCAGCCTGATCTGCTCCACGATCTCGTCCCGGTCGGAGCACACGGACTCGATAGACTCCTGGAAGAGGGTAATCTTGTCGGGGAGGACCATGCCATACTCGTCCCTGTCGGTGAGGGGGACACCCTCGTAGAGGCCCAGCAGGTACTCCCCCTCCTCGATCTGGTGACCTGCGATCTGTTCCCAGGACGGCATGTCGTCGACAACCACGTCGACGTTGTCGAGGTAGGCCTTGAGCTCGTCCGGTATCTGCCGGAAGGCCTCGACCACGAGGCGTTCGAAGTGCCACCGTTCCATGGCGCATAGTGTAGCAGGATAGGAGGGCGTCGAAGCACATGCTTTTCGACACATCACGGCCCGAGGGGCTGTACGTCCACATACCCTTCTGCGCGACCAAGTGCCCATACTGCGACTTCAACACCTACGCGGGCATAGAGAGCCAGATGGAGCCCTACCTGGCCGCGCTGAGGTCGGAGATCGAGCTCTGGGGCGCGGTCCTGGGCGGGCCGACGCTCGACACCGTGTTCTTCGGCGGCGGCACGCCATCCTACCTGCCAGTGGGCAGCCTAGGCATGCTGCTCGACGCCGTTCGGGGATCGTTCGGCCTTGCGGGCGACGCCGAGATTACGGCTGAGGCGAACCCGGACGACCTGGACGTGGAGAAGCTAGCCTCGCTGCTGGAGGCAGGCGTCAACCGGCTGAGCATCGGCGTGCAGAGCCTGGACGACGACCTGCTGCGGCTCCTGGGGCGCCGCCACTCCGCACGCGAGGCGCTAGAGGCTTTCACGACAGCGCGGAGTGCGGGCTTCGACAACGTGAGCATCGACCTGATGTACGGGCTGCCCGACCAGACGCTTGAGCAGTGGAGCGCCACCCTAGCCACGGCCCTGGGTATGCGGCCCAGCCACATCTCGATGTACTGCCTCACCCTCGAGGGGGGCACGCCGATGGAGCGCGACGTTGCTGCGGGCAGGATACTCGTACCGGACGGCGACCTGGCAGCCGACATGTACCTGATGGCCGAGGTGCAGACCGCCGAGGCCGGGTACAGGCACTACGAGATCTCCAACTGGGCCATACCGGGCCGGGAGAGCCGCCACAACCTGCTGTACTGGCGCAATCGCCCGTTCCTGGGCGTGGGCCCCGGCGCACACTCGTACCTGGACGGGCACCGCTTCCACAACCTCAGATCGCCCAGGGAGTACATCCGCAGGCTGGAGTCCGGCGAGCCGCGCCCACAGCCCGGCGGGAGCCCTATTCCACCGCCGTCGTTCCCGCGAAGGCGGGAACCCATCCCCGACAAGATGCACCGCCATACCCCTGGAAGCAGTCTGTCACGCCGCCCGCCTCAATCAGGTCGTGAATCTGGCGGGCGGGTCTTCGACGGCGTCCCGGTCGTCGAGGCTGCGGAACCGGTCGACCGCCGGCTGGAGATGGCCGAGACGATGATGATGGGCCTGCGGCTCGATACGGGCATAGAGCCGGCCGTGTTCACCGCCCGCTTCGGAGGAACGCCGGGCGAGGTATACGGCGAAATCATCGAAGAGCTGGAGGACGACGGTCTGCTGGAGGCGGGAAACGATAGGATCGTCCTCACGCCCAGGGGGAGGCTGCTGGGCAACGAGGTGTTCACCCGCTTCTTATAGATTCGTGGGTCGTTACAATACTCCAATGGCCCAAGATCGAGGGAAGTGCAAACTATAGCTAGGTGGATCGACGCCCACGAGGATCGCGACTTGAGGGGAACATGGCATTCATCATAGATCACCCCAAGAGAGCACTGCTTGGCGCTGTGCTCTTGGGATTCATGGGAATCATAGGGTTGATGGTCTGGAATCACCTTAGGGACGGCCCTTTGCCGAGCAGCAAGCAAGTCGTATATGGATGGCTCGAGAGCCCCGACCGACTACGGATTTTCGTCGACTCTTGCGGCAATTCCCCGCGGATCATTGTGCGTGAGGCGCCGGACTTTGTAGGATTGAACGCGTCCACCTATCCCATTCCTTGTTTGGGGATTGAAATGGGAATGGACGAGGATGAAGTGGAGATCCAGCTACAGTCTCCCCTAGGCAACCGCCTCGTCGTGGACGAAAACACCGGGCGGGTGCTCCACCTACAAGCCCGCTATCGTATTGAAGAGATCCCCCCTTGCACACCGGTGCCTCACTCAAGTGTTGACCCTTGTGACCCGGAGGCGCCGTCCATCGACTTCAGTCTTGGGCATCCTTCTTTGGGCGATGCCAGTACCCCTTCGACCGTGCGCGAGATGCTCGATGGCGACCCTCTAACCTGGGTTACCCACCTGGTAGTACGCGGCACCTACCTCCCCGGTACAGTTCGATGTACCTCCGGGGATCCTTTCCGCCCGTTGTCCATCCTGGAGCGGAGAGAATTGCCAACCACGATGACCGTCCTGGCCTTCAATTGTTACGTTGACATACGCGTAAACGCCTACCTAATCGGCTCCGGCCCGCCCACCATTACCGCTCTATTGTTGAAGTGACAGTACTTTGACGGTAGAGATAGTGATTCGGAGACTGCTGTTGCGGAACAGGACATCGTGGAACAGCACAGACTCCTGTGGGAGAGGCGCATCCACCTCGCATTCTCTGGCAGGGAGCACGTCATTCTTATTGGGCCGTCGATAGACCTCTCATCCGCGTTGTGGCGCGTAGTGAGTTTTTGGGACGTCCAGCGGCACGAGGACGGCACTGTGTTCGCCACTAATCCTTCAAGACCCTTGTGGGTGAGCGAAGGACCAGATGAGGACCATCTGCCACGCCCAGCTCCGGTGGTGGAGATGTCTGCGCTCAGAAAGGCGTTAGAGACGGCGCACCAGGAGCGGGTTGCCGAGTACGACGGACGCATCGGGGCCGATGCCAGCCTACCAGCGCTAGTCACTGACGCCTGGAAACCATGGAGCTTCTACGGCGAAGTGGGCGCCTACCCTGGCGGCGGACGTAATACCACCAACTCCAAACCTGCGCCGCGCTACCCCAAGGCAATGAGAAACGAGTCATTTCCCCATACATTTTTCACATTCTGCGGTGTCCAAGACACCATTTTCGACGGGCGGCACTGGATAGCTGACCCACCCATCGAGTACGACGAAAACGGCTACCCACCGCGAGGCTGGGGGGTTCCAACGACCGATGGGGAGATATATATGGCGAGTGAGTATCTGGCCAATTTCAGTACCCAAGACGATCTTGGCGTCAGGCTTGTCCCCTTGCCACCGGAAGTTGAGTTAGAAGATGTACCGTGCATTTCTGGTCCCCCATGGTCCATAACCGTCCCCCCGCCGCCTGTAAATGATCAGGAACATTAGACGACTTCGCCAGGGTCATTAGGCCACTCTGTGTACGGGCGCATCCTCGACACGCTCGAGAAGACCGGCCAGGCGGACAACACCGTGATTGTTCATACTTCCGATCACGGCGAGATGGCGGGTGAACACGGTTTGTGGCGGAAGATGTGTCTATGAGCAGTCGGCCCGCGTCCCACTGCAAATGTCGTGGCCCGGCCATTTGCCGGAAGGCAGGTGGGAGCGCGGCCCCACTTCCAACGTCGACATAGTGGCCACGATGATGGACATTGCAGGGATCGACCCCAAGGAGAGGAATATGGACGGCGACAGCCTGTTGCCGTACTTGTCGGGCGAACACGCGGAGTGGAAAGACGAGGTATTCTGCGAGCACCTCGCCCACGGGCCCGAGGGGCCCCAGGCCATGGTCCGGCAGGGCGACTGGAAGCTCAGCTATACGCATCTTGAGGAGCCGGAATTCGAGCTGTACGACCTGGCCAGCGATCCGGGCGAGTTCACAAACCTGGCGGGTCAGCCGGGGACGATGGCAATTCAAGACCGCCTCTTCGCACGAATCAGGGACTTCTGGCCGGACCCCGACGCGCTGGCCCAGACCATCAGGGAGAGCCAGGAAGAACGGCACCTGCTCAGGGAACTGGCAGGCGTTGGAAAGACCGGCTCTTCTGATCCGGCCGAATAGTCCGGCTGACCAACACCCTCCAAGCGGAGAGGGCTTTGACGCTTGAGGGTGAGTCTTGCACCTCCCTCGGAGTTCGACTGCCGTCCGATCACTCGCTGCCGGGCGGGCGGACACGTGGGTCATCTGCTCCAACTAATTGATAAAAAGAACCGTCCTTTCCTTTGAGTAGTCTTCCTTTGGATAGTATAAGGATAAGACTACTCCAAAGGAGGGACAGAGCGAAATGTCCACCAGTACCGGGGACGATACAGCCACCATCGGGAGCATAGAGGAGTTTCTTCAGCAGTGTTTGAAGGACATGGAGCCAGACCACAGTCGCAAGGGCCCTGGCAGGCCGCGCGTCCTGCCCGCAATGGCTCTTTGGGCGGGACTGCTGGTCTGTGTATTGAGAGGCTTTGAAAGCCAACTGGCCGTGTGGCGTCTTATCTCGGAACGCGGACTCTGGTTCTTCCCCCGATTCCCGGTTACAGACCAGGCGGTCTACAAGAGGCTCCATAGCGCGGGAACCAAGCCATTGGAGAGACTCTTCGAGCAGATCAGCGGCGTATTGGCACAACGATTGCAGGGTGTGGTAACGGAGAAGCTGGCGCCATTCGCCGAGGGCGTGGTGTGCATAGACGAGAGTACACTGGACGCCATGTCGAGAACGATGCCCACTCTGAGAGAGATTCCCCAAGGCGACAGCCGTCTGCTCCCTGGCAAGCTGGCTGGCGCGTTCGACGTGAGACGCCAGCAGTGGAGGACCGTCAAGTTTCAGCCGAACCCGCAGCAGAACGAGAAGGTGTTGGCGCGAGATTTGGTCGCAGAGTTGCCGACGGGAACACTGGTGGTGGCAGACTTGGGATACTTCGGCTTCGCCTGGTTCGACTGGCTCACAGACAGGGGTTACCACTGGCTGAGCAGGCTACGAGCCAAGACCAGCTACAAGGTAATCCATACCTTCTATCATCGGGGCGACGTCTTCGATGGCCTCGTGTGGCTGGGCGTCCACCGTTCCAACCGGGCCAAGCGCGCGGTTCGGCTGGTGACTTTCAGACAGGGCAATACGTTGCGCCGCTACATCACCAACGTTCAGGACACTCGTACATTCCCGATTGCAGCGATGGCCGAGGTCTACGCTCGCAGGTGGGACATCGAGATGGCGCTCAAGTTGGTCAAGCAACACCTCAAGCTGCGTCTTCTGTGGTCCGCCAAGTTGGTGGTGATCCAGCAACAGATATGGGCGACGTTGATAATCTCGCAGATTCTTCAGTCGATGCGGCTTGAGATAGCCCACAGGGCCGGGGTGGACCCGTTCGAGGTGTCCATCGGCCTGCTGGTCGAGTATGCGCCACAGTATGCCTATGAAGGCAGGGACCCTGTGAAGATCTTCGTGGAGCGAGGGCGTGAGCTGGGCTTCATTCGACCTTCCCGTAGAATGCTCATCCACGCCCCAAGCATACCCGTCGAGACAATCCTGCCTGCACCACCCGGACTGGCGCTCATGCGCACCCCTCGATATGCTAAACGCAAATGCTCCAGACGCTCCACAAACACCTCAAAAGTGAATTAGTTGGAGCAGATGGGGTTTCAAACCCGCCCCTACAGAGCCGCGCTACGCGGTGTCGGGCCGCACTAGGGGAGTCACCCTCACCCCAGCCCTCTCCCATCAAGGGAGAGGGGGGGGTAAGAGCCCCCTTCCACGCTCGCTATTCAGTTGTGCCAGTCGGGTCGCGTTCACCAGGGGGGCGAGCGGCCGGGGTGTGTGGAGTCGATGGGCGCGCCATAGGGGTCCGGCTCGTGCCAGTGCTGTTCGAGTCTTTCCTTGATTCTGCGCTCGGCGATGGTGAGCTCCACGGGTGCGGGTTTTTCGTCCTTTTCCTCCTCTATGCGCTCGGACCCCAGGGCCTTTCTGCGAATGGCGGCCCTGGCGGCTCCGTCCCTGCGGCGTTGTGTTCGGGTGCGTCGGGCGGGGAGGGTTTTTAGTTGTTGGTTTTTAGTTGTTAGTTGGGGAAGGGAGGGGAGCGCGGGTTCTTCGGCGGGCTCCTTGGCGGGAACGACGGATGAGCTGTCTGCGGGCCCTTCGGTGAACTCAGGGCGAGGTCCTTCGACAGGCTCAGGGTGAACGGATCCTTCGGCGGTGCTGAGGACAGGGTCAGGGGGATGGGTTCCCGCCTCCGCGGGAATGACGATTTGGCGGGGCTCAGCGGGAACGGAGCCTGCAACGAGCTCAGACCCTTCGACGGTGCTCAGGACAGGCCCTTCGACAAGCTCAGGGCGAACGGAAGTGGGTTGTCCTTCGGCAGGCTCGGGGTGAGCGGGATGGGTTCCCGCTTTCGCGGGAATGACGATTTGGTGGGGGGCGGGCTGCTCGTCGCGGACTATGTGTACGATGAGCTCCTTGGCGGCGGCGATCCTGTGGTGGGTCTTGAAGCCGTCGTTCCTGTCCTGCATGACGTCGTCGAGGAACTCGATGACGGTGACGCCGTCGGCCGTCTGGGCTCGGATGAGCCTGGCCATGAGGAATTCGTCTATCCCAGAGAGCACAGTGAGGAAGTCTCGCGTAAGGGTGGCCGGGGCGTTCAGGGTCACGGCCACCAGGCTCCTCTCCTCGGCGGAGCAGGGGTCGGCCGGGTCGGGGCGTCCATCGATGGAGTGACCGCATGAGACGCCGCGGTACTTGGCAAGGAACTTGGCGGCGGCCTTGGACTTGTGCTTTTCGAGCTGCTTGGCGGCGTCGATCCTGTGGCATAGCTCGGCGCCGTCGATCCTGTCCTCCATGACATCGAGGAAGAAGTCGATGATGCGCTTGCCGTCGTCGGTCTTCTCGCGGACGATGTCGGCGAGTGTGGGCGGCTTCCGCTCCGTTGTTGGTTCTGTGGTCTGCGTGCTGGTATCGGACATGCGTTCTATTATGTGGAAGGATCGGGTGGTTGTCAAGAGGGAGATTGTCTGAACTGTGATTTTGGTGATTTGGGTGATTGGCAGGATTGGGGAGCCGGGGATGGGTTCCCGTCTCCACGGGAATCACCATGGCCTCGCGAAGGCCACATAAGGGGATGAAAATGTGGGCTCCCTATCGATTCAACGTAGACTGGAAATCCAAGGTGTAGGGACTGGATACCGGCGAAAGCCGGTATGACGGCGTTGGGCGTTGGGCGGCTATTTTCATGGTAACGACGGTTCAGTTGCCCTCGCGCCTTCTGCCCTTCGACAGGCTCAGGAGAGCCAAGCTGAGGAGAGCCAGGCTTGGGGCGCAGCGTGGGATTATCTGAACTGTGATTGTGGGGGATTAGGGGGATTGGGAGGGGAGTCACGAAGAATTCTCAGACTGGGAAATGCTCCTGTACAAGATAATCGGCAGCGACGCGCTTGGTGCGGACAGGATGGACTATCTCCTGCGAGACTCCCATCACGCCGGCGTGGCGTACGGCAGATTCGACCACTACCGTCTTGTGGACAGTATGCGGGTCCTGCCATCGGGTCAACTGTCCAATGAACCAACCCTTGGGATTGCGTCCGGTGGCATCCATTCGAGTGAGGCCCTCCTGCTGGCGCGGTACTTCATGTTCATGCAGGTGTACTACCACCCCGTGAGGGCAGCGTATGACCTTCACCTTGAGGAATTCCTCAAGGATTGGCTTCCTGACGGCCAATTCCCTGTGGAAACGGAGGATTTGCTACGGCACAATGACAACCGGGTGCTTGAGGCGATTGCCGACGCTGGGGCATGTTCGAGAGCTCGAGGTCACAAGCAAGCCTGCCGCATCATCCATCGGAAGCATTTCAAGGTGGTGTACTCCCCTACCCTGACAGACAAGAAAGCAAGTAGCGACCCCCTGAGTGCGGTTGCAGCGGCATGTGTGCGTCAATATGGCGATGAGAACGTCAGGGTCCGGTCATATCCGCTGTCCCAGGCGCAGACCGACTTCCCGGTAGTTGGCAGAGATGGAAACGTCGAATCATCTCACGCTTTGTCGGACCCGCTCAGGAACATACCAGTAGCTGACGTCGGATTCGTTCTTATGAACCCGGATCATGCAGATGATGCAAGGCAGTGGATTCTCTCGGAGAAACAATCTATCCTGTCGCCAGATGGGGAAGGAGAACAATCATGAACCGGCTGGACCGGCCTGACCGCGAAGACTTGATATGCTACCTCGTAGATGCGATGGGGAAGGCGGGGAGCTGGGTTGGTGAAACCCAGATACAGAAGTCGGCGATGTTCCTGCAGGAACTTCTGAATGTGCCCTTGGGGTATCAGTTCGTCCTCTACAAGCACGGCCCTTTCAGCTTCGACCTCAGAAGCGAGTTGGCCGAGATGCGCGCAGGCCTGCGGCTGGACGTCGAGCCGCACTTGGGCTACGGACCGTCGTTCACCCTCGAAAAGTGGGGCAGAGTTGCTCTGGAGAGGCCGACCGCATACGTGGACGAGATTAAGTTCATAGCTGAGAGAATCTCAACGGAAGCCTCCCGACCGGTGGAGCGGATCTCGACTGCATTCTTCATGACGAACAAGTACACCGAGAAGAACGCTTTCGAAATCGCCAAAGACATCAACAGGCTCAAGCCTCACATCAGCGTCACTCAGGCCCTGCTCGCGATTGAGGATGCGGAAAAGCTCCGAGCAGAGGCGGCTGAATTGAAGGTGAAGTGAGGAAGCATGGATCGTTGATATGAATGTGTTTGTGGCATAAGCTCCGCTACCACGGAGGGTCGTTAGGCTCTGATCTCTTCTTACGTTCATTGGCTATCTCCACCAAGAACGAAGCTATAGCTACTGCTGCGTTGACCACCAACCGCGCGTGTACTATTTCGAGTTCCTTTGATCTGTAGCGACCATGCCCGGTGCCATATAGGTTCCTCACTTCGGCCACACCGATTACTATTTGCCCCAGATTGTTTAATGTCCTCATTATGGTGTGTTGGCCTGGTACGTTCCATTGCTGCGGATTGAGGCCAAGCTCGTGCTGTGCTCGCTTGAGAAGGTCTGGTATGTCGTCTTTAGACCGTTCGCCTTCCTGTCCTACAATTGCTTTCAGAACGCTCTCGAGCAATTCCTTTGCAGATCCAATTGCTTGTTCTGGATCATCCCGGATACTGTTTCGAATCCTAGCTGCGTGCCTGTTCAACTCGACAATATCCATTTGGTCTGCAATTTCCTCGACATCGTCCAAGGCTACGAGCTCTCCTGTATCGTAGAGTTCCGCATGTAGACTGGGGGCGGCATCCTTCAGCCACTCATCAAGACCAACGTAATCCTCAACAATATGGAGTTTATCGCGGTCGTTGTTGAGGATGCGCGGAATCATCTTTAGGACATTCCCTTCGTAGTCTTCGTCATTCCAGTAGAGGCTCCTCAGCAGACGTGGGTGTTGGGATATTAACGGTTCACTGTCGGTGAGATAGCCAAGCTCCAGCCATTTGGATCCATCGAACGTTTCAACAATGCAACGCTTAAGAGCGATAATCACCTTGTTGTGGTCCGCACTTGGTTTGGTTCGCATAGGTGACATTCTCCTGAACCCGTTGTTGACCAGTGTACTTATCGACAATCCTCAAGTTGCAGCATACCAGACTCGGCCAGTTGCTGCGGCTATTTTATTCTCCATCCGTTCCGCCAGCTCCCGGTTGGCCGAGACGAGGGCTTGCTCGGCTTCGATCTCGGCTACGATGGCCTGTTGGGTGTCGAGGGGTGGTAGAGGGATCTGGTGCTGTTGGATCACCGACCTTGGAACCCGTTGCAGTCCGCCGGTTCCGGTCATCTGTGGCTTGGCCCAGTCGCGGAAAGCGGCTGTCGCTGTACAGAGATAAACCCATTGAGGAAGTACAGAATCAGTCGGTCTCAAGACATAGAACTCACTGGAACCGAATCCGATTCCGTTGATCAAGTCCTTCGCGATGCCAGCCTTACCATTTTCGAAGCACGGCGTCACTTTTGCAATAAGGACGTCACCATCCCTAAAGTACGAGTAGCTGGAGCCAACATCTTGCAGGTACTTGTGATCTCTGGCCTCAAAGTACATGGAGTGTTCCCCCATATCGGACATTGGCACAAATGAAACCCTCGTCGCGCCATCCGCTGCAGCCAATTCAGACTTGCGAGGATTCACTGCACAGCATTCTTCAATCGCCACCTTTGGCCAGTCAAGGTCGACGGAGATGTGCGGACGGTAGTTGTCGATCACCGCGCGGGCGCCGTCTATGACCTTCTGATAGCCTTCGATCTCAGCTACGATCTCCTTCTGCACTTCCAGTGGTGGAAGAGGAATTTCGAGGTCAGCGAACGACTGCCATCCCACACGGGGAAGTTGGGCCCCTTTGATCTGGCTCAATACGGCATCGTTGAAGTGGGCGCTCCGGAAAGCATTGACATATAGACGCGGTACGACACGCCCATCCAGTGGTCGGATGACGAATATATCGGTCGAGCAAATGCCTTTTCTGTCCGCAAGCCAGACCTTGTTGAGGTTCGGGCGCAGCTTTCCGTAGAGAATATCGCCAGTGGAAAAAACGTTCTTCAGACTCCTAACCTTCGCCGGGTCATCGATCGTGACATCCCCAGATAGCTGGCCGCTATCCTGAGTAATGTTCTGGAGGCCTACATAGGTCATTGGCCCATCTAGGGTCTCTGGCGAGACCGTCTCTCCAAACCGGTAGAAGACTTCTCCAACTCTCACAAAGGCCAGTCTGAATGGACGAAATGCTCCGTCCGATACCGCTCCCCGCTTAGGGCATAATCTCCATTCGCCGAAATCCTCGCCTTCTCGACCACCATCCCCAGCCTCGGCGAGCTCGTCGTGTACTCCGCCCTCGTCTCGGCTACGGCGGACTCCACGGTTGGTGAGGTGGTGCGCTTGGGTTCCCGTAAGTGGCGAAGATATTCGGCGATCTCGGCCTGCACCTGCGGCAGGTCGTTCCGGTCGATGGGGCGGCGCTGGTCGCCGAGGTCGAATCCGTCGTTCTCGACCTTGAAGAAGGCGATGCGGTCTGTCTTCCTGGCGAGGGACCTGTCGAGTATCAAGATGGATGTCTTGACACCGGAGTAGGGCTGGAAGATGCCCGCGGGGAGAGAGACCACGGCGACGAGGCAGTCCTCCACCAGCATCTTGCGGAGCTGCGTGTGGGCGTTCTGGCTCTGGAATACGATGCCCTCAGGCACGATGATCCCGGCGCGGCCCGTGGGCGTCAGGTGCTCCGCCATGTAGTCGACGAACAGCACCTCGCTGCGCTTCGACTTGACGGAGAATCGGTTGTGGGGGCGGATGCCGCCCTTCGGAGACATGAAGGGCGGGTTGGCGAGGATGACGTCGGCCCGCTCGCCCCAGCGGTCCTCGCTGGTGAGGGTGTCGTACTCGGAGATGTGCGGGTCGGCGAAGTCGTGCAGGTACATGTTGACGCGAGAAAGCCGCACCATGTCGGGCGATATGTCGTATCCTGTGAAGTTCGCTGCAAGGCGGTTCCTGTCGTCCGGCGTCAGGGTGGTGTTGCCGTCTACGTCGGTGTAATTGATTAGCGGGGTTGGTGTCATGGCATCACATGGGTGTTGCGGGAGGCTGGGCAAGTTCTTATACTCTATCTATGTGCAAGACGGATTCTGAGCACGCCGAACTGATGGCCCTGGTCGAGAGGCTGCAAGGACAGGTCGCGCGGCTGACGGCGGCCAACGAAGAGTTGCACAGCCAACTTGCCGGGTCCGAACGGAGCGGCAGACGGCAGGCGGCGCCATTCTCGAAGGGCAAGCGCAGCAGCAAGCCCAGGCGTCCTGGCCGCAAGCCGGGTACGGGGCAGTTCAGCTACCGCAAGCCGCCGTCCGCCGATGAGATCACCGAGCCGGTTGTAGACGTGCCAGTGTCGGGGGACACCTGCCCTGGATGTGGAGGCGTCCTCGAACATGAGGGAGTGCGGCTTGCCTACGTGACCGACCTTCCGCCGGTTCCAAGTCCCCAGGTAACGGCGTATCGTGTGCAGGTATGCCGGTGCCGGTCGTGCGGCAAGGCTGTGCGAGGGCGGCATCCCGACATAGCGCCGGACCAGTACGGGGCCAGCGCGCACCGGGTGGGGAAGCGGATGATGGCTGCGGCCCACGTGCTGCACTATGGGGTGGGCGTTCCGGTACGGAGGATTCCCGCTGTTCTCAGAGCGCTGACCGGGGTGAGAGTGAGCCAGGGAGCGATCAGCCAGGACGCGCTGCGTCGTGCCAGGGGTGCGGTGGGTGATGCCTACCGCAGGTTGCGGACATCGGTGCGGGCGAGTCCGTTCGTCCACACCGACGACACGGGCTGGCGTGTGGGAGGCGAGGGTGCGTTTCTGATGGCGTTCGAGACGGATGAGGCGACGGTGTATCAGGTCCGTGCGCGTCACCGGAACGAAGAGGTGCGCGAGGTGGTCCCGTCGGACTATGGAGGGGTGATGGTGACGGACCGGGGCCGCAGCTACGATGCTCAGGCGCTGTCCGAGGTGAGGCAGCAGAAATGCCTGGCGCACGTGCTGCGCTCGATCAGCGAAGTGGTCCAGACCAAGACAGGGAGAGGACGCAGCTTCGGCAAGAGTCTGAGTGCGCTTTTGCGAGACGCGATGGACCTGCGGGAGTCATATCACCGAGGAGAGGCTGAGGACTTTGAAGTCCAGGCCGAACGGTTGAAGCGAGAGATGAGCTATCATCTCCGCGACCGCCCGATGGCTGATGCGGACAGCTACCGGCTGCAGAACGAGTTGGGCTGGCACGATGATCGGGGCAACCTGCTGCGCTTTCTGGACGATCCGCGCATTGAGCCGACCAACAACCGTGCTGAGCGAGCGCTCCGCCCGGCTGTGATCGCACGGAAGGTATCGCACTGCTCGAAGACGGTGGAGGGCGCCGATGCGTTCTCAGCCTTCACCAGCGTAATCAGGACGTTGGAACGTAATGGAGGCGACCAGCCTGTGGTGGATCGGCTCTGCGCTGTTTTCAGCGGCGTCCCCGTCCATTCTCCTTCACTCTGACGCCTCCCAGAACTTGATCCCGCTAATCAATTACACGTCGGTATTGGCCGCCAGGATGTACTTGTAGGCGGAGATGAGGAATCCAGCAGTTCCGCAGGCGGGGTCGAGCACGGTCTCGTGCTTCTGCGGGTCGACTATTGCGACGATGAAGTCGATGATGTGGCGCGGGGTGCGGAACTGGCCGGCGTCACCCTGTGAACCCATGATCTGCAGCAGGTACTCATAGGCGTCGCCCAGCCGTTCCGAGTGATCGTAGCTGAACTGGTCGATGATTTTCAGGAAGGCGCGGAGGGTCTCCGGGTCGCGGTATGGGAGGTATGCGTTCTCGAATATGGAGCGGAAGAGGGGCGGGATGCCTGGGTTCTCGGGCATACGGTCGATAGCCTCGGCATACAGGTTAAGGGTCTCGTGTCCGCCGAGGCCGGAGCGCATGAGCCTGGCCCAGCCATAGCGGGCGAACTCCCCGGCGAAGAAGGTGCGCTCGCCGCCCAGCTCCTCGCTCTCGGAGTCTATGTCATCCATGAACTTGTAGATGAGGGCGATGGTGATCTGCTCGACCTGGCTCTTGGGGTCGGGCACCTTGCCCACGAGGATGTCGCGGGCTGTGTCGATGCGGCGCTTGGTGTCGGTGTCTAGCATTTGGGACTGGTAATTCTGGATTGTTGGCGTAGTGGTCGGATGTCTGAACTGTGATTCGCTTGATTGATGAGATGGGGATGATTGAAGAGGATTCCCCCAATCATGACAATCTCATAATCATATGAATCACAGTTCAGATCTTCTTGGCTACCCTCTTGAACTCCAGGCTCATTGCGCAAAAACTAATGAGCAGTCCGACTTCCAGATCGTACGCCTCCAGGTAGTTGATGGCCTGCGCCAGATGGATATCCTCCAGCTTGGCAATAGCCTTCAGCTCGACAGAGACTATCCCCTCCACCAAGAAATCAGCCCTCCGCGTGCCGATCTGCTGCTCCTTGTAGAAGATGGGCATTTCGTGTTCGCGGCTGAATGAGATGCCCTGATCGCCCATCTCTATCTGCAAGGCCCTCTGATAGATCACCTCCTGGAAGCCGTTTCCCAAAGCAGTATGCACTGTCATGGCACAGCCGATTATCCTGCCTGTCAGCTCTGAATACTTGTACTCCTTATTGATCATTGTCTGAACTGTGATTTGTGTGATTATGGGATTGGGATGATTAGGGGAGATCTGAGCAGGCGCATCTTCACATCATAGACCATCCCCCAATCAAGCGAATCACAGTTCACGCCGCGAACTGGTTCAGAGAGACGTAGTCCTTGATGTATTCGGGCACGAGGCGTCTGTACCTATCGGGGACGGCGCGGAAGTCCTGGGTCCCGAAGACGGGATTGGTAGCGAGCCGGGCGAACTGGCGCTTGTCTATGATGTCGCGGGTGTATCCGTCGGTGGTGTATGCCTTGAAGTAGGTCTTGATGGCGATTACGGATGCGGCCGAGGAGGGCCTGTAGTCGGCTACGAACTTGGCGAACTCCTCTTCCAGCAGCTCGTCCTTGGATTTGAAGCGAGGGATGAGGCCGAATATCTTTTCCAGGATCTCGCGGAGAGCAATGCGGCGGTCTACATCGGCTGCCCTGCGCAGCTTGTCGAGGGTGTAGAACTCCTCGGGCTTGTCCATGACCTCGTGGTTCACGTAGTCGATGACGCGATCCCACTGGCCTGCCTCGACGGCTTCGGCGATTGCGGGGTCCTCGCGCACGGTGTCGGCGAAGCGGTCGAAGAGCATGCGGTCGATCTTCATACCCCGGGTCCCGACCGGCTCTTCGGTGATCGACTCCAGTATGTCCTCGCCTAAGTGCTCGTAGATGCCGGTGTAGACGGTTGGGGGGTCGTCGCCGCTGTCACCGCCGCCGTTGGGGTCATCGCCGGCGGTGCGGCGAAGCCGGGGCAGGGTCAATACCTCATCGTAGTCGAACTCCGTCTCGAAGTACTCGCAGTTCCCAAAGAAGTCGAAGAGCTTGAAGACGGTCTTACCCGGCTGGGCGAGGCCGTCAGCAACAGCGGGGTCGTGAAGCTCGTCGCGGAAGTCGTGGGGACGAGTGCCGCGGCCCTTGATCTGGACGAAGTCGGTGGGCGAGAAGATGGGGCGGAAGAGGCCGAGGTTCAGGATGTCCGGGCAGTCGTAGCCCGTGGTCATCATCCCGACGGTCACGCAGACGCGGGCCCTGGACGTCCGGTAGGCGGTGTCGAAGTTGCCGGAGCCGAGCAGGTTGTTGTTGGCGAAGGCGACCGCGAGCTGCTGGGCATCCTGCACCTGCGAGGTGACCTGCACGGCGAAGTCGGAGCGATAGCGGCCCGGGAACATGCGGTGGGCTATCTCGTTGAGTATCTGGGTCAGCCGGGCCGCGTGGTCCTGGCTCACGGCGAACACGATGGACTTGCCCACCTCGCCGCTGACGGGGTCCCTGAGCGCGTTCTCCAGGAAGGTCTTGCAGAAGAGCTCGTTGGTTGCGCCGGAGTAGAAGCGTTTCTCGAAGTCGCGGTGTCCGAATGCCTCCTCTTGCTCGCCATCACCACCCTCGTCGGTGAAGGATACGAAGAAGCCCTGTTCGGAGAGGAGCCTGGTGGTCACTTCGGTACGGGCGTCGAGCACGGTCGGGTTGATGAGCACGCCGTCACTGACCCCATCGAGAAGGGAATAGCGGAAGGTGGGCTCGCCGCTCTCGCATCCGAAGGTGCGGTACGTGTCGCGCAGGAGGCGGCGCTCCACCTCACGCGGGTCGCGCGCCGCCGGGCTTTCGCCGTCGATCCCCCTGAGGTAGTCGCGCGGCGTTGCGGTGAGGCCCAGCTTGTAGCCTACGAAATAGTCGAACACGGCGCGGGCGTTGCCGCCAATGGAGCGATGGGCCTCGTCCGAGATCACGAGATCGAAGTCCGTCGGCGAGAAGATGTCCTGGTACTTGTTGCCGAACAGCAGGGACTGGACGGTGCTCACCACGATCTCGGCGCTGCGCCATTCGCCGCGCCTCTCCTTGTAGACGACCGTCTGGAAGTCGGCGGAGAGGAGCGCGGTGAAGATCTTCCTGGCCTGCTCCTCCAGATCGAGCCTGTCCACAAGGAAGAGGACGCGCCGGGCATTGCTGGAGCGCAGGAAGAGCTTGATCACGGCAGCGGCCGTGAGGGTCTTGCCCGTGCCGGTCGCCATCTCGAACAGGAAGCGGTCCTTGCCGTCCTTCACGGTGCGCTGAAGGGCGTTGACGGCCTGTTGCTGGTAGGGGCGCAGGAAGCGCAGATTGTTCTGGTGGATGAAGGCGGGGCGCTCGGACTCGTTCCGCCAGGCCGCCTCCATCGCGTAGCCGGGCCGCTGGGTAAGGACGATGTAGTCGTCACCAACCTGCTCGTCCACCAGGCGCTGTGGGTTCGGTGTGACCTGACGGTACCCGGCAACGGAGTGCGGCGTCGGAAATGCGGTGAGGACGTGGGGGTTGCCGCGTGCGAGGTCCCAGAAGTAGTGGAGGTTGCCGTTCGAGAGGATGACGAAGCGGCAGTTCTGTGACCGGGCATACCGCCTGGCCTGCTCTTTGCCGGTCAGCGGGTTCTTGTCCTCGGACTTGGCTTCCAGGACAACCAGCGGGAATCCCCCGTCGTCGAGAAGGAGGAAGTCCACGTACCCCCTGCGCGCCCTCTCGAAGTCACCCCCGAGAGCGTCAAGGTCGGACGGCTGGATAGTGACGCCCTGCTCGAGGACGATATTGGCTGGCTCGTCCCCTTGAGGGAAGAAGCGCCACCCGGCGGCCTCGAGCAGCTTGTTGATCTTTATGCGGGCAGAGGCTTCGTTCACGTAGATCCAGGATCCTTCACGACTTTAATACATCCAGGTATTTTAGGCCGGAGCCGGTGTTTAGGAGGAGGACGGTCTCGTTGGGGGAGACTGTGCCGTCCTGGAGGAGCTTGGCGAGGGCTGCGGCGGTGGCTGCGCCTTCGGGGCAGACGAAGATGCCCTCGAGGGAGGATACCTTCGGGACCCACTGGAGTATGTCCTCGTCGGTGACGGCGACCGCGCCGCCGCCGCTCTCTCGCAGGGCGTCGAGCATGAGGTAGTCGCCGATGGCGGCCGGGACCCTCATGCCAGCGGCGAGCGTGTGGGCGTCCTGCCAGGGCTCGGCGAATCTTTTGCCCTGGTGGAAGGCCCTGACGATGGGGGCGCAGCCCTCGGGCTGGACGCTGTACATCCGGGGGCGCTGGCCGTCGGTCCAGCCGAGCTGCTCCATCTCCTCGAACGCCTTCCAGAAGCCGACTATGCCGGTGCCGCCGCCCGTGGGGTAGACGATGGCGTCCGGGAGGGTCCAGCCGAGCTGCTCGGCGAGCTCGTAGCCCATCGTCTTCTTGCCCTCGACCCGGTACGGCTCCTGCAATGTGGACACGTCGAAGAGGCCGTGCTCGGCGGCCATGCGCCTGGAGATCGCGCCCGCGTCGGAGATGAGGCCGTCGACGAGGGTGACGTGGGCTCCGGCCGTTACGGCCTCAGCTCTGTTGGCCTCGGGCACGTCCTTGGGCATGTAGACGTGGGCCTCGATTCCCGCCCTGGCGGCGTATGCGGCGAGCGCGCCTCCGGCGTTGCCCGCCGACGGCATGGTGAGCTTCGTAAGGCCAAGCTCGCGGGCCTTGGATACTGCGGCTGAGAGGCCGCGGGCCTTGAAGCTGGCGGTCGGGTTCACGCCCTCGTCCTTGATCAGGATGTTGGGCGCACCCATCTCGCGGCCCAGCCTTTCGGCCCTGAGCAGGGGCGTGAAGCCCTCGCCGAGGGTGACGACGTTGGACTCGTCGATGACGGGCATGACCTCGAAGTATCGCCACATGTTCGGTGGCCGGCCGGGCAGGCTCGCCCGGTCGAAGTACCGCCGCGCCGCGTCGAGGTCGTAGCGCGGGTAGAGGACCTTGCCGCATTCGGTGCAGGTCCTGATGGGCCGGTCGGCGGGGTACCGGCTGCCGCAGAAGGTGCATTCGAGGTCTGTGAGGTAGCTCTTCATTTCCATAGGGTGAAAGGGCGGCTCCGTGCGTCTATAATGGGACTTTCGAGTCAACCAGTATTGTAAGAGGAGGCGTCATGGTCACGCCAATCGAGCAGGCATACATCGACCTACATCCGAAGAGCGCCGAGTACTATGCGACCTCGAAGGACCTGTTCCCGAACGGGGTCACGCACGACGCCCGCAACCTGAAGCCGTTCCCGTATTTCGTGACCCACGCGCAGGGGTCGCGGAAGTGGGACGTGGACGGCAACGAGATCGTCGACTACAAGGGCGGCCACGGCGCGCTGATTCTCGGCCACAACCACCCGGACATCGTGGCGGCGGTCACGGAGCAGATGACGAAGGGCACGCACTACGCGGCCTCGACGGAGATCGAGATCGAGTGGGCGCAGCTGGTGCGCGATCTCATCCCGTGCTCGGAGAAGGTGCGGTTCCACAGCTCCGGCACCGAGGCGACGATGATGGCGGTCCGGATGGCGCGGGCGTACACGGGCAGGACGAAGCTGCTGAAGTTCCGTGACCACTTCCACGGCTGGAACGACTACGTGCGCAGCCACGAGCCGGCCGCCGGGGGCATCCCGGCGGAGACGGCGAGCACGGTCATATCCATCGAGCCGAACGACATCGGGCTGGTGGAGCGGACGCTCGCGGGAGACAAAGACGTGGCGGCGGTCATCGTCGAGCCGACGGGGGCCCACATGGGCGACACGCCCCTGAGGCCGAGCTTCCTGGGAGAGCTGCGCGAGGTGACGGAGCGGTACGGCGTGGTGCTGATCTTCGACGAGGTGGTGACGGGGTTCCGCATGTCGAAGGGAGGCGCGCAGGGGCTGTACGGAGTGACGCCGGACATGTGCACGCTGGCGAAGATACTCGGCGGCGGGCTGCCGGGCGGGGCGGTAACGGGCAAGGCCGATATCATCGACATGATCCAGCTGAGGGACGAGCCGGGCTTCAACAGCAGCTCGCGCATCGGCCACAACGGCACGTTCAACGCGAACCCGCTGTCGGCGGCCGCCGGACAGAAGGCCCTGGAGCTGGTGAAGACGCAGCCCATCAACGCGAACGCCGACCGCGCCGCAGCCCGGCTGAGGGACGGCCTGAATGGGCTGCTGAACCGGATGGAGATCACGGGCACCGCGACAGGCGTCGCCTCGGCGGTCTTCCTGAGGCTGGGCGTCGAGGTGGATCCCCACGACGACGAGGTAGTGCTGACGGAGGAGCAGGAGCGGACCGTGTCCGACCCGGTGCGGAAGGACCAGCTCACACTGGCGATGTACAACCATGGGGTGGACGGCGGGCCGCGGTTCCTGGTGAGCTCGGTACACTCCGACGACGACATCGACCAGACAGTGGAGGTAGCGGGCCGGGCGCTGGCGGAGCTGCGGGAACAGGGGCTCGTCTAGGCGCGGAGGCAGGCCCGGTGGAGAAGAGCGACCTCATCCGTCGGATTGAGTCGGCGCGGATCAGCTGGGACGAGCTGCTGGGTCGCGTGGACGATCGCCTGGCGCTGAGGCCGGGTGCCGAGGGCGATCTGTCGGCGAAGGACCTCATCGCTCACGTCACGTGGTACGAGCGCGAGGTGGTGAGGATGCTCCGCTCCCGAACCATGGACGTATCGGGCCTGTGGGCAATGGGCCCGGACGAGCGCAACGCAGCCATCCATGAGCAGGCCATGGGCGTGTCCTTCGAGGACGTGCGGGCCGAGTCTGCCAGTGTGTTCGACGCGCTCATCCAGCAGCTGGAGCTGCTGCCCGAGGAGGCTTACTCCAACGCGTCCCGTTTCTCGAACATGCCGCCCGAGTGGGAGCCCTGGAAGCTGATCGCGGGCAACACCATCTGGCACTACCCGGACCATACCAAGGCCATCCGGCGCCTGCTGGAGACAGCGGGCGGCTGAGGAAGGCCCCGCTGGTCGTGTCCCCAGGGGCGTGACGACCGGGGCGCCCGCATATGCGATAGTATACTCGGAGTTCGATGAACGTCTGTTGACGGGAGGTGGGTATGTTCGAGGCGATTGGCAGGAGTTTCAGGCTCGCCAAGCTGTGTCTCAGGGTCCTCGGGGCCGACAAGGAGCTCGTCCTGTTTCCGGTGTTCTCCTCGATCGGCGTGATCGTTGTGCTGCTGACGTTCGCGGGAGTCGGGATCGGGGTCGGCGCGCTCGACCGGATCGAGGCCGGCGGGCCTGGCATCGGCGACTATCTCATTGCCCTGGCGTTCTATATTCTCGCGTCATTCGTCATCATCTTCTTCAACAGCGCGCTCGTGTATGCCGCGCACGAGAGGTTGGCCGGCGGCGATCCCAACGTCCGCTCGGGCCTGGGCGGAGCGTGGAACCGCGTCGTCACGATCTTCATGTGGGCCGTCATCGCCGGTACGGTCGGGCTGATCCTGAACATCCTGTCCGGTCAGGCGCGAGAGCGCGGCGGCATCCTTGGCATCGTCAGCCAGATAGTCGTCTCGCTGATTGGAGCCGCGTGGACGCTCATCACATTCTTTGTCGTGCCGCTGATCGTGATCGAGCGCCGCCCGCTCGCTGAGGCGTTCAAGACGTCGCTCTCGATGCTTCGCCGCACCTGGGGCGAGCAGGTGGCGGGCAGCTTCGGCCTGGGTATCGCGGGGTTCCTGGCCTTCCTCCTTGCCGTCGGGATCACCGCACTGCTGTTCCTGGTACTGTCTCCTCTCGGAGGGGCAGGCATCGCCACGGCGATCGGGATCGGCGTCGTGATGGTCGCTGGCGTTGCGCTGGTCTTCGCGACGTTGGACGGGATCTACAAGGCGGCGCTGTACAGCTACGCCGCCAGCGGCGAGGTGCCGAGTCTCTTCCCGGACGACACAATACGGGGCGCGTTCCGCCAGAAGTAGCCCGGGTACAGAGCCGCCGGCGGCGTACAGCTACGCGGTTGTTATACCAAGTCACCGTGATGCCGCCGTATATGTGCGGCCAGGGAGTGGGTTCCCGCCCCGTATCGAGTACGGGGCAGGCTCTTCGCGGGAATGACGGCTTTACGGCGCGCTCAAAACGAAATGGTGTTACTCGAAGGGACTGACTATGGGGACTCCCGTCGGCTGAAAGTGCCGGACATTGCGGGTAACGACGGTGAGTCCGTGCTCCAGCGCCGTGGCGGCGATGAGCAGGTCCGTGCTGTCGTGTCCGTGGGTCGCCGATAAGCGGCCCCACCTCCGTGCCGTGGCGGAATCTACGGGCAGTATTCGGTCGCCATACCAGGCCAGCACCCGGTCCAGCCAGTAGGCGAGCTCCTGGGCGAAAGATGGGTCGTTCCGCTGCTGCCGCGTGATGCCCCGCTCAATTTCTCCTACGGTGACGACGCTCAGGTATAGGTCCGCTGTCCGCTGTGTCTCCACCCAACGGATCGTCGCGGGATTCCGTTCGCGCCTGCGGAGCGCCGACAGCACGTCCGTGTCGATGAGAAACGTCACAAGTCCAATGGTCGGGCAGGAAGGGACATCCGCTCGAATTCCCGATCGTCCTGCGGGATTTCAAGGAGCAGTTCACCCAGGGTAGGAGCGCCGGCCCCTTCGAGGCGGCAAAGTCGCTCGTACTCCTCCGTCGCCAGGACTACCACCGCGGGATGCCCACGCCGGGTAACCCGCTGGGGTTCGCCGGCTAGCGCGGCGTTGACCAGTGCGCTGAACTTGTTCTTGGCATCCTGTAGAGGCCACTCCATCGAGGCAGGCTCCGGCTAGATGATCTGGCTAGATTATACGGCGAGCGTGTCTGGTCGTCAATCCGGCAGCTAGCCCGGCGTCGAAACGGTCCATGGCAGTCCTGTAGCTCACCGCGAGTCTGCGTTCCAGCTCAGGCCAACCACTCGGTGAGGCCGCGCCACACCATCAGCGCGCCCACCATGAGCAGCACGAGCCCCATGGACAGGACGAGCCTGGACAGGGATACGCGGCCGGTGAGCCTTGCGCCGATGTTCACCCCGCCTATGGCGGCGAGGGCCATGAGCACCGCCAGGGGATAGTCGACCTGGCCTCGGGCGACGTGGCCCACCCAGCCCGAGGCGCCCATGGCGAACCCGATGAACATGTTGGTGCCGGCGGCGATCCTGGGCCCGAGGCCCAGCACCCTGATGAGGGCCGGGAGCCTGAGGCTGCCCAGAATCAAGCCGACCGCGCCGCCTATCGTGCCGATTGCAAGGCCTATGACGCCCGCCAGCAAGGGGTTGTTGCGCCGCCGCTCGGTACCCGTGGCAAGTGCGTCGGCCATTGCGGTGTCCGACCCGCTGGCGCTGCCCGCCTCGCGGGCCTTCTGCACCAGCTCGACCCCCTGCCAGAAGACCAGGACGCCCACGACCAGCACCAGCACGCCGCCGGGTGCCTTTGATGCGTAGAACCCGCCCAGGAACGCCCCAGCGAAGCTCGGCAGCCCCATCACCAGCACGACCCTCATGTTGACGCGCCCCTCGCGCATGTGGCGGATTGCGCCGAACAGGGCGCTGGACGTGCTGACGATGATGTTGGTGCCGGCCGCGATGAGGGACGGCACACCCAGCAGCAGGAGGACGGGCAGCCTGACGGTGCCCAGGGCAAGCCCCACGAAACCGCCCACGATGCCGACGCCGAAGGACACCAGGGTCAGCAGCAAAGCCTCCCACACGAGGGCGTCGGATGGCAGGCCAAGCTCCTGCAGGGTGATGGTCAAGGGATCGGGAGTCGCGAGGTGGGCGTGGTTTGTTGCAAGGGAAGAGTACCTGCGGTGGGTCAGTCAGAACAGGCGGAATAGCTCTCGGCTACCATGGATAACCCGGGCGACCTCGATCCCGTAGCGCCGCGCAAAGTAGAAGATGATGAAATTGGTGTTAGGCACCGCGTGGCTGCGTATTTCCGCGTCGAACTCAGGTCGTGCCACACCCATATAGGGTTGCTCAGCCAACAGCAAGAATCGCTGGTACAAGCGGTCGAGCTGCTGGTTGGCAACTCCCTCACTGGCCTCTGTGGTGTAGTAGTCCCATATCTGGTGGAGGTCCCCCACCGCCGGAGTAGCAATGCGGTACCGTGCCATCACTCATCGCGCAATTCATCACGGGTTACTCGCTGCTACACGTCCGCGATGCGTCACCTCGTCGAATAGTTCACGGAGGGTCTCGTTCGTGTACGCGGTGCAATCACCATTTCTTAGAGCTTCGATCCCCACTTGCACTTTGACTCGGAGGCCATCCAGCTCCTCGGCCAGAGACTCATCATGCTCGTCCAGCAGGCCAAGCGCCTTGGAAATCACCGCATCCGGCGACTGGTAGATGCCTGACTCCACCTTTCGCCTGATGTGGTCAAGGTGCTGTTGTCTTATTGAGATTTCCATGTTCCTAGTCTACTCTGCGCCTCGAACCTTGGGCAAGCCAACGTCGCCCCCAAATCCACCACCTAGTGGCAGCGCTGGCACCAGGCAAGTCGAGGGCGGGTTTGAAACCCCATCTGCTCCAACTAATTGGTATAAGAACCGTCCTTGCCTTTGAGTAGTCTTCCTTTGGATAGTATAAGGATAAGACTACTCCAAAGGAGGGACAGAGCGAAATGTCCACCAGTACCGGGGACGATACAGCCACCATCGGGAGCATAGAGGAGTTTCTTCAGCAGTGTTTGAAGGACATGGAGCCAGACCACAGTCGCAAGGGCCCTGGCAGGCCGCGCGTCCTGCCCGCAATGGCTCTTTGGGCGGGACTGCTGGTCTGTGTATTGAGAGGCTTTGAAAGCCAACTGGCCGTGTGGCGTCTTATCTCGGAACGCGGACTCTGGTTCTTCCCCCGATTCCCGGTTACAGACCAGGCGGTCTACAAGAGGCTCCATAGCGCGGGAACCAAGCCATTGGAGAGACTCTTCGAGCAGATCAGCGGCGTATTGGCACAACGATTGCAGGGTGTGGTAACGGAGAAGCTGGCGCCATTCGCCGAGGGCGTGGTGTGCATAGACGAGAGTACACTGGACGCCATGTCGAGAACGATGCCCACTCTGAGAGAGATTCCCCAAGGCGACAGCCGTCTGCTCCCTGGCAAGCTGGCTGGCGCGTTCGACGTGAGACGCCAGCAGTGGAGGACCGTCAAGTTTCAGCCGAACCCGCAGCAGAACGAGAAGGTGTTGGCGCGAGATTTGGTCGCAGAGTTGCCGACGGGAACACTGGTGGTGGCAGACTTGGGATACTTCGGCTTCGCCTGGTTCGACTGGCTCACAGACAGGGGTTACCACTGGCTGAGCAGGCTACGAGCCAAGACCAGCTACAAGGTAATCCATACCTTCTATCATCGGGGCGATGTCTTCGATGGCCTCGTGTGGCTGGGCGTCCACCGTTCCAACCGGGCCAAGCGCGCGGTTCGGCTGGTGACTTTCAGACAGGGCAATACGTTGCGCCGCTACATCACCAACGTTCAGGACACTCGTACATTCCCGATTGCAGCGATGGCCGAGGTCTACGCTCGCAGGTGGGACATCGAGATGGCACTCAAGTTGGTCAAGCAACACCTCAAGCTGCGTCTTCTGTGGTCCGCCAAGTTGGTGGTGATCCAGCAACAGATATGGGCGACGTTGATAATCTCGCAGATTCTTCAGTCGATGCGGCTTGAGATAGCCCACAGGGCCGGGGTGGACCCGTTCGAGGTGTCCATCGGCCTGCTGGTCGAGTATGCGCCACAGTATGCCTATGAAGGCAGGGACCCTGTGAAGATCTTCGTGGAGCGAGGGCGTGAGCTGGGCTTCATTCGACCTTCCCGTAGAATGCTCATCCACGCCCCAAGCATACCCGTCGAGACAATCCTGCCTGCACCACCCGGACTGGCGCTCATGCGCACCCCTCGATATGCTAAACGCAAATGCTCCAGACGCTCCACAAACACCTCAAAAGTGAATTAGTTGGAGCAGATGGGGTTTCAAACCCGCCCCTACAGGGTGACGCCTAATGAAGTTCTAATACCAATTCGCTGTGATGCCACCATATAACGGCTGAAGGAGGTGCCCTGCTTGCCCATAGCCACCCGGTCTGTGTGCAACCGCCGGGGACTGGATTCCGGCTCAAGGCCGGAATGACGGATGCTGAACTGCGTCACGTTCAATTCACGGCGTAGTCAAAACGAAATGGTATAAGTTGCCGTCATAGACAAGTGACAAATATATATATACTATGAAGCATGCAATGGTAGCTGTGAACTCTTTCTCATCAACCCGTGGGCCCTTGGGGCCTAGCGTAGTCCTCGTTGTAGCGATACTGCTCTGGGTGGGCTGCTCTCAACCCATGACAGAACCCGCGCCTGATATAGACGCGACCGTCCAGGCAGCTATCGCCAAGGCGATGCCAACCGAAACATTGATCCCCACCCCTGACATTCAGGCGACCGTTGAGGCGGCTCCAACGGCGACGCCCACTCTGGTGCCGACTCCAGCGTTCACGCCAGTACCAACGGCGACAGCAACGCCGACACCAACGATAACGCCGGCGCCCAAGAAGGGTGCTATTGTTCGTGCTTACTATGCAGTGCCAAGCGATGTTGAGGTCTCCGGGGAGGAGGCAAGCCAGGCGGTTGAGGCTATCACGGCTGCGTTGATAGATGTTCAGCAGTGGTACGATAAGCAGCTTGAGGGGGAAAGTTTCCGCCTACACGAAATCCGATTATGCAACCTAGGGCAGCCGGTTGGATTCTTTGCCACTGAAGGCTGGGTGAGGCTTACAGAGGAAATCAAGAAGTGCGAGCCTCCCTTCAGGGATTGGGACAAAGCCTATGTTACGGTCATCTATGCTGAAATACCCGAGTGCTTCTCGGTTGGCGAGAGGGTGCTTGGGCGGGCCCAGTTAGGAAAGATTATGCTAGGGTACAACCACCTAGACATTCTCCTAGGGCGAGAGCTCGACAATCCATGCGGGTTCGGCTGGTATCCGGATGAGCGCAAAGACCACCTTGGAGCCATGGCACACGAGATGGCACACGCCCTTGGCATACAGTGTCATGGGCCTAACTCCAGCCTAGTCAAAGGCAGCTGGATAATGGGCCACGAGTGGTATGACTATCCCGGTGCTGGATTCACGGCCCGCCAAAAGAAGATGCTGCAAGATGCCTTCACTGACTACAGCGAGGTTGTCCGGGCAGTGTATAACTCCCTGTTAGAGGGGGTTACGATTCAGTGCCCTCCACTGTAAGGAGGGCTTGCCCAACACTATCTCGTCGGCAGCACACGAGACCATCGTTGCTGCTGACATGGCTAGATTCGGGACGATCACTGCTGTTGGCAAGCTCTGCGAGGATGTCGCTCCATATCGGCATGGAGTTCTATTGACTAACGTTTCGCGTGGTCGGTTGTGGTTACCGTGTGAGGTCTTCGCCTTGTTGCGCGGTAGGGATCCAGCCCACGGTCAAGCCTCTGCCATCTTTGGTACACGTGCATTACCTCATGAATGCCGGGACGGGCCAGCGCCTCTTCAAGCATGGCAGCCTGGCTTTTCTCACGGCTGGGCTTCTGAGGGTCCTCAACGTGTCTGCGCACCTCTCGCTCCTCCATGGTGACCTCTATTCTCCACCCCTAGCTTGCAGCGGGTTGGTGACATGCGGTCGTATATCATACTATACCGCAGTTGACGCACTCGCCTGGATTCGGAGAAGCGATTGAAGGCGATTCTGTTCCTGGATGACTGGATGGTGGAGCACAGGGACTCGCTGGAGCGGGTCTGGGGGCGGCCCGAGTTCGTGAAGGAGCTGTTCACGGACTTCTATCCCGGCTTCCTGGGATACGGCGGCTACATGACCGTGTTCCATGACGAGCAGGTCGGGCGATACGTGTTGTACCTGGCCGTCTTTCCGCCGGAGGCCGACGCCGAGGTGTTCGTCGTCAGGCTCGAGTCGGAGGACCCCTACGAGTGGCCCCACCCCGTCTACGACGGGGGCGTGACGCCTGCTTGGAAGGGGTTCGAGAAGGTCGTGCTGGACCAGCACGGACAGCGGTTCTGGCCCTTCTCGATCATCCCTCTTGCCGGTACGCCCATAGCGGACCGCGGCTACGTCACGGGGGAGTGGTACATGCCGCCGGGGCCCGACCGCAGGCAGGCCGCGAGGGAGGGCGTGAGCGCGCTTGGATTCTCACGCGACGGGCTGAACTTCGAGGTCGACCGGGCGAACCCGTGGCGCAGGCCGGGGTCGGACGTGCCCGGGCATATCACCTGGAACGAGGCCGCCGGACGGTTCCATATCTTCACCAGGAACGTAAACCTGGACCGCAGGATAGCCGTGTCGACCTCGCCCGACCTGCGGAGCTTCTCGGAGCCGTTCACGGCGATACAGCCGGACGCCCTCGACAGGGTCGGAACCGAGTTCTACGAGATGCCGGCGCGCGCCCACGAGGACATCCTTGTGGGCCTGCTGAAGGTCCAGACGGTCGACCACTTCGAGATGCGGAGGTACAAGCGCACGGGCCGGATGGAGACGCAGCTGGCCTACAGCTACAACGGGCTCACCTGGTACCGTCCGAACCGCGAGGCGTTCCTGGGGCTGCGGAGCTACGGGCTCCAGGGCGGCGGCCAGGTGTACGGCCAGGAGATGCTCCGGACACCCGACGACAGGCTGCTGTTCTACTCGTCGTCGACCATGGGCGAGCACGCATTCTACCCCGACATGCAGGACGCGGGAATGGACACGACGGGAGTGATCGGCCCCCTGCTGCACGAGCTGCGGCTGGACGGCTTCTGCTCGCTGAAGACCTACGCCAGGGAGGGCCTGCTCAGGACGAAGACTGTGATCCCGAGGTCGGGCCGAATGACGCTCAACGTCCGCACCACCAATCACACGCGCATCCTGGTCCGGATGCTGGATGGGGAGACGGCCGAGCCGATAGAGGGGTACGGCTGGGACAAGGCTGTGCCGATCAGCGGCGACCACCTGTTTGCGCCCGCCAGATGGGCTGAGAGGGAGGACATATCGGGGCTCCTGGGCAGGCCGGTGCGGATAGAGATCGCCATGCACGAGGCCGAGCTGTTCGCCATCCGGCTGGACCACGACGCCTACTTCGCCACCCTGCCACTGGGTTCGCTGGCGTGACCGGGGAGGGCGTGGTCGACATCGACGCGCTGGCAGGTGACTGCAATTTGTTCTAGCCACGTCGACGGAGGCGCGGTCGCCTCGGGCCAGCAGCGGTACGCTCTAGGTTGTCCGGTCGTATCGTCAGGCTATTCGCACACGAAGGGTCCGATGGGCTTGTCGACAAGCTTCGTAGTTCCCTGCTCTGAGAGAACGTCATAGATAAAGCGTCGAGCCGCAACCAACGCAGCTATAGTCTGCGTTCTCAAGTCGAAAGAGAAGTTAGCGTAGCGTATTGTGCCCGAAGTGACCAAATCGGCCTGATCGAAGATTGACATTGCGTCCTCTGGGCCTTCCTGCCGAGCTTTTCCAAAGGCCCGTTCATCTATGTGCTCGAAGGCGTTGCGTATCGCATGCACAGCATCCTGCACCTCTGCCACCTCGTGGGGCACAGATGTCGTAGTCGAAAACTTTGCCTGAGTGTTCCTAATCATCCAAATCGCTCGGTTCAGTGCGATGCACATTGACTCAGCATTGCCCAGAGCATTAAAGAGTCGAGCCCTCGTCCTGATGAACGGCTCGTCAGGACGAGGCCCTAGTTCACGTAGCGTACTAATACCAAGTCACCGTGATGCCGCCGTATATGTGCGGCCGGGGAGTGGGTTCCCGCCCCGTATCGAGTACGGGGCAGGCTCTTCGCGGGGAATGACGGCTTTACGGCGCGCTCAAAATGAATTGGTATAACATAGAGAGCATAGGCCCTATCAAGCCGCCGTGATGCGGCAAGCATGTAGTGGAAGAAAGCCGGTTCGGGGCTTGGTGGGATGTGTAACCAGGTCCATACCGTATTTGTGACAGGGGCATATCCATCAAGTTCTGCGTCGGCGTAGCGATCAACATCCTTGAGTGTGATATTCACGCTACTAGGTGGAAACACCAGCTTATAGCCTGCCTCCAGTGTGATCCCTTCACCCGTATCTGGTTCACCGGCGTTGAGGATCCTACCGTAGACTTCGTTGCCGTTCCTGCCATTGGGTACCACCCGAACGCCTACCACGGCATCGTTGTCTC
Source organism: Dehalococcoidia bacterium (assembly GCA_965261325.1). Classification (GTDB taxonomy): domain Bacteria; phylum Chloroflexota; class Dehalococcoidia; order Lucifugimonadales; family CAJWER01. The sequence continues at coordinate 491,842 of CBDHCU010000009.1, forward strand.
CCACGTTCGGGCCGAGGTGAATCCCGATGTAGGTAATTGGTTCCTTAACCATGCTTGCCTCCGGATGTATCGCTAGCTCGGACGCTTGCGTACGAGAAGATCCCGCATAGACTCACGTCGCTACAAGGAAGCGCCCTCGGCCTCGCGGTATATCTCGACGGCCGCGTGGGTCAGGATGCTGCCCTTCATCGGGACCTCGGGTTTCATGAGCCGGACCCTAACCGCCTCTATGTCGTGGGCCGCGAGGACGCGCTCCGCGATGGCGGCCGCGACGCTCTCCAGCAGGTTGCGGCTCGGCCCCTCGACCACGTCCCTGACCGTCCGGTAGACCTCCGAGTAGTCGACCGTATCGCCCAGGTCGTCGGTCCGGCCCGCCTTCGTGAGGTCGGTGAAGATGTCCATGTCCACAACGAACCGCTGCCCCAGCTCCTTCTCCGCCGGGTTGACTCCGTGGAAGCCGTAGAAGGTCATCCCCCTCAGTTCGATCTTGTCCTTCAACGCTGCTCCCTTGGTGATTATCTCAAGATTGTTGCGTTGGCGTAGAATTGCCCTTCGACCTTCGGCAAGCCCAGGAGAGCCAGGTTCAGGGCGAACGATACTATATGGCGACGCCCTCTGGGTGCCCCTTCAGGACGTCGCCATGCGTCCGGCAAGCTCGAGGATGCCCCGGGCCCTCTTGACCACCGGCGCGTCCACCATGCTCCCGTCGACGGAAACCGCTCCGGTCCCTGCCCGCTCGGCCTCGTCGAAGGCGGACACGATGCGGGTGGCCCAGGCGACCTCGGAAGGCAGCGGGCTGAAGCTGTCGTTGATCGCGTCGATCTGGGCCGGGTGGATGGCGAACTTGCCCTTGAAGCCTAAGCGCCTGGCAGAGGCGCAGTCGCGGCGCAGTCCGTCCTCGTCGCGGAACCTCACGTAGGGCGTGTCGATGGCCACCACACCCGCGGCCCGGGCCGCAACGCAGACGGCGCTGCGGGCGTATGCGACCTCGTCGCCGCTCTCGGTGCGATCGATCATCATGTCGTTCGCAAGGTCCTCCGCGCCGAAGGCGACGGCTGCCACTCGCGGCGCGGAGCATATATCGTATGCGTTCACGACGGCCATGGCGGACTCGACCCAGGGTATGAGGACGACGCTGCCTGGGGCCATGCCACGGTCGGCCTCCAGCCTACCGACAGTCTCGCCTATGGCGGCGACCTCGCCCGCAGAGGCGGTCTTGCCGACGGTGATCCCTGATACGCCCGGCACGACGGCGGCCTCGAGGTCCTGCTCGATGAGGCCGGAGTCGGACGCGTTGACGCGCGGGATGACCGGTATGCCCGTCTCGATGAGCTGGGGGAGGAAGGAGGCAACGGTCGTGCGGCCCCGCTCCTTCTCGCTCCAGGGCACGGCGTCCTCCATGTCCGGCACGAAGGCGTCTGGCGCGAGGCCCAGTGCCTTGGTCAGCATCCTGGGGTTGTTCCCGGGCACAAACAGGGGGCTGCGGATGGGTCTCATGGCGGCTGCCAAGTATACCACGCGAGGTGACTGTTCAGAGTCCGTGAAAGCCTCCCTCCATCGTTCCCGTGTAGACGGGAACCCATACCCGGCCCTGCCTTGCGGCAAGTGACGACCGGGAGAGCCGACGCCGTCCTCCCCAAGGGCCATACAGGAGGGATGAATGGTCTCGTCATTGCCGAATGGATGGCAGCGGCCGGGGATGGGTTCCCGCCGTCGCGGGAACGACGGTGTGGAGACTCCGCTCACCAAAACTGAACAGTTACCACGCGCGGTTTGACACCCCCGGAAACGGCATGGTTATATATCGCAGCATGACTGCGCCGCGTATCGAGATCATAGGGGTAACAGGCCTGCCCGAAATAGGGCCCGGCGCCCGTTTGGGCGAGCTGGTGGCGAGCGCGTGCCGGGCGCAGGGGACGCCTCTACAGACGGGCGACATCGCCGTCGTTACCCAGAAGGCCGTCTCGAAGGCTGAGGGCAGGCTGGTCGACCTGGATAGCGTCGTGCCCTCAGTTTTCGCCCTGGAGTTCGCCCGGCGGAGCGGGAAGGACCCCAGGGTCGTCGAGGTGGTGCTCGGCCAGAGCCGCAGCATCGTCCGCTCCGACCCCGAGAGGGGCATCCTGATCACTGAGACGCACCACGGCTTCATCTGCGCCAACGCGGGCGTCGACTCGTCCAACGTTCCGGGCGACGGGGTGGTGTCGCTGTTGCCCGAGGACGCCGACCGGTCGGCGGGGGTGATACGTGAGCAGATACTCGGCGCGACGGGCTTCGACACGCCAGTGATCATCACGGACACGTTCGGCAGGCCGTGGAGGGAAGGGCAGGTGAACTTCGCGGTAGGGGTGTCCGGGATGGAGGTCTTCAGGGACTACCGTGGGGAGGCCGACGCCTCTGGCAAGGTGATGGCCGTGACGAATATCGCCGAGGTAGACGAGATCGCTTCGGCGGCAGAGCTTGTGATGGGGAAGGTGGACGCGGTGCCCGCAGCTATCGTGCGGGGCCATCCATATCTGCGCGGGGTCGGGGGCGCCGGCCCCCTGCTGCGGAGCCGTTCGACGGACCTGTTCAGGTGAGCGGCCTTGGCCGCAGACAGGCGCCACAACGTTAGGGCGCGACGCCTGTCTACAGGTGGGCGCTCTGGTCTCTACTCGTAGTCGTCCTCGATGGCGGGCTCGACCCGCACGTTGATCTTGGAGCTCCTTGCGAGCTGCTCGACGGATATATCGTAGCCCCAGGCCGAGCCCTCGATGTAGTTCGGGAAGTCTTTCTCAGTGCCGCACATCAGGCAGGTCCCCTTGCTCGAGGGCCCGTTTGGCGAGGCTATCATCCACTGGTGCAGGCAGGCAGGCGCCTCCAGGACTTCCGGCTCGGCCACCGCTACGGACGATGCGATTGACGTTTCCATCTCTCCTCTACTCCTTATTTCAAGTTCAGCGCGCCTGTATTACATGAATTGCGACGCACGAATTGAAATGTATGATGCGCAATTCTAGCAAGGCGGTTTCATATGCGTCAACGTATTTCGTCGCTTTCTGACGCGCATTTGCCAGATAAAACGTTGGTCGGTGGCGGCGGGTTAGCACGTTGGTATGATGCGGCTATACGAAATGCGTCACCAGGTCTGCGTCCCTGTACAGAGACAGTGCGGATAACTCAAGGCGCAGTCATGACTGACTGGTATTTACTCGCCGGGGCTGCCGCCCGCTGGTTCCCCGCCGCTGCTTTGGGATCCCAGGACACTGCCCCACCCCTCACGTTGCCTGGGACGGCGGCGGCGCTCGAAGTACCTGCGTCCCCACCGGTAAGCGAGGAACAAGATTATGACCACGACCGCCAGGGCTGCCACGAGGAGCCAGCCGATCAGCGTGTACTGGCCTGGGCGTGCCGTCTGCTGTGTTGACTCGAAGAATGGCCCGGCTTCGAGGGAGGCTCCCCTGAACAGCCCCGACCTGGCGGCGCCAACGAAAATCTGCGATGTCTCTCCGTAGTTGTCGGGCAAGGCCAGCGACGAGACCCCCAGTGTCCGCAGGCCGTGGTTGACGGGCTGCCAGGAGTCGCCGGCGTCCACTGAGCGCAATACTCCGTCGGCGTCGGTTCCGACGAACAGGGTCCTGTCGCCGGCGTAATTTGGGGATATGGCGAGTGCGAAAAAGGTAGACCCGTCCCGGAGGCCCTCTCGCAGACGGGTCCACGACCCGCCCCCGTCTGTGGACTTGAAGAGGCCGGTCGCGGTGCCGGCGAACAGGGTTGAGTCGTCGCCGAAAGCGGGCGATACCTGGACGGCCTGAACGCGGAGCCCGTCCAGCCCGTTGTTGACGGTTTCCCAAGAGAGGCCGCCGTCGTCGGACTTGAAGACGCCATCCGAAATCGTAGCCGCGAACAGCGTGCCGTCGGTCGCGAATTCTGGCGACGGCGCGAGCTCCCACACCGACCCGCCCGCGAGCCCAACGGGGCCCTCCCAGGTGTCGCCGCCATCGTACGACCGGAAGACACCCAGCCCCCCGCCGACGAAGATGGTACTGTCGGCGGCATAGTCCGGCGAGAAGGCCACTGCTGGGAAGGGCCATTCCGTGCCGCCGGCATCGAGTCCGCCGACGTCCAGCCGCTCCCATTCGCTGCCGCTGTCGTTCGTTCGGAAAACGCCCCTCGACGTGCCGACCAGCACTGTTGAGTCTGCGGCGTAGTCGGGCGAAACCGTTATCGTCCACACGTCTGGCAGCAGCCAGTCCTGCTCCGCGCCGCCGGCGAGGCCCTTGGTAATCTCCTGCCAGGTGCCGCCGCCGTCCGGCGACCTCGAGACGCCTCCCTCGGAGGTGGAGAAAAAGAGGGTCGAGTCCGACGCGAAATTGGGGGCGAGGGCCACGCTCCTGACGTTGGTTACCGCGTTGAAGCCCCTGGTGAGCTGCTGCCATGAGTTGCCGCCGTCAATGGAGCGGAGGATTCCGCCGCTGCCGGCGCCCGCGAACAGTGTGGCGTCTGTTGCGTAGGCTGGCGAGACGGCCAGTCCCTGGACGCGGCTGTCCGTGATCGAGCGCTCTTCGTTGAGCTGCTCCCAGGTGTCGCCGCCGTCCCTCGAGCGGAAGATCACGCCGTATGTGCCCGCGAAGACGGTGGAGTCGGTCTGGAAGGCGGGAGAGAACTCCACGGCGGGGAAGCGTTCGAAGGCCAGGCCCTCGTTGACCTTGGCCCAGGTGCTTCCACCGTCTGAGGAGCGCAGGATGCCGTTATGGAGCGTCCCCAAGAAGGCCGTGGAGTCTAAGCCAAAGTTGGGCGAGAAGCTGATCGCAACGGGGGATACTTCACGGAAGCCTTCGTCGATCTCGGTCCACGTGCTGCCGCCGTTGGTGGATCGATAGAGTCCGCCGTTCGGGGTCGTAAAGTCGCCGCCGCCGAATGACTGGCCCGTCCGTCTGCCGAGGAGGCCGGCGAAAATGGTCGAGTCGCCCTGGAACTGGGGGGAGATTCCAAGGGAGAGCACGGTCGCCCCCGTGAGGCCAATGTCGGCGGCGCTCCATGACCTGGCGCCGTCCGTGGACTTGAACACGCCGTCGCTGGTGCCAGCGAAGAGCGTGGAGTCCTCGGCGTAGGCGGGTGATATGGCGAGCGCTAGGACCCTGGGATTGTCGAGGCTCTCGTTCACCTGCTCCCACCGTCCGCCGCCGTCTGTCGAGCGGTAGACGCCGCTGGGGCCGCCTGCGAAGACCGTGCCGTCCGTCTCGAACGTGGGTGACACGGCGATGGTCGCGATCACCCTTCCCACGCTCCTGCTGCCGACCCTGCGCCAGGTGGACCCCTTGTTGATGGACTTCAGGACACCCCGCCCGTCCGTGCCGGCGAAGAGCGTGCCGTCCGTGGCGAACGCGGGCGAGGCGGCGAGGGACCATGCGAAGCCGCCGGTGGGGCCGATGGACTCCCACGAGCCGTCGGCCCACACGGGGTCCGGCGCCATAACGAGGGCGACCAGCATTACGACCGCTACAGCCGCCGTGACCGTGCGTGTGATTGGGCGTGTCATCATGCAACTCTCCAAACAGACGGCACTGGCGCACCGCCCATAGCTTGCGCTTCGTCCCAGTCTAGCAACTACGCGTCGGCACGGTCAATCCAGGGCGCGAGGCTTTGACGGCGTGGGGACACGCCATCTACGATGAAGCAGGCTTCCCGCAGCCGCCGCATGACCGGAGCCACACTCGGAGGGTGCGCCAGACCTTGGGTACCCCAAAGGCGATGCTTGTCGACCTCGACGACACGATCATCTACTTTCCCGGAGTGGATGCGTGCTGGCGCTAGGTGTGTGCCGATGGGGCGGCCCGAGTCCCAAGCCTAGACGCGGATGACCTGTTCGACGAGATCGTGCGGACACGCGACTGGTACTGGTCGGACCCGGAGCGCCATCGCATAGGCAGGTTGGACCTGAATGCGGCCAGTATCGGCATAGTCAGGCGGTCCCTTGGCAGGCTGGGTTTCGATCTGCCCGACCTTGCGCGCGACCTGGGACTGTCGTACAGGACAATGCGGGATGGGGAAGCGGAGCTGGTCACCGGCGCGGTCGAGGCCCTTCGGCGATTCAGGAGTCAGGGGCATAGGCCTTGCCATGATCACAAATGGGACGGGCGCAGGTCAGAGGGGCAAGATCGAGCGCTTCGATCTCGCCCGGCACTTCGACCACATCTTCATCGAGGGTGAGATCGGCTTCGGCAAGCCAGAGCGGGAAGTGTACATGATGGCGATGGCCGCCCTCGGGTCCGACCCAGCCGATACGTGGTGCGTGGGCGACAACCTGGAATGGGAGGTTGCGGCGCCGCAGAGGCTGGGCATCTACAGCGTGTGGGTCGATCCGACAGGCGATGGCCCGCCAGCCGACTCCAGCGTCACGCCCGACCGCATCGTGTCCTCAATCGCCGAGCTTAGGTTCTGAGTAGCCCGTTTTCCTCAACTGTCCTGTTTCTGCTAGAGTCATTCACGTGAGGTTCACGGAATACTTCCGGGAGATGCGCCAACGCCCGGACCGCGCTTTCATCGCAATGGAGTGGATCCAGAGAGTGATAGACTATCCTGTGAAGGAAATAGTGCAAACCGATGGTAGAATTCGGCGATGGGCACAGATTGCTGAGATGGGTGGCAGGTATCTGAGGGTCGTTCTGCTACCAGATGGAGAGACTGTCCACAACGCCTTCTTCGACAGGTCGTTCAGACCATGAAGATCAAGTACTTTCGCGACACAGACACCCTTTACATAGAACTTTGCCCTGCTGATGTGGAGGAGACCCGCGAGCTGGACGAGAACACCCTCCTCGATCTGGACAGCGAGGGCAGGCTCTGCGCCATGACCATAGAGCACGCCAGCGAGCGCATGGCGATTCCCGACTTCTCGTACGAGCAGATCCCTGCCTGACATCGCCGGGGCAGCCCTTCGACTGTCCACAACATCGTCAGTCGGCGGCTTGTGCTCCACCATTGCCCGGGGCGCCGCTGGCGCTGGCCTGCAGCACCCGTCTGTGCTAATGTTCGCGTCAGACTGGATAGGCTGGGAGACGATCATGGCAGACCATCTTGAGGCCCTGCAGCAGGTCGTGCAGGAGGCCATAGACGCGGAGAGGCTGGGGCAGCCGCAGTTCGTGCGGTGCGTCGCGCGGGCGCCGGAGGGCGGGTCGCTGGACTCGTCGCTGGAGGCGCTGGCGTCGATGGGGGAGTCCTGGTTCGGGGGGCAGGCCGCCTCCCGGACGCGCCGGGGCGAGGGCAGCGGCGTGTACCTGACCGAGATGTCGACGTGGGACACGGGACAGGCGGCCCTGGTCACGGTGAGCGCATCCGCCGGGGGCGGCTCGGCGGACATCGACCTGATGGTCGTCGGCAGCCGCGGCACACTCTACCACCAGGCGTGAGGGCTATGAGCAAATACGGAGTCTTGTTAGCAGGCGCGAAGCGCACACACCAGCAGAGCCACGCCGACATGTTCGCGGCCCACCTCGACTGCGAGCTGGTGGCGGTGGCCAGCGAGAAGGGCGACCCGGAGGGCCGCGTCGCCCAGTACCAGGAGCTGGCGGACGACCTGGGCCTGCCCCACATCGCCGACCTGGACGAGGCGCTGGCCCGGGACGACGTCCATATCGTCAGCTCGACGCCCGCGGTTGAGCGGCGCGGGGTAGTGGCGGCGAAGGCCATGGACGCCGGTAAGCACGTCTATCTCGACAAGCCGATGGCGGGCACGGTGGCGGACCTGGACATGATGGTGTCGGCGGCGGACCGGAACGGCGTCGTGACGCAGATGTTCACCCAGAACCTCGCCGGATGGGTCCAGGACGCGAAGCGCGCGGTGCAGGGGGGCGAGATCGGCGAGCTTCGGGCGATCCACGCCGAGAATGTGTTCTCGAAGGGGCGGGCGGGCTCGGTGCCCAAGGGCACGGTGCGGAGGGAGAGCGAGGAGCTCGACCGGTATACGCACCTGGAGGCCAAGCGGGAGATGTTCGACGTGGGCATCTACAGCCTCGGCTTCATCCACGAGGTCACGGGCGGGCTCGGCTTCGAGTCGGTGCTGGGCCATACGGGCAACTACTTCTTCGCCGAGCACATGGGCGCGGGCGTCGAGGACTTCGGGGTGATGATGGCGACGCTGGAGGGCGGCGTGACGGCGACGGTGCTGGGCGGCCGGTTCGGGTGGATGAGCCACCCCCTCAGCGGCCCCCAGAAGGTCGTCGTGGTGGGCACGGAGGGGACGATGAGCTTCGATCCCTTCTCTCTCCGGGTCGAGGTTTACAACAACGAGCCGGACTTCGTGCAGCCCGCCGTGGACCCGTACGACCCGATGGGCATGTGGGGCGCGTCGCATCCCGCATACGCACCGTTGCCCAAGCAGAGGTGGGTGTCGCTGGGCTCACGCAACGTGATGGCCGACGACGTGGCGGCGTTCGTGAAGGCGATCGACGACGGCGTGCAACCGGACATGAACGCGAAGCGGGCCGCGTCGCTGACCGAGGTGATCCTGGGCGGGTTCATCTCCGCCGCCCGGGGCGAAGAGGTGGGCCTGCCTCTGCCGCGCGGCTAGGAGGGTCTCACCGCCGAGGCCGCAGAGGTCTGGGGATTTGGGCTTCGGGCCCCAGGCTCCTGTCAGGGGGTTCGATTATGGCGACACAGACGGAGCACTTATACGTCGAGAGGGACGACGCGATACTCGGCGGCGAGCCAGTCATCAAGGGCACGAGGACGCCGGTACGGGCAGTTGTAGAGCTGTGGCGTTTGGGCTACGCGCCTGAGGAGACCGTCAATGAGCTGCCACACCTTTCTCTAGCGGCAGTGTTTGACGCGCTCAGCTACTACAGCGACCACCAAGAAGAGATCAACGACTACATCGAGCGCAACAGAGTACCGAACAGCAAGATGTGACGCGCCTCTTTGCGGAGGTCTACTTGGATGAAGGTAGAGGACAGTTCCTACGCTGTTAAGCAAGGCTATATAGCAACTTGACAAGTGAGAGGGGCCTTCGTATCTTGTAGTCTCTGGAAGGTGCTACCCTGGAAAAGAGGCTCTCTGCCAGATAAACCCTACGACAGAGAGGTGCATCCTTGAAGGATGCTTATATCCAGTGGGAGCATACCGTCAAGTTGAGCAGACATGGGTGACATAAGCGACTTTGCCCAAAGGCGAATGGATCGGCTGGGACTAACCGACAGCGATATTTGCGATGACCTTCACGATGATGAGCCGTATATCGGCCACCAGGCACGGCTCCCTGATGGTAGGTACGTGCTCGTGCGTACAGGTAGTAGCTTTATTACAGACGTAGAGGTCCTTGGACCCGGGAAGGAGCTCCCATGCTGACGGTCTATATGGACGAAAGAGTCGATGCTGTAGCGATTGAGTTCGAGCCGGGGGTTGCAGGCTACACCGAGCGCCTTGACGACTCTCGGATCGTGGACTTCTCAAACAACCCCGGTAGACCCATCGGGGTGAGCCTCCACAAAGTAAGCCGTGGGGTGAAGCTCGAGGGTCTTCCTCAACCTGAGCGTGTGAAGCGCATTCTTCAAGGTCTAGGGGTTTCAGTCCACTAGGTTGTTCGCCAGCAGTTGAGCCGATCTGTGGTTGACGAATCCTCTATGTGCCGAGCTCCGCGTAGACGGCCTCGGAGACGCCGGCCAGGGCGCGGTCTATGGCCTTTCCGTCGGTGACCTGCTTGGCCATGAGGGCTATGGCGTAGGGGCCGGACGGAGCGAAGACGATGCCCACGTCGCAGCGGACGCTGGTCACGCCGCCGGTCTTGTGGGCTGTCCTCGTGCCGGGCGGCAGGCCGTAGGGGATGATGGTCGCGGCCTGCTGGCGCTCCAGTATGTCCATCGCGGCGGCGGTCGACTCCTCGAAGAGCAGCTCGCCTCTGTGTAGCATCTCGAGGAGGCGCACCATGTCATTGGGCGAGGAGACGTCCGAGCGCTCCTCGGACAGGCCGTCGGACCCGGGCACGGTGCGCCCGTGGGCCAGGGCGTCGGCGACGAGCCGGGTGCCCTCGAATATGTCGTCGGTCTCGACGCCGTACATGCTGTAGAGCAGCTCCTTGCAGGTCATGGGGAGGCTGGTCTTGAGGAGGCCCAGTTCCCGCATGGTGTCGTTTAGGCGGTCGCGGCCCACCAGGTTGTAGAGCATGTCGGTCGCGGTGTTGTCGCTGACGATGATCATCAGCATGGCGAGGTCGTGAATGGTCAGCCGGAGGCCGCTGTCGAGCTCCTTCAATGTGCCGCCGCCGGGCGACCGGCCCTCGTCCGTCAGCTCGAGCCGTGACGCCGGGTCGACGATGCCCTGGTCCACCTGCCGGTAGAGCTCGACGAGTATCGGGACCTTGAAGGTGCTGGCGGTGAAGAAGAGGTCGTCGGCCTGGTGGGCGAGCTCCCGCCCGGTCTCCAGGTGCTTCGCCGCCATGCCGGTAACGGCAGGCACATCCGCAATCGCCGCATCGATTCTGTTCATATGGCCGCCTCCGTGGGTCCGGGCGTAATGGCTATCTCAAGACTACCTGCATTGGCGGAGAACTGCCCCTTCGGCAAGCTCTTCGACGCGCACAGGTCCGTTCTATCGAAACCCATTAGATCTATCGAAACCCATTAGATCGCGTCGATGAGGTCGGAATCCCCTAGTCGATGAGGTCGGAATCCCCTAACTGATGGCCGTAGGGAACGAACGTGCCCTCCATCATGTGGGTTTCCCCTATGTCGTTGAGGATTCTTGCCAGCAGCCTGAATCGTTCACTCTGTCCGCCGCTCTCATCGACGATCAGCTGGAGGTGTCTCCATTCGAGGTCCTTCCAGTACACCTCGTTCATCCACGACGCCTCATCTTCTACCTCCCCGCGAAGAATGTCCTGCAGAGTGGTCGCAATCGGGGTCATTTCGCCACGACTGTCAGATCGATGCCTGAAAACGGGACGCTCGATCATCTCGTCACCCTGCAGAAAGTGGCCCGCGTTTTCGCACGCAACCCTCTCGCCCAGCCCGAAATGACGGGCGACTCGTGTCGGGATTACAGGATCGCCAGCGGCGTAAGTCTCCACCGGCTGAACGCCGGTCTCCGTGAGTCCCTGGCATTCGTTCTCGTCAAGCGCGGCCCTGTACACCCGACGCCCGTTCTTGTCGATTCCCCACTCCCCCACCCCGGACAGACTGCACAGGGCCCCGAGGCAGTCCTCATCCGATTCAGCCCTCGAATCCAGTTTCTCCGCCGCGTCGAGCAGGGCGATGTAGTTGTCGCCAATCTCGTAAGTCTTTCTTAAAGCCATCGTACCCCTCAGATTCTGATATTAGTTCCCCCATGCATCGGCCTTTGGGAGATACTCTTGCGGTAGTTGCTCAATAGTAACTCACGCCCGGGACGTGCGAGAGTCCTCGCGGAGGGTGTCGGCGTAGGCTCTGAGGGGGCCGCGGAGGGCGAGGCTTGCGGGCAGGATGAGCGACGTGACGACGCCCATCGCGATCATCGCCGCTCTCAGGCTGAATATGTCGGCGACGCGGCCGTAGATGATTGGCGCGAGGGTGCCGCCGAACTCGGTAATCGTGTAGTAGTAGCCGTACCCGGAGGCCCGCCTCCCGGCAGGGATGAAGGCTGATACGGTCGCGTAGAGGACAGAGGACGTGCCGTTGAGGCCGATGCCCAGGACCAGCATCAGGGGTGCGACGGCGTACGCAGGGGCGGCGAGCGAGGCGACGAGCAGCAGGGCCGTGAGGCCCTTCGTGCCCCATATCAGGCGCACGGAGCCGTAACGGTCGTCGAGCCATCCGCACACGAACTTCCCGGCCGCGCCCCCGGCCAGCAGGAACAGCAGCATGACGAAGACCTGTTCGTCGCTCAACCCCTTGTCCTTCATGACGAACGGCAGGAAGGCGAGGGCGGCAGCGCGGGTCCCCGAGTCGAGGAAGCCCACGCCGCTGAGCGTGCCGAATGCGCGCAGGTCCGTGGAACCCCGGCCCTGGATCTCAGATGCGCTGGACGAGGCTGCCGGCCGCCCGGATGCGATAACTCGACGCGCTATCCCTGCGATGGCCATGAATGCAAGGCCCGCGAACCCGATGGCGCGGAGCGTGCCGCGCCAGCCGTATCTCGGGGCGAGGAGCAGAGATAGCGCGGGGGCCGCCAGCTTGCCCAGGTCGCCCGCAAAGTTCACGGTCCCCACGGCGGTGGACCTGCCGCGGGCGTCGTAGGAGCGCGAGACCATGCTGGTTGCGAGGGGGTGCTGCGTGCCTCCGCCGAGGCCGCCTACGAGGGCCGCGCCGAGCAGGAGAGGGAACGTGGACGCCGCCGCCATCCCGACGAGACCCGCGGCAACCCAGAGGTTTCCGCCGACCAGCAGCCAGAACTCCCCTGCTCGTTCGCCCAGGTATCCGGCGGGCACCTGCAGCGCGGCGGAGGCGCCGCTGGACACGGAGCGGAGCAGGCCGGCCTGGGTGTAGGAGAGCAGGAGCTGTGGGTCGGACTGGATGAGCGGCAGCAGGGGCACGGTGATGGCGAAGAATAGGTCGCTCCACACATGGGTGGCGGAGGCGAATAGGAGAGTGTTCCTTGCCCTGCTCTTCGGAGAGCCGCGCATCCAGCCTAACCTCCCGCGGGTCCGTCGGCGTCGCCTTTAGGCCTGGCCTCGACAGTAGCCGTTGGGGCGGGCTTCACGATACGGGCCCGCGCCCCTGTACGACCAGAATATGGGGCCATGGACTGTGTCAATTGCGCCGCTTGGCGGGACTGGCCCGTCCGACCCTCCCACGTCGATGCGAGAGGGTCGGAAGCAGGGCCGGTCAGCCCTCTCCGAGTCTTCGGTGGGCCGTTCTTAGCAGCCCCTCGGTCTCGGCCCAGTCGACGCAGGGGTCGGTGATCGAGACGCCGTAGGCGAGCTCGGTCGGGTCGTCGATGGACTGGTTGCCGGGGTTCAGGTGGCTCTCCAGCATCAGGCCGACGATGCCCCTGTTGCCGCCCAGCCTCTGGGCCATGACGTCCTCGAAGGCTATCGGTTGCCTCCTGTGGTCCTTGTTGGCGTTGGCGTGGGAGCAGTCGATGACCAGATAGGGCGGGAGATCGGCCTCCTCCAGCAGTCCGATGGCCTCCGCGATGGACTCGGCGTCGTAGTTCGGGCCCGTCTTGCCGCCGCGAAGCACCAGGTGGCCGGTCGGATTGCCGGCTGTCTGGACGATGGAGGCCACGCCATGGTCGTCGATGCCGAGAAATACGTGCCGCGAGCGCGCGGCGACGATACCGTCGACAGCGATCTGGATGCTGCCGCCGGTCCCGTTCTTGAAGCCGATCGGCATACTCAGGCCGCTGGCGACCAGCCTGTGGGTCTGGCTCTCCGTGGTCCGCGCGCCGATAGCCCCCCAGGCCACCAGATCGCCCAGGTACTGGGGCGTGAAGGGCTCGAGCCACTCCGTCGCCGTGGGAAGCCCGAGGGCGCAGACCTGGAGCAGGAACTCACGCGCCCTCGCAAGCCCGATGCCGACGTCAGGGCTGCCGTTCAGGTGCGGGTCGTTGATCAGGCCCTTCCAGCCCAGGGTCGTGCGGGGCTTCTCGAAGTAGACCCTGCCGACGACGAGGATCCGGTCCTTCAACTCCTCTGCCAGCGCCCGCAGCCGGGTCGCGTACTCCAGCCCCGCGACGGTGTCATGGATGGAGCAGGGGCCGACGATCATCAGCATGCGGTCGTCTTCGCCCGATACTATGCGCTCGATCTCTCTGCGGTGGCCCGCCAGGCGGTCCTCGATCTCGGGCGTGGCAGGGAAGCGTCTCCAGTACTCCGACGGCGGGTCCAGCGGTGTGATGCTCTCGACCCTGACGTTTCGTATCTGCGATGTCTGTATCATTTTTGGTGTCTTGTATCTCCTCGATTTGGGTGTTTCAGCCGGACAAGCATGTGCGCCAATAGTGTGGGCGCCAATAAAGGGGCGCCAGCTCGGCCTGGCTAAACCAGCCCCGCGCCGGAGAGAGGACCTCCGCGGTCATGTCACTCCTCGGCAGCAAGGGACTGCACCTCGTCTTTCATTCCACGGTCCCGCAGGTTCGCGGCGTCCTTCAGGTAAACGAACTGCACGTCTTCCTGCGGGCTGTCGGTATTCACCAGCATGAGGACACGTATGCAACGGTCCTGGCTGCCCGGCACCGGAATCTCGGTGGAGCAGAGCAGCGCCAGGTTGGTCCAGCCCATGCGCCGAGCCGCCAGGGGTGGAAACTCGGCGTCGAGGTCCTGGGTGACGGTGAAGTATATGGCTGCGACATCCTCTATCTGCGTTCCGTTAGCCTCGACCATGTGCCGAAGCAGCTCCGATGTCGATACGAGTATGGCCTCGCTCGTGTTCTCGTCCGCGGTCGTCGCACCGCGGATGCCTCTGACGCTCATCGTAGAGAGTCGCTCCTGCTTCTCCTGTCCGGTTGGGACGGCGGTATGCTGATCGATGTCATCTGGCGTCCCCTCTAAGGCCGGCCACAAACCTCGCCGCCGCCGCAGCCTGGTCTCCGGATGCGCCCTCGATCGTTTCGACCAGTGCGCTGCCGACCGCGGCCCCGTCCGCGAACTGCGCGACCTCGGAGACGTGCTCGGGCCTGGATATACCGAAGCCCACCAGTATGGGCAGGTCCGTATGACGGCGGATCCGCGAAACCAGGCCGCGCACGCCTCCGTGAACGTCGGCGCGCGCGCCTGTTACGCCAGCCACACTAACGCAGTATATGAAGCCCCCCGCCTGTTCGCAAGCCAAAGCTATGCGCTCTTCCGTGCTCGTCGGCGCCAGGAGCGGGATGAGGTGCAGTCCGCGGCGGCGGCACTCGTCTGCGAAGGGGCCGCACTCCTCGGCGGGCAGATCGACGACGATGAAGCCGTCGCACCCGGCGTCCGCTGCAGCCGCCGCAGCGTCCGATAGCCCATACTTTAGGAGGGGGTTGTAGTAGCCCATGAGGAGCAGGGCCGCATCGTCGTCGAGGCTGCGGATCTGCCGGGTCGCCCGCAGGCAGACCTCGAAGGTCACTCCCTGGCGGAGCGCGTGGAGGCTGGACCTCTGTATGGTCGGTCCCTCCGCCAGCGGGTCGCTGAACGGCACGCCCAGCTCCAGCACGTCTGCGCCCGCATCCAGCAGGGCCCCGGCGATGCGCGTGGACGTCTCGACGTCGGGAAAGCCGATCGTGAGGAAGGGCGCGAGGGCTGGCCGTCCCGCCGCGCACGCCTTCGCCAGCCTCGTGTCAATCCGGTTGATCATCGGTCCGGCCTATGCTTCCTCCAGAGCCGCCAGGGTTGCCGCAAGAGCCAGGAGGTTCTGGGCCGCGTGCGCCGCAAAGGGCGGCCATATCGACCCTGTCCTCAGGTACAGCCACGAGAGCAGCAACCCGGTAACGAACAAGGGTATCACGACTGGGACGCTGACGTGGGCCGCCGAGAAGGCCGCCGACGCTGCCACGGCCGCCCTGGCCGTGCCCAGGGGCTTTATAAGGGCGGCGAGCAGGAAGCCCCGGAAGAAGACCTCCTCGATCAGCGGCCCGGCCAAGCCCACCCCTGCGATGCTCAGAATCCTCGTGACGCCCTCGCCTAGAAGCTCGTGGGGAAGGCTCGGCGGGACCAGGGCTTCGAGGCCGAGCGCCGACACGGCACTGACGTAGAGTGTCGCAGCCCCGAGGCTCATGAGGAGCACGAGCCACGGCAGTAACAGGCTCCGCGGCAGGGGCGGAGCCACGAATCCCAGGGGCCGCCATCCGGTGCCGTGCTTGCGAACGCCGAAGACCCATACCGCCGCCAGCAGGCTGGAGTGGGGGAGCACAAGGGCCACGGCGGTCGGGGTCGGGCCGGGCTCCAGCAGCATGAGCACGACCAGCGCCGTGGCCGACGCGGCTACGACGAGGCCGGCCGCGCGCACGACGTCCCACACGTTCCAGGGAACGCCCGCCGCCGTCACCGCCTCTGGGTCCGACATGCTCACTCCGGCAGTCCCGCATCCTTCGAGGCCTGTTGGTATAATCCCGTGGCGGCCCGAAGGTGGGCCAGTATAACGCGGCGGGGGATGGTCCAGCGATGAATTCCAGCGGGTTTGCGTTGAAGGGCGAGACCGGCAGCAGGCGGATCGAGCTGGAGTGCGAGCACCAGAGCGGCGTACTGTACGTCGTCCCCAGCGAGGCGAGCTGGGTCTGCGGCGAGGAGATGCTCCACGTCCACTCCCTGGCGGGCTTCCTGAGGGAGCTCACCGATCTCGACGATCCGGACGTGGGTGCGGCGATGCAGCGGTGGGGGCTCTACTACCGCCCCCGCGCCCTCGCGGAGAAGGAAGGAGCCGCCTAGCCGAGGGCCGGCCAGGCCGACAGCCTGCGTCAGGCCAGCTCTTCTTCGTGGCCGGTTACGGGGTCGGTTTGGCCCGATGCGGGGTCGAGGACCCTGTGGATGACCGGCGAGAATACCTCGTCGTCACCTGGCTCGGTGTCGTCGCTCGACCAGTCCTTGACTGCCAGGGTCTCGTACTGGGTGATTTCGCCCTTGCTTGCACCGCCGCCCGAGGTCATGCCGACCAGCGAGTTCCGATGACCGCCCCGGGTGTTGTCCCTGGAGGGGAATGAGACGAAGCCCTTTTGCGAGGGGTGCTGGAAGGCCTCCCTGATCATGATGACGAACTCTCGCTCGCCGACGCTCTTCACGGCTGCATCGTACCTGTTCCCGCCGCTCATCAGCCTGATGAGCCTGGACCCCAGGCGCGGCTCCACCTGCCCCAGGCAACTGTCCCCGATGCCGTAGGCCTTTAGCGTTCTGCCTTCGGCCCTGAGAGTTACCGGGTGCCCCGGGGCCTCCTTCAGGAGTTCAATGGTGCGCCCCAGATTGATCAGGGGAGTAGCCCCCGACTTGCCGCTCTCCTCGATGAAGACTCGGCGGGACTCGCTCGCGCCTGAGGACGGACCCGGCTCGCCGTCGACGAGCTTCCCCAACCGCTGGAGGTTCTTCTTGGCGATGGCGTTGTGGGGCGAGAGGTCGAGGACGCGTGCGAAGGCTGCCCTGGCCTCGACGACCCTGCCCACCTCGGTCAGCGCCTTGCCCATACGGTTGTATGCCTCGGCGTCGTTGGGGAAAACCGCGAGGATGGCCCGGTTGGCGTGAACGGCGTCGGCCCAGCGGGACTCCATCGCCAGGGCAACGGCCTTCTTGGCCAGGTCTTTCCTGACCCCCTGTCTATCGGCTGCGTACGCTTGGGATGACATACCCTGCTCCAGATTTGGCGGGATTCTAGCCAACATTCGGCACCGGCGCAAGGCAATTTCGGCATGAAATCGGAAATGCTGGCCTGCGCCCGTGAGGGTCAGGAGTCATACTTCCCCGCCAGGCTTCGCAGCCTGATTCGCAGGATGTCCCTCAGAGCCAGTATCGAGTCCCGGAGGGGCCTGACCTTGCTCCGAGGCTGGTAGTGCCATTGTATGGGCACTTCCACGATAGACAGGCCGCGTTTCTTCGCAGCATAGAGGACCTCGACGTCGAAGCCGAGTCCGTCGATGCGGACGATCCGGAAGAGGTCGTCGGCTGCTCCCGAGGTGAAGCACTTGAACCCGCACTGGGTATCCTGGAATCCACGGACGGCCAGGAGCCTTACGGTCCAGTTGAAGACCCTGCCCATCAGGTGCCTCATGTGAGGCTCGCCAAAGCGCCTCGCGCCCGGGGCCTCGCGGGAGGCGATTATCACATCGTAGCCGTCCTCGGCCCTGGTCAGGAATCCGTCGAGCTGATCGATTGGCATGGCCAGGTCGGCGTCCGCCATGAACCTGAGGCGGCCCCTGGCAGACAACATGCCTTGCCTGACGGCCCAGCCCTTGCCTCCGTGGGCAACGGGAAGGACCCGGATACCTGGGATACGCCGGCCGGCCTCCTCGACGATCTCGCGGGTGCGGTCGGCGCTTCCGTCGTCCACGACCAGTATCTCCCAGGTGAACGTGCGGCCGCTCAGGTAGGCTTCGATCTCATCCAGCGTGCGGCCTATGCGCGCCTCCTCGTTGTAGGCGGGCACGACCACGGAGAGGTAGGGCTTGTCCAGGGGAATGGCCGCTACCCCACGCTCTCGAGCTCGAAGGCGCGGTGAAGGGCCCGGGCCGCGTCCTCCATCCTCTCCTCGCGGACCACGCAGGTGATGCGTATCTCGGACGTGGATATGAGCTCGATGGCGATGCCCGCGTCGGCCAGCGCGCGGAACATCCTGGAGGCGTAGCCCGGCATGTTCTGCATGCCAGTGCCCACGATCGTTACCTTTGCCAGGTCGGCCGAGCGGGTTACCTGGGATGCGCCGAGGGCCTTGCAGACGGGCGCCGCGACCTCCAGTGCCGCATCGAGGTCGGTGCGCTCGACAGTGAAGGACAGGTCCGTTCCCTCGTCCATGCCTGCGTTCTGGACTATGACGTCGACGCTGATGTCGGCGTCGGCGAGGGGGCCGAATATGTCTGCCTGGAGACCGACGCGGTCCGTCAGGCCCCGCGCGGTGATCTTGCCGACGTTCGCGTCGGTAGCAATAGCCCTGACCCTGTTCCGAATCTGCCCGACTCTGGTGCTCACGTTCGACTCCTTGTGAACCATCGTGCCCGGACCGTCCCTGAAGCTCGACGCCACGAGTATGGGCACGTCATAGACGAGGGCCATCTCGATGGCCTGAGGTGGGAATTTGGCCCCGTAGCTCGCCAGCTCCAGCATCTCCTCGAAGCCGATCTCGTCTAGCCTGCGGGCCTCAGGGACGATGCGGGGGTTCGCCGTGTATATGCCGTCCACGTCGGTGTAGATTTCGCATCTCGATGCGCCAAGCCCCGCCGCGACGGCGACCGCGGTCGTGTCCGACCCGCCCCTCTCGAGGGTCGTGACGTCGAGATCGTCGGCAATGCCCTGGAACCCAGCGACGATTACGATCTTGCCGGACTGGAGCTCACGGGTGATGCGCTCTGGCTGTACGACGGATATGCGCGCCCCGCGATGGCGGGAGTCGGTGCGAATCCCCGCCTGTCCGCCGCTGAGGGAGATGGCGCCGCATCCCAGTGAGTGGAGCGCCATGGCCATGAGAGTGCAGCTCTGCAGCTCTCCCGTGGCAAGGAGCGCGTCGAGCTCCCTGGTGTCCGGGCGCCCCGCGACCTTCTCGGCCAGCTCGATGAGCCTGTCCGTCGTGTCGCCCATTGCCGAGACGACTGCGACGACCCGGTCCCCGCCTGCGCTCGAGCGGGCGATGCGGCGGGCCACCCTGCGGATCGCGTCGGCGTCGGCCAGGGAGCTGCCCCCGTATTTCTGGACCACGATCGACAACGGCGGGCTTACTCGTCTTCCACGTAAAGGCGTACGCCCTGCTCGGAGGGCCGCGTGACCCTGAACTCGCCGCTCACCCCCGATTTGGATGCCGCCTCGGCCATCTCGTACCCGATGGTCATCCTTCGGCTGTTCGCGAAGGCAAGCACGGAAGAGCCCGACCCCGACAGGAACGCGCCCAGGGCTCCCGCGTCCAGCGCGGCCCTCAGGATGTTCTTCATCGCGGGGAAGATTTTCTCCCTCTCCTGCTGGTGAAGCCGGTCTTCCGTGGCCGTACGCAGCAGGGACAGGTCGCCGGTGGCTAAAGCGTTGATGAGGAGCCCGACCCTGCCGATATTGAACACAGCGTCGTCCCTGTCGATCCTGCGCGGCAGCAGGGACCGCGCCTCCTGCGTTATTACAGGCTGGTCGGGCACGAAAAGCACGGCGTCGAGCCCTCTGGGCAGGGGAACAGACGACGCAATGATCCCGTCGCTGCCGTTTACTACTATCTGCAGCCCTCCCAGGATGGCCGAGGCCACGTTGTCGGAGTGGCCCTCGACTTCAGCCGACATGGCGAGCAGCTCCCGCTGCGTGAATGGGCTGCCGCACAGCTCATTGGCGGCCACAATCCCGGCGACCACCGCCGCCGAGCTACTGCCTAGGCCCCTCCCAACCGGGATATTATTGTGGCAGACGATCCCAACTTCAGGCACCGGCGTTCCCGTTTTCTTGAACGGGACGGTGAAGGCGCTGCTGATGAAATTCCCCTGGCCCACGGGCAGATTGTCCGCGCCCTGTCCCAGCACGCTGAAGCCGGACTCGCCGGTCGTGAAAGTGATGGTGTTCCAGACGTCGAGCGCCATGCCGAGGCAGTCGAAGCCTGGGCCCAGGTTCGCCGTTGTCGCTGGGACGCTTACCGTTATTCGCTTTGCCACTGCCAGCCGTTCTCAGTGGAACAGACTGCGTGACATCATAGCACGGGCCGGAACCGAGGCCGCATTGTTCGTCAGCGTCCACACAGTGGCCAACTGGTACAATCCGTAGCGGAAAGCACCCGCAGCACATGACGACTGGGACAAATTTGCCGGACCGGGACAGGGCGGTCGAGGTCGAGAGGAAGCGTCTCCTGGACGAGGCGCTGGAGCTGCTCGACTTTCCCGAGGTCCGGAAGCTGCTCGCCGCTGAGACGACCTTTCCGCGCGCCGGCGAATTGGCCCTCTCGCTGGCCCCTTCCTACGACCCCAGCGAGGTCGCGCGGCTGCACGCCGAGACTGCGGAGGCCGCTGCGGTAATACGGGAGGGCAGCGACGTGGCGCTTCGGGCCGTGGATGACGTGTCCCTGTCGACGGCCCGCGCCGCGAAGGGCGGTCTGCTCACCGGACACGAGCTGCTTGCAATCGCCGACATGCTGGATGTGCAGGCGCGGACACGGGCCAAGGTGCTCGCCCTGGGAGGGTCAGCCCCCATACTGGCGGCCATCGCCGCCGGCATCTCCGATCTGTCGGGCCTGCGCCACAGGATAGCTGGGAGCATCGGGCACATGGGCGAGGTGCTGGACGGCGCGTCGCCGGGTCTCGGCTCGCTGCGCCGCAGTGTCAGGCAGGCATACAACAGCGCCGCAGCGGCCCTGGCGCGTGTAATGGAGGCGCCCGAAGGGACCGAGGCGCTACAGGACAGAGTGGTTTCCGTTCGTTCCGACAGGCTTGTCGTCCAGGTAAAGTCTAACCAGCGCCATCGGGTGCCGGGCGTGGTGCACGGAGCGTCCAACACGGGAGCGACGTTGTTCGTGGAGCCCTTCGCAACGGTGGAGATGGGCAACCGATGGCGCGAGCTGGTACTGGAGGAGGAGCGGGAGACGGAACGTGTGCTCTGGGATCTGTCGGCATCCGTGGGCGAGTCGGCGGATGAGATAGATTCGGGCGTCGAAGCCGTGACCCGGCTGGACTTCATCATGGCGCGCGCCAGGTACGGTGCCCGGCGCGAATCCGCGGCCATAGCCGTGGACGGCGATCGCGACGCGATTCGCCTGGCCCAGGCTAAGCACCCCCTGCTCGGTGGGGATGCCGTGCCGGTCGACATCCGCGTAGGTCCTGGGTGGACCGGGCTGGTGATAACCGGGCCAAACATGGGCGGCAAGACCGCAGCGCTAAAGACGGCCGGGATCCTCGCGGTCATGCACCAGTGCGGTCTGCCGATTCCTGTCGGCGCCGAGAGCGCTCTTCCGGTGTTCGACGGCATCTTCGCGGACATCGGGGACATGCAGGACATCCAGCAGTCCGCATCGAGCTTCGGCTCCCACATCCGCAACCTCGCCGCGGTCCTCAGGCACGCCACGCCCCGGTCCCTGGTGCTCCTGGACGAGCTGGGCGCCAGCACGGACCCCGACGAGGGCTCGGCCATCGCAAAGGCCGTCCTGAACAGGGTCGTGTCGATAGGCTCCTGGGCAGTAGCCACGACCCATCACAGGAACGTGGCGGTCCACGCCGAGACGGCGCCGGGGATGAGCAACGCAAGCGTCGAGCTGGACCCCGTCACGCTCCGCCCCACGTACCACATTACCCCAGGCGTCCCCGGCAGGAGCTATGCGATCGCAGTGGCCGAGCAGGTCGGGCTGCCGAGGGACATTCTCGACGACGCCCGCTCGCTCATGGAACCGCAGCACGTGCTCTTCGAGGACTGGCTGCTGGAGCTCCAGGCATCGCGCCGGAACCTGAAAGAGCGTATCGAGGAGGCGGACAGGGCCCAGGCGGAGGCCGAGGCCTCCCGTAGGGAGCTGGAGTCCAGGCTCGAGGAGATCGAGGCTTCGCGCGCCGACGTACTGCTGGAGGCCCGAAAGGGCATCGAGCGCGAGTACGAGGAGGCCCGGAGAGGGCTCCGGCGGGCCAAGGCAGCCCTCTCGTGGTCCGCGCCGCCCGGGGAGCCGCTCGAACCCGCGGTCGATCAAGCCGCCGAGGCGCTCGCCGTGACGAAGGAGGAGATGGCGAAGGTCGAGTCTAAGCCCGAGACACGGCGAGCGCGGCGAGCGCGGCAACCCGTGGCCGCAGGCGACCTGGTCGACGTCCGCGGTATGAGCGTACAGGGCGTCGTGGAGTCGATCGACGAGCGTGGGGAGGAGGCCGAGGTCTCTGTCGGGAACGTCCTGCTCAGGGTCGCCCTGGAACGACTCACCCATGCGGCCGAACCGGAGCCTCCCGGCGAGTCCACGCCTGACGTACGGCTGGACCTGGGGCCCGTGCTCGGAACTATGGATCTCGACCTGAGGGGGATGCAGGCGGAGGACGCGTCGATACGCACGGACGAGTTCCTGGACAGGGCCGTGCGGGATGGTCTTAGCTTAGTCCGCATCGTCCACGGCAAGGGGACGGGCGTGCTGAGGCGGGTTGTACGCGAGCTTCTGGAGCGCCATCCGCTGGTGAAGTCGTTCAGCCCGGAGACACCCATGAACGGCGGCAGCGGGGCGACGTCCGTAGAGCTGGCATGAGCGCGAGCACCGCCAAGCGGCTGGCCATTGCCCTGGCAGCCGCGCTCCTGATGGCCGCCGCCGTCTGCTGGGGTCCCGGCAGTCGGACGGACCCAGCCCCGACCGCGACCGAGGTGGCGGTTTCCGCCCCGCTGGCCGCGTCTACACCTACGGCATCAACCCCGCCTGTACCTCCTGCGCCGACCCCTGCTGCCTCGCCCACGACGAAATCGGCTCAGGCTGCCACACCGACCCCGACCATTCGGTCAGACCGAGGCGGCGGCGCTGCTGCGACCTCGACGCCGTTCACGCTATCGGACCTTGCCGCAACGTCGACCCCGATCACCGCACTACTCCCTCCGGCACTGCCGACCGTCACCGTACCCCCAACGCCCACCGCGACCCCGGCTCCCACCGCGGCGCCGACCGTCACCGTGCCCCCAACGCCCACCGCGACCTCGGCTCCCATTGCGACGCCTACGGCTACTGAGGCGCCGTCCCCGACCGCGACGCCGGCGGCTACGACTGAACTACTTCCACCGGCGCTGCCAACCGGCCCGACGGTCGAGGTCGGGAACACGGTGTTCAGCGTGGACATAGCGTCCACGCCGGAGGAAAAGCGGATAGGGTTGTCGGGCCGTGAGGGCCTGGCTCCCGCGTCGGGGATGTTGTTCCTCTACGCATCCGGCAGACCCTACCAGTTCTGGATGAAGGACATGCTGTTTGCGATCGACATAGTCTGGATAGCGCCGGGCTGTACGGTGGGCGATATCACCTACGATCTCCAGCCTCCCCGGGCTGGCGCGCCGGACTCTGAGGTGCTCCGGGCCAGCCCATCCATAGAAGCGGCCCACGTCCTGGAAATCGTGGGGGGCGCGAGCCGCGAGCTCGGCCTGAGAATAGGAGACCCCGTACGGTTCGTCGGCATCTCGGAGCCGGCGGGTGATTCCTGCTGACCCTACCCCTTAGCCCCCTGGGGCTCGCGAGCAGTCGGCGCCCATATTCCCCACTCCCGCCCAAGTCCGGGCGGGGAATATGGTGCGGCACAGGTGTTGACCCCAGATCCACCACCTAATTTGGACGGATGGCGTGACGGACTGCCTCTGAGGCTATGGCTGTGCACCTTGCCGGGGATGGGTTCCCGCCCCGTATCGAGTACGGGGCAGGCTCTTCGCGGGAATGACGGAGGTGGGCGGAGGTGGGCAGGGCCTTTTCATTTTCCAGCGTTATAGTCGATGCCCATAAGTGCGAGGGCTTCGGGAAGGTGTGCAGCGTGACGGCGCAGGGCAGCGGCTACGTTGCTATGGCCCGCCCACCGCACCAGGGTGGTTGTCAGATTGCGCAACGCTGCCATCACCTGGGGAGCAGAGGCAGTCCTTACCTGAGAACGGTCTTCGTCAAAGGTGACGTCGCGTACCCAATGCAGACGGTTCTCGATGTGCCAGTGCTCTCGAAGGACTTGCAACAAACGGTCCGCCCTGGCAACGGTCGGGGGGAGACTGGTCACCGCATAGCTCACCGTCACCTGACTTCGGCCTTTCACTATCCGCCGCCGCTCCAGCCGGCACACCTGTTGCAGATGAGGCCAGGCATCTCCCATCGTCCCGGCGCTACCGGCATACTCGTTTACCTCCGGGTCAGCTAAGGCCCACAGCTCACGCCGTTCCAGCCGTCCATGACGCCGCTTGGATGGGGCATCCACCCCCACCATCAGCGTTGCCCCTCTAGCCCGCCATTCCCGCGCCTGCCAAGGGGACACTACCGGCCCGTTGACCCCTTTAGTTTCCAGTGGGGGAAAATGCTCCTACAAGGTCCTGGTACAAAGCGGGCTGATTCTCTTTTACCGGCAACAGGTAATCCCCACCACCGGCCACAATCTGATGGCACACGTCCCGTTGCGTCAACAGGGCGTCCGCCACCACTACCCGGCCCTCCAGGGGGACCTGACCCAGCACTGCTCTGGCCGCCGCCAGCTCCTGACCCTCCCAGGAGCGGCTGCCTGGGCCAGCACCGCCCCGCTCCCAGTAGCATAGGCTGACACCAGATGCACCCCGGGTATCTCTTTCCCATGAATCCCCCGCAAGGTCTTGCCGTCCAGGGATAGCACCTCCCCTGGCTCTACTCCGCTATCGATCAGCCACTCGCCCAAGACTGCCTCGAATGCAGCCACATCCAACTCTTTGAACACCCGATGGAAGGTGGCTACACAGGGCGTCTTCCCAGGCCTGAACCCCAGGATCTGCCCTGTGCCAG
The DNA here is from genome assembly GCA_965261325.1 of Dehalococcoidia bacterium. Taxonomy (GTDB): domain Bacteria; phylum Chloroflexota; class Dehalococcoidia; order Lucifugimonadales; family CAJWER01. The sequence goes on from CBDHCU010000009.1 coordinate 516,792, forward strand.
CCCCGTGATCCCGCCCCCATTGGGCTATGGCATACAGGCTGCGGGCGCCGCACAGCATCGCGCAAACGGCCAGACTCAGAATCGCTCCCAATGGATGACGACGGCCCTGACTGCTCCGGTGGTCAGGCACCGTATCCAATGCTTCTGTTAACTCCATGATCATCACCTCTCACTCTCTCTGGCATAAAGTCTAAAACTTGTTCCAGAAAATGAAAAGGCCCTGCGGAGGTGGGGAATCTGGGTTGACAGGGTGTCTTTTGTGTGCTAAGTTAATCTTGTGAGGATGCGCCCTCTGCCACTGCTGGGTTTCTTCTGCTCCACCCCGTCCCTGGTACACCTCTGCCATCCTTCCCGTCATTTCGTCCGGTAGCCCGCGCAGCGCGGGCGATTTCTCTATTCTCCCCACAGGAGCGTGAAAGCGTATGGCCTTTCCTTCATTGAAATCAGTGAACGGCAGCGAGGACGGACGGCGGATCTACTCGAGGACGCCGACCGTGCTGGAGGTGCCGAACCTCATCCAGGCGCAGATAGACTCCTTCGGTTGGTTCAAGACCGAAGGCCTGAAGGAGCTGTTCGAGGAGATCTCCCCGATGGAGGACTACCCGGGAGGCCGCTTCGAGCTGAACTTCCGGACCCACACGTTCGACGAGCCCACGGCCACCGAGGAGGACTGCAGGGAGAACGAGACTACCTACTCCGCGGCCCTCAAGGTCAGGGTGGAGCTGGTCAACAGGGCGCCAGGCCCGGCCCAGGGCGAGCGCAAGTTCCAGGACCTGTTCATCGGCGACATCCCGATCATGACCAGGACGGGCACGTTCATAATCAACGGGGCCGAGAGAGTCGTCGTGAGCCAGCTCGTCAGGTCTCCCGGCGCCTACTTCACGACGACTACGGACGCCAATACCGGCCGGCAGCTTGCCTCGGCGAAGATGATCCCCCTCAACGGCGCGTGGATGGAGTTCGAGACGAGCAACAAGGACGTCATCTCCGTCAAGATAGACAGGAAGCGGAAGAGTCCGGCCGCCATGCTGCTGAGGGCGCTGGGCTATGTGACCGACGAGGAGGTCCTCGAGCTGTTCAGGGACGTGGACGATGACCCTGAGCACCAGTTCATCCAGACGACCATCGACAAGGACATTCGCGCCGATTCCCGCGAGGAAGCGATGCTGGAGTTCTACCGAAGGCTGAGGCCGGGCGAGCCGCCCAGCATCGACAACGCGAAGAAGCTGCTCAACGACCTCTTCTTCAACCCGAGGAGGTACGACCTGGGGCGGGTTGGCCGATATAAGGTCAACGGGCGCCTGGGCCTGGATACCGATCCCGACGTCCGCATCCTGACCGAGAATGACATCGTCAGCCTTCTGCGCACGATGATCGAGATCAACAACGGTGTGCAGAAAGGGGACGACATAGACCATCTGGGCAACAGGCGCGTCCGCTCGGTGGGAGAGCTGATACAGAAGCAGGTCCGCGTGGGCCTGCTGCGCATGGAACGGGTCATCAAGGAGCGCATGACGACACAGATGGACCCGTCTGAGACCACGCCAGCCGCTCTGATCAACGTCCGTCCCGTCGTGGCTGCGGTGAGGGAGTTCTTCGGAGGGTCGCAGCTCTCGCAGTTCATGCAGCAGACGAACCCCCTCGATGAGCTCACCCACAAGCGGAGGCTGTCGGCCCTGGGCCCCGGCGGCCTGTCTAGGGAGCGCGCGGGCTTCGACGTCCGCGACGTTCACCACTCTCACTACGGGCGGATATGCCCCATCGAAACGCCGGAAGGCCCGAACATCGGCCTGCTCGGCTCCATGGCCACCTACGCCAGGACGAACGAGTACGGCTTCCTTCAGACGCCGTACCGCCGCGTCAAGACCACAATCTCCAGCAAGGACCTCGCGCTGCTCGACCGGACCGTGACACAGGACGTGACCGGCGGCACGCGGACGGTCATCAAGGCGGGCCGGGTCGTGACGGCAGCTACCCTGCCGCGCATATCGAAGCTGCCGGAACAGCAGATACCCGTCGAGTCGGTCGATGGCGGCGGAGAGGAGACCATCTCCAGCAGGGACCCAGGGCTGGTGGGTCGGACAGTAACGCAGGACGTGACCGGCGGCACGCGGACTATCGTCAGTGCAGGAGGCACGGTGTCGAAGGGACTGCGTACCCAGATCATGGACCTGCCGGAGCACGAGCTTTCCGTGAAGCCGTACGTCACCAACAATGTCGAGGACATCGTCTACATGACGGCGGCGGACGAGGAGAGCATACACATCGCGCAGGCGACCGCTCCGTTGGACGAAGCGGGACAGTTCGTCGCCGAGAGGGTGGAGACGCGAATCGGCGACGGCGTGTCTGCCGAGCCCCCGGAGAACATCGGCTACATGGACGTGTCGCCTATGCAGCTGGTCAGCGTATCGACCGCGCTGATTCCGTTCCTGGAGCATGACGACGCGAACCGGGCCCTCATGGGCTCGAACATGCAGAGACAGGCCGTCCCGCTGCTTCGCCCCGAGCCCCCTCTCGTCGGCACGGGCCTCGAGGGGCGCGTCGCAAGAGACAGCGGCCAGGTGGTGCTCTCCAAGGCCTCAGGTGTCGTTTCCGAGGCTTCAGGGGAGAGGATCGTGGTAACCGACGAGATGGGCGAGGCCCATGAGCACCGCCTCAGGAGATTCGTTCGCAGCAACCAGGGGACCTGCATAAACCAGCGCCCGACGGTGGACGTTGGAGACATCGTGGAGGAGGGGCAGTTCCTGGCCGACAGCTCGTCGACGGCGCAGGGCGAGCTGGCCTTGGGCCAGAACGTGCTGGTCGCCTTTATGAGCTGGGAAGGCTACAACTTCGAGGACGCAATAGTTATCAGCGAGCGGCTGGTCAAGGAAGACCGGTTCACGTCCATACACATCGAGAAGCACGAGGTCGAGGCAAGAGACACTAAGCTCGGACCCGAGGAGGTGACGCGCGACATTCCGAACGTCGGCGAGGAGAGCCTCCGCAACCTGGACGAAGAGGGGATCATCCGTATCGGAGCTGAGATCGGCCCCGGCGACATCCTCGTAGGCAAGATCACACCCAAGGGTGAAACGGAGCTGAGCGCCGAGGAGAAGCTGCTGAGGGCCATATTCGGCGAGAAGGCCAGAGACGTCCGAGACACGTCCCTGCGCGTGCCCCACGGCGAGCGTGGGAAGGTCATCGACGTCAAGGTGTTCAGCAAGGAGAACGGCGACGATCTCTCCCCGGGCGTCACCAAGATGGTGAGGCTGTGGATCGCCCAGACGCGCAAGATAGCCGCGGGCGACAAGATGGCCGGCCGGCATGGCAACAAGGGCGTCATCTCTCAGATTCTGCCCGAAGAGGACCTCCCGTTCCTCCCGGACGGCACCCCCGTCGACATTATCCTCAACCCCATCGGGGTTCCGAACCGCATGAATCTCGGCCAGGTGCTGGAGACTCATCTGGGCCAGGCTGCCCACGCGCTGGGATTCCGCGCCGTGACGCCGGTGTTCGATGGGGCCCCGGCCGAGGCCATCGAAGACGCCCTCGGCCAGGCCTGGATTATTCAGAAGTCCGGCGCAGTCAGCCCACACACGCTGGATCGCCACGGCACTTCCCAGATAGACCTGGGGGTGGTGAGGGAGTGGATCGAGGAACGTGGGTACAGCTTCGACAAGATCGTCACCAACTCTCAGCAGGGCGAGGCCAGGAAGGCGTGTCTCGAGATATGGTTCCGAGAGGAGTTGGGACGGGACACCAGCGGGATGACGGTGGACGAGATGAAGGACGAGGCGCTGCGGCTGAACAGGGAGGAATTCATCGCTGCGCCTATTCTGGGCAAGTCCATCTTGTACGACGGCCGCACGGGGGAGCCCTACGACCAGCCCATCACGGTCGGCTACATCTACATGATGAAGCTGATCCACCTTGTGGAGGACAAGATACACGCGCGCTCGACCGGACCGTACTCGCTGATCACACAGCAGCCCCTCGGGGGCAAGGCCCAGTTCGGCGGCCAGCGGTTCGGAGAAATGGAAGTGTGGGCCCTGGAGGCCTACAGCGCGGCCTACAACCTGCAGGAGATGCTCACCGTCAAGTCCGACGACGTGCTTGGCCGCGTAAAGACCTACGAAGCCATCGTAAAGGGCGAGGACATAGTGCAGCCGGGTATCCCGGAGTCGTTCCACGTCCTGCTCAAGGAGCTGCAGAGCCTCGGGCTGTCTGTCGAGCTGATGGCCGACTACCCCGAGGAGGCAACTCTCGACGTGGGCGCCGAGATGCTGACGGGCGAGCCGACGCTGGAGCTGGTGGACCCAATAGACATCGACGATGGTGCATCCGATCCCCTTCCGATGGGCGCGGATGCGGCAGCCTCGGGCGAATCCGAGCTTGGGACTGGAGACGGCGGGACGGCATAACCGGTCGAGGCCGACACGCCGATCGATTTGTGGGGGCGGCTGACACGGCGCCTCCGGCGGGCAACTAAGGGGGAATCAAAGATATGGTCCAGAGCGGCGACGATTTCAACGCAGTCAGGATAGCGCTGGCCTCTCCCGAACAGATCAAGATGTGGTCCTACGGAGAGGTGACCAAGCCCGAGACGATCAACTATCGGACGCTGAGGCCCGAAAAAGACGGGCTCTTCTGCGAGCGCATTTTCGGTCCCACCAAGGACTGGGAGTGCTACTGCGGCAAGTACAAGAAAATCCGGTACAAGGGCGTCATCTGCGACCGCTGCGGCGTCGAGGTGGCGCGGGCGAAGGTCCGCAGGGAGCGGATGGGGCACATCGCGCTTGCCGCCCCCGTGGCCCATATCTGGATGTCGAAAGGCATCCCCAGCAGGCTGGGGCTGCTGTTGGACCTTTCGCCGCGAAACCTCGAGCGCGTACTCTACTTCGCTCAGTACCTCGTCACCGAGGTCGACGAGAAGATGCGCCACACGGCAGTCGAGGAGCTGGAGAGCGATCTTGATGTGGCGTTGACGCGCCTGGACGCCGAGCTCGATGAGAAGATAAAGGGGCTCCAGGCTGGCGGCGATGCCGATGCCGACGAGAAAGAGCAGGGCGACAAGGCCCGGTCCACCCAGGAGGGCCTCAGGCTGACGTTCGCGCAGGCGAAGGAGAATGTCCAGAACGATGTCGAGACAACGACCTCGGGCCTGGAGGAGCTGCAGGTGGGCATGCTGCTCACCGAGAGTCGGTACAGGGAGCTCAGGGACGGCTTCCCGGAGGTGTTCAAGGCCGACATGGGCGCAGAGGCCGTCCTGAAGGTGTTGCAGGACTACGACCTGGACCAGATGAGAGAGGACCTCCAGGGGCAGATAAGGTCGACCTCGGGACAGCGTCGCAAGAAGGCGATAAAGACGCTGCGCATCGTCGACGCACTCCGGCAGAGCGGCAACAAGCCCGAGTGGATGGTCATGACGACGCTTCCCGTGCTGCCCCCGGAGCTGCGCCCCATGGTGCAGCTGGACGGCGGACGCTTTGCTACCAGCGACCTGAATGATCTCTACCGGCGCGTCATCAACCGGAACAACCGGCTCAAGCGGCTGATCGAGCTGCAGGCGCCGGAGATCATCGTGCGGAACGAAAAGCGGATGCTGCAGGAGGCCGTGGACGCGCTGATCGACAACGGGCGCCGAGGCAGGCCCGTCTCGGGCAGCCACAACCACAAGCTGAAGTCCCTGTCCGACCTGCTGCGAGGCAAGCAGGGCCGGTTCCGGCAGAATCTGCTGGGCAAGCGGGTCGACTACAGCGGCCGCTCGGTGATCACGGTCGGACCCAACCTGGAGCTTCACCAGTGCGGCCTGCCCCGCCGGATGGCCCTGGAGCTGTTCAAGCCCTTCGTGATGAACAGGCTGGTCATCAACGGCTACGCCCACAACATCAAGAGCGCCAAGAGGCTCGCGGAGAGCGCGAGGCCCGAGGTGTGGGACATCCTGGAGGACATTGTGAAGGAGCGCCCCGTGCTCCTGAACAGGGCGCCCACCCTCCACCGGCTGGGAATCCAGGCGTTCCAGCCGATCCTGGTGGACGGCGGAGCGATACGTGTGCATCCCCTGGTCTGCCTGGCCTTCAACGCCGACTTCGACGGCGACCAGATGGCGGTCCACGTGCCCCTCTCCAAGGGCGCCGTCCAGGAAGCCAAGAAGGTGATGCTCAGCTCCTACAACATGCTGTCTCCCAGCTCGGGCGAGCCAGTCGTCGCGCCAACGCTGGACATAGCGTTCGGCTGCTACTACCTCACCATGGTGTCCGAGGGCGCCAGGGGCGAGGGACGGAAGTTCGCGAGCTTCGAGGACGCCCTGCTCGCCTACGAGATGGGCAGCATCGACCTCCGGGCGAAGGTGAAGGTGCGCCACTCCGGCGGAGAGAACGGCTCGGGGTGGATGGACACGACGGTAGGACGGATCATCTTCAACGACGTGCTGCCCGAGGGGATGGAGTTTCGAAACGGGGAACAGGGCAAGGACGCTCTGAAGGAGATCACGGCCGAGTGTTTCAAGTCCTTCGGCAACGAGGAGACGGTGAAGGTGCTCGACGGGTTAAAGAATCTCGGCTTCCAGTACGCATCGAAGTCGGGAACGACCATCGCGATCAACGACATCGAGGTGCCCCCCAAGAAGGGCGAGATCGTCGGCGATGCGGAGCAGAGCGTGGCCGAGCTGGAGGACCAGTACCTGGACGGGCTCATCACCGAGGAGGAGAGGCACAGGAACACGGTCGAGATCTGGACGAAGGCCAACGACGACCTCACCAAGGTCATCGAGGGCAACATGGCGAACTACGGCGGCATCTACCTGATGGCCGTCTCGGGCGCCAAGGGCAACATCGCACAGATCAAGCAGATGGCGGGAATGAGAGGGCTGATGGCCAGCTCCAAGGGGCACATTATCGACAGGCCCATCAAATCGAGCTTCCGTGAGGGGCTCAGCGTCCTCGAGTACTTCATATCGACGCACGGTTCGCGTAAGGGCCTGTCGGACACGGCCCTCCGGACGGCGGACAGCGGCTACCTCACGCGCAGGCTCATCGATGTCGCGCAGGAGGTCACGATCACCGTCGACGACTGCGGGACGGAGAACGGGTTCTGGGTGGAGAACGAGCCCGACGACCCCCTTACCACGTCGTTCACCGACCGGCTCAAGAGCCGCACGCTGGCCGGGCCGGCTGCGAACCCGGAGACGGGCGAGATAATAGCCGACGCGGGTGACCCGATGGACGAGGCGCTGGCCGGCAGAATCGACGAGGCAGGCGTGGAAGGAGCGCTCGTCCGGTCCCCGCTCGTTTGCGAGGCGGCCCGCGGCCTGTGCAAGAAGTGCTACGGCAACTCCCTCGCGACGGGGACCCAGGTGATGGAGGGAGAGGCTGTGGGCATCATCGCCGCGCAGAGCATCGGCGAGCCGGGCACCCAGCTCACGATGCGCACGTTCCACACCGGAGGTATCGCGGGCGAGGACATCACGAGCGGCCTCCCCAGGGTCGTCGAGCTGTTCGAGGCACGGTCACCCAAGGGAGAGGCTGTGCTGTCCGAGATCGACGGCATCGCAAGCATCGTAGAGGAGACCGACGCGGAAGGACGCATCGCACGCCGCAGTGTCGTCGTCGACAACGTGGAGGAGTACAGCGACGAGTACAGGCTGCCCGAGGGTCACAAGCCGCTCTTCAACGACGGCGATACGGTGAACATCGGCGACCGGCTGGCAGAGGCCGACGATGCGCAGGGCGAGGACGGAGAGACGATAGCCGTCCAGACCACCGAGCTGACGGCCAGGGTGGCCGGCACGGCGCACGTGGAGGACGGGTCCATTACCATATCCTGGGCCGAAAAGGAGGAGCGAGAGTATCCCGTGTCCGCAGCCGCGACCATCACTGTCTCCGGCGGCGACAGGGTCACGGCTGGCGACGCCCTGACCGCCGGCCCAAAGAGCCCGCAGCAGATACTCAGGATCCTCGGCAGGGAGGCTGTCCAGCGGTACCTCATCGGCGAGGTGCAGAAGGTCTACCGCTCCCAGGGCGTAACGATCCACGACAAGCACATCGAGGTCGTGATGCGGCAGATGATGCGGAAGGTGAGCATCGACTCCCCCGGCGACACGGACTCCCTGCCGGACGAGTACGTGGGCAGGGAGAAGTACGAAGAGACCAACGCCTCGGTGCTCGCGGAGGGCGGGGAGCCCGCGACGGCCAGCCCCGTGCTGCTCGGCATCACCAGGGCATCCCTGAACATGGAGAGCTTCCTGGCCGCCGCGTCCTTCCAGGAGACGACACGGGTGCTGACCGAGTCGGCAATCAATGGCGATATCGACTACCTGCGCGGACTGAAGGAAAATGTCATCATCGGCAGGCTGATCCCCGCGCGGTTCGATATTTCAGAGGAGGGGCGCGAACGCCTCGGCCTCGAAGAAGGGGGCCATCTCGAGCAGGCCGGCGCCCTTGCGACTCCGCTTGCGGGCGGCGAGCGGGACGGCAGGAACTGGGAGGACGTGCCCGACGAGGAGCTCCCGCGCCTGTAGTATGGCAGCACCATGAGCACAACCACATTCACACAGGAGCCGGCAGTGCGCCGCCGCCGTGTGCTGGACTGGGAGCGTATTCGCTTCGCGGCCTGCATGGCGGTCTACGGCGCGACCATCGGCGGGTGTGTGATCCTGGTGAACTTCCTGTCCAGGGCACAGTTCCCGGATGTCCCCGAGCACATGAGCCTCGGGGCATCCCTGTTCTTCGCCAGTGCGGGAGGGCTTGCCGGGGCGGTCATGACGGCGCCGCTGGCGTACTGGCTGTACGGAGGGCTGCCGACGTTCGCCTTCACGCCGCATCCCAAGCGCGGGCCCAGGAGCGTCACTGCCTGGACCCTTTTCGGCTTCGGATACGGCCTGGTGCTTCCCCTGGTCCTCGGAATACTTCTACCCGTGTGGTTCAGGTTCTTCGCCTTCTACGGCGGCGCGATCAGCATGGTGACCCTCACGTCGAGCCTGATAGACCTCACTATCGGGTCTCTCTACCTTGCTCCGCTGTTCGGGTTCGAATACTTCTTCACGAGCCTGGTCGCGGGCGTCCTGTTCGCGGTGGGCGCCCTCGTGATCGACCTGTTCAACTCGTCGAAAGATCGGGCCACGGCGAAGTACGGCTCCCTTTCGATGACGATCGGGTTGTCCGTGCTCGTCGTGATACTTCTGGTCGTGGTGCCGGAAGCCAGCCTGGCAAGGCTTGGATAGCGTGCGAATGGCAACCGAAAGGGGCTGGCTTACGTAGTACACAGTGTGCGATCGGGTCGGCGCAGTCGCAGCGATTGCACGGGCGGGTTGCGTCGAATCATGTTACCATGGTCGGGTAGCCCCACTCCCTCCATCGACCTGCCGTTGGGGCGCCAGTTGATTCGGAGGGCCTCAGATGAACACCAAATGGCTGCGCAACGGCTTCATATACCTGCTGATAGTCGTTGCCGTAATCGCGATCTTCTACACCCTATTCCCCGGCGTGGGCGGCGGGTCTGACGAGAGGTCGATCAGCGAGGTCATCGCGATGGCCAAGCAGCGCCAGATCGACACCATCGAGATACGCGGGGACAAGCTGACCGCCTACACCACGCGCGGGGAGACGTTGACGTCTCGCAAGGAAGACGGGGCCAGCCTGATGGAGCTGCTAACGGACGCGGGAGTCGACCCGTACGGATCGAACCCAACCGTCGACGTGAAGGGGTCGAGCGGGCTTGGCAGCCTGTTCGGCATCCTGCTCAACTTCCTGCCGCTCATATTCTTCGGGGCCGTGCTCCTGTTCATCATGAGGCAGGCGCAGGGGAGCTCGAACCAGACATTCAGCTTCGGACGGAGCCGCGCGCGTATGCTCGTAGGGACGCAGCCGAGCGTGAGCTTCGCCGACGTCGCCGGGGCCGACGAAGCCAAGGAGGAGCTCGAGGAGGTCGTCGAGTTCCTGAAGTACCCGGAACGTTTCCTCAGCCTGGGCGCCCGGATCCCCAAGGGTGTGCTCCTGGTGGGGCCTCCGGGGACCGGCAAGACCCTGCTCGCCCGCGCGGTCGCGGGTGAGGCCGGGGTGCCGTTCTTCTCCATCAGCGGCAGCGAGTTCGTCGAGATGTTCGTGGGAGTCGGCGCGTCGCGCGTCCGCGACCTGTTCGAACAGGCCAGGCGCAATGCCCCCTGCATCGTCTTCGTCGACGAGATCGACGCCGTGGGCCGCCATCGCGGCGCAGGGCTCGGAGGCGGCCACGACGAACGCGAGCAGACGCTGAACCAGATCCTGGTCGAGATGGACGGCTTCGAAACGAGCACCAACGTCATCGTGCTCGCCTCCACCAACCGCCCGGACATCCTCGACCCGGCGCTGCTGCGGCCTGGCAGGTTCGACAGGCGCGTTACCCTCGACAATCCCGACATAAAGGGCCGCAAGGCTATCCTTGAGGTCCACAGCAAGGGCAAGCCGCTCTCGGAAGGCATCGACATGGAGCGGATCGCCAAGCTCACGCCCGGCTTCAGCGGCGCGGACCTGGCCAACCTGGTCAACGAGGCGGCCATCCTGGCTGCCCGCCGGCAGCAGACCGAGATCGCTTTCGACGAGTTCGTGGAGTCCATCGACAGGGTAATGCTTGGGCCCGCGCGCAAGTCGCGGGTGATAAGCGCGAGGGAGAGGGAGATCACCGCGTACCACGAGGCGGGACATGCCCTCGTCGGCCACTTCCTGCCTCACGCGGACCCCATAGCGAAGGTCACGATCATCTCGAGAGGCGCCACCGGGGGCCATACCAGGTCGCTGCCTGAGGAAGACCGGCACATGTGGTCGCTCAACCACTTCAAGGACCGGATGGCCGAGGCCCTCAGCGGGCGTGTGGCCGAAGAGACGACGTTCGGCGAGGACGAGATCACGACGGGCGCCGGCAACGACCTGGAGATGGCGACGAACATCGCCCGCACCATGATCACGCGTTACGGAATGAGCGACAAGCTAGGCCCGCGCACCTTCGGCAAGCGGGAGGAGCTGATCTTCCTGGGCAGGGAGATCTCTGAGCAGCGCGACTACAGCGACAAGGTGGCCGAGACCATAGACGACGAGGTCCACTCCCTCATAGACACGGCCTACGACAGGGCAAAGTCCCTGCTGATCGAGCGCAGGGACAAGCTGGCCGCGCTGGCCGAGTACCTGATGGAGCACGAGACGGCCGACGCGCCGGACCTGGAGAAGATTCTCGGCAAGCCGCCCGTCGCCGAGAAGCGGCCCCACCGGCCCTTCATAGGAAGTCCCGCCCCAGCAGCCGAGTAGGCCTTCCTACCCTCCCGGGGGTAAGCTCAGGCAGTACCGCCCCCAGCGCGTCGATGACGTCCTGTATCTCCGACGGCTCGACGCGGCCCATGTGGCCGATGCGGAATATCTTGCCCTCGACAGGCCCCTGACCGCCGCCGAGCACTATGTCGTGCTCCTCTCGGAGGGCGGCGAGCAGCCCAGTGCCCGATACGCCGTCCGGGACCTTCACCGCGGTGACCGTGTCGGACGCGACGGACTCCTCGGGGAACAGCTCCAGGCCCAGGCCCTTCACACCGTCACGGGTCATCTGCGCGATGGTCTTGTGCCGCTCGAAAAGAGTGCCCAGGCCCTCCTCGGCGATCTTCTCCAGCGCCTTGTCCAGCGCGAAGAATGTCGACAGGCCGGGTGTGTACGGGGGCTGGCCCTTCTCGAAGTACTTCCTGTACTGGCCTACGTCCAGGTAGTACTTCGGCATCGTCGACCTCTCGTAAGCCTCCCAGGCGCGCGGGCTGAGGCTGATGAAGGCCAGGCCGGGGGGCAGCATCCAGCCTTTCTGTGACGCCGTGGCTACCACGTCGCAGCCCCACGCGTCCGTCTTCAGAGGCACGGAGCAGACGCTGCTGATGCCGTCCACGAGGAGGAGCTTGTCGAACTCGTCCTTGACCACGACGGCGATAGATTCCAGGTCGTTGGCAACGCCCGTAGAGGTCTCGTTGTGCGTGACCAGGACGGCCCGTATGCTGGGGTCGTCGTGCAGCGCCTTGCGCAGTTCGTCGATGTCGACCGCGCGGCCCCACGGAAATGCGAGCTCCGTGACCTCCGCGCCGTAGATGCGGGCGATCTCGCCGAAGCGGTCGCCGAAGAAGCCTATGGACAGGTTCAGCACCCTGTCGCCGGGGGACAGCGTGTTCACCACCGCCGCCTCCATTGCGCCGGTGCCGGAGGCTGTCAGGACGTATACGTCGTTGTCGGTCTCGAACACGGCCCTTATTCCATCGCTGACGCGGTATAGCAGCTCTCTAAACTGCGGGCCGCGATGGTTGATCATCTGGCCGGACATCGCCTCCAGCACGTCGCCGGGCACGGGGATGGGCCCAGGTATTCTCAGGTTCAACTCAGTCCTCCATACCAATCAAATTCAGTCTAAACACTCTGCGTCTTCCGACTCTGACGACATCTCCCGTCTTTAGGGACGATGCGGGGATGTTGCGATCAGTACGCTCGTCGTTCACGCGAACCGCGCCCTGGTCGATGAGTCGGCGAGCTTCCGCAGAACTGGATGCCATGCGCGCTCCCAAGATGACGTCACTCAATCGCTTGCTCTCTCTCAGCGGATCTCCGGCAGTTCCCACAGCTTTGGACACGCTAATGTTGAAGTCTGCCACAGGGATGTCCCCGGGTAATAGCTCACGCCGCTGGACGGTCCGTTCGAAGTGGGCCTCGGCATCCATGGAGGCTTCCGCGCCGTGAAGCTGGGTGACGATCTCGCGGGCGAGCCGCTTCTTTAGCTCCATCGGGTTCACGGTGCCCGTCTCCATGCCGTGCCGCATCTCTTCCAGCTCGGCGGACGTGACGTCGGTCAGGTAGTCGAAGTAGTCGACCACCGTGTATCTCACCTTCTCCCCGCCGCCGTCCTCCATCTCGCGCATCTCTGCGCTCACGTCGGGCAGAGACATCACCTTGCCATACATGTCGTTGGGAGGCTCGTCGAGCCCGATGTAGTTCCCCAGGCTCTTGCCCATACGCCGCACGCCGTCGGTGCCCACCAGTATCGGGACCAGGAAGCACTGCTGGGGACGCTGCCCCATCATCCGCTGGAGGTCCCGCCCCACGAGGAGGTTGAACTTCTGGTCCGTGCCTCCGAACTCGATGTCGGACTCCACCTCTATGGAGTCGTAGGCCTGCATGAGTGGGTACAGCAGCTCCGTGATGGCGATGGGCTGGTTTTCCTTGAATCGCTTGGCGAAGTCGTCCCTCGCCAGGAACTGGGCAACGGTGAAGCGGCTGGAGAGCCTGATGACGTCGTCCAGTCCGAACGGGCCGAACCAGTCGCTCTGGAACCGCGTCTCCGTCCGGTCCCTGTCCACGATCTTGAAGAACTGGGCCAGGTACGTCTCGGCGTTGCTCAACACCTGCTCGGCGGTCAGCATCGGCCGGGTAGCCGACTTGCCGCTGGGGTCGCCGATCTGGGCGGTCCAGTCCCCCACGATGACGACAACCTTGTGGCCCAGCTCCTGGAGCTGCCTGAGCTTGCGCAGTCCAACGGCGTGGCCCAAGTGGAGATCGGGCGAGCTGGGATCGAACCCCATCTTCAGCCTCAGCGGCTCGCCCCGGTCCAGCAACTCGACCAGCTCCGACTCGACTATTATCTCGGCGACCCCGCGCTCCAGCAGGCGATGCCTCTGTTCCGGTTCCATATTCACCGCTCCCTGCCGCGACTCATGAATGCAGCGCCGCCGCGCCCGGCTGCAGCAGCCGTCTCGTCTCAGCCACGTCCCTGTCCACCTGCAGGCGGAGCTGCTCGATGCTGTCGAACTTCTCCTCGTCGCGCAGCCGTCGGACGAGCTCCAGGCGCAGCTCTCTGCCGTACAGGTCGCCGTCGAAGTCCATCACGAATGCCTCGATCGAGTGCCCGGCGCCGGGAAACGTGGGGCGCTCGCCTATGCTGGCGGCGGCCATGTACCGCGAGCCGTCGATCTCCACCCAGCAGGCGTATATGCCGTCGCGGGGTGCAAGGCTCTCTACGGGCATCTGCAGGTTGGCTGTCGGGAAGCCGAGGGGCCCTCCGCGGCCGTGTCCGTGTACGACCATGCCCGCGATCGTGTAGCTGCGTCCCAGCATCGCTGCCGCCCGCTTCATTTCGCCGGACGAAACGGCGGCCCGCACGGCTGTGCTCCGCACCGCCTCGCCTCCTGGACCGAGCAGCGGCTCGACAACCTCTACCTCGAAGCCCAGCTCCATACCGATCTCTCTCAGCACAGCGATGCTGCCCTCCCTGTTGCGGCCCATGGCAAAGTCCGGGCCGGCCGCCAGCACCCTCATGTCCAGGGTATCCCGCAGCAGCCCCGCGAAAGTCCTGGCGCCGAGCCGCGACAACGCGGCGTCGAAGGTAGCTTGGACGACCAAGTCGACGCCCGTCTCCTGGAGCAACCGAACGCGCTCCTCGGGTACGGTCAGGTAGCGGGGCTCGAAGCCGGCCCTGAGGACTGAAGCAGGGTGGTTGCGGAAGGTCAGGACGACCGAGGAGAGTCCGCGGCTGCCCGCGACCTCCTTCAGCCGTGATAAGAGGCTCCGATGGCCGAGGTGGACGCCGTCGAAGACGCCGATGGTGACGGCCGTACCGCCTTCCAGACCGAGCCCTTCCAACTCCCGGCGGATACGCATCGCGGCGCTAACCCTCGCCGACGCTCATTGGCGGGAAGTAGTGCGCCAGAGGTAGCAGCCTGTGATCCCCGTCAGGACGATGAACAGCGGATCGATGAACGCCCAGATGATCCGGTTCGTCTGTCCCTGCTGCTCCCCGCCGGCCATGATGGCATCGAACCAGTTCGAGAAGAACCAGACTGTCAGCAGGGCGGCTGCATAGAACGACAGGTTGGCCTCGAGGTACTCGCGCGTCATGGCGCCGTCCTGCCCGCCCGAGTCCAGCTTGTGCTTGCGGACCCAGTGAACTGCCAGCACGGCCACCATCGCCACGGCCATGAACGGGTTCAGGATGTCCCACAGCTGGCCGGCATCGAGGGAGTCCGGGTAGAACGGGGATAGTACGAAGTGCGCCGCCGTCACCAAGGAGATGCCGACGAGAAAGACCGCTGCGACCCTCCTGAGCATGTCCATTCAGCCCACCTCCTGACCGCCGGGGCAGGCCCCCGGCCGCACCCAGACAACATAGGGATAGTCTGAACAAGTTCGATGGCCGCGAATACCAAATAGGGGGAGTTCGCTGTGACTGCGAGTTGTTCAGAGGTTTCATAGCTATACTACCATAGGGTATAGCCCGCAGGATGCGATTTCCCAATCCCCGGGACCGCACACGACGGAGCCGAGGATGAACTTGGCATGTTAGAGTGTATGGCGTTTTCAGGGCATACTTGCAAGTCCGTCAAGCTCAGGAGGGGGCGAATGGCCAAGACCACAGTGACGTTCGAACTCGGCGGTCGAGTCGAGATCGAGCAGCTGCAACAGGGCATTGCCCTATTCCATCGACTCATTACCGGCTTGACTCCCAGAGGAGCAGGCGTCGTGTGGGTCGTAGAGGACCTGCAACCCGGTAGTGCCTCCGCGACGCTTCGCGGCGAAGCTGCTGACCTCGCCGCCATAGAGCGGATCGTGGAGGGGTACGAGTATTTCGGAGCAACGTTGTCAAGGGATGAAGAGACGGCGCTGTCTGACGAGAGCTTGTCTAAGACTGCCGCCGGTATCAGGAAGCTCGCCGCATCCGTGGAGTATGTTCGGTTCGAAACCTCGGAGAACGACTACACGGTCCACGGCAAAGGGAAGTCTTTCAGCCAACCTGCCCCCGCGGTCACCATCGGTGCAATCACGGGCAGAGTACAGACCCTGAGTAGCAGGGCTGGACTGAGGTTCAATCTCTATGATGCAGTGCATGACAAGGCGGTCGGGTGCTACTTGGCGCCGGGACAGGAAGAGCTCATGCGGGAGGCTTGGGGCAGGAGGGCGAGGGTCAGCGGCAGCGTGTCGAGGGAGGCGAAGACGGGCAGGCCGATTGCAGTAAGGCAAATCCTGGACGTATTGATCCTCGAGGACGCCGAGCCGGGTTCCTACATCAGCGCAAGGGGCGCAGTGCCCTGGAAGCCGGAGTACGAGTTGCCCGAGCAGGTTGTACCCAGACTGCGCGATGCCTGAATCCAGACGACTTGTCTACTGGGATTCCTGCGTCTTCCTGTCATACGTGAACGGGTACCCAGGCCGAATGCCTATCTTGGATATGCTACTTGACGAGAGTGCTGGCGGCGTGATCAAGTTGTTCACTTCGACCCTTGCGCATGTAGAAGTAGCCTTCTCCGCATCGGAACAACAACAAGAGGCTCTAGACCCCCAAGTGGAGCAGCGGATCGACAGCCTATGGGCTGAACCGGAAGTGGTCGTATCCGTTGAATACCACGATGGCATTGGGAGGGTCGCACGGAGTCTTATGCGCGGTGCTGTCGAGGCAGGGTGGAGCCTACGTCCTTTGGATGCGATTCATCTGGCGACTGCTCAGTGGCTCTGCGATGTGGGGCAACAGGTAGAGGAGTTTCACACCTACGACAGCAGGCTCCTGAAGTACGCATCCATGGTAGCTTTCTCTATCTTCGAGCCGCGCACCGTGCAGCCGAGGATGCTCTAACACCAATTCATTTTGAGCGCGCCGTAAAGCCGTCATTCCCGCGAAGAGCCTGCCCCGTACGCGATACGGGGCGGGAACCCACTCCCTGGCCGCACATATACGGCGGCATCACGGTGACTTGGTATAACCATAGGGAGACTTGGTCGCACCGGTCCTAGAGCAGTCTACGTTGGCAGCTTTGTGACTGTGTCTCCGACTCTGATCGTGCCCGACTGTACGATCCTAGTGTTGACGCCCCGGAGCCGCTGCTACCGTGTTAGCCGAGCCACATCCGGGACTATGGCCGAACGCGGGCCATGCCAGTGGATCTCCAGTTGGTGCCTGGCCCTTGTACAGGCTAGGTAAAAGAGCAGGCGATCGAACTCCGACTCGTAGAAGTTGTCCTTGCGTGCGTTAGCCACGATGACGGCGTCGAATTCGAGTCCCTTTGTCAGTAGGATAGGGCTTACGGTTACTTCTGCCTCGACCAGTCCGTCCTGTGTAAGCAGACCTACGCTCTTGATTCCCTCGTCTCTCAGGGCCTTACCGATCTTATCGGCAGTCTCCTGCCACTTGGTGAGGACTGCCACGCGGTGTATGTCAGTCAGACCGATCAATCTCCGTACAGACCCGGCGATGGCCCCATTCATCCCGGCGACGCTCCTGGAACGAACGAGCTTCGGCAGGGCGCCGCTGCGGTCGTAGGGCACGGGCATTCTCGTGCGTTCAGGCAGACCCTGTAGAATGCGGTTGGCGTACTGCGTGATCTGCTTGGTACTTCGGTAGGTCAACCGGCTGTCGAGTCTGGACACACCCTCCCGTTTGAATAGGCCCGCAATCTGGTTCCAATTGCTGATAGACTTGTACCGTAAGACGCTTTGTCTCAGATCTCCCATAATGGAGAAGCTGTTGTTCGTAGAATGCAGCTGCATGAGAATTATCTCAAGAGGGGACACATCTTGGGCTTCATCGACAAAAACGTGCTCGAAGTGCTCACTCTCGAAACCGTTGATGCTGTAGTCGAGATAGAGAGCCACGGCGAGATCGGTCAGTCCCAACGCCTGGCCTGCCCCTGAAGGAGCAGTTCGAGTGATCTCGGCGGCTCCAGACGAGTCTACGTCCCCTTTCCTAGCGTAAGCCATTATCTTATCGGGGGACGACAGCAAGTTGACGTATTCGAGTCTGAAGTCAATTCGTGGCCAGATCGGAGACAGACTGCTCTCCACGAGTCGCGTGGCCTCCGTGATCGCTTCGAATCGCGCTGTGCCACCACGTGGATTGAGGCGCATCCACTCTGCCGCCAAGGAATTGGCCAGATATGTCCGGGCTACGTTGGGTTCCGCATGGTTCTTCAGGGCGTCTGCAACCCGACTCCTCAGCGCGCCAGCGCTTAGCTGGATCGGAAACGTGCCGCGACTGCCACCTACCACGATGCCTGAATTCCCTTTGATCCGCCGAAGAATCTCCCTTCTGAGATGGGCCACATACTTGTCCAACAGTCTCCTCATCTTGACCCCTGACTTGAACAAGTGAGCTTCGATCTCTGAATCTGTCGGCTTACGTCGGTTGTTCATGAGATCCGCGTAGGTCTTATCGCGGGCGCTGAGTGTGACGCGAGAAGAGAACTGGTCCAGCAGCCATTGCGTGACCGTGGTTTGTCTGACTCCTCGAATTCCGAGACCGGGAAGCAGGCCGGACACGTACTCCAGAAATGCGGGCGACGGCCCGAACATGATCACCCGCTCCGCAGTAGGGCGGTTAAGGCTTCCGATGTCGCTAAACGGCGACAGGATGAAGTCGATGCGGTGCAGGCCTATCAGGCTCTTGCCACTACCCGCGGCTCCCTGCACTATCAGCACTCGCTCATGGGTCGCGGCTATCTGCTCATATTGCTTGGGCTGGATCGTCTGAACGGCATTTGAGAGCTGTCGGCGAGTCGTGCCTGAGAGCTTCGCGTCCAACACTCGGGACGATGTGGACTGGACCGCACCGCGACCTGGCGGCAGCCTCAGAACATCATCGAAGTTGAGCATGCGGGCACCTTCTATGGTCAGCGTGCGCTTTAGATGAACCAAGGCATCGTATCGTCGCCGTGGAAGCCGGCGCCTGTCGTCGGGAGGCACCTCATAGTAGCCGTCTGCCGGCCTGTAATAGAGGCTGGCAATCGGGGCGTTGCGACTCACAATCAGATACCTCGGATCCTCGTTATGGACGTTGATTTCGCCGATGTATATGCTCGAGACGTCTCCATCCGCGTCTGAAGAGTAATCGATCCTGCCAAAATAGGGCTCGTCGCGTATTGCCCGGACTTTCGCGAGTTCGGTGTCTAACAAGGTCTTCACTATGTCAGCAGCCTTTCCAGTGCCCGCGTACACGGGCCCACGACCTTCTTTATGTCGAATCGTCGCATCTATAGTGGCAACGACGATCTCCAGGTGCTGTTCTTCGTGGCGGAGCTCCGTGTGTCGGTCGTATGGATACCGACTGTCATCTTGTTGTGTCATTACCAGTCCTCCTGACTGACCGTATCCCCAAGATGCTCTCCGACAGCCCGAGAGTGCAAGGACGGCCGGGCCACCCCGCCCCCTAAAGCGTCCCACGTGGTGTGGAACGTGGTGTAGTGCGTCGTGTCCAGCGCGAGAATTGCGTACGTTTCGAGCATAGTCTGAACCAAGGAGTGCTCGATCTCGACTGCTCGAAACCGCATGTTGCGCACCCGCTCCCGTTGCGCGGCGTACCTGATCAGGGTCAGCGCGCCCACGAGGTGCTCCCGCATTGTGCCTGTTGTCGGCCCGTTTGCTATGGGAACCACGTCGGTAGAGGTCATCAATGCCATGCTGCTAGAGCTCCCTGGTAGCGCTGGCTCAACGCGGGTTGACAGAATAGCACGTCTACGCCTATAGTGACACTGTGAGTGCGGAGTGCCCGGAGCACGTCGTCCCGTTGCACGGGATGGACGCCGGTCATAGCCGCACTTTCCCTCCTAGCCGCTTCACCATATGCCCTTGACCACCGTGAACGTTGATTGCGGGTTCCAGCGTTCGAAAGGCTGTTCGTCCGACAGGAACCTGTCCTCACGGGGCATTCCCAGTTTGGCCTTCAGAAATCTCGCCAGTTGGCCCTTCGCCTTACCTCTCTTGGAAGTGGGATCATTGTAGCCCATGCCCTCCTTGAGATCATACTGGACGCATCCCAGAAGCAGATCGACAAGCTGAAGGTATATCGACATGTCCGACGTCGCCCGCAGGCATCCCTTGACCATGCCTACGGAGCACAGCACATCCTCCAAGTGTACCCTCGACTTGTCAGGCTTGCTCTGCAGGTCCACTATCGCGAACACGTCTCGCGTCACTCTCTTTTCCAGCAACTCTCTGGCAGTGTGAACGTAGGCCAGCCAGGGGTCGTTATCCCATTTGTCCAAATTGGCGTCTGGATCGAGCCTGTTCATCATGATCGAGTGAAACTCGAGACCTGGAAACGAGAAATACAGGTTGAGGAGGTCAACGTAATCCTGAACGTTGAAATGCGTGACCTCGGCGAACTTGTACTCGTGATGCCGACTCGACCACATCAAGCGTTCGACGTCTGGTAGCGATAGCGACGCCCCTTTACTTGCAAGCTGCCCTCTGAACTCGCTTCGCCTACGCGCCCTGTCTTGAACGAAGTTGAAATGAAGCCTGTAGAAGCTCTCCGTGACCTCCTTTGTTTCAGGCACCACGAGAACTCCAATGCCAAAGATCGGTTGCCTATTGGCCGACTCCGACAGGACACCGGTCTCGTCTATGAACACTGGGCACACTTCCACGACTGTCACTTATACCATTCCGTTATGACTACGCCGTGAACTGATCGTGACGCAGTTCGGCAATCCGTCATTCCGGCCTTGAGCCGGAATCCAGTCCCCGGCGGTTACACACAGACCGGGTGGCTATGGGCAAGCCGGGCGCTCTTTCAACCCCCTATACGGCGGCATCACACCAAATTGGTATTACTCAGGAACGAAGGGGCCGACTAGACTCCTGAGAGAGGTGGATTGACTGCTTGCCGGGTGGCTTGCGCAGGCCCCGTGGCCGGGGAGGCGCCACCCTGGGAGCCGTGCCCTCGATGACTACCCTGTCTCTCTTGGTCTTGTCCTGGGGTGGCATCCGACCTCCTCGCATACTTTGCATGATCGACTTCAGGCCACGATATCATGTACGGTTGTTGCCGTCCAACCCTGTGCAGACCCGGGGCTGTGTGCGGGGTTGTAGAAGTAGGTGTATATGAGAACCGACTCGTAGTCGGATGCCGAGGCTATGAACTCGATAGTCTCGGGGTGTGACTCTCCGGGCTCTACCACCAGTTCACCTTTTTCCCAGTTGCGCCCGACTTCATCCAGCGTCGGCCATTGAATGTTGTAGAAGTCCTTGTCAACGAAGACCTTTGAGTAGAGTAGCTCTATCTCGTCATCTGTAGCCGGAGATACCCCCTGGAGCCGGAAGAGGCCCTCCCGGAGCTCCACATGCACTCTCGAGCTATTGTGCAGTATGGCGGTCAAGGCGATGTGCACGTAGCTGTCGCTGAGGCGTCTGTGGGAAATCCTGTGCTCTATGGTCAGGTGTGGTTCGAGGGTCCTGAATGCCTGGAACTTGTAGAGGGCGTAGATACCGCCGGTCACGATCGCCAGGGCCGTGGCAAACGACTGGACTATCGCGGCTATGTCCTTGGCCCGGCCCACCTTGGCCAGCATGAGGTCCAGGGTCAGGGCAACGCAGACGAGTAAGGCCAGCGCCCCCAGAACGAGCACTACGCCCCTCAATACCCGGCTCTGCTGCAGCCTTGCCCTCTGAACCACTACCGTTTCTCCTGGTGCCTTACCCCGGCAGGCGCCCATTTTAGCGACTAGAATAGCACATATGAGCTTTGTCAGGATGTGCACACAGGCCCCGTGTGAAGTTGATACCATGTGTGTCATGTACTCAGCTTCATTCCGAAATGTCCGAGGCTAAAGCATTGATTCTCACCCCAAACCGGGGGTATGGACGACTCACTCGTGCCAATAGTGGCAAGGCCAGCTTGCCCAGCAATAGAGAGAAGCAAGTCCGACGACTCCTCATCGCGGCGGCGGCCATGGCGCTGTTGCTTGCAGGCTGCGCCGGTTCAGAGCAAGAGCCGGCGCCACCCGGAGGGCCGCCGTCCTACACTCCGCCTGCCTTGCCTCAGCCCACCGCAACCGTGGCGTCAGGGCAGCCTCTCGCGGTGGTGATGAGCGTGGTCGTCACCCAACGTCCATCGGGGCTGCCGAAGTACGAAAGGGACGACTGGAACCACTGGACGGATGTGGACGGCGACTGCCAGGACACACGCCAGGAGGTCCTGATCGCCGAGTCCTCGGTCCAGGTAACCTTCACCGATGACAGGTCGTGCAGGGTCGCGACCGGCAGGTGGACGGGCTCCTACACCGGCGAGGTCGTGGAGGAACCCGCCAAGCTGGATGTCGACCACATGGTCCCGCTTGCGAACGCTCACCTGTCGGGGGCCTACCGGTGGAGCTCAGAACGCAAGGAGCTGTTCGCCAATAGCCTGTCGTACCAGGGACACCTGATTGCCACGTCCGCCTCTGCCAACCGCTCGAAGGGCCGCAGGGGGCCCGAAGAGTGGCGGCCGCCGGACCGGACCTACTGGTGCCGATACGCCATGGACTGGGTGGCGATCAAGAGGGAATGGGGCCTGGCTGCGACCGAAGCGGAGGCGGGCGCACTGCGGGAGATGCTGCGCGGATGCGAGCCCAGCGTGCACCTACAGGTCCTGAACTCCGGTTCTTCCCCGTCCCCGCCCGTTCCCCAAACGCCGTCGCCCGAACCTGCTGCGCCTACGCCCACTCAGGTGCCCGTTCAGACCGACTTGAAGTACGATCCGGCCGGGCCAGACCGAGACTGCGGCGACTTCGATTCGTGGGCCGAGGCGCAGGCTTTCTACCGCGCTGCGGGCGGGCCGGAGGCTGACCCGCACAGGCTGGACAGCGACGGGGACGGCGTTGCGTGCGGGTCGCTCCCCGGCGCGCCCGAATCCGCCTCACCGACCATGGAGCCGACTTCGACACCCGCGCCCGCGCCCACGCCTCAACCGAGTCCTACGCCTACGCCCACACCCACACCCACACCCACGCCGATGCCCACGGCCACGTCGACGCCGGAATCGGCCACACCGACTCAAGCCCCGACACGCACACCGACTCCTGTGGCCACACTCCGACCGAGTCCTACGCCTACCCCTATGCCCACATCGACACCTACGCCCACGCCCACATCGACACCTACGCCAACACCCACACCCACACCTACGCCGGAGCCGGCCACGCCGACGCCTACTCCGACGGCCACGCCAACGCCAACGCCGGACTCAGTCGAGCTGAAGTACGACCCTGCCGGGCCGGACCGCAACTGCTCGGACTTCGCCACGTGGACCGAGGCACAGGCATTCTATGTGGCTGCAGGGGGGCCGGAGACCGACAGGCACAGGCTGGACAGCGACCGCAACGGGGTTGCCTGCGAGTCCCTGCCGGGTGCTCCAAGCCAGAACACCGCCACCCAGATCCCCGCGACGGCCACGCCCAAGCCCAGACCCACCACGAACCGGCCTCCTGCCACAGCCACCCCAAGGCCCAGAGCTACATCGACACCGGCTCTCCCAACAGCCACGCCTACGCCCAGGCCCACGCCCACGTTCACTCCGACTGCTTCACCGGCGCCGGCGCCTTCCACGGCCACTCCGACGGCAACACCAACACCGACGGCCACTCCGACGCCGACCCCAACGCCCACGGCCACTCCGACCGCAATGCCGACACCGGCGCCGGCCAGCCCGGACCGTAACTGCTCGGACTTCGACACGTGGGAAGACGCGCAGGCCTTCTACGAGGCCGCCGGCGGGCCTGGGGCTGATCCGCACGGGCTGGACAGGGACCGCAACGGCATTGCGTGCGAGTCGCTCCCCGGCGCGCCCGGATCAGCCACGCCGACGCCCGAATCCAAGGCTCCCACGCCGACACCTGGCACGGCGAACACGGTGTACGATCCGGACGGCCCGGACCGTAACTGCTCGGACTTCGACACGTGGGAAGACGCGCAGGCCTTCTACGAGGCCGAGGGCGGACCGGAGACGGACAGACACCGGCTGGACCACGACGGAGATGGGGTTGCGTGCGAGTCGCTCCCCCGCGCGCCCGGATCAGCCACGCCGACGCCCGAATCCAAGGCTCCCACGCCGACACCTGGCACGGCGAACACGGTGTACGATCCGGACGGCCCGGACCGTAACTGCTCGGACTTCGACACGTGGGAAGATGCGCAGGCCTTCTACGAGGCCGGCGGCGGACCGGAGACGGACAGACACCGGCTGGACCACGACGGAGATGGGGTTGCGTGCGAGTCGCTCCCCCGCGCGTCCTAAACCAGGGCGACGCGCACCCTCGGGGCCGGCGCGGGCCGGTGGTATAATTCGGACGCCCCGAGCCTATTCACGGAGTCACTCAATGACCATGACCGCACCGTCGATTCTGCCGACAACGGTTATCGGCAGCCACGCGTACCCGAGCTGGCTATGGACCGCGCTGGCCGAGATGGAGAAGGGGAGCTACGGCTCAACCGACAGCCGGGAGGCGTTCGACGACGCGGTCATGGTTGCGATTATGGATCAGGAGCGGGCGGGGGTCGACATCATCACGGACGGGGAGATGCGGCGGTGGTACTTCGTCCAGAGTTTCTACGACCGCATGTCCAACATCGTGGAGGACCCCCCGCTTCGCAAGGTGGGACTGTACGCCTACGACAGCCCCAAGCGCTACCACACGACGGGTAAGGTCACCGTGCCCGATGGCTTGGGCATCGTGGAGGAGTACGAGTTCACGAAGCAGCGGACGCACAGGCCGCTCAAGCTCACCTGCCCAGGCCCGCTGACGCTCACTATGCACGTCCGACCGAAAGAGGGGTACTCCAGCCGGCTCGAACTGGCCTGGGAGCTCGCCGGCGCCATCAATCGCGAGCTGCGGGCACTCGTCGAAGCTGGGGCCGACTACATCCAGATCGACGAGCCTTCATTCGCCATAATCCCCGGTGAGCTGGACGAGTGGGTCAGCCTGTACAACGCCTCGGTGGACGGGGTCGACGCCAAGCTGGCGCTGCATGTCTGCTTCGGTAACCTGAGCAGCCGTCCCAGGGGGAAGCGTAACTACGATTGGATGTTCCCGGCCCTGCTGGACACCAGGTCGGACCAGCTGGTGTTCGAGTTCGCCAACAGGGAAATGAAGGAGAGCGGGCTGTGGGGCGAGGTTGGCGACGAGAGAGAGCTCGGAGCGGGTGTGGTCGACGTGAAGTCGTTCTACGTCGAGCAGCCGGAGGACGTGGCCGAGCGCATACGGGAGATGCTGCGGGTCGTGGAGCCCGACAAGCTGTACGTGAGCCCGGACTGCGGCTTCTTCCAGCTACCCAGGTGGATCACCTACCTGAAGCTGGAGGCGATGGTGAAGGGCACGAAGCTGGTCAGGGATGAGCTGGCTGGGAGTTGAGGGAGCGACGCGGCCCTGATATGATGGACTCGAGGGCGGGTGTAACTCAGGGGTAGAGTGTCTGCTTCCCAAGCAGAATGTCGTGGGTTCGAATCCCATCACCCGCTCCAGTCACACAAGACTGCGGACAAGTGAAGGGGCGGGCGCTGCGAGCGCCCGCCCCTTTCGTTTTGCCTCTGCAGCCCGGACCGCCTTATACCAATTCATTTTGAGCGCGCCGTAAAGCCGTCATTCCCGCGAAGAGCCTGCCCCGTACGCGATACGGGGCGGGAACCCACTCCTTGGCCCTCCTTGGCCGCACATATACGGCGGCATCACGGTGACTTGGTATGAGACGACATTCGCATCGAGTATCGGAGTCCTGGGCATTCATAGCACACCGGGCAATTGCCTGTACGCCATGAGGTCAGCGCCGGTGGGCCTCGACGGTGGTAGAATGACGGTCACGATTCGACCGTCAGGAGACCCCGATGTCATTCCCCAATGTCGAGATATTCCCTGCGACCGCCGCCGTGACCGAGGGCGGGCATCTCTCCATCGGGGGCTGTGACGTGGAGGTCCTGGCAGCGGAGTTTGGTACACCGCTGTATGTATTCGACGAGGCCACGCTGCGCGGCATGTGCCGGGAGTTCGTGGACCAGTTCACGGCGCGCTATGCGAACACGAAGGTCTTGTACGCGTCCAAGGCCTACGTCAACCCTGCTCTGGCGAGGCTGGTACAAGAGGAGGGGCTGGGGTTGGACGTGGTGTCGGGAGGCGAGCTGGCGGTCGCGGCGGCGTCCGGCGTCCCCATGTCGGACGTCTACTTTCACGGGAACAACAAGAGCCCGGAAGAGCTGGAGATGGCCGTCGACGCTGGGATAGGCCGGGTGGTCGTCGACAGCTTCTATGAGCTGGGTCTGCTGGACGCCATAGCCGAGGCGCGCGGGACGACTCAGGACATCATGCTGAGACTCTCGCCCGGAATCGACCCCCATACCCATGCGAAGACGACGACGGGCATCCTGGACAGCAAGTTCGGCTTCTCCATCGAGACTGGCGACGCGGAGACGGCAATCAGGCAGGCGCTGGCCGCGCAGCACCTGGACTTGGTGGGCATCCACTTCCACCTGGGGTCGCCGATCTTCGAGCTCGAGCCGTACTCGATTGCGGTGGACACGGTGCTGACGTTCCTCGCTCCGTTCAGGAGCGATGGGCTGGAGCTGATGGAGTTCAGCCCTGGTGGCGGATTCGCAATCGGCTACGTCCGGGAGCAGGGGCCGCCGCCAATCTCATCCTATGCAGAGGTCATCACGACGGCCCTGAAGGCCCGCGCCGCCGACCTGGGATTCGGGGAGCCCCTGCTCACTATCGAGCCCGGCCGGTCGATTGTAGGCCGGGCGGGCGTGGCGCTGTACCGGGTGGGCGGGATCAAGGACATCCCGACGGTCCGAAAGTACGTGTCGCTGGACGGAGGCATGGGGGACAACATACGCCCCGCGCTGTACGACTCGCGGTATGAGGCGGTGATCGCGAATCGCATGTACGCCGAGCCGGAGGAGGAGGTCACGCTGGCTGGCAAATACTGTGAGTCCGGGGACATTCTGGTGCGGGACATCACGATGCCCAGGCTGGAGACGGGCGACCTGGTGGCCATACCCGCATCGGGAGCGTACGCGCCTTCGATGGCGAGCAACTACAACCTGAACCCGCGCCCGGCGGTGGTGCTGGTGCAAGACGGCCAGGCGCGGCTGATCAGGCGGCGCGAGACTTACGAGGACATGATGGCCCTCGACGTGGTCGAGTAGGCCGCTCCGTGGGGCCAGGTAGCATGGGCTGGCAGACTATCGGCAACGAGAAGGCGACGGGCGCGCTCCGCCGTGCGCTGGACGGGAGCAGGCTGCCGCACGCCCTCCTGATCGCGGGCCCGGAGCACGTCGGCAAGATGGCTCTGGCAGTCGACCTGGCGTCTGCCCTGAACTGCACCGGCGACGAGAAGCCGTGCGGGGAGTGCGCGGGCTGTTCGCGAACGCGCCGGGGACTGCATACGGATGTGCACGTCGTGGGTCTTCAAATGGCCGCGGGCGGTGCCCGGAGCCGTACGCTGATAGGGGTCGACCAGGTCAGGGACGTCCAGCGCGAGGCGGCCCTTGCGCCGTTCGAAGGCGCCTGCAGGGCCATAGTATTCGATGGGGCGGAGCGCCTGAGCGAGGAGGCGGCAAACAGCCTCCTGAAGACTCTGGAGGAGCCGCCTCCGGGGGTCTACCTGCTGCTGCTCACCCCAAAGCCCGAGGCGCTGCTGCCCACCGTCGTGTCCCGGTGCCAGACCGTCGACCTCAAGCCTGTACCCTCAGACGTCATCGCAGCGCATCTCGTAGAGCGTCTGGGTATGGACGCTGACGGCGCCGATCGGGCGGCGCGGCTGTCGGGCGGCAGGCCCGGCTGGGCGATTCGAGCGGCCGAGGATCCCGAGCTCCTGGAGGTGGTGGAGGGGAAGATCGACGTGGTCGAAGAGGTCGTGAAGGGCAGCATGGAGACGAGGTTCGAGCATGCGGCCAGGCTCGGCTCGGCCACGGATAGGGACAGGGAGTCAGGGCGCCGCGAGCTCGAGGTCTGGCTGGCCTGGTGGCGGGACGTGATGCTGGTCAAGGAGGACGCACCGCAGCTGGCGGCCAACCTGTCGAGGATGGAATCGCTGAAGTCGGTGGCGGAAGTGCTCACCCGCCATCAGATTACCGGCGCAATCCAGGCGATTCGCAGGACGCGCCGGCTGATCGCCCGCAACGTCAACTCGCGCCTCGCGCTGGAGGTAATGATGCTCGACCTTCCCCGTGTGAGGCAACAGTGACCGAGGGCCGCCGCATATCCAGGGTCGTAGGTGTGAGGCTGAACGAGATGCAGCCGATGCGCTTCTTCCGCCCGGGGGAACAGGACCTGGAGGTCGGCGACCGGGTCCTCGTCGATACCGAGGCCGGGCCGCGCCGGGGAAGGGTCGTCATCGCCCCGGGCCAGGTCGCGTTCTCGGCGCTGACCGGGCCCGTCGACACAATACTGGACAGGCTAGACGAATAGAGACAGTAGTGGCATGGAGTAGGATAGGGTGAAGGATGTTTGCCTGCCTTGTCTGTAGTGCAAATGAGAGCCGAGAGGAGTTTGTGGACGAGGTATTCTGCGTAGAGGGACAGTATGTTCTGGTAGGCAGCATTCCCACGGAGGTTTGCGGACGGTGCGGCGAACAGTCCTTCAGCAGAGAGACGGCGGAGAGAGTGCGAATCTTGGTTCAAGACGAAGCAGAGGTGGAGAAGCTCGTGCCAATGCGGGTCTACGACTTCGCCCGGTGAGCAGGAACGTATGAGAATAGGTACTTTCATGGTGCCGCTCAGCCAGCGGCCAGAGGGCGATTCCGCAACGATCGACTCGACTCTTGCCGAGGCGGTCTTGGCCGAGGAGGTCGGCCTCGACGCAGTGTGGCTGACGGAGCACCACTTCGTCGGCGAGAGCGTCTACGCCGACCCCATCGTATTCGCTGCGGCAATTGCCGCACGCACGACCAGGGTCAAGATCGGCCTCGCTGTGGTCGAGATGGCCCTGAATCACCCCGTGAGGGTGGCTGTGCAGACCGCGCTGCTCGACAACCTTAGCCATGGCAGGCTGATCGTCGGCACTGGCCGCGGCTCGGCCTTCAACCACTACGAGTACGCGGGCTTCGGGACGACGCTGGAGCAGGGCAGAGCGCGGGTCGAGGAGTCCGAGGAGCTGTTGGTGAAGGCGTGGACGGCCCGGGCCCTCCGCCACGAGGGAAGATTCTGGAAGGTGGTGATCCCGGAGATGCGCCCAACGCCGTACCAGAAGCCCCACCCGCCGCTGGTGAGAGCCGTACTGAGCGAGGAGTCCATCCGGGCGATGGCATCGCAGGGCAGGCCGATACTGATGGGCGGGCTAGGTCACTCAGAGATAGTCGATAGGCTGGCCATCTACAGGTCGGCCATGTCCCAGGCTGGCTTCTCGGACGAGGAGGTGGCACGGTCTGTCGACCAGACATGGACATGGATGGGCGCCTGGGTGGCCCCGACCTATACCGAGGCGAGGGAGCGTGCGGAGGAGGGCTACCGGCGAGAGCAGGAGCATTCCACGAATGCGCGACGGACGCTCAATCCGCTGGTCGGAGGAGACGAAGGGCCCAACCCCTCGGACTTCGAGGACAGGTTCGAAAAGGCGTACATCCTGGGCACTCCCGACCAGGTTGCCGAACAGCTAATCGAGCTCCAGAGCTCCGGAGTGCCGAACGTCATGCTGAAACTCAACACGGGACAGATGGACCCGGGCGCAGTTTCCGGGATGATGAGGCTATTGGGCGAGCGGGTGCTCCCGCGTGTCCACCAGGAGAGGAAACACACATGAGGCTAAAGGGGAAGACGGCCTGGCTGGCGGGAGTAGGCACGGGCATGGGCCGGGCCGCCGCCGTCCTGTTTGCCCAGGAGGGCGCTAACGTAGTCCTAACGGCACGGGGGCGCGGCGACCTGGAGGAGACGGCCCAGCAGATCAGGGAGGCCGGCGGCAACGCGACCGCCGCGCCGGGAGACCTGACGAACAGGGCCGAGGCCGAGCGCATAGTCGGTGAGATAGTCGACGCCCACGGCCGCCTCGACGTCTTGTACAGCGCCGCGGGCGGCTCCTTCGAGCCTGGACGGACGTTCGACGAAGTGGACGAAGGGTTCTGGTCGGGCGCGGTATCGAACACCTTGAACAGCCTGTACAACGCGGCCCAGAGCTGCCGCCCAGTGATGAAGGCGCAGGGAGGCGGGTCGATCGTTGCCGTTGCTGCCAGCTTCAGCGTGCGCCAGGAGGGCAACGCGGCCTACGGCGCGGCGAAGGGGGGCGTGATCGGCTTCGCGCGGAACCTGGCACGCGAGCTCTACGCCGACAACATCCGCGTCAATGCCATAGGCGCTGGGCTCTTCCGCGCGCCTATGGGTGACCTCCCGCTGTCCCCAGCGCCGTCCTCCCTGGCCCGCACGGGCCACCCGGAGGACATCGCCTACGCCGCGCTCTACCTGGCGTCCGACGAGTCCTCCTGGGTCACGGGTCAGATCCTGGCAGTGGACGGCGGCGTCGACACCGGCACGCGCGGCATCTGGGACCACGAAAGCTAGGCCCGTGATGGTAGTCAACACTTGGCTCGACCTCTACAGGGTCGGTGAAGAGATCGGAAGCACGATCTCCGCACGTTAACGGACGAGGCACGAGAGGGAGGCTTATGAAGAAGGACATAAGCACCACCGACCATGATGATGCGATCTCTCGAAGGATCGGTGAGTGGGCGAACCGACTTCTCCAACTCGACCGCCGTAACAACCTGCTTTACTTCAAGCCCGGCCGTAGCGCCGTCGGCATCACCAGCATTACGCCCGATGAGCTTGACGAGCGACTTCGCAGGTCGAGGCGCGGACTTGAGTTCCCGTACGTGCCGCCCACGCAATCGCGCCGCCGAGGGTTCGCGGCCCAGGAGGATACCGGCCACACCGACGATCCGGTTGTCCACCCTGGCGACATGAGTACAAACTGCGAGCCCGCCGATCTGCAACGGCGGCTGCGTAATCTTCAGCGCAGGGATCGTGAGTGGGAGGAAGAGCAGGGCCTCAATGTCCTCTTCCTCGCCATAGGCTTATACCAATTCATTTTGAGCGCGCCGTAAAGCCGTCATTCCCGCGAAGAGCCTGCCCCGTACGCGATACGGGGCGGGAACCCACTCCCTGGCCGCACATATACGGCGGCATCACGGTGACTTGGTATTAGACGATCTGCTGGACCTGCGAGACCAATACACTGTCCTTCCGGCAGACTTCAGCCAGTTGCGCGCAATCGAGGAGGCCCGCCGGGGTGATAATTTGGTATTCACGGGCCTCCTGGGACCGGCAAGAGCCAAACGATCGCAAACCTGGTCGCCACTCTCCTTGCCGACGGGAAGCGGGTCCTCTTCGTCAGCGAGAAGACAGCTGCACTTGACGTTGTGAAGCGGAGGCTTGAGGAGTGCAATCTAGGCATATTCTGTCTGGACCTGCACAGCGATCGCGGCAGGAAGAGCGAGGTGTATCGCCAGTTGAACAGCGCTGTCAACGACGAACGCGCCCGACTCACCGCCAGCGTATCCATGCGACTAGTACTGCTTCAATCTAAATATGACAGAACCCTCGGATTGCCGTCATTCCCGCGAAAAGCCTGCCCCGTACTCGATACGGGGCGGGAACCCAGAGGGGCGGGGGGGCTGGACGTTCGCCAAAACTACCTTGAATCGATACTAGGCTACTCTGGCGTACTGCTGGGCCTTCGGGGAGAGGAATCGAGATCGCGCAAGCAGCATCTGTCCGCCCACGACGGACGGGGCGGGAGACATGGGGTCCCCAGCATGAGCCCGATATGGGACTGGAGCACCTCGGACGTGTGGGAGTACATCCGAGCGCACGACCTACCTATCTGTGGAGTCTATGACGTGCTGGCTCGGCTCGGTATCCCGGCGCGTCAGCAGCGAGTTGGTCCAGTAGCTCTGTGTACGGCCCACCAACTCATTGACGGGTGGCCCGATCTCTATCTCGCTGCGGTGTCCAGATACGGCCCGCACTGGGGCGTCCCGCTTGCCTCAGCGGTGAAGCATTACCCGCTACCTCTACGCGCCGACTTGCCATCCGCGATCCGCAAGCACATGCCAAGGTGGCCCGCCGCATGAAGGAGATCACTATGAGAACAAACTGCAAGGACTGCGACGCCGTCCTCGTCTACCCAGGACGGGGGTGGCCGCGAGTGAGGTGCGCGCTATGCCAGGCAGATCACCGCCGGGCGAAGGTCAGAGCCTCAGTTCGGAAGCTACGCAACGCCAGGACATGAGGAATTGGTACCACCCGGCGAGGAGCGCCGCGCCATCCCAAGGGTGAAGGGACAAGATGCGGGGAGCCTGGAGGGGGCCTAGTAGATGCGGTTCGGCTCCGATTCGTAGGGAGGCTCGGTGCTGAGAACCTCCCCACTGAGGGCGGCCAGGACGCCCAGGGGATAGCCTGCGGAATCTGGGAGGCCGCCGGGCTTTGGGCCTCCGAGGGCCTCATTGAGGAGCGCCGCTTGCTCAATCGCCATCTGGATCAGCGGTTCAGCGATGAACTTCCTGAACGGTTCTTCGTCAAGAACTTGGAGAATGTCCAAGGCGACGAGCGCGACCACATGGTGCTCTCCATCGGATACGGGCCTACCCCGGCAGGTGCCGTGCCAAACCGCTTCGGCCCGATCAACCAGGAGGGGGGCGAACGCAGGCTCAATGTCGCCGTGACCCGGGCGCGCGAATCAATGACGGTCGTACACTCGTTGCGCGCCGAGGACATCACATCGGAGCAGCCTGGTGCCCGTCAGCTACGCCGCTACCTCGAATACGTGCGCAATCCGGAGCGCGCTTTCGAGTCAGAGGCCACCAGTACCGGTGAGCCGGAGAGCCCGTTCGAGGAGGCTGTGCTCGCGGCCCTACGCAGTCGCGGCCATGCCGTCGAGGCACAGATAGGCGCCTCAGGCTACCGAATCGATCTTGCAATCAAATCTAAGGACGGTGAGGGCTATGACCTCGGCATAGAGTGCGACGGGGTTACATACCACAGTACGCCTACTGCGCGCGACCGTGACTGGTTGCGCCAACAAGTGCTTGAAGGACTCGGTTGGCACATTCACCGCGTGTGGTCGACAGCGTGGGTCCGAGATCCCGAGACCGAGCTTGACGCTATTGAACAGGCGCTCCAACGGGCGCGCGCTCATCAGTCGGAGCCCCCGCCTCCACCGACCGGTGCCGTTGTCAATGAGCCGCCACCGGTCGCTGCTGCGCCAACAGAACCGGACTGCCCGCCAGCATCGTCGACCGCTGCCCTGCTCTTCGATGAATATCGACCGTTCGAAGGCCGGGCTCGTATAGGCGACTTGCTCAATGTCCCGCTGAGTGAACTAGCAGCCTTGGTGCAGGGCGTCATTTCCGTTGAGCAGCCTGTTCACATCGACACCATCATTGATCGGGTGCGCGCCGCCTATGGATCCCCTAGAGCGGGGAAGCGAATCCGTGAACGGGTAGAGCAAGCGATTGAACGCATCCTCAATCGCCCGCGCGATAGGACTAGGCATTTCCTAGTCCACACCCAAAATGCTAGTCAGATTCGGCCAAGGCGCGATGCCAAACGTCCAATTGACCGCGTGGCGCCATCAGAAATCGATCAGGGGTTGCTTGTCGTCGCCAGAGCATCCTTTGGTATGGAGCAAGCGGACCTCATACGCGAGACGGCCCGTCAATTCGGCTGGCGCCGGACAGGACAGCACATCGACCGTAGCCTGAGCGAGGGGATTGAACGTCTTCTGAAGGAAGGACGGTTGACATTGCGAGCCAACATGCTGGTGATTGCAGACAATGGCAGTTAGACATAGGGCTATCCGTAGTAGTTACAGCAACTGCCCGTGCCTTGAGGAGCATCAATATGTCCGGTGATTCCGTGGGTCAGGAGGGGTCGTACAGCTCGGTGTTGGGGAAGAAGTCGCTCCAGCCGAACCAGAAGGCGTTGAAGGAGTGGAATGGCTCGAGGCGCTTGCCCTGCAGGTCGCCGCTCACCGCTAGACCGGACAGCTTGCTCCATGACGAGCCGGTCTCGACATCGGACATCTGCTCCGGCTCGTCTCCCTGTACGAATGTGAGCAGCTTGCCGTCGACGGTCCGGTCGAAGACGCTGGTCGAGCCGCTGTTCAAGTCGAGGGTCACGACGATGTCCGATCCCTCGAAGGTGTCGTTGAGGACGCGCGGCTTGCCCAGGTGCTTGTGGGCGTAGGCCCTCTGGGAGTCCGCTCCTACGATGCCGACAACGAGGTCCTTGCCTACGAGGCGCTCGTCCCTGTTGGTCTGGCCGAGGATACCCGCCGAGGGCCCAACGTAGTAGTCCATGTAGTGGTCGAACACGGGGCCGCCGATGTCCAGGGCCACCGTGTCGGGGTACTCCTCCTTCCAGGCCGACCATCGCGTGAGCTGCGAGGGGACAAGCTCGAGGTTCGTCCCTTCATACGGCCCCTGCACGGCCTCGCCCAGGAACTGGCTCCACAGCGAGTCGGTCTGCCGGTCGTACATGACCAGCGCGTTCATGATCAGCTTGCCGGACACGCCGAAGGTCAGCACCTCTTCGTTCACCGTGCGGGCATACACTATGCCCGTGAAGCAGAGGGGTCACCAGGTGATGGCGACGGGCACACCTCCAACCGTGTCGTTGACGATCTCGTGGCTGCTGAGGAACGCCGTCGAGTATGCCTTGTGCTCGCCGTTGAGCGAGACGCCGATAACCAGGTCCTGCTGCCCGATTTGCGTCGACGCCTCGCTCGCACCGAGGAACTCAGGGTTGTCGACGGACGGTATGCCGTCCTTGGGCAGGATGTCTATGATCTCGAGCTCGCGATCCTTCTCCCCCTCCGGCCTGCTGAAGGCGGCGGCGACCTTGGGCGCAGGGCCCTTCGCCGGGTCGGCCGGGGCAACGTCCGTGTCGAGCTTGCTGGATCCAGCCTGCTCGGACGCCTCTGTCGGCGTCGAGGGAAACGGCTCGGGAGTCCCGTCGCTATCGGATGCGCAGGCAACGGCAAACAGGGCCGCGATGAGCAGCACTCCCAGCCAGACGGTCGATCTGTCGAGTCGAAAGCGTGATTGTTTCATGCTGATTATACCATTTCGTTTTGAGCGCGCCGTAAATCCGTCATTCCCGCGAAGGCGGGAACCCACTCCCTGGCCGCACATATACGGCGGCATCACGGTGACTTGGTATTAGATGCACGATTCACTCATCGCGTTTCGGCGGGAAGCCCAGCACGAGCGAGTCGGGGTGCTCCTCCATCCATGCCTTCCACGAGATCCTCTCGGCCGGGATCGCCTCCAGCGCCATGCCGTCGAAGTGCCCGTCGATCGCCGTGCTTAGGATCTGGCTCCAGAGCGAGCCCGTCTCCCTGTCGCGCATCACGAGTATGCCGTCGTAGAGGAGCCCAGATACGTCGAACGTGAGCACCTGCCCCTCGACTTCGCGGGCGTAGACCACGCCCGTATCGCACAGAGGTCAATAGGTTACGGCGACGGGTACGCCGCCTACCGTGTCGTTGACGATCTCGTGGGCCTCGATGAAGTGGATGGCGTAGGCGCGGTGGTCACCGTCTATCGAAACGCCGAGTACCTGGCGGCTGGGGAATTTCGTGCTCGCCTGCTCCGCGGCTATGAAGCGAGGGCCGACTATAGCCTTCCTGAAATCGTACTCGTAGAGCCTATAGTCGGAGAGGAGGCCCGCAAGCTCTTCCGGTGAGCGCTTGATGAGGCTCTGGGGCGCCTCGACATAGCCGTCCGAATCCTCGACCCGCACCTCCCGGGGGGGCCGTTCGAGCTCCAAAGCCGAAAGCTGCCCCCCCGGCTCGTCCTCCGACGATGCCCCCTGCACTGCCGCGCCGCAGGCGGCAACCGCGAGCGCCGTTACGGCTGCCGCGGCCAGCCCCGCCACGTAGCTAGAGAGGTTGGCGCGATGTGTCGTCGTGGTTGGCATGTCTTAGAATTGGATGCGCGTCAGTCGTCCGCGGTGTAGCCGCTTCCCGATAGGCCCGGCGATACGCAGCGCCCCTACGAAGAGTGTAGACTGTTTGCGGGAGGCTGTGTTGGATACTGCAGTTGCACGGATAGAGATACGGGGCAGTGACGTGGTGGTCGAATGGGCGGACGGCCACCTGAGCGAGTTCGAGGCGCGCTACCTGCGGCTGAACTGCGGGTGCGCCGAGTGCGTGGAGGAGTGGAGCCGCCGCAAACTGCTCGACCCGGCTGCCGTCGACGCCGATCTGAGGGCCGAGGACTTCCTGATGGTAGGCCAGTACGCCGTCCAGATGCTGTGGAGCGACGCGCATTTCACCGGTATTTATCCCTTCGACCTCCTGCGCAAGCTGTGCAGATGCGACGAGTGCGAGGCCTCCCGCACCGCCCCCGACGAATAGCCGGGTTCGTAGCTCGGCTCGCCCCCGCAATCTCGGAGCCAGCCGGACCCGCTCGTCTATTCCCTTGACATCTGGGACGACACAATAGTATCGTTGTGTTATGTTGCCTCCGTTCGACGTGGACGGACTCCTCCCGCCTGGAGTCTACTGGTCCGGCTGGGACGAGATAGGCGACAGGTTCGGGAGCAATCCCTGGAGACGGCGGCTCATGAGCGGGCTCAGGGCCGCACTTGAGAATCTGGCGAGCGCGGGCTGCAGCGTCGTCTATATCAACGGGAGCTTCGTTACGATCAAGGATTTCCCTAACGACTACGATGCCTGCTGGGAAGAGACCGGAGTCGATCCGACAGTTCTCGATCCCGTCCTCCTGACATTCGATCCAGGCAGGGCCACGCAGAAGGCCAAGTACATGGGAGAGCTGTTCCCCGTGTCGAGCATTGCCGACGCGGACGGATTCTCGTTCCGCGAATTCTTCCAGACGGACAAGAACACGGGTAGGCCAAAGGGGATCGTGGCAATCGACCTGGGAGGTCTCACATGATCAGCAACGAGCGTCAATACAGGATTACCAGGACGCAGGCGGCCCGGTTCTCGCAGACTCTTCGCGACATCAGGGAGGGCCGTGGCGAGGTAAGAGGGTCACACCCCCTCATCGTCAAAGCCCAGGAACAAGCCTTGAGTAGCCAGCTCGCCGATCTGCAAATGGAGCTGCGCGAGTACGAGTCCCTGAAGTCTGGCAAGTTCCGAATGGACCGCCTCGCTGCCGTAGACGAGCTGCCGACTGTCCTGATCGAGGCGCGGATCTCACAGGGCCTGAGTCAGAAGGACCTCGCGGAGCGGGTCGGGCTCAAGGAGCAGCAGATACAGCGGTACGAGGCCACCGACTACGCCTCGGCCAGCCTGTTTCGAATCAAGGAGGTCGCGAGCGCTCTCTACTCGCCACAGGGACAACACACCGACTGAAGGAAGTTCAATGGTCGGTTGTACCAACTTCGGCCAAGAGCGCCCCTTTGGTGACTCCGTTCCCAGCCAGACCTACTGCAGGGGTGAGAAGTCGGTCGGGTTCAGCAGCATGTTGGTGATGCGGGCGACTATCGGGCCGTTGGCCTCCGAGGCGGCGACGACCTTGTGCCACTCGGGGTCGGCGCGGAACGAAGCCCACGCGCGCTCCCTCTGGGCCACATCTTCGAAGGCCACTATGTAGACGAGCTCGTTGTTGTAGCCGCCGATGTTGGGCGTCCAGTAGCCGATGTTCTTGATCCCGTGCTTCTCGAAGAGCTCCACAGTGTGGTTCCGGAACCTCGCGACGATGTCCTGGATCCTGCCCGGCACGGCCTCGTATACGCGGTACTCGTAGATCATCGGGTCTTCTTATACCAATTCATTTTGAGCGCGCCGTAAAGCCGTCATTCCCGCGAAGGCGGGAACCCACTCCCTGGCCACACATATACGGCGGCATCACGGTGACTTGGTATTATTCACAGTCGCGGACGGCCTGACCGACTTTAGGGGCTTTCTGGGATCCCCTAGTTTGGGAGGGATCGTCCTTTCATCCCTTCCCTCCTGTATGATCACAGTCTTCTCATTGGTCGACATTGAATCATCCACCTCCCCTTTCACGTTCACTCAACCATGCTCAATAATATCATAGACCGTAGCTCTGCTCCATCCGCGAGGTCCTTTGACTTCTCGCCACCGTCTAAGCCTCCTTCTTAGCCTGGGCGCTGTGGTATCAAGAGACGTATCTATCTTTCCTAGGACTCTTGAGTTATAGAAATACGAGGTCAATAATACCGACTTGATGTCTCTCGATACTATGAATTCGAACACCTCGGTCTCCGACTCACCCGGCTCAACTATGAGCTCGTCCCTATTCCAGGCACGTCTAAACTTCTCTCGGGTGGGCCACTGGAGGTACTGTTTCTCTCGTTCGTTGGATAGTTCATCATACAAGCCGTCAACGTCCTTATCAGTCGATGGCGAGATTTGCTGCAAGCTGGAGAACCCGTCAAGAAATTCTATGTTGACCCTTGATCTGTTGTGGAGGACTACTGTCAGGGAAATATGTATGAACTCCGTGCCTACGAATCTGTGTGATACTTCGTGTGAGATGCTTACGTGAGGCGCCTTTGCGCGAAAAATCTGAGAGTTGCGCCAAGCAAATAATCCGCCCAAACTGATTGCAACAACAGTGGCAATCGCCTGAGCGGTTTGTGACCAATCCTTGATGTTACCTGTAACTGAACTAGAGGCAGACTGTTCGGCCTCAGTCCTAGAGTCCTGATCCGATGTGGGAGTCTGGGACCAAACAGGTTCTGGCGAACCTACCAGATAGGTCACCACAACGAAAACAACTAGTGCGGCTACTACCTTAGCTTTTCTCATTAGTTCCCCACTCTACCGAATGGCGAGGTAAAGCGTCGAATGGCGGTTTGGAGATTCCCATCTACGCATCCAGCGAGTGCACGGGTGGCCGCGGGCGAGCCGGCCTCGACGCCGAGCTCCTCCGCGGCCAGCTGGGCGAGGTGCTGGAGCCAGTGCTCAGGCATGGTTTCGGGCGCGCCCCAGGCTACGGGTGAGATGGCTACCCAGCCGTTGCGAACCGCGTAGACGTCGGTGTCGCTGGCGGCATCCGCGCCGACCTCCCTGTTGTGCCTGATCCAGTAGTGCGTGCGCCGGCCGTCGTGACCCTTCGTCACTCCTTCCAGGTACGCTCGGGGACCTAGCCTGGCCGCGCAGACGCCCAGGACTTCCTCGGGCAGCAGGTTTGGCAGATTCATGTTGACCAGGGGCGCGGTACCAGTACCTGCGGGTACGGGGGGCCGCGCGACCTCCGCGGCGATCGCCCTTGCCGTGCGTGCCGCGGCCTCGTAGGCGACATCGGCCAGGGAGGCGACCGAGACGGCCACGGCCGGGATGCCCCTCAGGCTACCCTGCATGGCTGCGCCCACTGTCCCCGAGCTGAGGACGTCCAGGCCCAGGTTGGCGCCGTTGTTGATGCCGGACACCACCAGGTCGAACCGCTCGTCGTACAGGGATTCGAGGGCAAGTATCGCGCAGTCGGCGGGCGTGCCCTGCACTGAGGTGGCGTCGACGCCGGGTATGGGCGAATCGACTGGCCTCGTACGGACTACGTTGGTGATGGTTATGGCAGTGCCGATGCCGCTCATGTCGCGGTCGGGCGCTACGACGGAGACGCGGCCGATCTCAGCCAGAGCGGCGGCCAGGCTCCAGAGGCCTTCGGAGTGGACGCCGTCGTCGTTCGTTACGAGGATTCTCATGACTGCGCCGCGATTATATCAGCGGGCTGAGCGGGCGAATACGTTTGACTCCGATCGCCCGGCACGTCCGTCATTCGATGATGATGTTGTCGATAAGGCGCGTGGTGCCGATTCGGATGGCCAGCGATACGAGGGCGGGCCTGTCGATCGTGTCCAGCTCCTCCAGGGTTTCGGCGTCGGCGACGCTGACGTAGTCGACGGACGCCAGCGGCTCGGCCGAGAGGATATCGCGCATGGCGCTGCGGACGGCCTCCGCCGGGCCGCTGCCCATGCTCCGGGCTGTGGTCAGAGCCCTGTACAGCACGGGGGCGGCCCTGCGCTGCTCGGCGTCCAGGTAGGCGTTGCGGCTGCTGAGGGCCAGGCCGTCGGGCTCCCTGACGGTCGGGCACATGACGATCTCCGCGCCCAGGTCGAGGTCGGCGTTGAGCCTCTGTATGACCAGGCCCTGCTGGGCGTCCTTGCTGCCGAAGTAGGCCCGGTCGGGACGG
Source organism: Dehalococcoidia bacterium (assembly GCA_965261325.1). Classification (GTDB taxonomy): domain Bacteria; phylum Chloroflexota; class Dehalococcoidia; order Lucifugimonadales; family CAJWER01. The sequence goes on from CBDHCU010000009.1 coordinate 556,664, forward strand.
ACGATGGAGAGCAGCTTGCACACGACGGTCGCCACGCCACGGAAGTGGCCCGGCCGGGCCTCGCCCTCCAGCCGCTCGGCGATCCGACCCACGTCGACGTGCGTGTCAAACCCATCCGGGTACATCTCGTCCGACGAGGGGCCGAATACGACGTCCACACCTGCCTCGTCTAGCCTGGCGAGATCGGCGTCCATGTCGCGCGGGTAGGCCGCGAAGTCCTCGCCGGGGCCGAATTGCGCCGGGTTCACGAAGATGGAGACGACCGCAGTCGCGTTCTCCTCACGGGCGCGCCGGACCAGGGACATATGGCCGTCGTGCAGGGCCCCCATGGTCGGGACCAGGCCGAGGGGCCTGGCCATCCGGGCATACTCGGCCCTGAAAGCGTCGATCTTCTCGATGGTCTTCATGGCAACGGCGACCCTGCTGACGCTGGACTTCAGGGTATGGGAGGTGTGAGGCGCTGTCCCGCTTCGATCTCTTGAAGCATGACGTCTATGTCAGTTGTTGGGAACTGGTGACGCGAAGCTTCGACTATGGCACGCAGCTTCGCGTCTTTGGACTTGCGGCTGACAGCCCCGCGCAGGTGACGGCGAGACGACTTCGCCGCGGTCATTTGTCGCCCCCGGGTGGGAGAGTGTCGCGCAGCGCCTGAAGCTCGGCCTCGTCGATATGGCGAACGTTGCCAGCGTCTGGAAAGCCACCCGAGCGTACGTCGGCGATGTAGCTCTCGAAGGCACGGACAGTCCGCCCGTGCAGGTCGTCGTACCTGCGGACGTGCCTGAGGTCGAAGGTGTTGATGCCGAGGAGGTCTGGGGCGACAAGGACCTGTCCGTCGGTGTGCCGGCCGGCGGCTATCCCGATGGTCGGGATGGAGAGGCTTTCGGTGGCAATGCGCCCGACCTCCTCCGGGATCATCTCGTAGACCATGATCCACGCGCCCGCGGCCTGCAGCTCGATGGACTCCGATACCAGCTCGGCCGCGGCAGCCGCCGTCTTGGCCCGCATACCCTTCCTGGCGTGGAGCTGCGGGTTCAGGCCCAGGTGCGCGCACACCTCGATTCCCTCCGCCGCGAGCCGACGGACGACATCGGGCCTGAAGCCTTCGAGCTTCACGCCGTCGGCCCCCAGCGCGGTGAGGCGCGACGCACTCGCCGCCGCCTGCTCCGGCGTGTCGTACGTCCCATAGGGGAGATCGGCGAGGAGATACGCATGCTCGACCCCCCTGCGGACGGCCTTCAGGTGGTGCGCCATGTCGTCCAGCGTTACCTCCTTCTCGCTCGAGTACCCGAGGACGTTCGTCCCCACGCTATCGCCCACGAAAATGATGTCGACGCCCGCCTCGTCCTGGCATCGCGCGGTGGGGTAGTCGTAACAGGTCAGCACCGCAATGGGCTCGCCCGCCGCCTTCTTCTGAGTGAGGCTCTCCGACGTGTTGGTCACTTGGCCTGCACCCCAGCCTCAGTTCCTTCCCCCTGAGGGGGAAGGTTAGGATGGGGGCTTGTCCCCGTCGAGCAAGTCGGCACTGAGCGGGCGAGGTACTCCTCGAGGAGGCCTCGTATCTGCTCATACCGCTCCTGCGAGAGTGTCCCCTTCTCCAGCGCGAACGGCAGCCCCGCCAGTCCCATGTGGCAGTAGAGCGGCAGGACGTCCGGCGACCGCTCGTGCAGCACCTCCAGGTGCTTCCGCACTGTGCCGACGTCGCCCCTTGCGTAAGGGCCCGCTATGCCGGCCGGCACGCCGGCCGTCGCCAGGTTCTGGGACACCTGCCGCATCATCGGCATAAGGGCCTGGACGCCCCGGGCCCGGTCATGGCCAATGTGCTCCCAAAGCTGGGAGGCCGCCGCCGCTATCCCGGACAGCAGGCCGCCCATCATGACGCCCGATAGGTGATACAACGCCTTGTCTTCGGGCTCCAGGAAGATGGGGTGACCGCCCACGTCGAGGGCCATCTGCCTCAGATAGGAGCGCACCTCGTCATCGCCCTCTATCCCGAAGGTCGCGCCGGGGATACTCGCGATGCCGTTCTCGACGGACGCGAAGGCCTGCATCGGGTGGATCGAGCCCGCGCGTGCGCCCTGCTCGATGGCTGGACTGAGCACGTCGAGGGACGACACCCCTGAGCAGTGTGCGACGGTGTGCCTCCCGCTCCAGGAGTACGCGGCACATGCGGCCCCGATGGCGTCGTCGGAAGTGGTGATGAAGACGACGTCCGAGGCGTCGATGGCCGCCTGAGGCTCCTCGTATGCGCGGGCGCCGTCTACCAGACGCGCCAACTCCTCTGCGGACGAGAGCGACCGGCTTGCCGCGGCGCACACGACGTACCCCTTGCGGGACAGCGCCGCCGCCATGGACCTGCCGACGATCCCGGCGCCCACGAAGCCTATCCGCGACGTCTTGTCGAGTGGCACTGCTCCCGGACCTGCCGTGCTTCCTGCCGACAAAGCGACCTCCAACTCGTGTCGGGAGGGTGCGCCCGGTCGGACACGGGGCAGACGCACGCGGCGCCAGGCCGGTGGTCGATGCGAGAGACCGAATGCTCACCGTTCCCGAGGGATTGGCTGCAGACACAGGATAGCACAGTCAGCCACGGCCTGGATGCAGGAAAACGGCGGCGGGCGCGTTCCCTTAGTCTAGTACTGCTTCAATCTAAATATGACAGAACCCTCGGATTGCCGTCATTCCCGCGAAAAGCCTGCCCCCGAGTAGTCGGGGGCGGGAACCCAGAGGGGCGGGGGGGCTGGACGTTCGCCAAAACTACCTGGAAACGGTACTAGTGGGAACCGCAGGAATAGCCCTCTTGACAAACCCACTCCCATCCTTCAGTATAGAACGTATGTGTGATAACAACGAACAGAGACGGCCACGCTCCCTGGCGGACATCGTCCGCGAGAAGACCAATGACGGGGACACCATAGTCCAGTTCTACCTCGACGTCGCCAACGGCAAGCTCGACGACGAAGGCTTCGAGGCATGCCACAGGCGAGATGCCGCAAAGGAGATCCAGGCAATCGCCCCCGAGATCGTGGCCGAAGCCATAGCCCGGCTGGCCGGCATCCAGTGCCACCCTGAGCGGCGCACCAAACGCCCTACCACCGTCGTTCCCGCGGAGGCGAGTCGTCGTTCCCGAGCAGTCGGGAACCCATCCCCGGACGCCAGCCGCGCCAGCGCCGCGCGGCGCCACGAGTCCCTCGAATACCTCGCCTCGGCCCTCGCCGCGCCATCCCTCGCCGTCGACCCGCGCGTCACCGGCATCGTCCGCGAGAGCACCGACCAAGGCAAGACCGTCGTTAGCTTCCTGCTCCACGTCATGCACGGCGTAGTCCGGGGCTTCAGGCCAAACAACAGGATGCAGGCCGCCATGGAGCTCATAGGCCACATAGCCCGCGACGAGCTCCGCCGCTCCGGCTCCCTTCCAGTTGAGCCTGCCCTGAGCGCAGTCGAAGGGTCATTCCCGCCCGACGGATCGTCATTCCCGCGAAGGCGGGAACCCATCCCCGGCACCGCCGAAGCAGACCTGACCGTCACACCGGCTTTCCAGGGCGGCGGGGATGAGGGCGGGCTCCCGCCGTCCGCAGGGCCTTTTCATTTTCTGGAACAAGTTTTAGACTTTATGCCAGAGAGAGTGAGAGGTGATGATCATGGAGTTAACAGAAGCATTGGATACGGTGCCTGACCACCGGAGCAGTCAGGGCCGTCGTCATCCATTGGGAGCGATTCTGAGTCTGGCCGTTTGCGCGATGCTGTGCGGCGCCCGCAGCCTGTATGCCATAGCCCAATGGGGGCGGGATCACGGGGCTGGCACAGGGCAGATCCTGGGGTTCAGGCCTGGGAAGACGCCCTGTGTAGCCACCTTCCATCGGGTGTTCAAAGAGTTGGATGTGGCTGCATTCGAGGCAGTCTTGGGCGAGTGGCTGATCGATAGCGGAGTAGAGCCAGGGGAGGTGCTATCCCTGGACGGCAAGACCTTGCGGGGGATTCATGGGAAAGAGATACCCGGGGTGCATCTGGTGTCAGCCTATGCTACTGGGAGCGGGGCGGTGCTGGCCCAGGCAGCCGCTCCTGGGAGGGTCAGGAGCTGGCGGCGGCCAGAGCAGTGCTGGGTCAGGTCCCCCTGGAGGGCCGGGTAGTGGTGGCGGACGCCCTGTTGACGCAACGGGACGTGTGCCATCAGATTGTGGCCGGTGGTGGGGATTACCTGTTGCCGGTAAAAGAGAATCAGCCCGCTTTGTACCAGGACCTTGTAGGAGCATTTTCCCCCACTGGAAACTAAAGGGGTCAACGGGCCGGTAGTGTCCCCTTGGCAGGCGCGGGAATGGCGGGCTAGAGGGGCAACGCTGATGGTGGGGGTGGATGCCCCATCCAAGCGGCGTCATGGACGGCTGGAACGGCGTGAGCTGTGGGCCTTAGCTGACCCGGAGGTAAACGAGTATGCCGGTAGCGCCGGGACGATGGGAGATGCCTGGCCTCATCTGCAACAGGTGTGCCGGCTGGAGCGGCGGCGGATAGTGAAAGGCCGAAGTCAGGTGACGGTGAGCTATGCGGTGACCAGTCTCCCCCCGACCGTTGCCAGGGCGGACCGTTTGTTGCAAGTCCTTCGAGAGCACTGGCACATCGAGAACCGTCTGCATTGGGTACGCGACGTCACCTTTGACGAAGACCGTTCTCAGGTAAGGACTGCCTCTGCTCCCCAGGTGATGGCAGCGTTGCGCAATCTGACAACCACCCTGGTGCGGTGGGCGGGCCATAGCAACGTAGCCGCTGCCCTGCGCCGTCACGCTGCACACCTTCCCGAAGCCCTCGCACTTATGGGCATCGACTATAACGCTGGAAAATGAAAAGGCCCTGCCGCCGTCCCCCTCTCCCTTGACGGGAGAGGGCTGGGGTGAGGGTGAGGGTGCTCCGTCATTCCCGCGAAGAGCCTGCCCCGTACTCGATACGGGGCGGGAACCCATCCCCGGCCCCGGCCCCGCCGAAGCAGACGACCTGGAAGACCAGCGCGGCTGCTACGACATCGACCGCAAAATCGCAGAAGCCCAGCGAGACCCGTCCCACCCCATCCACAAGTTCGTACAGGCATACGACGAGGTGGCCGCCGTCTTCCACGGCAAAGACAAGGAGAACGACGACGACGAGGAGGTCCGCTACTGGATATCAGGCGAGGTTCCCGATGCGTACGGCAAATACATCTGGGAATACGCCCCGGCATACCCCAGGTCGATCCGAAGACGACTTCGCCCCAAGCGCCGCCGCTCCCGCGAACCCGGGACTACGCCCAAGGCCGAGAGCATCTGGATGAAGCGGCCCTTCGACAAGATGCGCGAGGCCGGCATCCCCAGACCCAGCCGGTTCAAAATCTGGGTCTGAACCCGCCCCGCCGCCCAACCGGGCCGAGCGGGGCCAACAACCCGTACAACATAATCGTCGTTCCCGCCCGTAGCGGCGGGTTTGAAACCCCATCTGCTCCAACTAATTGATAAAAAGAACCGTCCTTTCCTTTGGGTAGTCCTCCTTTGGATAGTATAAGGATAAGACTACTCCAAAGGAGGGACAGAGCGAAATGTCCACCAGTACCGGGGACGATACAGCCACCATCGGGAGCATAGAGGAGTTTCTTCAGCAGTGTTTGAAGGACATGGAGCCAGACCACAGTCTCAAGGGCCCTGGCAGGCCGCGCGTCCTGCCCGCAATGGCTCTGTGGGCAGGGCTGCTGGTCTGCGTCCTGAGAGGCTTCGGCAGCCAATTGGCGGTGTGGCGTCTTATCTCGGAACGCGGACTCTGGTTCTTCCCCCGATTCCCGGTTACAGACCAAGCGGTCTACAAGAGGCTCCATAGCGCGGGAACCAAGCCATTGGAGAGACTCTTCGAGCAGATCAGCGGCGTATTGGCACAACGATTGCAGGGTGTGGTAACGGAGAAGCTGGCGCCATTCGCCGAGGGCGTGGTGTGCATAGACGAGAGTACACTGGACGCCATGTCGAGAAGGCTTCCGCCTCTGAGAGAGATTCCCCAAGGCGACAGCCGTCTGCTCCCTGGCAAGCTGGCTGGCGTGTTCGACGTGAGAGGCCAGCAGTGGCGGACCGTCATGTTTCAGCCGGACCCACATCAGAACGAGAAGGTGTTGGCGCGGAAGTTGGTGGAAGACCTGCCAGCGGGAACACTGGTGGTCGCAGACTTGGGATACTTCGGCTTCGCCTGGTTCGACTGGCTCACGGACAGGGGTTACCACTGGCTGAGCAGGCTGAGAGCAAAGACCAGCTACAAGGTGATACATACCTTCTACCATCGGGGCGACGTCTTCGATGGCATCGTGTGGCTGGGAGCCCATCGCGCCGACCGGGCCAAACACGCCGTTCGGCTGGTGACTTTCAGACAAGGCAATACGCTGCGCCGCTACATCACCAACGTTCGGGAGCCTCACACATTCCCGATTGCATCCATGGCCGAGGTCTACGCTCGCAGGTGGGACATCGAGATGGCGCTCAAGTTGGTCAAGCAACACCTCAAGCTGCGTCTTCTGTGGTCCGCCAAGTTGGTGGTGATCCAGCAACAGATATGGGCGACGTTGATAATCTCGCAGATTCTTCAGTCGATGCGGCTTGAGATAGCCCACAGGGCCGGGGTGGACCCGTTCGAGGTGTCCATCGGCCTGCTGGTCGAGTATGCGCCACAGTATGCCTATGAAGGCAGGGACCCTGTGAAGATCTTCGTGGAGCGAGGGCGTGAGCTGGGCTTCATTCGACCTTCCCGTAGAATGCTCATCCACGCCCCAAGCATACCCGTCGAGACAATCCTGCCTGCACCACCCGGACTGGCGCTCATGCGCACCCCTCGATATGCTAAACGCAAATGCTCCAGACGCTCCACAAACACCTCAAAAGTGAATTAGTTGGAGCAGATGGTTTCAAACCCGCCCTGTTGGCCAACCCGGGCCGGGCGCGGCCAACACAAAATAGAGATAGTGCCGCCGTATGGTGTAGAATAATCCCGGCCTTCGTACACCCACATACACGCGGAGACATAGTTGGCGGATTTCGACGTCGTTGTCGTAGGAAGCGGACCGGGCGGATATGTTGCGGCCATCAGGGCGGCCCAGCTCGGTCTCAGAACGGCGATTGTCGAGAGGTCCGAGGTTGGCGGCGTATGCCTGAACTGGGGGTGCATCCCCAGCAAGGCCCTGATCCGAAACGCCGAGGTCGTCAGCCTCTTCAGCCACGCCGAGGAATTCGGCATAACCGCTGAGAACGTCACGTACGACTTCTCGAAGGCCATCGACCGCAGCCGCTCCGTCGTCAAGAAGCTGACGTCGGGCGTCAACATGCTCCTCAAAGGAAATGGTGTCGAGCTTGTCAGGGGAGAGGGCGTCCTGAGAGGCCCGCGTACCGTCGAGGCCGACGGCCGCACCCTCTCGACTGAGAACGTCGTCATAGCCACGGGTGCGTCGTTCAGGCAGCTTCCGGGTCTGCCCATCGACGGCGAGACCGTGATCACGAGCCGGGAGGCGCTGCAGACCCGCGAGGTGCCCGGCAGAGTCGTGATCGTTGGCGCAGGGGCGACGGGCGCGGAGTTCGCCTACATATGGGCCACGTACGGCGCGGAGGTCACGCTCGTCGAGCTGCTGCCGCGCATCGTCCCGAACGAGGACGAGGAGATAAGCCGCCTGTTGGAGCGCTCCTTCCGCAGGCAGGGAATCAAGTCCATAACCGGTGCCAGGGTCGAGGGCGTCGACGTCCATGACTCGTCGGCCACCGTCACCGTGTCCAACGGCTCCGGGACGAGCCGCATCGAGTGCGACAAGGTACTGGTGGCGGTAGGCGCGCAAGGCAACACGGAGGGGATCGGGCTCGAGGACGCGGGAGTTGCCGTCGACCGTGGCTTCATACCGGTCGACGAGCGCATGGAGACCAACGTTCCCGGCGTCTTCGCAATCGGCGACGTGACCGGCAAGATGCTGCTGGCCCATGTCGCCTCGGCCCAGGCGGTCACCGCCGTCGAGAACATCGCTGGGCTCGACCCCATGAAGCTCGACTACGAGACCATTCCCAGGGCGATATACTGCAAGCCCCAGGTGGCAAGCTTCGGCCTGACCGAGGCCCAGGCAAGGGAGCGATACGGCGACGTGCGGGTCGGCAGGTTCCCCATCTCGGCAAACGGCAAGGCCCTGGGGCTTGGCGAGACCGAGGGCATGGTGAAGCTGGTCGTTGACGACGAGGTGGGCAGCCTGCTCGGCGCTCATATGGTTGGGCCTGAGGTCACCGAGCTGCTGGGCGAGCTATCGATGGCCCACCTGCTGGAGAGCACCACCGAGGAGCTTGGGTGGCTGGTCCATCCCCACCCCACCGTGTCGGAGACCATCAAGGAGGCCGCCCTCGATGCGGACGGGGCGGCGGTCCATATCTTCAGGCCGAAGCGAGGCTAGAGTTGGACCTCGACTACGCCCAGGCGAGCGCGTTCTACGAGCAGATGCTCCTCATTCGCCGGTTCGAGGAGCAGAGCGGACGCCTGTACATGGCCGGCAAGATCAGGGGCTTCCTGCACCTCTACATCGGCCAGGAGGCCGTGGCGGTGGGCGCCATGTCGACGCTTCGCAATGACGACTACATCATCACCCACTATCGTGACCATGGACACGCGCTGGCCCGCGGCATGGACCCGAACATCGTGATGGCCGAGCTGATGGGGAAGGCGACCGGCAGCAGCGGCGGCAAGGGCGGCTCCATGCACCTGTTCGACGTGTCCAGGGGGCTCATGGGAGGGCACGCCATCGTGGGCGCGCATCTCCCCATCGCCGTCGGGCTGGCCCTGTCCGCCAAGTACAAGAAGGAGGACCGGATAACCGTCTGCTTCTTCGGAGACGGCGCGGTGAACCAGGGCGAGTTCCACGAGGCCCTGAACATGGCGTCGCTTTGGGAGCTGCCGGTGCTGTTCTTCCTGGAGAACAACCTGTACGGCATGGGGACCCACGTCGAGAAGGCGCATGCGGGAGGCCGCGACATATTCCAGAGCGCGGACGCCTACAGAATGCCCGCTCTCCAGGTCGACGGCATGGACATAGTCGACGTGCGCGAGGGTACGATGAAGGCCGTGGAGCGCATCCGCACACAGGGCGGGCCTATCCTCCTGGAGGCCATGACGTACCGGTTCGTCGGCCACTCCGTGCAGGACCCGGAGGCGTACAGGGACTCGGCTGAGGTGGACGAGTACCGGGCCAGGGACCCGATCGTGACGTTCAGGGACCGGTGCATAGGGCAAGGGCTGATCAGCGAGGACGAGGTGGAGCGGATCGAAGCCTTTGTGAATGATGCCGTCGCCGAGGCCACCCGGTTCGCCGAGGAGAGCCAGGAGCCGTCGCCCGAATCGCTGTACGACAACGTAATCGACGTAAGCTCGGCGGAGTAGGCGGAGTCGACCAGATGCCTGAAATGAACCTGAGAGACGCGGTCAGCAGGGGGCTTCGCGAGGCCCTCGACGCGGACGACCGCGTCTTCATCATTGGCGAGGACATAGGCGAGTTCAAGGGCCCGTACGCTGTGACGAACGGCTTCCTCGAGCAGTACGGACCCGCGCGCATCATCGACAGCCCAATCTCTGAGGCGGCCATGGTCGGGGCCGGCATAGGCTCGGCCCTGGGCGGCCTGAGACCGGTCATCGAAATCATGACCATCAACTTCATGCTGCTGGCCATGGACCAGGTGGTCAACCACGCGGCCAAGCTGAGGTACATGTCGAACGGCCAGATCAAGGTGCCCATGGTGATTCGCACGGTCACGGGCGGCGGCGGACAGCTCGGCGCGACCCACTCCCAGAGCCTGGAGGTCTGGTTTGCGACGGTCCCCGGACTGACGGTGGTCGCCCCTTCGGACCCATTCGATGCCCTGGGGCTCCTTCGGTCGTCCATCGAGGGCGACGACCCCGTGATCTTCGCCGAGCACGCGCTGCTCTACAGGGTCAGGGGCGAGGTGCCGGACCACCCGTACAAGGTGCCCCTTGGGATGGCCAAGGTGAAGCGGCACGGAACGGACATGACGCTGGTCGCCTACTCCCGCATGGTGCACGTCGCACTGGAGGCCGCCGCTACTCTTGCCGAGCGCGGGGTCGATGCCGAGGTGGTCGACTTGCGGACGCTGCGGCCGCTGGACAAGGAGACCGTCGTCAATTCGGCCAGAAAGACCGGCAAGGCCGTCGTGGTGGAGGAGTTCTGGCGCACGGGCGGACTGGCGGCGGAGGTAGCGAGCACCATCCAGGAAGAGGCTTTCGACTACCTAGATGGGCCAGTAGGAAGGGTGGGTGGCGTGGAGGTACCGGCCCCGTACAACGGTACGCTGGAGGCTGCGGCGCTGCCCAACGCTGCGCGCGTCGTCAAGTACATCGAGGACCTGTACGGACTCTAGGTTGTGTTGAACATTCGAGCGGCCCCAGTCATGTCATTCTGAACGGAGCGCAGCGGAGTGAAGAATCTAAGATGGCAGCTGGAAGCGCAAGGTTCTTAGATTTCTCGCTGCGCTCGGAATGACATAGAGTGAACTCAACCTAGCAGAGAACAAAGGAGGCGTGGATCAAAGTGGCCACTCAACTCAATATGCCCCAGATGGGCTACGACATGGAGGAGGGCACCGTCATACGGTGGCTGATCGAGGAGGGCGCCGAGGTGGCCCTAGGCGACGCGGTTGCGGAGATCGAGACCGACAAGGCAGCCGTCGACTTCGAGTCGCCGGTTGCGGGCGTGCTTCTTAAGGTCCTCGTTGCCGAGGGCACGACCGTGCCCGTCGGAGAGACGATTGCCATCGTCGGGGATGCCGGCGAGGACCCTACGGTCACGGACTCGGCGCCCGAAGAGACCGAACCGGCCGCCGCACCCGACGACAGTGCCGCGGATGCCCCAGCCGCAGAAACAGCTCCACAGAGCGCCGCAGAACCCCAAGCAGAACCCCAACAGGAGAGGACAGCCATGTTCGAAGACAATCTCCGGGCCTCGCCCGTCGCCAGAAAGCTCGCTGAAGAGCAGGGCATAGACCTGAGCCTCATCAAGGGTACCGGACCGGGAGGGCGTATCACGCGAGACGACGTTCTCTCCTTCGCTCCCGAGCCGGAAGAGCCTGAACCGGAGATGGAGGAAGAGGCCCCGGCTGAGGCTGCCGCCGAGCCAGTAGCCGAGATGGAAGAGGAAGAGGCCCCGGCTGAAGAAGCCGCAGAGCCCGAAGCCGAGATGCCAGAAGAAGAGGCCCCGGCTGAGGCTGCCGCCGAGCCCGTAGCTGAGATGGCAGAGGAGGAGGCCCCGGCCGAGGCTGCCGCCGAGCCCGTGGCCGAGATGCCAGAAGAAGAGGCCCCGGCTGAGGCTGCCGCCGAGCCCGTGGCCGAGATGCCAGAGGAAGAGGCCCCGGCTGAGGTTGCCGCCGAGCCCGTGGCCGAGATAGAAGAAGAGGCTCCTGCTGAAGAAGCCGCCGAGCCTGTGGCCGAGATGGAAGAGGAAGAGGCCCCGGCTGAGGATGCCGCCGAGCCCGAGGTGGAGGAAGAGGCCCCGGCTGAAGAGGAGGCCGAGGTGGCTGAGGAACCAGCGGGCGAGATGGTCCCCTTGACGCGGATGCGCCGCCAGATCGCCAGGGTAACCGTCCGCAGCAAGCAGGAGACGCCGCACTACTACGTCTCCGCCGAGATAGACATGACCGAGGCGATGTCGCTGCGCCAGCAGATCAACTCGTCGCTGGAGGCCGAGGGAGTCCGCGTTACCGTCAACGACCTGGTCATCAAGGCTTGCGCCACTGCGCTGGGGCTTCACCCGAAGTTCAACGCCTCATACTCCGATGACGGGATTTGGATGAACGATAACATCGACATCGGCATCGCCATAGCGCAGGAGGCCGGGCTGATCGTGCCCGCCGTGATGGACTGCGGCGGCAAGAGTCTCAGGCAGATCTCCGCGGCAAGCAAGGACGTCATCAGCCGGGCGAACGGCGGGACGCTGAGCGCCGAGGAGTACACGGGCGGCACGTTCTCCATCAGCAACATGGGCATGTTCGACATCACGAGCTTCGTCGCGATCATCCTGCCGCCCCAGTCGGCTATGCTGGCGGTTGGCAGCGTGACCGAGCGGGCCGTGGTCCGCGGCGGCAAGGTCACGGTCGCCAGCGTGATGAACACGACGCTCTCCGCCGACCACAGGGTGTCCGACGGCGCGGAGGGCGCCCGGTTCATCCTGGAAATCAAGAGGCTCCTCGAGAACCCGCTGAGCCTGGTCGTCTAGTGGGCTGGGACATTCATGCAGAGGATACCTTTGCATAGCCCCGTCATTCCGGCGAAAAGCCTGCCCCGTACTCGATACGGGGCCGGAATCCAGGCCCGGCCTGAACAAAGGAGGCAGCTTGCCAAAGCTGGCCTTTCAACGTCACCCGTCGAGGGAGCGGGAGTTGCGCATACGTCTTCAGAGCGAGAAGAGGGGCCCCATCTCAATCTTCCCCCTCGGGGGGAAGAGGTGGGACCGCCTGATGGAGTGCCATGCGGTACCTGACCGAGCCCAAGGTCTACCTCGTCTCACGCCCCAGCGTGGACTGGGAGAAGATCGTCGAGCTGCTGGCCGACGAGGACCTGCCCGGGGTCTCCGAGAGCATACGGGCGGGCGAGGACGAGTCCTCGGCCATCGTGGAGGTGTCGGCTAGGCTCTGTTACATGAGTTTCGGCCGGGGCCGCAGGCACATCGAGGACTTCATCACGAACCTGCTGTCGAAGGGCGATGGCAGCGTCTTCGAGCACGTCAACTACGGGTTCGTGATCACCGGCGTGTCACGGAGCCTCACCCACGAGCTGGTCCGTCACAGGGCCGGGTTCGCCTACAGCCAGAGGTCGCAGCGGTTCGTCGACGAGTCCGATAGCCCATTCGTCGTGCCGCCGGCGATCAGCGAGCGAGGCGCCGCGGACGTGGACGACATACTGAAGGATGCCCTCGGGAATGCGGCCCAGAGCTACAGGGAGCTGGTTGACGCTCTGGAGCAGAGCATACCGGCGCAGATAGAGGTAGAGGACGTCCAGCAGGACGTGTTCGCCACTCCCTGGGACCGCCGGAAGGCCATTCGTCAGGCGGCCAGGGCCGTCCTCCCGAACGCCACCGAGACCAAGATATTCGTGACCGCCAACGTGAGGGCGTGGCGTCACTTCATCGAGATGCGAGGGGCGTCCTACGCCGACTGGGAGATACGGCGCCTCGCCCTCGCCATCCTGGATATACTCAGGGAGGAGGCCCCGCTCCTCTTCGGCGACTTCACCGTCGAAAAGCTGCCCGACGGCACCAGCATAGCTACCCCCAAGTACTCGAAGGTCTAGGCTGTGTTGACATTCGAGCGGCCCCCAGTCATGTCATTCTGAACGGAGCGCAGCGGAGTGAAGAATCTAAGATGGCAGCCTCAGTGCAAGGTTCTTATACCAATTCATTGTGACCACGCCATCAATTCAAATCGTAGCGGCGGGTTTGTAACCCGCCTTCCCCCGGTCACTGGCGTAGACCTACCCTGATCCTGTCGAAGAGCATAGTACCAAGTTCATGGATATATGGCGGCATCACACCTAATTGGTATTAGATTCCTCGCTGCGCTCGTAATGGCATAAAGTCAACACAACCTAGCTCCCTGAGACCGGCGATCTGGACCTGCTCCAGGCCATCCAGGCGGCTGGAACTAGGGCCGCGAGGCAGAGGGCCGCGGCGACGACGAAGAACTCGTTGAATATGGAGACGCCCACACCGGACAGCTCGGCGTCGAACCGGTCGACTCGCTGCTGGAATTCCGTCGACGTTTCGCCTGTAATGGGCAGCGGTAGGAGGATGTGGGACGCAAGCCCTGTGAATCTGCTCGACCCCCACGCGGTCAGCGCCGCGAGTCCCAGGGTCATCCCCACTATTCTGGTTGCGGTGACGATCCCCGCCGCCCCGCCGCGTGCTCCCTCCTCGACTGAGTCGATGGCAGCCAGGGAGATCGGCGCTATCAGCAGGCCGAATCCGAGTCCCGCGATCACCAGGTGCAGCGTCAGCGCGGGGTCGCGGATGTCCGTATCCCACCCTGCCATGAGCCCGAAGCCCACGGCGGCGAGGACCAGGCCGGCCGCCGCCGGCGCCCGGTAGTCGAGGCGCTGGCAGGCGAGACCTCCGAGGATGGCCCCCACCGGCATGGCCACCGTCATGCGCATTAGCCACAGGCCGCCGTCCAGCGGGGTCAGTCCCATGACCGTGTTCGCCATCAGGGGCAGCGTCACCATGCCGATGATCAGCGCCGCCCCCACGAACACGTGGGTCCCGGAGGCCGCGCCGAACGCCGCGCCCCTGAAGACCGACATCGGCAGCAGCGGCTGTGGATGGGAAAGTTGGCGTCGGATGAAGAGTCCCAGTGCGGCGACGGATATGACAAGGTATCCGACCAGCAGCGCGTCCGGCTCGCCGATTCTCGCCAAACCCAGAGTCATGGACGCCAGGCTTGCGGCGATCAGCGCGCCGCCCGTGTAGTCGACCCTGGCGGATGTCCTTGGGCTGGTTGGGAGCAGCCATATGACCAGGGCGAGCACGACTATAGATAGGGGTATGTTGATCCAGAAGACCCATCGCCAGCCCTGCTCCTGGTTGAGCCAATCGGCCAGGCCATGGGCAACCGGCGCGTTGGACCATATGGCGCTCCACAGCCCGTCCATATGCTGCGGCAGGAGGCCACCCCAGAGTGGCCCTATGACACCGCCCGCCTCCGCGGACGCTCCGATGAGTCCGAGCGGCAGGCCGCGCTGACCGGCGGGGAACAGGTCCCCCGCTATTGCTATGGCGACGGGCACCAGCGCCCCGGCCCCGATCGCCTGGAACACCCGCGCGGCTATCAGCAGCTCGAAGTCGGGGAACTCGACGCCGGGCGGGACCTCGAAGGGCAGCATCGACTCCAGGTCTGGAACCAGCGCGACGGCGACGGAGCCGGCCATGAAGACGGCCATCGCAGCGAAGAACACCTGCCTGCGGCCCCACACGTCGGAGACGCGGCCGATCAGCGGCATCGCGGCAAGGTAGCCCAGCAGGTAGCCCGTGATGGTCCACGAGGCCTTGTCCAGCTCTGTGACGGCAACCCTCATGTCGAGCATGATCTGGGGCAGGACCGTCACAATCACGGTCTGATCGTCCGCCGCGATGAAGACGCCAACCAGCACGGGGACGAGCGCAACGTAGGGCGAGATATTCCTGGCGGCCGAGCTCATGGGGAGCCGTTCGCGCCGGCGGCTACTCGGGCGCCTCGATCACAATGGGATCGCCGAAGTTCCGCAGCTCGATGGTGCGGACTACCCCGTCCTCGTCGGACTCGATGACGCGCCCGGACACGATGGCTTCTAGCAGGTAGTTGCGCTCCGCGTCGATGGTCAGCTCGACATCGACGTAGGTGTCCTGGATGGCCGAGCCTAGCAGCGGGGAGAGCGCGACGGCGAGCAGTGTTCCCGTCAGCCTGTGGACATCGTCCCGTCCGTCCTCGACCTTCTGAGGGTCCTCGAGCTGCAGCATCATCGCGGCGATTCCGACCGTGGGGTTGAAGAAGCCGAGAGGGCTGACGCTCTCGTCCATCTCCTGCCAGGAGCCGGTCAACGGGTTCGTCATATAGGTGGACTCGCCCACTGAGACCAGGGAGGACTTGATCGCGTAGCTTCCGCCGAAGATGCCGCTGAACTTCAGGGAGAGCCGGTCCGGCTTCACCACCTCTCCCAGGGCTTCCTCGACGACCATCCCGGGAATGAATTCGGTGCCCCCCTCGTTGTGAGTGAGCTCGAACCGGAACGAATCCAAGTCCTGCATGGCTTTGCCAGACCGCTCGAGGACCGCAGCTGGATCGAATGGCGCTGGTGTCGGCGTGGGCGTCGGAGTGGGTATGGGACTCGGTGTCGGCGTGACTCCGGGGGCTGCGGGTCCGCTCCCGCATGCCATCGCGAGGATGAATATGGACGCGGCGACGGCCGCCGCCAGGGTTGGAGCTATTCGCCGCAGTAGCCCGTGAATGGGTCGGAACAGTCCCGCGCGTACCCGCATACGGTGCACTTCAGCTTGCAATGTACTACTACGACCATGCTCCCGCATATGTCACAGAGGACTTGACTCCGGTGATGATTGCCGGCTGTGTCGCGCCGATTGGCTGGAGCCATGTACCCCCATATGCGACAAGCCCCCCGCCCCCAGGATCAGGGGCAGGGAGTCTTGTCGGTTTCGAAGCTGCTCAGACCGAGATTAGGCCGAGTCCCGCCGTCCCCTGAGTGCGAACATGGCGCCCGCTGCCAGGAGGAGCACGGACAGCACCAGCACGAGCTGCATGGCGGCCGGGACCGCGCTGTCGCCCGTTACCGGATCTATGGGCGTGGGCTCAGGTGTGGCCGTGGGCACAGGTATGGGCGTGGGCTCAGGCGTAGCCGTGGGCACAGGTATGGCCGTGGGCTCAGGTGTAGCCGTGGGCTCAGGCGTGGGCACAGGGAATCCGCCGACCTGCAAGTTGTAGGTCGCCAGCATCTGGGCGTAGGTATACGCCTGATTCGCGCCGCCCGAGATGGGCGTTCCGTTCAGTGCTCCGTCCAGGAAGCCGGCGGCTCCGCCGGCCGCCAGCCTGGCGAGCACCTGCGTGGTCGCGTTGATGGCGATCACGGCCTCGTCACGCGCCATTCCGGCCGCCTCGTGAGCGTGCCGCGCACTCGCCTCGACCCTACCGGCTCCGCCGTGTGCGATCGCGCTATCGACGACCGCCTCGGCATGAGCGAGGATTCCGACGCCGTCACCGGGGTCGTTGATCGAACCGTTCCCGTCGATGTCACCGTAGTTGGCGCCCGAGGAGCCCTCGATCATGTTGACGACGCCCTCGAGATTGTCCTTGGCATCGTCCAACGAAGACACTCTCTGGCCAGTCCTGGCCATCTGGAGGGCTGCGGCTAGCTGTGTCCTGATCGTGTCTGCGGGGCTGCCGTCACCGACGATTGCCCTGATGTGCGGCACAGCGTCCATGGAAAGCTGGCGGGAGAAGACGACGGGGCCGGCCGGCTCGTCGGGGTCGGTGCCGGCCGCCTCTTCAGTAATGGCTACCTTGTCGTAGCCCTGGATCAGGTTCTCGCCTGTGTACCGGGCGTTGTCCCTGTCGAAGACGTGCTCAATGGAACCGTCGCTCAGGCGCTCCATCACACCCGTGTTCAACTTGACCGAGTCGTCGTCCGACACCAGCCAGCTAACGTACTCAGTGCCCTCGGAGGGCGGGGGAACACTCATCATGTAAGTTATCGAGTCGCTCAACGCCTGATCGTCCGAGATCGTCGCAGTGCCTGGTGGGCTTTGCGCAGTCGCGTCCTGAGACAGCGAAAGGCCTGCGGTCACAGCTACGATCGTGACGATAGCCAGGATAAGAATCGACTTTAGCCTAGGCATAATCACGCCTTCCTCCTACGACCGAGAGGGTCTGGTGAGATGGGTCAGCATTACATTACCACAAGCGGAGCTATTCGCATAGACTCCCAGCGGACGAATATTACCACAATTCCGCTAAAGGTCACCCTTCAGAATTGTAGGCCCCTGGGGCATGTCGTCTGCTGAGTCGTTTGCGGGAACCACATCTTCCTCTATGGTCACCGAGACCGCATCTATCCATGAGAGCGGCACGAACAGGCGCAGGTTCACGTAGCCGTAGCCGTCCGGGCCCACCTGCAACGTGCCCGCTCTGTAGCGTTGGCCGTCCGTGATGAACCAGACTCCGTAGCTCCGCCCCTTGGGAAGCTGTGGCATGCCGATTCCCACCAGCAGCGCGGAGTTGCTCGACCGGGGTACGAGGAACATCGCGCGGGCAGTGTCGGTTGCCCGGGTTGCGGAGAGCTCTTCGATGGCGAGGCCGGGGGCAGCGGCCGAATATGCGAGGAAGAGCTGGTCGTCCTCTCCTGCGCCCCCGACTGCCTCCGAGGCAGCGACACTGTCTGTGGCCGTGTTCCCCAGCCTGCCCTCGTTCCACATGCTGGCAAGCACGAGTGTCACCACCAGCACGGCCGCCACGGCGAACCCGGGCTTGGTGGTCAGCTCCATGCCGGCGTGAATGACCAGCCGGTGGATGGGGGTCCGGCTTCGGCGCCAGTCCGCGTCTACCCTGTCCATCAGGTTGCGCTTCACTCTCGTGGGCGGCTGCAGGTGCGGCGTCCCGAGCACGAGACCGGACACACTTTCCTCCCGCTTGCCGAGCAGGCCCGCGCATGAGGCACAGGACTCGAGGTGTACGTCGACCTCAAGGAGATCGTCCCCGCCGAGCTCACCCAGCAGGTACGGCGAGGCCAGTTTTTCGGTCTTACTGCAGTCCATCACTAGACCCACTCTCGGGCCTGCGGCCCAACTACCTCCCTCAGTTTCCTTAGCCCCAGTCTCATCCTGGTCTTGACTGTGCCCAGGGGCTGGCCGAGGGTCTTGGCTATCTCCGAGTGGGTTAGCCCTCCGTAGTAGGCCAATTCTATTACGACTCTCTGTTCCGCTCTAAGTTTGGCGAGCGCTTCCTTGAGCATCCCTCTCTGCATCCGCAGGTTCGCGAAGCGGGCCGGGTCATTCGTATCGTCTGCAGGCTGGTCCGCCAGCTCTACATCCTGGTGCACGTGAGTCCGCTCTCGTCGTCTGCGCCTCCGTATCTCGTCTATCACCCGGTGACGGCAAATGCTGAAGAGCCACGCAGTCACCTTCCCACGCTCTGGCCTGTAGCTTGCCGCCTGCTTCCACACATTGAAGAAGGTGTCTTGGGTGACCTCTTCGGCCGCCCCGGAATCCCTCAGCATTCTCACGGCGAGCGAGTACCTGGGTCCTGAATACCTCGCGTACAACTCCTCCAGCGCGGCCCGGTTGCGCTCCGCGACCTCCAGCACAAGCTCCTGGTCGGACAGGCTGTCGCAGTCCGGGCCCGCCATACCCAATCCCAAATACGAACGTAGGCCGTCGGTCAGATTTCCCCGGCCAATATTCTCGAGGTTGCCAGGCAGCACATGCCGCTCCCTTAGGATTGCGAGTACCCGGTATCATAACAGAGGATTGCGGCACCCGAACACCCTGCCCAATCTGCAGAAATGAGATTCCTGGACCCCGTTAGGAGACGCCGCGCCCCGCTGTTGTGAATTTGTTATCATATGCCGCGTGTACTGTGTGCGTTTGGCCGGTCCGAACGCATAGACATCTGCAAGGCAGGAATGCATGTCCACAGAGAGAGAGAAGGCGCTCGACTTGGCTCTCGGTCAGATCGAGCGCCAGTTTGGCAAAGGGTCCGTACTAAGGCTGGGTGATTCCGGCGAACCGGCTCAAATCCAGGCGATATCGACAGGGTCGATCACTCTGGATATGGCGCTGGGCGTAGGTGGTATGCCGAGAGGGCGTGTCGCAGAGGTCTTCGGGCCGGAGTCGTCGGGCAAGTCGACGCTCGCTTACCACGTGATGGCCGAGGCGCAGCGTTCGGGGGGCGAGGCTGCCTATATCGACGCTGAGCACGCACTCGACGCCTCGTACGCCGGCATCTGCGGCGTGGACCTCGACAACCTGCTCGTATCCCAGCCGGACTCGGCAGAACAGGGCCTGGAGATATGCGAGTACCTGGTGCGGAGCGGCGCGCTGGACATCGTCGTCGTGGACAGCGTCGCGGCCTTGGTGCCCAGATCGGAGCTGGAAGGCGACATGGGCGATACCCACGTTGGACTCCAGGCCCGGCTCATGTCCCAGGCGCTCAGGAAGCTGACGGCAGCCATCAGCCGGTCGAACACCGCCGTGATGTTCATCAATCAGATCAGGGAGAAGGTGGGCGTACTGTGGGGCAGTCCCGAGACTACGCCGGGAGGCAGAGCGCTGAAGTTCTACAGCTCTGTCCGCATCGACCTCCGGCGGATAGAATCGATCAAGCAGGGCAAGGACATCGTTGGCTCGCGGATACGGGCAAGGGTAGTAAAGAACAAGGTTGCCCCGCCGTTCAAGGTCGCGGAGTTCGACATGATGTTCAACGAAGGCATCAGTAAGGAAGGCGACCTGGTGGACCTTGCCAGTGAGGCGGGCATAATCAAGAAGAGCGGGTCCTTCTACTCGTTTGGAGACGTGCGGCTCGGCCAGGGCCGGGAGAAAGCCAAGGAGTTTCTCAGGGAGAATGAGGAGATGGCCGCCGACATCGAGGGCCTCGTGAGGAACTCCGCACAGGCCTAGCAGCGATGGCGGGTCACCAGTGCATGAATTGATCTCCACACCTGACGAACCCCCGTTACGCCGCTCCCCGTGGAAGGTGCCCGCATGCCTTTCGGGAGGTGCTCTCCAACTTCAGGCCACGGCCCCATTCCAACGAATGCCCAGTAGTTTGGGACGGCATGCTCCTGCCCGGCTGGCCGGTCCGGCCTCACGACGGCGGTCGTCGCTCGTTCCCAACATGCGGAGGCCTGAGTGATGTCGGGCATCGAGCTCAGCGACCTTGTTGTAGCGGCGGTCCTGGTATTGCTTTCGGCCTTCTTCTCCAGCTCGGAGTCGGCCTTCCTTGCTCTGCAGGACACGGCGCGTCTGCGTTATCTCGTGAGCAAGGGCTCGCGAGACGCCATTCGGGTCGATGACATGCTGAAAGAGCCCGGCCGGCTGCTTTCGACGATCCTGTTGGTGAACAACCTCGTCAACATCGGATTCGCTGCCCTCGTCACCGTGATCGTGATCGAATTCCTCGGCGAGCGCACCGGTGTCGTGGCATCGACCGTGGTAGCCACGGTGGTGCTCCTTATATTCGGAGAGGTAGTCCCAAAGACGCTGGCGGTGCGCCACGCCGAGCGAGTCGCGTTCCTGGCTGCACGCCCCCTGAAGGTCGCCGAATTCGCCCTGCTGCCCATCGTGGCAGTGCTGCAATGGATCAGCCGGCTTGCCACCGTGGGCGGCGAGGCTCGGGACACGTCCATCACGGAAGGCGAGCTCAGGACCCTCATTGACCTTGGCGAGGCCGAGGGCGAGTTCGAACCGGAAGAGGCGGAGATGCTGGAGAGCGTCTTCCGGTTCGGGGACCGCCAGGTCCGCGACATGATGACGCCGCGTACGGAGATGGTGTCCGTGGCTCGCGGCACGTCGATGAAGGGGTTCCTCAGCCTGTACGCCGAGCACGCCCACACGCGTTTTCCGGTCTACAAGAACTCGACCGACAACGTGGTCGGGGTACTCTCGGCCAAGGATATCCTCAGGTCCATGGCCGCAAACAGGGTGGACCTGGACGGCATCGTAACAGACGTGATCAGGGACGCTTACTTCGTCCCTGAGACGAAACGGATCGCCGAGCTGTTCGAGGAGCTGCGCGACACTGGCAACCAGATGGCCATCGTCATCGACGAGTTCGGGGGCGTCGCGGGACTGGTGACGCTCAAGAGGCTGCTGGAGGAGGTGGTTGGTCGCGTCGGCGAGGAGGGAGTGAGGCTTGAGGAGGAGTATGAGGCTCTCGGACGGGACACCTACCAGGTCGACGGCGGCATGAGCATCGACGAGGTCCTGGACGAGCTCGACATCGACCTTGGCGACGGCGACTACGAGACCGTGGCGGGCTTCGTGCTGGACTCTCTAGGCCACATCCCCACAGAGGGAGAGGCCTTCGAGACGGGTGCGTTGTCGGTCGAGGTGGCGGAGATGAAGGGGCTGAAGATCGAAGCGGTGAAGCTCGTCAGGAAGCCGTCCAGCGGGCGGCCGGCCTGAGCGGGACCGGTCGCGCCGAGCCGCACTCATGGCCCATGAAGGGTTGATCGACCGCCTCGAAGCGCAGGTCGTGGAGGCAGTGAGGCGTTGCGGGCTGGCGCCGGGCGACCTGCTGGTGGTTGCAGTGTCCGGCGGCCCGGACTCCCTCGCCCTTCTCCACGCCTTGGCCCGTACTTGCAGCGAGACGTCGCTGAGGCTTCACGCCGCGCACCTCGATCATGGCCTGCGGGGGCAGGAGTCCGAGGCAGACGCGGCCTTTGTGTCGCACACCTGTCGCCGCCTTGATGTCGAGCTCACGTCCGACAGGGCGGACACGGCCAGTTTCCGCCGGACCCATCGTCTCTCTCTGGAGGATGCGGCGCGCAGGCTCCGCTACGGCTTCCTGGCGCGGGTTGCCGCCGAGCAGGGGGCGCGGGCCGTTGCCCTGGGCCACACCATGGACGACCAGGCCGAGACCGTCCTGATGAACATCGTACGCGGCGCGGGACTGACCGGCCTCCGCGGAATGAGCGAGTCCACCGTCAGGAGAATCGAAGCCTCAGACGTGTACCTGGTCCGGCCGTTCCTGACAGGCGTGTCCAGGGCCGATACGGAGGGGTACTGCGAGGCGCTGGGGCTGGAGCCGAGACACGACTCGTCGAACAGCTCACTGCTCATGCTGAGGAACAGGATCAGGCACGAGATTGTGCCTTCCCTCGCCCTGATCAATCCCCGGATCAGGGATTCCGTCCTGCGGCTCTCGGCGAACGCACGGCGTGACCTGGAGTACATCGAGCGGGCGGTCGACGCGGTGTGGCTCGACGTGGTCGAAGTGAGGAGCGGCTGCCTCGAGGTGGACAGAGATGCGTTCGCCGAATTGGACGCCGCGGTGGGCGCGCACCTCCTACGCCGTGTCGTGGGCCTAGCATCGGACGGACTGGACGACCTGGGGCTCCGCCACGTGGACGAGATGCTGGATATGCTGAGAGGACGCGCCGGGCGGTCGATGGACATTCCCGGCGGGCTGGTCTTCAGCGTGGGCTATCGGACGGCGACTGTGGCCCCGGCTGGACTCGATACGTGCCCGCTGCCCCGGCTCGTGGGCGAAACCGATGTGGAGGTACCTGGCGAAACGGCTGTTGGCGGCTGGCGGGTGATCGCCGATGTGGAGAGCGGCAAACGGGAAGTGCAGGGAGATGAGATGTGCGCGGCAATTTCGTCTCGAGCTGCGACCGGTGGCCTGAGAGTGCGTACCCGACGCCCTGGAGACCGCTTTCAACCGCTGGGCATGTCGGGCACGAAGAAACTCCAGGACTTCATGGTCGACTGCAGGATCGACCGGTCCTGGCGGGACCGCATACCGCTCGTCGTCGTCGACTTCGGGATCGCCTGGGTGGTCGGCTGGCGGCTGGCCGAGTGGGCCAGGCCGAAAGGGACCGGCGACGACGTGACGCTGCGCTTCATTCCGCCAAAGGAGGGATCGGACCAGGGCCTTTCCAAAGTCCGTTCGTGGTGAGCCTGTCGAACCACAATTGGGGCCTTCGACAAGCTCAGGCCGAACGGCAAGGTACGACCCTATCTCAACAATGGAAAGGCCCTGGGTTCGGACTGACGACCTCCCTATCGCCGCGGCCCACGTAGTACAATGCCGTGCGCAGTCCGACCACGACGGGAGGGAATCACGTGCCAGAGTTCGAGGGAGTAGTCCCGGCGATTATCACGCCCATGACCTCGGAGGGAGAAGTCGACGAGGAGGCGTTCCGTGTCGTCATGGAGGACAACATCCAGGCTGGCGTGCACGGCTTTTGGACGGCCGGCGGAACTGGGGAGAGCGTCCTCCTTACCGACGACGAGAACCGCCGCATCGCCCTGGCGGCTGCCGACCAGAACCAGGGTCGCACGAACGTCATCATGCACGTGGGGGCGCAGACGACGGCCCGCGCCGCTCGGAACGCCGCCCACGCGGCATCTGCCGGCGTCGAGGCCATATGCGCCGTCCCGCCCTTCTTCGTCCACCCCGGCGACGAGGGCGTCGTCGACTACTACAGGACCGTCGCCGCGGCAGCCGATCTGCCTCTCTTCGTCTACAACCTTCCCCAGTCGACGGGCGTGGAGATTACGCCCGACCTCATGAAGCGGCTCCAGGACGACGTGCCCCAGATCACCGGCCTCAAGCACTCTGCCTACGACATGAACAACGTCTACCTGTTCGCCAGGATGGGCCTGCGGGTCTTCACCGGCATGGGCAGAATGATGCTGCCGGCCCTCACTGTCGGCGCAGCCGGGTGTGTGGACGGGCCGCCCTGCCTCGCCCCCGAGCTCTGGGTAGCCATATGGGAAGCCTATAAGGCGCGTGACCTCGACCGCGCCGAGGAGGCGCAGGCCAGGGCGAGCGAAGTGGAGGACATGATCATCGACCTCGGCTATCTCGGCGCCCTGAAGGCCGCGGTTGGGGAGCGGCTGGGCATAGAGACCGGCGAACCTCGCCCACCCACCCCGAGTGCGACGCCCGAGCAGGAGGCGCTCGCCCGGGAGGCCGTGCATCGCCTTGGTATCGCCAAGGTATCGAAGTAGCGGCTACCGCTGAACCAGAGGAGGAGACAGTGACCAGGTACAACGAGCTTAGGCACCAACTTGGTGTCACATCTGCAGCGGGGCTCGAAACGCTGCGGCGGTTGGGACTGAACACCGAAGCGTCCATGGTCGACGACATCGACGAGATGGATGAGCTCGCCGGCGTGCTGGTCAGCGCCCACGCGCCTGCCGTGGTCCGCGGCGTGCGTCTAAACATCGCCGCAACCGACGCCGACTTCCGGAAGACTTCCGTCCAGGTGATCGTCGACTACATAGCCAGGGCGGCCAGGTACCCGAACGTCCGGCAGATCAACATGCACTTCGCGCCAAAGCGCTGGGACGACGCCGTCCAGACGGCGGGACGGGAGGGGAGGTACGACCTGCTCATCGACGGCATCCGCCAGGTCGCCGCGTTCTGCGAGCGGCACGACCTGGAGCTCGTCCTCGAGAACCTCAACTCCTACTGGAGCGACGACATCAAGGATACGCCCCACGATCAGGTCGACTGGTCCAGCCGCAACGAGTACTTCGGCATGGCCCCGGAGGAGTGGCAGCAGATTGTCCTGGACGTCGATCGTGCGAACGTCGGACTCTGCCTCGACTCCAGCCACGTCGTCACCTACTCCCACCGCTTCCCCGAAGACCGGCGGGAGGAGCGCGTTCTGGCCTTCCTATCGCGCCCTGATCTCATCCGCCACGTCCACTGGAACGACAACTACCTGTACGACCCCCGGGGCCGCGACGACTCGCACGCCCCGCTGGATAAGGGCACCCTCCCTACGGAGATGCACAGGCGCATAAAATACCTGGACGCGACCCTGCTGCTGGAGCACTTCTACGACGTGGATGTGCTGGAAGAGGAGCTGGCGTTTATCGACAGCCTGTAGCATCTCCCGCCTGTATGGCGGGTAGAGCGGATCCCAGAAAATCGTTTCGACACCCCGTCTTGTATTCAGGGGTGTCGAATTATACCAATTCATTTTGAGCGCGCCGTAAAGCCGTCATTCCCGCGAAGAGCCTGCCCCGTACGCGATACGGGGCGGGAACCCACTCCCTGGCCGCACATATACGGCGGCATCACGGTGACTTGGTATTAGGGCAATCGGGAACGAGGAGGCTGCTCCCTCGCGTTTGCTCAGACGGAGTAGGAGTCGACCAGCTCCTTGGCGGTCTTCGGCCTCGCCTTGCTTAGAATGCCGGCCATGCGGTCCTCGAACGAGAACTGGCTGGCGTCCTGGTATAGGATGCCGAGGGGCACGCCACCCTTTTCGACCACGCCTCGGGCCGCGCGCATGTCGGACGTGTCGTGCCCGTCGTCGATCGACCAGGCGAGGGGCGCGATGCCCTTGCGCTTGTTCCCCTTCAGCTGCTCGTACGTGTTGTTGAAGACCGTGCATGGCGACTGCACGTGCACTATCGAGAAGCCGGGGTGCTCCATCCCCTCGTAGATGAGGTCTGCCAGGTCCTTGATCTTGGTGGATATGCCCGACGCCACAAAGGACGCACCGATGGCCAGGTAGAAATTCAGGGCGTCGATGCCGGCGTCCGGCTTTCCGTATGGCGTGGAGCTGGTCACCATGCCCTCGGCGGCCGTGGGTGAGCTCTGGCCCTTGGTCAGGCCGTAGACGGCGTTGTCCATGATCACGGCGCAGACGTTCAGGTTTCGCTGGGCCTGGGGCGCGATGTGCTCCATGCCGATGCTCAGGAAATCGCCGTCTCCCGCGACCACTAGGACGTTGAGTTCGGGCCGGCCCATCTTGACGCCGAGGGCGATCGGCAGGGTCCGCCCGTGGAGGCCGTGTATGCCGTATGGCTGCGCGCCTTCGAGTAGATGCACCATGTTGCCGGAGCAGCCTATGCCAGCGACGACGACGTTCTGCTCGACCGGCTCCTCACGCTCGATGATCCGCCTGGCCACAGCCTGCTCCAGGGCGCGGCGCACGCCAAAGTCCCCGCAGCCGGGGCACCACTTGAAATCGTATTCCGGGTTCTTGTCGCTCATACGGCCACACCCTCCTTTCGGGTAGCGGTGATTCGGTCGGAGATGCGCTCTACCAGGTCACCGACCTTGAATGGAAGGCCGGTGTACTGGGTGATCGACTCGGCCCTGACTCCCTTGGACCTCAGGTAGGACGAGAACTGGCCCTGGTAGTTCAGTTCGGGCACTATGACCAGCTCCTTCTCTCGGAGCTCGTCGAGCAGCATCGGCGGCAGTGGGTTGAGGTACATCGTGAAGTACCAGGCCACGTCCACCTCGCCGGCGATGAGCTGCTGGTATGCCTCGGTGGCCGGGCCCTTGGAGCCGCCCCACGGCATGACCGCGATGGGGGCGTCGATGTTCTGCGACTCATAGGTGCCGTCTTCCAGGAGCTTCAGCTTGCTGAAACGGCGCTCGGTCATCTGAACGTGCCGCGACGGCAGGTGCGTGGTGTCGCCCCACGGGTCGTGCTCGCTTGCGTTTGCGACGTAGCTGCCGGGGCTCCCCGGCGAGGGCATGGGCGACAGCTCAGACGCTTCATACCTCAGGTAGCCGTTGGCCCCCTGGTAGACCATCCGGTTTTCTACGGGGATCGAGTCCAGGTCCGGCTTGCGGAAGTTCTGCTCCCGCTCAGACAGGGCATGCTCGCTCAGCAGAATTACGGGCCCCTGGTACCGCTCCGCCCAGTTGAACGCCGTTACGGCCGCGTAGAAGCACTCTTCCACCGTGCCCGGGGCGATCACCGGCAGGGAAACGTCGCCATGTGCCGGATGCAGCGCTGCAAACAGGTCCGACTGCTCCGTCTTCGTCGGCAGGCCGGTGGCCGGGCCGCCGCGTTGCACGTCTACGACAACGCACGGGATCTCTGCCATCCATGCCAGGCCCAGTCCCTCGCTCATCAGCGAGAATCCGGGCCCTGCGGTGGCCGTCATCGCCTTCGCGCCGCCGTACCCCGCGCCTATGATCCCGTTTATTGCCTCGATCTCGGAGCTGACCTGGTATACGAATTGGCCGTCGCCGACCAGCTGCTCCTCCATCCATATCAGGATCGTCGTTGCCGGAGATATGGGGTAGCCGACGTAGAAGTTCAGGCCAGCGTGAACTGCGCCCAGGGCCAGCGCGTAGTTCCCGTTGGTGAAGATCTGCTCGTATTCCGGCTTCTCTGGCGGGGCCAGCTCGCCCAGGCTGAAACCGCTCTCGGCTGCGGCCTCCTTGCCGAGCCTCAGCGCCTCAATGTTCTGGGGTACGATCTTGGGGCCGTATCGCGCCGTGTTGCCCCAGCGCCGCCTCACGAATTCCTCGAGCACGTCGAGGGGCACGCCCACCAGCTCCGCTAGGGCGCCCATCAACACCATATTGGCGGCCCTGGCGTTGCCGGTGGACTTTCCGAGCTTGTCGAAGGCGATCCCGAGGCTGCGGCCGTCTTCCTCGAGCGTCATCGAGTCCGAGTCGTAGAGGATGACGCCGCCTTCCTTAACCTCATTCATGTGGGTCTCGTATGATTCTTCGTTGAATACGGCAAGCACATCGAGGGAGTCGCCCCGGCTGAAGATCGGCTTGGTGGATATGCGGGCCTGCATCCAGGTGGGCCCGCCGGTAATCTGGGAAGGGAAGGTGGCGAAGGTCTGGGCGTGGTACCCCGCCTGGGTGTTGGCGCTCGCGAACCCGACCGCCGCGCTCAGGAAGCCCTGGCCGCCCTCTCCTGCAAAACGTAGAACGAAGTCGGTCTTCTTCAAGTATGGTCCTCCGGGCGGCGTCGAGCGCTCCTCTGGCTCGACGCTTTGACAAGTCCGCCCGAGGGCACGGAAAGCTGTGACGAATTCCGGCGCATCACTCGGGCGAGGACAGGTAAGATGCAATTCTATTAGTAGAAATTTAGCAGGCTAGGGGCCTCGCTGTCAATGTGAATCGGCCCTCGCGCGCCTCCCTACACCCGCCCAGGGCAGCCCGCGGCGGCAAGCGTCAGGGCTGTTCGTACGGGGGAGTCGAAGGGGACTGAGGACCGTACTCCCGGCCCCCGTATTCGCCGGACCTGGGTCCGGCGAACGTGCTCCTGTAGGTGTCTCGGCTAGGCGGCGCGCCGCGCTCGTTGTAGTGGGGACGGCGCCGGCTCCAGAGGTCCTCGAAGTACTCTGGCGTAAAGAACTCCCGGTCGTCCGAAACGCTTACCAGCTCCGAGGAAAGGTTCGCGGGAAAGGCCGCAACCTCGACGTGCTTGCCCATGTCCTTGACAGCCTGCACGGCGTAGGAGAAGTCGCCGTCGCCGCTCACCAGCACGGCGATGTCGTACCGGTCGTCCCAGGCGAACCGGAGCAGGTCAGTCGCGATCATGATGTCGACGCCCTTCTGCACAGTGGTTGCGCCGCGCATCTTGGACCCACCCAGACGGACCTCCAGGTATGGCGTGTTGTGGAGGGCCGTGAGGAACTTCTGCTGGTCCTGGTATCCCTGCGGGCTGCGCTCGGGGTCCTGGAGGACGTTGTAGTAGTAGGTGCGGAACATCGTCCGGCCCTTCGCCAGCTTCTGTGAGAAGGCCTGGAAGTTGAGGTCGTACCTGCCGCAGTTCTCCTCCAGGCTGTGGTACAGGTTACTGCCGTCTATGAAGATGGCAACACGGCGCGCCAGGGCGCTGCCGGTATGCGTTTCTGCATCGTATGTCATGTGGGAAGAAGTCGTTTTTGGTAGAAGGCAGGAATTAGGTTCCCGCGATTATACCGCACCTGCGCAATTGACACCCTATCCGCCTCCATGCTATATTCACGCTGTCGGACAACGAATAGATTGCAGATTGCATCGAAGGGGAGTAGTAGCGGAATGGCGCGCAATAGAGAGCCGGGGATGGTGGGAGCCCGGCGTGCTGCGGCCGCGAACTCGCCCCTGAGCACCCGTCCTGAGGGAGTCGAGGAGACAGCGTGCAGAGTATAGCCGGAAGGTTTCGGCGCTCTGCGCGCTTGGTCATTCGAACGGACACCGCGTAGGGTCGGGCGGCAGGCACCGTTACAGCCTTTGAGTGGCCTCGACGATTGTCGAGGCAATTAGGGTGGTACCACGAGACCTCAGTCCCGTCCCTTTGCCAGGGCGGGACTTTTTTTATTGAGGCCCCCCGGATTCGACGGCTCCAAGTGAGGAGATGAACAAAGATGAAACTGAACGGCTCGCAGATGGTTTGCGAGAGCCTGATACGGGAGGGCGTAGACGTGATCTTCGGCCTTCCCGGCGGGGCCATTCTGCCCCTGTACCAGACCCTGCCTGAGTACCCGCAGCTGCGCCATATCCTGGTTCGCCATGAGCAGGGCGCAGCCCACGCCGCGGATGGGTATGCCCGCGTCACCGGGCGCCCCGGCGTTGCCTGGGCAACGTCCGGCCCCGGAGCGACGAACCTCGTAACAGGGATCGCGACAGCACAGATGGACTCCATCCCGATGGTGATCATCACGGGTCAGGTCGCCAGGGCGGCCATTGGCAGCGACGCCTTCCAGGAGACCGACACGACCGGTATTACGCTTCCCATCACCAAGCACAACTACCTCGTCATGAACGCTGCCGACATACCGCGGGTTATCAAGGAGGCGTTCTACATAGCCAGTACGGGCCGGCCAGGTCCCGTGCTGGTCGACATACCGAAGGACGTGCAGCAGGAGGAGGCCGAGTTCGTCTACCCTGGCGAGATCGATCTGCCCGGCTACAAGCCCAACATGGAGGGCCACGGGGCCCAGATCAAGCGCGCCGCCAGGGTCATAGCCGAGTCCAGCCGGCCTGTGATCCTCGCAGGCCACGGGGTCATATTCTCGGGCGCCTACGACGAGGTGCGCGAGCTGGCCGAGAAGGCTCAGATACCCGTCATCACGACGCTGCTCGGCATCAGCTCCTTCCCGTCCGACCACGTGCTGTGCGTGGGGATGCCGGGGATGCACGGCATGGCCTACGCCAGCAAGGCCATCGAAGAGGCCGACCTGCTCATCGCGCTGGGTATGCGTTTCGACGACAGAATCACCGGCAAACCCAGCGCATTCGCCCTGGGCTCGAGGAAGATACACATCGACATCGACCCCTCGGAGATCGGCAAGAACGTGCCGGTCGACGTCCCGATCGTCGGAGACCTCAAGCGCGTCCTGGTTAAGCTGAACAAGCTCGTCACACCGGCGGCCCGCCTGGACTGGATCCAGCACATCGAGCTGCTCAAGAGGGACCACCCCTCTATGTTCATCCGGCCGACGGACAAGCTGCTGCCCCAGTTCATCATCAACCAGCTCTCCGAGGCAACAGACGGCAGGGCCATCGTCGTCACGGGAGTCGGCCAGCACCAGATGTGGGCCGCGCAGCACTACATGTTCAAGGAGCCGCGGACATGGGTATCGTCGGGTGGCTCGGGCGCAATGGGCTATGAGGTGCCGGGCGCCATGGGCGCCAAGGTCGGCGCGCCGGAGAAGGTCGTGTGGTCCGTCGCCGGCGACGGCGGCTTCCAGATGACCATGGCCGAGCTTGCCACGCTGGTCGAGAACCGGATCAACGTCAAGTTCGCCATCATCAACAACTCGTTCCTGGGCATGGTGCGGCAGTGGCAGGAGTTCTTCTACCACAAGAGCTACGTTGCCACTCAGTACACCCACAACCCGGACTTCGTGAAGCTGGCGGATGCCTTCGGGATGCTCGGACTCAGGGTGACCGACAAGAACCAGGTCATGCCGGCGATCATGGAGGCGATGGACTACGACGGCCCCGCCCTGATCGATTTCGTCGTCGAGGAAGAGGAGAACGTGTACCCGATGATCCCGGCGGGCCAGACCATTCACGACCTCATAGAGGAGCCGCTGCCAGAGGGGGTGCGGCAGTGACCACGAACGGGCGCGTACCCAGACGGACCATCACCGCTCTCGTGCAGGACAGGCCCGGTGTCCTGAACAGGGTCTCGAGCATGTTCAGGCGGCGTGGCTTCAACATCGCCAGCCTGGCCGTGGGCCACAGCGAGGAGCCGGACCTCTCGCGCATGACCTTCGTCGTCGAGGGTGACGACAGGGTTGTCGAGCAGATGACCAAGCACCTTCACAAGCTGATCGACGTGATCAAGGTTTCGGACATCTCGAACCAGAACATCGTCTCGCGCGAGCTCGCCCTCATCAAGGTCAGGTCCAACGTGCAGTCCCGCAGCGAGATAATGCAGATCGTCCACATCTTCCGCGCCAACATCGTGAACGTGGCGGCCGACTCGCTCATCGTGGAGGTCAGCGGGGATGAGGACAAGATCGACTCGCTGCACGATCTACTCAAGAGCTTCGGGGTCGTCGAGGTGATGAGGACGGGCACGATAGCGATGAATCGCGGCGCGGAGGGCAGGTCGCGGCGGCAGACGGCCCGGGCGGACTGGGGCGAGGCGTCGTCGGTATAACACAGGAGCATCGGAGAGGACGCAAGCAATGGCAAAGATGTACTACGAGAACGACGCCGACATGTCCCTTCTGGACGGCAAGACCGTGGGGGTCGTCGGCTACGGCAGCCAAGGCCACGCCCACGCACTCAACCTGAAGGAGAGCGGGGTAGACGTGGTGGTCGGCTTGTACGAGGGCAGCAAGAGCAAGGAGAAGGCCGAGGGCGGCGGCCTCCGGGTCGAGCTGGTCGCCGACGCGGCCAGGGACTCGGACATCATCATGATGCTCATACCCGACCACACCATGGCCGGCGTGTACAAGGAGTCCGTCGAGCCCCACCTGTCGTCCGGCAAGACGCTGATGTTCGCTCACGGCTTCAACATCCACTACGAGACGATCGTGCCGCCCGGCGAGGTCGACGTGTCGATGGTCGCGCCCAAGGCGCCCGGACACCGGATGCGCGAGGTCTTCACGCGAGGCTCCGGGGTTCCCGGGCTTCTCGCCATCCACCAGGACGCCTCGGGCATGGCCCACGACATCGGCCTGGCCTATGCGCGGGGCGTCGGCTGCACCCGCGCCGGCGTACTGGACACGACCTTCAAGGAAGAGACCGAAACGGACCTGTTCGGCGAGCAGTCGGTACTCTGCGGCGGGGTCACGGCGCTGATCAAGGCCGCGTTCGAGACGCTGGTGGAGGCCGGATACCAGCCCGAGTCGGCCTACTTCGAGTGCATGCACGAGCTGAAGCTGATCGTCGACCTGCTCTACCAGGGCGGCATGGAGTACATGAGGTACTCGGTGAGCGATACCGCAGAGTACGGCGACTACTCGCGCGGCCCGGCCGTGATCGACGAGCACGTCAAGGAGAACATGAAGCGGGTGCTGGAGGCAGTCCAGGACGGCAGCTTCGCCCGCGAGTGGATCGCGGAGAACGACGAGGGCCGGCCCCGCTTCGACCGGCTCCGCAAGGAGAACGCCGAGCATCCCATCGAGAGCGTCGGCAAGGAGCTGCGCGGGATGATGTCCTTCCTGAAGGAGGCCGACTAGCCATGGGAGAGGGTATTCGAAATACGGACGTATCTCGACGCTGACAAGGAAGGCGTGATCGCGCTGTGGGCGGGGATCTTCACCGAAGGATATGAGGCGCCCCACAACGATCCTGCCGTGTCCATAGGCCTAAAGACGGCCTACGACCCCGAGCTCTTCCTTGTCGCCGAGGGTGGCGGCCGTTTAGTCGGGACAGTGATGGGCGGGTACGACGGGCACCGAGGGTGGATTTACTCGCTGGCCGTCGACGAGAACGAGCGCCACAGGGGAATCGGGACCGAGTTGATGGCAGAGTCGGAGCCGAGGCTGAAGGAGCGGGGTTGCCTCAAGGTGAACCTGCAGGTGATGCCGGACAACGAAGGCGTCGTGCGGTTCTACCGGGATCTGGGGTTCTCAATCGAGGACCGGCTGAGCATGGGCAAGCGGCTGTACTGAGGAAGTGATCTACCACATAGCCACCAAGACCGAATGGGAGTCCCAGGCCGATGGTCCAACGTACGCGCCCGACAGGTACGAGGCGGACGGTTTCATACACTGCTCCGAACAGCAACAGCTCGAGCCGGTGGCCGGGTACAACTTCCGGGGCCGGGACGACTTGGTGCTGTTGGAATTGATGCCGACTAAGCTGAATCCGGAGACGAGGTACGAGCCGGGAGGCAGGGAGAAGTATCCGCATATATTCGGTCCCATCAACAAGGACGCCGTCAACAGGACGATAGATGTCCGGCGCAACGACTACGGGCTGTTCGAAGGGGTGTTCGACAGCATATAGACTGCAATGAGAACCACTATGTTGCCAACGGAGGAATCTTACGTAGTTCGCCGTTCGGGCCGGGTCCTGGCAGGGCCTGGTCTGGCGGACTACGTTGTCCTTACGTGACTCCCGTTCGCTTCCCCGCCGCCAAGGGGCGGCCCTGCGGCTGGCCTTGCCGCGCAATCCAGAATCAAGGAGTCAACAACCAATGACGACAGACAAGGTAATGATCTTCGACACGACGCTGCGAGACGGCGAGCAGTCCGCGGGCATCGGACTGACGACGTCGGAGAAGCTCGACATAGCCCGGCAGCTGGACCGGCTGGGCGTCGACATTATAGAGGCGGGCTTCGCGGCGAGCTCGCCCGGCGACTTCGAGGCCGTCCGCGCCATCGCCTCCGAGGTCCGCCGGCCCATCATCGCGTCCCTGGCCCGGTGCGTGCCGGGCGACATCGACGCCGCCTGGGAGGCGCTGAAGGACGCGGAGCGCCCCCGCATACACGTCTTCATCTCCAGCTCCGACGTTCACATCATGGACCTGCTCCGCAAGAACCCCGAGGAGGTCATGGAGCAGGCCGTCGCGTCGGTAGAGCGGGCGGTGGACTACTGCGACGACGTGGAGTTCTCCCCCATGGACGCGACGCGCACCGACCTGGAGTACCTGTACAGGCTGGTGGAGTCGGCGATCGACGCAGGGGCGACCACGGTTAACATTCCCGACACCGTCGGCTACACCGTGCCTTCGGAGTTCGCCGAGCGCATCCGCAAGATACGCGAAAATGTGCCCAACATCGACCAGGCGGTCCTGAGCGTCCACTGCCACAACGACCTGGGCAACGCGGCGGCCAACAGCGTCGCGGCGGTTCAGCAGGGCGCGCGCCAGGTGGAGGGCTGTATCAACGGCCTGGGCGAACGGGCGGGCAACGCGTCACTCGAAGAGGTCATCATGACCATAGAGACGCGCAAGGATCTGCTGGGCGTGGGCACGAACATCGACACGACGCAGATCTACCGGACGAGCAGGCTCGTCAGCAACATCACGGGCTTCCCCGTCCAGCCGAACAAAGCCATCGTGGGCGCGAACGCCTTCCGCCACGCCTCCGGCATTCACCAGGACGGCGTGCTGAAGGAGCGAACGACCTTCGAGATCATGGAGCCCCAGTCCGTCGGCTGGCCCAGCAGCTCGCTGGTGCTCGGCAAGCTGAGCGGACGGGCGGGCCTGAGGGCCCGGCTCGAGGAGTTGGGTTTCCAGCTCAGCCCAGGCCATCTGAACGAGGCATTCGACGCCTTCAAGGACCTGGCCGACCGGAAGCGCGAGGTGACAGACGCCGACCTGGAGGCGCTGATGGCAGACCAGCGCCGCACGAGGTCGGAGCCCAATCTGTACACCCTGGAGCACGTGCAGGTGTCCTGCGGCGACCACGAGATACCGACGGCGACCGTCAGGATCTCGGGCCCAGACGGCAACACGGTTACGGACGCGGCGACCGGCACCGGCCCGATCGATGCTGTCTACCAGGCGATCGGGCGTGTTATCAAGGTGCCCAATAAGCTCACCGAGTTCCGGGTGGACGCGGTGACCGAGGGCATCGACGCCATCGGCGATGTCACGATTCGCATCGACCGCGACGGCCAGTCCTACGTCGGGCGCGGCTCGGACACCGACATTATTGTGGCTAGCTCCAAGGCGTACATGAACGCGCTGAACAGGCTGCTCATCATGGATGGTGCCGGGGCAGAGGCCGCGGCCCAGACATAGGAAAGCCCGCGGTACGGGAAGTAGCTGGTGGTAGCTGTTCAGATTTCGTGGGAACACTGGATGCGCACAGCCCATTGTCATACCCGCGAAGAGCCCGCCCCCGACTGCTCGGGGGCGGGTATCCAGGGGGGGGGGCTTCCTCGCACCAAGACTGAACAGTTACGCTGGGGCGCGGGTTCTTGACAGGGCGCTTTGCCTGACTTACTATTCACTTGGTGAGACTTACGGCAAAGAGGTGTGGTGGTGCCCACGATAACGATTTCTTCAAAGAACCAGGTGACCCTGCCCGTGGCGATGGTCCGGTCGCTCGGCCTCAAGGCCGGGGATAAGCTTGTCGCCGAGTTGATAGACGACCGGATTGTGCTGCTTCCTAGGCCCGACAGCTGGGCCGAGTACATGATCGGGAGTCTTGAAGGAGTGTACGGTTCCAGCAAGGAGGAGGTAGACCGCTATATTGCGGAGGTCCGCTACGGCTCCGACGGCTCCGACGGGTACGGCCTCTACGACGCTCTCGACAGGGATTCGGACCTCCGGGCCGTCTACGACGCCACTTCTTCGTCCGAACCCCGCGCCGTCGCCGCGATAAGGGAGGAATCGGGTGTATGGCGTACGGGCGAGAAGCTCGAGGAGCTAACGGAGCTCGATGCGGTCGGGCGCGTCGATGGCCCCGAGGCCGAAGGCTGCTACAGGCGTCTGCGTTGACATGATGGGCCTTCCGCAGACCGGCAGATGGCTCGACGACCTGCGCAGCTGCCGCCAGGTCGGCCTGGACACCAATGTCCTCATCTACCTGCTCGACAATGTTCAGCCCTACAGGGAGCTCGCGGCCCAGGTGCTGCATATGATGGACAGGGGCCTGATAGTCGGGTGCGTTTCGACCATAGTCGAGGCGGAGATGCTCGTGCGGCCCATTCGGGACCGCAACCGCAGGGCGCAGGAGACGATAGAGCTCTTCTTCCGAAACTCGCCCAATCTCGTCCTGCGGGCCGTCGACCGTGCGGTCGCGAAGAGGGCAGCCGAGGTGCGGGCCGCCAGCCGGCTCCGGCTTCCCGATGCCATAGTAGTGGCCACCGCCATAGAAGAGCGGTGCGATGCCCTGATTGGCAACGATGGCGACATGTTTCGCGGTGTGCAGGGAATGCCATACCTTTACCTCGACAACTACGTTAGCTGAGGAGTAGAGCCAAGATGCCGCCAAAGACGATGCTCGAGAAGTTGTGGGACAGCCACGTCGTGCACGAAGAGGCCGGACAGCCCACGATACTGTACGTCGACCTGCACCTTGTGCACGAGGTCACGTCGCCGCAGGCGTTCGACGGACTGCGAATGGCGGGCCGCGGGGTCCGGCGCACGGACCTCACGGTGGCCACGGCAGACCACAACACCCCCACCTGGGACCTGTCGCTGCCCATCACCGATCCTATCGCGCAGCAGCAGCTCGACGCCCTGAGCGGGAACTGCGAGGAGTTCGGCGTGACGCTGTACGACAGATTCAGCCCACTCCAGGGCATCGTGCACGTCATAGGGCCCGAGCAGGGGTACACCCAGCCCGGCAAGGTAATCGTCTGCGGCGACAGCCACACGTCCACCCACGGGGCTTTCGGTGCATTTGCCATCGGCATAGGCACGTCGGAGGTCGAGCACGTCCTGGCCACCCAGACACTTCGTCAGTTCAAACCTAAGACCATGGAGGTCCGCGTCGACGGCAAGCTGGCCGCCGGAGTCTCCGCCAAGGACGTCGTCCTGAGCATCATCGGCAAGATAGGCGTCGCGGGCGCATCGGGACACGTGATCGAGTACACGGGCGAGGCCATACGCTCCCTGTCGATGGAGGGCCGGATGACCGTGTGCAACATGTCCATCGAGGCTGGCGGCCGCGCGGGCATGGTCGCGCCGGACGACACCACCTTCGATTACATGCGCGGCCGTCCGCAGGTGCCCCAGGGCGACGACTTCGACGCGGCCGTCGAGGAGTGGAGGACGCTCGCCACCGACGACGGCGCCGACTACGACAGGGTCGTGGAGCTCGACGGCGCCGCACTGGAGCCTCACGTAAGCTGGGGGACGAACCCCGGCATGGTCGCGCCCGTTACGGGCCGCGTCCCCGACCCGAACGCCTACGACGACGCCGGTGAGAAGGAGTCCGTCGAGCGCGCCCTGGAGTACATGGACCTGGAGCCCGGCGCGCCGATCCAGGGAATCGAGATCGACAGGGTGTTCATAGGCTCGTGCACCAACTCCCGCATCGACGACCTGCGGGCGGCGGCGGACGTTGCCAGGGGCAGGAAGGTCGGCGACGGCGTATACGCGATGGTCGTGCCCGGCTCTGCCGCCGTCAAGAAGCAGGCGGAGGACGAGGGCCTCGACGCCGTATTCAAGGACGCGGGCTTCGACTGGCGCGTCGCGGGATGCTCGATGTGCCTGGGCATGAACCCGGACATACTCCAGCCGGGCGAGAGGTGCGCGTCCACGTCGAACCGCAACTTCGAGGGTCGCCAGGGCAAGGGCGGTCGGACGCACCTCGTAAGCCCCGAGATGGCCGCCGCCGCAGCAATTGCAGGCCACTTCGTAGACATCAGGGAGTGGTGACTACGCGCAATCGGGGCCGGCTGTTTGGCAAGGGAGTGGTATTCACCGTACACGCAATCAAGAGAATGTTCCGGAGAAGGATCTCCGAACAAGATGTGTACGCGGTAGCCAACACTGGCGAGGTAATTGAACAATATCCGGACGATTCGCCATATCCAAGTATCCTGCTGTTAGGATGGGTAAACTCGCGTCCGCTGCATGTGTTGCTGGCTGACAATGTCCTGGAGAAGACAGTAATCACCGTAACAGTGTACGATCCCGACGATTGCGGTGGCGCCCGGGTTTCAAGAGGAGGAGATGATGAAGTGCATTCTCTGTAGACATGGCGAAACGCAACCTGGGTTTTCAACGGTAACCATGACTCGCGATGCTACGACGCTGGTAGTCAAAGATGTCCCGGCTTCCGTATGCGACAATTGCGGTGAGGAGTACGTGGAGTCCGAGATTACCGCTCGCCTGCTTGAAACAGCCGAGAATGCCGCCAGGGATGGTGTGCAGGTCGAAGTGCGGAGCTACACTGCGGCGTAGCCGCGACGAGTGGCAATACCATTCATCAATCGCCTTAAGGAGGCGTTTCCGAGGAGTAAGACTGACATGGAGCCTTTCGTGACACACACCGGAGTCGCCGCGCCCCTGGACAGGGTCAACGTCGACACGGACCAGATCATACCCAAGCAGTTCCTGAAGCGGATCGAGCGAACGGGGTTCGGCCAGTTCCTCTTCTTCGACTGGCGCTTCCTGGAGGACGGCGGACCGAATCCTGATTTCGTCCTCAACCAGCCCGGATATGACGGCGTGTCCATCCTGATAGCCGGCCGGAACTTCGGCTCCGGGTCGTCGAGGGAGCACGCCCCCTGGGCCCTGCTCGACTACGGCTTCAGGTGCGTCATCGCGCCCAGCTTCGCCGACATCTTCTACAACAACTGCTTCCAGAACGGCATCCTCCCCGTCTCCCTCCCTGAGGAGGTCGTGGCCCGGCTGATGGCCAACGCAGGGGAGCGGCGGGGCTACGCGGTCACCGTCGACCTCGAAGCCCAGCGCCTATCCGACGAGGGCGGGGATGTCCTCGAGAGCTTCGAGATCGATCCCTTCCGGCGGCACTCGCTCATGAACGGCCTGGACGACATCGGGCTGACCCTCCGGCACGAGGACAAGATCGACGCCTACGAGGCGCGGTTCAGTCGATAGACCAAGGAGACCGTAATGAAGTCCAGCTACGAAGTCGACATGCGTCTGAACATCAAGACGCCGATGCGCGATGGCGTAGAGCTCTCGTCGGACCTGTACCTGCCCAGGGCGAGGGGCCGGTTCCCCACCGTCCTCATGCGCACGCCGTACAGCAACAACATGGACAATGTGATCGAGAAGGGGCGGGCCCTGGCGAACAACGGGTACGCCTGTGTGATCCAGGACACGAGGGGGCGCTGGGATTCCGACGGCGACCACTACCCCTTCCACCACGATGGGCCGGACGGCTTCGACACGCAGGAGTGGGTCGGCTCGCAGGAGTGGAGCAACGGCAAGATCGGCATGTCCGGCAGCTCGTACGGCGGCCTCGTCCAGCTCATGAGCGCGCCGCACAGGAGCAGGTACCTGACCTGCATGGTGCCCCGCGTGATATGCGCCGACTTCTTCGGCGGCCTGCTCTACCCGGGCGGCGCGCTGCAGCTCAACGTGGCGATGACGTGGGGGATGCGGACGAACGGGCGCACTGCTCAGAGCATCGAGTACCACAACTGGACCGAGGCGTTCCGCTCGCTGCCCATATACGAGATCGACGAGCTGGCCGGACGGCGCCTCCAGTTCTGGAAGGACTGGATCGACCATCCCACGTACGACGACTACTGGAGCGCGATAGACGTCGAGGACAAGTGGGGCGAGATCGCCGCGCCTTCATTCAACATGGGCGGATGGTTCGACCTGTACGCCTCCGACACGTTCTCGAACTTCAACGGACAGCGCAAGGAGGGCCGCACCCCGGAGTCGCGGCAGGGCAGGATCATCGTCGGGCCTTGGCCCCATGCGCTCAGCCAGTCCACCAAGACCGGCGACGTGGATTTCGGCGCACAGTCCATGGTCGACCTGGACGCGCTGGAGATGCGCTGGTTCGACTATTGGCTGAAGGGCATCGAAAACGGGATCGTGAACGAGCCTCCGGTTCGGCTGTTCATCATGGGCGTCAACCGGTGGCGGGACGAGAGCGAGTGGCCTCTCGCGAGGACCGACTGGCAGAAGTGGTACCTCCACTCGGGAGGTGCAGCCAACTCGGTGCGCGGCAACGGCGTCCTCACCACCGAGCAGCCCGGAGGCGAGCCGCCGGACCGGTTCATGTACGACCCCGAATACCCCGTGCAGACCATGGGTGGCAACAACTGCTGCTCGCCCCACATCGTCCCCTGGGGCCCCTACGACCAGCGCCCCGTGGAGATGCGGGACGACGTGCTGTGCTTCACTGCCCCGCCGTTCGAGCAGGATACGGAGGTGACGGGGCCGATCACCCTGACCCTATACGCCGAGACGGACGGGCCCGACACCGACTGGACGGCCAAGCTGGTGGACGTCTCGACCACAGGGTATGCCATGAACCTCTGCGACGGCATAGTCCGCGCCAGGTACAGGGAGAGCCGCACCGGTCCCACGCTGCTCACCCCGAACAGGGTCTACGAGTACCGGATCGAGGTCGGGGTGACCGGCAACGTGTTCAGGAAGGGCCACTCGCTCCGCCTGGAGGTATCGTCGTCGAACTTTCCCAGGTTCGACCGCAACCCCAACACGGGGAACACCTACGGGAAGGACGCGGAGACGCGTGTGGCGCGCCAGACGGTCCATCACAGCCGGGAGTACCCGTCGCACCTGCTGCTGCCGGTCATACCGGTGGCCTAGCCTCAGCGTAGCACGACCCCGGCAACCCAAACCGTCATCCGGCAAAGCCGGAATCCAGGGCGCGGGGACAGGCACGACGCAGCCAACCCTGGGTTCCCGCGAAGGCGGGAACCCAGGGCGGGCACGGCCCGTCCAGCCGTCATTCCGGCTTCCGCCGGAATCCAGGGGCCGGGGCGAGGAGTCCCATGCACCGCAGCACCACCGCTGCGGTACACTGTGCCCATGACCGCACCCAAACTCACCGACGCCGTCGAGCACTACCTTGGCGACCTTCGCCGCATACGCGCCTCCGGCGGCGCGACCGGCGAGCGCTCCTACTACCCGCCGCTCAACAACCTCCTCGCCGCCGTCGGCGCAACACTCAAGCCCAAGGTCTACTGCGTCGGCGAGCTTGCCCAGCAGGGCGCGGGACACCCCGACTTCGGACTCTACGCCGCGCGGCAGGTCCAGCGTGGAAGCCCGCGCGAGGGCCAGCTCCCCGAGTGCGGCGTCGTCGAGGTCAAGCCCGCCGATGACGACGCGTGGCTGACCGCCGACAGCGACCAGGTGAGCCGCTACTGGAACAAGTACCGCCTGGTCCTCGTCACCAACACCCGCGATTTCGTGCTGCTGGGCGAGGACGCCGCGGGTAACCCAACCAGGCTCGAGACCTTCAGGCTCGCCCCGGCACTGGGCGAGTTCGAGTCCCGGCTCGAAAAGCCCCGCGCCTTCGCCCGCGACGTCGGCCCGGCCCTCGGCGAATACCTCTGCCGCGCCCTCTCCCACCACGCGGCGCTCGTCGAGCCCAGGGACCTGGCGTGGCTCCTCGCCTCCTACGCCCGCGACGGCCTGGCCCGCGTCGAGGCGGCTGGCGACGCGCCCTCGCTCCGGGCCGTGCGCACGGCCCTGGAGAATGCCCTGGGCGTCCGGTTCGAGGGCGAGCGCGGCGCGGCATTCTTCCGCTCCACACTCGTCCAGACCCTCTTCTACGGCGTCTTCTCCGCCTGGGTGCTCTGGGCACGGCAGACTCCGGCGCCCACTGGCCGGTTCAACTGGCACGAGGCCGTCTGGCACCTCCGCGCCCCCGTGCTCAGGGCCCTCTTCCAGCAGCTATCCGACCCCGGGCGCCTACAGCCCCTCGGACTCGTCGAGGTGCTGGACTGGACCGCCGCGGCCCTGGACCGCGTCGACCGCGAGGCCTTCTTCGACCGCTTCAGCGAGGGCGAGGCCGTCCCATACTTCTACGAGCCCTTCCTGCAGGCATTCGATCCCGCCCTCCGCAAGCAGCTTGGCGTCTGGTACACCCCCGTCGAGGTGGTGCGCTACATGGTCGCCCGCGTCGACCGCGCCCTGAAGGACGACCTGGGCATCGCCGACGGCCTGGCCGCCGACAACGTCTACGTCCTCGACCCATGCTGCGGCACCGGCGCGTACCTGGCCGAGGTCCTGCGCCGCATCGCATCCAACCTCCAGGACCGAGGCCTCGGAGCCCTCACCGGGGCGCAGGTGAAGCGGGCGGCCACCGGGCGCGTCTTCGGCTTCGAGATCATGCCCGCCCCCTTCGTCGTCGCTCACCTGCAGGTCGGGCTCACCATGCAGGCCCTCGACGCCCCGCTCGCCGAGGACGGGGACGAGCGCGCCGGCATCTTCCTCACCAACGCCCTCACAGGCTGGGAGCCCAGCGTCCAGAAGCCGCTCCCATTCCCCGAGCTGGAGGAGGAGCGCGACCGCGCCGAGCGCGTCAAGCAGGACTCGCCCATACTCGTCATTCTCGGCAATCCCCCCTACAACGGCTTCGCCGGCATGGCCGTGGACGAGGAGCGCGAGCTTTCGACCGCCTACCGGACGACCAGGCGGGTGCGGCGGCCCGAGGGCCAGGGACTCAACGACCTCTACGTCCGCTTCTTCCGCATGGCCGAGCGACGCATCGCCGAGAAGACGGGCCGCGGCGTCGTCTGCTTCATCTCCAACTACTCGTGGCTCGACGGCCTATCCTTCACCGGCATGAGGGAGCGATACCTGGAGGCGTTCGACACCATCCGTATCGACTGCCTCAACGGCGACAAGTACAAGACCGGCAAGACCACCCCCGACGGCGATCCCGACCCCAGCATCTTCTCCACGCCCGAGGACCCGGTGGGAATCCAGGTCGGCACCGCGATCACCACGCTGGTTCGCAAGACCGACCACGCGCCGGCTGGTGAAGTCGACTTCCGCCACCTATGGGGCCGGACCAAGCACGAGGAGTTGACCGCCACGGCGGAGATGGAGCCGAATACCCTCTACGACAGCTTCCAGCCGAGTCTTACGCTCGGTCTGCCCTTCGCACGAATGGTGGTTACTGAACATTGGTCCGAATGGCCGTCTCTGCCCAACCTGTTCCCTGTGGCGTTCTCAGGCGTAAAGACGGCACGAGACGGATTCCTCGTCGATATCGACCTGGACCGCCTCATGGCGCGAGTTGTCGACTACTTCGATCCTCACCTAAGCGATGAGGAGGTTGGGCGGCGCCATCCGATCGCAATGCAAACTGTGCCCCGATTCAATCCGCCTTCTGTCCGCGCTGCCCTTCTCTCGCGGGGAGGCCCTGCCGAATCCGGTTTCGTCCAATATGCCTACCGCCCATTCGACACGCGGTGGCTCTACTGGGAAGCGGACACCAAGCTACTTGACGAAAAACGAGCCGATTACAAGCCTCATGTGTTCGAGGGCAACCTGTGGCTGTCCTCGTCTCATAGGATTAGGAAAGGTGAAGCTGAACCACAGACTGCATTCACACGCCATATTGCGTCCTACCACCTGATCGAGCGCGTCGCCAACTGGTTCCCCGCCTACCTTCGTGACGACGGCCTCGGGGTCTACATGACCGACGGCACGGCGCGCCGCCCCAATCTGTCCCCCGCCGCACAGCAGTATCTCGACCGGTTGGGCGCGGGCGTGGAGGACCTGTTCCACCACGTCCTCGCCGTGCTCCACGACCCCGCCTACCGCGAGGCCAACGCCGGGGCCCTCCGTATGGAGTGGCCGCGCATCCCCCTTCCGGGCTGGCCCGACGGCAGCGGCGACGGGGCCGCGGAAGAGCTCGCCGCGTCCGCCGCCCGGGGCCGCGAGCTCGCCGCCCTCCTCGACCCCGACACCCCCGTCCCCGGCGTCACCGAGCCACGTCCCGGAGCCCCATCCGGGAGCGCCCTGCGCCCAGAGATCGCCGAAATCGCCGTCCCATCCACCATCGACGACACCAACATGACCGGCAACGACTTCGCCCTCACGGCGGGCTGGGGCCACTTCGGACAGGGCGAGGCCGTCATGCCAGGCCAGGGCCGCACCGACGAGCGCCCCTACACCGCAACCGAACAATCCGCCCTGCCATCCGTCGTTCCGGCCTTGAGCCGGAACCCAGTCCCCGTCCCCCGCGACACACCGGGCGTAACCACCGCCGCGCAGCCACTTGAAGGTACGTTCGGCCTGAGCCTGTCGAAGGCCAGTGCTCACCAGCACAACCATGATGTGGAGCAGTCACTCGAGAGCGATGATGCCCCCACACCCGGCAACACCTCCTCCGACAAGTCCGCCCAAACCCTCGGCGACACCACCTTCGACATATACCTCAACGACCGCGCCTACTGGCGAAACGTCCCCGCCGCCGTCTGGAACTACAAGCTCGGCGGCTACCAGGTCCTCAAGAAGTGGCTCTCCTACCGCGAACACAAAGTCCTCCACCGCCCCCTACACCCCCACGAAGTCCAACACTTCACCAACACCGCCCGCCGCATCACCGCTATCCTTCTCTTGGTGACCCAGGAACAATGAGGTTTGGCCCAAAATGTGCGTTGCCACTCAGCCTGTTTC
This sequence comes from Dehalococcoidia bacterium, assembly GCA_965261325.1. GTDB lineage: Bacteria > Chloroflexota > Dehalococcoidia > Lucifugimonadales > CAJWER01. Next base: position 601,100 of record CBDHCU010000009.1, read on the forward strand.
AGAGTCTTGTTCCCCTGATTCGCGCGATGTGTGCCGGCTCTTTACTAAGCTTTTGTAACACATACCATCTCGTTTGCGGACGACTTCAAGAGCATCTAGACGCCTATTGGCTGGTGTCCTGCCCACCCGCCCGAGCTTCCTGTAGTTCCTTGTACCGTTCTAAGAATTGGCTATGAACCTTTTGCACGGAGGAAAGGAGATCTCGATAGAGCCTCACGAAGATCCTTGTGTCCTGTAACATGATCCTCTTCTCTTTTACCTCGGGGGTACTCACCATATCTCCGCAAATCAGGTAACCTATTACATTCGTGTAGTTGTGATCTGGGTCGGTGGATGTGCGAACCTGCCCGCGCATGAATATCACGTATTCCTCAATCTGGTTGAGATGCTCTCTCAACGCCCTCAACGACGGCCTCTTTATTTCCACTACATACAAGTCCGTACCAGATCCTACGCAAAGGAAGTCAATACGCCTGTCGCTCTCAGGGACGTCGTCGGACTCAGGGAATTGTTCTTTCAGCAACCGGCTGTAGTGGACTTCGTCAGCAATCAGAGTCCATCGGGGATCAATCACCCACGGGAACTCCTTAAGGAATTCGTGGAGGGTTGGGACCTCCATTGCTCCCCCTTCTATGAGTTCTTGAAACTTGGTGATCGTTGCTATACGGCCCTCAGTAACGCGGGACATTTCTTTAGCTTCGATAATTTGCCATTCCCTGAACAGCTCTATGAGCCTTCCGGCATTGTCGAGTTCGACCTCGGTAACTTCCGCAACAATCTCCCAAAAGGCGTCGAAGCGCAGAAAGTCCAGAGAAGTCTTTATTACGGGTTCTATCTCATCAATGTCAGCTGCTGGATTGCTGTTGATCGTTTGTCGGACAAGCTTATCTGCAAGCTGCAGCGCCCTCCCTTTACCCAACTCTTCCGCCTCAGCACGAAATCTTCGGTACAAGACATTTCCTGCCAGTTTTGCCTCATTGTCCCGTCTGCGTTTGTCAGCCCATTTCCGCGCTATTGCGTTGACTTCTCGCTGTCCCCATTCTTGTAATGCGACATTGGCTTCAGTTTCCCATACAAGGGAATTGCGCGATGTTCCGATAGTGTCTTCTGCGTCATCAACAAACTCGACGTGTAATTCTCCGACCAAGTATGAAAGGGCATACTGTTGGCCAACTGTGGCCTGGAACACGAAGGGCTCCTGGACGAGTTTACCTCTTGCCATCAAGGCGATTCCCCTGTCAATGTCGTCGAGATCGGTTCTCGTACGACTAAGGGCTCCAATCCAACCAGAAACGGCCCAGCCGGTGGCAGGCCGGATTTCTAGGCTGTCGTAGGTCCAAATATACGGATTCCCATCCGTGTCTCGATCCAGTAACCGTTGCAGATCCCTGTCCTCGACAGATATCCTTTCACCATTGATTGATACTTCGAATTGGTCAGAAGTGCCTATGACAGCGAATCGTCTCGCTAGCCTCCGACGGAGAGGTGCAGGGGCAATTCGGCGATTGTGGAACTTTGTTATCGATCTGAGAGTTATCCTTGTTCCACGTTCCACGGCGCCAGTAGGTCCCTGCGCTGGAAAATCTATCTCCCGGTCGATAGCTCTTCTCAGCATTTCGCCGTAGTTCATTGTGAAGCGACTGGTATTGCCATCCTTGACACTTTCTATTTCCATCTCCCTAGCTATGCCAAATGCCGAGAATTTCCCTATTCCTTTCCTACCCATGACTTTGCGTTTGAGCGGGGCTGGACTTTCGTCAATTCCGTCACTCTGGCGGCGATCACGACCAACGATCATGTATTTCTCGCGGATGTCTTCGTCCGACATGCCAAGTCCGTTGTCTTGAATTGTGACTTCGGAAACGGATTGGTCGATTGGGTCTTCCGGCATCCCAATGTAGACTTCGGTAGCATTTGCGTCCCAAGCGTTCGCCACCAACTCTCCAATCACCGACGGCAGTGTCGAATACATCTGCAGTCCCAGATGTTTGATCGTACCAATGTCGAATTGCATACGGAATGGCTGTCCGTTGTCCATCAGCCCATCCTTTCGCCAAGACACGCTTCGAGAACACCGCCACCTAACGATTCAGCAAACTTGACAGGCACGGCGTTGCCTATTTGGGTTGATAAGAAAAGAAACGACGGTCCGAAGAATTCATAGTCGTCATCGAATGTCTGCAAGGCCGCGGCCTCGCGTAGTGACATTCCTCGATCTTGTTCGGGATGAACGAAGCGACCGCAATAGATGTCCGTACAACGACACGTCAATGTAGGACTGGGCAGATCCCACGACATTCGGCCGAAAACGTCCTTGTGGGCGCTGGGGTTGTCCTGATGACACTTTAGCAAGATCGAGGTGTCGGTTATGTCACTGCGGCTGCCTCCATCCTTTGGTATCGCTGCAACTATGCGCTTGTGATGAGGCTGCAACTTCCTTGCAGTGTGGTTGGGATAAGCATCGGAAGTCTCTCCATCTAAGATCACAGGATACTTGGTTATGTAATCCCTAACTGTCGTCGCATGCATTGTTCCCGCTTCGCCCTGTTCCGCAACACCGTGCGTCGCGATGGGAAGTCCTAACGTCCCGTGTCTAGACGCCATAAGGATGAACCGCTTCCGAGTTTGAGGAACCCCATAGTTCTTGGCGTCTAGCAAGCCAGCCGATGGTTCCGAAAACCCACATTCGCTCAAGACTTTCAGAAATTCTTCATATATTTCTTTTCCGTAGGCATTGTTCAGGCCCGGCACGTTTTCAATAAGGATATAGTCGGGGGGAGACTGGCGAACGACTTGGGCGAAATCTAGTAGCAGGTTCTTTCGGCTATCCGCCCCCTTTAGGCTGTTAAGTGTAGAGAATGGTTGGCAAGGCGTACAGGCTGCGTAGAGAGTCACGTCGTCCCCATCTATACCAAGCTTCTCTCGCAGCTGGTGGATCTCAACCTCCCTGATGTCTTGGCTAATGAAGACGGATGGCTTGTTGTTGCGTGTGTACGTTTTCTCCAATCGGGCGTCAATATCCACGCCTGCTAGAACGTCGATGCCGACATTCAACAAACCCCTAGTGAGTCCGCCTGCCCCACAGAAGAAGTCGATCGCCTTCAACAAGTCACATCCAAATCAGTGTAGGATAACGGTACTATACCACAGGGAGGCGAATTGAGCTTGTTGGCTTAGTTTTCCCGGCCCCTCGGATGTCACACTCCATTGCGTAGTCTGTTCTTGGGTCGCGTTGTAGGCTCATTCAAGCAGGAATTCTGGGTGGGAGAATATCGGATAGAGTATCTGCCAGTGTCTTGCTGTTGCGGGTCTGGCATTCCCACACGACTACGACAGTCCACCCATCCCGCTGCAAGGCGGCGTGAACTCCCTCGTCCCGAACGACGTTGTTCTTGAATTTGCGCTCCCAGAATGCTGTATTGGTTTTGGGGGTGGAAGCGCGGCGGCAACCCGGGTGTCGATGCCAGAAGCATCCGTTAACAAAAACTACCGTTCGGTACCGGGGCATTACGATGTCGGGGGCACCCGGCATGTCCCTTACGTGCAGGCGGTAGCGGTAGCCTGACCGGTGCATATGAGAACGGACACGCATTTCGGGTGATGTGTCCTTGCTGCGGACTCGGCTCATGGCCCAACTCCGCCATTCTGGAGAGATACGGTCTGTCATATGGCTCTTAGTCACTTTGTCGGGGTGTCCTTGAACGGGGATGGTAATCGTCGGTGTCCCGTTTCTCAAGGGGAGCGACATTCCAGGTAGAGGCTGACTCCGGCGGCCTCCTTGCAGAAGGCGACCAACTCCCTCACCCCTTCCCGACCTTGGGAATCCTCCAATCCCCAGAATCCTGATTCAGACACTCCCCCATGACTCTCCGCTCTGCGGTGAAAATCCCCTCTTGACACATCCTCAATCCTCCCTCATAATAGCACGCATGTCCGATACCAGCACACAGGCCGCAGAACAAACAACGGAGCGGAAGCCGCCCACACTCGCCGACATCGTCCGCGAGAAGACCGACGACGGCCGACGCATCATCGACTTCTTCCTCGACGTCATGGAGGACAGGATCGACGGCGCTGAGCTATGCCACAGGATCGACGCCGCAAAGCAGCTCGAAAAGCACAAGTCCAAGGCCGCCGCCAAGTTCCTTGCCAAGTACCGCGGCGTCTCATGCGGCCACTCCATCAATGGACACCCCGACCCGGCCGACCCCTGCTCCGCCGAGGAGAGGAGCCTGGTGGCCGTGACCCTGAACGCCCCGGCCACCCTTACGAAAGACTTCCTCACTGTGCTCTCTGGGATAGATGAATTCCTCATGGCCAGGCTCATCCGAGCCCAGACGGCCGACGCCGGCACCATCATCGACTTCCTCGACGACGTCATGCAGGACAGGAACGACGGCTTCAAGACCCACCACAGGATCGCCGCCGCCAAGGAGCTCATCGTACACATCGTCCGCGACGAACAGCCCGCCCCCACTCCCCGGGAGCCTGTCCCCGAGCAGTCGGGGATTCCCGCCGAGGCCCCCCAGCGTGCCGAAGCACCCAAACACGAATGGCCCGCCTCGATACTCTGGCCCGAGGAGTACAAGTTCATTCACAGCCGGGCCCTCGAGAATCCCAGGGAGATCCTCGCCAGGGCCGAGAACGACCCGGACCACCCACTCCACGGATACTTCAAGGACTACGACGATATCAGGGCCTCGATCGAAAGCGTAGGCGGCTTCCTCGGCCCGGACGGTCTGCTCACCACCCTGAGCCCGCCGAAGGGCCCCACCCTGGAGCCTGCCCCCGCGAAGAGCCTGCCCTGTACTCGATACGGGGCGGGAACCCATCCCGTCCCTCTCCCTACCGTTCGCGCTGAGCTTGTCGAAGCCCCCCACCCCGAGCCCGTCCCGGAAGGGCTACCCAGAAGCAAAACAACGACCATCCCTCCCCCAAAGACTCTTCCCCCTCAGCGCCCTCCGCGGTGAAAACCCGGCGCCGCCGCCGCCGTCAGGAAGGAGACCGTTACCTTTCTTCATTGCATTGTGCCCTAGTGCCTTGCTATCCTATATATAGTAAGGCACTATACGCCAATGTAATATCAATTCATTTTGAGCGCGCCGTAAAGCCGTCATTCCCGCGAAGAGCCTGCCCCGTACGCGATACGGGGCGGGAACCCACTCCCTGGCCGCACATATACGGCGGCATCACGGTGACTTGGTATAATGACCTTTCGAGGGCTAATGCATGATTGAATCTGGCATCACCTCCAAGGGCCAGACGACCCTGCCCAAGGCCGTGAGGGAGGCCCTCGCGGTACAGCCGGGGGACAGGGTGCGCTACGTAATCCTGGAAGGGGAGGTTCGCATCATGCCCGTACGCTCCGTCGAAAGGCTGTTTGGCGTACTCGAGCATCATGGCCCGCCTGTGACCCTTGAGGAAATGGACAGCGCAATTGCCGAAGGGGCGTCCGGTACGTGATCGCCCTGGACACCAACGTGATCGTCCGCTACCTCGTGCGTGACGACTACGAACAGGCCGAAGCCGCCCGCTCACTCATAGAGGGACTCGCGCCTGAGATCCCCGGCTTCATCTGCCGAGAGGTCATTGTCGAGACCGCATGGGTGCTGGAGAGGGCATACAAGTTCGAGCGTGCCCAGGTTGCGGACGTGCTGGTGGAGATGACCGCTACAGACAGCCTGGTGGTGGAGGCTGCAGACGACGTGGTACGCGCAGCCTACGGCTACAGGCAGGGCCGGGCCGACTTCTCGGACCTGGTGATCCTCGCAGCCGCCAAACGCGCGGGAGCCCAGCCCCTCTACACCTTCGACCGCAAGCTGGCTCGCCTGCACGGAGCAACCCTACCGACGGATTAGCTCTGCGGCAGACCTGCGGCGGCTGTGTGCAGGGTAGAATCACCCCCGATGCGACTTGGGAGACGACCGCCAAGGGAGCCATGGTCATGACGCGACTCACCGACGTGAATACCACCGACATAGCCGGGGCCATCGAGCTGGCGAGAAACGCCATGTGCAGCATCTTCGACCCGAACGGCGGCGACGTGCCCTACTTTCGCGTGGCCGTCCTCCCAGAGGCGTACTTCGGCATCCCCCTGGAGAGCCACGTGCCGGGCCGGCATCTGAACGCGCTGCTCAACGCCGAGGACGCCGCGGGCCTTCACGTCGACGAAGAGGCTGTCCAGAAGTTCGCCAACGCATGCTTCTACTCCTACAGCGGCCCGGCGCCGTTCCCGCTCGACCGCAGCGATGGCGAGTACGACTCGCCCGTCGTCTTCAACCCCCATCACATCCGGGAGGGCCTCCACGCGCTCAACGCCCTTGTGGGGTATCGCGGGTCCGAACGGGCAGCGGAGATCGCGGCGGCCAGCATCGACGCGGTCTTCGACTACTGGGACCCCGATGCCGAGTGGGACTATGACCGCCTCGAAAGAGAGGGCGTCGTCGTGCAGCGTTCACGGTCCTTCATCTCCGGCGCGGCAAGGGCAATCGGCCCGCTCGTCAAGTACTATCGAACGACCGGGTACGCCCCGGCGCTCGATCTCGCCATCGTCCTGAAGGAGAAGTGCCTCGACGGGTACTTCACTCCGGACGGCTCTTACGATCCAGGCCTGTTCGGCGCCCACGCCCACTCCGTAACCTGCACGATGTCATCCCTCGCGCAGCTCGCCGACCTCACCCAGGACTCGACGCTGATGGACATCGTCAGGGCCTTCTACGACAACGGGCTGTGGGGGATGCGCGACGAGACCGGGTGGTCCCGTGAGCACGCTGTCGGGGACGACGGCAGGCCCGACGAGGGCGAGATGAACAACACCGGCGACATCCTCGAAACCGCGCTGGTCCTCGGACGATGGGGATACACGGACTACTTCCACGACGCCGAGCGCATCCTGCGCTGCCACCTCCTGCCATCTCAGCTGCGGGACATCTCGTGGGTCCCCACGCCGCACAACCCGGACGGCCTCGACACGCTCCGCGACGTCGCCCAGCGTACGCAGGGCGCATGGGGGTTCCCCGCGCCGTTCGGACATGAACCGCTGGAGCAGCGGGACGGCGGGCGGATGCGCTTCAACACCGACGTGGTCGGAGGGACGGTCGGGTCACTGTGCGAGGTGTTGCGGGAGATGGCGCGATTCGACGAGGCGGGCCACTGGGTCAACCTGCTGTTCGATCACGAGACTCCGGAGATCGAGGTGCGGTCGGCCTACACCCATCCGGCCCTCACCGTGCGGGTGAAGACGCCGGGCCCGCTGTTCGTCCGCCTGCCGCCCTGGTGCGACCCCGACGCCATGCGAATAACCGGCGTCGACCACGAGCCCCGCCTCACCAACGGGTATGTGTTCCTGCAGCGCCCGCCCGTCAACCGCCCAGTGACCTTCCGGTACGACCTTCCAACTACAGAGACGGTACTCCACCACCTCACGCGCGACATCCGCGTCCGCCTCCGCGGCGACGAGGTAGACGCGATGGAGAATCACGGCGCCAACCTGACCTTCTTCGAGCCGCTGTAGCAGGACACGGCGGTTTCGGCCCGGCCACGACCCTGGAAGAGGTGGACCGCGCCATCGCCTAAGCGGGCTCTGCTTCCACAAGGCAGCAACGTACCCTGGGATACACTCCATGTTGGAGAATCGATCCGTATGCGCCACAAGTTGGAAGTGGCGCCTACTGCAAAGGTTGTGTGGCAGACCACTTCAGAATAGAATCTGCCGAAGTTGAATAGCTTGGGTCCAGATCGCGAGGGACCACTCTCAATCAGTAACACCACGTCGACAAGCGCCTTGCATACTCGGCACCAGCCGCGACAGTGGCAGAGCGACGCTCTCGCCGCTTGGTCGTCGTGCTTCCGCGGCGTCGTGAGTGTCGTAACTGGGGCGGGGAAGACCTTCTTCGCAATGCAGTGCATGCTTGCCGTATGGGAGAGACACCCGGAAGCCAAAGTCTTGATCGTCGTGCCCACGATTGCGCTGATGGACCAGTGGCGAGCCGCACTCCAGAACGAGTTGATGATTGATGATGCCGATATCAGCGCCCTTGGTGGAGGCACCCGTCGTATTTCGCGGTCGCTGGTGACTGTGGCAGTACTGGATAGCGTCCGCGGACTCGTCACTGAGCTTACGAGCCAGGGACGGTGGTTCCTAGTTGTAGATGAGTGTCACCGAGTCGCGTCGCCCGTCAATCGGAAGGTGCTTAAGGGAAGGTACATCGCCACCCTGGGTCTGTCAGCGACACCTGAGCGCCAGTACGATGACTTGTTCCAGTCGATCATTGTGCCCAGCTTGGGACCGATCGTATTTCGATACGAATATCGACATGCTTCGGCCGACGGCATCATTTCCGACTTTGAGCTATGGAACGTCCGGGTTCCTATGAGCTCCCCTGAACAAAGACAGATCACCTTAGATGGCAGGGCGATAGCTGCAGAGGCCAAACGTCTTCAGCAGAACGGGGAGAGGACCTCACCACGTCTGCGGAACCTACTCCTAAGACGCAGCAGGCACAGCCAGCGGGTGCGGTCTAGAATTCCCGCAGCCGTTGAGTTTGTTGAGCGATTCAGGAGCCGTAGGGGCCTTGTCTTTCACGAATCTATTCAATCAGCTAACGAGATTGCTGCAGAGTTGACACGGCGTGGACATAGAGTGCGACCATATCACTCTCAGCTTGGCGCGCCGACACGATACTTGAACCTGCTGCTCTACGTCAGAGGGCAGATCGATGTGCTGGTAACGTGCCGAGCTCTTGATGAAGGTCTAGGGATGCTCTGAACAATCGGCTTCAGGCTGGGCCGAGTTGACCGGGGTGGTTTTGGGGGCGTTGAATTGCCTCATGGTGCCGTGGTGGGGGTTATTCTCGGCCTACAACCGGCCCTGACAGGGCGTTTCGCCGCCGTTAGGCCTGATTTTGGGCGCACTTATACAAGGTTTCACGCCGCCAGGTACTGTTCGGCCCTCATCAAGTTGGCAAACCCCAGCAGCGTCATCAGCCGCTGCGTGTTCTTGGACAGTCCCCTGTAGCGGACCTTGGCGTAGCCGAAGTGCCGCTTGATGTACAGGAACGGATGCTCCACCTTAGCTCTGACCGACGCTTTGCGCTTCTCCGACACCGCCTCAGGACTCTCAGGCTCCAGCTTCCGACGCTGGCCGGGCCTCATCGCCACCTGCCACTCCACATCCAAGCCCCGGTTGCCCAGCCTCTTGTCAACTCCCTGATACCCAGCATCTCCCCACACCTGAGACTCCCCACCGTGCAGCAACCGGGGCAACTCAGTCAGGTCATGCACGTTCGCAGATGTCGTGGTCATGCTGTGCACCACTCCCGTCTGCGAGTCCACACCGATGTGCACCTTCATCCCGAAGTGCCACTCGTTACCCTTCTTCGTCTGGTGCATCTCGGGGTCGCGCTCTTTAGCCCGATTCTTCGTCGATGAGGGCGCCGCTATGATGCTCGCGTCCACTATCGTCCCCTCCTGAAGACGGAGACCCTTGGACTCCAGATAGCGGTTGATCTCCTCGAACAGACCCGAGCCCAACTCATGCTCTTCCAGCAGGTGGCGGAAGTTCAGAATCGTCGTCTCGTCCGGCAGCGGCCCAGGCAGTCTCAGCCCTACGAACCGCCTCACCGATTCGACCTCGTAGAGCATGTCCTCCATCCCAGGGTCGCTCAGGTTGTAGAACAACTGCACGCAGTGTATGCGAAGCATCGCCGACAACTCGTAGGGACGCCGACCTCGGCCAGCATTGGGATAGAATGGTCGGATGCGCTCTTCCAACTCTTCCCACGGGATCAGTCCATCCATGCGCTCAAGGAACTTCTCCCTGCGAGTCTTTCGCTTCTTGCTCTCGTAGTCCAAGTCCGCAAACGTCGGCTGGTTCATTGCCTCGCCTCCCACGTCTTCAAGCCTTGGCCCTATGTTACTATCCCGCAAACCACAGGGACTTATTCAGAGCATCCCTAGACGTGCCGCAGGCTGAGTTCGGCATCATCGGCGCATCGACAGCATCCCTACGACAGCGTATTCAGCGAATGGGCCGGGTGCTACGCCCACATCGAGACAAGAAGACAGCTACCGTGGTTACGATGTACGTCTTGCCCGGTGAGGCAGAAGTTCTGCGGGTGGAGTCCGAAAGACTCGAAGGCGTCGCTGAAGTCCGCTGGTTCGAAGCAGCATGAGACCATTTCTCGTTGAGAATCCGCCCAGGATGTTTCGACCTCGAACACCTTCCACTGAGATTCAGTTCGAGGAGCAGGTTCTACGAGTCGCCAGTGAGCTAATGCCTAGCTATAAGATAGCGAACTGGAAGCCACTGGTTAGGGATTGGCATGGACATGGGGCCAAGCCGGATCTTGCTATGGTGTCTCACGACCTTGATCATTGGTATGTGATTGAAGTAGAATTGGCTTCGCATTCCATCTCAGGGCACATTGCTCCACAACTTGAGACACTCGGTAACGGCGTTTACGACAGTTCTCTTCTACCCTCCCTCCAAAAATCGTTTCCTTCAGAGGACATTGAATCTCTGGCACAACTGGTCCGTAGAGATCCAGGCCTACTTTGCATCATAGACCAGTATACTGATCGGATCTGGAGAACGTGCAGAGACACGGGCTTTGAACTCGTAGTGTTGGAGCCATATTTCGGCCATTTGGGAGGGTGGGCCGTTCTCGTGGAGCGGTTGCCTAATGAACTGTCAAAAGCGATGGCTCCTACAACGTACTCATTGAGTCGTGGAGATCGGCTTGGCGATAGTATTGTGATGGTGTTGCCTAGGACATTTCCTGCTTCATACTATAAGATCCGTCTCCCCACCATATCCGACGATGGAGAAGACCGGTTCGTTCACGTTCGAAGATTCGAAAGTGGACCCGGGGTCATTCTTCCATTGTCGTTGGTGCCTGAACACGCCACTGCCACTGTGGAAGTCATAGACCCGGCTCGCAGTCTTATCCAACTCGTTATAGCAATGGGATCGACTTAGGAGTAATCAATGATTTTAGCCGAACAGTTGAGCATAGATATTCGTCCCGACTCCGGTGTATATGCAACATTCCGTAGGATCTCATATCGACCGTGGTCGGCGGTTGCAGAGTTCATCGACAACTCAACGCAAAACTACTTCGACCACAAGCTGGACATTGGCAAAGTTATGGGCGGTGAACCAGCGCTTGAGATTGATATTACGTATGACTCTAAGGCCAAGACTCTGGCAATAGTGGACAATGCTAATGGAATGAATTGGCATGAATTAGAGCGAGCTATCCAGCTAAACCGCCCGCCCCTCGATACTAGTGGAAGATCCGAATTTGGGATGGGCCTAAAAATGGCAGCATGCTGGTTCGGAAGCCGATGGCGCGTAGTGACCAAACGGCTGGGGGAAAGTATCGAATACGACGCACTCATTGATGTCCATCGTCTGGAGATTGACAAGCCGGAGGCGATTGTCGTCTCGCAACGAATGGGTATGGAACCCTCGGATCACTATACTAGAATAGAGATTGAAAACCTGCACAGAACGTTTCGAGGCAAATCCCTATCTAGTATTCGAGAGAACATAGCGAGCATGTACAGAAGGGACATTGACTCAGGAGACATCACAATCAGGTGGAACGGTGAACCCTTCGAATGGGAAAGAGACCCAGTATTCGAAGAAACCGCCCCCGACGGAAGACGAGTGCTCTGGCAGAAGGATGTTCAGTTTGATGTGGACGGCTACAATGTGACAGGAAAGGTGTGGATCAGAATCCCTGGAGCAGCGAGACGAGCTGGAATGCATCTCTTCAGAAGGGGTCGACTGATTCTGGGGGGTCCAGGACAAGGATACAAGCCTACTAGTGTTTTTGCAGCACCTAACTCTTTCCAATCTCAGAGACTCGTCGGAGAACTTGATCTCAACGACTGGCCCGTCACTCAGACTAAAGATGCCTTTGACTGGGATGGCGAACTCGAAAACGGCTTCGTTGAGAAGCTAAATGACGTCGTCTCTGACTACGTGCAAAAAACCCACAAGATCACGTCTGACCCTTCAGGTAAGCCCACCTCTTCAGATGGAAGAGTCGTAGGAGACAGCACCAAGGAGTCACTCAAAGGGAGCGACCTCGATTCAGCTCTGCTGATAGTAGAGACTGGACCACCGCCTGCAAGAGAACCGTCCAAGGCAACGTTGGAGCGTCTGGAACAATCCATTGAACGCTCCGGTGACGAGCCGACATATATTCAACTCGGGAGTGAAGGTGTCCCAACGCTGAAAGTGTATTGGCTTGACGACTTGCCATCATCAGATATTCATGCACATTTCGATGTTCCGTCAGATGATGAACTGCTGCTATTTGTTAACCTCAACCATCCGTTTGTGGAAAGAGTGATAGGCAGGGAGCCAGTGAAGCTTGAGTTGTACTGTCTTACCTTGTATGCAGACGCACTTGTTGAGAGAGGAATACTAAGGGGCGGTCGTAATGTCCCTGCTCATACATTCAGGCACTTCAAAGATGCGTTCCTAAGGGTGATAAACTCAAGCTAGTCTGCAGATCTTCGTCTCGCGACTGCGTCATTCGTAGGTGGGTGCGGGAATCAGCCAAGCCCATACCCGCTACCGTGAGCGGGATAAGGGCGCGGGCGATCGTCTCCACAACGGTCACATTTACAGCGTTGCCAAGCGCCTCATATGCCTTGGTTCGAGCCCCTGGGAGATAGTCAAGCTCGCCCATGCTTTGCAGCCGCTTGCATTCGGTGGGGGTCATGTAGCGGTCCTCCCACCCAACAATCGGCACTTGAGTGGCAGTCATGGCGACTAGGGATGGAGCCGTTGTGGGTCTCTTGACACGCAGTCCTGATGCCCGCACTTGAAGCACGTAGCGTTGAATATCTCTCTCTTCCCCCTGGCAATTCCACTCGAACTTTTGGAAGCTGGAGGGGAAACCTATGATCTTTGGCAGCCATCTATCGATCCATGCCTTATGCTCCGCGTACAGTTCGCGATTCTGCCGGATGAATTGGATCTTCCACTTGGGGAAGATTTCGTCCTCAGTTCGGGCATAGCTGGGTAGTCCTTCATAGACCTGGCGCCGAGTCCAGCCGATCAGTGGCTGACCATGTGACCCTGCCGTCTGTCGAAGATCCCTGACTCTTGAGGAGTGTGGAGTCTCATTCTCGTAAGGATATGTGGCTCCAAACTCCATTGACCAGATCGGGAATGAAGGAAGTTTCGAGTCCTTAGGGAATTGGTCCAGAAAATCCTGCCAGACCCGGACGCACTGCTTCACCTGAGGTGGAATGGGATGAGCATCCATTGGGTTAGCGTCAAGGACGCCGCGGACTGCTAGCTCTGGTTTAGGATCCGGTGGCTCCGGCCAATCAAAGTTATCGAGACCTCCCAACCTACCCACAATGTACAGTCGATCCCGGATCTGCGGAATGCCGAATTGATGAGGAGAGTATCTCCGAGTGTCTACGTCGTATCCCTCGTCCTCAATAGCGGCGCGGATGACTGACCAGGTCTTGCCGCCGTTATGACGCTCCAGGTTGGGGACGTTCTCAAGGATCAGGTATTGGGGCTGTCGCTCTCGTACAATGTGGACGATGTCGCGAAACAGCGTTCCACCAATTGGGTCCCAGATACCGTTCTGATACCCAGCCTTAGAGAAGGGTTGACACGGGAATCCAGCGCATAGGATGTCGTGATCCGGGATTCTCCGCATTTCTACGGTGCGGATGTCGCCGTACGGCAACATATCGAAGTTGCGTAAGTAGACCTGACGAAGAGTCTCGTCGATCTCAGAAGCAAACACGCACTCGTGGCCGAGTTTGCGTAGGGCCAGATGGAATCCGCCGAGTCCCGCGAAGAGATCAATGAATTTCATTCAGGCACGGCTCCCTGCTTGTGGGGCTGCCCATCCTGATACACGAACGCCTTCACCCGTTGCGCTGCCTGTGTCGGGTCATGAAGTATCTCACCCTCCCATAAACGCATCACTCGCCACCCATTCTCGGTCAGGCGCTGTGTAACCTCCGCGTCACGACTCCGATTGTACCCAATCTTCGCAATCCAGTAATCCGGGTTGGCCCGCCTTCGTAGCGCGCTCCGCAGATGCTTCCAATCTCGTCCATGCCAGAAGTCTCCATCACAGAAGACCGCAGCCCTTGCAGAAGGGAAGATGAGGTCCGGGCGACCGGGTAGGTGATCTGTCTTCAGTCTGAATCTAAGGCCGAGCCGGTGAAGCTCCCTTCTGAGAAGGAGCTCTGGCTTTGTGTCTTTGCGCCTATTCGCCCGTTTGGTCCGAGTTTGGGTCTCGGAAGAGCTCTTGAAGCCCTTGTAGGACGGAGCGTTTCGGTTCTGCTTGGACATTGGCATTTCGAGCAAGGTCCGTCGAGCGCAGCCTGATCTACAGCCACCGCAGCCGCTTCGACAGCGCCTTCTCCGACGTCTCCACCGGCATATCCCTGTCGTACAGCGCCTGCTCCACCAGCTCCGTGAAGTAGCGGCGGTCTGCGCCGTTGATGACCGCCTTCTCGTGCGCTTCCATCAGCGCCACGGGGTAGCCGCGCCCCCGCTGGGCTTGGTCGACCACAAGCGAGTACGCCAGTCCCAGCGCCGCCTCGTCCCCGGACGTCCACGACGGCACCTCGACCAGCGCCACCTCGTCCCCCGCATTCACGTAGAAGAAGTCGATCCCGCTGCCCAGGTAGTGGTCCCTGACTATCATAACCTACCGTAAGGCCGCCTTCCTGCTCGGTGTCGGGAGCGTGGCCCACGTCACCAAGATCAGAGGTTTCATATAGTCGGATGAAAAAGACGCGAACCAACCACGAGGATATCCATCGCAAACGTGTGGGTATCTCGCTACCTATACGTCCACAGATCGATATTCAGTTCACCCGAGTGCCGTACGAGTCCACTAGGGATGCTCTGAATAAGTCCCTGTGGTTTGCGGGATAGTAACATAGGGCCAAGGCTTGAAGACGTGGGAGGCGAGGCAATGAACCAGCCGACGTTTGCGGACTTGGACTACGAGAGCAAGAAGCGAAAGACTCGCAGGGAGAAGTTCCTTGAGCGCATGGATGGACTGATCCCGTGGGAAGAGTTGGAAGAGCGCATCCGACCATTCTATCCCAATGCTGGCCGAGGTCGGCGTCCCTACGAGTTGTCGGCGATGCTTCGCATACACTGCGTGCAGTTGTTCTACAACCTGAGCGACCCTGGGATGGAGGACATGCTCTACGAGGTCGAATCGGTGAGGCGGTTCGTAGGGCTGAGACTGCCTGGGCCGCTGCCGGACGAGACGACGATTCTGAACTTCCGCCACCTGCTGGAAGAGCATGAGTTGGGCTCGGGTCTGTTCGAGGAGATCAACCGCTATCTGGAGTCCAAGGGTCTCCGTCTTCAGGAGGGGACGATAGTGGACGCGAGCATCATAGCGGCGCCCTCATCGACGAAGAATCGGGCTAAAGAGCGCGACCCCGAGATGCACCAGACGAAGAAGGGTAACGAGTGGCACTTCGGGATGAAGGTGCACATCGGTGTGGACTCGCAGACGGGAGTGGTGCACAGCATGACCACGACATCTGCGAACGTGCATGACCTGACTGAGTTGCCCCGGTTGCTGCACGGTGGGGAGTCTCAGGTGTGGGGAGATGCTGGGTATCAGGGAGTTGACAAGAGGCTGGGCAACCGGGGCTTGGATGTGGAGTGGCAGGTGGCGATGAGGCCCGGCCAGCGTCGGAAGCTGGAGCCTGAGAGTCCTGAGGCGGTGTCGGAGAAGCGCAAAGCGTCGGTCAGAGCTAAGGTGGAGCATCCGTTCCTGTACATCAAGCGGCACTTCGGCTACGCCAAGGTCCGCTACAGGGGACTGTCCAAGAACACGCAGCGGCTGATGACGCTGCTGGGGTTTGCCAACTTGATGAGGGCCGAACAGTACCTGGCGGCGTGAAACCTTGTATAAGTGCGCCCAAAATCAGGCCTAACGGCGGCGAAACGCCCTGTCAGGGCCGGTTGTAGGCCGAGAATAACCCCCACCACGGCACCATGAGGCAATTCAACGCCCCCAAAACCACCCCGGTCAACTCGGCCCAGCCTGAAGCCGATTGTTCAGAGCATCCCTAGCTGCGATTCCTGATCCGGGAACGAGAACCCCGCTATCTGGCTCTCGCCGGCGACAAGCGCAGGTCTGCCTTCCGCGTCGGCGTCAAATGTCAATGTGTCCATGCCGCTCCCGCCGAGAAGTGGCAGACCCAACCCCCCGTGATCGGTTCCAGCACATACAGCTCGACGCCCCCCTGGACCTGGACGGGCTTGTCGAACACCATTTCCACGTCCCCGTCGTGGTTCTTTGTCAGTCCAACGACCATCGCAACCCCCGGAGGTCCAGATTGCATCAAATCTCCCGGAAGGGCTGAATACTCCGCAGGCGAATCTATGTCGAACGATTCGCTATGGCCTCTGTAGCTCACGCTCATGATGTCCAGCGGCTCATCGCCTAGACCCTCTACGGATACGTTCCCTGGCCGGCAGCCCGGCTCTGGCAGGCTGCGGAAAACAATCCTGTGAGGTAGAATACGAGCAAGTCATTTATGAATATCCGGCTCATCCGCGGGAGACGCGACCTACAGGCGACGATGCTGGCATTTGTGGGCTTGAAGGAGCGAATCCCAAAGGACCATCCTCTTCGCCCCATCAAAGCCGTGGCCTGATGAGGCGTTGGAGTGCCTACCTTCGGATTTCGACCGCATGTATTCGAAGGTGGGTGGAGCGTCCGTCCTGAATCTGACTTCAGCCATACGGAAACGTCGTTACTGACCACTCAACCGAGTACGTACCCCGGCGCGTCCTATTCTTCCCCAGCCCCATAGTGCGCTATGTTCGGGACGTAGGGATTCCAAGTTCGAGTTCTGGCACCTCAGCCAGCCCTGAAGAGATGGCCGCCGATCTCGGCCGCCATCTCCGTGTGAAATAGGTCTAAATCGAAAGGTGGCTAACCGAATGGCAATTGAGGCAACTGACGAGATGTCCGTCGCGCCGGGTGGCGCTGCGACGCAAGGGTTGGAGCCAAACGAATTTGCGCAACTGAAGCGGCTTGTCAAAGGTGCGGGACTATTGGAAAAAAAACCAGGGCACTACGCCGTCAAGTTTGCGGTGAACTTGAGCTTGCTGGCGCTGAGTGTCGCGGTCCTAACGTTTGTGGACGGCGTCTGGCTGCAAATGTTGAACGCAGCCCTCCTGGCATTCATCATCGTACAGATGAGCTTCATGGGACACGATTTGGGCCACAAACAGGTGTTCCGGTCGAGCCGAAATAACGATATCCTCGGCCTGTTCGTGAGCTTCCTAATCGGCATCAACCTCACCTGGTGGGTCGAGAAGCATAACGAGCATCACAGTAATCCCAATGATCTGGACATGGATCCTGACATCGAACTCCCAGTGATCGCGTTTTCGGAAGACCAGGCTCGCGGCATGAAGGGAGTCGCCCGGCTAATCGTCAGGCACCAGGCCTTTCTTTTCTATCCGCTGGTCTGTTTCGAGGGATTCGTGCTCAAGTTCTCCGGTATCCGGCACATGCTCACAAACAGGCTGAAGTTCCCCATCGCCGAGCCGATAATGATGGCTGGCCATATCGGTGTCTATGCCGGCCTGGTGTTCTTGTCCTTGCCGGTCTGGCAGGGGTTGTTGTTCATCGCAGTCAATCAGTTGCTAATAGGGCTGTACATTGGCTCGACGTTCGCCCCCAACCATAAGGGCATGCTGATGCTCGATGGGAAACTGCAGCTCGACTTCTTAAGGAGGCAGGTGCTTACATCCAGGAATGTGAAGTCGAGTCCCGTAAATGACTTCCTATACGGCGGGCTGAACTACCAGATCGAGCACCATCTGTTCCCAAGCATGCCCCGGAACCGGTTGAAGGAAGCGCAAAAGATCATCAGGCCCTTCTGCGGAGAGCATCTGATCTCGTACTACGAAACGGGCGTGATTCAATCGCAGCGAGAGATACTGCAGTACCTGCACCACGTTAGCGCACCGCTGCGAGCGTGAGGTCCAGGGACCCCTTGGCGGCCCCGATTTCGTACCTGAGCATTGGTGCCACGGCAAAGAAGTACATGGCAGCTGTGAGTCCGCCCATGAAGCGCGATCGGGTCGGATAGGAGCCATCTGCTATCATCGCGGACAGCACGAGTGACATTTTCGCTGACCATCGACAGCCCTTCTACAACCACCGCAGGCGCTTGGAGAGCGCCTTCTCTGAGGTTTGGACGGGCATGTCCCTGTCGTACAGGGCCTGCTCCACCAGCTCCGTGAAATAGCGGCGATCTGCGCCGTTGATGACCGCCTTCTCGTGGGCCTCCATCAGCGCCACAGGATACCCGCGCCCGCGCTGGGCCTGGTCGACCACCAGCGAGTGGGCGAGTCCCAGGGCCGCCTCGTCCCCGGACGTCCACGACGGCGCCTCCACCCGCGCCACCTCATCCCCCGCGTTGACGTAGAAGAAGTCGATCCCGCTGCCCAGGTAGTGGTCCCTGACGATCCCCGACGACACCCCGAACAGCCCCGACCGCTCGCCGGGCCCGAGCAGCGAGGAGAAGATCGTCCGGTCCTGCACGTCCCCGACGCATCTGTCGCACGGCACGGCAACGGCCTCGCACCGGGCCGCGGATGCGCCGCCTTCGCAGACCGCGTAGCGCAGGGCCGCGGCCGCCTCGGAGTATCCCGGCATACTCACGTACCCGGCCACCGCCAGGGGCCGCTCCTCAGCAAGCAGCCTCAGCTCCTCCAGCCCCGCAGCGAAGCCCTCCTCGACCAGCTCCCGCCGCACGAAGTCGCCGTAGCCCCGGCCGATGAGGCCCAGCATCACCAGCGGCCCGTCGACGAGGGCCAGGGTAGGGACGTCGGCCGGCAGCGTCCGCACGACCTTCACGAGCCTCATCATCTCCTCCGCAGTGCGCTTTGCGCCCAGCACGGCCCCCTCGATCCTCTGGGCGGCCCCGCCGCCCGGGTCGGGTATGACCATCTCGTCAGCCCTGGCATAGAGCCGCGCGCGGTCCTCCAGCTCCACGCCGGGCCTCGACCCGTACCTCAGCACCACCGAGCCCGTGTTGATCAGGAAGCACCGCGCCGCCAGGTGCCGGTCCACGTCGATGTGCGATCCGTCGACGGCAACGACTGTGTGGTCTACGGGGGCCTCAGGCAGCCCGTGGACGGCGTTGGGCGGCTCCTTCACTTCCGGCGCGTCCCACCCGAAGTCGCCCCTGCGCCGCCGCTCCTCGTACGCCTCCAGGGGGAAGTCCTGCATGACGTCCAGCGCGTTCCTGAGGCGATGCTCGCGGACCTCCCGGCGCGACCGGAGCTCGTCCGCCATGCCTTCGATCTGCGCTGCCGTGTCGACGAAATCGAGTGGCACGTCGGTCACCCAATCCCCAGCCGGGCGCCCTCGAACTCCAGCGAGCGGCCCCCGTGCCGCAGGGTCACCCTCGCAGCCCGCCGGAGCTCGGTGTACACCTGGTCCATCCGGCGGTCGACCTCGGAGTCGGGGGCCCGCGGGGGACGGCGCGACGCGCCTCCCCACAGGCTCGGCTGCGGCAGGCTGGTCACGTAGGCCTGGAGCCTGCCCAGGAACGAGTCGAACGTCGCCGCGGACAGCGGCTCCATAGGGCTGCCGTCCTGGGGATCGACGAAGACGAACGACATCGCGATCGAGTCGCCGCCCGCGAACGCCGGCATTGCTAGGAGGGGCTGCGGCCTGCCCTCGAAGTGCTGCCGCGCGCCGTCGGTGTTCAGCGCAACTTCCCGAAGCGCCGCCTGGACGACGCGCAGCAGCGACGACATGTAGGACACCGAAACGCTGCCCTCGGCAATCTCGATGCTCAGCACATATGCGGCTGTGTCGGAGGGTGTTTTCATAGGCGCCTGCCTATGAGCCTCCTCTCCCTGGACGGGAGAGGATTGAGGTGAGGGTGAAGGTGTTGGCACGACTCCCGCTTCATCCTCTTCGGCAAGCGCAGGGCAGGCTCTTCGCGAGAACGACGGTTGTTCAAGAGTCTGCCGAGGAGAAGGGACTTCGGGCACGCTGTGTCAGGCCCAGGTCGTGCGCCCATAGCTCACCGCAGCACGCGCGCGTCGCCGACACGCCGCGTGATCCGTTGCTGGTCCAGGTAGTCCATCAGCGCCAGCGAGTACTTCCGGCTCCCCCCGAACATGTCCCGCACGTCCGCGACGGTGACCTCGCCCGCCTCGCGGATCCTCGCCCGTATCGCCTCCACCATCTCCTCGTACGCCGACGAATCGAACACCACGCTGTCGCTCACCCTGGTGACCCTGCCGTCCTCCACCAGCAGCGCGAGGAGCTCTGGGTCGATTGGCCTATCGGTCGGCGGCGAGTACCGGTTGGACGCCAGCACCCCCATGTATGTGTCGATCTCCCGCTGCTGCGACTCGGAGACGACACGGACGTAATCGGGCCTTCGCACGGCCGGCCCATCCTCGACCAGCACGCCCTCGGCCTCCAGCCAAGCCAGTGCGCCCCCGAACACGGCGGCCTTCATCCCTAGGCGGCTCCGCAGCTCCTCCTTGGACGCGCCCCGGCGGAGGGGGAACCTGCCATGGAACTCCTCCAGGAACGACCTGGCCCGCGCCGAGACCGCCGCCCATCCAGCGGCCGTGTACACCACGGTGCTCTGTACTATCCTGTCGCCCAGGACCACGACCAGCCTCTCGGACGCCATCTGCCGGATCTCGGACACGACCGCGCCCGGCTCCATGTTGGCACGCCTGGCCAGCTCGCGGAGGTCCGCAGGCTCCGACGCCTCTATCGCCTTGATCAGCACGTCGCGGTCCGAGCCCGCCTCCATCACAGCCAGCCGCTCCAGCAGCGGGGCGTAGTTGCGGCGGTGGCGCTTCGCGTGGGGATCGACCACCCTCCCGCCGCCCAGCGTCTCGTGGTTCGACCTCACCACGAAGCAGTCCCCCTTCACCACCGCCTGCGGCTGCTCGAACTTGATCTGCGCCCACGCCGAGTCGCCCGGCTCTGCCCTGTCGCAGTCCAGCAGCCTTACGCGCCCGACCGTCTCGCTGCTGCCCACGTGTACGGTGGCGAACATGTTGTGCCTGACCGCCCTGGAGGCGCCGGGAATCACCTGCAGCCGGACGTCCATGGCCGTGGACGGCGCGAGCCAGCCCGGCACGGTGACCACTTCGCCGCGCGCCACGTCGCCCTGCGATATGCCCGCCACGTTTGCGGCCACCCTGTTGCCGGGCCCGATGCTGTCCACCTTCTGCTTGTGAGACTGGAGCCCGCGGATGCGGCTCACGCGCCCTGTGGGGACTATCTCGACGCTCTGCCCGACTGCCAGGATGCCGTCGATCAGGGTCCCCGTGACGACCGTGCCGAAGCCGGACATGGTGAACGACCGGTCTACAGCCATGCGCGGGCGGCCCAGGTCCCGGCGGGGCTCGGTCTCTCCCAGCCTCGCCTCGATGGCCGCCGCGAGCTCCGCTATTCCGTCGCCGGTCGTGGCCGACACCGCCAGCGCGGGCGAGCCCTCCAGCGAGGTGCCCTCCAGGAGGTCGTCCACGTCGGCCTTCACAAGCTCCAGCCACTCGTCGTCCACGAGGTCGCTCTTGGTGATCACGGCCAGGCCCCGGTCGACCTGCAGCAGGTCCAGGATGGCCGTGTGCTCCCGCGTCTGCGGCATCACCGACTCGTCGGCGGCCACCACCAGCAGGGCCAAGTCGATGCCGCCGACGCCCGCCAGCATGTTGTTCACGAAGCGCTCGTGGCCGGGCACGTCGACGATGCTGACCTCGTCTCCACCGGGCAGCCTCAGCCACGCGAAGCCCAGGTCGATGGTCATGCCCCGCTCCTTCTCTTCACGGAGCCGGTCGGGGTCGATGCCGGTCAGCCTCTCGACGAGCGTCGATTTGCCGTGGTCGACGTGTCCTGCAGTGCCTATGACGAACATGGTGCCCTGGCGCTGATTCTACACCAGTGCGCCCAGACGCCGTTGCTCTCACGTCCTGGGAGTAGAGAGTTGACACACAGCCGATTGGGTAGGGGCGGACCCACGTGTCATCTGCTCCAACTAATTCACTTTTGAGGTGTTTGTGGAGCGTCTGGAGCATTTGCGTTTAGCATATCGAGGGGTGCGCATGAGCGCCAGTCCGGGTGGTGCAGGCAGGATTGTCTCGACGGGTATGCTTGGGGCGTGGATGAGCATTCTACGGGAAGGTCGAATGAAGCCCAGCTCACGCCCTCGCTCCACGAAGATCTTCACAGGGTCCCTGCCTTCATAGGCATACTGTGGCGCATACTCGACCAGCAGGCCGATGGACACCTCGAACGGGTCCACCCCGGCCCTGTGGGCTATCTCAAGCCGCATCGACTGAAGAATCTGCGAGATTATCAACGTCGCCCATATCTGTTGCTGGATCACCACCAACTTGGCGGACCACAGAAGACGCAGCTTGAGGTGTTGCTTGACCAACTTGAGCGCCATCTCGATGTCCCACCTGCGAGCGTAGACCTCGGCCATGGATGCAATCGGGAATGTGTGAGGCTCCCGAACGTTGGTGATGTAGCGGCGCAGCGTATTGCCTTGTCTGAAAGTCACCAGCCGAACGGCGTGTTTGGCCCGGTCGGCGCGATGGGCTCCCAGCCACACGATGCCATCGAAGACGTCGCCCCGATGGTAGAAGGTATGTATCACCTTGTAGCTGGTCTTTGCTCTCAGCCTGCTCAGCCAGTGGTAACCCCTGTCCGTGAGCCAGTCGAACCAGGCGAAGCCGAAGTATCCCAAGTCTGCGACCACCAGTGTTCCCGCTGGCAGGTCTTCCACCAACTTCCGCGCCAACACCTTCTCGTTCTGATGTGGGTCCGGCTGAAACATGACGGTCCGCCACTGCTGGCCTCTCACGTCGAACACGCCAGCCAGCTTGCCAGGGAGCAGACGGCTGTCGCCTTGGGGAATCTCTCTCAGAGGCGGAAGCCTTCTCGACATGGCGTCCAGTGTACTCTCGTCTATGCACACCACGCCCTCGGCGAATGGCGCCAGCTTCTCCGTTACCACACCCTGCAATCGTTGTGCCAATACGCCGCTGATCTGCTCGAAGAGTCTCTCCAATGGCTTGGTTCCCGCGCTATGGAGCCTCTTGTAGACCGCTTGGTCTGTAACCGGGAATCGGGGGAAGAACCAGAGTCCGCGTTCCGAGATAAGACGCCACACCGCCAATTGGCTGCCGAAGCCTCTCAGGACGCAGACCAGCAGCCCTGCCCACAGAGCCATTGCGGGCAGGACGCGCGGCCTGCCAGGGCCCTTGAGACTGTGGTCTGGCTCCATGTCCTTCAAACACTGCTGAAGAAACTCCTCTATGCTCCCGATGGTGGCTGTATCGTCCCCGGTACTGGTGGACATTTCGCTCTGTCCCTCCTTTGGAGTAGTCTTATCCTTATACTATCCAAAGGAGGACTACCCAAAGGAAAGGACGGTTCTTTTTATCAATTAGTTGGAGCAGATGGTTTGAAACCCGCCCTCCCCGGCGCGGCGTGGGAAGCCAGCAAACCCAACCGTCGTTCCTGCGAAGAGCCTGTCCTGAGCTTGTCGAAGAGCCTGCCCCGTACTCGATACGGGGGATAGGGCTAATCCCCGTTGGGCGACTAGCGGCACGGTAGCTGAGAGTAAGAGTCCAACTCTAGTTTCTAAGCATCTTCGCCCCGTTGTGGCATATAATGGCGCCGCCTAACGCTGTCCTCAGGAGGCTGACATGAACACCAACGCGCCGCTATTTCGCGAGACCGAAGTCTTCACCTCGGGCACCCTCGGCTACCACACGTTCAGGATCCCTGCCCTCGCCGTCGCGGCCGACGGCTCCATCCTCGCGTTCTGCGAGGGACGCAAGCACGGGCGGCACGACTTCAACGCCAACTACCTCGTACTCAGGCGCAGCACCGACAACGGTGTCACCTGGGGCGACCTGCAGCTCCTCACCGGCAACGAGGAGACGACACACAACAACCCCACCGTCGTCGTCGACCGCGACACCGGCACCGTGTGGCTCGCCTACGCCGTTGGCGCGTACTATCCCCACGTGATGCGCAGCGACGACCACGGCGTCACCTGGTCCGAGCCGGTCGACATCACCGCCGACGTCAAGCCTTCCAACTGGGCCGCGTACGGCTTCGCGCCCGGCCACGGCATACAGATGCGCAACGGCACCCTCGTGCTGCCGGGGGACCACACGGAAGGCACGCGCCGCGACTGGATATTCAGCCACTCCGACGTGATCTACAGCGACGACCACGGCGCGTCCTGGAAGCCCGGCGGCTCCCTCGCCGAGGCCACGAACGAGTCCGAGGTGGTCGAGACCGAGGACGGCGGCATATACATGACCATCAGGACCGCTCGCCGCGAGGACAAGCGCCGCTACTACGCCCGCAGCAACGACGGAGGCATGACCTGGGCCGAGCCCACGGCCATCGAAGAGATTCCCGACCCCAACTGCCAGGCCAGCATCGCCAGGTACTCCTACTCCGACGAGCACGACAGGAGCAGGATCATCCTCTCCAACCTCGACAGCACCGAAACACGCGACAACATCACCCTGCGCCTCAGCTACGACGAGGGCGAGACGTGGCCCGTCTCCAAGGTCCTCTACACTGGCCCCGCCGCGTACTCTGAGCTTGCGGTCGGCCCCGACATGACCATCAGCTGCCTCTACGAGCGCGGCGACAGCGGCCCGTACGAGAGCCTCCGCCTCGCTCAGTTCGATCTCGCGTGGCTGACGGGCGGCTCAGAATCTATCGGCTAGATGGCTGCCCCACACCGCCAGGCGTCGGGCCCCCGGCTGCCCCTGGAGGGCGTACGCATAATCGCCTTCGAGCAGTACGGCGCCGGCCCTTGGGGGACGCTGCATCTCGCTGACATGGGCGCCGAGATCATCAAGGTCGAGAACCCGGACACGGGCGGCGACGTCGCCC
This sequence comes from Dehalococcoidia bacterium, assembly GCA_965261325.1. Classification (GTDB taxonomy): domain Bacteria; phylum Chloroflexota; class Dehalococcoidia; order Lucifugimonadales; family CAJWER01. The sequence continues at coordinate 626,053 of CBDHCU010000009.1, forward strand.
GCTACGTTCCGCCCTACACCGGCGACCAGGACTCCATCTACTTCCAGAGCTTCAACCGCAGCAAGAAGAGCATCACACTCAACCTCAAACACCCCGACGCCAGGGGGGTGCTCCACCGGCTGGCGGCTGACTCCGACGCCGTCTTCAACAACCTCAGGGGCGACCTGCCAGCCAAGCTCGGCCTCGACTACGATTCCCTTAGCGCCGCCAACCCCGCCATCGTCTGCTGCTCCCTCTCCGCCTTCGGACGCCACGGCCCCAGGGCCTCGGAGCCCGGCTACGACTACATCATGCAAGCGTACGCGGGCTGGATGAGCATCACCGGCGAGCCCGACTCGCCGCCACAGAAGGCCGGGCTCTCCATGGTCGACTACAGCGGGGGCCTGATGGCCGCACTCGGCATGGTCAGCGCCATCCTGGGCGCAAGGCAGTCGGGCCGCGGCTGCGACGTGGACGTGAGCCTCTTCGACAACGCCATAGCCCACCTCGCCTACCTGGGCGCGTGGCACCTCTCGGCCGGCTACCAGCCCCAGCGCTGGCCGGACTCGTCCCACCCCTCGCAGGTACCCTCACAGGTGCTGCCCACCGCCGACGGCTGGCTCGTCGTCATGTGCGCGAAGGAGAAGTTCTACGGCAACCTCGTGTCCATAATGGGAGCCCAGCATCTCGCCGACGACCCCCGCTTCCGCACCTTCGCCGACCGGCTCGAGAACCGCGAGGTGCTGGGCCCGATACTCAAGGACCTCTCGCGCAAACAGACGACCGCCAGATGGCTGGAGCTCCTCCGGGGCCACGTCCCATGCGCCCCCGTCAACACCGTCGAAGAGGCCCTGGCCGATCCCCTGGTGGCCGAGGACGAGATGATCGCCACGGTCCAGCACCCGACCCTCGGCCCTATCAGCCAGCCCGCCAACCCCATCAAGGTCGGCGGCGCGCCCCCAAACCACCGACCGGGCCCGTCCCTCGGCCAGGACACCGACCAGGTGCTGCGAGACTACGCCGGCGCATCCCCCCGCGAAATCGTCGGCTGGCGCTCCAACGGGGTACTGTAGCGCCGCATAACCTCCGTAATACCGGCGAAAGCCGGTATCCAGGGCTCTCAGCTAGGGCGGAAAAGAAGGCTGTCCTACTGGTAGTATTGCTATAGAAATAGCATCGTGCCACCCCGCCATGTCGTTCCGAGCGTCAGCGAGGGACCTGGGTTGGGAGCCTGCCCTGAGCCTGTCGAAGGGTCGGCCTCGACCATGCCAGAAGACGACGCCAATTTCATCCCCTTATGTGGCCTTCGCAAGGCCATGATGATTCCGGGCATTTGACTGGAATCGAAGGGCCCGTCTACGATGTCGCCTTCTCAATTGAGCTCACTGGCGGATTGTCTCTGAAACGTGAGGCAAGGTTGGCACTACTAAGAGACCTCGAAACAGACCGGCTGCTCCTGCGGCTTCACACCATCGATGACCTGGAAGGGCTCCATCGCCTCCTCCATGCGGATCCAGAAGTTGCGCCCGCCTTCGCTGGCAAGGTGTACACGCTCGAAGAATCAACAGAGCGCCTACTTGAAAAGATATGGCTCAACCAACACAGCGGCGGACAGGGATGGGGGTTCTGGTCTGTCGTGCGTCGAGAAGATCGCCAACTCATAGGATTAGTGATCTTCGGCCATCCTGAACGAATCTACTGGAGGACCGACTGGCTGGACACGTACACCGCGTCGCCCTATGTACCACTCTTTACGGAAATCGGGTACGCATTTGGACAGGCCTACTGGGGACAGGGGTACGCTACCGAAGCCGCAAGAGTCGTACTCGAATACGCATTCAGGGAATTGCGGGTTGGCCGCTTTGAGATTCCTTGGTACAAAGGCCCCCGGAATCCACGCTCGTTCAACGTGTACCGCAGGCTCGGTTTCGACATCAAGGACGGACTCGATGTCAGAGACCACGACGTTCTGCTCACTTTGGACAACAGAATATCCGACCTGCCCCCCTTGGCAACATCTTCGATACCGGATGTAGATGACTCGTTCGTAGCCGGATCTTCTCAGATGGAACTGAGTCAATCCAACAACCTGAAGTCTCCGGATTCGATTGTGACAGAGCGACTCTTGCTTCGAGGCATTGAGCCGGACGACGTAGAAGGGATATCAACTCTGACCAACGAGAACCCCCATCACCTGAAGTTCTTCGGTAGGGTTCACTCCTTCGATATCTTTGAAGGAATTCTAAGGTTCGCCCAAGAGTCTCCTCAGGGAGCCAGAATACGCCACACATGGGCCTACGATGGCCTTGGGTCATGGGCTGTGGTCCAGAAGGCGGATGATTCATTGCTGGGCCACATCAGCCTGGGGCCCGCCGCTCACACGTACTGGATGGTCTTCCCGGAGGACGCGAACTCACCTTACGTCAGATGGGAGGTCGACCTGGCGTGCGTCTTGGATGAGCAGTATTGGGGCAGGGGATACGAGAGGGAAGCGAGTGAGGCGATGATCGAGTATGCGTTTAGGAGAATGAAGCTGTCACGAATTGTCAATCACGTGGATGCGGACGACACTAGGTCCATCAGTTTGGCCAAGAGCTTGGGCTTCACAATCGACCGGAACCTTCATCCCCACTACGGTGGTTTCGTGGCGACTCTGGCCAATGCCCTCCTGTGACCACCTTGAGATTCCGGACCTTATACCAATTCATTTTGAGCGCGCCGTAAAGCCGTCATTCCCGCGAAGAGCCTGCCCCGTACTCGATACGGGGCGGGAACCCACTCCCTGGCCGCACATATACTGCAACCCCGTGCGTACTTGCCGTGCCACGACAGCGAGCGGTCGGGGCTCGACCTGAAGGACGCCGGCCCCCGCAGCGTCCCACCTCAATCACCCTCCGGCTTCTTAGCCTCCAACAAGAACCTGGCCGCGTGGAACCCCAGCTCCTCGCCTGTCTCCACTCTCTCTTGGAGGGCGAACAGGTACCTGAGATGCGTCTTCACCGTGAACCCGGGGACCTCCCACGGAATGGCCTTCAGGTAGTAGACGATCGCGCCCACGTCCGCAAACACGAGCCGTCCCTCCCACTCCTCGACGGCCGTCATGGTCAGCCCGGCCGCTTCCAGCAGCGGCACGTACTTCGCCGCCGAGACGTCTGGAAACAAGGGCGTTGCATCGAAGGCCGCCTGCATGTCCCACAACCACATCCCGTGCACCTGCTGGGTCAGGAACGTGCCGCCGTGTGACAGGACGCGGGCCACCTCGCTCGAATTGAAGGCCGCATGCCGGTTAAGCACCAGGTCGAACTCGCCATCCCCGAAGGGCATGGGCCCGGTATCGGAGACCGCAGTCCTCACGACCTCCACGCCCAGGGTCGAAAGCCGCTCGCTCGCCAGCTCGAAGTTCGGCGCGTAGTCCTCGGTGGCGACGACCCTCCCAGGCCAATGCTCCCGCAGCCCCAGCAGCCTCTCGCCCCCGCCCGTGTCCAGGTCGATCACCGACGATGCACGCCGCATGAGCTCGCCAGCTCGACCCATGTAAGACCAAGGCTCGCGCTCCCCTGCCATCCGGCCATCCAAGTACGAAAAGTCCCAGCCGGTGAAGGGTTGCCGCTCCTCCCGGAGCCACGCCTCTACGAGCTCGGCGCGGTCCTCGCCCATCAGTCAGACGACTCCGCGAACGACATTTCGCCCTTCTCCTCCTGCTTCCTCCTCATCTCCGCGCTCTCTGGGAGCCGTGATACCAGGTCCCCATTCCCGCCAATCCCCCAATCATGAAGATCCTGATCCTGACAGACCCTCACTTTAGCAGCAGCCGGATGTCGTGGGCTACGTCTTCGGGATTCAGCGGCGGGGTGAACAGCACGCGCATCCGCTTCTCGGCATCCAGCAGGTACACGGGCGCGGCGTGGGTGACCTCGTACCTGACCGCGATGTCCCGTAGCAGCGCGTCCACGCCCCTATCCGAGCCCGCGGTCTGAGGCGTCACGGTCGGCTCGCCCCGGGCCCACGCGATCTGCGCGGGGTCGACGAAGTAGCTCCTCCAGACGGACGAGAGCTCCTGCTCGCTCCCGACCAGGAACGCCCATCGCCGGTCGAGGCTCCAGGCGTCGAGATACTCGCGGGCCCTGTCGGCCGTGTCACGCTCAGGGTCGACGCTGATGGCCACGAAGTCGACCCGTGCTGCATCCTTGCCCAGGAGCTGCTGCGCATCCCGCAGGCGGCTGGTCACGGCGGGGCAGACGTCCGGGCAGTAGGTGTACAGGAAGGTGACGACGGTCACGCCGCCGTCGTAAGTGTCTAGTGAGACGGGCCTGCCGTGCTGGTCGTACAGATCGAAGGGAGGCGCTTCCCGTACGGGGTCGAACACCGTCCCGGACAGCGGCTCGGCCCCACCGCAGGAGAGCGCCGCCCCTATGAGCAGCGCTGCGGCAGTTACGAGAAGGGACGCCCGCACCTGCGACTTCCCCACGGGCGCAGCTCCCCGGGGCGCTACTCCCGCTCCACCCTCTTCTGCGCCAGCGCCGCCGCGGCGGGCACACCCACCACGAGCCCCACGCCGAGTACGATGACCCCCAACTCGCTGTGGGTCGTCTCGTGGATTACCGAGAATATCGTCCCCAGGCCGCCTGCAATCAGCACGATCACCAGCACCGACATCACGGGGAACAGCACCACCATCGTGTCCAGCTTGTTCTTCATGTTGCTCCTACTCCCGGGAGATTCCGAGCTCGGCGGCCTCGGCCCTTTCCTTCTTCTGCTCCGCGCCGTACCAGCGGAAGAAGGCGATGATCAACAATGTTATGAAAAGCAGCCCGCCCCCAACCTTCATGATGACCGCGCCTATCTGCTGGTCCGCCAGCGCGGTCTGCGACCATATGCGCGGCGCGTTCACGTACCACTCGTACAGCGGCTCCGGCGCGAAGGTGATCGCGCCGAAGACGATGATCTGGGCCAGCGACATCACGAACAGGTAGACCATCTGCAGCGGGTAAGACAGCCTGGGCAGCTCCGGCATGGTGCTCATCAGCGGCCACCACATGATCACCGCCGTGGCAATGAACAGCAGGTGCTCGCCGATGTGGACCGGGCGGCTCGTCACCGACAGCTCGTACAGTGCGGGCAGGTGCCAGACCGAGAAGACGACGTTGAACAGCACCACGGCCACGACCGGATGCAGCGTGACCCTCGCGGCTATGAACGCCCAGTCGGGCCGCAGGAGCCGCCGTACGAGCCAGTCCGGGGTCCCGAGCAGCAGCAGCAGCGGCGCGGCGAGCGTCAGCAGCACGTGCTGCAGCATGTGCGCGCTGAACAGGTACTGGTCGCTCAGGATGTGCAGGGGCGAGAGCAGCGAGAAGAATATGACCAGGACGCCCAGGGTGAAGGTCGCCACCTGCTGAGGGTCCACCGACTCGGCAAGCTTGTAGCGCTGCCGGATGGGCCCGACCCCAAGAAGGTAAGCGCCCTCGAGGATGGCCAACCCTATGAGAACGTCGGGGTGCGCGTGCCAGTGGGTCCAAATCGACTCCACGGCCCGTCCTCAAACGAAGAATTTGAACAGGGCTAGCAGCGCGGTGCCGATGGTGAACGCGAGGGCCAGGCCGCTGACGAAGAACGCCGAAAACAGCTTCGCGTCATATCGCAGGTGCATGTAGAACATCGCCACCAGCGCGAACTTGGCCGCCGACATCACTATCAGGATAGGGATGATGCCGTGGCCCAGGTCCTCGACGTAGAAGATCGCCACCTCCGCGGCGGTGATGGCCGAGAGGATCATCGCCACCTTGAAGTAGGTCATCGGCGTCGGGTGTCCCGTATGGACCTCCGCAGCGCCTTCGTGGGTGTGCGTATCTTCTGCCATTAGCCTATATCCCCGGGAACACGCCGAACAGGTATACCACCGTGAAGATCACGATCCACACCACGTCCACGAAGTGCCAGTAGAGCGCCGCCAGGTCCACGTCCAAGTTCGTCTCCGGCCGCACGCCCCCGCGGAACGAATGGAACAGGATGGACAGCAGCCAGATCACGCCCAGCGTCACGTGCGCCCCGTGGAACCCCGTCAGCGTGAAGAACGTCGTGCCGAAAAGGTTGGTCCTCGGAGTCAGTCCGTGCTGCTCCTTGAACTCCTCCACGCCCTCCGTGCACTGGTCCACGAACGTCTTCTCAAACTGGGAGAGCTTCTCAGGCTCCAGGTGGGCGCATTCCAACTCGACCTCGTGGTTGGCGAAGTCCCTGAACTCGAACACCTGGAAGCCCAGGAACGTCATTCCCAGGATTGCCGTGGACAAGAGCCATACTCGGAAGACCTTGATGTTCCCCCGCGTGAGGGCAGCGTAGGCCAGCACCATGCTCATGCTGCTCATCAGCAGCACGAACGTGCTCACCGACGTAACCGGGATGCTGAACACGTCCTCGGGGAACGGCCCGACCTTGCTCTTGCCCTGGTACACGACGTACGTCGCGATCAGGGAGCCGAAGAACATGCAGTCCGAACCCAGGAAGGCCCACATCAGGAGCTTCCTGTGGTTCAGGCCTGTGGACGTCTCCTCGTGCTCTCCGTGGGCTACCGCAGCCTCTGCCAAGCCTAGTGCTCCTCTTCAGGGTCGTTCACGGGCTCGAATGACCACGCGTAGACCGACACCATGGTCAACATCGCCCCGGCCGAGGCGAATGCGATGCCTATCACCGAGTGGAAGTAAACCAGCCCGTAGCCGCCGACGAACAGCCCCAACGATGCCAGGAAGGGCCAGTACGACGGCTGCGGAAGGTGGATCCCGTGGCCGTTGTCTTCGCCGGAGCCTCCGGCCACAGGCACGGCGGGGACTCCCTCCCGCTTCTGTATCCAGAAGGTGTCGATGCCGCGGGCCGTGGGTATCTGAGCGAAGTTGTACTCGGGCGGCGGCGAGGATATGGACCACTCGAGGGTCCTTCCGTCCCACGGGTCCCCGCCAGCCAGCTCGCCCTTCCTCGCGCTGCGCACGGCGTTGACGATGAACACCAGGATCGAGAACGCCAGGGCAAAGGACCCCACCGTCGCGACCATGTTCCACATGTTCCAGCCCATGTCGGGGTCGTAGGTGTATATGCGCCGGGGCATCCCGTCCAGGCCGATGAAGTGCATCGGGAAGAAGGTGATGTTCATCGAGACGAACACCAGCCAGAAGTTTATCTTCCCCAGCGTCTCGTCCATCATCCGGCCCGTTATCTTCGGGAACCAGTAGTAGACCCCCGACAGGAGGGCCATGATGCTACCGCCGAACAGCACGTAGTGGATGTGGGCGACGATGAAGTAGGTGTCCTGCTGCTGGGCGTCGGACGCCGCCGAGGAGTGCATCACCCCACTCAGCCCGCCGATGATGAACAGCCATATGAACCCCAGGGCGAAGAGCATCGACGTCGTGAACGAGATCGACCCCTTCCACATCGTCCCCATCCAGTTGAATATCTTGACCCCTGTTGGGACCGCGATTGCCATCGTCGTCAGTGCGAAGACCGAGTTGGCGACCGGCCCCAGGCCCACCGTGAACATGTGGTGGCTCCACACCATCCAGCCCATGAACCCGATCACGACCCCGGACAGCACCACCACCGGATAGCCGAACAGCGGCTTCCTCGAGAACGTGGGAATCACCTCGGAGACGATCCCCATCGCCGGGAGGATGAGAATGTAGACCTCGGGGTGTCCGAATATCCAGAACAGGTGCTGCCACAGCAGCGGGTTCGCCCCCTTCGCCGGCACGAAGAAGTTCATGCCGAAGAACCGGTCGAACATCAGCTCGATCAGGGCCACCGTGATTACGGGGAACGCCAGGACGAGCAGGAACGACGTGACTAGGGTCATCCACGTGAACAGCGGCATCCGCATAAGCGACATGCCGGGCGCACGCATGTTGACGATCGTAACAATGAAGTTGAACGCTGCGGCCAGTGACGCGATGCCCAGCACCTGCAGGCTCATGATCCAGAAGTCGATCCCGTGGCCCGGGTTGTACTGGGTGCCGGTAATCGGCGCGTAGCCGAACCACCCGGCGTTGGGAGCGCCGCCCAGGAACCAGCTGAGCTTCAGGATCAGTGCGCCGCTCAGGAAGGTCCAGTAGCTGAACGCGTTGAGCCTCGGGAACGCCACGTCCCGTGCGCCTATCTGCAGCGGGATCAGGTAGTTGAAGAACGCCGCGCCCATCGGCATGATCGCCAGGAAGATCATCGTGGTCGCGTGCATCGTGAAGAGCTGGTTGAACACCTCCGGGGTGACCAGGTCCTGCTCCGGACGGGCCAGCTGAACGCGCATGTAGAGCGCCTCCAGCCCTCCCGTGATGAACATGATGAAGGCGGTCACCCCGTACAGGATGCCGATCCGCTTGTGGTCGATCGTCGTGATCCAGCCCCACACACCCGTCGGGTGTACCGGTCGTCTCGGTATCGGAATAGCTAGGGTTGTCATAGCGCGACCCCCTTGCCGGTGGACGTTGCTCTGTCGCCGTCCATTATAGCCTGTATAGTCTCCATCCCTCGGCTCCGCCTAGTCCAGCGTCTGCAGATAGGCCACCAGGGCTGCCACGTCGGCGTCGGTGAGCTTGTTCTCAGGGTCGTTGTATATCTTTGCGTCCCTGTACATGATCGTCCCCTGCTTGATCGACTGCGGGTTCTCGAGCCACTGCCGCAGGTTCTCCTGCGTAGTCTCGATCACGCCCGCCGCCATATGGCTGCGGCTCCACACGTGGGTTAGGTTTGGCCCCGTCTGGCCCCGCGACTTGGACGACCCTGTGACCGTATGGCAGGACCAGCACTGCGCCTTGCTGCCCTCGAACAGGGCCTTGCCCTGCTGGGCCAGCGGGTCGACGGGGTCCCCGGCGTCCGCGGCCTCCCCCGCCAGCCATGTATCGAAGTCGCCTCGCGGCTCCGCTACCACCCTGAACTTCATCAGGGCGTGCGCCTCGCCGCAGAACTCCGCGCACTGCCCCAGGTACTCACCGGCCTCGTCGGCCTGGATCCACATGAAGTTGTTGTTGCCAGGCACCAGGTCGACCTTGCCCGCGAGCTTCGGGATCCAGAAGCTGTGGAGGACATCCTTGGAGTCCAGATTGATGTTCACCACCTCGCCCACTGGGATGTGCAGCTCGTTCGCCGTGATGACGCTCGATTCCCCATCCGGGTGCGGGTACTCGAACTCGAACCACCACTGGTGGCCCGTCACGTCGATGGTAAGCGCGTCCGGGTCGGGGCTGTTCAGGTTGTCGAATATGGTTAGCACGGTCGGGACCGCTATCACGACCAGCACGAGCGCCGGGGCGATGGTCCAGCCTATCTCCAGCGGGGTGTTGCCGTGGACCTGCTCGGGGTCCGGGTCTCCCGGCCTCCGCCTGAACCGGATGGTCATGTACATCAGGATGCCGCCGACCACCACGAAGACGAAGACGGCCGCCCAGAATATCCAGAAGAAGAGGTTGAGTTGGGACTGTGCGACAGGACCCGACACGCCGAACGTCGACTGCGGGTTGTCGGGGTAGCAGGCCGTCAGGAGCAGAATGGAGAGAAAGGTGAGGCCCGCCCAGAGGGCTCTCGAGCGGCGCCGTAGCGAATTCATCGGTGTGTAGAGGTGGTCTCCTTTTCGGTTCAGCCTGCACAGTCAATCTATCAGACGCCCCAAATACCAGTCAAGACAATTCGGAGATTCAGGCTGACATCGAGTGCAACCGAGCCTATTGACCCCAAATCCCCCACCTCCGTCATTCCCGCGAAGAGCCTGCCCCCGAGCAGTCGGGGGCGGGAACCCATCCCCGGCAAGGTGCACAGCCATAGCCTCAGAGGCAGTCCGTCACGCCATCCGTCCAAATTAGGTGGTGGATCTGGGTTGACGGCGCTCCTTCTCCAGGCGCTCGAATGTCTCCGCGTTGTAGTACCTGCCCGGAGGGCACCCTTCCTCCAGGATCATGCCCTTCACGACCTCCTCCAGCTCCTCGTGCTCCTCCGCCCAGTCGATCACCTCCTCGGCGATCTGCTTCGGCACGCACACGATGTCGTGGTCCTCCGCGACGATCACGTCTCCAGGCCTCACGGTGATGCCTCCGCACACCACGTCGACACCCTCCGCCGACGTGGTCATGCCGGCCCGGCCCGCGGCGGTGATGCCGCCCGCGAATATGCCGTAGCCGTACTCCTTCACCGCGGGCAGGTCCCGTACCCCACCGTCCGTGATCACGCCCTCGGCCTGCATAATCTTCAGGTGCAGCAGGATCACGTCGCCCGCTATGGCCAGCTCCACGCTCCGGTGGGTCCCCGCCACCAGCACGTCACCGGGGCCGCAGGACCCCATTGCCCGGTACTCGAGCGCTTCCTCGCCGTGCCCCGACTCCTCGTCGATGTCCGGCCGGAACGGCACGTACTGCAGCGTCCGGGCCCTGCCGACCACCCTCATGCCCGGCGTGTAGCAGTTCACGCCCTTCATGAAGCAGTGCGGGTAGCCCCGCTGGCTCACCGCGCTGTAGACAGTGGCCGTTCCGACCCTCCTAAACCGGTCTACAATATCGTCAGAAACCTCGACTGTGCTCATGTCACCCCTCCTACTGCTGTTCGTACTCTCTAAAGGCGCAGGCCATCCAGACCGTCATTCCCGCGCAGAGCCTGCCCCCGTGCAGACGGGGGCGGGAATCCATCCCCTTCTTCACAGCGCTCAGAAACGGGGCCAGAGCACCAGAAGGCCCTTTCGACACGCGATTTGCATCACCTGCCAGTTGAGAAATGCCTCCCGCGGTCCCTCGCGCCCGTGCCGACATACCGCTATACTGGGACCGCCATTATAGACCCGAATCGAGGTTCACATGACCGACAGCAGGATCGACAAGCTGGCCGGGGCCCTCGTCTCCCTACCGACCTTCACCGACGAGAGCCACAACCTCCGCCTGGACAGGCAGCGCAAGCACATCAGGTGGCTCATGGACCAGGGAATCACCGGCGACGCTGGAATCCTCATGGTGGCAGGCGGCTATGGGGAGGGCTACTACCTCGAGGACGACGAGCTCTTCGCCCTCATCGACACGCTCATGGACGAGGCCGGCGGCAAGATAGCAACCATGGTCGGCATATTCGACCTCAACGTCCGCAAGGCCGCCCGCCGGGCGAAATATGCCGCCGATGCGGGGATCGACTTCCTCGAGCTGGGCCTCCCCCACTACTCCTGTCCGTCGGAGGACGACGTCTACATCTTCACCAAGCACATCAACGACCACGCCGACATCGGCATCATGAACTACAACAACTTCTGGGCCACGCCTCCCCCCGTCTTCGAGATCACCCGAGGCCTCATGGAGCGCATGACGGACCTCGAGCACGTCGTCGGATTCAAGTGGAGCTCGGCCAGCGCCGCCCACTACGTCGGCATGCTGAGGCTGTTCGCGGACCAGTTCGCCTTCATGGACAACGGCATGGCCAACTCCCTCGGTCCTCGCCACGGCATGAAGGGCTTCGTCGACTTCTACGGCAACGCCGCGCCGCGGCTGTCCCTGAAGAAGCTGGAGCTTATCCGCGAGGAGCGGTACGACGAGCTCGACGACCTGCTCTACGCGCTCCACTTCGACGCCGAGAACAGGCTCAACACGGCTGCTGGCGTACCGGCCTTCGCGTCCGTCGCCGACGGCGTATTCGGGCGGCTCAGGTGGAGGCTGTTGGGCCTCGAGACGGGCGCGAACTTCCCGGCCCAGGCGCAGCCGTCGCAGGCATACGTCGACCACACTAAGAGGGTCATCGACGAGAGCGGCATCCTGGAGTGGGTCGACTGGGACCCAGACATACTCGCATAGCCGTCATATCGGATAGAGGAGAACGCGATGGGTACGCAGCGCAGAGACCGCCTCGCCGGTTCCATACTCTCCCTCCCCGTCTTTAGCGACGAGGACCACAACCTGCTCCTCGACCGCCAGCGCATTCACCTGCGCTGGGCAGTCGACCAAGGCATGAAGGAAGGCCGCGCCGTCCTGCTGATTGCGGGCGGGGTGGGCGAGACGTACATGCTGGAAGACGACGAGTTCGCCACCCTGGCCAAACTTGGGGTCGAGGAGGCCCGCGGCGAGGCCCCCGTCATGGTCATGGTCGCCGAGCTGAGCGCGCGCACGGCGGCCCGGAAGTGCCAGGTCGCCGCGGATGCGGGCGTGGACTTCGTCCTGCTCTCGCCGCCCCACTACTCCACGCCATCCGAGGACGACATATTCCTCCACTACAAGTACGTGAACGACCGGGCGGACATCGGCATCGTACTCTACAACAGCTTCTGGGTAATCCCCAACGCCTACTCCTTCAGCCGCGGGCTCCTGGACAGACTGACTGACCTGGAGAACGTCGACGGCATGAAGTGGAGCGCCCCGTCCACGGAGGACTACCTGGGCTTCGCGCAGATATTCGGCGACCGCATCAAGCTCATCCAGAACCGCTTCTTCTTCTCGATGGGCACGCGCTTCGGGATGAAGGGCTACATCGACGTGCTCGGCAACGCGGCCCCAAGGTTCTCCCTCCACCAGACTGCCCTCATGGAGGCTCGCGACTACGAGCAGCTCGACGCCCTCCACAAGCAGGTGCGCTTCGACCCTGCGTACGACCCCGATGCCCCGCCGGCCCCCCGCAAGAACATGGTCGCCGACGGCCCCAACGCCCTCGTCATCCTCAGGTCCCTGGGACTCGACGCCGGGCCACCTTTCCCGGGCCAGGCCGATGTGACTCCGGAGTTCGAGGAGCACATCAGGCGGCAGACCGAGGCCAGCGGCATCATGGAGTGGGTCGACTGGGACCAGTCCATCTTCAACGGCGTATAGAACCGGGGTTCCCTCTCCCTCGACGGGAGAGGGCCAGGGTGAGGGTGACTCCTCTCGACAATGAACTTCCGAGGTGCGGCGCCATGGGCCTGAACGTCGGCGTAGTCTCGTCCCACGGCCACGAGAACGGCCACATCCTCGTCTGGGACAAGCTCCCGGAGGTCGAGTCGGTCCACGTCTGCACCATAGCGGACGAGGCGGACCTGGACTCGATCTCGTCCCTCTCCTCCAAGGTCGCGTCGAAGAGCCGCAGCCTGTCTGAGCTCCTGGGCAGGCCCCTCGACGCCGTGGGTGTCTGCGTGCGGCCCGACCTGGGCCCGCCCACTCTGCGGACGATCGTCGATGCCGGCGTGCCGGTCCTGTTCGACAAGCCCGCCGCCACCCGCGCGGCCGACATGCGGGGGGTCGCCGAGCTCGCCGCGTCCAAGGGCGTCACTGCGGGCGCGATGTTCCAGTGGCGCTACTCCGCTGCCGCCCTGGAGGCTCGGAGGGCCCTCGCCGAGGGAGGCCTGGGCGAGCTGTGGGCGGTGGAGATGCGGATGCTCACGTCCCAGCTCAGGTACCGCCGCCCCAGCACGAACTACCTATTCAGGAGCGAGTACGCCGGCAGCGGCATCCTGTCGTGGCTCTGCTGCCACCTGCTGGACCTCCTCAACTTCATCACCGGCGACCGCATCGTCGAGGTCACGGCCATGACGGGCAACCAGAACCCTGAGCCCGTGGACGTGGAGGACACGGCCATGGTCGTCTTCAGGATGGCCGGCGGCGCGATGGGCACCCTCCACGCCGGATACCTCATGGCCGGCCCCGGCAAGAATCCGGACGACTCGTTAATCGCCCTGCGCGGCTCCAGGGGCTACCTGCAGGTGCCCTTCTCGACTCCGTGGTCGCCGCGCAGCTTCGACGGCGACCAGTCCGGGCTCGCCTACTCGATGTGGAGCGAAGCGCCCGGATGGGAGACGGGCGGAGCAAGACACTCCACCTTCGACGTGCCCCATTCCGAGGTATACGGGGGAGTCATGGCCGAGCGCCTCTTCTCGGACTTCCTGAAGGCCGCAAGGGACGGCTCCCCGGCCCCCAGCCCCATCGAGTCATCCGTCCACATGCTGGAGGTAGTCGAAGCCGCCAAGGAGTCGTCCAGGAGGGGCCGCACGGTTTTGGTGGGCGGCTAGCACCCCAGTCCCGGCTGGACGGCCCCAGCAAGTCGCCCTGCGAAGGTGGCGACTCCTAGCATGAGCCGATAGTCGCCGCGTCTCACCCCATGAATCTCCTGATATAGCTGGCGATCTCGTGCTCCTCTACCTTCAGTTCAGAACGCAAGTTTGCCATCACCTGGTCTGCTAAGCCTGACATCTCATCGTTCAGAGGTGCTTGGGCGGACTATTCGACCAGCGGCATTTGGGTACGTCACGATACTACTGGTGTTAGTACGCGCAGCCTGCTGGATGGACTCGGAGAATCAACGTAGGTCAGGTACTCAGCAGGCAATCTGAAGGACGCTGATGGCAGACATACCACAGAAGCGTGGCGGCATCCCATCTACGAGTGGACTGAGAGCTAGTCGGACTGCTGCTTATTACGGTAGGAGGTGACCGCTATACTGACACCTTCGTAGCTGCTGTGGTCAAAACCTTCTGGAGCAACCTCGGTCAGGTAGACGGCGCCGTAGGCCCACGCCATCATACCATCCATTAGGTTCTGTATACCCATAGTGTAGTCATACTCCTTGATGGCCTGTATATTCTCGATAGTAGGCGGCTCCTCGATGGGCACCTCAACCCACGTGCTGAACTGCCTATGCGACTCTAGGAATGAGTCTAGGGCCTGCTCCTGTGAAGGGGCACCTGTAGGCGGGTTGCTCAAACGCTCAACCAGTACTGCTAAGGGCCTGACGACCTCCTTCTTGATTGCTGCTCGGAATTGAGGCTCCAGCATGTAAGCGAACTCTGGTGAGTCGGTCGGCTCAGGAAAAGCCGCATTCCAACCTTGGTAGGCGTCCTCTACATACTGGAGATTCCGCGCAAACCACTGACTGTACTCTTCCTCCGGGGAGAGTTGCGCACAGGCCAACGTTGCCAATCCCAGCAGTGCCGCGACGCCGTAGAGTTTAGTCATCGTACTGATTCTCCGCTATCCTTTCACCTAGGCTGATCATGCCTTGACCCTCATCATAGCCGAAGACGTAGGTGAGCAGATTTGTGTCTGGGTCACGCAGGAGCGCTGAGTAGTCCAACAGCCTGTCCGCTATGAGCTCGAACGTGGCGTAGTCGACGCCATAACGTTCTTGAATGGACGCCTCGACCTCAGCGTGGTCGGCGATCTCGCCGTCAACCCAAAGGCCCGCGACATGTGATATGAGCGTGAACAGGCCCTCGCGGCTCCACAGGAGCCACAGGCATCTACAGCTCGCGCAGCATCTTTTCGCGGAGTCCCACGATGGAGATCCCCACAACCTCGCCCTGCCCCTCGTCGTACCGGACGACTGCGCCTTCTCCTATGTCGATACCCATCGCCGGCGTCAGCGATGCGACCGAGATGTACAGGACCTCAGCCTCGCCGTCGTAGTCCCAGTGCAGGTCCTGCGTCGTAATGCCCACCCGGGCACCTCTCCGTGTGGCAGTGGCTACAGTACCCCACGCCGGCTAAGAGCCTATCCGACAACTCCAGCAGCGCGAAATGTTATCCAGGCACAAGCAAAGTGCAGCATAGCCAGATAGTTGTCCAAACGCTTCTCCCAACGGATGAGCAGGCGTCTGAATCGATTCAGCCAGCTATGGCTGCGCTCGACCACCCAACGGCGGGCGCGGTAACCTGGAAGGGTCTGTTGTTCCTTCCGCTCCTGGCCTCGGCTGCGGATGTGCGCTGTGTATCCGTACCGAGCCACCAACTGCTCGACTTCAGCAAAGTCATAGCCCTTGTCCATACACAGCCGCTGAGGTTGTGCAGGCCGGGGAACCGGACGTTGTGCCACTATAGATTCCAATGTCGCCTCAACCATCTTCATGTCGTGGCGGTTGGCTCCATCCACACTCACCCCTATGGGAATACCGTTCCCCTCAGTCAACAGGCTGCGTTTGGTACCCTTCTTACCCCGGTCTGTAGGGTTCGGGCCAGTGCCCTTACCCCCCGAGCGGAGCCTTTGTCATGGCTCCATCCATTGCCTGCCACTGCCAATCTATCCCTTGCACCTCATCGTATTCAGACAACCCCCGCTCCCACAACTCCTCGAAGACTCCGGCGACTCGCCAACGCTGGAACCTGTCATGCACAGTGCTCGGAGCACCGAACGTCCGAGGCAACGCTTTCCACTGGCAGCCGGTCCGCAGCAAGTAGAAGATCCCATCCATACACTGGCGGGCAGGTTTCCACGGCCTCCCGCCCTTCGGACCCGCCGTCTCCGCAGGCAATATCGGCTCAATCCTCTCCCACAGAGCATCGGGAATCCGCCAATCAGCGCCTACGCCTCCATGATCGATCTCCGACATGTCTTTCCTCCACTCAAGTAGAATGGAGAAAGTTTATGCAAAGTCTCGGATACTCACCAAGAACAATTAAGGTTATCGGATAGGCTCTAAGTACAGCGAGGCTGAGGTCATTGTTCATCGGTCGAATCGACACAACTCATCCTGGGAGACAAGTTGCCTCTCTCGGCTACGTGTGAATTCCTTGTTCTTGAGTGTCGAATAGACCCGACCTCGAGGATTATCGATGAGGCTTTTGTCCTTGAAATCCCGCTGCAGGTCGCTATCGTTGGAATAGAGCAGGCGGGCTCCGCTGAGTTGAGCCAAGGCGATAATGTGGGGATCGTTCGATCTCAACGATACCTCGGCCTGCAGATCCACCGCTCTTGCATTGACTTTGCAGTCATTCTTGATTCTGATTCTCCCGTACTGTACAGCCCGATCAAACCATTCCCTGTAGCCGTCTGAGCCCCTCTGTAGTTCTCCACGCAACCTTCCTCCGACCACCAACCGCCCTCCTCTCTCGTTGATCCAGTCGAAGAACCCCTTCCCCGCTGGCGGTTGATCTGCGCCAAACACTTCGGCTACCACGTTCGCATCCAGGATCGCGCACATGTCAGAGTCCCAGAGACCTGGCCGTCTCTTCCATGAAGAATCTGCCGTAGCTGCCGGGCGCACTCAGGATGTTCCCTTCTTCGTCGATCCCCAGAGAGTGAATCTTGACGTCAAGGTCTTCCCGCTCAAAGTAAAGGATGGATACGTCGTCGGGCAGCAGCGGCGATTTGCCGTCACGGACGTCCATACGCACCCGGTTTATCAGGTGGTCGCTGTGGGTTTCGATCACCAGTTTGCGGTCCGGCCCGGCGACTTCGCAGAATAGGCTCCCGAGAGCAGCCTGCGCGCTGGGATGAAGGTGTACCTCCGGCTGCTGCAAAAGAAACATGTGCGGCGCATCCTCTCGCAACAACTCCGTAATCACAGGCAGCACCTGGCTGACGCCGTATCCCACATCAATCAAATTGCGCATAGGACCCTTTCGTCTGCCCCCAAACTTCCGTACCTGTACTTGGAAAGGTTCGCTGTCTCTATTGCCCAGCCGCTTTATGGAGATTTCGTCGAAAAGGCCTGAAATCTGCCCAAAGTCCTCGATCAGGTTCTTGAGGGCTACCCACGTCTCCTTGTCCCGTGAAAACACATCAGCGAGATACATGGGGACGTAGTCGCCTTCCGGGTCTGGCGTAGGCCGGGAAGGATCGTAGGTGCGGCGAGGCTTCGATCGAACCGGAGCGCTTGCAAATGGGCGCTGGCTATGAATGTGGCGACGGGCTAGATTGTTTAGACGTCTGCGGTCCGTGGAACTGACGGAGGGAGCACCTGCCAGTGGCACAAAATCAAACCCCTCCACTCTGTCGCTACCAAATCGTTTCAACAGGAAGTAGTACGGAGGGACGATCATATCCTCTTCAGAGACCAACGGGACTTCGACTTCAGTCGGGACTTGAACCTCCCACGTCCCATTACTGGTTCCGATTCGGAGCACATAGGGTTCTCTCTTCGCAAAGGCCTCATCGATCCAAGTCCTGCCACGAGAAAGACGACGCCTTATGGTGACAGGTGTAGTTCCATCCTTACCAAACGTGAAGTCAAATTTGCTGACCGGATCCCTCTTACGCGGCTTGGCATTGAACCCCGCCTCGAATTCGTTAGCCCGACCACCTCCAGCACCTCGATGATGAGCGATTTCATCGAAGCTTCCAAGATCGTAGGGGTCTTCTTTGAAATCAGGGTTCCGAAGGCCGTAAGCCATATCCGAGAGGATCCGAACCATGGCCATGAAGGATGTCTTGCCAGTGCTGTTCTCACCGACGAGCAGCGTCAGTGGCGCAAGGCGCGCCGTCTGCTGGTCGCGGAAGCACCGGAAGTTCTTGAGCCTAATCTCGTTCATGGAGATTCCTAGTAATACCAATTCGCCGTGATGCCGCCGTAGATGTGCGGCCAGGGAGTGGGTTCCCGCCCCGTATCGCGTACGGGGCAGGCTCTTCGCGGGAATGACGGCTTTACGGCGCGCTCAAAATGAATTGGTATAACTCAGTATAGCCCTTTATGCCGTGCTGTTGGGTGGCATTGGGCTACATGGCGCTACATGGCGGCCGCTCATATGCCTGCTACTCGCCGAAGACCTTGTTCGTGCCCACCAACGGAATTCGCGACATGGCCGACGCTTCCACCGTCAGCGCGGCCATGTCCTCCGGCTCCAGGCTGTGCACGTCGCCCTTGCCCAGCGAGCGGGTCAGCAGCGACATCTCCATGGTCATCGCGTTCAGGAAGTTCGCGACACGGTCGGCGCCCTCCTCGGGGTCGAGCCGCTTCACCAGCTCCGGGTCCTGCGTCGTGATGCCGACCGGGCACTTCCCCGTGTGGCAGTGGTGGCAGTACCCCGCCGGCACGCCCACCTCGGCCTCATAGTCGGCCTCCGGTATGTCGCGGTTGCAGTTCAGGGACACGAGCGCCGCGATGCCTATCGCCACGGCGTCCGCGCCGAGGGCCAGCGCCTTCGCCGCGTCGGCCCCGCCACGGATCCCTCCCGACGCGATCAGGCTCACCTCGCCGTAGAGCCCGATCTCCCTCAGCGCCTCCCGCGCCAGCACGATGGCCGGCACCGTTGGGATGCCGCTGTGGTCCAGCAGCACCTCCGCAGACGCGCCGGTCCCCGCGACCATGCTGTCGATCACTATGGCGTCGGCCCCGGCCTTGGCCGCCAGCTTCACGTCGTCCGTCACGCGGCAGGCCCCCAGCTTGACGTGAATCGGCACCCTGTGGTCCGTCGCCTCACGCAGCTGGTCGATCTTGATCGCCAGGTCGTCCGGCCCCAGCCAGTCCGGGTGCCGGGCCGGGCTCCGCTGGTCGATGCCCGCCGGCAGGTCCCGCATCTCGGCGATATGGTCCAGCACTTTCACGCCCATCAGCATCCCGCCGGTGCCCGGCTTTGCGCCCTGGCCGACCACGATCTCCACCGCCTGCGCCTGGACGAGGTGGTGCGGATCGAACCCGTACCGGCTCGGCAGCACCTGGTATATGAGCTTCTCTGCGGCGTCCCGCTCGGCCTGCAGCATCCCGCCGTCACCCGTGCAGCTTGCGCTCCCCACCAGCGCCGCGCCCTTGCCCAAGGCCGTCTTGGCGTTGGCGGACAGCGCCCCGTAGCTCATGCCCGATATGTAGACGGGCGTCTCCAGCACCAGCGGCTCCTCGGCGTACCTGTGGCCGATGACCGTGCGCGTGCTGCACTTCTCCTTGTAGCCCTCCAGCGGGAACCGGGTGAGACCCGTCGACAGGAAGGTCAGGTCGTCGAAGTGGGTCACCCTCTGGAAGGTGCTGAAGCCCCGTATCCTGTACCGCCCCAGCTCCGCCTTCGCGTGGATGTCGTCCAACACCCACGGCGGCATGATCTGGCTGCTCTGGTAGACCATCAGACGGCCGCCTTCTCCAGCCTCTCCAGCGAGTCCAGGTGGTAGAGCCGCTTGGCTGACGCGATCTTCGTGAAGTGGGGCCGCTCGTCGATCCCATGTTTCTCGAGCGTCTCCCACAACTCCAGCAGCTCCCCCTCGCTTGCCTCCTCCACCGTCGCGTCGCTGCCCAGCGAGCCGTAGCTGCCCGCCACGTAGATGATCCCCTCGTACATCGAGTCGCCCACGGCGTGGCCGGCATCTCCGCACACGATGATGCGGCCCTTCTGCATCATGAACCCGGTCAGGAATCCGGAGTCGCCGCCGACCAGCAGCGTCCCGCCCTTCATGGATATGCCCGCGCGCGCCCCGGCGTTGCCCCCGACGTATATCTCGCCGCCGCGCATCGACGCCGCAACCGACGCCCCGGCGTCCCGCGACAGGCTGATCCTGCCGCTCATCAGGTTCTCGCCCAGGCCCCAGCCCGCGTTGCCTTCGATCTCGACCTCAGGACCGTCCAGCATGCTCGCCGAGTAGTAGCCCACGCTGCCAGCTATGCGGATCCGGCACGGCTGAAGCACGCCGACGGCGATGTTGTGCCGGGCCATGGGGTTTATCACGACGGCATCCTGTCCGGCCGCCGCAAGCTCCTTGATGCGCCGGTTCAACTCCCTCGTGGTCAGCGAACCCGCGTCTAGCTCGACCATGTCATCACCTCGGCCTCCTGCGGCTCCGTCCGAGCGATCTCCTCGTGGAACACGCTGCGCAGCGCCACCTCTTCCGACGCAACGGCCACCACGTCATCCGTCTCCATCGCGACCAGCGGCTTCGCAGACCACCGGTCCTTGGCGCAGCCCATGCCGTCCCTCGTCGACACCAGGTAGGTGAACGTCCCGTCCAGGTCCTCCAGCGAGGCCCGCAGCGAGTCCTCCAGCGTCTCGCCGTTCGCCATCTTGTCCGCCAGGTACACCGCGATCAGCTCCGAGTCGTTGTGCGTCTGGAAGCGGTGCCCGGCGTCCTCGTACTTCCGCTTCATCTTATGGTAGTTCGTCAGCTGTCCGTTGTGCACCACCGTCACGTCCGGGAAGGGGTAGGCCCAGAAGGGGTGCGCGTGGTTGATGTCGACGATGCTCTCCGTCGCCAGCCGGACGTGGCCTATCCCGTGTGTGCCCCGCAGGGACGCCAGGCCGTGCCTGCCGTCCACGTCCGACGCCGTGCCCACGTCCTTCACGACCTCCGAGGACTCGCCGATGCTGTGTATCTCGATCTCCGGCATGTTCAGCAGCACGCCCGCGAGCTCCGGCGCCTCCCCTTCGTAGTTCAGGAAGAGCCGGATGAAGTCGCCCTGCGCGTCCAGCGAAACGACCACCGCACCCAGGCGCGACACCGCCTCCTTCACACGCGCGGCCGTCTCCTCCGGCGACGCGCCGGCCGCCCTCAGGCGCACGATCAGGTCCGCCTCCGTGCTCTCGCCCGCCACGGTGAAGCCGGTCGAGTCCCGCCCGCGGTGGGCCAGCGAGTCCAGCATCCTCACCAGGTCCCGCCCGATCGGCGCGGGCCGCCCAAGTGTGGCCTTCTTGTGAAATATCCCGCTAACGCCGCACATGTCTCACCCCAGCCTATTGTATCTCACACTGGTCATCCGACTTGAAGGATCGAATACGACCCAAGTCCGCCACCTCCGTCGTTCCCGCGAAGAGCCTGCCCCCGAGAAGTCGGGGGCAGGAATCCATCCCCGGCAAGCTACTCCGCCACCCCCCGGGAAACAGGCTGTCACGCTGCCCACCCCAACCAGGTGGCGAATCATGGTACGAGTCCCTGCCTGCATCCATACTGGAGGGGCGCCGGGTTGAATGGGGAAGCCATCCCGGGCTCCGCCTCACGCAAGCTCGGTCCGGGCGTGCCCCAGCACGGGCGGGTTCACCAGGTTGTCGGGCATCTGGCCCTGGAAGACGTGCACGACCTCGCCGGCCGCCCTCTCTTCCAGCTCCAGCACGGCCTCCTGCGAGAAGAACGCCGTGTGGGGCGTGGCTATCACGTTGCCGAGCTGGATGAGCCGGTGGTCGAGCGGCGGGTCGATGTCCACCAGCACGTCCAGACCCGCGCCCGCTATCCCTCCCGTGGTCAGCGCCTCGTACAGCGCGTCCTCGTCGATCAGCCCGCCCCTCGCGCAGTTGATGAGGAAGGCGTCCGGCTTCATCATCGCCAGCTCGTCCCTCCCGATCATGTTCCGCGTCTGGGGGATCAGGGGCGAGTGTATGGTCACGAAGTCGGACTCCCCCAGCAGCTCGTCCAGCTCGACAAGCCGGGCCCCACTCGAGGCAGCCGAGCCCGGGGTGACGAATGGGTCGGACGCGAGCACCTCCAGGCCGAAGGCCTGCGCCTTCGCCGCCACACCGCGCCCGATCCGGCCGAACCCCACAATGCCGAGCCGCTTACCCTCCAGCCGCATGATCCGCATTCCCAGGCCCTCGCTCCCCCAGCCCTTAACTTTGGTAGCGCGGTCGAAGAACGTCAGCCGCCGGTTCCAGTCCAGCATCATCCCGATCACGTGGTCCGAGACTTCGGGGATGCAGTAGTCGGGCACGTACGTCACGGCGATCCCCAGCTCGGTCGCCGTGTTTACGTCGATGTTGTCCACGCCGACGCCGTACCGGCTGATCACGACGCACTTCTCGGCGGCCCGCACGACCCGCTCGGTCACCTTCGCGAAGCAGGTCAGGATCGCGTCGGCGTCCCCCGCCATCTCTACGAGCGTGTCCTCGCTGCCGTCCGGAGCGACGACGGCCTCCGCGTCCGCCAGGGCCAGCACGGCCTTCTCAGGCTCGACGCTCGGCCATACGTAGTCGGTAATGAGCACCTTCTTGGTCATCTGGCAGCCCCTCGGTGACGTTGTCCGCCCAAAGGTACAACATGCAGCCGTTTCTGACCACATTTACCCGCACCCGAGTCTCACCGCATAGAACACGGAGAGCACAGAGATTCAGGGAGTTGGTGAGTGTGTGTAGGGGGGGCATAGAGCCAGGGTATGGCGGTCTATGCAAGTCCCCCTGCCGCGGGAACATGCGGCCCTGCTCCATACAACGTCCGCCTGCCTGCTATTGGGGCTCTCGACCGCCCTCCGGGCCGAACCCGGCGAACCCGTCGCCCGAGTCTTCGACGTAGGTGCCGGGAGGGTATTGCATCACCTTCCAGAGAATGATAACGTCCCCCGCCGACCCGGCGACGCCCGCCACGAAGGCCCACAACGCTGCGGAGTAGATGAGACCGCCCGTGGGTGCGAGGGCCAGGACGGGCAGGAGCAGGACCGCCAGCAGCGGCGGCGGCGCCAGGCCCACGATGGCGAACTCGGCCCTGCTGAAGTAGCTGCCGGGGCCGCTCACGTAGAAGACGGGGCCGATCCTCGTCCATGGCTTGAATCCGAAGCCAGGACGTGCGCCGAACAGGCTGAACGTGGCGGCGTGGGCCAGTTCGTGGAGCGCACCTCCAAGGGCGCCCCCCAGGATAATCCCCAGGATTAACGTTCCACCACCCCGAAACGTGACCTCGTTCGAGCCGGCTGCGGCCCAGGTGACCCCATACGCGACCAGGAACGAGACATACAGGAGGGCTCCGCCAATTGTGACCACCAACAGTATTTCCCATACCGACAGCTGGCTGGCGCCCCATCTGCCCGTTTGGACGTAGCCCGAAGGCAGGTTCTTGACGCTCACGACCCCTCCTCCCCCTCCGGCCTCGGCAGCCGCCTGGCGTCCTCGAACAGCTTGTCCAGCACGGCGAGCTTACTCGCGAAACTCGCCCGCGCCTTACGCCGGTGCCACTTTGCCTTCTCCTCGAAGATGCGCTCAGCCAATGGAGCAGAATCTTTCGGCGAGGGTCCCGTCTTCATCGTCAAACTCTTCTATCAGCTTCCAAACCGCCTCCCGGTCGGTGTGCGGCAACGCCAGCAGCTCCGCTATGCGCAGCTTGTCCTTGTAGCGGAACGCCTCCAATGCCAGCATCACGAGGTGCTCCGGAGACGCGATCTTCACCCGGACATTCCCAATTCTCGATTGCCTCGCCTTCGTCAGCGCATCTCGATAGATGGGCTTCATGGTCGACGGGAATATCTGCACTGGGCGGCCTCCGAGGATGTGGTGCATCCCTTCGAGGCCCTCTGCACCATCCCCCACCCGGCGATAGACCCCCCAAAACTCATCGTCTGTATCCACCAACACGACGACGTCAATATACTCGGTCAGGACCGGCTCGACGTATGCCGCTGCTGCGACAGCGCCGATAACTACGTAGTCCCTGATGAGCCTGCGGCGCTTCAGGTCGTTGAGCCTGCGAATGGCATCGGCGAAGGACATCTCGCTGCCCATTATAGGACGCGCCGTTGGCCTCCTCGTTAATGGGGGCGTTCTGCGCTACGCCTCAGACTCCGCCATCGGCTTGAACATGCACCCCTCCACGAACACCTCGAAGAAGTCCGGCGTCGTCTCCAGCTCCACGTGCTCGATCCGGCGCACGATCCTCTCCGCCTCCTCACGCATCTGCCGGGAGACCAGCATGAGCGTCGCTCCCTCCAGGGCCGCGTTGCCCACCTTCTCCACCCTCTCCGGCGGCGCGTCCGCGATGAAGCCGATGCTCGCCGCGTTCCGGGCGTCCACGTAGTTGGCGAACCCTCCGGCGAGGTACAGCTTCGAGATCTCCCCCGGCGTCACGCCGTAACGCCGCAGCACGATCCGCTGTCCGCTGAAGTTGGCGGACTTCGCCTGGGCCAGGGCGCTCACGTCCGCACGCGACACCGACATCCCCTGCTCCGGCGCGAAGGCGAACTCGCTGCCGCCGTCCGCGAACACCCCCAGCTCGTTCATCATCCCCGTCCGGCGAAGCTCGGCCAGGAGGTCCACCAGCCCCGACCCACATATCCCCTGCGGCTCCACGCCGCCGATGGTCCTGCAGGCCACGCCGCTCTCCCCGATCTCCACCGACTCCACCGCGCCCTCGTACCCCGGCATTCCGTACGTAATCTCGCCCCCCTCGAACGCCGGGCCCGCCGGGCACGACGCGGCCATCATGCCGTGCCGGTTCCCGACGACCACCTCAGTGTTCGTCCCCACGTCGACGAGCATGACGACATCCTCTTCTTCGTCCATGCCGATGGCCAGCAGGTCCGCGGTGACGTCCGCGCCGACGTGGCAGCCAACCAGCGGGCCGCCGTACACGTTCGCGCCGGGAAAGACACGGAGTCCCAACTCCCGGGCCGTCGCATTCAGCGACGTCCCTTCGCGCTCGCCCCGCTCCATCTCCAGCTCGATCAGCGACTTGTAGGGCCTCTGACCGATGCTCTGCACGTCCACGCCGAAGAGGATGTCCCGCATCGTTGCGTTGCCCACCACCACCACGTCGTAGATGCGCCTGCGGTGGAAGCGGAGCTGCCGGCTCATCTCTCCAATCTCGAAGTTGATCGAGGAGAGAAGCACCTGCCTCAGCTCTCCGGCGTGGTCCCCGCCGTCGTAGGAGATCCGGTGCATGATGTCGCTGCCGCCGAACCTCTGGGGGTTCTCGAACGACGCCGTGGCCAGCACATCGCCGCTCTCCAGGTCAACCAGGTTCATGACGACCGTCGTGGTTCCAGCGTCGACCGCCAGGCCGTAAACCTGGCCCCTGTAGGCCTCCAGCCGCCGGTCGCCGGAGTAGACGTCGCCGCCCCTGCGGCCGACCGCAGGGGCCAGTCTCACGGGCCGCTTCACCGAGTGCGTCAGTATCCGAGGCTGCCGCCTCAGCACGGCGAACTCCAGGTCGGCGTCCGGGTCGGTTACGTGCGCCTGGCACGCCAGCCGGTAGCTGCCGCGAAGGAACGCCTCGGACGGGGTCGGGGGCGTCAGGGCGGAGAGGCCCTGCTTGATCTCGACGATGCACTCGTGGCACTCGCCGCTCCGCCCGCACGAGGTCGGGACCCTCACACTGAGCGCGTCGGCATACTCGAAGATGCTCCTGCCGACTACCGAATCGAGCCTGCGGCTATCGTGGAGGATTGGAGACATGAGCTGGGCGTTCTCAGCCTTATCCGATGCGAAGGATCATATGATCTTCGTCGAGGTACTCGCCGTTCACGAGGAGCGCCCTTGGCTCGACTCCGTACGTCTCGAATCCCAGCGAGGCGTACAGGCCCCGTGCCCGCCTGTTGCGGGTGACGACCGCAAGGTGCAGCTGCTCCAGTCCGGGTATTTGCCTGGCAAGATCGATTGCCCTGGACAGCAGGGCCTTCCCAATGCCCTTTCCCTGCTCTTCGGAAGGGACGTACATGCCCCAGATATTACCCTTATGCCGCAACTTCTCCCTTGGCTCCCGAAAGAGTCCGACCACCCCGACCAGCCTGTTCCCCCGATAGGCGCCCAAGGTGAAGGAGTCCCCGGATTCGGCGTTCCGGCGCAACCGCTCGGCTACTGCTTCCAGGGGGGCCGCGCTCTCCGCCTCATACGAAGACCCGAAGGCGTCGGGGTGCTCCTTCAACGCCCTGAGCCTCAGTTTGCGGAAGTCATCGGCGTCATCCTCGGTCAGCTCGCGAATGCCGAGGACTGTCATTAAGCTCGCTGTCGGGCGCACGTGGGGATTCGGAGCTCTTACTGGACTTCCCAGGCGCTGCGATAGTCGAGCTTGTCGCTGCCCGTACAGACGTAGAGATCGCCCGGCGGGACGCTGCGGTCCTGGTTGCGGCAACCGAAGTTCGCGGTGCACCGGTCCTCGACGTTCTTGTAGGGGCAGCGCCACGCGGACACCTCGTCCACGGTCGCGGATATGCCCTTGAAGATGTTGTAGAGGCGGTCGACGCTGGCCTCGTACCGCGCCCTGTCGACCTTGCTTCTTGTCCCTTCCCCCTCAGGGGGAAGGTTAGGATGGGGGCTCACAACTGGAAGTCACCCGACAGCGCCTCGGCCGCAAGCAGCTCCTTGGCCATGTCGACGCAGGCGATGGCGTCCTTCCCGTAGCCGTCGGCGCCCATGTCCTCGGCGAACTCCTGGGTCACCGGCGCACCGCCGACCATGATCTTCACCTCCTCGCGCAGCCCCTCGTCCTCGAACGACTGGATCGTCCGGCCCATATTCGGCATCGTCGTCGTCAGCAGGGCCGACATGCCCAGCACTTTCGCCCCGTGCTCCACGACCGCGTCGATGAACTCCTCCGGGCTCGTGTCGACCCCCAGGTCGTGTACGACGAACCCGGAGCCGCGCAGCATCATTATGCACAGGTTCTTACCGATGTCGTGCAGGTCGCCCTTGACGGTGCCCATGATGACGGTGCCGACGGGCTCGATGCCGGACTCGGACAGGATCGGCTCGACGTATGCCATTCCCGCCTTCATGGCCCTTGCGGCCACCAGGACCTCCGGCACGAAGATGATGTTGTCCCTGAACTTGATGCCCACCACGGCCATCCCCGCGATCAGGCCGTCGTCGAGCACGTCGTTGGCGGAAAAGCCGTCTTCGAGCGCCTGGCGCGTCAGCCGGTCGACCTCGTGCTGGTCGCCCGTGATCAGCGCGTACGCCGTCTCGTGCATCAGCGGATCCTTGCCCTCGAACAGGGTTTGGATATGGGCAAGCTCTGTGGGATTGGCTACGTACTGGAACTCATTGGCGAGTCCCTCGTGTTCGGTCACCATGCGCTACTCCGGGCTATATCCGTCAGGGAGTATTATTCTCGCCCCGTCAACCTCATGTCAATGTCACAGCCGCTTCTTCGCCCTCATACTACACAAGGCTGACCACGGTGAATGGGTGCTGTCGCAAGAAGGGCTTTCGGCGAGTCCCCCCGGCAAGAGCAACCGCAACAGCCCGTTCGCCCTGAGCTTGACGAAGGGCAGCTCTCCGCCAATTCGGGTAGGTCGGGTAGGTATTGAGATGGCCTCCAGGTCCAATGGGCGCCGATCCGCATCCAAATACCCTTGACGCATGTCTTAGACATTCTATAGCATTCGGCCAACGTGAACTTCGAAATCGACGGTAACCCCGACTACGGTCAGATCCGGGTCCAGATAAGCCCCGGCGGGACCTTCATCGCCGAGAGCGGCGCGATGGCCTGGATGGACAGCGGGATCGACGTAAAGGCCCGCCTCCTCGGCGGCTTCCCCTCCGCGCTCATCCGCAAGCTGACCGGCGGCGAGTCCCTATTCGTCGGCGAGTACACCACCGACCGCGGGGGCAGCGTCACCTTCTCGCCTTCCAGGCCCGGGATGGTCGTGCAGCGCACCCTGTCCGGGGGGGCCATCACCCTGACGGCCGACTCATTCATGGCCTGCACCCCCGGCATCACGCTCAGGACCAGGTTCGGGGGCCTGCGATCGCTGTTCTCCGGCGAGGGCCTCTTCTTCGTCGAGTGCAGCGGCAACGGAGAGCTCTTCTTCAACTCCTTCGGCGGCATCGTAGAGAAGGACCTGGACGGCTCGTTCGTCGTAGACACGAGCCACGTCGTCGCCTGGGACCCCGGACTCACCTACAGCATACGCGGTATGGGCAGCCTCAAGAGCACCCTGCTCTCGGGCGAGGGCCTCGTGATGGAATTCTCCGGCAGGGGCAAGCTGTACCTGCAGACCAGGACCCTTGGCGGCGCGGCCTCGTGGCTGACCCCGTTCCTTGGCTAGGCAGGATATATGTACGTAGAAGCAGTGCAGAGCGGCGCATTCGGCTGGGCCCTGGTCAATCTCGACCCCGGCGAGCGGTTCGTGGCCGAGGCGGGCTCGATGTTTAGGGCTTCCAGCAACGTGGACATCGACGTCACGACGCGCAGCCGCAACACGGGCGGCCTCATGTCGGGGATCAAGAGGATGATCGCGGGCGAGAACTTCTTCTTCTCCACCTTCACCGCGATTGGCGGCGGCCCGGCCGAGGTGGGCCTCGCGCCCACCCTCCAAGGCGAGGTGGCCGTCATAGATTGCAGCGGCCGCGGAGCGTGGGTCTGCACCGGTGGGAGCTACCTGGGCTCGTCGCCCCACCTCAATGTCGACACCCAGTTCCAGGGACTCCGCGGCGTCCTGTCAGGCGAATCTCTTTCCTTCCTCCTGGTCGATGGCGTCGGGCCCCTGGTGGTCAACGCCTTCGGCAAGATTACCGAGGTCGAGGTCGCTGGCGAGCTCACTGTGGACAACGGCCACGTCGTCGCCTTCGAGGACTCCCTGACGTACACCATCGGCAAGGCGGGCGGGAGCTGGATCCAGTCCTTCCTCACCGGAGAAGGCCTCACGATGAACTTCTCGGGCCGAGGGCGTCTGTACGTCCAGAGCCACAACCCGCAGGAGTTCGGCAAGTCCCTGGGCCCGCTGCTTCCCCCACGGAGTTCTTGATGGAGTACACGATCGAGTCACAGCCCAGCTACAGCCTCCTCGAGGTTACCCTCACGCCGGGCGAGCAGCTCGTCACCGAGGCGGGCGCGATGGCCTGGATGGACTCCAACATCGACGTCGAGACCTCGGTCAGGGGCGGCCTGCTCTCCGGCGTGAAGCGGGCGATAGGCGGGGGCGAGAGCTTCTTCCAGAACACCTACACGGCCCGCAGCTCACCCGGCACTATCGGCCTCGGGCCGGGGCAGCCGGGGGACATCCAAGCCTACGAAATGGATGGCGGTGAGCTGCTCCTCGAGCGCGGGGCGTACCTCGCTTCGACCGCCGGCATAGAGACGAACTCCGATTTCCAGGGCCTCCGCGGCCTCTTCAACGAGGGCCTGTTCATACTGCGGGTATCCGGCAGCGGGCTCCTCTTCTTCAACGCCTACGGCGACATCCAGGAGATCGAGGTCGACGGCTCATACGTGATCGACAACGGCCACGCGGTAGCGTGGGAGCCCTCGCTGGACTACAGGCTGACCCGCGCCGGACGCATCCGCTCGTTCCTCTTCTCCGACCAGATCATCATGGAATTCTCCGGGCGGGGCAGGCTCTGGGTCCAGTCGCGCAACCCCCGCTCGCTTGCCAACTGGGTATTCCCCTTCCGCCGGGTCGAGTCCTCGTCCAGTGGGGGCGACGACTAGGCCCTCTGGCCAGCTCCTGCCGACGAGGGGCTACGCTGTTTCGTTCGCCCGGGGCTTGGCTCCTGAACTTGTTGAAGGGTCGAAGGCAGTCCCATCCAGTGATCAGACGCCGGTTCCCGCCCTCCCGCGCCGATTTCCCACCTCCGTCGTCCCCGGTGGGTAAGCGTCCATGACCATGAGGCAATCTGCCACTCCATACATCCAAATCACCTATGGTATTTAGGGTCAGCGGCGTTTCCTTGCAGTTGTTCAAGAACTAGACTGACATGTAGCATGTTATCCGCATATGACCTGTACGGAACATTGCTAGAACGGCTCCCTCCCGGCGCCTACAATTAGCCGCCGGGAGGCGCGAGCGCGGGGATTACAAGCTCGCTCAGCCGTGCCGTGTCTACAAAGCCATCGCCTCCCAACCGGCAGCCCAGGCATCCATCGCGGGCCGCCTCCCAAATCATGAAAACATCGGCGCGGAACCCGAAGAATCCTCGCTGCCGACGGCGCATCTCCGGTGCTAAACTCACTGGAGCATTTTCTCGCACGAGCAAGACCGCGTCTCCCAGCAGCGCCTGTGCCATGCGCTTCCCGGTCTTCCAGGCGTGTACACAGAGGCTCCTATTTGGTCATCCGCGACGCAATAACTATCTGGCAGGCCGTGCTCGGAGAGCTCCAGCTCTGTGTGCCCAAGCCAAGCTACGACACTTGGCTTCAGGGCACATCGGGCGGCTCCTTCGTTGACGGCAGGTTCACCGTCTCCACGCCTAACGCCTTCGTCTCCGAAATGCTGGAGCGCCGAATGTACTCGATGATCTCCCAGGCCGTGGAGAAGGTGGTGGGTGACGGCGTCGAGATCGCATTCGAGGCGGGGCCGCCCAGGGTGCTGGCCCCCGCAGTCCAGGCTAACGGCCAGACCCCTGGGCGGCGGCCGGGCCCCCTCAATACCAGGTACACCTTCGAACACTTCGTGGTGGGCAAGTCGAACGAGCTCGCCCACGCCGCGGCGGTGGCTGTCGCCGAGAAGCCGGGCCGGCGCTACAACCCCCTGTTCATCTACTCTGGCGTCGGCCTGGGAAAGACGCACCTCATGCACGCTATAGCGGCGCGGCTCTCTGTGGGCGGCATCCATCCCATCTACTCCACCACTGAGGACTTCACCAACGAGTACATCCAGTCCATCCGCAACGGCACGACCGAGGGCTTCCGTGACTGCTATAGGTCTGCCGGCGCGCTCCTGCTTGACGACATCCAGTTCATCATCGGCAAGGAGCAGACCCAGGAAGGCTTCTTCCACACGTTCAACGCCCTCCATCTCGCCGGGAGGCAGATCGTCATTACGAGCGACCTACCGGCATCCGCCCTCACCCTTCTGGAAGACCGGATCCGGTCGCGGCTCGCCGGCGGCATCGTAGTTGACATCCAGCTCCCTGACTACGAGACTCGCCGCGCAATCCTCAAAGCCAAGTCCGACGAAGCCGAGTTCGCATTCCCTGAGGACGTCCTGCATTTCTTGGCGGAGGGCATCCATTCCAACATCCGCGAGCTCGAGGGCTACCTTAACCGCGTCGCTGCGTATGCGGAGCTCACAGGACGAGCCATCTCACTGGAGATGGTTCAGCAGATCATGTCCGACGGACATGCGTCAGGAAGATCCAAGCCGGTCTCCGGCAGTGCTGTCCTTACTGCGGTTGCCGACTACTTCGCGCTCAGTGAGGAGGCAATCGCCGGTCGGCGTCGTGACAAGAAGACTGCGATGGCCCGCCACGTGACTATGTACCTGCTGCGTGAAGAGGCGCACATGACTGCAACGGCCGTCGGACGCCTCCTCGGTGGCAAGGACCACTCAACCGTCCTTCACGCCTGCAACCGCATCTCGACAAAGATGGACGTCGAGCCGCACCTGCGGCAAGACCTCTTCAACATACGGGCGTCGTTCGACGCGGCCTAGTCGCAGCCGCCAGACCCCTCTTCACCCGGATGTGTGGGTATCTATGCCCACCATGTGGAAAACTCAGATGGAATGTGGATAACTGGCCGTGTTCCCACATTCCATACACACCAAATCACCAGCCCATCACCCATCCATGTACACGCCGGATTGTCCATCCCCCGCACCACTATGCGCGTGAAACCACGAAGCCACACAATCCACAGCCTTATTACAGGTTACTGATATACTCCTTACAGATGATTGACTCTATGGTAATTAAGATCAGAACCGGGAACGGTGGGGATGGCGCTATTTCCGGCAGACGAGAGAAGTTCGTTCCCAGAGGCGGTCCCGATGGGGGGGATGGAGGAGACGGCGGCTCAGTCAGAATCATCTCCGATGCTTCTGTGAGGAGTCTATCCTTTTACCGATATAGACGCCGGTTCGTGGCAGGTGATGGGAATAACGGTCTCGGTAGGAGGAAGCACGGCTCGAACGGAGACGATGTGGAGCTACGGGTTCCTGAGGGTACGGTCGTCACCCTACGGGACCCAGAGGGAGAGACGAGTACAGCAGACCTGCAGGTACCCGCTCAGGAGGTCTTCATCGAGGGTGGGCGTGGGGGTAGAGGTAACGTAAGGTTCGCGACGCCTACCAACCGATTCCCACTGCTGGCCGAGCAGGGAGGCCCGGGCCGTGAGTTCACCGCTGTCCTCGACCTCAAGCTGATCGCCGATGTCGGGATTATTGGTCAGCCCAACGCAGGCAAGTCGAGTCTCCTCGCGGCCCTCACGGCGGCTAGGCCCAAGGTCGCCCCGTATCCCTTCTCGACCATCGAGCCTGTCCTGGGAGTGGTGGAGCACAGGGATCAGAGGGTAGTCTTAGTCGATATACCCGGTCTGATCGAGGGTGCACATGCAGGTGTAGGGCTGGGACACGATTTTCTGAGGCATATCGAGAGGACCGAGGTGTTGGTCCATGTGGTCGACGGGACTCTGGACGAGCCCGTTGCCGAGTATCAGAGCATCAGGGATGAGCTGGACCAGTACGGCGAAGGGCTGTCGGACAAGAGAGAGGTCGTGGCCTTGAACAAGTCGGATGTGCCGGGAGTGGATGAGAAGCTGGAGGGCCTCATGGAAACTCTTCAGGGCAGGATGGGCCACTGTATCTCGGCAGCCACCGGCTCGGGTCTTGGACCGATGATGGACAGCGTCTTGGCAGCCTTGGGGGACCCAGGCGTTGATGGCCCTGTGTCCGCTGGAGACGGCTGCGGACCTGTCGTGCTCAGACCAAGGGCGGCTGACGATAGGGTAAGGATCGACAGGAAGGGTAAGTCATACGTCGTCCACGCTGATCGGCCTGGCAGGGTGGCCGCAATGATGGACCCCTCAGACTGGGAGGCGCGGGCGCAACTCTACGGGTACCTCGAGAACGCCGGGGTTCTCGGCGCGCTGCGCAGGGCTGGCGCAGGGCCCGGCGACCCGTTCCAGCTGGGCGGCAAGGAGTGGTCCTGGGACTAGTACACAGGCTCGGAGTATTTGGGGGAACCTTCGATCCCGTACACAACGGGCATCTCGTCATAGCCGAGGCAGCTGGCGAGCACTTGAATCTCGATGAAGTCCTCTTCATCCCTGCGGGACAGCCACGGCTAAAGGATAGGAAGGTTTCGGCTGCCCCCCACCACCGTCTCCGCATGGTGGAGCTGGCAACGGCGGCCCACCCACTCTTCGACTGCTCGGATATGGAGGTCAGGCGTTGCGGCCCGACCTACACCGCCGATACGGTCGAGCGGCTGGGCGAGGAAAGAAGGGGATGCGCGTTCTTCCTCATAGCCGGGCTTGATGCTCTCGCCAAGTTCCATATGTGGGAACGCCCGGCGGATATGCTGGGCAGAGCAACGATCGTCGGCATCCCCCGGCCCGGCTTTGAGCAACTCGACCGTGCGGTGTTCGAGCAGGCCGCCCCAGGCGCTGCGGACAGGGCCGTGACCCTGGCGGGGCCGATGACCGAAATAAGCAGCACGGACATCAGGGAGCGTACCCGGCTCGGGCGGCCCATCGAGCACCTCGTCCCTGGGACGGTCTGGCAGTACATTCTCGACAACAGGCTCTACATGGAAACGGAGGCGCACGGATGACAGATACCTCCACCATTGCCGCTGACGCGCAGAGAATACGGGAGATTGCGGAGAGACTCGGCGCACTGCAGTTCGGCGAATTCAAACTCACCTCGGGCGACGCCAGTTCCTACTACTTCGACGGCAGGCTCGTCACCCTCGATCCGGAGGGCGCGCACACGGTCGCCAACGCCCTGCTACCCATTCTGGCCGCGTACGGCGTGGATGCCACAGCCGGACCCGCCGTGGCCGCCGTGCCAATCGTGTCGGCAGTCGCCGCGGTCAGCTACGTGGCAGGGACGCCCGTCAAGGGCCTCATCGTCAGGGACGAGCGCAAGAAGCACGGCACGGGCAAGATCATCGAGGGTTCGCCCCTCAGCGGCGACAGGGTCGCGGTCGTGGACGACACCTGCCAGACGGGCGGCAGCCTGATCCACACCATCGACATGGTCGAGGAGGCCGGTTGCCAGGTGGTGATCGTGGCCTGCATCCTCGACCGCCGGGAGGGCGGCAGCGACGCCATCAGGGCTAGGGGCTACGACTTCTTCTCCTTCCTGGAGGCCTACAATGGCAGGGTAGTCCCCACCGTATCCCATGGAGGAGTTGGCCGATGAGGCTGCTGCTGGTACGTCACGGCGAGACCCACGCGAACGTCCAGGGCATCATACAGGGACAGGGTGAATCTCCCGCGTTCGACCTCTCTGCCAGGGGCCGCGCACAGGCACGGGCCTGCGGCGAGAGACTGGAGCGCGAGGGGCTTAGCCCGACCCACGTCTACGCCAGCCCCCTCAGCCGGGCCGCCGAGACCGCCGGGCTGATAGTCGAGCAGTGGGGCATGGAGATCGAGCACTGGGACGACCTGATGGAGCACGACATGGCCTCCGCTTCGGGGCTGACCCTGCACGAGCTCTCGGCCCGCTTCCCTGACTTGGACGTGGCGACCGAAAGGGAACGGGGCTTCTCGGGCGTACCCGGCGCCGAGTCGCTGGATGCTCGGGTCGAGCGCGGCCGCCGCGCAGTCCGCGAGATACTCCGCCGCCACTCGCAGCAGGACGTGGTCTTGGCAGTTGCCCACGGCGGGATCATGCAACACATAATCAGGGCACTTCTGGGGAGCGACAGGACCTGGGCCATCGACATTAGGAACACGGCGCTGTTCGACTTTTCCCTTGACGTGGACCGGTGGTCGCTTGACGGGCCCCATCGAAACTATCGCATCTGGCAGATCAACGCATTCGGCGACGCGTCGCACATTGAGGAGCTTGGGGTATAATCCGCCCCACCCAGCGACTCTGTAGCTAAAGATCGGTCGCCCTGAGCTTGGCTCTCCTGAGCTTGTCGAAGGGGCAGTTCCCCACCGACGCAGACGGCTTGAGACAATCACTTAGGACTAGGAGGCGACATGGAGCATTTCATCGCTTACTACAACGGCGAGTGGATGCCCTTCGGCGAGGTCAAGGTGCACCCCCAGGACAGGGGATTCACAGTCGGCGACGTCGTGTTCGACGTCGAGCGCACCTTCAACGGCAAGAGCTTCCGCATGAAAGAGCACATCGACCGACTCTACAGGTCCCTAAAGTACGTGAGGATCGATCCCGGCATGACCGCCGACGAGATGCTGGACCTGAGTGAGGAGGCCATCAGCCGCAACGAGCAGTACAGGGCCCCCGTTGGCGACTACAGGGTCAACCAGTGGGTGACCCGCGGCGTGGGGGGCGTGGGCTACCCGGAAGGGCCCCCCGCCGTCTGCATCAACATACTGCCCCTCGACTTCGCCCGATATGCCAGCTCCTACGAGCACGGGAAGCACGGCGTAATCACCAAGACCAGGAGCTACCCGCCCGAAGCCCTCGACCCAAAGATCAAGCACCACAGCCGCATGAACTTCAACCTCGCGACCCTCGAGGCCAACGACGTCGACCCAGGCGCGTGGGCCCTCCTGCTGGACATGGACGGCAACCTCTCGGAGGGCATAGGCTACAACTACTTCCTGGTGACCGACGGCGTCATCCGCACTGCGACAGATAGGGCGATCCTGCAGGGCGTATCCAGGGGCATGGTGTTCGACCTCGCGCGCCAGCTCGACATTCCGGTCGTCGAGGAGGACCTGCAGCCCTACGACCTCTACACCGCCGACGAAGCATTCTTCGCCAGCACCAGCTACTGCGTCCTGCCCCTGACCGTCGTGGACAAGCGGCCCATCGGCGACGCCAAGCCCGGCCCGATCACCAGGCAACTCCTGGCAGCGTGGAGCGAGGCAGTCGGCCTCGACATAGTCGACCAGGCCCTCCAGTTCGCACGGTGAAGGAGCAGTACCGCCGCCAGCCGATCTAGGCCGATCCGCGCATGGCGCCTAGAGTTTCGAGGGTGATTAGTTGTTGGTGGAAGCCATTTATCAGGACATACGGCTGCATTAGCGGGTTGGAGAAGCGGTAGCGGTAGTGGTACCGCTTGCCAGTCCTTTGGAGAATAGCTCCGCGGGAGCTATCGCAGAATTGGACAAGGTGCCTAGCGAAAGCAGGGGTGTTGTATGTGCGCCCCATGATTCTGGACAAGGGATCCCGCACGTCGGCTGCGGCGAAGTAGCCAAGCTCGTCCACAGGGGCCATGGCGCATGCGAGCAACACTTGCTTCAGCAGGCTCTCAGGGCGTAGGCTGGCAGTCGCTACGTCGTAGGCCACCATGATGCTCTGCTGGGCTTGATGCACTGCGGCCTCAATTGACTTAACGGCGTCTTCCAGTTGGATGTCCCTTCGGGCATCCGTCAGCGCAACGCGCCCGGACGCGAGTCCAAGCAGATGGGTATAGTGTGGGAGTCCGTGCGACAAGTATGTGATGAACTCGGAGGCAGGCCCATTGATGGCCATATTGACCTGCGAGAACCCCTTGTCAAGAATGTCCGACAGTTCAACGAGCGACATCCGCGGCATCTGAATCTGGATGAGGCACCTGTCGATCGACTGGTGTTCGCTGAGCAACTCATCCACGGTGTCCGCGACGCCGACGACTACGACGGTTGCATTGACAGAATGGTCGGACAGCGCCTTGATGGTATCCGCCATCAAGCGCCGGACGAATTGGTCTTGGACGCGGTCGAACTCATCGATGACGAAAAGAACACGCGACCCAAGACGCTGTAAGACATACCGCATGTCCTCCGGACTTGGGTTCTCCGGAAGCATGCCGTCCATTGTAGAGACGTCAGTCCTTGTGTCTGGCCCGAAGCCGGCCATCGGGATCTGGGTAGCGATCTGCAACTCGCGCAAAGCTTTGTGCCACAGGCTGGCGTACGTGTCTAGAGAATCGCAGTTTACTCTGGAGACGCCCAGTCCACTTAAGCCAGCCAACTCCAAGAACTGCGGCAGGACGTTTGCTAGTGAGGTCTTACCAACGCCGCGCTCGCCGAATAGAACCGCGTGCATCCCGCGCTGGTTGACAGCGTCTGAGATCTCGTGAAGCTGTTGCTGACGTCCTGCAAAGAGGTTCGTTTCGTTGACCGGTGCCGCTGGGCTGAAAGCAACGCCCAGACGTAAACTCAGGCCTTGTTCGTGCTCACTCGTGTCAGATTGCTGGCCCATCGCTAACCCCAACTGCTAAAACATCATGATTAGCTACTAACATCATGGCACTGTTCATAGTATCATGCCAATACCTGCTAAACTAGTGCTAAACCCTGCCGTCTGCTGCTAACCCCAGACACCAATGCCCCGGTCGCCCTCCCAATCCCCTGATCCTGCAAGTCCTGTTTCAGGCATACCCGCTACAATATCCCCAACATGGTGCGGCTCCGGCACATACCGGCGGCGGCTAGAGCCGTGCGCTCGCGGGACATCGGCCCCGCGTTAGCACTCGCGGTCACCCTCGTGATTGCGCTGGCCCTCCGCCTATACGGCGTCGAATGGGACAGCGGATACCCCTTCACGCCCCATCCCGACGAGCGCGCCATTCTCATGAGGGTCGGCGAGCTCTCCCTCCCCAGCCCTGGCGAGGTGGGCTCCCTGCTCGACGCCGACCGGAGCCCCCTGAACCCGCGGTGGTTCCCTTACGGCAGCTTCCCGCTGTACCTCCTCAAGGGCTTCCAGGGCCTGCTCTCAGCGCTGCCGGGGGTCGAGATCCACGACCTGAGAGTCATCGGCAGGGGGCTGTCCGCCCTCGCGGACACCGCCACCGTGGGCCTCGTATACCTGCTGGGCGCGAGGCTGTACGGGCGCCGAGAGGGCCTGCTCGCTGCCATCCTCGTGACGCTCGCCGTCCTCCACGTCCAGCTCAGCCACTTCTTCGCTGTCGACACCATCATGGCCGTCTGCGCCGTGGGGGCGGTCTTCCTCCTTGCCCGCGTGGCCAGGGAGGGGAGGATGCGGGACTCCCTCGCCGCGGGCGTCGTCATCGGTCTCGGCATCGCCACCAAGGTAACCCTCGCGCCGATCTACGGCGCCTTCGTCATGGCGCACCTCATCTACGCCCTCGGCCTGCTCGACGGGAGAGACGCCGGCCGCCGCACCCTCGGGGAACGCGTGTCGGCGGCGGTGAGCGGTGTGCTCCTGGGCGGCGCGGCGTCAGTGGTAGTATTCGCCGCCGTCCAGCCCTACGCCTTCCTCGACTTCGGCCGCTTCATGGGCGACGTGGTCGAGCAGTCCGAGATGGTCCGGCGGATCAGAGACTACCCCTACACCCGCCAGTACATCGACACCACGCCCTACTGGTACCACGTCCGGCAGCTGGCTACGTGGGGCCTCGGCCTGCCTCTCGGCATCGTCGTATGGGCAGGCCTGGTTCACGCAGCCATGCGCGGCATGCGCCCGGTACACGGACTCGCCTACCTGGCCGCGGGCATGGCCCTGCCAGCCGCGCTCCTGGTCCTGTCCAGCAGCCTCCTGGCCATAGTCGCTGCCTCCGGCATCGCCCTGCTCGCCCTGGTCATCACGCTGCCGTTCCGCTCCGTGGAATCGAGGGGCTCGGTGCTCCTCCTCTCCTGGGTCGTCCCTTACCTGCTCATCACCGGCTCGTTCGAAGTGAAGTTCCTGCGCTACATGATTCCGGCCACGCCGTTCCTCATCCTCTTCGGGTCGCGGATGCTCCTCGACCTGTGGGACGTGGCGAGCGTCAGGCTCCCCCGCCTGCGCCCGGTCCTGGTAGCCGGCCTCTTCCTGCTGCTGGCCGCTACAGGCTTCTACGCGGTTGCGTACACCTCCGTATATGCCCAGGAGCACCCCGCCATCAGAACGGCCCGCTGGATCAACTCGAACGCGCCTAAAGGCTCGGTAGTCCTGAAGGAGCACTGGGAGGAGGGTATCCCCGGCCTCCACGGCTACGAGATCCGCGAGCTGCCCCTCTACAACGAGGACACCCAGGCCAAGCTCAGCCGCATCGCGGCTGAGCTGGCGGGGGCCGACTACGTCGTCTTCTACAGCAACAGGCTCTACGGCGCCATACCCAGGCTGCCCGACCGCTACCCGCTCAGCGGCGAGTACTACCGGCTCCTCTTTTCCGGCAAGCTCGGGTACGAGCTGGCGGACGTCCAGACGTCATACGCCGGACTTGCGGGGGTCACGTTCGTCGACGACACCCTGTCGCGCCCCGGACTCCCGAGCCCCGGAGAGATGCCGTCCGCCGAGGCGGAGGGCATCGTGCTCGATATGGGCTTCGCGGACGAGAGCTTCACGGTATACGACCACCCGATGACCCTCGTATTCGAGAACCGGGGCCGCCACACGGCCGAGGCCATCGAGCAGGCCCTGGGCCGCCCACTGCCGAACGGCCTGCGCGTGCCGGGGCTGATGCTCACCGCCGAGGAGGCCGAGGCGCAGCGGGCCGGTGGTACCTGGAGCGAGATCGTCAGGCCCGCGAGCTGGTCCGCGAGGCTGCCGGTCCTGTCCTGGCTCCTCGTCGTACAGGCCATGTCGCTGGTGGTGCTGCCCATAGCCTTCGTCCTCCTGCGGCGCCTGCCGGACCGCGGCTACCTCCTGGCGAAGCCTCTCGGACTGCTGCTCGTGAGCCTCGTCGTCTGGCTGCTCGCCAGCTACGGGCTGCTCGCATTCTCCTTGACTTCGGTAGCCGTGGCGTTCGGGGCAATCGCGGCCGTGTCACTCGCCCTCCTCGTGATCAGGAGGCGCGATATTGGGACTTTCGTTGCCCGCAGTTGGCGAAGTCTGCTTGTTGGCGAGGCCCTATTCCTCGCCGCCTTCCTCGCGTTCGTCCTCGTGCGCATGGCCAACCCCGACCTCTGGCACTCCCACCTGGGCGGCGAGAAGCCGATGGATATGGCCTACCTCAACGCCGTCCTGAAATCGAGCTACATGCCGCCCTACGATCCGTGGTTCGGCGGCGGGTACATCAACTACTACTACTGGGGACAGTTCATGGTGGCGACCCTCGTCAGGGCCACCGGAATCGACCCGGCAGTAGCCTTCAACCTCGCCGTCCCCCTCTTCTTCGCCCTGACCGCGGGCGCGGCCTACTCCATCGTCTACAACCTCGCAAGCGCCCACGTCATTCCCGCGAACGCAACCGTCGTTCCCGCGAAGAGCCTGCCCCGTACTCGATACGGGGCGGGAACCCATCCCCCGTCGCTGCCGTCCAGCCAACCCGTCATTCCCGCGGGCACAACCGTCATTCCCGCGAAGAGCCTGCCCCGTACTCGATACGGGGCGGGAACCCATCCCCCGTCGGGCCGGCTTGCCCGTCTCGCCCTCTCGCCCGCGGGAGCGGGCCTCGCCGGTGCCGCGTTCGTCGTCGTGCTCGGCAACCTCGACGGAGCCGTGCAGGTCATCGGCGGGGCCTGGGACGCACTGGTCCGGAACATGCCCGCCGCCGGGTTCGACTTCTGGCGCAGCACGCGGGTCATGCCGCCCGACCCGCCGGGGCACGAGATAACCGAGTTCCCCTTCTTCACCTTCCTGTTCGGCGACCTCCACGCGCACCTGATGGCGTTGCCGTTCACCCTCCTTGCCATCGGGCTGTCCCTCGCGGTGGTCATGGCCGGGCGCAGCGGCGACGACGAGACCGGGCACTCCCGGTGGGGCCCCGCCGAGCTCGCACGCCTCGCCCTCCTCGGCCTTGCCGTCGGATCGCTGAGCGCCATCAACACCTGGGACGTCCCCGTCTACATGCTCCTGGCCACCGCCGCCGTATTCCTGGCGGCATACTTCAGGAACGGTGGCCTCAGCCTGCAGGTGGGCATGGAGTCCGCCGCGAAGGCCGCCATCGTGGTCGCAGTCGGTTTCCTCGCCTTCCTGCCGTACCACGCCAGCACCGAGACCTTCTTCACCAGCGTCGAGGCGACCACCAACCAGACCGTGCTGTGGCACTTCCTTCTCATCCACGGCCTCTTCGTCTTCATCGTGGCATCCCACCTGCTGCTGGACCTCCGCGGCTACTGGCAGCCCCTGTGGCAGCGGATGTGGAGAAGGGCAGGGGCAAGCCGCGCGAGGCTGGTGCCCCTGGGGATCGCCGTGCTCCTCGCGGCCTACCTGGCCCTTAGCTTCCTCACCGGCGTGACCGGCAGCACGATCCCCTTCGCCGTGCTGCTGCTAGCCGTCGCCGCGGCCAGCGGGGCGAAGCACCTCGCGTCCCGCCGGCCCGACGCCCGCCAGGTGACCTTCGCGACCGTGCTGGTCTGCGCGGCCCTCGGCGTCGTCATTGGCCTCGACATATTCCGCGTCGAGGGCGACATAGACCGCATGAACAGCGTCTTCAAGCTCTACCTCCAGGTGTGGGTGCTCCTGGCCCTCGCCTCCGCCTATCTGGCTTGGCGCATCTTCCGCACCGGCGTGGCCGAGAAGGCCATGTCCGTGCCTTGGGGCCGCGCATGGGGCTGGGCGCTGGCCTTGCTCGTCCTCGCGGCTGCTGTATACCCGGTGCTCGGGACCCAGGCCCGGCTGAAGACTAGGTTCGACGTGCTCCCGCTGACCCTGGACGGCATGGACTACATGCGCACCGCCGAATACAACGACCCGAACGGCACGATCGACCTGTCCGCCGACTACGAGGGCATACGCTGGCTCCAGGCGAACGTCCAAGGCTCCCCCGTCGTGCTGGAGGGCCTGACTCCCAACTACCGCTGGGGGGGGCGCATATCCGTCTACACCGGACTGCCCGCAGTGGTCGGCTGGAGATGGCACCAGGAGCAGCAGCGATGGGGCTACAGGTGGGCCGTCGGCGAGCGCGCCCGCGACGTCGACCGCATCTACGCTACCCCCGACGCCGCCGAGGCCGTCGAGCTAATGCGCAAATACAACGTCGAGTACGTCTACCTGGGCCAGCTCGAACGCCTCTACTACCCCGACCACGGCCTCGCCAAGTTCGACGCCGACATGGCCCCGTCACTCGAACAGGTCTACCGTACCGACCAGGTCCGCATCTACCGCCTCCACCCCAAGACGAATTCCGAGGCTCTGATACTGCCGCGGTGAGTAACGGCTAGCCCCCCCACGTTAGGGGTACCTTCAAGTGGTTCATGCGGCTCCAGGGCACTAACCCCTCATGCTGAAGCCTGCCGACCACGATACCGGGAGCTATTCCCTGCTCCTCGGCGAAACGGATCACTTCGATTTGGGAGAAGCTCGAGGAACCTACGAAACGCTTCCAGTCATGGCGTGGAACAAGAAAGCCAGCTGCCCACGTATTCGCCTCTGCATCTGCTTCGGTAGCTTC
Organism: Dehalococcoidia bacterium; assembly: GCA_965261325.1. Taxonomy (GTDB): domain Bacteria; phylum Chloroflexota; class Dehalococcoidia; order Lucifugimonadales; family CAJWER01. The sequence continues at coordinate 668,436 of CBDHCU010000009.1, forward strand.
ACCTTTGTAATGGTCGACGAAAATGCTCTTCTTGCTATGCAGGAGGATATGGGCGGACTCATGAAAGAAGCTGAACCACAGTTGATCATCCCTCATGTGCCGCCCGCTCAGCTGTATTAGCGCCTTGCGAGGCGTCAGCCAGCGGGTTGCCCCACTCAGTGCTGTCTTTGGGAAGGGCTTGACGACAGTCAGGACTACGCCCGATTCGAGGCAGAGATTCCGGGCGTTTGACAAGGCTGTCTCATCACGCAGAGCCGTCAGTTCACGAATTCGAGTCAGCGCGCGCCTGAATGTCGTGGCATGGTAGTCTGGACACTCTACCTTCGCAGCTTCCAATTCTCCCATGCGGAGCCACGTAGCGAGCGCCAACTCATCGCTGCTGAAGCTGGGGGAGTGGCGGTATGCGACTCGTGCGCCACTGTGTCTAACTTGCCAGGCCTCCACCGATGCGACGCCAAAAAACGACAGGAGTTTCTGCACTCTGTCGGCACGCGACGAGGGTCTTGCTATTGCGCCGCGCTTGACCAGCTCGGTGATAGGGAATCCTTTGGCCCATTCGACCGACTCCTCCGCCTTCCGTGCCTCGGCCTCACGTTCCAAGTGCAACTGGTAGTCTGACTCGATGCCAAGCCATATTCCCGCGGCGACCCCCAGAACCTTCTCGAACTGCAAGGCGGTAACCGGTTCGATGGGAGCCTTCCCAGCAATGATCTCGCTTATTAGCTTCGGGGACCTACCACATCGCCGAGCAAACTCGGCGTGCGAAATCTCGTGTGATTCTAGGCGCTCTTCTAAGACCCAACCCGGTGGCACAGCATAGTCCGGCTCGTATTGGTAGATCGCGGTCGCCATACATTACTCCTGAATCTAGTACTGCTTCAATCTAATACCAATTCATTTTGAGCGCGCCGTAAAGCCGTCATTCCCGCGAAAGCGGGAATCCAGAGGGGCGGGGGGGCTGGACGTTCGCCAAAACTACCTTGAATCGATACTAGTGATAGTCTTCTACGGCGATGATCGTAACGGCCGTTACCTCATCTAGGTCGACACCTCCATCTTCTCTGAGTGGTACTGGGTCATGGTTAGGCTCGAACACCAACCGAAATGGATGCGTGAGATCAACAGCGAACTGCCCGCTCCGATTGCCCGTTAGAATGTGGCATCGGTCGGGAGGGGTACTGGGTACTTCAGATAGGCTGGTGGCATTAGTCAGGACCGCTAGGCGCAGCATAATTCGCTTGGCCATTTGCCCATACGCCTTAACGAGATTCTTTTCGCTATTGAAAGTCTTCTGGAGCTTTCGAGTCCTGAAGCTTACTTCCACACGGCACGGCCCTGAGAATCGTTACTTGTTAGGTAATGACCATACAGTGGTGGCTAGAGGCTGTCAAGCCGCAAGCGTCTGCTCGTCGTCGGGATGGGGCGGGCGCGTGGCGTGTCCGAAACGCCTTTGAGGTCAAGGTCGCAGCTCGCCCGGAGCCGTAACCGTAGCGTCTACCCCCTTTTCGGGTGCGGGAAACCGTATTGCCGTCGCTCACCCCGGAGCTGAGCGGTTAGGTCTCGGGGTCTGCGGAGATTGTGGATAGGGGGCTGCCAACTACGGTGGCTTCAGAGAAGATCCGGGGCGCGTCATTTCGGGAGTTCGCTGACTGTCGCAGTTGATCAACACCGCCCGCGCAAGTGGGCACGTTCGACATTCCGGCTCCGCGAGGCAGCGGGCCAACCAGCCAGGGCGCGCCCCGGCCCTATCGAAACCGAAAAGACCAGACGATAGCACACAGCAGACACCAGACAAGGAGGACCGACAGGACAAAGCAGCAAACTGAAGGGGCCACAGATTCCCGAGAGCGGCCCTGGCCCTCTCTTCCTCTGCGCTCTCCGCGCCCTCTGCGGTAGACCTCGCGGTTGAAACCGGCAGGCGCTCGCCCTAGAATTGGGCGAACCCCAACCGCGGAGGCCGTGAGATGCAACGTTGCAGGTGTACGCCGGCTGAGGCCGCCGGGATCACGAAGGACCCCTGGCACACTCAGCCGCACCCCCAGCCCGCCACTCTGGTGACCATCGACTCCGAGCCCTTCATCGGAGAGACGCCGCTGGACGCTATTCAGAGTTGGCTTACACCCAACTCTCTCTACTACGCGCGCAACCACTACGATACCCCCTCGATCGACGTTTCCGGCTGGTCCCTCGCCGTCAACGGGCTCACGGCCTCGCCGCTGGAGCTCACCTACTCCGAGATCCTCGAGATGCCCCGCCGAACGATCCCCGTTACCATGGAGTGCGCGGGCAACAACCGCGTCGACCTCGACCCTCCCGTCAGCGGCAACAAGTTCCAGGGCGGCGCGGTCAGCACTGCCATCTGGGCGGGGGTCTCCCTGCCCGACGTCCTCGACCGCGCCGGCGTGTCCGAATCCGCCGTAGACGTGGTGTTCGAGGGCGCCGACTCAGGCTCCCCCGTGCCCGACGCGCCGCCCAGCCCTTACGGCCGCAGCCTTCCCATAGACGTCGCCCGGCGCCCCGACATGCTCCTGGCATACGAGATGAACGGCGAGCCTCTCCCCGAGGACCACGGCTACCCGCTCAGGCTGGTCGTCCCGGGCTGGTACGGCATGGCGTCCGTCAAGTGGCTCACAAGGATCTCGCTCGTCGACCGCCCGTATGAGGGCTTCTTCCAGAAGGACCGCTACATCCTCGACACCGGAAACGACCGGCCCGAGCCGCTGGCCCACATGCTCGTAAAGTCGCTATTCAGCAGGCCCCGCCATGGCCAGGTCTTCGAGCAGTCGCCCCTGGAGGTCGCGGGCCTGGCATGGTCCGGCCTGGGCGAGATCGTCTCTGTGGAGATCAGCGAGGACTTCGGCGAGACCTGGGCGCACGCCGAGCTCGGAGGCCTAGCCCAGACGTACACCTGGCGGCAGTGGAACGCCCGGTGGACGCCCCCCGGAGAGGGCCACCACACGCTCATGGTCAGGGCGAGGGACGCCCTCGGCAACGTCCAGCCCATGGAGAACCGGTGGAACCGGCTAGGCTACGCCGTCAACGCCGTCCAGTCGGTCTGCGTCAACGTGATGTAGCGCCTACTCGTTCCCCCACGGGAACGACGGAACGCGCAGGCCCCGGTCGGACGCCGGCAGGGCGACCCTCGCGCCGCCCGCCTGGTGGGACAGGTGCACGGCAAACCCGATCTCCGTGGCCCTCCGCGCCTCGTCCACGTCGCAGGCCGTCCTGCCGCCGTTCACCACCGCGTCGACCAGGTCGTTCACGGCGGCAGGTCCCGCCGGCCATTCCTCTTCGTCTGCAGGCAGCTCCAGCGCCGTCTGCCCGTCCTCGTCGTCGCGCCAGTACTGCACCGAGCTGAAGTCGCCCCGCGCCAGCAGGCCGCCCTCCGATCCCGTCACATGGAACGCCAGCCCCGAGCCGTCCGGCAGTATGTGCATCGAGCCGCCGTTCGCGAGCCCGGTCATCGACCGGCCCGGCGGGTCCATCGGCCGCCTGGAGTCCGGCGGGTCCCCCGACACGTCGATGACCTCGCCGCTGGTCCACACCGGCTCGGCGTCTCCGGCTAGAGCCAGCGCCATGTCGAACCAGTGGCACCCGTGGTTGATCAGGTTCGACGACCCGAATCCCACGACGCTGGTCACGTCGCCTATCGCGCCGTCGGCAATCAGCTTCCGTGTCGCCAGCTGCTTCGCCGTCCACCGACGGTCCAGCAGGTAGGCTAGGGGCACGCCATTGGACCTGCAGGCGGCGAGGCCCCGGTCGGCGTCCTCGAGACTCGGCGCGAGGGGCTTCTCACACGCGATGCCGCGAACGCCCGCCGCGACGGCCGCCTCGATCTGGTCCGCGTGCATCGTCTGCCGCGTCGTCACGCACACGATGTCCGGCCTCGTCTCCGCCAGCATCTTGTCGTAGTCGTCGTACCCGGGTATCTCGCCCCACGTGTCCCGCCACACCGAGCGAAACTCGTCCCTCGTCTCCTGGCCCTTGTCGAAGACGGCCACCACCGTCGTCTCGGGCACCCGCGCGAACCCGTTGGCCCAGTTGTGGCCCCGGTTCAGGGTATCCAGCATCCGGTGGCACCCCGCAATCGCAACCCGCAGCTTCGTTGTCATGTCACACCTCTGCATACCTCGTCATTGCTATGAGAATCAACCGCACGCCCCAGATCGTCGTTCCCGCGCAGAGCCTGCCCCCGAGCAGTCGGGGGCGGGAACCCATCCCCAGTCGCTGCCACAGATCATGTGCAACGGAGAATCCCGCGCCCCCTTTCATACCCTTATGTGGCCCGAAAAGCCTTGGTGATTCCGGCTTTCGCCTGGAATCCAGGGAAGGGCAGGGCCCAGTTTAGCCCAGCGAGCGTTGTCCCCGGCGCGAGCCTACGATAACATCGGCCCTCGAAGCGAGCAACAGCGCAACACGCTTCTAATATTCCCCACAGGAGACGGCCATGCTGAAAGCAGCGTTCGTAGGTGCAGGCGGGAGAGCCCAGTCGGCCCATTACCCGAGCGTCAGCCGGCTGGAGGACACTCGCATCGAGGCGGTCTCAGAGCTCGACGAGTCGCGCATGGGCGAGGTCGTCGACCGGTACGGTATCCCGCGGGCCTTCGGCGACTACCGCGGGATGATCGACGCCGTGGACCCGGACGTCGTGTACGTCATCATGGGCCAGGAGTTCATGACCCCCATCGCAATCGACTGCATGAACGCCGGCAAGCACGTCTTCATCGAGAAGCCAGCCGGCGCAAGCCCGGAGGAGTCCCACGCGCTCCTCGATGCGGCTGAAGCCAACGGCGTCGTGTGCGCCGTCGGGTTCCAGCGCCGTTTTGCCGACGTGACCAGGGAGGCCATGCGCCTCGTCGGGAAGGCCGGCGGCGCGACCCTCGCGGTGGGCGAGTTCCACAAGAACATGCTCGGCGTCCCCAAGCCGTTCCGCACGACCATGTGGGACGACATCTGCCACGCCGTCGACCTCATCAGGTACATGGCCGGTAGCGAGGTCGCCGACGCGACGGCCTTCCAGGACGCCCGAGGCTCGGACTGGCGCAACGACTTCACCGCACTCATGCGCTTCCAGAACGGCGCAACCGGGGTATTGCTCGCCAACAGGTCGTCGGGCGGCCGCACCCTCAGGTCGGAGCTCCACGGCATCGGCGTCGGGTGCTACATGCGCATCCCGGAGCGGATCGAGGTCCTCCAGGGCAACCGGGACCCCAGGGACATCCACGGCGCGGCCCTCCAGGGCGCGGATGCCCAGGACTCCCACGCATACGACGGCACCCTGGAGATGCACAAACACGTCGCCGACTCCATCGCCGCAGGCCGGATCCCCATAAACGACATCCGCGACGCCGTCCACACCTCAGACCTCGTCGCCCGCCTGGAGGGAGGCAGCGTGGACTGAGAGTGGTATAGTGGGAGATATGACAAGCTGGGCTTATCTGCCAAATCTACCAAGTGACATGTAGCGCACTTGTGCGCGCAAAATGGAGGTAGCTGGAAATGAAGGAAGACGCTGAAGTTGCTGTCAAAGAACTTCGAGCCAACCCAGCGGTTAGAAGCTACCCTGAAGCGAAAGTGAGACAAGCTGTCATAGAGAGGTTACTGCGCTTACTCGGTTGGAACACTGACGATGTGGATGAAGTCGATCCAGAGTATTCAGTAGGAGGCGGAAGCGTTGACTACGCACTACGTCTCAATGGCAACAGCGAAGTGTTCATAGAAGCGAAACGAGCAAAGGAGGATCTGGGAGAACATCAGGAACAACTCGTCATCTACACGGCCAAGCACGGCGTCCCACTAGCGGTGCTCACGAACGGGCTGACTTGGCAGTTCTTTCTGCCGTTACAGAAAGGACCCTGGGAACAGAGGCAGTTCTGCGATGTTGGCTTAAAGGATCCCGAGATCTCCGCTCGGTTGCTCGAATTCCTCTCGCGAGAAAACGTCCTTTCAGGGGCAGCAGTTAAGAGCGCAGAAGGTCGTCTTGAAGCTTTGCGAAGAGATGCAGCCATCGAGGAGACTCTGCCAGAAGCATGGGAGGCCCTCATCTCAGACTCGGAAGGCCTTATCGTTGATCTCATTGAAGAGAAGGTGGAGAGCCTGTGTGGCTCAAAGCCCGATCCAGAGCGCATCCGGCGTTTTCTGGAAGAGGATGTAGGCAAGCCACGGGTGAGTATCGCAGACACGCCCACCACCGATCGTCGAGAGGAGGACTCCACGCGAGACAAGAATTTCACTTTCGCAGAAGTGGGAATACTTGTTGGCGCGAAGCTGCAATTTGTTGATGATCGGACAACCGAATGCGAAGTGGCGGATCTAAAGAACAGAGTCCGGTACAAGGGACAAGAGTACACACTGTCCGGCTTGGCTAGGGAAATCAGAGACACGAAGAGTGAACGGGGCCCCTCATGCTGGCAATACAAAAACGAAACATTGACGGAACTGCGACGCAGGCTAAAGAGTGATGGCGGGACCTAAGGAATAGTTGCCTTGTTGGTCGAACACTATTAGCTCCAATCAGCCAGTACCAGCGTTCCGAAGCAGGTCGCGGCTGAGGATGCTGGGGCACCAGTTGCGCTCTATGTAGTCGACGACGAGCTCCGTACCGCGATCGTGGCTCACGTAGGGCGCGCGGCTGGGGTTGTACATGGCGTCCGTCAGGTCCCTCACCAGCACGCACCTGATGCCCCACCGCGTCATCTGCTTGATGGCGAAGGAGCGGTTCAGCACGCACATGTTCGTGTGGACGCCCATCACGACGAGATTCTCGATGCCCGCGCCCCGCATGAAGCTGTAGACCTCCTCGCCGCTGTCGGAGATGACGTCGTCCTCCCCGATCTCGATGGCCGGGTGCTGGCGAGTCCACGGACGGCGCTGTTCGCACCCCCCGTCGTCGCATCCCCCGTCCGAGTCGTCGATGGGCAGCGGCGGCGGGATGGGCAGATCTATGGGGTCGGGCGGGTCCACCCTCGGTGTGTTGGCGATGCGCCTGCGCTGAGGCTCGTATGTGTAGAAGTCCATCGCGCCCGACGGGCAATGGATGACCTGGACGCCCTTCGCGCGGGCCGCTGCGACGACCCCGTTCGCCCGCTCCGCAATGGCGGCCGTACGTTTCGCGGCGGCGCTGCACCAGTGGTCGTCCCACAGGTCGCACAGGAGCAGGGCCGTCTCCGCGACGGGGAAGAGCTTGGGCACGGTCACCCGGTCCCAGAACCCGGTGCTCTTGAGCGTCACGACCTGCGTGCGCAGGTTGAGCAGCAGGTGCGAGTTGCCGCCTTCGTCGGGCATGATCAGACAACCCCACCGGCCCAGAGCACGCCGTTGGTCAGCAGGCGGAGGAAGCGGTCGTTTCTGAAGTCGTCCTGGTGACCCAGTGACGTGTAGAAGACGCGCCCTCCAGCGTTCATCCGGGTCCACGCCACGGGCTCGGTCGCCTCGTCCGTCGTCCCAGTGAGCAGCAGGGTCGCGTCATCCGCAATCGGCGTGTTCCTGTACAGGCTGCCGTGGGACACGAGGCCCGAGACGCCTTCGAGAATGGGATGGCCGGCAGCCCCCGGCGCCTCGTCGATCCGGACCAGGGGCCCCGCGCCGTAGTGATTGGCGTAGCTCCCGCCCAGCACCTCCACGTCGAAGCCGAGCCAGTTCTGGAAGCCGTGGCTGGCCGTCCGCACCCCGACTACCGGGCGTCCAGCGGCGCAGGACTCCCTGAACCGCTCCAGCTCCCGGCCGGCGGTGTTGAGGCGGCGCGTGAATACCAGCACCATGTCCGCGTCGTCGATGGGCGCGAGGGAGCGGTCGTCATCCTCCGATTCGAAGACGACGGTCGAGCACTCGACGCCGGCGACAGCCCGAAGGTGCTCTTCGAAGATTGCCAGCGACCCCTCGGAGTCGTACTCGAAGGAGCCCGACAGCATGCACAGCCTGATGGTCATGGATGTTCGTCCGCGCTCCTCTCCAACGCCTCGATGCCAGGTTCGGATATGATGTAGCTTGCGATGAGTACCGTCAAGACCGAGCTGACTCCGCCGTACCCGATCTCCCTCCGCAGCACCGTGAGAAGCCATGGCTGGGCCAGTCTCGCGCCCTGGGGCTGGGACGACGCCTCCAGTGTGCTATGGAGGAGCGACAGGCTGGCGTCGGGACGGGTAGTCCGCATCCAGGCCACGCAGCCGAAGGCCAGCCGGGTCGAGGTCGCAATCGAGGGCGACAGTCTCTCCGGGAGCGACGTGGACGAGGCTGCCGGACTCGTGAAGCGCTGGCTCTCGCTCGACTGGGACCCCACCGGAGCCACGGCCGCGGCCCGCGAGGCCGATCCGGCGGCGGCCGAGACTATCCAGCGCGGCGGCGGCAGGCTCCTCAGGTGCAGCACCTTCTACGAGGACTTCGTGAAGACGGTCTGCACGATCCAGATCGCGTGGTCAGGGAGCCTGCGAATGGTCGCCGCCCTTGTCGAGGCCGGCGGCGGCCTGTTCCCCACCCCCGCCATGGTCCTCGACATGGGGGACGCCGGGCTGCGTGAGCGCGGCACTGGCTTCAGGGCAAGGTCTATATTCGAGGCGACCGAGACGATGCTCGAGCGCGGCCAGATCGACGAGGCCGGACACGCGCCCTACGGGCCAGTCTCCTACGACGACCTGATCGCCCTGTGGGGGATCGGCCCCTACGCGGCGGCGCACATGGCCGTGCTGCAGCACGACTTCAGCCGCATACCCGTCGACTCCGAGGTCACCTCCTACTGCCGCGACCGGTACGGCATCGGGCCGGAGGAGATCGACGCGCACTTCGAACCCTGGGGTGCCTTCCGCTTCCTGGGCTACCGGCTCACGAAGAACGCATTCCTGGGCCGCGACGAGTAGGGCGCCGCCCTTGCCTCGCCAGCTAGAGCGCACCCGCCAGCAGGTGCACAATGCCCAAGGAGGGAGCCTTATGCCATGAAGGGGTTCTGGATGGTCAGGGACTCGACGCGCTGGCCGTGCTGGAGGTCTTCGCTGTAGAGTCGGGTGCAGCCTGACTCGATGGCGCCGGCGATGATGATCGAGTCGTAGAAGCCGAACCGGTACCTGGCGCGCACCTGGAGGCCGCGCTCGTACAGGGCCGCGCTCGGGTACACCGTCCAGAGGGGCGCGAGGATGTGCGCCAGGAGGGTGCGTGAGTCTTCCTCCGCGAAACCCAGCTTCCTGATGGCGACGTTCAGGGTCTCCTGGACGACCTGGTAGCTGATGCACCCTGTCCCCCTGGAGAGGCTGCGCTGGACCAACTCCTCGGCCCGCTGCCGCCTGAAGTCGTCGGAGCCGTCGAGCATGTACACGAATATGTTCGTGTCCAGGAAGTCCTCAGCGCTCATTCATCTCGTCCCTGGTGAACTTGCGCCCGCCCGTGTCGTACCTGGCCTGCAGCTCCCGCACGGCGCTCATGGCGTGCGCCGCCTGCTCGTGACGGACGTATCCCTCGAGCCACCGCCGGAACTCGGCGTTCAGGGTGGTGTTCTCCGACGCGGCCCGCTGCCGCGCCGCGTCTATCAGGCCCGCATCCGCGCTAAGGGTAACGTTCCGCATATCTCGCCTCGCATCAGCGTTACTCTTCTAGGAGTAGTGTACAAGACATAGCGTACACACACCACTATATGGTGCGCAACCCCTCTTGGGTAGTGGTAGAAGTTAGCCGTTGCGGTAGGACGAGAGCGGCTTGACGCTGTAGGCGTCCGCGCCGCTGGCGAGGCCCGCGACGGCGGCCCTTGCCGTGTCCAGCCAGGTGAAGCACGGGATGCGTCTCTCCGTGGCGGCCCGTCGTATGTGGAAGCCGTCCTGGAGCACCTCGCGGTCGCCCGTGACTGTATTCACCACGGCGTCGACAGTGCCGTCCACGATCACGTCCACCACGTTGGGGTGGCTCTCGGACAGACGCTTGGGTACGGTCGTCACCGGGAGACCGAGATCCCGGATCATCGCGGCAGTGCCCTCCGTAGCATAGAGGCCGTACTCGAGTTCGTGCAGCTCGCGGACCATCTCCACGGCGTCGGGCTTGTGCCGGTCCGCTATGCTCAGCAGGATCGCTCCCTTTGCGGGCAGCATCAGCCCCGCGGCCATCAGCGCCTTCGCCAGCGCCGGACCGAACTCGCTGTCGATGCCCATTACCTCGCCCGTCGACTTCATCTCCGGGCCCAGGTACGTGTCGACGCCCGCGAGCTTCGACATCGAGAAGACGGGCGCCTTCACGCCGACCAGCTTCTGGCGCGGCCACAGCCCGCCCTCGTAGCCCTGCTCCCGCAGCGTCCGCCCCAGCATCGCGTTGATTGCGAGCCGCACCATCGGCACGCCCGTCACCTTGGAGATGAACGGGATCGTCCTGCTCGACCTGGGGTTCACCTCCAGGACGAAGACCTCCGTGGGGCGCGCCGGCCCGTTTCTGCTGCCCGGGCTCCGGTACGCCCCCCCGCCGACGACCACGTACTGGATGTTCATGAGGCCCCGGACGCCGAGCTCGATGCCGATGCGGGTGGTGTAGTCGACGATCGTGTCGACCTCCTCCTCGCTCAGCGTCAGACCCGGGTAGATCGCCATTGAGTCGCCGCTGTGCACGCCCGCCCGCTCGACGTGCTCCATGATCCCGGGGATCAGCACCGATTCCCCGTCGCACACCGCGTCCACCTCGACCTCGCGCCCTTCGAAGTACTTGTCGATGAGGACCCGCCGGCCCTCTCCAGCCGCCAGCGCCTCGCCCATGAAGCGCTCCAGCTCGCCGGGGTTCTGGACGATCTCCATCGCCCTGCCGCCCAGGACGTAGCTCGGCCTCACGAGGATGGGGTACCCAACTGTTTCGGCCACGTTCCACGCCTGCTCCAGGTCCGCCACGGCGGCCCCCGGCGGGTTCGGGATGCCGATGCGGGCCAGGAACTCCTCGAAGAGGTGGCGGTCTGAGGCCGTGTCTATCGAGCGCGCCGTGGAGCCCAGGATCGGCAGCCCGTAGGATGCGAACGCCTGTGACAGATTGATAGCGGTCTGGCCGCCGAACTGCACGACCGACGGCGGCGCATCCTCGTCGCCTAGGTCGGTGAAGGTGGACTCGTTCTCGATGATGTCGCGCAGGCTCTCGGAGTCCAGCGGCTCGAAGTAGAGGCGGTCGCTGGTGTCGAAGTCCGTCGACACGGTCTCAGGGTTCGAGTTCACCAGGATGCTCTTCAGGCCGGCTTGCTGCAGCGCCCACGCGGCGTGTACGGAGCAGTAGTCGAACTCGATCCCCTGGCCGATGCGTATAGGGCCGCTGCCCACCACGACGGCCTTCCTGCCGGCAAGCGGCTGGGCCTCGTTCTCCTGCTCGTATGTGCTGTAGAAGTAGGGAGTCTCGGCCTCGAATTCCGCGGCGCACGTGTCGACCATCTTGTACACGGGCAGGAGGCCGTGGTCCTTGCGGAGCTTCCTCACAGCCTCCTCGGTCCGGTCCGTCAGGACGCCGATCTTCTCATCGGAGAAGCCCGTCCGCTTCGCCTCCCGCAGCAGGCTGGGGGTCAGAGTCTCGGAGAGGAGCCTGGCCTCGGTCGCGGTGATCTTCTCGAACGCCCGGGTGAACCAGGGATCCACACCCGTCGCCCGGGAGAGCTCATCGGGACCGACGCCGCGCCTGAGCCCGGAAAGGAGCGCCCAGAGGCGCTCGTCGTTGGGGTGCAGGGGCAGCCGCGAGAGGGGACCGCCCCCATCATCGCGCCATTCAGGGTCTTCCCACAGCACGGAGCGTCCGGTGATCTCCAGCGAGCGGACGGCCTTCTGGAACGCGGCCTCGAAGGTCCTGTCGACCGCCATGACCTCGCCGGTCGCCTTCATCTGGGTGCCGACGCTCCGGTCTCCGGCGGGGAACTTGTCGAAGGGCCAGCGGGGTATCTTCACCACGCAGTAGTCGAGGGCCGGCTCGAACGCCGCGACGGTGCGACGGGTCACGGCGTTGGGTATCTCGTCGAGGCGCCGGCCCGCGGCTATCTTGGCCGCCACGCGGGCGATGGGGTAACCCGTCGCCTTGCTAGCCAGCGCCGAGCTGCGGCTGACCCTGGGATTCACCTCGATTACATAGTATTCGCCCTGGCTCCCGCCTCCAGTGGGCAGCGTCGGGGCGACCACGTCGCCCGCGGCCAGCGCGAACTGAATGTTGCAGCCCCCCTCGATCCCCAGCGCGCGGATGATCTTGAGGCTCGCCGAACGGAGGGCCTGGTACTCCTTGTCGCTGAGGGTCTGGCTGGGCGCGACGACGATGCTGTCCCCCGTGTGGACGCCCATGGGGTCGAGGTTCTCCATGTTGCAGATGGTGATGCAGCTGTCCGAGGCGTCGCGCATCACCTCGTACTCGATCTCCTTCCATCCGACGAGGGAGCGCTCGAGCAGTACCTGGCTGATGGGGCTGGCGGCGAGCCCGCCCGCGGTGATCGCCTCGAACTCGGCCTCGGTGTTCGCTATGCCCCCGCCCGTGCCGCCCAGGGTGTACGCGGGTCGGACTACCAGCGGCAGGCCCATCTCCCGCACGACCCGGCGCGCCTCGTCCATCGAGCCGACGGTTGCGCTGGGCGGCACGGGCTCGCCGATGTCGATGAGGAGCTGCCGGAAACGGTCCCTGTCCTCGGCGTCCTTGATGGCCTTCAGCGGCGTGCCGAGCAGGCGGACGCCGTATCGTTCGAGGACCCCGGCCTCGTCCAGGTCGACCGCAAGGTTGAGCCCGGTCTGGCCGCCCAGGGTCGGCAGAATCCCGTCGGGCCGCTCGGCCGCTATGACGCGCTCCAGCACCTCGACTGTGAGCGGCTCGATGTAGACGACATCGGCGATGTCCTCGTCGGTCATGATGGTCGCAGGGTTGGAGTTGACGAGCACCGTGGTCACGCCCTCCTCCCGGAGGGCCCTGCACGCCTGGGTGCCCGCGTAGTCGAACTCGGCCGCCTGCCCGATGACAATGGGCCCCGAGCCGATCACCAGGACCTTCTGTGGCTTGGAATTGGGGCTCATGGCCGTGCCCTCACGACAAGCCCAGCCCGGAGCAGCGACGGGAGCTCAGCGAACACGGGGCCGACCAATACGATTTCGCGCCTGTCGAAGAGACGCCAGAACTCGCGAGAATCCCGGGAATCGGGCGCTCTCTGCGCATTGATCCAAATCGATGTGTCAGCTATCACCATCTCGTTCTCTCAACGTGTCCAGGAAACGCTCCCGCCGCAAGTCGGCTTCCCTCGTTTCATCTTGGACATCCTCGATCCGAATTCCCAGCCAGAAGTCCTTTAGCTCCCGCAGCTTCTCACGCCGCAGGTACTCCTCGGCGGCCTTGTTCAGCGCGGCGCTCTTCGACTTCTCCCCAGTCGTCTCCTGTAGTTCTTCCAGCAGTTTCCGATCAATGGTGATGGTCGTACGCATCCTGATACCTCATCATTCCATATCATCATAATCATACATCGTTGCCGCGCACCATTTCAATGAACTCCGTGAAGATGTACTCGTTGTCGCGAGGCCCCGGCGACGCCTCGGAGTGGTACTGGATGCTCATGAGGTCTTGCTTAGCTGGGAAGTGAGCGGTATAGCCTCAGCTCGGGAATTCGCTCGAATGCTCCATCCAGGGTGTAGAGCGGCACGTCGTGGCGTATGGCGGCGGCGGCGATCGCTACATCCAGGTCAGTCATCGTTTCACCGGTGCGAATGAGACGGTTGCTCAGCCTCCCCGCTATCACCCAGGCCTGCTGGTCCATTTCGAGGCAATCGATGGAAACGAGGCGTTCGGCAAGGAACTCAAGCTCCTCTGGAGACCGGGCGCCTCGTAGGTACTCCATGATTACCGGCCCCGTCACCGTCGCTTCGCCTGAGGCCATTAGCGACGCCAAGTCCTTGGCTACTTCTGAGTCAGGCAGCCTCTGCGCCTGCATCAGAACGGACGACTCCACCAGGATCATCAGCCGGGGCCGTCCCTCAATGAAGCGAGGTACGCCCGCTTTCGCTCCTCCAGCTCCAACGCCTGCTCACTGTGGTCGTCAACGATGATCGTGCCCCACGAGTCGATCAACTCCTGGACGTGCTTTCGACGTATGTACTCCTTCAGGGCCGCGTTCACCGCTCTGCTCTTGCTCTTCTCTCCGGTGGCACTGACCACTGAATCGAGCAGCTTGCTGTCGATGTCAAGAGTCGTCCTCATCCAGCGGCATGTCCCTTCTGTGCTTCAATGAGCACCACTATTGGGCATCACTATAACACATCTTGTGGCCGTGCGCTTCCATGACGCACTTTACTTTGTGTGTTCCGACACCATTTCAATGAACTCCGTGAAGATGTACTCGTTGTCGCGAGGCCCTGGCGACGCCTCGGAGTGGTACTGGATGCTCATGACCGGCAGCGACCTGTGCCGCAGCCCCTCCACAGTGCCGTCGTTCAGGTTGACGTGGCTGACCTCCACGTCGGCGGGGAGCGAGTCCGGGTCGACGGCGTAGCCGTGGTTCTGCGCGGTGATGTGCACGAGACCGGTGCGGTTGTCGCGCACGGGATGGTTGCCGCCGCGGTGGCCGAACTTCAGCTTGTAGTTGCGTCCGCCGAAGGCCCGCGCGATCACCTGGTTGCCCAGGCAGATGCCGAGCATGGGGGTTCTGCCCGCGAGGCCCCTGGCCGTCTCCACGGCGTAGTCGAGCAGCTCGGGGTCGCCCGGCCCGGGCGACATTACGACGCCGTCGGGCCGCAGGTCGAGCACGGCCTCGGCGGACGTTCCGGCGGGCACGGCCACCACCTCGCAGCCGTGCGACTTCAGGATGCGAAGGATGTTGTACTTCAGGCCGCAGTCGTCGACCACAATGCGGCGCCTGGCTGCGGGGGCCTGGGGCCCGGCGGACTCGTCCCAGTCGTAGGGGGCCTCTGTGGTCACCCGCGACACGAAATCGGTGTCGTCGTAGCGCGGGTGCTCGCGCAGCCTTTCGAGGGCGTCATCGGCGGACACGCCCACGGCGATGGCGCCCATCATCACGCCGCGGGTGCGGATGCGGCGCGTGACGGCGCGGGTGTCGATGTCGCTGATGCCGGTCACGCCCTGGTCGGCCAGGAACTCGTCGAGGGTGGCCGTGCTGAGGGAGTGGCTCGGCCTGGGATTGTGCTCCCTGACGGCGAACCCCGCCACCTGGACCCTGCGCGACTCGAAGTCGCGCTCGTTGATACCGTAGTTGCCGATCAGCGGGTAGGTGGGCATGACTATCTGCCCGGCGTACGACGGGTCGGTCAGCATCTCCTGGTAGCCTGTCATCGACGTGTTGAAGACGACCTCGCCAAAGGCGTCCTCACAAGCGCCGAAGGCTAGGCCCGTATACGTCGAGCCGTCTTCCAGTACGAGATGTGCTGGGCTAGTCATATACGGGTACAGGATAAGCCCGAATCGCTTCGTCGGCAGTCACGATTTCCAGGCGATGTTCGATGGCTTGGCATACGAGCATCCGATCGAAAGGATCACGATGTAGTGGGGGCAGGCCTGCAAGTTGACACACGCTGGGCTCGTCAAGGGGCAGATCTGCAATCTGATGTCTTTCGCGTTGGACAGGAAGGTAGCGCGCGGGTGGCTCTGGCAAAGGCAGCCGGCCCAACTGGTACTTTATGGTGACTTCCCAAGTGGAAATGACGCTGAGATAGACCTCGTTGGCAGTATCCACAATGTCCCTTCGCATGGCGCCTGACAGGCGAGCGTCGCCACTTATCAGCCATAGGAATATGTGCGTGTCCAGTAGGAGTCTCATCTCGACCTGCCCTCAAACTCCCTGAGCACTTGCTCCGGCAGGGGGTCATTGAAGTCATCAGGAACGGTGAACTCCCCAGCACACAAGCCAAATGGGCGCGGCGACACGTCACGCAAGTCCGGTCCGCCCTTGGCCTGCACCTGCGACGCGCCATCCACGGCCTCTTCCGCCAACCATGCGGCGTATCGCAGGGCCTGGCCCACATCTTCAGATTCGAGGTATGGGTAGTCCTCTACTATCTCCTCTGCAGACCTGCCGTTAGAAACCAAGTTGACCACGAGCGCAACCGTCACACGCATTCCCCTGATGCAGGCGCGGCCGCCCATCACGTTCGGGTCGTGGGTTATTCGGTCAAATCCCTCCATCGTCAGGCTCCTGTTCCTAGCCTACTACGCGGGATCATACGGAGTCCTCCGCCTGGTCTCTGCTCTCCCAGGCCTCATACACCGCTTGCGTCAGCGCGTATAGGCGCTCCTTGTGAGTCTCCCATCCAGCTTCGTCTACGGGGAATGCCAATCCACCCCACGTACCTGGCTCAGATTGAATCTCTTGATCGACTTGGTCGAATTCATTTGGACAGAGTTCGAGGGCCCTTGGATAGAAATTGATCCGTACCCTCCCCTGATTGGGCTCAATGCATGCGTATGAGAGGCGCTTTCGCCTTCCTGACTCAGTCTGCACAGAGAGGCGGAAGTTGAGACGGCCATAGCTTGACTGCTCTCTAAGGTCATGCCAAATCTCCCTGAACATGCCTCCCGCGGCGGCGAATAGCTCAGGTACACCGGATTCTTTGACGCGCGCTGCCAACTCCTCTTTCCTCTCCGCCGCGCTCGGGAATCGCCTTGCCGAGGGGTGATCGGCGTCGGCAGCTCCTTCTACCTCCACTTGCCTGGCAAGGAGAGTCTTGTCGTCGTATGCGAAGCCGTGGAAGGTCAGGAGCGAGATGTCCATGCCGCTGTTGTCGGCGAGGAATCTCACCATCCGCTCAGTTCGACCGTCGACCCCCAGGCCGATCAGGAATAGGCGGAGCGGTCTGAGGGAGTCTAGGCTTTGGGCATCGGTGTTCTCGCCATACCACTCTTCGAAGTCGTCTATGTTCTCGATACTCCCGACACCGGAATTAGCGGCGATGTGATCTGCCAGTTCGACATCGCTCTTGGAGTCGAGGTCGGATGCGTAGTCGATGACCTGCGCCACGGCGTCGCGAGAGAGCGTCCCGCGCTTGAGCTCGAACACGACCAGTCTGCCGTCCTCATCCACCCCGAGCAGGTCCAGCGGGCCGCCCTCCGTCGGCGTCTGCCTGCCGACCAGTTTCAGGCCTGGAATCAGCAGATCGGGGTTCCTGACCAGTGTTTCCTCCAAGAGCGATTCGGTGTCCGTCTGGCCCTTCCTCGCCAACGGCTCGACATTCGAGTCACCATCGACCGCCCATATCTTCACTTCATCCATGGCTGTCCTTTCCTATCCTCGCCATCTGCTATGGCGCACTGAGGGTATTGACGGCTCCGCCCAGCACGCGGCCTCATATCGGCAAAACCCGAACCCTGCTTCGGCTTTCGTCGACAACGACCAAGGCCCCAGATGACAAGTCGGCTTCGTGCTGGCTCAGAGCGACTATGCCCGAGTCTTCCAGGTAATCCGACAGAATGTTCTCGGCGCGGACCTGGAGCACGCTGGGACCGGCCCTATGGGATAGGGCCAGCATGGTTCCGAAGTCCAGATCGTGGGTGAACACGATGTATTGGTGAGCGGAGGCCCAGTCCATGATTTCCCTGTCACTGGCCCTTGGGTCCCCGACGGTCGACCAGTGCACAGCCTGCCATCCATGCCTGTGAAGTACACGCTCCCAATCGGGCGGTAGGTTCATGTCAATTAGGAGCTTTGGTCTCATGTAGTGGAGAGGGGAACTTCGCGCTCCTCCAGCCTCCAGGCGGCGTAGGCTAGGGATTGGTCGATATCCTCCCGCTCGAGATACGGATAAGCTTCGAGGATTTCGGTAGGTGAACGACCGGCCGCCAACAGGCCCACAACCGTCCCAACTGTGACCCTCATACCGCGGATGCACGCCTTGCCGCCCATGACTGCGGGATCGATCGTAATCCTGTCTAAAGATGTCATGGACTATCTCCTCTCCTCTGCATCCACTGCCATGTCATAGTACACGACCGAGCCTGCGGCTATCGTGGCCATGACGCGGCCCCTAAGCGTCGTTCCGGCCAGGGGCGTGTTCTTGCCCTTGGAGGCGAATGCGGCCGGGTCTACCAGCCATTCGGCGTCGGGGTCGAAGATCGTAACGTCGGCAGGCGAGCCCGGCTTCAGCGTGCCCAGGTCCATGCCCAGGAAGCGGGCGGGCGCGGCCGTGAGCTTGTCGATAGCCAGTGGCAGGGTGATCGCGCCGCCGTGCACCAGAGACATGATCGAGCCCAGCGCCGTCTCCAGCACGCTTATGCCGTTGGCTGCCTCGTCGAACGTACACAGCTTGTCGGTGCGGCCATGGGGCGCGTGGTCCGTCGCGACGAAGTCCACCGTTCCGTCCCGCAGGCCCTCTACCATCGCCGTCACGTCGCCGCGCGAGCGCAGCGGCGGCGCCACCTTGGCGTTCGTGTCGTAGGCCGCCTTCGAGAGCGGCTCGAACGCACTGTGTCCGCCCGCGCTGCCAAGCACGGCCTCGTCCGTCAGGGTCAGGTGGTGGGGCGTGACCTCGCACGTGACGGCGAAGCCCCGCGCCTTCGCCCGGCGCACCAGCTCGACCGTCCCCGCAGTGCTGGCGTGGGCTATGTGCAGCCTCCCGCCCACAGTCTCCAAGAGCGAGATGTCCCTCGCAACCATCGCCTCCTCGGAGGCGTTCGGGATGCCGCGCAGGCCGAGCCGGTTGGCCGTCCAGCCCTCGTTCATCACACCGCCTGCCGACAGCTCCGGCACCTCGCAGTGGTTGATGATGGGCAGGCCGAGCGCCGAGGAGTAGCTGAGCGCCTGGCGCATCACGTTGGCGCCGGCGACGGGATGGCCGTCGTCGCTGAATCCGACGACGCCGGCTTCGGCCAGCTCCACCATCTCGGCCAGCTCCGCGCCCTGGCTCCCCTTCGTGACTGCGCCTATGGGCAGCACGCGGACGACGCCCTCCATGCGGGCCTTGTTCAGCACGAACTCGACAGTCGCCCGGCTGTCTATGACCGGGCTCGTGTTGGGCATGGCGCAGACCGTCGTGAAGCCGCCCCGGGCTGCGGCCATGGTCCCGGTGGCAATGGTCTCCTTGTACTCGAAGCCGGGCTCGCGGAGGTGGCAGTGCAGGTCGACGAAGCCGGGGCACACGACGAGCCCGGACGCATCGACGACCTGCGCACCCTCGGGCGCGATTTGCGTTTCGATGCCGGCTACCGCCCCATTCTTGATCAGCAGATCGGAGACCCGGTCGAGGCCTTGGGACGAGTCGACTATGCGCCCGCCGCGCACCAGGATCGGTCGTGTGTCAGTCATGGAATCTGAGCCTCTCCAGTATCACCTTGACGTGAGGGGCCGTCGCCAGGGGGCCCTTGCCGTCCCACCACAGGAGCTCGGCGATCTCGGCTCCGGTCATGGCATCACCCTCGGCGTCGGCGCGGAAGACGTGGTGCCTTGCTGCGGTGCTGTCCCACATGAACAGGCTCTCCGTTCTCGTAGCCGCCATACCCGTCTCTTCGCGCAGCTCCCGGACGGCCGCCTCCTCGGGCGATTCTCCCTTCTCGATGCCGCCTCCCGGCATGTTGAAGTGGGCCTGCCCTGCGTCGCGGGCCAGCAGCACAAGTCCGTCCCTGACTACCACCACAGTGGCGCGGTCACGCAGGTGTGCGGTCACTGCTCCATCCCCTCATGCGGAAAGGTGGCTGTGTCGCAGAGCAGCGCAATCCTCACCGGCACATTGGAGTCGGTGACGCGGCCGCCGCGTGTAACTATTGGTCGGGTGTCAGCCACGGACTCAGAGCCTCTCCAATATCGCAGTGATGTGCGAATGCGTCGGCAGGCATTCGCGCCTGTCCCACCACCTGAATTCGCTGACCTCAGGCCCCATTTCCACCTCCCCGGCGGCGGCGACCAAGAATACATGGTGCCTGTGTATTGCTGTTTCCAAGCAGAAGAGGCGCTCGGTTCTCGTCGCAACCAGACCCGTCTCCTCGAACAACTCGCGCGAAGCCGCCGATGCCGGCACTTCTCCGGGCTCTATACCTTCCGGGCATCGAGAAGGTTGGATTGCGACCGCGGACCAGCAGCACCAGGCTGTTCCTGATCACCACCACTGTCGCGCGGTCACGCAGGTGTGCGGTCATCGCGCAGCCCTTTCACGCGGCGGTGTCGCCAGGCCGTAGAGCAGCGCCATCCTCACCGCGACGCCGTTCGTCACCTGCTCCTCGATCACCGACTGGGCCCCGTGGGCGACGTCCGGGTCGATCTCCACGCCCTCGTTCATCGGGCCGGGGTGCATGACTAGGGCGTCCGGCCTGGCGAGCTCCAGCCTGCGCCGGTTGATCCCGTATGTCCTCGAGTACTCTCGCAGGGTCGGAAGGTGGCCGGCGTGCTGCCGCTCCTGCTGTAGGCGGAGAGCCATGACTACGTCCGCGCCCTCCAGCGCCCGCTCGACGTTCGTCTCCACCTCCACTGTGACGAAGGGGTGCCCCTCGATCTCCCGGTAGCCGTTCACCATGTCGACGGGAAGGAGGGTCGGCGGCGCGCAGAGGACCACCTGGGCGCCCATGGTGGTGAGGCCCCACAGGTTCGACCTCGCGACCCTGCTGTAGAGGATGTCTCCCACGATGGCGACCCTGAGGCCCTCGACCCGGCCGTAGTGCCGCCTGATGGTGTAGATGTCGAGCATGGCCTGCGTGGGATGGGCGTGGCCCCCGTCGCCGGCGTTCACGATGGCCGACCGCAGGTGCCGCGCCAGGAAGTGGGGCGCCCCGGCGTGGGAGTGACGCACGACGATGACATCCGCGTTCATGGCCTGGAGGGTGAGGGCCGTGTTGTATAGGGACTCCCCCTTCTCCACGCTGCTGCCCGAGCCGGAGACGTTGATCACGTCGGCGCTGAGTATCTTGCCTGCCTGCTCGAACGAGACGCGCGTACGTGTGCTCGGCTCGTGGAATGCCGTGATGATCGTCCTGCCGCGCAGTGCGGGTACCTTGCGGATGTCCCGCTCCAGGATCTCCTGCATTGCTTCCGCGTTGTCCAGCACCTCCTCGATCTCCGACGCGGTGTAGTCGTCGATGTCGAGGATGTGGCGGCGCGTCCCTTCAGCGGGGGCTGATACCGTGCCCATCTCCGCGGATGCTTCGGCCCGGTCCGGGCTGGTCATCGCTCTTCGCTCCTCACCAGGACGACGCTGTCCCGGTCGTCGGTCTCGGAGAGGAGGACCCGCACCTCTTCGCCCCTGGCCGTGGGCACGTTCTTGCCCACGTAGTCGGGTCTGATCGGCAGCTCCCTGTGCCCCCTGTCGATCAACACGGCGAGCTGTACCCTGCTTGGGCGCCCAAAGTCCGTAAGGGCGTTTAGCGCCGCCCTGATGCTGCGGCCCGTATAGAGAACGTCGTCCACCAGGACGACCGGACGGCCGTCTATGGACACGGGAATGTCCGTCGGGCGCATCCGCGGCCGGGCGCGCGCGAGGTCGTCGCGGTAGGGCGCGATGTCCAGCGACCCCACCGGCGGGGCGCTGCCCTCGAAGCGACCGATGAGGTCGGACAGGCGTTTGGCCAGGGGGACGCCGCGCGTGTGCAACCCCACGAACACCAGGTCGGCTGCGCCGCGATTACTCTCGAGGACCTCGTGGGCGATGCGCGTCAGCGCGCGTCGTACCTCGTCGGAGCTGAGGATGGCTCTGTTCAAGCTAAACCCCTAGCCGGGGGCTGGCAGGGGGATGCGGCGGATGCGATGCATGGAGCTCGTGCTTCGCCAAGCTGGCCCGCGCCCTTGCCAGCCTCGCGGGACTGACTTAAAGGGACGGTTGATATTGTATCGGCGTGCGGTGGAGAGTTCAACTTCGGGCCGAGAGACGCAGGGCCTTTCCATTGTTGAGATAGGGTCGTACCTTGCCGTTCGGCCTGAGCTTGTCGAAGGCCCCAATTGTGGTTCGACAGGCTCACCACGAACGGACTTTGGAAAGGCCCTGTCGCCACACCCAAATCCCCCACCTCCGTCATTCCCGCGAAGAGCCTGCCCCCGAGCAGTCGGGGGCGGGAACCCATCCCCGGCAAGGTGCACAGCCATAGCCTCAGAGGCAGTCCGTCACGCCATCCGTCCAAATTAGGTGGGGGATTTGGGCTGCTCGGGCCGCCTGTCTTGAAATGTACCCTGAGCGCAAATAGAATACGCGAACTCTCATGAGATCACGAAGGTCGACAGTTCGACTGGAGTCATGCGGCGGTGTGGTGTACCGGGTGGGCGAATCGGGTGTGGAGGTCGTCCTGTGCGGGCGGCTCTCCCCCCCCATCTGGGCCCTGCCGAAGGGCACGCCCGACGCAGGCGAAACGCGCGAGGAGACGGCGGTCAGAGAGGTAGTGGAGGAGACCGGTCTCCAGGTAGAGCGTAAGGAATACATCGGCAGTATCGACTACTGGTTCGTCAGGAACCGTGCCCGCTGCCACAAGACCGTCTACTACTACCTGATGCGACCCACGGGCGGCGACGAATCCCAACACGACCACGAGTTCGACGAGGTGAGGTGGTTTCCCGCGGGGCAGGCCCTCGAGGCATTGACTTACGCGAACGAGGTGAGGGTTGTTGAGAAAGGCCTTGCCCTGGCTTCGCAGTAGGGCGGAGACAGGAGCCGGCGAGGAAGTCATACGCGGCGAGAAGGTCGTCATCCGTGGCAAGCGTATCGAGGACGCGCCCGACGACTACGCATGGCGTACGGACGCGGAGCTGGCCAAGCTCGACGCTTCCCAGCCGCTGAGGATGTCGTACAGGGACTTCCTCAGGTTTTCGAAGGACGAGCTAGTCTACTCCGGCGGTACGTCCCGGCGCCTCGCCATCGACACATTCGACGGCGAGCACATCGGCAACTGCATGTACTACGATGTCGACCATAGGCGCGGCCGCGCGGAGCTGGGGATAATGATCGGCAAGCGCGAGTACTGGGGAAGGGGCTATGGGACCGACGCCGTGGTAGCCCTCCTTAGATACATTTTCACCAACATGTCCATAGACCTGGTGTATCTGCACACCCTGGAGTGGAATGAGCGGGCGCGTCGTGCTTTTGCCAAGTCCGGCCTGCGCGAGACGGTGAAGGTGAGGCGCAGCGGTCTGGACTTCGTGAAGATGGAGATCGGGCGCCAGGAGTGGGAGGCGATGCGGTCTCCCGGCTCCCCGGATGCCGAGTTGGGGGAGTAAGTGGGTATTCCGGTCAGCCCCGTGACTGGTACGCCCTGATGATGTCGATCACCAGGCCGATGTCCTTGCCCACCTCGGAGATCGGGGACCTGGGGGAAGCGCCGTTCACGATGCAGTCGTGGAAGTGGCGCAGCTCCCTGCGGAACGGGCTCTCCCAGTCCATGGCCGGCTCGGTGCTGACGCTGGAACCCCTGTCGTCGATCTGCTGAATTCGCACCCGGGACAGGCCGCGCGAGAAGCCCGTTTCGTACGAAACGATGACGCGCCTACTGCTGCCGTACACCTCCAGCGTCTCATAGAAGTCCCACAGCTCCGGCAGGTCGACCCAGGTCGCGATGCAACGGAAGCCGCCCTCGTACTCGAGCGTCGTCGAGATGGCTCCACCACCCTGCCATATCTCAGTGCTGACGACCCTGGTGGGCACACCGAACAGGTCCCGCAGCCCGTACAGGTCGTGGATCATGCTGCCTGAGAGCGTGCCGAAGGCCCTCAGGACGTGCGGGGGGACCTCGCCGATGGCCTGGCGGACGGCGATCTCGCGAGCCATAGCCGTCTTCTCGATCTCATCGCCCGGCACGTCGTCGAAGCGGCGAGTCCTGAACTGGCGCACGTGCAGGTTGTTGTCGGGGTGGAGGTGGTTGACCTGTACGAAGCGAATGCCGTCCATATCCGCGATCTCGACCTTGGCCCGCTCGTAAGCGGGCTCGTAGAGCTTGACGTAACCGGCCTGGCCCACCTTGCCTGAAGACGCGGCGGCCGAGGTGATCGCGTCGACCTCCTGCGGCGAGAAGCATATCGGCTTCTCGATGAAGACGTGCTTGCCCGCGTCGAACGCGGCCACCGCGACCTCCGTCTTGGGGTCGGTGTGGCACAGGAGGACGGCGTCCACGTCGGCGTCGAGCAGGTAGCGGTAGTCGGTGAATCGGCTGGGCACTTTGAAGAGCTGCGCGGCGTACTCGGAGGCGGACGGCGAGACGTCGCAGACGGCTGCCACCTCGAACTCCTCGGCCAGCTCCGTCAGGAACGGCAGGTGCTGCACCTGCGCAATCGCCCCGCACCCAACGACGCCTATGCGCACCCTGTCCATGTGCTGCCTCCTGGGTTGGGCCTACGTTCTGCCGGCGCGTGGCGCGACGTCGTTCCACAGGTCCGCAAGCTCCGCGGAGCGCCTGTAGACCTCGAAGAGCGCGTCCCAGATGGCGTCCCTGGACGTCGCCGCCGAGTCGAGGTCGCCGCTCGACACGGCGTCCGTCAGCCCTCCGGCCTCGCTCTCCTGTGTGGAAGCAGCGTGCGCCGCGGCCTCCCGGACCGCGAGAGTTGCCTCGGTCAGATTGTCGAGCAGGGCGGCCAGGGGCGTATCCGTGTCGGTCTGCCGGTCGTAAGCGCCGGATGGGGCGAAGCGGTGCGGCATCCGCCTGCCGTCGTCAGTCCACATAGTGTGGGTAGGCTGGATGTGGGGCGTCACCGACAGGTACATGGTCATGGGCTCGTCGCCGATGACTCGCAGCGAGTGGATCTGGTCGACCAGGGCGACGCACATCTGGCCTGGGCCCACGATGCCGGTCTCGCCGTCGATGGTGAACTCGGCCCGGCCCTCCAGGACGAGGAAGACCTCGTGGCCGAGGTCGTGGGAGTGGGCGCCTCCCCCCTCGCCGGGCTCCATCCGCATGAAGCGGGAGCGTATCTGCGGTGTGACCAGCACGTTCCTGACGTCGTCCCGGTAGTCGTAGACGGTGAGCGCCACCTTTTGTCTCCTGCTCGCGGTGTCCCGGAGTGGCCCGGCGACGGACTGCGGCCCATGCCCTCGCACTGGCGCGAGGCCTCGACATCGGCCGGTCCGGGCGGCTCACGGGAGTGTAAGAGCAGTGTGGTTGGGTGTCAACGAGCGACTGTCCGCTCACAAGAACCGTGGGTGGTCGTTTCTCGTCAGCCCCCTACTTCTCGACCAGGAAGCCGACGGCGCTCTTTCCGAAGCGCTGGTACGCGTAGCCGCCTACAACGAGGATTACTCCCAGGCCGACGAAGGCAGCTATCCGGTACCCTGTCTCCATTGTGAAGACGTCGTACAGGAACACCTTGGCGATGGGAATGACCAGCAGGCCGAGGGCCGCAAGGCGCACGTTCCGCCACCGCCCAATGATCCCCGCTGCAAGCAGCAGCGCGGCGTATATCGCCAGCAGCGCCGTGATGGACAGGTTCTGCGCGTTGGTGAGGGCATCGTCAACGCCGCGCCGGAGCTCCGCCGCGCTCAGCCCGGCGATCTGCTTGTCGAACCAGGAGATGATCTCGGCTCCCATCACCCACAGGGTGAAGAAGCTCCCCGCGCCGAGGAAACCGGCGTAGATCTGACTCTCCCAATGGGGCAGGGCTTTGCGGTGCCTGAAGAGCAGGTATGCGGCCAGGTACATCGCCGCAATGCCTGCCGAGAAGGCAAGCACACGCTCGTTCAGCGCGATTTCATAGGTGTACAGGTCCAGATGCGCGTCGAAGGCGAGGAGCCTGAAGGCCACCAGCCCGAACGATGCGTAACCGAAGAGCCGGAAGTGACTCCTCCGCAGCAGGAAGGACGCCCATATCAGGGCCGCTCCCTGGGCCGACCAGGCGACGGTGGTCCAGGCCGAGTCCTCGAACTGCAGCAGGGCCGCGAACGTCAGGAACGCGATCGCGGTCCCGGAGGACACCAGGCTTAGCCCCCCTCCATCCTGGCAGCGCCGCTGGGCCGAGAAGGCCAGCCCGCCGTAGAGGACGGCCAGCAGAAGCGTGAAGCTGCCCATCCACCCTTCCAGATCCGACGACATGACCTCGTAGCTGACCCAAAGGTAGACCAGCGCGTTGACCGCCAGTCTCACTCGATCCAGGCGGTTGGAGGCGCGGCCCAGGACCACATGGTAAATCACGGTGGTTGCGACGAAGCTGACGTAGACCAACGTCAGGCCGACCTGCGCGGTCAGGACGCCGGCTGCATCACCGAATTCGTCGTACCAGCCCGCGTACGATGCCATGGACCCAACCCATGCGAGGACGGTCATCCAACGCCAGTTGCGGTGGGTCGAGAGGGCCAGGACGCCGATGTCGACGACGAGGATGTAGGCCAGCAGGTCGAGACCCGCGCCGGACCGGGTCAGGTCCTCGACCGGCCTGGGCGAGAATATGCCGAGGACGAACGGCGCCGAGAAGGCGGCGGAGATGCCGATCACAGCCAGGGATATCGCCCCGTAGCGCACCGCCAGGGCCGCCGAGGTCAGGCTGACCAGGAACAGGCCTCCCGTCGCTGGGTACACGCCGATCAGCCCCAGCAACGAGTGGGCCGCGAATATGGACAGGTAGAGAATTCCAATGCCGCCGCCGCTCAACGCCTGGGCGAACGGACCGTACCTGCGGCGCCAGTACTCTCCCGCAGCCACCAGCGCTGCGCCTATGACGATCCCCACCACGACGCGGGCGGTGGGGCCCAGCCAACCGTTGTCGATGGCCAGCTTCAGGAAGAAGGCCACGCCGAATATCAGGGCCACGACGCCGATGCGGGCGAGCCAGTTGCCTCCCACGATCAGCTCCCAGTTCAGCCGTCGCACCCGCGCCTCGAGCCCTCCGAACAGGGGCTGTTCAGCCGGGAATGTGGGAGCCTCGCCCGCCTGCGGTGCCGACGAGGGTTCAAGCCTGGGCTGGGACGACCGGGCAGCCTGGGCCCTATCCAGCGACTCAGTGACGTGCTGCAGCTGCCCCACCAGGTGGCGGAGCTGCCGGCGAATGGACTCTAGCTCGTCCTGCAGCAGGCGCAGACGGTCGTCCGTGGATTCTTCGTCATCGAGAGCGCCGTCTTCGCTGGGGGCCTGCGGCGGCATCGGTGCGCCGCACCCCGCGCAGAAACGGCCGACGGAGATGTTGACGTGAAGACAGACAGGGCACTGCATGGCCGCTTCCGTGCTCCCGGGAATCAGGTTTGAACCATGCTACCACTCTTCATTGTCGAGCACCTGCGGCGGCTCGCGGTTGACAGGGCCTTTCCAAAGTCCGTTCGTGGTGAGCCTGTCGAACCACAATTGGGGCCTTCGACAAGCTCAGGCCGAACGGCAAGGTACGACCCTATCTCAACAATGGAAAGGCCCTGCGCGGTTGACTGCGGTAGTTCAGGCGCATCGTCTGCCGGAGATGTCCGCTGACTGGGCGGTATGCGCATGACACGATTCCCCAGATCCACCACCTAATTTGGACGGATGGCGTGACGGACTGCCTCTGAGGCTATGGCTGTGCACCTTGCCGGGGATGGGTTCCCGCCTTCGCGGGAATGACGGAGGTGGGGGATTTGCGATTCCGCAAGTCATGGCATATCACGAGAAGGGCTGATACCATTGGAATTCGGGCTGGGTGCGAAACTGTCTCCACAACGAACAGCTAGACTGACAGAGCACCCGGCTAAGCCAATTCCTGAGGGCGTGATGGATTATCCGAAACGACGAGACCTATATCAGCGCATAGAGCAGGATCGGGAAACCAAGGTGCTGTCGTTCATAACTAGCGACCGCAAGAACATGGAAACCGTCATTGCTCAGGACTGCATTGATCCGTTCGTCGATCTTCTCGAAAGAATCGGACCGACTAAACGTATATCTTTGCTCCTGCACACCAATGGAGGACATACGCTGGCGGCATGGCGGCTCGTAAACCTCATACGAATATTCTGCGATGAGCTTGAGGTTCTGATTCCGTTGAAGGCGCTCAGCGCTGGCACGCTGATTTCCATTGGGGCAGACCGGGTCGTCATGACCAAGCAGGCAGCCCTGGGTCCCATCGATCCAAGTGTGAACAATCCCCTGAACCCTCAAGCGAGCATTGGTGGACAGTCGAAGCAAGTCCCAGTCAGTGTCGAGAGCGTTCGGGGCTATCTTGATGCGGCTCGCGAGGAGTTGAACATTAAGGGCGAAGAGGCTCTGACATCAGTCCTTCTGAATCTGACCAGTCATATCCATCCCTTGGTTCTTGGTGAAATATTTAGGACACAAGCGCAGATTCGATTCTTGGCGGAAAAATTGTTGCCTCGGCAAGTGGAAGACCGAGAGAAAATCAAATCGATCATTGACTTTCTTTGCGCGGATTCCGGAAGCCACGACTACGCGATTGACAGGAGAGAGGCATCTGATCTAGGACTTAACATCGAAAAACCGTCCGATGAGCTTTACAAGCTACTGAGGAAGATCCATTTGAGCTATGCGGACGAACTCAAGCTACTTGAGCCCTATACGCCGCAAGCATACCTTGCTGGCACTGGGGTGAATACGCCCGTACCCTTTACCATCACCCGCGCACTAGTTGAAGGAACCGTTGGCGGGTGCTATGGTTTTGTATCTGACGGGACGCTCATGCGTGTCCAGGTGCCAACAAACAATGGAACGCAAGAGGGAGTCAAGGACGAGAGAACCTTTGAAGGCTGGAGGAAATTGCAATGACGCCTATAGGCAAAAACGCAGACGCCAGCTTCTATTACCATGAAGACGCAACGGCGGATCTTGCGTCCATGGATTCATCTACGGTGTATGGCAACCTCGCGGATGCAATGAAAGATTCCACAGTGCTGTTTCAGGACACATGGATTGTTGAGCCTGCGGTGTTGGCCCCGTTGGTTGAAGACGACCACGCTCTTGAGCCCGGCCCGTAGCCACTTGAGGTAATCTCGTAACAGGTTGTTGGTCTGTAGGGGCAAGGGCGCCGGCAATCCACAGCCTCAACGCCACAGTGCCCCTCGCCCTGCCGAAAGCCTCGTACACCTTCGGCGCAAGGTTACGCTTCGACAAGTGCGCTTCGACCTCCAACCACGTCCCCTTCAGGGAATCGGATTTCAACCTTGACGCTACCGACGCCCGGTGGCTGTTGACTGTAGTGTGGCGGCTGCATATCCTGAGGCCCTTATGATCGAGTAGGGATCTATGGAGGTGGCATGAGATGAAGATGTACCTGGCTGGCGAGTGGGTGGACCGGGACGAGAAGATCGACGTCGTGAATCCGTTCAACGGGCAGGTGTTCGACACCGTGCCCAGGGGGAGCGTAGAGGACGTGCAGACCGCAATCGCCAGCGCCGCGCGGGGTGCGAGGGTGATGGCGGCGATGTCCGGCTATCAGCGGTACGAAGTCCTGATGCGCGCCGTGGGCCTGATGAGGGAGCGCGTCGAAGACCTTGGCCGCACCATCACGATGGAGGAGGGCAAGATCATAGGCGAGGGCGTGGGCGAGGCCGAGCGGGCCATCCAGACCATGACCGGCTCTGCCGAGGAGGCGAAGCGCCTGTCCGGCGAGGTCGTGCCGCTCGACGGAGCGCCGACGTGGACCGGCCAGCTCGGTTTCACCCTGCGCGTGCCCTGCGGGGTCGTGGCGGCGATCAGCCCGTTCAACTTCCCCCTCAACCTCGTAGCCCACAAGGTCGGCCCCGCGCTTGCCGCGGGCAACGCCGTCATCATCAAGCCCGCGTCCGACACGCCGCTGTCGGCGCTGAAGCTGACGGAGATCCTGGTGGAAGCGGGCTTACCGGCGGAGGCCGTGCAGTGCGTGACCGGCTCGGGCGGGACCATCGGCGACGCCCTCGTGGCGGACGACCGGGTGCGCAAGGTGACCTTCACCGGCAGCAGGGACGTGGGCGAGCACATATGCCGGACGGCCGGGCTCAAGAAGGTGACGATGGAGCTGGGCTCGAACTCGCCGCTAATCGTCATGCCGGACGCGGACATGGAGAAGGTCGTGGCCGGCACGGTGGAGAGCGGCTTCTCGAACGCCGGGCAGGTATGCATCTCGGCCCAGCGCATTCTGACCAACGAGAAGGTCTACGCCGACTATCTCGACGCCCTGACGGAGGGGGTGAAGGGCCTGAGCACGGGCGACCCGCTGGACGGAACGGTGAAGATGGGGCCGATGGTCCGTCCCCAGGACGCGGTGCGAGTCAACGAGTGGGTTACGGAGGCCGTCGCTGGCGGCGCACGCACCGTCGTTGGGGGAGAGTACGAGGGGGCCATGCACGCGCCGACCGTCGTGGCCGACGTGAGCCCGGAGATGCGCATTTCGTGCGACGAGCTGTTCGGCCCGGCCGTCGCGGTGACGCCGTTCTCGGACATCGACGAGGCCATCGCGATGGCCAACGACACGAACTATGGGTTGAGCGCGGCCATCTTCACGCAGAACATCGACTGGGCGATGAAGTTCGCCCGCGAGGTGGACTCGGGCAACCTCATGATCAACTCGGGCCCGCAGTGGCGGGCCGACCTGATGCCCTACGGCGGGGTCAAGGACAGCGGCATGGGCAAGGAGGGCCCCAGGTACGCCGTGCAGGAGATGACCGAGCTGAAGATGGTCATCTACCACCCGTAGGCGGGCACATTGGGTCGCGCCGCCGCAGTGCAGGGCCTTTCCAAAGTCCGTTCGTGGTGAGCCTGTCGAACCACAATTGGGGCCTTCGACAAGCTCAGGCCGAACGGCAAGGTACGACCCTATCTCAACAATGGAAAGGCCCTGGCGGCGAGTTTGGGCCTTAGACGGTCTTTCGAACGTGCGGGCCAGCCACGCCTACCCGGCCGCGGGCCGCAGGGACTACCTGGACCGGGGTCGGAACCACCCAGTCGCGACCGATCTTCCGGGCGCCTCTGATCCTGCCCTCTGCGAGCAACTTTCGGACCCTCGCTCCCGAGACTCCCAACTCCCTGGCCGCCAGGTCGGCGGTGAGATTGGAGACGCCGCGCCTCGCTTCACCGGCAAGCTCGAACTCCAATGCGTCCGGGTCTCCATGCGCCGAGAACTCATGGACCATAAAGCCCAGGGTGTTGCCGTCGGCATCGACGCGCTCCAGCACGCGCTCGTCCCCATCGACAGCCTCATACGTCCCGCCGCCGGGCGCCCATATCACCTCGAGGATGTCGCTCTCGGGCTCCCAGGCTACCTTCACCCTCGTTCTCGACATCTCTCTGCCCTCCTAGCGCACCCGTCCAGTCAGGTAGGCGGTGAGCACAAACCGGTCGTCGGCCGATTCGCACACAACGACGCAGACATACTTCGTCCCGTACCCCGTATCATCGTGCAGCTTGTAGTAGAGCGATACATCCGGATCGGACCTGGAACCGGTGACTGCGTCAGGCGACGCGAGCGTCGCCGGGATCGCATCCATGTTGCCTGCCATCTCGTCGTGGTTGCGAAGTATCTTGACGACCCGCTCGTTCGTGAGGCGTATGAGGCTTCCGTCCAACGCACGAATGAACTCCACCAGCACCTACATCCATAGCCCTAGTATTGCACACGCGCAATATCTTGTCTACTCCAAGCCACTGCGGCCAGGGCCTTTCCATTGTTGAGATAGGGTCGTACCTTGCCGTTCGGCCTGAGCTTGTCGAAGGCCCCAATCGTGGTTCGACAGGCTCACCACGAACGGACTTTGGAAAGGCCCTGACTCGCCGCGGATAGGGGCGCGGCCCGCGTTATCCTTGATGTAGCGTGTCTGGATAGGTACGGTTGATAGTGACTGTTCTGCCGTTGCCTTAAAGGAGGCCCGACATGCCTTTGCAGCTAGACCATACTATCGTTCCCGCATACGACAATGTGAAGTCGGCGAAGTTCATCGCCCGCGTCTTCGGAGTGAAGTACGAGGG
Organism: Dehalococcoidia bacterium; assembly: GCA_965261325.1. GTDB lineage: Bacteria > Chloroflexota > Dehalococcoidia > Lucifugimonadales > CAJWER01. The sequence continues at coordinate 700,134 of CBDHCU010000009.1, forward strand.
GACTTGGGGCCACTTTGCCCCCGTCAAGGTCAACGACACACTGACGCTCGACTTCGACAATTCGGACGACCCGCGCTCCAACCACTACGCCTTCCTGGCGTCGGACGAGGAGTTCGACGCGGTGCTCCAGCGCGTCAGGGACGAGGGCGTCCCCTTCGGGAGCGGTCCGGGCTCACGGACGGATGGCAGGATCAACCACAAGCATCAGGGCCGCGGGTTCTACTTCGAATGCGAGGACGGCCATGTGTGGGAGGTCATCACCCACACATATATCACCGACGTTAGCCCGTCAGGCGGTTAGGGCTACGCCGTAGCCTCTCGGGTCGCTGCCGCCCGAAGGTGCGCCGCGGTGGTCGTCCAGGACTATGGCCTGAACCCGGGCGGCGCGGCTGGGGTAGAGCCCGTACGACGACGTGTCTCGCAGGACCTGCAGCCCGCTCGCCCGCAGCTCGTCGCACACTTGGGCGGGCACCCGGCCCTCCAAGTACACCGTGTCGCCCTGGCAGTCGACGCGCGGCGCAGACACCGCCTCCACAGCCGTCATGCCGTGGTCGATCACGTTGAGGATCGCCTGGAGCACGGCTCCGATGATGTACGTCCCGCCCGGCGCGCCGACGACCATGAAGGGCCTGCCGTCCCTGTAGACGATGCAGGGCGACGCGCCGGTGGTCCGTTTCTTGCCGGGGGCGATGGAGTTAGGGCCGCCGGGCATCGGGTCGAAGGCGATCATGTAGTTGTTCTGGAGGAAGCCGAGCCCCGGCGTGACGACCCCGGAGCACAGCCCGTTCGTGTGTGTCAGGCTGACGCAGCCACCGTCCCGATCGACGACCGAGATGTGAGTCGTGCCCGCCCCGTCCGTCGACCGGGCACGGCCTGCGGCGGGCCCGTCGCCCCGGTCTATGCGCCCGCGCCACTCGGAGGCGTACTCCTTGGACGTGAGCATCTCGACGGGGACGTCGACGAACGCTGGGTCGCCCATGTACTTGCCGCGGTCCTCGAATCCGGCCCCCAGCGCCAGGGAGAGCACGCGTATGTATTCGGCGCTGTTGTGCCCCATCGACGCCAGGTCGTAGCCCTCCAGGATGTTCAGCACCTCCACGAGGGTCACGCCTCCCGAGGGCGGCGGCATATCCGAGATGGTGTACCCACGGTAGGTGCCGCGCACGGGCTCCAGGACCTCTGGGCGAAAGTCCGCGAGGTCGTCCGCGGCGACGTGGCCTCCGTTGGCCTCCCAGTCGGCGACGAGCCGTTCGGCTATGTGCCCAGTGTAGTAATCGTCGGGGCCGGCGTCGGCAATGCGCTCCAGGCTTGCGGCGTAGTCGGGGTTCGTGAGCACGTCGCCGTCGTCTAGGGGCGCGCCGCTCCTGGTGTATATGGCCGCCGCTTCCGCCGTGGCGGAGAAGCGCTTCATGGCGTCGGGCCGGCCGGGAGAGTAGCGGGCGCGCCACTCCTCCGCGAGCTCCCGCGGTACGACGTATCCCTCGCGGGCCAGCCTGGCTGCCGGGGCTATGGCGCGCTCCCATGAGAGGGTACCGTATCGTGTGAGTGCCTCGTGCAGGCCGCGGACGGCGGTGGGGACGCCGACCGACTGGTAGCCGATCTCGTTGACGTCGCCCTTCAGGATGTGGCCCAGGCCATCGGCGCTCTGCTGATCTATGAGACCCGCCCACATGTCGGGCGTGGCCTTCGAGCCTGCCCGTGAGCAGAAGTCGAATATCAGGTCCTCGCCGGACGCGGCGTCGTAGATGTGCATCCAGCCCAGGCCGCCCATGCCGCAGTTCAGCGGGTCGACGATGCCCTGAACGAATGCGGCGGTGATGGCTGCGTCCACGGCGTTGCCGCCGTTCCTGAGTGTTGCGACGGCCTCCTCGGCCGCCCTGGGTTGCGGTGCTACGGCCATCGGCGTCATTAGTCTACCCTCGCTGCTGGCTTACGGGGACGTATCGTCGTGGGGCGGTCGCACGCGGCCGAGCGGCTACGCCCGCTCCTCCCCTGCTGGAATGCCCTCTTGGGGTTCGGGCTCGGGCCCGGCTCTCCGGGTGATTCGCCGCACACCGGCGGACGCGAGGCCCTGAAGGCGGTTGACGTCGCGGCTGATGGTCGATCTGAAGGAAGAGCTGTACTCGCCCATGTTGCGGAACTTCTTGCGGCGGCCGAGAGCAAAGCCGGGCCTCTTCTTAGACTGCAGCTCGGCCAGCTCCTCGATCAGGGTCCTGCGGAGATACCTGGCCGCCTCGTCGGGGTTCGCGTGGGCGCCTCCCGGCGGCTCCTGCACGATCTGGTCTACTATGCCAAGCTCCATGCAGCCGCGCGCGGTAAGGCGGAGCGACTCGGCGGCCTCGTGCGCCCTGGTCTGGTCCTGGTAGAAGAGGCCTGCGGCTTCCTCTGGGGATATGACCGAGTAGATGGCGTTTTCGAGCATCAGGACGCGAGTGGTCAGCCCCAGCGCCAGAGCTCCCTCGCTCCCACCCTCTCCTGTGATCACAGCGATGGAGGGCACCGAGAGGCTTGCCATCCGGGCCATCATGGCGGCAATGGTGTTTCCCAGGCCGCGCTCCTCTGCCTCCAGCGACAGGAGCGGCCCGGGGGTGTCGATCAGGGTTATGACAGGGAGGTCGAACTTCTCGGCGAGGTCGGCTGCACGGAGCGCCTTGCGGAACCCCTCAGGGGACGTCCTGCCGCCGTTCCGCTCGACGGTATCACCCTCGCGGCCGCGCTCCTGCCCGATGACGACGACCGTCTGGCTGCCCAGGTACCCAATCCCGCAGACCACCGCGCCGTCGTCTCCGTGGACACGGTCCCCGTGGATCTCCACGAAGCTCGACACGATGCGCGCAAGGTAGTCCATGGCCGTAGGGCGGTCGCTGCGGCGCGCGAGCTTGACCGAGTCCCATGCCTGGGTCCCGTGCTCGGACAGCTGTGGAGGGCCCGGCTTCCTCTGGGCCTCCAGCCTGTACCGGGGGCCCAGGAGCTCGAGCAGCACGGCTATCCTGTCACGCAGATCGGACCTGTGCACCACGTCGTCCACCGTGCCGTGGGCAAGGTGCGAGTCGCTGGTATGGGACCCGCCCGGTATCGGCCGGGAGCTCGACTCTCTTATTGCCCTCATCGGCGCCAGCCCGACGATCGCGCCCGGCTCGGCCAGGATGATGTCGGCAAGGTTGGCGAAGCTGGCGTAGGCGTGGCCGGTGGCCGGGTTGGCCAATACCGAGATCAGCGGCAGGCCCTTCTCGTGGAGCTGGCTGGCCGCGATTACCGTCTTGGCCATCTGCATCAGGGACAGGACGCCCTCCTGCACACGCGCGCCGCCGCTCGTGACCACCGTCACGACGGGCAGGCGGCGTTTGGCGGCGTGCTCCATGGCCAATGCGACCTTCTCGCCGACAACGCAGCCCATGCTGCCACCCATGAAGCCGAAGTCCAGGACGGCCATCACGGCGGGGCTGCCTCCTATGAAGCAGGCGCCTGTGACGACGGCCTCGGTCAGGCCGGTGCGCCGCTGGTCACGGAAGATCCGCTCCTTGTACGACACCTTGGACGAGAAGGACAGGGGGTCCAGCGACGTGACCCTGCGGTTTGTTTCGCGGAACGAGCCCGGGTCTGCCAGGGAGTCAATCCGCTCCCGCGCAGTCATGCTGTAGTGGAAGTTGCAGACCGGGCAGATCCGGTTGCGGGCGAACAGGTCCGAGGTCAACAGGTCGGTGCTGCAGACCAGGCAGGAGTCTCGCTTCGGCCCTCCGTCGTCCCCATCGCGACGTCCCATCACCGAGCCGATCGCACCGGCGACGTTGCGGACCATTCACGCCTCCCATCGCCACGAGCGCAGCCGAGGGGCCGGTGTGGGCAGGCCGCTCGACTGCTATACGCCGATTATAACATCCCTCGACTTCGACCCGTCACTCGGCCCGATGAGCCCCTCTTCTTCGAGCTGGTCCATGAGCCGCGCCGCGCGGGGGTAGCCGATGCGGAGGCGACGCTGCAGAAGTGACGTGGACAGCTTCTTCTGAGCGTGGGCCAGCTCTATGGCCTTGTCGAGCATCTCGTCTCTGTCCTCGTCGCCATCCATGTCGGGGTGATCGTCGCCAATCTCGCCATCTCCTGATGTGTGGAGGGAGATGGTTGGCAGCGGCAGCCGGGGGGTCGTCTTCCAGAACTGGACCAGGTCCTCGACCTCGTCATCCGAAATGAAGACGCCCTGGACGCGCTCCGGTCTTGCCGCGTCGACGGCCTGGTACAGCATGTCGCCCTTGCCCAGGAGCTTCTCAGCGCCCGCGGTGTCCAGGATGGTCCTGGAATCGATCTGGGACGTGACGCCGAAGCTGATCCTGCTGGGGAAGTTGGCCTTGATGAGGCCCGTGACCACGTCGACCGAGGGTCGCTGGGTGGCCACTATCAGGTGTATGCCGGTGGCCCGGCCCATCTGCGCCAGGCGGCAGAGGGACTGCTCGATGTCGAACGACGCCGTCATCATCAGGTCCGCAAGCTCGTCCACGGCCACGACCAGGTAGGGCATCTGCTCGGGCATCTTGCGGTTGAAGGAGGCGATGTTGCGGACGCCGGCCTCCTCCATGCGCCGGTAGCGGTTCATCATCTCGGCGATCAGCCCCTTCAGCAGGCCGACGACCTGGTCGGTCTCCACGACCACTGGGGTGAGGAGGTGTGGGATGCCGTTGTACGGCGTGAGTTCCACCCTCTTGGGGTCGATGAGGAGCAGCCGCAGCTCCGCGGGCGTCTTCTCCACGATCAGCCCGGACAGGATGGTGTTGATACACACGCTCTTGCCGCTTCCGGTGGCTCCGGCCACGAGTAGGTGAGGCATCTTGGCGAGGTCGATGACGACCGCCTCCCCGCCGCTGCCCTTTCCCAGGGCCACGGGCAGCTGGGCCGTTTCGAGGAGTTTCTGGTACGCGCGCCCCTCCATTGCGCCGCGCAGGGTCACGAGCGACGGGCTGGGATTGGGGACTTCGATTCCCACCAGCGACTTGCCCAATACGGGTGTCTCGATGCGTATGCTGGGAGTGCGCAGGGCGAGCGACAGGTCCTTCTCGCGTGAGGCGATGGCCTCTACCTTGACGCGGGTCCTGGTCTCGACGCGCTTCGTGATCCGCTTCCCCTGCGGGTTGAGCATCGGACGCCCGTCGTCATCGGTGACCGTGACCTGCTTTTGCCGCCGGACCCAGCCGGGTTTCAGGCCGTACATGGTTACCGCCGGGCCCGGGTGGGTCTCGCCGACTTCCACCTCAACTCCGTAGTCCCCGAGGGTCGTCTTGATATTCTCCGCAGTCTTGTCGATCTCCTCCTGCGTGATGCCCCCTTCCGGCACGTCCTGCAGCATGTCCAGCGACGGCCTCGCCCACTCGGAGGCGTCCGGGTATGAGGCGCCGCCGATCTCGTCCTCGACCTCTTCCTCGATCTCGTCCTCAACATCCTCGTAGTGGGTAATGCCCTGCCGGGGCTCCAGCGGCACTGTTTCGTCCTGCCAGAACCTGTTGAACCGGGCCTTTGTGGGCTGCGACTCGTCTGTGCCGGGGTCCGACCAGACGTCCCGCTGGAATGCAGAAGGGACGGGCTCGCTCACGGGTGACTCTGAAGGAGGCTCATCTTCGAGTTCCAGCGCTGGCTCGTGCTCGACTGCAGGGACAGGCTCGGGCTCCATCTCCTCGCTGAAGGGGGCGGGAGCCGTGTCGACCAACGGCTCCGCCTCCCATGTCTCTGTGCTGTCCCAACTCTCGTACTGCTCGTCCGATGCGCTATCGTACGCTCGCTCGCTCAGGAGGGCTGAGAGCTCGGCGGAGCTGGCGTATGCGACGGCCTCTTCAGGCTCCCCTGGAGCCGTCTCCTGTTCATCCCTACGTATGGCCGAGGCCAGCTTTCCAAAGGAGGAGGCCAGTGTGACATAGGAGAACGCGGCGAGCTTGCCGAGGCTCGTGCCGACCAGCTTGGTGACGGACGGCATTGCCGCGGCGGCTGCCATCAGAAACAGGGCGGCTACCTTGGCGGCGGCGATTGTTCCGGGAGGGCCCGCGATTATCTCTCCGACTCTACCGCCGAGGCTAACCTCCCCGCCAAGCGTCACCCACGAGAGCGACCCGAAATAGACGTCGTAGAAGGAGAGCAGTCCCAGAACCCCGCCCAGTGTGCTCACAGACGATGCCCAGAGGATGGTGCGTCGAAGCGGCGTGACCGGCGCGAATGCGATGGCCGTGAACGCCACGACCCAGACTGCGACAGCCGCCAGCCCCAAGCTCAGGGCGGTCAGCACGGACTGCTCGACCGCCGAGTACATCTCCAGGAGCTTTTGCCGGTACCAGTAGACGGCCGCTGAGGCGGCCATGACCACGAACAGTACGGACGCCAGACCGGCCGTGGATGACAGAATACGACGAACCATCTCCTAGCCTCCCCAGGCTTGTCGTTGGCTCACCACCTGAAGAGGAGCACCGGTGGGGACCGCCGCAGACTCGATTCATTCGTCCCGCAGGTGCACCATCACGGTCGGTCGGGCCCGGCTCTCTTCGTAGAAGATCTCGGACACACGTCCGCTGAGCAGCCTGCGGGTTCTGCCATAATCTAAGACTTCTCCAGAACTCTGGTCTAGGCAAAACAGGACTTCTTCTGAGACTCTTTCGAGAATCCTGGCAGAATCTCCGGTCCCGGCGAGTCCCGCCGACATCACCTCCGGCTCCCGCAGGAATCCTGACGGGTCACGGCTAGTCGAGGCAATGACGACCACGACACCGTCTCGCGCGAGCTTCAGTCTTTCGTCCAGCACGCCGCTCTCGGTCCAGCGCCGCTGCCCCTCGATGTAGACGATGCCAGCGGGTACCGTACCGACCACCTCGCCGGAGTCCTCGGTCAACTCAAGGACATCCCCGTCCTCCAGCACGAAGGTATTCGAAGCGGCTACGCCGGTAGACTGCGCGATGGCGGCATGGGCAACGAGGTGCCGGTACTCGCCGTGCACGGGTACGAAGAACCGCGGCTTGACGAGGCTGAGCATCATCTTCAGCTCCTCTCGGCTGCCGTGGCCGTGCACGTGGACGAGGGCGATGCGGCTGTAGAGTACGGTGGCTCCCTGTCGGTGCAGGTTGTCGATGGTTCGAGCCACCAGCGTCTCGTTTCCGGGAATCGGAGAAGCCGATATCACGACCGTATCGCCCGGTGCGATCTCTATGTCCGGGTGGCTCCCCATCGCGATCCTGACGAGCGCCGAGGTCGGCTCGCCCTGCGCCCCCGTTGCCACGATCACAAGCTCGTCTGGGGGCAGCTTTTTGGCCTGTTTCAGCGAAACGAGGACGCCGTCCGGCACTTCCAGGTAGCCCATCTGCCGGGCCATGCGCACGTTGTTGATCATGCTCCGGCCGATTACCGCGACCTTCCTGCCGTGCCTGGAGGCTGCGTCGACTATCTGCTGAACCCTGGAAATGAGCGACGCGAAGGTCGCGATCATCACGCGCCCATCGGCGGCGCCGATGACCCGGTCCAGGGCCTCTCCGACGACCTGTTCGGAGGGGGTGTAGCCCTCGACTTCCGCATAGGTCGAGTCCGAGCAGAGCAACAGCACGCCTTTCGACGCCATCCGAGCCAGGGCGGCGAAATCCATCACCTTGCCGTCGGCGGGCGTGTGATCGATCTTGAAGTCGCCGGTATGCACGACCATCCCGATGGGCGTGGTGATCGCAATGCCCATTGCGTCGGGGATCGAGTGGCACACGCGGAAGAACTCGACGCCCAGGTCTCCGACGTGGAACGGCTCGTACGGCTCCACCACGTTGAGGCGTGCGCCGGCCAGCATCCCACGCTCCCGGAGCTTCACGCTGATGAGGCCGTGGGCCAGCCGGGATGCGTACACGGGCACGTCCAAGTCCTCGAGTACCCACGGCAGAGCTCCTATGTGGTCCTCGTGGCCGTGTGTGATGAGGATGGCTCGTACCCTGGATTGGTTCTCCAGCAGGTACGTGATGTCAGGGATGGCGAAGTCGACGCCGGGCGTGCTCTCGTCGGGGAATAGGACGCCGGCGTCGATGACGACGATGTCGTCGCCGTACTCCAGCGCCAGCATGTTCTTCCCAATCTCGCCGTGTCCGCCCAGGGGGACGACGCGCAGCGAGCTCACTGGAAGAGGCTGAGCTGTTCCGAAGCCTGTCTTTCCACGGGATCTGCCGGGGGAGCCTCGGCGTTCTGGATAAGCTCGCGCAGGTTCCTGAAATCCTGCTCGATGGCAGGCCGTAGCCTCGGATTGTGCAGCGCCGCCGCCGGATGGTATATGGGGTAGGTCGTAAGGCCGTTCAGCTTTCTGGGTTTGCCGCGAGCCTTGCTGAGCTGCTCGCCGGGGAAGAAGCGTTGGAATGAGTAGCGGCCCAGGGTCACCACCACCTTGGGGCCGATCATCTCAAGCTGGCGGTCCAGGAACGGCCTGCAGCTTTCGATCTCGACGGGTAGGGGGTCCCTGTTGTTTGGGGCGCGGCACTTGATCATGTTCGTAATGTAGACATCCCCGCGAGCGAGGCCGATGGACGCCAGCAGCTCGTCGAGTAGTTTGCCTGCCGGTCCGACGAAGGGTCTTCCCTCCCTGTCCTCATGGAAGCCCGGGCCCTCCCCGATGAACACGATGTCGGCGTCCAGCGAGCCCTCTCCCGGCACGGCCTGGGTGCGCTTGCCCGAAAGGGTGCATCGCGTACAGTCGTGGATCTCACGAACCAGAAGATCGTACTGTGGCATGGGGGCAAGCCTCAGGGAATATGGGAGAATCGTACCAACAAAGCGCCTGCGGCGTCAACGCAGGGCCTTTCCCCAAATCCCCCACCTAATTTGGACGGATGGCGTGACGGACTGCCTCTGAGGCTATGGCTGTGCACCTTGCCGGGGATGGGTTCCCGCCCCCGACTGCTCGGGGGCAGGCTCTTCGCGGGAATGACGGAGGTGGGGGATTTGGGTTTCCAAAGTCCATTCGTGGTGAGCCTGTCGAACCACAATTGGGGCCTTCGACAAGCTCAGGCCGAACGGCAAGGTACGAGGGCGGGTTTCAAACCATCTGCTCCAACTAATTGATAAAAAGAACCGTCCTTTCCTTTGGGTAGTCCTCCTTTGGATAGTATAAGGATAAGACTACTCCAAAGGAGGGACAGAGCGAAATGTCCACCAGTACCGGGGACGATACAGCCACCATCGGGAGCATAGAGGAGTTTCTTCAGCAGTGTTTGAAGGACATGGAGCCAGACCACAGTCTCAAGGGCCCTGGCAGGCCGCGCGTCCTGCCCGCAATGGCTCTGTGGGCAGGGCTGCTGGTCTGCGTCCTGAGAGGCTTCGGCAGCCAATTGGCGGTGTGGCGTCTTATCTCGGAACGCGGACTCTGGTTCTTCCCCCGATTCCCGGTTACAGACCAAGCGGTCTACAAGAGGCTCCATAGCGCGGGAACCAAGCCATTGGAGAGACTCTTCGAGCAGATCAGCGGCGTATTGGCACAACGATTGCAGGGTGTGGTAACGGAGAAGCTGGCGCCATTCGCCGAGGGCGTGGTGTGCATAGACGAGAGTACACTGGACGCCATGTCGAGAAGGCTTCCGCCTCTGAGAGAGATTCCCCAAGGCGACAGCCGTCTGCTCCCTGGCAAGCTGGCTGGCGTGTTCGACGTGAGAGGCCAGCAGTGGCGGACCGTCATGTTTCAGCCGGACCCACATCAGAACGAGAAGGTGTTGGCGCGGAAGTTGGTGGAAGACCTGCCAGCGGGAACACTGGTGGTCGCAGACTTGGGATACTTCGGCTTCGCCTGGTTCGACTGGCTCACGGACAGGGGTTACCACTGGCTGAGCAGGCTGAGAGCAAAGACCAGCTACAAGGTGATACATACCTTCTACCATCGGGGCGACGTCTTCGATGGCATCGTGTGGCTGGGAGCCCATCGCGCCGACCGGGCCAAACACGCCGTTCGGCTGGTGACTTTCAGACAAGGCAATACGCTGCGCCGCTACATCACCAACGTTCGGGAGCCTCACACATTCCCGATTGCATCCATGGCCGAGGTCTACGCTCGCAGGTGGGACATCGAGATGGCGCTCAAGTTGGTCAAGCAACACCTCAAGCTGCGTCTTCTGTGGTCCGCCAAGTTGGTGGTGATCCAGCAACAGATATGGGCGACGTTGATAATCTCGCAGATTCTTCAGTCGATGCGGCTTGAGATAGCCCACAGGGCCGGGGTGGACCCGTTCGAGGTGTCCATCGGCCTGCTGGTCGAGTATGCGCCACAGTATGCCTATGAAGGCAGGGACCCTGTGAAGATCTTCGTGGAGCGAGGGCGTGAGCTGGGCTTCATTCGACCTTCCCGTAGAATGCTCATCCACGCCCCGAACATACCTGTCGAGGCAGTCCTGCCTGCGCCACCCGGACTGGCACTCATTCGCACCCCTCGATATGCCAACCGCAAGTGTCCCGGACCCGCTGCAAACATCTTGAGAGTGAATTAGTTGGAGCAGATGGGGTTTGAAACCCGCCCCTACAGCCGGGCACGCAAACATCCCCCTCATCCCTTCGGCAAGTTCAGGGCAGGCTCCACCCCCCTCAAGACCGGGGATGGGTTCCCGCCTCCGCGGGAATGACGGCCATGCGCGCGGGAATGACGGTTGTGGTGTGCAAGTTGTTGGCCCCGCTCGGCCCGGTTGGGCGGCGGGGCGGGTTCAGACCCAGATTTTGAACCGGCTGGGTCTGGGGATGCCGGCCTCGCGCATCTTGTCGAAGGGCCGCTTCATCCAGACGCTCTCGGCCTTGGGCGTGGTCCCGGGTTCGCGGGAGCGGCGGCGCTTGGGGCGAAGTTTTCTTCTGATAGACCTGGGGTATGCCGGGGCGTACTCCCAGATGTATTTGCCGTACGCGTCTGGGACCTCGCCTGAGATCCAGTAGCGGACTTCGTCGTCTTCGTCGTTCTCCTTGTCTTTGCCGTGGAAGACGGCGGCTACCTCGTCGTATGCCTGGACGAACTTGTGGATTGGGTGGGACGGGTCGCGCTGGGCTTCGGCGATCTTGCGGTCGATGTCGTAGCAGCCGCGGTGGTCGTTCGTGTCGTCTGCGTCGGCGGGGCCGGGGATGGGTTCCCGCCCCGTATCGAGTACGGGGCAGGCTCTTCTCGGGAATGACGGAGCACCCTCACCCTCACCCCAGCCCTCTCCCGTCAAGGGAGAGGGGGACGGCGGGAGCCCGTCCTCATCCCCGCCGCCCTGGATACCGGGTTCCGCCGGTATGACGGTCAGGTCTGCTTCGTCGGTGCTGGGGATGGGTTCCCGCTTTCGCGGGAATGACGATCCGTCGGGCGGGAATGACCCTTCGACTGCGCTCAGGGCAGGCTCTTCGGCGGGGCTCAGGGCAGGCTCAACTGGAAGGGAGCCGGAGCGGGCGATCTCGTCGCGGGCTATGTGTCCGAGGAGCTCGCTGGCGGCATCGACCCTCTGGCGGGGCCTGAAGCCGCGGACTACGCCGTGCATGACGTGCATGAGGAAGCTGACGACGGTCTTGCCGTGGTCGGTGCTCCCGTGGACGATGCCCGTGACGCGCGGGTCGTCCTTCAGTGATGGGGCGGCGAGGGCCGAGGCGAGGTATTCGAGTGCCTCGTGGCGCGCGCGGGCGGTTTTGGCGCAGTCGGCGTCCGGCCGGGGATGGGTTCCCGCCCCGTATCGAGTACGGGGCAGGCTCTCCGCGGGAATGACGGTGGTGTCGCGGGTGCGCTTGCGGAGTATGACGTGGTTGCATTCGAGGCCGGTGAGCTGGGCTATGTATTCGGAGACGAGCCCGGGTGCGATGGCGTGGACCTGCTCGGCGGCTTCGAGCCTGTGGCATACTTCGAAGCCTTCGTCGTTTAGCTTTCCCTCGATGACGTCGAGGTAGAAGCGGACGATGGTCTCGCCGTTGTTGGTCTCTCGGCGGACGATGTCCGCTAGTGTGGGGGGCTCGGTCTGTTCGGTGTTGCGTTCTTTGTTATGGCTTATACGTTCTATTATGAGGGATCGGGTGGGGGGTTGTCAAGGGGGGGGAGAGCTTCGGGAGAGAGGAGTTACGCAAGTTATACCAATTTGGCGTGATGCCGCCGTATATGTGCGGCCAGGGAGTGGGTTCCCGCCCCCGACTGCTCGGGGGCAGGCTCTTCGCGGGAATGACGGAGGTGGGGGATTTGGGTGGGATGGGCTTGCTTTCTTCCTGTGACTTTGGAAAGGCCCTACAAGTCACCGTGATGCCGCCGTATATGTGCGGCCAGGGAGTGGGTTCCCGCCGTCGCGGGAATGACGGAGGTGGGGGATTTGGGTGGGATGGGCCTGCTTTCTTCCTGTGACTTTGGAAAGGCCCTACAAGTCACCGTGATGCCGCCGTATATGTGCGGCCAAGGAGTGGGTTCCCGCCCCGTATCGAGTACGGGGCAGGCTCTTGGCGGGAATGACGGCTTTACGGCGCACTCAAAAGGTACGACCCTATCTCAACAATGGAAAGGCCCTGGCGTCAACGAGGGACCGTCCCCGCGATGGGCGCTTGCAGGATTCGCCGAGGCCTGGACGCGAGACCGTCCCGCGGCCACGGAGGACCCGCCCTGGGGCTGCGCGCGGTGGGAGCCGGCTAATCGTCGGAGACGCCGTGTTCCTTGAGGTAGTCGATGGCTGCCTGGACTGTCGTAATTCCCTCGGCGTCTTCGTCCGAGATCTCGATCGGAGTGTCGTCCGTGCCGAACTCCTCCTCGAAGGCCATGATCAACTCCACGAGGTCGAGCGAGTCGGCGTTCAGGTCCTCGGTGAACGAAGCATCGGGGACTACCTCGGGGGTTTCGACGCTGAGCTTGTCCGCAACCACTGTCTGGACTCTTTCAAGAACCGTTGTCATCGACCACCTCCATCGTCTTGCCGTTTCTGTCCGCCTCTCCCGAGGCTTCCCGCTCGGCGAGTACGGAGCCCAGCACGCCGTTCACGAACCTGAAGGACGTGTCGGAGCCGAACGTCTTGCCTATCTCCACCGCCTCATTGATAGCCACCCTCGGGGGCGTATCCCCGTCGATCGCCAGCTCGTAGATCGCCACCCTCAAGATATTCCGGTCCACTGCTGCCAACTGCCCTACGGGCCATGCGGGGGCATGGGTCATTATAATTCTATCTATTCGTTCGATATTCTCAAGGACTCCCCCGATGATTTTCCGGGCAAACGACTCCACGGCATGCGGCTGGGATATCTCCCGCATCCGCTGGGCCACCACGCTCTCGGGGTCGTGGCCGGACCCGTCGATCTCGTAAAGAGTCTGGAGAGCCAGGACCCTTGCCCTTCGCCGCGCAGTATAGGGCGTCTCTGCGTTCGTCACGTCGTCAAGCCTAGATAACCACGCGATGGCGCCGCACGCGGGATCGGGAAGCTACTTCGCGCCGAACGACAGGACAGAGTCCATGTCGCTGACGCTGACCGAGGAGACGGACCGGTCAATCCTCTTGGCCATACCGCTCAGGGTCCTGCCCGGCCCTATCTCGATGAAGCGTGCTACGCCGGCTCCGAGCATGTAGTCCATGGAGCGCTTCCACTGGACACAACTCGATATCTGGCTGATAACCTCGGTCTTGACCTCGTCGGCTGTGGTAAGGGGCTGGGCCGTGCAGTTGCCCACTATCGGGATCCTGGGGTTTCTGAACCTTACGTCGCTCACGGCCCGTATCAACCCCTCCTTTGCGGGTTCCATGAGCGCGGAATGGAAGGCGCCCCCGACCCTTAGAGGCACTGTCCTCTTCGCCCCGCGCGCCGCCGCCAGGTCGAGCGCGTGTGCTATGGCCAGCAGGTCCCCACTGATTACGACCTGCTCGGCCGTGTTGATATTCGACACGTACGTGCCGGTCTCCCTGGCAACCTCTTCTATAGTGTCCAGGTCCAGGCCGAACACTGCGGCCATCCCTCCCGGCTGCTGCTCGCACGCTGCCTGCATCAGCCGGCCCCGCTCCTGGACGAGCCTGGCCGCTTCCCCGACTTCCAGCACTCCGGCGACCGCGAGGGCGGTGAACTCGCCGAGGCTGTGGCCTGCCATGAACGCCGGGGGCGGCATGCCCTCCGGCCCGAGCTGCTCCTCCATCGCCATGGCAGTGGCGAGGCTCACGGCCATGATCGCCGGCTGGGCGTTCATGGTGTCGCGGAGCTGGTCTTCGGGCCCGTTGAACACGAGCTTGGTCAGGGGGCGGCCGAGGGCCATGTCAACTTCATGGAAGACGGATCTGGCAGAAGGGGACATGTCGTACAGCTGCGTCCCCATCCCAACCGCCTGGGAACCCTGGCCGGGGAATAGATAGCCTACGCCCGAACTGCCCCTAGCCTTAGGAAAACTGAACCCCATGACATTACCGCCGTCGCGCGCTCGCCGCCTATTCGCTTTCGGAGGACGCGACCGCCAGCACTTCGCGGCCATTGTAGTAGCCGCACTTGGTGCAGGTCCGGTGGGATCTGGCAGCGCTACCGCAGTGCGGACAGGAGGTGACGTGGGGGCGCTTCAGGGCATGGTGAGAGGCCCTCTTGCCCTTCCGTCCTTTAGAGTGCTTCTTCTTTGGCAGTGGTGGCATTGTTCTAGCTCTTTCCCGTGTCGTCCCCGCTCGCTGCCATGGTGAGCAACGCTTCCCATCGCGGGTCCCGCGGACCGGCCTCGCAGCCGCACGCCCAGTCGTTGAGGTTCGCGCCGCACCCGGGACAGATGCCCTTGCAGCCAGGGCTGCACAGGGGCTTCATGGGCGGGGCTATTTCGAGATACTGTCGAACGGCCTCCGTCAGGTCAAGTATGTCGTCGTCGATCCTGAGCCGCTCACGCCCATCCGCCTCGAGTGCGCCGGCGGACTGGGTCTCCTCGTCTATGACCAGCTCAAGCGGTTGGGTGTACTCCTCCAGGCAGAGGCTGCACGTAGACGGCGAGTTCGACTCGAGCGTCGCCGCCACCCACAGGCCATCGTCCGTCCTGAACAACTTGACGGACCCACGGACCTCGTGCGACCCGTCGCCGAGCATGACACTTTCGGCCACGTCGTAGGTGCGGACCGAACCGCTCGGCTCCTTGAGCATCTGCGCGACGTTAATGTGCAACCCAGCCAACCCCATGAAACACGAAACTGCAAGCTGACGCCTGCAGTCGATACAGTGTATCCACAGACGAAGGTCGTGTCAAGGTTGTCCCAGATCCACCACCTAATTTGGACGGATGGCGTGACGGACTGCCTCTGAGGCTATGGCTGTGCACCTTGCCGGGGATGGGTTCCCGCCCCCGACTGCTCGGGGGCAGGCTCTTCGCGGGAATGACGGAGGTGGGGGATTTGGGTGCACAGGCGCATGCCGTCAGGCGAGGTAGTACAATACCAGCGTCCTTGACGTCCGAACAGGCTGGTCTGACACGATGAGCGCTGAGCTGCTATCCGAGGACGAGCGACTTCTCCGGTCCATGGTCCGCGAGTTTGCGGACGAGGTCCTCGCGCCGCGCGCCCCCGACTACGACGAGCGGGGAGAGTTCCCCTGGGAGAACGTGCGCGAGCTGGCGGCGCTCGGCCTTTTCGGGCTGACCATCGACGAGGAGTACGGCGGCAGCGGAGGCACGACCAGGCAGCTGGCCATCGCCGTCGAGGAGATAGCGCGCGGCTGCGGGTCGACGAGCGTGATCTACGTCGCCCATCTCGGCCTGTGCACCCACTTCATCCTGCGGTTCGGCACGCCGGAGCAGAAGGCCCGGTGGGTCCCACCCCTCGCTCGCGCGGAGAAGATCGGCGCCTTCGCCCTGACCGAGCCACTGTCGGGAAGCGATTCGGCAGCGATGCGGACTACGGTCGAGAAGAAGGGCGACCGCTACGTGCTGAACGGCAGCAAGCTCTTCACCACCAACGCCGAAGAGGCCGAGGTATTCGTAGTGCTCGCTACCCACGACAGGCAGCAGCGCACCCGCGGCATCGACGCCCTGGTAGTCGAGAGGGGCGCCGACGGCTTCACGATCAATCCCCAGCACGGCAAGATGGGGATGAGAGCCACGTCGACCGCGGAGCTCGTCTTCGAGGAGTGCGCCGTGCCCGAGGAGAACCTTATCGGCGCTGAGGGACAGGGCTTCATAGAGACTATGGACGTGCTCAACTCCAGCCGCATCGGGATCGCGGCCCAGTGCGTCGGGCTCGCCCAGGCGGCGTACGATTCCTCGGTGGAGTACGCCCGCGGACGGGAGGCCTTCGGCCAGCGGCTCGCCGACTTCCAGGGCATACAGTGGGAGCTTGCCGACATGGCGACGGACATAGAGGCGGCCCGGGGCCTCGTCATGCGCTCCGCCACCCTGCGAGACGAGGGGCTGCCCTTCGTGACCGAGGCGTCGATGGCCAAGCTGTTCGCCTCGAGGCTCGCCGTACGGTCCGCCGACAGGGCCGTGCAGATACACGGCGGCACAGGCTACTTCGCCCCTACGGTCGCCGAACGCCTGTACAGGGACTCCAGGGTGACCGAGATATACGAGGGCACCACGGAGATCCAGCGCATGATCATAGCGCGCAACCTGCTCGACCTGTGAGGCGCAGCATGGGAGGTGTCGGATGATCACCCGTGTGCGAATCGATGGCTACAAGTCCCTGAGGAACGTTGATATCCATCTCCGGCCATTGACGGTGGTCATCGGCCCGAATGCGTCTGGCAAGAGCAACCTACTGGACGCGCTGGGGCTGCTCAGCCGTATGGTGACGGGTGGGACGATCAGGTCGGCGTTCGATGATCACCGCGGCAATCCCCTCGAAGCATTCTTCACACCCCCTGGCGGTCTTGACGAACTCTTACGCACGGACGCCTTGACGTTCAAGCTCGGCGTGGATGTGGATCTATCGGACGCAACGGTGGAGGCCGTTGACCGTCAGGTTAGGGACATGCGCGAGGGGCTTCCGACGGGCGGCAGCGCCAATCATCGGGACTCAAAACGAGTGATTGAGAGGCGTATGCGATACGATCTGGCCATTGAATTCCTCACATCCTCCGGGATGCTCAGAGTGATGGACGAGCAACTCGTAGCTCTTGGTAGAGACGGGGTTGAACGGAAAAACAGGAAGCCGTTCCTGGAGAAGGTTGATGACAGGCTCCGCCTCCGTATGGAAGGACAGGCTCACCCAACCTATCACGACCTTGGACTTGACCACACTATCGTTTCGACGTCTCTGTATCCACCTCACTATCCCCACGTCACGGCGTTTCGGGAGGAGTTGCGCCGCTGGAGATTCTATTACTTCGATCCGTCGGTGATGAGGTTGGAGAGTCCCTTAAAGGAGGTTGATACGCTCGGGTACGACGGCCGGGATTTGGCGGGGTACTACTACAGCCTCAAGTCTCGCGATCCCAGGCAGTTCGAAAACTTGGCGCGGTCTCTGAAGGCACTCGTGCCTGCGGCAGACGAAGTAAATGCGACGCTATCCAGGAGCGGGCTGGTGCGGCTGGATCTAAAGCAGAATGGCGCTGTCCATTCATCGCGTGTTATATCTGACGGTACGTTGAGGGTGCTTGGCATGCTGGCGATGCTTGCCCCGGGCGGCCCGTCGACCACAATTGGCTTCGAGGAGCCCGAGAATGGCGTACATCCACGCCGCCTCCAAGTAGTAGCACGCCTCCTGGATAACGCAGCCCGGCAGTCTGGCAAGCAGCTAATTGTGACCACTCACTCGGCAAAGCTTCCTGACTATCTGAATCATCCAAATTACACACGCACTGACCACGAGAGTGACGTGTTGCTGGTTAGCTGTAGTCAGGAGGACAGCGAAACTCGGTTCGAGCCAATCGACTACACGCTGCTTTTTGGAGAACAGGTGGCCGAGCGCGTGCTCGCGGACGCTCTGGAGAGAGGGGACCTTGGGGGGTAGGATGCGAATCGCCCTCTTTCAGGAGGATGTCGGCCACGAAGACGAGATACTCGGGGCTAGCCAGGGATTCGCGCTACTCTGGGGATGTCGTAATCGGCGCCCCCGAGCCCCACGTCGAATGCTGGTATCTGTCGGACCCCACGGCTTTGCAGCGTGTTCTCAGAGCGGACACCCAAGCGACCGTTCCAGACTCCAAGTGCGGGCACGATAGGTTCAAACGTAAGTTGTCCCAAGTTGTCGAGGATGCCCATGTTTCTCCTCTGCTGGGCGGAATCGAGTACGCCGAAGATATTGTCAAAGAAATGGACATCTACAGGGCTTGCTCCAATGTTCCCTCGCTCGATATGTTCGTGAGGGACCTCAAGAGGGCCCTTGGGGGAGACACTGATACCACTGGAAGGAGACATTGAGTTGACCAGCGAATCCAAAGCATCTGACCTGTACCAGGAGTCGGTCGTCATCGACGGGCTGAACGTCAGCAACTGGCAGAGCCCGGCCGTCTACGAGAGCCTGCACACGGGGAACGTCACTGCCATCAACGCGACCATCGCCGTGTGGGAGCACTACACGGAGGCGATGGACAATATCTCGCAGTGGCTCCGGCGGTTCCGCGAGCGGGCGGACACCGTCTCGCAGGTCACGACGGTCCAGGACATCCTGGACGCGAAGGCTTCCGGCAGGACCGGGGTGATCTTCGGGTGGCAGAACGCCACGCCCATCGAGAACGACCTGGACAGGCTCGACCTCTTCCACAGGCTGGGCGTGCGGATCATCCAGGTGACCTACAACGAGCGGAACCTGCTGGGCAACGGCTGCTGGGAGCGGACCGACGAGGGACTCAGCAACTTCGGCACGGACGCCGTGAAGGAGATGAACCGGCTCGGCATCCTTATCGACCTGTCCCACGTCGGCGACCGGACCACCCTGGACACGATAGAGCTCTCGGAGCAGCCGGTAGCCTGCACTCATTCGAACGCGCGCTCATTCGTGGACAATCGCCGCAACAAGACCGACGACGCGCTGAAGCTCCTCGCCGAGAGGGGCGGTGTGGTCGGCGCAACCGCCTGGCCGCCGTTCCTTCGCAAGGGGTGGGAGTCGACCGTCGTAGACTTTGGCGACGCCATCGAGGACATGGTGGAGCGCATAGGCGTCGACCACGTTGGGATCGGCACGGACTACACGCAGGACCAGACGAGCGAGTGGTTCGACGTGCTGATGTCCCAGCAGGGAACGAAGTTCTCGCCGAGGCGGCTCGAGTACCCCGACGTGCCGTCCCACCCCGAAGGCGTAGAGACGCCGGACAAGATGTCCAACATAGCCTCCGAACTCCTCGGACGCGGCTTCACCGGCGAGGACGTGTCCAAGATACTCGGCGGCAACTGGCTCCGCCTGCTGCGCGAGGTCTGGCGCGAGTAGATCTCCCAGGGACCGGCGTACGGACATGAGCGCATACGACCCGGGCTACACCAGGGCGTTCTACAATGCGTATGGGGATATTGAATGGTTCAGGCTCGAAGCCACGGCACCCAGATCCACCACCTAATTTGGACGGATGGCGTGACGGACTGCCTCTGAGGCTATGGCTGTGCACCTTGCCGGGGATGGGTTCCCGCCCCCGACTGCTCGGGGGCAGGCTCTTCGCGGGAATGACGGAGGTGGGGGATTTGGGCGGCATACGGTCGCTTGCAAGCCGTCATCCACACCGACTTCATCAGGCGCTACGTAGGTCCCGGCGACGCTGGCTGCGGCCCAGGGAGATTCAGCATCGTCGTCGCCGAGCTAGGGGCAACGGTCACGGCTCTTGATCTGTCGAATGTCCAGCTCCAGCTCGCCAAAGAGAGGCTCGGCAAAGCGGGGGTGTTGGAGAGCGTCGGCGGATTCGTGTCCGGGGACATCGCGGACCTGTCTATGTTCCAGGATGGGCATTTCGATGTGGTGATCTGCTACGGCGGGGCGTTGTCATACCAAGTCACCGTGATGCCGCCGTATATGTGCGGCCAGGGAGTGGGTTCCCGCCCCGTATCGAGTACGGGGCAGGCTCTTCGCGGGAATGACGGCTTTACGGCGCACTCAAAATGAATTGGTATCATATGTGTGTGCTCAGAGGCACGGGGCGGCCTCCGAGCTCGTTCGTGTCGTTCGACCCGAGGGCATTCTCCTCATAAGTGTGATGAGCAGGTATGGCCTAGCCGCTAACCTGGTTCGTAGCGCGAATATGGACGTGCTAGAGGACCCGGAGGGCGAGCAGGTATGGCGTGCTGTCAAAGACGGCGACCGATCTGGGTTTCCCTCACCAAGGGTTAACATGCAACACCCGCCAATGCACATGTATACAAGCGAGGAGTTACGCCAAGTGCTGCCTGGGTGCACGGTACTTGAGCTAGCGGGCAGCAACGTGACGGCCGTAGAGGGTTCGAAGGCTATCGACGAGGTACTCAGTGACCAGCGGGCGTGGTCTACGGCCGTACGTCTTGAACGTGAATTGAACAGTCGTCCTGGGCTTGTGGACAGCGGTAGCCATATCATCATGGCCGCTCAACGGCTTTGACTTCGTAGGATGGGTGACCCGCGACATCGAACACGCTAGACAATCATATCACAACATGATATCGTTAGTTCATGAGGAGGAAGCACCGCAGAACGCTTGCGCTGATCTTCCGACGACCTACGCAATCGGGAATACGATGGTCCGAAATCGAGTCGCTTCTCTTGGCCTGCGGAGCGGAGATTGAGGAGCGGGCCGGTTCCAGGATAGGCATTTGGCTGAACGGTGTTCGCGCTCACGCTCACAGACCGCATCCTCAGCAGGACGCCAGCAAGGGTGCGGTCGAATCGATAAGGCGATTTCTGCTGGAGGCGGGGATAGATCATGATGACGTATAAGGGGTATCGAGCAAAGGTGGAGTTCGACTACGATGCAGCGGTCTTCCATGGAGAGGTGGTCAACACTCGAGACGTGATCTTCTTTGAGGGCACTTCCGTCGAGGAGCTGAACAAGGAGTTCCAGTTTTCCATAGACGATTATCTAGCCATGTGCGCTGAGAGAGGCGAAGAGCCCGACAAGCCTTTTTCGGGGAAGGTGCCCCTCAGAATAAGCTCAGAGATCCACCGGGCAGCCACTATAGCTGCACAGGCGGAAGGCAAGAGCCTCAACGCATGGCTGGCCGATACCATTGAAAGACGCGTCCACACGGCGCGGTGAGTGGTCCCCAACGCAAGGTCACCCCAAGCCGTCCGGGGGAGAGGCCATGAACGCAATACAATGCCCGGAAGCAGCCAGCCTGTGCCCAACAAGCTTGTTCTCCTGACCTACGAATCGTGGGCCGACCTCTACCGGGCGATAGATGGCTTGACTCCCGAGGGGGCCACGACGCGGTCGCATGGGAGCAGCGCCATTGCCTGGACACTGGGACACGTCACTCACATGGTGGACTCGTGGATCAACGTGCGCTTCCAGCGCCTGCCGCCTCATCCGGTCATCGATACCCCTGAGTTCCGCGCAGGTGGCGGCGGGGAGGCGCTGGACTGGCCGACTGTCTTGGGTGCGGCGGGGGAGGTGCGCGATTCGGCGAAACGGTTCCTGGACACCGTCGACGAGACTGACCTCGACCGCGTTATGCCCTACGACGGCTCAATAGCCCTCCTGCGCGATACGGGCCTCCGGCTCGGGTACGCCCTTATGCGGATCACCGCGCACCACTACATCCACGTCGGGGAGATCGTGACGGTCCGCTCCCGCCTTGGACACGCCACTGGCCAAACGGAGCTGCCGGACTGGGGCAGGGCCCTGATCTGAGACCGGGGCACCTACTGCGGCGGCTCGTTGTCCAAGCCGTCCGGGAAGAGCACCGGTGGGGTCCCACTCATAGATGCTCCTGTACGTCGCCGCGGCGCCGCTGACTCAGAGCGCCCGGCGCCGCGCTCTATAGTTAGGCACGACGTACCCAGGGGACGCTTTACTACCGGACCGGGAGTCGGGTTTCGGACATCTTCATCGCGGCTATCAGAGTTCGGGCGTCCTCAATACCGAACTTCACGTCCTGGGGTCTATCGGCATACGTGTCTTCGTAGAAATTGATGTGCAGGTTTTCCATAGACTTGAACAGCAGGCCGTTCTGGCGTGGATTGTCCGTAAGGTCTATCAATCTGTTGGCGTTCTTTCGTACGTCAGGGTGCGACCTGTTCGGCCAACCACGTTTGCGGGCAACGGACTTCACGTAGTGGGCCACTGCTCCCCACACCTTCTCAGATGCCTGGAGGAGGTCGCCCTTCTCGAACTCGTCCTCCGCGTGTTCCAGGAAGACGTCGCTGATCTCTTGATGTCGTGCTGTAGTAGCCATACCAAACCCCGTACGAGCAGTATAGTACGGGAACGTCCATGCTGTCTTAGAATATACAGGGCCTTTCCAAAGTCCGTTCGTGGTGAGCCTGTCGAACCACAATTGGGGCCTTCGACAAGCTCAGGCCGAACGGCAAGGTACGACCCTATCTCAACAATGGAAAGGCCCTGTAGAATATAGGGACTGCGCCAGACTCTCAGTGGATCGCCGCGGCTATTGCGGCGGCGCGCTCGTTGACCAGCGTGTTGTCGTCGAACCTGCGCAGGCTGAAGTTCTCGATCAGCTCCGGCGTCCTGCCGGTCGCGATCAGCTCGGCGGTGGTCTTGCCCGAGGCTGGGGCGGCCTTGAAGCCCCACGTGCCCCAGCCGCAGCTCAGGATGAACCCGTCGAGCCCGTCCACCTTGCCCATGATCGGCGCGTAGTCGGGCGTCATGTCGCACAGGCCCGCCCACTGCCTCAGGATATTGATGTCGCGGAGCTCCGGCAGCAGCTCCAGCGTGCTGGCCGCCAGCTCGTGCAGCATGTCGAGCGTCGATTTCTGGCTGTAGGTCGAGTACGGGTCCACCGGCCCGCCTATGACCAGCTCGCCGCGGTCGGTCTGGTACACGTAGACGTGCAGGTCGGCGGACGAGATCGTCGTGTGGACGTAGGGCTTGACGGGCTCCGTAACACATGCCTGGAGCGGGAAGGTCACGATCGGGACGTCCAGGTCGACCATTGCCGTTATCGTCGAGGTCCAGCCCGCGGTGGCGCTCACCACCACACCGGCGCCGACGCGGCCCGATGGCGTTTCGACCCCCGTGACGCGCCCGTTCTCGCGGGTGATGCCCGTCACCTCGGTGAATGGGTGAAGCTCGACCCCCGCCCTGTCCGCGCCGCGGGCCAGCCCCCACACGACCGCGTCGTGCCTCACCACGCCTGCGGGCGGGTGGTAGAGGGCGGCCATGATGGGCAGCGGCTTGCCCTCCCGCAGGTCGATGGGCGGGACAAGCTCTTTGATCTCGGCCGGGCCGATGATGCGGCTGTCCACGCCAAGAAGCTGGTTGAACTCCGCCCGCAGGCGCAGCCAGTAGACGGACGACTCGGTGTGCCCGATGTCGAGCCGTCCCATCTCGTCGAACAGCAGGTTGAAACCCAGCTCGCTCGCGAGTCCCTGGTACAGCTTGTGGCTCTCCCGGAAGAAGGGTATCGCCTCCGCCGTCAGGTAGTTCGACCGGATGATGGCCGTGCTCCGGGCGCTTGCGCCTCCGCCCAGGTAGCCCTTGTCGAGGACGGCCACGTCCGTAACGCCCATCTGCCCCAGGTAGTAGGCCGTGGACAGCCCATGCACCCCCCCACCGATGATCACCACGTCGTAGGAGTCCTTCAGTGGGTGCTTGCCCCACATCCTGCTCTTCCGAAATACCATCATTTCACCGCTGAGAGCGCTGAGGGCGCGAAGCTCTTGAGGTTAGGTAGTGTTAACATTTGACATACTAGGCCATTTATAACTCAGCAAGCGGTCCAAAATGTCATTCTGAGGAGCGAAGCGACGAAGAATCTAAGGCCTATGCATGAGGATACCTCAACCGCTTTAGATTCTTCACTCCGCTTCGCTACGTTCAGAAATGACATTTGACTGGGAGCCGCTCGAATGTCAACATAACCTAGTCTCCGTTCCTCTCCCACTAATCCTGCCTCTGCGGTCTCCGCGGACTCTGCGGTTGCAACAGGCTTAGGGCAGCGGTGCCGAAGGGGGTTATGCCGTAGCGGCTGCCCGCCTCGACCAGGGTCTCCCACAGGTACTCGCCATAGGCTCGGTCCACATAGATGTAGTAGCAGGGCAGACCGCCCAGGTCGTGGCGTATGACGGTGGCGTGGACCTGCGAAATGCTTCCCTGGGCGCAGCTCAGGTCCGGGAAGCTGTGGGGTGAAGTGTCGGTCTCGGTCACTCCCGCGAGGGTGAGCTGCGCCGCGGGGCCCGCGACGCATATCCCGGTCATGGCCGAGGTGACGTCCACCGAGTGGGCGCACGCGTCCACGATGCTGCCCAGCGTCTCTGCCACCATAGGGGACTGGTTTGGGGCCGTGACGAGCAGGGCCTCGTCGGCGGCCAGGCGAGTGGCGAGTATGTCGCCGATCCCGGAGTCCTCGGTGAACTGCATCAGCCCGGCGTCGCCCGGCTCCTCGGGGCCGCCCTGCTGCAGCCCCTCCATGATGTAGCGGTCGATCTCGCCGTGCAGGAGGAGCTTGCCGGAGGGGCTGGTGTCGCACAGTCCTACGCCGCCCCGCACCGCTTCGCACTCATCCTCTGGGTTCGTGTACCTGGCCGGCCGTAGCCAGCCGTAGCCCTCGTCCATCTCCGCGCCGAGCGCGAGGTGAACGTGATGCAAGGCACTGAGGGCTATGGGGCTGGGTGGCGCCATCGTTACTCCCTCAGCCTCTTGCCCTCAGGGTCGTAGAAGGGCTCGGTGCGCACTTCGGCGGGCGAAACGACCCCATCCGTCCGGATGTGTATGGTCGTGCCCTGCTTCGCCAGGTCGGCGGGCACCCAACAGTATCCGAAGCCCTTGCCCATGGTGGGGCTCAGCCTCGAGCTCGTGACCCGCCCCACGGGGGCCATGTCCGACACCACGGCGTCTCCGTCGTGCGGAACGGTCCCGTCGTTCATCACGAAGCCTACCAGGAGGCTTCGCGCCGGGCGGTCCATGGCGGCGGCCAGCCCGCCGCGGCCGATGAAGTCGTCCTTGTCCATCCTGACCACCCACTTCATCCCGGCGTCGAGCGGGTTGGTGATCATGTCCGTGTCCTGGTTCGGGATGATGTGCATCTTCTCCAGCCGGAGCACCCGCTGGGTCTCGGTGCCGAAGGGCGAAATGCCGAACTCGCTGCCCGCGTCCATCAGGGAGTCCCACATGTGTTCCCCGTACTCGGCGGGGAAGTGCAGCTCCCAGCCCGTCTCGCCGACGAAGCCGATGCGCAGCATCAGGGTCGGCGCCCCGGCGACGCTTCCCTCCCTGGCCCGCATGTAGCGGAAGGCCCTGGGCGACAGGTCGATATCGGTCAGCTTGGCCAGAGTGTCCCTTGCCCGCGGACCCGCGACGTTGATGACCGCGTAGCCGGACGTGACGTTGGTGACGTGCGCGCATGCGTCGCTTCCGGCCATCCACCACTTGAACCACTCCTCGATCGCCTCGACGCTGGCCGTAGAGGTGGTGACGAAATATCGGTCCTCCGCAAGGCGAGTGACCGTGCCGTCGTCCATGATCGTCCCATTGTCGGCGCACAGGACACCGTACCGGACGCGCCCGTTCCTCAGGGTGGAGAAGCTGTGGGTGTAGAGCCTGTCCAGCAGGGCAGGAGCGTCCCTGCCCCGCACGTCGAGCTTCCCGAGCGTACTGACGTCGATGATGCCGACGGCGTTCCGCACAGCCATGGCCTCGTCCTGCACGGAGCCGTAGACCCGCGGGCGCTGCCACATGTTCGAGTCGAACATCTCTGCGCCGAGCGCCCGATGCTTTCGGTCCAGTGGCGTGCGCTTAATCGGGATGTGTGCGGTTCCCGCCAACGTGCCCAGGCTAATGGGCTGAACGGGGGGCCGGGCCGTCGTCGATCCCAGCTCGCCCGCCGAGCTGCCTGTGTGTACTGCCGCGATGTCCACGAAGTTCCTGTGGCACATCTTTCCCTGGCAGGGACCCATGGTAACCGTGCTGTAACGCTTCAGGATCTGGATGTCCTGGAACCCTTCGTCGACGGCGGTGGCAATGTCCTTCGATGTCACGTCTTCGCAGAAGCAAACGATCTGCTTGGAGCCCTCCAGGCCCTGGAATGGCGGTCGCGATTCCGCCGCGCCGCTCCCAACTCCCATCCCGATGGCTTCCAGGCTCTTTCTCAGATCGGCTGTGTATGGCGAGCGCTCGGTACCGGATGCGGCTTCGGCGCCGGCGAGGCGGCCTTGCAGTATGGTCTCCTCCAGGCTCTGAGCGCCCGCCGCTCCCCCCGCCGCAAACACGCCTTCAGGCAGCTCGGAGGGCCGCGTCTCGCCGGACGACTCCTCATAGGCCAACCTCGCGCCGGCCTGCTGGAGGAGCGACGCCGCGGGCTCGAATCCGCCTGACATCGCGATGATGTCCGCGTCGAACTGGCGTTCCTCGGTCGTGGCCCGGCCGTCCTGAAGCCTGGACACCACGCCGCCAACGACCTTCTTCACCCCCTCTGCCCTGGCGAGCGTGTGGGACGGCAGGACCAGTACGCCTGAGTTCCTGAGCTCCCGCGCGGCATCCAGCCGGTCGGGGAAGGTCGGGCGTGTGTCGGCCAGCACCGCTACCCTCATCCCAGCCTGCAGCAGATCGAGCGCCGCATAGTACCCCTGGTCTCCCGTGGTTACCACCATCGCGGTGGTCCCGGGCTTGACGCCGTACAGATGGATAAGCCGCTGCAAGCCCGTGCTCAGCATCACGCCGGGTATGTCGTTCCGATCGAACACCAGGGGCGTCTCGTGTGAACCCGTGGCAATCACGACCCGCCGGGCCCTCAGCCTGATCATCGAGCCGCCGCTCGCGATGCCGAGCAGACCGCCCTCGTACAGCCCGAAGGCCGTCGCATCCGGCAGGACCTCGATGCGGTCGTTGGCCTCTACCTCCCTGGCAAGCCGCCCGAAGGAATCGGGGCCTGACTCCTCGCCCATGCCGGGAATGCGGGCGCCGGAGTGCAAGTCGTAGCGCAGGCTGCCGCCGAGGGCCGGCTGATCGTCGATGAGGACGACCCGCGCGTTGGCTGAGGCCGCGAGTGCCGCAGCCATCCCGGCCGGCCCACCACCGACTACCGCGACCTCCGTGTGGCGGAACTCGTGGTGATGGGGGCCAGGTTGAGGGTCCTGACCGACGCGGCCCAGCCCAGCTATCCGCCGAATTATCGGCCTCGCGGCCTTCCAGAAAAGCTTTGGCGTGTGGAATGTCTTGTAGTAGAAGCCTACCGGCATCAGGCGGCCGAACCTGTCCAGCACCGAGAGGAAGTCGCGCTCCTGCGACGGCCACGCGTTCTGGTGCCGCACTCGCATCCCTTCCTCGACGCGTGTGGCGCAGGCGCGCACGTTCGGAACGCCGTCCACGCTCATCATGCAGTTGGGGCAGGCTCCAGCGACGCACAGCAGCCCCCGTGAGCGGTGGTACTTGAAGCTGCGCGAGAAGATGCGCACTCCCACGGCATAGAGGGCCGAGGCTATGGTGTCGCCCTCGTAGGCCTGGAACTGCCGCCCGTTGAACTCGAATATGACCGGGCGCGTCCGGTCGATCATATGGTGCGCCGCGCCTGGCAGACGGCCCTGTTCGGATGGTATGGGCAACTAAGCCTGGACCTCCCCGGGCCACCCCGTAGAGGCAATCGCATTCGTGGTCGTATCGCGCTCGGCCACAAACCACCTGCGGCACCCGATGCTATGGTACCACCACTCTTTCTGTTCTCCTGCGGCGTTGCGGCGCGCGTAGAAGTACTTCATCCACACGGCGGAATCGTCGCCCGGCTCAGGCCGCCGGACGATCTCTCCGCCGAACCTGAACTCGTACACGTTGCGGTCCCCGCAATTGGGGCACCTAACGAGGAAGGCCATTGACTACTCGCAGGTCGATCTCAAGGTCGCCGCCAGAAATTGAGGTTCTGACAGGTGTTCGCTATGGGTATGCGCGAATCTTCCACTGCGCCAACGGCTTCGGCTATTTCTCCGAAGCTCATATCGCGAGCGCGGTTGTTTTCTCGGTACACGCTCAGGATTCCACTGTGGCCTGTACGGTCTTCGGCCCACTTCCGGTCCAATCGCATAAAGTCACCTGCATTCGCCGACATCAAGACCAAGCCATTGTCGGCTGCGTACCGCAAATGTTCTTCATCCGGTGCGCCGCGCGTGCCGACGGCTCTTGGTGAAATGACTTCGTGCTCGAACTGTTTCAGTAGACTAATCAGAAGGGTGGAGTCCAAGTCATCATCCAGGTACACTCTCATACCCTCGGGATGCTTGGAGATCCAAAGAACCCGGCGTCTTCGAGCTGACCGCGTTCGACGTCCTGTCCTTCGCAGATGGCTTCCCAATTCTCCTGGCAGTAGCCGAGGGCCTCGTACACAGCGTCAATCGGTATGTCACGATCTTGGGCAACTTCGGACGGCCTCAATCTGGACACGTACCTGTCGTGCCACAGGGTGGACGCCCGGATTCCAGTGCCCCTGACCTCAAGCTCCTTCACGCCCTGGTCGAGAAACCTGTATCGGGTATTGGTGCTCATGTCGGGTGCATCATACAAGGCTAGAACATCGTCAGGTAGCGGTCGATCTCCCACTGGGAGACCTGCTTGTGGTACTCGTTCCACTCGGCCTCCTTGATCCCGATGAACTCGTCGTAGATGGGCCCCAGCGCCTCCTGCACGACCACGTCTGCCCGCAGCGCCGACAGCGCCTCGGGCAGGCTCTGCGGGAGTGTGCGGATGCCCCTGCGCCCGATCTCCTCCAGGCTCAGGGAGTACATGTTGCCGAAGTTCGCCTTCCCCGGATCCATCCGGTTCCGTACGCCGTCGAGTCCGGCCGAGACGTAGGCCGCGAACGCCAGGTACGGGTTGCACGCCGCCGACACAGTGCGGTCTTCCAGGTGGCCGGGGCCCGCCGTGCGGATCATCTGCGTCCTGTTGTTATCGCCATACGAGACGAAAGCCGGCGTCCAGGTGTACCCCGACTGGGTGCCGAACAGCCCCGCGCCGATCTGGAGGCGCTTGTAGCAGTTCACTGTCGGCGACGTGATGGCGCAGAGAGCCGGAGCGTGTGCAAACACGCCGCCTATGAAGTGGTAGGCGAACTCAGACAGGCCCAGGCCCTGCTCGTCGTCCTCGTCCAGGAACAGGTTGTCGCCTGAGGCGGCGTCCTCGATATGGAAGTGTACGTGTCCACCGCTCCCGGTGCGGTCGGAGAACGGCTTCGCCATGTGCGTCGCGATTGCGCCGTGCTGCAGGGCGTACTGGCTCGTCATCATCTTGAAGAACGTGTAACGGTCGGCCGTAGTCAGCGCGTCGCTGTAGACGAAATTGACCTCATACTGCCCGTTGGCGTCCTCGTGGTCCGACTGGTAGACGTCCCAGCCCACGCGGGCCATGCCGTCCATCAGGTCCTTCAGGTAGCCCATCACGTTCGCGATGCCCTTGAAGTCATAGCACGGCTTCCCCAGGGAGTCCACGCCGTTGGGGTCCCACACCTCGATAGAGCCGTCGTCCCTGCGCGTCACCAGGAAGTGCTCCGGCTCTATCCCCACGTGGAACTCGTACCCCTCTTCCCGGCACGCGCCGAGCACCCGTTTCAGGTTCTGCCTTGCGCAGTAGGGGTGGATCTCGTCATCCACGAACAGGTCGCCCGCGAATCTCGCGACCCCCTCCCGCCAAGGAACGAACGTGTAGGTGTCGAGGTCGACCCGCGCCAACATGTCGTGGGAGTGGGGCCCCTGTCCCAGCCCCCAGAGGGCCGCGCCTGCGAACCCCGCGCCATCGTCGATCACGTCATCCAGGTGAGACGCAGGCACCATCTTCACCTTCGGAGAGCCGTTGATATCGACGAACTGCACGAGGATGTACTTCACCCCGTCGGCCGCCATTCGCTCTCGGACTTCCTCTCGCGTGGTCATTGGCTCCACTCCCTGCCTGGGCGGCCGCGGCTGCATTCCCAGAGTAGTCGTGCCAGTATCTGAGATCAGGCTCGGTCGCGGCTCCGCCGGATCGTCCCGATACGGTACCATACCCGGCGAGACGGCGGCATCGCCAGCCGATGCTCCCACAGGACGGCGGACCCCAGACTCCAGCCCAAATCCACCACCTAAATGGCGGCGACGCCCTAATGGCAAGGGGAGGGCTGGTTTGAAACCAGCCCCTACGGGGTGATGGCTGATAGATATGGCGCCGAATGTGGAGGTGGGAAATCTGGGTCCAGCCCAGATCCACCACCTAATTTGGACGGATGGCGTGACGGACTGCCTCTGAGGCTATGGCTGTGCACCTTGCAGGGGATGGGTTCCCGCCCCCGACTGCTCGGGGGCAGGCTCTTCGCGGGAATGACGGAGGTGGGGGATTTGGGTCCAGCCGGTCACCTTGACATCATAGGCGACGCTTCGTTAGCCTCGACTTCAAGAGGGTGAAGTAACCGCCATAGGGCAAACAGGGAATAGTGGCATTCGTCAGGTTCGTACTCTTCATAACTGAATCGATAAACATCTTCCTGAAGAGGAACTGCTCTCACATAGCTGGAGCGATCGCCTTCTATATGCTCTTCTCGCTCTTTCCGCTCTTCCTCGCCATGATTTCGGTGCTCGGCTTCGTCCTGGGGCCTGAAGCGAAGCATGAGGAGCTGGCTGTAAGGCTCGCCGAGACTCTGCCCGTTTCCAGCGAGTACATCAGCAATGCGCTGCGCCGTGTTGTGAAGGACAGGGCGATAACGGGAGCGGCCAGCATACTGGGACTGTTCACGGCGGCGACGGCGGCCTTCGGCGCGATCAGGAAGGGCATCAATGCCGCGTGGGGCATCAGCCAGACGCGGCCCTTCATCAAGGAGCGAATGATCGACTTCGCCCTCGTGATGGGCGCCGGGCTCCTGATGATAGCGACGCTCTTCAGCGCCCCCGCCTTGGGCGTCCTGCGGGAGGTCACATTCATGCTGGCGCCCGAGACCTTGTACTTCACCAGCTTCCTCTGGGCCCTGGCGCCCGCCCTGATATTCCCTGCCTTCGCGTTTTGCATATGTGCGGTGCTGTACCGCTACCTCCCAAACACCGAGGTGAGGGTGGCCCAAGTCTGGCCGGGGGCCCTCATGGCCGCGATCGCTCTGACGGGGGCAAACGAGACCCTGGTTTGGTATTTCGGGACGTTCCCGCTCGCCTACAACGTGGTGTACGGCTCGGTAGGCGCAGTCATGGCCCTTCTGACCTGGACCTACCTGTCTGCCATCATCCTGCTGTTCGGCGCCCTCATCACTGCAAGCTACTCCCAGTATGCCGCCAGCCTCGGGAGCCACAGGCATGACCCCAAGGTGCTGTGGACTGGATTCTCGAGGGTAAGGCTTCGAGTGGTCGAGCCCTCGCGGGTGATGTGAATTGCTGAAGGCACTCCTCTCCGCCTCTCTGATCACGATGCTCTTGGCGGCTACTGCGTGCGGGTCCGAGGGACCGGACGTCGACCCCACCCCGCCTCCGCCTCCGCTGGTGGTGACGGTCGTCGTTACGCCCACGCCTGCCCCGGAGCCTACCCCCGAACCAACCGCCCCGCCATCCGCTCAGCCCGCCGTCCAGTTCAACCTCGGGCCCGGCCTCGGGGCACACTCGGTCGCCGAATTGGTCAGGGCAGTCACCCCCTGGGTCGCCTCCATCACGACGGAGGAAGACGTGCCGGGCTTCTTTAACAACTTTGACTCCGAAGGGGCGGGATCGGGCTTCGTCATCCGACAGGACGGATACGTGGTCACGAACTGGCACGTCGTACAGGGCGCGGACAACGTGAAGGTCCACCTGCCCAACGGGCGCAGCTACGACGCCGAGATGGTCGGCAGGGATGCCGCGACCGATCTCGCAGTACTGAAGATCGATGCCGACGGGCTGCCCACCGCGAAGATGGCTTCATTGCAGCCGGACGTTGGCGACTGGGTAATGGCGATGGGCAATGCCCTGGCACTGAAGGGCGGGCCGACAGTTACGCTGGGCATCGTGAGCGGCCTCGATCGCTCCATCCGGACCAGCAGGGGCGAGGAGTTCTACGACCTGATCCAGACCGACGCGGCGGTGAACGTCGGCAACAGCGGCGGCCCGCTGGTGAACATGAAAGGCGAGGTCGTGGGGGTCAACCAGGCAACCCTGAGGCAGGCCGAGGGCATCAGCTTCGCGATCGACTCTGGGGTGGCGACGCCGATCATCGACCTGCTGATCGAGGACGGCTTCGTAGTGCGCCCCACCATCGGCCTCAACGGGCGGGACCTGACGCCTGCGATCGCGGCCCGATACCGGATCCGTGCGACCAGCGAGGGCGTCATTATCACCACAGTCGCCCGCGGTGGCCCGGCCTTCCGTTCGGGAATACAGGTCGGCGACGTGATTACGAAGATCGACGCCATCCCCACGCCCGACAGGGCCGCGTACCAGGAAATCCTCTGGTCGTACAACGTAGGCGACAGCGTAAGCATCGAGTACATACGGGACAACGAGGTCCGCACGACCGTCGTAGAGCTCGCCCAGCAGCAGACCTAGGGCGGCCGCCGGTCCCGCGCGGCCCGACTCCACCTGGCCGTGGCTGAACCAAGGCTTGTCGACCATGTCTGAGCCTGCTAGGATGTGCCTTCTTTGGGTTGGGGAACGGGTCGCCACGACCCTGAAAAGGGATGGCAGGACAAGAATCCGTCGCAATCGCTCTGGGTCAAATCGATTTAGAGCCTATCCGACAACTCCAGCAGCGCGAAATGTTATCCAGGCACAAGCAAAGTGCAGCATAGCCAGATAGTTGTCCAAACGCTTCTCCCAACGGATGAGCAGGCGTCTGAATCGATTCAGCCAGCTATGGCTGCGCTCGACCACCCAACGGCGGGCGCGGTAACCTGGAAGGGTCTGTTGTTCCTTCCGCTCCTGGCCTCGGCTGCGGATGTGCGCTGTGTATCCGTACCGAGCCACCAACTGCTCGACTTCAGCAAAGTCATAGCCCTTGTCCATACACAGCCGCTGAGGTTGTGCAGGCCGGGGAACCGGACGTTGTGCCACTATAGATTCCAATGTCGCCTCAACCATCTTCATGTCGTGGCGGTTGGCTCCATCCACACTCACCCCTATGGGAATACCGTTCCCCTCAGTCAACAGGCTGCGTTTGGTACCCTTCTTACCCCGGTCTGTAGGGTTCGGGCCAGTGCCCTTACCCCCCGAGCGGAGCCTTTGTCATGGCTCCATCCATTGCCTGCCACTGCCAATCTATCCCTTGCACCTCATCGTATTCAGACAACCCCCGCTCCCACAACTCCTCGAAGACTCCGGCGACTCGCCAACGCTGGAACCTGTCATGCACAGTGCTCGGAGCACCGAACGTCCGAGGCAACGCTTTCCACTGGCAGCCGGTCCGCAGCAAGTAGAAGATCCCATCCATACACTGGCGGGCAGGTTTCCACGGCCTCCCGCCCTTCGGACCCGCCGTCTCCGCAGGCAATATCGGCTCAATCCTCTCCCACAGAGCATCGGGAATCCGCCAATCAGCGCCTACGCCTCCATGATCGATCTCCGACATGTCTTTCCTCCACTCAAGTAGAATGGAGAAAGTTTATGCAAAGTCTCGGATACTCACCAAGAACAATTAAGGTTATCGGATAGGCTCTTAGTGCGCGAATGCAGAGGCGCCGGAGCCAATTGGAGGCCGGGTGATGATTCGTTTCTCGACGGTAGTGGCGGTGGCAGTCCTGTTGGCGACTGCGTGCAACGTGAGCTTGGATATGACCACCAGGGTCACCGACCTGGACAACATAACCCATGATCTGGAGTACTCCTACCCCGAGCCATCGTCCGCAGCCCAAGCGGATGACTTGGGAGCGTTCGACTCGAGGTACTGCACGAAGGCGGAGGAGGACGGAAACATCGTTGTTACCTGCTCCGGCATTCCGCACAGCCTGCTCGTTCAGGCCCGAGTCGTCGGAGAAGAGAGCAGCATACAAATCAACGCGACCAGGAAAGACCTGGGCGGGCAGTGGGAGTATCGCATCGCCATGGCCAATCCCTTCACAGGTCGGGATGACCTTGTTGAAGGGGAATTGACATGGGTGGTGTACCTTCCCGGCAGGATCGTGAGTTCCAACGCGGACTCGGTTTCCGAGAACGACGGAAGGGCGGAATTCAGCGCGGACCTCGAAGACCCGCGCGGTACGTTCTTCGCAGTGAGCGTGCAGGACAAAGCGGGCGAGCCGACCCTGCCTCCGAGATGCGACAACGGCATCGCCGTGACGAACCCGGCAAACAACAGGGCACTGGTCGAGGACTGCGAGACCCTGTTGGCATCCAGTGATATTCTCTCAGGCGCGGCGCTGCTCAACTGGTCGGCCAAAACCCCGATTTCACAGTGGGACGGCGTGGTGATTGACGGGAGCCCCGCGCGAATAGCGGGGCTGTATCTGTACAGCAGGGAGCTGACCGGAGAAATACCCGACCAGCTTGGCAGATTGACCGGACTCGAAACATTGTGGCTCCACGATAACCTGCTAAGCGGTGAGCTGCCGGCCGCGCTGGGTAGCCTCTCTCGGCTCGAACAGCTGTCCCTCAGCCGCAATCGACTCTCCGGCGGGCTGCCCGCTGCCATGGGCAACCTGACCAACCTCGAATTCCTGTCTCTCAGCAGCAATCTGCTCACAGACAAGATCCCTGCGGAGCTGGGCAACCTGTCCAATCTTGAGGAGTTGTGGCTCTACGAGAACGATCTGTCGGGTGAAATCCCCCCTGAACTGGGCAACCTCACCAGCCTGACGCATCTGGTGATTTGGTCGAACCAGCTTACGGGGCCTATCCCCCCTGTGCTGGGCCACCTGTCCAATCTGGTGGACTTGCAGCTCGACCAAAATGTGCTGTCGGGTGAGATCCCCCCTGAGCTGGGCAACTTGTCCGACCTGAAGCGTCTGGAGATCTGGGAAAACCGGCTCACGGGGCCCATTCCCCCAGAGCTAGGCAACCTCACCAGCCTGACGCTTCTGGATATGGAAAGGAACCACCTTGCAGGGACGATCCCGCCGGAGCTGGGCAACCTGTCCAATCTCGAGGGCTTGTGGCTCGACGAGAACGAGTTGTCGGGTGAAATCCCGCCGGAGCTGGGTAATCTAACCAGCTTGGCCGTCCTGTCAATGTCGGGAAACCAGTTGACCGGGTGTGTGCCTTCAAGCCTAGAGAATGCGTATTTTGAATACGAATACCCCATCTGCGAGGCGGCGGACCCGACGCCTGCGGCGCCCCCGCCACCTCCTCCTCCCGCGCCCCCGGCGGCCCCGACGCCGCCAACGCCACCAGCACCGCCAGCGCCGCCGACTCCCATGGCCACGCCAACTCCTATGGCCACGCCGACTCCCCTCCCCCCGGCAGTCACGCCAGCTCCGACGCCCTCGGCAGCTACCGCAACGTCGACACCGACGCCTGGACCGCTGCCGGATATCTGCGGAAACGCGGTGACGGACAGGTCGAACACGGGCTTGGTGACGGACTGCAATGCGCTGCTGGCGGCGAAGGACACGCTGCGCGGCACGGCGGGGCTGAACTGGGCGCCGAGCACATCTATCTCCCAGTGGAATGGCATCACCCTGGGTGGGAGTCCTCGGAGGGTAACAAAGGTCATCCTTCAAAGGCAGGGACTGAGCGGGCAGATACCGGTGGAGCTGGGCAGACTGGAGATGCTGGAGGAGTTGTGGCTGTATACCAATGAGTTAACAGGCAACATTCCCGCGGATCTGGGTAATCTGTCCACCCTGACCTGGCTGTTCGTCTCGGACAACAACCTGAGCGGGCAGATACCGGAGAACCTGAATAACCTGACGCTGGACAGGCTGTGGCTCCACGGGAACAGCTTCACGGGCTGTGTGCCGTACAACCTGACGCTGACGCGGGAGTACAAGGTTGACAGCGGGCTCGCCGCATGCGCGCCCCCAACAGGGGAATGATGGGCGGTTAAGGGACGGCATTGGGGGTGTGGCGGACCACGGTTACCTTCAGCTAACCGGTAACCGTGCCCGGCGACAGGTCACAGTCGTCGTTCTCCACGATGGGACCGAGCGGCCAGCCTCGCAGCGCCTCCGGATGACGGCCTTCCACTGGAAGGGCCACCTGTCGGAGCTCAGAGCCTAGCCCGCCGGTTCGCGCAGCACCCCGATCCGGGCCTCCAGTCCGTTGACCTTGTGGTTCTCCACGTAGGCGCCTTCGGGGGGACTCTCCCGCCTGACCGAGACGGACAGCGTCTCCTGCCGTATGTAGTCGCCGTGCAACTCGACCACCTCGTCCAGCGCCGGGTCGCCCTCGTAGCAGGTCATTATCTTGTCGGCGATGTCGAGGCCTGCGGAGCGCCGCATGTTCTGCACCAGGTGTACGAGCTCCCGCGCGTCGCCCTCCAGGCGAAGCTCGCGGCTTATCTCCGTCGGCGCCGCGACAGTGTAACCGCCTTCCGACGCGACGGAGTAGCCGTCCATTGCGCCGCTCGTGACCACGATCTCGTCCGGCTCCAGGGTGAACTCGCCCACGGCGGCGGGGCTGCCCGCCAGGACCTGGCGCGCAACCTCTTTCGGGTCCGCTGACGACAGGGCCGCCAGGACTTCCCGCGTCCTGCGCGCGTACTTGGGCCCGATCTTCGACATGTCGGCCCTCACGTCGAAGCGGGACACCATGCTCTCGTCGTCGAGCACGGCCAGCTCCTTCACGTTGAGCTCGTCGCACACCTGGGCCGCCAGCCCCTCGAGCGCGGCCTCCTCGTCGGCAGCGCGCAGCTTGACCAGGACGCGCTCGAGGGGCTGGCGGACCTTGATGCCCGCCTGGCCCCTGGCCGCCCGGCCGAGGCTCGAGAGCCTCATGGCAAGCCGGGTCGCCTGCGAAAGATCCTCGTCGATCAGCCGCTCGTCGGCATCGGGGTACGACTCCAGGTGGACGCTCTCACGGGCTCCTTCGAGGGGCCGCGCCAGGTTACGGTAGATGCTCTCGGTGACGAACGGGACGAAGGGCGCGAGGAGCCTCGTGACCGTCTCCAGGCATTCGAAGAGGGTCGAGTAGGCCGCCAGCTTGTCGTCGTCCGCGTCGCTCTTCCAGAAGCGGCGGCGGCTCCGGCGCACGTACCAGTTGGAGAGGTCCTCGACGAACTCCTCTATCCTCCGGGAGGCGGGCTCCGGCTCGTAGCCGTCCAGCGAAGCCGTCACGTCCCTCGTGAGGCTGTTGAGCTCGGAGAGTATCCAGCGGTCGAGCTCCGGGCGCTGCTCGACCGGCGGCCCCGCCGACGAGGGATCGTACCCGTCGATATTCGCGTAGGTGACGAAGAACGAGTAGACGTTCCACAGGGGTATGATGAATCTGCGGCGCACCTCGTCCGCCGCGCCGAAGCCGAAGTTCAGGTTCGCCACGGGGCTCTGACGCGAGTAGAGCCAGCGCATCGAGTCGACACCCATCCGCTCGGCCCCATCCTCGAACCAGATGGCGTTGCCCTTGCTCTTGTGCATCTCGTCGCCCTTCTCGTCCCGCATGGTCGCGTAGCTGTACAGGTTGCGGAAGGGCTCCGTGTCCTCCAGCACGGTGCTCATCACGAGGAGGGAGTAGAACCAGCCCCGGAACTGGCCGGGGAAGCTCTCGGATATCCAGTCCGCGGGGAACCAGTCCTTCCAGTGGTCGCGGTCGTTCCGGTAGCCGATCGTCGAGTAGGGGACGATGCCCGCGTCGAGCCAGACGTTGCCCACGTCGCGGATGCGCGAGACGGTCGCCTCGCAGTCGGCGCACCGGACCTTCACCGAGTCGATCCAGGGGCGGTGCGGCGAGTGGCCCGCAAAGTCCTCCCAACCCTCGACGGCCCGCGCCTCCAGCTCGGTCTCGCTGCCGATCACGTCCACGTGCCCGCAGTCGGCGCACTTGAAGATTGGCAGGGCGAGGCCCCAGAAGCGCTTCTTGGAGATCATCCAGTCGTCCATGTTGCGCAGCCAGTCGAGCTCGCGCTGCAGCCCGAACCCAGGTATCCAGCGTATCCGGCGAGCCACGTCGGCGATCTTGTCCCTCAGCTCGTCCATCGAGATGAACCACTCGTCGACCAGCCTGAAGACCAGCTCGGTGTCGCAGCGCCAGCATACCGGGTACCTGTGGGGGTGCCTCTCGAGCCGGTAGAAGACGCCCTTGTCCCGCAGGCTCTCGTAGATCGGCTCGTTGACCTCGAACACGCTTTTGCCGGTGAGCCAGTCGAACCCGTCTACGAATATGCCGAACTCGTCCAGGGGCGCGATTACCTCCAGCTCCCGCTCCTTGCTGATCTTGAAGTCCTCGGCGCCCGCTCCCGGGGCCGTGTGGACGATGCCGGTGCCCTCCGTCTCGCTGACCTCGTCCCACAGCACGACGCGGTGCTCCACGCCCTGTTGGACACTCAGCTCGTCGAAGGGGCCCTGGTATCGCAGCCCGTCCAGGGCCGCGCCGGGCATCTCCTCGATGACCTCGTGTTCGCGCTTCACTTCCGACAGCCGGCTCTTGAGCAGGTACAGCACCTCGCCCTCGTCCGTGCGGACCTTCGCGTAGGTAAGCTCTGGGTGGACGTAGGCGCCCGTATTGCCCGTAAGCGTCCAGGGGGTGGTCGTCCACACGAGGAGCGACTCGCCCTCACGGTCCACCAGCGGGAACCTGATGTAGAGGCCGGGGTGGACGATCTCGCGGTACCCTTCGGTCACCACCTCCTGCTGAGACAGGCCGGTGCCGCACCTCGGGCACCAGGGCATCACGTCGGTGCCCTCGTAGATCCAGCCGCGCTCGCTGCACACCTTCAGGAAGTGCCAGATGGTGTAGTTGTTCTCGTCGGACAT
Source organism: Dehalococcoidia bacterium (assembly GCA_965261325.1). Classification (GTDB taxonomy): domain Bacteria; phylum Chloroflexota; class Dehalococcoidia; order Lucifugimonadales; family CAJWER01. Next base: position 738,847 of record CBDHCU010000009.1, read on the forward strand.
GGTGAAGTAGGAGTTGTCCCAGTCCATCCAGTAGCCCAGCCTGACGGACTGCTCCGTCTGGACGGCGGCGTACTTGCGAACGCGGGCCTTGCACAGCTCCACGAACTTCTCGATGCCGAACTTCTCGATGTCGCGCTTCGACTCGAGGCCCAGCTCCTTCTCGACCTCCACCTCGACCCACAGCCCCTGGCAGTCGAAGCCGTTCTGGTAGCGCTGTCGGAAGCCCTTCATAGTCTTGTAGCGCTGGAACAGGTCCTTGTAGGTGCGGCCCCAGGCGTGGTGGACGCCCATGGGGTTGTTCGCCGTGATCGGCCCGTCGATGAACGAGAACCTCCTGTCCGAGTCGTCGTTCCGGCGCAGGTACTTGTCCACTATCCCCGCGTCCTGCCACCACTGGAGTATCTCCCGCTCCATGGCCGGAAAGTCCATTTTCGAGTTGACCGGTTGGAACATCTCAGTCCTCCTGTGCCACTGGCAACAAAAAAATCCCGCCCCACGTAGGGACGGGATCGTATCCCGCGGTACCACCCTGCTTCCCCGCCGCTTCACGCGGCAGGGCGCTCATTGCCCGACTTTGACTCATCGGGCCGCCCGCGATAACGGCCGGCGGGGCCGCCGGAGCCTATTCGGCCTTCGGAGCCCCCTGGCGGGGGCTGCTACGGAGGGGGCTCACCGCCCACGCGGACTCGCCGCGCCCTTTCGGTCCGAGGCTCGGGAGGGATTTTCGCGGGGACGGCCTGCGCCTGCTCTCACCGTACCAGGCTCGCTTGGCCGCCGCCTCTCCGCTACTCTTCTCCGTCGTAGCCTTTAGACCAGCCTACCGCAGCCCCGAATCCCCTGTCAACGAGACCGAAGGTCAGGCGCTGAATCAGGCTGAAATCATTATAGTACTGGGCCTATCCAAGGAGCTATACCTTGTAAAAGGACTAGGTAGTGTTGACATTCGAGCGGCTCCCAGTCAAATGTCATTGCTATGAAAATAGACAGCAGACAGCCACACCCGTCATTCCCGCGAAGGCGGGAACCCACTCCCTGGCCGCACATATACGGCGGCATTACGGTGACTTGGTATTAGGTAGTGTTGACATTTGAGATGCGAGGCCATTTCATAACTCAGCAAGCGGTCCAACATGTCATTCTGAGAAGCGAAGCGACGAAGAATCTAAGGCCTATGCCTGAGGATACCTCAACCACTTTAGGTTCTTCACTCCGCTTCGCTGCGTTCAGAATGACATGAAACGAATGTCAACACAGCCTAGCCATATGAGCGCACCGGCGAAATGGAGGAACCCGAGGTATCTGTTCGCGAGCTTGTCGAACCGGGAGAAGATGCGACGGAAATGCTTGATCTTGCCGATGAAGCACTCGACCAAATGGCGTTCTCGGTAGAGATACTCGTCATATGAACGAGTCTCCTTCCGGTTGGAGCGCGGCGGTATCACTGGAAGAGCACCACTCGTGATGACTGACTCGATGAACTGGCTGGAATCGTATGCTCGGTCTGCAATCACATACTCACCATTGAGTCCATCTATGAGTTCCTCGGCCTGAGTGACATCGTGCTCCTGCCCTCCGGTCAATCTGAATCTCAACGGGTTGCCGAGGCCGTCGACACCGACATGGACCTTTGTAGTGAACCCACCTCGGCTGCGACCGAGGGCTTGAGATACTTGACCACCGTTTTTTTGGGAGCGCCCGCAGCGGAATGGTGGGCCCGGACTACGGTACTGTCGATGATCAGGTACTCCATGTCAGGGTCATCGATGAAATGCTGATGCATTCGTTCCCATATTCCGCCCTCACACCATCGGGCAAACCGTTTGTAGACGCTGTTCCATTTCCCGTACTCGGAAGGCAGTAGCCTCCACGGCGCACCAGACCTGCTCATCCAGATGATGGCCTCGATGAACCGCTTACAGTCGGACTCCTGTCCGACATACAAGTCTGGCTGACTACGAAGGAACTCCAACACCCGTGACCATTGTTCTGGAGATAGTTTAATTGTTGACATATACCCAGTATAATATAAAATGTCAACACTACCTAGTATCGATTCAAGGTAGTTTTGGCGAACGTCCAGCCCCCCGCCCCTCTGGGTTCCCGCCCCCCGACTACTCGGGGGCAGGCTTTTCGCGGGAATGACGGCAATCCGAGGGTTCTGTCATATTTAGATTGAAGCAGTACTAGGTGTGAGTTGCTGCTCTTGACAGCTATGAGCTGGTACGTCGAAACGGAGAGCGCTGTCTAAAGATCCCCCCCCCAAAGGGAACAGGGCCAATAGATCGATCGGTGGGCCGATGGCCCCTTGCCATACCTCTGCCCGTTTGCGTAAATTGGAATCGGCAAGCCTACTTCGATGCTCAAGGAGGAAGAGCCATGCCGCGTTCTATATGGAGAGGGGCCATCAGCTTTGGCATGGTGGCGATCCCGGTCAAACTCTACCCCGCGACCCAGAGCAGGGACATCAGGTTCGTAACGCTTCACAGCAGCTGCCACACCAGGATGAGACAGCGCCGCTGGTGCGAGTACCACGAGGAGTTCGTCGAGTTCAGCGACACAGTGAAGGGCTACGAGTACGCGAAGGACCAGTTCGTCGTGATGGAGCCGGACGACTTCCAGAGCCTGCCGGTGCCGTCCGTTCACACCATCGAGATCAAGCGATTCGTCGACCTGTCGGACATCGACCCCATACACTTCGAGAGGAGCTACTATCTCGAGCCCGACGCGGTGGGCCAGAAGCCATTTATCCTGCTGACCGCGCCCTAAAGGAGTCGAACCGCGTCGCCGTTGCGAAGGTCGCGATAAGGCAGAAGGAGCACCTCTGCTCGCTCCGGCCCTACGGGAGCGGAATCGTCATGGCGACGATGCTCCAGCCGGACGAGATACGCTCGACCGGCGAGTTGGAGATTCCGGACGACGAGTCGCTGGTGAGCGAGCAGGAGCTCGCGATGGCCATGACGCTGATCGACCACCTGGCCGGCGAGTTCGACCCGAGCGAGTACGAGGACGAGTACAGGGCGGCGCTGGAGAAGGTGATCGAGGTGAAGCTCGGCTCGGCCGAGCCGGAGACCCTGGCCGCCGCCCCGCCGCCGCCCAAGGTGGGCGACCTGATGGAGGCGCTGAGGGCCAGCCTGGAGGCGACGCGGGCGGCCTGAATGCTGCGCGTCTCAGGGTCTGCCGCCCTCAGTGGAAGCGGCGCATGTGGGCGATGATCTCCATCATCACCTTGCAGTCGATCTCGTTGTAGCGCAGGATCTCGCGCATCAGGTCGATCTCCTGCAGGGGGACGCCCAGCGCGCGGGCCTCCTCTGCTGCCCAGAAAGCGCCGACCATTGCACCGAGGCCGTCCAGGTTCGAGGCGTCGTCCCACGTGCTGTCGATCAGCCGCTGACGCTTCATGGCGCGGGCGACGGCCTTCAGCCCCAGACCTTTGGCGCCCTCTATCCTGACCGGCTCCCTTCTCATCACCACCTCCAGGAAGTCGAACCACCTCACCGGCGGCCATGTCCTGTCGGGGCGCCTCGACACGGCGGAGTCGTAAGCCGCCCGGAAGAGCCTCGTCTCGGCGGGCGACCAGTGGAAGACCGGAGGCTCAACGTCCCCGCTTCCCAGCCGCTCCCGCACCGAGCGCATGTGAGCGATCCACCCGTCGATGACCTCGCCCTCCGCCTCGACCGTGAGCTCGCGCGCGAGGAATGACCGGTAGTGCCAGCGCCTACCCTCAATGTGTCCGCAGCCAATCAGGAAAATCATGTTGGCCCCGCCGCGTTTCGGGATCAGCGAGAAGTCGTCGTTCAGGTCGCTCACTGTCTCGAAGTCGACGTAGAACGCGAGGCCGGGCTCTCTCCATGCGCCGCCGCCAGCGGTCACTCTCGCGGGCGAGACCGCGCTGAAGTCGGTCTCCGGCACCGGCTCACCCTCGGGCCAGAACCCAATCTGTCCGCGCGGGGCTTGCTCCGTGATCCTGTCCATGCCTTCGACCCAGGGATTGCCGGCCAGGATAGCCTCGATCTCCCTCTTGGCCGAGCCCCACGGGGAATCGCTCGTATTGCGCATGTTCGGCTTTAGCTGGGGCACCGACGGCTCAGACGTGACCGACCAGTGCATACCCTCGACACGGACCCTTCGCACCCACTCCACCGCCTCGTCCGTCATGCCCGCGAGCGTTGCGCCCCTGGCGACGGTCGAGTCCTGGGGCACGCGCCCCAGGCGCTCCATGCAGGTCGATCCGCGGACGTTCTCGCCGTCCACAGGCCCGCGCCAGCTCCTTCCGAGGATGTACGAGGCCGGCGGGGTGTAACCCTGCAGCCTCCCAAGCGCCCGGTTGAAGATGTAGAGCTGGGCCTTGTACGCCCTCGTCGAGCCCCCGCTCTGGATACCCCCGCTGACCAGGAGCCTGAGGGTGGTGAACTTGATGTCGACAACTACGTAGTGCCAGGGCCTGGAGCCGAGGTCGGGCGCCGCGGTACCGGCGTTTTCCTCGACGCCAGCGTCCGGGAACAGCACCGCCAGTACGTCGCTGCGCACCAGCATGTCCGGCGAGCCGTACGTGCGCGTCGCCGCGTCCCTGACCACACCCTGGTAGATGACGGGCTCGCCGCGCTGCATGGCCGCGAAGGTCTCCTCGGCCTTGTTCAGATCGCGGGAGTCCGCGGCGCCTCCGCCGCCGACCTGCTCCACGGTGGTCAGGGTCCGCAGGTAGTCGACAACGGCCCTTTCGAAGGCGTGGCCCTGGCGGAATATGAACTCGGTGAAGTCGGTGCGGGGGTCTGGGACACCATCGTCCCGGCGGAATCCGTGCTTCTCGCCGTACAGCTCGAGCCAGTCGAGGAGCGGGTCCCTGACGGCGTAGTTTCGCGTGCTGGACGCGCTCACCCACTCCCGCCACTCGTCCTCGGTGTCGGGGATGACCGTCCGTCCGTCCGTGTCGACGGTAAGCGCCTCTATGCCCATTTACGTCGTCACACCCCGACGAAAGTCCCTATCCGCCGTCCTCCCACAGTATGGACCCGACAATCGACACCAGCGAGCCGCCGCCCGAGTCTGCCGGGCACTGTTCGTAGCCCAGCGACTCGCCCTTCGATCCCTGAAGCAGCCTGAGCGCGATGTATATCGGCGAAATGCCGCATATCTTGCGGGCGTCGCGCTCGGCCCGCGAAATGTCCAGGAAGCCCTGAGCGTCGCCCGCGTCGATGGCCGCTATCGTCCGGGCGTCGGCAGCGGCCAGCGAGGCCCTTCCCGGTGCCGAGACCGGGCTTGGGTCGCCGAAGGCCGGGCCGACGTGCGCTAGGTCGCCCCCCGCTATCACCAGCGTCCGCCTATCGCGGATGACGCCCTCCAGGTAGCCGATGGCGTCGTCGAGGCGGCCGTACCCCTCAGCATCGGTGCCTCCGGCCACGACCTCGTGCAGGGAGCCGCAGAGTATGGACACGGTGGGCACGTCCCGGCCGATGGACCTCTGGAACCAGACGGCCGCCAGCTCGATGGAGTGCTCGCTCAGGTGGTGTATCTCCTCCTCGAAGGCCTCGCTCTCTCCGATCACCCCGGCCAGCCCGTCGACGACCTCGCGGTCGGTCGGCAGCGTGCCCAGGGGGCTTGCGTAGCTCTGCCGAGTCAGGGTGAGGGCGCCGGGGCCTCCCTTGTGGTCGGTGCCCAGGATGACGACGAGCTCCACGTCGTCCAGCGCGTCCGAACATCGGCCCCAGAGCTGTGCGTATGTCTGCCAGCCGCGCTCGTAGTCGATATGAGGGCTCACGACGCCTGTGACCCTGGCCGATGCGGGCAGAGGCTCGACGTCGGGCGCCCTGCCCTCATAGTCGCTGAGAGCCGCGGCAAGCTTGCTCCGGCTGTCCGGGTAGACTGCGCCCGCGTGGGACGGCGTCCTGGTCTCGGCCTCGCGGTAGCGGGTCATTGCGGCGGCGACCGCCGCTTCGTAGGTGTCGTTGTCCAGCAGGCAGGCCTCGTCCAGCCCGTCTATGAGCTCCTGAATCTGCTCCTGGGGTATGTGGACCCCCGTCCGCAGCAGCAGCGAAGCCTGAAGCCCAGCCGCGTCCCTCGTGCCGTCCGCCAGCGCCAGGAGCGCCGCCATGCCCTCCGGCAGCAGGATGGTCCTCTCCGCAATCCCCAGTGGGTCGTGAAGGTGGATGAAGGGCTGCCCCTGGTACTGGACGCGCCGGGGCTCGACCTGCCTCAGCCTGGGCTTGTGATTGGAAGCGGTCATGCGTTCCGGTGCCTGCGAATGGCGTTGAGGCCACCCATCGGATCAGCGAATCTCCCCCGGTCGGGACTCGAAGCGGCAATGGCGGTAGCGGCGGGCGCGGCGAGTGTCAATCATTGCTCCCGCTGGAACAGCTGGGCCCTGAACGCATCGGGTGTGAGAATGGGAACGGAGAAGATCGGCGCCAAGGCGAGCAGATCGTTATCGCCAGTTACCAAGGCATCGGCCCGACCCGACAGGGCCAGTTCAAGGAATGGACGGTCCAGCGGGTCTCTGCACTCGGGAACGGACACTGGCCCAGAAACGGTGACCGTTTCGCACCAGGGGAGATAATCGGCCAGAATGTCTTCTCGACCGTCGGCAGTCAGGCGGAACTTGGGGTACAGGAGCACGCGGATGAGTTCCGCCGTTGTATCGCGGCTCGCCAAGGGCACTATGGCCACTGACTGCCAAAGATCTCGTATCCAAGACAACGACGCCGTGGGGAAAAGCAGTGCCGATACCACTACGTTGGTGTCGAGCACCAGCCGAGGTTGGGTCACTGCCCCCGGCGTGCCCAGGCCACGGCTTCCGCCACGTCGGCTTCGGACAAACCCAGGTCAGCCAACTTGGAACGCACCGCATCGGCTCTGGTGAGCCGCACGGGAGTCAGCACGATGCGGCCTTTCTCATTGGTTACGTCGAAATACTCGGTGCCCTCAAAAGAGGAGACCACAGACTTCGGGAGAGTGATCTGATTCTTGGAGGTCAGCTTGGCAAGCATCTGGATGTCCTCCTTTCAGTAAGGATACAAGGATACCATGCAGGCACTGCATTGTCATTAGTCGGATTCCGTGCCGTCGGCCTCGTCCCGCACAGATGGCGTATACTCTGGCCCCGGACAGCTACACTGCGGTAGGAGGCCCCTATGCGAATCATATCTGTGGAAGCGGCGACGTGCGTCGTCCCCCTGGAGGGTGGCATCGCCTTCGCCACGCGCGCAGTGCAGGAGCGCCACTACACCCTGGTGCGCGTGAGGTCCGACACTGGCGGCGAGGGCGTCGGCTTCTGCTACGCCGGCCACAAGGGCGGCGGTGTGGTCACGCTCGCTGTGCGGGACCTGCTGGCCGACGTGGTGGTCGGCGAGGACCCGCACCGCACGGAGGCCATCTGGGACGCCATGTACAGGGAGACCCTGCTTCACGGGCGCCGCGGCAGCGTCATCAGGGCCATCAGCGCTATCGACATGGCCCTCTGGGACCTGGTGTCGAGGGAGGCCGGGCTGCCGTTGCACCGCTACCTGGGCGGCTTCCTCGACGGGACGGTACCGGCATATGCGAGCGGCGGCTACTACGCGGACGGCAAGACCCCGGATGATCTGGCCGACGAGATGCGCAGCTACGTCGATATGGGTTTCGACGCCGTCAAGATCAAGGTCGGCCGCGTGCCTCCGGTCGAGGACGCCGTCCGTGTGCGGGCGGCGCGGGAGGCCGTCGGCCCCGAAGTGCCCCTCTTCCTCGACGCCAACAACGCATGGCCGGACGCCATGACGGCGATACAGGCCGTGCGGCACTTCGAGGAGTACGAGCCCGGCTGGATCGAAGAGCCCCTGATGCCCGACGACATACGGGGCCATGCGGAGATAGCCGCAGCCGTTTCCGTGCCCGTAGCCACGGGGGAGATACACGCTACGCGCTGGGAATTCCAGCAGATAGTGGACGCGGGAGCGGCCCACATCCTGCAGGCGGACGCCGGCGTGTGCGGAGGCGTAACCGAGTGGCGGAAGATAGCGGCCACGGCGGCGTCCAATAACCTTGTCGTAGCGCCCCACTGGCTTGCCGATCTGCACGTCCACCTCGTCGCCGCCACGCCCAACGCCACCTGGGTGGAGTACTTCCCCGACTTCGCCGTGCTGAACATCGGCAGGCTCTTCAGCACCGCGCCAGAGGTGCGCCCGGGCGGTCTGGCACTGCCTGAGGAGCCGGGCCTCGGCGTCGAGCTCGACGAGGAGGCGGTCAGCCGCTGGTCGGTCGACGGGTCGGCGTAGACGGGATGGACGCGACCGGGGAGATGTACCTCATCGCGGACGAGCTGCGAAGCATCGCGGATATGGGGCTACACTACGCCGACAACGACTACGACCGCGAGAGGTACCGCCGCGCCCTGTCGCTGAGCGCCCAGCTCGTCGCCGCGATAGAGAAGAGGCCTGCGGACGACGTGGTGAAGGAGTACGAGGGTAGCCTGCGCCATGCGACACCGTTCGCCGCCGCCGATGCGGCCGTGTTCCGGGAGGGGCGCATCCTCCTGATCAGGCGCGAGGACAACGGCCTGTGGGCGATGCCGGGCGGCGGGACCGAGGTCGGCGAGACGTGGGCGCAGTCGGTGGAGCGTGAGCTTCACGAAGAGGCGGGGGTGGAAGGGACGGCTACGAAGCTGCTCGGCGTGTTCGACCTACGTTTGTGGGGCAGCCGCGTCAAGTATCACGTCTACTGCAGCGTATGGCTCGTCGAGCTCCACGACGACCAGACCCCGGTCGCAGGCCCGGAAACGACAGGAGTGGGCTTCTTCTCCGAGGATGACCTGCCCGACCTGTCCCCCGGACACGCGCGCCGGGTGCCGCTGGTCTTCGAGCTTGCGCGCGGCGACCTGCCGGTACCCTATTTCGACGCGACGGCGCGAGGGTAGCAACGCAGTCAGAGCTACGGGGTAGCCGCTTGGACCCAGCCTGTCCGTCCCTTACCTTGGTGCCGAGGGGTCACCACGCCGAGGACATCGTCAGCCATGCCCTGCAGAGCCCCTATGTCTCGATGGCCGTTAGGTCGAGGCTCACAGATCGAACGAGGGTGACGGAGCCCAAGGTGCAATCGGCCGGTACGTCGATAGCCGCCGGCGTACTGGGGGCGGGCACGTGTTCACCGGCTTCCTCCGTGCATTCGATCCAATCGAGCACCGCTTCTTCAGCGTTTCGAAGGGCCTCGTCCCTTGACAGGCCTACGGCTACGCAGCCCGGCAGATCAGGGAACACCACCCCGTAAACGCCGTCCTCTGATTCAATCAGCACCGGATACTGCATGTCATACCTCCCAGCCGGCGGCCTTTGCGATGTCGCGGGCTACTCGGGAAGGAACTGTGCTATGTCTGGGCAATACGACCGTGCCTGACCTGGCCGGATGTCGATAAATGTCATGGCTCGCTCCGTGTCGAACCAAGACCAACCTTCGCGCTGGAGTCTCTGCCGTACCCGGCGTGTTCGTGTCTCCACGAGAATTATAGCAGGAGCCGATGCATGTAATACCAATTCATTTTGAGCGCGCCGTAAAGCCGTCATTCCCGCGAAGAGCCTGCCCCGTACGCGATACGGGGCGGGAACCCACTCCCTGGCCGCACATATACGGCGGCATCACGGCGAATTGGTATAACCTAGTACTGCTTCAATCTAAATATGACAGAACCCTCGGATTGCCGTCATTCCCGCGAAGGCGGGAACCCAGAGGAGGGGCGGGGGGCTGGACGTTCGCCAAAACTACCTTGAATCGATACTAGCTATGCTCCTGAAAGGTCGAATCGATGGCCTCCAGGGCGTAGTCGATATCGTCCGACGAGACGTCGTTGTGGGTCACGAGGCGCCAGATGCCGCCGGGGCGGGCACCTACCTTCACGCCCCGCTCGTCGAGCCGTTGCGCGATGTCCAGGTGGTTGGGCGCGTCGACCTGTATAAAGACCAGGTTGGTCTGCACGGTTGAGGGGTCGATCGAGATGCCATCGACGCCGCTGAGCCCCTCGGCCAGCTTCTTTGCGTTCGCGTGGTCGTCCGCCATGCGGTCGATCATCGACTCCAGGGCCACGATGCCCGCAGCGGCTATGATCCCCGACTGGCGCATCGCGGAGCCGAGCCACTTGCGCCACCTGCGCGCCTCCTGGATCGTCTCGCCGTCGCCGCACAGGACCGAGCCCACGGGGCAGCCCAGCCCCTTGGACAGGCAGAACGTAACGGTGTCCGAGTCCTTCACCAGCTCGGCGGCCGGGGTCTCCAGGGCGACGGCGGCGTTGAAGAGCCTCGCGCCGTCCATGTGGACCTTAACGCCGCGCGAGTGCGCCATGTCGGCGATGGGCCTCATCTCGTCGGGCGAGAGCGCCGCGCCCCCCATGGAGTTGTGCGTGTTCTCCAGCGCGGCGAGCGTGGTCCTCGGGTACCCCATAGCATCGTCGTGGATGGCGGCCTCCAGCCGCTCCACGGAGTAGAGGCCCCGGTCGTCGTTGGGCAGGGCCGACATCACCACGCCGCCCAGCACGGACGCTCCCGCACCCTCCGCCCTGATGATGTGCGACTTGTCGCCGCCGATCACCTCCTCGCCGCGCTGGCACTGGGACAGGATGCCGATGAGGTTCCCCTGCGTGCCGCTGGTCACGAGCACGGCGGCTTCCTTCCCCAGCATCTCCGCAGCCATTGCCTCCAGCCTGTTGACCGTGGGGTCCTCGCCCGCCACGTCGTCCCCCACCTCGGCGGTCGCCATGGCCTGTCTCATCTCCGGGGTTGGGCGTGTCTTCGTGTCGCTGCGCAGGTCGACTACTCTCAATTGAGGGCTCCTCGTAGTGGGTGGCTGACGTGCCACATTCTAGCAACGGAGCTTGTCAAACTCCATAGCCGTCGCCTACCATGAGGCCCTGCCGGGGGCCTCTGACGACCATGGGACACACGCGAGTCGACATCTACAGCAGCGGCGGCATAACCCTGGAGGGCATAGCCGCGCGGCCCGAGGGTCTGACCCGCCTGCCACCCGCGGCGGTCCTGTGCCACCCGCACCCGATGCTGGGCGGCGACATGGACAGCCTGGTACTGTCGGCCATAGACTGGACGTGCATGCGCATGGGCATCGCCAGCCTCAGGTTCAACTTCAGGGGCGTGGGCGAGAGCTCGGGCGACTTCACCAACGGCGACGAAGAGATGGACGACGTGAAGGCCGCCTTCCGAGTGCTCGACGGGCTGAAGTGGGCCGACCCCCGCCGGATGGCGGCCGTGGGGTACTCCTTCGGCGCGGGGGTGCTGCTGGGCGGCGTGCGGAAGGTGAAGGCGTCGAAGGCGTTCGTGTTCATAGCTCCGCCCCTCTCGGCAGTGAGGGACTCGGCGTTGTCGAAAGACAAGAGGCCCAAGCTCTTCATTGCCGGCCAGAAGGACGGCGTAGTCCCGTCCGTAGAGTTGCAGCGGGCCCTCGACGACATGCGGCAGCCGGTCGAGTTCCACGAGGTCCCGGAGGCCAATCACGGCCTCGCCGGGCACGAGATGGAGGTCGCCGAGCGCGTCGCCGATTTCCTCGCCTCGGAGCTGGACCCGGACATTCCGGACACTCTGGACACCGTGAGCCGGTACTAGGCCCTCCGGGCCGCAACCATCACATCCTCGATACGACGGAGGCCGACATGACATCGGAACAGGCTATGCGCGTCGAGCGCGACTCCATGGGCGAGCTGCAGGTACCTGCGGACGCATACTACGGAGCGCAGACGATGCGGGCCGCCCTGAACTTCCCCATCAGCAGCCTGCGCTTTCCCAGGTCGTTCATCCGGGCGTTGGGCCAGATCAAGCTCGCCGCGGCCCAGGTGAACCAGGAACTCGAGCTGCTCGACCCCGAGATTGCCGATGCAATCGTCGCGGCCGCCTCGGAGGTGGTCGACGGGACGCTGGACGGCCACTTCGTAGTGGACATATTCCAGACGGGGTCGGGCACGTCGACCAACATGAACGCCAACGAGGTCATCTCGAACCGCGCGATAGAGATGCTGGGCGGCGAGCTGGGCTCACGGGACCCCGTGCACCCCAACGATCACGTCAATCTCGGCCAGTCTTCCAACGACGTGATACCCACCGCGATCCATATCGCGGCGCTTTACGGCATTGCGGACGGCCTGGTCCCGGCGCTTGCCCACCTGCATACGCAGCTCGACGCCAGGGCCGAGGAGTTCATGCCCATCGTCAAGACGGGGCGCACCCACCTGCAGGACGCGACTCCGATACGGCTCGGCCAGGAGTTCCAGGGCTACGCCGGGCAGGTCGACCGCGGCATCAGGCGCCTGCGCCACGCCATGAACGGACTCTCGGAGGTGGCCCTCGGCGGCACGGCGGTGGGCACGGGCGTCAACACCCATCCTGAGTTCGCCCTTCGGGTGTGCGCGAATCTGACCGAGACGCTGGACATTTCCATCAGGGAGACCGACAACCACTTCCAGGCCCAGAGCAGCCTCGACGCCATAGTGGAGGCGAGCGGGTCCCTCAGGACCGTCGCCGTGAGCATGATGAAGATCGCAAACGACGTCCGCTGGCTCGGCTCCGGGCCCAGGTCGGGCCTCGCCGAGATAGAGCTGCCGGAGGTCCAGCCCGGAAGCTCCATCATGCCGGGCAAGGTCAACCCCGTCATCCCGGAGTCCGTCTGCCAGGTCGCGGCCCATGTAATCGGCAACGACGCCGCCGTCACCATCGCCGGCCAGTCGGGGAACTTCGAGATCAACGTAATGATGCCCGTGGCCGCCCACAACCTGCTGGAGTCGATCGGCGTGCTCACGACCTCCGCTCGCAATTTCGCGGACCAGTGCGTCGCCGGAATCAAGGCTACGGACGCGGGCCCGCGCATGGTGCACAACGGCCTCGCTATCGTGACCACCCTCGTGCCGCACATAGGCTACGACCTGAGCGCGGCCATCGCCAAGGAGGCGCAGACGACCGGCGAGACCGTGAAGCAGGTCGCCGGTCGCCGCACAGACTTCACCGAGGCGCAGCTCGGCGAAATCCTGGACCCCGCGACGATGACCGACCCGCGCCTCGCGCCCACGGTGTCGCTGGGCTGAGGGCCCGTGCTCGCGGGTCTCACGGCAGGTCCGGCCCGTCAAGTAGCTTTCGCGCAGGGCTTTTCCAAAGTCCGTTCGGGTGAGCCTGTCGAACCACAATTGGGGCCTTCGACAAGCTCAGGCCGAACGGCAAGGTACGACCCTATCTCAACAATGGAAAGGCCCTGGCTTTCGCGGTCGGCGTGGGCTCGGTCGACGGGCTGTTTGATATAATGCGCGGCAGATCTTCGCAAGTGCTAACTTGCCAGCCCGCCCCGGCGTTTAACTAGTTGGACGCCGCAATTCCGGGGCCTCCGAGGGACACTTACCTATGCATGACTTGAAGGGTGATGTTGCGCGGTTGCATGTACGAGTCTCGGACCTAATGGTGCGTCTTTGACATAGAGGGGAAGCGCAGGGAGATGGTCGAGCTCGAACGTGAAACGATGGCGCCGAGTTTCTGGGAAGACAGAAGCCTGGCCCAGGCGAAGATGAAACGACTCTCGGGCCTCACCGCGGACGTGGGGGAGTGGGGCAAGCTCGAGGACGAGATCGGGTCCCTAGCGGAGATGGTCGACATCGCCATAGCCGAGAGGGAAAACTCGCTGTCGGAGACGTTCATCGAGGAGCTGGAACAGCTTACGGGCACGGTCGACCGCCGCGAGTTCCAGCTGTCCCTCTCGGGGCGGTACGACAGGGGTAACGCCATCGTAGCGGTGCACGCAGGCGCCGGAGGCGTGGAGTCGCAGGACTGGGTGAGGATGATAGTGCGGATGATGCTGCGGTGGTCGGAGCGAAGCGACTTCGAGAGCCAGGTCCTGGACGTTTCCCCCGGGGAAGAGGGCGGAATCAAGAGCGCCGTCCTCGAGATATCCGGCGAATACGTCTACGGCTACCTGAGGTCCGAGCGTGGGGTGCACCGGCTCGTGAGGCTGTCTCCGTTCGACGGCGACCATGCCAGGCATACGTCGTTCGCCCTCGTCGAGGTGCTCCCGGAGGTCGAGCAGGGCGTGGACATCACGGTAGACCCCGCGGACCTGAGGATCGAGGTCTTCAAGGCGGGCGGCGCCGGGGGCCAGAGCGTACAGAAGAACTCGACGGCCGTCCGCATCACCCACGAGCCGACGGGCATACGGGTAAGCTGCCAGAACGAGCGGTCGCAGTACCAGAACAAGTCCATCGCCATGCGCATACTTACCGCCAGGCTCGTCGAGCGGGAGATGAAGCTCAGGTCTCAGGAAGTGGCGAAGCTGAAGGGCGACCACATTTCGGCCGAGTGGGGCAACCAGATACGCAGCTACGTACTCCACCCATACAAGATGGTGAAGGACCACCGTACGGGACATGAGACCTCCGACGCCGACGGCGTCCTCGACGGCGGCATGGACGACTTTATGAGGGCCTATCTGACACACTCAATCGGAGATATGCACCAGGGCCGCTCCGCAGCCCGGGAAAGGGCGTAGCCCAACCCCAGACCGGACGGCCATACAAAATACACCAGATAGCAGGAGATGCCATGAACAGAATCTTGATCGTCCTCATATCCCTACTGACGCTAGCCGCAGTCGCGTGCGGCGATTCGGAAGTCGCCGATGAGCCCACCCAGACGCCCCCGTCGACGTCCGCGGCGCCCGCAGCGGCCGAAGAGAAGACCGAGCAGCCCGCGGCGAAGGCCGAGCCGGAGGGCACGCCCGTCAACCTCGAGCAGCAGCCGAGCCAGTTTACCGAGCCCCTGCCGACGGGAACGTTCAGGCGGCTGTGGTCCGATCCCCCCACCCTCGACCCGCACCTGACTGGTGACACGACATCGGCGGGCGTCGTGGCGGAGGTGTTCAGCGGCCTCGTCACGCTGGACACGGACCTCAAGCTGGTGCCCGACATCGCCGAGAGCTGGACCATCGAGTACGGCACCGTATATACCTTCAAGCTGCGCCCCAACGCGAAGTTCCACAACGGCAAGCCCGTGACGGCCCAGGACTTCAAATGGTCCATGGAGAGGGCCGCCGCGCCCGACACCGCGTCGCCGGTCGCCGACACCTACCTGAACGACATCCTCGGCGCCGAGAAGTACTTCGACGGCGAGGCAGACGAAATCGTAGGCATCAAGGTCATCGACGACCACACCCTGGAGATAACCACCGACGCGGCCAAGGCCTACTTCCTCGCCAAGCTGACCTATCCCACGGCCTACGTCCTCGACCGCGAGGTCGTGGAGGCGGGCGGACGGAGCTGGTGGATCGACAACCCCGTGGGCACCGGGGCCTTCAGGCTTTCCGAGTACCGGATAGGCGAGCGCATCGTGCTGGAGCGCAACGAGGACTACTATCGCGAGCTGGCGGGCGTGGAGACCATCGTCATGAACCTCGCCGGCGGGCAGGCGATGGCGATGTACGAGAACGACGAGATCGAGATCACCGGCGTGGGTCTGTACGACCTGGAGCGGGTCCTCGATCCCAACGAGCCGCTGAACAAGGAGCTCGTCGTCGCCCCGCCCGGCTTCAGCGTCTCCTACATCGGATTCAATGCGGGCATGGCGCCCTTCGACGACGTTAAGTTCCGCCAGGCGCTCAACCATGCCGTCGACAAGCAGCTGATAGCGACAGGCGTCCTGTCGGAGCTGGTCGAGCCCGCCTACAGCATCCTGCCGCCGGGATTCCCGGGATACACGGACGAGATTGTGGGGCTGCAGTACGACCCCGACCTGGCGCGCAAGCTCCTCTCCGAGTCCAAGTACCCTGACGCCGAGTCAAGGCCCCGTATAGTGGTCACCGTGCCGGGTACGGGCGGGACCATCGGGCTGGACCTGGAGGTCGTCCTGGAGATGTGGAAGCAGGAGCTGGGCGTCGAGGTCGAGATCCAGCAGGTCGAGTGGGCCACCTATCTCGAGGACCTGGACGCCAAGAAGTTCCAGGCCTACGCCGGCCTGGGCTGGGAAGCCGACTACCCCGACCCACAGGACTTCCTGGACATACTGTTCCACAGCGAGAGCAGCATCAACCACGGCGACTTCAAGAACGCCGAGATAGACGCCGTCCTGGAGGAGGCGCGGGTCGAGGCCGACATCACCAAGAGGATCGCTCTCTACCACCAGGCGGAGCAGATGATCGTCGACGCCGCCCCCTGGGTGCCCATGTGGTTCACTGGCGACCGCTACGCCCTGGTCAAGGACTACGTCGAAGGCTACGTGATGACGCCGATGATCGTGCCGAAGCTGAAGCAGATCAGGCTCACCGACGAAGAGTAGCACCAGGCAAGGACGATGGATGCGGAGGGAGTCCCGAAGTGGTGGGGCTCCCTCCACTCATTCATGCGAGGCCCTTTTCGGGGCGGTAACACGTACGGGCGCGGCAGCCGCGAGGTTGCGGGCTAAGAACCCAGCGGGTATCTTTGCGGAGTTCGGCGAGGGCTGCTTCAGAATATGTGGAAGTACATAGTAAAGCGTCTCCTCTGGCTCCCTGTGCTGCTTCTGGCGGCCTCGCTCATGACCTTCACGCTCGGCAGGTTTGGGCCGGGCGACCCCGTCAGGGTCATCCTGGGCAACCGCTACGACGAGGTCATTGCCGAGCGCATCCGCGCCCAGCTCGGGCTGGACCGCCCCTTCTTCGTACAGTACGGCGACTATATCTGGAACTTCGTCCAGGGCGACTTCGGTGAGAGCTACAGGTACCGCGGCCAGCCAGTGCGGGACCTCATCATCCGCAAGATGTGGATCTCGGCCCAGCTTGCGCTTGCAGCCATGACGATCAGCCTTGGATTCGGCCTGCCCATTGGCTTCTTCATCGCACACAGGCAGGGCAGATGGGAGGACCCGGCCGCCGTCACCATTGCCCTGGTGCTCATGTCGGTGCCGGTCATGGTCAGCGTACCGGCTCTACTGTGGACCTTCTGCCTCAAGCTGAGCTGGGTGCCCTGCTCAGGCTGGGGCGGCTTCTTCGACCTCAGGATCATCGTGCCGGCCATCACGATGGGCGTGCCCGGGATAGCCGGTCTCACCAGGCTGATGCGGGCCAGCACCCTCGACACACTGGGGCAGGACTTCATACGCACGGCCAAGTCGAAGGGCCTCGCGCAGATGACCGTCAACTCCCGCCACGTCTTCCGCAACTCCCTGATACCCATCGTCACCATCCTGGCGTTCTCCCTGGCTGGCCTCATCAGCGGGGCCTTCATCACCGAAACGATTTTGGGCATACCGGGCATAGGACGGTTCGCCGTGGAGTCGGTGTTCAACCGGGACTACCCGGTCATCATGGCGGTCACCCTGATCGGGTCGGGCGCCTTCGTGCTCGCCAACCTGCTTGCCGATCTGACGTACGCCTTCATCGACCCGCGGATTCGGTACCAGTAGGCGGCCCGTGGCAGTACAGGAGCTTGCGGCCGTAGCCGAGGAGCAGCAGACCCAGCGCAGCAAGAGCCACCTTGCGCGCGCCATGGCCCGCCTGGTGCGCAAGAAGATCGCCGTTACCTGCATCGTGGTGCTGGCGGTCGTCTACTTCGTCGGCATCTTCGCGGCGTGGGTGTCGCCCTACGACTACACAGCGCAGGACTACACGGTTATCCGCAATGCACCCAGCTACGTCCTCGACCAGGGCCCCGTGGCATTCTGGAGGGAGTCCCACTTCGCCGGTACGGACAGGGCCGGCCGCGACCTCTTCACCAGGGTGCTGTGGGGGATCCAGAACACCGTAATCCTCACGCTGGTCGCCATGCTGACCGGAGGCCTGTTGATCGGGGTGAGTCTCGGGCTCATCGCCGGCTACTACGGCAAGAAGGTGGACTCTCTCATTATGCGTATAGGCGAGGTCTTCGCCTCCTTCCCCGACATTTTCCTCGTCATCATCATCGCGGCCACGCTGCGCCCACGCATACTCGGCTGGGTCAGGGCCCTGGAGGACAGGTTCGAATTCCTCGACGGCCTCGTGCGGATAGGCGTCGTCGACTATTTTGTCGTGTCCATCGCCCTCGTCGGCTTCGGTTGGATCGGAATGGCGCGCCTCGTACGCGGCCAGATCCTCTACCTGAAGGAGACCCAGTACATCGAGGCGGCGAAGGCGAGCGGCGCTTCGACCGCCAGGATTCTCTTCAGGCACCTGCTCCCCAACGCCATCGCCCCAATAGTGGTCACCGTCAGCGCGGGCATGGGTGCTTACGTCGGCACCGAGATCATACTGAGCTGGCTGGGCCTCGGCATACAGCCGCCCAGGCCCAGCCTGGGCACGATGCTGCTGCAGGGCGGCCACATCAGCGTCATACGCGAGGAGCCGTGGATGCTGCTGGCGCCAGGCGTCGCGGCGTGGCTGCTCATCCTGTGCTGGAACCTCCTCGGAGACTCCCTCAACGACGTGCTCAACCCCCGGACCAGGTAGTCGTAGGGTATACTGGTCACACTCGAACCCTAATCCCTAGCGCCAATCCGGCGCACGGACTGCAGCCGTGCCCATCCCGCAAGACCACCTCGACTTCATAGCGTCCTATCCTCCCCTGGCCGCAATCGGCAACACACCGACCGTAAGGCTAGACCTGCCCCTGGACCTCGGGGGAGCCGAGATATTCGCCAAGTGCGAGCAGCTCAACCCAGGCGGCTCCATCAAGGACCGGCCGGTGCTCAGGATGCTGGTCGACGCCATTCTCACGGGCAGGCTCACGAAGGACAGGGTGATCCTCGACGCCACGTCAGGCAACGCGGGCATCGCCTACGCAATGATCGGCGCGGTGCTGGGATACAGCGTAGAGCTGGTCATGCCTGAGAACGCCAGCGAGGAGCGCAAGAAGCGCCTGCTGGCCCACGGAGCAACCCTCTCCTTCACCGACCCCATGCTCGGCTACGACGAGACTCTCTACGAGGTGAAGCGCCGGTACGAGGCCGACCCGGACAGGTACTTCTACTGCGACCAGTACTCCAACACCAACAACCCGCAGGCCCACTACGAGACCACCGCCGAGGAGATACTCCGGCAGGTCGACGGCATCACCCACTTCGTCGCCGGTGTCGGCACGGGCGGCACCATCAGCGGCGTGGGCAGACGCCTCAAGGAGCACGATCCCAACATCGAGGTCGTCGGCATCAACTTCGACGAGTGGCCAGGCGTCGAGGGGCTCAAGCCCCTGGGCCAGGGACACATCGTGCCAGACACCTTCGACGAGGACATCGTCGACCGGATGGTCCGGATCGAGGTGGACGACGGCTACAGGATGTCCGCCCTGCTGGCCTCGAAGGGCATCTTTGGAGGCCAGTCATCGGGCGCGTACATCCAGGGGGCCTTCCTGACGGCTAAGGATGCGCCTAACGGCCGCATAGTCACCATCATCAACGACATAGGCGAGCGCTACTTCAGCACGAACCTGTGGGGCTAGGCCTGCAAAGGGGGAGACCGGGCATAGGCAACTACGACCGCGAGCTGAAGGAGACCCAGCTATTCGCACCATTGGACAGGGAGGCGCAAAGTGACTAACAACAATGATCATGACCCGATGGAGATGGGGGACGATCTCTACAATCGATTCGGCAAGCCCCTAGAGTCCAAGCACTGGGGTAAGTTCGTAGCCATATCCCCCAAAGGCGAGACTCTGCTTGGCACGGACATGGACGAAGTGTTCTATCGTGCAGGAGATGAGATGGGAAGAGGCTTCTTCCTGTTCAAAGTGGGCGAAAAGGCTGCAGGGAGAGCGTGACTAACCCGAATGCAGTAAGCTCGCGCTTCCCTTACCTGCCCATCCGGGTGAACATGGGAGGCGCAACTTACGATGGGGATGCACTGCTCGATACCGGCTTCAGTGGAGGCATCATGCTGCCCAGCCGGTACTTGCCGAATGATGCCTCCCAATCCGGGTATATAGACTGGGTACTGGCTGACCATAGTACCGTCCGTGCTCCCTTCTACAGATGCACCGTAGAGATCGGTGGATTCCAGCCATTCCGAACTACTGTTACGATAATGGGTGGCGAGGTACTTGTCGGCATTGGGGTCATACGCCGGTTCTACGTTCTTCTCGACCACGGCGAGCGTGTTGTCGTCAGCCAGTGACTTGCGGCGTCGCCGATTGTCTTGTGGCCTTCATGTACTGCCCTGTAAACAGGAACTGGTTGGCATAGCCGGCGTACTCTCCGAAGCGGTCTTGGGCCCACTGCACTATCGCTTCGTCGTATAGCTCCAGCCCCGGGAAGTACTCCTTCACCGCTCTTCTAACCCACGTATCCACTGGAAAGGCCTGCGTCTTGCCCAGCGCAAACAGGGCGATGCAGTCGGCAACCTTGGGACCGATGCCGTAGCAGGCCGTCAGCCTGACCTTCGCCTCGCCGTAGGTCACGTCGGGCCGTGCCAGGCGGCACAGATCCAGCTCGCCGGAGTGTATGCGCTCGGCTGCGGCGATGATCTTGTCGTGCCGTTGCAGGCCGAGGTTCAGCTTCTCCAACCGCCTCACACCTGCATCGAGAATCTCCTCAACAGTTGGGAAGGTATGGCGCACCTCGCCATTCAGCTCTACTTCACGCCCCAGCGTCGCTGCTATCGCCTCGATGTTGCCTTTGATCCGGTCGATGCTGGAACGGGCCGAGCAGATGTAGGCAACCGTGCACTCCCAGGGATCCGGTTGCCTCAGGACCCGCAGCCCCGGGTACTTCTTCACTAGACCCGCGACCCTGTCGTCTATGGATGAGATGCGCTCGTAGACGGCATTGATATCTTCGTCCAGCCGGAAGTAGGAGGCCAACAACTCGGACAGGTCGGAGTGGGCCCGGTATTCCACGCCACAGTCGTTCTGGCGGATGTGGATCAGGTGCCCGTGGAGCACGCCGGAGTGCCAGCCATCTCCAATTTCGCGCCAGCGGAAGTCCTGGGCCATGTACAGGCATTTGTCCAAGTTGAAGAGCTGGTCGACGGCGAGAGCCCGCTTCATGGATCCGCCGGCAATGGGGCTAGACGTCCAGGTTCTTGACTTCCCTGGCGTGGGCCTGGATGAAGCGCTTGCGCGGCTCCACCACGTCGCCCATCAGGAGCGAGAACATCTCGTCGGCGGCAGCGCCGTCGCCCTGGGTGACCTGCATCAGGGTCCTGACCTCCGGGTCCATCGTCGTCTCCCAGAGCTGTTCCGCGTTCATCTCGCCGAGGCCCTTGTAGCGCTGGATGGACGGCTTCCCCTTGCCGTTGATGTTCGCCAGGGCCTTGTCCAGCTCCGACTCGGTGTAGACCCACTGGTGCTTCTTCCCCTGGGTTACGCCGAAGAGCGGCGGCATCGCCATGTACAGGTGGCCCTGGTCGATCAGCGGGTGCATGTTCCGGTAGAAGAAGGTGAGCAGCAGGGTGCGGATGTGCGAGCCGTCCACGTCCGCGTCCGTCATGATGATGATGCGGTGGTAGCGGAGCTTCTCCACGTCGAAGTCCTCGCCCAGGCCGCCGCCGATGGCGATGGTGATCGACTGGATGGCCTCGTTGGCCAGCATCCTCTCCTCGCGGGCCTTCTCGACGTTCAGTATCTTGCCCCGCAGCGGCAGGATGGCCTGGAAGGCGCGGTCCCGCCCCATCTTCGCCGTGCCGCCTGCCGAGTCGCCCTCCACGAGGTACAGCTCGCAGTTCGCGGGGTTCTTGTCCGAGCAGTCGGCCAGCTTGCCGGGCAGGGACCCGCCGTCCATCGCGTTCTTTCGGATGATGAGCTCCCGCGCCTTGCGGGCCGCCTCCCGGGCCTTCTGGGACGTCAGACACTTGTCGATGATCCGCTTGGCGTCCTGCGGATGGTCCTCCAGGAATATCTGGACCGTCTCGGCCACGACGCTCTCGACCTGATTCCTGACCTCCGGGTTGCCCAGCTTCGTCTTCGTCTGCCCCTCGAACTGCGGGTTTGGCAGCTTCACGCTCACGACTGCGGTGAGGCCCTCGCGCGTGTCCTCGCCCGCCAGGTTGCTGTCTTTCAGGAGGCCCTGCTTGCGGGCGTAGTCGTTCACCACCCGCGTCATGGCCGACTTGAAGCCGGTCAGGTGCGTGCCGCCATCCTGCGTGTTGATGCAGTTCGCGAAGGCGTAGATCGATTCGGTGTAGGCGTCGTGGTACTGCAGCGCCACCTCGACCCTGGTCCCGTTGACCTGCTTCTCCAGGTAGACGGGGTCCGTGTGCAGGACGGTGCGGTTGGCATTCAGCGTGGACACGAACTCCTGTATGCCGCCGTCGAACTTGTACGTGACCTCCTTGGCGGGGGTAACTTCCTCCGCAAGCTCGGGCTGCTCCCCGCTGCGCCGCCATTCGCTTCGGAACGAGATCTCCAGGCCCTTGTTGACGTAGGCCATCTCCTTGAAGCGCTGCGCCAGAACCTCGAAGTCGTACTCGATGGCCTCGAAGATCGTATCGTCCGGGAAGAAAGTCACCACCGTCCCGTGCCGGTCGGCCTCGTCCTCCGGCAGGGGCGTCGAGCGCAGCGGCGTGGAGGCGTCCCCCTTGGCGAACTCCTGGGTGTGCTTGTTGCCGCTTCTGTAGACGTCGACCCGGAGCGTGGCGGACAGCGCGTTCACGATGGATGCGCCGACGCCGTGCAGGCCGCCGGAAACGCTGTACGCCTTGCCGCCGAACTTGCCGCCGGCATGGAGGGTCGTCATGACGGTCTCGACGCCGGACAGCCCCGTCGTCTTGTGTTTGTCGACCGGAATGCCGCGCCCGTCGTCTTCTACGCTGACGGAGCCATTGGCCCGTATGAGAATGGCGATGTGCGTAGACTCGCCGGCCATGAACTCGTCGACGCCGTTGTCGACCAGCTCATATATGAGGTGGTGCAGGCCGGCCTGGCCCGTGGTGCCGATGTACATGCCCGGCCTGAGGCGGACGGCTTCCAGTCCTTCGAGGACCTGGATGTCGCTGGACGTGTATGCCTCAGCCTGCCTGGTATGTGCTTCAACTACTGCCATACACTTCTCCTGCCTGTCGAGTTAGGAGCGGGCCCATTTTCGCCGGGTCGGCGGTCTCACCTGGAGACTCGATCGTGCCGGGCGGGCCTGCCGCCGGGAGCCGTAAGAGCGGTGACCGCTTGGGTCTGGCGGGGTGCCCGCGAGCCGCTCCGGTGCTCGCCCTTTCCCGCCGGGGAGTACCCTCCCATTATAGCTGATTCAGCTACCCAGCGACAACGCCCTCAAGACGGCAGCATTGTACCATATCTAATAACAAAACCAAACATGTTTTCGCATTGGATATTGGGGCATTCGCCAGCCGGAGGCCATAGACCGCTCCGTCGAGACCTGGACGAGAGTATCACCAATTGCTGCGAGGGAGCCCCGCAGGAGCGTCAAGCTCATACCAATTCATTTTGAGCGCGCCGTAAAGCCGTCATTCCCGCAAAGAGCCTGCCCCGTACGCGATACGGGGCGGGAACCCATTCCCCTGCCGCACATATACGGCGGCATCACGGTGACTTGGTATCACATGGACCCTAACGAGTGTACTTGATCCTTGGGTCCACGACGGCAAGCAGGATGTCCGAGACCAACGTGCCCATCACGGTCAGCATACCCAGCAGCAGCACTATGATGCCTGCCAGGTAGATGTCCTCGTCCTGGATCGCCGTGAGGAACACGGGGCCGATGGTGGGCAGGCTCAGCACGACGGACACGATGACGCTGCCGCTAACGAGTGACGGCAGGAGATAGCCGACAGTGCTGATGAGCGGGTTGATGGCCACGCGGACAGGGTACTTCAGGACGATCTTCGCCGCCCCTAGGCCCTTGGCCCTCGCGGTCACGACATAGGGTCTGTTCAACTCGTCCAGCAGGTTGTTGCGCATGATGCGGATCAGGCTGGCCGTTCCCGAGGTGCCAAGGACGACCGCGGGGATCCACAGGTGCTTGATGAAGTCGTAGACCTTGTCCAGGCTCCAGGGGGCGTTCTGGTAGTCGGCTGAGAAGAGCCCCCCGACGCTCTGGTCGAAGTAGGCGTAGGCGATGTACATCAGCACCAGTCCAAGCAGGAAGTCCGGCACCGCCAGCCCCGTGAACCCCAACAGGGTGAAGGCGTAGTCGCCGACCGAATGCTGCCGGACGGCCGAGTAGATTCCCACGGGTAACGCAAAGGTCCACGTGACCAGGATCGTGAACCCTGTCAGCGCAACGGTGATCCACAGCCGGTCGCCGATGATCGACTTGACCGTCTTCTGGTAGAGCAGCCCGTTGCCCGTCGGCCCGAAGGCGCGTCCCAGGTCCCCCTGCAGCAGGTTCCACATCCACGCGCCGTATCGAATGTAGATGGGCTTGTCCAGGTTGAGGTAGCGGCGCAGCTCGTCCACCATCTCCTGGGCCTGTATCTCGCTCGAGCTCACGGCGCGGGTCCTGTCGAAGCGCTTGGTCGCCTGATCGCCTTCAGGCAGCTCGACGACGAAGAAGGCGAGCACCGAGATCATCACTATCGTGAAGAACGCAATCAGCAGACGCCGTGCGATATAGGAGGCCATGTTGGAGCTCCCGAGCTACCGGTCAGGTTGGCGACCCTACCGATGGGCCAAGTCTAGTCCCATCAGAAACGCCAGTCAACGAAGCTTCCCCGTCCCAAATCCCCCACCTCCGCATTCGGCGCCATATCTATCAGCCATCACCCCGTAGGGGCTGGTTTCAAACCAGCCCTCCCCTTGCCATTAGGGCGTCGCCGCCATTTAGGTGGGGGATCTGGGCCCGTGCTTATGTTTGCGGTATTCGCCAGCCCGATGCTCTAATAGTGCAGCTCGATTACTCGTGCGCGGACATAGGGCCCCAGTCCACGTAGACGCGCCGCCGCGGAGGGATTTTGCCGGAGTTCTATCGCCGAATAGCGCGGCCCCTGCTCTTCAGCCTGCCCGCTGAGGCGGCGCAGAAGGTCGCGGAGCGCGCTCTCCGGGTCACGCCCGTGTGGACGGCGATCCAGAGAGCGTCCGGGCCCGACGATCCGCGCCTCCGCTCGCACTGGTGCGGCACCGAGGTCCGCAATCCCGTGGGGCTGGCGGCGGGGTTCGACAAGGGCTGCCGGCTCCTCCCTGCCCTTGCCGCCTGGGGCTTCGGCTACATGGTCGCCGGGACCGTCACCCTGGACCCCAGGCCGGGCAACCCCAAACCCAGGCTGTTTCGCGAGGTCGGCGATGAGTCTCTGACCAACGCACTCGGCTTTCCCGGCAGGGGTGTGGCGGCAGCGAAGCGGGAGCTCGCACGCGCCCGCAACAGGACGCGAGGAGTGCCCGTCGCGGTTAGCATATCGGGCACTGTGGTCGACGACGTGGCGGAGTGCCACCGGACCCTCGAGCCGCTCGTCGACGCCGTCGAGGTGAACATAAGCTCGCCGAATACGGCCGGCCTCCGGGTCTTCCACGAGGCCGGCGCACTGGCTGAGCTTCTCGGCAGGCTGAACGATGGCCGCGCCAAGCCCCTGATGGTCAAGCTGCCCCCGTACCCGGAGCAGGATGGACCGGAGGCCGAGTCCGTCCTCTCGCTCGCCCGGGTGTGCCGCGATTCCGGTGTCGCTGGGCTGACCGCCGCCAACAGCAGGCCCACCGAGGACCCCAGGCTGGCTGTAGGCCGCGGAGGCCTAAGCGGACGCCCTATCTACGGGCGGATGCTCGACCTGGTGCGGGACCTGCGCGGTGAGCTGGGCACAGGAATGACCATCAACGCCTGCGGGGGCATCTTCACCGGCCATCACGCCCAGGAAGCGCTGGACGCGGGCGCAGACACGGTGCAGGTCTACACGGGCATCGTCTACCGCGGCCCGTCCGCCGTCCGGAACATCAAGGCCGAGATGCTTGAATGCGCGGGTATGGACTGAGGGAAGAGAGACGGAACCCAATTCCCCCTCAATGTGTACAACCTTCTCCCGCTAGGGGAGAAGGGACTTGGAACATCCGGTTAGCGGTCCAGTGCGGCCCGAAGCTGGCCGGCAGTGATGTTGCCGCCGCTCAGCACGAGGGCGACCTTCTTCCCTGACAGCCGGTCCCTGATCTTGACCGCCGCGGCCAGCGACGCCGCCCCCGCGTGCTCGGCCAGGTTGTGCGTGTTCTCTAGGTGCAGCACCACGGCCCGGTCCAGCTCCTCCTCTGACACGAGGATGAGGTCGTCCATTAGCTCGCGCATGATGGCCTGGGTGTACTCGTAGCCGGACCGCGTGGCGAGCCCCTCCGCCTTCGTTCCCATCGGCGATTCGACGACCCGGCCCTCCTTCCACGAGAGGTACGCGGCATTCGCCTGGTCGGACTGCACGCCGTAAACCTGGACGCCGGGGTTCAGGGCCTTGGCTACGACGCTTGCGCCGCAGACCCCGCTGCCGCCGCCCACCGGCACGATGATGACATCCACGTCCGGCAGGTCCTCCATGATCTCCAGGGAGTACGTCCCGACGCCGGGGACCAGGCCGGGATCGTTGGCCGAGTGGACGTAGTAGTAACCTTCCTCGCGAGCCAATCTCTCCGCATGGCCTCGCGCGTCGTCGAAGTCGCGACCGTGGAAGATGACCTTCGCCCCCAGGCGCCGCATCGACTCCACCTTGTCGGGGTTCGCGTCTTCGGGCATGGCGACCGCCACGTTGAGTCCGAACTGCTTCGCGGCGTAGGCGATGCCCTGCCCAAAGTTGCCGGTCGAGGCGGATATCACGCCGCGCTCCCGCTCGTAGTCCCCAAGCTGGGACACGACGTTGAGCGCGCCGCGCATCTTGAACGACCCCAGCAGCTGGTGGTTCTCGTGCTTGACGTACACCTCCGCCCCAATCAGCCTGTCCAGCGCGGTGTAGTGGTGGAGCGGCGTGCGCACTATGTGCCGCCCAATCCTTCCCCTCGCCTCGATCACGTCCAGCAATGTGGGTAGCCCGGCCATTCGAACCTCCAATAACGGCTTGTATCAAGCCTGCTTAGGGTACTGCTCTGCCCGAATGACTCTACACGCTCGCAGGTCCGGCATCAATAATTGCCCAAGAGCGAGACCGGCAATAACCTTGCAATTCTGGCATACTAGTCCATAATTGCAAGGATGATCTCTCGGCGGTCAGGGTCACAGCTAAAGAGTCTGCTAGAGGAGAATCCTGCGGTCGCCCTCCTTGGGCCTCGCCAGGCCGGCAAGACCACGCTCGCCCTCGAAATCGCCCGGGCGGTGGACTCGGTGTATCTCGACCTGGAGTCGCCCGCGGACCGCGCCAGACTATCGGATGCCGAGCTGTACCTGTCGGATCACGAGGACAGGCTGGTCATTCTCGACGAGGTCCATCGTGTTCCCGGTCTGTTCCAGAGCCTGCGCGGACTGATCGACCGTGGACGAAGGCGAGGCAGGCGGGCGGGACGGTTTCTGTTGCTGGGGTCGGCCTCGATAGACCTTCTGCGACAGTCGGGCGAGACGCTGGCCGGCCGCATAGCATACCTCGAGCTGAACCCGTTCGACGTGCTGGAGATAGGCGCAGGGGACCACGACGCCCTCTGGGTTCGCGGCGGCTTTCCTGACAGCTTCCTGGCGCGCGACGACAGCCGTAGCCTGTCCTGGCGGGAGAATTTCATACGCACGTACCTCGAACGTGACGTGCCCCAGCTCGGCCCGCGCATCCCAGCCGAGACGCTCAGGCGGTTCTGGGTAATGCTGGCCCATATGCAGGGAGGGCTGCTCAACGCGGCCTCCCTGGCGCGCGGCCTCGGTGTCGACGGTAAGACCATTCACAGGTATCTGGACCTAATGGTGGACCTTCTTCTGGTGCGCCGGCTCCCGCCCTGGCAGAGGAACGTCGGCAAGCGCCTGGTGAAGTCGCCGAAGACGTACATCCGTGACAGCGGCATCGCGCACGCCCTACTGGGCCTGGGCTCCAAGGAGGAGCTACTGGGGCACCCAGTCGTCGGCCAGAGCTGGGAGGGATTTGTGATCGAAAGCCTGCTGGCCGCCGCGCCGGAACGCGCCGAGGCGAGCTTCTACCGCACGTCCGCCGGCGCAGAGGTAGACTTGGTGTTGACGCTGCCGGGGCGGGGTCCCTGGGCGGTCGAGATAAAGCGCACTCTCGCCCCACGACCGAGCAGGGGCTTCCACAGCGCCTGCGAAGATATCGAGCCTGAGGCGAAGTTCGTTGTCTATCCCGGCGAGCAGCGCTACCGGATCGCGAAAGACATCGAAGCGCTCAGGGTCCTCGACCTTGCAAGCGAGATCGCCATGGCGTCAAGCCGTTAGGTAGAGCCCAGATTCCCCACCTCCACATTCGGCGCCATATCTATCAGCCATCACCCCGTAGGGGCTGGTTTCAAACCAGCCCTCCCCTTGCCATTAGGGCGTCGCCGCCATTTAGGTGGGGGATTTGGGTAGAGCCGGCATAGACGGCTTGGGGGGTGGAGCGGGCAGGGCCTTTCCATTGTTGAGATAGGGTCGTACCTTGCCGTTCGGCCTGAGCTTGTCGAAGGCCCCAATTGTGGTTCGACAGGCTCACCACGAACGGACTTTGGAAAGGCCCTGTGGAGCGGGAGACCGGATTCGAACCGGCGACAGCCTGCTTGGAAGGCAGGAACTCTACCACTGAGTTACTCCCGCACACTTCAACGATAAAGCCGCTGCGCCCCGACGGTCAAGCCCGCGCAGTTGGCCCAGGCAGTTGGCCCGCGTGGTTACACGGCTTCCACGAGCCGCCTGAGGTCGTGCTTGGACTCCAGGATTCCGGCCCAGAGGTCGCCCATCGCTTCGACACGCTCGGGCACTGTGTCTATGGTGAAGTCGGTCGGGTAGACACGCTCCAGCTCGTCCCACCTGACCGGCGTGGAGACGGGTGCGCCTGGCAGGGGCCTGAGCGAGTATATCGACGCCATGTTCTTGCCGCGGGAGTTCTGGTTGTGATCGAAGAAGACCTTGCCCGTCCTCTTCTCGACCGACCACTCCATTGTGACGTCTCTGGGGCGCTGGCGGAGCAGGAATCCGCCTATGGTCTCGCAGACCTTCCTGACGGCCCTGTAGTCGTGCTGCCGCACGATCGGCACGTAGATGTGGAGGCCCGTCTTACCCGAGGTCTTGACGAACGACGAGAGCGAGAGCTGGTCGAGTACCTGGCGCAGGGCCAGCGCGACCGTGCGAGTGCTGGCGAAGGCGGCGCGGTTGAGCTCCGGCTCGTCGCCGGTCTTCTCACGCCCGGAGTAGATGTAGGGGTCCAGGTCGAAGACGATGAAGTCGGGATAGTTGAGGACGCTGCTCTCCAGGACCTCCCTGGAGCCGTGGAACACGGCCGGGAGGTGGGCCGCGTCGGGCTCGCCGACCGTCCTGGACGACCAGGGGTGCAACTCGATGTCCGCAAGCTGCGCCAGCCAGACCAGCGTGGCGAGGTTGTCCACCGTGATGTAGCTGCTGTCGCCCTCGTTGTGGGAGGAGTATATCTCGACCGTGTTGACAAAGGGCGGCGGGTCTTCCACGTGCTTCTGGTAGAAGCTGCCGCCATCGATGCCATTTGGATAGCGGGTCAATGTCATGGGCCTGTCGGCCAGGTGGGGCAGGAGGAGCGGGGCGATCGCGGCGTAGTAGCGGACCATGTCGCCCTTGGTGACCACCCGATGCTCCCCGTCGGCGGGCCAGAGGGGTTTGGAGAGGTTCGTGACACGGACCCTGTGCCCCTCGACGTCCAGGTCGAGGGAGTCGCCGCCCGCGTTGAGCTGCTCGAGGACGGACCTCGCCGAGTCTGGCCGTTCAGCCGTGTGCCGCCCCTCCCTGCCCCCCTGGGTTCCCGTCCCGTATCGCGTACGGGGCAGACTCTTCGCGGGAACGACGGTCTTGGGCGCCTCGGCGTCGGGGCTCTCGCGCGAAACGGACGCGGGGTCGGTCTCCGGCCTGAGGCCGACGAACACCGGCGCTCGGAGCCGGCCGTCTTCCGTCCACCTGTGGAACCTGACGGTTGCGACCAGCTCCGGACGCACCCATCGCGGGGACTGCTCGTCGACGGCCTCGGGGTTGGCGAAGGGCGGCTCGGCCGTTTCGATGGAGCGAAGCTCCTCTGCCAGCCCTTCCAGCATCGCGCGGTCGAACCCGCTGCCCGCCGCGCCGCAGTAGGTGAGGCCCGAATCGGAGTTGTACCCGAGCATGAGCGCGCCGAAGGTCGAGGCGCGCTCGCCCAGCCCGGTGGTGTACCCGCCGACTACGAACTCCTGGGACTGGGTGTGCTTGGCCTTCAGCCAATGCCTGCTGCGAACGCCGGGCTCGTAGGGACTGCTCCGCTCCTTCGCCACGAAGCCCTCCAGCCCCATCCGCTGCGCGGCCTCGAAGAGCGCCTCGCCCCGTGCCTCCACATGGTCGATGAGCTGAAGCGAATCGCCAGGGACGAGCGACCGCAGGAGGGCCTCCTTGCGCTCATGCAGCGGCAGCCGCTGGAGGCTCATGCCGTTCAGGTACAGCAGGTCGAATGCGTAGTAGAGGATCGGCGGGGCGGTCTCGACGCGTTCGAGGTTCCGGCGGGCGACGGGGTTGGCGTGGCGCTGCATCACCTCGAAGTCGGGCAGGCCGTCCTCGCCCAGGGCGACGATCTCGCCGTCGAGTACGATCTCGTCGTCGAGCTGCGTCTCCAGGTCGGCCACAACCTCAGGGAACTGGGCCGTGATGTCCCTGCCGGTGCGGCTCTTGAGTATCACCGAGCCGCACCGGACGTAAGCGAGGGCGCGGTAGCCGTCGAGCTTGGGATCGAAGATCCAGCCGGGATGGGAGAAGGGGCGCTCGATCAGACGGGCCTGCATCGGCTTCAGCGAGGCGGGAAACGGCGCAGGGCTGCCCTGTGGAGGCCCGGCCGGGGAGGGCAGCCGCCCCTGCTTCAGGTCCTCGACCGTCAGACCCGAGTACACCGAGCGGTCTTCGACCAGGATGTCGCGCCCAGGGTCCGCATAGCGGTCCTGGTGCTTGATGAGGAGCCAGTCGCGGGGCCCGCGGCTGGTGCGCACGAGGGTCCACGAGCCGCGCATCTTGCGGCCCTTCACGGTGAAGGAGAGCTTTCCGGCCTCCAGATCCTCGCGCATCCGGCGGTTCGCCTCCTCCCGGTCGCCGAACGACAGGACGCCCTTTTCGTCGGGGGAGTAGACGCCGGCGTCCCAGACGATCATCTCACCCGCGCCGTAGCTGCCCTCGGGGATTATGCCTTCGAAGTCGGCGTAGTCCAGCGGGTGGTCTTCGACCATGGCGGCGAAGCGCTTCTCGCGCGGGTCGAGGGACGGCCCCTTGGGGACCGGCCACGACTTGAGCACGCCGTCGATCTCCAGCCGTACGTCGTAGTGGAGGCGCGACGCGGCGTGTTTCTGCACGACGAAGCGGAGGTTGCGGCCCGTCGCCCTGCCGGTGGTCGGCTCGGGCGTCCGGGAGAAGTCGCGCATGGACTCATACTGCGCGAGCGGCCCTTTGTCGGTGCTGGACATGACCCTATGATTGGATATGCCCCACGCCCATTGCAAGGGGCGTTATACGACCCAGATCCACCACCTAATTTGGACGGATGGCGTGACGGACTGCCTCTGAGGCTATGGCTGTGCACCTTGCCGGGGATGGGTTCCCGCCTTCGCGGGAATGACGGAGGTGGTGGATCTGGGTACGATACTGGACAATCCGTGCCATTTGCTAGCTGACGAAGCGAGCTAATACCAATTCATTTTGAGCGCGCCGTAAAGCCGTCATTCCCGCGAAGAGCCTGCCCCCGAGTAGTCGGGGGCGGGAACCCACTCCCTGGCCGCAGGGCCTTTCCAAAGTTCGTTCGTGGTGAGCCTGTCGAACCACAATTGGGGCCTTCGACAAGCTCAGGCCGAACGGCAAGGTACGACCCTATCTCAACAATGGAAAGGCCCTGCCCTGGCCGCACATAACGGCGGCATCACGGTGACTTGGTATAAGCTGCACTCGCCCTCAACGTGAACGGCGCGGCCCTGTTCTAGAATAGCGAGGCTGGAACCCTGGTGGGGGCGGCATCGGCCAGCCCTCCCACGCTTCCTGGGCCGAAGTCACGCCGTCGTCTTGGCCGCTGGGCTGAAGACGTGGCCGCAGGGGCGGCACCGGTAGCAGTAGTTGTCCTCGTCCCGGAGCCTGTCAAGGATCACCAGCGCCGTCGACTGGCACCTGGGGCAGGTGCACTCGCCGTCATCGCCGACCTGGGTGCGGGGCCGCGTGAGGGCCGCGAGACCGGCGTCGTCGGGCCTGTGAGCACACTGAAAGCAGCGGACGTCGTCGGCCCGCGATGTGTCCACGTCTCCGCCGCAGCGGGGACATGCCTTGAACAGGATCATTGCTTACCTCCGGTACGCCCGTGAAGGACGTTTGCAGTTATGCGCCTCGGCGCACATCATTCGTCGGCGCTGGCAAGGGCTATGCCGCACGGTTGTTCTATGGCGGCGTCTGCCATTATGCAGTATGGTGAATCGAGTTGTCAATGGGGCAGAGGGCGGGGCAGGGCCTTTCCAAAGTCCGTTCGTGGTGAGCCTGTCGAACCACAATTGGGGCCTTCGACAAGCTCAGGCCGAACGGCAAGGTACGACCCTATCTCAACAATGGAAAGGCCCTGAGGGCGGGGTTCACCGGTTGAATGGCCAGCGGGTGTAACCGGCTACTCACAAAGTCCATGGTGGAGCACCCTGCCGGGGATGGGTTCCCGCCCCGACTTCTCGGGGCAGGCTCTTCGCGGGAACGGTGGAGGCGTGGTACTTGGGGGGACAGTGACCGGGGCGCAATCATACGAACGCCTGGCGCGGATGGTGAAGCGCGCGAGGCTGTCGAAGGGCCTGACGCAGCGGCAGCTTTCGCGGCTGCTGAGGATGAGCGAGGGTTACGCGGGCCACCTCGAGCGCGGCGGCATCCGCCCGAACGTGGATACGCTGAAGTCGCTGGCTGGCGTGCTGGGCCTCGTATACGGGGAACTGGCTGTGGCGGCGGGCTACATCACGCGGCAGGAGTACGAGAGCCCCATCGACGACCGGCAGCTTGCGCGGCTGACGGAGATCGGGGACCTGACCGAGGATGAGTGGGAGTCGGTGCGGGACTTCGCCCGGTACGTCAGGTCCAAGCGCGGCCCCGAGGACCCGCCGGGCTCCCGACCCGCCTGACGAGATGTAGCTTCTCCGCCGGGATCGCCAGCTCGGCGCTGGTGAGGCTCCAGCCGTGCGGCCCGGCCACCAGCGACGCGGCGAACTCCTCCGCCTGGCGCTCGGCCTTTCCGTCGCAACCAGCGCAGCCGCCGACGCGGGCGCGGACGCCCGTGTGGAGCTGGTGGTGGCCTATCCCGTGGGCGACGCGCCACCTGAACCAGCGCCGGTCGAGCCCGCTCCGGACGCCGATGGTGCCGTCGATGATCACCTCCTGCAGCCTGCCCCTGAACGGGAAGGAGACGACCTCGATGTCGAGGGCGGACGCCAGGTCCTTCAGGTCCACTGGCACGGCAAGATCGTGGCGCTCCCAGAGGCGCAGGGCGATCGCGGATGCGCGAGACAATATCAGGTGGTCCGTCAGCTAATGAGAAGAGTGCGGCTTGGACATGCAGATACGTACATAAGTGCTATTATGAATGGTAGTGATCAGGGCCGTCAAGTGGAGATTCCTTCACCCCAAATCCCCCACCTCCACATTCGGCGCCATATCTATCAGCCATCACCCCGTAGGGGCTGGTTTCAAACCAGCCCTCCCCTTTGCCATTAGGGGCGTCGCCGCCATTTAGGTGGGGGATTTGGGTTCACCACCGTCATGTGATGCAGCGCCATGGGAGTGGTGCAGTGCTCAGCCTGCACAGAAGCGCTGCCTCGACCTTGCTCAGGGGCGAGTGCCCGCTATGGTCATCGAGCGAGCCTCTCACGGGCAGAGCTCAGCGACTCGGCATACAACCAAACGCCGTTCTCTCGCCTCCATGACTTGAAAAGGCCCTGCCCTAGCGCCCCTTGCGGAGCTGCTCCTGCTTCCACTCCTGGTCGATGTCGCCGCCATAGAAGCGCTCCGGGCTCTCGATGGCCCATGCGTGCCGGTGGACGATGATGCTGTCGGGGTCGAGGCGCATCGCCTCGCGCATCAGGTCCGCCGCACCGGGCTTGTCGCCCTGGCGATACTTCTCCACGCCCCGCCGGTATATCTCCATTGCCCGCCGGTCGGTCGCGCCGCGTGGGATCTGGAGGAAGAGGTCGTCCGTCTCCTCGAAGGACGGGACCTCGGACTCGGCTGCCCAGCGGCGCACGAGCTCCGCTATCTCAGGCCTGTGGATGCTGAACCCGTTGATCTTGCTGAACACGAGGTCGCCGCGCTCGTCGATCAGGAAGCCGCTGGCCACCGTCTTGAACCCGTACAGCCGCCCGGTGACGCCGTCCGCGTCGATCACCGCCGGGTAGGTCGCGCCAGCCGCCTCCAGGTAGGGCCCCGCCCGCCCGGCGCCCTGGCCGTCCATGGCGACGGCAAGCACCTCGAGTCCGTCCTTCCTGTGCCTCTCGTAGACTTGCTGCCAGACCGGCAGCTGGTCGCGGCACCCTCACCACGACGCCCAGATGAACATCACGACCTTGCGTCCCAGCAGGTCGGACAGGCTCAGCGGCGGACCGCCGACTGTCGGAAGCGTGAACCCCGGCGCCCTTGCGCCGACCAGTGCCGCGGACGTGTCGAGTGCGTCCATTCGTTCAGTTCCCTCCGGTACCTTCGAGCTCCTGCCGCCAGCGCGGGTTCAGCAGCAGCGTGTTCCATATCTCATTGAAGTCCAACGAGTCCCTGTTGTCCCAGTCGATCTCCTTCGCATCCTCGGACGTCATCCGCGTCTTGAAGACAGGGACCTGCGGCATGGCCGGATCGCCCATCATCCCGACCTTCGCGATAGCCTTCTGGAGGCCCGCCAGGTCGATCCACTTGAGGTCTTCGCAGCCCGCCCCGAATACTGCCGCGTAGGCGTCCGCCATCTGCCGGTCCAGTGCGGCCTTCCTCTCGGCGATCGTCTTCAGCTCGTCGCCCCTGAACTCGACTACCACCCACAGGCCTCCCTGCCGGTGGTCACGCACGTCCGCCCCGTAGGGCAGCCTGGGCAGGTTCTCCTTGGTATTGCCCTGGAACTGCGCGTTTGCGGTTGCGGCCAGCGTCGCCTTCTGCTCCTCGATGCTGGCGCCGGGCGCGCAGACGGCCGTCTCGGAAGCGGGAGCGGCTTGTTGTGAAGCTGGCGTCGCGGGGGCGCTCGCAGGCGCAGGGATATTCCCGGCCGCCTCGTCCGTGGAACCCGACCCGCAGGCAGCAGCCGCCAACGCCAATAGTGCCGTCATGACGACGAAAACGACCTTCATCGTTGGCTCCTCAGCCGTAGTATAAGCCACCTCGCCGCGCGGTTCTTGATATACTGCCGCAGCATCGACGACCCTTGGCTGGAGTGACCTGATGGCGGCATTATATCGGCCCCGTATTCTAGCCTGCGACCTGGGCGGCACCCAGCTCAGGACCGCGGTCGTGGATGCCGACGGCGCGGTCGCCCACCGGCGGGCGACGCCCACACCAAAGGACGCCCCCGGGGCACTGGCGGCCGTGCTGCGGGACGGCCTGGCGGACGCGGGCGAGGTCGATGGAGTGGTGGTCGGCGTTCCCGGACCGATCGACTACGCCGCAGGGGCCCCGACGATGCTGGTCAATCTGCCCGCGTGGGAGGGCCGCGTCAGCGCCGCAGCCCTGTCGGACACGCTCGGACTCGACGTGCTCCTCGCCAACGACGCCGACCTCGCGGCCCTGGGCGAGCACCGCTTCGGTGCGGGAAGGGGCTTCGACGACATTGCCTACGTGACCGTGAGCACGGGTGTGGGGGCGGGTGTCGTACTCGGCGGCCGCCTGGTGCGGGGCCGGCTGTCCCTGGCCGAGCTCGGCCACACCATCATCGACCGGCACACCATGGAGACGGTCGAAGACCTGGGCTCAGGCACCGCCCTCGGGCGGCTGGCGGGCGAAAATGCTGCGGCCGTGTCGGCCCGCGCGCTGCGGGGAGACCCAGGGGCGAAGGCCCAGTTCAGAAAGGCGGCGGACGCCCTCGCCGTCGGCGTATTCAACCTTGTGCATCTCTTCTCGCCGCAGGTCGTGGTTGTCGGAGGCGGCATGTCTCAGGCGGGAAGCCTGCTGCTCGACCCCGTGCGACAGGCGCTGGGGGCGTGTCCTGCCTCGTGCCCCGCGTCGAGGGCCTCAGTAGTACGGGCGGCCGCGGGCGATGATGCGGGACTGAAGGGCGCGGCGGCCTACTGGGCGGACGAGCGGCGCTGACTTATACCAATTCATTTTGAGCGCGCCGTAAAGCCGTCATTCCCGCGAAGAGCCTGCCCCGTACGCGATACGGGGCGGGAACCCACTCCCTGGCCGCACATATACGGCGGCATCACGGTGACTTGGTATTAGAGCCTGCCTCACCGTCTGCATTGGGAGAACGGCCCCTTTCGGCAAGCTCAGGGCAGGAGCCTGTCTATGCTCAGGGCCCTGTTGTCGCGCGTCGCTCGGATTCGCAGCGCCTCTCCTTCGATGAGCATATCGAACGTGAGCCAGTCCACCTCCACGATCTCCGCGTCCACGAGGATGAAGAATCGGCCGTTTGCCATCGCCTCCTTGGTGACCAGGGAGCCCTCGATGCGCCGGTAGGGTGGGGCGGCCGACACTATGCCCTGCGCCGATGCGCCGATTCCTCTCAGGAGGGCTACAGTCCTGCCGAGGAAGCTCATCGGGGCCGACCGGACCATACGCGGACGTGTCTGCACGAACACTGAAAGACCTGTCTGTACGGTGGATACGGGGGACTGCGCAGGGGACTGCTACCGGGCAATTCGAGTCCTATTCGGTTACCAGATACCGTGCATCATACCTGTGGGGATTCTTCGGATGTCAATTGGCTCTGATACTCTTAATCTGCCCGTTCGCATCGCCGCCATCGAACCCTGGGGGCCGCGAGTATCAAATTCCAGACAGAGTCGTATAATACCAATTCATTTTGAGCGCGCCGTAAAGCCGTCATTCCCGCGAACAGCCTGCCCCGTACGCGATACGGGGCGGGAACCCACTCCCTGGCCGCACATATATGGCGGCATCACGGTGACTTGGTATAAGATAACAGCTACCGGAGGAGGGCAAAAATGATCATCCTGGGAGCCGTTCTGGTCGCTATAGGAGCCGCCCACCTGCTGAACTTGCCCTGGGCGCCGGCCCTGCTCATTGGGTTAGGCGCCGGGATGGTGGTAAGCGGTGTGACGGGCAGGCTGGGCTGGCCGTCAGGCCGTTCCCGAACGCAAGTCTCGGAGCGGAGCCGGGCCGCCGCGGGCGAAGGCGCTCAGTCCGGCTAGCGAGGGCCGGCCGGCTGGCTGTTGTACAGCATGGCGAGGTTCGCCTGCTTGATCTCGTGCCCGACGTGCTCCTGAAGTGCGTCGAGCAGCTCGAAGTCCTGCATGTCCGAAACGAACGTGATCGCAGTGCCCTGCTTCCCCGCGCGGGCAGTGCGGCCGATCCGGTGGACGTACTCCTCCAGGTTGTCCGGCATGTCGTAGTTGATGACGTGGGAGACGGCCGGGATGTCCAGCCCCCTGGACGCCACGTTGGTGGCCACCAGCAACCGCAGGTCACGCGACCTGAACTTCGACATTACGCGCTCCCGCTGGGCCTGGGTCATGTCGCTGTGGATGCCATCGGCATCGTACCTGTCGCGGCGCAGATCCCTCACCAGCCGGTCTACTCCCGCCCTCGTCCTGCGGAATATGAGTGCCTGCGTCACGTCGTCCGGC
The DNA here is from genome assembly GCA_965261325.1 of Dehalococcoidia bacterium. Lineage (GTDB taxonomy): Bacteria > Chloroflexota > Dehalococcoidia > Lucifugimonadales > CAJWER01. The sequence goes on from CBDHCU010000009.1 coordinate 776,507, forward strand.
GCGTCCAGCACCTCCTTCAGAGCTACCCGCCGGTCCTGGACCGCGACCTCGTAGTAGACCTGGTTCACCTCGTCGACGGGCTCGGCTTCACCGCCCACCCTCACCCATTCCGGGTCGTGCAGGTAGCGCCGGGTGAGCTTGCGGATCGGGTAGGGGATCGTCGCTGAGAAGAGCAAAGTCTGCCGGTTGCGCGGCGTCTGGCGTAGGATGTGCTCGATATCGTCTATGAACCCGATGTCGAGCATCTGGTCGGCCTCGTCCAGCACCGCTATCCGGACCTTGCTGAGCGAAAGGGTCCGACGCTGCATGTGGTCCATCAGCCTGCCGGGTGTGGCCACCACGACGTGCGCGCCGCGCTGGATGGCGTCGATCTGAGGCTGCATGGGCTGTCCGCCGTATATGGCGGCCACGCCGATGCCGCGATGGTGGCCGATCGCCGATATCTCGCTGCTCACCTGAAGCGCGAGCTCCCGAGTAGGCGCTAGCACCAGCGCTTGTATGGTGCTCTGGGTCGCCTCGACCGCCTCGACGATGGGGATTCCGAACGCGGCCGTCTTGCCCGTGCCTGTCTGGGCCTGCCCCACGACGTCGCGTCCCTCGCGTATCAGCGGGACCACCGTGTTCTGGATCGGCGTCGGCGTGCTGTAGCCCATGTCGACCAGCGCGTGATCCACCTCGGGCGAGATAGGGAGTTCTCCGAACATCCCTGAGCCCGACCACTCACCGACGGGGGCCGCAGACTCCGTCCGGTACTGAGGCGCTCCGTTGACGTTGCCCTCGCGCCTCCTTCGACGCTGCCCGGCGGGCTTGGACGCGGGCCGTTGCTGGGTCTCGCCCACGGGTGGGCGCTGGCGCCTGGGGCGCCTTCTCCGCGGCGTCCGGGGTGCGGAGCCATCCCGGCCCGGTGAGTCCGGCGCAGTCCTGGTGTGACCGTTTCGGGAAGGGCTGCCCTCCGATGCTTGACGCTGCGCCTGGGCCGCTGCGCCTGTCCGGGCGGGCCGTGACTCCTGGACGGGACGGCTGGTTTGGGACTTGGATTCCGACGAATCGCGCGGGGTCTGGGCCGCTGCGCCTGTCCGGGCGGGCCGTGACTCCTGGACGGGACGGCTGGTTGGGGGCTTGGATTCCGACGAATCGCGCGGGGTCTGGGCCGCTGCGCCTGTCCGGGCGGGCCGTGACTCCTGGACGGGACGGTTGGTTGGGGGCTTGGATTCCGACGAATCGCGCGGCGTCTGGGCCGGGCTCTCTGTGGGAGTCTCGCTACCGAGTAGCTTCGAGAGTTTTCGGGTAACCGACGTGAGGACTGTGGGCATGTTGCTCGTGGACCTTGGGGATGATGGGCACGAAAAAGGGACGCCTCGGCTCGAGCGCGCCCCATTCACTGCGATTCAATTCTACGACCGTGCCCATTCGTTTCCACCAGTCTACCATCGATACCCTGTCCTGTCAAAGCAAACTGCCACCCCAAATCCCCCACCTCCGTCATTCCCGCGAAGAGCCCGCCCCCGAGCAGTCGGGGGCGGGAACCCATCCCCGGCAAGGTGCACAGCCATAGCCTCAGAGGCAGTCCGTCACGCCATCCGTCCAAATTAGGTGGTGGATCTGGGCCACTTCATTATGCCTTTTCGGAGGAAGCGCAGACGGAGACAGCGAAATTCGACGGCCCGTCAGGACGCGGGTTGGAGCGGCAGAAGGTTCCCATGGACGCTCTCCCCCACGACCGACGCCACGGCGTACTCCCTCGAATGGGACAGGGACACCGCCAGGTGATCGAGGCCGATGCGCTCAGCCCGCCTGAGGGCGGAGCCGTGCAGCCTGATGGTCGGCGCGCGCCCGGGATGGCGGACCACCTCGATGTCCCTCCACCGGACGCCCCGCGTACCCGTTCCCAGGGCCTTCATCACCGCTTCCTTGGCCGCGAAACGGCTCGCTAGCTGGGGCGCGCGCCCCCGGCAGTAGGCCAGCTCGCCGTCCGTGTATATCCGCCTCAGGAAGCGATCGCCGTCGCGGGCGGCCACGTCTCGCACCCGGTGAATCTCGATGATGTCGACGCCATTGACCAGGACGGTCACGCAGTCAGCCCTGCCGACTCGATTATCCGGGGTATCCGCGCCTCCCAGCCGAGCGCCATCACGTGAACGCCGGCGCACATGCCGCGCACCTCGCGGATCACCCGCGCGGCTATCTCGACGCTGGTGGCCCTGCGGTCGGACGTCGACTCAAGCTCAGAGACTATGGACGGCGGCACGAACACGCCCGGCAGGTTCGCGTTCAGGTAGCGCGCCATGTTGGCGGACTTGAGCACGATGATCCCGGCCAACACGGGAGCGCCCAGGTCCCCGGCGGCCTCCATGAACCGCGCAAAGGACTCTGGCTCGTATATCCCCTGGGTCTGAAAAAAGGATGCGCCAGCGTCGATCTTGTCCTTCATCCGCCCGACTTCCTTGTCCACGTCGGGAGCCCCCGGGTTGGCCACCGCGCCCGCGAAGATATCCGTGGGGCCGTCCAGGTCGTTCCCGCCCATGTCCTTGCCGTCCCGCATCGCCTGTACGGCCCGCAGCAGGCCCACCGCGTCGATGTCGAACACGGCCTTGGCGTCCGCATGGTCTCCGACCCCCGGCGGGTCGCCGCTCATGCACAGCACGTTGGTCAGGCCCAGCGCCGAAGCGGCCAGCAGCTCCGACTGCAGCGCGATGCGGTTCCGGTCGCGGCAGGTAACCTGGAGGATCGTCTCGATGCCCCGCTCGGCCAGCAGCCGAGCCGCCCCGATGGGCGCCATGGACATATTCGACCCCGCCGAGTCCGTCAGGTTGAAGGCGGTCACCGCGCCCCGCAGCGCCTCGGCCTTTTTGAACAGGGGCCCGAGCCCTGTCCCCTTCGGTGGGTTCAGCTCGCACGTAACCGCGAACTCGCCCGAGCTCAGAATCTCCGAAAGTCTGCTCATGCTACGGCCCCCTCCCTGCTAGGATCGACTCTATGTGACGAAATCTCGGCACCGACCGGAATCCTATCAATTCTTGTCACCTGTTTCTCGGTTCTCGCGCTGAAATTGGGCCTCTCCCTTAAATAGCCCCAATGACGCTCCCACCTTGCTAAGGAACCACGTCCCTCTGGGAGGGAGAGTTCTGGACAGCGATACATCCAACCGGATCAATTGACCCATATCAAGTCGACCAAGGTGCCTATAATGATCGCGCCAGACTGTTTGTCGAATCCTATTACACAGAGAGGGTGTGAACTGCCCTCTCTCGAGATTCCGTAGCCATTCATCGCAGAGATTCCCATCTTTGTGCATCTCACTTGCATATTGCACATGTTCTTCCGAACAAGACGTCCGAGGGTCCACGCTGTTCACCTCCTCCACCCAGGTGGTTAGTTGCCGCCGACCGATGTAAGCAACCATTTGGTTCCTTACCTCTCCCGTATAGTAGCATCCCCAATATCCCTTACCTCCGTGCCCTCTGTGATCTCTGTGGTGAACATCTTCCGTTGACCCCCTGCCGCCGCTGTATTAGAGTGACGGCGAGAACACGGCGCTCGCCGCCGGGGAGGTGAGACATTGCTCGCCTACATGTCCCGACGTATGGTGCTGGCCTTCTTCACCATCTGGGTCATCTCGATTCTGTCGTTCGTGATCATCCAGCTGCCCGAGGGGGACGCCGCAGACCGCTTCCTCGACAGACTCATGCAGACTAGCAGCGTGGGGGGCGATCAGCGCATCGCGGAGGAGCTGCGGCAGTACCTGGGTCTCGACAAGCCCATGTACTACCGCTACTGGATGTGGATATGGAACCTCGCTCACGGCGACCTGGGCCGCTCGATTGCCGTCTGGTCCGACCAGATCAACTCGCAGAAGCCCGTGAAGCAGATCATCGGCGACCGCCTATGGCTCACCATAGTGCTCACCGGGTTCACCATTATCGTCACGTGGACCTTTGCCATACCCGTCGGCATATACTCGGCCGTGCGGCAGCACTCCGTCGGCGACTATGTGTTCACCCTGGCTGGGTTCACCGGCATCGCCGTCCCCGACTTCCTGCTCGGGCTGGTCCTCATGTACATCGCTTTCGCCTACTTCGACCAGAGCGTGGGCGGGCTCTTCTCCGCCGACTACAAGAACGCCCCGTGGAGCTTCGACAAGGTCATCGACCTGCTGAACCACCTGTGGATCCCGGCCATAGTCTTGGGCACGTCCGGCACCGCCGGCCTCATCAGGGTCATGCGCAACAACCTTCTCGACGAGCTGGCCAAGCCCTACGTCGTGACGGCCAAGGCCAAGGGAGTGAACCCGGCCAAGCTCATCATGAAGTACCCCGTCAGGGTCGCCATCAACCCCCTCGTCAGCACCGTGGGCTACCTGCTGCCCTCCCTGGTGGGTGGCAGCGTCATCGTATCCGTCGTGCTGAGCCTCCCGACCCTGGGGCCAATCCTGCTCGACGCCATTCTCATCGAGGACACACAGCTCGCGGGCTTCATCGTCCTCCTGCTGGGCATCCTCACGGTCGTGGGCACCCTCATATCCGACATCCTGCTCGCGGTCGTCGACCCGCGAATCAAGTTCAGCGCACAGTCGTCGTAGCCAACCACTTCGGGAAGGAGCAGCAATGCGCGCAATAGACATGCACGTACACGTGCCCAGGCAGGCAGGCCTCCCGCCCATGGGCATCGAGGACGGCCTGCGGAAATTCTTCAGGGTCAGGTCGGCTCCGGAGGACGCCGCTGACATGGCCGCTCGGTACCGGGAGTGGGACATCTTCGGCGTGATATTCTCCGTCGACGGCGAGTCCTCCACCGGCGAGCCCCCGGACACCAACGACTACGTGGCCGAGATTGCCCGCGTCTACCCAGAACAGTTCATCGGGTTCGCCACCGTGGACCCCTGGAAGGGCACTGCCGCCGTCGACGAGCTTGAGCGCTCCGTCACGGACCTGGGCCTCAGGGGGTTGAAGCTCCACCCGATCCACCAGGCCTTCTACCCCAACGACGCTCGCTTCTATCCCCTATACAAAAAATGCCAGGATCTGGGCGTGCCCCTGCTGCTCCACTCGGGGTTCGCGGCTGCCGGCGCGGGCCAGCCCGGCGGCATGGGGTTCAAGCTGAAGTACGCCCGCCCCATCCCAGGGTTCGACGACATCGCCGCCGACTTCCCCGACCTGACCATCATCATGGCCCACCCCGCATGGCCCTGGATCGACGAGCAGATCGCCGTCGCCCTTCACAAGCCCAACGTCTACATCGACCTGTCCGGCTGGGCGCCCCGTTTCATCCCCCCGGACCTCGTCCGCGAGGCCGACACGCGCCTCAGTGACAAGGTCCTGTTCGGCTCGGACTTCCCCTACCTGCCGCCGGACCGGTGGCTCGACGGCTTCACCGACCTGCCCATCAGGGACGAGGTGAGGCCCAAGATACTCCTGGAGAACGCCAAACGCGTCCTCGGTCTCTGACCCGATACGCCAATGGGTAACACGACGCCATCCAAGACGCAATTCAAGGCCTCATTGAGTGACCTCCCTCCAATGAGCATGTACCGAACCATAGTCCCCCCGATCAAATGTCAGGGCATCAAGACGAAGCTTGTGCCTTGGATTCAAGCAGTAGTGCCATTGGACTTTGATGGAAGATGGATTGAGCCCTTTATGGGCTCTGGGGTAGTCGCCTTCAACATCCGCCCAAAGCGCGCGCTCTTGGCCGACTCAAACCCACACTTGATTAACTTCTATCGGGCAATTGCAGAGAAGAAAATCACTTCGGGCTCAGCGCGCCGTTTCTTGGCACGAGAAGGCGCCGAGCTCCTACGCTCGGACGGAGACCACTACTACGTAGTTCGTGAGCGATTCAATCGGCACTATGATCCACTTGATTTCTTATTCTTAAATCGAGCATGCTTCAATGGGCTGATTCGTTTCAACCGTAAGGGCAGATTCAATGTTCCGTTCTGCCGCAAGCCCGGTCGGTTTGCGCAGGCGTACATCACAAAGATTGCCAACCAGATTCAGATGATCTCAGATCTATTGGGTGCGGGAGATTACGAATTTCTCTGTCAAGACTTCTCGGATACGATCGCGACTGCAGGGTACGGAGACTTGATCTACTGTGACCCCCCGTATATAGGTCGTCACGCTGACTACTACAATGGGTGGGATGAAATTCGAGAGATGGAATTGGCTAGCTTGCTGTCCTCGACTCCAACTAGATTCATTCTGTCGACATGGCACAGCAACGATTTTCGCGAAAATACCTTCATACACAGGCTGTGGTCGGAATTCAACATTTTGACCCGTAGGCATTTCTACCACGTCGGAGCCAAAGAAGATAACCGAAATCCGATGCTCGAAGCCCTGGTTACAAACTTTAATACCTCACTTAACGAAATACCTGGGCAGCCAACTGAACAGCTCGTGCTCCTAGAGACGGTCGCGCGCTATGGGCATATGGCTGCCCTTGACCAGACCGCAAGATCCACGAATTGACCCTTGCCGAGTAGAGCAGGCGTCTACACGAGGATCCCACTGGCTGCCGACTAAAGAACTTCGCCCTACTCCGGCCGCCGCAGGGCGGCGAGCAGGTTGCGGGGGTTGGTCATGCTCTGGCCGGACAGCAGGATACCCGCGCTGAAGGCGCGCGCCGCCAGCCAGGTCACTGCCAGGGCGGTCACCGCAACCACACCAAGCGCCGCGGCGACCTCGACGTTCGTGATGTCGCTGCCCGCGCCCCGCCGCACCATGAGCAGCGTGGGGGCGAAGAACGGCACGTATGTGAGTACCTTGAGACCGACCCAGTCCGGCGCGTTGATGATCAGCCCCGTCATCCACACAGGCAGCCCCACGAGAACGCTTAGCAGTCCCATTTGCCGCTGCCCTTCGGCGATGGAGCTAACCAGGGTTCCCACGAACATGGCGAAGGCGGAAAACAGCGAATAGCCGAGCACGAAGCAGAACGCCACGATGACCAGAGAGCTGGCCGATATGGTCAGCTCCCCTGCGCCTATCCGGTCGAAGACCACCGGTGTCGCGAACGCTCCGACCAGGATCCAGACCGCGATGTGGGCCAGCCCGGCTAGGACGACCGCCAGCAGCTTGCCGCTGAGGATCGACATCGGGGAGGCTGAGGTGATCAGCACCTCTATCATCCGCGTCTCCTTCTCCTCGGAAACGCTTCGCATTATCGTAGTGGCGCCTGTCATGACCGCAAATATGAGCAGCACGGCAAACATCGTTGAGGCGCCAAGCTCCACCAATCCCTGGGCAAAGCCGCTGTCCGACTCCGCAAGGTCGCTCGCATCCCCAGGAACGTCGAACTCTTCCATATAACCAGTGTCGAAGGCGCGCTCGACCCTGTCCGGGAGGTCTAGCCCTGAGGTCAGCCCGTCCTTCAGGAAGGCCCTGAAGCTCCTTTCCGCATCCGAGTTGTCGGCCCACACCGGCCCCCTCTCGCGGGTGGTCCAGTAGTCCTCGATCCTGCCGGATGCTATGTAGTCGGCCGGCAGCACGAATAGCGTGTCTATCTCGCCATTCCGCACCGCAAGGACGCCCTCGCTCTTGTCGCTGTACCGCTTGGGCGGCGTTTCCCACGGCCCATCGCCCGGCAGGATACCCGCCGGGTCCACGTAGCCGTATCCCAAAGACGGACCACCGCCGCCGCTCTCCTCGGCTGGACCGTCTTCCGCCACGCTCTTGACCAGTTCGACGACAACCGGCGCTACGGGGATTGCGACGACCATCAGGACGATGATCAGCACGGTGAAGAACATGAACCCCTTGTTGCGAATCTGCCGGCGGAACTCCTCCGCGAAGATCACGCGCAGCTCATACGGCAGTCCGGGCACGTGACACCTCCTCAACGAATATGTCGCTCAGCGACGGCAGCGACAGCTCGAATCGCTCGACCTCTATCCCAGCGTCCAAATACGATCTGAGGATCGACTCCGCCGTCCAGTCGCCGTCTATGTCGTAATCGACGGTCCCGCCGGGAAGGGTCCGGCTGCTGGCCCCGGCCAGGTCGGCGGGGACGCCGCTGGCCTGCACCTCGACCGAGCTCGCTCCCCGACCGCGCTTGATCTCCGCAAGGTTCCCATAGAGCAGCAGCCGGCTGTCGGAAATGAGCGCCACGCGCTCGCACAGCTCCTCCACGTCCGACAGGACGTGCGTGCTGAACATGACAGTGGCTCCGGCCCTCTGGCGCTCAGCCAGCATCTCCTTCATCAGGTTCACGTTCAGCGGGTCGAGGCCGGAGAACGGCTCGTCAAGTATGATCAGCTCGGGGTCGTGGATGATCGCGCCGACGAACTGCACGAGCTGCGTCATACCGCGGGACAGGCCCTCGACCGGCTTGTCCCGGTGCTCGTATAGGTTCACCCGCTCCAGCAGCTCGAGCGCCCGCTCTTCCGCCGCCGCCGCTGGCATACCCTTCAGCCGACCCAGGAAGCGGAGGATATGGACGATCTTGACCTTCTTGGTCAGCCCCCGCTCCTCGGGCAGGTAGCCCACCCTCTTCAGAACGCCGATCCCGGGCCGCGAGTCCAGGATCCTGATAGACCCGCTGTTGGCCCGGATTATCCCAAGGCACATGCGGATGGTAGTCGTCTTGCCCGACCCGTTCGGGCCCAGGAACCCGAACATCTCCCCCCGACGCACCTCGAACGATACGTCGTCGACGACCGTCTTCTCGCCGTAGACCTTCGTCAGCCCGTCTATTTCAAGAACGTCGTTCGCCATACACTCCTTGGCGCCAGCTCTGGTCGATCTCTTCCCGCCCCTGGGACGCCGGCTGTGTTCCATCGTCCAGACGTTACCACATGATCGGGCTTCCCTACTCCCCCAAGACCTCCCGTCTGCACCCTCCGCCCGTCCTGAGCCCGGTCCTCCTGAGCCTGTCGAAGGGTCGAAGGGCCAAAGGGCGAGGGCGACCCTTGCCCACCCTGCCGTAGGGGCGGGTTTGAAACCCATCTGCTCCAACTAATTCACTCTCAAGATGTTTGCAGCGGGTCCGGGACACTTGCGGTTGGCATATCGAGGGGTGCGAATGAGTGCCAGTCCGGGTGGCGCAGGCAGGACTGCCTCGACAGGTATGTTCGGGGCGTGGATGAGCATTCTACGGGAAGGTCGAATGAAGCCCAGCTCACGCCCTCGCTCCACGAAGATCTTCACAGGGTCCCTGCCTTCATAGGCATACTGTGGCGCATACTCGACCAGCAGGCCGATGGACACCTCGAACGGGTCCACCCCGGCCCTGTGGGCTATCTCAAGCCGCATCGACTGAAGAATCTGCGAGATTATCAACGTCGCCCATATCTGTTGCTGGATCACCACCAACTTGGCGGACCACAGAAGACGCAGCTTGAGGTGTTGCTTGACCAACTTGAGCGCCATCTCGATGTCCCACCTGCGAGCGTAGACCTCGGCCATGGATGCAATCGGGAATGTGTGAGGCTCCCGAACGTTGGTGATGTAGCGGCGCAGCGTATTGCCTTGTCTGAAAGTCACCAGCCGAACGGCGTGTTTGGCCCGGTCGGCGCGATGGGCTCCCAGCCACACGATGCCATCGAAGACGTCGCCCCGATGGTAGAAGGTATGTATCACCTTGTAGCTGGTCTTTGCTCTCAGCCTGCTCAGCCAGTGGTAACCCCTGTCCGTGAGCCAGTCGAACCAGGCGAAGCCGAAGTATCCCAAGTCTGCGACCACCAGTGTTCCCGCTGGCAGGTCTTCCACCAACTTCCGCGCCAACACCTTCTCGTTCTGATGTGGGTCCGGCTGAAACATGACGGTCCGCCACTGCTGGCCTCTCACGTCGAACACGCCAGCCAGCTTGCCAGGGAGCAGACGGCTATCGCCTTGGGGAATCTCTCTCAGAGGCGGAAGCCTTCTCGACATGGCGTCCAGTGTACTCTCGTCTATGCACACCACGCCCTCGGCGAATGGCGCCAGCTTCTCCGTTACCACACCCTGCAATCGTTGTGCCAATACGCCGCTGATCTGCTCGAAGAGTCTCTCCAATGGCTTGGTTCCCGCGCTATGGAGCCTCTTGTAGACCGCTTGGTCTGTAACCGGGAATCGGGGGAAGAACCAGAGTCCGCGTTCCGAGATAAGACGCCACACCGCCAATTGGCTGCCGAAGCCTCTCAGGACGCAGACCAGCAGCCCTGCCCACAGAGCCATTGCGGGCAGGACGCGCGGCCTGCCAGGGCCCTTGAGACTGTGGTCTGGCTCCATGTCCTTCAAACACTGCTGAAGAAACTCCTCTATGCTCCCGATGGTGGCTGTATCGTCCCCGGTACTGGTGGACATTTCGCTCTGTCCCTCCTTTGGAGTAGTCTTATCCTTATACTATCCAAAGGAGGACTACCCAAAGGAAAGGACGGTTCTTTTTATCAATTAGTTGGAGCAGATGGTTTGAAACCCGTCCTCAGCTTGCCGCAGGTCGACGCCGCCAATGTGTGGCAGCCTCGGCCAGCGGCCCCTCCTATATCTATCGCTGTGCCCTCTGCGGTGAAAAACTGCCCCTTGACAAACCCCCATCCAATCCCATATATTAGAACGCATGAGCCATAACAAAGAACGCAACACCGAACAGACCGAGCCCCCCACACTCGCGGACATCGTACGCCAGGAAACCGACAACGGGCGCACCATCGTCCGCTTCTACCTCGACGTCGCCAGCGGCAAGCTCGACGACGATGGCTTCGAAGTATGCCACAGGCTCGAAGCCGCCGAGCAGATCCACGCCATCGCACCCGGCCTCGTCTCCGAATACATAGCCCAGCTCACCGGCCTCGAATGCAACCACGCCATACTCCGCAAGCGCACCCGCGACACCACCCGTAGTTCCCGTGACGACACCACCCGTAGTTCCCGTGACGACACCACCCGTAGTTCCCGTGACGACACCACCCGTAGTTCCCGTGACGACACCACCCGTAGTTCCCGTGACGACACCACCCGTAGTTCCCGTGACGACACCACCCGTAGTTCCCGTGGCGACACCACCGTCATTCCCGTGGCGACGGGAACCCATCCCCGGTCGGACGCCGACTGCGCCAAAACCGCCCGTGCGCGCCACGAGGCACTCGAATACCTCGCCTCGGCCCTCGCCGCCCCATCACTGAAGGACGACCCGCGCGTCACGGGCATCGTCCACGGGAGCACCGACCACGGCAAGACCGTCGTCAGCTTCCTCATGCACGTCATGCACGGCGTAGTCCGCGGCTTCAGGCCCCGCCAGAGGGTCGATGCCGCCAGCGAGCTCCTCGGACACATAGCCCGCGACGAGATCGCCCGCTCCGGCTCCCTTCCAGTTGAGCCTGCCCTGAGCCCCGCCGAAGAGCCTGCCCTGAGCGCAGTCGAAGGGTCATTCCCGCCCGACGGATCGTCATTCCCGCGAAAGCGGGAACCCATCCCCAGCACCGACGAAGCAGACCTGACCGTCATACCGGCGGAACCCGGTATCCAGGGCGGCGGGGATGAGGACGGGCTCCCGCCGTCCCCCTCTCCCTTGACGGGAGAGGGCTGGGGTGAGGGTGAAGACGACCCGGAGCCCACTGACTCACACCGTGGCAGCTACGACATCGACCGCAAAATCGCCGAAGCCCAGCACGACCCATCCCACCCCATCCACAAGTTCGTACAGGCCTACGACGAGGTAGCCGCCGTCTTCCACGGCAAAGACAAGGAGAACGACGACGACGACGAAGTCCGCTACTGGATCTCCGGCGAGGTGCCCGACGCGTACGGCAAATACATCTGGGAGTACGCCCCGGCATACCCCAGGTCGATCAGAAGAAAACTTCGCCCCAAGCGCCGCCGCTCCCGCGAACCCGGGACTACGCCCAAGGCCGAGAGCGTCTGGATGAAGCGGCCCTTCGACAAGATGCGCGAGGCCGGCATCCCCAGACCCAGCCGGTTCAAAATCTGGGTCTGAACCCGCCCCGCCGTCCAACCGGGCCAAGCGGGGCCAACGACCTCCGAACATAGTCGACACTTGCGTGCCCGGACGTAGGGGCGGGTTTCAAACCCATCTGCTCCAACTAATTGATAAAAAGAACCGTCCTTTCCTTTGGGTAGTCCTCCTTTGGATAGTATAAGGATAAGACTACTCCAAAGGAGGGACAGAGCGAAATGTCCACCAGTACCGGGGACGATACAGCCACCATCGGGAGCATAGAGGAGTTTCTTCAGCAGTGTTTGAAGGACATGGAGCCAGACCACAGTCTCAAGGGCCCTGGCAGGCCGCGCGTCCTGCCCGCAATGGCTCTGTGGGCAGGGCTGCTGGTCTGCGTCCTGAGAGGCTTCGGCAGCCAATTGGCGGTGTGGCGTCTTATCTCGGAACGCGGACTCTGGTTCTTCCCCCGATTCCCGGTTACAGACCAAGCGGTCTACAAGAGGCTCCATAGCGCGGGAACCAAGCCATTGGAGAGACTCTTCGAGCAGATCAGCGGCGTATTGGCACAACGATTGCAGGGTGTGGTAACGGAGAAGCTGGCGCCATTCGCCGAGGGCGTGGTGTGCATAGACGAGAGTACACTGGACGCCATGTCGAGAAGGCTTCCGCCTCTGAGAGAGATTCCCCAAGGCGATAGCCGTCTGCTCCCTGGCAAGCTGGCTGGCGTGTTCGACGTGAGAGGCCAGCAGTGGCGGACCGTCATGTTTCAGCCGGACCCACATCAGAACGAGAAGGTGTTGGCGCGGAAGTTGGTGGAAGACCTGCCAGCGGGAACACTGGTGGTCGCAGACTTGGGATACTTCGGCTTCGCCTGGTTCGACTGGCTCACGGACAGGGGTTACCACTGGCTGAGCAGGCTGAGAGCAAAGACCAGCTACAAGGTGATACATACCTTCTACCATCGGGGCGACGTCTTCGATGGCATCGTGTGGCTGGGAGCCCATCGCGCCGACCGGGCCAAACACGCCGTTCGGCTGGTGACTTTCAGACAAGGCAATACGCTGCGCCGCTACATCACCAACGTTCGGGAGCCTCACACATTCCCGATTGCATCCATGGCCGAGGTCTACGCTCGCAGGTGGGACATCGAGATGGCGCTCAAGTTGGTCAAGCAACACCTCAAGCTGCGTCTTCTGTGGTCCGCCAAGTTGGTGGTGATCCAGCAACAGATATGGGCGACGTTGATAATCTCGCAGATTCTTCAGTCGATGCGGCTTGAGATAGCCCACAGGGCCGGGGTGGACCCGTTCGAGGTGTCCATCGGCCTGCTGGTCGAGTATGCGCCACAGTATGCCTATGAAGGCAGGGACCCTGTGAAGATCTTCGTGGAGCGAGGGCGTGAGCTGGGCTTCATTCGACCTTCCCGTAGAATGCTCATCCACGCCCCGAACATACCTGTCGAGGCAGTCCTGCCTGCGCCACCCGGACTGGCACTCATTCGCACCCCTCGATATGCCAACCGCAAGTGTCCCGGACCCGCTGCAAACATCTTGAGAGTGAATTAGTTGGAGCAGATGGTTTCAAACCCGCCCTCGCCTTGCCGCAGAGCGCCGCCGCCACTTTGTCGCGCCTTTGGGTCAGCTATCTCGCCCCATTTTCCTTGAAGAGAGAGGGGCCCCGAGCCTGCCCTGAGCTAGGCTCTCCTGAGCTTGTCGAAGGGCCGAAAGGTCAGCCCTCCAGATCTGAAGAAGCTAGGACTCAGAGCCGCTGCCCTCGCTCCACAGGCGCTGTCCGACCGCGAGCGTCAGGACAACGTACAGCGCGTCCATGATCGGGAAATAGACCATGTGCGAGGTGACCGCCTCGCCCGTTTCGCTGTCGGGGTTCAGCGTCCAGAACCACTCCCAGAAGAACAGCATCGCGAGCACGATTGCCCCGTAGAAGACCAGGTTGACGCATATCTGCTCAGTGATGTCGGCTTCACTGCCTCCCAACGCCCGCTTGCCCAGGAACGCCGTGACCAGCACAACCACCACACCAGCGGCCATGAACCAGTTGAGTATCTTCCAGAGGGGGTAGTCGGCCGCCCCGTCGTGGATCAGCGGAGTCACGATGAGGAGCAGCGCCGCCGCCAGCGCCGTCACAAGTAGATAGATACCGACGACACGCTTCACCATGTCCATGACGATCTCCTCACTGCGTGGAGTGCGCTCTGCTCCATTGTGCTGATGGGTGGGCTAGTACTGCTTCAATCTAAATATGACAGAACCCTCGGATTGCCGTCATTCCCGCGAAAAGCCTGCCCCGTACTCGATACGGGGCAGGAACCCAGAGGGGCGGGGGGCTGGACGTTCGCCAAAACTACCTTGAATCGATACTAGTCGTCGACCAGCGTCCGCTCGATCTTCGCCGTCGGGAAGATGGCCATGATCCGCGCGGGCGCTCCCGAGCGGTTGCTGAACCCGTGCTTGACGCCCGCCGGTGCCAGCACCGTCTGCCCCTCCTTCACCGTGATGACGTCGTCGCCCAGCACCGCCTCCAGCTCGCCCTCCAGGATCACCATGGCCTCCTCGGTCGGGTGAAAGTGGGTCGGGGCCTTCGATCCCGGCTCGATCTTGACGTCCCCTACGCTGAGCGAGTCCGCGCCCTGGGTGCCGTCGACTATCGCCAACCGTTCGACCCCTGGGCCGAGCTTCTCCAGCTCGATGTCCTTCCTGTCGAGTATCGGCATATCCCCCTCCAGACGGGTATGATACGAATTCACTCCATGTTATCTCATGCTGGCGGCTGCAAGGCAAGGTTGACTGCACGGCGGGCTCCATCGCCGTTCCTGCGCAGAGCCTGCCCCGTACTCGATACGGGGCAGGAACCCAGAAGGGCGATGGGCAGACGGGGCCGGGCTGTCCGCAACCACGGCTGGCGCCAAACGTCCGGGGGTGGATTCCGGCTAGGGGGCCGGGATGACGGACCTGAGAACCATCCCCGGCCGCAGCGACCAGCTCGGTCTGATGACGCAGCGACCACTGGTCGAATTCAGCCGCATCACCCCGGCAGCCATGCATGGCCGCCCGGCCTCATTCGGGGGCGCGGGGCGCAGTGACCGGCCACGCAGCTTCGGGGACCGCGAACCGGTGGTGGCTGCTGGCCGTCATATCCATCGGCACGCTCTCCTCCACCCTCGAGGGCGGCATGATCGTCACCGTCTTCCCCGCCCTGGCCAGGGCGTTCGATACGGACTCGTCCACCGTCCTCTGGGTCACCGTCGTCTACTGGGTGACGGCCGTCGGGCTGCTGATGACCCTGGGATGGCTGGGAGACGTGGCCGGCAGGCGCCGCGTCTTCGCGCTGGGCATGGGCATATTCGCCCTGGGAATGCTCATGTCCGCGGCGTCGCTCTCCATCTGGCAACTCCTGGTGTGGCGCATCCTCCAGGGCATAGGCTCGGCCATGGTGCTGGCGAACGTGAACGCCCTGATCACCGAGCACTTCCCCGCACGGGAGCGGGGCAAGGCGCTGGGCGTCTCAGGCGCGGTTGTGGGGCTCGGCCTCACCGCGGGCCCGTTCGCCGGAGGCTTCCTGATCGACTTGCTGGACTGGCGGGCAGTCTTCTACTCCAGGGTCCCGATTGCGGTTGTGGGCGCACTGCTGGCATGGTGGCTCCTGCCGGACGACCGCACCCACGGTGAACGGCCCCACGTCGACCCCATTGGAGCGATCGCGCTGTTCGGTGCAATGGGCTCGCTGCTGCTCATGGTGAACCAGGGCGGCAAGCTGGGTTTCACCTCCTCGCCGGTCATCGTGGGAGCCGTAATAGCCGCGTTCTCCCTGCCTGCGCTGGTCTGGTCGGAGCGGCGCTCGCCGCGGCCCATCCTGGAGGTGAAGCTGTTCGCCAGCCGCCAGTACACCTTCGGCCTGCTCATACTCCTCCACCACTACCTCTCCCAGGGCGGGATACTTCTCGTCGCCCCATTCTTCATGCTCGACTCGCTGGGCTATTCGGCCACGAAGATGGGGATATTCATAGCGGCGTTCTCCGCAACCCGCACCTTCCTCGCCCCCCTGGCCGGACGTCTATCCGACAGGCACGGACCAGTGCCCTTCCTCCTGCTTGGCAACTCCCTGAGCACGGCGGCCCTCTTCTGGATCAGCACGATGGGCTCCGGTGTGGTCGACTGGGCCCTCATGGCCGGGCTGCTCCTCGCCAGCGCGGGCTCGGCCTTCTTCGAGCCGGTCGTGACCAGCGTGATCATGGGCTCGGTGCCCCCCGACAGGCTGGGCACTGCCTCGGCCTCCGTAGCCCTGGGGCGGCAGACCGCCTTTGCGGTGGGCGTGACCATCGCCGGAGCCGTCTACGCGGTTCGGGAGCGGGCGCACCTGGCGGAGCTCGCGGACGCCGCGTCGGCCGTCCCCGAGGCCATCGCACGGGGCTTCAGCGACGTCATGCTCGCGGCGGTCGTGTTCGCTGCCCTCGCCATAGTCTTCTCCGCGGCCCTGCGAAACCGCACTTAGCTGGTAGGAGGTCACCCCTGAGGCGGGCGCTCTCCTTCACTCATAGTGGAGAGGCGTGTTTGGCATCCGGGGCCTGTGAGTTCTGACGATCGCGTAGCGTATGTTCGGAGCGATCGTCAGTCGACTTGGGGGCGAACCATGAATAAAGCCAACCGTCCGTAAGAACGGCAATGGTCCCCCTGAAGCTCTTCAGGAGTTGAGTGCACAATGTCCTCGAGCCTGCCGAGCTTGCTCGTCCACTGCCCATTAGCTAGCTGCCGCGCTGCATGTGTGACCTCACCGTTCATGGCGTAAACAGCGATCTTTTCATATCCTATCTCTAGGCTTCCGTCGCTGCATGGTCCATATCCGGCCTGCCGAAACAACTTGACGACTGAATCAATCGTGTTGTCTCTCGGTATGGTATCAGGCCAGTAGCCATACTCAACTGTAGGGTCAACCCACAGCGAATCATTGCCTAGCGCCCAAGCGAAGCAATTGTACTGCGGAGTAGCTTCACTAGTTACATTGAAATCGGCGAGTCTTGGGAGCCACCAAGACATAGGTCCCGCAGTCATTGGATGTAGTGCTTGCTCTTACCCCATTCCAGCCAGGCTTCGGAGATTCTCTTCATGTCCCCTCTGTATTGTGCAGGTATCTCTGGCCCTTCGCCTGCTATCGTAGAGAGTGCCGAAAACCAGTGGTTAGGTTCGGACTTAATGTCCTTCAGAATTAGAGGAATCGCCGATTCACCCATTGCCACTATGCTCAGATAAGAGGGATGCACCGCAATTCTGGATCCTGTTGACATATGTCCAGTGTCACGTTTCCACTCATTCGATAGCCGTCTAAACTTATTTTCAATGCTCTCGTACAATTCCGGAGGCAACCGTGCTATCCCGCTCCCAGAAGACGCGCGCATCCTTTGCCTATTGTTGGGTGATCCTACGCTCTCAAAGGGTGGCCGGCGATGCCAGGTTACCCTCTGTTGAAGGTACTCCGAAGAAGTTCGCCTCGGCATTTGGCGCTTATCAAGCACACTAGTGCCTTGTGTGTCAGTCTTCATACAGCACCTCTATGTGAGCGGAGTCGCCTCTGTATTCTCAGTCTTTCGGGTTCTCAACAGGCGTAAATTCAGCAATCCTCTCGTTCAACCAGTTTCTCATCAAGATTGCGACATTGAGGTTCATGGCAATATCAACTTCGAGTTCCCGTGTTATGCCATCAGGCACAGTCCGGGATGTCTCACCTCCCAATTGGCCGCCTTCATTGACCTCATACTCTACCACTTCTGGCAAGCGAGACTTATCCTTGAATAACGCCATCTGAATGTATCCACCTGGATGGACTCCACCCCACACACCATCGATGTGAATGTCTCGATAGTGGGGACTCCTCGTGAACTCAAACCTGACGCGATCCTTCGCGGGGGTGTCGGTCATGGTTTTCACCGCCTACATTTCTATTGTGATTCGTATGTTAGGTCTCAATACGGCCAGATGTCAAACGGGTACCACGGCTATCAGCAAGTGACCAACGCCCGTAGGAGTCCAGCAGCCGATGCCCCCGTGCAGCTAAGGCCAGCCCCTCACGCCTCCCCGGCACGCGCGATGGCCTGCAGGTCGAGCCGCGTCATGGCGCGCATCAGCAGCGCCGCCGAGCCCGCGAATATCGCCGTGAACATGGCGTACGTCGGCCCCATGATCCACCAGTCCGTCGTGAGGATGAACGGCGGGATTACGCTCTCGCCCGACTCGGTCACCGCCAGCGGCGACACCATCAGCTCGCTCACCTGGAACCCGGCCCACGTGCCCAGCCCCATGCCCGCGGCCGCGATGATCAGGTTCTCGAACGCCAGTAGCCCCGCCAGGTGCCCCTTCGACATGCCAACGCTCTGCAGGTACGCCAGGCTGTTCATGCTCTCCTTGGCGAACAGGAGCAGATACGTCGCGTATCCGAAGCCAATCGAGAGCACGGCCACGGCCACCGCCAGCAGCACCACCGCCTGCCAGCCCGCTCCCTCAAACGGGTCCAGCAACAGCGCATCCAACTTGGCTATCCCGTTCTCGATCTCCAGGAAGGACGCATTCCGGCCGGCCGTGATCGCCTCTTCCGCGGCGGCCCCCTCGCCGGGCGATACAGCCACGAACACCTCGTTCAGGTCCGCCTTCTTCACCGGGCTCAGCATGTTCAGGTACTCGTAGAGCGTGTCCACGTGCGCGATGATGAACCTGCTGCTCCGGCCTCCCATCGTCGGGAAGTACCGCACCGTGTCCGTCACCTCGGCCAGCGTCAGCCTTCCAGACACGGCGGCGATGAAGCGGTCGCCTGGCTCCAGTCCCATCGACGCCGCCAGGGACGAGCTGACGACCACCGGCAGCGCGCCGCCGCCCGCGCCGTGCAGCAGCCCGCGCACCGACATGTTCCGGTAGGCGCCGAAGGAGAACAGCGCCGCGCGGTCGCCACCGTGCGTGTCCCCCGCGGAGCTCTCCAGGATGTCCGTCGGCAGAAACGACGTGACGAAGGGCGTCCAGTCGAGCCCGCCCTCGAAGTCCTCCAGCGTCTCCACCGACCCGCCCGCGTCGACGGCGTGGATGTCGTCGATGAGCACCGAGCCCGCCGTGGCAGTTGGCGACAGATAGCCGATCTGGCCCGGCCCTGACCCTGGCTCGTATATCTGGACCGACACCAGCCGCACGGGTCGGACGAGGTCGGGCGGCGCCTCACCTCGTAGCACGCGCCAGTTAACGTCTCCCAGCGGCCCCGTGGTCACCGTCTCGACCCTGCCCTCCGCATCCGCCAGGACCAACCAGAGCGCCAGCGACGTGGTCTCGGCGAGCGGCTTCACCCACGCCCCGATCTCGACGGCGTCATCGGGGATGACTATGCCCGACAGGCCTCCTCCGCGCCCCTGTGCGCCGTCCGGTGCGAGCTGGCCCAGCACCTCTGCCATGGGCCGGTCGGAGAAGTCGCCGCGGAACCATGCCATGTACGGGAAGCGGTCGACGTCCAGCGCCAGCACCTCCAACGGCTGCGGCCCAGCGCTGCCCGACGTGCGCATGGAGGCCGACGCCGCCTCGATCGCGGGATCGGCCTCGTAATCGGCCCCCAGCTTGCGCATCCCGCCTCGGATGAACAGCGGGCTGCCTGTCACACGGATGTCCGTACCGACCTCGTACAGGATTCGCTCCGTGCGGCTCTGAGTCAGGGTCCCCCCGACGGTCGTGGCCAGGATGCCCAGGCCTGTCACGAGCACGAGCAGCAGCACCAGCCAGGTGTACTGGAGCGGGTTGCGGCCCATGTGCCACAGGGTCATGGCCAGCCACACCGGCGACCGGCGCACCAGCGTCCTGAACAGCGGGAAGGCCGCCGTGGCCGGGATGACCGCCGCCAGCCCCACGTCGGCCACGAACTCCCATCCGCGCGCGTCCGGAGGCTCCAGCGCGAAAAAGGCCGCGAGACCCGCAGCCTGTCCCGCCAGGCCGACCGCGAATGCCATCCTGCTCCCGGACCGCGCCGCATACGCGTAGGCCAGCGCGAACCCGGCCAGCGCGGCCAGAGGCAGGCCCCTGACGGGGTCCGCCAGGCCTGCCCCCTCCCGGAGCGCGATCCCGGCCGCAGCCGCCGACGCGGACGAGGCCGCCAGCACGTGGACCACCCCCTGCGACTCCCCGCTCACGTATCTCAGCAGCAGCGGGAACAGCCGTACGAAGAGCAGCCCGACCATCGCCAGGAACAGCACGGGGGCCAGCAGCAGCGGCTCGTTCACGCCCGCGTCGCCGAATAGCCCGCCGGATACCACGCGCCCCCGGCTGTGCAGCTCCCAGAAGACCAGCCCTCCAACGACCAGCACTGCCACGTCCACGTAGTAGCGGTGGAACCACGACACCGACGGCGGGCGCGACACCGACAGCTTCTGGAACAGCAGCCCCGCGCGGGCGCTCAACGTCCCCGGCACGACCAGCACCAACAGGCACGCCAGGGCCGCCGCCCCGGCCGACAGAAGCGGGCCGGTCTCGATCTCCACGTGCATCAGACCGCCGCCCGTCATGGGGCTGAAGTACGGGAGCTTGCCGCTCAGCGCCACGGCCCCGAACGCTAGGAGCAGGCCCACAGCCGTGCCAGCCCCCGTAATGGCGAGCCCCTCCACGGCGTAGATTCGCAGCAGCGCTCCCGTCCCGACCCCGCGGCTCCGCGCCAGGGCCGTGTCGCGCTCCCGCCTCTTCACCAGGTACGAAACCACCATCGCCATGTAGAAGAGGACAGTCACGCCCATGACTGCCAGCAGCAGCAGTATAGGCACGCCCGCGAAGAAGCCCCGCCGCTCCACCGTGGCGATGGTCGTCGTGATCCCGCCGGCCCTCACGACCACCTCCGGCATCACCTCCCTCACCTCCTCGGTGAAGGCGTCGATGCGGTTGGTCGCCTCGCTCACGGACCACGAGCCAACCTCGTCCTTGTCCAGCTTGGTAAACCAAACGGGGTCGACCAGAGTTCCGGGGTTCGTGCCGTCCACGACCGCTATGAGGTCGTCGAGATGCACGAACAGGCCGATGGGCGGATCGTCCGGGTCCACTCTCACGCCGTAGGGCGGCGTCTCGAACAGCGGCGCGGGGTCCAGGTACACCTCGGCCTCGGCCCAGAACTCCCCATTGGGGTCGGCGGACTCGATCACCCCCGTCACGATGGCCGAGATCCTCGTATTGACCTCGACCACCGTCGCCAGCGACAGCGTGTCACCCGCCCCGATCCCGAACCTCTCGGCAGTCTGGCGGGAGATGACCGCCTCGACGAGCGGGCCGCGCGGCCACTGGGCGACGCCGCCCTCGTTCAACCGGCCCTCCGTCAGCGCGGCGTGCTCGTCCAGCCCCGACAGCGACTGCAGGAAGCCCCGCAGGAGTATCTCCCTGCTCCTCTCGTCGGGCAGCTCGCGCCCGGGAATCCCCACGAGAAGGGGGCTGCTCCTCACGTAGGTCGTGTGCCCCGCGTAGGCCGGCGACAGGTGGCGCTCAGCCCCCTTCGCGACGGCGTCCTCGGCCGCTGACATCGTGCGGTCCGAGAGGGCGACGTTCGTCGCGAAGATGTCCGCGCCCAGAAACCGCCCGCCGATACTGCCGACAGAAGTTCGGAAGGACAGCTGCTCCAGGGAGTTCAGGTATGCCGGCCCCGCTGCCGCGATAGTCGTCGTCAAGACGACGCCGGCGAAGACCCCCAGCAGCAGGCTCCGGTCGTCGACCAGTCGCTTGAGGAGCAATCGCGCCATTTGCTATGCCGGTACGTCACCCGTCCGGAATCTGCCCGATGAAGAGGTCAAAGAAGCCCTTCATCCGGTCTTGTAACCGATGACGAATCGAAGTTCACAGGTTGTCAGAACCCACGCCAGCCGGCCAGGGTTGCCGCCTGCCGCAGGGCCTTTCCATTGTTGAGATAGGGTCGTACCTTGCCGTTCGGCCTGAGCTTGTCGAAGGCCCCAATTGTGGTTCGACAGGCTCACCACGAACGGACTTTGGAAAGGCCCTGGCCTGCCGGACCCACGTCGCCATCTGCGTCTCGTCTAGTTCGCCCTCGTAGATGTCGATCCAGCGCGAGTCCGGGTCCTTGCCTGAGCCGGGTGGGACGGGTCGCAGCGACGCGCCATTGAGAAAGGTCACCTTCACGTAGCGGGTGAAGACGTGGTAACTCACGAACCAACCCTCGCCCTCGACGCCATACCAGGGCGAGTTCCACCTCACGGCCTTGCGCACGTCAGGCACGTTCCGCACGATGAGGTCGTCGAGGCGGCGCCCGACATCGCTTTTCCAGCCTGGCATGGCCGCGATATAGGCCTGCATGGGGGCGTCGCCGTCCGCCTTCGCGATCTGAGGATTGCCGCCTGAGAGGAGGACCGGCTCCGCGCCGTCCTTCTTTTCGACCTTCGTTGACTTCAAGGATGTCTTGCCGGCCATCGCGTTCACTTCAATAATCCGCCGCTTCGCGCAGTTGATTTGGTCGGGTCGCCGAACGTGGAAATCGAACCCATGATAGCACGCCCTCTTCCCTGCGATTCTAGCCCCACGGGAGGCCAGGTCATTTGCCTGGTGTCCGCGTCCTGTCGGTGACAAAACACCCTGGGGCAGCGGGAGCGTTTTCCCTAATGGGGCAGGCCTTTCAAGGTCATGGAGGCGAGAGAACGGCGGTTGGTTGTATGCCGAGTCGCTGAGCCAAGATCATAGCTCTATGTCGAGAAATGGAGCGGAGTGCGAGCACCGTTTGAAAGAGGCTCGCTATCCAGCCGAGGAGAGGAGAGGTGTGTCCTGCGAAGATGCGCTCATCCTCCATCCAAGATGTTTCCCGAGTGAGAGGTCACGGTCCGGCCTATGTCTCAGAGTCCTTCACGGGGTAGGGATTCCTTCAAGGGCTGCGAGGAACTCGACCATGATGGAGAGCTGCCAGCGAAGGGAGTCCATTTGAGAGACCAGCCATATCGTGTCCTCGCTGCTACATGTTGGGCCAGCCTCCGGGAACAGGGCCTTTCCATTGTTGAGATAGGGTCGTACCTTGCCGTTCGGCCTGAGCTTGTCGAAGGCCCCAATTGTGGTTCGACAGGCTCACCACGAACGGACTTTGGAAAGGCCCTGCTCCGGGAAAGAAGGGATCGGCGACGACGAGCGGTTGCCGGTATAATGGGCGGTGGCCTCTAATCACTCTTTGGTCGGAGATGCAGTATGAACCTGAAGCAGAGGATACGGAGCGGGGACGACGTCCTCGGCCTCGCCGTACCCGTGACCATGGGGCGCGACGACCTCGCCGCGCTCATGCCGACCGGCCCCTACGACTTCGTGTCGGTCGACAGCCAGCACGCCCCCTATCACGAGGAGCGGCTGACCGCCTTCTGCGCGATGACGGCGGAGATGGGCATACCCGTCCAGTTCCGCATCAAGCACACGCAGCACACCTACCTGGTCGGCAACTATCTGGACCTGGGCCCTACGGGGGTCGAGATCCCGCAGGTGGAGACGGAGGAGACGGTCGACGAGGCGGTCGCCAACTTCTACTACCCGCACACGGGCATTCGTAGCTGGGGCGGCCAGACCCGCGTCGGGCTCGCGGAGCGCCCGGACATGCATGAGTACGCCGCCTGGTGGCAGGAGACGGGCGTACTCTGGATGCAGATCGAGTCGGTCGAGGCGGTGACCAAGGCGCGGATGCTGGCGAAGCAGGGCGTGGACTGCCTGTCATTCGGCCCCGCCGACCTCACGTTCAGCCTCGAGGCGCATCCCGACCACCCCTTCAAGACCGTGGACGACTGCGTGAGCCACGTCGTGCGGCAGCTGCGCGACTCGGAGGTCGCTGTCTGTTTCAGGAACTACGATTCGGCGACGCGGCAGAAGTACCGGGACATGGGCGTGACCGTCCTCCTGGAACGGCCCTGACGCCCCAATTTCCACCACAGAGAACACAGAGAATCACGGAGGTAGGACAACTATGGCGACTCTTGGCGGCGGAGAGTTCACCTATGAGATTACGGGCGAGGAGTGGGGCAGCCTGCCCGACGGCTGGGAGTACAACGACGCTACGGCGGTTGCCGTGGACTCCAGGGACAACGTCTACGTCTTCAACCGCAGCGCCCACCCCGTCATCGTCTACGACAGGGAGGGCAGGTTCCTGCGGTCCTGGGGCGAGGACATCTTCGTCCTGGCCCACGGCATAGCGGTCGGTCCCGACGACTCGATCTACTGCGTGGACGTGGGCGACCACACGGTCCGCAAGCTGACGCCCGAGGGCAAGCTGCTGATGACGATCGGCCGCTCCGGCGATCCCGCCGCAGCGATGAGCGGACAGCCGTTCCACAGGCCTACCCACGTCGCGGTCGATCCCCGCAATGGCGAGCTGCTGGTGTCGGACGGGTACGGCAACGCCCGTGTCCACCGGTACTCCCCGGACGGAAGGCTGATCGAGTCATGGGGAGAGTCGGGCACGTTCCCGGCGCACTTCAACATCGTCCACAACATCTCGATAGACGGCGACGGTTGGGTCTACGTGGCGGACCGGGACAACCGGCGCATCCAGGTGTTCGACACGTCGGGCGAGTACCAGACCCAGTGGGTGAACCTGTCGCGCGCGGCCTGCGTCTACGCGGACAGCAGGGGCAGCCGCACGCTCGTCTACGTGGGCGAGTACTTCGCCGGCCTGAGCTCGAACGCGGAGGGACAGAACCTTGGGCCGCGGGTGACGATATTCGACCAGGGCGGCGAGGTCGTTGCCAGGCTTGGCGCCGAGTCCTACGGAGACCAGCCCGGGCGCTTCTACGCCCCACACGGGATCGCGGTGGACTCTAGGGGCGACATATACGTCGCAGAGGTGTCACTGGCGGAGTTCGCGGCGATGATGCCAGGCAAGAATCTGCGGTCGATGCAGAAGCTGGTCAAACAGGGGTAATACCAATTCACCGTGATGCCGCCGTATATGTGCGGCCAAGGAGTGGGTTCCCGCCCCGTATCGGGTACGGGGCAGGCTCTTCGCGGGAACGACGGTGGTGTCGCGGGTGTGCCGGCGGCGTAAGACGTGGTTGCATTCGAGGCCGGTGAGCTGGGCTATGTATTCGGAGACGAGCCCGGGTGCGATGGCGTGGACTTGCTCGGCGGCTTCGAGCCTGTGGCATACTTCGAAGCCGTCGTCGTTTAGCTTTCCCTCGATGACGTCGAGGTAGAAGCGGACGATGGTTTCGCCGTCGTTGGTCTCGCGGCGGACGATGTCCGCTATGAGGGATCGGGTGGGGGTTTGTCAAGGGGGCAGTTTTCACCACAGAGGGCACTCTTCGACAGCTCAGGAAAAGGCGGAGAGCGCAGAGGAGAAGTGAAGGGGGAGAGGGAAGTGTCTGAACGATGTGCGAGCTACTTCAGCAGCCCCTGCACGGGTATGAGCTTCTGGCCGTAGGGGTCGACTCCGAGGAACACGCCTTCCAGCGTGTAGGCGCCCAGAAGGGCCGCGGTCCCTTCCTCGCCGAATATGACCCAGGTGGTGGTCTCTCGCCCTGCCACACGCGCCTTGGCCTCGGCCATGTCCAGATCGACGCGTTCGCCCCCGGCATACTCGAACGTCTCACATCTGGTGGGAGCGATGCCAAGCCGCCTCAGCGTGGAGCCGGGGATCACCGTCGTGGTTGCGCCGGTGTCCACCAGGGCATCCACCTCCTCGAACTTCTCCCCGCGCAGGTCGCCGATTTCGATTGCTACGCTGAACGTTCCCATGCCACCGCTCCTACACGAAGAGGCCAGGCCGCGAATCACGCAATTCGCCTAGTTTCTGGAATAAGTCATCACCGCCGAATTGGGACAGGCTTGGAAGAGCTACTATCATTGTTCCGGCTAAGGGGCCTTGGGCGATTGTGCCTGTCTTAATGTAAGAATTGGCTTTTGGTCGTACGTCGATGCACTCGCCCTCGGTTTTGCGGAGAGCCGCCCATGGCGACAGCTCTCCGTCAGCATTGCCGTTGTAGATGATCAGACGCGGCCTCAGGTTTTTCACCCTGAACAGCTTCACCAGGCGCTACGCGCCTTTCTCGCTGCGGAGCAGTGCGTAGCCCAGCGTGATTACTGCGCCGTTAAAGGTGGTGGCGATGATCAGCTCGGGCGTCAGGGGCACCATCAATGCGACTACCAAGATGGCTCCGCCGATGCCTCCGCCCATGATCAGGCCTCCGATGGTTCTCCTGCTCATCTAATGCTCCTCTGTTCTATCACTCTCTGAAACCAGTCGTATCCGTCACTCCACGCTCGGCTCGGCATACTATCCATGTCGGGAACCCTGAATGGGATGACATTGAACGAAGGAGTGCTTCTGAGAACTCGCTCCCAATCGGCGCTCCCATACATAGCCTCGAACACCTTGTGGACGTTCTTCTGAAGTCGAGCTTGTCCAGCAGGGGATGGTGAACTGGACTTAGGCTTTTCCCAACGCTCGTCAATCCAAGAACTGTATCCTGGATCCTGGTAGACTCGTTCAGAATATCTATCTTCCTGGTCCAGTCGCTTAGACTTCCGTCCACCCGCAGGGTGCGATCCTACGAATATCCGCGCAGTCGGCTCTTCGAACGACTCCGCATAGCTGTACCAAGGTTTGATTCCATAGCGATACCCAGCTCTCTCGGCGATCCGTTCAGCCTCACGCTCCATCTGGCGTGCGAACTCGACGCTCATCGTTCATAATGCTCCCGATTATTCTCGTACTCTCTCATATTCAGGCCGCCAGTATCAGCATTCGGTTGACGAACAGCCCTGCCTCGCTTCGTAAACGGATTATAGTGCCATGTGCAGCTCCCTGCCCCCTAACACCCTGGCGATGTTCCCGCCGCATATCTTCGCCATATCCTCAGGCGGGATGAAGTCGCAGTGCAGGCGCAGGTAGTCGAGCGACTGCTTGTAGGTGCAGTGCCGCTCCACGTTGGGCATGTCCGAGCCCCAGGCCAGCCTTCCCGGCCCCAGCCGCTCGTAGTATTCTCGTATGATTGGCTGCGCCTCGGTGTATGGGTACTCCCAGACCGCGCCCTGGAATATCGGAATGAGGACCTCCGCAACCAGGTTGGGAGCCTCTAGCGCCCGCCAAGCCTCCTCCGGTATCGATACCTCGCCGTCACGCATGAACCTGTAGAGCGACAGCCCGTGGGGGTAGACGACGGGGATGTCCGTGTACCTCTGTAGCCAGCGCTCCAGCGACGCCAGCTGCTTCAGGTACGGTTCGGGACCCGGACCGGCGGCGGTCACGTTCAGGTACACCGGTATCCCCATGTCGCGGACGCGGTCCCAGAACGGCCGGAAGGCCGCGTCGTCCACCGTCTCGGCCCGCCCGTGCTGCTCCAGCGCACTCGTCTGGAACCACAGGCCGTGCAGACCCAGGTCGCCAATGGCCCTCTCCAGCGTCCGTAGCTGCGTCGGCGAGTCGGCCCGCCACTCGTCGATCATCGCGAGCCCCCAGAACCGGTCCGGGAATCTCTGGACCGCTTTCGCCAGGTACCCGTTCAGCCTGCCGTACAGGTGCCCCGTCTGCAGCACGGCCCGGTCGACCCCCACGTAGTCCATCTGCGCCACCATAAGCTCCGGCGGCGCGGACAGGTTGGCGAGCGTCGGCGGCAAGTACTGCAGGTAGCACTCCTCGCCGTCCGCGGTCCACGCGAGCCGGCCGAACCCACCCCCGCGAAAGTCCACGTCGGTCAGCCCGCCCATCGTCACGTCCTCGCCATTGCACAGGGTCTGCCGGGATACGGGAGCGTGGTCGGCCAGCCGGCGGACCGGCTGGTGATGGTACGCCAGACCGTGCTGCGTGTACATGGCGTGACGCGCCTGCGACACGAACCCGGAAGGTCCTCCCAGCGGCGGGAACGCGTGGGCGTGAGAGTCGATGATCATCAGCGCTGCCTCAATTCGTGGCCCGCTACTGCTTAAGCCCGTATTTCCGGATGGATTCCTCCACGGACTCGCACCACTTCAGGAGAGCACCTACCTCCGAGTTCGTCAGTTCCCGAGAAATATGACACTTTAGTTCTTGGCCCGCAGAGACGAAAAGATCTGTAGCCACGGCCTGCTCTCGTAGGGACCGATTGATCTGATCTGGAATCGCTGTCTTCCTCTTGACTCCACCTGGACCATCACCCAAGGCCGTGTACAAAGATTGCTTATAGACGGCGTTGGGAGGGTACCCATAGCATATAGCAGCGTGGACTCCGTTCAGGTCCACATTCAAAGAGAAGCCTTTTGCCCCCCAATGTATGGGCATGGACTTCTCTTTGGCCATATCGAGAATACTTGCGAAGACGACCCTGCCATACTCGTCACATGACGCAAGGAATGAGCCTTCTGTGGTTCTGGGAAGTGAACCGGATTCAACTGGGGCAGCCTTCCCCGTATCCTTGCCGACGACAATGTCTTGGGACAGTATCCGATTGCCTTCGCCCGACTGGAAGAACGTGAACTCCACGCACGTTGCCTTGATCCCCTTGGAGCGAAGGTAGGCAGCGGTCTGCCTGATCTGGGGGGTGACGTCCTGTCCAACGACAACGATATGTTGGTCCTTGTTGAACGACACGGCTTCGGTATCGCCTAACTCGAAATACTCCCGGTGGTGCTCTGCAAGGCTGAGAGACTCGTCGTTCTCGTGTTGACGGAGAATGCGCTCAAGTTGATTGGCGTCAAGCCGCGCCGCGAAGGACGCGTATTCCAGGGCCTGAGCAATGGTGTCCCGAGGTGTGCGGTCGCGTTTCAATTCGACAACGATCACGTTCCCTTCGCGGTCCACGCCGATCAGGTCGATGAATCCTCCCAGATTAGTGGATACTTGACGCCCGGTTATCAGGATACGGCTGTCATCCAGGATGCTGTCAGGGTTGGACTCCAGCCAGTTTTCGAGTACGGCCTCATTGTGTTCCACTTGAAAGGGCACCTCGGAATACTCTGTGAACTCGTCGCCAGCCCGTATGTCGAAGATCCTCATACAGATCTCCCTTCCTCCTACTGGGTTCGCTCAGTACGTAGCGCGGCCGCCGCTTATGTCGAAGACGCCGCCCGTCGTGAACGAGCACTCCTCCGACGAGAGCCAGGCCACCAGCGCCGCGACCTCGCTGACGTCGCCGGTCCGGCCCATTGGTATCCGCTCGACCATGTACCCGACCTGCTCGTCGGTAAGCTGCTCGAGAATCCGCGTCCGCACCACCGCCGGCGTTACGCAGTTCACCCTGACGCCCGTCCGGGCCAGCTCCTTGCCCACGGACTTGGTCAGCCCGATGACCGCCGCCTTGGTGGACGAGTAGGGAACCATGCGCGGGTTTCCCTCTTTCCCAGCGATCGAGGCTATGTTCACGATGCGCCCGTAGTCCCTCTCCAGCATGGGCGGCACGGCGTAGTGGGTGAATAGGTAGACGCCTCGCAGGTTCGTCTTGTAGACCCTGTCCATCTCCTCCACGGGCAGCTCCCAGATGTTGCCGACGTCGCCGCCTATGCCCGCGTTGTTCACCAGCACGTCGACCCGTCCCCACTCGCTCATGGCCTCGTCGACTGCGCGCTTCGCGGTCTCGGCCTCCCCCACGTCGCCGACCACCGTGATGACCTCAGCGCCGGCGGCCGACATCTCGCCGGCAGCCTGTTCGGCCAGCTCGCTGTCGAAGTCGACCAGCGTTATCCGGGCGCCCTCGCTGCCCAGGCGCGAAGCGATCGCACGGCCTATGCCTGAACCGGCGCCCGTCACTATGGCCACCCTATCCTCGAATCGGCTCATGCGGAATCTCCTGAAGGCTTTGGATTCAGTGCAGCGGGCAGACCAGGATCGCCGTCGACTCGTACCACTCGTACTCCGCGTCGGCTTCGGTAGCCTGTGCTTCCCTGCCGACTGCGCCGTCGGCGATGGCGAAGGCGCTCGTGAAGAAGATAACGACGAGTATTACCGCGAACGAGAGCGGGAATACAAGGGGGATATGTCTCATGTCACCCTGTCGCGAGGAACTTGCTGGCGGCGGCGACGCCGGCTCCCTGCGCCACCTCGTAGCCCACCCCAGGCAGAATCTCCTCCATCGCGGACAGGAAGGCCAGCACGTTGTGCGCCCTGCTCGACTCGCCCATCAGCCCGATGCGCCACACCCTGCCCGCGAAGTCGCCCAGGCCTCGCCCGATCTCGATCGTGTACCTGCGAAGCAGGACCTGCCTGACCTCCAGATCGTCCACGCCTTCCGGTATCCACACGGGCGTGATCTGGTCCAGGCTGTGCTCCTCGTCGACCACGAGCTCCAGGCCGAGCGCCTCCAGCCCCTTCCGGAGCGCCCGGGCGTTGCGGCGGTGCCGCGCTGCCCTCTCGTCGAGGCCCTCTTCCAGGACGATTCGCAGCGCCTCGCGCAGGCCGACGATGTTGCTGACAGGCGCCGTGTGGTGATAGACGTGCTCGGGCCCCCAGTAGTTGGCGATCAGGCCCAGGTCGAGGTACCAGGACGTCGGCTTCTGCTGTCGGGATCTGACCACCTCCAGCGCTCGCTGGCTCGCCGCGACGGGAGCCATGCCTGGCGGGGTGGCCAGGCACTTCTGGGAAGCCGAGTAGCAGTAGTCGATGCCCACGTCGTCGAACTCGACCCTGTTGCCGCCCAGCGAGGTCACCGCGTCGACCATGAACAGTGCATCGTGCCCCTTCGCAAGCGCCGAAACTTCGCGGATCGGCTGCAGGACGCCCGTAGACGTCTCTGCGTGTACGATCGTGACCAGCTTCACCCGCTCGTGCTTCCGAAGCTCCGACTCCAGCATCTCCGCGGGGAACGGCTTGCCCCACTCGCTCTCCAGTACCACCACGTTCGCGCCAATCCGCTCCGCCATGTCCTCCATCCGGTGCCCGAAGAACCCGCACACGCACATGATCACCGTGTCGCCTGGCTCCAGCAGGCTGTTGATCCCGACCTCCATCCCCGCGGACCCCGTCCCCGACACGGACAGCGTCAGGCTGTCCTCCGTCTCGAAGACGCGCCTCAGCAGCTCCGACACCTCGTCCATTATCTTCACGAAGTCGGGGTCGAGGTACCCGATCATCGGCGTCATCATGGCCTGCAGGACGCGGGGGTGCGCCGTGCTGGGTCCCGGACCCAGCAGTATGCGCGGCGGGACGATTGGGACTTCCGACTGGGGCAGCTCGCTGGCTGTCATGCGGCCTCCTGGTTCGGTCTGTTGGGCCCGCCGCTCACATCGGACGAAAGCGCCCTCCTCCGGGCAGGCCCCCACTGAACGGAATCCATTATAGGCTTGGCCCTGTAGGGTGTCCACGAGACACAAGGACCCAAATCCCCCACCTCCGTCATTCCCGCGAAGGCGGGAACCCATCCCCGGCAAGGTGCACAGCCATAGCCTCAGAGGCAGTCCGTCACGCCATCCGTCCAAATTAGGTGGTGGATCTGGGAGGAGAAGCGAAACAAGACAACCAGCAACCGAATCGAGGCCTCTTCCCACCAAGGAGACCTTTGCATAATCGTCATTCCGGCGAAAAGCCTGCCCGTACTCGAAGCCTGCCCTGAGCTTGCCCGACTCTTCACTCCGGCTTCCGCCGGGAATCCAGGACGCTGCCCGTGCGCCAGGGGCGGTCTCGATGGTCCGCGCCCGTAGATAACACCCATCCCACACAACCTCAGGGCCTTTCCATTGTTGAGATAGGGTCGTACCTTGCCGTTCGGCCTGAGCTTGTCGAAGGCCCCAATTGTGGTTCGACAGGCTCACCACGAACGGACTTTGGAAAGGCCCTTACACAACCTTGACGCTGCCGCGGCCCTCCGCCTACAATTGCGTAGCTGAGACATGGCCTCCGAGCCCGATGCCGCTTCCCCTTACTATCGGCCCGCTAGCTCAATTTGGCAGAGCAACTGACTCTTAATCAGTAGGTTCTCGGTTCAAGTCCGAGGCGGGTCACCAGATTCCCATCCTCCGCCCCAGGCTCTCGCGCCCGAGAGCCGCTGGGGTTCTGTCCATCGAAATGGGTCCCCCTCTACTTTTGTGGGTCCAATGGCACATGCGGATGAATTGAGGAACGCGAGATGAAAGACGGAACGCTGGCCGGGAAAGTCGCGATCGTAACCGGCGCAGGCAGCCCCATCGGCTTGGGGCGCGCCATGACCCTGGCCCTGGTGCGGGCCGGGGCCCGGGTCGCAATGCTGGACGTCGACGAAGCCTGGCTCGAGCAGACCGCCAACGAAGTCCGCGCAGTTGGCGATAACGACCGCGTCCTGGCCCTGGTCTGCGATGTCTCGGACCCCGATAGTGCCGAGGAAGCGGTCCGCAGGACGATAGCCGGTCTCGGAGGCCTTCACGTCCTGGTCAACAACGCGGGGATGATGAACCCCTCGGCGCGCGGCTCCGGCGGCCGGACCAGCTTCTGGGACATCACACCCGAGACGTGGAGCAGGATAGTCGCCGTCAACTCCAGTGGGCCGTTCTACATGGCGCGGGCGGCCGTGGGCCGCATGCTCGCCCAGGGGTGGGGCCGGATCATCGGAGTCACGACCAGCGTCGACTCCATGTATCGTGCGGGGCTGTGTCCCTACGGCCCGTCCAAGGCCGGCCACGAGGCCCTCGTCGCCCTCATGGCCCAGGAGCTGGAGGGCACCGGAGTTACGGCCAACGTCCTCGTCCCCGGCGGTACGACCGACACCAACATCATTCCCCAGGACATGGTGTCCGACCGGGAATCCCTCATCCGACCGGAGGTGATGCAGGCGCCCGCGGTCTGGCTCGCATCTGAGGAGTCGGGCGGGACCAACGGCATGCGCTTCATCGCGTACCGCTGGGATGAGAGCCTGCCCATCGAGCAGCGGCTGGAGAAAGCCGGCGCGCCCGCCGCCTGGCCCCAGCTGGGCAAGCAGACCATCTCCCCATGGCCGTGATGGCAGGTTGGTCCTGCATGTCGCTAGACGTAACCTAGTATCGATTCAAGGTAGTTTTGGCGAACGTCCAGCCCCCCGCCCCTCTGGGTTCCCGCTTTCGCGGGAATGACGGCAATCCGAGGGTTCTGTCATATTTAGATTGAAGCAGTACTAGGTGGGTAGTTTCCTCCACCCTTCGCCACCGCGCCTTCGCCGTATGGCGACTTCAGGTTCCAGTACCACTGGCCATCGGTTGCTCTGCCATACGTTGAATCTGTATCCGTTCGGCATCCGTCTCCCTCAGCGCGTACCGGCAGAGGGAATGACAATCGGGTCCGTCCCGCCCGTGGAGGTCACCGTGACATTTGGACTGACCCCTTCGCCGTAGTCCCTTGTTGCTTGGACAAGCCACCCGTCCCTATCGACCCAGAGATCCCATCCCCTACTCTCGTCGCCACTGCTCCCAGATGCGCCGTCTGCTATTGCCCTGTAATGAGATGCAGAGGCTCCCCCTGCTTGCCCTTCGCCTACATATTCAGTGCCGGAGAGGTCAGGGCAGAGAGACCCCGCGTTGAACGGGAATGTATCGAAGTCCCCGAATTCTCCGTCGTTGGGAGTAGCAACCCATTCCGCGTCTATTTCATCGCGGTTGTACTCGGTGCCCTCTCCGTCGAAGATCGACTCGGTGAAATAGGAGCTGCCTTCCACAGTGATTATCGCGTGGTACTGCTTGCCCCTGGCCTTAAGCGTTAGTACATAAGGCCCTGTTTTAGATGTCACCGTGTACGCCGTCGCAGGCGTAGACTCCGTGCAAGCCTTCTCGTCTGCAACGGCCGTGTATGCCAGCCAGCCGCCTACTCCCAATATGAGCGCTACCACCGTTGCGACCGGTGCTGCGATGCGCAGATTCAGTTTCGCCATGCCGTACCTCCTCTATCTAATCTGGGTTGAATAACTTGCCTGTTGCCCAGGAAGCAATGAATAGTGCCTCGCGCAGACTATCGACATCTTGATTTATTTCCCGCAGTACCACGCCGGGCAGGTGTAGGATGTTGCCTATCGATTTAGGAGGCAGTTTGTATGCGAGTATCTAATAGCAAGTCACCGTGATGCCGCCGTATATGTGCGGCCAGGAGTGGGTTCCCGCCCCGTATCGCGTACGGGGCAGGCTCTTCGCGGGAATGACGGCTTTACGGCGCGCTCAAAATGAATTGGTATTACTCCCTTGGCGGGAGAAGACTGGAGCCTGCCCTGAGCATGTCGAAGGGATGAGGGGTGCAGCTGCCAGCAGCCCCCGGTCCTGCGCCCCATCAAGTATGAACGGTAACTTGCCTAGTCCCGGGCGCGGGCCCTGTTGCGGCGTTGACGCTTGCGGCCCGACGCAGCGAGCTCGGTCTTGCGGAGACGAAGATTCAGGGGTGTGACTTCCAGCAGCTCGTCGTCGGAGATGAACGCCAGGGCCTCCTCGAGGCTCATATTTATGGTGGAGTTGAGGCGCTTGGTCACTTCCGCCGTCGAAGACCGCATGTTGGTTAGCTTCTTTTCCTTGCAGACATTGACGTCGATGTCGCCTTCGCGGCGGTGGGAGCCGACGATCATCCCCTCATAGACTGCAGCGCCCGCGTCGATGAAAGTATCGCCCCTGCCCTGGGCGTTTAGCAGACCGTAGGTGACGGCTGTGCCGCCCTCCGACGCCACCAGTACGCCGCCGCGCTGGGTCTCTATTTCACCCTCCATAGGCTCGTAGGAGGTGAAGATTCCGCTCTTCACTCCGTCGCCGCGCGTAATCCGGAGGAAGAAGGCGTTGAACCCGATCAAACCCCGGGTGGGTATCTTGTACTCCATGTGGACATAGCCGTCGGCGCCGTACCTCATGTCCCGCATCTGGGCCATACGGGCGGAGAGGTGCTCGGTCAGCGCACCCAGGTACTCTTCTCGAGTGCTGATGCTCAGAATCTCGTAGGGTTCGTACACCTTGCCGTCGATCACCTTGGTGACTGGCGTGGGGCGGGACACCTGGAACTCGAACTGTTCCCGGCGCATCGTCTCCACCAGGATCGACAGGTGCAGCTCGCCCCGTCCGGCGACGACGAACACGTCCGGGCTGGGCGTGGGATCTACCCGGAGGCTGATGTTCGTCCGCAGCTCTCTGGCCAGCCGTTCGTGAAGATTGCGGGAGGTGCAGTGGACACCCTCCCGGCCCATGAAGGGCGAGGTGCTCACCGCGAAGGTCATGCGCACCGTGGGCTCGTTGACGGCGATAGTCGGCAGGGCCTCAGAGCTCTCGGGCGAAGCAATGGTATCGCCTATGGACACGCCTTCAGGCCCAGCCACGGCCACGATGTCCCCGGCACGGGCCTCCGGTACTTCGACTCGCTCCATCCCTCGAAACACGAAGATGCGCTCGATGTTGTGAGTAGTGGCCTCGCCGTCGCGGCCCAGCAGGGCCACGTCGTCCCGCAGCCGGAGCGTGCCGTTTGAGATGCGGCCCACGGACACCTGACCCAGGTAGTTGTCGTAGTCCAGGGCCGCCACCAGCAATTGAAGCGGGGCGCGGGGGTCGCCGGCGGGCAGCGGCACCGACTCCAGAATCGCCTCGAAGAGAGGCTGCATGTCCGTCCCTGGCACGTCCGGGTCCGTGGTGGCATAGCCCTGGCGGGCCGAGGTGTAGAGCACAGGGAAGTCCAGCTGCTCCTCCCTCGTAGCCAGTTCCAGGAACAGGTCCTGGACCATCGCGTCTACCTCCGCCACGCGGGCCTCGGGACGGTCGATCTTGTTAATGACGACCATCGGGGTAACGTCCTGCTGGAGGGCTTGACGCAGTACGTAGGTGGTCTGGGGCATGGGGCCGTCGACGGCGTCGACCAGCAGCAGGCACCCGTCGGCCATATTCATGACGCGCTCCACCTCGCCGCTGAAATCGGCGTGGCCCGGCGTGTCGATAATGTTTATCCTGACGCCGCCGTATGAGACCGAGGCGTTCTTGGCCAGGATCGTAATGCCGCGCTCCCGCTCAAGTGGGTTTGTGTCCATAATCAATGCGCCCACCTGCTGGTGGGCCTGGAAGACCTGGCCCTGCTTCAACAGCGCGTCGACCAGGGTGGTCTTGCCGTGGTCGACGTGGGCTATGATGGCCAGGTTGCGAATGTCTTGGTTCTGGTAGTCACTCAATCTAATCACCCCAACTGATAATGGTAGCAGGGGGCGGCCCCCTTGTCGGCATTTATTCCCATTGCAACGAGTCAGGGCCTTTCCATTGTTGAGATAGGGTCGTACCTTGCCGTTCGGCCTGAGCTTGTCGAAGGCCCCAATTGTGGTTCGACAGGCTCACCACGAACGGACTTTGGGAAGGCCCTGGCAACAAGTACACCGGCTTTGCAGGACCTGACTATGATGCTACTATCTCGTCTGGGATGCCCTATGAGCCTGGGGGCTCCCATATGGGAAATCCCAGACAAGACCTCTCCCTTCCTGGTCCAGGGAGGTCTGGAAGAACTCTGTAGCCCTACTTATACCAATTCATTGTGACTACGCCATCAATTCAAATCGTAGCGGCGGGTTTGAAACCCGCCTTCCCCGGTCACTGGCGTAGACCTGCCCTGATCCTGTCTAATACCAAGTCACCGTGATGCCGCCGTATATGCGGCCAGGGAGTGGGTTCCCGCCCCGTATCGCGTACGGGGCAGGCTCTTCGCGGGAATGACGGCTTTACGGCGCACTCAAAATGAATTGGTATAAGCTCGTCTTGACGCCGTTTACAGTTTATCCGTTCGATTACTCCTGACGTTGAGGGAGAAGACAGCTATGCCAGAGAGAGCCAGGATTGGCATTACAACCCTGATTGCATTAGTTCTGCTGGGGTCATTCGCCTGCGGGCCAAAGCCTCCAGGCATGCCCCTGCTGGACGCCATAGACCAGGACGACGCGAACGTAGTGCGAGATCACATGAGGTTCGGCGCGGACCCGAACGAGACATTCATCCCGCCGGGATTCCCTTTCGCTGGGGCATCTGCGCTGCACCTGGCAGTCTTGAAGGACAACAGGGAGATCGCGAGGGTCCTCCTGGACAACGGTGCCGACATCGACATAAGAGCGCGGGATACGTACCAGGGATCGCCTCTCGAGTGGGCGGTATTCTTCGGCATCAAGGAGATGGCCGTGTTCCTGGTCGAGTCGGGAGCGGACGTGAATGCAAAGAACGCCTTGGGAACGACGCCCCTGGACGCCGCCGCCGCCGACAACGCCTTTATCTCCAAGAAAGAGCTGGAGGAGTTCAATGAGAACCGGGCTTTCCTCAAAGAATACCTGAGCGCGAGGGGCGGTAAGCCTAGCCAAACGCGTTTGCCCCTTCTGGACGCCATAGACCAGGGAAACTCGGAAGCAGTGCTGGCCCACGTAGAGTCCGGCGCGGACCCGAACGAGACATTCATCCCGCCGGGATTCCCTTTCGCTGGGGCATCTGCGCTGCACCTGGCAGTCCTCAAGGACAACAGGGAGATCGCGAGGGTCCTCCTGGACAACGGCGCCGACATCGACATAGGAGCGCGGGATACGTACCAGGGATCGCCTCTCGAGTGGGCGGTATTCTTCGGCATCAAGGAGATGGCTGTGTTCCTGGTCGAGTCGAGAGCGGACGTGAATGCAAAGAACGCCTTGGGAACGACGCCCCTGGACGCCGCCGCCGCCGACAACGCCTTTATCTCCAAGGAAGAGCTGGAGGAGTTCAATGAGAACCGGGCTTTCCTCAAAGAATACCTGAGCGTGAGGGGCGGTAAACCCGGCCGATAGCATCCGGACCAGCGCCTCACAAGACACAAGATGCAGATATGAGCTCGACAGCCGGGACCCAGGTGCAGAAATACCATGGCCTCGATGGCCTCAGAGGATTCGCGATGCTGCTGGGCATCGTCCTTCATGGGTCGCTGCCCTATTTCTCGGTTATGGTCGGGTTCGAGTCCATCTGGCCGGCGGACGACGACCAGTCCACCCTGTTCTCAATTGACACTCCCCTGCTGTGAACATAGAATGGACTTGCACGGCGAGAGAGCGTAACACTGCGCCTGCATGGAGAAGATCGAATGGCTGAGACCGTAGTCCTGACGAAAGAGGAAGTGATGGAGGCCCTCAGGGAGGTGTACGACCCGGAGATCCCTGTCAACGTCGTCGATCTCGGGCTCGTCTACGATTGCAAGGTCGATGACGGCGACGTGCAGGTGAAGATGACGCTGACCTTCGCGGGCTGCGGAATGGGCCCGTACATTGCCCAGCAGGCCGAGTGGCGCATTGCGGAGTTGGAGGAGGTCGAGGACGTGGAGGTCGAGATGGTGTACGACCCGCCCTGGACGCCGGACATGATCTCCGCAGAGGGCAAGGCGCAGCTGGGCCTCGACTGACCGGCGCCCGAATCACCAACACCTGGTCCAACCGGAGCGGACGCCGCCAAGAGCGTCCGCTTCTTGTTTTGCCGCGAGGAGGAAATAGATGACACACCCGCAGCCGCCCAACGCGCAGCAGGCCTCCCAGGCCCGCGCCAAGATCGAGCAGATGAAGCGCCAGTTCGAGCAGAAACGGGCCATAGCCGACAGCCTAGCGGGCATAGGCTGCCAGATCGGCGTCTACAGCGGCAAGGGCGGCGTCGGAAAGACGACCGTCGCCGCCAACCTCGCGGTCACCCTCGCCCAGGACGGCGCCGCTGTCGGGATCCTCGACGTCGACATCGACTGCCCCAACATCGTCAGGGCGATGAGGATTGCGGAGCCGCCGGTGGTCGGCGAGGCCAACAAGCTCGTGCCGCCGGAGCGGTTCGGTGTGCGCGTCATGTCGATGGCCTTCTTCCAGAAGAACGAGGAGGAGGCGACGATCTGGCGCGGGCCGATGATCCACAACGCCATCAACCAGCTCCTCCAGAGCACCGACTGGGGCACGCTCGACTACCTGCTGGTCGACCTGCCGCCCGGCACGTCCGACTCGCCGCTCACGGTGATGCAGACCCTGAGCCTGGACGGCTTCGTGGTCGTCACGACTCCCCAGGAGCTTGCGAAGATCGACGCCAAGCGCTCGATAAACATGATCAAGACGCTAAAGGTGCCCGTGCTGGGCGTGGTCGAGAACTTCGCCGGAGACGTCTTCGGCTCGGGAGCGGGAGAGGAGATCGCCGACGAGATGGGGCTGTCCTTCCTCGGCAGGCTCGAGATGCGGACCGACTACCGCGACACCTCCCGGCCCACCGTCCTGTCCAGCGTCCGCGTCCTGGAGGAGTACCGCGCCATAGCCGCCAGCACCAAGGCAGCCTTGGAGGGCGTTGCAGCCGGCGTCACCTAGACGGGTGCCGCGTACAGGGGCAGCGTCGGCCAAGGTGGCACGCGTCGTGCAGACCGACATGAGCCGGGAAGTGTGGCTCCTTTGCGAACACTTATGCTATACTGCGCCCGGCCGCTATCGACCGGAGGTTGCATAGATGAAGTCGGTGATGTCTCCCAACGGCGGCGGCGTTCAGGGACGTCGAGCCCTGCATGAACGGTTCGGCAGCCGCTTGTCCGTCAACCCGGAGTTCACTCGCAAGACCGTGTCCTATCAGGGGAATCGTGGCGTTCCCGGTCTTCGATGGATGAAGTACAAAGAGGGCTTCTCGCGCACACTCGTCGAGCGCTTCATCGACGAATACCAGCCGACGGCCGTTCTCGATCCGTTCGCCGGCATTGGCACCACACCCTTGGTCGCTGCGGGCAAGGGAAAATCGGCTACGGGGATAGAAATCATGCCCGTCGGTGTTTTGGCAGGCAATGGGATCGCCCAAGCTGCCAATGGAGTGTCAAAGTCAACACTCGAATCCGCAGGGAGAGATTTGATCAGCAGAGTGGCGTCAGAGGAACCCGCACCAGACGAGTACGCATTCCCCCATGTGAGCATTACGCAAGCAGCCTTCCCGGAAGCTACAGAGACCGCGATCACAAAAGCGCGGCAGTTCATAGCCAACTCCGATGACCAAGCTGTTCAGAGTCTTTTGAATCTGGCGTGTATGACCGTTCTGGAAGACGTGAGCTATACGCGAAAGGACGGTCAATACCTCCGTTGGGACTATCGATCCGGTCGAGCGCTCAGGGCGAGGGTGAACAAAGGGCCTATTCTGTCGTTTCAGCATGCTCTAGGAGCTCGCCTGTTCGAGATGGTTCAGGACATCGACATACTCAAACAGGAGTACGGAGGCGGATATCCCGAGTTCATGACCGGCTCATGTCTGGAGCTGATGCGAGAGCTGCCAGACGCGCGATTCGACATGGTGATTACTTCGCCGCCGTACGCGAACAGGTACGACTATACGCGAACCTACGCACTGGAGCTCGCCTGGCTTGGCTTCGATCAGGACGGATTTGCGGACCTCAGGCAGCGGTTGCTATCTGCGACCGTGGAGAACAAGACGAAACTGGCGTGGCTGCAGGATGTCTACTGCGAGAACCCCGGCCTGCTGAACGACGCGATCGGGATGTACCAAGACCAGAGGGCCACTCACGAAGTGCTCACCATTCTCAGAGATCACGCCGACGAACTGGGTAACAAACACGTGATCCGGCTGATAGAGGGATATTTTCTTGAAATGGCGGTCGTCGTCGCTGAGTTGGGGCGCATCACTCGACCCGGCGGAACGGTGATCATGGTGAACGACAATGTTCAGTACCATGGTGAGGAGGTGCCAGTCGACCTGATACTGTCCGACTTCGCGGAGCAGTCGGGTTTCGTATGCGAAGACATCTGGATGCTCCCCCGAGGCAAGGGCAACTCCAGCCAACAGATGCGTCGCTTCGGAAGGCGCGAGATACGGAAGTGCGTCTACAAGTGGGTGCGCAGGTGACCAGCCTGCGCGACGCGCGGCTCAGATCGACGTTGCTGTCCGAAAGGATACGGCATCGTACCGACCACGCATTACGGGAGTTGATTGACGGTTTCTCGGATGAACTGGATTTCCATCCGTTGGACGATCTGATGATAAGCCAGCAGGCATGGGAATACGCCGTCAGCTCAGGTATAGAACCCAAGCTGGTGTTCGCTCACCCGGTGCTGCTACGAAAACATCCTAGGACATCGCAGTACTACCGCGGGATCGCCCTACTGCCTCAAAAGCGTGTAACAGATATTGCTGTATCAGTTTCGTCGTGGGAGGACGGGTCACGCAAGACTCCTATCAAGGAAGAACGTAGCCTCGATGTTGCTCGACTTTACAACGCAGTGATTTCGTCCATCATTGAAGGGACTACAAACTGGACCTTGGAGAATGGTTACCGGAACATAATCGCCAACATGGGTATTGGGTTGGATGGGACGTTTCGAAACATCATCGGTCGGGATGCAGAGAATCTGGTGAAGACTCGCATAAGAAACTGGCTGGGCAGTCGAAAGATGATACTAGACCAGAGCGCAGACGGGACAGAGTTTCGACTGCCCAATGGCTACTCGATGCGGTTCGGATCGGAACCGGACATCTTGTTCCGGCAGGACCTCGGTGGCCGTGTACGAGATGCGGCGACCATTGAGGTCAAGGGCGGCAAGGATCCTGCGGGATCCCTCGAACGGCTTGGTGCGATGCAGAAGAGCTTTGAAGCCACGCCACCCGATTGTGTCAACTTCTTGGTTGCTGGCGTTGTAACGCCTGAGATGAGAGCCAGATTGGACCAGATGGGTGTCGTAAAGGTATTCCTGCTGGACGATCTAGCCCACGATAGCGAGCAGTGGACAGGCTTTCTCAACGAAGTGTTCCACTACACGGTGCGCATTACTCAGTCGACTGCGCCGTAGGCGGACTAGGCGCATGTCATCGGGTTACGGTTACGAGAGGCGCCTCCACGACCTGAAACCCGCGGCTGGGGATCTCTTCACCTGCGTCCTCCATGTCTTCGATGTACGCATCCGCAGCATCCTGTAGCGCCAGTAGGGCCTCCTGGCGAGTGTGGCCCCAGGCCGTGCATCCCGGCAGGGCCTCGATCCATGCACTCCATCGGCCGTCCTTGTCCTGTTCGAGCTCTGCTGTGATCACGTATGTCTTCACTGTTGGTCTCCCGCTGCCGCGTACCGCCTGGTCCCATTCTAGTCGACGGCCCACCCGGAGCACCTACCAACGGCAACAGCCCCACCTCAGTCCGAGCCCACGGCCTGGTGGATTTCGTCGAGCCAGACTACGAGCTCGGCGGTGGCGTCGTTGTTGTAGCCGGCGCGGCCCGAGGCGGCCCATTCCCACGCGCCGTTGTCCGACTGGGCGTCGATCAGGTTGTCGCCGACCCTGACGGCCATATCACCGTACTTCGTCTCGCCGGTGAGGGTGTACATGACGGACGCGGCCCAGCCGACCTTGCCCGCGCGGAGCAGGCGGAAGTGGTAGTCGCCCACGTAGTCGCAGAACAGCATGTACCTGCGCGCCAGGTCGAGCCACTCCTCCTCGCCGGTCGCCATGTAGAGGCGTGACAGGAAACCCGCCGCGATGCCGGGATGGAAGAAGGACTGGTCGCGCGACTCGTCGCGCGTCAGGACGTACCGGAAGTCGTCGCCGTCGCGCACGTCCGTGATGAGGCCGCTGGCGCGGCTGTACACCGTCCACATCTCCTCGGGGTAGTTGGGCTGGTCGTCCATCATGCGCTTCATCCACCGGCCAAGGCCCCGGGCGACGTCGAGGCGTCCGGTGTAGACGGCGCTCCAGCCGCTGCCGCTCACAACCCACAGGTCCTGCTCGGTCGAGGCTTCGCGCTCGGTCGGGCTGGAGTAGAAGCCGCCGCTCTCCGCGTCGTGGAAGCGCATGAGGAAGTCCATCCCGCGCTGGGCGAGGTCGAACTGGCCCAGGCGGTGTGCGCCCTTGATCACCCAGGCGTTGTGGTAGGTGTAGTAGTAGCCGTCCAGGGCGTCCTGGGGCCTGGGGCCGAAATCGCCGTCCGGGGCGAAACCGTTGCGCCGCACCCAGTCCAGTAGGCGGCTGGCTGCCCCCGACATCCCGCACACCATCAGCGCGGCGGGCGCCTTGTAGTACTCCGTGACCCCCTGTTCGGGGTCGCCGAAGCTCCCGTCATCGTGGATCTGGGTCAGCAGGTACCGCCCGCCCCTGTCCCTAGCCTCTCTGAACCTGTTCATAGCTTGCTCCTTATTGGCGCTACAACACTACCCTAAGAGCCTTCCTGTGCCCACCCTCGCCTCCAGAGTTGACGGCAGCGGCCTGGGAATGGATTCCCGCCGTCGCGGGAATGATGGCGAGGGCGCCTTCCCGTCTTCTTATAATTACCAAGTCACCGTGATGCCGCCGTATATGTGCGGCCAGGGAGTGGGTTCCCGCCCCGTATCGCGTACGGGGCAGGCTCTTCGCGGGAATGACGGCTTTACGGCGCGCTCAAAATGAATTGGTATAAGTAGCGGGCACCGGTCAGGCGTCGACCAGCGCGAGGTTCGATAGCGACGCCTCTATCTCGGGGAATGGATTCCCGCCGTCGCGGGAATGACGGCGAGGGCGCCTTCCCGTCTTCTTATAATACCAAGTCACCGTGATGCCGCCGTATATGTGTGGCCAGGGAGTGGGTTCCCGCCCCGTATCGCGTACGGGCAGGCTCTTCGCGGGAATGACGGCTTTACGGCGCGCTCAAAATGATTGGTATAAATAGCGAGCATCGGTCAGGCGTCGACCAGCGCGAGGTTCGACAGCGACGCCTCGATCTCGGGGAGTGGGTTCCCGCCGTCGCGGGAATGACGGCTTTACGGCGCGCTCAAAATGATTGGTATCAATAGCGGGCACCGGTCAGGCGTCGACCAGCGCGAGGTTCGACAGTGACGCCTCTATCTCGCCGGTGTCCACGCGCCGCGTCAGGTCTACGATTGCCTGGTTCACGGGTGTCGGAACGCCGACCTGCTGCCCCTTGCGGACGACGTAGCCGTTCAGGTATTCGACCTCGGTCGCCCGGCCCTTCAGCAGGTCCTGGGCGAGAGACGGGCGGCCGGTCCCGATGTTCTTGCCGGCCTCGACCATGAGGCCCTCGACCTCTTCCCGCGCGGCCCCGTCCTCGAGCGCCCTGTTGAACAGCGCCGCCGGGACGCCGCTGATCGGCTCCACAGACACGCCGTGTGCCTCGGCCACGCGGACCAACTCGGCCGCGATTCGTATCGACAGGTCCCGGACTTCGGGATTGAACCTCAGCTCCGCCGACATCAGCCCGGTGAAGCCAGCTATGGCGTTGCTCATGGAGTTGGTCGCCAGCTTGGCCCACCGCTCGCCCCATAGGTTCGTGGTCGTCCTGGTGATGCCGGCGTCGCCCATGACCTCGGCAAGATTGCGAAGCCGCTGGGTGATCAGGCCGCTGGGCTCTCCCAAGGTGAAGGCCGCCCGCTCGATCGAGCTGGTCCGCTCCGGCGTGCCCGGCTCGTACATCCCTGCGCCCAGCGTCACGACGCAGCCGACCACGCGCGACCAGCCGAGCACCTCGGCGATCGCGTCCTCGTTGATGCTGTTCTGGGCGGACACCACGAAGCCGCCGGGCGCGAGGTGAGGCTCGATGAACTTGGACGCCCAGCCCGTGTCGTACGACTTGACCGACAGGAATACGACGTCGAACTTCGTCCTCGCGGCCGATACCTCGCCCAGGTGCAGGGCGGTGGGCCTGACGGTGAACTCGCCCTCGTGAGCCTTCACGGTCAGGCCGGCGTCCCTGATGCGCTCGATGTTGGCGGGCCACAGGTCTATCAGCGTAACGTCGCGTCCCCCGCGGGCCAGGTACCCGCCGATTATGCCGCCAATCGCCCCCGCGCCAAGTACTGCTATCTTAATTCGGTTTCCTCTCCTGTGTGAATTCAGTGCGTTTCGGCTACGCCTGCAATTCAGGTTGTTTCAAACCCGCCCCTACGCCGGAAGGTTCGTCCTCGATGATTATCACCCATGAACGTGGTTCGGCATCCCTTTACTCGTCGTTGATGGTGAGGCGCGTCTGCACGCGTTTCTCGACGCGCTCCCGGTCCAGCGGGAAGTAGTAGTGGTTCCCTGCCAGCCAGGCGCCGAGCTGGTCGCAGTAGTTGGCGCTCCCGGGGTTCCCCGACTGGCCTGCC
This sequence comes from Dehalococcoidia bacterium, assembly GCA_965261325.1. Taxonomy (GTDB): domain Bacteria; phylum Chloroflexota; class Dehalococcoidia; order Lucifugimonadales; family CAJWER01. The sequence goes on from CBDHCU010000009.1 coordinate 821,283, forward strand.
GTGTCGACCGCCCACAGGCCGGGCGGATCGTCGGACAGCTCGGCGTTGATCCTGTAGTTCGCGCCCACGGCGGCCAGGTATGTGGGGTCGAATCCGGTGTTGCAGACCGTGATCCCGCTGCCCCGTACGGGGTCGCCGCCCCTGTTCAGGGTCTCGAATATCTCGCCGCGCGATGCCAGATGGTGGTCGAGCCTCACCGTATGGACCGCGCCCCACGTCCACGCGGCCATGTCGCCGCCGAGCCTGGACTGCAGGTCGTCGAGCGCGGTGTTCATGGCCTCGACGATCGCGCCTTCCCTGTCGCCTCCGTCGAACCACCCGTGCTCGTCGCCGTCGAGCAGCCTCAGGGCCAGCCCCGCCATTGCCGTGCCCAGCACCGCGGCCTGGTCCGGATCGAAACGCCTGGACGCAGCCCTCAGCCCCCAGTAGAGGAAGAAGCTCTCGAATATCGCCGCGCCCACGCGGTCCGGCTCCATGCGGCAGTCCCATGCCTTCAGGTGACCGACAGCCTTCGAGATCCTGTCGTCGTCGACCGACTCCAGCGTCGCGATCAGTCCCGGCAGGCTCTCCTTCGCCCTGAGCGACATGGAGTCCATCTGCATCTCGGCCACGTCCTCGCGGCTCAGGCGGTCCTTCTCCTCGATCATATTGCGGATGCGGCGGGCGCGGTGGCCGCTGCTCCACACCCCCGACAGGGGGTAGGGGAAGTCCTCGGGCGCGAGCCGGTTGTTCGCCGAGCGGACCCACCCCTGGTCGGGGTCCTCCATGCGCGGCATGGCGTCGTAGGGGATGGACTCGCGCCACTGGTGGGCCGGGTCCCAGCCCGGCCGGTAGCCGCGCCCCCAGCTCTCCTTGATGGGCACCCTGCCGGCCGACTGGTAGCCGAAGTGGCCGTCCACGTCCGCGAATCCGAAGCTCCACGTCGGCACGATCCACGTCCTCAGGGCCTCGCGCACCTCGGCGGCGCTGCCGGCCCTGTTGAACGCGAGCATCGACGTGATTTCGTCGCAGGGCTCGTGGCCCATCCACCGGAGCGAGACGGGGCCGCTGTCCCGCGCAATGCCCGGCACGATCTCGTCGGCCAGGGGGCCGTTCCGCGTCGACCTGATCGTCCTGGTGACGGGGTCGGCGCCCCTCACGTCGATCCGTTCCACCACCTCGCTCGCCGCCTCCCACTCGCCATCGTAGAGGAAGTGGCCGGGCCTGTCGGGGCGCTCCTTCTCCTGGTAGAGGTCGCGCTGGGCGCAGATGTTGTTGGTCAGCCCCCACGCGGTGCGCTCGTTCCGCCCGAATATGATGCCGGGAACGCCCGCGTATCCCGCGCCGACCGTGTTGAACCCTGCGCCCGACAGGTGGACGTGGTACCAGCACGACACGCTGCCGAAGGCGATGTGGGGGTCGCTGGCAAGGATTGGCAGGCCCGAGTCGGAAAGCTTGCCGCCGATCACCCAGTTGTTGCTGCCGAGGCCCTCGTCGGGGTCGCTCACCACCTCGCCGACCCTCTCCCCGCCGGACCTGCCCGGGGGGTAGTGGCCAGGGGGAACGATGCTCTCGTCCTCGGCCTCGCCCATCAGGAATGCCTTGAAGAGCGGGCCGTCGCCCAGGGCGCGCCTGGCCATCTCCGGGAGGGCGATGACGGGCAGCCTGCCCGTGAGGTACCAGCGGAACTCCGCCCAGACGGCGATGGAGTCGACGGGCGACCAGGGCTCCGGCTCGTAGTCGAGCAGGTCGAACTCGATGGGCAGGCGCGCCCGGCTCTCCTCCATGGCGGCGTTGATGCCGCCGGAGAAGGCCTCGAGCAGCTCCCTCGTTTCGCCTGGGATGCGGCCTATCTCCTCCGATGCGATCCGGTTGATCCCGACCGTTCGCGCGATGATGTCCGTCTCCAGCCCGTCGGGCCCGAGCACCTCCGAGAGGCGACCCACGGCCTTTCGGCGCAGGTAGTCGAGCTGCCACAGTCTGTCCTGCCCCATCGCGAAGCCGTAGCCGAAGAAGAGGGCGTCGGCGGTGTCCGCGTAGACGTGCGGCGTGCCGGTTTCGTCGCGCAGGATCTCGACGACGCCCGTCCCGTCGAACGCGCGGGGGGTCTCCATGTCCGGCACCCTCGATTCGAGCTCATCGCGCCACCACTCGTCGAACTCCGCGCGGCTCATCCCGGCGCTGGCGCACACCGCGTCGATGGGCTCGCCCGCGCCGAGCCGCTTCAATCCTATGCCAAAGAGATACCGCAACGCGCCTATGTTAGCGTGGTTGGGCTCACCCTCGCCGACCGGTCTCAAAATGGTCATATCGTCCTCCTCTTCGGCTCCGTCATCCAGGGGCGAACCCTGGTCAAGCTTATCGCGCCTATGGCGAACATGATAGCCACTACGATGTATCCTGGCCCATAGCTGTCCATCCGGTCGAAGGACTGGCCGGCCAGGATGGGGCCCACCAGTCCCGACACGCCCATTGTCAGGGAGATCAGGCCGGCGATGCTCCCGAAGTGCCTGAGCCCGAACGTTTCCTGTACGACGAGGTTGATGAGGGCACCGTACGAGCCCATGAAGAGGCCGAACAGCGGCACCGCGAGCCACGCGATCGGAGGCGTCGGGAACAGCACCATCATCACTATGAAGAATGCCTGGCCGGACAGGCTCACCATCATCATCCGGCGTGCCGTGACCAGCTCGGAAAGATACCCGAAGCTGATCTTTCCCGCCATGCCGAACAGGGCCAGCAGGCTCACGGCCCGGGCGGCGACTTCCAGCGACATGCCCGACGTGATGAGGTGGTCGGGCACCTGGGGCAGGATCGCGCTGTAGGTGAAGGAGCCGAGCATCAGCGAGAGGCCGAGTATGTAGAAGGTGGGGCGCCTGATCACCTCGCCGACGGCCTGGCCCGTGAGCGTCGGAGCGGAGCCAACCCTGCCGGTCGTCCTGGAGGACCCGGCGCTGGGGAAGTCCCGCACCAGCACGATGGACAGGAAGGCGATCACGAACGTCAACCCGGCCAGCAGCATGAACGCGCCCTTCCAGCTTCCGGCCGCCAGCATGGGCCCGACCATGAGCGGGATTGTAAAGCCGCCGAAGTTGTTGCCCATGGTGGTCACGCCCATCACGCGCCCCCGCATCCTTGGGAACCAGATGGAGACGAGTCGTCCGGCGGGCAGCGTGGTCGACCCCGAGAACGCCAGGTACTGGAAGAAGCTCATGGCGTACCAGTGCCATAGCTGGGACATGAAGGGCCTGAAGAGGAAGCTGCCGCCCATGACGAGCAGCGCCCCGGCCATCAGGGGCCTCGCGCCGCGCCTGTCCATGAACCTGCCGAGGAACGGCGCAGTGAGGGCCCCTATGGCCACGAAGGACAGCGAAGCGCTGATGGCGGTGCGCTGCCACCCGAACGCCTCTTCCAGCGGCCCGATGAACAGGCCGAAGGCGTAGCCCGGGCCTATGGAGATGGCGGAGGAGAGGAAGACGGCCCCAACGACCAGCCAGCCGTAGTAGGGCAGCCGGCCCTGGAGCCCTGAGTAAGCGGCGCGCATCGCCCTATGGTACCACCGAGCGAGAGGCGGGAGAGTTCTTAGTTTTTGGTTGGGGAGTGGGGCGGGCACCGCCCCAGGTCCTTCGCTTTGCTCAGGACGACAGATCTCCCGGGGCCTATCAGGGGGGTGAGCGGCCGGGGTTCGCGGAGAAGATTGGGCCGGAGCCCAAGGGGTCCGGCTCGTGCCAGTGCTGCTCGAGCCTCTCCTTCATCCTGCGCTCCCAGAGGTTTGGGATGGGATCTCCGGCGGGCTTCCGGTCGAGGTCCTCCTGTTCGTGGTGTGGGCGGCTGCGGGCTGGGTCACGGCGCATCCGGGCCCTGGCGTCTCCTTCCTGACGGCGGAGCCGGCGGGGTTTTCTGGTTTTTGGTTGTTGGTTTTGAGCTGGGGACGGGGCCGGGGATGGGTTCCCGCCTTCGCGGGAATGACGGAAGGGAGTACGGGAACGACGGAAGGGAGCTCGGGAATGACGGAAGGGAGCGCGGGAATGATGGGGGAGTTGGGATCAGGACGGGTCCGATGTTCGTGCATAAGGGAGGCGTGGTCGTACCCTACGATGCGGTCGGGTGAGATGCTGTGGGGGACCCCGTCCTCGTCCACGACCAAGGGGCCCAGCCCGTCGAAGGCGTATATGGCGCCGGTGATCTCGTCGCGTGCGAAGGTGTATCGGGCGATGTGGCGCGAGTCGAAGTTGTCCTGTTCGAGCTCCTTGCGGGAGATGGGGCGGGGAGAGTTTTTAGTTTTCTGTTTTTGGTTTTTTGTTGGGAGCCGGGGATTGTCTGAACCTGGATTTGCGTGATTAGGGGATTGCGATGATTGGGAGGGGGACCCTTCGGCAACGGAGAGTCTCTCAGCGAAAGGTACCTGATCGGCAGAGAGCTGTCCCTTCGACGAGCTCAGGACAGGCTCCTGGGGCCGGGGATGGGTTCCCGACTGCTCGGGAACGACGGAGGGGGTGCGCCCGGCGCCGTCCTTCTGGGTTCCCGCCCCGTGTCGGGTATGGGTCAGGCTCTTCGCGGGAACGATGGAGGGGTCACCCTCACCCCAGCCCTCTCCCGTCAAGGGAGAGGGGGTATGGGTATGGGTATGGGTGACGTAGCTGGCCAGCTCTTTGGCGGCTTCGAGGCGGTGGTAGGGCTTGAAGCCGGTGATGGCGCCGTGCATGACGCCGATCATGAAGTCGACGATGGCCTTGCCGTTGCCGGTCTCTTCGCGGACCAGGCTCCGGGCGCAGAGGGGGAAGAGTTATGGGGATTGTCTGACTGTGATTTTGGGGATTAGGGGATTGGCAGGATTCAGGAGGTGGTGATGGCCGCCTTCTTCTGGTGTGAGGTCGGGCGTCCTGTCTCTAGTTGGCGGCGGGGACTCCCGTTACCGGAGACATCGGTGGGGCCCAGATCCACCACCTAATTTGGACGGATGGCGTGACGGACTGCCTCTGAGGCTATGGCTGTGCACCTTGCCGGGGATGGGTTCCCGCCCCCGACTGCTCGGGGGCAGGCTCTTCGCGGGAATGACGGAGGTGGGGGATTTGGGTGGGGCGGGTTCTGTTGCATTTCTGCGGGGTAGCACGTTACCATATCCACCCTGACCAGACTCAGACTTGGAAGTACGTACTTCCTCTGGGTGCGCGCCAAGGGCACCGATGGAGTATGGAGCCTTTGGTCGCATAGAAAGAAGGCTACGACATCGCCGCCTCCGACCATTCCCGCGATCCGCATCGAGGGCGTAGGCGCAGACGTTGTGCGTCTTGCATGGGACAACATCAAGGGCGTAGGCGCCTATGAAATGCAACGGCAGGACGTTGGCTCGGCCGACTGGATTCACGTACGCTCGCGCGACATAGATGAAGGGCCGGTCACAACGGCGACGATTGGAGACCTGCGTCCCGGTAACTTTCACCTGTTCCGCGTTAGGGTAACAGGCAACGGTTCCCATTACGTGCGGACTACCCGCGGCGGGGAGACCGCGTGGAGTGATTGGCGCCATCTAACGGTGCGGACTACATCTACGCCTGTAGCGGTCTCGGGCGAGTTGAACGTGACTGAGAGGGAAATCCTCATTGAGGGCACTACGAACGTTTCGATCTTCAACCTTTCGCCGCCAAGTCTCGATGTGCGAATCACGTATTCGGGGTACCTGGCGCCGGCTGACGACGATTGCCCAGGCGGACCCGTCGGGTCTGAAGGCGCAAAGGGCGAGTTCGAGGGCACGTCAATCACCCTGAAGGGTTGCGTCGCAGGAGAGGCCGGGGTCTGGCTGTGGACGACAACGGGAGTCCTTCTGGACACGGAGACCATTTACATCCGGAGACACCCGACTCCGACCCCTACCCCGAAGTACTTTGCCAATCTTTCGGCGGACCCAAACCCGGCTGTCCTGGGCAACCCTGTGACAATCAACATCACGGACAAAAGGCCCGCTGACGACGATGCCGTAATCGGCTACACGGGACCTCTGCAGCCCGATGCGTCGTGTGCAGAAAGTGGGGACGGCAAGATTCCGTACACCGGTGGTGGGTCTGTGATATTCCATGTCGACGATGTAGACGCATTGTTCTGTTTCACGATCTGTAGATTGACAACGAAATTCGGTGCATTAGCGTGAACAGGCCCTAGACAGATGCGAAAGACAAGCATTACTGGAAGCCTGCTGGCGTTCATGTTGCTGCTGGCCACGGGGTGCGGGGCCGGCGAAACAGCCCAGATGAAGACTGATGCGCCATTCGCGCACATCATAGCGCCACAACCGGGCGACGACGACGTTGTGGCTCGGATAGGCGATACGGAACTCTCGCGCCACAAGATCCGAAGAGCGACGGAATCGTGGCTGTGTGGGGAAGGGACATGACCAAGATGGGGGAACCGGACAACAGATTGTCGCCAGAGGAAGCTCTGTACATAGCAATACTCCTTGTAGTAGACGATACCCTGCTGTACGACAAGGCCAAGAAGGAAGGCTATACTGTAACCGATGCCGGTATTCGAGCCCACCAAGAGAAGATGCGCCAGATATACTACGGCAAGGATGGCGCAGGATCCCTGCACTTCATCGGCATGCATGGACTGAGCGTTGATGACTACTTCGCCTTTCAATTCGAGAATACGAGGGAGATGTTGTCGGTCTATGCATTTGTTCAAGACAGCACCGAGGATTCGGCCGCCATACGCCGCTCTCTGAGACAGAGCGTACCCGTCACATGGGTGGACACCGAGTTGGAACAGGCTTACGAGAAGGCCCTTGCGGACCCTAGCATCAATAGACTTGGCAATACCGAAGGGGAATCTTGAAGCTATGGCGCAACTGGAAGCTCGAGGTTATGGCCCTTGGCATCCTCTTCCTCTTCGGAGTTGCACTATGGGGATTATTCAGCTTAGGCCCTGCTCCAGAAGGGGTGGTCAAGAACGCCTGCAACCGCTTGCAGCAGGATATCAACTACGATGTATACGCCAAGGCTTCTCCGTCTCCCGAATTGACCATAGAACTTGTAGGAAGGGTCTCGGGAAAGAGATTCCAAACGGTGGTCAAGGAGTCCATCGTGAATAGCGCAGGAGACGCCATCACCCTCTCTGAGTTGGAGTTTCTGTACGACGACACAGGAGGACGTGGAGTACATCCGCGCAAATGGAAGGGAATGGACAACCTTACGCGAAGGGGCCGGAGAGGGTGCGCTGTACCCGGACCCGTTTACTGGACTCAGATTTTTCAAGGGTTGCCCTCCCTCCATCGTCTCGGTGACGGATGAAGGCCGAGACGACCTTTCTTACACGGAAACTATGCGCTACTCCATCGATTCAGGCATTCCCGACACCAGCTGGACAGTTTGGATTAGCCAAGTCGTCCTCATCGTCAGAACAGAGTCAATATCATGGGTCAGACCAGCTGCGGCGCCGCCCTACCCCGTCCTGTACCGGACATTCAAGTTCGGCGAGTCCAACATGATCTACACCCCGTTGGAATTGGAGAAGGCGGGCTATAGCAGCAAATGATTGACGTAGCATTCAACTTCGGCCCCAGGTTCAACTGGAAGCAACTGGAGAGGCTCGGTCAAGCTCGTGCAGAAGCTGCATTCAGGAGCAGTTCAACACCTGGAGCGGTACATAAGGAGTGGAGGGGAGATCTCAAGAGGTCTTACAAGGTATTGCCAAAGAGCTTCCAGACAATGGATCTCGACAACATGAGTACCGTCGCGGAATTCAAGGCTCTCTATCGCGAGCTTACCCCTCCCAAGGCCTCCGACGCAGGAATCATCCCTCCGGCAATACAGCAATGCTGGTACTGCGAGGGTGGCACAATGCAGACGGACCCACAGGGAGTAGAGTACGGCCACCTGCGGACATCCGTCCTCTACGCCATCGGTACATTCACTTACTCGTACTACGGAGGCTGGACCCAAAACATTCCTAGCGGAGTGCGCGCGAGATACGAGATACCGCAGCTAAAGACGGTGTACGACCTCGGCATAACTGGCGCATTGGTTTCCGAATTAATAGAAGACCTATCCCCGGACGATGCACATGAAGTCGCTGGTTGGCTAGTTGTGCGACTGATTGCAGAGGTAGCAGACTAAGGAGGCGTAGCCATGCTAAGAATCATAATCGGCGCGACCATCGTAGCCTTGGCGGGAATAACTGCCGCTATCATCTTCTGGGTAGCCCTTCCCGGCGAAGCACCATTTGACTCGACCGCGGAGGCGGCTGTTGCGGAGGCCTGCGCAACACTTGATGCAACCGACTCCTTCGACAGTCATATACGCCTCCGCACCCGCGAGACGAAGTACGGTGTCATCGAGTTCGTATCAGACGTTCAATTCTCAGGCGACCTAAAGCGCACATTGGGGGTGGCCAAGGTTGGAGGAAAGCAGGAGGGCCCTGTAGTCGAAGAGATCATGGATATGGCGAATAAGAAGAGGTATTGGCGCAACGTTGGGGACAGCGAATGGAAGACAGCTGATGTGGTACGAGAATCTGAGTTTCCGTATACCAAGGAGTCACTCTGCCCAGACCTGACCGATGCATCGGTTACGTTCGTAGGAGACGACACAGTGAACGGAGTAGCTACCCGCAAGTACTCCTATGAATCAAAGACGAAGCTGCTCGACTGGTACTTCTGGGTCGATTCGAGCGGATGGCTCGTGCAGATTGAATCGACGAAACTCGACCCCCCAGGCGCAACCGGCCAAAGTGCCGAAGATGAGCTGGGGATTTACGCAACTGCCACGCTGTCGGGCAGGGGCGAACCGAATATCATAGAGGTGCCACAGGTATCCAGGTAGACACTTGGCCCCTCCCCACCTGGTGGAGATGCTGCAAACCTAGTAGCCTCACACCTCAGGCCATTGCTGCCGCCACCACCATCAGGAGACTAGCCATGCATAGGGTCAAGATCGGTATAGTATCTAGCATTGTCGTCGCGCTGCTGGCTGGGGCTGCATTTTGGGGACTTGTTATCAGGCAATCGTCCAGCGCTGAGGCTACGGTCTCCGAGGCGTGCAGCAACATCGCCGCCACTGAATCCTTCGACGTAAACATGGTAGTTGACTACTCAGACAGGCTCAGAGAGGGAGACGTAACCCTTATCACCGCGGAGATCTCCGGCGATAAATACCGCATCATCACGCGTCACATCTTCGCAGGAGAAGCTGACGAAGCTTACTTTGAATCTATCTACGATGGTGCAGGGACGGACTATTTTAAGATCAGCACCGATGATGAGTGGATGTCCGCAAGCAGGACTCCGAAAGAGATCTTCCCATTCAACCGCAATGCCCTATGCCCTGACCTCGAATCCATGGGCGAGGTTTTATATCTCGGAGAAGAGACGGCGGATGGCATTGCATTGAGAAAATACTCCCTCGATACCGAGGGCTTCGACTGGCTGGTATGGATAGACGCAGAGGGATGGCTTGCGAAAGTCCAATTGGTGGAGATTGGCCCCTCCGGCGCCAGCGAAAGACCCGTCAACGATATTTCGCATACGGCCACAGTAACCGGCAGAGGCGAGGTCAACGAGATCGAGATACCCACTGATGCCGTCAGTAGTGACTCACCTAGAGACATTTCACGGTGACCAACTATCCTGGAACCCTGAGCCTTGCGCTGATGTCACTCATCATTCACGGTGGTATCGCTAAGAGTCTGAGTGCGCTTTTGCGAGACGCGATGGACCTGCGGGAGTCATATCACCGAGGAGAGGCTGAGAACTTTGCGGTGCAGGCCGAACGGTTGAAGCGAGAGGTGAGCTATCATCTCCGCGACCGCCCGATGGCTGATGCGGACAGCTGCCGGCTGCAGAACGAGCTGGGCTGGCACGACGACAGGGGGAACCTGCTGCGCTTTCTGGACGATCCGGGCATTGAGCCGACCAAGAACCGTGCTGAGCGAGCGCTCCGCCCGGCAGTGATCGCACGGAGGGTATCGCACTGCTCCAAGACGGTGGAGGGCGCCGATGCGTTCTCAGCCTTCACCAGCGTAATCAGGACGTTGGAGCGGAATGGCGACGACCAGCCTGTAGTTGATCGGCTCTGCGCTGTTTTCAGCGGCGTACCCCGTCCATTCTCCTTCACTCTGAACGCCTCCCAGAACTTGATCCCGCTAATCAATTACCCTACTACAACAGGGGGATTGCCTACGGACAACTTGGCCGAGTCGATGAGGCGAAAGCAGACCTTGCCCGGGCATCGGAACTGGGCGTCGACGCATCCCTGATAGAGCGGGTGCTTGCGAGCTTCGGACAGTAGCCAGCCTGGAAGGGCCTGCATTTGGCTGGGAGATGGATGGGGACGGTTCCTGGGGCGGAATCCGGTTCAGGGCCGGAATGACGGCGGGCTTGGCTTCGTGTGGCGGCGTTGGTCTGGCGGCAACCGCCGGGGATGGGTTCCCGTCGTCACGGGAACGACGGAGAGTAGGCCGGGGATGAATTCCGTGTCGGGGCACGAGGCAGGGTTGGCTTCGTGTGGCGGCATTTGGGCTTACGGCAATGACCGGGGAGGGCGGGTTTCAAACCATCTGCTCCAACTAATTCACTTTTGAGGTGTTTGTGGAGCGTCTGGAGTATTTGCGTTTAGCATATCGAGGGGTGCGCATGAGCGCCAGTCCGGGTGGTGCAGGCAGGATTGTCTCGACGGGTATGCTTGGGGCGTGGATGAGCATTCTACGGGAAGGTCGAATGAAGCCCAGCTCACGCCCTCGCTCCACGAAGATCTTCACAGGGTCCCTGCCTTCATAGGCATACTGTGGCGCATACTCGACCAGCAGGCCGATGGACACCTCGAACGGGTCCACCCCGGCCCTGTGGGCTATCTCAAGCCGCATCGACTGAAGAATCTGCGAGATTATCAACGTCGCCCATATCTGTTGCTGGATCACCACCAACTTGGCGGACCACAGAAGACGCAGCTTGAGGTGTTGCTTGACCAACTTGAGCGCCATCTCGATGTCCCACCTGCGAGCGTAGACCTCGGCCATGGATGCAATCGGGAATGTGTGAGGCTCCCGAACGTTGGTGATGTAGCGGCGCAGCGTATTGCCTTGTCTGAAAGTCACCAGCCGAACGGCGTGTTTGGCCCGGTCGGCGCGATGGGCTCCCAGCCACACGAGGCCATCGAAGACGTCGCCCCGATGGTAGAAGGTATGTATCACCTTGTAGCTGGTCTTTGCTCTCAGCCTGCTCAGCCAGTGGTAACCCCTGTCCGTGAGCCAGTCGAACCAGGCGAAGCCGAAGTATCCCAAGTCTGCGACCACCAGTGTTCCCGCTGGCAGGTCTTCCACCAACTTCCGCGCCAACACCTTCTCGTTCTGATGTGGGTCCGGCTGAAACATGACGGTCCGCCACTGCTGGCCTCTCACGTCGAACACGCCAGCCAGCTTGCCAGGGAGCAGACGGCTGTCGCCTTGGGGAATCTCTCTCAGAGGCGGAAGCCTTCTCGACATGGCGTCCAGTGTACTCTCGTCTATGCACACCACGCCCTCGGCGAATGGCGCCAGCTTCTCCGTTACCACACCCTGCAATCGTTGTGCCAATACGCCGCTGATCTGCTCGAAGAGTCTCTCCAATGGCTTGGTTCCCGCGCTATGGAGCCTCTTGTAGACCGCTTGGTCTGTAACCGGGAATCGGGGGAAGAACCAGAGTCCGCGTTCCGAGATAAGACGCCACACCGCCAATTGGCTGCCGAAGCCTCTCAGGACGCAGACCAGCAGCCCTGCCCACAGAGCCATTGCGGGCAGGACGCGCGGCCTGCCAGGGCCCTTGAGACTGTGGTCTGGCTCCATGTCCTTCAAACACTGCTGAAGAAACTCCTCTATGCTCCCGATGGTGGCTGTATCGTCCCCGGTACTGGTGGACATTTCGCTCTGTCCCTCCTTTGGAGTAGTCTTATCCTTATACTATCCAAAGGAGGACTACCCAAAGGAAAGGACGGTTCTTTTTATCAATTAGTTGGAGCAGATGGGGTTTCAAACCCGCCGCTACGGGCCGGAATGACGGCGGGGTTGGCTTCGTGTGGCGGCGTTGGACTGACGGCAATGACCGGGGAGGGCGGGTTTCAAACCCGCCGCTACGGGCCGGAATGACGGTTGGGGTTGGCTTCGTGTGGCGGCATTGGTCTGGCGGCAACCGCCGGGGATGGGTTCCCGTCGTCACGGGAACGACGGAGAGTAGGCCGGGGATGAATTCCGTGTCGGGGCACGAGGCAGGGTTGGCTTCGTGTGGCGGCATTGGGCTTACGGCAATGACCGGGGAGGGCGGGTTTCAAACCCGCCGCTACGGGCCGGAATGACGGTTGGCTTTGGCTTCGTGTGGCGGCATTTGGGCTTACGGCAACCGCCGGGGATGGGTTCCCGTCGTCACGGGAACGACGGAGAGTAGGCCGGGGATGAATTCCGTGTCGGGGCACGAGGCAGGGTTGGCTTCGTGTGGCGGCATTGGTCTGGCGGCAACCGCCGGGGATGGGTTCCCGTCGTCACGGGAACGACGGAGAGTAGGCCGGGGATGAATTCCGTGTCGGGGCACGAGGCAGGGTTGGCTTCGTGTGGCGGCATTGGTCTGGCGGCAACCGCCGGGGATGGGTTCCCGTCGTCACGGGAACGACGGAGAGTAGGCCGGGGATGAATTCCGTGTCGGGGCACGAGGCAGGGTTGGCTTCGTGTGGCGGCGTTGGACTGACGGCAGTGACCGGGGATCCGCCGCTACGATTTGAATTGACGGCGTAGTCGAAACGAAAGGTATGATTCGCTGGGATTTCACCGCAGAGGGCGCAGGGGGGCTCCCTGGTAGTCCCGGAGGTCTGCCATTCCTGGGGGCTTTGGCTGGCGTAGCGGTCAGCTTTCCTGGTCGTCCTGAGTGAGGTGGCCCACGTCGTGGCCGTTGACCCTGGCGCACTTGTGGCCAGTGGCGTCCATCGGCTCGGCGCAGAGGGGGCATATGGGGCGGCCCGCGGCGCATACCTTCAGGGCCTCGGCGGCGAAGTTCCTGAGCTGGCCTCGCACACCCCAGAGCCGGACGGTGGGCCCGGCGTCCTCGCTCTCCTCAATACCGGCGTCGTAGGCGTCGATGACGAACCGGTCGCTGTTCCCCTCGTGACCGAGCACCATCTTGCCGACGGTGAATTCGAGGTGTGGGCCGGAGCTCTCGTCACCCGCGCTCGGAGCCTGGGGGTCGGCCCCGCCGGACGACGACAGGATGGCCTGCAGCCTGGTTATGGCCATCGCAAGCTGGAAGAGCTGCTCCTTCTCAAGCCAGATCATGGCCGAGCCTGCCACGTCCTCGACGAGGAGGCGGAATGTCCTCTGCCCCGGTTCGCCCAGGGCCTCGGGCCTGATGCTCGTTATGCTGGTGAACTCGGCGTGGGGTGAAGTCATTGTTGAGACTCAATGATATGCCGCCCCGGACATACAGGCAAGCGCGGCGTGATCCAGGTAGTGTTGACATTCGGTTCATGTCATTCTGAAGCGGAGTGAAGAATGGCTATGGCCTTGCGCAGGCCACATAAGGGTATGAAAATGGCGGCGGCCCCCATCGTCACCCCCGCGAAGGCGGGAGTGACGGAGGCGGGGAATCCTGGGTGACATGAGGCCGGCTCGCCATCCCCGTGATAGAATCGCTTGCAACGAGGCCAGATATGACCACCAGTCCAACCCTCGAACCCAGACCAGCCGGCGAACTCGCTCTCCCAGAGCAGCTTCCAGACCCGCCACGCCCATACATGTACCAGCTGCCCTTTGTCTCCTCGGTCTTCTCCATCCTGGACGCCTACTTCAAGGAGCGCCCGGACGTCCTTGTTGGAGGGGAGGGCTACCTCTGCCGCGATACCCGGGACAAGACGGGCTGGGTCGTACCCGATTGCGTGGTGGCTTTCGGGGTCGACGCCCGCGCCATCCTGAATCGCAACGGGTACGTGATCGACGAGGTGGGAAAGCCGCCCGACTTCGTGCTGGAGATCGGTTCTCCGAGCACGGGCAGGGCAGACTACACGAGCAAGCGCGATGCCTATGCCGGGTACGGCGTGGGCGAGTACTGGCGCTTCGACCCAACGGGCGGGCAGCACCACGACGCGGCGCTGTCCGGCGAGCGTCTGATCGACGGAGTGTACGAGCCGCTGCCGCTGCATCGCGGTCGGGACGGGATAATCAGGGGCTACAGTCCCGTGCTGGGGCTGGAGCTGCACTGGGACCATGGGCGGCTGCGCATCTACGACCCGGCGGCGGATGAGTATCTGCCCGACATGGCGGAGGCCAAGGCACAGCGCGACTCCGCCATCCGCGAGCGCGACGCAGCCATCTACGAGCGCGACTCCGCCATCAGTGAGCTGCAGCACCTCCGCGAGCAGGTCCGCCGACTGCGGGCGGAATAGCTCGCAGTGGGCCCCTCGAATCGGTAATGCCCGGCCCCACTGTCATAATCTGCATCGACGGGTTCGATCCCGCCTATCTCGACGCCTCGCCCATGCCCAACCTGCGGGCGATGGGACGCGGCGGGTTCCTGGTCACGGGCTGCTCGATGATGCCCTCGGTGACGAACGTCAACAACGTCTCGATCGTGACGGCCAGGTACCCCTCGGAGCACGGGATATGCTCGAACTACAGGTGGGACAGGCAGACCGGCGAAGAGCTGTACATGGAGTCGGCGGAGTACATCCGCTCCCAGTCCATGTTCAGCCGGGCTGAGGAGCTCGGCATGACGTCGCTCGTGGTCACGTCGAAGGACAAGCTCCGCACCCTCGTGGGCGTGGACGCCACCACGTCGGTGTCCTCCGAGCAGCCGCCTGACTGGGTCGTGGACGCGGTCGGGCCCGCCCCGGAGATATACTCGCTGGAGGTGAACGGCTGGGTGATCGACGCTGGCAGGGTCATCATGAAGCAGAGGCCCGCCGATATCGTCTACCTCACGACCACCGACTACGCGATGCACATGAACCCGCCCGACCACCCCGAGGCCGTCCGGCACATGTCCATTCTGGACGACGCCATCGGGCGGCTGATCTCGGACCACCCGGACGCGACCGTGCTGTTGTCTGCGGACCATGGGATGAACGCCAAGACCAGGATGGTCGACCTGAAGGCGGCCCTGGCGGCGCAGGGGATCGAGTCCAACCCCGTGCCCATCATCAAGGACCGGTACGTGGTTCACCACTCGAACCTTGGCGGTTGCATGTTCGTGCACCTCGACCCCGAGCGGGCGGACGACGCGATTGCCGTGCTCCGGGACACCCCCGGCGTGGAGGAGGCGCTGCCGCGCGAGGAGGCGGCCGCAAGGCTGCACCTCAGGCCGGACTTGATCGGGGACGTGGTGGTGAACGCCGACGCCGAGACGGTGTTCGGCGACGCCGGCGAGGTGACCATGCCCGAAGGCCTCCGCTCCCACGGCTCGCAGCACGAGCGGGACGTGCCGATCGTCGGGTACAACGGCGACTTCGACGGGTTCGCCTTCGAGGAGAACCGGGACGTGGGCCGCTACGTGTTCGAGCGCGTCCTTGCCTGACCTTTTCCCCCTTCGGATTCCATGGCGTAACTCCATGAGCGGAGAAGCACCGGAGGGGGGTGAGAACCCAGACGGTCCCGGCCTTCTCCTGCAAGCAGTATCGAGAAGCGTCTGGAGGCGGGCAGTGGTTCTCGCGGTACTCACACCGATGGACCTCAGAGGAGTCGGCCCAAGAAGAAGCTCTTTCCCGAGCCCAAGCTGTCCCTCAAGGAACTCCTGGCCGAGAAGATACGGCTCAGGCAGACGACTGAGCGCATCCTGGCGAAACGGAAGAAGGCCCGAGACAGCTACAGGCAGTAGCTATCCACTCCATCCGATCGACCGGAAATACCTCAGTATCTCGGCATAGGTAGGCGGCTCGAACCTCACTGCCGAAATCTTCCCAGGCCAGCAAGGCCACTCCTCCGCACACCTCATCTCGACTCGGTAGTGTCCTTTGCCCCACCCGTGCTCTGGGTGGACGATCACGACAGAGTTGCCGGGGCTGAGGTACTTGGGTGTCAGGTCTGCGCAGTCGGCGCCATATCCTTCCCAGCAAGTGATCTTCACCTCGACGTACTCGTTGACAGTGAAGCAGTACAACCCGAGCGTCATCTTGTAGTCAGGATGCAGATAGAAGAAAGCATCAGGGTTCGTCTGTGTGTACTCAGGTCGCGGGAACAGGTCGTAGATGGCTGTGTGGCCATTTGCGTACGAGATCCTTCCCTTGCCGAGTACGACCCGGGATAGGTGAGACGCAGGGATCTGTGGCAGATTGTCCTCCATACACCCCTGCGCGAACCACTCCAACGAGTCCCAGTACTCCACTGCAAGCTGCCACACCGGCTTCGGCTCCTCCTGCGGGAGCAAGTCGCGCGGGTGATCGTCACTCTCATGGGCGAGAGCGTACTCCACACAGAACGTCGCTAGGACGAGCATGGTGGTAACCAGTAGTAAGGGAGGACCGTACTTGATGAACCTGCGCCAGAGCGTTGCGCGCACGCCCCGTTTAGCGAACTCGTCCCATATCCAATACATATCGAGAACCACCCTCCGGCCAGCCGCCATACTACCACACGAGGACCACCCCTACGGGATTAGCGAGTAGTCTGATCTGCGGCGGCGGTCTGCCTGGCGATGGTGGCGGCCATGTAGCCGGCTCCGAAGCCGTTGTCGATGTTCACTACGGCCACGCCCGGGGCGCAGCTGTTGAGCATGGCCAGCAGGGCCGCCGCGCCGCCGAAGCTTGCGCCGTAGCCGACGCTGGTGGGTACGGCGATGACGGGCGCGGCCACGAGGCCGCCGATGACCGACGGAAGCGCGCCCTCCATGCCGGCGACGGCCACGACGACCGAGGCCTCGCGCAGCACGGTGACTTTGTCCAGCAGCCGGTGGATGCCGGCCACGCCCACGTCCACCAGCCGCACGACCTCGCAGTCCATGATCTCGGCGGTCAGCGCCGCCTCTTCGGCCACCGGGGCGTCCGACGTCCCGGCGCTGGCTACGACGACGCCTCGCACCGGTTGCGCTTCCTGCCGCCGGTCGACGATCACCACCCTGGCAGCCTTGTGGTAGACGGCGTCAGGAATCGCTGAAGCGACCGCGACCGCGGCATCCCGTCCGACGCGCGTTGCCAGCAGCCGGTCCGACCGCCCAAGCACGGCCCGGGCCAGCTCCGCGACCTGCGCCGGCGTCTTGCCGTCGCCGAAGATCACCTCCGGGAAGCCCTTGCGCAGGGCGCGGTCGTGGTCCACCTTGGCAAAGCCCAGGTCTTCGTACGACTGCGACGCCATCCGCGCAGCGGCGTCATCCGCCGTAATACGTCCGGCCTCTACGTCGGCAAACAGGTCTCTTATGTAGAATGCGTCGATGGCTAGCGCTCCTCCGGAAGTTCACTCACTCCGGGTCCAGCCAAGCGCCGTTGCCTGTATATCTCTTCGATCATGGAGTCTATCTCGTCGTCACCCATTTCACTCCAAGCTCCCATTGCCCCTATTAGGCCATCGGTGCTATGTTCTATTGGCACGGGGCGGGGCTTAGTTTGCCTGCGCTGTCTGTATATCTCACTGACAGTCTCCTCCCACTCCTCCTCGTCCTCCTCGGACAGGATCCCGACTGCGCCAAGAAGCCCTTCGGGCCGGTCAGCTTCCTCCTGAAGTCCGCTCAGCTCCTCGGCTCTGACGACGCCGGCAACCGGTCGACCACGGCTCTCGATCACGAACCGGTCGCCGCTATCGGCAACTCGCTCTACAATCTCTGATAGCCGCTCCTTTGCCTCGCTCACGCTCAGTGTCTCCCTCACCGCTCCCCTCCTTCCCTACGGCGCCAGTATCGTGATGGCCCGCTACCAAATCCCCCACCTAAAGATGGCGGCGGCGACCCTAAGGCAAGGCGAGGGCGGGTTTCAAACCATCTGCTCCAACTAATTGATAAAAAGAACCGTCCTTTCCTTTGGGTAGTCCTCCTTTGGATAGTATAAGGATAAGACTACTCCAAAGGAGGGACAGAGCGAAATGTCCACCAGTACCGGGGACGATACAGCCACCATCGGGAGCATAGAGGAGTTTCTTCAGCAGTGTTTGAAGGACATGGAGCCAGACCACAGTCTCAAGGGCCCTGGCAGGCCGCGCGTCCTGCCCGCAATGGCTCTGTGGGCAGGGCTGCTGGTCTGCGTCCTGAGAGGCTTCGGCAGCCAATTGGCGGTGTGGCGTCTTATCTCGGAACGCGGACTCTGGTTCTTCCCCCGATTCCCGGTTACAGACCAAGCGGTCTACAAGAGGCTCCATAGCGCGGGAACCAAGCCATTGGAGAGACTCTTCGAGCAGATCAGCGGCGTATTGGCACAACGATTGCAGGGTGTGGTAACGGAGAAGCTGGCGCCATTCGCCGAGGGCGTGGTGTGCATAGACGAGAGTACACTGGACGCCATGTCGAGAAGGCTTCCGCCTCTGAGAGAGATTCCCCAAGGCGATAGCCGTCTGCTCCCTGGCAAGCTGGCTGGCGTGTTCGACGTGAGAGGCCAGCAGTGGCGGACCGTCATGTTTCAGCCGGACCCACATCAGAACGAGAAGGTGTTGGCGCGGAAGTTGGTGGAAGACCTGCCAGCGGGAACACTGGTGGTCGCAGACTTGGGATACTTCGGCTTCGCCTGGTTTGACTGGCTCACGGACAGGGGTTACCACTGGCTGAGCAGGCTGAGAGCAAAGACCAGCTACAAGGTGATACATACCTTCTACCATCGGGGCGACGTCTTCGATGGCATCGTGTGGCTGGGAGCCCATCGCGCCGACCGGGCCAAACACGCCGTTCGGCTGGTGACTTTCAGACAAGGCAATACGCTGCGCCGCTACATCACCAACGTTCGGGAGCCTCACACATTCCCGATTGCATCCATGGCCGAGGTCTACGCTCGCAGGTGGGACATCGAGATGGCGCTCAAGTTGGTCAAGCAACACCTCAAGCTGCGTCTTCTGTGGTCCGCCAAGTTGGTGGTGATCCAGCAACAGATATGGGCGACGTTGATAATCTCGCAGATTCTTCAGTCGATGCGGCTTGAGATAGCCCACAGGGCCGGGGTGGACCCGTTCGAGGTGTCCATCGGCCTGCTGGTCGAGTATGCGCCACAGTATGCCTATGAAGGCAGGGACCCTGTGAAGATCTTCGTGGAGCGAGGGCGTGAGCTGGGCTTCATTCGACCTTCCCGTAGAATGCTCATCCACGCCCCGAACATACCTGTCGAGGCAGTCCTGCCTGCGCCACCCGGACTGGCACTCATTCGCACCCCTCGATATGCCAACCGCAAGTGTCCCGGACCCGCTGCAAACATCTTGAGAGTGAATTAGTTGGAGCAGATGGTTTCAAACCCGCCCCTACAGGATGATGGCGAATTGGCCCGTTCGATCTTGGCTGCGTGGTATCATGCCCTCGAAGGTAGAGTATGCCACAAACCGCCGCTGCGCCTATGTCCACCCTCGAAAAGAAACAGGCCCTGGAAGCCGTACTGCGCGAGATGGGTTCCGTCATCGTCGCCTTCTCGGGCGGAGTCGACAGCACCCTACTGGCCGCCGTCGCCGAGAGGGTGCTGGGTGAAGAAGCGCTGGCGGTCACGGCCCACTCTCCCAGCCTCGCCCCCGCGGAGCTCGACGAGGCACAGCGCACCGCCCGCGCGGCCGGTCTCCGGCATAGGGTCGTCCAGACACGCGAGGTCGAGCGCGACGACTACCGTGCGAACGACCCCAACCGCTGCTACTTCTGCAAGGACGAGCTCTACACGGTGCTCAGGCGCATCGCGGACGACGAGGGGTTCCGGTTCGTGGCCAACGGCGCGAACGTCGACGACCTAGGCGACTTCAGACCAGGCCTGAACGCCGCGAAGCGCCACGGCGTACGCTCACCCCTCGTGGAGGCCGGGCTCGGCAAGGCCGAGGTCCGCGACCTGTCGCGCGACATGGGCCTGCCGACGTGGGACAAGCCCGCCCAAGCCTGTCTATCGTCGCGCATCCCATACGGCACGCCGGTATCCGTCGAGGCGCTCGACCGGATAGCGCAAGCCGAGAGCTTCGTGCGCGGACTCGGCGTCAGGCAGGTCCGGGTGCGGCACCACGGCTCCGTGGCCCGCATCGAGGTCGAGCCGGGCGACATCCCGGTGCTGACCTCAGGCGACGCGGGCCGCCGGGTTTCTGAGCACCTCAGGTCGCTGGGCTACTCCTACGTGACGGTGGACCTGGAAGGATTCCGGTCGGGCAGCATGAACGAGGTGCTCCCAGGGCGCAGGAGCGGCGCTCGTGGGTAGGCTGGACGGCAAGTCCTGCCTCATCAGCGGGGGCGCGAAGGGCCTCGGCGCGGCCCAGGCCCGGCTGTTCGCCCGCGAGGGCGCGCGCGTGGCCGTGGGCGACATCCTCGACTCGGCCGGCGCGCGGCTCGTCGACGAGCTCGCCGGCTCCGGCGCGGACTCGCTATTCGTGCGGCTCGACGTGACCTCTGAGGGCGACTGGGAGGGCGCGGTGGATGCCGTGATGGAGGAGTTCGGCGCTCTCGACGTGCTCGTGAACAACGCCGGCATCTACAACAGGGCGCTGGTCGAGGAGACGACCCTCGAGGAGTGGGAGCAGGTCATGAGCGTCAATGCCCGCGGCGTGTTCCTGGGCACCAGGGCCGCCATCCCGGCCATGCGCAGGTCGGGCGGCGGCTCGATAGTCAACATGTCCTCCGTCGCCGGGCTCGTGGGCAGCAGGACCCAGACCGTATATAACGCCTCCAAGGGCGCCGTCCGCCTCCTCACAAAGTCGATGGCGGTCCAGTACGCGACAGAAGGCATCCGCGCCAACTCCGTTCACCCCGGCGTCATCGAGACCGACATGCTCGACGAAGTGCTGCGCAACGAGGACGAGCGGGCAACCCGGATTGCATCGACTCCCATCCCCAGGTTCGGTACGCCCGAGGACGTGGCCCACGGCGTGCTCTTCCTCGCCTCCGACGAGTCCAGCTACGTCACGGGCGCGGAGTTGGTGATCGACGGCGGCCTTACCGTCCAGTGATCATGCCTGCCATGCGACGACTTCAGACGCGCGCCGGACTCTGCGCCGCCATCGCCCTGTCGGTGCTCATCGCTGCTGCGACTGCCGGGTGCTCGTCCTCACCCAGCGAGGAGTTGCAGCCCACCGCCACGACCGCACCACCCACTCCTGCCGCATCACCCACGCCCTCCGCGTCCCCCACGCCCGTCGCACGGACAGGCCAGGAGGTTTTCGCCTCCACGTGCGCCGCATGTCATGGTGATGCTGGACAGGGACAGCCCGACTGGCACATACGCAACCCGAACGGCACCTATCCAGCGCCTCCCCTGAACGGCGACGGTCATACGTGGCACCACCCGGACGGCCTCCTGTACCGTGTCGTCAGCCAAGGCGGAAAGATACAGGAGGTCCCCAACATTCCCAGCTTCAAGAGCGCCATGCCGGCGTTCGGGGATCTGCTCACCCACGACGAGATTGTAGCGACGCTCGAATATGTGAAGAGTCTCTGGGGCGACAAGACCAAGCGCGGCCTGTCGATCCGGGAGTCTCAGAGGCTGCTTAGCGAGGGGGACCCGTACCCGGCAGACGAGGGATAGGCTTCCGTTGGGCATGCGGAACGCACCTGATTTCCTGCCGCCTGCATGGAGACCGGAGTACACCGCACTCGACGACATTCGCTCCAGGTCCTCCAGGATCAACATGGTGGTAGTCGAAGGCCCATAGCTCCATTCGCCAAAGGCATCGCCGCCCTATGGCAGGAGGAGAATGATGATCAAATTGAGCGGAGGGGAAGCCCTGGCTAAGTCCCTTGCGAGGGAGGGAGTCGAGGTCGTATTCGGCATCCCTGGGATACAGATCTACGGCGGCGTCGCCGGACTTCGGGACGAGCCGGGGATCCGCATGATCACGACCCGGCACGAACAGGCTACGACCTACATGGCCGACGGCTACGCCCGCGCGTCGGGAAAGCCGGGCGTGGCACTGGTGGTCCCTGGCGCGGGTCTCTACAATGCCGCTGCCGGCCTCTATGGAGCTGGAAACGCTGATTCCCCTCGCACTGGCACGCGAAGCGCCGGTGGTCATCGATGTGCCTCTCGGAGAAATGCCTATCCCACCCGCCCCGCAGTTTGCGCCTCTCTACAACCTGCCCTGGACACAGCCGCAGGAAGGACTGATACAGTCCTGATTCGCTGCTTCAGAGCACGTCGGAACCCTTTGGGTATATGGGACGGCAAATCGCGGCTGGCACCGGCTAATGTGCCCAGGAGTGACAAGTGATGATTACCGTGGGTCTCGTCGGGTACGGCAATTGGGCGAGGGAGGCCTACGTCCCCGCCCTCCTCGACGATGCAGATGTGGCGATAGGGGCCGTCGCAGCGCGGTCTGAGACCACGCGGCGGTTGGCGGCCGAGAGCTTCGGGGCGGGCATCGCGCTCTTCGACGACCCCTTGCGGCTCGTCCGGGAGGCCGACGTGGACGCCGTGATGATTGGCCTGCCATCCGAGCTCGTGTCCGGTGTGGCGAGCGCCGCTATCGAGGCCGGAAAGCACGTTTGGCTGGAGCCTCCCCCTCCTGGCGACGGACGGATCGCGGGACTCGTTGACGTGGCCGGGCGGTCCGGCCTCGTATTCCACGCGGACATGGAGCTACGGTACCACCCCGTCGTTAGGGCGATGGCCGCCCTGCTCGAAGACAGGCTGGGGCCCGTCCTGTCGGTGAGGGTGGTCCAGCACTGCAACTGGGCGATGACATGGTCGGAGGACGCCGTCGAGAGAGGCGGGATGGCGTCCGGGTTGAGCATCTGGTACCTGGACCCCATCGACGCGCTCCTCGACCGCCAGCCGCGCCGTGTCGACGTGATCGGCGCCCGCCCGAGATTCGAGAGGGCCGTCGAGACCGGCTCTGCCCTGATCGAGTACGACGGGGCCGTCGGTGAGTGGGCGTTCAACCTGCGCAGTCCCGAGAGGCTGTCGCTGCGACTCGAGGTCGCCGCCCTAGAAGGCGAGGCCGAGGCGGACCTCATTACCGGCCGGTACAGGTACCGCACGGGCTCCCCAGACTGGGTCGAGGGTGAGGCGCCCCCGGCTCAGCCCGCGTACGGCTTCGTAGGGATGAGGGAGTGCGTCGCGGCCTTCCTGGGCGCGGTCAGGGGCGAGGGCAGCAGCCTCACGGGCCCCGACGTGCTGCGCCGGGTGCACGCCGCCGCGACCGCGTTCGACCAAAGTGTGAGGAGCGGAATGTCCGCGGAGGTATCTGCATGAGCGCCCGTCGACAGTCGTCCGCCCAGGGCTTCCTGGGTACCTGCATCGGCGTGGTCATTAACCCGATTCCCACCATGCGAAGCATCGTTCGACGGCGTCCCGTCGGCTGGGCGTTCCTTGTGATATTCGTGGTCTACGCCGCCCAGGGAATCGCCGCGCAGTCAATCGTCCTGGCCGGGTCGTTCGACCCCGCCGACTTCGGCGATTTGGAATGGCTGCAGGGTTCCACCCAAATACTCCCCTTCATCGTCGCCATGATCGTCGCCGTGCCGGTGACAGCCTTCTTGACGGCCATCTTCTGGGTCACGAGCCTCATCCTCGGCGGGAGAGGCTCGTACTGCGGCCTCTTCACCGGCCTCGCGTTCGCCTCTGTGCCCTCCGTCTTCAGCTTTCCCCTAAACCTCGTGGTGCTCCAGTTTGGGCTCCTCGGACAGGGCATCTCAGTGTTGGTCGAGCTCGGCATATTCGCCTGGACCCTGGTCCTGACGGTGTTCGCCGTCCAGGAGAACAACAACTTCTCCACCAGGCGGGCCATCGCAGCCGTGTTCATCCCGCTCACAATACTTTTCTTCCTGGTTGTTGCCCTGATCGTGTTCGCCATAGTGATGATCGTGCTCGCTGTCGGCGACGGCGGCGGGTGGTATTGAGGCGTCTCCCAGACAGACCGGAGAGATCGCTGCGCCAATCGATAGAAGGGAATAGAGGAGGGCTGACGACATGAACACTACTCAGCCTGTCGCGAGCACATGCCGTACCGGATAGTCCTATCTCCCCAGGCCGTCGATGATCTGCGCGGGCTCAGGTCGCACGTCAGGGCGGCTGTTAGAGATGGACTGGAGAACATCTGCGACATGAAGCCCACAGGGTGAGCAGAAGTCGCATCAAGCGGCTGAGGGGTACATCGAGACCAGAATATCGGCTTCGTATCCAGAATGTCCGGGTGTACCATGATATTAGACGGTCAGGCGGTCGAGGTCCCTCGCCATAGTCGACAAACGACACTCAGAGCGTTGGATCGAGAGCCAGGGAGGATAGCAGATGAAGGAAGTTGCTCTGTCGGAAATAGAGGAAGAGCTTTCCAGGTACCTCCACATGGCCGAGGAAGAACCTGTGCTGATCACCAGGGACGGTAGCCCGGCAGGGGTACTCATCGGCTTCGAGACCGACGACGATTGGTCCGACTACCGCTTGGAGAGCGACCCTCATTTTCTGAGACGCGTGGCGGAAGCGCGGCGAAGCATCAGCGGTGGAGAAGGGGTCGCTCTCGAAGAGGTGAATCCTTATACCAGTTCGCCGTGATGCCGTCATACAGAGGGCTGAAAGAGTGCCCGGCTTGCCCATAGCCACCCTGTCTGCGTGCAACGGCCGGGGACTGGATTCCCCGTGTCGGGGCACGGGCAGGCTCGGCTCAACTGCCCATTGAGCCTGAAGACTCCCAATATGGGAAATACCGGTTAGGACTCATTACCTCCACATGTATACGCTCGACAGCCCCCATCAGGGTGAACAACTTCTTTTTCGCGATTACCTGATCGCCCACCCCGAAGCTGCCGCCGAGTACGCGCGCCTCAAGCTCACCCTCGCGGACAGTCACCCTGACGACCGTGCTTCATACAGTGCGGGCAAGAGGTCGTTTATTACGGGAGTGCTAGCAAAGGCCGCTGAGGAGTCCGCGTAGTGTCACACCGAAAGATCACCGTAAACCATGCCAACGAGTTGGCCGGCCTACTCCGAGAAGACACGTCATTCGTCGGCTGCACGTTCGACGGCAACTCCTTCGCCGGACTCTCCACCGACGCGCTCGAACTGACGGACTGCTCGCTCGACGACGCCGACTTCTCGCACTTGGTCTGCGGCGAGCTCCGCTTATCGCGTTGCAACCTTCAGCGCGCCGAGTTCTACCGCGCAGACATAGAGGAGTCGCACTTCACCGACTCGAACTGCGCCTCCGTGAGGTTCCGCAACGCCAAGATGAACCTCTCGCGCCTCACCGAGTGCGACTTCTCCCTCTGCAGCTTCGAGGGTGCCAGCCTCTTCGGTGCCGACCTGACCGGGTCCCGATTCCGCGCCGTCACCTTTGGAACGACAAATATTGAAGGCACGACGGTCGACAGAGTCAGCTTTGCCTTGGCGTCCATCGCCCACAAGAGCTTCCGCAAGCAACGACTCGTAGGCGTCGACTTCTCCGAGGCCGACCTCTCCGGCTGCGACTTCACCGACGCCGTCTTCGAGGACTGCCGCATCGAGAACCCCATAGTCAGCCCCGAAACGTCCTTCGCCGGCGCCGACCTTCGCGGGGCGCGCCTCTCCAACCTCCGCCTCGACGTCGCACGCGCTACCGCCGCCGTCATCTCCCAGTCACAGGCGGCGGGCATCCTTCACGACATCTACGGTGTTCTCGTCGCAGAGGGGTAGGGCGCTTCAAACGTGTGCCTCATCCTCCCACGGTCCGCACGATGCGCTCAGCCACTGCACCTATGTCCCCGCCCGGCCCGTGAATAGCCTTTCCGTCCAGTTCAGCCGTAACAGTCTCTCCAACCCAATACGGATGCCCCACGGATAGCAGCATCGGCACGTCTCCCCTAGAATCGCCAACGGCGGCCACGTCATTCATATCAACGCCATGCCTGCTTGCCAGTCTCGCGACCCAAAACGCCTTTTCCTCAGGCCAGAAGTGGGATATCCGGCACGAATATCTCTGACGCTGTCTTAAACTCCGCTGGATGGATCCCGCGGGCAGCTTCTTGGGCTGTTGCACCTATTGAACTTCAGAGGGTCAGGCAGACCCCACCGCGCCTGCGGGTCCAGCACACGGACTTGGTGTGGGCCCTGCGCGAGACTCGTGACCTCAGTGATCACGATCATCTACTCTGCCGCGTCCCTGAGGGGGCAGGCTCCTGGGGAGGGAGCGGCGGTTCGGTTGCCGCGGCGCCGGGGGCGGGGATGGGTTCCCGACTTCTCGGTGTGGGTGTGTGCGGTCCATTTTCATAGCAATGACATTTTGGACCGCTTGCTGAGTTATAAAATGGCCTGGTATGTCAAATCTCAACACTGCCTCGCGCGCCATACGGAGCTGCGGGTCTACGAATGAGGCCCCATCGGGTACAATCTCGCCTGTTCCAACGCTGTTGACTGGAGCCGTGAGATGACCGCTTCCCGTTCCGCAGAGACGAGCCGGTACACCGAGTCTACCCCGAGGTCACGGGACCTCCAGGCCGAGGCTGAGCGGTTCCTGCCGGGGGGCAGCTCCAGGGGCACGGCCTACTTCGCGCCCTACCCGTTCTTCGTGGACCGCGGCGAGGGCCACTACGTCTACGACGTCGACGGCAACCGCTACCTGGACTTCATGCTCAACGCGACGAGCCTGATCATGGGCCATGCCCACCCGTATGTCACGCGGGCGATCCGGGAGCAGGCGGGGAGGGGTGTTGCCTTCAGCGCGCCCACCGAGTCACAGACGCGGCTGGCGGAGATGATCTGCGACCGCCTGCCGTCGGTCGATCTTGTCAGGTTCACCAGCTCGGGCACCGAGGCGACGATGAACGCCATCCGGGCCGCCCGCGCCTTCACCGGCCGCTCGAAGATAGCCAAGATCGAGGGCGGCTACCACGGCTCCCACGACTTCGCGTCCGTCAGCGTCACCCCATCCGCCGGCAGCCTCGACCCGGACGGCCCGACGCCCGTGCCCGAGTTCCCCGGCCTGCCCGAAGCCGTGCTCGACAACGTGGTCGTGCTCCCGTACAACGACCTGGAGGCGTGCGAGGTGGTCATTCGCGAGCACGGGGACGACCTGGCCTGCGTGATCATGGAGGCGGTCGTCTCCAACTTCGGGTACCTGCCCGGGGACGCCGAATTCCTCCGGGGCATCCGCCGGCTGACCGAGGACCTGGGCATCCTGCTCATATTCGACGAGGTGCAGAGCTTCAGGATCGCCCCGGGCGGCGCGCAGGAGCGCCTCGGCGTCGTGCCCGATCTGACCGCGCTGGGCAAGATCATCGGAGGGGGGCTGCCGGTGGGCGCGTTCGGCGGGCGGCGCGACCTGATGGAGCAGTTCGACCCACGGCGCACCGGCGCAATCCCCCACGCGGGCACCTTCAACGCCAACCCGATGACGATGGTCGCGGGCGAGGCGACGCTGCGCCACCTCACGCCCGACGTGTACGAGCGGCTGGACAGGCTGGGCGCGGAGCTGCGGGCGAAACTGCAGGCCGTCCTCGACGAGATGGAGGTCAGGGCCGTCGTGACCGGCGTCGCCTCGCTGTTCGCCATCAACTTCGGCGTCGACTCGGTCAGGGACTACCGCTCGAAGCTGCAGGCCGACTCGGCCATGTCGTCGGCCGTGTTCATCGGCCTGCTGAACGAGGGCATCCTGCTGCAGGAGAAGTGCGCTGGAGCGCTCTCGATCCTAATCACCGAATCGGAAGTGGACACCCTCGTAGACGCGGTCCGCCGCGTCGTCCAGCGAGTCGCCGCCCAGTCATAGTCAGCAACCGTTCGGAGTCGAGCGAGAGGTTTAGCCTCTTCCCCCCGAGGAGACCATTGCATGGAAGTTAGACAGCTCAGCGATCCGACCGATGAAGATTGGCTGGAGATGAGGGGTCTGCTCTGGGACCACGCCGACCGCGCCGAGCACGTGACCGATCTGAGACGCGTCGTCGCGGAGCCGTCCCGGTTCGCCGCGTTTCTCGCCGTCACTTCCGAACGGCGCGCAGCCGGCTTCGCCGAGGTGTCCGTCCGCACCGACTACGTCAACGGTTGTAATACCAAGTCACCGTGATGCCGCCGTATATGTGCGGCCAGAGAGTGGGTTCCCGCCCCGTATCGAGTACGGGGCAGGCTCTTCGCGGGAATGACGGCTTTACGGCGCGCTCAAAATGAATTGGTATAAGTCTAGCCCCGTGGCATTCCTGGAGGGCATCTACGTCCGGCCCGAGTTTCGGCGGCGAGGGGTCGCTAGGCTGCTATGTCAGGCGGCGCAGCGATGGGGGCGGTCCAGGGAGTGCACGGAGCTGGCCTCCGACGCGCTCATCGACAACACGGTGAGCCACAGCATGCACCACGGTCTCGGCTTCCAGGAGACCGAGAGGGTGGTCTACTTCAGGAAGGACCTCTAGTGTCCTAGACGCGTGGAGAGTTCCATATTCCACGAAGGCTGAACAGCCGGTATAATTACGCGTAAGTTGACAATCGTATTTCAGACAGGGATACTACCCTTCGGTCTACCCCATAGCGTGTGAGGTGCGTTAGATGAGCAAGGCAGGCGGCTTGGTCCTCATGATCGCCGGCGTCATAATTCTGATTGTCGGGCTGCTGATACAGTGGAACATATTCGCATGGCTGGTCAGCATCGCCGGATGGTGGACGGCGCTGGTCGGCGTAATAGTCGCCGCCATCGGCATTGGCAAGATGGTCGCCGGGGGATCGAATCGCGCAGGCGGTGTTTCCGTTCTGGTCGCGGGCGCCATCGTAATCATAGCCGGCCTGCTGATGCGGACGGATGCTTTCGAGTGGCTGCTAAACGCCGTTGGGTGGTTGATGGCGGTCGCCGGAGTGATAGCTATCATCGTGGGTGCAGTCAAGATGTTCACCGGGGGCGGCACTTCGGACTACTAGTCCCGTTGGCGCGGTGGTGTATCATGTAGGCTGGATACGACCACTGCATTGGAGGTAAGCCATGGGCATGCTCTCGAGAATGTCCACGATAGTGAAGTCCAAGATCAACCGCGTCCTCGACGACGCGGAGGACCCGCGGGAGACCCTCGACTACTCCTACGAGAAGCAGCGGGAGATGCTGCGGAACGTCAAGCGAGGCGTGGTCGAGATGGTGACCGCAAAGCGGCGGCTGGAGCTGCAGGCGAATAAGGCTGAGGCGAACATCGCCAAGCTCGACAGCCAGGCCCGCCAGGCGCTGGGCGCCGGGCGCGAGGACCTGGCCCGGCTCGCCCTGGAGCGGAAGCAGACCACCATCTCGGAGCTGCAGGGGCTGGGCGAGCAGATCTCGGCGCTGGAGCTCGAGCAGGCCAAGCTGACCCATGCGGAGCAGCGGCTCCAGTCGAAGGTGCAGGCCTTCCGCACGCAGAAGGAGGTCATCAAGGCCCAGTACAGCGCTGCCCAGGCCCAGGTCCGCATCGGGTCGGCCCTCGGGGGGATCTCCGAAGAGATGGGCGACGTGACCCTTGCCGTCGAGCGGGCCCAGACCAAGACCGAAAACCTCCAGGCCAAGGCCGGCGCCATCGACGAGCTCGTCGAGACCGGCGTCCTCGACGACCCGACAGGCGGCGACCCGCTGGACAACCAGCTCAAGCAGCTCTCGGCGTCCTCGACCGTCGAGTCTGAGCTGGCCGCCATGAAGGGCCAGCTGGGACCCGCCAAGGAGACCAAGAGCCTGCCCGGAGGCACGCCATGATCATAAGGATCCTCACCGAGGGACAGTACAATCTGCCGGGCGCGTTCGTCGACAGGCTCAACGAGATCGACAACGAGATCGTCGAAGTGGTGGGCGATGGGGACCGCGAGGCCTTCCGCAAGCTGCTCGGCGAGATGCTCGACCACGTCCGCAAGAATGGGACGGCGGTGCCGGTCGAAGAGCTGGTCGAGTCCGACGTGGTGCTGCCGGAGCCGGATATTACTTTGGAAGAGGCGGCGGAGCTGTTTACGGGCGAGGGCATCGTACCCGACTAAGGTCGGACGACTGAGCTTGGGCTGATGCCCACAACTGTTGGCATTCACTGTTGTGTTTAGGGAGTGAATTGGGAGAGCCTATTCGACGGAAAGTATCGATTGGGCTGCTAAGCTTGCTGGCAGCTGCAATACTGCCAGCTTGTGGTGAAGGGGGGTCTCCTGCCGCCGCTGACTTGCCTACCAATACCCCGGCTACAACCACTATCCCTACGCCGCCCCCTTCCGACACACCGACGGCCACGCCGGTTTCAACAGCGCCTCCTAGACCTACTGCTGCATCACCGGTGCCGCCGGACACGCCGGTCGTGAACATACAATTCATTGGTGGCGCCGACCTGTCCGATGAGAGCAAGTCGACGCTCGCGGAGATGATCGAACGTATTCAGGCAGGCGTAGTGCAGATTACGTCGGGAAGTGGGAGCGGCTCGGGCTTCATCATTGATGTGGATGGACTGGTCGTGACCAACGAGCATGTCGTAGACGGTGAGCGCAGCGTGGATGTCTGGCTGACCAACGGCCGCCGCTACGACGGTGACGTGCTGGAGCGAGACGCAACTTCTGATCTCGCGCTGGTACGGATAGACAGCAACGTTCGATTCCATGCCATCGCAGTTGGAAACCCGGATAACGTGCGGGTGGGCGACGAGGTGCTTGCGCTGGGCTTCCCGATAGCAGACGAGATCGGCACGAACCTGACCGTAACTCGGGGGATCATCTCTTCCACCAGAACGGTGGACGGCGTCGATCTGCTGCAGACCGACGCGGCGATCAATCCTGGCAGCAGCGGAGGCCCCCTGGTCAATAGCGACGGCGAAGTAATCGGCATCAACACATCCAGAATAGAGAGGACCGACAGTGGCAGGCCTGTGAACAGCATCGGATTTGCGGTTTCCGCCATCGAGCTTGAACGCAGGCTGCCGACGTTGAGCGGGAGCCCGGTCATCAATCGGGGCACGGCAACGCCGACGCCGACAGCAACCATGACGCCGACAATAACACCGACACCGACCACAGCACCGACACCGACCACAGCACCGACACCTACGATAACACCCACGCCGACTATCACTCCGATTCCAACGGCAACGCCCACGCCGACTGTCACTCCTACTCCAACGTTGACGCCTATACCTACCGATACACCTACTCCTACGTTGACGCCTACGCCCACGGCAACGTTTACGTCAACGCCGACACAGACAAATACACCCACGCCCACGTTCACACCCACACCGACAAGTACACCTACGCCCACGTTCACGCCGACGCCGACGCCGACACCCACGCCAATACCACCATTCATATCCGTAAGCACCGGGTTGTGGAGCACGTGCGGGTTACGGTCTGACGGTACGATTGTTTGCCGAGGGTATGGATTTGGTGACGGTACGTCGTTCCGATCGCGCGAGGGGCGGTACACAGCAATTAGCATTCTCAGAAGTGGCGGGGGCCACGGTAATATCTGCGCGTTGCGCGATAGCGGTGCCGTCGTGTGCGGAGGATCTAGTTCCTACAGATTCATAACCTCACTACCGGAAGATGAGCGTTTCACCTCGATTAGCGCCGGCCGCTTCCACGTCTGCGGGCTGCGCATGGATGGTGTGGTCATCTGCTGGGGACCCAACAACTATGGCGAGTCCTCGTCGCCGGATCATGAACGCTTCACATCGGTAAGCAGCGGTCACGACCATACCTGCGGCCTGCGTGATGATGGCTTCATAGTTTGCTGGGGTGAGGACCGTAATGGTCAAGCCACTCCGCCTAGAGAAGGGAAGTTCACGGCCATCAGCAGCGGAGCCAGTCATACCTGTGGACTTCGTGATGATGGTGTCGCCACCTGCTGGGGCGGGGGATGGGGGAAATCGATACCACAAGATGAACGGTTCGTATCCATAAGCGCTGGTAGTTCCCATAGCTGCGGTCTACGCGATGATGGAACCGCGATCTGCTGGGGCTGGGGAGCAATTGATGCAAAGGCTCACCCGCCGCCAGATGAGCGGTTTGTGTCCCTGAGCGCGGGCTCGGAGCATACTTGCGGCTTGCGTGAGGATGGGGTCATCGTCTGTTGGGGGAATAATGACTTTGGCCAATCCTCGCCACCTCTGAGGTGAGCATAGTCCACTCGAACACCGGGTTAGAGTGTGTAGGATATAGGAGGAGGCGACATGATCGAAGACTTCGCACGACTCGTTCCCAGATCCCTGATGCATAAGTCAGGTAAGGTGTTCTATTCGGGTAGGTCTGCGTTTGAACAACCGTCCGAGATATACATACTCGGCCTCAACCCCGGAGGTGACGCCCAGGACCAAGCAAGTGAGACAGTTTCGTGGCACACAGAGAGAGTCCTTGAGACAGAGCAGCATAACTGGTCTGCCTACCGGGACGAGTCTTGGGGAGGAGCGCTGCCCGGGACACACCGCATGCAACGGCGAATGCTATACCTGTTTCGTAGGCTTGACCTTGATGCGGGGAATGTACCTGCGAGCAATGTAGCCTTCCTGCGTTCGAGTCGCGAAGACAAACTTGAAGGGGATGTTCAGGAACTCGCCTCTCAGTGTTGGCCTTTCCACGAAAGCGTCATAGAGAAGCTTGGAGTCCGTGTGATCGTGTGTCTACACGGAACTGCAACGAATTGGGTCTGCAACCAAGTAGGCGCCCATAGGCAGGTGGATGAGTTCATCGAGAGGAACGGCCGTCGGTGGGGAAGCCGCACGTTCATTTCTCCGGAGGGGCTTACTGTCGTTGGGCTTACTTATCCTGGCATAGCTGACTGGACGACCCGAGCAACTGATCCCACGCACTTGGTTGTGAGAGCTCTGCGAGAACAGTATAGCTAGCGGTTGTGGGAGTCTTGTAGGTGGAAGACTGGCGTTGACTCGATCCGCTAATCTGGTTCGACGAGCAGCTCCGGGACGCGTATCCCTAAGGCTTTGGAGATTGCTTCGAGGGTCTTGAATCTGGGGGTCTGCTCTCCCTTCTCCAGCCTCACCAGCGTCACGCGCCCGATGTCCGCTGCCCGGGCCAGCGCCTCCTGCGTCAGCCCGGCGGACTCCCTGTAGCGGCGGATGCGTTCGCCAAGCGTTTGCCTCCCCCGCATGGCTATCGCCTCTATTGTCGGTCGGTATGAGGCGTCGCAGTAGTGACGGGCGAAGTCCCAGGGAATCTCGACCCGCTCGCCCTGGTCCGTCTCCAGGACCATGACGTAGGGGTTCGGCAAGTCAAGGCTGGACACGGCCACACGCTCTCTGATCTCAGGAACGTCGGAGTATGGTATGAGACCCCTTGACCCATCCGCGAAGCTCAACTCGATGCCATCCTCCAGCAGGCTGGCGGCCGTCATCATCCGATTGGCGTTCTTGACGAGAACGGCGTCTATCATCAGCTCCCTCCATGAATGGCGTCCCACGTCCTTCTCCGGGAATCAGCTGACTCGAACTATCCCGCCCGAACCAGGCAACCTGTTGGCGTTGGGCCCAGCCTGCGGGCCGCTCGGCTATTCGATCCAGTAGGAGTATAGCCGGGCGTCCCGTAGTGTGAATCGCAGGCTTACCGTGCCACCGGTCAGGTTGGCGATGTCGCCATGCTCCCAATGCACCGGCGTGTTCGGGTGGTCGCCGGTTACCGCTGCCGACTTTGCGACGACACGACCGTCCTCCTGCAGCGCCTCGATGTGTAGGGCGCCTCGCGCGGCGTCCACATTCACCGAGAGCCGGGCGCCCATCGACGTGAACGGCTCGGTGGTTACCGTACCCCGACCACTGCCGGCGTCCAACGACATGAACCCGTCGCGGCGCAGGACGGCCAGGCACCCGGCGCCCTGGTCCTTCAACTCTTCGCCGATGATTGCGTAGGACTTCTGGCCCAGGTAGTAGAACCAGAGCTCATCCCCGTGGACGGCCGGCTGGCAGGGGGCGCCGACCGTCAGGGTATCGTACACGCCGCTGTCCAGCCTGGACGGAGCCAGGAAGGGCCTGCGGTCTCCCAGCCGCTCCCACGTCTTGAGGTCGCGGCTGCACGCGAGCTGTACGACGTGGATGCCGGTCCAGTCCCCGTTCCGGCTGAGATGCTGTCGAGTGGACGGGGACAGGTCCATCGACCGGAATCCCTCCCAGTCCGAGGGCACCTGCGCGCTCCGGTAGAAGAACATGGGCATCCCGATGTAGAGGCTTTCGTACCGGAATATCCGCATCACGTAGA
Organism: Dehalococcoidia bacterium; assembly: GCA_965261325.1. Lineage (GTDB taxonomy): Bacteria > Chloroflexota > Dehalococcoidia > Lucifugimonadales > CAJWER01. The sequence goes on from CBDHCU010000009.1 coordinate 855,413, forward strand.
CTTGGGCGTTGTATGTCTCGGGGACGTTGAACTCCGGCGACTGCAGCGTCGGGTCCTCGAACTGACGCTCGATAGCCTCCCGCCCCAGCCGCTGGTCGAGATCATCCGCGCGGAATATGAGCTCCGGCTCCGTCCAGTGCTGGAAGTCGGTGCTGGTGCTTAGCGTGACCCGCCTGTCCTCGATCTTGCCCTCCCTCATGGCCAGGATGAACAGGCCCTCCCGGTCGTCCAGCGCGAAGGTGTACGAGTCCTCGTTTCGGACGTGTATGGGCAGGCCGGTCCAGTCGATGCCGTCCGGCGAGACGCCGAACCCGTGGGGTGGCATCGCGCACTTGTAGCGCCTGGTCGGGTCGGGATCGTTGGGGTCGTATACGACGTTGCCGGGGTTGAACCGCCTGGTGTCCTTGCCGAGGTCTATCCCGACGAAGTTGTTTTCCCTGGAGCCGCGGTACTCGACCTGGCCCACTATAGGCTTGCGCCAGTGGAGGCCGTCATCGCTCTCGAAGTATGCCACCACGGACGGGATGTCTTCGGGCGGCGCGCCCCATGTCTTCCATATCCGCCGTTCGGGGTCCCAGATCACGGGGCCCGCCGACGTCCGGAAGTGTTCGGGGGCGCGAAGCACGGCACCCTTCTTCTCGGGCTCGTGCATCGTCCTGGCCAGGTTCTCGACGCGCGCGACACCGTGACTATCGAGGAACAGCTGGCGCTGCCCCAAGGGTACGGCGAACTGCGAATTCGAGCTCAATCGACTACCCCTCTCACAACCGCGTTGCCGAGGTTAAGGCCTCCTCTGCCTCAATGGGAGAGGGTTTTGGTGAGGGTGAATGTGTGGTAGGGAGTCCCCCTCATCCCTTCGACAGGCTCAGGGCAGGCTCTAACCTTCTCCCGCCCGGGGAGGAGGGACTTCGGAAACACCCTCCAAGGGGCTGCTGGCGTGGTATCGACCTACGCCGAGGCCGCGCAGGCGCAGCCGGCGCCCGCCCCTCCACCGCAGCAGCCGCCACCGCCCGCGATGGCCGATGTCTGGCCGTCCGAGCCGGTGGAGAATGAGAGGAAGACGGAAAGCTGGCGCTTGGAGTCGCTTCCGCAGTCCGGGCAGTTGGCGGGCTCGTCTACCTCACTCATCGGGCGCAGCTTCTCGAAGACGTTCGAGCAGATGGTGCAGGCGTATTCGTAGATGGGCATCGATCTCCTCTAATACCAAGTCACCGTGATGCCGCCGTATATGTGCGGCCAGGGAGTGGGTTCCCGCCCCGTATCGAGTACGGGGCAGGCTCTTCGCGGGAATGACGGCTTTACGGCGCGCTCAAAATGAATTGGTATAACCTAGCAACGGATGTGTTCCACCATTCTATTCGCAGGCCCATAGGCGGTCAATCAACGCCAACTCAGCTCAGCATACAAGGTCTATGGCGTCTGAGGTGTAGAAGGGCGGGGCGATTGAGTCGCGCCGCTGCCTGAAGATTCCGGTATGGGCTCGATGCGCAGCCGCAGCCCCAGCGCCCTGGTGATCTTCAGCAGCGTCGACAGGGTTGGATTGCCATCCTCGGACAGTGCCCTGTAGAGACCGGCCCGGTTGAGCTCGGCGTCGCGGGCAAGGCCGCTCATGTTCTGCGCCCGGGCGATGGTGTTGAGTGCCGCGCGAATGGCGCTGCCGTCACCCGGGTCCTGCTCCGCGCACAGCTCGAGGTGCAGGCGAGCGTCCTCCACCGTCTCAATGTAGTCGGCCGCGTCGAACTCGGTAAACTTCTCAGGCATCACTCCTCCAGTTCTGCGGATAACCGCTTGGCCCTCTCGATGTCCCTCCCCTGGCTTCCCTTGTCACCGCCACATAGCAGGACCACTACCTCAGCGCCGCGGCGGGTAAGTAGAGCCGATACCCAGGGCCGTAGTTGATGCGCAACTCCGACACACCGCCACCGACCTGTCTCACGTCGCCGAAGTGCCCCGCTGTGACTACGTCCAGTCGCGCGACGATTCGTCGCACTGCATGCCTGTCCCGTAATCCCCGCAGCTACCGCCTGAATGTCTCCGTCTGGAGTATCCGAACCATGTGCTTTTGTATATTTCATTATACAGTCCTTCAGAAGGAAAATCGACGCGTCGACTGGTCGGCCTCTGGCCCATCGTTGCGCTGATGCTGTGATGCGTCCATAATCTACGCGCTTGTTCATCACCAGCTAGATTTACCGAGGAGACGTACATGTTCGACATCAAGATCACCAGCGGGACCGTCGTGGACGGGACGGGCGAGGCGGGCCGCCGGGCCGACGTGGGAATCACGGGCGACCGGATAGAGGCCATAGGGGACCTGTCGCAGGCTGAAGCCGGCCGGGCCATCGACGCCGAGGGGATGACCGTATCGCCGGGCTTCATCGACACGCACGTCCACTCGGACGCCGTGCTGCTGACAAACCCGCAGCACCCCGAGGGCATACTGCAGGGCATCACCACCGAGATACTGGGTCAGGACGGGCTGTCGTACTGCCCCCTCTCAGCCGACAACTACCGCGTATACGGTCGCTACCTGCGCGGCATCCTGGGCGACCCGCCTGAGGGGATCGACACCAGCAGCGTGGCGACCTTCCGAGAGGCCTACCGCCGGACGACCGCCGTCAATACCGCCTACCTGATTGCCCATGGCGCACTGCGCCTGGAGACGTGCGGGTTCGAGGACGTGCCGATGACCGGCGACCGCCTGAAGCACGCGCAGAGGCTCGTCCGCGAGGGCATGGAGCAGGGCGCGGTCGGCCTGGCGACGGGCCTGTCCTACCACCCGCAGGCATGGAGCGACACGACGGAGCTTGTCGAGATATGCAAGCCCGTCGCCGAGGCGGGCGGGGTGTACGTCACCCACCTGCGCGACGTGAACACGGACCGGGCCTTCGGCGAGGGCGGAGTGCCCGAGGCGCTGGAGGTCGGGCGCAGGTCGGGCGTGAAGGTCCACTTCTCCCACTACCGCACGGCGGCTCCGAACGCCGGCCAGGTGGCCGAGCGCTTCGCCGCGATAGACGCGGCCGGGGACGCGGTGAGCATCTCGGGCGACCTGTACCCATACCCGACGGGCAGCACCTTCCCCGCGAGCAACCTGCCGAGCTATGCTCACCGGGGCGGCCCCGACGCCATCATCGAGCGGCTCCGGGACCCCGAGGAGATGCCGAAGATCGTCGAGCACATCGAGGCCAGCATGAAGCGGCCCCTGATCGAGGCCGTACTGTCCTACCTGCCCAACCACCCGCACTTCGAGGGCATGGTTATGGGCGACATCGCCGAGAGGATGGGGATGGGCTTGGGCGAGGCCCTCTGCCAGCTGCTCCTGGAGGAGGACCTGCAGATCGCCTTCTGGGGGACGCCGCCTGACAGCGTCAACGTCTGGAAGCAGGTCAGCCGCGACTCCCAGGACTTCCTGGGGCGGCCCGACTTCATGGTCGGCAGCGACTCCATCCACGTCGGCAGCTTCCCGCACCCGCGCGCATACGGCACCTTCCCCAGGTTCATAGGACGGCTCAGGCGCAGGTTCAACGTCCTCACCCTGGAGCAGGTCATCCAGCGCGTTACCGACAACCCGGCCAGGCGGTTCGGCCTGACCGGCAGGGGCCGCATCGAGAAGGGCTACTTCGCCGACTTGGTGGTGTTCGACGCGGACCGCATCATCGACACGGCGACCTTCGACGACCCCGTTCAGCACCCCGTAGGCATCCCCTACGTGCTGGTCAACGGCCAGGTAGCCGTCGACGGCGCCAAGCCCACGGGCGTCCTGGCAGGCCAGCCGGTGCCGTAGCAGGAGGACTCATATGCCGACCGCAAACAGTTCACAATCAGCGCCAGTGAGGTTCCGGTTCAAGAACATCGGTCCCGTCAAGGAGGCCGAGCTTGAGTTGGGGGACCTCACGGTGATCGCAGGCCGCAACAACACTGGCAAGACGTACATAGTCTACACACTCTACGGTTTTCTGAAGTCGTGGATGCATTTGCCCACCCCTGTCATGGATGGGTCGGATGACCTCACGGCGCATTCTATGAACATAGGAAGACTTGCCAGCGAAGTGATTGAGACGGGTCAAGCCAGACTCGCGGTAGATCGGAAAACGCTTAACCAAGGGCGGAGGGCAGTGATACGAGGTCTGGCCCGATTCTTCTCTGAAGAAGCCCTGCACGACGTGTTTAGCTCCCGGCGCGACGCGTTCGAGAAAGCTTCGATCGAGGTCGATCTCGATAATGACCTTCCGGAAGATACGGGATTCCACGAAATATCACTTCAGCCGAGCGGGGTTCTTTCGATTCAATATGATGGGAAAGACGTCGTCATAAACATGAACAAGGTTGAGAATCAGCGCGAATTCTTCGAGATCGTCCCATACCTTTCACGTCTCTATCTTCAATTCCTGTTCCCGGAACTCCCTTACAATCCATTCGTTCTTTCTGCCGAACGCTTCGGCATTTCTCTCTTCTACAGGGAGCTGGACTTCACCAAGAACAATTTGGTTGACCTGTTGCAGAGGATGGGGGACTACGAGGACAGGGAAAGCTCCTTTCCATTTCTATTCATAGACAGGACCACTAGCCGCTATGCCCTTCCGATAAAGGACAACATAGATTACACTAGGAGCATTCCCGATCTCCAGAAGGAAAGGAGTCAGATCTACGGGGACAAGCTGTTCGATGACGTTAAGGACATGATGGAGGGCTACTACAGGAATTCCGGCGGAGACATTCGATTCATATCGAAGGGGCGTGGGGAACGCAGATTCGACATACCGTTGCACCTAGCTTCCTCTTCGGCACGTGGACTGTCTGACCTCTATTTCTTCTTGAGGTACGTAGCTGAAAGGGACCATCTTCTCATCATCGACGAGCCGGAAAGCCATCTTGATACGGCTAACCAGATACTGCTGGCACGGTTGCTAGCGCAGTTTGTACGGGCCGGTCTGAAGGTTCTGATAACCACTCACAGCGACTATCTCATCAAGGAGATCAATAACCTCGTCATGTTGAGCAGATCCTTCGCAGACAAGGACTCGATAACCAAGAAGCTCAAGTATAAGGCGGATGACTTCCTTGAGCCGGATTCGATACGGGCATATGTGGCAGAGAGCAATGGCCTGAACACATGTGTAGTGGATGAATTCGGCATCGAAATGCCTGTTTTTGATACAACAATCGATCAGATCAACAAAACCGCAAACGAGCTTGCGTCGCGGCTAGTGGAAGATGGTGAAGCATCAGAATGACCCTGCATTCTGATCTAGCGAAGGTTATGACTGAAGAAGCGCTAGTGCTGCCGACTGACGGCAGCATCATCCTTCGGGAAGAGGACCCAAGCGCACGCATGGAAGTAGCAGTTGCGAAGCCATCTACGGATGTCATCACAATAGATATGGGTAAGCTGAGCCACTCATCAGCCATAAAGGATGTCAGGGGATATAGAGTAAAGTGCGACTACCTGCTGCTCTTTGAATCGGACGGCAATGATCACGCCATTCTGATTGAATTAAAGAAGACCCTGGGAGACAATGTCCAGGGAGCTGAAGAACAGTTACGACGATCATTGCCTCTACTGGAGTATCTTCGTTCGTTCTGTGAAGTCCACTATGACACCAATTTTACCAAATCAGAGATGTCGATACGGTACTTCCTTATTGGAGAGAGGTACAGCAAGAGATTTGACAAGCAGCCTGTGAATGCAGATCCGGCTAAGAGACTACATAAGGAGAAGTACAGGGGTATAACCATAACCACTTTTGTCGGGTCGAGAATTCACTTCACTATGTTGTCAACCGAGTGAACCACATGAGACCTGGTGTTATTAGCCCCACTCGGGCCGCTCCATCGTGAACACGTTGTCGACCTCGACGAAATCGAGGTAGCCGAGCCGTCCCACGGGCCGCAGCTTCAGGAAGTCGATGCGCCCGTCCGTCACCACGCGGTCGTCGACGTGGACGCCCACGACCTCTCCGAACACGACGGTGTTGGGGTCGTCGGGCTTGCTGGACAGCGCCTCGACCGACCGCGTGTACCGGCACTCCAGGTGGAGGGGGCTCTCGGCCACGCGCGGGCACTTCACCAGCCTGCTCTCGGCCTTCGTCAGTCCCGCGTACTCGAACTCGTCCACATCGTGAGGCGCAGGGACCGACGACGCGTTCATCCGCTCCCTGAGCTCCGACGTGGCGACGTTGACCACGAACTCGCCCGTCGTCTGCGCGTCGACCACGGCGTCCTTGAGCCCGCCGAATCTGTGGTTGCTGGTCGCGGAGAACATCACCTGCGGCGGACTGTAGGCGACCGCGTTGAAGAACGAGTATGGCGCGAGGTTAGGGACGCCCTCCGCGCTGAGGGTCGATATCCAGCCGATGGGCCTCGGCACGACTATGGCGTTCAGCGCAGTAAATACCTCGCCCGGGCCCTTCCCTACCTCGTAGAACATCGACGCCTCCCGTTGGACGATGAGTAGCGGACGCGGCCAACCTTATCACGCCGCCCGCGCCCCTTGTGATTGTGAGGAGAGGAGCGACGAAGAACCTACAGACTTTGCACACGGGGCCGCCCCCCGATGACTTACGTGGTAGGCCCTTGCAGTGTGAATTCCCGGCCGAGGGGTTATCCTTCAGGGCCGGAGGACAATGGGGGGCGGCCTGTTCGCGCAGGGTGGAATCGACGCCTTGCCGATCAGGCCGTCCGTGCGAACACAAGGGAGAATATGCCGGAAGCCCACGAGATCATCGTCGTGATCGCCGCCATGCTGCTGGCGTCGACGGTATCGAGCACCCTCGGCTTCGGCATCGGCCTGACGGCGGGGCCGGTCCTGCTCCTGGCCCTGGAGCCGCAGTCCTCCGTCGTCCTGATCAACACAGCGGGGCTGCTGCCAGTATCGCTCGTCCTGTACCAGACACGGGGGCGCCTGAAGCTGCGCGAGGTTGCGCCCATAGCCGCCGCCGGAGTCCTGGGAGCGCCAGTCGGTGCGTACATCCTGGGCGCGGTCGACCCGGTAGCGATGAGACTCGCCATCACCTTCCTCGTGCTGGCGTTCGCCGCACTGGTCGCGAGCGGCGCGGGATCGACCGTCCCCAGGCCCAGGTGGCTCGGGCCGCCCATAGCGCTCGTCGTTTCCGCCCTCATTACCTCGTCCGGCGTGGGCGGGCCCCTAATGGCGCTGTTCCTGCTCGACCAGGACAGGGACATCGACGAGCTTCGGGGTACGCTCGCGGCATTCTTCCTCTTCGTGATGGGGGTCGGCTCGGTGGGCTACGCCGTCACGGGCCTGTTGACCGCCGAGCGCCTGGCGTTGGTGCTGGTGGCCATCGTCCCCGTGCTGGCGGGCTTCCGCGTGTCAGCGTTCCTGCTGCGCCGGATGGACCGTGACACATTCCGCAAGGCGGTCCTGGCCCTCATCGTGGCAGCCAGCCTCGCGGTGCTCTTCCGCGAGCTGCTGTCGGCCTAGGCCTGCCTACTACGAGTCCGCTGCGTCGCCGACTTGCGCCGCATCGGGCCCGGTCACCCTGTCGAACAGCTCGGTGATCTGCCGGGACGGGGGCGGAGTGAGCAGCGTTGCCACAATGGCCGCCGGTGTCGTGATCAGGAAGCCGGGCGTGGCGGGCTGAATGCTCCACACGCCGCCCGGGCCCGTCTTCATCACTTCCCACAGGCCTGAGAGCGCCCCGATCGGGGCCGTCGCGTCCGCGTCGAGCGGCAGGTACCACCACAGCGTCGCGACCACCGAGCCCACCAGGATCGATGTGAGCGCCCCCCATAAGTTGAACCGCCGCCAGTACAGGGCCAGCAGGGTTGCCGGGCCGAACGCCGCGCCCATGCCGCCCCACGCCAGCGATACGAGCGTGAATACCGAGTCCTGCCCATAGATTGCCATGAGAGCAGAAATGACTCCGAATACCAGGAGCATCGCGCGGCCCAGCCAGACGCGGCCGCGGGTCTGTATCGAGGAGGTCACGCGACTGAACAGGGGCACGTCGTCGGTGGCGACTGCCGAGGCCAGCAGCAGCTGGGAGTCGGCGGTGCTCATCACGGCGGCGATCACCGCGGTCAGTAGCAGGCCCGCCACCAGGGGATGGAAGAAGGTGGTGGATGCGATCAGGTACACCCGCTCGGGGTCCAGCATCACCTCGTCGAGCAGACCCCTCTCCGCCAGCGCGGGCACGGCCACGACTCCCAGCAGCATTCCGAACGCGAAAACGAGGGCCACCCAGGACACGCTGATGTTGCGAGTGCGGGAGAGGTGTTCTTCGCTGGACACCGCCATCAGGCGGGCGAGCACCCGCTGGGAGCCGAAGGTCCCCAGGCCCCAACCGGCGGTCGAGAGCAGGAATACCAGGCCGATGGCGTTGTCCGACTCGCCTGTGAGCGGGTTCCAGAACCCCTCTCCGGTCGTTCCCAGCCCCTTGAACGGGTCGTCGACCATCACGATAAGCAGCAAGGGCAGGACCACGAACCCGCCCAGCATTATCAGGGACTGGAACACGTCCGTCCGGGAAACCGCCAGGAAGCCTCCAATGAAGGTGTAGGTCGTGATGGCGACCAGGGTGATCACCACTCCCGTAAAGTGGGTGAGGTCGAACACCACCTCCAGCAGCTTGGCGCCTGAAATCAGGCCGGAGCTGACGTAGAAGACGATGAAGAAGACGGTGATCACCGCCGACAGGGTGCGCAGGGTGCCCGTATGGTCCATGAACCGCTTCTCGAAGAACTCGGGCAGCGTGAGCGAGTCATCGGTTGCAATGGTGTAGCGGCGCAGCCGCCGCGCCATGACAGTCCACACCAGCCAGTGACCGAGACAGATGCTTGCCGCCGTCCACACGTGGATCAGCCCGGCGGCGAAGGCCAGGGCCGGAAACACCAGCATCGTCCAGCCGCTTGCCGCCGAGGATGCGGCGCTCAGGGCGGAGGTGAGGGGGCCCATCTTGCGGCCGCCCAGCACATAGTCGGACATGTCCTCCATCTGGCGGGCCCGAAAGATGGAGATGCCGACCAGGATGGCGAAGTAGGCAATGAAGATGGCCAGGATCCGGTAGTCGAAAGGGACTATTTCGTTCAATCGTCGCCGCTCCCCTTGCGCCAGACCAGGGCCAGGCCAGCCCGGCCCGGCTCATGGCATTCTCTACAGGCACAGGTGATCCGAACCGTCATACCCGTGCAGAGCCTGCCCCCGCGGAGGCGGGGGCGGGAAGGAGGCGGGGGCGGGAATCCATCCCCTCTTCACAATGCTCGGATACGCGGTCAGAACACCAGGGGACGTTGAAGCCTGGCGACTCCAACACCTGCCCGTGTTGAGAATGCCCGCCTCAGGGCGCGCTCGTCTTCTGTAACTCACCGGCCGCGAATACCTTGGTGGTGTCCGCGTTTACGCTGACACTGTACTCTACACCAGGCTCGAAATCGGAGCCAAGAGGCACTGCGGTCTCCACCACGGGCAAATCGCGGGTACACGCGGCTTGCGGGTCGGCGACCTCATGGTGGGTGATGACCACGTCTAACCTGTTCGACTCCCTCCGCCTGATCTCGTAGCCGTTGAACTGCGAGCAGCTTCCGCCTTTCGGCATGCGGGATACGACGCGCAGATGGTACTGGGGCGGCGCGCTCTCCAGCATCTCTATCTCCGCCAGCCCGATGGGCGACTCGGTGATCGCGGTGTGGCCAAGCTCGGGCGCAGGCAGGGTGAAGGTGGTCGTCACCTGTTCGTTCACTATCACCCGGTAGGTCTCCCCAGGCTCCAGGGACGCCCCTATGGGCTCGACGGTGTCCAGCTCGACCACCTCATCGTCGCAGGGGATTGCCCAGGAGGTGGGTGGCGGCTGCATCAGCGTGACCGTGGCGACAATATCGTTCCCGTCCACTTCCAGGCTCTGGCTGCCGGGGCGGGCGCACCCCGCTATCGTGGACTGGTAGTAGCCGATACGCAGCAGGAGCTCAGGCTCGTTCAGTATCAGGTTGGCCCACACTACGCGGACGGGGACCTCTACCCATGTCCACCAGTCGGAGCCGGCATCGACCTGGTCGGGCGGAGGCTGGACCAGCACCAGCAGGATGTCCACCTTGCTGGAGTTGCCGCGGGTGATCACCTCGTATGCCGTGTCGTTGGTGAAGGCGAGCCGGTCGTCGGACTCGACGATCCTGGCGCTCACCGCATAGGTGTTGCGGGAGTCGATGTCGTCGCGGTTGTACTCGACCTTGAACTTGATGGGCACCTGGCCGGGGTCGGAGATGGTCTGGCGGGCGATGAGCGGAGCGGCGGCGTCTGCGTAGGACACGTCCCGCAGCGCCACTTCGAGGGTTGCGCCCGGTGTAAGAGCGATGCGCTCCCTGTAGGTCACGGTGCCGCTCACCGATGCGTTGGGACTCCGGCCCGACGTCACCTCCACCTTCGCGTTGGATGGCCCGGGCTCGTTCTGGCAGGCGGCAGACGCCAGCAGAACGATCCCGATGCCGATAGCGGAAAGCAGGGCGGACTTGACTCTACGACTCATGCTGGCACCTCGTCGATTGGTACGAGAATAGTTGGAAGCACCCTATCACCGTCGTTCCCGCGCAGGGAGACCTTTGAATAACCACCCATGAAGGCCCATACTCTGCATGGGAGGCATTGCTTTCATAGCTGGTGCCCCACCCCTGGATTCCCGCCTCCGCGGGAATGACGGTTGTGCAAAGGTCTCCGCAGGCGGGAACCCATCCCTCGGCTGCTGCCGTGGGGTAACGAGGCAGAACCATCACTCCATGATCTCGTCCTCCGGGAATCGCGTCCACGATCCGAACACCGGAAATGGCGCCGGCAGGATGCCATTGGGATCATTCACCTTGAAGGATATTCTGTCCCGGTCGAAGACGTCCCTGATGGATATGGATACGCCGGCGGTCGGAATGCAGTCGTCGCATCGGGTGGGAACCCCCTGCGTCGATCTCGGTTGGTCGAGCTGGATCGTGATCTCAGAGCTGCCGCCACGCCTTTCGATGCGGTAGTCGTTCGAGAAGATCTCCCACTCGTTAACGGCTCGACTGTCTTCCGAGTACTGCGCCCATATGCTGACACGTCCGGTGAAATCGAGGATGACACCCCTCCTCGGGCTCGCGTCCTTGGAAGGCTCGAACCGCCGGAACGAACGACCCTCCAGCTCGGCCTTGATGCGCGCCTCCTCGGCCTCGCCAACCGGCTGAGGCGGGACAAAGCGGTCGCACGACGATGTCAGGAACACCGCGAGCACGAGGACGACCGCCGTCAGCAGTCGAGTCAACACGTCCGCCCCCCCTCGATGACGCTTTGAAGCATCGACTCCCTGACGCTTGGCCGGGCAAACGACGCCCGGATCCCGTTGGCGCTCATCTCCAGTAGCTGATCGGTCCCAAACCCCAGGCTTGCCGCAAGCTCGTACTCGCGGTCTATGCTGGTGCACAGGCGTATGGGATCGTCGGATGCAAGCGTCACGGGGACGCCCGCCTCCATCAGCGCCCTGATCGGGTGGTCTTGCAGGGAAGGTACGGCTCCCAGGACCACGTTGGAGGTCAGGCAGCACTCCAGCGTCACGCCCGCCTCAAGCACCCTGTCGATGAGCCTCTGGCTCGAAGTCATGTGCACCCCGTGTCCCATCCGCGTGATCCCGGGGAGCCCAAGCGCCGCCTCGATATTGGCTGCGCCGAACTCCCCGGCGTGTGCCGTGATGCCCAGCCCGGCGTCTACTGCCCGCGAGGCCCAGGTGTAGGCCTCGCTCCAGTCGGCCTCCTGGTCGTATGGCGCGGGTACGAAGTCGATGCCTGCCAGGCCCTCGGCGGCCGCCTGAAGTGCGGACTGAAAGGCCTCCGATGCGCCGTCCCTGCCCGGCCATAGCCCCAACACGAGGGCTTCCGCATGAAACCCCGGGTGGACCTCCCTGACCCTGCCCTCGGCCTCGCGGAAGAGGGACATGAACCCGGGACGTAGGCCTCCCTTGGCGCCGAACCGCATCTCGACCAGGACGGCGCCCTCGGCGGCCGCTTCGAACAGCGCGTCTGCCAGCCACTCGACGAAGACCGCGTCCTCGTCGTTCAGCGCCAAGAGACGGTCATTGTCCAAGGCGCTGTGTATGGCTGCGACGCCGTGCTTGAGCCGCGCCATTCCGGGCGGCATGTCGGCCAGCGCCCGGACCTCTTCAGCCCAGTCGTGAGCGGGCGCGCTGTCGCGCCGGGAGACCAGCCGGTCCACGCGCGCCGTCGTCTCGGCGTGCATGTGAAGGTCCACCTTGGGAATGGTGGCTATGTTGGCTGGAGTCTCCATGGTCGATGGGGCCAATGTGTCGTCCATTCGATGGCGGGCCGTCCGCGCCTCGACCCTGCTTCAAACGATTATAGCCGTAGCGAAAACTTTGCAGGCGGCCGCCCTCCGTGATTACGATGGTGTAGGGGTGTCGATATGGACCTGTACCAGCGCGTCGACGAGGTCGTTCAGCGGGGCGAGGTCTGGCGCGCCAAGGAGATCCTGCGCGGCAACATCGCGTCGGGCAGCTACGACTCGCAGCTCTACGAGCGCTACGGCATACTGCTCATGGAGATGGGCGAGCTCGTGGAGGCCGGCAAGTACCTGTTCCTGTCAGGACGTCGGCGTCCTGAGTACGACGAGGCGATCGGTGTCTACCTGTCACGCCACCCCGCCAATCGGCCTGAGGTCCTGTACTACTCGTTTCCCAATGCGGCCCGGTTCCGAGAGATTCACCGCTACCCGTTGGATGTCCGCCGCACGCTGGAGGAGCGCGGCCTCCCCCAGTACTTCGCCGACATCGACCGGAAGCGCATCGAGCGGCACAAGCGAGATCGCATCGAGCGGGGCCATGGGCAGGAATTTCTCCGGGAGGGCTGGCTCGGCCCTGGCAGTTTCAGGGCATACTACGGTCCTGCGGGGCACCCACATACGACGGTGGAACGCGTCGTTCGAATGTTAGGCCTGGGACTCGCGGGAGCGGTCAGCTTCTTCCTGGCAGCCGCCACCATCGTCGGCGTCGTATCGATCGTCCGCTGGGTAGCGTCCCTACTCTAGCTCCGTAGGTCGACCCGGCTTTACTCCGGGCGGCCTACACGCTACCCTCTCCGTCACTATGAAAGCCGCCGTGTACAGGGGCAAGCGGCGCCTCGTCGTCGAAGAGATTCCCACGCCCTCTCCGGCCCACGGACAAGTGCTCGTCAGGGTGCGGTACTGTGCCATCTGCGGCACGGACGTACACGCCTACATGTATGACGCGCCCCCGCCGGGCACCGTCATGGGGCACGAGTACTGCGGGACCATCGCCTCCGTGGGCGAAGGCGTCACCAGGTGGAGTGAGGGCGACAGGGTGGTCGGCGGCGGCGGGACGGCGCCGGCAGGAAGCCTTCCCAGCTTCAAGGCGCCCCGCTTCAACTACAGGACGATGGGCTTCGACGCCAAGCCCGTGCGCGCCTACGCCGAGTACGTCGTAATGGAGGAGTGGGACCCGCTCGGAGTGCCCGACGGCGTATCCGACGAGGACGCCGCGCTCTGCGAACCCCTGGCGGTCGCGGTCCACGCCGTCCGCCGCTCGGCCCTCAGGCTGGGCGACTCCGTGGCCGTGCTTGGCGGGGGCCCCATCGGGCTCTTCTGCGCACAGGCGGCCAGGGCTGCAGGCGCGAGCAGGGTCATCGTCTCCGAGCCCGCCCCGGCAAGGGCAAAGGCGGCCCTTGAGCTTGGCGCCGACGCCGTCGTGGACCCGAGGAACGGCGACGCGGTCGAGGAGGTGCTGGCCCATACGGACGGCCAGGGCCCGGACGTAGTCTTCGACTGCGCCGGCGCGCCACCCACCCTCGACCAGGCCATGAACATGGTGCGCCGCGAGGGCCAGGTGATGCTGGTGGCCCTCGCCTGGGAGCCCACGCCGCTGCTGCCGGTCGACTGGATCGCCAGGGAGATCAGCCTCGCCACCACCTTCTCATCCAGCTCGGAAGACTGGACCATCGCCTTTGACCTGCTGAGTTCCGGCAGGGCCAGGACCGGCCCCATGCTGACCGAGTCCAGCTTCATCCCCCTCGACGACATCCAGCAGGCCTTCGACGACCTCATGCACCCCTCCACCCAGCTTCAGATGATCGTGAGTATCCCCTGAAGCTCCCACGGGGATGGACGCAAACATGGTTCTGGAGACAGGATGTACGGCTCAATGACGGTTATGAAGGAGTTGGGATGACACTCGACGACTATGGAGTGTGGCCTAGCAAACGTTCGTCCTAGAAAGAACCAGTGCAGCGTTCATCTTCGAAACTGCCAATGCAGGAGGTCGGTGTGTCACGCGACAAAGACGAAATCGTATTGACGGAGGTCGTGACATGGGGAAGCCTGACGGCTTGGGCGCACGATGTCGGGATTATCATGCGCGACGGCAAGATAACAGACATCTTTCAAGAGGACAGGAGGGACATTCCCCGTAGACTGTTTGGGGGAGACGAGGTCCGGGCATTCACGGCCTATACTTCTCCATTCGATGTGGTGTTCTGGCTTAATGACCCCAATGACCCTTCAGACCCAAGTAAAGGCATAGCGCTCGACAACCCTGTCCTCACATCGGACGGACGACCAGTCACAGGCTCGATAGGCATAACCTTCTCGATCATGCCCGACATGGCTGATCTATTGCTACGCCTCTTGGGGCCTCGTAACACCATTACGAGATCCGATGTAGCTAATGCAATCCGAACTGATTTGCGGACCAAAGTGCTCACAGCGGGTCTGAACAAACACACGGCAAGTGATCTACGTCGTGACCAAGACCTGTCTGGATCCATTGGCGATTCACTGGAAAGAGAGTTGCATCTGACGCTATCCAGCTACGGCCTGCAACTCGATAACTTCTATGTGGATTGGAGACTGCCACCCGAAGAAGGTGAGCGTATCAAGCAACAGCAACACCGTAGCAGTGTCCAACACATTGCACAGGAAAGCAACCCGCAGGCTGCTTCATCAGTTCCTCCCGTGTCAGAGAAGCCCGTGACCGCGGTTCGGCGTTCGGCTAATGAGGAAAACCCACAGTTACCATCGAGAGGGTCGACGACTAGCGGCCTCCAGTTTCGGGACTTCTTTCAGCCACTGGTGGACAAATTGAGGAGGAGGGGCTTTACAGATCGAACCAAGGCCCACGCTACGAACTATCAACGCTTTGGATCGAAGTTCACGGGCATCCACTACGCAGCTTCTCTCGATATCAAGGGAGCCTGGGCATATGTCTCCGTTGTCACAGGCGACAAGGAGTTCAGTAGGCGAGTGTTTGATGTTCTGCATGAACATTCGGCAGAGATCGAGGCGAGCATCGACGCTGAATGGGGATGGAGGAGGTTGCAGGACAACATCTACAACGTGGGCTTAAGGATGGACGGCTCAATCGACGATCCACCTGAGAGGCAGGAAGAGATTAGGTCATGGATGCTCGTACACCTCTTCAAGCTACGGGAAGTCCTCGACCCACACTTGGAGCAGGTCTTAAGGAGCCTTGAACTCGACAGCAATAGAATGATGGACACATCAATGGGTTACGTAGTTAATGAGGACAAGCCACAGAATAAGGCACTTGTTCACAAGTCGGAGTGCTCCTATACGGCCCACCGATCTAAGCGTCCGCAGGATGGCGGGTGGTCTCGTCAGGACATGACTAGGGACCAAGCCTTCACCTTCGCCCACGCGACTGGGCGCGCCGATGTTCGGGGCGCCCAATGCTGCAATCCATGAGAGGCCGTGCAAGCTGAAGTCGGGGAAGGACGATGCCCTGACACAGCGGCTACGTTCGGCTGGGCGCGGGAACGACAGTGTGTGTATGTGCGGGTCATTTTCATAGCAATGACGATGCTCGGGTGTTGGGCTATGGTAGCATCGTCGCAAATGCAGGCTGGCAAGCTACCTTTCGAGCTTCTTTCGGAGATGCTGGACAAGCTGGAGGTCCGGGACCGGAGGGTCGTACTCGGGCCGCGGCCGGGCGAGGATGCCGCGCTGATCGACTTCGGCGACCGGTACCTGGTTGCGAAGAGCGACCCCATAACCTTCGCGACGGACCTGATCGGCTGGTACGTGGTGCAGGTCAACGCCAACGACCTGGCTGTCATGGGCGCGACGCCGCGGTGGCTGATGGCGACGGTGCTGCTGCCCGAGGGGTCGGGCATGGAGGTGCTGGAGTCGATATTCGACCAGCTGTCGGAGGCGTGCCGGGAGCACGACGTGACCCTTGTCGGGGGACACACCGAGGTCACGTACGACCTGTCTCGGCCCATAGTGGCTGGGGCGATGCTGGGCGAGGTGGATAAGGACCGGGTGGTGCTGACGTCAGGGGCGAAAGCGGGCGACAGCATCGTGCTGACGAAGGGGATCGCCGTGGAGGGCACGGCGATCCTGGCGCGGGAGGCGGAGGAGGCCCTGAGGGAAGCGGGCGTGGGCGCGGATGTCCTGAGGAGGGCGGCGGGGCTCCTGTTCGAGCCTGGAATCAGCGTACGCAGGGAGGCGGCCATCGCGTGCGAGGCCGGGGCGGCGCGCTCGATGCACGACCCTACGGAGGGAGGACTGGCGACCGGGCTCCTGGAGATGGCGGCGGCGAGCGGTCTCGGGCTGCAGGTGGACGCGGCACAGATACCCGTGCTGCCTGAGTGCCGCGAACTGTGCGACGCGCTGGGGCTTGACCCGATGGGGCTGATAGCCTCGGGCGCGCTCCTGGCAGGCGTGCCGCCCGATCGCGCGGCTGGGCTGATCGACGCACTGAGAGACGCCGGGATAGGGGCATGGGAGATCGGAAGGTTCACGGAGGCGTCGGCCGGGCTGAGGCTGGCAACGGCCTCGGGGATCGAGGAGCTGCCCAGGTTCGACCGCGACGAGCTGGCCCGTTACTTCGGGTCGCAGCCTACGGGAAGCGTATGATCCCCCGACCGTCCTCGCCGCGAACGAGGGCCTCGAAACCCTCGTTGATCTCGTCCAGGGAGTACGTCCTGGTGACGAGGCTGTCGACGTCGAGCTGCCCCTTCATGTAGAAGCCGACCAGCTTGTCGAAGGTCTCGTGGGGGCTCGCTGCGCCGTAGTAGCTGCTGACGAGGGATTTCTGGTTACGCAGGAAGTCCACCATGTCGATGGGGGCCGTCTCGCCGACGTGGCCGAGTCCTATGAGGACGGCGGTGCCGGTCTTGCGGAGGGCTATGACCGCGCTGTTGGTCGTGCGTGCGCTGCCGAAGCTGTCGAAGGCCATGTCCACGCCGCCGCCCGTGATCTCCCTGATGGCCTCGACGGGGTCCTGCTCGCGGGCGTTCACGACGTCGGTCGCGCCGAACTTGTAGCTGAACTCCAGCTTGTGGTCGTGGATGTCGACGGCGATTATGCGGCTCGCGTTGAAGAGCCGCGCACCCTGTATGACGCTGAGTCCGACGCCGCCGCATCCGAAGACGGCGACCGTCATGCCCACCCTTGCCGCCGGCATGTTGATCACCGAGCCGACGCCCGTGGTGACGCAGCAGCCGATGAGGGCCGCGACGTGCATGGGCACCTCGTCGGGGATGGGGTGGCAGGCCTGCTGGGGTGCTATGAGCGACTCGCCGAAGACGCCGAGCTTGCTCATCTGGCCGATGTCAGCGTCGCCGTCGTGCAACCGGGCGGTGCCGTCGTACTGCCGGGGGCCGGTCTGGAGGTTGGTGTCGCATAGCTGCGGGTTGCCGGTCCTGCACTGGTGGCAGTGGCCGCAGTTGGAAACGAACGAGAGGATGCACCGGTCGCCTGGCTTCACCCGGGTCACGCCCTCGCCGACCTCGGTGACTACCCCAGCCCCCTCGTGTCCGAGAACGATGGGAACCGGCTGGATTGCTGTACCCTTCATGACGTGGTAGTCGCTGGCGCACAGACCGGCGACCTCCATCTTGACCCGCACCTCCTGGGCCTTGGGCGGGTCCTGCCGCAGGTCCATGATCGAGAGGGGCTGGTCAATCTCCTGCAGGACGGCGGCTTTCAAGGACATCCTCCTGTGGTGAGCCGGGGTCTTGGGACAACCTTATACCAAGTCACCGTGATGCCGCCGTATATGTGCGGCCAGGGAGTGGGTTCCCGCCCCGTATCGAGTACGGGGCAGGCTCTTCGCGGGAATGACGGCTTTACGGCGCACTCAAAATGAATTGGTATTACTATATGAAGAGCCCGCATGGCAGTCAAGGCACCCGGCGTAGCCCAAATCCCCCACCTCCGTCATTCCCGCGAAGAGCCTGCCCCCGAGCAGTCGGGGGCGGGAACCCATCCCCGGCAAGGTGCACAGCCATAGCCTCAGAGGCAGTCCGTCACGCCATCCGTCCAAATTAGGTGGTGGATCTGGGCGTAGCTGTTCAGATTTCGTGAGAACACTGGATGCGCACAGTCCACCGTCATACCCGCGAAGAGCTTGCCCCGTACCTGATACGGGGCGGGTATCCAGGGGTGGGGGGGCCTTCCTCGCACCAAGACTTGTATGTTAGTGGTGGTCCCCAATAGTGACTTCACGGAGGTGGAGTGGGTGCGGCAGACCGACCAAGTCTTGGTCATCAAAGACCGTTGTTCAGCGAGGGTCGCCGCACCATCCCCAAACAGAGCCCGAACAGTTGCCTGGGCCAACGAGCCCGCATCGCGCAAGGAAGGGCCAGTACTTCACACAGGAGGTATGGATGGAACAGGAAGCAGTCTACGTAGGCATTGATGTGGCCAAGGCCCATCTGGACGTCGCGGTCCGCCCCATAGGCCAGAGGTGGACCATCTCCAATGACGAGCCTGGGATTCGGGAGCTGGTCTCTCGGCTCAGCGCCCTCGAACCTGCCTTGGTGGTGCTGGAGGCTTCGGGCGGCCTGGAGCTGCCTTCGGTGTCAGCCCTGGCGGCCGCATCGCTGCCAGTGGTCATCGTCAACCCCCGGCAGACCCGAGACTTCGCCAAAGCCACCGGGACGCTGGCGAAGACTGATGCTCTAGACGCGGCCGTACTGGCCCACTTCGCCGACGCCGTTCGCCCAGCCGTGCGCCCTCTGAGGGACGCCGAGACCCAGGTCCTCAACTCCCTGGTTGCCCGCAGGCACCAAGTGATAGCCATCTTGGTGGCGGAGAAGAATCGGCTTGGGAGCGCCATCACCGCCGTCCGGCCCCGCATTGAGGCCCACATCGCTTGGCTCGAGCAGGAGCTCAACGACATTGACGAAGGGCTGCGGCAGACTCTCCGTCAGAGTCCCGTGTGGCGAGAGAAAGACGACATCCTGCGCACCGTCCCCGGCGTGGGTGAGCAACTCTCCCTCACTCTCCTGGCCCACCTGCCGGAGCTTGGCACCCTGGACCGGCGCCAGGTCGCCGCGCTGGTGGGCGTGGCTCCCTGGCTGCTGGTAAGCCGAAGAAGGTGGCCCTCGTCGCTTGTATGCGCAAACTGCTCGTCATACTCAACTCCATGCTCAAGCAGCGCTCTCCCTGGCGCGCTCAGCGCGCCACCACACCGGCACTCGTCGGTCACTCATCTTGACTTTCAACACAGTTACTGAACAGTTACCATCGGGCGGGATGGCTATTGGGGCGTGTTATATTATGTTTCGTATGCTGGGCCTGGGGGTGTTGCGGCGATGGCTGTGCGCATAGACATGAACTGCGACATGGGCGAGAGCTTCGGGATGTACAAGATGGGGCTCGACGAGGAGATCATCCGCCACGTGAGCTCGGCTAACATCGCCTGCGGCTTCCACGCGGGCGACCCGACGTGGATGAGGACGACGGTGCGCCTGGCCGAGGAGAACGGCGTGGCCGTCGGCGCCCATCCGAGCTACCCCGACCTGGTCGGTTTCGGACGCCGGAACATGAACGCGACGGCCGACGAGGTGAAGTGCGACGTGGCCTACCAGCTAGGGGCGCTGCAGGCGTTCACGGCCGGGAAGCGCCTCCAGCACGTCAAGCCCCACGGGGCGATGTACAACCAGGCGGTGGACGACGAGGACTTGGCGCGGGCGATATGCGAGGCGGCGCTGGACTTCGACCCCAGCATCATTCTCGTCGCGCTGGCCGGCTCCAAGTGGGTCGAGATCGCGTCGGAGATGGGGATGAAGGTGGCCCCGGAGATTTTCGCCGACCGCGCCCTCAACGCGGACGGGACGCTCGTGTCGCGCTCGAAGCCCGGCTCCGTGCTGCACGACGTGGGAGAGGTGGTGGAGCGGAGCGTACAGATGGTGACCGAGAGGGTGGCGACGGCGATCACCGGAGAGCGCATCGACGTGGAGGCGTCATCGATCTGCATCCACGGCGATACTCCCGGGGCGGTGGAGATGGCCGCGCAGGTGCGCCAGGGCCTGGAGGGCAGCGGGGTCGAGGTGGTTCCGATGGCCGAGCTGGTCTAGCGTCCACCCTCACTCCTTACCCTCTCGCCTCGAGGGAGAGGGGATTGGGAGGTCTTTGCATTGGAGAGCATGTACAGGTCCCACTTGCATCGATTTCCGCCGGGGAGGGCCACCCTCACCCCAGCCCTCTCCCGTCAAGGGAGAGGGGGTGGGGATCCCTCTTTAGGAAACGACGCAATCCAAGCTGGGCCCCGCCTCTCTGGGTTCCCGCCTTCGCGGGAACGACGGTTGTGCAACGGTCTCCTCAGGGGAAAGAGGCTAGTCTCCTCGGTCAGGGCTAGAGCGCCGATCCCTGCGACGGGCTCAGGGCAGGCTTCCATCTTCCCCCCGCGGGGGAAGATGGCTATCTGTGGAAGGCCTGCTCATGCATGACGGACCTGTTTTTCGTGCGGCGGGGGACCAGGCGGTGCTGGTGGAGCTTGGCGACGAGATCAGCCCCGATACGAACGCCCGGGTGCATAGCCTGGCCTTTGCCATAGAAGAGGCGGGTGTGATCGGGGTGGTCGACCTCATACCCGCATACGACAGCCTGCTGGTGCAGTACGACGCCACGGCCGTGTCGATGGCGGACCTGCAGGACCGGATCGTCGAGCTCGACTCTGGGCCTGGGCGGGCGGCGGACGGCGGCAGGGTCGTCGAGCTGCCGGTCCTCTACGGTGGGGAGCGCGGGCCGGACATCGAGAGGGTGGCCGAGCACTCCGGCATGGCGGTCGAGGACGTGATACGGCTCCACTCGGGTACAGACTACCTCGTCTACATGCTGGGCTTCACGCCGGGCTTCCCGTATCTCGGCGGTCTCGACGACCGGCTGGCGACGCCGAGGGTCGCGACGCCGCGGCTGGAGATCCCGGGCGGCTCGGTCGGGATCGCGGAGTCGCAGACCGGCGTCTATCCCCTGACGAGCCCGGGGGGCTGGAATATCATCGGGCGCACGCCGCTGTCGCTGTTCGACCCGACGCGGGAGCCGCCGTCGCTGCTCGCGCCGGGGGACCTGGTGAGGTTCGTTCCGCTGGACGGCCCCGAGGAGTACGCAGGGATGGCCGACGGATGAGCCCGGCGATCGAGGTCATCGAGCCGGGCCTGTTCACGACGGTGCAGGACCGCGGGCGGTATGGGGTCCAGCGTTTCGGCGTGCCGGTGTCGGGCGCGATGGACCAGTTCGCTCTGCGAGCGGCGAACCTGCTGGTCGGCAATGACGAGAACGCGGCAGCGCTCGAGATGACGGTGATCGGCCCGACGGTCGAGTTCAAGGGTGACGCGGCCATCGCAGTGACGGGTGCGGACCTGACGCCGATGCTGGACGGCTCGCCCATGCCTCGCTGGGAGGCCGTTCGCGTTTCGGCCGGGAGCAGGATCTCGTTTCATGGGATGGCGGACGGGATCCGGGGCTACCTGGCTGTCTCGGGAGGCATTGACGTTCCCGAGGTGATGGGCAGCCGGTCGACGTACGTAAAGGGCGGCTTCGGCGGCCTGAACGGAGCCGCAATTTCCGCCGGGGACGTCCTCGACACGCTCGACGCGCCGGGCCCGCCGCGTTCGATGCCGGCGGACTTCGAGCCGCCGGTATACGGGGAGGAGCACGAGCTCCGGGTGATCCTTGGCCCGCAGGACCACGCCTTCGACGACGAAGCCATATCCACACTCCTGGGATCGACGTTCACGGTATCCCTGGACTCGGACCGCATGGGGTACAGGCTGGAAGGCCCGCAGATAGCGCACAGGGGGTCGCCCGACATCATCTCGGAGGGGAATGCGCCCGGCGCGGTGCAGGTGTCCGGCGACGGCGTGCCCACCGTGCTGATGGCGGACCGGGGCACGACGGGCGGCTACACGAAAATAGCCGCGGTCATAACCGCGGACGTGGGCAGGCTGGCCCAGGCGGTGCCGGGCGAGTCGGTGAGGTTCGCCGCGGTGGACCGGGACGAGGCTATGGCGGCGCTGCAGGAGCAGGAGGCCCTTCTCGCGGCCATAGACGGCGTCATGCCTGCCCCGGCAGTACCGGTGATGGTCGTGGTGGACGGCGAGACGCTGGAGGTGGTCGACGAGCACGGCGAGCCCATTATGGCGAGCGAAGGGCACGCGCGGGCGCAGAGGGCTACCGCCGTGGTGAAAGGCCTGACGTACAGCTTCGACGTCGAGGTCCGGACGGACCCCACCGCCGAATGACGGAGTGGCTGCACGACCTGGTGGACTGGACGGTCGCCTTTGCTGACAGCGACTGGGCAATCGGCATGCTGGCGCTGGTCTCCTTCTCCGAGGCGATTTTCTTTCCAGTGCCGCCGGACCCGCTGCTTATAGGCATTGCGCTGGTCCAGCGGCCGCTCGCATTGTGGCTCGCGGTACTGGTGACCGTCTCGTCGGTGGCCGGTGCGCTGGTGGGCCACTGGCTCGGCAGAAGGTTGGGCAGACCCATCCTGGACCGGCTCTTTTCGCAAAACACGATCACGGCGGCGGAGAGGTGGCTCGGCCGCTATGGCGTCTGGGCGACCGTGCTCGCCGCATTCACACCGATTCCCTACAAGGTCTTCGCCGTCACCGCCGGAGTGCTGGACCTGGACCGGCGGAGCTTTGCGCTGGCGTCCCTGGCGGGAAGGGGCGCGAGGTTCCTGACGATCGGCGTGCTGGTCATGCTATTCGGCGAGGAGATACAGGAGTTCATTACCGGCAACTTCGAGATTCTCACGATCGCCGGAGGCCTGGCAGTGATCGCGCTGGCGGCCGCGTGGCACATATTCCATCGGATGCGAGGCCGACGCCAGGGGGTAGGAGGCGAGGGGCTGCCGTGATCTTCGACTCGCACGTCTACTGCTTCCTGCCCGCGGACTCGCCTAGAGGGTACGCCGACGGGGCCGAGCACCTGCGCTGGGTCCAGTCGGCTCAATCGAGGCACCATCAGCCGGCCTTCCGCATCCGCGACAGGGCGCCCGGCCCGTCGGACGTGCTTGCGCCCGGCGGACGCGGCACGGGGAGCCTGCCCGACCTGGGGTTCCACGTCGACCACGAGCGGGGCCGGGTCGCGTGGGAGTACGAGGGCGAGGAGTACACCAAGCACTTCTACCCGCCGGCCCTGCGCAGCTGCGAATTCAGCCCGCACAGCCTGATAGGCGAGATGGACTACGCGGGAGTCGACCTGGCCCTCATTCACACCGACCCGATGCTGGTGCGGGACAGCACCTATCTCGCGGAGTGCGTCGCGCTCTACCCCGACCGGCTCCGGGCGATGGCGCCGGTCGAGGAGTGGAGGCTGCTGGACGACACGGACGCGGTCATAGACGAGGTGACGAGGGCCGTCCGAGGGCACGGGCTGCACGCCATCAAGTTCAACCCGTTCGGCTACACGGTGAGCGACGAACCCTGGGACGGCGGCTCCTACGGTCCGTTCTGGGACACCGTCACGGAGCTGGGCGTGCCGGTGTTCTTCACGCTCGGCCCCGGGCCGGCGTCGGGCCCGGGCGGGCGCGAGGGCTACCTGAACGAGCTGCGCGTCCTGATGCGCTGGATGGAGCGCTACCCTGATGCCGTGTGCAGCCTGACCCACGGCTTCCCCTGGCGGGACTTCCTCGAAGGCGACGCAATCGTGCTCCCTGACGACGTGTGGGAGCCGTTCAGGGGAGGCCGGTGCAACCTGGAGGTGTGCTTCCCCGTCCGGCTCGGCGACCTGTTCGACTTCCCGTACAGGGAGGTGTGGCCGACGCTCGAGGCGATGGTGCGCAACATCGGCGCCGACCACCTCCTCTGGGGGACGGACATGCCGTTCCAGAACCGGTTCTGCACGTACCGCCAGTCGCGTCGATGGATCGAGGCGTACTGCGAGTTTCTGGGCGAGGACGAGCTCGCTATGATTATGGGCGGAACGGCGCTGCGAATACTGGGGGAGTAGACTTGCCATAACGCCACCATTCCGATTGCGTATCAGGAGAGGCCGGTGAGCAAATCCGTCGAGATAGGGCGTGTTCTTGGCACCGAGCCCGCCACCCCGCTGGACTTCTGGGTGGCGCTGGACAAGGGCCAGGTAATACAGCTCGACGAGGTCGTTGCCCTCGAAAGGACTCTGCCCGATTCCGACGTTGTCCGCATCTACGGCATCGTAACCGAGATCCGCGCCATGCACGAGGGCGCGCGGTTCGACAGCGACGTATTCCTGATCGAGGACGGGGTGATACCTGCCGAGGTCACCGAGATCGCCAAGGTTCAGGCGACCCGGTTCGAGCCCGAGTTCTTAGTTCCCCCGCTGCCCGGCCAAGTCGTCCGTAAAGCGCGAGGCGACGAGCGGGAAGAGGCCCTGTTCTTCGACGGGATGGTCAGCAAACTGCCAGCCGGCTTGTCGCGGGAGGGCGACCCTGTCTATGTCAACTTCGAGTTCATCGACGGTACGCGAGGGGCCCACGTGAACATCAGCGGCGTCTCCGGCGTCGCCACCAAGACGACCTACGCGACGTTCCTGTTGCACGGCATCTTCACGTCGGACGTCATGGGCGCGGAGGCTGTGAACGCGAAGGCCCTGATATTCAACGTCAAGGGCGAGGACCTCATGTTCCTCGACCGAAAGAACCGATCTCTCGACGATGATCAGGCAGGCCGCTACGCCTCTCTCGGACTGGAGGCGTCCCACTTCCGGAGCGTGGAGTTCTGGGCCCCGCCGAGGAAGGGGGACGGAAGTGCCGCGCCGGATACCGGCAGCCGTCAGGGCGGGGTGAAGTCCTACTTCTGGACGCTGCACGAGTTCTGCGACAACGAGCTGCTCCCGTACCTGTTCACGGACGCACAGGACGACCGGCAGCAGTACAACCTGATAGTCCACAACGTGACGGCCAGGCTGAAGCGCGAGGCGCAGCCCCTCGGCGAGGGTGGAGTGAGCATCGGGGGCGCCAGGGCACGAACCCTGGGCGAGCTGTTCGAGATAATCTACGACCGTCTCGAGGACGAGATCACCGCGCCGGAGTGGGCGGGCCGCGCTATTGGGGGCGGCACGATAGGCGCGTTCATCCGGCGGCTGTACGGCGCGCGGCCACACGTCGAGCATCTCATCCGGGGCGACGTGCCGAACGCGCGCGGCCACAAGATCGAGATGCAGGAGCAGGTCACGGTCGTGGACATTCACAACCTGAACGACAGGGCCAAGCGGTTTGTGGTGGGCGTTACGCTGCACAAGACCTTCGAGGACAAGGAGCGCACGGGCCAGTCGCGTCCGTTGCTCTTCGTAATGCTGGACGAGCTTAACAAGTACGCCCCGCGAGAGGGCTCCAGCCCCATCAAGGAGATACTGCTGGACATGGCCGAGCGGGGACGGTCGCTGGGCATGATCCTGATTGGCGCGCAGCAGACGGCCAGCGAGGTCGAGCGGCGCATCATCGCCAACTCTTCGATCCGCGTGGTGGGCCGACTCGACAGCGCCGAGGCCGGCCGCGACGAGTACGGATTCCTGCCGACTGAGCAGCGCCAGCGGGCGACCATCATGAAGCCGGGCACGATGATACTGTCTCAGCCGGAGCTTCCGATACCCCTCGTCGTCGAGTTCCCGTTCCCCGCCTGGGCGACACGGCCCGACGAGGCGGGGGATGCGCCATCGGAGAAGAACGGCGACACGGACCCCTTCGACGGTCTGGACCTTGGGAGGGCGGACACATGAGGATCCTGCACACGTCCGACTGGCACGTGGGAGTGACGATGCGCGGGCGGAGTCGCGCCGACGAGCATCGGCAGGTGCTGGACGAGATCGTAGGCATCGCCGAGGAGCGGGCGGTCGACCTCGTGGTCGTTGCGGGCGACGTATTCCACCATGCCGCGCCTGGCCCCGAGTCCGAGGACATCGTCTACGACGCGCTGCTAAAGCTGGCCCAGCACGGCCGGCAGGTCGTACTGGTGGCCGGCAACCACGACAACCCCAGACGCATCGAGGCGATACGCCCTCTGCTCGGCCGGGTTGGCATCCACGCCGCCGGGCAGCTGCGTCGGAGAGACGAGGGCGGGCTGCTGAAGGTCGAGACGCGGAGTGGCGAGAGGGCGTGCATCGCGCTGATGCCCTTCATGTCCCAGCGCGGCATCGTGAAGGCGGACGACCTCATGGCGAGCGAGGCCAGCGACCACGTGCAGAAGTACGCCGACCGCTTCAGGCGCATCGTCTCGCACCTGTGCGAGGGCTTCGAGGACGACGCGGTGAACCTAGTCGTGAGTCACGCTACCGTCGTGGGCGGCAAGATGGGCGGAGGGGAGCGAGAGGCCCACACGATTCTCGAGTACCCCGTGCCACCACAGTCCTTCCCGACGAATGCCCACTACGTGGCCCTAGGTCACTTGCATGGGGAGCAGCAGGTGCCGGGGCCGGGGCAGATCCGGTACAGCGGCGCTCCCATCCAGGTCGACTTCGGGGAGGACGAGAACACGCCGTGCGTGCTGATGGTCGATGCCGAGGCGGGAAAGCCGGCGAGAGTGGAGGAGGAGGCGCTCTCCTCACCCCGGCGTCTCCGCAGGCTGAGGGGTACGCGCGAGGCCCTGATGGAGCAGCGCGACGCAGTGGGCGACGCCTACCTAAGAATCGACATTGAGGAGAGGCCGTCGCCGGGGCTGGCGGACGAGATACGCGAGGCGTTCCCGAACGCCGTGGACGTGAGGGTCGTGCATGATGCCGGCGAATCTGAAGGCAAGGAGCCGCTCGACCTGGCAAGCGTCGGCCAGTCTCCGAGGGCGCTCTTTGCCCGGTACCTGGAAGAGAGGGACGTCGAGGGCAAAGAGCTGTTGACGCTCTTCGACGAGCTGCTGGAGGAGGAGCATGAGACCGATACGGCTTGAGATGGAGGGGTTCACCTCCTTCAGGGACCGCACGGTGGTGGATTTCGAGGACGCGGACCTGTTCGTGCTGACCGGCCCGACGGGAGCGGGGAAGTCGAGCGTCATCGACGCCATCACCTTCGCCCTCTACGGGTCGATACCTCGGCTGGGTGAAAAGGCCGTTGCGCCGGTCATCAGCCGGGGGATGCTCCAGGCGAGTGTCCGGCTCGACTTTGCTGTGGGCGATGATCGGTACACAGCCGTCCGCGTGGCGCGAGCAATCAAGACTGGAGCGACGACAGCCGAGGCGAGATTGGAGGACATTGACGGCAACACCTTGGCGGGCAGCGAGCGAGTGCTTTCGAGCAAGGTCGAAGGGATTCTCGGTCTGTCCTTCGACCATTTCACCAAGTCCGTAGTCCTGCCCCAGGGAGACTTCGCAGACCTGCTGCACGAGACAGCCGGTGAACGCCAGAAGATGCTCCGGAAGTTACTGGGCGCGGAGTTGTTCAGTCGTCTCGCTCAGCGAGCCGGCCAGCGGAGGACGACGAGCGAGGCTCAGGCCAATACCTTGAGCGATCAGATACAGCAGTTGAAGGACGATGGGATCACTGCCGACGGCCTTAAGGCAGCCCGGGAGAGAGCAAGCGACCTGGACAGCCTCGTGAAGTGCGTCGAGGCGCAACAACTGGAGATTGTGTGTCTGCTGGAGGAGATACGGAGTGCGAAGCGTGACAGCGCGACCATCGAAGCGCGGCTTCGCCTGTTGAAGGCGGTCCGCATACCCGAGGACGTCCCTGAACTGGCAGGGAAGTTGGCGGAGGGGAAACGCGCGCTCTGTGATGCAAACGAGGCGCATGGCGACGCGATGGAGGAGCGTCAGTGCCGACAGGACGCCCTGGGCAAGCTGCCCAATGAAGCGGAGCTGAGCTTGGTCCTGCAACGCTACGACGATCTGGCAGAGGCTCGGAAGGAACGGGACGAGGCGGCCTCCCACTTGTGCGAGGCGAAGAAGGTACTGGAGGACGCACAGGCTGTTGTGTGTCAGGCGAAAGAAGCGCTTGATGCGGCCGAGCGGGCCAAGCGCTCGATTGAGGACAAGCACCGCGCATATCACCTGGCGCAGGGCTTGGAGCAGGGCGGAGCCTGCCCCGTCTGCCGCCAGCACGTGATCGAGCCGCCGGACATGGAGACGCCTGCGGGGATGCACGAGGCAGAAACGGCACTCCAGACGGCCAAGAATGACCATGAGTGCGCTAACGCTAAGCTCAAGACGGCCCAGACTGCAGTCGACGGAAGGAAGCAGAGCTTCACAGATTGGGGCGGCCGTGTGGAGGACCTGGAGGACAAGCTGAAGGACGCGCCCGCCCGTAAGGACGTGAAGGCGTCCTTGAAGGAGGTCGAGGCGGCATCCTGCGCGCTGCGGGAGGCGAACGATAAGGAGAATAAGGCCCTCAAACGGCTCACGAAGGCTGAACAGGTCGTCAACGATCTCGAAGGAGACGAGAAGCGAGCATGGCAGGACTATGACACCCAGAGAGACCGACTCGCCGAGATGCAGCCTCCCGCCGCGAACCGGGAAGACCTGGCCGCGGCGTGGAACGACCTCGACGCCTGGTCGAAGGAACAGGCAAAGAATCAGTGCGCGCTCCATGAGAAGGCTGAGGATAAGCTAGATGCGATGGAGTCGGCACTGGGCAAACTCCGTGCGGGAATCGCCAAGTGGTGCAGCGAAGCGGGCGTGGTCGTCGCGGACGGGGAAGAGCCGCTGACGGTGTGCAGCCGCGAGCAGGGCAAGCAGGAAGGGGAAGTGAAGCGGATCAAGCTGGCCCTGAAGGACCTGAACCGGAAGCGCGGCGACCTCGAGCTTCGACGCAAGGAAGCTGCGGTGGCGGCGGACCTGGCGCGACGTCTCGGCTCCCGCTACTTCGAGCAGTGGCTAATGTCGCAGGTGTTGGCCCAGCTATGCATTGGAGCCAGCAGGGAGCTGCTCAGATTATCTAGCGATTCCTACTCGCTGGTACTGGACGGTAGCAACAACTTTGAGGTGGTCGACCACACGAATGCCGACGAACTCCGACCGGTCAAGACTCTCTCAGGCGGGGAGACGTTCCTGGCGTCCCTTTCGCTGGCCCTATCCCTCTCGGAGCATCTCGCGGACCTGGCGGTGGGTGGCGCGGCGAAGCTGGAGGCGCTGTTCCTGGACGAAGGGTTCGGCACCCTGGACTCTGACACCTTGGACGTAGTCATCTCCGCCATCGAGGAGCTCGGCTCGAGCGGCAGGATGGTCGGGGTCGTGACCCACGTGAAGGAGCTCGCAGAGAGCATCCCCGTGCGTTACGAGGTGACCAAGCAGGGCAACCGGTCGTCGATAGAGAGGGTGGAGGCGTGAGGGTCGCCGTCGAGTCCTGGGCGCCGGAGTACGGCTCTCCTCTCGAATCCGGGGAGATGGAGGCGCCGGAGGTCCCGACGGACTTGGAGGTCGAGATGCCGGTCGATGAGTGGCAGCCCATCGCCCCGTCTCGGGACACTCCGAAGCCTGCCGCAATTCATTTCGTCGACGGCGTCCGGCGGATCGAAGCCCGCGTGTGGTTCACCCGTGACGACGGCAGCACTCGGCTGGGAATCTGCGCCTCCCTCGCCGCGGGCGTCGTGCGATGCGGGTTGCGGGCGGAAGTGATCGACACCCAGGTGCGCCGCACGGTCATATCAACGGCGGGCATCCCGGCGATCGCGACGCGGGCGGGCACATTCGAGCCGCACCCCGTCGCAGAAGACTCCATGGAAAAGCTGCTCCTCGGCCTCCAGGGGCAGCTCGGCAACCTGGAAACGGATGTCGCCGCCCGGAACGACGCCGAAGATGCGCTCGTGGTGCTCGACGGGCCGATCAGCCGGGGCCGCTTCCAGATACCGGGCGCCTTGGGTTATGTGAAGTCGCACCGGGTGAGCTACCTGCCGCCTAGCCTGTCGGACGTCGTGTCAAAGCTGGGACCTGGGGAGCGGACACCGATATTCCTGACGCAGACGACGTGGAGCCGCTTCTCGTGGTATGTGAAGCTGCCCGGCGGCGAGGGTCATCCATGGGCGGGAGTGGTGCGGTGCGAGGCATCGGCCGAGGGCGAGGTGGGGAAGTTCCGAAGGCTTGCGAACCAGACGGCGGCCGTGCTGCCGGACTATGCATCGGAGCCGCACAAGGAGACCAGGGCCCCGCAGAACCTCTACCCGATCTCGATGCTCGAACGGGAATTACGCAGGCGAATGGGCGACGCCTACTACATCAACCGGGAGTTGAAGCGAAGCGCCGGGAGGATATAGCGCCAGACCGCGTCGATTGCCCAGTGCGGCTGATACCATTTCTGCCGTATGTGTGGCGGGGAACTGGATTCCGGCCTGGCGCCGGAATGACGAATTGGGGCGCTGTGCGAGGCGTATTCGGAAGAATTGGTATGAGATAGGATATGGAATACGTACGGCTGGGTAGCTCTGGGGTTAAGGTTTCGAGGATTGCCTTGGGGCTGGGCTTCAGGGGGCAGTCGTCGGTTGGGGCGGCGAGGCGCCTCATCGAGCACGCCATTGACTCGGGCGTGAACTTCATCGACTGCGCGAACTTCTACCGGGTACTCGGCGGGCCGCTGTCCGAGGAAGTCCTGAGCCCGGTGCTCAGGAAGAGGCGCGACGAGGTGGTGGTCACCTCGAAGGTCTACGGGCACGTGGGGCCCGGCCCGAACGACGGGGGCAGCACCAGGCACCACATCTTATCGCAGGTCGAGAGGTCGCTCCGCAGGCTCGGCGCCGACCACGTCGACGTCTACCTGCTCCACCAGTTCGACGACGAGACTCCAGTAGACGAGACTGTAAGAGCCCTGGACGACCTGGTGACATCGGGCAAGACGAGGTATATCGGCGCCTGCAACTTTGCGGCGTGGCAGGTGTGCAGGTTCCTGTGGACGTCGGACAGGGTGGGCGCGGACCCGCTCGTGACCATCCAGAACCCGTACAGCCTCCTGAACCGGACGCTCGAGACGGAGATGTTCGGGCTGCTGCGGGACCAGGGGCTCGGGGCGATGGCCTTCAGCCCCCTGGGGGCAGGGCTGCTCAGCGGGCTGTACACGCCGGGCGAGCCGCCTCCCCCTGACTCGCTGTGGGCCTCGAAGGACCCGGCGCGGTACGAACGCTCGCTTGCCGGCCAGGGCCCGGCTATCATCGCCGCGCTGCGCGAGATCGCGGCGGACAGGGGCAAGACACCGGGCCAGGTGGCCCTGAACTGGGTCATGTCGAAGCCGGAGATCACGGTCGCAATCTCGGGGAACGACACTATCGAGCAGCTGGACGAGAACCTGGGGGCGGTCGGCTGGAGCCTGTCGGACGAGGAGATGGGCCGGCTGGATAGCGCGTCGGTGGGCACGGACGTCAGCTTCGTGAACCTGTAGTGGAAGCTTTGGTTCGAGTTTCTGGTGCCGGTGGGTATATGACCTTACAGATTCCCATACCGCGGGAGAGGTGGCCGCATATTGCCGCCGCTGGCAGATCAACGAGCTAGGGCCTGTTCACACTAACGTAGGGCATCGAAGATGAGGGCAAACAGGATGAACCCTAGGAAGAGCGTGTCGAGCTTCTCAAAGCGAGAGAAGATGCGGCGAAACCCTTCAACCGACGGAACAACCGCTCGATTTCGTTCCGCCTCTTGTACATCTCCCGGTCGTACTCCCAAGGGTCGACTCGGGTGCTCAGGGGCGGAACAACTGGCGTGAACCCCAACGCCAACGCCAGTTGGCGGGTCTCATTCCCCTCGTATGCCCGGTCCATTATCAGGAACGGCTTCTGGCTCTGTGAGCCAAGGCGTGTCAACAACTTCCGTCCCTCTGGCGCGTCGTGAGCCTGTCCGGGAGAGAGGGAGAACGTTACGGTTGTTCTAGCATCCGTGGCAACCATATGAATCTTGGTGGTCCAACCGCCACGGGACTTGCCGATGGCCTGGGGTCCATTTTTTTTAACGCACCCGTACCATCGGGATGGACATACGAGCCAAGCCCTTGCGTCCCTTCCATTACTGTCGAACATTTTTCACTTTGTGCCACTGGCTTATATGCTCAAGGGCAAAAGACGATTATGTATCGGTGTGAAAATAGGATTTCTAGTACTGCACGTTCAGCGGATTTGTTTCCTAGTTTCGTGAATCTTCCTTTTCAAGGAAACCTGATGCATCTGCGATTCTCGATTGGTGTTGTACCGAATAATGTCGAGTATGGACCTGCGGGATATCCGGTTCAGCATTTCGAGGCGAATCTACAGTTAAGGTAAAAATACATGAAAGCCATAACCGCAATCCTTATTCAAGCTGCCTTTAGCTACACATTTGGATTGCACTTTATGCTAATAGGTTTCGTGTGGATACCATTTGGGACTACAATCTGTGTGTTAGTTGCTAAACAAAAGAACCTCAATGTTTCAACCTATGGATGGGCCGGAGCAACATATTCAGCACTATTCTTAGTACCGTGGATCTATTTGATCCTTCGGATGTGCGGGCTGTCTATGTCGAACGGCATGATATATCTGGCGTATGCATTATTGTATGCTGTATGGGTCTTTGCAGTAGTCATGAGTCCAATATTGTATGAATATAGTGTTGTCTTACTTATCGTTAGTTTACTTAGCTTGGTGGCGTCTTTGATATTGCTGATAGACAGGTATCGTTCTGATAGAGAATATGATGCGCAAATCTATCGAAAATCATCTCCAGAACGTGTTGGGAGAACCTCCACAACAAGCCTACCTCATTTCTTGTATATTCTTCCCTTCATTCTTTTGTTCATCTGGTTGCTATTGGTATCCCTTTTGTCTCGGTCTGAAGTTTCAGTATTAGAATTGCTTTCACCACTATTACTCTACACAGGGGGACTTGCTACCTTATTGATCATCGGCACCCTCATTCTCATAACTGTCAACGTCGCCAGAAAGTAGGTTCTACAGGCCGCAGCTATCCCCAAAGAATACTAGCAGGCTGCTGAAGAAAGGGTCTTGTTGGTTGGACTTAGTCAGGATGGAGTAAGCAGTAGCCACGTTTTGGTGAGTCCGTAGTGAGATTTGGTGCTCCGGCGGATGATTCCGAGAGGGATTTGGGAGCCTCGTAGGCCCCGTCAGATGGTGCTGTCCATCGAAACCGCCTCGAGCTTGATACGCACTATCTGCTCTCGTTGCAGATATTCGAATACCCGGTCGAGCACCCCATTCTTTGGTACTGGGCTTCTGTGATTTCCATTCCCTGATTGTTCACCGCGTCACGATCTCCCAGCAGCCACGCTTCACTTTCCTCGATGGCAATTCTAAACAGCGCTCTTGGACGCGGGTTGCACGCATTCAGCACGCCGACCAATTCCTGCTTGAACGCTATGCAATCCTTATCGTCCAAGTCCACGACCACGATAACCGCCGCAGAAGGCTCGAGTGATCTCCCGTATGCCCGCAATACGCTGGGCAATAGATCCAAAAGGGTCCGCTTCTTTCGGTCCGGTTCACTTCTCATATCTCTTGGTATGCGGCCAATACCCTTGTAAGCGTATATACTCCAGGAATGGGCTGAGCTGTTTGCGCCCAGAATCTTTTCCATGATGGTTTCAAGCGCAATTGTTCCGGACCGATCCTCGACCAATACCTCAAAGTGCACTGGTCGCTACCTTCGATCTAGGTAGTCGCTGTACCAGAGACCACCTAGCGGCAATCCCTCATCGACCATCTCTTTAACGATTTTGTCATCGCTGGCTCTGCGGATGGTCGAAAAGCCGTCCGGTTCTTTTTCAAGAACCCATGTCTCGTTGGGTTGCCGCGCGTCCACGAAATAGGGTTGATGAGTCGTGACGAATACCTGTGGCGCGTTCCTTCTTCCTGTAGCATGGTTACGAAACTCTTCGGCCAAGACCTCCAGCAGCTTGTGGTAGAGACCATTCTCGGGCTCTTCGATGCATATGAATGGCGGCGGTTGTGGATCCTCCAGCATAAGCAAGTAAGCAAAGACCTTTAGCGTTCCGTCGGACATCTGTTGTGCGTAGAATGGATCATCGAAACCCCTGT
Organism: Dehalococcoidia bacterium; assembly: GCA_965261325.1. Taxonomy (GTDB): domain Bacteria; phylum Chloroflexota; class Dehalococcoidia; order Lucifugimonadales; family CAJWER01. Next base: position 889,574 of record CBDHCU010000009.1, read on the forward strand.
CGTTGAAGCGAAGAAGCAATCGCCCATCGGGACTCCGTTCTGTATCTATGCGATCGATGCCAGGAACCTTGTCGGCAATCCGTTTCAGGATGAGTCCAAATCTGTCTGGGGTGTTCACGCTCCATGAACTGGACGACGTTGCCAAGGTTGTCGCCGTGTACGTTCAAGCGCTTCTGAGGACCGGCCAATGGCAAACTGCGGGCAGCGTCCGGTGTAAAGTAACTGAGATACCATTCTTCTACGAACTGGCGAAAAGACGATATTCTGGGATGTTGCTTCAGAGCTCCAAGTGTTGCTATGCCTGGCTTGCGCTTGTCACTGAGCTCGATAATCTCTGTTTCTGCGCTCTCCTCATCTTCCAATTCCTTCAGAAAGGCACCCAAATCGAACATCGCCTGCTCATCTTCGTTAACCTGCCGGCCCTGCGCGTCGCCTTTCCAAGCCACACCCTCACCGTCGTTCATCATCAAGAACGAGAAGGGCCAGCCGCGTCGCTGTCCGCTGCGGCGCTGGCGAAGGCGTTCGCGTGAGACGGTCGGTCGGTCGGCGTCGTCTTTATCAATCGCGAACTCGTAGGTGATGGGCCGAGCCTGGGCGGACTCCCTATAGTAGACCTCAAATTCAATCGGGCCATTGGTCCCCTGAGAACGGATGCGTTCGAATCCCCCGCGTCCTCGTGCATCACAAGCCTCCTCGACACCTAGTTTCAAACAATCCGCAAGAAAGCCGAAGGCATCGAACAGTGAACTCTTGCCAACCCCATTTTTCCCAATCACGGCTGTCATCGGAGTCAAAGGCTTAGCGGTCTGCTTATTCCACAGCTTGCCGAGTGTTATGTCCTTCAGCACCCTGTAATTCCTGATTCCGATTCCTTCAATCCTTGCCATGGGTCAATTTCCTCTCCTGCAATAGACCAACGAAGGCGAGTTGGCTGGAACGGTCCCTGATCACAGCAGCACCGCTGACCAACCTGCTCTTGCTGGTGATCAACCTCAACTGCCAGCCAGCGCGCTGATAGGGAAGGAGACTCTGCTCGCACACATAACCGCAAGTATATGACATATGCCATCCACAACCGCAACCCTGCCTCGCAAGCACCAGGGCCTTTCCATTGTTGAGATAGGGTCGTACCTTGCCGTTCGGCCTGAGCTTGTCGAAGGCCCCAATTGTGGTTCGACAGGCTCACCACGAACGGACTTTGGAAAGGCCCTGCGCAAGCACACTCCACCGATCAATTGGGTGCCTCGGCACGGTCACCGTAGGGAGATCGTCGCGATTCCGGCGACGATGAGGAGGGTGGCCATGGCCTTGGCGGTGACCGCGCGGGGGTTGACCTGCTCGCCCAGCATCCCTCGGAACTGCAGCCCAAGCAGGGTGCTGTAGAGCAGCAGGAAGAGGGAGGAGCTGGACGAGAGCGCGGTGACGAGCGACACGGGGCCCAGCGAGGTGGCCCACAGGTTCAGGACCATCCCGATGTTTACGACCAGGAACTCGTTGATGCCGAATACCGCCAGCGCCGGGCTCCTGTCCCGAATCATCCCGCGAAGCTCTACCATGGGTTCGGCCCGTAAGGTGAATGCCAGCAGCGGGATGGAGACGCCTATCGACCTGAATCCGTGCACCAGCAGCACCGGCAGAGTGCCGAGCGCCTGCTTGGCCGCCAGGTTCATCCCCGCCATCAGCAGGCTCGCCCCGAGGAGCTGGTAGAAGGAACTGTCGATCGCGAACCCGCGGCCCCCGGCATCCTGTCGAACCGATATCAAGACCGCGCCGAGGACCGTCAAGAGTATGGCGGCCCAGTCCAGGAGCCTCAGGGTCTCTCCCAGGAACAGGACGGCAGCGGGCGCGACGAAGATGGGGAAGGTCTGGACGACGGGGATGGTGCGGGATACCTCTCTCCTGGCCATCACGCGGAAGAGCACCACGGCGCTGAGGCCCCCGAAGACGCCTGCCGCGAGGCCCCAGGCCGCCGGGCCCACTGTCAGGTCGTCCAGGGGCGAGACTGCGATGAACACGGCCGCTATGGGTATGTGGCTGAGGCCGATCAGCATGGGAAGGGTCCGGAGGGACCGGGCGTAGTGGTGTATGAAGGCCTTGTCGAGAACGCCTACGAGCCCAAGGACGACGGCGCCCAGGAGGGTGATGGCTATCCAGGACAAGGAGGCCTCAAGATGCTAGTGCGCCTTGTTGCCTCTTCATCAGGGCGGGCTGAAACTGCCTCGCTATCAACGGCCCGAGGCGGAGTCGGGAGGCCCACAGCACCATCCCCATAAGACCATAACGGCTACTGTCGACCTTGATCCACCAAGCTGCCAGCCATCACCCTCAGCACCTCCGACAAGGCGAGCGCATCCATGCGTGTAAGTGGCGCGTACGTCGGCGCCGTATCAACTTCCAGCCCGGCACTCAGCCACAGGATCAGCCCATCCTGCTTTACCGTGACCTGCCTCTTATCGTCCACTTCTCCCAGGTTCCCTATCCTGATATCCATGCCTGCTCCTAACAATCCTATGCTCATGTCTGCCTGACCCACACGCCTACATGGCACCATACCTGTGGCTCAACTCTATGGGTAGAGCCTTGCTTCTAGTTTCTCAAACCCCTCCTGTACCTGCTGGACTGCCGCGTTCACTCGTATACTGTCACCCTTCAAATGGCTATCAGCCACAGCTAGGCATGTCGGCAAGCCTACTCGCAGGGCGGTTATGCTGTCAATGAGCGTCGGCAGGCATTTCAAGTTATACCAATTTGGCGTGATGCCGCCGTATATGTGCGGCCAGGGAGTGGGTTCCCGCCCCGTATCGAGTACGGGGCAGGCTCTTCGCGGGAATGACGGCTTTACGGCGCGCTCAAAATGAATTGGTATAAGGTGTACACTATCCAAGTCCCGCCGCCCGAATACACCTGAGTTTTGGAGTTGGGATAACTGATATCCTCTTCCTGAGACTCCCTAGATTCCTTGCCTGATACAGGTGGACACATGAGCCCTACCAGCACCCCCGCAGCAGCCATTCAAGCCGGCCGTCTCGAAGCTCTTCACTGGCGGTGCATCGGGCCGTACAGGGGCGGGCGCGTCGTGGCCGTGGCCGGGCATCCCGTGGAGCGCGGGGTCTTCTACTTCGGGGCGTGCGCGGGCGGCATGTGGAAGACGGAGGACGGCGGGACATACTGGGAGAACGTGTCGGACGGCTACTTCGAGACGGCGTCCGTCGGCGCGATCGCCGTCTCGAAGTCCGATCCCAACGTGGTGTACGCCGGGACGGGCGAGGCGTGCATCAGGGGCAACGTTTCCCACGGCGACGGGGTGTACCGCTCGACGGACGGCGGGCGGACCTGGCGCAACGTGGGGCTCCGTGACACCAGGCACATCGCAAGGGTACGGGTTCACCCTTCGGACCCCGACGTCGCATACGTCGCCGCGCTCGGGCACGCCTTCGGGTCCAACGAGGAGCGCGGAATCTTCCGCACGACGGACGGCGGCGAGAGCTGGGAGCGGGTGCTCGACCGGGGCGACAGGGCCGGGGCCGCGGACCTGTGCATGGACCCAGGCAACCCGCGGGTCCTCTACGCGGCAACGTGGGAGACGCTGCGGCAGCCGTGGAGCTTCACCAGCGGTGGACCGGGCAGCGGTATCTTCCGGTCGACAGATGGGGGCGACACTTGGGCCGATCTCACCTGCAGTCGGGGCCTGCCCGAGGGTGTGAAGGGGCGCATCGGGGTCGCGGTCTCGCCAGCGATGCCCGGGCGCGTGTGGGCCATGGTCGAGGCCGAGGAGGGCGGCCTGTTCCGCTCCGACGACGGTGGCGAGACGTGGCAGCATCTCACCGGCGACGCGAACCTCATGCAGCGGCCCTGGTACTACAGCCACGTCGTCGCCGATCCACGGGACGCGAACACCGTGTGGGTGCTGAACCTCAAGGCGTGGAAGTCTACGGACGGCGGGCGAACGTTCACACAGGTGACGACCCCGCACGGCGACAACCACGACCTCTGGATCGACCCGAACGACACCGACCGGATGATCGAGGGGAACGACGGCGGGGCATGCGTGTCGTTCAACGGCGGCGATTCGTGGTCGTCGATATACAACCAGCCGACGGCCCAGTTCTACCACGTGGTGACGGACGACCAGTTCCCGTTCCGGGCCTACGGGACGCAGCAGGACAACTCCGCCGTCAGCGTTCCGAGCCGCTCCATCAAGGGGGCCATCGAGTGGCGGGAGTGCGAGAGGGTGGGGAACTCGGAGTCAGGTCACATCGCCGTCAATCATGGCGACCCCAACATAGTCTACTCCGGCACGCCCACCCATGGGGGCGACTTCCTGCTGAGGTACGACCGCCGCACGGAGCAGGTCCGCATCATCACGCCGTGGCCGGAGTTCAACTGGGGGTACGGGGTGAAGCACCACAAGTACCGCTTCCAGTGGACGTACCCGATCGTCGCCTCACGCCACGACCCGGGCGTCCTGTACGTCGCGGCTAACGTGGTGCTTAGGTCGCTGGACGAGGGGTCGGGCTGGGAGGAGGTCAGCCCGGACCTGACCCGGGCCGACGAGACGAAGATGGAGGCCGCGGGCGGGCCGATCACCCTCGACACGACGGGCCCCGAGCACTACGGCACCATATTCGCCCTGGCCGAGTCGCCCCTGGACGCGGAGATGCTGTGGGCCGGCTCGGACGACGGGCTCGTGCACCTGACGACCGACGGGGGCGGGATCTGGCGCAACGTGACGCCGCCGGACATGCCCGAATGGGCGACCGTCAGCGCCATCGATCCGTCGCCCCACGACAGGGGGACGGCGTACATGGCGGTCACGCGGTACAAGCTCGACGACTACGCGCCGCTGTTGTACCGCACGACGGACTATGGAAGGACATGGACGCGGACTACGGACGGCATCAAGCCGGGCGACTTCACGCGGGTCGTCAGGGCCGACCTCGTTCGCCCGGGGCTGCTGTACGCGGGTACGGAGACAGGGGTCTACGTATCGTTCGACGACGGGGCGAGGTGGCAGCCGCTCCAGCTCGACCTGCCCGTCACCCCGGTCCACGACCTGTCGGCCAGGGAGAACGAGCTGGTAGCGGCCACCCACGGGCGCTCGTTCTGGGTGCTCGACGACCTGACGTACCTGCGCCAGGTCGTCGAGCCGGAGGGCGGCGCGCACCTGTTCAGGCCCGCAGGCACGTACCGGATACCCTTCGTGAAGGGGCTGCGGCTGTCGATGCCGGGCAAGAGCTACGGCTTTGGGGCCGCGGAGCAGGCGACGTATCTCTCCGGGGGCCACATGGACGGGCCGCACTTACTGGACGCGGGGGCAAACCCGCCGGATGGCGTGGTGGTCCGATACGTGCTGCCGGAGGAGGCGGGCGAGGTCAGGCTGGACATCCTGGACTCGGCGGGACGATTGGTCAGGGGTTTTTCGTCCAGCGCAGCCAAGGATCTGGCGCCCGGAGAGCCGGAGGATCCGGTGCTGGAGTCGGAGCCGGGCGTCAACGTCTTCGAGTGGGACCTGAGGCACGCCGGAGCGGTGGGAGTGCCCGGCGCTGGCGCGGCCGACAAGGGGCTGCCCGGCCCGCTTGCCGCGCCCGGCAGGTACGAGGCCCGGCTGACGGTCGGCGACGTCGCCAGATCGCAGTCATTCGAGCTGCTGGCCGACCCGAGGGGCGGCGCGACCATCGACGACCTTGAGGCGCAGCGCAACCTCTTGCTGAGGATTAGGGACCGGCGCACGGAGCTGAGCCGGGCGGTCCACCAGGCCCGCGCCATTCGCGAGCAGGTGAGGGAGTGGGGTGAAAGGGCATCGTCCGACGAGCGCTTCCAGGCAGTGGTCGAGGCAGCGGACGGCCTTGTCAAGGCGCTCAATGGGATCGAGGAGTCGCTGGTGCAGCTCAAGGCCGACGGGCAGCTGAACGGCATCTCGCACGAGGCGCGGCTCGACGGCAAGCTGGCCGATCTGACGGTGGTGGTGTCGTCGGGCGATCATCCGCCGACGAGCCAGGCCTACGCGGTGTTCGAAGAGGTGAGCGAGCGGCTGAAGAAAGTGCTGGCGCGGCTGGAGCGGGTCAAGGGCGAGGACGTGGGGAGGTTCAGTGCGCTGGTAGAGGAGCTGGGGGTACCGACGATCAGGGCGTAGCGAGGTGGCCCGCGGACCTGCTTGAATCAGACCCCTTCGACAAGCTCAGGGCGAACGTGCTTTCCCGGCCTGTTCATGCTGTTACCGTGCCCGACCTCTGCGTACTTCGCTGCTACGCGGATTTGGGGTTGACACCCGGTAGGGGCGTGGCTAGCCTGCCCGCCGGTAAGGAGGTACCGGCAATGCGCATGTCGATGGTGTTCTCGCTCATTAACATGAAGGTGGTGTTCCTGCTCGTTGGGGCGTTCCTGTTGGTGCTGGCCGTCTTCAACTGGCTAGGGGTGTTGGGCGATTGGTACTACCTGGACACGGACAGCATCGCGCAGGCGCAGCTTGTGTACATCCAGATGACGCACTGGGTGCTGGTCGGCGCGCTGGGGTTAGGGCTAATCCTGTACGGGAGCCGGCACTAGGGCTCGACAGGGATGACAGGGAGCGGGCGGGACCCTTCGGGTGTGCACCATCACTGGGCACGAGGGAGGCAACTGTGAGGGGTGATGGTTCAGGAGCTGGGCTCACCGGCGATCGGGGCGTGGCCGGCAATGTAATGATTTGGTACAATCACGCTTGACTGCTTCCCGAGCGCACGTGGGACGTGGCTACAGAGAGGATGACCAATGGAATTCCTGCCGCTGGAACGAATGAACCAGAGGATCGCAACAGATAGATCTGACTCTGATTCTGCGCTGTTCAACAGTCTGCTATTGAAGGGTGAGTTGATCACAAAACTAACCATAGCCGGGTTAGTGGCGGCGATCCGGGAAGATCCAGATAGGCACAAATACACTCATGTCTACAATCTGGTTCGTGCTAATGGTGTAGGTGATTGGTCCAAGACTCTCGACGATCTGTTGAGAGGTCCTTCGTCTCAGTTGTTGCCGTCGGGCGCGCGCAATATCTTGATCGAATTGACGAAGAATGAAGCAGCTGGTTCTTGGCAATATGACGCTATAAAGCTCCTGAATGATTGCTTGAGATGCATTGATGAAGAAGAGCGGCAACTGAGCAGCAAACTTCAGGGGCGTCAATGGTTTCGGGACTTCGCGGCTCTACGGAATCGTACGCGAGGACATGGTGCCACACGTCCATCTACACTAAGTGACGCTTGCCCGAGTCTTGAGCAGTCTCTGGATCTCATTGAAGCCAATCTGAGCATATTTGACCAACCTTGGGCATACATACGCCAGAATTTGACGGGGAAGTATCGAGTTACCAATTGGGGGAAGACATCGGACACGTTTCGGGAGCTAACGCGAAGGGAAGATAGGCGCTTCTCAGATGGTGTCTATATAGATCTCGGGATTCTGTACGACGTCGAGCTCATCGAATCCGATGCTGACGCCAGTGACATATGGGTTAACAACGGAAAGTTCAATGAGAAGACGTAATTGATTAGCGGGGTTGGTGTCATGGCATCACATGGGTGTTGCGGGAGGCTGGGCAAGTTCTTATACTCTATCTATGTGCAAGACGGATTCTGAGCACGCCGAACTGATGGCCCTGGTCGAGAGGCTGCAAGGACAGGTCGCGCGGCTGACGGCGGCCAACGAAGAGTTGCACAGCCAACTTGCCGGGTCCGAACGGAGCGGCAGACGGCAGGCGGCGCCATTCTCGAAGGGCAAGCGCAGCAGCAAGCCCAGGCGTCCTGGCCGCAAGCCGGGTACGGGGCAGTTCAGCTACCGCAAGCCGCCGTCCGCCGATGAGATCACCGAGCCGGTTGTAGACGTGCCAGTGTCGGGGGACACCTGCCCTGGATGTGGAGGCGTCCTCGAACATGAGGGAGTGCGGCTTGCCTACGTGACCGACCTTCCGCCGGTTCCAAGTCCCCAGGTAACGGCGTATCGTGTGCAGGTATGCCGGTGCCGGTCGTGCGGCAAGGCTGTGCGAGGGCGGCATCCCGACATAGCGCCGGACCAGTACGGGGCCAGCGCGCACCGGGTGGGGAAGCGGATGATGGCTGCGGCCCACGTGCTGCACTATGGGGTGGGCGTTCCGGTACGGAGGATTCCCGCTGTTCTCAGAGCGCTGACCGGGGTGAGAGTGAGCCAGGGAGCGATCAGCCAGGACGCGCTGCGTCGTGCCAGGGGTGCGGTGGGTGATGCCTACCGCAGGTTGCGGACATCGGTGCGGGCGAGTCCGTTCGTCCACACCGACGACACGGGCTGGCGTGTGGGAGGCGAGGGTGCGTTTCTGATGGCGTTCGAGACGGATGAGGCGACGGTGTATCAGGTCCGTGCGCGTCACCGGAACGAAGAGGTGCGCGAGGTGGTCCCGTCGGACTATGGAGGGGTGATGGTGACGGACCGGGGCCGCAGCTACGATGCTCAGGCGCTGTCCGAGGTGAGGCAGCAGAAATGCCTGGCGCACGTGCTGCGCTCGATCAGCGAAGTGGTCCAGACCAAGACAGGGAGAGGACGCAGCTTCGGCAAGAGTCTGAGTGCGCTTTTGCGAGACGCGATGGACCTGCGGGAGTCATATCACCGAGGAGAGGTTGAGGACTTTGAAGTCCAGGCCGAACGGTTGAAGCGAGAGATGAGCTATCATCTCCGCGACCGCCCGATGGCTGATGCGGACAGCTACCGGCTGCAGAACGAGTTGGGCTGGCACGATGATCGGGGCAACCTGCTGCGCTTTCTGGACGATCCGCGCATTGAGCCGACCAACAACCGTGCTGAGCGAGCGCTCCGCCCGGCTGTGATCGCACGGAAGGTATCGCACTGCTCGAAGACGGTGGAGGGCGCCGATGCGTTCTCAGCCTTCACCAGCGTAATCAGGACGTTGGAACGTAATGGAGGCGACCAGCCTGTGGTGGATCGGCTCTGCGCTGTTTTCAGCGGCGTCCCCGTCCATTCTCCTTCACTCTGACGCCTCCCAGAACTTGATCCCGCTAATCAATTACGAGAAGACCCATGAACTCTTGTCCTACTTCACGGACGATACGAGGAAGAGAGAATCTGGAGCGTACTTGCGACCCATCCAGCCTTTCCCACCTAGCGAGACAGAGGGGCTGGGTGAACTAACCGCCATTGGGAAGACGTTCACGAACTTGCAGCCTGTCCCTTCAGGATATGTCCCTAGACTGGATCTTGAAGCCGTCCTAAGCGAGCAACTCTGCATCACCAATCGCCATTCGGTGATCACGCTCACTGGCGCTGGTGGAATCGGCAAGACATCACTGGCACTTGCTGTAATCAATGATCTGATGAAGCAAGGCTCATGTCCATATGAGGTCGCTGTGTGGTTCAGCGCGAGAGATGTGGATCTGCTTCCAAGCGGCCCCAAGACAGTTCGGCCACAGGGTGTGTCGGTCAGGGATTTTGCTACCGAATATGTCAGCCTTAGGGGCGAATCAGCGGACCAAAAGGCCGAACTCTATTTGGCTGATCAAATGGGAACCGATTCGGATTTCAAAGGGCTTTTTGTATTCGATAATTTCGAAACGACATCGAATCCAGCGGAACTGTACCAGTGGATTGATGCCTACATTCGTCCGCCCAACAAGGTGCTAATCACTTCGCGGCAACGGTCATTCACTGGAGACTACACGGTCCAAGTGCATGGAATGAGTGAGGACGAATGCCGCAGACTTATAGACTCTGCTGCGGAATCCAGGGGGATTAAAGGCGTCCTGACCGACCACTACAAGACTCAGATCATAGATGAGTCTCGGGGCCATCCCTATGTCATTAGACTCATCTTGGGCGAGTTGGCACGCGACAAGAGTCAACAAAAGGTGGAGCGTATAATTGCTGGACATGACAGAGTGCTAGAAGCACTCTTTGAGCGATCATACACTCGCCTTGGTATTGGTGCGCAGCGAGCATTTCTGACGTTGTGTAGCTGGAAATCCTCTGTTCCAAGGATAGCCTTGGAAGCCGTACTGATTCGGCCACAGAATGAAATGATGAACGTGGATTCTGCTATTGATGAACTGCTCCAGATGTCCTTCATAGAGGGAATTGTGCTAGAATCTTCGGAATCGGACATTTGGCTATCTGTACCCTTGGCGGCGCGAACCTTTGGAGCCAAGAAGCTAGGAGTCTCTCCGTGGCGAGTTCCAATTGAAGCAGATTCTGAGCTACTGCAACTTTTCGGAGCGGTTAATCAACGCAATGCTTACCGAAGAGTTGAACCTCGAATTCGACGCATGTTCAGAGACGCCGCACGGGGCATAGAGCGAAAACGAACGAAGCTGGAGGACATTATCCCCGTCTTGGAGTATGTGTCGGGAGAGTTCAGTGTAGGATGGATATTCATGTCGGAATTGCTCGAAGAGTTTGGGGACAAGGGCGATCGAAAGCGTATCCGGGAGTGTCTTATGAAGTACGTGGAAACCCCAAACTCACAGATGTACCCGGTATCTGAGGTTTGGAGGCGCATTGCGAAGCTTTATGAAGAGGACGAGGACCTCTATTTGGCTTTGCATGCACTGGTTCAAGCCGGTCGACAACCGGAGACGCCAGTGGAGGAATTGAGCAACACAGCAAATCAGATCAACACTATGCTGAGGGAGAAGGACAAGTCCGATCTAGACAGAGACCTTAAGACGACTCTCCTCAAGGACGTGGTGAATGCCATGGAGGAGCGAATAGACTCTCTCGAAGCGGACGACTGTTCCAGACTTGCTTGGCTATATATGAACATCGGGGACGAGTACAATGCCCGGAAAATTGCGAATCTCGGACTTGATAGAGAGCATGACAACCTACATTGCGAGAGGCTGATTGACCGCCTGGATAGGAACGGCCGCTGGTAAAGGATCTGCCTCCTAGGGGGCGGTCCAGCTGGCGTCTACTGAGATGGACTCACCGGTGATGGAGGGTGAGGCGTCGGACGATCGGACGAGAGGTAGGAAGCCATGGCGGCGATCTCGTCCGGCTCGACGACGCGCTTGATGGCGGAGGGGGCGAGGGAAGCCAGCTGCGCCAGTGTCGACCACAGTCAGCTTTGTCGAGTGCGGTCCGCCTCGGCTGGATACCGAACGGTAGGCCCACGGGATACTAGACGAGCTTTTGGGGAGAGGGGTTTGGGGTTACCTTAGTAGGTTAGATGTTTGAGGTCAGACGGGTCAGGATGCGGATAGCCCACGCCCTCGAACGTCATACACCAGGGCGACTCTTCCAGCCGAGGGCGCTGATATTTTGGGCGGTCCGGTATAGGCTTCGTTGGTGAGCACGTAGTTTACGGCGCGCTTAAAATGAAATGGTATTAGAAACTATCTCAAAGTACCTTCTCCCCTGGTGGGAGAAGGTTAGGATGAGGGGGATTGTATCCGTCACCCTCACCTCAATCCTCTCCCGTCCAGGGAGAGGAAGCCAGAAAGGTGTTTTGAGATAGTTTCTTAACTCTACACAAGCTCCCGAACTGTCGGATCCGCAGGTGGAAGGGGGCCTTGGAGACCGGATGTCGTTCCGTCGTTTCCTGAACGGGACCCACGTCCCGGCGACGGCCTGGCAGCAGATGACTGGCGGGCTAGACTGTCGATCTGCCTCCCTCCAGCCAGCGGGCGCACTCCTCCGACATCTCCCGGGCTACTGCCGCCTCGTAGAGATCCAAGTCCCCCTCGGTCAGGACCTCCTTCCATCGGCCGTTCGAGCCTCTGTGGAAGAACGTCTGCGCGCCACCACTCATGAGGTTGTCCAGACGAGGCCACGTCTGCTCGGCACTCTGCTTCATCGCTCGGAACGTGACTGCGTCGACGGTTGACTCCAGGGACTCGTCGTCGAGCTCGATATCGAGGAATCGGGCGACCCTCGACACCTCGCCCCGGAGGTCTCTCAGCAGGTCGTTGAAGTGGACGAACAGAATATTGGGTAGATGGCGTTTGTCAAACGCCAGGAACTATGTACCAGTAGATAGAGAGATCGCCAGGAACTATAGACCACTTCGCCAGGTGATTGACCACCCTGTGCGCCGGATTGGCGACCATTGCTGCATCTTGGATGTAAGGAGCAGCAATGGCGTACAGGGAGGTGTCGAGAGTGGAGATAGCAGAAGTGGTGCGGCGCTGGCAGTCCGGCATCAGCCAGCGAGGTATATCAACTGGTACGGGGCTGTCGCGAGCGACAGTGCGCAGGTACATCGAGGCGGTCGTGGAGGCGGGGCTGGCCCGGGACGGTCCTGCTCCGAGTGAGGAGCAGCTGGCCCGCCTGGCAGGGCTGAGTCTTGCGGGCCCTCGGAAGGTGGAGATACCGACCGAGGAGGTCCTCGCCCCCTGGGCGGACCAGGTCTACGAGTGGCTCACCGCCGACCGCCTGCAGGTGACCCGTATCCATGAGCTGCTTGCGGGCCGGGGCTGCCGGGTCTCGTACACGTCGTTGAGGCGGTTCATCCAGCGACGGGGCTGGCAGAGGCGAAGTCCGGCGACGGTCCGGATGGGGGAGAGCGCGCCCGGCGAGGTGGCGGAGATGGACTTCGGTCGGCTGGGTTTGATAGAGGACCCGGAGACCGGTCGCCGCCGTGCGGTCTGGGCGCTGATCATCGTTCTGACCTACTCGCGGCACAGCTTCGTCTGGCCGACGTTCAGCCAGAAGCTCGTCGATGTGATCGAGGGGTTGGAGGCTGCTTGGGCCTTCTTCGAGGGCGTTCCCAAGTACCTGGTGATCGACAACTTCCCCGCAGCAGTGGCTGGTGTCGATCCGCTCCATCCCCGTCTAACGCGCGGCTTCCTGGAGTACTCCCAGCACCGCGGCTTCATCTCAGACCCGGCGCGGGTGCGCCATCCCCGGGACAAGCCGCGCGTGGAGCGTGGAGTGCCCTACGTGCGGGAGCGGTTCTTCAAGGGCGGGGAGTTCAGGGGTCTGTCGGACATGAGGTCTGCTGCCAGGCGATGGTGCCTGGAGGTGGCCGGACAGAGGGTGCACGGCACCACCCGCAAGCAGCCCCTGGTCGTCTTTCGGGATGAGGAGCGCCACGCGCTCGGAGAGTGGGACGCAGAGCCCTACGAGATGACCGACTGGCGCACGGCCAAGGTGCATCCCGACCATCACATAGCCTGCCAGTACGCTCTCTACTCGGTGCCCTCTGCGACATGCCCGCCCGGGCAGAAAGTGGAGGTGAGGCTCGGCAGCAAGCTGGTGCGCATCTACCACCGGGGAAGACTGATCAAGGTCCACCCGCGCCAGGATCGCGGCGGCAGATCCACCGACCCCGACGACTACCCGGCAGAGCTGAGCGCCTACACCCTCAGAGCGCCGGAGCAGATCAAGCGCAGCGCGGCGTCACAGGGACCGGCCGTGGCAGCCTATGCCGAGCGTCTCTTCGACGGTCCGCTGCCCTGGGCCAAGCTCAGACAGGGACACAAGCTCATACGGCTGGGAGAACGCTACTCCCCTGAGCGTCTCGATGCCGCATGCCGGAGGGCTCTCTCCGTAGACCTGATCGACGTGCGCCGTCTCGAGCGCATACTCGTTGAGGCCCTGGAGCAGGAGGCCACGCAGCCGGAGCCTCCACCGATGCCCCCAGGTCGATTCGCCAGGCCGGGCGCCGTCTTCGCTCGTGCCAACGGCCGCACCGCTCAATCAGCACAAGGAGAACGCCCATGACCACCACGACTGAACTCACCCCGCTGCTCAAGCGCCTCAAGCTCGGCGCCGTGCTCAACACCCTGCCGGAGAGGGTCGCTCTCGCACGCAGGGAGCAGCTCGACTACGCATCCTTCCTGCAGATCATACTGACCGATGAGATCAACCGCAGAGACCACAGGCGGCTCGAGCTCCGCCTACAGAGGGCCGGCTTCGAGCAGACCTGCCGCCTCGAAGACTTCGACTGGTCCGCATCCATCACACTCGACCGACGACTCCTGGACGCCGCCTTCTCCCTCCAGTTCCTGGACCGCAACGAGCACGTCCTGCTCGTCGGACCGGTCGGCGTGGGCAAGAGCTTCATCGCTCAGGCCCTCGGATATGCTGCCGTCAGAGCCGGGCACTCCGTCCGCTTCGTACATGCCGACGACTTCTTCAGGGCCATGGCTCAGGCCAGGGTGGACCACTCCACGGACAAGACCTTCCGCTCCTTCCTCGCCCCGGACCTGCTCATCCTCGACGACCTCGGTCTCCACAGGATGACCCAACAGCAGTCCATAGACCTCTACGAGCTGGTCATCGCCAGGCATCGTACCGCCAGCTTCGTCATCACCTCCAACAGGGCGGTCGACGAGTGGCTCGGACTCTTCGACGACTCCATCCTGGGAAACAGCGCCCTCGACCGGCTCGCCAACGCCAGCTACCAGATCGTCATAGAAGGCGCCAGCTACCGCGAGCGCTTGTCACCACACAGGGCGCTGCTCGATCGAAAGGAGGTGGTTGACCCTCAAACCTAACGGTGATAATAGTCCATCTACAGGCCCACAGGGTGGCTCAATGACCCTGGCGACGACTGGCCTATAGACCCTGGCGATTGACAGGCGATAGCTCCACCAGGTCTGCACGTGCCTCATGTTGGACCAGAATGGAAAACCTTCGCTGTCCCATTCGAACCAGCCCATCGTGATCCACATGCGCCACAATTGGCGGACCTCGCTCGGGCAGCGTGGCAACGGGTTCCCGACCCTGCCTGGAGTCTCGTTCAGCAACTGGTAAAAGAGGTCGGTGTAGTTGCTATAGTGGTTCCAGAGCGACATAAAGACGTCGCGTGCGTCCCGGCTGACCACCACGTATTTGACCTGTGGGAAGTACGGCAGGCCATCGAGTGGAAGGTGCGATTTCACTGATCGCCGGTGCTTCTGCGCCTCCAAGTCTGTGATGACAGCGTCCAAGGGGGACAGCCGCCGGTCCACCCAGGGGGATAGCTCGCCCAGCGGCGGCATCTCCGCCTCCCGCTCACCGAACAGGAGCCTCCGAACGATGGCCTGCATCCACGTCGTGCCCGACTTGTATGGCGTCGCCACGACTATGTCGTCCTCGCGTGGCTGGAACCGCTCCCAGCGCGTGCTGTCCAAGTGATGGTTCTGATAGACCCGGGTAACCGCCGGCAGCCCCGTTTTCACGCCTGTAGCACCCCCTAGCAAGACTGCAAACATCATACCCCATAGGCCTACTCCTGTACGGCAGCCGGAACTAGGTGCGGCGTTGGAGCGGGCGGGAGCCTTCGAGCGCGCAGACAAGCGGCTTCGCCAGTTGGAGCGCCACAAGGCGCGTTTTCGCCAGGCTGTGTTGAACAGAGCGGGGACGTGGAAGGCTCTGCGCGCTGATCGAAGAGCTATGGGTGCCGGCTGCCGGGACTTAGCTACGGCGGCTGTGCTTCCCGTTTCATAAGGTCAGAGCAGAGGAACACGACGTCAACCCCGTGTCTTTGCAGCGGCTCGCGGTGATGCCACCAACTCCTTCTATCCGAGGCGTTAAGCACCTGGGGTTTGCCTCCGCTGGCCAGCGCTACGGCGACGAACTTGCGGTCGCCTCTGTCGAACGACGCAAGATCAGGATCGTCAGGGAATTCCTCGAATCCACGAGCTTCGTGAGGGGTTACAGGCACTGTCCGGCAGAGTCGTTCGTTTGCCTGACTCTCCCAGACCCATAGCATGAAGAAGTCGCCGAACCCAGGCTGACCAGAGAGGCTGAGATTATCTCTGTACTCTTCGAAAATCAGGTATCTGTCGTCCAAGAGAAGGATGTACTCCTCGGCCACTATCTGCTTCAACTTGTCGATGCACGTAGATACACACATTTGGTCGGCCTGCTCGGCTTTGCCATTGGCTACGACGGCGACATTGGTATCCACCACGACCGCCGTCTTCTCGACGCTCACTCTGCATCTCTCCGTCTCTTGAGCGCGGCCTCGCTCATAGCGGCAATCTCGCCGAACTGGTCTCGAAAGAAGTCCTTGGGCCAGTTCGTGATGTTGCCGTAGGGGTCAAGCTCGAGTGTGTCGAGGATGGAGCTATCGTCATCCGCCCGGCAGAAGAACAGGCCGACATCGTCATTTGAGACATCCTCTTCGGCTATGCGGCGCTGGAGCCTGCGCAGCAGGTGCTCGCTGTGACTCTCTAGTAAGATCTGCACTCCTCGCTTCTTCCATGCGTCGATGAAGACGTCCGCAAGGCCGGCCTGAATAGCCGGGTGCAGGTGGATTTCGGGCTGCTCCAGAATCACCGTAGATCCCTTTGGCACGTAGAAGCACAGCACGAGCACGGGGAGTATCTGTGAAACGCCGAACCCTACGTCTGTGATGAGCACTTCGGCTGACTTCGGGGACTTGCGAACCCTGACCTCGAAGACAGGGCTGCCTTGGGCGAGGGGCACGACGCGGAAGTCGTGGATCAGTCCTAGCTCTTTGAGCCACAGGGCCACGTATTCCTCGAGTGTGGCTCGGCGTCTGCCCTTGCCGCGCCCAATCTTCTCACCCCGTTCTCGCGACGCCAGTATCGCGTCCACTACGGATTCGCCGGCGCGTCCCATGTCTATGGGCTTCGCACCTGACCAGGTGTATCTGCGTTCCGGCTGGGCTCGCAACGGGCCGAGGTAGTGCACGTTCTCCAGGCTTTCTTCCAGCGCAAGTTCTAGATCAGATAGAAATCCTGCGTTTGTGAAGTACGCGCGCACTTGATCGGGGAAGCCGTAACATTTGACCGGTGAGGGCAAATCCCAGGCCCGTCCCCTATTGCGTATGAATTTGAAGTCGGTACCATCGGTGAAGAGGTTGTACTTCGCTTTGGGGTTCCGGCGCATTCCGAACGTCACGTTGCCGACGCCGTACGACACTTCGTCTACGATCATCGACTTGCTGGAACGGATCATCTCCTCTCGCGAGGCGACCTCGTATCTGATGCGGCTACTCCGAACCACTCTCTCGTTAGTGCTCGCATCGATTACTCTCAAGGGACTCGGTGGCTTCCAGCGAAGCGATATCTTCAGGGTGCCGCTCGTATCGTGCTGATGTACTACGCTCTTCAAGTCACCCAGATCCGCAGGTGTCCTTCTGTCTCCGAAGTGGAAGACTATTCCACGGTCCGGCGAGTCGGCTGTCTGCTTCAGGAGGAGCAGGGCTTGAATCAGGCTGGTCTTGCCGGAGCTATTGGCGCCAAAGAAGCCGGTGATGGGCCTGAGCGCGATGTCTCCGGTGTCCTTCCAAGACTTGAAGTTTTCCAGACGCATTCGTGTCAACATAGGATTTCACTCATACCGCTGTGTCTGCGAACCACTCTGCGGTGGTGTAGCCTCGCCTCGTCTAGTTGCCCTTGCAAGTCCCTGTAGGCTCTTGAGTCGGGTCGAAGGCAGTCGGGTGAGCTTCTGATTGCGCGGGTCGACTTCGATGCCGACGGATTCCAGGGCGGTCACGCCGAGCAGCGGCTCGGAGTCCTCCTCACCGAACACGATCGTCGACCCGACGAGATCCCCCATGAACTCTATCTGGCCCACTGTGACATCCATCCTGACTTCGCTGCCGTCGGCGAACCCGTAGACGCGCTGGCCCTTTGGCTTGAGTCCGATGGCTTCGAGATGCTGCCTGGGCACGAGGGAGTCGACGGCGCCAGTGTCGACCAGGAAGAGCCCTTCCCAGGTCCTGTCAGGCTCCGCAGGATTCCGAACGGTCACAGTGACGTGTGTAACTCCCATTTCAACCCCCGGCTAGCGGGCGGTCCAGCCTGCGTCTACTGAGATGGATGCGCCGGTTATGGAGCGGGCCGCGTCGGATGAGAGGTAGGCGGCCATGGATGCGATTTCGTCGGGCTCGACGAGGCGCTTGATGGCGGCTGGGGCGAGCATCACGTCGCGCACAACCTCGTCCTCGGGGATTCCGAGTGTGCGGGACTGGTCGCCGATCTGCCGCTGGGCCAGGGGCGTGTTGGCGTATCCGGGGCAGATGGAGTTGACGGTGATGCCGTAGTCGCCGACCTCGAGGGCGACGGTCTTGGTGAGGCCGACGATGCCGTGCTTGGCGGCGTTGTAGGCCGACTTGTAGGGGCTCGCGACCAGGCCGTGGATGGACGAGATGTTGATGATCCGGCCCCAGCCCCGCTCTTTCATTCCGGGCACCACGGCCTTGGTGAGCTGGAAGGGCGCGTTGAGCATGATCTGCATCATGGTGGCCCACTCGTCGTCGGGGAACTCGTCGACCGGGTGGATCTTCTGGATGCCGGCGTTGTTGACCAGGATGTCGACCCCGCCGGCCTCCTCGAGGGCGCGCCTGCCGAGATCGTTGGCGCCTTCCATGGTGGAGATGTCGGCCTGGATGAAGGTCCCGCCGACCTCCTCGGCCGTCTCGGAACCCGATTCGAGGAGGTCGGTAACCAGGACGTGCGCCCCATCCGCCGCCAGGGCTTTGGATATGGCCCGTCCGAAGCCGCCTCCCGCACCGGTTACCAACGCTACCCTATCCGTCAGTGTCATGATCGACTCCTCCTATTGGGCACAATGCTATCATGTAAGTATGGGCGGCGGCCGGATGCGCCATCCGCTCCAGGGCTCGCAGAGGGCCCAGCTCCTGCCGGAGGTGCGGCATTGTTTGACAGCAAGCTGTTCGCGAGGTGGTGGATCGTACCGGTTGTGCTGCTGTTGCTGATAGGGGCATCGGCCTGCGGGGGCTCCGACGAAGATGGCTACTGGGGCGAGTCTGACGAGTCGGCGTCTGCACCCGCAGACGCCGCACCTGCGGCGATGGCCGATGCGTTCAAGGAGCGATCGGAGTCGCAAGCCGCCGCCGCTCCGGGCCTCCCGGGCCGGCCTAATCCTGAGGGAGCTCAGCCTGCCGCAGCTCAGCCTGCCGCAGCCAAGATCGCTGTGGCGGACGAGTCGGCAGAGTCTTCCAGCCAGCAGCTTGCCCAGCTGGTCGTGCAGCAGCGGATCATCATCCGCACGGTCGACATGGGGGTCGAGGTCGACGACGTGGGCGCTGCCATCGACGATGTAGGGGAACTGGCGAAGAGGCTGGGCGGCTGGGTCGTCTCGTCGAACAGGCCGCTGATGCACACGGGCTCCGTCTCGGTCCGCGTCCCGGCGGACATGCTGGACCAGGCGGTGCTGGAGATCAGGGCGCTCTCGCTCAGGGTGCAGTACGAGAGCTCCGACAGCCGGGACGTGACCGACGAGTACGTCGACCTGTCCAGCCGGCTGAAGAATACGATGGCGACCGAGGAGGCGCTGCTGAAGCTGCTGGAGCGCGCGGAGAAGGTCGACGACGCGCTGGCCGTGCAGTCGAACCTCTCGAGGGTCCAGGAGGACGTGGAGCGGCTGCAGGGGCGGATCAAGTACCTGGAGCAGACCTCGGCCTACTCACTGCTGAACGTGTCGCTGTCGGAAGAGCCGCGGGAGATGGTCCCAGACGCCGGACCGGACGTGAGGGCGGGAGTGGGCGAGCCGGTCAGGTTCCGGGCATCGTTCACGCCGCCGGACGGAATCGAGAGCTTCGACTACACGTGGGACTTCGGCGACGGGACGCAGGTCGTGTCGGGGAACCGCACGGTCCCCACCGGCGACGGGAGCCGGAGGGTGACTGCAACCGTGCACCACCGGTACGAGGACGAGAGGGACTCGCCGTACATCGTCCAGTTCAAGCTCACGGGATTCGGCGACGGCGGCCTGGCGGAGGGCGAGGACACGCTCATCGCCACAGTCTCCAGGATTCCCAACATCGAGGTCTTTGCCGGCGAGTGGATAAATGCCGAGGAGGGCGAGACGGTGGAGCTTTCGGGCTCCTTCACCAGGCCCGCCGGCTTGACGGACATGAGGTACACCTGGGACTTTGGCGACGGGTCGAGCCCGGTATCGGGCAGCCTGAAGGAGGGCGTGACGACGGCGGTCGCCACTCATGCCTACACGGACTACCGGCCCCGCTCGTACACTGCCAAGCTCACAATCACCGGTACGATGGAGACGGGGGAGGTCGAGGGCTCCAGCACGGTGGACGTACGCGTCGAGGAGGCCCAGGGATGGGTCATCGGAGGCTGGAGCTTCTCGGACCAGTGGAAGACCGCGATCAGGACGCTTTCGGCGGTCGCTGCGGCCGCGCTCACCGGCTCGATATGGCTGCTGGTCTTCAGCCCCATCATCGCCCTCATCGTGGGAGCGGCAATAATCCTGGGGAGACGCGCAGGCTCTGCCGCCGGAAGGCGGGCGGCGCAGGCTGGCGATGAAGACGGTGCGGGTGGGGCCCCTCAGGCCGGGCCTTAGGGATGGCCCCGACGAGGCACTTCACGGCAACCGGGTTCGTCGTATACCGGGGCAGCGTGGCCCTGCACTGGCACCCGAAAGTGAAGGCGTGGCTGCCCCCTGGGGGTCACATCGAGGCCAACGAGGACCCGGTGCAGGCGGTCCTGCGAGAGATCGAGGAGGAGACGGGGCTCGTAGCGGTCATCGTACCGATAGCGACGCGCCTCGATCTCCAGTACCCCGAGCACGTGCAGCCGCCGTTCACGATCATGATCGAGGACATCCACGATCCCGTCGACGGCTACCATCAGCACATCGACATGATCTACTTCTGCCGCCCGGCAGGGGAGCCCGGCGCGATGAACGACGGCTGGCGGTGGATCGACAGGGCGGTGCTGAGGGCCGGAGCTGCCATCGACGCAGGCGGGGGCATTTCCAAGACGCCGCCGGAGGACGTGCGCCTGCTCGCCGAGTACGCCTTTGCGCTGATCGAGGGGTAGCAGTAGCAGTCATTTTTGAAGGGGATCACATTGAATTCTTAGTCAAATGCCCGACAAGGATTGACTGTGCGCCGTGTAAAATAATCCCATAATGCCAAGGAGGAATGACATGGATCACGAACACCGCAAGCGGGTTAGCGATCGGAATGCCGCCCCAAAGTTCTTCTACAGCTACATCCTCCAGTTTGACGACGATGGGGCGTTTTACGTCGGCTCCACCAACAACCCCGCGGCGCGGTTCACCGAACACGCCGTTGGAGTTGGTGCTCTGGCAACAACTGGCCGACGATTTCATGTCCGTCTCGCACATCAGTTTGAGACCCGTAAAGAGGCGGAGTACAACGAAAATCGCATTGCCCGCGCTCTTGAACGAGGTCCCAAGAACGTTGAGGCCATGATAGACAACTTTGACCGCATCAATCAGATGATCCGACCGGAGAAAACCTTGTCGCAGTTGGTCGAAGAGGAACGTCAGTACAAGGCGGACATGCGTAGGTCATTCCATCACACAAAGGCTCTTGCGGGTTGCCCTGAATTCGCGCCTCCCGCAGCCTGCGGATGGACAGGAGAGACTTACGGCACAGGGGATTGGGAGGAATTTGCTCAGGAAGCAATCGACCAAGAGGTTGGACTGAGCGTGGGTCTCAACGTCAACCATCGGTGGGGCCGCCCTCTATGCAGACTATGTGTGGCGAAAATCCCGCCTGAGATTAGGGCTAGCGTCTACGAGCGCGTACAAACGGGCCTGCGTTCAACCTCTCTGGCGTCATAGGCCCGCCGAGAAGGGATCACAAAACGACGCACACAGGGCCGGGCCAATCCTTCCGCAAGGGCATCAGCCTGCTGGAGATCACGCAGGGTTTCTCTACAGTGGAGAAGGCCTAAGCGTGTTCATCGAGCAGCGGGGGGGCCGATGGTGTGGCTTGCCCGGACTGCAAAAGGCACTGGCAGGGCAGGCGGATTCAGGAGGTTAGAAACCCGCCCTACCTATCCGTAGAAGGCGGGTCTTGAAACGGCTTCTGCGAATGGATACCCTATGCCGAGTGATGGCGAGACGGTGCGGAGGGAGCGCATGGCCAAGTACCTAGTGCGATTCTCATACACGCGAGAGGGCCTTCAGGGCCTGATGGGAGAGGGAGGCACGTCCCGGCGGGACTCGTTTGCCAGGACCGTCGAAGCGGCGGGAGGGACGCTGGAAGCCTTCTACTACGCGTTCGGCGACCACGACCTGTACGCCATCGTGGATGTGCCGGGCCACGAGGCGATGGCTGCCATCATGCTCAACATAGGCGCCTCGGGGTCGGCGAGCGGGAGCACGACCGTGCTGCTGACGCCGGAGGAGGTCGACGCCGCCGTGAACAGGGACATCGCATACCGGCCTCCCGGACAGGACGCGGGATAGGCCTGGAATTTCCAGAGAGGGGTTGACCCGGTGAAACTGTACATACTGGGCGCCGGCACACCGGTCCCGTCGCCGGAGCGATTCGGCTCTTCATACGTCGTGCAGGTGGGCGGCGACCACATCATGTTCGACTGCGGCCCGGCGACGACGCACAAGCTGTCGAAGGCCGGTCTCAGCCCGGTGGATATCGACTACCTGCTGTTCACGCATCACCACTATGACCACGACGTGGACTACCCGTGCTTCCTGCTGAGCCGGTGGAACCTGCACGTCGGCGACGAGAACGAGCTGCAGGTGTTTGGGCCTGCGCTGACGGAACAGCTGCACCACCGGCTGATGGACGAGCACGAGGGGGCGTTCGCGCATGACTGGATCGCGAGGATCAACCACCCTCTCAGCCTGAACGCCTACACGAGCAGGGGCGGTGTGCTGCCGAGGCCGGAGCCATCCTTCTCGGTGTCGGACATAGGTCCAGGCAAGGTGTACCAGGGCAGCAATTGGGAGATCACGGCGGCCCCCGCCGAGCACGTAGAGCCGTGGCTGGACTCTCTGGCGTACAGGATCGACAGCGAGGAGGGCAGCATCGTCGTCACGGGCGACACGCGGCCCTGCCAGACGGTAACGGACCTGGCGGCGGACGCCGACGTCCTGGTATGCCTCTGCGTCTATGTGCAGGAGGAGATCGAGGGCACGCCGGAGGCCGAGTACATGTGCGGAAGCGTCACCTGCGCCGAAATGGCGCGGGACGCGGGCGCGAAGAGCCTCGTACTGGTACACCAGGCCGAAGAGCTGGACTCGCCCGGGGAGACCGAGCGCGCCCTGGCCGACATCACCCGGATATACGACGGGCCGGTCGTGTGGGGCCGCGAGCTGATGGTGCTGGACGTCTGACGAGACGCAGCGCAGGCCGAAGAAACCCGAATGGGGGGTCGTACCAGTGAAGCTGTACATCCTGGGAGCAGGCACGCCGAGACCGTCGCCGGAGCGATTCGGCTCGTCCTACGTCGTGCAGGTGGGCGGCGACCACATCATGTTCGACTGCGGCCCTGCGACGACGCACAAGCTGTCGAAGGCCGGTCTCAGTCCGGTGCAGATAGACTACCTGCTGTTCACGCATCACCACTATGATCACGACGTGGACTACCCGTGCTTCCTGCTCAGCCGGTGGAACCTCCATATCGGAGACGAGAACGAGCTACAGGTGTTCGGACCGGCGCTGACGGAACAGCTGCACCACCGGCTGATGGACGAGCACGAGGGGGCGTTCGCCCACGACTGGATCGCGCGGATCAACCACCCGCTGAGCCTGAACGCGTACACGAGCAGGGGTGGAGTGCTGCCGAGACCGGCGCCGTCGTTTACGGTGTCGGACATAGGTCCAGGGAAGGTGTGCCAGGGCAGCAACTGGGAGATCACGGCGGCCCCCGCCGAGCACGTCGAGCCCTGGCTGGACTCGCTGGCCTACAGGATCGACAGCGAGGAGGGCAGCATCGTCGTAACGGGTGACACGCGTGCCTGCAAGTCTGTCACGGACCTGGCGGCGGACGTGGACATGCTGGTATGCCTCTGCGTCGACATAGAGGAGGAAGTGGCGGGCACGCCCGAGGCCGATTACATGTGCCACAGCGAGACGTCGGCCGAGATGGCTCGGGACGCTGGCGCGGAGAGCCTCGTGCTGGTGCACCAGGCCTTTCGCATGGACCAGCCCGGACTGACGGAGCGGGCGCTCGCCGACATAACGCGCATATACGACGGCCGCGTCGTGTGGGGCGAAGAGCTGATGGTGCTGGAAGTCTGACGCCAGCGGTTGGGACAGTTTCGAATGGACCACAACCCAGAGAGTGATACAATTTCAAGCGAAGGAGTAGTAGGGAGAAACAGCTGATGCAAGACGCTAGGCATAGTGACAAACAGGTCGATATTACACCGCACCCTCGCATATTGCGGATGCTGGGTGAGATCGCATTCGAGCCTCACAAGTGTATCGGCGAGTTAATTGACAACTCGATTGACGGCTTCTTGAATCAAAGCCCAGTGCCAATGACTGAGGAACCTGAAATCACGATTCAGGTGCCTCACAGGGACGCTATTGAATTGGGTCGCGGCAGTATAGTTGTTGAAGACAACGGGCCAGGAATGCCCTTCGAACGGATGGTTGACGCCGCAAGAGCCGGGTACTCACACAGCTCGCCCGTGGAAAACTTGGGATTGTTTGGGATGGGATTCAATATAGCGACCGCAAGGCTAGGGCGCACTACTCAACTAAGGAGCGGTGTCGAGGGCGAGGACAGGTGGTCCATCATTGAAATAGACCTCAATGCTCTTCAGCAGCGCCAGAGCTTCAGCATCTCGCCCCGATTTGAGCACAAGCGCTCCAGCGAACATGGGACTCGAATTACGATCAGTAATCTGCGAGAAGAACAGGCTGTGCAGGTAGCTGCCGGAATTGGGGGAAGGACGCTCCGCTCGGTTTCAGGACTTCGGAATTGGATTGGCCGAACGTACGCACGATACTTGAGAGACCCAATCCCAAGATACGATGACCGTAGGCTTCGTATTGTAGTTAACGGAGTACAGGCTACGCCTTACCGATGGTGCGTATGGGGAAATAACAGGTATGTAGAAGTAGGTCCGGCGACGCGCACTGGGGCCTCGGAAAGGATCTCTGCTTACCAGCCGTTTGACCGACTGCTGGGTGAAGGAGACTATTGCACCGCATGTCTTGCTTGGATGCCACTCGATCTTCCTGAGACACAGGTATGCGTCTTCTGCGGACATGAGGCGCTAACTCGGCGCGTCCGTCGTATGAAAGGTTGGATCGGAGTCCAGAGGCACATTCACAGCTTCGAGTTCGGGTTAGATTTTCTCAGAAACGGACGCGCAATTCTCCAGTGGGACAAACGTGTATTCTCGTGGACGAATCCAGATTCTGGTCAATCCGAGCTTGAGTATCCGATTGATGAGCCGAGAGTAAGTGCTGGGCGAATCGTGGGCGAAGTGGAGATTGACCATGTCCCCGTACACTATCAGAAGGACTCCTTTGAAGAAGACCACACTCTCTGGCACGAGGTAATCGAGAATCTGAGGGGACTGTCCCCGCTTCGGCCCCAAGTTGCGGCACGGGAAGGATATGCCCCTAATCAATCCCTCTTATCACAGATATATAGAGGCTTCAACCGGACTCGCAGAGAACAGGGAGGACGGACACAGGGTTCAGTGAGGGGCAGGAGGGACCGTTGGGACCGTGATCTGATAATCAACCAGGATTCCCTCGTAACAAGGGCCTTTCGGGTTGGTTCTGCGGCGTGAGGGCGGTTAGGCGTGAGGGATTTGGTTGTTCCGGTCGGGGCTTGTGTTGTGGCCGATGAGGTAGTTGTGGCGCGCCATACCCCGTCAGGGCAGGCATCAGCGGGCTCGCGCAACGGCTTCTGTAGCCTCATGCAGCGGGGGGAGCGGTCGCCAGGACAGCCGGTGGGACCAACATCTCGTCCAACCGTGCCCGGACCATTCGCTTGACGTTACACGCCAGGGCCTTGAGGTAGACTGCGAGCCGGACCCTCTCTCCTCCACGTACCCGTAGGCGGCCAAGACCATGCCGCCGTTTCAACTCCGAGTTCGTACCCTCTATCCCCGCACGCAACCCGTACCGTTTACGCCATTGTCCATCCGACTCGGCCCGCCGCCTACGTCCGATGTTCACGCTGGCGAGGTCCGCACTCAGCACGTAGGCTCCACTCGGCGACCACTCTCCCCCGAGCTCAGGGCGACGACGCCACCTCACGGGACACCGGGAACGCAGCGAGCAGGGCTCACACACCTCCCGGGCGAAGTGCATCTCCACTCGCTCGGGAGCCTCTTCATCCTCGTACTCGGACACGGCCTCATGTCCCGCGGGACACACCGCAGCCCTCCTTGCCGTAACGTCGATGTCAAAGTCAGCAGCCGTCAGCCTGACCAGCCCATCATCCTCATCGGCCTCCCCTGGCGCCCGGCCCCCGACAGGGCTCACCAACTCCGTCCCCCTGCGCTCTGCCTCCCATCCGTTGTGTCCGGAACCATACGACGTGTCGCACCACAGCTCCGAAGGACCGATCCCACGCTCCCTCAACGTGTCTATCACCCCCACCGTCACACCGGCGTCGCTGCCGCTCGACGGCGTCACCTCCACGTGGGTGATAACCTGCATTGCGTTCCCCTCTTCGCACGTCTCGGCCACCTGTACCTCGTACCCCTTCCCCTTGTGTCCGCTGTAGGTTACCTCCGGGTCGTGCGGCGTCTGCATCGAGTACGATCGCACCTCCTTCGGCTCCTTCAGCGCGATCGGCACCTTCCCCTCTTCCGCATCGTCGTCATCGGCTCCGGGACGACCGTCCCTGTGCCGGCCCACGTGGCACTGCTCCCCCAATAGCCTCTCCAACAGCCCGTACTCCTCCATCTGCGCCACCGCCGTCCCACGGAACCTATCCACCAGCCGGTACACGTCTCGCGCACACACCGACAGCCGGCGACGCCCCTCACCTGAACGTGCGTCCTCGTACCTCGATGCTTCACCGCTCTCCTTGAGGTACCGCTGGGCCAGACCATCCCCAATCCCTTCACCCAGACCAGGGTGCTCACGGCTCACCGCTAACAGGAACACTCGGACCGTCTCGCAGAACAGACCCAACCGCGTCAACACCGCGATATTGCTCATGACGTGCGTCGAGTCCAGGCGCTGCTTCCCCGTTCGCACTCCCAGGGCCTCTATCATCCGGTCCGTCGTCTCACTAAACGCCAACCGCCCGCCGTCGTGCTCCATCAACCGCACACGGAAGTTGTGCAGCGTCTTCTGGGCAAGGTGCGCCTCCTCCATCTCCAGCCGCAGCGCGTGGTGCCACAGCAGATTGAATTCCAACTCCTCCAACGCCTCCATGTCCGTCAGATCGAACATCTCCTTGAGCACCAGCACTCCGAGCACCGTCTGCACGGCGCGATTGGGCCTGCCCATGTCCGGGCTGTACATCGGAGCGAACCGCTCCTCCTCTATGAGCACCAGAGCCTCGTTCCGGAACACCTCCGCCCAGCTCCTCCGCATCAGCTTCGCCTTCCTCGGCGTGATCAGAAACTCCGACTGCCAAAGGCTCTCCTGCGGTTCCCGTGCTTGAAACATCGACCACCTACTCCTGAGAGTTCACTCCTCCACTTTCCCCGTTCCTATTATCCCTCATTTCCAATTCCCTCGCCCATGACTTGTTACGAGGGAATCAACCAGGAGATCGCCAAAAGCTACTACGAGCGATTCCTTCAAGAAGCCCCTGAGTACCAGTTGGACGAAAAGTGGTATGAGTGGATGGTAGCCGCTGATTTGGCGAGGGATCAAGAGTCTCAGCCAGCGAATGGAGCGGATAACGGTCCCGAGACACCGCCTGACCCTGGTCCTCCTGATCCTAGACCTCGCTCCGAGCAAGATGGACTGAGGGAGACAGCCGAGCTAGATGAAGTCCTAAGCGGCACCTATGGTTTCGAACCGGCCAGAGAGGCTGAGGTCAGCGTGTACAGGACGAGCAATCCACTGTGGCTTGAGGTGCGGAACGTTCGAACCGGCGTACCTATCAAGAACTTTCCGAACCTTGATGGCACAATAGAGTGCTTCTACGATCCGACTCATCCTAGGTTGGTGGATGATACCGACGAAGTAGCTGAACTGATAGTAAGTGAAGTATCTCTCATCCTGTGTAGTCGCTACTACGACAGATTCCCATACTCCTATGTCCTGGGTCCTGTTCGTGGCGCACGTCTTGAGCGTACGTCTCCCGCAGATGTTGAAATACGAGCCAGGAATATGATTGCGGACTTGGTTCCTCGTTTGGTCCAAGTCTATACTCAAGGCCCTCATGAGTCAGAAGGTGATTTGAAAGACCTCCTGTCTAAGGACGAGATGGAGATATTAAGTCGAGGCGTAGCAGAGTCCGGCGGTGATCAGACCCGCCTAGAAGCTGTCCTTAGCACAGGGGAATTCCTGACCATGATGCCAACGGTCATTGGCAGAGTGGTGAGGCAGCATCCACACGCGTTCCTTGATGGATTACTGTTTTCGTTGCCTTACTCGACTCTACCTGAGGGCCTGCAAGAGTCAATTCGGCAGGAACTGGGTATGGCGAACGCAGAGCGAGTCGCGAACTTGATTGATGACATTGCGGGGGCGGTTCGCCCCCAGTCGTTCGAATCCGGCCGGCTGCGGATGTTGAGTCGAAAGCGCGTCGCCAATAGCCTAGACTTGATCCGAGAAATAACAGTAGCCACATGAACCCATCTGAACAGAACTTCCTGCGGATGGCGGACCTTGAAGTAGCGACGCCCAACTGGTTTGAGCGACAGGTTGTCCGAGCGCTGCTCCTGCTCGGATGGAGTGGGATTCGGCATGTCGGCGCATCGTGGGATGGAGGGGCCGACATCGTTGGGAGGACCGGCGACACTCGTTGGGTTGCGCAAGTCAAGGCCAATAGAAGGCAATCCTCGAGTGACGGAATAAGAGACCTTGAGCGTGCTGGCATCCGATACAGCGCACAGCATGGCCTGGCCGTAGCCAGAGGGGGGTGGAATGCGTCCGCAAGGTCATTGGCGGCGCAGTATGGTGATCGAGTTCAGCTTTATAGTGGTGTGGACCTAGTCAAAGTGGTTGACAATCACTGCCCGGCGTTCATACCCACCTACCGTGCACTACACAATTTCCAGGAAGAGGCTGTTTCGGAGCTTCAACTCCGGAGACGAAATGGTGACCCCTCAGCCCTCATCGCCATGGCGACCGGCTTGGGCAAAACCGTAGTCGCCGCTGAATTCGCTTTGCGGAGCCAGAGTGACCACTCACCCGGACGGATCCTAGTCCTTGCTCATAGCCAAGACATTCTGCAGCAGAGTGAACGATCATTCTGGCAGCATCTACCCAAGAATGTATCGACGCACCAGATGAACGGCTCTGAGCGACCCTTCAGATCCGATGGCATAACTTTCGCCACGTTCCAGACAATGGATAGCGTCCTTAGGTCGGAGAACATGAGCATACCGAAATTCGACATCGTGATTGTAGATGAATGTCACCACGCGGGTGCTCCGACTTATAGGTCCGTCTTAGAGGGACTCGATCCAGAATTCCTAGTCGGGTTGACCGCAACTCCTTGGAGAGCGGACGAAGTCAATCTAAGAGATATGTTTGGGGACCCTGTTTATTCTAAGGCAATTGTAGAGGCCATGAACGAAGGATGGCTTTCAGAGATTGACTACCGACTGCTGGCTGATAACATCCCATGGGATGACCTGCAACCTCTCACTCGAACGACATTGACGATCCGACAACTGAACTCTCGCCTATTCCTACCGCAACTTGAAGACGCGATTGTGGGTAAGATTGAGGACCATTGGTCAGAGATCGGCAGACCCCGGGCTTTGGTTTTCTGCAAGACAATACACAGCGCGGAGAGAATGTCGGCTGCGATAAACGCCAGAGGATTCGCCCGCGCCGAAGTCTTGTCGAGCGGTACTGGTGCTGGCAACCGCCGAATTGACCGCGAGATTAAACTGATGAAGTTTGAGAATGGCGACATAGACGTCCTGTGCGGGGTAGATATATTCAACGAGGGTATCGACGTCCCTGACGTAAACCTGCTCGTGTTCTTGAGAGTCACGCACAGTAGGAGGATCTTCATTCAACAACTGGGCCGCGGGCTGCGCTGGCGGAAGGGTAAAGTAGTCCGTGTACTGGACTTCGTGAGTGACATAAGGCGTATTGCGGCCGTGTTACAATTGGATGCGCAATACCGAGGAATCAGGAATCGGGAAACCTTCCAGGAGGTCACACTCCCAGACACTCTGGTGAAGTTCGACGAGGACCGTACGGCCAGTTTCTTCGGCGAGTGGTTACGAGACTTGGCTGACCTAGAAGACGCGACTGAACGTAGCGAGTTGTCGTTTCCACTCCCATAGAGCGCCATGTCTGACCCCCAACCATATAGTGTGGTTTCCCTGTTTTCTGGCTGTGGTGGCATAGACCTAGGATTCAAGGGCGGCTTCCATTTTCAAGATAAGGACTTCCCTCCTCTACCGTTCGAAGTCGTGTGGGCAAATGACTGGGATCAATCCGCTATGCACGTCTACAACCATAACCATTCCTCCAACCTCCAAGCTGAAGACATAAGGACAGCAGACTTCGGCGGCATCTCCGGTGATCGGCAAGATGTGGATGTCGTCACCGCAGGATTTCCGTGTCAGGATTTCTCTTTGTCCGGCCCAAGGAATGGCACAAAGTCTCAGCGTGGCAAGCTTTACACAGAGGTTCGCCGAGCGCTTCGCTGCCTAACTCCCAAGTTGTTTGTCGCTGAGAATGTTCCAGGGATCGAATACCCTCCTGCCATGTTCGAGTCTATAGTGCAAGCATTGTCTGGCTATTTTTACCCCAGATATAGAATATCTATACACAGGATCAACTGCGCTGACTATGGGGTGCCACAGGTTAGACAGAGAGTCGTAATGGTTGGCATCAGATCTGACTTGATACTGGATTTCACGGCTCCCAAACCAGTTCGTCAGGCTTCGTCATTGGGCGATAGCTCTGTTGAAGTACCCAACTGGATGAAGCAGATTGTCAGGGATGGCGCAAGCAATGAAGGCTCTCTTCCCATCTGGATGAGCGTCAAGGAAGCAATCGATGATTTATGGAGCCCATTGGGCACCACAGAATCGGGCGTAGTAGATCAGAATAAACTTACCCACGCGACGATTGTCCTCGGTAAGAGGAAACGCAGAGATCGTCAGTTAAGAGCAGACCTACCATCTCCTACTATTCGCGCGCAACACCATGGACACATAGAGGTTCACTACAATCGACAACACGATGGTAGCCTCAGACGCCTGACCATCAGGGAGTGCGCACGGATCCAGGGCTTTCCTGATAGCTTTGAGTTTCCAACTAGCGCTTCCCAAGCCTATGTCCAGATTGGCAACGCGATGCCGCCAGTGGTTGTGTACTATTGGGCAAAGGCCATTGCTCGTTGTCTCTCAAAGCTGAAGTTGCCCGCGTCCAAGCATTTGGGAGCGTCTGACGTTGAACGTTAGGAATGAACGTAGTCCAGAAGTAACTTCAAAGATCATGTCTGCCGTGAAATCCAAGGGGTCGAAGGCGGAACGCGCCTTGGGTCGGGCAATGTGGGCGCGTGGCATCAGATACCGAAAGCATGTCAAGAAGGTCTTTGGGACACCTGATTTCGCCCTCATAGGATTGAGGATCGCTGTCTTCTGTGATGGAGACTTTTGGCATGGACGAGGATGGGAAAAGCGGGGATTTGCATCCTGGGAGCAACAGTTCGAGAGGCTCAATTCCCCAGATGTCTGGAGGAGGAAGATAGCCGCCAATATGAAACGTGACCGCAGGGTTAATCTACATCTCAGGCAGGAATGTTGGTCGGTTCTACGTTTCCTGGAGAGTGAGGTTCAAGAAGACGTAGACCGATGCGCGGACAGGGTTTTGGAGTGCATTGAAGCTAAGCGATCAAGGTTCCGTCTGCCATCTCATTAGCCGATGCTGATAGGGAGAGTGCACCTTTGCTCTATCGCTCACGCCTAGTTCCACCCCGTCGGGCCCAAGCTCGCCACGAGTTGCGTAACAGGCTTACCGACAAGGCGTTGTATATGCCCGTACCCATCCCAACCCAACCTAAGAACCGACCCGGAGGGGGGCCAATACAGGAAATTCTATGCCACCTGCTTCCCTGAGTGATTGCGGCTCCGGCCTAGCGTTGGCGGATGATGTACCTGTCCCGTTCCCACCGCGAGCTCAGGAGGGGACTCGCCTCCAGCAGCCTCTGGAGGGTCTTGTACTTGGAGGCGCTCAGCTTGCCGACCCCCAGGACGCGCGCGGCATCGTTGGCGGCGGCGCTTCCGGCCATCTGGTCGCCCGAGTTCGGCGCACGCTCCAGCCACGCCTGGTCGATTCCCTGGTGCCACGTGTCCGGCTGCTCTGCTCCCTCGACCAGTTCCACCGACATGTTGCCACCGCCCCTGGGCCGTGTGACCGACACTTCGGAGGAGGCCTCCAGGTACCGTGAGAAGGTGGAGTAGCCGAGGGCCCTGTAGTCGAAGCTCGGGTCCATCCGCTGCATCGTCTCCATGAGCTTGCCGCCGTTGATCTGGCCCTGCGCGTCCATGCCGGTGCGAACGGCGCGGACGAGCAGGCTCTCGTCGGACTTCTGCTCGGTAGTCTCCTCGGACTTGGTGGATGCGCTGGCCTGGTCCAGGTAGTAGTAGCGGTCGCAGGACCTGACGAGGGTCTGGGAGACGCCCTTCTTTCGCCCGCCTCCGATCACGCTCTTGCCCGCCGCCCTCAACCTGCTGACCAGGGGGACGAAGTCCGTGTCGGACGACACGATGACGAACGTGTCTACGGGCGAGTTGTACATCAGCTCTACGGCGTCTATGGCAAGGCGGATGTCGCTTGAGTTCTTGCCCGAGGCGGAGTGGAAGAGGTGGATGGGTTCGATGCCCAGCTCGAGGAGCTGGTCGCGCTGGCGTCTCTGGTCGCGGCCCGAACCGGCCTGCGACCAGTCTGCGTATGCGCGCTTCACTATGACGCGGCCATGGTCTGAGACCTGGTCGAGGAGCCACTGGATCGCTGCCAGCCCCACATTCTCGTAGTCAATCAGCACGGCTACCTGCCGCTCGCCTAGGCTTTCTGTCGCCACTTGGTTTCCTCTATTCCGTCAAACTTGATCTCGGCATCGAATCATAACAGGTTGCAGCCGGCGGGCTCGGTCAACACATCCCGCCCAGCGCCCTGCCGCCGAGCACGTGCAGGTGGAGGTGGTCGACCGTCTGGTCCGCGTCCCTACCCTGGTTCACGACGAGCCTGTACCCGGTCGAGTCCACACCTTCCTGGGAGGCCGCCTGGGCGGCGGCGGCATACATGCCTCCGATCGCCCCGCGCTCGTCCGCGGTGAGACTCGACAGGGACGCGATGTGCATGTTGGGTATGACGAGCAGGTGTACGGGGGCCTTCGGGCCGATGTCCCTTATCACGAAGCAGTGGTCGCCGCGGTGAAGGACCTCGCTGGGAATCTCGCCGTCTCTGATCTTGCAGAAGATGCAGTTGTCAGCCATGGGTCATACCCCCTGTCACGTCTACTAGTATCGATTCAAGGTAGTTTTGGCGAACGTCCAGCCCCCCGCCCCTCTGGGTTCCCGCCCCGTATCGAGTACGGGGCAGGCTTTTCGCGGGAATGACGGTAATCCGAGGGTTCTGTCATATTTAGATTGAAGCAGTGCTAGCCCATGAAGAGTGTGATTTCGAGCCACTCCAGGAACTCCATCATGACCATGAGCGGCAGGAGTCCCACTGCCACCACGTATATGGCGCGGGACTCCTCGCTGTATCCGAAGAGGCTCCGCACTGCTATGAACATCAGCGCTATCTGCCAGAAGGTGACGGCGTAGGAGATAAACAGGCCCACGGCAGGAATGAACGCCAGGCTCCGGAAGATCCTGGGGGTCATGGCGAAGCCCAGCACGCGGGCGACCTTCAGCGGGTCCGGGCCGTCCTGGGTTGCCCCATAGTCGGTTGGGAGTGGGGGAAAGAGCCTGTGTCCGACAGTCCAGACGGTCAGGCTGAGGATGATCCACCAGATGACCAACCAGACCATGTGCAGCAGGATGAGCTCCAGGCCGCCGGCCGCAAGCCCCAGGACGCGGGCCACCGCGCTGAGCAGGACTATCATTCCTGCCTGGGTGAGGGCCGAGGGATCGCCGGCGATCTCCAGGTACAGGCGCTCGTCGAAGCTGAGGGCCCGGATCATCCTGCCGAAGATCGCGTTCATGCGAAGTCAACGCCGCGCTACGCAGCCCTCACGGCCGGTGCTGGAGCAGCTCGACCCGCGTGCCTCCCGGGGCCTTTATGAAGGCTATGATAGGGCCGTTGGCCACATCCACGGGCCCTTCCATAAGCTGGGCCCCCATGCTGGTCAGGCGCGGGATCTCGGCGGACATGTCCTCTACCTTGATGCCGATGTGCTCGAGGCCATAGTGGGCGCTGGCGTCCGAGTCTCCCATCTTCTCATCCGTGCGCGCCCCCGAGATGTTCACCAGGGCGCCGTCCGACGTCTGGCAGCGGATGAACCTGTCGCCCCAGGGACGGACCGCGTCGCTCAGTATCTCGAAGTTGAAGGCGCGGACGTACCAGTCGGCTACGGCCTTGGGGTCTGCCGCCTTCAGGTGAACGTGGTCGAACTCGTAGGCCATCCGGGGTCCTCCGTTCGGTGTTTGTATTCGGGCATTCAGCCTAGGTTATCGTCGGCGGGCATGTCAAGGCTAAGCATTGTGCCCAGATCCACCACCTAATTTGGACGGATGGCGTGACGGACTGCCTCTGAGGCTATGGCTGTGCACCTTGCCGGGGATGAGTTCCCGCCCCCGACTGCTCGGGGGCAGGCTCTTCGCGGGAATGACGGAGGTGGGGGATTTGGGTTGTGTGGCGTCTTCGGAGAACTGCCCTTCGACAGGCTCAGGGCGAACGTGTTTCCCCCAGCTCCGCCTGTGGGACAGCGTTCTTGGCGTGGTCGAGGCCGTTGTTCCAGGCTGCAGCCAGGTCCTCAACCCCGACGTCCAAGAGGCCGGAGACGGCCATGGAGTCTCCTCCTACAGCGCCGATGACGGCCCAGGGCGCGTCGGCCTCCTTGCATACGTCGCCGAAGTCGCCCAGCTTCTCGGGGGCCAGGGATACGACGATCCGCGACTGTGCCTCACCGAAGAGGGCGGCGTCCCAGCGTCCGGCTATGGCTGCGTCGATCCGGGCTCCCACTTCTCCGAGGATGCACGACTCGGCTATGGCAGTCGCGAGGCCGCCGTCCGAGCAGTCGTGTGCCGAGCGGAGCAGGCGCCGATCCGCGGCCTCGCGGCACGCCCGCTGGACGGCCGTCTCCAGGTCGATGTCCAGGGCCGGGCGACCGGCCACCAAGCCATGCACCAGCTCCAGGTACTCGCTGCCGGCCAGTGAGTCGGCAGCGCCCGCGAGCTTCCCGGCGCCAATGAGGACGATGGGGTCGCCCTCGTCCTCGAACCCCGGGGTGACGTGGTCCATGACGTCCTCGAACAGGCCGAGC
Organism: Dehalococcoidia bacterium; assembly: GCA_965261325.1. Classification (GTDB taxonomy): domain Bacteria; phylum Chloroflexota; class Dehalococcoidia; order Lucifugimonadales; family CAJWER01. Next base: position 924,811 of record CBDHCU010000009.1, read on the forward strand.
GCGCCCACGATGGGTGTGGGATAGATGGCCTCGCCCCTGGTCTCGTTGTAGAGGCTCACGTTGCCGCTGACCACGGGGGCGCCCAGGGCCCTGCTGGCCTGCGCCATGCCCTCGACGCACTTCTCGAGCTGGTAGTAGACGTCGGCCCGCTCGGGGTTGCCGAAGTTCAGGCAGTTGGTGAGCGCGACCGGCTCTGCGCCCATGGCCGACACGTTCCTGCAAGCCTCTGCCACAGCTATCATCCCGCCGACGTAGGGGTCGAGATAGCAGTAGCGCCCGTTCCCGTCCGTAGCCAGCGCGAGGCCCTTTCCGGCGCCCTTGATGCGCAGGACGGCGGCGTCCGCCCCCGGGTCGGCCACGGTATTCGTCTGGACGTGGTGGTCGTACTGGCGGTAGACGGGCTCCTTGCTGGCGATGTTGGGCGACGCCAGCAGCCTCAGCAGCACCGAGGACGGGGGCTCCTGGGGCAGGGGAACGGAGTCGAGGTCGTAGGCCTGAAGCTCCGCCTGCCACGCGGGCTCTGTGCCGTCGAGCCGGTACTGAGGCGCGTCCCGGAGGGTCCGCACGGGGGCTTCGCCCTTGGGTACGCCCCGCTCGTAGATTCTCGCGTTTCGGCCCTCCGTGGCCCTGCCGATCACGGTCGCGTCGATGTCCCAACGCTCGAAGATGCTGCTGACCTGGTCGACGCTGCCTTCCTTCACGAACAGGAGCATTCGCTCCTGAGACTCGGAGAGCATCACCTCGTACGGGGTCATGCCGCTCTCCCTGCGTGGCACGTCGGAGACTTCGAGGTCGAGTCCGCAGCCACCGTTGCCCGCAGCCTCCACGGAGGCGGACGTGAGCCCGGCCGCTCCCAGGTCCTGGAGGCCCACGACGTGGCCGCTCGCGGCGGCCTCGAGGCACGCCTCGATCAGCACCTTTTCCAGGAACGGGTTGCTCACCTGCACGGCGGGTCGCATCTCCCTCTGGTCCTCGAAGGTTCGGGAAGCCAGCCCGGACGCGCCGTGTATCCCGTCCCTGCCCGTCTCCGAGCCGACGAGCATCATGACGCTGCCGGGAGGGCCCGTCGTCGCACGCATCAGTTTGTCCTTCTCGACGAGGCCGACGCACATGGCGTTGACGAGCGGGTTGCCGGAGTAGCTGGGGGAGAATACGACCTCGCCGCCGACGTTCGGTATGCCTATGCAGTTGCCGTAGGACGAGATGCCCGCCACGACGCCTTCGAACAGGTACTTGTTCCGTGGTTCCGACGGGGGGCCGAACCGCAGGGAGTTCAGCAGCGCGATCGGCCTCGCGCCCATGGCGAATATGTCGCGGACGATGCCGCCGACGCCGGTGGCCGCGCCCTCGAACGGCTCGATGGCCGACGGGTGGTTGTGGGACTCGATCTTGAAGACGACGGCGAGGCCGCCGCCGATGTCGACCGCGCCGGCGTTCTCGTCGCCGGCCGACACGAGCAGCCGGGGGCTTTGCGCGTCGAACATGCGGAGCAACGGCTTCGAGTGCTTGTAGCCGCAGTGCTCGCTCCAGAGGGAGCCGAACATGCCCAGCTCGAGCTCGTTGGGATCTCGGCCCAGGCGCTCGACTATCGCCTCGTACTCAGCCTCCGAGAGGGCCAGGGCGTCTAGGGCTTCCTTGGTTACAGTCATGCCGCCGCCCTCTAGGCGACGCCGCCAATCGAATCCGGGTCCTCGCCCCGGAGCAGCCGGTAGCCCCGCCAGTTCGAGATGTGAGTCGCTATGCGCCCGATCAATTCCGATTTCCGCTCTTTGCTGCGGGTCTTCATGCCCAGGTGGGCAGCCAGCTCGGTCAAGACCGACAGGGGTTCTCCCGACCGCTCGAGTGCTACCACGATATCCGGGGCTTCCAAGTGGGCCAATTCCTGTTCCAGCCGGCGGGCCCTCTCCTTGCCCTCCATGGAGCTGGCGGGTTTCTTGGCCGTGGGCTTAGTTGTGTCTCGCAAGCCCATGAGCCTTCGGAGACCAGCGTCTCTTTGCGCTCGCTCCGCCAGAATGTCAAGGCGCGACAGGCCTTCCGCCAGTTCCTGGCTAGATTCCATTGTGGGAATCGACTCCACGAGTAAACGGAAGTCTTCCAGGAAGCTCTGAGCTTCGTTGAGCGTCCGTATGAGCTCGCTCTTTTCCTCTTCCGACGGAAGTGAAGTGAGCAGAGCCCTCATACCCTTCATCAAGGTGTCTGTCGGGTAGCGTGCAGTGCGGGTTGTCATGGTGATGGCCTCAGCATGCTAATCAATTCCCGTGTTATTTCGGGGTACTCGTTTTTGCCGGCCGCTCGCCGGGCATTGTCCGATCCGTGTTCCCAAACGGGGACCTGATTCTCGGCAGCTTCGCTGTATCCGATCAACTCCGTCGTGTACTTGGAGACCACTCTGTCCTTTGCGAACGGTTCTCTTGATATGGACCTCATGGTCGTATCATGTGTGGTCGTTATCATACTCCCGCCGATCCGGACCTTTACGAATACGATAGCCCCGAACTCGGCCACCGGGTGCTTACTGTCTACTCCAGCCAGGGGCTGAGCAGCCGCTATGAGATTGCCTATCTTGCCTATTTTTTGAGTCAGTATCGTCAACCCTATGGTGGATAGATGATCTGGGATGGCGGTTACAACGTAGTAGTCGCTTGCATGGAGGGCATTCTGGGTCATCAGGTACAGATTCGGTGGACAATCTATGACAACCCAATCGTACCTGTCTTGGACCTCTGCTATGACTCTTGCCAGGAAGGAACGTTCTTTCAAATACTGTTGCGCGGTGTCTCGAAGGGCCTGCGCGGACGGGAAGACGCCGGAAACTTGACCTCCGCCAATGTCCTCGCCTAGGAGGTCTATGTCACAGGGAATCATATCCAAGCGAGAAATAGGGTGTCGCCCGATGGTTACGGCTTTGTCCCAGACATACCTCTTCACATCCAGTGGTTGGCCTTTCGTAAAGCGCCTGTACAAATCCGCTATCGTTCCCACATTCCTCTTGTAGTTCCGCCATCGGTCATACGTAGCACATAGGAACGTCAGGTTGGTCTGCGGGTCGATGTCGATCATGAGCACTCGCTGGCGGTGGTGCTGCGCCAGCGAACACGACACATGATAAGCGGTCGTAGTCTTCCCGACACCGCCCTTATAGTTGATGAATGAAACGACCGTAGCCACTGCTTGGGGACCCCTTCATCAATTCGTCACTTTAGCGACTATCCTAACAGCGAGGGGCGATTCGGACAACGGCGAGGTGGCGCTCATCACGCCGCCTGGCCTATGGACACGAGGCCGATGCCCGCCACTACGAGGGCGGAGCCGAGCAGGGTGCGCAGGGTGACCCGCTCGAGGCGCTGCATGAAGAAGTGGACCATGGCGATGGCCATGAGCGGGTAGGCGCTGGACACGGGGGTCACGAGCGTCACCGGCGCCTCGAGGAGGGCCAGGTGGTAGAAGGCCACGCCCCATACACCGGAGAGACCTGCCAGGGCTATGTAGACGTACGACCGCCGGGGCGTGCCCTTGAAGTCCCTGTGCGACATGCCCGGCAGGACGACCAGCATGACGAGCGTGCCGAACAGGAGGGCGAAGGCGGTGGTGGTCATCGGCGACGCCACGTCGGTCACGGCCTTCTTGGCGACGATGGCCCCGGTCCCGTAGCTCATGGCGGCCACCAGGGCGGCGGCGTACCCATAGAGGGTCCGGCGGCGGCGGGCGGCCTGCAGCTTCATTTCTGGTTCAGGGTCAGGGCAAGGCCGCCAATCACCGCGACCGTGCCGGCGAGGGTGACCGCATTGACCTTCTCGTCGAAGATGAAGACCGCGAGGACGGTTGCGAAGAAGGGCGACGTGGCAACCACGGTGCTGGCCTTGGACACGCCGATCAGCCTCACGCTCGTGTAGTTGAACATGCGGCCGAGGGGGAAGTTGAAGAGCCCCACGAGGAAGAGCCACCCCAGAGCGGCCGCGCTGAGTGCAACGAATTCGCCGGGGTGCAGGGCGGCGGCGATGATCATGGCCGCGACCGTGCTGACGCAGAGAGACAGGAGGGTGCCGTAGGGCGTGGACATCCTCCGGAGGGCGTTGCGGGCGAAGACGGCGGTGGCCGCGAAGCCCGAGGCGGCCAGGAGCGAGAAGATTATGCCGATCATCCGGCAGAGGCGATTATCGACTCGAAGATGACCCGCCCATCGCCGCCGCCGACGATCTCCTCGCAGCACCGCTCGGGATGAGGCATCATGCCGAGCACGTTGCCCGCCGCGTTGGTTATGCCCGCGATGTTGTTGAGGGAGCCGTTCGGGTTCGCCTCGCCGGCTATCTCGCCCGACTCGGTCGAGTAGCGAAACAGCACCCTGCCCGCATCCTCGAGCTCGCGCAGCGTCGCCTCGTCGGAGAAGTAGCTGCCCTCGCCGTGGGAAATCGGCACCCGGAGGACCTGCCCAGGCCGGGCGGAGCCGGTGAAGGGCGATTCGGACGACTCGACGCGCAGGTTGGTCCACTGGCACCGGAATTGCAGGTGGGAGTTGCGCATGAGCGCGCCCGGCAGGAGGCCAGCCTCGCACAGGACCTGAAACCCGTTGCAGATGCCGTAGACCAGGCCGCCGCCGGCCGCCATTCTCTCGACCGCGCGCATCACGGGTGAGAACCGGGCGATCGCGCCTGTCCTCAGGTAGTCGCCGTAGGAGAAGCCGCCGGGGAGGATGACGCAGTCGTAGCGCGAGAGGTCCGTGTCCTTGTGCCAGACGTAGTCCACCGGCTGGCGCAGGACCTCGTCGAGGACGTGGTAGCAGTCCACGTGGCTGTAGGTGCCGGGGAAGACGACGACCCCGAACCTCACCGAGCACCACCCGCTGCTGTCGCCTGCTCTCGAGGGGACCCCTGCATAACTCGGTCTCTACGGTGAGGGGAACTCCACACGTCCGCCCCCCTAGGTTCCCGCCCCGTATCGAGTACGGGGCAGGCTCTTCGCGGGAACGACGGTCTTCTAAAGGTCTGCCGAAGGGAAAGGTCAGAATGAGGGCTGTCAGAGTGCACGGCGGCTAGGATCTCAGGAGCTCCTGGACGATGCTGCTGACCAGCTTGCCCGGGGCCCGGCCCTTGCACTGCGGCATGAGGCGGCCCATCACCTTGCCCATGTCGCTCGGGCCGGACGCGCCCGTCTCGGAGATCGCGGCCTTGGCCAGCCCGGTGATCTCCTCGGCGGACATCTGCTGGGGCAGGTACTCCTGGATGATGGCGAGCTGGGCGCTCTCCTTCTCCACGAGGTCGGCCCTGCCCGCGCTCTCGAAGGCCTCGATGCTGTCGCGGCGCTGCTGCGCCTGGCGGCTCAGCACGTCGAGCACGCCCTCGTCGTCCAGGTCGGCCCGCTTTTCGATCTCGCGGTTGCGGATGGCTGCGCGGACGAACCGGATGACGGACTTCCGCGTCTCGTCCCGGTCCCTCATGGCCTGCTTCAGGTCATCCTGCAGTCGCTCTTGGAGGGTCAAGGGAGGCACCTCAGGGGATGGGACAATGGTCGCCGACGCCCGGCTTGGTGTCAAGATTACCGGGCGGGTCGTAGGTGGCCACCCACCCTAACAGCCCGCTAGTATCGATTCAAGGTAGTTTTGGCGAACGTCCAGCCCCCCGCCCCTCTGGGTTCCCGCCCCGTATCGAGTACGGGGCAGGCTTTTCGCGGGAATGACGGAGGTGGGGGATTTGGGGGCGACGTCTTTGCTTGACAAGACCGCTGCGCCCGATCAACGATCATCGCAACTGCATGAGGAGGAGGCTAACGATGCCCAGATACCTGGCGCGCGTAGAACGGGTGCTCCTGTACGAGATATTCATCGAGGCGGATGATTGTAGCAGTGCCTGGCTCACTGCTGAGAAAACTTGCCTTGCGGGGCTTAAGGGGATTGAGAGTGGGTATGAAGTCTTTGACGTCGAGGAAGTCAAGGAGGAGCTGAGTCGGGATGAATGACCTGCAGATTGTCACCACCCCAACATTCGACTGGCTGGCTGAACGTGCACGAGCTTGCAAGTCGCGCATGCTCGTGGGTAGTCCATATGTGAATAATGGTGTCCTCAAGCTGACTGACATGGTATCCGGCCGGGTGACTCGAACCCTAGTCACTCGGACGGACCTGCGCGACTTCGCACTCGGGTCTTCAAGCCTAGGCACACTCTGCACACTAGCCGGCCAGGGCGTAGCTGTCCACAGCCTGCACGGCCTTCACGCCAAGATGTACATATTCGACGATACGTCCGCGCTAGTGACATCCGCGAACGCCACAAATGCTGGGATGCTGCGTAATCTGGAGTGCGGCTTGGGTACTGGCGACAGGCAGGTCGTACGGGACCTCGCAGAATCTCTATTGAGCGGCTTCGACGCTGAGGAGCCGCCCCGTGAGATGAGTCACGATGAGCTGGAGGCTCTGCACGCTCCGCTCGAAACCATACGGGCAACGCTCCCCAAGTTGCCCCAGATGGGCGAACCCTTAGCCAATGCAACCTTCTCCATATCCGATAAGGAAGCCTTCCTGAATGGATATGCAGGCTGGCAGAGGCTTACTCTGGAGGGCGTATTGGCTTTGCCGAGGCGAGGATTCCAACTAGATGATCTGCTCCGGGTATGTGAGCCAATGGCGACTACTCGATACCCTGAGAATCGTCATGTACGCGCAAAGTTGCGCCAACAACTCCAAATGCTCAGGGACGTTGGTACCGTAGAGTTCATGGGCGGCGGACGCTACAGATTCACAATGGAGACGGGCCAAGCGGAGGGTGAATAGATGCGGCAGGCGACTTTCCATGAGAGTGAGTATGCGTATTGGGTCGCTGGGTGTTCCCAGCCTGGGCTGAATAGCCACGTGGGGGACGAGCGATGAAGACCTACAGGGTGGCGATTATCGGGTTGGGTCGAATGGGCAGCACGATCGACGATGAGCATCCCTCCCTGGCGCCCTATTCAATCGCGGCAGCGACGCGGGCAAGCGATCGGCTAGAGCTGGTTGCGGGGTCCGACATCATCGCGGACAGGAGGGAAGCATTCAGGACCAGGTGGGGGATCGATTCCCTCTACCAGGACTACACGGAGATGATCGAGCGGGAGCGTCCGGATCTCGTTGCCGTGTGTACGAGAGCGACAAGTCTTCCCAGGCCGCACGACCGGGCGCCGTCACGGGAGTTCCGGGAGGACTCACATGCGGAGATAGGCACGAGAGTCGCCGAGGCAGGCGTTCCGATGCTGTACCTGGAGAAAGCGATCTCGAACACGATCAGAGGCGCTGACTCGGTATTGGAGGCCTGTAGAGGGAACGGCACCGTGTTCAACTCAGGCGTGCTAAGGCGGTTCTGCAGCTGGGCAGATGCGACGCGCGCTGCTATCGAGAAGGGCCAAATCGGCGAGCCGCAGGTGGTGGCGCATTTCGGGACCGGCAGCCTGATGCACTCGCATGTCCATTCGATCGACACGATCTCGTATCTGCTGGGCGATCCCGGAATAGCGGCAGTCCGTGGAGAGCTCCGGCCGCGAGAGACCCGGATCGACGGCAATCGAGTCGACGAAGACCCACGGGCGACGTTCCATGTTGTGTTCGCGAACGGCGTCGAAGCCTGCTCCGTGCCGGGTGGACCGGTGGAGACTGAGGTCGTCGGGACGGAAGGCTCTATCAGGGCGCTTAACACATTGAATGCAGGCGAGGCGAACGTGCAGATCCGAGCGTCATCACGGGGACGGTCCGTGCCCGAATGGGAGCCTGTACCGGCGCCGCCGATCGCCGAAGGCAGCCCGGTAGTGGCGTGCCTGAACGACCTTGTCGATTCCTACGAGTCGGGGCGCCCGACGAAAGCGAATGTCGAATCGAGCCATGGGGTGGCTGAGGCGCTTCTCGCCGTTCCGGAAAGCCACCGGCAAGGCGGCGCCTGGGTCGAGCTTCCGGTCGAGAACCGCGACCTGTATGTCTTTCACGTCTAGATGTTCGATACCGCGCCGCGGCACCCTTCAACACCAGGATGTTGGACAATTAGCCTGCCGCCAGCACTTCCCTCAGGTGGGCGACGGCCAGCGCTATGGCCTCCTGCGGGCCGCAGGCGTTGCCCTGGTCCTCGTAGACGATGGACATGGTCCCGTTGAAGTCCACGGCGCGCAGGATGGACATCACGCGCTCGTAGTCGATCCACTCTTCGCGACCGCTGTCGATCTTGTATATCTTCGCCCTCACGTACGAGGCGTACGGGGCCGTCTGCTCCATGTACTCGTAGATGTCCACGCTGGGGTCTGCAACGCCCATCGGAGGCGTGCCGGGAGAGCCCCGCCACCTGCCCGTGTCCAGGATGAAGGTGAAGTTCTCGCGGCCGGTCGCTCGCAGTATCTCGATGATCTCCTCGCCGGTCGGTGAGTCGACCGGCGGGTGGTTGTGCAGCCCTATGAACACGCCCCGGCCCGCCGCGTAGTCGGCGATCTCCTGGTAGCTGGCGATCATCTCGGTGAACAGGGAGCCCCGATCCCTCGTGGCCTCGGGGATGCTGCCCCCGAATATGCGTATCAGCGGCGCGCCCATGAACGCGGCATCGTCGATGGCCGCTTTGGCCTCGTCGATGCGCCGGCGCAGCTCTTCCCGGGGCAGCGGGACTCCCACCTGGTGTGGTCCCGGCGCCCCGTCGGAGCCGATGAAGCCGCTGCCGATTCCGAGGAAGCCGATGGGCAGGCCGCGTTTCAGGCACGCCAGCTTCAGGCGGGCCAGATATTCCCGGTCGCGCGACCGCAGCCCGCGGTCTATCTGGAAGTCGACTGCGTCGAGTCTGAGCTCGTAGGCGAACTCCACGAACTCCTCGGCGTCCATCCATTCCCCGGAGGCCTTGTCCAGGGATATGAGCGAGTTGCAGGCCAGCTTGATCATCGACGCTTACTCATAACACCGCCTCCGCCCTAGATAAGATCATCCACCGCCACGTTGAGCGCCCTGGCGAGAGCGGCCATCGTCCTGGTCGAGCCGGAACGCCTCCCCGTCTCGATCTGAGAGAGGTAGGCGGTGTTGATGCCGGCTTCCGCGGCCAGCTCCTGCTGGGTAATGCTTCGGTAGCGCCGATAGACGCCGATAGGATTTTCGCCAGACAGGAGGCGGTCGGCGACGTCTATGGGGAAGGACTCTCCCCTCTCCCTCTTGGCTATGTCGTAAAGATCCTCATTGCTCAACAGCGCCTCGGTATCCTCGCTCGTCAATCGCTCATATTCAGGCCATGGGATCACTGCAAATGCTGGCTGTCCGGCATCGTCAACAATAACCTGATGCTTGTTGGCCATTCCCTCACCTGTCCTCAATAGACCTGTCCGCGGGGTGCAATCCGGAGAATGCCAATGACGTGGGCCTCATCGTCTCGCTCGAAAATGACGCGAAAATCACCCACACGAAGGCGAAAGCCGGGCCTTCCTCTCAGAGGAGCGATGTCAATGTCTCGCCGGTCTGGGGTCTTCAGACAGTTTATCCATGTCGCGTCGAATGCGCCGGGCTTGCTGACGAGGCATTCTTTGCAGGGCTTTGATGGCTTGCCTCCTGATTGTGAACGTGTATCCAGCCATCCTCCATGTTCTGGACTATAGCGTATAGCTTCAGTCTTGTCAAGGCGAGGAGCTATACCCAAATCCCCCACCTCAGTGGCGGCGACGCCCTAATGGCAAGAGGAGGGCTGGTTTGAAACCAGCCCCTACGGGGTGATGGCTGATAGATACGGCGCCGAATGTGGAGGTGGGGAATCTGGGCTATAGCTCAGTCATCTCTCAAAGAAGGCAGCCGATCCTGAGTACCTCCTTGGAAGGAGAGGGTACTGGATGCAAGAGGGCCCCGGGTTGCCCCGGAGCCCTCACTGCTTATCGTCTTCGGATTTGCTGACTAGGCAGTGTTGACATTTCGTTTCATGTCATTCTGAACGGAGCGAAGCGAAGAAGAATCTAAGGCCTCTTTGGCCACATAAGGGGATGAAAATGGCGGCGGCCTTGCCTCATCGTCACTCCCGCGAAGAGCCTGCCCCGTACCCGATACGGGGCAGGGAGTCCAGGGCGGCTGGGCTCCGTGTCAGGCACAGGGCAGGCTCCAAGCCAACGGCCGGGGATGGGTTCCCGCCCCCGACTGCTCGGGGGCAGGCTCTCCGCGGGAATGACGGAAGGGAGCGCGGGAACGACGGGTGTGGCTGTCTGCTGTCTATTTTCATAGCAATGACATTTGACTGGGAGCCACTCGAATGTCAACACAACCTAGTAGCCGGCGTCGTTCTTGCCATCCTCGAAGAAGTAGACCTCGGCGCGCGCTGGGACTGCGTTGAAGTAGCCTTGCATCAATGAGTTGGCAGGGACGTTCTTCATGTTGTTCTTCTTCAGGAAGGTCCCTTTCATCAGGGGGCTGCTGCCGACGACGCCGATGTTGATCATCTCGTCGACGTGTATCTTGTAGCCTTCCTTGCCGATCTCGACCTGCCTGGGATGGCCGAAGGGGTACTGCTTACCCTCGTCGAACAGGTCCTGCAGCTTCTTGATGGGGAACTCGCCCTCAGGGTTGGCGTACTTGGGATCGGTGGAAGACTCCCCTGCCTCGCCTCCGGTCTGGTAGTAGCGGCCCGGCCCGACGGCGGACCGGAAGTGCTGGAAGCATGGGCAGAAGTTCCAGGTCCCGACCCAGGGAATCACACCCGCTCCCGACTCCCAGATGAACAGGTACTCCTCGTTGTTCTGGATCATCCTGGCCGCGTCGCGGGTCGTCGTGTAGTCGCAGGCTATCCCGAGGTTCTTGTCCCACGTGCGGCAGATTATCTCGGCGACCGGGGCGTAGTCGACGGCGTAGGCGCCCAAGGTCACGAAGTGGAGCCGCAGCGGCTCTCCATCCGACCTGAGTCTCTTGCCGTTGGCGTTCTTCTCCAGGCCTATTCCGTCAAGCAGCCTGTTCGCCTCGTCGGGGTCGAAGGTCGAGTACTTGTCGTGGTAGTCGTCGCCGGGATAGAACATGGTGCCCTTCTCCGGGATGTAGGCACGCGGCGTGCCCCTGCCCAGGAAGAAGGTCTCGTTGATTTCGTTCCGGTCTATGCCAAGCGACAGGGCGATTCGGAAGTCCCGAGTCCGCAACAGATCGCCTATCACAGGGTCCGCGTTGTAGGTCTGGTTGATGTTGATGGTCGTATCGCTGGGGCTGGGCGAGTTGTAGAGCTGCGGCTCGATGTTCGCCCTCTCCTTCTCCTTCAGGTAGAGGGGCAGCTTGGCCAGGGTCATGTGCCGCCCCTGGAAGTCGATGTCGCCGTTGGCGGCCCTGAGGCCGGCCGTCTCGAGGTTCTCGACCAAGGTCAGGTGTATCCTGTCGATGTACGGGAGCTGGTTCCCGGCTGTATCCACCGCAGGGTAGTAGGGATTGCGCTCAAGGACCCACTCCTCCCCTTCGCTTGGGTCGGAGGTCTTCCAGGCGGCGAGGGCCGGGTAGTCGGGGTTCTGGTAGGCGTTCTTCTTCTGCTGCATCAGCTGTATCCAGGTCTCTACCCCGGCCTCGGCGACCATCTTGTCCAGCTCTTCCTTTTCGACGCAGCACGGGTGGAACTGCTTCAGGTAGTGGGACGGGCCCCACCACGGCCACTGGAAGTTCACGTGGAGGAACGAACCCCGTAGCAGCATGACGGGAGCTACCCCATAGGGGTCGTCCCAGGTGAAGGTCACGGTCGTATCGTCCACCACCTCGAACTTGGGCTTGTTCCTGGTTGCCGGGCTCTTCCAGTCCACACTGAATACAGGAGTTACCTCCTCGTTGTTGGCTATGTTGTCCCAGCCCCACTGGAAGTCGGCCGTGGTGAAGGGCGTGCCGTCGGACCACTTGTGGCCCTTGCGGAGCTTGATGGTCATGGTCTTGTTGTCGTTGGACATCTCCACGGACTTGGCCATATGAGGGAGCCAGCCGCTGCCATCGGAGTCGGCCCACAGCATCGAGTCGGTGTATGTGATCGCGTGGTCGCCGGCCCACGTGTACACCCTTCGCCAAGTGCCGCCGTAGGTGCCGATGGCCTCAGACGGGGGAATGACCAGCGGGTCCTCCGGCAGGCGCTCCTCAACCGGCGGCAGCTCTCCGGCCTTCACGAGCTCGGCCAGAATGGGGGCCTCGCTGAACTTGGTGGGTATGGGCCCGTCGTACCTGAAGGACACATTGCCGTTCAGGCCGGTCTTGGCGAGGGCGGGTTCGCTCATGGCCTCGACCGGAGCGGCCTGCGGAGCGGCCGTCGGCGCGTCTTTGGCGACGGGGGCTGCGGTCGGCGCCTGCTCGGCCGGGGCTGCAGCCTTCGTCTCAGGCTGCGGGGCGGGCGCCTCCTCCTCGTCCTCGGCCGCACAGGCCATGGCGGCGACCAGTGCGAGAACTGCTAATAGCGATAGAATCAGCCGTATGCTTCTCAGCTTGGTGGACATCCTGTTACCTCCCGTGTTTTCGGCTTGCTCGAGGACAGCGCTTCCTGTCCGTCCCACTGCCAACCGTCTCCTGGACAGCGAATCATAACAGAATAGCGACGGCGTCGCACCTGTCTCACCGGAGGCCCAAGGCCTTTCCAAAGTCCGTTCGTGGTGAGCCTGTCGAACCACAATTGGGGCCTTCGACAAGCTCAGGCCGAACGGCAAGGTACGACCCTATCTCAACAATGGAAAGGCCCTGGTGTGGCGAGGGTGCAGATGGCGCCAATTCGTTGGCTGGCGTGGTGTTGGCCCCGCCTGGCCCGGTTGGGCGGCGGGGCGGGTTCAGACCCAGATTTTGAACCGGCTGGGTCTGGGGATGCCGGCCTCGCGCATCCTGTCGAAGGGCCGCTTCATCCATGCTCTCGGCCTTGGGCGTAGTCCCGGGTTCGCGGGAGCGGCGGCGCTTGGGGCGAAGTTTTCTTCTGATCGACCTGGGGTATGCCGGGGCGTACTCCCAGATGTATTTGCCGTACGCGTCTGGGACCTCGCCGGAGATCCAGTAGCGGACTTCGTCGTCTTCGTCGTTCTCCTTGTCTTTGCCGTGGAAGACGGCGGCTACCTCGTCGTATGCCTGGATGAACTTGTGGATGGGGTGGGCTGGGTCGCGCTGGGCTTCGGCGATCTTGCGGTCGATGTCGTAGCAGCCGCGGTGGTCTTCCAGGTCGTCTTCACCCTCACCCCAGCCCTCTCCCGTCAAGGGAGAGGGGGACGGCGGGAGCCCGCCCTCATCCCCGCCGCCCTGGATACCGGGTTCCGCCGGTGTGACGGTCAGGTCTGCTTCGTCGGTGCTGGGGATGGGTTCCCGCCTTCGCGGGAATGACGATCCGTCGGGCGGGAATGACGATCCGGCTGTCGGGAATGACGATTCGGTTGCGGTTGCAGTGTGCGGATCGTCTGCGTTGGCGGTGCTGGGGATGGGTTCCCGCCCCGTATCGAGTACGGGGCAGGCTCTTCGCGGGAATGACGGAGCACCCTCTCCCTCTCCCGTCGAGGGAGAGGGGGGTACGGAGCCGGAGCGGGCGATCTCGTCGCGGGCTATGTGTCCGAGGAGCTCGCTGGCGGCATCGACCCTCTGGCGGGGCCTGAAGCCGCGGACTACGCCGTGCATGACGTGCATGAGGAAGCTGACGACGGTCTTGCCGTGGTCGGTGCTCCCGTGGACGATGCCGGCTACGCGCGGGTCGTCCTTCAGTGATGGCGCGGCGAGTGCGGAGGCCAGGTATTCGAGTGCCTCGTGGCGCGCGCGGGCGGTTTTGGCGCAGTCGGCGTCCGGCCGGGGATGGGTTCCCGTCGCCACGGGAATGACGGTGGTGTCGTCACGGGAACGACGGGTGGTGTCGCCACTGGAACGATGGGTTCCCGCCTTCGCGGGAATGACGGTGGTGGTGTCGCGGGTGCGCTTGCGGAGTAAGACGTGGTTGCATTCGAGGCCGGTGAGTTGGGCTATGTATTCGGAGACGAGCCCGGGTGCGATGGCGTGGACCTGCTCGGCGGCTTCGAGCCTGTGGCAGACTTCGAAGCCGTCGTCGTTTAGCTTTCCCTCGATGACGTCGAGGTAGAAGCGGACGATGGTCTCGCCGTTGTTGGTCTCTCGGCGGACGATGTCCGCGAGTGTGGGGGGTTCGGTCTGTTCGGTGTTGTCGTACATGGGTTCTATTATAGGGGTATATGGGGGGTTGTCAAGGGGGATTTTTAGTCAGTCCTAACCCTAGCGGCTGCGCATGTGGGGGAAGAGGATGACCTCGCGGATGGAGCGTTGGCCCGAGAAGAGCATCACGAGCCTGTCGATGCCGATGCCCAGCCCGCCCGTGGGGGGCATGCCGTACTCCATTGCCAGGACGAAGTCCTCGTCGAGCCGGTCCATGTCCTCGTCCTCGAACTGGGCGTGCAGGGCCTCCTGCTGCTCGAGCCGGGCGCGCTGGTCGATGGGGTCGTTGAGCTCGGTGAAGGAGTTGCACACCTCCATGCCCGCGATGAAGCCCTCGAAGCGCTCGACGAGGGCCGGGGGGGCCTGGGTTCCCGCCCCGTATCGAGTACGTGGCAGGCTCTTCGCGGGAGTGACGGGGGCGCCGCGCTTCTTCTTGGCGAGCGGCGACATCTCGACCGGGTAGTCGACCAGGAAGGAGGGCTGGACCAGGTGCGGCTCGACGGCGTCCGACACCAGCTTGTCGAGCAGGCCGCCCCAGCTCATCTGCCGTCCGACGTCGAACCCGGCGGACCTCATCTCGGCGCTCAGCGCCCCGATGTCCGGGCACTCCAGGAAGTCGATGCCCGACCGCCGCCTGATCTCATCGCGCAGGTCGAGCCTGGGCCACGGCGGGGACAGGTCGATGCTCTCTCCCTCGAGCTCGATGGTCGTCGTGCCGAGCACCTCCGACGCGAGGCCCGACACCATCTCCTCGACCATTCGCATGACGTCGGTGTAGTCGGCGAACGCCTCGTAGCTCTCCATCATGGTGAACTCGGGATTGTGGGTGAGGTCGACGCCCTCGTTGCGGAAGATGCGTCCGATCTCGTAGACCTTCTCCATGCCGCCCACGACGAGCCGCTTGAGATACAGCTCCGTGGCGATGCGGAGGTACAGGTCTCTGTCCAGGGCGTTGTGGTGCGTCGCGAAGGGCCGGGCCGTACCGCCCGCGGCGATGGGCACCAGCACGGGCGTCTCCACCTCCATGAAGCCTCGCCCGTCCATGAAGCGCCGGAGTGCGCTCACGAGACTGCTTCGCATGACGGCGATGCGCATCGCCTCGTCGTTGGAGATCAGGTCGAGGTACCTCTGCCGGAACCGCGCCTCAACGTCCGCCAGGCCGTGCCACTTCTCGGGCAGTGGGCGGAGCGACTTGCTCAGGACCGTCCACTCTTCGGCCTCGACGGTGATCTCACCCGTGCGCGTGCGGAACAGCGGCCCCGATGCGCCGACCCAGTCCCCTATGTCGATGTCGGAGAGCGTGTCGTACGAGTCGGGAAGCTTGTTCTTCCTGAGGAGGACCTGGATCTTCCCATGGCCGTCCTGGAGGCCGAGGAATGTGGCCCTCCCCATGCCGCTGCGGCGCACGATGCGTCCCGCCACCGAGACGGGCCCGGACCGGTGCCCATCGCCGTGCTCGCTCTCTTCGGCTTCGAACAGGGATACGGCCTCGGTCGAGGTGTGGCTTCTGTCGTAGGTGTGGGGGTATGGGTCTATCCCCCTGTCGCGGAGGCCCTGGAGCTTCTCCCGCCGTACTTGCAGGAGGGGGCTCTCCGTGTCATTGGGATCCTCCACACCGGTCCCACCGAGCTGTGACATTGCGGGATCTCCCGACGCGGCCTTCAGGTGACCTTGTTAATGGTGAGCTTCACGATGCCCGCCGGCGTCTCTACGTCGACCACGTCGCCGACCTTCCTGCCCATGATAGCCAGGCCCACGGGCGAGGACTCGGAGATCTTGCCCTTGGACGGGTTCGCCTCGGCGCCCCCCACGACCTGGTACAGGACCTTGGAGCCGCGGCTGTTGGTAACGGTCACGGACGACCCGAACGCGACCATGGCGGTCTTTTTGCTGCGCTTCGTCACGACGGCCCTGGACAGGATATTTCCGATGTCCACGATACGGCCCTCAACGAACGCCTGCTCGTTCTTGGTCTCCTCGTACTCGGCGTTGTCCACCGTGCCGCCGGTTTCATGCGCCTTGTTGATGCGCATGGCAACCTCCCTGCGGCGTACGCCGGTAAGGTGCTCCAGCTCCTGGGCAAGGGCTTCCCGCCCTTCGGGTGTCAGGTGTGTCTGCCTGGTGCGTGCCATCTTCCTACCCCGCTGCATCCCCACTCAAGAAACGAACAATAGCCACCAGGGGCCTGGTGGCTCACCGTCATCGATGCGATTCTAACGCCGCCGCTGCTGGATGTAAATGTTATGTACGCCCTTGCAGGGCCTTTCCATTGTTGAGATAGGGTCGTACCTTGCCGTTCGGCCTGAGCTTGTCGAAGGCCCCAATGGATTGAATGCAATCCGCGTCGAGTGCCCACGGTTCGACGCATGGGTGACGCGGCTAGAGAATCTCTCCATGACTAACTGAAGCCGACCGGGTCCACGTCGATGGTCCAGTCCCTGGGCACTGTGACCTTGTCGAGGAGGTCGCGCGGCTGCGGCGCCCTAAGGACAAGCTGCCAACGGTAGTGTCCACGGACCCGCTCAGGAAACGCCGGAGTGGGTCCGAGCAGCTCGACCTCTCCCAGGCCCCAGGCGTCACGCTCGGCCAGCAGCGCGTCCGCGAACTTCCTTGCCTCGCCCTCGGTCCGCGCCCTGTTGACGTGAGCGTATACCAGGCGAATGAGACGGCTGAAGGGCGGGTTGCCCTGCTCGCGCCGCCGCTCAGTCTCCTCTTCGTAGAACCTGGGGTAGTCCTGTGCGGCGGCGGCCCTGATAGCGTAGTTCTGCGGCTGATACGTCTGGATGATGACCCGGCCATCGGTTGCGCCGCGGCCTGACCGGCCCGCGACCTGGTGGATGAGCTGGAAGGTCCGCTCACCTGCCCGGAAGTCCGGCACCATCAGGCCCACGTCCGCAAGGACGACGCCGACCAGGTCTACCGAAGGGAAGTGCAGCCCCTTGGCGATCATCTGCGTTCCGACCAGGACACGAGCCTCCCCAGACCGGAACTCTTCCAATGCCTCCTCGTAGTCGCGGGCGCTCCGCACGGCGTCCCTGTCCCAGCGGGCCACAGGAGCCCCCGGGTGGAGCCGCTGGACCTCGTCGGCCACTGCCTTCGTGCCAATGCCGTAGAACGCCAGCCTTCGATGGCCGCATTCCGGGCACATATCAGGCGCTCGGCGACGCTCGCCGCAATAGTGGCAAAGCAGCCTGTCCCTGTCCCTGTGGTAGGTGACCGGCACGTCGCACCGGCGGCACTGGACCGACGAGCCGCAGTGGCGGCACTGGTAGTAGGGCGCCGTGCCCCTCCGGTTCAGGAAGAGCACGGCCTGGTTGCCGCGGTCGATGGACCGCTCCAACGCACTTTGCAGCGCCATGCTGAAGATGTGGCGGTTCCCAGAGCGCAGCTCGTCCCGCATGTCGACTACCTGGACCGCCGCCAGCCCCCGATGCCGGGGAACATCACCTGACCGGGCCTCATCCGACACACGGTGGGGAAGGCGCAGGAGCCTCACCCTGCCGCTCAGGGCCCGGCGGTAGGACTGTACGTCCGGCGACGCGCTGCCGAGCACTACGGCGGCCCCTGTCAGCTCGGCCAGCTGCAGCGCCGCCGTTCGCGCGTGGTAGCGCGGCACTGAGTCGTGCTGCTTGTACGTCCACTCGTGCTCCTCGTCGACCACGATCAGCCCGACGTCCGGCAGGGGCGCGAATACGGCGCTCCGCGAGCCGACCACGACCTTGTAGTCGCCCCGGCGCACCTTCCACCACTGGTC
This sequence comes from Dehalococcoidia bacterium, assembly GCA_965261325.1. Taxonomy (GTDB): domain Bacteria; phylum Chloroflexota; class Dehalococcoidia; order Lucifugimonadales; family CAJWER01. Next base: position 942,657 of record CBDHCU010000009.1, read on the forward strand.
GAACCTCTCACCGTCCGTGAGGCCGCTGTGGAGAACGGCGATGTTGCGGGGGAATCGAGAGGCGAACCGCTCGATGGTCTGGGGCGTGAGCGCGATCTCGGGCACCATGACGATGACGCCGCGTCCCCGTCGGATGCACTGCTGCGCGGCCTCCAGGTACACCTCGGTCTTCCCGGAGCCTGTCACACCTTCGAGCAGAAACACCGCCCCGCTGCCCAGCGCCTTCTCGATTGCGCCCGCCGCCCTGCGCTGCATGGATGTGAGCCGGACTCCAGTCCGCTTGGGAAACGTCTTGCCCGCAAGGGGGTCACGCTCCTCAGGGTGAGCCGCCCTTTCCAGTGCGCCCTTCTTGACGAGCGCCGCGACTGCGCTGCTTCCGAACCCCCTGTTGGCGTCCGCGAGGAGCATCGGCGAGCCGCGCTCCAGCATAAGCTCCAGCGCTGCCCTCTGTCGTGGCGCCCGGGAGGTGATGTCCTCTATCTCGCGTCTCAGCCTGGGCGCGGCCCCGGCGGGGATCTGGACGTAGTCGCGCATCCGGGCGCGCTGGGAGGGCCTTGTTCGGGCGAAAGTGCGGGTTACGAGGCCCGCACCTTCGAGCCGCCGGGCGGCCACAGCCGCGGGCTCGCCGAGCGTTCGCCTGAGGCGCCCCTCTTCGACGGGGCCCTTCTGCCTGATGAGGTCGAGGACCCGCTGGCGGTACGGTGGGAGCTCAGTAGGGGTAGACGGTTCGGGAGCCGCCTCGAAGTAGCTCCTGATCCTGAAACGCCCGCCAGGGGGCAGCATCGGAGCGGCGGCCTCGAATAGCGAGCACACGTAGAACTGGCTGATCCACCGCGCCAGCCGCAGATGCACGTCCGGGAGGACCGGCGCCGTCTCTTCGACCCTCAGTATTGGGCGCACGGCGTCGACCTGGGGCCGGTCGGCCAGATCGAACACGATCCCCTGCACCTGGCGAGGTCCGAACGGCACTACTACAAGCTGGCCTGGGGACGCCTCCATGCCGTCGGGAATCGCGTAGCTGAAGGTCCGATCGTGGCCCGCCGGAGCGTCGACTGCTACTTCCGCGAATCGGTTCCCTTCCGACAAGAACGCACCTCGGCCGCTGGTCCCTATGATGGGATGATAGCAGTCTGCCCGAGCGAATACCGAGGCGCCGGAAGCGTGCGGCGAAAGGTAATGTGCGCAGCCCTTGGAGCCGGGCGCGAGGGTCTAGCGGCGCTCTGGAATCCTCGCCTTGCGGCCCGACAGACCCCGAAGGTAGTGGAGCCGGGCGCGTCTTACCTTGCCTCGTCGGGTGACCCGGACAGCCTCGACCGTGGGGGAATGAACCAGGAAAGTGCGCTCTACTCCCACCTCGTGGGTGACGCGGCGAACGGTGAAGGTTGCGCCTGGGCCGGAGCCACGCTTGCGGATGACCACTCCCTCGAACACCTGGGTCCGCTGCCGGTCTCCCTCCGTAACGCGTATGCTCACGCGCACGGTGTCCCCGGGCCGGAAGTCCTCGATCTCCGGGTTGGGTTCTACCTTAACGAGGTGATGTGCATCCATCGTAATAGTCCTCTGGGAAAGCGGCCGGCCACGGGACCGGCCAGTTCCGACTGAGCTTGCAACCTTATGATCTTACATCGCCTCCAATCCCTCACGCAAGTTGAAACTCGCACGCGCAGGGCCTTTCCAAAGTCCGTTCGTAGTGAGCCTGTCGAACCACAATTGGGGCCTTCGACAAGCTCAGGCCGAACGGCAAGGCACGACCCTATCTCAACAATGGAAAGGCCCTGTCGCACGCGAGGCCGCATCACCTGTGCCGATCTTGCCGTGAGACCTCGGCGGAAGTTGGCCTATAATGGGCCTGGAGAGGACAGGGGGAGGAGTACCTGCCGGCGATGAAGTGTATCGAAGGCTTCGCCCTGACCTACCCACAAGCGTAGATGTCAGAGCTTTGGGACCTGCTGGAAGACCCGACACCGGCGATGTCGGCCCTCGCCGAGCGGCCCGCGGGCCTCTTCGTCGACTTCGACGGGACCATCTCGAGGCTGGCCCCCACCCCCGACGAAGCGGTTGCGTCGCCGCGCGCGGTCGCGTCCCTGGATCGCCTGTCGTGTAGGCTCGCCGTCGTCTGCGTTCTGTCCGGTCGCCGTGCCCAGGACATCCGGGACAAGGTGGGCCTCCGTGAGCTCCTGTACGTCGGTAACCACGGGGCGGATAGCATCGAAGGGGACGTGCACGCCGTCTCGCCCCTGGCCCAGCAGGACGGCGGCGCAATCGAGAGCGTGCTGAGGGAGCTTCGGGGCTTGGCGGACGTGGCTGGGATGATCTGGGAGCACAAGGGCCACAGCGCCGCGGTGCACTACAGGGCAGCGGCCGACCCAGAGACGGCCCGGCGGCGGCTGGCCTCGGCCCTGGACAGGGTCGGGGCATCCGGCCTGCAGACGTTCTGGGGCAAGATGATCCTGGAAATACGTCCCCCGGCGGGGCTTCACAAGGGCCAGGCCATCAGGACGGTCGTAGAGGAGCGAAGACTCAAGAGCGCCGTATTCCTCGGCGACGACTCGACGGACGTCGACGGCATGGAGGCGCTGGCCGACCTGGAGCGGCGCGGCCGGATCCGGGGGTGCGGCGTCGCGGTCGTGGATGAAGGGACGCCGGCCGCGCTGATAGACGCGGCCGGCTATTCGCTGGACGGCGTGGGCGGCGTGGAAGAGCTGCTGGAGCGGCTCTGCGAGGCCCTCTGACCGGCTCCTAGCCTGGCAGGAAGACGGGCTGAGTCCAGGCCTTCGTGTTGCCGGAGCTCACGACGACCGCCCTAACGTAGCCCTCGTCGCCCGCAGGCTCGTACTCAGCCTCCGTGCCCGCGATCTCGGCCAGCAGCCTGCCGTCCTTGCCCACGAACTTGGTCGAGTAGAGGCGGAAGGGTTCCGGGTCGATCTCGATCCTCACGCCCTCCGGGGACGCTTCCAGCTCCTTCAGCGTCACTCCCGTGGATGCGTAGAATTCGCCCGTCGCCAGCGCGTCGACGATCGCGTCGCGGCTCAGCTCGGCGGCGCGGACGGCGACCCAGCCCCGGCCCGGGTTGCTCTTCGCAGGGCTGAAGTCGTGGTAGTTGTGCGAGTCGTCGGTGGCCACTCCGAAGACGACCACGCCTGCGCTCAGCACGCCATCCCAGATCTCCTCATAGCTGAACTTGCCCGGGCCGCCGTACACGTTGGTCGCCGGGTGGCCGTTGAAGACCTCCAGCAGGCTCAGGCCCTCGATTAGCCTGAGATGGGTGTGGTCGAAGGCCCACTTGTAGTTTGGGTGGTTGATGGACGAGATGCCGCCCGCCTGCCGAATCGCGTTTACGTTGGCCTGGATGGTGGGGACGATCTCGCCCGCGTCGATTGGCTCGACGACCCTCGACAGCCCCACGCCGTTTATGTGTATCGGCACGGCGCCGCCCTTGATGTTCGCCGAGACCTCCTCGCCCGGGACCAGGAGAGGCCGCTTGAAGCGCCGCTTACCCGCGCCGTACTCGAAGATCGTCAGGTGGTTGTGGTCGCTGAGGACGAGGAAGTCGTAGCCGTGCCTCCTGAACCAGCTGACGACCCTTTCCGGATCGGCGTCGCCGTCCGATTCCGTCGTGTGCGTGTGGATGTTGCCCTTGTACCAGCTGAGCTTGGCCATGCCTGCCTCTCCTGTCGGGAGTCGGGCACAAGCCTATCGGCGCGCGCCGGGCCTGTCAATCTCGGCAGGGCCTTTCCATTGTTGAGATAGGGTCGTACCTTGCCGTTCGGCCTGAGCTTGTCGAAGGCCCCAATTGTGGTTCGACAGGCTCACCACGAACGGACTTTGGAAAGGCCCTGCAATCTCGGCCAATCCGGTTGACTGTGCGCGAGCGGCGTGGCTACACTCCGATGCGCGCCGCCTTGGGCACTACGCGGCGCGGGGAGCGGAATGGCTGGCACGACGACGGTGACCGAGGAGATAAGGGCGCAGATCGTGACCCTCGTCCGCGACTTCGTTCGCCGCGACGTGGCCCCCGTCGCCTCTCGATACGACCACGAGGACATCTACCCCGCCGATCTCGTGGACACGATGCGGGAGATGGGCCTATTCGGTATCACCATCCCCGAGGAGTACGGCGGTCTTGGCCTCGACCACGTGACCCTCGCGGTCATATTCGAGGAGCTGAGCAGGGGCTGGATGAGCGTGAGCGGCGTGATCGGCACCCACCACCTTGCAGCGTCGATAATCGCCGATCACGGCACTGCCGAGCAGAAGGAGCGCCTGCTGCCGCGCATGGCCCGCGGCGAGGTCCGCGCCGGTCTGGGGCTGACCGAGCCCGAGGCGGGCAGCGACGTGCAGAACATCAGCACGGCGGCGGTGCGAGACGGCGAGGAGTACGTCCTGAACGGCAGCAAGATGTTCATCACCAACGCCGAAAACGGCAACGCCTTCGCGGTGCTCGCCAAGACGGACACCGAGGCCGACCCGCCGTACAAGGGCATGAGCTGCTTCATCGTCGAGAAGCCGAACCCGGGGCTGACCGTGGGCCGCCACATCGACAAGCTCGGCTACCGAGGCCTGGACACGGCAGAGCTTCTGTTCGAGGACTGCCGGGTCGGCGCGGAGAATCTCGTCGGCGGGTTGGAGGGGCGCGGATTCGGGCAGGTGATGAGCGGGCTGGAGTCGGGCCGGATCAACGTCGCGGCGCGCGCGCTGGGCGTCGCCGAGGCCGCGTTCCGCGCGGCCGTCTCATACGCCCAGCGCCGCAGGACCTTCGGCGCTCCCATAGCCCAGCACCAGGCCATCCAGATCATGCTGGCGGACATGGGCACGAAGATCGAGGCGGCGCGGCTGCTCACGATGAACGCTGCGCGGCTGAAGGACGACGGCAGGCGGGTCGACCTGGAGGCGGGCATGGCCAAGCTCTTCGCCAGCGAGATGTGCGGCCAGGTCACCCTGGACGCCATGCGCATCCACGGCGGCTACGGCTACACGAAGGAGCACCCCGTCGAGCGGTACTACCGCGACGCGCCGTTGATGATAATCGGCGAGGGCACGAACGAGATGCAGAAGCTCATCATAGCCCGCCGCCTGCTCGAGAAATACAAGGACGCCTAACTCCCTCTCCCTCAACGGGAGAGGGTTGGGGTGAGGGTGAAGCGACCAGGAGGACTGACATGGCTACAGTTAGGGACGCACAGGTCGACACGGACTACCTGCAGGGCTTCGCGGAGGCGTGGAACAGGCACGACCTCGAGGCGCTGATGTCCTACATGGACGAGGACTGCCTGTTCCAGCTCTCGTCCGGGCCGGACGTGGACGGCATGCGGCACGAGGGCTACGAGGCCGTCCGCGCAGGCTACCAGAACGTCCTCGATATCTTCCCGGACGGCCAGTGGACCAACCCGCGCCACTTCGTCTCGGGCGACAGGGGCGTCACCCAGTGGACGTTCAAGGCGACGATGCCGGACGGCTCCAGGGCCGAGGTCGACGGCTGCGACCTCTTCACCTTCAGGAACGGCAAGATCGCCGTCAAGAACTCCTTCCGCAAGAACCGCATAACGTAGGGCTCGAGCTGATATGGGTTGACCATACTCCATCATATGGGTAGTATGGGTCTGTGAAGACTACGCTGGACATCCATGACGAGCTGCTGGCGCGTGCCAAGCGACGCGCCAAGAAAAAGGGACGCCCGCTGCGAGCCCTGGTCGAGGACGGCCTCAGACAGGCGCTGGCGGCAGACACCGAGCGTCGGCAATACCGCCTGCCCGACCTGAGCGTGGGGGACCCTGATAGCCGCGACCCCCTGGAGTCGTACTCGTGGCAGGATCTGCGCGACCTGATATACGGTGACGGCGATCGCAATGATCGCGGTTGATACCAACGTTCTCGTCTACGCGCATCGCCGTGAGTCAAGCTGCCACGAAGAGGCCGCGGCGGTTATGCGCTCACTTGCCGAGGGAGACTCCGCATGGGCCATACCCTGGCCATGTTGCTACGAGTTCCTCAGCGTCGTCACCAACCGGCGAATCTGGAAAGACGATGCGACTACTCCCGAGCGTGGCTGGGACCAGATTGCCGCCTGGGCTGCGTCGCCGTCGAATCGATTGATTGGCGAGACGGACGATTTCTTGGAGATTCTGGGCCGCTTCGTGCAGCGGCCGCGGGTGGTGGGAGGAGTCGTCCATGACGCCCGCATAGCCGCAATATGTGTCGCCCACGGCGCCGAAGCGCTGCTCACGCGGGATCGAGACTTCACCCTGTTCCCTGAGATCCGAACCCGCGACCCCATGTCGTCCTACTAGGTAGTGTTGACATTTGACATACCAGGCCATTTATAACTCAGCAAGCGGTCCAAAATGTCATTCTGAGGAGCGAAGCGACGAAGAATCTAAGGCCTATGCATGAGGATACCTCAACCGCTTTAGATTCTTCATTCCGCTTCGCTGCGTTCAGAATCACTATGGCCTTGCGCAGGCCACATAAGGGTATGGAAATGGGCGAGGGGATTCTCCGTTGCCGCATGATTGGTAGCAGCGACCGGGGATGGGTTCCCGCCCCCGACTGCTCGGGGGCAGGCTCTCCGCGGGAATGACGGAAGGGAGCGCGGGAATGACGGGTGTGGCTGTCTGCTGTCTATTTTCATAGCAATGACATGAAACGAAATGTCAACACAGCCTAGCAGGGCGCGATTCATCTCCGAGGGTCCAGCATAGCTAATACCAAATCACCGTGATGCCGCCGTATATGTGCGGCCAGGGAGTGGGTTCCCGCCCCGTATCGAGTACGGGGCAGGCTTTTCGCGGGAATGACGGCAATCCGAGGGTTCTGTCATATTTAGATTGAAGCAGTACTAGAGCTTGTGGAGCGTTATCCAGAGGTTCGACCGCTCGGAGTGGGAGAGTCTGCCAGACCGCAAGAGCGGGACCAGATTCCAAGTCTCTAATCAGCGCACCACAGGAACATCCAAGTGCAAGAGATGCCAATGACGTTCGATCCGACCGTGAGAGCGGCAGTCATCGGGTGCGGCGCTGCGGGCCGCGCCCGCATACGGAGCAACCTGGCCGACTTCCGCAACACCAGCATCGACGTGGTGTGCGAGCCTTCGCCCGACGCATACCTGGAGGCGGCGGCCATCTTCGAGACGGAGGGCCGGCCCGTTCCGGCCAACGTCCCCGACTTGGAGCGCCTGCTGGGTGAGCATGCCCACAACCTCGACGTCGCGTACATCGTCACGCCCCACGCGCTCCACTTCAGCCAGGCCAAGGCCTGCCTGGAGGCCGGCCTGGACGTGTTGTTGGAGAAGCCAATGGTGATGAACGCCCAGGAGGCGCGGGAGCTCATCGAGACCCGGGACCGCACGGGGCGTACGCTTGTCGTCGCCTTCCAGGGCAGCCTCTCCTCACACATCCGCAAGGCCGTGAAGATGCTCCGATCAGGGGAGCTGGGGCCCGTGCAGACCATCTCAGGCGTCATCTGGCAGAACTGGGCCGGTAGTTTCAAGGACGCGTGGCGGTCGGACCCCAGCATATCCGGCGGCGGCTTCGTGTTCGACAGCGGCGCCCACATGCTGAACACTGTGGCCGACCTCGCCGGCGAGGACTTCACCGACGTCTGGGCCCTCTTCGAGAACAACAGCGGACCGGTGGACATCAACGCGGCGATCATGGGGCGCCTGGAGTCCGGCACCCTGGTGACGATCCACGCCTGCGGACAAACAGCCCCCTCGTGCGCCTCGGACATCAGGGTGTTCTGCACCAGGGCCGCGCTGCGCACCGGCGCCTGGGGGGAGTCGCTGGAGATACTTCACGCCCAGCCCGCCAACTGGCAGGAGACGGGTATCAGCCGCGATCAGGGCTGGCAGGTCGTCCCGGTGCGGCAGTCCCGCGGGGTGTGGGAGGAGTTCCTCTCCGCCCGCGAGGGTCGAATCGTCAACCCCTCTCCCGCGGAGCTGGGCTTGCGCATGGCGCACCTGTGGGAAGCCATCAGGCAATCGGCCGCCCAGGACGGGGAGCCCGTACGGCTGAAGACCGAGGCCTTCGAGGTGTGCTGACAGCGAAGCAAATGCCTGCGAACCAGGAGCACTGAATGCCTGAACTGCCGAGAGTCACCGTCTGGAACGAGTACCGCCACGAGAGGGAGGAGGAGATAGCGTCCATCTACCCGCGGGGGATGCACGCGCCCATCGTCGACTATCTGAGCGCCAGGGGCTTCCCCGTTCGCGTGGCCACCATGGACGAGCCGGAGCACGGCCTGACCGATGAGGTGCTGGCCGAGACCGACGTGTTGACCTGGTGGGGTCACAAGGCCCACCAGGAGGTCAGCGACGCCGTGGTCGACCGCGTCTACCAGCGGGTGCTGGACGGCATGGGACTCATCCCGCTGCACTCCAGCCACTTCTCCAAGATATTCAAGAAGCTGATGGGCGCCAGCTGCGGCCTGTACTGGCGCAGTATTGGAGAGAAGGAGCGCGTCTGGGTCGTCAACCCAGGACACCCCATCGCGGAGGGCTTGGGTGAGTACTTCGAGATCCCCCGCGCGGAGGCCTACGGTGAGCCCTTCGACATCCCGGAGCCGGACGCCCTGGTGTTCATCAGCTGGTTCGCCGGTGGCGAGGTATTCCGCAGCGGCTGCTGCTACAAGCGTGGCCGCGGCAAGATCTTCTACTTCCGTCCCGGCGACCAGGCGTATCCCATATATCACCAGGAAGAGGTGCTGCGCGTCATCGCCAACGCGGCGCTGTGGGCCGCCCCGGAGAGCGGCGTGGACGACAGGCCGGACCGCACCACGATCAGGGGCATCAACCGACCCAAGCCCCTTGAAGACCTGCGCTGACGCCGACTTTCCCCCCAGCAGGAGAGGGCTGGGTGAGGGTGCCTACGGGCAGGAGGAGCTCCGTATGGACAGGTTGGACAGAAGACTCAGGATGGGCATGGTGGGAGGTGGAAGGGACGCCTTCATAGGCCGCATCCACCGTATAGCGGCCCACATGGACAACAAGATCGAGCTCGTTTGCGGCGCCTTCAGCAGCACGCCGGAGAAGTCCAGGCTCAGCGGACAGGACCTCCTGCTGCCCCCGGAGCGAGTCTACGGCACCTACCAGGAGATGATCGAGACGGAGGCCTCGTTGCCCCAGGAAGTCAGGATGGACTTCGTCTCCATCGTCACGCCCAACAGCACGCACTTTCCCGTGGCCGCGGCCGCCCTGGACGCCGGCTTCCACGTCGTCTGCGACAAGCCCATGACGATGGACCTGGCGCAGGCCAGGGAGCTGGAGCGCAAGGTCGCTGAGACCGGCAAGCTCTTCTGCCTTACACACAACTACACCGGCTACCCGATGGTCAAGGAAGCGAGAGAGCTGGTATCCGCCGGCGAGCTGGGAGCGGTCAGGCGCATCGTAGTGGAGTATCCCCAGGGCTGGCTGGCCACCAGGGTCGAGGCCGACGGCGTGAAGCAGGCCATCTGGCGCACCGACCCGGCCATAGCCGGAGCCTCCTCTTGCATGGGGGACATCGGCACACACTGCGAGAACCTGGCCGAGTACATCACGGGCCTGCACATCACAGAGATGTGCGCCGACCTGACCACTTTCGTGGACGGGCGCGGCCTTGACGACGACGGCAGCGTACTGCTGAGGTTCGAGGGCGGCGCCCGGGGCGTGCTGTGGGCAAGCCAGATCGCCGTGGGGCAGGAGAACGGACTACGGATCCGTATCTACGGTGAGAGGGGCGGCTTGGAATGGCAGCAGGTGGAGCCCAACACGCTGCTCGTCCATCGTCTGGACAGGCCCACGGAGATCAGGAGGACGGCGACGAGCTTCGTGGGCGCCGCGGCCGGAGCCAACGTCCGCCTCCCGGCCGGACATCCGGAGGGCTACATCGAGGGGTTCGCCAACATCTACAATAGCTTCGCCGACGCGCTCGCGAAGGTCATCGCCGGCGGCAATGTGGACGAGTCGACCGTCGATTACCCCAACGTCCACGATGGCGTTCGGGGCATGGCCTTCCTGGAGGCCGTCGTGCGAAGCGGCAACAGCGACCAGAAGTGGGTACCTGTGCCCGACTAGCGGCAACCCAGTACGGGACAGAGAGGAGGAAGAGATGACAAGACCAGTCACCCTGTTCACCGGACAGTTCGCGGACATGCCCCTGGCGGAGCTGGCCCCCAAGGCCGCCGAGTGGGGCTACGACGGCCTGGAGCTGGCGTGCTGGGGAGACCACCTGGACGTCGACCGCGCCGCCAGGGACAAGGCCTACGCACAGGGCAGGATCGAGCTCCTCGCCGAGCATGGGCTGAAGGTCTTCGCCATCAGCAACCACCTGGCCGGCCAGCTAGTGTGCGACCCCAACAACGACGCCCGCTCGGACACCTTCGCGCCGGCGGGCTGCCACGGCGACGCGGAGGCCAAGCGGTCGTGGGCCGTCGAGGCTATGGTGAACACCGCCCTGTCGGCGCGGAACATGGGCCTCGACGTCGTCAACGGCTTCACCGGCTCGTCCATCTGGCACATGATCTACAGCTTCCCTCCGGTCAGCACGGCAATGATCGACGAAGGTTTCGCCTACTTCGCCGAGATGTGGAACCCTATTCTGGACGAGTTCGACAAGTGCGGCGTCAGGTTCGGGCTGGAGGTGCACCCGACGGAGATCGCCTTCGACATAGTGACGTCCCATCGCGCCCTCGAGGCCGTCGGCCACAGGGACGCCTTCGGCTTCAACTTCGACCCCAGCCACCTGCACTGGCAGATGGTCAGCCCGACGAAGTTCCTGCGCACCTTCCCCGACCGCATCTACCACACCCACATGAAGGACGCCGCCCTTACGCTGGACGGCGAGTCAGGGATACTGTCGTCCCACCTCAACTTCGGCGAGCCCGGGCGCGGCTGGGACTTCCGCACCCCTGGGCGCGGCCAGATTGACTTCGAGGACATCATCCGTACCCTGAACGCCATCGGGTACGAGGGGCCGCTATCGGTCGAGTGGGAGGACGCGGCCATGGACCGCGAGTTCGGCGCCGCCGAGGGGTGCAGGTTCGTCAAGTCCCGCCAGTTCCCACCTTCCGACAGGGTATTCGACGAAGCCTTCGGCGAATAGTCTGTCCCACCTATTAAAGCCGGCGTGCTTCTTGCAGGAGACGCCAGCTATTGCCCGGCCCAACGTGGACGGCACACAGTACGAGGGCTTCGCGAAGGTCCTGGAGATGTTCCCCGACGGTCAATGGACCAACCCGCACCACTTCGTCGCGTGGCGAGCGGGGCGTGACCCAGTGGACCTTCGTCGCCACCATGCCCGACGGCTCCCGGGCCGAGGTGGACGGCGCCATGAGGAGCATCGAGTTCGTCCTAGATGCTTTGGTCGCAGCCGGCTGGCTGCTCGACGAGTATCGGGCTGAGGCAAGCCAGACCGGAGAATGAAGGTGGTCCTGGACACCAACGTCATCTATGTGACCACCGCGCTTCAGACACACGCTCGGAAACGTACTATTTTCAGCAGTTGCCGGATTCGGAATAGGAGGTCTAGCCAACATACCGACCACAATTCTCTATATAGCTCTCATCGCCATCGGCTTGATAGGGCTCTTGGCCTTACATCGAGTTGATATGGAGGTCTTCTTCAGCCGTCTCAAGGATAAGCACGCGCGTCGGAAGGTGAAGTATCACCGCCCCACTCTCCAAGAGTACAAGGGTCTCATAGAGGATGCTGAACACGGCATACAGTGCCTTTGGACTGAGATGGACCACAAGAGGTACCTTGAAGAGTTGGATGCCGAGTGGTGGCAGTTCTGGAAGTGGACAGATACTCCGAAGCTGGCCAAGGGGCGAGCCTTGAACGTTGAGGCTGAGGAATCGACGGGAGCCTGAGCAGGCGGTGCCCTATATTTGTTGACAAGGGGGCTGCACGCGGATAGACTACCCAGTGGCCCTGCAGGGAGGTTGTCCTGTGAAGACATACAACCTGTTCATCAGTCATTCGTGGAGCTACGAGGACCAGTACGACCGCCTCGTGGCCTTATTGAGGAACCGGCCGTACTTTGATTTCAGAGATTACTCGGTGCCCTCAGACGACCCGATCTACGGAGCAAGGACGGACGCACAGTTGCGAGAGGCTATACGCAACCAGATGATGCGGTGCCACGTCGTAATCATCTTGGCTGGCGTCTATGCAACCTATAGCAAGTGGATTGACGAAGAGATCGGACTCGCCAAGTTGGGTTTCGCTTATCCAAAGCCCATTCTCGCCGTGAGGCCCTGGGGCAATAGGGCAATATCCAGCAGAGTTAGGGAGGCCGCCGATAGGATTGTCGGGTGGAATACGGAGAGCGTAGTGAGCGCGATCCGTGATCTGGCATAATGTGCAACTCGGAGCAGGACCGTCTCCTAGAGATATATAAACTCCATGCTGAACTGGCCGACCGTGTGAGTCAGAGACGAGAAGCGGCGAACCGTCTGTACGTCAGCCTACACGTAGGGATCCTGTTATTCATGGCCGCCATGCTCAGGTTTGGCTTTGGAGACATACCCGAGAAGTTGGTCCTTGTAGTGCTCAGCTTGTTTGGAGCAGCACTATCCATCTCATGGTTCGTCATCATACGTTCCTACCGCCAGCTCAACAGCCTCAAGTTTGCTGTCCTGCCCAAGCTGGAAGAGCATCTCCCGTTCCAGTTCTTCAAGTCGGAGTGGGAGGTTAAGGGAAAGGGTGTGGGCAGCCGCTACTGGCGATTGACATACGTTGAAGTGACCCTACCCTTCATATTCTTGGTGTTGTTCATAGGCGCTCTCATCTACTTTGGGGTCTGTACTTCATAGAAGGAAAGCTGATCCTGAGGACGACGCGCTTGACGCGACGCTCCTTCACACTCATGCTACTGGCTCCGTCCCTCCACCGCTGCGATTTCGTTCTCCGTCAGGCCGTAAAGATTGTACACCTGCCGGTCTATCTCCGCTTCCTGCTCGTTCGTGTTCGTGTCGAGGGCGGCGGCTTTCGCCGACAGGATTCGGTCGACCAGGCGGACGAAGGGACGCTGCTTGGCGGGGGTGATTTTTGGGATGGGTATCGCCTCGACGTAGACCTTTTTCCAACGCAGAGTTCCCATACCGGATGTAGGCGCTGCCCGCTGAAGAAACCAGCGAATCAATCTAGCATTCAGCAATGCACAGAGATACTTGATACCTTTGCCGGTCAGAATGAAAGACGTAGCTTCGCAAAACATGCCACTATCATCATAGGCAAATCGCCCCTTTTCAACCAAGTCAAGCCAGACAAGCTTCTCTCTGGCAAATTCCTCGTGGAAGGCGCAGTTACGTAGGTTGTAAGGTGTCTTGCCTTTATCATACCGCCTTTCCAGCTGAGGATAGAATCCATCCAGGTGGCTTTTGATGGCCGGGTAATCGTCGATGTCGATGGCTGGGACAGACCCATAGCCGTTATGGGTGTCGATCAGATACAGGTTCGCCCAACGCGCCCTATAGCGTTGGATGTCGCGTCCGCGCAGCACCGGCTTGATGATGTCGGCGGAATTAGGATCGGCGGCGATTAGCGTGTCTCTGGTCACATCGTCGATGATGAAGGCTTGGTTGTACCCGATGGTGACGCCTCGGTAGATATTCACGTCCCACTCTTTCAGCGGCGTTCCGACCGATTCCATCTTGTCCATGATGGGCTGTTCGGTGGCCGAGAGAGCGCTCCACGGCCTTTCACCCCGCAGACGCAGCTCTCCCCAAAGCTCCTCGGCCGGCGGAAAGCTCTTGTTGGGCAAGCGGTCCATATCCACCGCCCTGCCGGTATCACGGCTCTTGCCGCTGCGTAGCAACAGGATGCTCGTATCCACGATGGCGTTCTCGAAGACGTCCTTCCCCATCTCCAACAGGCGGATCGGCGAGTGGCCCTCGGAGAAGTAGCGGCGCGTGGTCTTGCCGTATTCGGCCCTCAGCCAGCTATTTGACGTGATATACGACAGCAGACCGCGTTTTGCGAGCAGCTTCGCGCCGTTCTCGTAGAAGAGCTGGTAGATGTCGCCGGTTCGCACGAAGGTCTCGTATCCGGCGTCCTTGTAGAGGCTGCCCAACTTGCCGCCATCCTTCTGTAGTTGGATATACGGCGGATTCCCTATCACCACGTCGAACCCCTCGGTCACTCCAAACATGTACTCGGGGTCGAACCAACCCGCGTTGTCGTTCTGGTCGTAAGGGTCCCAGTCGGAGACCTTCCTGGCGTTGGACTTGTCCATGCCCACCTCGACCAGCTCTTTTTCAAGGAGGCCGCGCAGTCGTTTGTCGTCGTCCCGGATCTTCAGCTTCTCGCGGCGGGCGCCGGCGTGGAAGTGGCGCTCCCGGTTCTCCCGCAGCCGGTCGTTGAGCTCGGTGAGCCTGTTCTGGCCGCCGAGGGGGATCTGTACCGGCTCTCCCACGCCGAGGAGGGTGTTGGCGGCGACGAAGCGCGTCTCCAGGTTGGGCAGGGGCTTGATGCCGAAATTAGCCTGGCCGGGGTCGGGCTCCTGCTCGATGGCCAGGGAGATGAAGAAGCGCAGCTTGGCGATCTGGCAGGCGACGGGCTGAATGTCGACGCCGAAGATGCTGTTCTGGACCAGGCAGAGCTTGCGTCCGAAGTCGGAGTCGCGGTAGCGCTCGAATGTGTCGCTGATCTCCGCCAGCTCCGTGTCGCGCTCCTGCTGGTCCCTCGTATCGAAGGCGGCCGTGGCTCGTCTTCCCGCCAGTTCTTTCTGCAGATCTCTCCACCGCGTGTTGTGGGGATCGAGGCGCCGGAGGGCCAGGGTCAGCTTGTGCAGCACTCCCATGGGGAATGCCCCAGAGCCGACGGCGGGGTCGAGGACCCGGATGCTCGATATGGCCCTGACGAGCCCGTAGGTCTCGTCGTCGTCGAAGAGGTCGCTGGCATCGTCGAATGCGTCCTCGTAGTCGAGGAGGTAGCGGAGCCTCTCGCGCAAGAACTCCCTGTCCTCGTCGTCGGGTGTCGGGGCTGCGTCGGGAGCCGGGGATGGGTTCCCGTCGTCACGGGAACGACGATTGTGAGAGTCACGGGAACGGCGGCCGGGTCTTGGGGTGGGCTGGACCTTTACGGCCAGCGATTCCACCAGGGCCTCGTCGACCATGTAGTCGACGACCGGGCGTGGCGTGTAGTAGGAGCCGGTCTGCTTGCGGGCGGTCTCGCGGGTCTCGGGGTTGTAGGCGGCGAGGAGGTTTTCGAAGACGCTGCCGAGAAGCTCGGGGTCGAGGGCCACCTCCTGCTCGGCTGGCGTGTTCTCCTCGACGGTGAACTTGTAGCGTTCGAACAGCGTGATCAACCCACCGTCGCCAAAGAAGAGCCGGTTGGGGATAGAGTAGCCAACCCGGTGCCTGGCGTTGTCGGTGAAACAGTCGATGCGGACGCCGCCCTTTCCGGCAGCGTCAAAGCTGTCCAGGCAGTCGAACAGGCCGCCGTTGATGAACGGCGTCTGTGCGAACAGCTCCAGCAGCCGGTCGGGGTCATCCATCTCACTGCGGTAGCGGTACACCGAGAAGTTGCGATGGTCGTCGTTGTTCTGCTGGCTGAACCGCCGCTCGCTGATTTCGGTGTTCAGCGTGGCAAAGAAGAGGTTCTGAAGGACGGCGCGGTAGTATGAATCGCCGCCGTCCCGGTCATAGTCTTTCAGCAGTTGCGCCACTCGGTTCTCGATGAACAGGTCATCGGCCACCAAGCCCTTCTCCTTGATGAACCACACGAACATCTGGCGGGTGATGAGCCTGATGACGTGCTCCTCTGCATCGAGGACTTTGGCCTCGCCGGTCGGGAACTTCGCCTTCCTTCACCGCCCGCTCGAACCAGGTGAAGAGATCTCTGTAGAACCGCTTGTTCAGCTCCTGCGTGTCCAGGGTGGCCAGCCAGGCGGCGAGCAGACCGCCGAAGTCGCGCTGTTTGGCGTGGTCGTCCATCCAGCCGACACGGTCGGCGAGTGAGAGCTCGGCGAGGATGTCCAGGTGTGCGCGGTGCGCTTTTGTGGGGTCGATCTCGCGTACGAGAGACACCTTGCCCAGGACGTCACGTCCGGAGTCGCGCTTGTGCTGGCGGCGGTGTGCGAAGGCGAGGGACAGGAGGCCGTCACCCGTGCGGAAGAGCACGATGGTGGGCGCCAGGAACCGCTTGTTGATCTCGCGGGTGAACGAAACGTACCTGGTCCTAGAATACCCGCTCCCCTTCAGCTCCACCGCCACGAAGAAGAAGCTGCGCGAGTGGCCCTTGTCGAAGTCGCCGATCTCGAGCAGCACACCCTGCAGCGATGCGGAAGCCCTGATTTCGTCGTCGGACAACTGAAATACGAGCCGAGCTGAGGCCGCATGCTCGAGGAAGTCCTGCTCGGATTTCGTGCCGGGATTGTCGGTGGGGAATCCTGCCGCGAAGTCGGATGGGCGGCCCGACTGGTCCTGCAATGTGCGGTCGCTACGGTAGCCAAGGGTATCGAGCAGGTCCTCCGCAGCACGTTCGAATGGCAGACCCGTCATGCGGGCCAGGGTCTCTGCAATTCGCTGCCTGGTCCCCACAGCTTCTATGTTCATGGAGGCGCTATTACCAGCCATGTCACCAGCTCAAAGTCGTTTGCGTCTTGGGGCACTTCGGATGCCTTGGGAAGCAGGGCGCCTCGCGAGCCGCCTGGCCCGATGCTCTGTCGCAGCGTCGCTCCGTGGGACTGGCGGATGTGCGCGAGGACGTCAGCCAGCAGCTTGTCGTAGTGCGTCATGTCCTTGCCGTTGTCCGTTTCGCTGTCGAACCAGTCGCACAGCTTCATCAAGGGCTGGTCCTTCCCGACGGACGCAGCTTCGAACACGCCGAGTACCTGCCGGGCAACGGCACAGCCATAGCGAATGGTACCGTCGTGGTGCATGTAGACGGCGTAGTATGGATGCACTGGGCTGGCGTTCCTCTGGCGCAGGAAGAATACCACGCCTGAATCTGCGCCGAGGGCAGGGCCGGTGACGGCGTATGCGCCCGAGGGGTGGCCTCCAGCACGTCCTTGTTCTGCTCGAGGTACCGGAGGAGCTGCGCGAAGAAGTGGTCCAGAGTGAAGTCGCTCATGACGACGCTGTCCGAGAGGTCGTCGAGGTCCAGGATCTCTTTTCGGAGCCTCAACAGCTGCTCGTCGCGGAACTGCATCTCCATCTGGAAGCCATCCTCCAGGGAGAATGGGTCGTCGCCGCCTGTGCCGGACACGTCGACCAGGGCCATCCTAGCCTGCACCCGATTCCGAAGGCGAAGGTAAGCCTCCATGTCCTTCGTTGGCCAATAGCTGATCATGCGAACGGAGCGGCTGCGGCTGCCGATGCGGTCGATGCGTCCGAGCCGCTGAATGAGCCGCACCGGATTCCAGTGGACATCGTAGTTCAGGACGGTATCGCAGTCCTGTAGGTTCTGGCCCTCGGAGATGCAGTCGGTGGCGATCAGCAGATCGATCTCGCCGTCTGCGGCTGTGTGTTTCCGGGCGTTCGGTGCAAAGTTGGACAGGATGTCGTTGAAGTTGTTGGGGCCAACGGTGGTGCGTGTGGCGTCTCCAGACACCATTGCGATACTCAGCCCGAGCTGCCGGGATAGGTCCTGCAGATTCTCGTAGAGGTACTCGGCCGTGTCCTTGAAGGTGGTGAAGACCAGCATCTTGCGGTTCGGCTTACCGTCCTGGTCAATAGTGGGGTTCTTGGCCCTATGGCGTAGGCCCCGCTTGATTCGGTCGAGCTTGCCGTCGCGTTCCGGTGTTACGGCGCCCACCTCCTCCAGCGCGGCCGCCAGAGTGGCCCTGTCCTTGAGGAGGTCGGCCTTCCACTGAGGGAGGTCGAGCTCACGCATACGGTAGGGATGGCGTCCGCGGTTGATGAAGTGGTCCTCGTCATCCTCGTCGTCGTCTGGCAGTACAGCATCACCAAGATCATTCTGAGATTGGGCATTGACCTGGTAACGACCTATCCTGTCCAGTAGATCGTCGATCTTGCCGACGGTGCGCTCCAGGGTGAGGGTCAGTGAGTGGGCGGAGCTCTCCAGCCGCTTCAGGAAGTTCGTCCGCATCATGGCTATGAGGAAGCGCTCGCGGTCCTGCTGGTTGAAGTTCCGCCGGGCTCGTTCGTCCTTCAGCTCCCGCAAGCGAGCTTCGTCTACCAGGTAGTCGGAGGGTCTGTATATTGACAGCTTGAACTTGTCGATCTGATCTGCAATTCCCTTGTAGGAGAGTGTCCCCGTCAGGTCGGTCGGCGGATGCTCGTTGACGGGAGTCTCGTGATTGGGGAACCGGCCAATGCGCTCCATCTCCTGCTCGTAGAATTGCTTGATATGGCGGCGCGAGCGGGCTATCGAAACGCCGTCAAGGAGGCGGAAGAAGTCGGGACCAAGGCTCTCCAACAGAGCAACCTTGTCCCTTGGGGCGTCCTTGGAGAGAGAGGACTCCCACTGGTGGAACTCTTTCTGGGCGGAGGCGAGCATGCTCCTGATGTTCTCCAGGCCCAGACTCTCTCTGAATTCGTCGTCGCGCCCCTCAGTCATCAGGTAGACCTGGTTGCGCAGGTCGGTAAGTGAGGTGTTGACCGGGGTGGCAGAGAGCATCAGTACCTTGGTCTTTGCGCCCTGCCGGATCACTTCCTCTAGCAGGCGCTCGTAGCGCACGCCGCCCACGTTGCGGAAGTTGTGGGACTCGTCTATCACGATGAGGTCGAATGTGTCCCAGTCGAAGCCCTGAAGGTTGATACCGCCAGACATGCCCTTCTCACGGGAGAGGTCGGTGTGTGTAAGGACCGTGTAGCCGAAGCGATCCTTCTTGAACGGGTTGTGCATCTGAGACATATACGCCGGATAGAGGGCCCAGTTTTCGCGCAGCTTGTTGGGGCACAGGACGAGGACTCTCTCGTTCTGGAGCTCGTGGTACTTGATGACAGCCAGCGCTGTGTAGGTCTTTCCCAGTCCCACGCTGTCGGCGAGGATACAGCCATTGTGCCGTTGCAGGCGAGAGATGACACTCTTGGCGCCGTCCTTCTGGAACTCGTAGAGCGCATTCCATATCCGGGAATCGAAGAGATGCTTGTCCTGCATCTGCTGGTCGCCGTCGAGGCGGGCCTCTATGTCGCTGCGGAACAGCTCGTAGAGAGTCTTGTAGTAGATGAGCTCCGGCGCATGATCGCTGCCGATGCGACTCAACGCAGCGAGCACATGCTGCTTGGCGTCGCGAGTCAGGCCCTCGTTGTCCCACAGATCATCGAACCAGTCCCTGAGCTCCCTCAGCATGGCGAAATCTTCCGTAGCCAGATTGATCTCGACGTTCGCCCCTCTACCGCCTCCCAGCCCGTTCTTTGTGAAATTCGAGCTTCCGACCACTCCCGCGGACTCGGTGAGGTACATCTTGCCGTGCAGGAAATTCGACTGGCTCACGGTACGGATGGCGACAGAGTCGCTACCAACCCAGTCGGCGCACATACGGGCAAGGTATTTCTGGGTGAGTGTGTGATTCGGGACGAGTCCCTGCTCGGTCAGTTCGAAGGACTTTGGGTCTTTAGGGCCGGGGTCCAAGTCGTCCACCGAGGTAGGGTCGCCGAATAGGAACCGCACGCTCCCGACATTGTCCAACTCCTCGGACAGGAGCTCGTAGCCGTAGATGCTGAAGTACGCCGATACCAGCCGGAGGGCGTCAGAGTTGGAGAGACGGGGGCGTAGGTAATCGACGACCGAGTTACGACGATTGTCCAGTATGTGCTCGTATTCAAGCATCGCGGTATTCTATCAGAGTGGACTACCTGGATAGTCCGTCTCCTTGCAGTCTCGAAGCGCCACGCCTGCCGCCTAGAACGGCTGGTAGGTTGTGGTGGTCCAGCGGGCTATGGCGGCCTGGGCCCTGGGGCTGATGGCGCGCTGGATGTCGACGTTGAGGAGCGCGGGGCGGTTGGCGGCGAATGCGCGGTCGATGGCCGCGGGCAGGTCGTCCGGGTCGGTGACGTGCTCGCCGTAGCATCCCAGGGCCTCGGCGACCTTGTCGTAGCGTGTCGGTAGCAGGTCCGTGGCGACCGGCTTCCCGTACACCTCGATCTGGATCTGACGGTCGATACCCCACGCCGCGTCGTTGCCCATGATCGACACGACGTTGATGCCGTGCCTGACGGCCGTGTCCAACTCCATGCCGTTGAACCCAAAGCTGCCGTCGCCGGTCAGCGAGACGGCCCGCCGGTCCGGATAGGCCAGCTTTGCGGCCATGGCGGTCGGCAGGCCAGAGCCGAGCATGCCCACCGCCGAGAAGTAGTGCCACGACCGCGGCTCCAGGGCGGGAAGGTATGCGCGCCCGAAGTGGCAGAAGTCGCCGCCCTCGAAGGTCAGGAAGTCGTCCCTCCGCAGCGCGGACTGGAGGGCCTTGTGGACGTAGATGGCGTGCATGGGCGTCTCGCTCACCGCGAGCTCGTCCAGCTTCCTGAGCTGTGCCTCCCGCATCTCGCGCAGCTCCCGCACCCATGCCCGCTCGGGCCACGAACGGGCGGCGGCGCTCGACGCGATGCGGTCCGCGACCGCGGCAACGGCGCCCACGATGCCCACTGCGACGCCGCGGTTGCGCCCAATCTCGGCCGGGGACGGGTCGACCTGCAGGACGACCGTGTCCGCGGATAGGGTCGGCGGCAGGGCATACCCGATGATGATGTCCTGCTTCATGCCGAGCAGCAGCACCACGTCGGCGTCGCGGAGCATGCGGGCGGCGTCGTTGAGCCCGTTGTCGTAGAAGCCGGCGCAGTAGGGGTGGTCGTCGGGCACCAGGCCGCGGGCGCCGGCCTCGGTCATGATCGGCACCCGCGTCGTCTCGACGAGCCGCCGCAATTCATCGCCCGAGCCTGAGTAGGCGGCAGCGGTCCCCGCGACGATCAGCGGCCTCTCCGCCGAGTGGAGCGCTTCCACGACCGCCTCGACCTGGGCGTCGGACGCGCCGGAGTCGGGGCCGGGCCGGTATTCGGACGGCTCGAAGTAGGTGACCTCGCTCTCGTCGAGGGTCTGCTGCTGGATGTCGATGGGGATGGTCAGGTGGACGGGCCCGCGCCTCCCTGAGTAGGCGAGCCTCAGGGCCTGGGCGATCATCTGCGGGATGCGGCGCGGATCGGTGACGAGCCACGCGCCCTTCGTCGTCGGGCGCGCCATGTCCACTTGCTCGATCTCCTGCATTGCGCCGCGCCCAAGCTCGTGCAGGGGCGCGCTGCCGCTGATCGAGAGCAGCGGCGCCTCGGAGTTCAGGGCGCTGCTGAGGCCGGGAATCGCGTTCGCGAACCCGGGCGTCGTGTACATGGCGACGCCGGGCTGGCCGGTGATGCGCGCCCACGCGTCGGCCATGTGGACCGCGGCCTGCTCGTGCCGCGTGTCTATGAACCGGAAGCCCATGTCCGCCATCACGTCCATGACGGGCAGGACGTGGTCCCCCGCCAGCGCGAACACGTTGGTCACGCCCTCCATCTGCAGGGCGCGGCCGATCAGGTGGCTTCCGGTGACGGTCTTCGACGTTGGCAAGGGTACCTCCGGCTCTGGGTTGGCTCGGCATATTGTAATGGGTGTCGCGCGTCGGACGCTGGCTTGACAGAGGCGACGGGCTGGCATAGCGTTCCAGCGTCCACCTGAGGAGGGACTCCTATGCGCGGCATGGTCCAAACGGTGCTCGGCCCGGTCTCGCCGGAGGCGCTGGGCACGACCACGGCCCACGAGCACCTGCTCCTCGACTTCTCGGTCGTATTCCAGGAGCCCGAGGCCGCATCCGAGCGCGGCCTCGCTTTCGAGCCGGTCGGCCTGGACAACCTGGCCTGGACCAGGTACGACCCATTCCGCAGCAGGGACAACCTCACCCTGGTCGACGAGGACACGACCGTCGAGGAGGCGATGCTGTTCAGGGCCGCCGGGGGCCGCACCATCGTCGACACCACGACGAGGGGCATAGGCCGCGACCCGGCCGCCGCTGCGCGGATATCCCGCCGCACCGGCCTCAACGTCGTGATAGGCTCCGGCTACTACGTGGGCGCGTCCCACCCCGACGGCATGGACGCGATGTCCGAGGACGAGATCGCGGCCGAGATCGTGTCCGACATCACCACCGGGCAGAGGGCCGTGAGAGCGGGCGTGATCGGCGAGCTGGGCTGCTCGTGGCCGCTGTGGGAGAACGAGCGCAAGGTGCTGAGGGCTGGCGCGCGGGCGCAGGTCGAGACCGGCGCATCGATCATCATCCACCCCGGCAGGAGCGAGGACGCGCCATTCGAGATATTGGACGTGCTGGCCGCTGAGGGCGCGGATGTCGAACGCGTGGTCATAGGACACCTGGGCCGCACCTACTTCGACGCCGACCGGCTGCTGGAGCTCGCCCGGACGGGCTGCTACCTGGCATACGACCAGCTTGGGTGGGAGACGTCGAACTTCTCGCTCGGGCCCACCGACTTCCCGAGCGACGCCCAGCGCATCGGGTTCGTCAAGATGCTCGTCGACGAGGGGCACGGCGGCCAGCTACTGCTAGGCCAGGACGTCTGCTCCAAGGACAAGCTCGTGAAGTACGGTGGACTCGGCTTCGCCCACCTGCTCGACAACATCGCGCCGAGGATGGTCGAGGCTGGCATCTCCCACGACGACGTACACCGCATGCTGTTAAGCAACCCCGCCCAGATGCTGACCCTCGCCTGACCCCCGTCGTTCCCGCGGAGGCGGGAACCCATCCCCGGCGGGTGCATACGTGGCCCCACGACGCCTCGTTGACCAGCCCCAACCCCCCTGCTACACTCCCGCCAGCCAGCGACATGCCCACCGCGGAGGGCCGATGATAGGCGTGCTGACCCACCACTGGGCGAAGGACGGCCGGGTCGAAGAGGCGGCGGCGCTCCTGGACGGCAACGGGCGGGCCCAGAGCCGCGCGCCCGGCTTCGTGGTGCGCTACAGCCTCGCCTCCAAGTCCGACCCCACCAAGCTGTCGAGCCTCGTCGTCTGGGAGAGCGAAGAGATATACGACGCCTGGAAGGCCAGCCCCGAGCGCGCCGCGGCCATGGCAGGCGCGGAGGACCTGTGGTCACGGCCTCCCGAGTCGGAGCGGTTCGAGGTCACCGCCCAAGTCCTCCCGGGATGAGGGCGCTACGGCGTTACCTCCACGAGTCCAGCGCGGCTGCCGCCTTTCGGAGGGCGGTCGACACCGAGGCCCTCTTCTTGCCGTCCGTAAACAGAGGAAGGTAATGAAAGACTCAATGGTATGAGTTGCTGCTCCCCGGCTAGTTCCCAAGAGAATCGGCAGTGTAGGCCCTGCCCTCCTATTTCGCTAGTGAAGGACTAGGTTGTGTTGACATTCGAGCGGCTCCCAGTCAAATGTCATTCTGAACGTAGCGAAGCGGAGTGAAGAATCTAAAGCGGTTGAGGTATCCTCATGCATAGGCCTTAGATTCTTCGTCGCTTCGCTCCTCAGAATGACATTTTGGACCGCTTGCTGAGTTATAAATGGCCTGGTATGTCAAATGTCAACACTACCTAGTAGCCGAACTCTGGGGGGAAGGAAATAGATTGCTAATCAAGAAGGCGTCTTTCAAGAACGTTCACGGGCACATTAGCCAAGACATCAGCTTCGCGCGTGATGTGAACATACTTATAGGTGTCAATGGATCAGGCAAGACTACCTTCCTTAACGCGATAGCTTGGATCTTGTCCCCAGAATCAATACAAGGAGGGCTTCAAGCAGCATACCTGCTGTCAACCTTGGAGTTCGAAGAAATCAGCATTACATTCAAACTCGCTGGTACTCGTAAATACCAGCGAGTTACTGCTAGAAAAACGCCGGACTTCGTCAACATTTCCGTCAGGGATATCAACGGTATTCTTCAAATACCTGTGATCTCCAATGACCCCCGGATCCTGCCTCCCACCCTAGGTCGCGGCGAGGAGGTCGCAGAGATCATCGACGCTCATCTCAATGAACAAAGAACAAACGAAGTTCTTCAGTATTTGAACCGACTGCCTGGCTTGCTGTACTTACCAGTGGATCGCAGATGGCCCGAGGATCGCGAGCCGAGGTTTCGCCGAAGACATAGAAGCCGTCGAACAGTCTCCATCGGAAGTCTGCCTATACATGACGCTCTAGAGTATGCTGACATTGTGCTCCGGCGTGAGCGCCGCAGCACTGAAGTCCTTAACTCTCAACTGCGACACAGACTTCTCACGTCTCTGTTCGAATCTCTCGATCAATCTTCTCTCTCAAGTCATATGAGGGTTTCCTCCATGCAGGAACTCGAAGGTCATCGCGAGAGGATCGTATCCGCTCTCGATGATCTCGACCTTCCAGATGCTAGCAGAGCGGCAAATCGTTTTTTCGACAAACTAGAAAAACTCGCCGCCCGACTTGAGGGCCATGACCTCGCCAAGATCCAACCTCAGGATCCCATTTACCCATACTGGGTAGACTGGGTCGTTGACGGCCTCCCACAGGCCGAACGCGTCAGCCGCATGGTTCCATTGATTGAGGACAACGAACGGAGGAGATTGCTCGCGACGATGCCCTCCCGCTCATTCTTGGAATCCGTCAACAGCTTCTTGGGTGACAGCGGCAAGGAAGTACGCTTCTCTGACCATGATATTCTAGCTGTCATTCTTCCAAATGGACAGAATACCGGTGCCGCAAATCTCTCCTCAGGCGAATTGCAACTCGTTATTCTCTTCGCGTATCTCTACTTCCGTTTTGAGCAACATGAACAGTTCACTATTCTCATTGACGAGCCCGAACTTTCCCTACACCTTGAATGGCAAACCCGATACTTGCAGGCCATAAAAAAAGCCAACCGACACGCCCAGTTCATTGTGGCTACGCATTCTCCTGAGATCGCTGGTCCTTTTGAAGACCGCATAATCGACATATCTCCTCCCAGAGGGTAATCGTGCTCAATTACACTGACCGAGGGCTATCAGCTAGAATACAATTCTACGCTCCATACAACGACATATCTATTGTCGTCGAGGACACGAGCTTGGAGACCTTTTATACCAAATTGTTCAACCATCTTCTTGGCGGAGAAGTGAATTTGCGCCGCGTCATCGCCATCGGCAACAAGACACAGGTGATTCGGAGATTTGAGAGTCTAAAGGACGATGCACGTGGAGCTAGAGAATTCTATCTCGTGGATGGTGATTTCGACGAGCTGATCGGTATCGACTCTCCCGACCACCATCGATTCTACAGGCTTCCAAGATATGACATAGAGAGCTTCCTGGTGGAGCCAGACGCGATAGCGACAATAGCTGAAGAGGAGAACCCGGACCACTCTGCTGACCATTACAAAGACGAAATGGACTTCAGAGAATGGCAGCGATCCCTGACCAAATCAGTAGCTCCAATGGTTGCATGTCTTGTGCTCTTGCAGCAACTGCAGATTAGTCCTCAGCAAGGCAGAAAGATTCAACGCTTCACGTCAGGGAATAATGACCTCCCCGACGTTGGAAAGATTTGTGATTTCGTCTGTGTCAACAGGGAGAGTCAGAGTCACTTGACAGAGGAGCAATTCGATAGGAGAGTGGAGTCCATTGTGGAGCAGATGGGGCCTTCTCCTTCCCAACTACTTCGTTGGATATCTGGGAAAGACATCCTTCTTCCACTGGTAATCCGCCAACTGAATCGCGCAACCGGGGCAGGAAGTGTTAGCCTAAAGTCCCTGCGGTTTAGGCTAGTTGCGCATTGTCAGTTTGACAGCCTCTCAGAGTTGAAGCAGCGAGTGCGCGATGCACTCCCAAGCTCGTGAGTACACCCCAAGGTAAGATCTGGAATCTCCGAGTAGCTGGGGAGTACGCGATTTGAGACTGTCCTCTTAACCGAATCGCACGCAAATGGTGGTGGATGTGACTTAACGCTAGCGGAACCAGTCGAAGTTGACGCCGAGCGAGCGGTCTTCGAGCGGTAGGTCGACGCGCACGCCGCCCTCGTCCGACGACTTCTTGAGCGCGACCTCCACCTCGAGGGCCGTTGCAACGCGGCGCCCTGAGTTCTTAGGCTCGTCCAGCCTGCCATCGATGCAGTCGATCACGTCCGCCAGCGAGTAGATCCCGCCGTAGTGGCCCGTCTGCGGCCCGGGCCATGGCATCATGGCCCGCCCGGCGACGCCTCCCGAATCGACGTCCTGCCACAACTCCCAGCCGCCTCGCGGGAAGCCGTGGACGAGCTCGCCCCGCGTACCGCTGACCCTGAGCTGTGGCGCGCCCGCCCGGAAGTGGACGACCACGCCGTCTCCGGCCACCATCATCCCCTGCCCGACGAACTCGTCGCTGCCGCCCTGGTGCCTGCCCTCATCGCCGGTACCGATCGCCCATGCGGGGGGCGCTTCCAGGAAGTAGGCCCAGTTCTGGTGCTGCGAGCTCGGCTTGGGCGCTTCGATCGACACCACGTCGCCGATTGCGCCCGACGTCACGAGCTCCTTAGCCGTCCCGAACGAGGGGTGAGTCGTCGAAATCGCCCCGCAGCTCAGGGGGACGCCAGCCTCGGTGCAGGCCCAGACCATCCGGTCGGCCTCCTCGAGCGTGTTCGCCATGGGCTTCTCCGTAACGATGCCCTTCGCCCCGTTCTCGACGGCTGCAACGGTCAGGTCCGCGCGACCGCTGATGTTGGTGGCGACCGCCACGATGTCGGGCTTGACTTCCTCCAGCATCGCCATCGCGTCGGTGTACACGCTCTCTGCGCCATACCTCTCGGTGAACACCCTCAACCGGCTCTCGTCGCGGTCGGCGGCGGCCACGAGCTCGACGTCGGACCGGTCCGCCATGGCCTCGGCGTAGCTCGTAGGCCTGCCCGACCTGAGGTGGGCCTCGTGCTGTTGGAATCTGCGGTGGACGTCCAGGTCGGGGGTCGGCCTGTCACCCGACTCCAGATCGAATCTGGCCTGGTCCAGCGCCGGCCCGGGGCGCTCCGCCAGGTCGTACAGCATCCCCATCCATCCGAGTCCTATGACTGCGCCACGGTACTTGGCCACGACTCACCTCCTCGATTGCCCGCGCTCGACGGTGTACAGGCCCCTTCCCTACGCCTTCCTCATCCCTCGACGGGAGAGGATTGAGAGCCTGCCCTGAGCTACCCGAATGGTGAGGGTGAATACATCGAAAGCCCCCCCCTCATCCCAGCCTTCTCCCGCAAGAACCTTTGCATGACTGACTACCCAACATGTCATTCCGACCGGAGGGAGGAATCTAAGGCGTTCTGCCAGGGTCGTCGGCCAGTCCAGCTGTGCTTGATGACATGGATTTGAGATTCCTCACTACGCTTCGCTACGTTCGGAATGACATATAAGGGGCTGTGCGAAGGTCTCCGCAAGGGGGAGGAGGGACGTTGGGGCAGCCCCTAAATGTCGCCCTCGGCCCTCAGCGCCGCAAGGGCCCGCTCGAAGGCCTCGGCCGTCTGGTCGACCTCGTCCTCGGTGTGAATGGCGGACACCATGAAGCCTATGCCGCCCATCATGTCCACTCCCTCGTTCAGCATCGCCAGCTTGAGGTTGCCAGCCTGGCCGGCAGTCGCCTCGGCCAGCGTGTCGTGGGGCACCGTAGAGATCTCCTCGTCCTCGGCTTCGACGCCGAGCGCCACGTGGACGACCGACGCCAGGCCGTGGACCTGGCCCGTCACCTCCATCCTGTTCAGCGAATCACGGAGCCCCGACTTCAGACGTGCGGCCATCGCGTCCGCCCGGTCGTTGATCGGCTCCTGCGCGATCTTGCGGAGCGTGGCAATTCCGGCGGTGGCCGACACGGGATTGGCGTTGAACGTGCCCGGGTGGGCAAGACGCGCCTCGCCTGCGTCTCCCATCTGCTCCAGGATGTCCGCGCGGCCCGCAACTGCGCCGCCCGGAAGGCCGCCCGCCACTATCTTGGCCATGGTCGTCATGTCGGGCATGATCCCAAACCGCCCCTGCGCACCTCCCCGCGACATCCGGAAGCCGCAGATCACCTCGTCCATGATCATGATCACGCCGTGCTTCGCGGTGACCTCGCGTACGCCCTCCAGGAAGCCCGGATTGGCCACGGGGAACTGCCCCCAGTGGCCGCCCGTCGGCTCCATTATCACGGCCGCAACGTCGTCGTCCCTTTCCAGCAGCTCGCGCAGGGCGTCCACGTCCGGCTCGATGACGACCACCGTGGACATCGTCTCCTCCGGGATGCCGACCTGCGTGTTGATACCCGACTCCATGGAGACGTAGTCGTGCCAGCCGTGGAAGTGCTCGCGGAACTTCACCAGCTTCTTCCTGCCCGTGAAGCCACGCGCCAGCCGAAGCGCCAGCAGCGTCGATTCGGTACCCGAGGCGGTGAACCTAACCCTCTCGGCGCACGGGATCAGGTCCTTAACCAGCCGGGCCCACTCGATCTCCAGCTCGGACGTGGTGCCCATGTGAGTGCCCAGGGCCAGCCGGTTCGCGACCGCTTCCGTGACCTCCGGGTGGGCATGGCCAAGCATCAGAGCGCCGAACCCCATCATGTAGTCGATTAGCTCGTTTCCGTCCACGTCCCGCTTCGTTCCCCCGCTGCCTTCCGACACGAATAGCGGGAACGGCTTGACTACCCTCGACTGGTGGCCGCCGCCCGGGATCAACCCCGCGGCGCTTTCGTACGCCTTCCGAGACCCCCTGAACTTCTGCTCGTACCGCTCCAATATGGTCGCCATAGCCGGACCTCGCCAGTGAGAGTGGCCCTGATTCGGGCAGCCTGATTGTACATCAACCCAGAGCCCCAGTCCTCTTTGACCGGAGCGGGCCGCGCCAATATACTTCGCTCGGAAATCGACGAGGAACTGGAGCACCTGCATGGAAGCCTTCGAGGCCACGACAAACCCGTTCGGCGGCATAATCCCCAAGCCATCGGCCCTACCGCGCGAAGCAGACACGTTCGAAGAAGGCCTGCGGATGTCCCTCGACCGGTGG
Source organism: Dehalococcoidia bacterium (assembly GCA_965261325.1). Classification (GTDB taxonomy): domain Bacteria; phylum Chloroflexota; class Dehalococcoidia; order Lucifugimonadales; family CAJWER01. Next base: position 971,524 of record CBDHCU010000009.1, read on the forward strand.
CGCGCGGGCGGCTACAAGGTCGTGTGGCTCGAGCTCCACATCAACAGGGCGGCCCTGGTCCCGGTCGCCGTGGGCCACGGGTTCGAATACCACCACAGTGGCGAGAACTACCTGATGCTCACCAAGCGCCTTGTCGAAAACGCGTTCATCCCGCCGTACGCCTCCCATTACATCGGCGCGGGCGGCGTCGCGATCAACGACAGGGACGAGCTGCTGGTGGTGCACGAGAAGGGCAGAAGATCAGGCCCGCCCTTCTACAAGCTACCGGGCGGCGCGCTCCATGCGGGCGAGCACCTGGTCGACGGCGTGGTCAGGGAGGTGTTCGAGGAGACGGGGATCGAGACCCGCTTCATGTCCCTCGCCTGTTTCAGGAACCAGCACGGCTACCGCTACGACAAGTCCGACATCTACTTCGTCTGCCGCCTCGAACCCCTAAGCCACGAGATCACCAAGCAGGACGAAGAGATAGAGGACTGCATCTGGATGCCCCTCGACGAGTACTACAACGCCGAGAGCGTCAGCTTCTTCAACAAGCTCGTGGTCCGCGCCGCCGTCGAGAGCCCCGGAGTGATACCCACCGAGATCGAGGGCTACCGCGACCCCGACACGGTCGAGGTGTTCATGCCCAGCGGCACCGTGGAGCTATTCCCCGGCTCGCCCTAGAGTTGAGCTCGCCGCTACCGTACCTTCTCGACGCGGGCGACCGTGTACTGGGCCTCCTCTTCGACGCCCTCGCCCTCGCGGCCCACGCACTTGATGTACTCGACCGTGCCGCTTAGCTCCACCTTCACCGCGTAGACCAGCGGCTGGCCATCCGGGCTCGATGTCTCGACGCGTACTTCGGCGCCCTCGACTCCATTACTCGAAGGGACCGCCTCGACCGAGATCGGCCGTCCGACGATGTCCCAGCCCTCCCGCATCAGCACCTCGCCCTCTGCGACCATCTCGTAGGGCGAGTCCAGGCCCACGAGGCCCCGGTAGTTCGCCTCGAGATCGGATGGAGGGCGCTCGTGGAAGACCAGGGGGCCCACCTGCTCGGGCCCGAGTCGCACCCAGTTGCGCCCCGACGGCATATCGATCAGGTTGGGTGCGAGCCTGTGCCCGCCGAGGTGGCTCACCTGCCAGACGCGCATCCGGCCCCCAAGCATGGGCGCCTGACGCTGGCGCAGCTCCTCGTAGACGGGGAACCCCATAGAGGCGCAGCACTTGTCACGGGAGCCGTGGGTGCAGACGAGCATGTCCCGAACTCCGTTGGACTCGCGGCGCCATCGGGCGAAGCTGCCCAGGTCTTCCCTGTCGACGAGCAGCGCCGCCGCCAGGTCGCCAAGGGCCTCGGTGGGGACCAGGTACTCCTCTCGCTCGAACGCCGTGAACGGGCGGGCCGGCCGCGAGAAGAGCATCACCGTCGTGTGTCCTTCAGCGGAGTACTCGCGGTCGGGGCTGACGCACTGCAGCCGCACGTCGCGGCCGGCCTCCTCGGCGCGGGACGCCGCGTCCTTGACGGCTTCGGGGAAGTGGGGCGTGTCCGGCACGTCCGGCAGCCATGGCCTGGGAAGCTCGAACACCAGGCACCGCTTCCAGCTGGGCGCAGACCCCGCCGGGCGCTCCCCCGCCTCCAGGGAATACTCGGCGCAGAATGGACTACTGGCTCTGGGTAATGTATCCGTGACCAAGTGACTCCTCCGATTACTGGACCGCTCGTGCCATTGGCGGGGTCGGACTGACGTGGCGAAAGGCGATTGACATACTATCATGGATCGATCCTCTCGGATTGGGGGGATGACCCGAGGCAGTCTATCCGTAGCTGGAAGTGACGGTCCTCGCCAAGAGGCCTGCAGGCGTATATGCTCTGTCGTTCTGGGCCAAGGCATCTCTGACAGGCGCCGGCTTGTTGACGCTCGATCGCCCGTCCAGCTAAGCTGGCCCGACATGCGGCGTTGCCCAGAACCCGGATCGTCCATCGTAACGACGTGGAGCGGCAGTCCCCCTGGCTCACAGTCACATCCACATCTCGAACGTGATACCGTCTACTGCCAAAGTCAGCCCACCAATTCATCAGCCACTGAGGGCAGGACCATGTGGAGGTGTTCGTGACTGAGTATCACTTCGACGACGATGTCGCCTTGAACACACGCAGCGTCTGGCGGCCTGACAAGGACGAGGTCGTCGTCGAGCACGGCGCCGTCGCCACCGCGCACCCGATCGCCGCCGAGGTCGGCGTCGACGTCCTCAAGAGCGGCGGAAACGCCGTGGACGCCGCCGTCGCCACCGGCTTCTGCCTCAATGTGATCGAGCCGTGGAACTCCTCCATCGCCGGCCACGGCCAGATGATCGTCCATATGGCCGCGGAGCGGCGAAGCGTCGTCGTCGACTACGGTCACCGTGCACCGAGGGCCGCGGCCGCCGACATGTTCCGTATCATCGGCCAGACGGTGGTGGGCAACGGGATATACGAGGTCGAAGACCGCGCCAACGCCGTCGGACACCGCTCGGTAGGAGTGCCGGGGATTACGGCCGGCATGTGCCGCGCCCATGAGCTGTTCGGCTCCCTCCCGCTGGAGCAGCTGCTCGAGCCAGCGGTCCACTACGACAGGGAGGGGTTCGAGGCAGACACCACCACCTGCCTGCTGTTCGCCAGGTACATGCCCAACCTGGTCCGGCACGGCGAGGCCGCACGCGTATTCCTGCCGGACGTATACCCCCCTCCGCCCGGCGCAAGAGTCGTCCAGCGCGACCTGGCCGACACCCTCGAACGGATCGGCAGAGAGGGCAAGGACGCTCTTCACAGGGGGGAGGTCGCGGCCGCTATCGACGAGGAGATGAGGCGAAACGGCGGGGTCCTGAGCGCGCAGGACCTCGCAGACTACGAAGCGCAGGTGCTCGATCCCGTCAGGACCTCCTACAGAGGCTATGAGCTGCTCGGCTCCCCCGCGCCAGCCGGCACGATCACGCAGTTGCAGACGCTCAACATCCTGGAGAGCTTCGATCTGAGCCCCCTGGGGCACGGCTCGCCCGGGCACCTGCACCTGTTCATTGAGGCGGCGAGGCACGCCTTCGCCGACCGCTACAGCTTCGTCGGCGACCCGGACTTCGTCCCTGCGCCGTTGGACGGAATCCTGTCGAGAGAGTACGCACGGGAGATCGCTCGCTCCATCGACCGCGAGGCTGCCAGGCTGGAGGATGAGCGCGAGCTGCAGCCGTGGATCGCCTACGCCGACAGCCCCCTGCACAACCCCTGGCGCTACGACCCGCAGCCGCGGCCGGAGCGCGCCGACCCCGCATCGCCCCCCAGCGAAGGCGACTGCACAACCCACCTCAGCGTCATAGACCGAGACAGGAACATGGTGGCCTGCACACAGACCGTGGTGGGAGGCTTCGGCTCAGGCGTCGTCGTACCCGGGACCGGCGTGCTTCTCCCCAACAGCATGATCGTCTTCAACCCCATGCCAGGCTCGGCAAACTCGATCGCCGGATTCAAGCGTGGGTTGAATAACATGGGACCCGTACTGCTGCTCAGAGACGGACAGCCCTTCCTGACCGTCGGAGCGCCCGGCGGGCGCAGAATCATGTGCCGCATAGCCCAAATCATCTCCAACGTGGTCGACTTCGGGATGAGCATGCAGGAGTCGATTACGGCGCCGAGCGTCGATGCCGCAGAGCGCGAGACCTTCGTCGACCACCGGATCGACCCGCAGACGGTCGAGGCGCTGGCCCGCATGGGCCACAACATCGAGGTCGTCCCGGAGCCATCCACGGGCGGAGGCTTCTCCCGGCCACGCGGCGTCATGATCGACCCCGGCACCGGCCTCCTCCACGCCGGCGTACAGCCCATCGGCCCCGACGAAGCCAGGGGCTGCTAGGAAACCTCTGAACAACTCGCAGTCACAGCGAACTCACCTATTTGGTATTCGCAGCCATCGAACTTGTTCAGACTATCCCTTTGACGTGAGCCTGTACTGGCCGAGCCTGCCCGCTTGAATATCCCAGCGCCTGGGGCTATCCTTTGGGCGTCCTCGGAGGGGTGACCTTGAGAGTCCTGGTAACCAATGGGGCGACGCGCCTGAGCCGGACCGTCGCGAGCGCACTGTCCGACGAACACGATATCAGGCTCACCGCCCGCGCGCAGCTCGCGGACGCGCCGGACGGCGTTGAGGTCGTGAGCTCGGACCTTGGTCACGACGAGGCGACGAACGACCTCGTTCGCGGCATGGACGTGATCGTCCACTCCGGTGAGCCCGACCCAAGCGCCTCCGTTTCCGACCAGCTCGACACGGCCATGCGGTGCACCTACAACCTGCTGACGGCCGCTTTCGAGGAGGGCGTGCCGCGCCTGGTCTATCTCAGCTCGCTTTCGGTGATGCGCGGGTACCCCGAGAACCACACGGTAACGGAGCGGTGGCGCCCCAGGCCCGGTACGGACGTGTCCGCCCTCTGCTACCACTTCGGCGAGTACGTATGCCGCGAGTTCGGGCGCGCCGCCAAGGTGGACACCGTGTGCCTGCGCCTCGGCGATCTGGCCGAAGACGACGGGACGTCCGTCTCCACTTCGGCCCTCTACCCTCTCGATCTCGTGCAGGCCGTCGAGAGGGCGCTGGCGCTCTCCAACGCCGAGAAAGAGCCCGTGTACAGGGAGACTGTGCTGCGTCCCACATGGAGCGTCTTCCACATCCAGTCCGCCGTCCCCAATGCCCGGTACATCCTGAATACGGCCGAAGACTTCTTGGGATACAGGCCCACGTAGCATTCACACCAACCCGGGCGGCGCATAAGAAGTGTCTGAGCCGGACGAAAATCGCAAGAGACGCGAGGCGGCGCAGGCCTTCGCAGCCAAAGCGGGCGCCGACCTGCCCCCGGACGTAGTCCACCACTGGCGCACCCAGTTCGTCGACGGCCGCATCGACCCCGGAAATTCGGCAGCGCTGGCCGGCCAATTGCGTGAGGCCCTCCGCCGCCTGCTCGCCCACATGCAGTCGAACTCCAGGGAGCCTGTACGCGAGACCCACGTCCACAAGAAGTATGCCCCGGTTCTCGTCGCCGAGGACGTTCCGAAGGCCGTCGAGGTCGCCATTCTGATCGAGTCCATAGACGTCAGGCTCGACCTGGAGTTCGCGCGGCCCCTGCTGACGCTCGACCCCGACGAGGCGTCGTCCAGACTGTCGCGGTTGAAGGAGTGGATGGGCCGGACCTACATCTACGACGTGATCGTCACGCCGGTGTTGGCCGAATTCCTGGCTCAGCCCGGCGACTTCGAGTCGAAGCTGGCCCGCCTGGACAGGCTTGCCGAGGAGACCGAGCACGGCAGGTTCGACCCCCAAGACCCCCTGCAACGCGACCTGGAGTACCAGAAGTTCTCCCACGAGTACCACCGCCTGTATGGCGCCAATCGAAGGCTGCCCTACGTCAACGAGCCTCCCACCGCGCTCTACCGGAAGTTCGTCGAGCTGCCGGTGCTGGACCACGAGCACCGCGAGAAGTGGCGCCTGGAGGGGCAACACATGCGGGAGGTGAAGCGCGCCGCCTACGAGGCCGCCGAGTTCCTGCGGTTCCTGCGGCGATTCCGCGCAGGCACCTCCAGGCCGATCGTGGTTGTAGGGAACAACCGCTACGGCCGCCAGTGGGTCGTAGAGCCCCTCGAGGAGCTCCTTCGGGACGGGTTCACCCTCAGGTACGACGGCGTGCCCTCTCACATGTCGACAAGGCTCTCCGTGGCGTCAGCCCGCAACTTCGAGCAGTCGGCTGACAACACAGGCCCGTGGACTTCGGACGCATTCCCGATGGACTTCGTGCGCGAGATCGAACTCGACATGCCCCATATCGTGGTGGCGGACGCAAAGAGCAGCTACAAGTACGACGGCGCGATGATGCTGTCCAGGGCCGCCAAGACCTACGCCAACTGGGTCGCGGCCTTCAACTACGTACGGGCGGAGGGTGACGTAGCCGCATACCAGCACGAGAGCTGCCTGCCGCTGGACCACCTGGGGCGGCTCGTGCACTGGTACGAGTTCGTCAGGGTGCGGCGGCAGCTCGAGGAGTGGGTCACCCCGGGCTCCACCTATAGTGTGGGGCTGTGGGCCCCTCAGACCACGGACACTGCCCATCTGGGCGAGCTACCCGTCTCCTTCCGTCCGCCGGCGCTGGACACTGACAGGCCCCAGTTCGTCCTGGCCAACCCCCTCGTGTACGACGATGACGCGCTGCCAGAACACCTGCACGGCACCACGCCGTACTACTTCGACGGTCCCGAGAAGTACGTCAGGGAGGAGATCGTCTTCGGCTTCGGCCCCTACGGCTTCCAGCCTGCCGCGAAGGGGACCATGACCACAGCCTTCGTCGCCGCCCTGCAGCGGGCCATCACGGAAGAGGTGAAGTCTCTCACCGCTGCCGACGGGTAGGAACACCAATGTTGACCACATCCCTGCCTCCGTCATTCCCGCGCAGGGAGACCTTTGCACAACCGTCATTCCCGGGCGCACACCGTCGTTCCCGCGCAGGCGGGAACCCAATCCCCGGCCGGGCCAGGTGCACATGACCTGAACGACTTCGACGACAGATCCTGGCCTCTGAGTTGCGCAAAGGTCTCCGCAGGCGGGAATCCACGGAGCGGTGGGGATGGGATGGGTTCCCGTCGTCACGGGAACGACGGCAAGGCGTCTCACCCTCAACTCAATCCCATCAAGGGAGAGGAAGGGGGATTCTGCTACACTCTGGCTGGCTCAGTCTAGGAGCCGCGGAGAGCTAACACCATCATTACGGCGACGGCGGGTATGACGATCATCCACAGCAGCTGGCGCGGGGATATCTTCATGTCTCTGGCTGCGGCAGATTCTAGCACGCTTCCATGACCTACAAGCTGATTGCCCTGGACATCGACGGCACGATCCGCGGCCCGAATCGCGAAATCTCGGACAGGACCCGCCGCATCATCGACCGTGTAATCGAGGCGGGCGCCGTGGTGACCGTGGCAACCGGACGCATGTTCGAGTCCGCCAGGATGTCGACCGCCGCGCTGGACCTCAGGTCGCCAATCATCTCCTACCAGGGGGCGCACATAGCGGACCCGGTCACCGGCGACGTGCTCTGGCACCTGCCGCTCACCGAGTGCCAGGCACTGGAAGCCCTCGACGCACTGAACGGCTGGGAGACCGACGTGGCCGTCTACCTGGACAACGACGTCTACGTGAGTGAGATGACGCCGTGGGCCAGGGCCTACAGCGAGCGCAACAGGCGGGACGTGCTGGTCGTAGACGACCTGCGCAAGCTGGCGGGGCGCAGTCCCACCAGGCTCCTGGCCGTGGGAGGCGAGGACGACGTCCACGCCCTCGAACGCAGACTCGAGGAGCAGTTCGACTCCCGCCTCCACGTCACCAGGTCGCTGCCCACCTTCTGCGAGATGATCCATCCCAATGGCGGGAAGCACATGGCCCTGGAGTGGCTCTGCGGCCACCTGGGCATCGACACGAGCAGCACCATCGCATTCGGCAACGGCTACAACGACGTCCACATGCTCGAGTGGGCGGCTCTGGGCGTTGCGGTCGGGGACGCGGTGCCGGAGGCGCTCAGCGTGGCGGACCGCGTCGCTCCCACCCTCGACCAGGACGGCCCCGCCCACATCCTGGAAGAGCTGCTGGACCAGGGAAGGATCGGCTGATAGGCAATGACATCCACCGGCAAACGGCCTACAGTCGTCGTCCTCGGCGGCATCAACATGGACCTGATAGGCGTGGCTCCCCGGCTGCCCGCGCCCGGCGAGACCGTGATGGGCAACCATTTCTACACCGCGCCGGGCGGCAAGGGCGCGAACCAGGCAGTGGCCGCCGCCCTGATGGGCGCCCACGTGAGGATGATCGGCAGGGTGGGTGACGACGTGTTCGGCCCGCCGATGCTCGACGACCTGAATGGCTACGGCATCGACACTGGCGGCATCTCCGTCGACCCCGACCACGCCTCTGGCATAGCGATGATCCTGCTGGACGACCAGCGCCAGAACTACATAGTCGCCATATACGGCGCGAACATGCAGTGCGGCGAGCGGGAGATGGCTGCCGTCGAAAAGGCCCTCGACGGCGCAGACGCCCTCATGCTGCAGCTCGAGACGCCCTACGAGGTCTCACTCAGGGCCGCGCGGATGGCGAATGAGATGGGCGTGACCGTGGTCTGGGACCCGGCGCCGCCCCTCGGCCTGCCGCCCGAGGCCTTCGCCGCCCTCGACGTAGTGACGCCCAACCAGACCGAGGCCGAGGCCCTCACCGGCATACCCGTGTCGGACGTGGAGTCCGCCCACGCCGCGGCGGAAGCGCTCCTCGAGGCCGGCGCGTCCATTGCCATAGTCAAGCTCGGCGAGCAGGGCGCGTGCTACGCCTCGACGGAGGGCCGGGGCCACGTCACGTCGCACGACGTCGACGCCTCCGACACAGTAGCGGCCGGGGACGCATTCGGCGGCGCATTCACCGTGGCCCTCGCCGAGGGCCGCACGGTCGCCGAGGCCGCCCGCTACGGAACCGCCGCAGGAGCACTCGCAGTCACAAAGCCCGGAGCGCAGGAGGCGATGCCCACCCGCGTCGAGGTGGAAGCACTGCTGACCGGGTGAGGGCAAGGCCAATGTGTTAGGCTCTCGTGGGGACGATAGAGGCCTACGATCTCCCTCCGAGGACGGACTCGTGATAATCCCGCTCACACCCGATATTGAGTGCGCGTTGGCCGAACAGGCACGGCGACTTGGGACCACTCCTGAAAGACTTGTCATCGACAGTCTGAGGGAGCAATTCGTCACGACGATGACTCCTACCCACACTGAGACTGACGACACCCTGGCGGACTTTCTTCATGAACACATAGGAGTCCTGCACAGCGGCGACTATATCCCCGGCGGCGCTCGCATGTCTGAAGACACCGGACAGAGGTTCGTTGCGGAACTTATGGAGCAGCATCGGCAGAAGCAATGACGACTCTGACAGACACTGGGCCCATCGTCGCACTCCTCAATGAAGACGACTCACATCACTCTGAATGTGTCGCCGCATCGAATCGTAGGGCGCCAAGCCCGCTGGTCACAACGTGGGTATATCAGGTCGTATTAAGGGCATCTGTTTCTTGTAGGTGAACATGTAGTGCATGTCACGGTTGCGGAAACGATCTTTGATTCGCTGTCCCACCGTGTCCATATATTGGCTTAGCCCGGCTTCACTGAAGATCTCGTCAGTGCTCCTGTACAGGTCTTCACTGTTTGTTGTTTGCCTGAATTCCTCCCATTCTGCGGGGAATAGGGTGCTAGCCATCTGCGCCGCGCCAACTGTTTGTTTGCTCCAGTGCAGAATTGGACCCACTAGCCGATATGGAAATTCAGACTGCTTCTGCAAGAAATTCCATGTGGCCCTGCCAACCACGACGACCGTGGCTGTGCGCTTAGCCACGAGTTCGAGTTCCTCCAGTAGCTTGGGATACCAGAAGGTAAACTCTTCTCTTTGTTTGCGTCTGGGTTGCTGGGGCGGTATAGCGCACTTGCCCAAATCCGTCAAGTAGTAGGTCTCACCTGGCTTGCAGAGGTATCGATGGACACCGTAGTTCAGGGTCAAGTCACCCTTAGAGATAAGGAGGTTGAGATGTGGTGCAGGATAACAAAGCTCGCCAGGTTTCAACTCTTCCGCATCCTTCTTGCCTATGCTGGTCATCTTGGCCACAAGCACAAAATCCACCTTGCCGCGAGGCGGAAGATAACGCAAGTAGTGATGCTTATGTCTTATAACACCCTCAATCCACTGACTTTGCAGGGCATCGTGCTGCTCCTTAATTGTCTGGGCTGTGGTCATGCTTCTCCCTCCCACATTCTGCGCGGCCAGCTTCTTCGCCCACTTTCGAATCGGCGTCACGAGGTATCGTCCGCGAAGTCCTCAGCCAACGTCGGGAGCGGCATATCATCCGGTATCCGCACAACTCGTTGCTTCTTGGTCATGGCCCTCTCCCTTGCTGCTATAGGCGTTTGTAGCCTATGAAGCTATCCCCGTCCTCGTCACGCTCCCAATGGAATTCTATGTCATCGTCACCACCACGACTCCATTTTGCCAATCCTCGACAGACTAATTCGGAGTCAGACTTGCGAACCTCGGTCATGTCACTCACCTTGAGGATTCTGACAGAGAATGGCCCTTGCTGTTCTTCCGAAAGTTTGATGATCCGTGGGAGTAGAGCATCGCAACTCTCATTGGATGGGGGCTGGCTAGATCCGCAGGCTACGCCGCCTGCAATCATCAACGCGAAAATCGCAATGACACATAGAAGCCCAGATCCACCACCTAATTTGGACGGATGGCGTGACGGACTGCCTCTGAGGCTATGGCTGTGCACCTTGCCGGGGATGGGTTCCCGCCTTCGCGGGAATGACGGAGGTGGGGGATTTGGGGAAGCGAGCCGGCGGTCCTGCGCATGAAGAAGCGCCCTCGTGGACAGGTTGCGAATCGCCAAACACGCTTCCTTCCCTTGCGGGCCACTCAGGGGCACAAGTGCTCCCTGTCACAAACCCACAAGAGACGAGACTTCTCTCAGAAGGTCGCGTGTTTGGCAACAGCATCATAGCACACTCCGTGAATCGCCGATTGGACGAGAGGCAGACACGCCCGACCGGATTACGACCTTCACCCTTTCACCGGATGACTCGGAGTGACAGGGCAACATCGGATATACTGAGCGACGGAGGTCGACGGCAGACATGGCAGAGACGCGGACTGAAAGCATAGCATACGGCGACCGGAGCCTCACTGTGCGGCTGCCGGAGCGCACGAGGGTGATCGACGCCAGGGCGCCGATGACCCCCGTGCCGGACATCCGCGAGGCCGTGCGCGACGCCATCGAGAACCCCATCGCCCATGAGCCGCTGCGCAAGCTCGCTGGGCCCAGGGCGAAGGTCACGATCGCGTTCGACGACGCATCCGGCTCCTACTTCCAGACGAAGCGCACGGACTTCCGGCGCGTGGCCATCGAACTCATCGTCGAGGAGCTTACGTCCCTCGGCGTCGAGCTGCGCGACATCACGCTCCTCTGCGCCCAGGGGCTCCACCGCAAGCTGACCCGTGTCGAGATGGAGACCTTCCTGGGCCGCAAGCTCGTGCTCTCGTTCGGCTACAACAACCTCTACTGCCACGACGCTGAGGACCCTGACCAGCTAGTGCACCTCGGCTACACGGACAGAGGATTCGACGTGGAGGTGAACCGCGCCATCGTCGATTCGGACCTGTTCATATACCTCAACACGATGTGGGCGCCCTTCAACGGCGGCTGGAAGTCTACGGCCGTCGGGCTGGGGACCTTCCGCAGCATCAGGCACCACCACCGGCCCTGGCCCGCAGCGCGCGGCCACTCGGTCGACGACCCCAAGAGCTCCGCGTTCAAGAAGCTCGTCTGGGAGCAGGGCAGCCTCATCGAGAAGGCGCTGGCCGAGAAGGGCCGGCGCGTCTTCGCCATCGAGACGGTCTACGACAACGCCGCCCCGCTGAAGGACATCATCGCCGTCTTCGCCGGCCATCCGACGGAGGTCCATCCACACACCCTTCGCGCCATCGAGGAGCAGCTCGTGGTGGACGTGGAGGGACAGGCGGACATACTGGTAGCCGGCATCCCGGGCGCGGAGTGCTACTCGAAGTTCTCAGTAATGAACCCCATACTCGTCGCCAACTCGGCCATGGCGAACACCGTGATGCAGTTCCAGGGGATGCCAGTCGTGCGCGAGGGCGGGATCGCCATCCTGGCCCATCCCTTCGAGGCGGTGTTCGACGAGCGACGGTTCGCCCCCTACGTGGAGTTCTACCAGCGGCTGCTGTCCAACGAGACCGACCCGTACCAGCTATGGGAGGGCGCGGTAGAGGATTTCGCCCACCGGCCCGAGTACATACACGGCTACCGGCACGGCTATGCCTATCACGGCTCGCACCCGTTCTTCATGTGGAACAGCACGGGCATCCCGCGCCGCTACCTGAGCCGCATATTCTTCGCGGGCGTCAGGGACTTCGAGGCGGTCAGGCGCTGCGGCTTCGAGCCCTTCGCCACCGTGGAGGAGGCCGTCGCCGCAGCCGAGTCCGACTTGGGCTCCGACGCCGGGATAACCCTGCTCAGACGGCCACCGCACTTCATCCCCAGGGTCGCCTGAGACAGCCTCCACGACCTACTGTGGTGACTAGTACTGCTTCAATCTAAATATGACAGAACCCTCGGATTGCCGTCATTCCCGCGAAAAGCCTGCCCGTACTCGATACGGGGCGGGAACCCAGAGGGGCGGGGGGCTGGACGTTCGCCAAAACTACCTGGAAACGGTACTAGGTAGTGTTGACATTTGCTTTATACTATATCTATGTCAACAGCTACACTGTCTTCAGAACAATGGCCAAGAATGCTTGAGTTCCTTCGGGGTCAGACAAACTTATACGTTGGGCAGGAAGCCGATTGTAGGCGGTTTATCGAGGCCGTATTATGGATTACTCGGACTGGTGCGCAGTGGAGGATGCTCCCAGCCGAATACGGTAATTGGAACAGCGTCTACAAACGATTCGCCCGATGGTGTGACCGCGGAGTATGGGAGCTTATGCATCAGCATTTCGTCGATGACCCCGACATGGAACACCTCATCCTCGACAGCACCGTCGTCCGGGCCCATCACTCCGCTGCGGGCGCACCCAAAAAAACGGAGGGCAAGCATCGCAAGCCCTCGGTCGCAGCCGAGGCGGGTTCAGCACGAAGGTTCATGTCGGTGTCGACGGACTTGGCAACCCGTTGAGATTCAGGTTGACCGGAGGGCAGGAGCACGATGTCACTCAGGCTCAGGAGCTCATAGCTGGCATTGAGAGTGAGCATGTGATCGCAGACCGTGCATACGACTCCCATCAGCTCCGGGAGGCGGTCATCGACAACGGGGCTATCCCAGTGATCCCGCCTAGATCGAACCGGAAGGCGCAATACTCATACGATGAGCATCTCTACCGAGAACGCCATTTGGTCGAGTGCTTCATCGGCAAGATCAAGCATTTCCGTCGCATCTTCTCCCGGTTCGACAAGCTCGCGAACAGATACCTCGGGTTCCTCCATTTCGCCGGTGCGCTCATATGGCTAAGATGAAATGTCAACACTACCTAATACCAAGTCACCGTGATGCCGCCGTATATGTGCGGCCAGGGAGTGGGTTCCCGCCCCGTATCGAGTACGGGGCAGGCTCTTCGCGGGAATGACGGCTTTACGGTGCGCTCAAAATGAATTGGTATAAGAACGAATCCCACATTGTCTTCAATCTTGCATGAGCGGGAATGGCTCTGTCGAAGAAGATACTGATAATCGCCGGTCCCAACGGCGCGGGTAAGACCACCTTCGCGACCGAATTCCTGCTCAACGAGGCGGACTGCCCCACCTTCGTCAATGCCGACCTGATAGCGTCGGGCGTCAATCCCTTCCAGCCGGAGCGCTCCGCGGTCCTCGCGGGCAGGCTGATGCTGGACATGATCGAAGACTACGTGCGCAACGGCGAGAGCTTCGCGTTCGAGATCACCCTGAGCGGACGCGGCTTTGCCCGGCACATCCCCCGTTGGAGGGAGCAGGGTTACTGGGTCAAGCTCTACTTCCTGCGCCTGCCATCGGCGGACATGGCCGTGGCCCGCGTCCGGGAGCGGGTTCGACTGGGTGGACACGACGTGCCGGAAGAAGCGATCCGACGCCGTTTCGACTCGGGGTGGCGCAACTTCAATTCGATCTACAAGGACCTGGTCGACGAGTGGATAGTGTATGATGGCTCGGGGAGCACACCTCTGCCCATTGAAGAAGGAAGGAACGATGGCGGGTAGCAACTATCGGACCAAACGCGAGCATACATCCGAGGAGTGGACCGACGACACTCTCGCCGCACTAGCCGCACTGCGCCGGGCCGCGATCAAGGCACGAAGGCGGGCCATAGAGACGACAGGCTCGGTCGCAACCTGGAGGGACGGCAAGATAGTCTACGACACCGAGGTGTAGGCCTCGTCCGCAGCCTCCTCCCACGTGGACGGGAGAAGGCACCCTCCCGCTCCCTCCAACACCTCCTCCCTCTGTGCTCTCTGTGTCCTCTGCGGTGAAACCTCATTGGGCTTGCCCGCGTTGACACGCATCGGCTCCGCGTCTACACTCGCGCTTGGCACACCCAAATACGCTAGCGGTAAGCGGACATGACGAACATCACACTCGACGATCAGGCTATGCAGGGCTTCATCAGGGACGGTTACGTCGTCGTCCAGCCCGAGCTCGACGCTGATTTCCACCGGCACGTCTTCGACTCCATCGACCACGTATTCGAGACCGAAGGCAACCCAGGCAACAACCTCATGGCACGCATCTCGGCCATCGGCAAGGTGTGGGCCGATCCCGCGGTCGACGGCGCGCTGCAGAGCATCCTGGGCCACGGCTACTACATGCACCCGCACCGGCACTGCCACTTCCGCCCGCCACACAGCGAGGGGCAGACCCTGCACAAGGACGGCTTCTCCCGCCGCCGCCACCGGACCCGGTGGACGCTCGCCATGTACTACCCCCAGGAGACGACCCTGGAGATGGGGCCGACGGCCTTCGTGCCCGGCAGCCACTACTTCAACACGGCGGAGGCGGGTACGGCCCGCGACGAGATGGCGCTTTCCGTTCCCGCCGGAAGCGTGGCGATTGTGGACTACGACATCTGGCATCGTGGGACCGCGAACGTCAGCGACCGCAAGCGATACATGGTCAAGTTCCTGTTCCTCCGCATGGAGGAGCCGAGGGCGCCGAGCTGGGACGGCGCGGGGGCCGAGTGGCGTTCCGAGGGCGGCCACGACGCCATGTGGTCCTCCATGTGGGACTGGCACACAGGGGGCAACGGGCACGACGATGGGGCCGCGTCGAACGGGAATTCCGTCGACGACCTCCTGCACACGGTCGTAGACGCCGACGAGAAGGCCTGCCTGGACGCAGCCTACGAGCTTGCGGGCATGGGCGGACCCGCGGTCGCGCCGCTGATGGATGCGCTGCAGGCAGATTACGGCGACGCTGCGCCGCCGGACGAGGTCTCCTACGGCAGGCTCGCCGCAGCAGACCGCCCGGAGCAGATTCGCAGGAACATCAGCTATGCGCTGGCTTCCATCGGAACCCATGCCGTACCCGCTCTGATCGAGGCCGCCAGCCATCCCGACTGGTGGGTGCGAGACGCGGCAGTCGAGACACTAGGCGACATAGGACCGGCCGCGGCCGCCTCCGTTCCCGTACTGACGGAGGCGCTGGGGGACGAGTCGCTGCAGGTGCGCCGCCACGCCTCCGAAGCCCTGGGCATCGCGGGACAGGATGGCGACGAGGCCGTTCCGGGCCTGATCGACTCGCTGGGAGACCCGGACGAGGTGATCAGGCGCAACGCAGTCCTCGCCCTCGCCCGGATCGGGCCCGCAGCGTCCGGATCGGTGCCCGCTCTCAAGGGCATGCTTGGCGACGAGGACAGGTACGTCAGGGGCAAGGCCGTGGAAGCCCTCCGCCGCATAGGCACGCCGGAGGCCCACGACATCCTCATCGAGGACCTGCTGACGTCCCGATGGTGCGAAATAACCACGAAAGACACCCTCTACTGAGAACAGGACGCGCCGGGATGACAGACATCTCAAAAGGAGCTTGAAGTGAAGAAGTACAGTGTCGCAGTGATAGGGCTGGGCCGCATGGGCAGCTTCCTGGATATGTCCATCGCAAACGCGGCGAAAGAGAGCGACAGGCTCGAGCTGGTGGCTGGAGCCGACCTGCTGGAGGAGCGGCGCACCAAGTTCAATGGCGACTGGGGTGTGCCCGTGTACGAGGATTACCGGGAGATGGTGGAGCGCCACAGCCCGGACATCGCGGCGATCTGCACCACCGCCACGGGTCTGCAGAAACCCGGAAGGGAGGCGCCGTCCACCGACTTCACCGGCGACTCTCACGCCGCCGACGCCATCGAGGTGGTCGAGGCCGGCGTCCCCATGCTCTTCGTCGAAAAGGCCATGTCGTGCTCGATAGCCAAGGCCGACGCCGTCCTGGAGGCGTGCCAGAGCAGGGGCGTGAAGTACGGCTCCGGCCTGCTGCGCAGGCACAACAACGCCTACAAGGCGGCCCGCAAGGCTGTGGACGACGGCGAGATAGGCGAGGTCCAGACGGCCGTGCACTACGGCGGCTCGAGCCTGATGCATGGGCACATCCACTCCATCGATACCCTCTCATACCTGGTCGGAGACCGGAAGATAGGGGCCGTTCGCGGGGAGCTCATCCCCCGGGACACGCGCATCGAAGGCAACAGGATCGAGTCGGACCCGCGGGCCGTCTACCAGCTGGAGTTCGAGGACGGCCTGATGGCCTCCACGGTTCCCGGGGGCGGATTTGAGTTCGAGGTGATCGGCAGCGAGGGCACGATCCGCACCATGAACAATGGCTCCTCCGTAGCCATGCGCAAGGCGTCGAGTGGCGAAGGCCGGCCCCAGATGCTGGACGCTGCCTTCCCTGCCACCGAACCGATGAACAACACGCTCGCCTGCCTCGAGGACCTGGTGGACGCTCACGAGCAGGGGCGCGAGGCCCACGGCGGCATCGCCGTCACGCACCACGTAACCGAGGCCTGCATAGCAGTGGCCGAGAGCCATCACAGGGGCGGCGTCTGGATCGACCTTCCCGTGGACAACCGTGACATGTACATCTTCCACGTTTAGATGTCCGACACCCTACAGCAGCGGCGCCCGTTCCGTAGCTGTTCAGATTCGTGAGAATACTGGATGCGCACAGTCCACCGTCATACCCGCGAAGAGCCTGCCCCCGAGCAGTCGGGGGCGGGTATCCAGGGGTGGGGGGGGCTTCCTCGCACCAAGACTGAACAGTTACCCCGTTCCCAGGGGAGAGCATTGAGGTTGGGGATGTGTTGTATAATCGGGCATTGAGACTGAATCATGGTCGTCAAGCAACCCATAGAAAGTCACGCGGTCCACAGCGAGCGGCTGCTCCAGCATGCCGAGGAGCAGGTGACCAATGGCGATAGGCTGCAGGCTTCTGAAAAGGCATGGGGAGCCGCCGCTCATCATCTGAAGGGCATCGCGGAGCAGCGAGGATGGTTGTACAGAACACACGCGGATGTCTTCAGAATAGTGGACCGCCTGTCCAGGGAGATGGGGGAGCCGAGGCTTAAGACGCTGTTCGCAGTCGCTAACGGGCTGTACCAGAACTTCTACGAAGACGCGATGGAGTTGGACTACGTACGCAGTGAGATCGAAGACGTGAAGGAGTTGCTAGCCATATTGAGCCAGGAGGACCAGTGAGAAGGCGAGTCTCCTTCTGGGTCCTCACCCCCTCCAGAAAGGCATAGTAATACCAATTCATTTTGAGCGCGCCGTAAAGCCGTCATTCCCGCGAAGAGCCTGCCCCGTACTCGATACGGGGCGGGAACCCACTCCCTGGCCGCACATATACGGCGCGGGAATGACGGCAAGCCGAGGGTTCTGTCATATTTAGATTGAAGCAGTACTAGGTAGTGTTGACATTTGACATACCAGGCCATTTATAACTCAGCAAGCGGTCCAAAATGTCATTCTGAGGAGCGAAGCGACGAAGAATCTAAGGCCTATGCATGAGGATACCTCAACCGCTTTAGATTCTTCACTCCGCTTCGCTACGTTCAGAATGACATTTGACTGGGAGCCGCTCGAATGTCAACACAACCTAGTATCCCGGGAGAGCATGGCAATGGTCAATCCGAGACAAATGCTGACTGCAGAGTTCAGGGACGCATTCCGTAGCTCGGTCACCAGGGCGGTGAAGGTAGACTCGTTCGCCGATGTGGTGGAGAAGGCGATGTACCTCTTCGCGGCGCTGATCGCGCTGGGGTTCCTGGTCTTTCTCGTCTACTTCATGGGCATAAAGGTCTTCACCTTCTTCATCGCCTTCTTCATCTTCCTGGTCTTTGCGAAGGGACTGTTCGTCCTCCTCATCAAGTAGACGCCCCCGGCATACTGCCGAGGCCCTTTGGCCGAGTATCGGCTCTCGATTTTGTCGGGCGCAGACCGTCCTCTGGTTGAGTGCCCGCGTGCCTAATATCGCCGCTGAGGACTTGGCCTTGGTCATCAGACGATTCCTGGGGAACCTGCTGGTCGCCGGAGGGTCCAGCCGCGTCACGCGGGGAGGCATAGCCCTTCTGGCGGTCCTCGTTGCCGGCACGACCGGCTACGTGGTCATAGAGGGCTGGAGCGTCTTCGATGCCGCCTACATGACCGTCGTGACGATGACCACGGTCGGGTACGGCGAGGTAAGGCCCCTCTCGCAGGCGGGCCGCGCCTTCAACCTGTTCGTCATGTTAGGCGGAGTAGG
This sequence comes from Dehalococcoidia bacterium, assembly GCA_965261325.1. Classification (GTDB taxonomy): domain Bacteria; phylum Chloroflexota; class Dehalococcoidia; order Lucifugimonadales; family CAJWER01. The sequence goes on from CBDHCU010000009.1 coordinate 989,860, forward strand.
CCTGATGCTGTACATTCTCACCGTGACGGTGCAGGCGGTGGTGGAAGACGAGGTGCTCAAGGGCCTGTTTCGGAGGCGAAGAATGAGGGCAATGATCGAGGCGCTCGAACAGCACTACATACTATGCGGCTACGGCAGAGTGGGTAGGGAGGTCGCCGCCGTCTTCCGCGGCGAGGAAGCGTCCTTCGTCGTAATTGACACCAGCGAGGCCGCGGTGGAGGCTGCGGAGGCCGATGGCATCCTTGCGATCTGCGGGAACGCCACGCACAATGAGACCCTCCGAATGGCTGGCGTCGAACGCGCCCGCGGGCTAATCACGGCTTCCGGCAGCGACAGCGACAACGTGGTGATCACGCTGACCGCAAGCGCGATCACCTCCGAGCTCACCATCGTCGCCCGTGCCGACGACGCGGAGACCACCGAGAAGCTGATCATAGCTGGCGCGGAGCGCGTCGTGACGCCGTACAGGACAGGCGGCCTCTCCGCCATCAGACCCATGGCAGTCGACTTCTTCGACGACATAGTCGATCCAGCCAGGGCCGGCCCGAGGATCTCCGAGATAGAGATCGTCGCGGGCTCGCCTCTTGCGGGAGAAACTGTGGACGGCTTCGCAGCGGCCAACGACGCTCGCGTCCTGGCCTTGACCAGGAGCGACGGCTCCATCCTGTTCACCCCTGAGGGCGGGACGGTGATGGAGCCGGGCGACGGCGCGATAATCCTCGGTACGGGCGCCGCCGCCATCTGGGCTGAGGGCAAGGGGTCAGGCTAGGAGTACCCTGCTTCGAGTGGCATCGGGTCGCGGACGCCTAGTAGACCCCGTCCAGGAATCGCCAAAGCGACTCGGTGGCGATGTCCGTTGCCATTACCGCGGCGGCCCGGTCCGACTCTGTGGTCGTCATGGCCTCGATCATCTGGCGCTCGGCGTCCGAATGCTGCTCGTCGAGGGTCTTGTGCACCTCGAAGAAGGAGGTGGTGCGGGTGTCCTCGATGCCGTAGTTCTCGCGGAGCCCGGCTATCTTGGCCGTGGCCACCTTCGGCACCTGGGATTCGAAGGCGTACAGCGCTGCGGCCCCGGCAGCCGTGGACCCGGACGACGTCAGGCTCTTGTAGGTGTCCACCAGGCTCGTGGTCGCGTCCAGAGGGGTGCTTTCCATGACCTCGCTGCGGTCGACGCCCAGGCCCTCACAGAACCTCAGCCAAAGCTCGACGTGGTTGTCCTCTCCGTGCTCCTCGTCCCAGAGGTTGTCCAGCAGGTGCTGGCGAACTGACGGGTCGGTGCACCGGTGGTGGACCCCGCTCAGGAAGGTCGGGTACGCGCTCTCGAAGTGGTAGTACTGTGCCGCGTACTCCTTGAGGGACTCTACCGGCAGCGTCCCCTCGTTCCAGGCCTGGTAGAACGGGTGCGTAAGCAGGCTCTTTCCTTCGATGATCTCGTCGATTGTGCCAATCACATCGGTAGCCAATTTCAGGTTCCTCCGTAGTCCTGAAGGGTGCGGCGCACCGCCCTGCCGGGCGCCGGAAGCGAGTTTAGCAGCGCCCCGTACGGCAGTCAACCGGGGTTCAGCGCCCCAAATCCCCCATCTCCGTCATTCCCGCGAAGAGCCTGCCCCCGAGCAGTCGGGGGCGGGAACCCATCCCCGGCAAGGTGCACAGCCATAGCCTCAGAGGCAGTCCGTCACGCCATCCGTCCAAATTAGGTGGTGGATCTGGGAGCGCCGTCAGGGCCTTTCCATTGTTGAGATAGGGTCGTACCTTGCCGTTCGGCCTGAGCTTGTCGAAGGCCCCAATTGTGGTTCGACAGGCTCACCACGAACGGACTTTGGAAAGGCCCTGCAGCACCGTAACTGTTCAGGTTCAGTGAGCTGATACGACTCGGACCTGGCAGCGGCGGGGCTCTTGCCCCTTCTCCCCTGGCGGGAGAAGGCTGGGATGAGGAGGATACCGCCGCCGCCAGCGCGTCCCGGCCAGTGTCTCATCAACTCTGAACAGGTATCCGGCTCCCTCTATGCCTATCCCGCAGGTACAGCCCTATGCTCTATTGCCGCTGTCGCCGGCGTGTTGGTGCCAAAGACCAGGTCCTTGGCCCTGTCGTTCGCGCCCGCGCACACGACATAATAGCGGTCGGCCGACTCCTGCACGGGCAGCACGACCCTCTCCTGCTCCATCGGCGGCAGGTCGTACAGCCACTTCCACGCGACCCGCACCTTCTCGGGCACATTGAAGTTGTTGATGAGCTCGCGCGCAGGCCTCTTTGCGTGGGCGTGTATGAATGTCCGCGCCGAGCGCTTGGTGAAGCCGTCCCCGGCGATCGGCCTCGCGTGGGCCGGGGCCATGAGTATCAGGACCGCGCCCCGTTGCGCGTCGTCCAGCTCGCCCGCAAGGTTCGCGATGTAACTCCCCCCGCCCGACGTGCAGCTATAGGCGATGGTGCGAAGCAGTCCCTCGCCCGTGTTGTTGCCCTGGTCCCCCACGTCGGCCTCCCACCCTGTGCTGAACACCGTGATCGTGCTGGCGTCCGCGTCGAACCCCTGCTCGACGTGGAACGGCTCCCACGGGGTGTCGTCCTCGTTCTCCGCGATTAGCTGCGGGAACTTGCGTGTAGTGCCTATCGTGTCCATGTCCAAGTGGCCGGGGTACCAGTGGCCCACATTCTTCAGCGTCAGTATCAGGGCCCGCCCAATGACGATGTTGACCCTGGACTGGCGGCCGGGGCCGAGCGCGGCCCTCTTGGAGTTGATTCCCAGCTCGCGGGCGATGGGCCCGTTGACCACGAAGAGAGGTCCGTTCGCGCTGGTGGACATCAGGAAGCCCCTGGCGTCCTGGGGGTCCAGCATCGACAGGGCCTTCGCGCCGGCAATGACGACGGGGAGGTGCTCCGGCCTGCAGCCTGCCATGACGGCGTTCACGGCGATCTTCTCTACGGTCGCATACCCCGACCCCGGCGGCAGCAGGCACACGACCTCATCGCGCGGCAACGTAGTACCGGTAAGCATCTCCTCGACGCTCTCGGCTGTGGGCGGAATGAGCGGGAAGCCGTCGCCCCAATCATTGTCGAGGAAGGTCTCGTTGAACTTGGCCAGGGCGTCGAGCTGGTCCACGCCTTCGAAGGACTCCGGGCCGGCATTCAGCCCGGCCAGGGCCGCCTTCTCGAGCTCGTACCCATTGCTCTGAGTGGTGAGGAGCCTCACCACGTCGTCCACGCACGGGTCGGTCTGCTCGATCGCCTCCTCGACCGTTACGTTGTTGTATACCTTGGGCACGACCGTGAACGGCGTGCTGCGCATCCCGAAGGCTTTCGCGCTGGCTATCGCGTCGTCCTGAAACCCCTCGGACAGGATCGTCGCGGTGGGAATACCCGCCTTCTCGAGATCGACCATGTCGTGGATCATCCACGACGTGCACGACCCTCAATCGGCGGTGCAGCCGATGGCGACGTCCACCTCGCTCTTGACCCGGCCCATGACCGGCTTGGGGGTAGGCAGGGCGCCGCTGTAGAACTTGAGCGACACGTCAGGCACCCTGCGCCTGATCAGCTCGCCCGCCCTCTTCAGGGCCACGTCGCCGTTGGCCTTGCCGTTCCAGACCAGGCCGATGGTCTTGCCCTCCAGGCTGTCCGGCCTGGGAGCCGGAGGCGTCGCCTCCACGTCGCCCAAGACCGGCGCGACAGGGTTCATCACTTCGAGCCTGTACATCCTCGACCTCCTGCGTCGCATCTCTTCGGTTCGGCCTACTCGGCCAGCGGAAGCTTCTCCAGCACCTTCGGGTTGAACAGGTTCAGCGGACGGCGGCCGGTGAGCACGCGGGCGACCTCCTGGCCGCACCTCACCGGCAGGTTCGCTATGGCCGCGTCCGAGTAGTAGGACGAGTGAGGGGTCAATATCACGTTGTCCATCCCAAGAAGCGGCTCGTCCGCCGGCGGGGGCTCCTTCTCCAGCACGTCGAGACCCGCTCCAGCGATCTTGCCTGCCTCGAGAGCCCGCACCAGGGCTTCCTGGTCTACGACTGGGCCCCGCGATGTATTGATGAGGTACGCCGTCCTCTTCATCTTCGCGAAGGCGGAATCACCGAACATGTGCGTCGTCTCGTCCGTCTTGGGGCTGTGCACCGATATGTAGTCTGAGCGCCGCAGCAGCTCGTCGAACGATACAGGCTCCACGTCCTCCTGTTCGAATACCTCGACTGGCAGGTACGGGTCGTGGGCGACGACCTTCATCTCGAACGCCTGCGCCCTCGACGCCAAGGCCCTCCCTATGCGGCCGAAGCCGACGATGCCTAATGTCTCGCCGTGGATGCTGCCGACGGGGGAGGGGATGACCGGCACCCAGCCGCCGGACCGTATGATCGAGTCCAGCTTCAGCAGCCGCCGGTTGCACGCCAGAAGCAGGGCGAAGGCGTGGTTGGCTACCTCGCGAATCCACAGGTCGGGCACGCATACGACCGCGATGCCCAGGGCGGTCGCGGCGTCCACGTCGATGACGTCCACCCCGACGCCCGTCCTCAGGACGACCTTGAGATCTTCCATCGCTTCCATGTCCCGCCGGGTGATAGGCGAGTCCACGTCGATGATCCCATGGGCATCCCGGGCCTTCTCGATGAGCTCGTCGCCCTCGATCCGGGGCAGCACGATCTGTTCCGCCCCGACCTTCTCCAACTCCAGTCGCTCCGGCTCCAGCAGGTCGCGAGCATGCACGCCGACACGGTAAACCTTGTACTTGTAGCTGGTCATGTGGCCCAGTTTCCAGATTGGGATAGGTCTAGTTCGCAGCCAATATCTTATACCAAGTTGCCTTTTTGCGGCCATGTATTGAGTGACCGGATTGCCATAATGCACGCAGCGGCGTAGGCGCGGGTTTGCAACATGCCAATTCATTTTGAGCGCGCCGTAAAGCCGTCATTCCCGCGAAGAGCCTGCCCCGTACGCGATACGGGGCGGGAACCCACTCCCTGGCCGCACATATACGGCGGCATCACGGTGACTTGGTAATTTGCAAACCCACCCCTCCCACCCAGATTCCCCACCTCCACATTCGGCGCCATATCTATCAGCCATCACCCCGTAGGGGCTGGTTTCAAACCAGCCAAATCCCCCACCTCCGTCATTCCCGCGAAGAGCCTGCCCCCGAGCAGTCGGGGGCGGGAACCCATCCCCGGCAAGGTGCACAGCCATAGCCTCAGAGGCAGTCCGTCACGCCATCCGTCCAAATTAGGTGGTGGATCTGGGACCAGCCCTCCCCTTGCCATTAGGGCGTCGCCGCCATTTAGGTGGGGGATTTGGGTCCCATCGATCGTGGCAGCGAGAATGCGCGTCCTCTAACGGGTCGGCTTGAACTGTGTGGCGGACCCAATATTGTGTCATTTCTCAAAAAGACATTGTATTTCCCCTTTATAACTGACCAAGAACGGTGCTAGCATCGCGCAGTCATTCGCAGCGGAGGAGTATGGAGAGGTCGGCGCCGGTCCGATGACGACCCGAATTACCGGCGGCTCCAAACGTGGTCGCCTCCTGAGAGCGTCGCGGAGCGCAGACCTGAGGCCCACGTCGGAGCGGGTGAGGGCGGCAGTGTTCTCGATGATCGGGCTTGGAGCCGTTGAGTCGGCCGACGTGCTCGACCTGTATGCGGGCACGGGCGCCTTGGGAATCGAGGCGCTGAGTCGAGGCGCTGGCTCGGCCGAGTTCGTCGAGAGCGACGCGGGCCGATGCAGGGACATCAGGGCTAACCTGGAGGTCCTGGGCTTGGAGAATCGGGGAAAGGTGCACGTCGGGCGCGTAGAGAAGGCGCTGGCGAGATTGGATGGCCCATTCGGCCTGGTGCTGATAGACCCTCCATACGACGCCGACCCCTGGGCGAACGTAATGACGCAGCTGAACGAAGGTGGCATGTTGGAACAGGATTCGATAGTAGTGGCGGAGCATTCGTCGAGGCTCGAGCTCGCCCCGGCTTACGGGGGCCTTGTGAGGGCCAGGAGCCGAAGGTACGGCGACACTTCGGTGTCAGTCTACAGCCTGAGGCGAGATGAATGAACATAGCCGTCTACCCTGGCAGCTTCGACCCCGTCCACAATGGACACGTCGACGTGGCGACGCGCGCCTCGGCCGTCTTCGACCGCCTTGTGATAGCAGTCTACGAGAGTCCGCCCAAGCAGATTCTCTTTTCGTCCAGGGAGCGGGTCGCCCTTGTCGAAAAGGCGGTTGGACATCTCGACAACGTCGACGTCGTGGCTTTCTCGGGGCTGGTCGCGCCGCATCTCGTGCGCAGCGTCGGGGCGAGTTTCATCGTTCGCGGGCTGAGGGCGGGCCTGGACTTCGAGACCGAGTTCGAGATGGCGCTGATGTGGCGGACATTGGACCCCGATGTGGACGTGGTGTGCCTGATGAGCACGCTTCAGCACCTGTTCATCTACTCGACCCGCATCAAAGAGGTAGCAAAGCTCGGAGGCGACGTGCGGGGACTCGTCCCTGACTGCGTGGTGTCCGAGATGCAAGCTAAGTACGGCTCGGCGCAGTAGACGCGGAGCGAAAGGGGGCGCAGTCATAGATATCATTCAGGTCATAGAAGAGATGGATTCGCTCAATAGCACGGCCAACAAGGTGCCGGGTATGCGCAAGAAGGTCATGGTCGACGCGGAGCGGCTATCGTCCCTCTCGGCCGCTCTTCGGACGGCAATTCCTGCGGATATCCAGGAGGCCAGGGAGATCCTTCGCCAGAAGGAGTCGATGGTCAACCAGGCCAACCTGGAGGCGAAGCGCATCAAGGATGGCGCGAGGCAGGAGCAGTCTGCGCGGCTGGACGAGACCGAGATAGTCCGTCAGGCCGAGATGAAGGCGGAGAACATCCACCAGGCGGCCCTCCAGCAGGCGCAGGAGATCACTCAGGACGCGCAGCGCCGCGCATACAAGATAGTCGAGGACGCCGAAACCCTTGCGAACCATCGGCGTGAAGGCTCGAACCAGTACGCCAGGGAGACCCTGTTCGACCTCGAGGAGCGCCTGTCAACGGTCCTGGGCCAGGTGCGCAGAGGCATCGACACCCTCGGCCTGAAGGCCGATACAAAGATTCCGTCCTAACCTCCACCGAACCGGCGCAGGCAGGAGCAAGGCCGCCTTCCGCCCCTGCGCCGGCTTTACCCTGTCTTCCTTCGGCGTGGCTAGGTAACGGCTGCGGCTTGCCGGCTGTGCGCGATCGGGTGGGCGCTTGCCCACTCGTACGCGGCGGTCGCCGCCAGGGCCCCCTGGGATGCTGCCGTGATGGTCTGCTTCAGGTCGCCCGACGCGTCCGTGATGTCGCCGGCTGCCATGATGCCGCCGACGTTCGTCCGGCCCATCTTGTCGACGACGATCTCCTCGATGTCGTTCAGGTTCACCCCGAGCTGCTTCGCCAGATCGACCCTGGGGTCCGCGCCGATCTCGATGAAGATGCCGTGAACATCGAGCTCTCTCGTCCCGTTGTGCCCGCGGTCTAGCACGATGCTGTCCAGCCCGTCGACGCCCTTCAATTCGATGACGTTCGTGCTGAAGATCTTCTCCACGTTGGCCGCCTCGTCCAGGTGCCTGAGGTTGACGGGCTCGGGCCGGTTGAACGCCTCGCGACGGTAGATGATGTACACCTTCTCGGCATACTTGCTGAGCAGGGTAGCGCCCTTGACTGCCGAGTCTCCCCCTCCTACCACAGCTACGATGTTGCCGCGGTGCAGCGGCGCGTCGCAGACCGAGCAGTAGGAGACGCCCCGCCCGGTCCACTCCTCCTCGTGCTCCAGATCGAGGGTTCTGCGCTCCCTGCCCACCGCGATGATGACCGAAGCGGCCATGTACGTCAGGCCGCCCTCGGTCCCGACCTCGAAGCCGTCGCCCCTCTTGGCGATCGAGACGACCTTGTCGTCGACGATCGGGACCCCGTACCGTTCGACCGACTCCCGGAACTTCATCATCAGGTCGAACCCGTCGATTTCAGGATAGCCGGGGTAGTTCTCGATGAGCCCGCCAATGGCCGTCTCGCCGCCGAAGGTTTCTCCTATGACGACCGTCGATACCTGGTACCGGGCTGAGTACATCCCGGCGGCAAAGGCGGCCGCGCCCTGCCCTGCGATCACCACGTCGTAGAATTCTGCTTCGCTCATCAAGTGAGTGGCTCCTCCATACCTGTGTTTGGCGCGTCGGACGAATCGGTGCGACGCGCGGTTTGCGGCTTGTGGCCCTCCGATTAGTGGAAGACTCGCCCTGAGTCCATGGCCAAAGTCTGGCCCGTTACGCTGTCGGTGGAGCAGAAGAGCGCCACCTGTCTGGCAATGTCGTCCTTGTCGGCCGCCCGTTTGAGAAGCGCCCCCTCGACGGCGCTCTTCCTGTACTCGGGCGCGAGGTTATCGGACATCTTCGTGCCCACCAGGTAGCCCGGCGCTATGCAGTTGACCTGGATCTCGGGCGCTAGGCCGACGGCCATGCACTTGGTCATGTGGATGAGGGCCGACTTGGCTACCGCGTAGGGGATCGATGAGCCCGTGGGCTCCAGGCCCGCGACCGAGGAAATGTTCACTATCCTGCCGGCTCCCTGCCGCTTCATCGCCGGGACCACGGCCTTGATGCACAGCATCGGCCCCGTCAGGTTGACGTCGAAGATGCGCGTCCAGTCCTCGTAGGTCATCGCGTCCAGGTCGCTGAAGGGGATCCACTTGTTGTAGCCCGCGTCGTTGACCAGGATGTCGATCCTGCCGAAGTCCTCCAGAACGGCCTCCGCGGCGGCAGACACGCCTGCCGGGTCCGTCACGTCGCATTGCACCGGCTTGGCCTGGACTCCCTTTGCGGCCACCTCGGACGCAATACGCTCGGCCTGCTCTCGGCCTGAGTTGTACAGGACCGCAATGTTCGCGCCCTCGTCGGCCAGGGCGTGGCATATGCGCCCGCCCAGTCCACCGCTGCCGCCGGTAACTATGGCTAGCGTGCCTTTCAGGTCCATGGGCATCGCCTCCGTACGGGCCGTTTGCGGGGCGGATTATAGCACCACGCACGGATCACCAGCGTCGCCTCCGCCACTCCTCTCTGCCTATCCGCTTCTGGCCCAGCCTGTACAGCCAGGCAATGGCGAACCCGAGCAGGGCGACAAATACGATGCGGTCGCCCCGCGCCAGATCCCAGTCAAGGAGATACGAGAGCCACACTACGGCTAAGGGCAGGAAGACGATGGCAAGTGTGATGAAGGTGCGGGTCGAGGATTTCATACACTTACAGACTAACAGATCGGCGGCGTTGTCGTTCCCGCTCCAGTTTACTTGAGCAGGGCAATCGCAAGCAGGGCAATCGCACCCAGATTCCCCACCTCCACATTCGGCGCCATATCTATCAGCCATCACCCCGTAGGGGCTGGTTTGAAACCAGCCCTCCCCTTGCCATTAGGGCGTCGCCGCCATTTAGGTGGGGGATTTGGGTCGCATTTGTCTGCAATGATCGTATCCTCCCCGCATAAGGCGGAAATCCGGCCCGAATCTAACAGTTTCCGTCACCTGAGAGACCGATTTTGGTGGTGAGGCCTCCGTCTTTCCGCCAGAGTGGCGCCAGGTCGGCCTAAGTGCGATTGCCCTGTGGCGTGTTGTAGTGACTGCTTCCGTATATTGACGGGCATGGAGGACGGCGAAGGGTGCCTTTTGGACGAGATTTCGGAAGAATATACGCGCCGTTTTGGATAGGAGTCAGTCCTACTGACTTCCATACTTTGCGTCTCGTTCAATGACCCAGAAGACATGAAATCCTTTTCCTGCGATTGGATGCATGTTCTTTGCTATGTAACCGAAGGGTATTATCCCAGAGTCGGTGTGAACGCGGCCGACAAGTGACGAAAAACTTATGAATAAAACTGCAATATTGACATTGACGTTGGCGACCGGTTAAGCTGGCCCGATAGGTTGGATACGCACTATCAGGTGCGAGAATGCTAGCTAGAAGGAGGTGGACCAAATGCTTCCCAATATCTCTCTCAAATCGGTTTCTCGCGACGACGTAGACAGAGTCGCATGGTGGCTGGAGGATGCCGAGGTCTCTTCCCGCTGGTTCGGCCAGTATGCCTGGGGCGAGCCAATCCACCGCAGCTATGAGCCCGCCCACATGCTCGAGTCGACCGACAACGAGTGGCGCCACATTTTCAGTGACCCGAAGCGACTGATCTTCTCCATCTACAACGACCACGACGAACACGTCGGTGAGTGCCAGATCATTATCAACGGCCAGGAAGGAGCGGAGATCTCCCTCCTCATAGGCCGCAAGGACCTGTGGCACCATGGCTACGGCGCTGCGACCGTGATCGTCCTGATGGACCGGGTATTCTCGACGCTGAAGCTGGACAGGGCATGGGTGAATGTGCCCGAGAACAACGTACCCGCGCTCGGGCTGTTCGAGAAGCTGGGCTTCCTGCGGTCCGACAAGCGCGAGCTGCGGACACGGACCGATGGCAGCGTCCTCAATGCCTATATTCTGACCATCGACGCGCGGTCGTACATGAAGAGGCAGCCCGCGGAGGAGAGGCCCAGGCCCAGCGAGGTCGTAACCATCACCGGCCTCCCTGGGAGCCGCTCCGAGGAGGTGGCCTACGAGGTCGCCAACATGCTCGGCAGCCGGCTGGTGGACAATGAGATACGTGACGAGCTGCTCCGCCGCCTGAAGTGCTCCGCCGCCGATCTCGAGGGATTCGAGGCCAGCTTCCGTTCCTTCTGGACGCGGCTGCTCAACTCGGTAGTGGTTCCCATGGAGTGGTCGGCCACCTACGACGCTGCGTACGTCTTCAGGCCGGACCCCTCACTGGAGCACGACCTGCTCAGCGACCAGCTCACCAAGGATCAGTACGAAGGCGCCCTGACCGGAGTAGTCAAGAGGCTCTGCAGGGAGGGCGGCGTGATCATGCACGGTCACGGGTCCCATCGCGTCGCCGCCAGGCACGGTGGAAGCCTCAACGTGTTCGTGGCCTCCTCCTTCGAGAAGCGGGCCGGGAACGTGGCGGCTCAGGAGGCCATGTCCGAGGACGAGGCCGCAAAGCGGCTGAAGGACGCCGATGGCGAGGTGCTGTCGGTCTCCCGCCATCTGTGGGGCGGCGACATCGACGACACGACCTCCTTCGACCTCACCGTCAATCTCGACCGAATGACGGCGCAGGAAGCCGCGAGGCTGATTATCGGCGCGCTCGGTCACGACACTGGCTCACCCGTCAGGCTGAAGGACGCAGGGCGTGAGGCCGAATTCGCTGCAAGCTAGGCTGCCCACGGGCCTCCGATTCCCGTCGGAACGGGGCCCGGAGGCCTGATGCCTGACTGGTGGCTGGAAGCCGCGCTGCCTGCCGCAGTATTCGGAGCCCTGCTGGCGATCTGGGTCCTCATCCCTCCCAGGGATGGCGAACAGGACCTCGCCAGCAGGATCCGAGAGCGAATCTTCCGGCGGCGGTAGTCCGCGTCGACCTACTTCGCCACTACGTTGACCAGCTTCCCGGTAACGTAGATCACCCGCATGACCTGCTTGCCCTCCGTGTGGACGGCCACCCGTCTGCTCGACAGGGCAGCCTCGCGCGCCTCATCCTCGGTGATGGACACGGGGACCTCCAGCCGGTCCCGCAGCCTGCCGTTGACCTGCACGACCAGCGTTACCACCTCGTCCGTCGCCAGCTCCGGGTCCCACGACGGCAGCGGCTGATTGTGAATGCTGAACTCCCGCCCCGTCCGCTCCCACAGCTCCTCGCTGATGTGAGGGGCCATCGGGGCCAGCAGTAGCAGCAGCTTCTCGACGGCGCCATCCCAGGCGTCCGAACTCAGTGAGCCGGCCTCCCAGGCGCGGCCCATCGTGTTGCTGCACTCCATCAGCGCGGCCAGGGACGTGTTGAACTTGAACCTCTCCAGGTCCTCGGTGACGCGCCTGATCGTCTTGTGGACGGTGCGCTCCAGGTCTCGAACCGCGCCCTCGTCGACCGGCGACGAGTCCAGCTCCGCGCTGTCCCTCGTGCACATGTCCCAGACGCGCTTCAGCCACCTGGAGACGCCGTTGATGCCCGACTCGCTCCAGCTCCCACCCTGGTCCCAGGGGCCAATGAACATCAGGTAGCAGCGCACGGAGTCCGCGCCATACTCGCCGACAAACTCGTCCGGCGCGACCACATTGCCGCGGGACTTGCTCATCTTCTCGCCCTCGGACAGGATATGACCCTGGTTGAACAGGTGGACGAAAGGCTCGTCGAAGTCCAGCAGACCCAGGTCGCGCATCGCCTTCGTGAAGAAGCGCGCGTACAGCAGGTGCATGACCGCGTGCTCCACCCCGCCCGTGTACTGGTCGACAGGGGCCCACGTCGCGACCGCCTCGCGGTCGAAGATAGCGTCGTTCGACCTGGGGCTGGCGAACCGGAACTGGTACCACGAGGAGTCTACGAACGTGTCCATCGTGTCGGTCTCGCGCTTGGCCGGACTGCCGCAGCGCGGGCAGGGCGTGTTTACGAACCCCTCGTGCAGCGCCAGCGGGGACTCTCCGGTCGGTCGGAACTCGGAGTCCTCCGGAAGCAGCACCGGCAGCTCGTCCTCGGGAACGGGCACTGTGCCGCATTCGCCGCAGTAGATGATCGGAATGGGCGTGCCCCAGTAGCGCTGCCGCGAGATGAGCCAGTCGCGCATCCGGTACTGGACGGCCCTCTTGCCCCAACCCTGCTCCTCGATGAAGTCGGCTATCCTCTCCTTGCCCTCGGCGCTGGGCAGGCCGTCGAAACGGCCGGAACTCACCTGCGTTCCAACGTCCACGTAGGCCTCGGTCAACTCGCTGCCGTCCCAGTCCGGTGGCGCGACAACGACCCTGATCGGCAGATCGTACTTCGTTGCGAACTCGAAGTCGCGCTGATCGTGCGCGGGAACCCCCATCACGATGCCGGTGCCGTAGGTGAGCAGGACGTAGTCGCCGATCAGGATGGGAACGCGGTCCCCGTTCAGCCTGTTGACTGCGTAGGCGCCGGTGAACACGCCTGTCTTGACCTTCTCGGTAGACATACGCTCGATCTCGGTCTGGCGGCGGGCCTGGTCGACGTAGGCCTCGACCTCGGCCCTGTGCTCGGGCATCGTCAGCTTGCCTACCAGCGGGTGCTCCGGGGCCAGCACGACGAACGTCACGCCGAAAATCGTGTCGATACGGGTCGTGAAGGTCGTCAGCGTCGTCTGGTCCAGGCCGTACTCGGATATGTCGAACTCGATGTCGACGCCCTCGCTGCGGCCGATCCAGTTGGTCTGCATGACGTTGATCTTCTCGGGCCAGTCGATCTTCGAGTGGTCGAGCAGCTCGTCCGCGTACTCTGTGACGCGGAACAGCCACTGGTTCAACTCGCGCCGTACGACCTCGGTGTCGCACCGCTCGCAGCGACCGTCCACGACCTGCTCGTTGGCCAGCACGGTGTTGTCTGTCGGGCACCAGTTCGCGGGCGCGAAGTCACGGTAGGCCAGGCCGGCCTCCAGGAACTTCAGGAATATCCACTGGTTCCACCTGTAGTACTCGGGCACGCACGTCACGAGCTCGCGGTCCCAGTCGTAGACCGGCCCCATCGAGCGGAACTGCTCCCGCATCTTCTCGATGTTGTCCATGGTCCACTTGGCGGGATGGATGCCGCGCTCGATTGCCGCGTTCTCGGCGTTCAGCCCAAACGCGTCGAAGCCCATCGGATGCAGGACGTTGTACCCGCGCATCCGCATGAAACGGGCGTGGGCGTCGGCGCCGGACATCGCGTACCAGTGGCCGATGTGCAGGTCGCCCGACGGGTAGGGGTACATGGTGAGCTCGTACCGCTTGGGGCGCGGATCGTCGTCGTCCACCCTGTAGGTCCCGCTGCTCTCCCACCGGCCCTGCCACTTGGGCTCGATGCCGGCGGGATCGTACCTCAGGTCCGACCTGTTCAACGTACTGGCTGTCGTCATCTCTGGCTCCTCCTGCCGCCGAAGGAAGTCGGCCGGCAATAAAAAACCCGCCCCTGCATCAGGGACGGGACTTACTGAGCACCCCGCGGTACCACCCTGGTTGCCCCGGCTCGCCGGGGCCGCCTCGGAAGCGATAACGGCGCCTTGCCGTCCGGCCCTACTGTGTTTCAGGCGGGATGCTCAGGGGCGAGTTCACGGGTCCATGTGCGCCGGGCTTCCACCTACCCCCGTTCTCTATCGCACGGCGCCCGCTACTACTCCCCATCGACGCATTTCAATCTCATTCCACCGTAGCACGGCCAACAAATGCCGGTCAACTTCCGGGGACCAAACGCAACTGTTCAAGTAGAGGGGGAGGACCCAAATCCCCCACCTCCGTCATTCCCGCGAAGAGCCTGCCCCCGAGCAGTCGGGGGCGGGAACCCATCCCCGGCAAGGTGCACAGCCATAGCCTCAGAGGCAGTCCGTCACGCCATCCGCCATTTAGGTGGGGGATTTGGGGAGGATCGGCCTCTTCCCCCGAGGGGGAAGATTGAGATAGGGGCTCTCGTACCGCCGGAGAGGAAGCTAACCATACTCTACGAAGACTGAACAGGCCAAATGACTCGCCGTTGGCCGAAGAGATCAGGCCCGCTCGGAGGCAGGGACCCAGCCGCGCTCCTCTCGCCAGCTCGGGCTGACGTCGGCAAATCGGCCCAGCCCAAGGCCACTGATATCGATGCTAGATTCGCCGTGGAGCACCAGGTCGCTGACGGCCTTGCCAGTGGCGGGCGAAATGCCGAACCCATGGGCCGACGCGGTTACGACCACATAGTTACTCGGCCGATCCAGGATGTCGATGATGGGCATGTAGTCAGGGGCCTGCTCCACCACTCCGGCCCAGCTTCGGATTACCGGCACGTCCTCCGAACCCGGAAGCAGCTCCGCGAGCCGCCTGGCGATATTCCTGACGAGGGGAGTGTTGGGCTTGCTGGGCTCGGCGGTCAGGCCAACGTCGGTCCATTCGTGAGCCCCTCCCCCAAAGAGCAGATTGCCCCTGGCGGCCTGCCGCCCATAGAGCCCGTTGCCCACGAGGGCTATATCGAACAGCGGCTCCAGGGGAGCGGTCGCCAGCATCTCTACCCTTGCCGGAGCCACGGGAACGAGAACGCCCACCATCTCCGCCATCAGCCCTGTCTGGGGCCCGGCGGCGCTGACCACCACATCGGCCTCCATGGCCCCGGCGGTCGTCTCCACCGACGAGACCCTCCCGTCTACGACCTGGATGCCCGTGACCGCGGTGTTCTGGTAAAGCCTGCCCCCCAGGTCTTGAAAAGCCCATGCGAAGGCCTGGACAGTGCGCTGGGGATTGGCGTGACCGCCGTTGGGGGAAAACATCCCGCCGAGCGTCCTCCCGGTGATCCCGGGAATCATGTCCCGTATCTCCAAAGGGTCGAGCAGGTCTACACTTACGCCGTGGCGAAGCGCTTCGTCCCGATCCGAGAAGATTTCGCCCATCTCCTCTTCCGACACGGCGACCTGGAGCCTGCCCTGCTGTGTGAACTCTGTGGGATAGCCCAGCTCATCGTCCAGCGTCTCCCATAGCCTCACTGACTCTACGCCCAACGGTATCATCGGCGGCTCGTCGACTCGCTCGCTGATCATCCCGCCGTTTCGCCCGGAGGCCTCCCCTCCGACCGTCCCCTTCTCGACCACCACGACATCCTTGCCCGCCCTGGCCAGGAACCAGGCCGAGCTCAGGCCCGAAACGCCACCGCCAATGACTACTACGTCCGCGCTGTCCACGGGCATGATGCCGTTCCTCTACCCCAGCACCTGGTTCGTTGGGCTGAACCACTTGGGCCAGTCCCTGCGCGTCTCCTCCGTCTCATCGTGGGGCCACATGACGCTCAGCGGCAGCGGCCGCACAGGCGGACGGTAGGACATGAGGGGTATGCCGGCTATGCCGGTACCGGACTCCTCGGCGAGCAGCAGGGACACCTGCTCACGGCAAAGCCGGCCCTGGCAGTGGCCCGTTCCAGCCCTGGTCAGGCGCTTGACCTGGTTCGGGTTGACCGGCCCGTCTAGCAACAGGGTCTGGAGGCTCCGGCGGTCCATCTGCTCCGAGCTCCATCCCAGGTACCGCGGAGGCCGCAAGCCTATGAGCTCGGCACACGTGACCTCCTCGCACCGGCACGCGAAGACTTCCTGACCACCGGCGTTGACGAGGGACTGAAGCCATCTCTTCCAGCTCGTGTGAACCTCGGCCGGTCTTGCGGAGGCCGCGGCCTGGAGGTCAGACCTACGGGCGAGCGCCTCCTCCCTGGTGATAGCGCCGACCGACTCGGCGGCAGCTACTCCGGCCAGACGGCCTTGATTCCGTGCGATCTCGGTGTCCAGGACCATGCCGTCGTGGAATCCGGCGGCGTCCCCCGCGACGAACACGGAATCGACGCTGGTCCTCATCCAGCCGTCGTGGTCCGGCACGTACCCGCCGAGCTCGGACCTGAAGGTGAGGTCGCACCCCAAGAGGCTGAGGAGCTCCACGTTGGGCGCCAGGCCGATGGCGAGGCACACGGTGTCGGCGGCGATGACCTTCTCGGAGCCGGCTACCGGCTCGCCATTGTCGTCGATCTCGACCAACACGACGGATTCGAGATCGCCGCCACTGCCGACCGCCTCCCTGACGGTGTGGGAGGTATACAGCTCCACGCCCTCGTCCTGCAACGCCGTCACAAGGGCCTCGTCGCCACGCACGGACGGGGACACATCCACGACCGCAGCTACCTCCACGCCCGTGTCCAGCGCCATCCTGGCGGTGTTGAGGCCCAGGTTGCCGGAGCCCAATACGACCATGCGCTGCGAGGACAGGGCCCGGTATCGATTTATGAGCGAGTGAGCGCCGTTGGCCCCCATAGCGCCCGCCAGGTCCCACCCTGCGAACGCGATGCCCAGGTCCCGGGCGCCGGCGGCCACGATGAGCCGGTCGAACTTCATCAGCCACGACCGTTCTTCGTCGGCCAGGCCGAGCTGCGGGCCGTCGAGGACCCGGCTGGTCTCGGTGTTGCGGAAAGCTCCCCAGACGCACGTCCCAAGCTGGACGTCGACGCCGGCTTCTTCAGCCTCCGCCAGGGCTTCGTTGGCCGCAGCCACCCTCTCCATCAGGGCCTTGTTCGGCAGCGTGGCGGTGAACCGTTGGCCGAAGAACTGAGGCACGTTCAGCCCCATCATGGAGGCGGAGATGGGGTTTTCGTCGACGAGCGTGACCCGCACTCCGGCCCTGGCCGCTTCGATGGCGGCGGCCGTCCCCGATACCCCCGCCCCTACAACCACCAGTGGTTCGGATTCCATGTGAGGTCCCTCTTGCCGATCCGGAGGCCCGCGCTACGTCATATGTGCTTGATATAGGTGGGTTCTGCGCAAAAGTAGCCTAGGCGACTATTCGCGGCGATGACATCCGGGCTGGCAGTGCGCCGCGCACGGCCCTGATGTAGTCGACGCCAAATCCACAGCATGTGCCGACTACCTGGGCGCCCATTCCGACCCAGCTGGCGGCTTCCCGCGTCAACTCCCCTGCGCTTTCTTCGTTGGCAACGCCGCTGTCCCGCCAGGTCTCGAGGTAGTCTTCTCTGCCCGCATCCGGATAGGCGACAATGGGGCCAGTCCATTGGTCGAGGATGACCTGAATCGCCGCCGTGGTTACGTCTATCCTGGCGTGGAAAACGCCAACTACGTCGGGCTTCAGCAACGCGATCTCGCCGATGCCTGCGGCCAGAGTCATATCATGGTCGACCGTCCGCCAGTTCGAAGACCACATCGGCATCCTTACGGCGCCACCATAGAGACGTTCGTCACCCATACGCATCATGACCGTCTGTCCGTCAGGCGCCATCGAGGCCGTAAATGCCACCCACACCGGCAGTCCCGTGGCCTTGGCCGACTCAGTGGTAATAATCCTGGACTCGTTGTCCGACCACATGTTCTCGATCAGGAAAAAGTCCACCCCGGATTCGGCCAGGATCTCTGCATGCTCGTCGGTGTAGGCCCTTAACTCCTCCGTCGAGAGGCTGGCCCCATAACCGTAGCCAGTGCCGCCCGTGAGCGCCCCGGTCCTATGGTCGCGTATAGGCATTCGGCACGAGATAGAGCCGGCGATATACACCGACCTGTCGCCCGCGGCCCGGTCTCTTGCCTCCAGCGCCGCATCGACGGCCCGCGTATTTATCTCCCTTACCATGTCGCCGTAGCCGGACACCTCCAGAGCAGGGCGCGCGGTGTTGAAGGTATTGGTGGTTATGATGTCGGCCCCCGCCCGGATGTAACGCTCGTGCATCTGACGCACCGTTGCCGGGTGCGTGTAGTTGCCGGGGCCGCACCACGAGGCCGGGTGCATGGGCACGCCCATGGCCTGGAGCTCCGTTCCAATTGCTCCGTCCAGGATGATCACTTCACCGTTGTCTATGCGGCTCTTCAGCGTCTCATAGTTGGTCATGGTCTGATCCTCCGTTATCGCCCAGTGCTCTATCCCAAGTTTCCGTATTGGGCTGTTTCGACCCAGATCTCGTTACGATGCCTGGAGCAGGCATGGTAGTTACCTTCACGAATATCGTCAACCACCAAACCAGGCAATTTCAGGGCAATTTCCCTTACGAGACTCGGCACTTGCATGGACAGCCGGCGCTCTCAGACCGGAAACACATCTGTAATACCAATTCATTTTGAGCGCGCCGTAAAGCCGTCATTCCCGCGAAGAGCCTGCCCCGTACTCGATACGGGGCGGGAACCCACTCCCTGGCCGCACATATACGGCGGCATCACGGTGACTTGGTATAACAACTCCAAAAAACATCTGTAACAACTGCCGGATAGCATCTCTCGGCAGTTTGGCGGCGCTCCGGGTGAGCCGCGCATTCACCCACTAGTACTGCTTCAATCTAAATATGACAGAACCCTCGGATTGCCGTCATTCCCGCGAAAAGCCTGCCCCGTACTTGATACGGGGCGGGAACCCAGAGGGGCGGGGGCTGGACGTTCGCCAAAACTACCTGGAAACGGTACTAGCCCGCCAGGACACAAGCAGGGGGATGGAACCCAAATCCCCCACCTCCGTCATTCCCGCGAAGAACCTGCCCCCGAGCAGTCGGGGGCGGGAACCCATCCCCGGCAAGGTGCACAGCCATAGCCTCAGAGGCAGTCCGTCACGCCATCCGTCCAAATTAGGTGGTGGATCTGGGTGGAAACATGGATTCCGGTCACACCGCCTGGATGCTGACAGCCTCTATCTGGGCCATAGGGCACTCCTTCGAACGGTGTGCTTCGATTCTAACCCCACCCGCGTCATGGGTTTGGCTTGAGGACGGTCGGCGGACGGCCATATGATACGCCGCGCCTCATGGGGAGATGGGCTAGAGATGTCACGCAAGAAGATCGCCGCCATCGTCACGACGTACTTTGCCGGGTCGCACGCCGACCTGCTCGTCTCGCGATTCGTGAAGGGATTCCCGACCCGGTCCGGCGTGCTAGAGCCGAAGGTCGACGTCGTCTCCATGTACATGGACCAGGCGCACCCGCTGGACATCGGGGTCGAGCTTGCCCGCGCGCACGGCATCGAGCTGTTTCCCAGCATCCGGTCCGCCTTGACGCTTCGGCCGCCGCCGCGGGGCAACTGGCCGACCGCGCCGGGTTGGGAGATCGGCCAGATGGCGGTCGACGGCGTGCTGATCATCGCCGAGCACGGCGACTACGCTCCCAACGAGCGCGGCAGGCAGATGTACCCCCGCCGCCACTTCTTCGAGCAGGTGTGCGGGATGATCGGGGTGTCCGGCCGGGCAGTGCCGGTCTTCAGCGACAAGCACCTGGCGTACTCGTGGGCCGACGCACGATGGATGTACGACCGCGCCGCCGAGCTGGGCATCCCGTTCATGGCCGGTTCGTCGCTGCCGGTAACTGGACGGACGCCGGAGCTGGAGCACGAGATCGGCGCGCCCATCGACGAGGCCCTGTCGCTGGGCCACTTCCACGCCTACCCGAACGGCCTCGACTCCTACGGCTTTCACGGCCTGGAGGCGCTCCAGTGCATGGTCGAGCGGCGGCGGGGCGGCGAGACGGGCATCGCCGCTGTCCGGTGCGTCGAGGGCCGGGCGGTCTGGGAGGCCGCCGAAAAGGGCCTGTGGCCGAGGGACCTGGCCGCGGCGGCGGAGTCGCGCATCTCGGATGTCGAGCCCGGACGTATGGAGGACAACTGCGTCCGGCCGGCCCTGTTCGAGCTGGAGTACGCCGACGGCCTTCGCGCCTCTACGCTGATGCTCGACCGGCACGCGCGGGGCTTCGCGTACGCCGCCCGAGTGAACGGCGAGACGGTCAGCACCGGCTTCCACACAACGGGCTCGCACGGCCGGGAGCCCTTCACCGCGCAGGGCCTGGCTATCCAGGAAATGTTCCTGACCGGGCGGCCCCAGTACCCGGTCGAGCGTACCCTCCTGACCACCGGTGCGCACGCCGCCCTGATGGACTCACGCTACCTCGGCGGCGTCCGGATCGAGACACCGTGGCTGGCCGTATCGTACGCGGTGTGATCGCGTCCGGAGCCGAACCAGCGGCGCTGTTCACCTCTGGCTCAGTTTGGTAACGAGTATCTTGCGTGCTCTACTGAAACTGGGAAGGCAAGACCCCAGTGTGTCAGGATCGAGCTTGCCCAACCCAAGTCCTGTCTATGTCGGAAACAGGGGCCTCGCTGTCGATCAGCAGTGCGACGTATTCTGAGCCAGAGGCGTTCTCAAGGGCAATGCTGAAATCCCTATACGCCGATCCCCTATCACCGGAGGCTACCAACCTCGGCGTGCGGCGACTTATTCCAATTTATTTTGAGCGCGCCGTAAAGCCGTCATTCCCGCGAAGGCGGGAACCCACTCCCTGGCCGCACATATACGGCGGCATCACGGTGACTTGGTATTATTCCACACTTCTTGAGCAGCTTTCTGAATCCCTCGCGACATCGCACCTTTCCGTCCTTGGAGTCCCCACCTCCCTCCAGGTAGATCCTGGCACTTACCATCGCACCCCTCCCAACTCTCCACTATTCCATAGCTGTCCAAGGCGATACTTCTCCAGCCAGCGCACCAGCTCGGCGCCGTCCAGCCGTCTCATGACTGTATGGCCCTCGTGCTTCTCGCAAACCACCACCGAGTCCGGCCGTTCCGACAGGGCATCCACCAGGACATCAGAGTGAGTCGTCACCACCAGCTGGCAACGACTCGACGCATCCACCAGGAGGTCTGCAATCTTGGGCATCAGGTCCGGATGCAAACCCAGTTCGGGCTCTTCTATTACGACCAAGAGTGGAGGCTCGGGATCCAGCAGGATGGCCAGCAGGCACAGGTATCTTAGGCTGCCGTCGGACAGACGCGACGCCGGCACCGCTAGATCACCCTCCGTGAAAAGTATCTCGACACTTCCTCCCTGGAAGTTAAGCTCGAAGTCGGTAAGGCCCTCGTAGACATCGGAGAGCTTATCTATCAAGTTTGCCTTGGTAGTAGGGTCCTGACGCAGCCGATTCAGGAACATCCCCAAGTTTGAGAGATCTGCGTCCAGTGGGCTCTTACGGACGTCCGTAAGCTGGGCTCCGCGAAGCACGTTCCCCCGCCCAAACTGCCACTCGCGGTAAAGACTGATTGAGAGGTAGGCTCTGCGAAGATGGACCATTTCATTTAACAGGCTCGAGCCAACCCAGTGCGAGAGTAGGGATTCATGGGTACCTACTTTGATGTCACGGACAGAGTCAGTGTCATTCCTGTTGTCTCGGCCTGAAAGTCCGGGGTTGTCCTTTATGAACTGACTTATGAGCTGGCTATAGTCATAAGAACCTATTGAGCTAGGTCCAGGATTTGGAGATGGGTTATCTACCCGCTCGTCCACCACCGCGAATTCCTGATTCACTTCAGTGAACTCTATCGTGTGCCGTAGCGGATGTTGTCGACCCGGAAAATCCACAACTGCTTCTATGGCAGCCGTGATCTTTGGGTCCCTTCTCCAAAGCCAGTTCCGGATGCCTCCGCCCTCCCGGACTGGCTTCGCAATCTCCGTCGGGGCAGCGTGCAGCAGCGACAATACCTCGAACAGGTTCGACTTTCCGGCTCCATTCGGACCTATCAGGACGTTCAGGTGCTTGAGCTCAAGGCTCAGTCCTTTTGGCCCGAACGACAGCAAGTTCTTTACTGTGATTTCACGCAGGATTGGCGTGTTCGGGTTTCCTTGTTCATTCATAAGTCAGTACTGACCGGTTGGCGGTGATTGAGATGCTATCCGTCAAGATGGGGCGTGTCAACGTGTTGATTCCGAATCAAGAAGAGGCATCAGGCCACACCGTCAACTCCCCGTCGACCGGTAGCGGCTGACGCCGAACTCCCAGATGCGTAGGCAGACCAGCAGGAACAGAAAGCCGATTGCCGGGGCCGCGTACTGGAACCATAGAGGCGAACCCAGAGGGTCCGGCTTGCCCAGGATTGCCAGGGCAGGGAAGTAGCTGACCGTGCCCAGGGGGAAAACGAACGTAAAGATGCCGCGGAACCACGGCCTGTAGATAGAGAGAGGGAACTGGGTCGTCTCGACGCCGCCGTGGGTGACGATGTTGGTGACCTCGAGGGTCTCCGTGGTCCAGAAGGCCAGCGTGGCGTGCAGGACCATCAGCCCGGAGAAAAGGGCCGCGCCGCACATGACCGTCGCGATGGTGAGCGCCGCCTTCGCCGCCGTCCACTCTACCTCCAGCGTCATGCTGGCCCACGCGATCACCCCAAGGCCCAGCGCGAGCCGGCTGAGGCGCCTTAGCTGCAGCTCCTGCCCGGCAAGCTGAAGGGCCGTGGAGCGCGGCCTGAGCAGCAGGCGGTCGAAGTCGCCCACCCTGATAGAGACCCCGAAGGTGTCGAAGCCCCTGCTGGCCGTGTCGGCGAAGGCAAAGCCGAGGTGAACGAGGGCGTACAGGAACGCGACCTCGGGCAGGCTCCATCCCTCAAGCGTATCGAACCGGCTGAACAGCACGAGGATGCCTATGAACTCGACACCCATGACCCCGACTGCGCCCAAGGTCTCCATGACGAAGGAGGCCCGGTACTGCATCTGGCCGCGTACGGAGACGCCTACGTAGCGCCAGTAGAGCTGGACGGCGTTGGTCATCCTATCCTCCCTGCACGACGAGGCGGCGCAGGCCCTTCGACAGGGCCCACCGGCCGATCAGTACCAGCGCAACCGTCCAGGCCAGCTGGTGGCCCAGGTGGAAGAGCGCCTCGTTGGTGGGGATGTGGCCGAGGTAGAGGCGGTAGGGCGTGTCCAGGAGGCCGCGGAACGGCAGCACGTTGATGATCGTCTGGGCCCACTCAGGGAAGAATGGTATCGGTACGATCATCCCGCTGAAGAGGGTGACGGCCATGTAGCTCAGGTTGGCCGCTCCCTGCCCGGAGACGGTCCACATGATGGTGATGTTGAGCAGGGTGGTGAGGGCGCAGCTTAGGAGCAGCGCGCCGATCATGGACAGGACGAATGCAACGCCGGCGCCGGGGGAGTCCGGCGGGTCCATGCCGAAGAAGAGGAGCGCTAGGGTCAGCAGCGGGATGGCCCGGAGCATGGTGGGCGCCAGCCGGAAGGCGAGGGAGCGCGCGAACCACAGGTTGTAGAGGTCGACGGGGCGCAACAGCTCGTACCCGACGAGGCCGGAGCGTATGAGGGCGTGGATCTGGTTGTCTCGGTTCCAGGGCAGCAGCATGATGAACGCCTGCCCGAGCCAGATATAGGTAACCACCTCATCCACGGTCATGGGCTGGGCGGCCGTGCTGGAGCGGAAGAACGCCTGGAATATCATCACCCGGATGAAGCCCCAGAATATCTGGGTGGTGAACCCGGCAATGGCGGCTGCCCTGTACTGGAGGAGGGTGCGGACGTTGGCGCTCAGGACCGCCGCGTAAGGCCTCATCGACGCTGCTCGTCGTACATCCGCGCGATGATCTCCTCGATTGGCGGACTCTCGACGAAGAGGTCGCGCACGGCGTGGCGCGACGCTATCCTCGTGATGAGGTCGGCCGTCGGGACGCGGCGAGGATCGAAGCTGAGGTGGACCCTGTGCCCCTCGCGGCGCGTGACGACGGCGTCGGGGTCGGACACGACCGCGTCCTGCTCCTCCAGATCGACGATGAGCCTGCGCTCCGGCGCTATGCTCTCCCGAAGGGCTTTCAGGGTGCCGTCGGATAGTATGCGGCCCTCGCCTATCACCATCACGCGAGTGCAGAGGGCCTCGATGTCGTCCATGTTGTGGGTGGTGAGTATGACGGCGACGCCGCGCTCCCGGTTGAAGCGCTTGATGAAGTCGCGGAACCCCAGCTTCGAGACGGCGTCCAGGCCGATGGTCGGCTCGTCGAGGAAGAGGATCGAGGGCTGGTGCAGTAGGGCGGCGGCCAGGTCGCACCGCATCCGCTGACCCAGGCTGAGCTGCCGGACCGGCACGTCGAGCAGCGGCCCCAGATCCAGGACCTGTACCAGCTCGTCCAGCGTTCGGCCGTACTCCTCGGGCGGCACCCGGTATATGTCCCGGAGGAGCTCGAACGACTCGATGGCCGGCAGGTCCCACCAAAGCTGGGTCCGCTGCCCGAATACGACGCCGATGTTGCGGACATGGGCCACGCGCTCCTTCCAGGGCACGTGCCCCAGGATCTCGCAGCGGCCGGAGTCCGGCACCAGGATCCCGGATATGACCTTCACGGTCGTGGACTTGCCGGCGCCGTTCGGGCCGATGTATCCGACGAGCTCCCCCGGCTCGATCTCGAACGACACGCCGTCCAGGGCGCTCACCGTCCGGTAACGCCGCCTGGCAACGCCGAGCAGTGCGCCCCATATTCCCGGGCGCCGCTCGGCAATGCGAAAAGTCTTGACCAGGTCCTCAACTACGATCTACGACAACTGCGTTCTCCTGTTCCTGCTGCGACCGCCCTGCGTATCCGCTGATGGGCGTATTAGCCTGCAAAAGTCTCATCGTGGGGTTCTATCCCGGGCATTCGGGCTGTCTAAGGCATTGCCGCTCGGTCGGGGTTGGCCGCAAGCCACTGGCAACCGACCTCAGCGCTCTCCGTGAGCACCCGGGCGGCAGCGGGATAACGTAAGTCCCACTTCGGAGGCGTGTGGCTCACAGGACACTCGCTCCCTGCAATCAGGCCAGTGCGGCCCAAATCCCCCACCTCCGTCATTCCCGCGAAGAGCCCGCCCCCGAGCAGTCGGGGGCGGGAACCCATCCCCGGCAAGGTGCACAGCCATAGCCTCAGAGGCAGTCCGTCACGCCATCCGTCCAAATTAGGTGGTGGATCTGGGTCGAAACCTACCCCTTGACAGACCCCCATCGAATTCCCCATAATAGAACGCATGAGCCATAACAACAAACGACGCAACACCGAACAGTCCGAGCCACCCACACTCGCGGACATCGTCCGCCGAGAGACCAACAACGGCGAGACCATCGTCCGCTTCTACCTCGACGTTATCGAGGGAAAGCTAAACGACGACGGCTTCGAAGTATACCACAGGCTCGAAGCCGCCGAGCAGGTCCACGCCATCGCTCCCGGGCTCGTCTCCGAATACATAGCCCAGCTCACAGGCCTCGAATGCAACCACGTCATACTCCGCAAGCGCACCCGCGACACCACCCGTAGTTCCCGTGGATACCAGGGGACTATCACCCCTCATCATATCTTCCCCGTCACGGAAGAAGGACTATGCCTACAGCCACCCGCGCAGGTACGCTACGACCTCGGCCCGCATGGCAGCCGTCTCGAAGTGGCCGATGTCGTACCGGGAGAGCCGCCACGCCTCCGGCGCGCCCGCCTCCTCGTATGCCGCGCTGACTTCGGCGTCGATCCGGTCCAGCCCCTCGTGCGGGGTCAGCGGGTCGTAGTTCCCGGCAAGTCCTAGGTGGGCCCTCGGGGCGATGAGCGCGTTGATCTGGCCCGTGGTGAAGTGCTTGAGCAGGCTTGGCACGAAGTAGTAGACGCCGTGGCGGTCGAGCCCGCGCGCGACAATGGCGTGGAAGTCGGTCAGGCAGCAGAGGTCGATGCATACCGCAATCCGCGTGTCGAGCGCCGCCGTCCACCACGCCATGGTGCTGCCCATCGAGATACCCATCGTGGCGATGCGCTCGGGGTCCACGTCTGGCCGCGACACCAGGTAGTCGACCGCGCGGATGCTGTCGTACACCATCATTCCCCACATCACCTGGCCGTACCAGAGCATCCTCTTGAAGATGGAGTGCTCCGTCAGCCCGCGCCTCTCCCCGAAGGCCCAGGTGTCGATGCACAGTGCGCCGTAGCCCATGCCCGACAGCACCTCGGCGTACGGCGGGGCGTACAGTGCCTTGCGCCCGTCCAGCAGCTCGTCCTTGCCCAGCTCGTAGTTGCCGCCGTGGGCGTGGTTGTACAGCACGTAGGGGACCCGCCCCCGCGCGTCGACTGGCCGCGTCAGGTAGGCCGGAACGTCCTCCTCGCCGTTCAGGTCGAGCACCAGCCTCTCGAGGACGTACCCGGGGCGCCGCTCCTCGTCGACCAGCCGGGCCGAGATGGGGCGGTCGCGGTCGGGGAGGTCCCCGAGGAGGTCGTAGAGCTGCTGGCGGCGCGCTTCCTGGTCCATGGTCAGCCCGCCGGACCCAGCTCGAGGCTGTCGGGCAGGTCGTCCAGGGCGAAGAACTTGTGCCGGATGCCCTCGTCGCCAACCTCGACGACCCGCAGCCCGGACGGGTCCGGGCCGAGGGGGTAGCCGACCGAGCTCGTCACGACGACCTCGAGACTGCCGTAGTAACCGTGGTGGTTCCGGTGCCAGTGGCCGGAGAAGACGTGGGTGACGCCGTTCTCGAGGAAGAGGTCGACCAGCGGCAGCCTGCGCTCAGGCGGCAGCACCAGCCAGTTGTCAGCCTCCTCCAGGTAGACCAGGAACGGCGGGTGGTGGGTGAACACGACCACGTGGCGGCTGCCGTTCGCGCTCGCCTCCCGCAGATCTGCTTCGAGGAACGCGAGTTGCCGCTCCCACTCGTCCTCCACCATCTCCGATCTCTTGCATACGGTGCTGTTCATGACCACGAAGTGGCTGTCCTCGTGGTCGAATGAATAGACGTCGTCGCCGTACATCCCCCGGTAGCGCTCCAGCGACTCAGGCGTCGGCTGTCCCCGAACGTCGTGGTTGCCGGAGACCCAGTGCATCGGAATGTCGTCGGAGAGCCCGGCAGTGACCCGCATCAGCTCGGCGTGCTCTTCCAGTGGGTCGTCCTGGTTGTTCGTCATGTCGCCGCAAGTCACCACGAAGGCCGGGCGCAGCCTGTTGGCAGCTGCAATCACCTTGCCGTGGTTGGCTGTCTCGAAGTCCATGCCCTCGACCTTCGGCGCCCGCTCGACCATGAGCCCCAGGTTCGCGAGCCTGTCGACGGCGGGGTTGTCGACCCCGCTGAGCTGCGAGTACATACCGAACTGTGGGTCCGCGATCTGGACGAAGGAGAATGTCATGGTGCACCGCCTCAGGGCCTCAGATTTGCCAGACCGTAGGGGCGGGTTTGAAACCCGCCCTTCCTGGCGCCGTAAGCATACATCCGGCGCGTCTCAGTGAAAAGCTGTGGGCCGCGCCCTCGATGGCAACCCTTCGACAGGCTCAGTGTGACGGCGGCCCTTCGATTGCGGGTGGTCAGCCCGATTCTGTAAAACGGATGATCAACGGGACTATGATCGGCGTGGTCGCCAGGGTCGCGATCACGCCGGCGAAGAGAAGATAGCGGACGCCGTAGTTCGACATGAGGGACGGCTCGTAGTACTTGTCGACATCGTTGTCACGATACATGGCGACCAGACCGCCGAGCAGTATGCTACGGGTCCGCCTGCCCAGGACCAATGCCGCCACTGCGACAATGTTGAGCAGTACCGTCATAGCGATGAACACGGCCAATATGATGTCGTACGTGGCGGCATCCCCCTCTGTCGCGGCCTCCGTGGCCACGCCAAAGTTGATGGCAAGGACGATGAGGTTGAAGACAATGGCAGTGAGCACGAAGATGGTATCCGTGCGACTGCTCTCGCCAAGCTCCCTGACGATGTGGTCGTGGACTTGACCGAGCATTTCGATTCCTCCGTTCGTCGAATGGTGCCAGGCGACTCAAGCCGAAATCCGCCACCTCCGTCATTCCCGCGAAGAGCCTGCCCCGTACTCGATACGGGGCGGGAATCCATCCCCGGCAATGGTGCGCCATCACAACCCCGGAAGCAGTCCAACACGCCACCTTGACTATGATACTCGAACAGGGCGACTCGTGATGGCCCTAACGTATCGTTGCCTAACTAGGTTGTGTTGACATTCGAGCGGCTCCCAGTCAAATGTCATTGCTATGAAAATAGACAGCAGACAGCCACACCCGCCGTTCCCGCGCTCCCTTCCGTCATTCCCGCGGAGGCGGGAACCCATCCCCGGTCGCTGCTACCAATCATGCGGCAACGGAGAATCCCTCTCGCCCATTTTCATACCCTTATGTGGCCTGCGCAAGGCCATAGTGATTCTGAACGCAGCGAAGCGGAATGAAGAATCTAAAGCGGTTGAGGTATCCTCATGCATAGGCCTTAGATTCTTCGTCGCTTCGCTCCTCAGAATGACATTTTGGACCGCTTGCTGAGTTATAAATGGCCTGGTATGTCAAATGTCAACACTACCTAGTCGCCGTGGCAGTATTGTGTACCATTTACGTAAAGGGTCATAATGATACGAGGCTTCAGAGATCGGAGAACCCAACGGTTCTTCAGTGGCCAGTTCGTTCAGGTCTTTGGTGGCTTCGCCGATCAGGCGACGAGGCGACTGACTGTCCTGGACAATGCGGCATCCCTGCAAGATCTGGCCGGCTTGCCCAGCAATAGGCTGGAATCGCTGTCCGGTAACCGTCTGGGTCAGTACAGCATACGAATCAATCGCCAGTGGCGCATATGTTTTCGCTGGGGAGACGAGGGGCCGTACGACGTGGAGATAGTGGATTACCACTGAGGGAGATGGCAATGGAAACAACCAACCAGATGAGACCGGTGCATCCGGGGGAGATACTGGGTGAGGAGCTTCAGGAGCTTGGCATGTCGGCGAACGCCCTGGCCAAAGCGCTGGCCGTCCCCACGAATCGGATCACGGCGATCCTGGGGGGCCGACGCGGGATAACCGCCGACACCGCTCTGCGCCTGTCCCGTTATTTCGGCACGACGCCGCAACTGTGGCTGAACCTTCAACAGACATTCGAGCTGCGGGTGGCGGAGATCGAGTCTGGAGGGGCCATCGCGGAGCGCGTCCAACCTCGCGAGCCTGCCCCGGTCGCCGGCGGTCGGTAGGGCTGATGGCGGACGCTGGCTATTCCCTCCCAGGGGCGCTATCTCTGTAGGCTGTGATACCCTCGCCCGGCTCTACCATCGTCAGGAGGTCGTCCATTGGAGTACAGGAAGCTCGGCAGCTCGGGGCTCGACGTGTCCGTCGTCGGTCTGGGAACCAACAACTTTGGCCGCAGGCTGGACTACGAAGGTTCTGAGCGCGTCGTACGGGCCGCCCTCGACGCGGGCGTGAACACGATCGACACCTCCAACAGCTACGGTGACTCGCTGTCCGAGGAGTACATCGGCAGGGCTCTCGAGGGTCGCCGCAGCGAGGCCGTAGTCGCAACGAAGGTCGCGACATCCCGCGGCGACGGGCCGAATATGGCCGGCGCATCCAGGAAGCACATCCTCGACCAGATCGAGGGGAGCCTGCGGCGCCTCAGGACCGACCACGTCGACCTGTACCAGATCCACTTCCCGGACTCTGCGACGCCCATCGACGAGACGCTGCGGACCCTCGACGACCTGGTGAGGTCGGGCAAGGTCCGGTACACGGGCTCCTCGAACTTCGCGGGCTGGCAGCTCGCACAGGCGATGGAGCGGGCGATTGCGGTCGGCGCGGAGCCCTTCGCCAGCGTCCAGCCGCCCTACTCGATGCTGCAGCGCGACATCGAGAAGGAGTTGGCGCCGTGCTGCGAGGCTTACGGCGTGGGCATCCTGCCCTACTTCCCCCTCGCCAACGGCCTGCTGACCGGCAAATACAGGCGAGGCCAGGCCGCCCCCGAGGGCACGCGCCTCGGCGACGACTCGCCCAGGGCGAGGCAGACGCTGCAGGGCGCGGACTACGACGTGCTGGAGGCGCTGGAGGCCTTCGCCGCCGAGCGGGGCCGCACCATGGTCGAGCTTGCAATCGCATGGCTGCTCGCCAATCCGCTGGTCGGCTCGGTCATTGCGGGCGCCACACGGCCCGACCAGGTCCAGGCCAACGCCAGCGCATCAGGCTGGGACCTCTCAGACGAGGAGCTGCAGGAGCTCGACGACGTTTTGGGGGGCTAGCAGGATGTTGCCTACCAGACCGTCTGCACTTGATGCGAGGCCGAGAGGCGTTCGCCGCCGACCGGGGCCGCACTAATTGGTATTGTATCGATATGGTACAATCGCTCCTTGTGGGGCTAGCCCTCACCAACTCCTTCGGGCTTATGTCTGAACTGTAGGAGACCGACTATGCAACAGCATAGCCAAGACTCGGCAGCAACCGTGATCGACAGCCTGATAGAAAGTGCCGGTCAACCAGATGGCAGGCCGTTCCGTGAGCGGGCTCGCAGGGTAGGTGCCGTTTACACGATTTCCTACAGTAGTGCCATAGTGGCCGTTTACGACTACGACCGGGAGCAAGCGGGGGGACTACCCAAGAACGCCTTTCTTTTGGCGGCGAAGCCCGACGGTGACGAATCGTTCATCTTGCTTCGTATCCAGAAGGAGGCACGGCTTCCTGCAGCGGCTGCTAACGACCAGACAAGACAAGAGAGCATTGAGGACTCGGGGAACCAGGGCCCTTGGGCTGATCGGCTTCCTGATTGGATGAGGGACAAGATGTCCTTGCATGGACTGGAATGCTCGGTGTTGGGCACATTCATATGGGAAGATAGCAAATACCGCTACGCAGAGGACATAGATAACTACTACTCCGTCAACCAACTAATGGTATGGAAACCAGATGCCACCGCCTTGGACTTGATCGTCAACCATCAGCATCGTACTAACGACATACCAATTGCCAAGAAGGCGACCAAAATAGGGCGCACTCGGTTTGCAGCCGCCGAGCCTGAGCACGGGACTAAGGTTGATTTCAAAATCAATCCCACTGACATTATGAAGAGGCGCACCGTTTACTTCGGCATGTCTCGCTCTGGCAAATCCAACGGTCTAAAAGTCGTAGCTGAAAGTATCTATAGGTTGCGCCAGGACAACCTCGAACATCGCATAGGCCAGATCATTTTTGATTTGAGCGGAGAATATGCCCAAGACAACTACCAAGACGGCAAGGGCCTGCACCGAGTCCACGAGACCATCTGCTTGCCGCGCCAACCTGAAGTGGCAACCTATGGATTGATTCCTGTGCCTTGGGACCCTGACCGAAAGGTCATGAAGCTGAACTTCTTCGGGGATCCAATACCAAGACCCTGGCAGACAGACCAGGACACCAAGTTAGTGGAACAGGCGCTCGATCAGATGCTGGCAGGCAAAGAGATTATTAAGGGCATCATGGCCAATGAGTCAGCCCGATACACCACTGCCTTCCGGGACGTAGACCTTGCCGTTGAGCCCAATGCTGCCGGTGACATGGGAGCTCAGACTCGCTACTACCGGGCTATTCTAGCCTACCGGACTGCACTGGTCGCCGCTGGCTTGCAGGTACCAAACTGGCAGCCGTCCATCCGAGGACCCGCTCAACACTCCCTATTCTCTCAAGCCCTTATCGATGCAATGAAAGCGAATAACAACGCGAACAGCGACAATCAAACGGACTACCACCAAGCGGCAACCATCCTGGAATCTGCAGGACAGAACCAATTCAGGATTACTTGGGACCAACTTGTAACCGTCTTCACAGCACTCTCCCGCTTCATCGACGATAGAAGGAGCTATTTCGCCACGTTTGAGCAGAACTACATCAGCAAGAGCTCAAGCCATGAGTCCTGGGCGGATCCAAGGTTGCGAGCCGTTCTGCGGATATTGGATTCCCGCAACGGGCCGCGAGCCTTTCAGATAGCCCAAGAACAACACGACCCCAATACCGCCAATGACTTCGCAGAAGCCGTTATGAACGACTTGCAGGAAGGTAAATTGGTAATCATAGATCAGTCGGCTGGCGAGCCGGAGCAGAATCAAGCTGCTGCAGAGCGGGTCATGTGGCGGATATTCAGATCGCAGCAGGATCGCTTCAGATCCATCCTAGCCCAGTATGATCCCACCGCCCCGCCCGACGAATCGCAGGCCACGAAGGGGCACATAATTGTGTATATAGAGGAGGCCCACAATCGACTACCCCGCGCCAACGCCAGCGACGCCTTGAAAACCGTCTGGGCCAGGACCGCCAAAGAAGGAAGCAAGCTAAACATTGGAATGGTATTGGCTACACAGGCACCAAGCTCAGTGATGCCAGAAATCCTAAGCGAAACCGACAATTGGGTGCTCTCCTATCTCAACTCTGACGCCGAGCGCCGCGTGGTGGCAGGATATATGGATTTCTCGGACTTTATAGAGCAAATCGGGAAGGTCAGTGAGCAAGGCTTTGTGCGAATACGCACACTATCCCAGGCTTATACCGTGCCGATCCAACTGGACAAGTTCCAGATCCAAAATGACTCCACGCCATCGGCGCAGCCCGATAACGGACAACCCTAAGCTCGTATCTGCCTACAGAGTGCAACATGCCGTACTCCGATGAGAGAGCAGGATTGGCTGCAATACAGGCTATTGCCGATAGCATGGAATTCGCCGAATTCCGTGCTCGGTTGCAACCGCCTAGCCAGGACGCTGTGCTGCCCCTGCCACCTTTCCGGCCGAGTCCATCCGGGAATGCCAGGACCCATTTAGTCGCCATAGACGGGTCGCAGGTCTATGACCACTTCCCAGGAAGACTCCCAGATACGCAAGCTGGAGTCGTATCCCTCGGAGTCGTGGTAATCAAGCTAAGCAAGCTGTCATCCCTGGACAAGCTACCTGTCAGCGACGCAGTCAATCCCAGAGAGCTCAGGGAGACCGAAGACGGACGCAGCCTAGGAGCTTTGCTGCCAGGGACCAATGCCAAGACGGTTGACGGACTAGGTCCCCGAGAATGGTTTCGCCTCTCCTTCAACGATACTTTGAACAAAGTCTCATTGGGGGGAGAAACTTTCGCCGAGAGTCTTTATCATGTACTAGGGGCCGACCACAGGATCCGCCAATGTCCAAACGCCGATTGTGATGGCACTCAGCTATCTATACCTAAACCAAACACTGAAGAAAAGTGCCCCACTTGTGGAACGACCATCGTTACTACCGACGCGCTCAGAGTTCACGAGCAATTCATTGAAAACCAATCGGCTGTGGAGTGCCACATCCGGGTCATGCAAACTCTAGAAATGCTCGCTTTAGTCAACAGCCTCCGCCACTTGGTCCAATCGGATCAGGGTTTGACCGCCTTGGCCAACACGGCATTCGTGATGGATGGGCAACTCGCCGCGTTTGGCACCATAGCCGTACTAGCTCAGGCAATTCGTAGAGAGCTTAAGAGCGTCCAAGCCAAGCTACAGGACTTTCGTCCAGACGCGCAACTGCTGGTCATGTCCGGAGTCAAGAGTGGACCATTCGTCCAACACGCAGAAGAATTCGACCGAGCACCTGCACCAAACAGACGTATCCCTCCTGACCATGTTTGGCTCCCCAGCAATCAGTACATCCGAGAAAACATAATTGCCGGACATTCCGATGATCCCAAGCCTTGGGGTGAACTTACCCATTACGGGCGGCCCGTGGTACTAAAGACTTCTAGAGGACAACGGCTAGTTCTCAACATTGCGCAGCCAGAAGCAGAACCACCGCTGACAGACCGGCCTGACCCACGAGTGCTGCGAGACGCTATCAGCACAGCTGGACCATTGGGTGTGGGAAGTGACCAGTTCCTTGCATTGCGTCGGGCTCACCGTTGGGCATCAATTCCACTAAAGGCCGGTACCGATCTGATCCATAGCCTAGTGACATGAGGACAAAATTACATAAAGATTCGACCACCAAAGCCGTTTGGCATCGCAGCACCCCGGCAGGACGATGGTATGGTTTCGGACGTTACTATGCGATGTTCCCCCAGTCCTTTATCCACGACGCGGTCATCAATCTAACGAAGCCAGAGGAAACCGTCCTCGACCCATTCTGTGGCCGAGGCAACGGACCCTTCGCCGCGACCGTCTTAGGCAGAGACGCCCTCGGAATCGATGTCAACCCCATCGCATGGCTATTTGCGGCGGCCAAACTCCAGCCCGCTCCGACTCCCGAACAGGTCACAGCTCGACTGTCCGAAATCGCCAAGGCGCGCCGTCCTAACGACAGGCGGAGCCACAGTCGGTTCGAAACTATGGCGTGGTCTCCTGCAGTTCGGGCACTACTGAAAGCGGCGCGGCGGGAGCTCGATTGGCGAGACTCGACCGTAGACCGTACTCTTATGGCATTCATAACGTTGCATATGCAGGACAAACTAGGCTGTGGTCTGTCGAATGTCATGTCCCCTACCATCGCATATTCGCCCACCTACGCCGTCAAATGGTGGACGGAGAAAGGGTTCCTTCAACCACCGGAAGTAGAACCGGTAGCAATGCTGGAGGACAAAATCCGTCGCCGCTACCAGTACGGTGTGCCAACACAAGCTTCTGGAACAGTTCTACTAGGTGATTCTCGCCAAGAACTTCCGCAGCAGAATCCCGCTGATGCCGCTTTGTTGGTTACATCGCCACCATATTGCGGTGTGACTGACTATTGGAATGACCATTGGATCAGGCTGTGGATGCTTGGATACCCATTTCGTAAGAATTGGACAAAATCAGCACGCTTTGAAAACCAGAAGGAGTATCAAGACCTAATCACTCGTGTTTTTCAGGAATCCAAGAAGCACCTGAGGAAGGGTGCCGCAGTTCTTGTTCGGAGTGACCAGCGCCGAAGCACCGCGGAAATGTGTGTCGCCGCAATTAAAGAGGTGTGGCCTCGTAGGCAACTACTAGTACGAAGCACCACTGCCCCTCACCCAGGAATTTCAAACCACCACGGACGTGGTGGGCGGAAGGCAAAGGAGATTGACCTACTTATGCCTGGCAGTCGGGCCTCCAGATGGTGGCAACAACAGGCATTCATACCTTATGGTGAAATAGGCTAACGCGGTTCGTCTCCCTTCACCTGCTCATCGCATCATCCGAAGTCTCGGGCATCCCTTGCAGCACCTGGCGCTCTTCTGGTCAGCACGTATCTCGCTACTGAGTTGGGTCACTTGAGTTGAGCGGAGAGGTCACTCAGACAAACTCCGTTCTGCCACACAGCGTTATCTACTCGTATCCACACAGTGCCAGCCTCGATTTCAGTTGGATGTCACTATCGCTTGGAGTTGTCGCATCGTCGCGCTGAGTACTGCACTGATCTGGTCCCTGATCTGCCCGACGCCATAGGTGGTCACGGCAGATCCTCCGGCCTATAGACCACCGCCGCCCCATGGATGCCTATGATCTCCGGGCGCGGGCGTCGGCGGGCTATATACATGTCCGAGTAGTAGACGGTGACGATCGCGCCGTCGTCGCGCTGGATGTTGCTGGGGTAGCCCTGGTCGTTGCCCGCGTCGGCGACCAGCAGCAGCTTGTTGTCCGTGTCCCACGTCCTGCCGTCGTCGCGGCTCACCAGGCCCAGGATTCCGAATGGCGTCGTCCGCCGACCGTAGGTGAGGATCAGCCGACCGTCCGCCAGCTTGATCACGTCGCCCGGGTGCTCCGTCGGCCCCGTGATGACCTCCGGCTCGGACCACGTTGCCCCGTTGTCCTCCGAGCGCACCTGCGACAGGGCTGCATCCCCGTCGTCGCGCATCACCGCCAGGATGCCTCCGCCGCCCAGGTTGCACAGGCCCGTCTCGTTGTAACCGCCCTCCGCGATTTCCGTCGGGGCGCTCCACGTGAGCCCGTCGTCGCTGGACGTGATGTGGTAGACGGTTCCGCCCACGTAGTACGTCATCATGACGCTGCCGTCGTCGCGCGTGATCATCTTGCCGAAGGGCGAGCTGACGATCAGCTCGGCGCCGTCGACGTTCGCTACGTCCGTCGTCCAGGTGAGCCCGTGGTCGTCCGAGCGCGACACATAGAGCGGCGTGGGATGTGCCTTCACGACATCGTACCGGCCCTCGGTGTAGTTGACCTGCTTGATGAAGGACGCAAGCAGGGTGCCCTTCGAGGTGACGCCGAACGCTGGGTTGCGGTTGTCGGAGCCCACCTGTGATATGACGATCGAGTGGCTCCAGGACTCGCCGCCGTCGGGCGAATGGACGAAGATGAGCCGACCCCTCTCGCCCACGTGGAAGTCGCTGTCGCGCGTCACCACGCCGAGGTGTCCATTGTGCAGCTTGTCGATGACGGGCCAGTACCCGCCCATCGTCATCATCATGTAGCGCTGGGTCGGCAGGGGCCTGAGGACCCCGCTCAGGTTGTGAAGCGGCCTTCGGTAGTACATCGGCACCTCCCCGATTGTCGAGATTGGCGCTGTCGCGCGACCGGATGATACGTCGTGGCGGTGCGCGGCACAACAGGACTCGGATGCCGGCGCTGCACTGGTAGACTCCCCTTTATGTTCCGCAGTCGCGGGAGCCGGCGCCTTAGCCAAGAGGCCCTTCCCTATGACACACACCGCAGCCAGCACCGCGGTCGACAGGCCGACCTGGCCTATGGCGGTCAAGAGCGGCAACAGCAACCAGGAATTCCAGCCCACACTCTGCTCACCGACAAGGTAGTAGTCTACCCATCCGTACAAATACGCAACCATCCCCAGGGTCCAGAAGATCGGGAACAGTTTCTTGAACAGGCCCCAGTCGACTTCTCGCATCATTTTCTCTGACTCCTTCCGCGCAAATGGTCCTGGCTATCGGAGGCGCCTTACCCTATCACGCTTGCACCATCACGCTTGCTCCGCTCGAGGAAGCGCTGAGCACTGGGGTTTGGCGAGTCCTTGAGTTGGCGTGTCTCTCCCCTGACTTTCTGGTGCAGCGAGACCAGTCTGCGTCGCGGTGTTTTCCTGGTGAAGCATGCCCAACTTCAACCAGCCAGACCGGCTGGCGTCAATCTCAGTCCAGGTGTCCCTCCCCTCCTTGATACTGGGTCACAGTCGCCCACCTGAGTCCCTCGGCACGCGCCCTTGGCGACAACTCACCGAAACTGTGGCCGGGTTGAAAGTGCGGGCGCACTGGTGTACAAGTGGCGTGGATGAATATTCAGCACAGGAGATGACCCATGGGTGACAGAGCATACAGGGTAGGGCTGGTCGGCTTGCGAGGTATAACGTCAAAGGGTATCGAGGAGCCGCCAGCGCCGTTCCGCACTGCTATAAACCACAGCCACGCCGCCGGCCTGTCGATCTCGGACCGCTTCGACGTAGTCGCCGTGTGCGACCTCGTGCCCGAGCTGCTGGACGACTTCGGGCGGACATGGGGCGAGAGGTGGCCCGACGTGGGCCACTACACCGACTTCAGCGAGATGCTGCGCGAGTCCGACCTGGACATGCTGACCATTGCCACCGGCGACCACACCCACGCCATGCTGGGAGTGGAGGCCGCCGAGGCGGGGGTGAAGGGCATCTTCTGCGAGAAGCCGCTCGCCACCAGCCTGGAGGACGCGGACAGGCTCATCGCGGCCTGCGAGGAGAATGGAGTGGTGATAACGGTGGACCACTCGCGGCGCTTCATGCCCATGTGGATACAGGTACGCGAAGAGGTCAGGCGCGGCGCCATCGGCAAGCTGACGACCATCGTGGGCACGTTGGGCGGGCCGAGGGCCATGATGTTCAGGAACGGCACCCACATGATCGATACGATCTGCATGTACGCCGAGTCCGAGCCCACCCAGGTCTGGGCGAGGCTCGAGGAGGGGTTCGAGGACTGGGACAGGTACAAGGGCGACGGCGGCAAGCTCCCCGAGAACGACCCGGGCGCTATGGGGTTCATCCAGTTCGAGAACGGCGTCCGCGCCCTCTACTGCGGGATGAAGGAGACCCAGGGCATGTTCTCCCTCCAGCTTTCGGGGACCGAGGGCCAGATATACGTAACGGCAGACAGCGCCACCGTATTCTCGTCGGGCGCGGACAGGAAGAACGGCGTGAGGCGCCGCATAGTCCCCGGAACCTACGCCTCGGAGGACTTAGCGGTAGCCTACGAGGAGTTGGCGGACCTGATGGAGAACGGCGGCGAGGGCGTCTCGATGGCTCGCGAGGCCCGCAAGACTGTCAAGGTGCTCACGGGCTTCCTGGCGTCGCAGCAGGCTAGCTCCGCCCTCATAGACTTACCCGCATAGCCGCGCGAACAGTCCCGCGACATTCGAGCAGCGAGGAGGACCGAATGGCCGACCAGCGTCTCAAGATCGTGGCGCCCGGTGACGACCCGCCCCAGATCCAGGGGTCGCCGCACCTCGACCGCCTGGCGCCCTACGGCGACGTGACCGTGTTCACCGACCGGCCCGAGACCATGGATGAGCAGCTTGCCCGGGTGGAGGGCGCCGGTGTGATCATGAACACCCGGGGCGCGGTTAAGTGGTACAGGGAGGCGCTGGAGCAGCTGCCCGACCTGCGGCTCATCGCCACGTGCTCCATCGGCACGGACATGGTCGACCTGGAGGCCGCCAGCGAGCGCGGCGTGATGGTCTGCAACCAGCCGGGCAAGATCGCCCCCTACGTCGCGGAGCACATCATCGGGCTGATGTTCGCGGCGGCCAAGCGCGCGGCCTTCCAGACCGCCGAGCTGAAGGCGGGTCGCTGGGGCCTCCGCAAGAATATCTACCTGCAGGGCAAGACTCTCGGCGTGATCGGCACGGGCAACACCGGAGCGGAGGTCGCCCGTATCGCCAACGCCCTGGGCATGAAGGTCATCGCGTGGACCTACAACCCATCGCCCGAGCGGGCGGCGTCCCTGGGCGTGGAGTTCGTCGATCTGGACGACCTGCTGCGCCAGTCCGACGTCGTCAGCATACAGGTCAGGCTGAGCGACGACAGCAGGGAGATGCTGGGCAGCCGCGAGTTCGGGATCATGAAGCCCGGGGCCATATTCGTGAACGGTGGCCGCGGCGAGCTGGTGAACACGGACGCACTGGTCGAAGCGCTCGATTCAGGCCACCTTGCCGGGGCGGCCCTGGACGTGTTCGACCAGGAGCCGCTGCCGCCGGACCACCCGATACTCTCGTGCGAGCAGGTAGTGCTCACTCCGCACATCGCCGACCAGACCCCCGAAGGCGTCGAGAGCCTGAACGAGGGCTGCGTGACCAACGTCATCGCCTTCCTGGAGGGCAGGCCCCAGAACGTCGCAAACCCGTAGGCCAGCTTTCGCCTGTCACAAGAAACAGCTCGCTCGGGGCAGAAGCGCTCTCGCGGGTGCCATCCGAATAGTTCCGGCTAAGCAGGAGCGACCTCTGGGAGGACTAAGGGGAAGACCCACCTAATACCAATTCATTTTGAGCGCGCCGTAAAGCCGTCATTCCCGCGAAGAGCCTGCCCCGTACGCGATACGGGGCGGGAACCCACTCCCCGGCCGCACATATACGGCGGCATCACGGTGACTTGGTATAATAACCGATGGAGATCGGGGAAAAACCGCAACTAGCACCGCTTGAATTGACGGCGTAGTCACAATGAATTGGTGCTATTCGTAGCGTATTGGGGCGCTCCTGTCTTCTATTGCCAGGGCCGTACGCGGGTGACTCCACACACTGCAACCCCATCCCTGCCCTTGGAGAGCGGCCCCGTACTCCCACACAGACCCTACACTGCCTATAATGTGACCCGGCGCGGCGCCTGGACGCGGCTATCGCCCCGTGAACTTGATCCGCGGGTCCACCATGGCTAGCAGGATGTCCGACACCAGCGTGCCCAGCACCGTCAGAGTCCCCAGCATCAGTATCACGAACCCTGCCAGGTAGACGTCCTCGTCCTGGATGGCGGACAGCAGCACTGGCCCGATGGTCGGCAGGCTCAGCACGACCGAAACGATGACGCTGCCGCTGACCAGCGACGGCAGCAGGTAGCCCACCGTGCTGATGAGCGGGTTGATCGCCACGCGCACGGGGTACTTCATGATCATCTTCCAGGGCCGAACTCCCTTCGCCCGCGCCGTGACGACATAGGGCTTGGCCAGCTCGTCCAGGAGGTTGTTGCGCATCACCCTGATCAGGCCCGCGGTCCCGGACGTGCCCAGGACCACCGCGGGTATTATCAGGTGCTTTATGAGGTCGTACGCCTTCGCGAAGCTCCATGGGACGTTCTGGTAGTCGGCCGAGAAGAGCCCGCCGACGCTCTGGTTGAAGTAGGCGAACCCTATATACATCAGCACGAGGCCGAGCAGGAAGTCGGGCACCGCCAGGCCGGTGAAGCCGAGCAGCGTGAAGGTGTAGTCGCCTATGGAGTGCTGGCGCACGGCCGAGTATATGCCGACGGGGATGGCGAAGGTCCACGTCACCAGGATGGTGAACCCCGTGAGCGCCACGGTGAGCCAGAGCCGCTCCTCGACCACCTTCCTGACCGGCTTCTGGGCCATCAGCCCGGAACTGGGAGAGCCGAACGAGCGGCCCAGGTCGCCCCTCAGAAGGCCGCCGAGCCAGAGGAAGTACCGAACGTAGACCGGCTTGTCGAGCTGCAGGTAGCGCCTGAGCTCGGCGGCGATCTCCTCCGCCTGAGCGGGGCCGGTCGTGTAGTCCATCGTCCGGTCGAGCCGCTTCGTCGCAAGGTCCCCCTGCGGCAGCTCGATGATGAAGAACGAGAGCGCCGATATGGCGAATATCGTGAACAGCGCAAGGATGATACGCCTGGATACATATGCCGCCATACCATGCCCCCTAGCCCACTCCACGTCTACAGGGCGATTGTATGACTTCCCCCACCGCCAGGCAACAGTTCAGGGTTGAGGTATCTGTTCAGTCTCGGTGCGAGGAAGGCCCCCGACTCTCGGGGGCAGGCTCTTCGGAGACCTTTGCGTAACTCCCTGAGCGGAGAACCACAGGAGCTTGAGAACGAAGCAATCCAAGCTACTCACCCACCCCTCTGGATACCGGCTTGCGCCGGTATGACGGTTGTGCAAAGGTCTCCCCCGTATCGGGTACGGGGCAGGCTCTTCGCGGGAATGACGGCCTGGATGCCTGCGCCTGTGGAGAATACGCCCACAAAGCTGGAACACTACCTATAATGAGGCAAGCGCGGCGCCTGGCCCGCGCAACGTGGGGAGGACACAGCATTGTCGAGCGCAGGGACTGGAGGAAGCACCGCCTGGAGAGGAGCGGACTCGCTCGTCCGCGCGATGGAGACCGGGGGAGTGGAGCGAGCGTTTGCCCTGTCCGGCAACCAGATCATGTCCGTCTTCGACGCCGCCATCGACTCCGGCGTGGAGCTGCTGCACGTGCGGCACGAGGCTGCGGCGGTCCACATGGCCGACGCGTTCGGGCGGCTGACCGGCAGGCCGGGCGTCGCGCTGGTCACGGCGGGGCCCGGATTCGCCAACACGCTCTCGGCCCTCTACGTTGCATCGATGGCCGAGTCGCCCCTCGTCCTGCTGAGCGGACGCGCACCGCACAGAAACAGCGCCGGTGCGTTCCAGGATATGCCGCAGGCGGAGATGGCGCGCCCGGTCGCGAAGGCGTCGTGGACGCTGGCCGCGGGCGCCGACCCGGGTATCGAGCTGGCCAGGGCTTTCCGCGTTGCGGCGTCGGGGCGTCCCGGCCCCGTGCACCTGGCCCTGCCCGTGGACCTGCTGGAGAGGGATGCGCCGTCCCCAGCCGGGGTCGCGGGCCCGGCCGACTTCGAGCCGACCTGGACCCCGGCGGACGGCCAGGCCGTCGCGCGGGTGCTGGACGCGCTGCTGGAGGCGAACAGGCCCCTGGTTCTTGCGGGCCCCGCCATGACGCGTGGGCGGGCCCGCGGCGTACTGGAAGACCTGGCTGACGCATCGGGCCTGCCCGTCGTGTTCATGGAGAGCCCCAGGGGTACGGGCGACCCCAGCCTGGGCGCGCTTGCCGACGTGCTGCCGGAGGCCGACTCGGTACTGCTGCTCGGCAAGAAGCTCGACTTCTCGCTGAAGATGGGCCGTCCGCCCGCCTTCGGGCCCGGCTGCCTCTTCATCCAGGTCGACGCCGACGAGGCCGTGATCGAGCTCAGCCGCAGCGTCCTCGCGTCGTCCGGCCCCGAAGCCGCGGTCGTCGACAGCCCGCTACAGGCTGCCGAGTCCATGACTGCGGCGCTGCAGGGACTCCGGTTCGCCGACCCCGGCTGGGTGCGCGAGGTGGAGGACGCGATCGCCTTCCGCCCGGCTTCCTGGGACTCGGTCGAGGCGGCGGAGGGCGAACCCCTGCATCCCCTACAGGTGGCTCGTGCGCTCAGGGACGCGATGTCCGGCATCGACGACGCCGTCTTCGTATCCGACGGCGGCGAGTTCGGGCAGTGGGCGCAGGCGGTGGTCTCAGCCAGCGACCGCGTGATCAACGGCCCGTCGGGCGCAATTGGCGGCGGCGTGCCCTTCGCCCTGGGGGCGCGCGCCGCGAGGCCCGGCTCGACGGTGTTCCTGACCATCGGCGACGGCAGCTTCGGGTACCACGCCATCGAGGTCGACACTGCCGTGCGCTGCGGCCTGCCATTCGTCGCCGTGGTCGGCAACGACGCCGCCTGGAACGCCGAGTACCAGATCCAGCTCCGGGAGTACGGCGAGGACAGGCTGTACGGGTGCGAGCTGCTGCCCACCAGGTACGACCTGCTCGCCGAGTCCCTGGGAGGCCGCGGCGAGCACGTCACCGATGCGGCCCAGCTTCGTCCGGCGCTCGATCGGGCGGTAGCCTCGGGCAGACCCGCCTGCGTCAACGTGCAGATCCAGCGCGCAGGCGCGCCCGCCGTCTCCCGGCGCAGCCCAAGGTGAATCGCCCGGGCATGCCCATGGAGTCACGGTCGCCGGTGTCAGCTACAGACGATCCCTACTACAAGAAGACGGCGGCCTTCGACATCGGCGGCCTGGACCTGGAGTTCCGCATCTCCCAGACCCTGTTCAGCAGCCACACGGTAGACGTCGGGACCGAGCTCCTGCTGCGGACCCTCCACAGTGCCGGGGACCGGTTCGAGAAGGTGCTGGACCTCGGCTGCGGGTACGGCCCGATAGGGATCGCGCTGAAGGCGCTAAACCCCGGGGCAGCCCTTCACATGGTGGACAGGGACGCGTTGGCCGTTAAGTATGCCTCTCACAACGCCTTGCTCAACGGGATCGACGACGCGCTGTCGTACCCCACCGTCGGCTTCGACGACATACGTGACAGGGACTTCGACCTGGTCGCGGCGAACATCCCAGGGAAGGCCGGGGAGCAGGTCATCGCTTCCTGGCTCAGGGATGCTCCGCTGTACCTTCGCGAAGGCGGGCAGGTCGGAGTAGTGGTCGTCTCCCCCCTCGAGCCTTTCGTCAGCGAGGTCGTCGAAGGGCTGCCCGGGGCCGAAGTCATGCTTCGCAAGCGCAGGGCCGGCCACACCATGCTCCTGTACAGGGTCGGTCGGGCACAGGATGCTCCACCTGTTCCGACCGGCTCGTTTGGTCGCGGCGACTACGACCGGGTCCAGGCTGCGTTCTCGCACGGGCAGATCGAGTACCGCATGAACACCGTCTTCGGACTGCCGGACTTCGATTCCCTGAGCTATCGGACGCGGCTGTTCGGCACCGTCCTCCAGAGTCTCGACCGGCGGCAGCCTGGGAGTAGAGTTCTCGTGCTGAACCCCGGACAGGGCCACGTCCCTGTCATCCTGTGTAAGACCATAGGGCCGGGCTCTATCGATATGGTCGACAGGGACCTGCTGGCCCTGCGCTGCTCGGCCAGGAACCTAGGCCTGAACGGCTATGACGCCGCGAGGACCTCGATTGGACATCGGCTGGGAATAGACGCCCCCGAGTCCAGGTGGGACCTGATCGTGGCGGACATGCGGGACGAGGAGGGCCCGAACGTCACGGCGATGCAGCTCCGGCAGGCCGCCGATCACCTCGCCCCCGGCGGTCGAATGGTCATTGCAGCAAACTCCGCCACAATCACGCGGCTGGTAGACGTCTGCAAGAAGGAGCGCCTGGGCGCAGTTCAGCAGCGCAAGCGAAGGCGGGGCAGCAGTGTATTGGTAGTGGCACGCTAGCCGGATCGTGAACGACCCTCATAGGACGCAGCCGGAGTGCCTGCCTCCGTGGCGGGCCAACCTTGCTGAGAACCGGATCGAAGTTGTATGTTGGATGAGCATTGCCATCGCATCATGGCCTTCGACTTTAATCTGCGCGACGGATATAGGGGCGATCTGAAATGGATAGCGTCTTCATATACTGGGATAACTCAAACATCTTCCACGAGGCACAGCGCCTTGCCGAAGAGAAGGGGGAAGGCCCAAACGCCCGCTACCGAGTAAGAGTTCAGTTCGACAACTTGCTTCGGTTGGCACACGCGGACCGCCCAATAGAGCGGGCCTTGGCAGTCGGCTCGGTGCCGCCGGAAATGCGCCAGCTCTGGAACCGGATGGAGAGCAACGGCGTCGAGGTCCAGTTGTTCGACCGCGGCAGTCCGGAGCGCGGCGAACAGGAGATGCCCGACCGCCTCCTGCAGCTGCGGATGCTGGAGGAT
Source organism: Dehalococcoidia bacterium (assembly GCA_965261325.1). Classification (GTDB taxonomy): domain Bacteria; phylum Chloroflexota; class Dehalococcoidia; order Lucifugimonadales; family CAJWER01. The sequence continues at coordinate 1,034,468 of CBDHCU010000009.1, forward strand.
GCGCTGGATTACAACGGCACCCCCAGCGTAGCGGTGCTGCTTACTGGAGACGGTGCAGGCTATATGGAAGGGGCGGGCTTCCAAAGCACACTCGAACGAATGCACAAGCGCGGCTGGAGAGTGGAGATCCTCTCTTGGGCCCATTCCTGCAACCAGCGTATGCGCCGATGGGCGGAGCACAACGGCCTGTTCGTGGCGCTGGATGACTTCTACGAGGCCATCACTTTCATGGAGCCTTCCCGCCCGGGGTTTGAATTCGCGCCTGCCCGGGAAGCCGGGCACCTGGATCTTCCGCGCCGTCGGGCCAGAGCCTGACCGCGCAGGGCCTTTCCATTGTTCGTTCGTGGTGAGCCTGTCGAACCACAATTGGGGCCTTCGACAAGCTCAGGCCGAACGGCAAGGTACGACCCTATCTCAACAATGGAAAGGCCCTGCTGACCGCGGGGCGGTGTTGACAGGGCGGCAGCACCGGTAATACAATTACACGTAACGTAGCGTCTGAAAGGGGAGCGACCCCTTCCGCCGCGCGGCAAGCTGGGAAGCCGGGGCTATGAGACGCGCAATTGCGGTCTGTTTGGTTGTGTTGGGGCTGGGCGGCGCGATCGTCTCCCAGGGGATTGCAGCTGTCCTGGCGGCCGATCCCCACGTCGCCCTGATCGACCTCGACGACGCCATCCATCCCAACTCCGCCCGATTCGTGAAGCGGGCCATCGCGAAGGCGACCGAGGACGGCGCGCGTATGCTCGTCATACGGCTGGACACGCCGGGCGGCCTCCTCGACTCCACCAGGGAGATCGTCGAGGCCATACTCAACTCCGAGACGCCGGTGGTCGTCTACGTCGCGCCGGAGGGTGCCCACGCGGCGTCCGCGGGGACCTTTGTGACCGCCGCGGCACACGCTGCGGCCATGGCGCCGGTCACGAACATCGGCGCGGCCTCCCCCGTCGGACTGGGCGAGGACTTGCCCGAGACGCTGGAGCGCAAGGCCTCCCAGGATGCCGCCGCGTTCCTGCGGGAGATCGCCAGCGAGCGCGGGCGCAACGTGGAAGCGCTGGAGTCCACGGTCTTCGAGGCGGCGTCGTTCTCGGCGACCGAGGCCCTGGACAACAACATCGTCGACCTGGTCGCGGACGACCTGCAGGACCTCCTGGCGCAGCTCGACGGCACGACCGTGGAGCTCCGCTCGGGTCCAGTGCGCCTCGATCTCGAAGGATTAGACTTCAGAGAGATCGAGCGCACGCCCCTCGAGCTGTTCCTGGGATTCCTGTCCGACCCCAACGTGGCCTTTGGGCTCGTGTCGATCGGTCTTATCGCGCTCCTGATCGAGTTCATACTTCCGGGCCTCTGGGGCCCGGGAATACTGGGCGTCATCTGCCTCGCGCTCGGATTCGTGGCCCTGGGCAACCTGCCCGTCAACTGGGTGGGCGTGGCCCTGATGGCTTTCGCGATGTTCCTCTTCTACATAGAGGTGCAGGCGCCGGGCATCGGCATATTCGGCGTGTCGGGCGCGGTCGCGTTCCTGGTGGGCGGCTTCCTGCTCGTGGGTGGGCTGACGCCGCCCGCCATTCCCCAGGCGCCGGACGCGCCAAGCTTCAGGGTCAACTACTTCCTTCTCGCCGGCGTCGCAGCGGGGATATTGGCGATCATGCTGTTCGTGGCAAAGGACCTGGCACGTGCACGGAAGCTGGCGTCGCAGAATCTGGGAACTACCGAACCGGTGGTAGGCCAGGTGGCGATCGTGACGTCGGCCCTGAGCCCGCAGGGGGCCGTCCACGTGGGCGGCGAGGATTGGACGGCCGTTAGTGACTCTGGAGAGCCCATAGGAGAGGGCGAACAGGTTATAGTGTTGGAGGCGGAAGGCCTGACGCTGAAGGTCTTCAAGCCGCAGGACGAAGAGCTCTAAGTCTCAGATTAGGAGAGTGAAATGGGTATCATCAACTTCCTGAGGAATTACCAGAGGATGGCCCGGTTCCGGTGGGGCAACTTCGAGGGCATGAAGGGCCCCGGCCCCGTCTGGCTCGTGCCCATCATGCACAGCGGCACAAGGATCGACCTGCGTACCGAGGTGCTGGACATCGCGCGCCAGACCAACATTACCAAGGACAACGCGCCCATAAGCATCGACTTCCTCATCTACATGCGCGTGATGGACGAATACGCGGACAGGGCGATCCTCGAGGTCGAGAACTACCGGCCCGCGGTGATCGGGCTCGCGACTACAACCCTGAGGGCGGTCGTAGGCGACATCGACCTGGACGAGGTGCTCTCGCAGCGCGAGCGCATCAACACCATCCTCAGGGAGAAGCTGGACGCGGAGACGTCGCGCTGGGGAATCAAGGTCTCCAACGTCGAGATCCGCGAGATCGAGCCGCCGCCGGACATCCAGGATGCGATGAACCGCCAGATGTCGGCCGAGCGCGTGCGCCGCGCGGTGGTGAGGGAGGCCGACGGCACCAGGGCAGCGGCAATCACGGTCGCCGAGGGCGAGAAGCAGTCCGCAATCCTCAAGGCGGAGGGCCAGCGCCAGGCGGAGATCCTGCAGGCGGAGGGCGACCAGCAGGCCGCAATCCTTCGTGCCCAGGGGTTCAGCACCGCCCTCGAGAAGATACACGAAGTCGCCCAGAGGATCGACGCGAACACCCTGAGCCTCCAGTACTTCGACACGCTGAAGGAGCTCGGCGCCAGCCCGTCCACCAAGTTCATATTCCCGATGGAGTTCACCAACCTCCTCAAGCCCTTCATGAACATGTCCGACCAGGGATCTAACAGCGGGAAGGACGACACGAGCTAACTCCGTCGCCGTACGCCACGCCCGCTTTGCGCGGGGGGGGGGGGGGGACATCACAGTGATCTGGGTTCATATTATGCATTTGAAAAGCATAATATGAACCTAATACCAATTCATTTTGAGCGCGCCGTAAAGCGGTCATTCCCGCGAAGAGCCTGCCCCGTACGCGATACGGGGCGGGAACCCACTCCCTGGCCGCACATATACGGCGGCATCACGGTGACTTGGTATCAGTCAAGATCGGCTCTCGGACCCAGATCCACCACCTAATTTGGACGGATGGCGTGACGGACTGCCTCTGAGGCTATGGCTGTGCACCTTGCCGGGGATGGGTTCCCGCCTTCGCGGGAATGACGGAGGTGGGGGATTTGGGTCGGAGTCTTCTGAGTTTCTTGACGAACCCATGCAAGAGGACCATGTGCCCATCCTTGGATACAGAAGATGACCCGGGCAACTCTCGTGTGGAGGCTGGTCCTAACCTCATAGAAACCATGGCCGGTTCATGCCGCCAGAGTGACACTAGTACTGCTTCAATCTAAATATGACAGAACCCTCGGATTGCCGTCATTCCCGCGAAAAGCCTGCCCCGTACTCGATACGGGGCGGGAACCCAGAGGGGCGGGGGGCTGGACGTTAGCCAAAACTACCTTGAATCGATACTAGGGTGAGACCAAGATTCTGAAGACGTCCTTGGTGGGCTCCATCATGCGCCTGAAGCCCCTGTCGATCACCTCGTCGAGGCGGACCCTGTCGGAGATGAGGGGCGCGGTGTCGATGTTGCCGCTGGCGATGAGCCCGACGACCTCCTCGACGTCCCGGCGCTGGTAGGCCAGCGAGCCGATCACTTGCTTCTCGCCGGCGACCACGGCGTTGAAGTCGATGGAGGTCTCGGCGGTGTAGATGGCAACCAGCAGCGCGCGGCCGCCGGGCCTGACCCAGTCCACCGCTAGGGCGGGCGTCTGAGGCCCGCCGGCGGCGTCGACGATCACGTCGGGGCCGTCGCCGTCCGTAAGCTCCAGCAGGCGGTCGTGGGCGTCGGCGGTGTTGGTGTCGATCGTCGCGCCCGCCCCCAACTTTTCTGCCAGGTCCAGGCTCATCCGGCGGCGGTCGAGGGCGATGGTCTCCGCGCCCATGGCCTTCGCGGCCTGCATGGCCAGCAGCCCGACCGTGCCGCACCCCAGCACGGCCATTCGCTCGCCCGGCTTCACCCCGGAGCGGCGCACGGCGTGGAGGGCTACCGAGGCGGGCTCGACGAGGGCGGCCTGCTCGCTGGTCACGGAATCGGGGAGCGGGATGGCCTCGTCGGCGCGCCAGAGCATGTACTCCGCCAGCCCGCCGTCCAGGGCGAATCCCGCGACGGCCATGTTAGGGCACATCGTCTCTTCGCCGGCGGCGCAGCGCCGGCACGTGCGGCAGGTGAGCACCGTGTTCAGCGCCACCCGGTCGCCTGGGCCGACGTTCGAGACGCCATCGCCCGCATCGACGACCGTGCCGGTGATCTCGTGTCCGGTGACGAGCGGCAGGGTGCGCCCGGTGATCGGGTTGGGCTCGCCGTGGGCGATGAAGTTGGGGCCGTACAGGTACTCCTCGATGTCCGTGGCGCATATGCCGCAGTGGTCGATGCGCAACTTCACCTCGCCGGGCCCCGGCTGGGGCTCGGGGACGTCCTCGAGCCTGAGATCTTTGTTGCCGTGGTATACGAGCGCCTTCATAAGATCATTCCCCTTTGCGCCCCTCTGTGTTCTCTGTGGTGAGTCTGGGCTGTTGACATTGGTTTCATGTCATTCTGAGCGCAGCGCAGCGAAGTGAAGAATCTAAAGCGGTTGAGGGGATCAACGGTTCAGCCGGGCTCGCGGCTCGCGGGGATCACGGCGTAGACGTCGATCTCGAAGTCGATGTACGGTTCGGCGAGGGCCTTGACGACGAGGCCGGTGGAGCAGGGGTAGGTCTCGCCGAGGTGTTCGGCGAGGACGGCGTAGACCTGCGCCCTGTAGGAGGCGTCGGTCACGTAGGTCGTGATTTTGCAGATGTCCTCCATGCGTGAGCCGGCCTCCTCGAGGAGGGCCCTGACGCAGCGCATGGCGTTGTCGGCCTGGGCGGCCGGGTCGCCTTTGCCGACGAAGTCGCCGCCGTCGAGGGGTATGCCGGTCTGCCCCTGCAGGTGGACGACGTTGCCCGCGCGCACGGCCCGGCCTACCTCGTAGTCGAGGCCTGGGAACATCGACTCGTCCCTGACGTTCTTGACCCTGATGCGCCGGTGCATGGCGACCCTCCAGCCCAAATCAAGCCGGAGTATACCACCGCAGAGAGCGCCGAGTGGGAGAGTATGGGAGGGGAGCAGGGCAATCGCATTTAGGCCGACCTAGTACTGCTTCAATCTAAATATGACAGAGCCCTCGGATTACCGTCATTCCCGCGAAAAGCCTGCCCCCGAGTACTCGGGGGCAGGAACCCAGAGGGGCGGGGGGCTGGACGTTCGCCAAAACTACCTTGAATCGATACTAGTGTCACTCTGGCGGAAAGACGGAGGCCCCACCGCTTAAATCAGTCTCTCAGGTGATGGAAATTGTCAGATTCGGGCCGGATTCCCGCCTTATACGGGGAGGATAATACCAATTCATTTTGAGCGCGCCGTAAAGCCGTCATTCCCGCGAAGAGCCTGCCCCCGCATCCGCGGGGGCAGGAACCCACTCCCTGGCCGCACATATACGGCGGCATCACGGTGACTTGGTATAAGATCATTGCAGTCAAAATGCGATTGCCCTGGGGAGGGGAGTCACCCAATCCAAGCTGGCCCCACGCCTGCTGGATTCCTGCCCTGTATCGAGTACGGGGCAGGCTTTTCGCCGGAATGACGTTCAGTTGTGTCGTCGGGTGATGGTCACCTGGGGGGCGAGCGGCTTGGGGACGTGGAGTCGATGCGGGCCGGAGCCGGCGAAGGGGTTGCGGGCCAGGCTACGGCGCATCCGTGCCCTGGCGTCTTCCCGCCCAAATGGACTCCCCCGACGTACCAGACTCTCTCGCCCTCTGCACTCTCTGCGTCCTCTGCGGTAGAATCGTGGGGCTATGGCGACTGCAGATACTGATATGGGTGGCGGGCAGCGGGTTGGGGAGGTCGTGGAGGCGTCGACCTCCCGGTTCCTGGTGCAATGCCACGAGCTGTACGGTGCGCCGCCGCTGGGGTCGCTCGTGCGGAGCGAGGGCGGCGTGTACGGCGTGGTCGCCGAGGTGACGACGCAGAGCCTGGACCCTGGCAGGCGTGCCGTGGCGATGGGGCGCGGCGAGGAGTCGGCCGAGGCGGTGTACCGTCGGCACCCCCAGCTCAGCAGGCTGATGTCGACGGAGCTCGAGGCCGTCGTGGTGGCCCACCGCAGCGAGGGTGAACTGAACCGCTTCCTGGCGCCCACGCCCCCGCGCATCCACGAGATCGTCCACGCGTGCGGCGGCCCGGAGCTGGTGGAGGTCGCCGGGTCGCTGGAGCTCCTGCCGTCGCTGCTGGCTTCTCCCGCGGGTTCGCCGGACGACGTAACGGCGGCCTTCCTGCGCCTGGTGGTCCGGGCTCATCCCGAGCCTGAGCGTGTGCGGCTGGAGGCGGGCCGCAAGCTGGCGGGCCATCTCACAGGCCAGCTTCACCGCCTCACAGGGATACTGAGGAGAATTGGGAATTGAGAATGGAGAATCAGGAGTGAGCCTGGACGGCAGCAACGCCGAGGTATGGAGGGATGCGACGAGCCTTGGTTCGGACGCTGGCGGCAGGCTCGGCATGGTGGTGTCGGGGTCGCTGACCGAGGGCGTGCAGGTCAAGCTCGACCCCGACTCGTCGGTCGAGGCAGTGAAGGTCGGCACGTTCGTGACGCTGCAGGGCAAGCGGATGCGGTTCTTCGGCGTGGTCACGGACGTGTCGCTGGGCTCGACGGACGCCACGTTGAGCGCGAGCCCGCCCGACGTGTCGGACCCGTACGTCGCCCAGGTGATCTCCGGCACGGCGGCCTACGGCGCGCTGACGGTCGAGCCGATGCTCACCATCGCCGGTGACGACCCGGCGGTGCTGCTGGAGGGGCCGCAGCCAGCCAAGACAGTGCCGCCCCACTTCGCGGAGGCCGCAGCCGCGACGGAGCAGGACATCGAGCGCGTGTTCGGCGCCGAGGACGAGGGACACTTCTGGATCGGCAGCCCGCTCGACATGGACACGAAGCTGTGCCTCGACGTGCCGGAGTTCGTGATGCGCAGCAACGGCGTGTTCGGCAAGAGCGGCACGGGCAAGACGTTCCTGACACGGCTGCTGCTGGCGGGTATCGTCCAGAGCGGGAAAGCCGTGAACCTGGTCTTCGACATGGAGAGCGAGTACGGCTGGCGGGGGTACAGCGAGGCGGGCTCGGAGGTGAAGGGTCTCAAGCAGCTCTTCCACTCGCAGGTGGCCGTCTTCTCGCTGGACGAGGCGAGCTCGAAGCGGCGCGGACTGACGCCGGACTACGTCGTGCGGATCGGCTACGACGAGGTCGAGCCGGACGACATAGTGCTGCTGCGTGAGACGCTTGACCTGTCCGAGGTCGCGGCGGACGCCGCGCACTCGCTGCGCGGATACTACGGAAAGGGCTGGCTGTCGGAGTTCCTGGAGGTGTCCGGGCGCGAGGGCATCTCGGACCTTGCCGACGCGACCGGCGTGAACGTCAACGCCCTGTGGAGCCTGAAGAACAGGATGCAGAGGCTCGGGCGGCTCGGCTTCATGGAGCAGAAGGGGCAGGGGTCGGTCGAGCACATCCTGAAATACCTGGACCGCGGCATGCACGTCGTGCTGGAGTTCGGCAGGTACGGTCGGAACCTGGCGGCGTACATACTGGTCGCGAACCTGCTCACGAGGCGCATCTACGAGAGGTACGCGGAGCGGAAGGAGCTGGCGTCGGACGACAGGAGCAAGGAGCCGCGACCCCTGGTCATCACCATCGAGGAGGCGCACAAGTTCCTGACGCCGGGCGTGGCGTCCCAGACGATATTCGGGACCATCGCCCGCGAGATGCGGAAGTACAACGTGACGCTGCTGGTGGTGGACCAGCGCCCCAGCGGTATCGACGAGGAGGTGATGAGCCAGCTCGGCACGAAGATCACGTGCCTGCTGGACAGCGAGCGCGACATCGACGCGGTCCTGAAGGGCGCGTCGGGAAGCCGCAAGCTGCGGGCGGTCCTGGCGCGGCTGGAGTCGAAGCAGCAGGCGCTGGTGTTCGGGCACGCCGTGCCCATGCCCGTGGTGGTGAAGACGCGCGAGTACGGCTCGGAGGAGTCCTACAGGTCGCTGGGCTGGCGGGACGCCGCGGAGATGCGGGCCCAGGTCGAGCGCGACATCAAGGACCTGTTCGGCTGCTAGGGTCCAAAGTCTTAGGAATTGCGGGGTGTCTAAGCTGAGTACGGGCGGGTTTGAAACCCGCCCGTCATCGCAGAACGCCAATCCAATCACGTATTAACAGTGTGCTCTATCACGCCAATCCCGGCTAACCTTGATTTCAAAGTTTTGGGGGAACCAGGTGATACGACGCGCCGTCGAACACTGCGGCCCAAGTCAGAATCGTAGACGAGGGCTGTCCCCTGTGGTACCGTAGCCAGCCAGATACGGCGAGAGGTGAATCACTATGAAGGCCCTACGCATCAACGCACACACATCCAGTCGGGCCTGCGCCTTGCGCCGCTGAAGATTGCTCCCTTCGCCCCTGCGAGAAGCCGATTGGCTCTCCAGGTTAGCCACGCTAACGAGTGAGCTCCTAGCGATGTAACGTCTACTCCCCTCAGCGAAGTCCAAGAGCGGCTGGACCGGCTGCTCTTTTTTTCGCTGTCAGGAGGGACAGTTACATGATGTCTGTACGATTTCCTCGGCTCGCCGCTGTGCCGGTCTACCTGATTGTCTCGGCTATCGGCTCGGCGGCCTTTTCGATGTACGCGTTCATCGCGTCCGTCTACCGCATCGTCGAGGTAGGTCTCGACCCCCTGGAGCTGGTGCTGGTCGGCACTGTGCTCGAAGTGGCGGTCTTCTTCTTCGAGGTCCCGACGGGTGTGGTGGCCGATGTCTACGGGCGCCGGCTATCCCTCGTCATTAGCTCCATCCTGGTGGGAGCCGCGTTCATTGTGGAGGGCCTCGTTCCCATGTTCCTAGCTGTCCTCCTCGCCCAGGTGCTCTTCGGAGTGGGAGCCACGTTCAGAAGCGGCGCCTTGCAGGCTTGGGTCGCCGATGAGCTTGACAACAAGGGCGTCGGTCGTCTCTACCTCAGGGGCTCACAGGCCAGCAGGATCGGGGCCATCGCCGGCATCGGTATCGGCGTCGCCGTTTCCAGCAGCTACGTCGACCTGCCCGTCTCGGAGCTGGCGGCGCCGCTGGTCCTGGGAGGGCTCGTTACCCTGCTGCTGGGGCTGTTCATAGCGGCGGCGATGCCGGAAAATGGTTTCCACCCAGCCCCCAAGAGCGAACGCGGGTCTTGGAGGACGATGACGGCCACCTTCGTTCGCGCGACGCGACTCGCACGGCGACGCCCCGAGCTCCTGGCGATACTGGCCATGGCCCTCTTCTATGGAGCATCCAGTGAGCCCTTCGACCGTTTCTGGGAGCTGCACATCCTGGAGGTCTCCAACTTCACACTCCCGGCGCAGGACGTGCTCGGTCCCACGGCGTGGTGGGGCCTCGTCAGCGTCGCTACGCTGCTGCTCGGAATCGCCGGTGTCGAGCTCGTGGCGCGGAGCATCGATATCGATGCTCCGAGTGTCGCTGTACGGGTTCTGTCAGCGACCAACGCGCTGTCCATCGCAAGCGTCGTCGCATTCGCCCTCGCTGGGAACTTCGCCATCGCTCTGGCCGCCTACCTGGTCTACAAGGTCGTTCGCAGCATCGGCGGCCCGTTCATGTCTACCTGGACCAACCGGCAGCTCGAGAGCGATATTCGGGCCACGGTCTTCTCCATGAGCGCCCAGCTTGACGCCTTCGGCCAGGTGGCATCCGGGCCGCCAATGGGCGTCGTGGCGACGCGTACGGCCGTCCGCGTGGCTCTGCTGGCGACCGCCGCGCTTCTGGTGCCGCCGCAAGCCGTCCTCGCAAGCGTCGGAGTTCTGAGGAAGAGGCCGAACGCGGACTCCGCCGATGGTCAGGGGACGCTTTGACTATGCGGCTGTGGGTGAGTCTCTCAGAATCGTTTCCTTCAGATGGGTGTTGCCCAGGGCGCCAGGGGTAGAGGGTGCGTCACGGCTGCTAGGTGTTGCTATAATGGGGCGAAGGAGCCCGCCATGCTCAAGCTCAAGCCGAGCGACACTTTCACGATAGTCAGGGACGGCGTCGAGATCGAGTTCGAAGTTGCCGACGAGGGCGGCTACATTGTCTCGGCCCCGGAGCTGCCAGGCTGCATCACGGAGGGGGATACATTCGAAGAGATCATGGCCATGATCGAGGACGCGATGCAGGGATGGCTGGAATCGGCAGCGAAGCACGGCGACCCGGTCCCTGCTGATTGCGGGGACAGATGGGTGGGTGAGTTGCCATGAAGGATGTATTTCACAAAGCAGCAGAAGAGCTCGCCGGGGGGCGCCCGGTGGTCATGGCGACGGTCGTGCGCACCAAGGGCTCGACGCCCCAGAAACCGGGCGCCAAGCTGCTCGTGCGGGACGACGGCTCGGGCGTCGGGACCCTGGGCGGAGGGTGCGTCGAGGGCGACATATGGTTCGCGGCCCGAGAGCTGATGCGGCGCGGCGGGTCGGCGCAGTACCGCGACTACGAGCTCAACGAGGACCTGGCCGCCGAGGATGGGCTCGTCTGCGGCGGAACGATGTACTTCCTGATCGACCCCGTGTACGAGGCCGGCAGCTACCTCCAGTACGCGCAGGAGATCGACGCCGCATACGCGGGCGGCCCCGCCGTCGCGCTGGCGTCGGTGACGGCGGCGGGTGATGGGGCCGAGAGGCTGGGCGCGCGGCTCTTCATCCGCGAGGACGGCTCGACCGAGGGAACGCTGGGCTCGCCCGCAATAGACCGCGAGGCGGTCAAGAGGGCGCGCGAGCTGATGGTCCACGGCAAGAACGAGTTCGTGACCATGAGGGACGGCCCGGAGTTCTTCGTCGAGGCATACACGACCCCGCCCCAGATGGTGCTGTGCGGCGGCGGCCATGTCTCGAAGGCGATAGCTCCCCTGGCGAGCACGCTGGGGTTCAGGGTGTTCGTGACCGACGACCGGGAGGAGTTCGCCAATTCCGACCGCTTCCCCGAGGCGGACATCATAGTGGCCGAGAAGCCCGAGATGGCGCTGCCGCAGCTTCCCATCAACGCGAATACCTTCATCATCATCGCCACCAGGGGCCACCGGTACGACAATGTGGCCCTGGAGGCGGCGGCGCTGACTCCGGCAAAGTACGTGGGCCTGCTGGGCAGCAAGCGCAAGACGATCCTGATCTACGAGGACCTGATACGGAGCGGCCTGCCCATCGAGCGCATCCGCGAGATACGGTCGCCGGTGGGCCTGGACGTGCGGGGAAGGACGCCGGAAGAGATCGCCGTGAGCATCATGGCCGAGGTGCTGATGTTCCGGCTCGGCGGCACCGGCCAGCCGATGAAGATCGAGGACTGGCGTATCGACCGCATCCGCGAGAAGGTGGAGGCTGGACGGGAAGAGGCGGCGGTCGCCGACTAGGTCCGCTGTAGGCATCAGGACCACGGGGGTTACACTGTCCGCATGACTACCCCAATACACGTGAATGGGTCGCGGCTTTTCGTCACCAGGGTCTGGGCCCGTAACTTCAAGAGCATCCGCGAGCTCGATCTGGAGCTCGGCCCCCTTACAGTGCTCGTAGGGCCGAACGCATCCGGCAAGAGCAACGTGCTGGACATACTGCGCTTCATCAGCCACGCCCTTCGGGAAAGTCTCGTCTCAGCCATCAGGGCCCGAGGGGGTATGGGAGACATCAGGCACTCGATGCCGGGTGGTCGGCCCGACGTGGAGGTGGGGATCAGGGTCGAGAAGGGCAGCTTTCGGCTGGACTATGGCTTCGTACTCGGACGCCGCCGCACGAAGCGCAAGCATGTGGTCACTGAGGGACGAGCGGACGCCCCTCCTGAAAGCACCCACGCGAATCGGCAGTTCACGGTTGATGAAATCATTAGAGCTTTCTACCGGGTGAAGCGGGAATACGGCGTGGTAACCCCTGCCAACCGGGACGAATCTCGGTTCGAGTTCGAGATAAGAGAGGGCAAGCTCGTCAAGCCAAGGGACATGGGAGCGTTGGAGGTAGAGCAGTTTGAGGCCACTGGTCTCGCGTTCCCTTCGTTAAGGCGAATCATGTTCCGCACCACCGAGCTCGGAAGCGGGCAGATCGGTGGCATGACCCAGACGTATCGCGACGTGTACGAAGCAATGGAATCCATTTCAAGGATGCAGTTATACCGTCTATTCCCTGACAACCTGAGGGGGCGTCAGGCGCCGAGGGGTACGGATCTACTCGACGAAGATGGGAGCAATCTGGCCTCAATACTGAAGGAGATGGACAAGAAGAACTCACTTTACTTGGGTGAGATCAAGAGCGCACTGGGGAGCATCGTCCCAGGACTGTCGGAACTGAGGATTCCACTATCCGGTGGAGTTCCCGTCGTCAAGCTGCAGTATAGGGTAGGGGGCAGGCCCAGAGCGACCTTCGATCTCTCCCAGGAGTCGGACGGGACCGTGCGCCTTCTGGGGCTGCTCACGGCCCTCTACCAAGAAGGCTTCCCGTCGCTGATAGGCATCGAGGAGCCTGAGTTGACGGTACATCCTGGCGCCCTGGCAGTGCTTGCGGATGTCATGGTGGAAGCTACGCACCGGACGCAGGTGCTGGTCACAACCCACAGCCCCGACCTTATCGACCGACTTCCGGTCGAATCACTCAGGGCGGTCCAAATAGTTGACGGCTGCACCAAGGTTGGCCCCGTTTCGGACACGCAGGTGGAGGCCGTGCGGGACGGGCTCTTCACGTCGGGAGAGCTGCACAGCATGGAGGGGTTGGAACCGCGAGCATGACGTTTGCTGCTCCAGCCATCGTTCCTATAGTCGAAGGGCCGGGCGATGTAAAGGCCGCGCCGATTCTGCTGAGGCGAATTCTGCACGAACAGCTGGGCAGATACGACCTTGAAGTCAAACGGCCGAAGAACGCGCAGAATAAGGATGGACTTATCAAAGGGCTGGGGAAGTTCCTTGTGTATGCGAGTAGAACCCCAAGCTGCGCGGCCATCCTCGTGCTGCTGGATACGGAGAAAGATTGCCCAAGAGAGCTTGGAGTTCAGTTGGCGCGCAAGGCCCGCGCCGCCGCCATCGATATTCCAATTGCTGTCGTCTGCGCCAAGCGGGAGTACGAGAACTGGTTCTTGGCGTCCGACGAGGCCTTCACGGAAGAAGCAGAGGAATTCAGTGGTGCGAAGGTATGGCTGAGCCACAATATGCCACAAGGGCTGAGATACAAGGAAACCATCAATCAGGCAAGGCTTTCGGCCTCCATGGATCTTGAGGCGGCGTTCGAAGCCTCACGGTCCTTCCGCCGCCTCTGCAAGGCTGTGGAGGAGCTTGTCGGTTGCATCGACAACCACAGGACCGTCGTGACGCCGATGGGGTGACAGGGCGGTCTACAGTTCGAATAATACCAATTCATTTTGAGCGCGCCGTAAAGCCGTCATTCCCGAGAAGAGCCTGCCCCGTACTCGATACGGGGCGGGAACCCACTCCTTGGCCGCACATATACGGCGGCATCACGGTGACTTGGTATAAGGTTAAAGAAATGAAATTGACCAACCTGGCAAATATCTTGCTCGCGTCGATGGCAATCAGCCTTGCGCCGCTCTTTGCCTGTTCTACGGACGCCACTCCCGGGGAGTGCATAGAAGCGGCGGAAGCCGCTGGCGTGCCTGATAGGGTGATAGGCTGGATGAAGCAACCTCCCGGTGATTTGGGCGCTATAGAGCGAATTGCGATTCGAGAGGCGTTGGAAAAGTTCGGCTTGGGGGAGGCGTGCGCCTCTTTGCAGGACACAACTGACGGCGCGTCCCTTCAGGTGTCGCAGCAACCAAACACGCCTTTACCCGCGTCGATGCCGGCGCCCACGTCCCAATCGGCGGCCCAGGACATACGCCGGTCAAATACACCATTGCCCGCGCCTACAGCCAGATCTACGCCTACAGCAGCGCCAAAGGAGAGTATAAGCAGGTCTCTCTGGTCTGAGATACCTGAAGTGGTGGACGTTACTTTCTCGGGGACAGCGGGCGAACGGAGCAGCAGGTTCATCGTGCGCTTCGACGATCCGGTGGTTGCGGTAGCGCCTCCCGGTTCGACCGACGATGAACCTAATTCGAGCTCCGGCATCAAGCTTGTCGTCGAATATCCCGGCGATGGTTCATCCCACTACATCCCTCTTCGAACCAAGACCTCTCTCACCCGGCCTAGCAACGAGCTTTCCTTCGGACCGATAGAAGAGGAATTCGCTCTTGCCAGGGCCATCTCGCTGCAAAATGACACATCGATACTGGACGTGGACGGCAATCGCGCGGTGATGAGGTTCACGAGCGTGGTATTCGTCAACCCCGAGTACATGGCTGATATAGTGGACCCGGGGTTGGCAAACTGCGCCGCGTTCATGGAGCTATCGGGCTATTCTCCGATCATCGTTCGCAATGTCAAGAATCTTCAGTCGGCCAATCTGACCGACAGGGACAGGATCGAGTGGCGCTCCTTGCTGGACGCTAGCTTGAACGTTGACGATGCAATACGCGGCCTGAACCGGCCCTGTGCGGACTTGTGGTCGGAGACAGCCACGGAAGAAAACGCCCATAAACGCAATTGGAATCTCAGGGCCTACTGCATGAATGACAGCCAAAGACACAACTTCCCTCAAAGCGACAAGGACCTAATAGAGCTGCTGAACCAGCCATATGCAGGGCTGGACGCCACTGACCGGACCACCCTGCGCCTACTCATGGCCGACAGCGACGACTGCGCCTATTTCTACCCACAGTTGTATTTCGGCAGGTGGATCCCGATAGAAGAGGACCGGTAGACAAGGAGGCGGCGAGATGACGGAGACGCGGGCTCGCATAGTGGTCAAGAGGGAACTGGGGATGGAGCCCCGGTACGGCGTCTCGCTGCATCCGGGCGATTCCCGGCACTCCAGGACCGCACACTCCACGACAAGGGGAACAACGACGAGGACTACTACAAGCTGGCCGATCCCGGTCATGACGCTCTATACGACCGGAGGCGGGAGGCCGTAGCGTATCATACTGACGGAGGCGGGCTGATGGTGCGGCGGGTTGAGGGACTCTCGCTCCGTCCCTATGAAGACGGCGACCTCGATGTGCTGAAGGAGATCACCGCCGAGGCGTTCGACGGCGTGTCGATCGACCAGATCATCGAGGGGCGGCACGGGCTGCTCCGGGGCGAGGACTGGCGTGCGCGCAAGGTACGTCACATCGATATGGACGTGTCGAGGGAGACGGGCGCCGTATTCGTGGGGGAGATCGACGGCTCGGTCGTGGGCTACGTGACCACGTGGACGGACGAGGCGTCGGGGATCGGGCACATTCCGAACCTGGCCGTCAGGGTCGGCTTCCAGGGCAGGGGAATCGGCCGCAGGCTCATCGACCACGCCCTCGACAGCTTCAGGGCCGCCGGCATGACCCACGCGAAGATCGAGACCCTGGACACGAACGCCGTGGGCTACGGCCTGTACACGTCTATGGGCTTCGAGGAGCTGGCCCGCCAGGTCCACTTCCTGAAGGCGTTGTGAGCCTGGCGTTTGCCCCGGCCCACGCTCGGCCTTCGATGCAGCCGGTGGTATTATGTCACGAGGACACGGAGCCGAGGGAGCGCGGCTATGACTACGATCAACACCGTGATGGACTTGCATCGGATACTGGTGGAGCATCCGGAATGGCGGGATGAGCTTCGCCGCATCCTGCTGACGGACGAGCTGCTGAGGCTGCCGCAGGTAATGGCCGAGTTCATAGAGACCACGAACCGGCGATCCGAGGAAACAGACCAGCGCTTCGACTCCATGGATCAGCGCTTCGACTCTATAGAGCACGCGCAGAGTGTGCACAGCAGGCATATATCAGATATGAAAGGCAGGTTCATAGAGATGAATGCCGAGAGAGCGGGGATGGCGATAGCCTGGGAGATGGGACTGCGCGAAGCGCGTATTCTCACCCCCAGGGAGATCGAAGCCATAGCTGAGGAGGCCATTCGCGCCGGGAAGGCGGAGGGCATCGGGAGGAACGACCTGAGGAGCTTCCGCATGGCCGACATTCTCATGGAAGCGACCAACAAACAGGGCCAAGTCTGCTACATCGCTGGCGAACTCTTCTACACCGCCGATGAGCGGGACACCGGCAGGGCAATTCGCAACGCAGGCTACCTGACCAGGTTTCTGGACAGCCCCGCCTACCCTGTCGTGGCGGGCGTCTTCCACGACGACAGGGTTGAGGAACTGCTGACGGAAAGTGTGGAGCACGTCTACGGCGGCACTGGGGAGAAGAGAGCGCTCTGGTTCCAGATGGATGAGTAAGGGCGTGTCACAATCTCCATCTTGCGCCCGCCGATGAGCGCCCGAGCCCACTTCAAGGCGCCAGCAGCGAGGGCGTCCAGGTAGATGCCCACCTCGATGAGGGACCACGCGTCGGGAATCGGGCGCATCCCGAACATCGCCGTCAGGGTCGGCTTCTAGGGCATCGGGATCGGCCGCCGGCATGACGCACGCGAAGATCGAGACCCTGGATACGAACTCCGTGGGGTACGGTCTGTACACGTCGATGGGCTTCGAGGAGCTGGCCCGCCAGATCCACTTCCTGAAGAAGCTATAGCCTGAACATCGGAGGCGCTGGGTCGAGTCAGCCTGACATGCGTGTGGGGTGCGCTTGACCGGATGCGGCCGGGCATGAGTCGAGGATGGTGTGGGGACACCTTTGAGGTGCGATGATGTAACATATCATAGGGTAGAATCGTCCCACTCTAGACAAATAATCTGTAGATCCACGCGTCCTTCCGGTGAGGAGGAGAAACCGACATGACCCTTGGAATACGTACGATCCCCGTGCTGATCATTGCGGTCGCAGTGCTGCTGGGCGGGGCTTTGGGAGCGTTCGCCGTGGCCAGGGGTGTTCTGGCTTCCGAGCCTGCCGGAACGCCCACGCCCGTACCCCTGAAGCTACCTGAGCTGCCGGACAAACTGCAGATGCAGGATAGGTCGCAGCCGCAGGCTTCCCCAACGAGCCGCTCTCCGGCAGTGAGCCGTGAAGAGGCGGTCGCCAGCCAAAGCCAGGGGGACGTCTATACCTGGAAGGACGGCGACAGGACCATCACTGTGTTGCTCCAAAAGGACCTGACCATCCAGAACACCGCCAACATCACACCTGACACCGAAGTGGTCGCCAGAGGAGCCGCGGAGAGCATCGTCCGGAAGCAGCGCGGGAACACACAGGACGCTCTCCCCGTCTTCCGCTCGCAATCGGGAGGCGGGCTGATGACGCTGCCCGGCGGCGTCCTGCTGTCGCTGGACTCCGAGTGGGGCCAGGACGAAATAGAGAGCTTCTTCTCGCAGAACGGCATCTCGATGGGGCAGGTGTCTGAGCTGGATTTTCTGCCCAACGGCTTCCTGGTGGAGACGGAACCGGGCTTCCTGTCGCTCGACTTGGCCAATTCGCTGGCCGCACAGGACGGCGTAGAGATCTCAAGCCCCAACTGGTGGACACAGCTCGAGGCTAAGTAGAGTATCCGTCCCCCTAGGAAACCTCTGAACAACTCGCAGTCACAGCGAACTCCTCTATTTGGTATTCGCGGCCATCGAACTTGTTCAGACTATCCCTGGTACCACGACTCGCCAAGACCACACTGGCCACGGAGAGAATAAACGCCATGCAATTCAGCCTGCCCCAGCGCGTCCACGCGGTGCCGTCAGCGGCAAGAGTCCTCTTGGCCGCAGTTTCCGTGGCCTTTGGATTCTTCCTGATCGCCAGCAACGTCGGGGGCCAGACGGGCGGCGACGACCACGGCAACTCATTCGACACAGCCACGCTCGTGGAGCTGGGCTCCTCGGTAGAGGGGCGCATCGACCCAGGCGACGACCGCGACGTCTTCAAGCTCGACCTCTCGGACGCATCCGGGCCAACGGACCTGTGGGTATACACGGGCGGCGAATTCGACACATACGGCGGGCTGTACGACAGCTCTGGCACCCTTGTCACATTGAATGACGACGGCTTCTTTGAGGGCCAGATTCGCGCCTTCAGCATACGGGCCGCAGTGCCGCCGGACGTCTACTATGTGATCGCAGTCAGCTACCTTGGGGAGTCGGGGGACTACACCCTGCACGCCCAGTCCGTCGCTGACCCTGGGACCACGCTCGAGACGGCAGACACTCTGACTCTTGGGGTGCCCGATGGGGGCAGGATCGACAATCCTGACGGCGTGAACTACTTCCGACTGGACTTTAAGGAATCAAAGCATGTGATCATCGATGCCAGGAGCGCAGCTCTCATCCCTCTCGATGCGGCCCTGCTCGACGCCGACGGCAATGAGATTAGCGCAAACATCGGCCCAGTAGCTCTGAGGGGATTCGGGTCGCTGTTCCCGATAGGCATCGAGATTGCCGAGGACTTCGAACCCGGCACCTACTACCTGAAGGTGACCAGTCCCGAGATAACCAGTCTATTTGCGCCTGAGCCTGAAGAGGATCCTGCGCCTGATGACGATTCGTCCAGGACCGTGTCGTACGCTATTTTCTTTGAGGAGGACGTCGAATACACCGAGCTGCTCGAAGACTGCGCGGCCGACACCCAAGCGTTGAACGACCCGCAGATCAGCGATCCTCTCTACTCGTGCCAGTGGCACCTGGGCAGCTCTCAGTGGCAGGATATCGACGTCCAGTCGGTCTGGGCGGAGGGAATCAAGGGGGAGGGCATCGGGGTCGCCGTGGTCGACGACGGGATGTACCACGCCCATGAGGACCTGAAGGACAACGTCGCCACGAGCCTCAATTTCGACTACTCCGGCGAGGACGACATATATGGCCGCTTCGATCACCACGGCACGAACGTTGCCGGCATGATTGCGGCCAGGGACAACGACATTGGGGTACGCGGCGTGGCGCCGAGAGCCACGGTCTACGGCTACAACCTCTTGAGCGGCTTCAACACGACAGGATTCAACATTGTCGATGCCATGTCCCGTAACTTGGGCGTGACCGCGGTGTCGAACAATAGCTGGGGTCCGGGGGATGGCCCACAGCCGAGCCATACCTTCGCGTTCTGGAGACAGGCCGTGAACGTCGGGATCACGGAGGGCTACAACGGCAAGGGCATCTTCTATACCTTCGCCGGCGGCAATGGGCACCTGCTGGGCGACGACTCGAACCTCGACGAATTCGCCAACAGCCATGCCGTGACCGCGGTCTGCTCCGTGCACAGTGGAGGAAGCAGGGCCGGCTACTCTGAAATGGGCGCAAACCTGTGGGTCTGTGCTCCTTCCAACGACCGCCCAGGCAGTCTCGGCGGGGCCCGAGGCATCCTGACGACCGAGAATTCCGATCGCTACTACCAGGACTTCGGCGGGACCTCCGCCGCCACGCCCCTTGTAGCCGGTGTCGCCGCGCTAACGCGCGACGCCAACGACGATCTCACGTGGCGCGACATCAAGGTCATCCTCGCCGCTTCCGCCCAGAAGAACGATCCGGCAAGCTCGGGATGGAAGTCCGGGGCGGCCAAGCATCCCGTCTCCTCCACTGGCAAGTACCAATTCAACCACGAGTACGGGTTCGGTGTGGTCAACGCCAAGGGCGCCGTCGCCCTGGCGAAGCGCTGGACCACCCTTCCCGAGATGCAGGATACGACGGTGTCATCTGGCGAGCTCTATGTGGAGATTCCCGACGCTACTGCCCTGGGCAGTGCAACGACAACCACACATGCGCTCACAGTGGAAACGGAGATCGGGTTCACCGAGTTCGTGGAGGTCACGGTCGCCTTCGCGCACGACTCCTTCAGAGACCTGGAGATACTGCTGGAATCGCCGTCAGGGGCCATTTCGAGACTGGCCGTTCCCTTCGATACCTATGACGGCCTTAATGCCTTCTTTGGCGAGGGCTTCGTGCCGCTGCACGGCACATTCCAGTTCGGGTCGGCAAAGCACTTGGGTGAAGACCCCAACGGCGAGTGGAAGCTGCACGTGACAGACCACCTTCCTGCCGCGGACGGGGCATTCGGCGGATTCGATATCACTGTCTACGGGCACCAGCGCGCTCCAGGCGTTGCCACCCTGGACTCGGTCGATGTCGACGTGGGCGGAGAGTCGCTGGACGTTGCCTGGACAGCCCCCAGCGAGGCCGGCGATTCGGCAATCACCTCCTACGACCTGCGCTACATCCCGACCGATGCGGACGAAACGGACCTTGCCAGCTGGACCATGCTGGAAGGCGCTTGGACAGCCGATGCCGGCGGCAAGCTGGAGTACAAGGTCACCGGGCTGACGGACGGCACACAGTACGACGTGCAGGTCCGGGCCGTGAACAGCTCAGGCGGAGGTCTGTGGTCGGAGACTGTTACCGGCACTCCGATGTCGAGCCAGTGCATTACCGGCGGCTCGGTGACGGACAGGGCAAACACCGGCCTGGTCCACGACTGCGAGGCGCTTCTGGGGGCACGGGACGCGTTGGCGGGAATCGATTCGACCAGAACGCTGAACTGGACGACTGCCACTCCCATCGCAGACTGGTACGGCGTGGTCCTGTCCGGTACACCGGAACGCGTGGTACAGCTCCGGCTCCATGGGCAGAATGCGAACGCGGAAACTGGTGTAGCAGAGGCCAAGCTCAATGGGACGATCCCGACTGAGCTTGGCAACCTGAGCGAGCTGACTGTGCTGTACCTGCACCGGAACAACCTGACGGGCCAGGTGCCGGGCGCGCTCGACAGCCTTTCCAAGCTGGAGCAGCTCTACTTGTACGACAACAAGCTGACCGGCATTTCGGGCCAGCTGGGGGCTGGCATGACCAGCCTGAAGCGGTTGTTCGCCCAGAGAAACGAACTGGCGGGCAGGATTCCTGCAGGATTGGGCAGCATGCCCAATCTCGACCGGTTGAGTCTCTATAACAACGAGTTGACTGGTACGATTCCGGCTGAATTGGGCCGCCTTGCAAACCTGAGTCGGATGGACCTGCATGACAACAGGTTGAGCGGCTCGATACCGAGCCAGCTGGGCGATATCTCCAGTCTCACCCACCTGCTGCTCCATGACAACGACTTGAGCGGCGCAATACCGGCCGAGCTGGGTGGGCTTGGCGGCCTGGTCCGGCTGTCCCTCTATGACAATGGATTGAACGGCGCAATACCAAGTGAGCTGGGCAATCTCGCTAATTTGCAGCGATTGTATCTGCATGACAACAGGCTGACCGGCAGCATACCGAGTGAGCTGGGCAACCTGCAGAACCTCGAGCGCTGGCGCCTCCGAAACAACCTGCTGACCGGCTGCGTGCCGGCAGGACTGGCAGCCGTTACAGACAACGACCTTGCCAGTCTTGACCTACCAACCTGTTCAGGTATCTGATACCAATTCATTTTGAGCGCGCCGTAAAGCCGTCATTCCCGCGAAGAGCCTGCCCCGTACCCGATACGGGGCGGGAACCCACTCCCTGGCCGCATATATACGGCGGCATCACGGTGATTTGGTATGAGCAGCCGCACGAGGACGTTCCGATACATCCAGGCAGCCCGGGTACCGGTATCTCCACCGTCTGAGATGCCCCTGGGGTCGGTTTGCCCGCATAGCTTGCCGGAACATAGAATTGTCGCGCAGGCTCGCACAAGAGCGGGTCCGTGCGGGCAGGGCCTTTCCATTGTTGAGATAAGGTCGTACCTTGCCGTTCGGCCTGAGCTTGTCGAAGGCCCCAATTGTGGTTCGACAGGCTCACCACGAACGGACTTTGGAAAGGCCCTGCCGTGCGGGAGAGTCGATTGCGCGCGCTGGTAACAGGCGGCGCCGGGTTCATAGGCTCGCACATCGTCGACAGGCTGGTCGACGGAGGCCACGAGGTCGTCGTGGTGGACGACCTGTCTTCCGGCCGGAGGGCGAACGTCAACCCGGAGGCGCGGCTCGTCGATCTCGACATCAGCGACCCTGAATTCCCGGACGTAGCCGCCTCGTTCAGGCCGGACGTGATCAGCCACTGGGCGGCCCAGCCGTCGGTGCCAGGGTCGGTGTCCGACCCGCGGCGCGATGCCCTCGTGAACGTCGTGGGCGGGATCAACGTCTGCCGGGCGGCGGTGGCGGCAGGATGCTCTCAGCTCGTATACGTCAACACAGGGGGTGCGCTGTACGGCGAGCCGGAGTACCTCCCGTGCGGCGAGGACCACCCGATTCGACCCATCAGCCCATATGGGCTCAGCAAGTGGACGCTGGAACAGTACCTGCCCATCCTACTGCCCAAGTCCATGGGCGTAAAGGTCCTGCGCCTGGCCAACGTCTACGGCCCGCGGCAGGACCCCCATGGCGAGTCGGGCGTCGTCGCAATCTTTGCATCGAGGATGGCGCGCGGCGAGCCGGTGGTCATATTCGGCGACGGCGAGCACACACGGGACTACGTGTACATCGCCGATGTCGTGGACGCGCACGAGCTGGCGCTGACGTCGGGCGAGTCGCTGACGGTGAATATCGGCAGCGGGGTGGAGACCTCGGTCAACGAGCTCTTCCGCGCCTTGGCGGACGAGCTCGGCTACACGATGCCGCCCCAACGCGCCGGCGAGCGCCCTGGAGACGTGAGGCGCATCTGCCTGGACTCGACGAGGGCGCGCGACCTGCTGGGCTGGCGTCCGGCCACTTCGCTGGCCGAGGGTCTGCGCAGGACGTGCGCGTCCTTCAGCGACGCCACCCGCCCCGGCGATATACCGTGACGCCGCCCTGCTGGAACGGAGCGTCCATGAACTCGCCGAACTTCGCCAGGCCGGCCTCGCCGTAGGCCTGTCGCTCCCGGTCTCCTACGTAGACGTAGTCCACTCCGTACTTGTCTAGGAGCCGTCGCGCCTCCTCCACGTCCTCCGTGGTGTATATGGCCTCGATGTCTTCCTGGCGACCCGACAGCGGCTCATGGGAGCCGCGCCACTGTACCTCGTGGCCGGCCCAGCCGAGGACCGTGGGCACTCCCGTGCCCGACGAGACCCTGCCGAAGGGCGTGTAGTCGTTGCCGAATGCCTCCAGCACCGCTGAGTCGCGCACTGCGTCATTGCGGATGAACTCGATGGCGGCGCGCTCGTCCAACGACAGGTGCGCAAGGCCGTCGAGGGTGGGGTCGCGGCCCTGCGGGTCGCCCTCGTGGGCGGCTGCCGCCAGCGGGTAGTAGGCCGAGCAGGCCAACAGCACCACGAAGGCCGGTGTCCAGACCCGCGCGAGAGTGAGCGCGCCGCCTTCCGCGCCGTCCCTGAGCTTCAGCATGTGGAAGACCGCGTACCCGGCGGCTGCGGACAAGAGTATCCACGCCTGGTAGTAGAACTTGAACACGGTGTTCATCCTCTCCCAGGCCCCACCAAAGCTGTCGTCGACGTGGAGTAGCTCCGGCCCCATTATCAGCATGATGCCGAGAGCGGCGAGCATCAGGGCGTAGACCAGGCCGCGCGGCGGATCGTCCTGCTTCGACAGCCAGAGGGCCCCGAACACGGCCGCGCTGATCAGAAAGGCCAGCGGCAGCACCCATATTAGCCTCGCCACCAGGCTTGCATCACCGCCAAAGCTCATGACCGCCCACGCGACGAACGGCAGGAAGCCGGCCGACAGCGATATCGCCGATGCGAGGCGCCAGTCGCGGTCCACGGTCGTCCGCCAGAAGACAGAAACGACGACCGGGGCGACTGCAAGGAAGAACAGCGACCAGACGATGAGCAGGTGATGCGGCCGCGTAGCGTATACGCCAACCGCGCCGATCCCCGACACCTGGCTGCCGAACGAGACGAGGTACGGTGCTATGAGCACGAGTGCCAGGGCTATGACGGGCAGGGCGGCCAATGCAGTTTGCTCGACCAGCCCAATCACATCGTTCGGGCGAGCCGAATATGCCCTGACGCCTGCCACACCCACCAGGAGCGCCGCGAATACGGGAAGGTCCCACATGTTCGTGAAGGCGAGGGCGCCAAGCACGAGTCCCATGGCGGCGGGCGCCGCGGCGCTGCGGCCCAGGGAAGCCAGGGAGGCGCCGGCGTTGCCGGCCAGGGCCGCCCTAGAGAGCGGCCAGCCCTGTAGGGGCGACCGCAGGTACGCCCAGAGCATCGTCAGGAACGTGACGACGAACGGGATGGACATCACGTGGGGGTGGAGGTCGCCAACGATAAAGCTGAAGAAGGGGAACTCGTGGATGGTGTAGTCGAGCGTCGTGTCCCCATCGAAAGATCCAATTACGCGGCTGGCGCGCCACCACCAGAGGAACTCCTGGGGCCGCCACGACTCGGCGGGGGCAGGCTGGGGGTCGTCCAGGCCGTCGACCCCCAGCCACTGCCAGAACCCGGCGGAGCCGAGGCCGTTCGCCCTCATGAACTCCAGCACGCCCTCCAGGTTGGCGGCCAGCACCAGCAGCGCGGCAGCGGCAAAGCCGGCCGTGAACGCGTACCTCAGGCCCTTCGACTCGGAGCGGACCATGCCCGCCACAAGGGAAAAAATACCCATCGCGGCCAGGGCGGGGATGAGGGCGAGCGACAGGTTATAAGCGATTGCCGGATGAACGCCGGTCAGCTTGGCGAGCGACCCCATCATCCAGTAGCCGAAGTAGTAGTAGCTGATCGACTCGCCCCGCAGCCACGGGTCCTCCGGCTCGCCCAGGTAGGTGCGGACCGAGGCGTTCAGGAAGCCGAAGTCCATCGGCTGCTCGGTGGAGGCTATAGCGGGGTCGTAGGCACGGAATAGCGCCCAAGCGGCGAAGACGAGCAGGAACAGCGCCTCGGCGGTCAGCAGGACCCGGCGCTCCTTCTTCACGAAGGCGAGGAGAGCTGCGCGCTGCCGCCACGCATACGTGCCGCTCGACGCGGCGAGCGCCGCGAGGATGAGCGCCAGGGTGATCCGGGTGCTGGGCAAGAGCTGGGCGGCGCTCAGTACCCAGGAGACGTATGACACGGCGACGATGCCCAGCGGCTTGCAGATCCCGAATCCACGGTCGCTCAGCGACGGGAAGAGGAAGAAGCAGATGGGGAATGCAACGAGTCCGACGGCCTCGACCGCCAGGACCCAGAGTATGACGTCAGTCATGGCAGGGGCTGCCGGGAGCGAGCCGGGTCGGCCCTATCCGCACACGACTCATGCGGCGTCGGGCGACGCGAACAGTGCGTCTACGAACTCCCTGGGGTCGAACGGCGTGATGTCATCGAGCTGCTCGCCGGTGCCGATGTACAGCACCGGCAGCTTCAGCTCGGAGGCTATGGCGATAACGACCCCGCCCTTGGCCGTGCCGTCCAGCTTGGACAGGAAGACGCCGTCGCAGTGTATCGCCTCGCAGAACGCGCGGGCCTGCGCCAGGCCGTTCTGTCCGGTCGTAGCGTCCATCGCCAGGATCACCTCGACGGAGGCGCGGTCGTCGTGCCTCGAAAGGACGCGCCGGACCTTCTTCATCTCCTCCATGAGGTTGGCCTTGGAGTGGAGCCGCCCCGCTGTGTCGATGATCACGACGTCCACGCCCCGGCTGCGGGCGGCGTGCAGGGCGTCGAAGGCGACCGCGCCCGGGTCGGCGCCCTGCTGGTGGGCTATGACGTCGGCTCCAACCCGGCTGCCCCACACCTGCAGCTGATCGATGGCGGCTGCCCTGAAGGTGTCGGCCGCGCCCAGCAGGACCTGCTTACCCTCGTCGGCGTAGAGCTGGGCCAGCTTCGCAATACTTGTCGTCTTGCCAGCGCCGTTCACGCCGACCATGAGTACCGTGTGCGGGACCTTGCCGTTCTCCGGGGCAGGGCTGCTCTGTACGTCCAGGACCGCGACGAGCTCCTGCTTGAGGAGGTCGATGGCGCCATCGGGGTCCGAGATGCCCTCCTCCCTGACGCGCCGCTTGAGCCTGTCGAGCAGGTCCTGGGCAGGCCCCAGGCCGACGTCGGCAGCGATCAGCAGCTCCTCGAGCTCCTCCCAGAGCTCGTCGTCCAGGCTACCGGAGCGAAAAAGGGCCGTGACATGGGAAAACCAGGCCCGCCGGGTCTTCTCGGCGGCCCGTTCGGTCTTCTCGCTCTTTCGGCGTCCTAAGAATCTGAGCACGGAGTCCCAATCAACGTAGGAATGTCTGTCACATTACCAGCTTTGGAATCATTGTAGCAGGAAGGGCAGCGTTCCCACGTGGCTGGCAGTCAATCCGTGATTCTCTCTCGGCAGCAAATGATACAACGCGGCCCAGAAGTTTCAAATGGCCGGGAAATCCAACCCGCGTTTCTTTTCGACGGGAGGAGAGTAATACCAATTCATTTTGAGCGCGCCGTAAAGCCGTCATTCCCGCGAAGAGCCTGCCCCGTACCTGATACGGGGCGGGAACCCACTCCCTGGCCGCACATATACGGCGGCATCACGGTGACTTGGTATAACTCGCACATCAAATGATCGCATTCCTGGAAAACAGCCCCATTGGGCAGCTCGTTCCGGTCGGCGACGGGCAGCGAGCTCTCGTTCCCAACCCTCTGCCTCGCTCCATCGAGATGGACTCATCCCTGGTATATCGGCTCGACGAGGCATCGCGGGCCGTCGCCACTCTTGCCGGCGTGGGCGAGACTATACCGAATCCTCACCTGCTGACGCAGCCCTTCCTGCGTCGTGAGGCCGTCCTTTCGTCCAGAATAGAGGGTACACAGGCTTCACTGTCGGATCTGTACCTTTACGAAGCGTCTAAGAAAACCCGCATAGACGTCCTGGAGGTACACAACTACGTCAAAGCGCTGGAAGAAGGCATAGAGCTGCTGGACCAGCTACCGATCTGTATACGGCTCATCAACAGTCTGCATGCCACGCTGCTGTCGGGAGTGCGAGGTGAGCAGGAGCGGCCTGGCGAGATACGGACCGAGCAGGTGTGGATCGGCAAGCCGGGCACGCCGCTGAAAGAGGCGGAATTCGTGCCCCCGCCGCCGTCTGACGTGCCTGATGCCTTGGGCGATTGGGAGCGCTTCGCCAACGAGGAATTCCGAATGCCCCCGCTGGTCCAATGCGCATTGCTGCACTACCAGTTCGAGGCCATACACCCGTACCGCGACGGAAACGGTCGGATCGGGAGGCTGCTGATAATCCTGTTCCTGTACGCGCGAAAGATCTTGCCAGTACCTCTGCTCTACCTGAGTGCCTACTTCGAAAGGGACAGGCAGAGGTACTACGACGAACTGCTCAGCGTCAGTGTAACGGGAGACTGGGATGCCTGGCTCCACTACTTCCTGAACGGAGTCATCCAGCAGTCCAACGATTCGCTCCGCCGCGCCAGGCAGATACGGGAGCTCCACGAGGAGTACAGGGGTAAGGTGCTGGACAGACGCGGCTCGGCCAATTCGTTGAAGATGGCAGACCTGCTGTTCACCCGACCCTACGTTACGACGCCTGCTGCCTCCGCAGAGCTCGGGATAACAGACGTGGGAGCCAGACGTATTCTGGACAAATTCGTCGAGATGGGGGTGCTGCATCTCATCCCGAACACCTGGCCTCGAGTCTATGGGGCCTTGGAGCTCGTTCGGATGATCGACGCTCCGGAGGCCCAACCCGCTAAGAGCCTATCCGATAACCTTAATTGTTCTTGGTGAGTATCCGAGACTTTGCATAAACTTTCTCCATTCTACTTGAGTGGAGGAAAGACATGTCGGAGATCGATCATGGAGGCGTAGGCGCTGATTGGCGGATTCCCGATGCTCTGTGGGAGAGGATTGAGCCGATATTGCCTGCGGAGACGGCGGGTCCGAAGGGCGGGAGGCCGTGGAAACCTGCCCGCCAGTGTATGGATGGGATCTTCTACTTGCTGCGGACCGGCTGCCAGTGGAAAGCGTTGCCTCGGACGTTCGGTGCTCCGAGCACTGTGCATGACAGGTTCCAGCGTTGGCGAGTCGCCGGAGTCTTCGAGGAGTTGTGGGAGCGGGGGTTGTCTGAATACGATGAGGTGCAAGGGATAGATTGGCAGTGGCAGGCAATGGATGGAGCCATGACAAAGGCTCCGCTCGGGGGGTAAGGGCACTGGCCCGAACCCTACAGACCGGGGTAAGAAGGGTACCAAACGCAGCCTGTTGACTGAGGGGAACGGTATTCCCATAGGGGTGAGTGTGGATGGAGCCAACCGCCACGACATGAAGATGGTTGAGGCGACATTGGAATCTATAGTGGCACAACGTCCGGTTCCCCGGCCTGCACAACCTCAGCGGCTGTGTATGGACAAGGGCTATGACTTTGCTGAAGTCGAGCAGTTGGTGGCTCGGTACGGATACACAGCGCACATCCGCAGCCGAGGCCAGGAGCGGAAGGAACAACAGACCCTTCCAGGTTACCGCGCCCGCCGTTGGGTGGTCGAGCGCAGCCATAGCTGGCTGAATCGATTCAGACGCCTGCTCATCCGTTGGGAGAAGCGTTTGGACAACTATCTGGCTATGCTGGGTACAGCCCCCAGATCCACCACCTAATTTGGACGGATGGCGTGACGGACTGCCTCTGAGGCTATGGCTGTGCACCTTGCCGGGGATGGGTTCCCGCCTTCGCGGGAATGACGGAGGTGGTGGATCTGGGTACAGCCGGGCTCATTGAAGCTCTCTTGGGCCGGGTGTTAAACTGGAAGCAGTCCGCCACCCGTACGAGGGATAGACTTTGCCCGACGGATACGCGCTGAACTGGGGAGCCGTGCTGATTGTCGCCGGAGTGGGTCTCGCGGCGGTGCTGGGTGCGTTCGCGGCATCCTACCTGCTGGCGCCTCGACGTCCGTCGGCGATGAAGGACATGCCGTACGAGTGCGGCATCCCGCCGGCCCCCTACCGCTGGTCCCAGATCAACATACGCTACTACGTGTTCGCGATCCTGTTTCTCATATTCGACGTGGAGGCGGTCTTCCTCTTCCCCTGGGCGATGGTCTACCTGGAAACCATCCCCGCCGTCTTCTACGAGATGCTTCTCTTCATCGCCATCCTGTTCTTCGGGGTCGTATACGGGTGGAAGAAGGGGGTGCTGCAGTGGAGATAGAGCTGGGACAGGGCTACCGGCCTCACCTCGGCAACGAGCCGGGAGAGAGCGTATTCGAGAGGGTGCTGCCTAACGCAGTGACGGCCAGGTCGAGCGATCTCTTCGCCTTGGCCCGCAAGTCCTCGCTGTGGACGCTGAGCTTCGGCCTGGCCTGCTGCGCCATCGAGATGATCAGCACACACATGTCCCACCACGACCTCGACCGCTTCGGCATAGTGACCTGGCCGTCGCCCCGCCAGGCTGACGTGATGATCGTCGCCGGGACGGTCGTGAAGAAGATGGCCGACCCGATAAAGCTCCTGTACGAGCAGATGCCCGACCCCAGGTGGGTGATAGCGATGGGGAGCTGCGCCACCAACGGCGGCCCCTACTACAGGTCGTACTCCGTGGTCATGGGGGTCGACCACCTGATACCCGTCGACGTGTACGTGCCGGGCTGCCCGCCCCGGCCCGAGGCGCTCATGTACGGCCTCATGCAGCTCCAGGAGAAGATCCAGCGGGACGCGAGGGAACGTGGCAAGGCGCCCCTCTAGGGCGCAGGCGGAGGCGGGTCCCGGGCTCGACGACCGCGGCCAGGCACTCTCGGCCCTCCTGCAATCCGTCCTGCAGGACCTCGACGTTTCCTTCAGAACGGCATTCGACGAGGTGGCGGTCGTCGTAGAGTCCGGCGAGGTGGAAGAGGTGTGCCGCAGGGCCAGGGAGCACCCCGCCCTCGACTTCGACTACCTCAGGTCTCTCTCCGTCGTGGACTACGTGGAGAGGCTGGAGGTGAACTATCACCTGCTCTCGCTGTCCATGCGCCACAAGATGGTCGTGAAGACCAACCTGCCTCCCGACGATCCGCGGGTCCCCACGGTGACGGGCGTCTGGCGCGGCGCCAACTGGTTCGAACGCGAGGGACACGACCTGTTCGGCGTGCTGTTCGAGGGACACCCGGACCTGTCGCCCCTGCTCCTGTACGAGGGCTTCGAGGGACACCCAGGCCTCAAGAGCTTCCCGTTCCACGAATACGACGAATGGTAGAATAGGTGTTGCCCGGCGGCCTCTGCATCCAGGTGCCGATGCGGGTCGTCAGGAGAGGCTGAATGGTTAGGTTGGAGTATCGGTCCGAGGTATTCGAGGAGAATGGGCAGTACGTCGCCGTATGTCCCGACCTGAACGTATCGAGCTTCGACGATACTCCTGAGGCGGCGGAGACTTCGCTCGAGGGAGCCGTCGCAGCTTTCCTCGAGGGCTGCGGAATGCTCGGGACCTTGGATGAGGTACTCGCAGAGTCGGGATTCAGCAAGGTCGGCGACACGTGGCGCCTACGTTCGCGTGTCAGCTCCGAGAGAGTTGCTGTATTGCCTTGAGCCGTTCCCGACAGCGGCTAACGCCTGTCCACTACAGGTTGTTGGTGAGGTTGTTCGAGGCTGACGGCTTCGTAGTGATGCGGATGAGGGCGACCACCTCATCATGACCAAGAGTGGTGTCAGGCGGCCAGTCGTGATCAAGTCCAGCCCAAGGATGGTGCCCACCACTCACATAATGACCAACATGCAGACTGCGGGGATGACTCGTGAGCGCTTCTTCGATCTGTTAGACGAGATCAGATAGAGTCTTCTTGGAGACGGAGTTGACCATGGGGGGCTACTGTGACAACCGAACTGCACCAGCCTGTACTTGACATACTCACCGAGAACATTCGTCCAGGATCCAGCGAAGCCGCCGAATACAAGCGTCATGCGCCAGTCGAAAATTGTCCCCCTGGCCGGCTGAAATGGTGACTACGACACAAACTCCGGTCGATTCGCCAGGCCCCGGCGACGCCATCGACCTGATGATCAACATGGGGCCGCAGCACCCCAGCACCCACGGGGTGTTCCGGCTCGTCATATGGGTGGACGGCGAGCGGATCATGAGGGCCGAGCCCCACATCGGCTATCTCCACAGGGGGTCGGAGAAGCTGTGCGAGGGCGAGAGCTACGGCCAGGTAATCACCCTGTTCGACAGGCTGGACTACGTGGCGAACCTGAACAGCGAGCTGGGATTCTGCCTGGCGGTCGAGAAGCTCATGGGCCTGGAAATACCGGAGCGGGCGGAGTATATCCGGGTGATCCTGTGCGAGCTGAACCGGATTGCCAGCCACATGCTCTTCTATGGCGTATACGGGCTGGACATCGGAGCGATGACCCCGGTCCTGTACGGCTTCAGGGAGCGCGAGCGCGTCCAGTCCCTGTTCGAAGCGGTCACCGGCGCCCGCATGATGCACAACTACATCCGGGTCGGAGGCGTGAAGGAAGAGCTGCCCGACGATTTCGACAGGCGAATGGCTACCCTGACCGACCAGCTGCGGCGCGGCATCGAGGAGTGCGACGAGCTGCTGTCGAGCAACGAGCTGTTCCTTGAGCGCACCAGGGGCGTGGGCGTGATCGGGCCCGAGGACGCCATCGACTACGGGGTGTCGGGGCCCGGGCTGAGGGCCAGCGGCGTGGTCGAGGACGTACGCGTGACGGAGCCGTACGGCATATACGACCGGTTCGACTTCGGCGTCCCGGTGGGCACTGCCGGGGACTGCTGGGACCGCTACTACGTGCGCGTCGAGG
The DNA here is from genome assembly GCA_965261325.1 of Dehalococcoidia bacterium. Lineage (GTDB taxonomy): Bacteria > Chloroflexota > Dehalococcoidia > Lucifugimonadales > CAJWER01. Next base: position 1,066,006 of record CBDHCU010000009.1, read on the forward strand.
AGATGCGCCAGTCCCTCGCCATCATCGACCAGGCCATGGCACAGATGGAGCCCGGGCCCATCATGGCGAAGGTGCGGCGGATCCTCCGGCCGCCGAAGGGCGAGGTCTACGTCCGCAGCGAGTCCCCTAGGGGCGACTTCGGCGTCTTCCTCGTCAGCGACGGCACGGACAAGCCCTACCGCGTCAAGGTCAGGGCGCCGTCCTTCGCCAACCTGCAGGCGATCCAGCACATGCTGAGGGACGCCTACGTTGCCGACGCCGTCATCATCCTCGGGTCCATCGACATCGTCCTGGGCGAGGTGGACCGGTGACCCTCTCGGACGTCGGCCTATACGGCCTGGGCGCACTGGCGCTCTTCGCCTTCCTGTCGGTGACGGTGCTGGTGCTGGTGTGGCTGGAGCGCAAGGCCCTGGCGCGGATACAGATGCGGATGGGACCAATGCGGGTGGGCTTCCACGGCACGTTACAGCCCCTGGCCGACGCAGTGAAGCTGATGACCAAGGAGGACATCCTGCCTTCCTGGGCCGACAGGCGCATATACTGGCTCGCGCCTCTGGCCGCGTTCGTGCCGTCGTTCCTGATCTGGGTCACCCTGCCCGTGGCTCAGGGCGTTGTGATAAGGAACATGGACCTGGGCCTCTTCTACATCACCGCGGTCTCGGTGCTGTCCGTGCTGGGGCTGGTGATGGCCGGGTGGGGCTCCGCCAACAAGTACGCGATACTGGGCGGCCTGCGCGCGGCGGGACAGCTCCTGAGCTACGAGATCCCCTTCATCATGTCGATACTCGCCGTCGCCATGCTGGTCCAGTCCCTGAACCTGCAGGACATAGTGGACGCGCAGGCCAAATTCGCCTACTTCCTCGTGCAGCCGCTGGGGCTGTTCCTGTTCCTGACCGCGGGGCTGGCCGAGCTTGGCCGTACCCCCTTCGACATCCACCACGCCGAGTCCGAGGTGGTCGGCGGGCCGTTCGTCGAGTACAGCGGCGCTCACTGGGCCATCTTCTTCCTCGCAGAGTACGTAAACACCTTCACCATCGCCGCGCTGACGACCCTGCTCTTCCTGGGAGGGTGGCGCTGGCCGACCATGCCATTCGACGGCGCGCTCCACGCGGCCCTGTCCGTCCTCTGGTTCATGGTCAAGTGCTACGCCGTGATCCTGGTCATCTTCTGGATCAGGGGCACCTACCCGCGCCTGCGGATCGACCAGCTCATGGCGTTCGGCTGGAAGGTGCTCGTCCCCCTCTCCTTCGCGAACATAGTGGTCACGGGGGTCGTGAAGTTCTACGGCTGGCCCCTTTGGGTGCTGTCTCTGCTGTCTCTGCTAATATTGGTAGGTGCGTTCTACGCGGTCACCCGGAACATGGGCGCGAGATCGGTGCGGGACACGGTGACCATCCACCCGGCCAGCAGCCTCAGGGAACAGGCGTGAGACGAGAGAAGACATCTTGTCGCCATACCCGTGCCGGGAGGCATTTGCGTGACCGTCATTCCCGCGAAGAGCCTGCCCCGTACCCGATACGGGCGGGAAATCCAGGACGGCGGGGATGGGCGTTCGTCTCACCAATACTGAACAGTTACGGCATGAGCAGTCCGCAGACGCGGGCAAATTATAATATAGGGGTGTGAGATGGCAGGCTTTCTGGAAGGCTTGAAGGTTACGCTGAAGACGGCGAGCCGCAAGCCCGTCACGGCCCAGTACCCTGAGCCGGACAAGCGCTTGAAGATCGACGAGCGGTACATGGGGTTCCCAGCCCTGCTGTGGGACTACACCGTCGACGAGCCCTACTGCACGAGCTGCATGGTCTGCATCCGGGAGTGCCCGACCCAGTGCATGAGCGCCACGATGAAGGACAACCCCCTCCACGCCGAGGGGAAGAGCAGGCGGCGCAAGATCGTGGACGAGTTCGAGATCAACCTCGGCCGCTGCATCGTGTGCGGCATATGCGTGGACGTGTGCAACTTCGACGCGATAGAGATGAGCCACGAGCACGAGCTGGGCAAGTACGCCCGCAACGGCAACCGCGTGGACCTGGGGCAGCTTCTGGAAATGGGCAAGGAGTTCCAGCGCAAGACTGACTGGGAGCCGACCAAGGAGAAGAACATCGGGAGAGTCGAGAAGTGAGAATGGTGAATTGAGAGTCGGGGCGATAAGCCCGGGTTCCCCACCTCCGTCATTCCCGCGGAGGCGGACCCTTGCACAGCCGTCATTCCCGCGGAGGGAAACCTTAGCACAACCGTCATTCCCGCGGAGGCGGGAACCCATCCCCGGCGGGGTGTGCGCCCATGACCACGAGAGTCGGTATGTCGCGCTATCCGTCCAGGTTAGACGGAGGATTGGGGCAACCTCCAAGTTCACAATTCTCAATTCACCATCCGCATGTCCTTAGTCCTCTTCTACATCGCCGGCGTGATAACGCTGGGCGGCGCCCTGGCCGTCGTCACGACCCGCAACATCGTGTACGCCGCCTTCGGGCTGCTCGCTTCGCTCATCGGCGTGGCAGGGCTGTTCCTGCTGGCCTTCGCCGAGTTCCTCGCCCTCGTGCAGATACTGATCTACGGCGGGGCCATCATCGTCGTCATCCTGTTCACCCTGATGCTCACCCGCATCGAGGACTTCGAGCGCCTTACCGACAACGTGCAGTGGCCCGCCGCTGCGGTTGCGGCGCTGGCGCTGTTTGGGCTGCTCGCGGCATCGGCCCTCCTGACCGACGTGGCCGTGGGTGAGCGCCAGGCCGTCGGCTTCGAGACGGTGGGCAGGGCTCTGTTCGTCGACTGGGCCGTGCCGTTCGAGGTCGCCTCGCTCGTGCTGCTGGTAGCGCTGATCGGCGCGGTCGTGATGGTGCGGTCGAACGGTGACCGCCAGTGATCGAGCTAGCACACTTCCAGCTGCTCGGCGCCGCGCTCTTCGCCGTGGGCGTGTACGGAGTCCTGGCGCGCCGCAGCGCCGTGCTCGTGCTCATGTCCATCGAGCTAATGCTGAACGCCGTGAACCTGAACCTGATCGGCTACGCGGCCTTCGCCGACTTCACGGAGTCCCAGCGGGCCCTCGGGCAGGTCCTCGTCATATTCGTCATCACCATAGCGGCCGCCGAGCTCGCCCTCGCCGTCGCCATAGTCCTGCGCCTCTACAGGAACCGGTCGTCCGTCAACATGGACCAGATCGACCTGATGAAATGGTAGGCCGAGAATCCCTTCTCCCCTGGCGGGAGAAGGTTAGGATGAGGGGGATGGACGCTAGCTCCAGAGCAAGGCAACTCAGAAGAGATTCAACACAAGCCGAAATGATCTTGTGGAGACATATTCGCAACCGGCAATTGGCAGGCTACAAGTTTAGGCGGCAGGCGCCTCTGGGTCAGTACATACTTGACTTCGTGTGCTTCGAACGGAGACTCATAGTCGAGATCGATGGCGGGCATCACCAAGAACAGGCTGCTTATGACAACGAACGTACGGCATGGCTGGAGTCCCAGGGGTTTCGCGTGCTGAGATTCTGGAATAATGAAGTGTTGGAGCAGATGGAAGCGGTAACGCAGGTCATCCTACAGGGACTCGAACACCCTCACCTTAGTCCTCTCCCATCAAGGGAGAGGAGGGATTCCTTCTCCCCTGCCGGGAGAAGGTTAGGATGAGGGGGACTTGGAGGAGTCGGGGCACCCTCACTTCACCCCTCTCCGCTTGGCGAAAGAGAGAACACCCTCGCCTTAGTCCTGTCCCGTCGAGGGAGAGGAGACAAACCGGACGGCGAAGGGTGACCGACCGATGACCATCGGCATCGAGTGGGCGTGGGTGATTCCCGCCCTGAGCGCGTCGGCGTTCGTAGTCGTGGCGCTGCTCGGGCGGTGGCTCCCCATGCGGGGCGCGTTCGTCTCGGTCGCCGCCATCCTGCTGGGGTTCGTGCTGTTCTGGTTCGTGCTCGCCGACCTGCTCGCGAACGGCGGCGGCACGTTCAGTGCCGCCTGGCTCGTCCTGGGCGACGTGTCCATCACGTGGGGCGTGATCGTCGACCGGCTGTCCGTGACCATGATCGGCCTGGTCACGTTCGTGGCCCTGCTGGTGCAGGTCTACTCCATCCAGTACATGCGCGGCGAGCCGCGATATGGCTGGTACTTCGCGTCTCACGCCCTGTTCGCCGCGGCGATGCTGACCCTCGTGCTCGCCGACAACCTCATCTTCCTCTACCTGGCGTGGGAGCTCGTAGGCTTGGGGTCGTACCTGCTGATAGGCTTCTGGCACGAGAAGCGCCCGGCGGCCGAGGCGGCGAAGAAGGCGTTCGTGACCACGCGAATAGGCGACGTGGGGCTGCTCATCGGCATCATCCTGCTCTACCGGGCCACCGGCACGTTCGACATCAGCGGCGTCATTCACGCCGTCGAGAACGGGCTAGGCGCGGGGCTGATATCGCAGGCCACCGTGAATATCGCGATGTTCCTCGTGTTCCTGGGCGCGATGGGCAAGTCTGCGCAGTTCCCGTTCCACGTCTGGCTGCCGGACGCCATGGAAGGGCCGACGCCCGTCAGCGCGCTGATCCACGCCGCCACGATGGTTGCCGCGGGCGTATTCCTGGTCGCCAGGCTGATGCCCCTGTTCGAGATGGCGCCGGCCGTCCTGCTCTTCGTCGCGGTGATCGGGCTGTTCACCTTCGCGTTCGCGGGCACCCTGGCGCTGGTGATGACCGACCTCAAGCGCGTCCTCGCCTACTCGACGATCAGCCACCTGGGGCTGATGATGCTGACCCTGGGCGCGTTTGGGATGGCCGCCGCCATACTCCACCTGCTAATCCACGGCGTGTCCAAGGCGCTGCTGTTCCTCGGAGCGGGCAGCGTCACACACGGCTCCGGCAAGACGGACATCCGCGAGATGGGCGGGCTGTGGCGCAGTATGCCCATCACCGCCATAACGTTCACGATAGGCGCAGCGTCCCTCGCCGGGCTCGTGCCGTTCAGCGGCTTCTTCAGCAAGGAGGAGGCGCTCATCACGGTGCTCGATCAGAGGGGGTTCGCGTTCTTCGTGCCCACCTTCGCCGCATCCCTCCTGAGTACGCTCTACATGGCGAGGTTGACCTTCATGGTCTTCTTCGGCGCGAGCCGGAGCAAGGGAGAGGCCCACGAGTCACCGTGGCTCCTGACGGCACCGCTGATCATCCTGGCGCCGCTTGCGCTTGCGCTGGGGGTGGCCACGTTCGGCTGGAGCGACGCCTACAAGGGTTCGGCTACTTCCTCGCCGGCGAGGGCGCACACGCCTCCCCCGCGTGGCTCGCGGGACTGTCGGGCGGGCTGGTGGTTGCCATCATCTTCAGCAGCTGGGCGACGTACGTGGGCCGACCGTCGTGGCTGCCCGGCGCGGCGCGGTACGCGGACCCGAGGGACCCGAAGGTCTACCCGGTCACAGGCCGCACCCCCGCGTGGCGGGACAGGGGACACCGGCTCCTCGTCAACAAGTACTACGTCGACGAGGCGTACCAGTGGGTCATCGACCGGGTCGTCCTCGGTCTGGGCAGGCTCGTCGCGCTGTTCGACCGGGTGATAGTGAACGACACCGGCGTCGACGGACCCGCCCTGTCGGTGTGGCTCTCGGCCATGCGGGTCCGCTACATCCAGTCGGGCCTGATGTACACCTACGCCATGGCCATGGCGCTGGGGGTAGTGGGCCTGACCCTGCTCTGGTGGCTCGCCGTGTGAGGGGGCGGAGGGCATGGCAATGAGGATGCCCGAATGGCAGGGTCTTTCCAAAGTTCCTTCTCCCTGGCGGGAGAAGGTTAGGATGAAGGGAAGCCATTAACGGCTCCCTTCAACCTACCCTCAATCCTTTCCCATCAAGGGAGACCTCTGGAAGCGTTGACTTTGGAAAGGCCCTGGCCGGCAAGTGTTCAGAGTTAGTGAGAAGACATCCCGTCGTCATACCCGCGAAGGCGGGTATCCAGGGGCGGTGTGGGGGCGTTCGTCTCACCAAGACTGAACAGTTACCCTGACCGAATGGAATTGAAGTGCCCGGCTTTGCGCTGGTATGATAAATAAGGATGCAAAGAGGGCTCTGACAACAGGGGATCGATATTGGCTACTGCTGCGCGACACCAGGAAATCAGTGAGACCTTCCTGGAACATGCCGAGGAAGAATTCAACAAGGGTGACTTGCTTCAAGCCTCAGAGAAGGCTTGGGGAGCGTTCGCGCACTACGTCAAATCTGTTGCCAGAGAGCGGGGCTGGCCGAATAGGTCGCACCAAGATGTACGTGATAACGCTGCGATACTGATGCGCTATACAAACGACCCCGGTCAATCTCGGGGAATGTTCCTGGCGATAGACGCACTGCACACCAACTTCTATGAGGAATTCTACGAAGAAGAGACCGTGTGGCGTGGTATCGAGTGTGCGGGAGCCCTGATAGATGCTTTGAGGAACGCCGAGCCCGACTTCCCAAGAGAACGTCCACCAGTCAAGAGAAGCAGGGCCGGCAGCTCCAGAACCCGAAGCAGAGGGCGGCTCTGACCGATGAAGGACGCGGACCTGCTCAGCCGCATCGCAGTCGATCCCGAAGTCATGGTCGGCAAACCAGTGATAAAAGGGACACGCCTGACCGTCGAGCACATGGTCGGCCTGCTGGCACACGGAATGACCGCCGAGGAGGTCATTGAGGAATTTGGGGTCGAAAGGGAGGATGTTGAGGCTTGCCTTATGTTCGCAGCAGCTCAGTCGGGAGAGTCACCATGAGGGGCGCGCCTAGGCATTTCGCCGAAGTGATCTCATGCGATCGTTGCGTGGGGTACCCCAAATTACTCAGGGACGATTACGTCAATCTCCCTCAGCCGGGCTATGTCGGCTCAAACTACACTACGACGAGGGTTCTCTTAGTAGGACAAAACCCTGCTAACACAACCGGCCATGACAGGGACAACATAGATACGGAATATGCCGAGGCCTTCACTACGATACTTAATAACCCCACCGTAGGTTCCATGAAGACGCTGCAGACCATCCAAGAAAGACGGATGCCAACTTGGAAGGTGGTCACCGAATATTTCCCAATCGCTCAATGTGGACTCAAACTTGAGGACATTGCCTACACAAACGTCGTCCGGTGTAGGACTGTCGAGAATGCTACCCCCGGGATACAGATAACTCGAACTTGCATCAGCAATCACTTAGTGCGGTGGTTAGACTGGCTCCAACCTAGTGTCGTTGTGTGTATTGGCAAATGGGCGCACGACAACATAGTTGAGCTACTTGAAGAACGCCGCATCCCTAATGGATTCATGAATCGACGTCGATCATTGTCGCGAGCCGAACGTCAGGAGAATTGGGCACACATCGTGAACCTCGTTCGTAGTGTTATGCATGACAAGAAACTTCGTACGTCACAGGGAATCAAGGTCCCTACCAAGGCGCAGGCAACCTCCATCCGCGCCATTAGCCGTGATCGCGCTTCCACAGAACCACCAACGCAAGGAACGAGCGCGATGACCAAGGAAGAGTACGTCGATATTTTCCTGGGAGTGGGCATCTTGAACTGGGAGAAGCCTAACACTGGTAGGAAGGCGAGACATCGGAGGAAGTCGTTGCCAACGCTCTATTGGAATCACAGCAGAAGTGGTGGCTCGTACTTCACCACGTATAAGGACCACGAAGGTCACTTCTCTCACCAATATTGGAACCACATCCCTGCCCGAAAGAACACAGACGATGTTCCGCGAGTAATAACCATTGTGCCAAGGGCTGGCATAGAGAGGAAGGCATTCGAGGACTTCCTCTCCTAAGTCGTGCTGGAAACCTTCAACTCATACGTGCTCTTCGCCCTGATAGTCCTGCCGCTGGCCGGGGCGGCTGTGCTGCTGGCCGTGCCGGGCGAGCGGCGGCTGGCGATCAGGTGGGTCGCGACCGTAGTTGCGCTCGTGACCATGGCCCTCTCCATGTACGTGTTCGCGGGCCACACCGACACGTTCGGGAGACGGCAGACATCGATGAACGAGTTCGCGGGCCAGACCCACGTGCTCCGGTTCGAGTTCGAGCGCTCGTGGGCCTGGCTGGACCTGATACCGCAAGAGTGCACGATCGCCTCGTCCGCGCAGCCAGGATCGGAAGACTGCCGCCCGGCCATAGGCGGCGGCATCACGCTGGCCCTGGGCGTGGACGGCATATCGGCGTTGATGGTCCTGCTCACCGGCATCGTCATGTTCACGGGCGTGCTGGTGTCATGGAACGTCACCCACCGCAGCAAGGATTTTTTCATACTGTACTTCCTGCTGCTCTCCGGCGTGTTCGGGGTGTTCGTCAGCCTCGACCTCTTCTTCCTCTTCTTCTTCTACGAGCTGGCCGTGCTGCCGATGTACCTGCTGATCGGCGTGTGGGGCAGCAGCTCAGACTTCGGGACCTTCGTGCGCACCAAGGAGTACGGTGCGATGAAGCTGATGCTGTACCTGGTGGCGGGCAGCGTGCTCATCTGGATCGCGCTGATGGCCATCTTCGCCCAGGCCGACCTGGGCACCTTCAACTTCGTCGCCCTCCACGAGTACGGGGACTTCCCGGTCGCGTTCCAGCGCATATTCTTCCCGTTCCTGATGGTCGGCTTCGGCGTCCTGGCGGGCATGTGGCCCTTCCACACGTGGTCGCCGGACGGCCACGTCGCCGCGCCGACCGCCGTCAGCATGGTCCACGCCGGCGTGCTGATGAAGCTCGGCGCATACGGCATCCTGCGGGTCGGCATGGGCCTGATGCCGGAGGGCGCCGAGACCTGGATGCCCGTGCTCATCGGCCTCGGCACGGTCAACGTCCTGTACGGCGCGGTCTCCGCCCTGGGGCAGCGCGACCTGAAGTACGTCGTCGGCTACTCCAGCGTGAGCCACATGGGGTACGTGCTGATGGGCCTCGCTACACTCCACTACCTGGGCGTGAGCGGCGCGGTCCTCCAGATGTTTTCGCATGGCATCATGACGGCGCTCTTCTTCGCGGTCGTCGGCGCGATATACGACGCGACCCACACCCGCGACATCGGCGTCCTGGAGGGCATGGCCAAGCCGATGGGGACGACCACGGCGCTCTTCGTCATCGCCGGGCTCACGTCTCTGGGGCTGCCGGGGCTTAGCGGGTTCGTCGCCGAGCTCCTCGTATTCCTGGGGCTATTCCAGACCTACCCGATCCTGGGGGCGCTCGGCGTGATAGGGGCGGCCATCACCGCCGTCTACATCCTTCGGCTAATCGCCAAGGTCTTCTTCGGCACGACGGACGCGCGCTGGGCTCCTTCGACGGGCTCGGGACAGGTCGACCGGCACGACATTTCCAGGGTCGAGGGCATTTCGGCCGGGCTGCTGGCGGCTTTCATATTCCTCATGGGCCTGCTGCCGTTCCTGTTCATCAACGCCATCGACGAGAGCGTGGCGAGGCTCCTGGGAGCCATGGCGGGCGCCGGATGAACAAGGCATATCCAAAGTCCCTTCTCCCCCGGGAGACCGTTATAAATGTCGTCCCGAAGCGCCAGCGAGGGACCTGGGGCTGGGTCGGCCTCGACCATGCCAGGAGACGACGCCATTACCATCCCATATGTGGCCTTTGCACCACCGCCGTCATTCCGGCCTTGAGCCGGAATCCATCCCTGGTCGCTGCCGTCAGACCAACACCGCCACACGAAGACAAGCCCGCCGTCATTCCGGCCCCGAGCCGAGCCCGCCCCGTGCCCCGACACGGGGAATCCATCCCCGGCCGCTGCCGTCAGACCAACACCGCCACACAAAGCCAAGCCCACCGTCCTTGCTATGAAAACAGCACCAGGCCACCCCGCCATGTCGTCCCGAAGCGCCAGCGAGGGACCTGGGGCTGGGTCGGCCTCGACCATGCCAGGAGGCGACGCCATTACCATCCCCTTGTGTGGCCTACGCCAGGCCGTGGTGATTCCGGATGAACGACCTGACGCTGCTCGTCCCGGAGTTCCTCCTCACCGCCCTGGCCTTCCTGGTGCTGAGCCTCGACCTGTTCCTGCCCGACCGCCGCAAGCACGTCCTCCCGGCGATCGCAGTCGTCGGTCTCGTGGGCATCGCCGCGGCCCTGATGTTTACCACCCGTGGCGAGGCCGACACCCTCTACCAGAAGCTGGTCGCGGACGAGCTCAGCCTCTACGGCGGCGCGCTGGTCTTCGATGGGTACGCGCTGGTCTTCAAGATCTTCTTCGCTGCGCTCGGGGTCGTCGTCGTGCTGTCGAGCGTGGAGTACGTGAAGCGGCACCTGGAGCACCCGGGCGAGTACTACGGCATCCTGCTGTTCACCGTGCTCGCGATGATGCTGATGGCCTCGTCCCGCGAGCTGCTGACGGCGTACATATCGCTGGAGCTCCTCAGCTTCGGACTCTACGTGCTCGTCTCGTTCGACCGCTACAACCCCAAGTCCAACGAGGCCGGCACGAAGTACATCCTTCTGGGCGCGTTCTCGTCCGCGCTGATGCTGTACGGCATCAGCCAGATATACGGGCTGCTGGGCACGACCCGCTTCGAGGAGGTCGGCGCGCTCCTGTCGACGATGCCCGACCCGGGGCTCGGCGTGCAGGTCGGGCTGGCGCTGCTCATCGCGGGACTGGCGTTCAAGGTAGCCGCGGTGCCGTTCCACATGTGGGCGCCCGATGCCTACGAGGGCGCGCCCGTGCCCATCACCGCGTACCTGGCGGTGGGGTCGAAGGCAGCGGCCTTCGCGCTGATCGTCCGGCTCTTCATCGACGCGCTAGTGCCCGCGTCCGGCGACCTGCAGGTCGTCATGGCCGTCATGGCGGCGCTGACCATGATCCTGGGCAACCTCGTGGCCCTCGTGCAGAGCAACATCAAGCGGCTGCTCGCCTACTCCAGCATAGGACACGTGGGCTACCTGCTCGTTGGCGTCGCCGCCCTGGCGGCCGTCGACGCGGGAGGCTCCGCGGGCGCCCGGTACGGCCTCGACGGGTATGGCCTCGTGGTGAGTGGGATAATGCTGCACATAGCGGCCTACGCCGTGACCAACATGGCCGCGTTCCTATGCGTCAGCACCGTGTACGACGCCACCGGCAGGGAGGACACCGCCGCCTACTCCGGCCTCGCGTCCCGCTCGCCCGGCCTGGCGATGGTCATGGCGGGCTCGCTATTCTCGCTGGCCGGACTGCCCATATTCGCGGGCTTCGTCAGCAAGTTCTACCTGTTCAACGCCGCCGCCTTCAGCGGCCTCCTGTGGCTGGCCGGCCTCGCCATAGCCGCCAGCCTAATCTCCCTCTACTACTACCTCATGGTCATAAAGCGTATGTACATCGACCCGCCGCAGGACGAGACCAAGCTGAAGGTCCCGCGCCTCACGACAGCCGTCCTCGCGGCCCTCTTCGCAGGCACAATCCTGCTGGGCGTCTACCCCGCCCCGCTCATGTCGGCCATCCAATACGCCACCGACACCCTCCTGGCCCTCTCGCCGCTCTACTAGCGGCCCAACATCGGTAGGGGCGGCTCGAAGCCCAGCCCCCCCCTCCGCGTTCCCGCCCCCCTCTCCGTCATTCCCGTGGCGACGGGAACCCATCCCCGGTCACTGCCGCCAGCCCAACCCAACACACACACCGTCATTCTCGCCCCCCTCTCCGTCATTCCCGTGCGACGGGAACCCATCCCCGGTCACCGCCGCCAGCCCAACCCCCACACACACCGTCATTCCCGTCCCCCTCTCCGTCATTCCCGTGGCGACGGGAACCCATCCCCGGTCACCGCCGCCAGCCCAACCCCCACACACACCGTCATTCCCGCGCAGAGCCTGCCCATCCCACGGCGACTCGGCTTGCGCGAGTCCGATTGCCCGATGGACTTGGTCTGGTAGAGTATCCCGGCGAACGGGAGCTACAATCTGGTCGTGACGGAGGTGAGCCATGCCGGGATTCGGCCTCGTAGTGAACGAGAGAAACGAGATCCTCCTGATACAGCGGACGGAGCCCAGGCACAGGGGCCTGTGGAGTCTGCCGGGAGGAAAGAAGGACAGGGGCGAGAGCCTCCGGGAAACCGCCGTCAGGGAAACTCGCGAAGAGACGGGCATCAAAACGACCGCCGATGACCTGTATCACGAGAGCAAGCACAACCGCTTTGAAATATGGCGTGGGAAGCCTATCGGTGGACGCCTGCGGATCCAGAAGAAAGAATGTTTGGACGCCAAGTGGTTCCAGAAGGACATGCTGCCACATGACGAGTGCCTGGCGATTGGCCCGGACAGGAGTGCCATTGACATGTGGGCGACCGAGAACCCGGGCTGTCGCAGGGTGCACTATCCGCGGCGCAAGATGGGCAGAGCAGGCTTCGTCCTCGTTCTGAATGACAGCAAAGAGGTTCTCCTCATACAACGTGACAGGGGCTTGAGGGCAGGCAAATGGAGCCTTCCGGGCGGCAACGCGGAACGAGGCAAGAGTCGACGGAGTGCCGCCGTGCAGGAAACACGAAAGGCCACCGGCATCGAGTTCACCCCTGAGCACCCGTACTACGAGAACAGGCACGACGCCCAGATCTGGTTGGGAAGACCTCCTGCGAGGCTTCCGAAGCACTTCGGTGGTCGCTGGTTCCCCATAGACAAGCTGCCCGATGACGACAGCTTGGCCTTCGCCATAGACGTGAGGACCATCGAAAAGTGGGCAGCCGAGAACAGCGGCAGCCGTACCTCCTATCCGCAGTGACCTCCCTCCGACATTGGACGACTCCTGTAGCCCAACACGACCACGCAAGCCAAGCCCGCCGTCATTCCGGCCTTGAGCCGGATTCCTGCGAGCAGGAACCATCCCCCATCCAGTCCCCGGCGGTTGCACACAGACCGGGTGGCTATGGGCAAGCCAGGCATTCTTCAGCCCCCTATGTGGCGGCATCACGGCGAATTGGGTAAGATCATCGCCATGAACAGGAAAATGAAGGAAATAGGGGCGCGTATAACGATCGCATTCCCAAAGAGCTGGAGATCCCTTTCGCTGCTGGTAGTGAGCATGGTATTGCTCACGCTCACGCGGGTATTGTCATATACTGGACAACCCATGGGTATTGTATTCTTGGGGCTTGGGCTCTCCGTCGCTGTCTTCCTGAGCTCCTTTTGGTATGAATCTCATCCGAATCCAGGGTGTCGCGACTCTAAGAAGTTCTTCTCTCTCCTGGCTGCGAACCTGATCCCATTTGTCCTCTTTGGATTCTTGGTGTCCCATGTCCCAGCGGCGGGAGCTGTATTCGGTGGACTCTTCGCCGTTGTGCTTGCCTCTACCGTTTGGTCCCAGGCTATTGGCGAATCAATCTGGGATCTAATGCAGGATATCTTTAAGGCATGCCTAATCCTGTTGACTGTGCTCGGTATCGCCCTTACGTTACAAGGACTGGGTAGTCTTACAGGTCTTGATGTACTGGACTCTATAGGGCGAGAGGTCTTCGAACTTTTCCGAGGATCTTGACGACAGAGTATCGCTGCGAAAAGGCAAATTTCCTATGCCAAACGGAGGCGAGCACTACGAACGACTGGGGGCCTGCTCGCTATGCGGGAGTCTTGGCATTCGCACCAGGCGGCAGAGGCATCTTCGCCTGCTGTGGAGATGCCGGAGCTGCAACGGGGTATTCGCGACTCCCAAGGTAGCCGAGTACACGATCCCTCCGGGCGACGATGGGCGCGGGTATGTCTTTGCCGAATCGATTCCGCAGATGGAGCGGCGAGCCAGGCGACGTGGCCACCGCAGTTCGGCGTCTACGAGACTCATTGCTGGTCTAGCCATTGTCATTGCTATAGGCGCAGTTGGGTTCTTGGTCTACATGGGGGGACTGGGGTTCGGTGGCAGCGGGTCAGACCAGCGCCCCACCCCGGACGGGGTTGCTGCGGCGGCTGTTCCCCCGTCCCCTACTCCTGAGCAGGCTGCCAGCACGCCTACGCCGCTGCCGGCCGATACGCCCACTCCACAGCCCTCGAACGCACCGACGCCAACCGGTGCGACACTCCTGGCTGCTGATACGCCGACGTCTCTGCCGACCACGCCATCCCCCACCGATACGCCCATACCCGCCAGTACATCCGCGCCCACCAACACGCCTACACCGATACCCACCAACACACCCGCGCCCACCAATACGCCGGCGCCGCGACCTACCGACACACCCATCCCAACCAATACGCCAACGTCGATGCCCACCAGTACATCCGCGCCCGCCAACACGCCGACGCCGATGCCCACCAACACACCCGCGCCCACCAATACGCCAACACCTGTGCCGACCAGCACACCCATTCCCACCAATACGCCGACACCTGTGCCCACCAGCACACCCATCCCAACCAACACGCCGACACCGGTGCCGACCAGCACGCCCACTCCCACCAACACGCCCGTGCCCGTCGTCAGGCTCGTCCTGGATGCCGATTCGAGGGTGGCCGGCTACTGGTCCGACGGCACGGCCGATGTCGAGGTGACCGCTACCCTGCGCAACGAGGGCACTCTCCGGCTCAACGGCGCCCAGGAGATAACGGCCACCTGCATCGCGCAGGACGATGAACGCAGGGCCTGCAGCGAGGCGCTGACCCTGTCGCTGCCGGACGGATTCGCGCCGGGTTCCGAGAGCTTCACACTCCGGCTCCCAATGGGCGCGACGACCATGACCTTCGACTACGGCGAGGACGAGCCGATGACCCTTGACGTGGACGTGCCCGAGCGCATCCTGGGAGTCGACCGCGACCTCTGGGAGTGCTACGCAGACAGACCGCCAGAAGGTTTCGCTCTCGGAGCCCACAACGACTGGACGGCTGGGTGCGGCGGTTGGGGAAAACCGACAGTTGAGAAGTGGCTCAATGATGTCCCCGTCAAGGTCTGGGCAACTGGTGACCCTGACTACATCGCAGTCCTCGAAACCATTCTGTCGGAGCTTTCTCCCATCTTAGGTTTGGAGTTCGAGTGGGTGGACGCCGAGGAAGAGGCGGACTTCAAGGCGTTTGTGGGCGTGTCGCGTTCCGAGGCTGACTCCCTCGGCGTCAGTGACCCCTTCTATGCAAACGAAGCTTGGGGGTTCGCATCTGCGAACGTGAACCGGGGTGAAGCCACATCAGGACATATGGTCGTCTGGCATACCGATTTGACCGGCTTGGCGTCACGGATAGATGCGATCAGGGCGATAACCATACACGAGGCGTTGCACGCCCTAGGTCCTATTGACCATAGGATGCCTCTGGGCCATAGCTCTCGGCCTCTGAGCTTCATGGAGGTCTCGAAGATGGGCGTCTTGAGTCAACGAGAACGACAGTTGCTCGAGATCAACTCCCACCCGCTGGTGCGCCCCGGATTGACAATGGACGCCGTCCGCCAACTCGTCGTGCCCACAGAAGAGCTCTTGGACTACCCGCTGATCGAATCAGAGGCTGCGCCTGACGATCCCCTTGATCTTATCTGGCGGGCCTACGTCGAGCTGGAAAGGGCGGGGTCTGCAAGCTTTCGTCTGAGCGGAGGCTGGACCGGCGATGCAACGTGCAACCAGCCCTTCGGCGTCAGGCGTGGGCCCATAGAAATGTCAATCGGGGATTTCAGCCTGACAGGCGACTGGCCCGATCTTGACCCGGCATTAGTACACCTCGATTTCGGCACAAGTCGCTTTCTCATAAGACGTGAAGACGGCGAGTGGCTCCATTGGTGGCTCTCACCAGGAGGAGCTTGGGAGATGGTCTACGGGGAGGCCGTTGTGACCGCCAGCTCATATTGGCTATGGAACGGCAAACTTCTCACAACGCTTCGCAGCGTTCTCTGGGACGGGTCTTCGGAAGACATCCGTGTCGAAGAGACCGCTGACGGAAACTTGCGTCTCCAGGTTACCCTGGACCACTCGTACGTGTATATGTGGGAGTGGGGACCCATTGACAAGTCTTTGGATCTCACGCTCGTCGTGGACCCCAAGACTTTCGCGGTTGTGGGGTATACGTGGGAGCTGCACAGGGACCCCGACGTGCATTCCGGTCCGTGTCTGACGTTCAAGGAAGTGGCGACTGACGGACGCCTCGGCGTCGACATGGACAAACTCACAGACCAGCCGGCGGTCGCGCTGGACGCTGCGTCCGACACGCTCGACATTGTATGGCAAGCCTACCTGGCGCTCGAAAGGGCGGGGTCCGCAAGCTTCCGCCTGAGCGGGGGCTGGGTCGATAGAGCGTGCAACTACACGTTTGGTGTCAGGAGAGGCCCGATAGAGCTGTCGATTGGCGACTTCAGTCTGTTTGGGGACAACCCTGCCTTGTCGTACTTGGATATGCACACGAACCAGTTCTACATAATCTATTCCCGAGCAGAACAGGAATGGACCCACTGGCAGCTCTCTCCGGAGGGAACATGGGAGAGAGTCGACTATGACACCGTCGCAGATGCCAGCGAATGGTGGGTGTGGAACGGCAAGCTCCACGGAGCGATTGGTAGTGTCCTCAAGGACGGGGTTCCAGAGGACATCGGCGTAGACGAGACCCCTGATGGAAATCTTCGTCTCCAAGTTACGCTGGACGAGTCCTATTATGTCAATCTGTGGGAATGGGCACCAGGCGATTCATTGGACTTGACCCTCGTCCTGCATCCTGAGACCTTCGCCTTAGAGCCTATCCGATAACCTTAATTGTTCTTGGTGAGTATCCGAGACTTTGCATAAACTTTCTCCATTCTACTTGAGTGGAGGAAAGACATGTCGGAGATCGATCATGGAGGCGTAGGCGCTGATTGGCGGATTCCCGATGCTCTGTGGGAGAGGATTGAGCCGATATTGCCTGCGGAGACGGCGGGTCCGAAGGGCGGGAGGCCGTGGAAACCTGCCCGCCAGTGTATGGATGGGATCTTCTACTTGCTGCGGACCGGCTGCCAGTGGAAAGCGTTGCCTCGGACGTTCGGTGCTCCGAGCACTGTGCATGACAGGTTCCAGCGTTGGCGAGTCGCCGGAGTCTTCGAGGAGTTGTGGGAGCGGGGGTTGTCTGAATACGATGAGGTGCAAGGGATAGATTGGCAGTGGCAGGCAATGGATGGAGCCATGACAAAGGCTCCGCTCGGGGGGTAAGGGCACTGGCCCGAACCCTACAGACCGGGGTAAGAAGGGTACCAAACGCAGCCTGTTGACTGAGGGGAACGGTATTCCCATAGGGGTGAGTGTGGATGGAGCCAACCGCCACGACATGAAGATGGTTGAGGCGACATTGGAATCTATAGTGGCACAACGTCCGGTTCCCCGGCCTGCACAACCTCAGCGGCTGTGTATGGACAAGGGCTATGACTTTGCTGAAGTCGAGCAGTTGGTGGCTCGGTACGGATACACAGCGCACATCCGCAGCCGAGGCCAGGAGCGGAAGGAACAACAGACCCTTCCAGGTTACCGCGCCCGCCGTTGGGTGGTCGAGCGCAGCCATAGCTGGCTGAATCGATTCAGACGCCTGCTCATCCGTTGGGAGAAGCGTTTGGACAACTATCTGGCTATGCTGCACTTTGCTTGTGCCTGGATAACATTTCGCGCTGCTGGAGTTGTCGGATAGGCTCTTAGTGGGGTACACGTGGGAGCTTCGAGAGGACCCAGCCAAGAGTCCCAACGCGTGCCTCACCTACAAGGAAGTCGCGACCGATGGCCGTCTCGGTATCCCCATAGAGATACCCGAATCCATCAGGAACCAGCTGGCCGCTTCTCCGTGACCGTCACACCGAGTAACGGTACCTGCCCCTGCTGGCATGGGCAACGTATGATTCTTGGTCGGTGATTCGGCCACAGGTAGGCCTTTGCCCTACTTACAGGACCGGAGGTAGACATTTGACACCGTCGATGGCCTGGTGTTCGACCTGGACAACACCCTGCTCGACAGGTATAGCGCTTTTGTCGGGGTGGCTGAGAGCTTCTATGAGGAGCACCTCCGTCCCACGACGTTCGTGAAGCGGGCCGAAGCGGTCGCGATGATGGTCCTGTGGGACGGCGACGGCTACACTGACAGGGAGGGAATGCTCGCCCGGTGGCTCGACGAGTGGCCGGACGTCCGCCTCGACATGGGGTCGCTCAAGAGGTGGTACCGCTTCGAGATGGAGCGACAGGTGCGGCCGGACGCGGAGGTCAACGGATTTCTTGCCCATCTCAACGAACGGCATGTACCGTGGGGCATCGTCACGAACGGCTCACCGAGCCAGCACGGCAAGTGCCGGGCGGCGGGCCTGGACAAGCTCGCCGCGTTCATCATTGTTTCCGAAGAGGCTGGCTACAGGAAACCGGACCCCAGGATATTCCGTGATGCGCTGGAGGCGACGGGGCTCCCAACCCCCGAGCAGGTCATATTCGTTGGGGACAACCCCCTGGCCGACATAGACGGGGCCAAGCGATTCGGCATGAAGGCCGCCTGGGTCCGGCGAGGTCGGCAGTATCCTGACGATCTCCAACCCCCAGACCACGTCATCGACCACGTTACCGAAGTGCGAAACATCGTCAGCGCGATTCAGTGAGCGCCGTTCGGCAACCACTGGGAGCCGGGTGAGGCAACACGAGGCCCGGTGTGACCGGAGCAGTCATCCCTCTTGGGGAGACTATAGCGCGGCCGCATGGCCGCCGCCAGGCGCATCGACAAGATCGCCCCAAAACTCGTCGCCGAGTACCTGCTCAAATACGCCAACGCCCAGGTCCGCCCCTCCATGCGCGGCAGCCGCTTCCCCATGGGGCGCATCTCCCCTATTACGAAGAACCCGCCCGAGCGCAGCGAGCAGACCCCCCGCGGCCCCAGCGTCTTCCAACGCAGGCTCACCCAGCTCGTACGCGACGAGACCGGCAACGGCCGCGCCATCGTCGACTTCATGGTCGGCGTCATGCACGGCGCCATCACCGGCTTCAAGCCCTACCACAGGATGGAAGCCGCCAAAGAGCTGGCCAGCTACGTCACCCATACCCCCTCTCCCTTGACGGGAGAGGGCTGGGGTGAGGGTGACCCCTCCATCGTTCCCGCGAAGAGCCTGACCCATACCCGACACGGGGCGGGAACCCAGAAGGACGGCGCCGGGCGCACCCCCTCCGTCGTTCCCGAGCAGTCGGTAACCCATCCCCGGCCCCAGGAGCCTGCCCTGAGCTCGTCGAAGGGACAGCTCTCTGCCGATCAGGTACCTTTCGCTGAGAGACTCTCCGTTGCCGAAGGGTCCCCCTCCCAATCATCGCAATCCCCTAATCACGCAAATCCAGGTTCAGACAATCCCCGGCTCCCAACAAAAAACCAAAAACTAAAAACTAAAAACTCTCCCCGCCCCATCTCCCGCAAGGAGCTCGAACAGGACAACTTCGACTCGCGCCACGTCGCCCGATACACCTTCGCACGCGACGAAATCACCGCCGCCATATACGCCTTCGACGGGCTGGGCCCTCTGGTCGTGGACGAGGACGGGGTCCCCCACAGCATCTCACCCGACCGCATCGTAGGGTACGACCACGCCTCCCTCATGCATGAACATCGGACCCGTCCTGATCCCAACTCCCCCATCGGTCCCGTGCTCCCTTCCGTCGTTCCCGCGCTCCCTTCCGTCGGTCCCGTGCTCCCTTCCGTCATTCCCGTGAAGACGGGAACCCATCCCCGGCCCCCGTCCCCAGCTCAAAACCAGAAACCAGAAACCAGAAACCAGAAAACCCCGCCGGCTCCGCCGTCAGGAAGGAGACGCCAGGGCCCGGATGCGCCGTGACCCAGCCCGCAACCGTCCGCACCACGAACAGGAGGACCTCGACCGGAAACGGCACGCCGAAAATCCCAAGCCCGTCGGAGATCCCATCCCAAACCTCTGGGAGCGCAGGATGAAGGAGAGGCTCGAGCAGCACTGGCACGAGCCGGACCCCTTGGGCTCCGGCCCAATCTTCTCCACGAACCCCGGCCGCTCTCCCCCCTGATAATACCAATTCATTTTGAGCGCGCCGTAAAGCCGTCATTCCCGCTAAGAGCCTGCACCGTACGCGATACGGGGCGGGAATCCACTCCCTGGCCGCACATATACGGCGGCATCACGATGACTTGGTATAAGAAGCGGGTCGCACACCTCAATGTAACTGTCCGGAATAGAGGACAGGATTGGCATCTCCCCTCTCCCTTGACGGGCCCTTGACGGGAGAGGGCTGGAGCCTGCCCATAGCTTGCCGAAGGGGTGAAAGTGTGAGCCTGCTGACAGGGACATATACACGGCGCCTTGTGGTCCCAGCCCCAGGCGCGTCCAAAACCGCTATACTCTCGCCACCGACGGCTGTGGAGGTGCGCCATGGGCAGTGGCCCGAAGATCACCGGCATCGAGGTCCACCAGTTCAAGTTCGAGAAGGAGGACATCGCCCGCGGCGAGGACGGCGGCATCGTTTACAGCCCGGGCGCCAGGTCCGACCGTACAGCCTACGCCCTGCGCATCCTCACCGACACAGGCCCCGTCGGCGAGTACGTCGGCGGCATGCCTGCCGACTACGCCGCGTTGCCCTCATTCGTCGACTTCCTGATAGGGAGCAGCGCCCTCCAGCGCGAGCTGATATACGCCCGCGTCGGCCACGCCACGAGGATGAACAGGATCGGCCTGGCGCCCATCGACATCGCCCTGTGGGACCTAGCGGGCAAGTACCACGACGCCCCGGTCCACCAGCTGCTAGGCGGCTACAAGGAGACCCTGCCTACCTACGTGGCGACGCTGCACGGCGAAGAGGGCAGGACGGGCGGCCTCGACTCGCCGGAGGCCTACGCCGACTTCGCCCAGCAGTGCCTGGAGGCGGGCTACCCCGGCTACAAGATCCATGGCTGGGAGAACGGCCTCGTGCCCCGCGAAATCGAGACCGTCCACAAGGTCGCCGAGCGGGTCGGTGGCAGGATGGACATGATGCTCGACCCCTTCAACGCTCTCGTCACGTTCGGCGACGCCGTGAAGGTGGGGCGGGCCTGCGACGAGGCCGGCTACTTCTGGTACGAGGACCCGTTCCTCGACATGGGCACCTCGATGTTCGCACACCGCAAGCTGCGGCAGCTCATCAGCACGCCGCTCCTGATCAGCGAGCACATACGGGGCGTCGAGTCACACGTCGACTTCATGGTGGCCGAGGCGACCGACTTCATCAGGGGCGACATCGCCTTCGAGGGGATAACGGGCTCGATGAAGGTCGCCCACGCCGCCGAGGGCCTCGGGCTCGACATCGAGTTCCACAGCCCCGGTCCGGCCCAGCGCCAGTGCGTGGCCGCCATACGCAACACGAACTACTACGAGCTGTCGGGCTCCCACCCGAAGGCGCCGAACCAGAACTACGTGCCGGTCTACAAGGACGACTACAGGGACGAGCTGGACGCAGCGGACGAGAACGGCCACTTCCCCGTGCCCCAGGGGCCCGGCCTTGGCGTGGAGTACGACTGGGACCTCATCGCCAAATGGCGGACGGGCATAGAGACCTACGGCTAGGAGGGTGATGTAGACTACACCCTCTTAGAGAGGCGTAGAGCGTGTGCTAGAATCCTAGCGGGCTCTAACTCACTGATGGGAGTGAATTGGCGTAACTGCGCGAGGTAATCCCTATGTCGGATACGTATACGCTGAGGCTAGAGAACTTCCGCTCCATACGGGCCGCGTCGGTAGGCATTGCGCCACTAACGGTCGTGTACGGTCCGAATGGGGCGGGGAAGTCCTCGCTCATCTACGGGATGCTGACTCTTAAGAATCTTCTGATCAATCCGAATCAGAACTTACCCAGCCTGTTTTCGTATCCGACTATGAGCTTGGGCGGTTACGACGAGGTAGTGACAGGGCATGACACCAACAAGCTGATTTCGCTCTCTTTGTCCGCCTCGACGCCAATCGGAGGAACGGATTTCAGTTTGAGAATCGGACAATGGGGAGGACAGTCCACAGTTGAAGTAACCTCTCCAAGAATTCTCGATGCAAGGCTCACAATGAGCCTAGATATCCCCTTTCCGTATCGCGTTGACCAGGCGACAACACAGCAGACGCAGGTGGCTTATGATGATGACTCTGAGGAAATAAGTGACATCCATGTGACGTGGAACGGGGTTACCGTGGGTGAAGCTGGAGGAGATCCGGGCAACCGTGAACAGGTAGCCGACCTGCTCACTTCCCTTAACCTACCAATGGAACTGCTGCGAGGGACAGCGTTCGTTCCACTTCGCCGCGGCTTTTCCAAGCCGATATACAGCGTTTCGAATGTGACGCCTAACTTGGCCTCTGAAGATGAGGTGGCATCTCTGCTCGCCACACTTCGCTTCTTGGAGTACAGCGTCAGCGACTACGTCGAGAGCATCGCACAGAGGCGGGTTGCTGTTCGCTCGCAGATAGGTACATCGACATTCACGGTAGACTCTATCCCGAGGGACGGAGGCGTGCCCGTCTCGATGGTCAACGACGGATTTGGAGTCAACCAACTAGCATATATGCTCACCCTATGCCTACACCCTGGGGCTAAGGTCGTTGCAATCGAGGAACCGGAGATACACTTGCACCCGTCTGTTGTTAGAAGGCTAGCCCATGCGATGGCTGATATCGCTTCGGCGCATGGCAAACGCTTCATCGTTTCCACTCACAGCGAAGTCTTCGTAGTAGCCCTCCTGGCCCAGATAGCGGCCGGCAAGATCGATGTGGAGGACGTCTCGTTCATCTTGGCAGAGAAAGAGGGTAGCGAGAGCAGATTCACCAAACAGGAGGCGAAGCCGAACGGCCAGATTCGAGGGGGACTCGAGTCGTTTGTTGCTTCGGAGTTCGAGGACATCGCACTGTTTCTTGGTCTGGATTCCGAAGGTACTAGCCGTAGTTGATGATACTTGTCCTGAACGAATGGATCTTCCACGATCTGCTGGGAGAGAATGGCCGAGATCGTCAATGGGAAACGGCCACGTTCCTCAAAGCCTTCCATCTGTCCAGCGATAGGCTGGTGTTGCCAAGAGAAGGCCGTTGGACACAAAAGGCCTACGGGCTAATGACGCAGGGTAATTGATTAGCGGGGTTGGTGTCATGGCATCACATGGGTGTTGCGGGAGGCTGGGCAAGTTCTTATACTCTATCTATGTGCAAGACGGATTCTGAGCACGCCGAACTGATGGCCCTGGTCGAGAGGCTGCAAGGACAGGTCGCGCGGCTGACGGCGGCCAACGAAGAGTTGCACAGCCAACTTGCCGGGTCCGAACGGAGCGGCAGACGGCAGGCGGCGCCATTCTCGAAGGGCAAGCGCAGCAGCAAGCCCAGGCGTCCTGGCCGCAAGCCGGGTACGGGGCAGTTCAGCTACCGCAAGCCGCCGTCCGCCGATGAGATCACCGAGCCGGTTGTAGACGTGCCAGTGTCGGGGGACACCTGCCCTGGATGTGGAGGCGTCCTCGAACATGAGGGAGTGCGGCTTGCCTACGTGACCGACCTTCCGCCGGTTCCAAGTCCCCAGGTAACGGCGTATCGTGTGCAGGTATGCCGGTGCCGGTCGTGCGGCAAGGCTGTGCGAGGGCGGCATCCCGACATAGCGCCGGACCAGTACGGGGCCAGCGCGCACCGGGTGGGGAAGCGGATGATGGCTGCGGCCCACGTGCTGCACTATGGGGTGGGCGTTCCGGTACGGAGGATTCCCGCTGTTCTCAGAGCGCTGACCGGGGTGAGAGTGAGCCAGGGAGCGATCAGCCAGGACGCGCTGCGTCGTGCCAGGGGTGCGGTGGGTGATGCCTACCGCAGGTTGCGGACATCGGTGCGGGCGAGTCCGTTCGTCCACACCGACGACACGGGCTGGCGTGTGGGAGGCGAGGGTGCGTTTCTGATGGCGTTCGAGACGGATGAGGCGACGGTGTATCAGGTCCGTGCGCGTCACCGGAACGAAGAGGTGCGCGAGGTGGTCCCGTCGGACTATGGAGGGGTGATGGTGACGGACCGGGGCCGCAGCTACGATGCTCAGGCGCTGTCCGAGGTGAGGCAGCAGAAATGCCTGGCGCACGTGCTGCGCTCGATCAGCGAAGTGGTCCAGACCAAGACAGGGAGAGGACGCAGCTTCGGCAAGAGTCTGAGTGCGCTTTTGCGAGACGCGATGGACCTGCGGGAGTCATATCACCGAGGAGAGGCTGAGGACTTTGAAGTCCAGGCCGAACGGTTGAAGCGAGAGATGAGCTATCATCTCCGCGACCGCCCGATGGCTGATGCGGACAGCTACCGGCTGCAGAACGAGTTGGGCTGGCACGATGATCGGGGCAACCTGCTGCGCTTTCTGGACGATCCGCGCATTGAGCCGACCAACAACCGTGCTGAGCGAGCGCTCCGCCCGGCTGTGATCGCACGGAAGGTATCGCACTGCTCGAAGACGGTGGAGGGCGCCGATGCGTTCTCAGCCTTCACCAGCGTAATCAGGACGTTGGAACGTAATGGAGGCGACCAGCCTGTGGTGGATCGGCTCTGCGCTGTTTTCAGCGGCGTCCCCGTCCATTCTCCTTCACTCTGACGCCTCCCAGAACTTGATCCCGCTAATCAATTACGACGCAGGCGGATGCCAGTCTCAGGAATATCAGCTTGCGATTCCATTCGCTAATGCGAGACTCGGATCGCGTGGTGGATATTCGCACCATGGTGCCTACAGAAATACCCGAGCAACTGTTTACGGTCGTCCCTGAAGAGGACATGTACCTAGTGGAGGCCTACCTGTCCTCAGGTGCAGACTGCCTGGTCACAACGGACCACGGTCTGTACGACTCACTTGCCGGATCCGAGATAGTCTCATGCCACCTGCGTGACGAATTCCTCGCCGAGTACCTTCCGAGGTAAGACGGTTTTCGGCCCCACCCCTCTAACCCGTGCCGGCCTTGGAGGCTCTACTAGCCTACGATCTTGATCCTCGGATCCACTATGGCCAGCAGCACGTCCGAGATCAGGGTGCCGATCACTGTGAGCGTGCCCAGCATGAGGATGATGAACCCTGCGGTGTAGGGGTCCTGTAGCTGGATGGCCCTGAGGAGGATGGGGCCGAGCGTCGGCAGGCTGAGGACGACCGAGACGATGATGCTGCCGCTGATGAGTGACGGCAGCAGGTAGCCCGCCGTGCTGACCAGGGGGTTGATGGCGACGCGCACCGGGTACTTCAGGATCAGCTTCCAGGCGGCTGCCCCCTTCGCCCGCGCCGTCACCACGTAGGGTTTGCGGAGCTCGTCGAGCAGGTTGTTGCGCATGACCCTGATGAGCCCCGCCGTGCCGGAGGTGCCGAGCACGACGGCAGGTATCCAGAGATGCTTCAGCAGGTCGTACAACTTCCACAGGCCCCACGGGGCGTTCTGGTAATCGGCTGAGAAGAGCCCGCCCACGCTCTGGTTGAAGTAGGCAAACCCGATGTACATGAGGACGAGGCCGAGCAGGAAGTCGGGGACAGCCAGGCCCGTGAACCCCGCCAGCGTGAATACGTAGTCCCCGACGGAGTGCTGACGGACGGCTGAGTATATGCCCACGGGTATGGCGAACGTCCATGTCACCATGACGGTGAACCCGGTCAACGCCACTGTGATCCAGAGCCGGTCTCCGATCTGGGTCTTGATCGACCTGATGCCGTCGGGGCCCGAACGCGGGTTCATGGAGAAGCCGGGGTCGCCCCTGAGCAGGTTCCTCATCCACTTGAAGTACCTGATGTACTGGGGCTGGTCGAGGCCCAGGTAACGCCGCAGGTTCTCCGCCACCTCCGGGCTGTAGGACGTGGAGCCCGCGTCCATCAGGTTGTTCATGACAGCGTCAGCGGTGTCGCCCGCGGGCAGCTCGATGATCACGAACGTCAGGACCGTGATCACCCAGATGGTGAACAGGGCGAGGATGAGTCTTCTTGCGAGATACGCGGCCATTGAGATTATACCATTTCGTTTTGACTACGCCGTAAAACCGTCATTCCCGCGAAGAGCCTTCCCCCGCGGAGGCGGGGGCGGGAACCCAACTCCCCGGCCGCACATATACGGCGGCATCACGGTGACTTGGTATTAGACCCCGCCTGGGATGGGTGGACTATCTCGACTGCAGGCGGCCCAGCTCCTCGCGGAGCCGCATCACTTCGGCCTCGGCTTCCGGCAGGTTGAACAGGTACTCGCCCTTCGCTGGATCGTAGAAGCGAAGACGCCCGTCGTCCCAACACAGGTCCAGTCCCAGTGTCGGGCTGTGCCCTCTGATTACGCCATCTGCGCCCCGCCCCACTGGAATCGGCTCGTACTTCCCATCCACGAGCACATCCCCCGACAGCGGGCGGTCATGATACTTGCCGCCTGTGTGGTCGAACCGCCAGTACTCGCCCACACCGTAGCCGGCGTAGCCGTCCCGCTTCCGGGTGTAGTCGGCCTTTCCCGTGCTCTCCGACGCTATCTCCACCACGACCTCGGGGGGCTTGCCCACGTCGTCTATCACGTAGCCGTTGCGGTTGCGGACGGCGTCCGGGTCGACTCCGAAGGCCACCACGCAATCGGGCACGAGCCAGCCCTCTGGATTGCGGGTGTTCCAGCACAGGTAGCCCTCCCCTCCTACGAGTACGTCGGGGCGATGGCTGAAGTGGCGGCGGAGGACGACGCGGATCTCGGACCCGATAGGCTCTTGCTGCATGTCAGGCGTCCTGACGGGATCGGGCAGCATCCCGTCTACAGGCCGCCCATCGGCCGCCTCTGGTCTGGTGACGGCTCTCGTGGTCATAGCCGGACTATAACACACCAGGAAGTCTGCGAGACAGGCTGCCTGTACTATTGCAGGGCCTTTCCATTGTTGAGATAGGGTCGTACCTTGCCGTTCGGCCTGAGCTTGTCGAAGGCCCCCATTGTGGTTCGACAGGCTCACCACGAACGGACTTTGGAAAGGCCCTGTACTATTGGCCCGGCGTGTCGTGTTACCATGCTGTAGCTCCTGAGAGAAGCTCCGGGGGCGCTGGTGGCAGGTTCGGAAAGAGGAGGGTTGACCTTGGCAGGAATGGCAGTCAGACCGATCGTGGCAGGGGTCCCGGCCCCGGACTTCGAGCTTCCCTCCCTGACGGGCGGCTCGGTAAGGCTCTCCGACTACCGGGGCAGGAAGGTCGTCCTGTTCATGTGGGCGTCCTGGTGAGGGTGCAGGGAGCAGCTGCCAGGCTGGCAGCGGTTTAGCGACGAGAACCGAGAGCGCAGCGTAGAGGTCCTGTCGGTAGCCATCGACGCGCAGTCGCCCGACAGGCCGCGTTCCTACGTCGAAAAGGCCGGCGCAACGTTCACCACGCTCGTCGACCAGGAGAACATCCTGAGCGACCTATACGGCTTCAGGGCTATTCCGAACGGATTCCTTATCGACGAGCAGGGGATCGTGCATTTCAGCCGGCTGGGCGGATTCGACATACGTCGGCGCGACACGGCCGAGATCCTGGAACGCTGGGTGTCAGAGCAAAGCCCGGCACCTGCTGTGGAAGAGCAAAAGGGCAGCCTGGGCGCCGAGCACTCCGAGGCCAACGCAATCTTCCGGGAGGGACTGGACCACTACAGAGCCGGCCGGACCGGCGAGGCGCTCGCACACTGGCGGCAGGGGCTCGAGCTGGACCCGGGCAACTACCTCATTCGCAAGCAGATCTGGGCAGTGGAGAACCCGGAGAGGTTCTACAAAGGGGACGTCGACTACGACTGGCAGCGGGAGCAGACCGACAAGGGGTTGTAGACCGGCGACGGAATCACGTCGTGACGCGGGCGACGTCTAGGGCCTGTTCACGCTAATGCACCGAATTTCGTTGTCAATCTTACAGATCGTGCAACAGAACAATGCGTCTACATCGTCAATAAGGGGGCTTTCGTCCCATCTTCACTCACCGTGAGAAACTGAACGTGATTTACTCAGGTTTATCCAGGTTTATCGTATCTACCATCACCTTCAACTCTCTTATTTAGAGTGAACACGCCCTAGTCGAGCTCGCGGAGGCGCTTCTGGGTCCCGGCCACCAGCGCCGACACGGCCAGCATGATTCCCCCGAGCGCGGCTATGGTCGGGCCTATGCCTATGCGCTCCACGGCGAACCCCGCCGGCAGCACTCCTATGGGGGTCAGCCCGAAGGACATAGTGTAGACGCTGATTACGCGCCCCTGGTGCTCGTCGTCGACCCGCTCCATGATGAGCGCCTGGCTCAGGGCCCGCCGCCCGGCCTCGCTCAGGCCCACGACGACCATGATGGGCAGGGCCGCGTACCAGAACGGCACGGACGCTAGCGCCACCAGGGCGGCGCCGGCTGCGATGTTGCCCCCGACCAGGAGCAGACCACGGCGCCATCTTCCCAGCCAGGCGGCCGCGAGAGACCCCACGAGGGAACCGACGCCCAGCATCGAGACCAGCAGGCCGTATGCGTCGGACCCGCGGTTGAAGACCTCGGTGGTCAGCACCGGCAGCAGAGTCATCACCGGTTGGACCAGCATCATCGTCGCGACGACCGTACCGATGATCATGAGCAGCAGCGTGTCCTGCCGCATGTAGGACAGCCCCGACCGGATATCATCGACCACGTTGGCGCGACGATCGCCAGTCGCCTGGGCCTGCTTTGGAATGAACCCGATGAGGACCACCGAGACCAGCACCACGCCGGCGCTCAGGTAGCTGACGCCGGCCGGTCCCAGGTATGCGTAGAGCAGCCCGCCCACTGCGGGCGCTGCGAGGGACACCGTGCTCAGCCCGGCCCCGGTTAGGGCAATTGCGTTCGCGAGCCCCCTCCGCCCGACCAGGTCCTTGATCAGGCCCTGTCGTGCGGGAGACATGAAGGCCCAGACGCCGCCGTGGACCATTCCGCTCGCCAGCAGGTGGTACCAGGTCACCGTGTTCATCGTGATTGACACGGCCACGAACAGCGTCGCGACCATCGTGGCCACCTGGCACGCCTGCAGCAGCCTGCGGCGGTCCACCCTGTCGGCCACCGCACCGCCGAACAGGGCCAGTGCGAGGAGCGGGATGACCTGGGACGCGGTGATGATCGCCAGCACGGCAGCGGACTCGGTCAGCTCGTACGCCAGGAAGCTCCTGACGACGGATTGCATGTGGCTCCCGGCGACCCAGAAGACCACGGCCAGCCACAGCAGCCTGTACCCGGGGTTGCTCAGCGATCTGAACGTGTAGCTCAGGCCGCCGCCGCGTCGAATGGAGCCCGGTCGCCTGCTCCGGGGCGGCGGGCCCGGCGCGTCGCGGGGAGCGTCGCCGCCGTCGCTTCCAGCCTCGGAGCTCATGGCCGCCAGTGTAAGCCCTCCAACTCGGCCCCAGCAAGCAGCCCTGCTACCCCAAATTCACCACCTGTTCGCGCCGGGTGGGGTGACGGAATGCTTGCGGCGTCCATAGTAGCGTCCTGCCGGGGGTGGATTCCGTACTCCGACTTCTGGGCTGCTGTCTCTTCGCGGGAATGAGGGAGATGGGGACTTGGGGTTGCCGTCCGGTGCTATAATCCGGGCCTGCGTGGGAGGGGCGTTGAGGTTGTGGAAGCTCACTGGACCAGACGCCGGGTGCATTTCCTGGCGGCCGCTCTCGTCACCGCGGCCGCGGGCACGCTGATCGGCTGCGCCCAGCCGCACGACCGCGACGCAGCCCCCGCCGATGCGCAGCCGCCGTCCTCTGCGGTGGGCGCGGTGTCCGCCCGCTCGCTGGAGCGCATACGGCTCCAGCCCATCGTCCGCAGCATCCGCGTCCGCAGCATCCGCGTCGGCACAACCGCGGACAGCCAAGCCAGGGCCTGTTCGGACCCCTGCTCGCTTCGCGAGGCCATCCGCTCCGCCGACCCCGGAACCGTCGTGGAGGTGCCCGCGGGAGTGTACGTCCTGGAGTACGGAGGTCTGCTCGTCGACAGGGACCTGACCATCGTCGGTGCGGGTCCCGACGCGACCCTCGTACGAGCCGGGCCCAGCCGCCAGGGCGAGTCGGTCAGCGTCTTCATGGTGCCCGGTATGGTGCCCGGTCACCGCGTCGAGATCTCCGGCATGACCATTGAAGGAGGCAGCGCCACCTGGGGCGGCGGCATATACAACCAGGGCGACCTCACCCTGGTGGACCTCGTAGTCAGAGGCAATGAGGCGGAGATTCACGGCGGCGGCATATTCAACCTCATGGGCGGCACTCTCGTCCTGTCGCGCAGCCTCGTGACCGGCAACGTCGCGCGGCACGGCGGCGGCATATTCAACGACGCCACCATCACCGTCACGGACAGCACCGTGGTGGGCAACTCGGCCATTCGCGGCAAGGGCGGCGGCCTGCACAACAGCCAGGGCGGCGTCGTGGCACTCTCCAACACCTCCATCAGCGGCAATTCGTCGAGGTTCGGCGGCGGCGGCATATACACTCGCAGCGAACTCACCCTCGTCAACGCAATCGTGATGGACAACCAGGCCGGTTCCGATGGCGGCGGCATTTTCAACTGGGGGGCCCGGCTCAGGATCACCAACAGCACCGTCGCCCTCAACCGCGCGCCGTCCGAGGGCGGCGGCGTACACAACATCGCCAGCGGTATGATGACTCTCACCAACTCGATCATCGCCGCGAACGAGTCCAAGGTCGGCCCGGACTGCTTCACGTCCGTAGACGACGCCAGGTCCGGGGGGCACAACCTGGTAGGCAACGGCGTAGCCTGCGACCTCCGCTCGCACGAGGGCGACCTGATTGGAACGGCGGACAGGCCCATCGACCCGAACATGAGGATCATGCACGACGACTCCGGCCGGGCGACCAGCTACGTCCTGCTCGATGGCAGCCCGGCCATCGACGCCGCTGACGATGTCATGGCCCCCGGCGCCGACCGACGCGGCATGGCCCGGCCCCAGGGCGGCGCCAGCGATATAGGCGCCTACGAGAAAAGCTCTTCCGAGTGACCGGCGGCCCCATGCTAGAATTCCCGTCATTCCAGCCCCCACGTGTTGCCGCCACGCAGATAGATCGACAGCGACCCTCACAACCCGTCATTCCCGCGGAGGCGGGAACCCAGAGGGGTGGGGCGGGGAACTCAGCGCGTCACCCAATGAAAATCGTCACATCCACCCAGATGCGGGCCCTCGAGGAAGGGGCCGAGCGCGCAGGGACGTCCACCGACGCGTTGATGGAGAACGCCGGCCTGGAGGTCGCGCGCAGCGTGAGGCGCGTCCTCGGCGTCGTTGTGGGTACACACACCCTCGTCCTCGTCGGCAAGGGCAACAACGGCGGCGACGGGCTGGTCGTGGCGCGCAGGCTACGGTCGTGGGGAGGGCGCGTGGCCATATGCCTCGTCGGCGGCCGTCCTGACCATGACCACAAGCTCGCGCCCGTACTGGCGCAGAACACCTCCATCATCGCGCCCGGGACCCCGGAGCTACGCGCGGCGCTTGCGTCGGCGGACATCGTGGTCGACGCCGTGCTCGGCACAGGACGCTCGCGCCCCATTGAAGGCGCCCTCGAAGCCCTGCTCCGCGACGTGGCGGCGGAGAAGTCGAAGCGCCCGTCCCTGCGTCTGCTCGCCGTCGACCTGCCCTCGGGCGTCGACGCCGATACCGGGTCCGTCGATCCGGCCTGCGCAGGCGCGGACGTCACAGTGGTCCTCGGCAGGCCCAAGGCCGGTCTCTACCGCTTCCCCGGCGCGGAGGCCGCAGGCGTAGTGGAGATCGCCGACATCGGCCTCCCGCCGGGCCTCGATTCCGACATCCCTGTCGATCTGATGACGCCCGGGTGGGCGGCGTCGGCGCTGCCGTCACGGCCCCTCTCCGGCCACAAGGGCACCTTCGGTCGGGTGCTCGTCGCCGCGGGCTCCCGCAGCTACCTCGGCGCGGCGGCCCTGGCCGTTGGAGGCGCGGGACGAGTCGGGGCAGGGCTCGTGACCCTGGCCGCGCCAGGGAGCCTGCAGGCCGCGCTTGCGCCCCTGGCAGTGGAGGCAACCCACCTCCTGCTCGACGAGGCAGCGCCCGGCGTCCATTCTCCCACCGCAGCCAGGCAGGTACTGGACGAGGGCGCGAAGTGCCGGGCGCTGCTGGTCGGATCCGGCATCGGGCAGGCCCCGGAGACCCGCGAGATGCTTCGCGCCCTGCTGCTTTCCGGCGAGCCGCTCCCCCCAACGGTGATCGACGCCGACGGGCTGAACTTCCTCGCCCAACACGACGGATGGTGGGGCAGGCTGTCTGGCCCAACCGTCCTCACGCCCCATCCCGGCGAGATGGCGCGGCTGACCGGGCTGTCGACATCGGATGTGCAGCGCGACAGGACAGCGGGCGCCCTCGAGGCCGCCGGACGCTGGGGCTGCGTGGTCGTACTCAAGGGCGCGTACACGGTGGTCGCTTCTCCTGACGGCAGGGCTGCGGTCAGTCCCTTCGCGAACCCCGCCCTCGCGACCGCCGGGACCGGTGACGTGCTCGCCGGGGCCGTCGCCGGGCTGCTGGCGCAGGGCCTCGACCCCAGGGACGCGGCGGCCCTCGGCGTGTACCTCCACGGCGCGGCGGCGGAGATAGCGGCCCCCGACGGACGCGCGGGACTCCTGGCGTCCGACCTCCTTCCAGCGCTCCCCAGGGCCATCGCGGCCCTGGCTGGATGAGGCTCCCTTGGCGCACCTGAGGGGCCGCGACCGTTCGCGCTACGTGGCCCGCATGTTCTCCCGCATCTCGCTGCGCTACGACCGGCTCAACACCATCATGACCGCCGGACGACACTACGCCTGGCGCAGGCTCGCCGCGAAAATGGCTGTCGGGGAGCTAACCGGCCCCGCTCTCGACGTCGCCTGCGGTACGGGCGACTTCGCCATCGCGCTCGCGGCCCGGCCACAGGTCCACAGAGTCGTCGGGCTCGACTTCGCAAAGCCGATGCTGCCCCTCGCCGTCGAGAAGTCACGCCGGCGTACCTCGGCGCCCGTCGACTACATCGCCGGCGATGCGCACTCGCTGCCGTTCCCCAACGACACCTTCATATGCGTGACCGTCGGGTTCGGCGTCCGGAACTTCGTCGACCTGCACCGCGCCCTGTCGGAGATGGCGCGGGTCCTGCGCCCCGGCGGGCGGCTCGTGATCCTGGAGATCGTCCGAATGGAAGGCCGCGGCGCGCTGCCCCGACTGCTGCCCGCTTTCTTCCGCACCACGGCTCCGTGGCTCGGCGCGCTGTTCGCGGGCGACCGCGAGGCCTACACGTACCTGCCCGAGTCCGTGCAGGGCTTCGTCACCGCGTCCGATATAGCCGTTGCCCTTGGGGAGGCGGGCCTGACCCTGCGAGATAGGAAACCGCTGGCCCTCGGCGCCGTCGCCATCCTAACCGCCGAAAAGCCGTAGTCCCTCCCCTCGCCGGGGAGACTTCGTACAGCCGCATAGATGTCATTCCGAACGTAGCGAGGAATCTCAAACCCACGTCACAAATGATCGGCGGTGCCGGCGCTGCGACCCCGGACAGGACACCTTAGATTCCTCCCTGCGGTCGGAATGATAGATGGGGTGACGGGACCTTTAGCCTCACCCCATCTATCTCCCGGCGAGGGAGAGGGGGTTACGCTAGTCGACCCTCCACTTCAGGGATCGGATGTGGCGTATCTGGTCCTCGTGGCGCCAGTAGTAGGTCGTGAAGATCGACCCGTCCGGGAGCTGCACCGAGCTGGGGTAACCCATGTCGCGGTCCAGGCCGTCGTCCCTCAGCACGACCTCGTTGCCGGTGTCCCAGGTCCTGCCTCCGTCCTCGCTCAGGCATGCCCTTATGCCGAAGGGCTCACGCCTGTGGCCGTAGGTCGCCAGCACACGCCCGTCGTCGAGCAACAGGAGATCGAAGGGGCTGCTGCCCCGGCAGTATACCGGCGTCTCCTCCGGCGTGCTCCACGTCCTCCCGCCGTCGTCCGAGTGCGACACGTAGAAGTTCGCCTCCTGCGTACGCATCCCGGCCAGCACCCCATCGTTGCCGAGCGAAAGGATCCGCAGCTCGCTGAACGAAAGCTCAGGGGTCCCGGGAGTGATGATGCCGTCGCGCTCCCACGAGTCGCCCCCGTCCGTGGAGCGCATGACCCACTCCGCCCTGGCGTGTTCGTCCAACTTCCCGTCCATCGGCATCAGGACCGAGCCGTCGTCCAGCTCGATCACACGTCCAGCCGAGCCGACGCGCTCCATGAGCAGCCGCGCGGGCTCCCACGTGTACCCGTCGTCCCGCGACATGGCCGTGTAAACGCCTTCGTTGACCATGGCGAGGCCCTGCCGCTCGTCCTCGCGGTAGGTGACGTAGCCGCGGAACCTCTCCGGCGCCTCTTCGATCGGCGCAAATATCCATCGGAAGTTGTTGACGACCAGCGTGCCGTCGGATATCTGGCCGATGACGCACCCGTTCCCGGCGTACGTGTGAGGCGTGACCTGGGAGTGCCACGTCTCCCCACCGTCGGTCGAGCGCACCAACGACGTGCGGCTCGTGGGGTCGGCGTGGGTGACGTAGCCCCGCCACAGGGCCTCGCGGAAGACGACCACCAGGTCCCCGTTGGCCAGCAGCCTCACCATGTTTATCGGCCCGCAGTACGACCTATCGTTCCGGTAGACGATGCCCATCGCTAACCTCCTGATCCTCTTACCCCTTCTCTCCTGGCGTGAGAATGTTGGGATGAGGGGTGAACCCTACGACCGGGAGCCGCCGCCCTTCCTGATCTTCGCCCACGTGTCCCTCAGCGAGACCGTGCGATTGAAGACGAGCGTGCCCGGCTTCGAATCAGGGTCCACCGCGAAGTAACCCAGCCGCTCGAACTGGAACCTCTCGCCAGACCCGGCGGCCGCGAGGGCCGGCTCCACCTTGGCGTCCCTCACCACCTCCAGCGAGCCCGGGTTCAGCGTGGTCATGAAGTCATCGTCGTCGTCAGGCCGCTCCGACGTGAACAGGTGCTCGTACAGCCGCACCTCGGCATTCGCGGCGTGCTGTGCCGAGACCCAGTGGATCGTGCCGCGCACCCTCCGGCCGTCCGGGGCCTGGCCGCCCCGCGTCTCCGGGTCGTACGTGCACCGCAGCTCGATCACCTCGCCGCCCTCGTCCCTGATCACGTCGTTGCACGTGATGAAGTAGCCGTACCGCAGCCGCACCTCGCGCCCCGGCGCAAGCCGGAAGAACTTCCGCGGCGGGTCCTCCATGAAGTCGTCCCGCTCGACGTACAGCTCGCGCGAGAACGGCACCTTGCGCACTCCCGCATCGGAATCCTCCGGGTTGTTCACCGCGTCCAAATACTCGGCCTGCCCCTCCGGGTAATTCTCGATCACCACTTTGAGCGGCCTCAGGACGGCGAGAACGCGGTTGGCTCGCGCGTTCAGGTCGTCCCGCACAGCGTGCTCCAGCATGGCAATGTCGATGACGTTCTGGCGCTTGGCGACGCCCACCTGTTCGCAGAAGCTGCGTATCGACTCCGGCGTGTACCCGCGCCTCCGAAGGCCCGCCAGGGTCGGCAACCGCGGGTCGTCCCAGCCGCTCACCCGGCCCTCCTGCACGAGCCGCACCAGCTTGCGCTTGCTCAGCACCGTGTTGCTCAGGTTCAGCCGCGCGAACTCGATCTGCTGCGGGTGGTACACCTCCAGCTCGGCGAGAAACCAGTCGTACAGGGGCCGGTGGTCCTCGTACTCCATCGTGCAGATCGAGTGGGTGACGCCCTCGATGGAGTCCGACTGGCCGTGGGCGAAGTCGTACATGGGGTAGACCACCCACTCCTGGCCCGTGCGGTGGTGCGGCGTCTTCAGAATGCGGTACAGGACGGGGTCGCGCATATTGATGTTGCCCGACGCCATGTCGATCTTCGCCCGCAGCACGCGCGACCCCTCCTCGAACTCGCCGTCCTTCATTCCACGAAACAGGGCCAGGTTCTCCTCCACCGACCGGTCCCGGTACGGGCTCTCCACGCCCGGCTCAGTCAGCGTCCCCCGGTACTTCCGTATCTGCTCCTGGTCGAGGTCGTCGACGTAGGCCTTGCCCTTCCTGATCAGGTCCAGGGCGAAATCGTGGAGCTTGTCGAAATGGTCCGACGCGAAGTAGAGGTGCTCGCCCCAGTCCCAGCCCAGCCAGCGAACGTCCTCCAGGATGCTGTCGACGTACTCCTCCTCCTCCTTGGCGGGGTTGGTGTCGTCGAAGCGCATGTGACAGCGCCCGCCGTACTCCTCGGCCAGGCCGAAGTTCAGGCACATCGACTTGGCGTGGCCGATGTGCAGGTACCCGTTCGGCTCCGGCGGGAACCGAGTCACCACGCGCCCGCCGAACCGCCCCGACTCCCCGTCCGCGTCCACCGCAGCCCGAACGAAGTCCGACGCCGCCTTCACCTCTGTAGCTGCCAAAATTCCCCTGGTCGCCATGAAAAAGTAGAGGGCAGGCCGTAGCCCGCCCTCCCATTTTGTGCCATAAGGCTTGTTAACGGCAACTCCCCGATCTCCCATCGGTTATAATGCCGCCTCACTGCCTTGGCGAGTTGGAGTATAACACCGGTCAAATATCTGGGCAAATGGAAATGGCGACAGATGGCGTGAAGTATCGGCTTGGCCTTGACTTGGGCACCAATTCCATTGGCTGGGCCGCGGTCAAGCTCAATGAGAATGGCGAGCCCTGCGGTATACTCGACATGGGCGTCCGCATCTTCCCAGACGGACGCAACCCGACGGACAAGACGTCCAACGCCGTCGAACGCCGAGTTGCCCGAGGGGCTCGCCGCCGCCGCGATCGATACCTGAAGCGTCGGACGAGCTTAATGCAGACCCTCGTCGAATTCGGCCTGATGCCCTGTGACGAGGCCGAACGCAAGGCTCTGGAACGGCTCGAACCCTACGCGCTCAGGGCGCGCGCCCTGGACCACCCCCTCGAACCCCATGAGCTGGGTCGGGCGCTCTTCCACCTCGACCAGCGGCGCGGATTCAAGTCCAACCGCAAGTCCGAGCAACGCGACAAAGATACCGGTCCAGCCAAGGAAGCTGCGAAGAGGCTTGACGAGCAGCTGTCGGCGTCGAAAGCCCGTACCCTCGGCGAGTTCCTCTACCTACGTCTGCAAGACGGTGATCCCGCCCGCTTCCGCAATTTGAACTCCGGCGGCAAGGCAAAGTACGAGTTCTACCCGACTCGGCCGATGATTTTGAACGAATTCGACGCGATCTGGGAAGCGCAAGAGTCTCACCATGCGGACGTCATGACTGCTGATGCCAAGGAGTCGTTGCGAGAAACGATCTTCTACCAGAAAGACCCAGATCCACAGCCGGTGGGGAAGTGCACGCTCGACCCCGCCAGTAGCAAGGATGACGACGAGGGTTTACGATGTCCATGGGCTCACCCCCTCGCGCAGCGGTTTCGTATATGGCAGGAAGTGCGAAACTTGGATATCCAGGAAGTGGGGGGACAGCGACGCTCCATAAGCAAAGAGGAGGGTGACATCGTCGCCTGTGACCTGCTCAAATACAAAGCAATCTCGTTCGACAAGATCAGAAAGTTGCTCGATCTGCCACGCGATGCATACTTCAATCTCGAAAGTCAAAGACGCAAAGGCCTTCTGGGCGACCAGACGGCAGCTAAGCTGTCCCACAAAGACCTCTTCGGTAAGACGTGGAGGAGTCTGCCTCTTGACCGACAGATTGAGACAGCCGACCGGCTGTTGAACGAAGATGACGAAGAACACGCTATAGAATGGCTGACTCAGCACGCCGAGCTCGGCCGCGAGGCTGCCAGTCGCGTTGCATCGGCGTTCTTGCTGGACGGTCATTGCCGACTCGGACTGCGCGCCATCAGGAAGATTCTTCCTTACCTGGAAGAAGGGATGAACTATCCCGACGCCGCGAAATCCGCGGGCTACGACCACGCACGGACGCTGACGGGCGAGCTTTCGCCGACCGGACGCCTGCCCTACTACGGCGAACAGCTCAAGGACCACCTAAACGGCAGCGGAAACCCACGAGACCCTGAAGAAAAGCGTTGGGGCCGGTTCCCCAACCCTTCCGTCCACATTGGGCTCGGCCAGTTGCGCCGGGTCGTCAACGCGCTGATCGCAGAGTACGGCAGGCCGCACCAGGTAGTGGTCGAGATGACGCGTGACTTCAAGCTATCCAAGAAGCAACGAGACAATCTCGAAAAAGAACAGAAGGCGAACCAGAAGAAAAATGAAGAGAGGAAAACCGCACTCACAGATCTCGGCTTGGATCCGGACAACTATCAGAACCGCTTAAAGATGCGGCTGTGGGAGGAGCTCAATCCAACGAATGCGCTAGACCGCCGCTGCCCCTACACCGGAGAGGCCATTGGCCTAAAGCGTCTTTATAGTGCCGACGTCGAAATTGACCACCTGATACCGTGGCAGGATTCTTTGGACGACAGTCCGGCGAACAAGGTGGTCAATTTCAGGAGCGCGAACCGCTTCAAGGGTAAGCATACCCCATTTGAGACGTTCGGCAAGACTCCAGAATGGGAGGGCATCGTCCAGCGAGCCTCGAAACTGCCCCCCAACAAGCGCTGGCGGTTCGGAGCCGACGCTCGCGAACACTTCGAGAAGCAGGAAGGATTCCTCGCCCGCCAACTCCACGAAACAGGCTGGTTGGCTCGCTTGTCAAAGGAATACATGGCGGCGGTCGTGACTCCCAACAACATCTGGGTGACCCCTGGCAGGCTGACGTCCATGATTCGCGCAAAGTGGGGGCTGAACGATCTGCTGCCAGGTCATCACAGCGACGCCAAGAAGCGCACAGACCATAGACACCACACCATCGACGCCCTAGTCATAGGTTTGACCGACCGATCGCTCCTGCAGCGTATGTCGAGCGCCTACGATGAGACGCGGGCCAAGATCAAGGTTCCGCCACCCTGGGAGGGGTTCGACCGTGAGCAGGTACGGCCCTTCCTCGACCGCATGGTCGTCTCCTACAAGCTGGACCACGGTACGCCCGGCAAGCAGGGCAGTACCACCGGACAGCTGCACAACGAGACGGCATACGGGTTCGTGGATTTCGAGGATGACCCGTCCAAAGTCGTGGTGCGTAAGAAGCTCTCGGACTTCAAGAAGCGCGGCGATATCGACGACGTACGGGACACCACGCTACGGGCTGCGCTACTGGAATTGTGGGACAAGGTTCATTGGGAAGGTGGGAAGGCTCCCGACTTCGCCGAGAAGGCGGCAAACGAAGGCGTGCTGCTGGGCGGCGGCCGCCGGCCGGTGCGTAACGTTCGCGCTGTGGAGAACCTGAACGTCGTCGCCATCAGGGACAGGGATGGCCGCCCTTACAAGGGCTACAAGCCGGACAGCAACGCATTTGCCGACATCTGGGAGATGCGGGACAAGAGTTGGAAGATAGTCGTCGTATCCACATTCGACGCCAACCAGCCTGACTTCCACATCGAGAAGTTCCGCCCTGCCACGGCCAGGGGGAAGCACAGGGGCAAGCCGGACCCCGCCGCAAAGTGGCTCATACGGCTCCACAAGGACGATATGGGCGCGCTGGGCAGCGGCCCGGATCGCCGCATCGTGCGTGCGCGTCAAATATGGTCTGGTAAAGTGATTCTGGATGATCACAACGAAGCCGATGTCGACGCCCGCGAACGCAAGGGAGAAATGGACCGCCGCAAGAGTGGGTATTCAGCGAAGCGCCTGCGTGAAGAGGGTTTCCGCAAAATCCGCGTGGACGAGATCGGGCGCATTCGAGACCCGGGGCCGCCCGCAACGTGATAGGGCGCGTCGTCGAGGTCGCCAGCGAGGGATGCCGCCTGGCCCGCTCACGCGGCTTCATGACCGTGACCAGGGACGGCGTGGAGGAGGGGCGGGTCCCGCTGGACGACGTCGGCGTCCTGCTGTGCAGCGGGCGGGGCCTCACCTACTCCAACAGCCTGATGGTCGAGCTTGCCCGCCGGGGCGCGGCCGTCGTGCTCTGCGGCAGCGACTATCTGCCC
Organism: Dehalococcoidia bacterium; assembly: GCA_965261325.1. Classification (GTDB taxonomy): domain Bacteria; phylum Chloroflexota; class Dehalococcoidia; order Lucifugimonadales; family CAJWER01. Next base: position 1,105,723 of record CBDHCU010000009.1, read on the forward strand.
GCCGCGTGGCTCTGGCCCGTCGAGGGCCACCACGTCCAGGCGCTGCGGATGCGCCGCCAGCTCGAGGCGTCTCTGCCTCTCCGCAAGCGCTTGTGGCAGGCTGTGGTCAGGGCCAAGCTGGCCCAGCAGATGAAGACACTGGAGCTGCTGGGGCTGCACGGAGGCCGGTTGGAGCCGCTGTCCCGGCGTGTCAGGTCCGGCGACCCGGACAACGTGGAAGCACAGGCGGCCCGCGTGTACTGGCCCATGCTATTCGGAGCGGACTTCAGGCGGAACCGGTTCGGCGGGGCGGCCAACTCCTTCCTCAATTACGGCTATACCGTACTCAGGGCAGCCGTGGCCCGGGCGGTCGTGTCGGCGGGTCTTCATCCCTCTATCGGCATCCACCACAGCAACCGCGCCAACGCCATGTGCCTCGTGGACGACCTGATGGAGCCCTTCAGACCGACCATGGACTATACGGTCGTCAGGCTGGCGGCCGGCGAGCACGACGACCTGACCACCGAGGCCAAGCGCGCCCTCGCCGAGGCTCTCAACATGGACATGGCGACAGACAGGGGCACGACGCCCCTCCAGACGTGCATCGAGCGGGCCGCCCAGTCTCTCGCGCTGTCGTTCGAGTCGGGGCAACCGGCCCTCGTATTCCCCGAAGGCCCGCTCATCGCAGCGGCGGCGGCGCCCTGAAGACCGTCCGTGCTCTCCGGCTACCGGCTCATGTGGATGATAGTGCTCTTCGACCTGCCGGTACTCACTAAGAATGAGCGGCGGGCCGCCACCAATTTCAGAAAATTCCTGCTGGACCAGGGCTTCGACATGTGCCAGCTGTCCGTCTACATGCGCTTCTGCGCAGGCAAGGAGCAGGCGCAGGTCTACACGAGGCGCGTTCAGATGGCCCTGCCGGACGCCGGCAATGTCCAGATCATCTACATAACCGACAAGCAGTACGAGAACATCGTCAGCTACGACGGCCCCAGACGCAGGCCGGCCAACAAGAATCCGGAGCAGTTCGCCCTATTCTGAGGCCTGGGCCACCATTTTTTCAGGCGAGCCGCGCCGCCAGCCCATACCTGTATCCAAGCTGGCCCGGCGGCTGTCTATTATAACCGATGGGAGATCGGGGAGAAACCGCAACTCCATCATGTCTGTCGCCTGGCAGGTGATCATTATAACCGATGGGAGATCGGGGAGAAACCGCAACTGGCTGTGGCCCTGGTCGAGGAATCGGTAATTATAACCGATGGGAGATCGGGGAGAAACCGCAACCATTACCATCCTCGATAGCAACGGCGGTAATTATAACCGATGGGAGATCGGGGAGAAACCGCAACAGGCGGTTGATGGTGATTATCAGCAGCAAGATTATAACCGATGGGAGATCGGGGAGAAACCGCAACACATGAGGGGGTGGTAGAGATGAGGGACATATTATAACCGATGGGAGATCGGGGAGAAACCGCAACGGATCGGCGGCGCGAGGCGCGTCTTGCTGAATTATAACCGATGGGAGATCGGGGAGAAACCGCAACCGTGCTCCCTCTCTATCGCCTTCAGCAGCCATTATAACCGATGGGAGATCGGGGAGAAACCGCAACCAGAAGGGCCGCCCCAGCCCACGCTAACGGATTATAACCGATGGGAGATCGGGGAGAAACCGCAACACCAGCGTCGGCGCGGAGCCCGGTTCGGGCATTATAACCGATGGGAGATCGGGGAGAAACCGCAACTCGCAAGCTGCGTGGGGAGAGGGGCGGTATATTATAACCGATGGGAGATCGGGGAGAAACCGCAACTTGCTGGTGCGGATGTAGGTGTATGGGACGATTATAACCGATGGGAGATCGGGGAGAAACCGCAACCATGTGCGGCGTGGTCCCGTCAGGTCCCCAATTATAACCGATGGGAGATCGGGGAGAAACCGCAACTGGTTATTGCTCGTCCCTTTGGTCGCGGTCATTATAACCGATGGGAGATCGGGGAGAAACCGCAACGGTTGTGGGCAGGCTGTGCGAGCTGGCCCATTATAACCGATGGGAGATCGGGGAGAAACCGCAACATCGCGCTACATCACGTATGATACGCCAGCATTATAACCGATGGGAGATCGGGGAGAAACCGCAACGTCGCGCTACATCGCATATGAGACGCCAGCATTATAACCGATGGGAGATCGGGGAGAAACCGCAACGGGACGCCCGTCAAGGTCAGGGCGTCCATGAATTATAACCGATGGGAGATCGGGGAGAAACCGCAACATTGTCGGGGATCTGCTTGGCGTCGTTGGCATTATAACCGATGGGAGATCGGGGAGAAACCGCAACAGCACCGGGCGGTTCCTGAGCCTGGCCGAGATTATAACCGATGGGAGATCGGGGAGAAACCGCAACGATGGATGCCCGTAAGCTATGCGAAGGAGAAATTATAACCGATGGGAGATCGGGGAGAAACCGCAACTGGGGATGACGCTGTTCCGGTTCGAGCACTAATTATAACCGATGGGAGATCGGGGAGAAACCGCAACGTGGCTGTGGTTGTTGCCTTGATGCCTATTATTATAACCGATGGGAGATCGGGGAGAAACCGCAACTGTTCTGGGGGCGTTGCCGCGGGAGGAGTTATTATAACCGATGGGAGATCGGGGAGAAACCGCAACTGACACTAAGACTCAAGGGTCGCTGTACCCCTCCTTGGGTCGGCATCCTGCTGCTTCTGCGGTGCTTGGGGGTGCCCTCCTTCAGGGTGGCGTTAGAACAGGTTGACCAGGCACCATGAGCAGGATGCTCAGGCCGACCGCCGCCACGGCGATGAGGTCGCCGACTAGGTGAGACTCTGAAGCCAGCTCCCCCAACACTGGAAGGACATAAACTGTCGCGAGCGCCGTACCGACAATTATCGCGACGAGGTGCCCTCCAATGACTCGTCGAGGAATCGAGGCCTTGCTGTGGGGCATGATGAAGACGATAAAGGCGGAGGACGCAATCGCCACGACGATCGCTGCCTGAAGCACCACGTCCACCACCAGCAGGACCATCAGCAATGCCAAAGTGCTCAGCCCGCACTGGAGCAGGTAGTTCTTCCAGTGGTGACGGAACCTTCTACGAATCAGCAGGCCCTCGAGCGCCAGGCTCCTTACCGACCGCTGGATGTCGAACCTGGCCAACATGAGGCGGGCTGTATCTTCTCACTACCCGCCGATGTACGCCATAGGCCTTGATATGTACGGTAATCGCGTCCCTGTCTGTCCGAGCCGATTCGCTTGACATCGCGCGAACGTTAGTGCTATCGTGCCTGAATCTACGGGATTGGGATTCCCTCACCCATCTCGAAGAGAGGGGGGCGAGCCCTGATCACAACAACTGACACGCACCAGCAGGCGGTCAACGGCAGCAAGCCGTACTCCGCCACGATGATCCGGGACATGCCCGACGGTGACCGCCCGCGGGAGAGGCTGCGCAACCTGGGCGCGCACGCGCTCAGCAACGCGGAGCTGGTGGCGATACTGCTGCGCACGGGGTCGAAGGGCGAGAACGTGCTGAACATGTCCAACCGGCTGCTGGCCAGCCTGGGAGGACTTCGGGGGCTTGGGCGCATCCAGTACTCGGAGCTGTGCGAGGTCCACGGCGTCAGCGATGCGAAGGCGTGCCAGGTCCTCGCCGCGCTGGAATTCGGACGCAGGCTCCAGGCCGTGAGCCCGGAGGACCGGCCCACCATCTCGAATGCCGAGGACGTGGTGAACGTGGTCGGGTCGGATATGGGGATGCTGGACAGGGAGGAGCTGCGAGTGCTGCTGCTGTCCACCAAGAATCATGTGCTGGGGGCCGAGACGGTCTACAAGGGCAACGTGAGCTCGTCGCTGGTACGGGTTGCGGAGGTGCTGAGCCCCGCCATACGCAGGAACTGCCCTTCGTTCATAATGGTCCACAATCACCCATCGGGAGACCCCAGCCCGAGCCCCGAAGACGTGCTGGTAACGCGCAAGATAGCCAGGGCGGCCGAGATGATGGACCTGGCCCTTCTGGACCACGTGGTGATTGGAGGAAACTCCAGCGTGAGCATGAAGAACAAGGGGCTGGGCTTCGGGCCTGGCGGCTAGGGACACCCTGCCGTAACGTCGGGTTGACTGGAACTGCATCTCTCGTGATGGAGGATGTCCTCAGTTGGATGTCGTAGGGCTGTTCAGGCCGAGAGCGGCGCTCTCCGACGAGGAGCGGTCCGGCGGACTGCGGGCAACTACGTGGCAGGCCGTCTCGGCCTCAGCGGCGGACGGATTCGCGTCGGGCGGGTTTCTGGTGGCGTTCGCGTTGGCGATGGGCGCCAACAACACCCAGATCGGCATCATGACGGCTCTGCCGTTCCTCATGCAGCCTCTCCAGGTGCTCGCACTGATGGTCATCGAGCGTACGGGGCTGCGCAAGGCGTTCGCCGTGGGAGCCTACTTCGCGGCGTACGCAGCCTGGGTCCTGGTCGCGCTGGTCCCGTTCGCGCTGTCGGTGCCGCATGCCGGCGCCGTGACCATGCTGCTGGCGCTGGTAGCTGTCAGGGGAGCGGCCCTGGCTTTCGTGACCACCGGCTGGAACAGCTGGCTGCAGGACCTGGTGCCTCAGGAATCGCTGGGAGGGTTCTTCGCCCAGCGTCTGAGGATGGCGACCATCGCCGCCGCCGTCTCCAGCATGGCGGCCGCCGTCTACATCGACTTCTGGAAGGGGAGCGTTGGGGCGGACGACGTCATTTACGGGTACTCGATCGCCATCCTGTTCGGGGCGGTCCTGCTGGGCTGGTCGGCGGTCGGCTTCATGGCCCGAATACCCGAGCCTCGCATGGCGCGTCCGGAGGGCGCGCGGCGGTCGCTGCGCGAGACCCTTGCTGCGCCATTCTCGGATGAAGCCTTCCGGCCGCTCATCAACTTCATGTTCCTGTGGAACTTCGCAGCGCACCTGGCGCTGCCGTTCTTTGCCGTGTATATGCTGGAGAGGCTGGAGATGCCGCTGTCGCTCGTGGTCGGGCTCACGGTGGTTAGCCAGGTCGGGAACGTCCTGTTTCTCCGGGTGTGGGGGCCGATGGTCGACCAGCTTGGCAGCAAGGTGGTCCTCTCCGTATCGACGTCGCTGTTCTTCCTGGCAGTGGTGGGCTGGACCTTCACGACCCTGCCGGACCGACATGCCCTGACGGTGCCGCTGCTGGTCCTGCTGCACATCCTGATCGGGATAGCGAGCGCGGGGGTCAACATATCGACCACGACGTTACGGATGAAGATGGCGCCGAGGATGCAGGCCACGTCGTACCTGACAGCCTCGTCTCTGGCGGCGAGCATAGGCGCGGGCACGAGTCCTCTGCTGGGGGGCCTCTTCGCGGACGTGTTCAGCGTGAGGCACCTGCAGATCGCCTTCGAGTGGGTGAGCCCGACCCGGACCATAGACTTCCCCGCGGTGTTCCTGACCGGGTTCGACTTCCTGTTCGCGGTGGCCTTCGTGATGGGGCTGATCACGTTGAGGGTTCTTGCGACCGTCCGCGAGGAGGGCGAGGTCGACCAGCAGGTCGTGATGGACACGCTGATGGCGCAGACGCGGGACAACCTGCGGGTGCTGAATACGGTCCCAGGTCTGGCGATAGTCTCCCGTGTGCCCCAGGCGACCGTGCGCTTGGTGCCGCGGTTTGCAGGGCTGGACGTGGCCGCTGGCGTGACCGCCTACCAGGTGGCCGCGTCCATTCACGACACCGTAAGTGCCGTAACGCAAGGCCAGGCGGCAGCACGCAGGGCTTCGAGGATGGTGAGCCGCGCCGTGCAGCAGGCGGCGCGCCAGGCTGGGGACCTTGGCGCACAGGGAACTGGGCTGGCCGTCGGCGCCACCAGCGGCGCGTTCCACGCGGCCCTGGAATCGGGCATGGCCCTGGACCGGGCCGCCCGGCAGTCGGCATCGGCAGTGCTGGAGGGATTGGCCAGATCCAACGTGAAGGCCGTCGATGCCCTGTGGGGCGCCGGGTACGGGAGTGTCCGGACGGCGATGGACCTGGGCCAGGACATCGGCAGGACCGCGGCAGCGGCCATTGCGGGGGCGGTGGAGCAGGCGCACGCGTTCGGGATTTCCGAGCACGAGGCCGCCAGGGCCGCGGCCAAGGGAGCCCTGGAGGCCGCGCACGAGCTTGGGCCTGGCCCCGCCGAGGAGATGCACGGCAAGCTGCTCGACGCGCTCATCGCCGTAAACGAAGACGAGCATATGCCCTAGCCTTTCTGGCTGCCGATGGCGTTGGCGTACCACTCCCTGCTGTAGACCTCCTTCTTGTTCAGCCAGCGCCCCTCGTGCGGGTAGACCCTGAGGCTGCGGTCCTCCAGCGGCAGGCTCATAGGGACGCGGCCCCGACGGTGGGACTCGCGCATGGCTATGGCGAGCTCCAGCACCTTGAGCCCGTTCTCGCCGCTGCCGGTCGGCTCAGAGTCGCTGTCCAGCGTGTCGACTATCGACTGGACGGTCGACATGTTGCGCCTGCCGGGGAACCGCCACCCCTCGTCGTCGTAGCCGCCGCTGCCCTCCCAGAGCGACGTGTCCGGGAAGACTCCCTCGACCTTCGTCAGGTCGGACATTATCGGGCGGGCGACGCCCTCCTCCGCAGTCCACATCTCCAGGTACGAGCCGTCGCAGTAGAAGACGCCGCTCGTGCCCAGGACCTCGATGCCGCTGCGCGCGTTGGTGTCGAGGTGCATGTGGCACTCGATGCCGTTCTCGAAGCGGATGTAACCGCCGACGCCCTGGTCGTGGTCGCTCCAGGGGTCGTCGCTGACCCACCCGATGACCCACGCGGCGTCGGAGTCGAAGGCGAACATCCTCACGAGACTGAAGAGCTGGCAGCCTCCGCCCGACATCTCGGTGATGCCGCCCTTCAGCATGTTGATGGTGACCACCCTGCCGATCGCGCCCTCTTCGATCATCTTCCGCGCCTGCCAGTACTCGGGGAAATTGCGGTCCAGGTCGCCAGCCGCGAGCTTTATGCCCCGCTCCCGGCACGCCTCGATCATGCGGTCGGCGTCGGACAGTACGGCCGCGATGGGCTTCTCGCACCCTATGGCCCTGACGTCCGACTCGGCGCATCCCAGCACGACCTCGGGGTTCGCGCTGACGGGCAGGATGGGCGCGGCGATGTCGATGCTCTCCCGCCGCAGCATCTCCCTGTAGTCCGAATACCCGGGTACGCCGAAACGCTCGCAGAAGAGCGCGAGGTTCTCGGGGTCCGTGTCCGCCGCGGCGACGACCTCCGTCGCCGGGTTGAGGGCGTAGGCCCGTGCGTGGGACGTGCCCTTCCTTCCGCACCCGATCACGCCGACTCTGTACGTCATCCGCATCCTCCCAGTTACGCTGCGCCTGCTACTCCAGCCAGTCTCCGTGCTTCTCCATGAGGACCCTGTAGCACTCCTCGTAGGTCTCGAGGTCGATGCTCCTGTAAGGGGAGAGGAGGCGCAGCGGCATGTCGATGCCCCCGATGACGCCGACCATCGGATGCACATCGTCTCCGGATGTCTCCTCCCGGAAGATGCCGACGATCTCATTGAACTGGGTCAGGGTCACTGCGTATCCCTCGCCCGCCGTGCCGAAGATGTACAGGTCGTTGAACCCGGCGGAGATAGTGTGCCGTACTTCCTCCCGGAAGACCGACTCGATCAGTTCCCCGTTTTCGTCCCAGGGGATCTCGCAGCTTGCGAGCACCGCCTGGTGATACCTCTTTGTCATAGGCCTCTCTTTGAACGCAGGTGGCGGCTTGCGAGGGCCGCCTGATGGTACTTCTTTGTCATAGGCCTCTCCTTATACCAATTCATTATACCAATTCATTTTGAGTGCGCCGTAAAGCCGTCATTCCCGCGAAGAGCCTGCCCCGTACTCGATACGGGGCGGGAACCCACTCCTGGCCGCACATATACGGCGGCATCACGGTGACTTGGTATTAGAACGCAGGTGGCGGGTGGGGCGAACGCGCGCGAGTGTATTGACAGGGGGCGTTCCTGTCAACGCCGGTCCCCGCGCCATGCCGCATCCCATCGTCATACCCGCGAAGAGCCTGCCCCGTACCTGATACGGGGCAGGTATCCAGGGGTGGGGTGGGACGTTATACCAATTCGTTTTGACTACGCCGTCAATTCAAATCGTAGCGGCGGGTTTGAAACCCGCCTTCCCCGGTCACTGCCGTAGAATGACAACCCTGTTCACGTATACATGGCGGCATCACGGCGAATTGGTATGAGTCTCCCCAAGTCTGAACAGCACCGGGTCGAAAATGCCGTTGCGGAGCCTGCCGTCCTGGTCTACAATTCCGGTGCTGAACAAGTCCGGTCGATGGAGGCACACGCATGGAGATGAGCGAGGTCAAGAACGACGAATTCAGGACGAAGGGCTACATTATCGTGCGGAACGTGCTCTCCCCCATCGAGGTGGAGACGATGCGCCAGCACGCGGACGCCATAGCGGCGGACCGCGAGGGTTACGGGGCGATGGACAAGGCCGAGCGTGACCGGGTCGAGGCACGCTACCCGATACCCGACGAGTCCGACTCGGCGGGCGGCGCGCGCCCCGCGCTGGAGGATTACCCTGAGGTGAAACTGACGGACCGCCACGCCCGCCGCGAGAACAGGGTGTACCCCCTCCGCAGGCGGGAGGTGTGCCCCGACGAGAGGGCGGCGACCGCCACTGACGACCCGTTCAGCAACTTCTCGGGGCAGATCAACCACCTGGCCGACAATAACGAGTACTTCCGCTCCATCGCCGCGCACCCCAACATCATCAGGGTGCTCAACGATGTGCTGAGCCCCGACGTCAAACTGTGGTTCGACCACATCTACAACAAGGCGCCGCTCAACGACGACCCCCCGTACCACGGGTCGAACAGGTACCACCAGGACGGCTTCTTCCACCTGAGCAAGCGCAGCGCCACGTGCTGGATCTCCCTCGACGGCCTGACGATCGAGAACGGCCCCTTCCACTACGTGACCATTGAGGCGGACTACCCCCAGTTCGGTTTCGACGACCTGGGCGAGGAGGCCATCGGGGAGAGGGAGCTCTCGCAGGAGGAAGTGATCACGCTGAACCCAGGCGACGCCGCCTTCCACGACCGGTGGACCCTACACGCGACCGGCCCCAACGAGTCGCACAAGCGCCGCCGCGGCTGGGCCCTCCACTATGCCGACGCCACGTCGAAGTTCGGCGAGTACTCCGGCGCATCCGAAGACCCCGATGAGGGATTCCAGGTCACGCCCGAGGGCTACCACATACGGCACGGCAACATACACGGCAACCGCTTCTGGCACCTGGTGGGCGGGCGCGAGCACAAGGGCTGCGTGTAGGCCGGCGCGATCCCGAATAGCGCATCGGACGACCAGGTATTGACTTGCCGCGCCAACAGCGCCCGCGAGGAGCCACGAGGCCCTCGAATACCTCGCCTCGGCCCACGCCGCCCCATCCCTTGCCCACGCCCCCCGCGTCGCCGGCATTGTCCACGAGAGCACCGACCACGGCAAGACCGTCGTCAGCTTCCTGCTGTACGTCATGCACGGCGTAGTCCGCGGCTTCAGGCCCCGCCAGAGGGTCCAGGCCGCCTGTGAGCTCCCCCTATATGGCGGCATCACGCCAAATTGGTATCAGAAATGTCAGCACCCCGATGTTGTGCCTCGTAGCCGCTCCTTATCGAGGTCATTTCTGAAGTCGCTGTCGACCGACCTGGAGTGATACAGAAGCGTAGCGGCCAGCGAGTCTCCATATGGCATAGAGGAGCACGCCAAAGACATCAAGGAAGTATGCAGCTACCCCGAGAAAAAGTAGCTCTCCCGCTTCGGAAATTCGACGTCTCCACTTACCCATTCTAGCCTCCTTCGTTCTTCATCGAACTGAGGGCTGACCCCGAACATTTGCTCGGGGCCAGACCTCGTTACGGCACTTGGAGAATCTCGTCTATTTCGTATACGAGGCGCTCGGGGTAGGGACCGCGATGGCCCCGCCGAGGGAACACTCGGCACCAGGGGACGGTACGATGACATAACGCGCCTCCTTTCATCCGATGTCTACGTACCATGATACGCCCCCGCGTGTTACTTTCGCGTGATCAACAAGGGCCTGGCCATAATCTTTTCGTGATCATTTCCGGATGACCGGAGCCGCGCGAACCAGCCACCCTCTCTCGTTCTTGCGCCCCAGGCCGAACTCAGCCAGGTCCTGTCGGGTATCTCGACCGAGCCATCCCATCCCATTTTTACAGTGCTGTCTCCCGTCGAGATGGAGACGATGCGCCAGCACCCGGACGCCATCGGGGAGAGGGAGCTCTCGCAGGAGGAAGTGTTCACGCTGTAACTGTTCACGTTCAGTGAGTTGATATGACTCGCCACCGGTCAGCGGCGGGGCTCTTGCCCCTTCTCCCCTGGCGGGAGAAGGCTGGGATGAGGGGGATGCCGCCGCCGCCGGCGCGTCCCGGCCTGTATCTCATCGACTCTGACCCACTACCGGTGAAAACCTCCCCTTGACAAAGCACCCCACCACTCCCATAATAGAACTCATGTGCGATAACAACAAAACAGAACAGAGGCGGCCACGAACTCTCGCGGACATCGTCCGCGAGAAGACCAACGACGGGGACACCATAGTCCAGTTCTACCTCGACGTCGCCAACGGCAAGCTCGACGACGAGGGCTTCGAGGCATGCCACAGGAAGGGTCGTTCCCAGCAGCCGAATCGTCGTTCCCGGCAGTCGAAGGGTCGTCCCCAGCAGCCGAATCGTCGTCCCCGACAGCCAAATCGTCGTCCCCGAGAAGACGGGAACCCGAATCGTCATTCCCGCGAAGGCGGGAACCCATCCCCGGCCCCAGCCCCGTCGATACAGACGACCCGCGCACGTCAGACGCAGCCGAATCATCGTTCCCAGCAGCCGAATCGTCGTCCCCGACAGCCGAATCATCGTCCCCGACAGCCGAATCATCATTCCCGAGAAGTCGGGAACCCATCCCCATCCCCAGCCCCGTCGACGCAGACGACCTGGAAGCAGACGATCCGGAAGAATCCGACTCCCAGCCCGGCTGCTACGACATCGACCGCAAAATCGCAGAAGCCCAGCGCGACCCGTCCCACCCAATCCACAAGTTCGTCCAGGCCTACGACGAGGTAGCCGCCGTCTTCCACGGCGAAGACAACGACGACGACGAGGAAGTCCGCTACTGGATATCAGGCGAGGTTCCCGATGCGTACGGCAAGTACATCTGGGAGTACGCCCCGGCATACCCTAGGTCGATCAGAAGACGACTCCGCCCCAGGCGGCGCCGACGCTCCACGCCAAAGGCCGAGAGCGTCTGGATGAAGCGGCCCACCGACAAGCTGCGCGAGGCCGGCGTCCCGCCGCCCAAACGCACACTAATCTGGGTCTGAACCCGCCCCGCCGCCCAACCAGGCCTCTTGCCCCTTCTCCCCTGGCGGGAGAAGGCTGGGATGAGGGGGATGCTGCCCAACCGGGCCGAGCGGGGCCAACACGACACATCCATGTTTGTCCCAGATTCCCCACCTCCGAGTGGAGGTATCTATCAGGCGTCACCCTATTGGGGGCGGGTTTGAGACCCGCCCTCGTCTTGCCGTAGGGCAGCGCCGCCGCGTTGAAGAGGGAATGGAGGTAGCCCCCGACCTTGAGGGAGAGCGACACCGGGGCACCCTCGAAGCGCTCAGGCGCCACGACCAGTGCGCGGAACCAGCTCGGGCATCCGTGTCGTCCCAGGACTCCAGGGCGTCCCAGCCGGAATCGTCGAGTATTGGGGACGCGCCATCGTCGACGTCGCCGCGGTGCATCCTCCAGCCCGTGATCTCCTGGCTGTCTCGCACAACGGCCCGCCCAAGCTCTTCGATGCGCTGCCCGAGACGAGGGATGACGTGTCTGAAGTCGGTGACCATGGCTCCTCCTACGATCCTCCTGGGATAAGTTGCGTTGACACTTGGGATATGATAGATGTTACGCATCCACAAGCATGACCGTCCAGATCGGCTGATAAAGCTGATCTTTGGAAGCACGATATGGGCAGCTTCGAACGAGCCTTCAGCGATACCGAAAAGGCCGCGCACTCGACTCTGGATGCGGCCAAGACCCTGGCAGCTCAGGCCAAGCAGCTACAGAAGGCTGCCAAGACGGGGAATATCGCTGCCATCAAGCGGGCCCAGGGCAAACTCGATGACGCTCTGGGTGTCTTGAGACAGACGGTATCCAACGCCGCTCAATCCTGGCCGTTTCAGGACGGAGAGGAGGAGCAGTATCTCAGGGATAGCTACGCCGACGAGTTAGGCCGCACCGCCTCGGAACAGGGCTTGACGATCCGCGAGAGGGACGGTCGGCTGGTCTCCCATCCGTCTATTGTGCAAATTCTCCCGGGTGCACGGGCGGTCAGGATTGACAAGAAGAAGGTTTCTACCATCAGGCCGTCCCACCTGACTGGCATCCTCCTCAATAACCAGAAGAAGCCAGGACGGCACCCGCCCGGCCGTTTCCTCGAAGCCCTGTATGGGGTGTACTCGGAGCTCGTGAGGGAAGATTCCTCAGACCGCCTGATGAAGGACGGCCCGGGTCGTGTGGTGCCCCTGGATAGGATATACCAACTGTTTACATCCCTACCAGGGAGCGGACAGGACTATGCCTCCATGGACTTCGCCCGTGACCTTTACCAGTTGGAGACAAGCGGCGTGACAAAGACGAAGTCGGGCGCCAGTGTGTTCTTCCATGCGTCCACAGGGACTCGGATCGGCAGGGGCGTGTTCACTTTCGTCGGGCCGGACGGCCAAGACGTCAAGTACTATGGCGTCCGGTTTGCAGAAGCGGGCTGATGCCTAACACCATCGCTCTCGGAGATTGGCTTCAGGTTATCGACGCAGAATACTTGTCGTCGTTCGTCCGCGATGGTGGCACATCCGTCAAGTTTGCAGTGACGCCGGATGAGTTGAAGGCGGACCTGTATGCGCAAATGGAGGCCCGATGCGGGGAGTTGGATTATCTCTTTGTGGAGTTGGACGCAGGGGTGGCGCGGGCCCACATGCCGCAAGATTTTTTCTTCAGGCTCGCCCATCAAGTCGATTGGAGGTTCTTGGCCCGCCGCCTGATAGTGAGTCTGGCCCAAGACGCCGGCCTTCGAGTAGATGGTGTTGACCCCAGGAGGACGGGCAACATCTATGAGTCTATCGCTCAAGCCAGTGGGCTTGAGCGACAGTCGGTGTACGGGGATTTGAGACCGTACCTAGAAGCCCGCATATCCAAGAACACCAACATGGCCAAAGATTTCCGGGTCGCCATGACCCAGCTTTGCGTGTGTGAGAATACACCAGGGCAGCAAGAATACAACGGTCGACCGCTATTGGACTGGCTGACCGGCAATAACACCCGTGTCAGCAGCGTACGCCCGTTCTTGATCTACACAAGCATCAACCGCAACACGGCCAGATACTTTATCGAATCAGCCCTCTACTGGATCCGACACGTAGGACACGCCGGCACAGCGATACTGTTCGACAATTCCCGAGTCACCGTTGCCCGCAATCCCAGGGATGGTCTGCGGTACTACACCAGGGCCATGGCGATGGAACACTATGAATTGCTGCGAGAATTCATAGACGGTGCAGACCGGCTGAGCGGCGCTCTGCTTGTAGTCGTGACCAACCGCGACTTCCTCGACGACAGCGGTCACCGCCGATCTCGCGGATACGGGATCTATGAGGCTCTGCGCACCCGCGTCATGGATGACGTACGGGACCGGAATCGGGTCAATCCCATCGCATCCCTGGTACGACTATCGCAGGAAGAGGTCAAGCCGTGATAACTCACGCTGGGGAAAATAACGCAGTCGCCTCCCGGCGTGCACTGGAGGCTCTCCGCAACGGCGTACCGAACAGTGAGGCAGTGAGGATATTGGGTTGCAACCAACGCGATGCCGAGAGTCGGTTTGAAGAGATGCTAACCAGGGCTGCCGACAGGGACAACCCGCCAGAAAGAGCCTTGGGTATGCTGGTCTCCGGCGACTTTGGCTCTGGCAAGTCTCACCTGCTCACCCACTTGGAACAGCAGGCCCTCTCTCAAGATTTCGTTTGCAGCAAGGTTGCCATCAGCAAGGAAACCCCTCTCTACGACTTGGGCAAGGTATTAAAATCGGCGGTAGACAATGGCCGGATGCCCAACCGCTCCGGACGGCTGATCGAGGAGTTGGGGCAGGCACTTAAGCCGGATTCCCAAGACTATGCCAACTTTTTTCGTTGGGCAAACGATACCGATGCGAACGGACTCAGCCCGATGTTCCCGGCGAGTCTTCTAGTTCACGAATGGTCTCGCGACCTCGAATTGAACAGCGAAATCGAGCAGTTCTGGGCGGGAGATCGAATCAAGGTTTCGCGCGTCAAGGACGGTCTCCGGCAGATAGAACAGATACAAAGCTACTCCTTCCGCGCGCCAAAAGCCGCCGACCTGCCGCCACAGCGCCTCCGTTTCGCTGTCGAACTGATCAAGGCCGCCGGATACAAGGGTTGGGTGGTACTGCTGGACGAGATCGAGTTGGTCGGTTCGTACTCCATCCTGCAGCGGGGCAGGTCTTACGCCGAGTTGTCCCGCTGGCTTGGAGAGGCTGTCGGCGAGCCATATCCCGGACTGGTGACAGTGGGCACCGCGACCGTCGACTTCGCTCCGGCGATTATCAGTCCGAGCGGCGAAAAGAAGGACCGCGACTACGTGGCCGCAAAGTTGGAGACTCGCTATGGGAACATAGTGGCTCGCGCCGAAACCGGAATGCGCCTGCTCGAACAGAACTGCATACCCTTGAACGAACCAACTGACGCCGAGATCCGGGAGACGATGGGGAAGTTGCGGGAAATCTACAGCACTGCCTACGGCTGGCCTGCACCTGCGCTACAGGCTGAGACACGTGGCGCCGGGTATCAGAACCGAATGCGCTATAAAGTCCGCGCATCCATCAACGAATGGGACCTGCGTAGGCTCTATCCGGAATACAGCCCTGAAACCGAGGGCGAAGAATTCCGCCATTCGTATGAAGAGAACACCGACCTGGAACGGGAGTCCAAAGACGATGCCGATGATACCGAACAGCCGTCGGCTACCTCTTCCGGCTGAGAGATGCCACCTTGCCGATCCTCTTCGACGATCTAAGCGCGGAGGAGGCCCGCACAGGCTCAGTGGCTTGGTTGCGGTTCGTTGAAGAGGAAGGCGGCAGTGGTATCCGAGCCGCGCTATTCCAGACGTCGGGCCTGGGTGAGCCTCTAGACTTCTGCTTCACCCGCATAGACCGGTACGAGTCCCGCAGGCAAAGGGCCAGGCCAAACACCCTGTCGTCTCTTGCCAAATCGTTGTTCCAGACAGCCGTTCCGTCACCGACATTGTTGCTTGCCCGAGCTGATGAAGTACCGGCTGGAGCTTTCGCCGAAGACATTCGGTTGCGCATACCCATCTGCCGCATCGGAACAACCCGTCCTTTGGCCCACAGCGATTCCGAACACGGCAATCCGGCCAACAAGCCCTACGAACTGCTCTGGGAAGAACAAGCCGGCGGGGAGTCCGGCGCCCAACGGATTGTCCGCGAAATTGAGGCGTTGCCCAACCCTCTCGAACCCTTTGACAGGGCCGCCGAGGCGCTGACCGAAGCTTTCGACGACGAGCGGGTTCAAACTATGATGACCGTTTCCGGGCTGGACACTATAGTCAGCCTGCGCTCACTGCCGGAGCGCCCAGGATATCCAGCCAACCACTCTTCGGAGACTGCGGGAACAGCCCGGGATCCCAGGCAAGTCTCGCGCCCCGGTTTGTCGCTGGCGGAGCGGTTGTGGACGGTCCTGGCCGCCCCTCCAGCACGCGATCGAGTTGTCCGGCTCCAATGGTCCGGAGACTTGATGCCCTTCCAGAAAGAGGGTGTCCAGGCACTGTTGGACAACAACCAATTGCTCTTGGCCGACGACATGGGCTTGGGCAAAACGATACAGACGATCGCCGCCTTGCGGATTCTTCTGGCGCGACGAGAAATCAGGTCGTGTCTTGTGGCTGCGCCGGCCAGCGTACTGGACCAATGGCGTCGTGAAATCGAAAAGTGGGCCCCGGAGCTTTCCGCCATTATCATCCGCGGCTCGGCATCCGACCGCTCATGGCAGTGGGAGGCGGACAGAGACGTGACTCTTGCCAGCTACGACATCCTTCGCTCGGATTTCGGCGGCAACCAGCAATCCTCAATACGTCGGAAGTCTTGGGACGTGGTGGTGGCCGACGAAGCACAGCGTATCAAGAACCGCAACTATACTAGCGACACGCTGAAGGGCCTGCAAAGAACACGCTCCTGGGCGCTGACGGGCACCCCTATTGAGAACCACGAGGAGGAGTTGGCCTCGATACTGGAGTTCGTTGACTACGACGGTTCAGGAGCGCCAAAGCGCTACCGCTCTGGGGTGGAATTGCTGAGGAGGCACCGCGAGTTGCAGCTTCGACGCAAGAAGGGCGAGGTCCTCAAAGACCTTCCTCCCAAGCAGATAATCAAGATTCCCATCCAGTTGGACTCCAAGCAGCGCAACAGCTACGACAAGGCCGAGCAGGAAGGGATCGTCTTTCTGAAGTCACTCGGCACGGAGGTCGGCGTCACGCATGTGCTGGAGCTCATCACTCGGTTAAAGCAGATCTGCAACGCCGACCCAAAGACCGGCGAGTCCAGCAAGCTGGCCGACATCAAGGATCGGCTAGGGCAGCTAGCGGCTCAGGGACACAAAGCGCTGGTCTTCTCCCAGTACACCAGCGACACGTCCGGTGTGGCTGCCGCCGCCAAATACCTGAGGGACTTCTCTCCGATCACCATCACCGGCGACATACCCCAAGAGGAGCGAGCCGGCATTATAGAGCGATTCAAGACCCGCGACGAACACAAGGTATTGATATTGTCGCTGCGTGCAGGCGGCTTGGGCTTGAATCTACAGGAGGCGTCCTACGTGTTTCATCTAGATCGATGGTGGAACCCCGCTATAGAACGCCAAGCTGAAGATCGGAGCCACCGTATGGGTCAGAAGGTCAAGGTCAACGTCGTCAAGTACTCTTGCGCTGAAACCATCGAGGAGCGTATAGACAAGATACTCGAGAGCAAACAGGAGCTGTTCGACCAGCTTGTCGACGACGTGTCGCTGAATCTGTCCGCCCAATTGAGCCGCAAAGAGCTCCTCAGCCTGTTCGGATTGGGGGGCGATTCGAATCGATAGAGACAGGCTACTCCCTGGAGGAATGAGATGGGCTTTGTCTACGTAACGCTGTCCGACGAGGACAGGATCGCGCTTCTTTCTATGGACGACGCCAGCGGGAGACTCGAATCCCTGGCGAGCTTCGACGTGCCGGGCCGCCCGGCTCCGGTGGCGAGACATCCCGGAGGGCGCTTCCTCTACGTGGGACGCCGCGGTGACAACAAGGTCTCCAGTTACTCAGTCGAGGAGTCGGGGGCGATCTCCGAAATAGGCGAGGCGCCGCTGAGGTCCGACCCGTGCTACATGACTACGGGCGGGCGGGGCCGATTCCTTCTGTCCGCATACTACGGGGGCGGCGGAGTCTCCGTACATCGAATCGGCTCCGACGGCGCAGTCATGGACCCTGCCGTGCAGTGGGTCGATACCGCTACGGGCGCTCACTGCATCCAGACCGACACAGCGAACCGCTTCGCCTTCGTACCCCACATAGCCGACAAGGGCCCCAACGCCATATACCAGTTCCGGTTCGACCAGGAGACGGGGCGGCTCTCTCCGAACACGCCCGCGTCCCTCACGCCGACGACCGTCGACGGTCCCCGTCACTTCTGCTTCCACCCCAACCTCGACGTGCTCTACACCTCGAACGAGCAGGGCTGCAGCGTCACTGCGTACTCGCTGGACCGCTCGACCGGCCTTCTGCGGGCCCTGCAGACGGTCTCGACGCTGCCCGAGGGCTACTCGGGGGAGAACAGCTGCGCCCAGATACGGGTCACGCTGTCGGGACGGTTCCTGTACGCACCTAACCGCGGGCACGACACCATCGCCGCATTCAGCGTGGACGACTCGACCGGGCTCCTCACTGCTCTAGGCCACACGCCGACCGAGCGGGTGCCACGCGCCTTCGACATAGACCCTTCTGGACGGTTCCTGTACGCGGCCGGCCTCGAGACGGGCCGCCTGGCCTCCTACGCCATCGACCAGGCCTCGGGCGCCCTCGCGCCGCTGGACGTCTACACCGTAGGAGACGGGCCCATGTGGGTGCTCGTGACGCCAGGCGGCTAGCCGCTCTCCGGCGAAAGGACGTACACATGGCCAACCCGCTTATCAGAGACGTCAGGGTCATTCTCACCGAGCCCGACGGCATCCGGCTGGTAATCGTGAAGGTCGAGACGACCGAGCCGGAGTTGTACGGCGTGGGCTGCGCCACGTTCACCCAGCGCCCCTCAGCCGTGCTGGCCGCCGTCGACGACTACCTCCGCCCATTTGTAATCGGCAAAGCCCCGGGCGACATCGAGGACATCTGGCAGTCCAGCTACGTCTCGTCTTACTGGCGCAACGGTCCGGTGCTGAACAACGCACTCAGCGGCATCGACCAGGCGCTGTGGGACATCAAGGGCAAGCTGGCCGGAATGCCCGTGTACGACCTGTGGGGCGGGAAGGCGCGGGACGCGGCAGCCGTCTACGTACACGCCGACGGAAGCGAGCCCCGGGAGGTGGAGGACCGGGTCCGCGCCTTCACCGAAGCCGGGCACCACCACGTGAGGGTGCAGATGGCCACGCCCGGGTTCCAGTCCTACGGCGCACGCGGCGGAGACCCCAGCGGGACGAGGCAGGGGCCGCGCGTCGCAACCGACCGGACCCGCCACAGGCCCGGGTCGGAAGCGCTGGAGGCGCATCCGCCCGGCATATTCGAGCCCACGCCGTACATCCACACCGCGTTGGCGCTCTTCGAGCACCTGCGGTCGACCGTAGGCTGGGACGTCGAGCTCCTGCACGACGTCCACGAGCGCATACCGCCGATACAGGGCGTCGGCTTCGCCAAGGAGGTCGAGCGGTTCAAGCTCTTCTTCCTGGAGGACCTGTTCCCGCCCGAGGACAACGACTATTTCCGCATCGTCAGGCAGCAGACATCCACGCCGTTGGCCATGGGCGAGCTCTACAACAACCCCCACGAGATCATACCCATGATCAAGGACAGGCTCATCGACTTCATACGGGTGCACATCTCGCAGGTCGGCGGGCTCACTCCGGCCAGGAAGCTGGCGGCCCTGTGCGAGGCCTTCAACGTCCGGACGGCGTGGCACGGCCCCGGCGACACGTCCCCGGTCGGACACGCCGCGAACCTGATGCTCGACCTCAACGCCTGGAACTTCGGCATCCAGGAGTACGCCATCTTCCGCGAGCGCACCAGGGAGGTCTTCCCCGGCTGCCCCGAGGTGCGCGACGGGTACATGTGGCCCAACGGCAGGCCCGGCCTCGGCATAGACGTGGACGAGGCCCTGGCCGCGAAGTTCCCGTTCAGGGAGCGCGCCTACGGGGGCGCGTGGGACACCGTCCGCCGGGCCGACGGCTCCGTGGTCCGGCCGTAACGCACAGACACACGGACGCGACTTGTCCCTAGGCTCCTCCCGGCTTAGGATTGCTCCCAAGTTGCATCCCTGCCAACACATGACTTGCAGGAAATAGGTGTCGCTTCAGCCAAGATGATCGAGCAATTCGAGGCGGTTAGCTACAGAGGACTTCGGGACTTCTCACTCGGCCCGCTGCAGAGAGTGAATCTCGTGACGGGCCCGAACGGAGTGGGCAAGACCAGCCTGGCCGAGGCGCTCTGGCTGTTCCACGGCCGCTACAATCCCTCTATCTTGTGGAACCTCCACGTCCAGAGGAGGGCCATCGACTGGTCGAGTCCACTCCTGGGACTGGGCGGCCACGCCGTGAGCTTGCGGGGGCGCGAGGACGGCATGAGCTATGGCGTCATGTTCGAGTATGGAGAGGTCATGCAGCCCTTTTATCCACGCGCGGACGACTCCCCACAAACAGGTTCGTCCGTTGCCGAGGAATCACACGGCTATGCCACGGAGAAAACGTCCCCAGGAAGTCTGGAGGGCAGTCCACTATTTCAGAACATCCCAATGTTGGGCAGGGTTAGGGCCGCATACGACCCGGACCCGCACGTGGGCCGGTACGACTCGGAGATACTGCTGGGGCCATACGGTCCAGTGCCGGCCAAGCCCGCTCCACAGCCCGAGCGCCCCACGTCGGTAATAATGACACGCGACGCGCCATTTCCCATAAGCCCGGATACCATAGAGCGGTTTTCGAACATGGTGGCGGCGGGCAAGAAGCGGCTGCTGATCGAGGTACTGCGCGTCATCCAACCCCACGTACAAGATATCCAGATATTGAGTCACCAGGGGACCCCAAGCCTCTGGGTGGACGTGGAGACTGAGGAACTGCTTCCAGTCGAGGCCGCGGGCGGCGGCGTGGTAAGGCTCCTCGGCCTGGCCGTCAACTTCTTCACGGCCAGAGGCGGCCTGATCGTGATCGACGAGATCGAGAACGGGATACACCACTCGGCCCTGCCGGAACTCTGGCGGCAGATCAGACAACTCGGCGACCTTCTTGACGTCCAGTCGGTCATTACTACCCACAGCATCGAATGCGTCAGGGCAGCCGTCGCCGTCGAGGGCAACGGACAAGCGCCCTCCGACTTCGTGGTCCATCGGATGTACCAGGCCAAGGATGGGGCGCGGCGGAGCGAAACGTACGACGGCGACAAGCTGATGGCTACCCTCGAACTCGGTTTCGATATCCGGTGACGCCCACGAACGAGGAAAAGACGCTCAAGTCCGATCGTGTGCTGTTGGTCGAGGGCATGGATGAAGTCAACCTCATCGGCGCGATGCTGCACAGTTGGAACATCGGTCGCGTCCAAGTCATCGGAGTAGGCGGCAAAGACAAAATCAAGACAAACCTTGAGATAGTCATATCGGAAGCGAGGGCGACGGGAATCGAAGTGTCCGCCATAGGCGTGTTGCGTGACGCCGACGCCTACCCCACCCGTGCCCTTCAATCCGTCACGGACGCCTTGCGCTCCCTCAACCTGCCAGCCCCGGACTCCCACGGCGCCTTCATGCAGGGAACGCCTTCGGTGGGCGTCTTCATCCTGCCGAATGGAACCTCTCCCGGAGCTGTTGAAGACCTGTGTTGGGAGGCTGTAGAAGAGACGCCTGCCGGGCGATGCTCGAACGTCTACCTGGAGTGTCTCGAAGAATCAGGAGCGCTTGCGTCGAAGAACGCCGCCAAGACATTGGTCCACGCCTACCTGGCAGCACAGGAGGAGCCTCCGCGAGGGTGGGCGAAGGAGCGCTCAAGGGCTACTGGCCCTTCGCCGCCCCCGTGTTCAATCCTCTGAAGGGTTTCGTTCGCCAGTTGGCTGTCATATAGACGGTCCGGCCGTGACGCCGCGCCTAGTCGACGACAGTCTGGCCGCTGGCCTCTGCGTCCTCCTTCATGCGGCCGTAGGCTTCGTCGAACTCGGGACCGCCGTCGTCCTCCCACCAGCCGAAGTCGATGCCGCGGACCGCGCCCTCCTCCATGCCGGTGATGCGCTGTGGCGCCGGGCGTCGCGGCGTGTGTACGACGCGGCCGTTTGGAAGGCGCAGCACGCCGATCACCCTCGGCCTCGTCTCCTCGATGGGGGCGCTCGACGCGACCTTCCGCAGCATGGCCTCGTCGACTTCGAAGCCCAGCCCCGGCCCTTCCGGCACCCGCGAGAAGCCCTCGTCCACAGGTATGCGCTCGGTGGTTATGTCCTCCGCGTACTGGTCGTCGAGGTTGATCGAGTGGGCCGAGGCGGTGGGCAGGACGGCCATCAGGTGCAGGGTCATCGCCTTCATCAGCGTGCCGCCCGTGAGCTGCATGATCACCTGCATGTTCGCCCGTGCGGCCGCCACTCCCCGCTGCACCGTGTCGCCGATGGGTCCTCCCAGCATGAAGATGTCCGCCATGCCGCTCGCCATCTCGTAGTGCCCACCCAGTGCGGGCCCGCCGCCGTGGACGATTGGAATCGCCGTCTGGTCCCGGAGCCTTCGCCAGCCCTCGATGTCGGTGCGCGGAAGCGGGTCCTCGATGAAGCCGACGATGGGGTGCCGCCGCTCCATCTCGGCGACCAGCGGCTTCACCGCGCCCAGGGTGCGGCCCGCGCCGTTGAAGTCGTAGTGTAGCCTGAACCCGTCCGGCGCGACATCCGCCGCCGCCTCGGCCTGGCGCAAGGGGTCGTACTCGGGGCTCGTGTGCATCTTGAAGACCCGGTAGCCTTCGTCCACGGCCCTGAGCACCTCGCCGGCGAACACATTGGGAGGGCATGGTCGGGTCCACGCCGCGACCGCTCCGGCGTCCCTCACCTTCTGGCCGAGCAACTTGTAGACCGGCACATCCAGGTACTTGCCCATCGCGTCGTACAGCGCCGTTCCGAGGCCCAGGTTGAGGTCGGCGAGCATGAAGTCGAAGGGACTGCGGCCGACCAGCGGCTCGACCATCGACATCGGCGGAGGAGGGCCGGGCCAGTCGTAGTCCCCGTAGCCGACTATCCCGACGTCCGTCGTCACCCTGAACACCATGCGGCAGTCGATGTCTCCCATCCGAGCGCGCCCCTCGGGATTGTCGTAGCGCTCCGCCAGCCTCGGGTGTATGGGGATGATCTCGATGTCGGTGATCTTCACGCGGCTGCTCCCTTCAAGGAGTCGCAGAGACAGACGACGAGTCCACTTCGTGGGCTAGAACGGCCTCTACCTTCCAACCCTCTACCCCGGGGAACCACTGGAGGAACTGTTCGACGGACGCGCCATCCTTGAGATTCTCGAACAGCGCGGAAACGGGCACGCGCGTCCCACGAAACACCAAGCTCCGCTGAGCTTGCTGGGGTCCCGTTCGACCGCAGGGCATTTCTCCCAATGCGACACCCCTCGCCTCCCTATGGCTTCCGCCACCGCCCCTCAAGCCATCTGACGAAACCGGAGTCTATCTCCGGTCCCCGCTACGACAACAGTCTACCACTCCTGGCAAAGAGAGCAGTAGAATCTCAGCCTTATACCAATTCATTTTGAGCGCGCCGTAAAGCCGTCATTCCCGCGAAGAGCCTGCCCCGTACGCGATACGGGGCGTGAACCCACTCCCTGGCCGCACATATACGGCGGCATCACGGTGACTTGGTATTAGGTGTCAGCCGGGTGGGTTCGTTCTTCAGCCCGCCCAGGGGAAGGACAGGGTTGGCTGGTTGGCGTAGCGGCGCATTGTCAGCGTCACTTCGGCGCCTGCTCCCGGCTCGAGGTGTACGACGAACGACCGGGCGTTCACGTCTACAGTCGTCCCGTTGGCGAAGGCAGCCTCAATCTGATGCTCGCCGTAGCCACCGCCCTGCACGACCACCGTCCGCGCCTCGACCTGGTTCACGTTGACCAGCGTCAGCGTCGTCTCGGTAGTAGTCATCCCCGTCACCAGGGCCGCCACGTCTTCGGGCACGCCCGCGCGGCGGCGTTCGGGGTCGAAGTAGCGGACCCGGGCGTGCAGCGGGTGGCCCTGCCGTCCGGGAGGCAGTCCGCCCAGCATCAGCTCCGTCAGCGAATCCGTCAACGCCGGCGTCAGGCCGTTCATGTCGTCCGACATCCGCGTATCGGGCGAGGCCGTGTCCTGGCGCACTCCCTCCATCCTCATGCGCACCGTCTCCAGGGTAGCCTCCAGGGCGGCGACCGGATAGCCCGGGTTGCCTCCCTCCAGGAAATCGAGCCAGCCGCTGCTCACCCGCTCCCGGTCCGACGGGTCCAGCGTCCAGTAGTACACCTCCATCGCACCGTCGTCGAACGGCTCGTCCCTGAAGTCGTACCAACCGTCGTCACCGTGCATTCGCGGGTACACCTTGCGACCGTCCTCCACCTTCGCGTTCGCGTTGACCGCATCGATGACGCCCCGCCAGGTGTCTACGTACCGGAAGTCGCCTGTTGTCAGCAGACCGTTGCCGAAGCTCCACGGAGCGCGTCCCATCATGGCTGGGCGGTGTTGGATCTTCCCAGTGGCAGGGTTGTACACTGAGAAGCCCCACCCGTAGACGCCGCCGTACCACCTGCCGCCGCACGCCCCGCCGATCGTCCCGTCCAGCCCCACGTTGCTCGGCGTTATTCCGCCGTTGGCCTCGGTGCGCTCCACCCAGGCGTCCACGTAACCCACCAGCCAGTCCAGGTACCGCCGCTCTCCCGTGAGGGCGTAGGCGTTGAAGGCCAGCGTGGTCGTGCCCATGTTGAGGGGGTGGTCGCCCACCACGTCGTTGTAGTCCTGGAAGTGGACCAGCATCTCCTCGAAGTTCCGCTCGCCGTGGCCCG
This sequence comes from Dehalococcoidia bacterium, assembly GCA_965261325.1. Classification (GTDB taxonomy): domain Bacteria; phylum Chloroflexota; class Dehalococcoidia; order Lucifugimonadales; family CAJWER01. The sequence continues at coordinate 1,130,078 of CBDHCU010000009.1, forward strand.
GGTCGAACCGGCCCTCGATCTCGATGGGATCGCCCGCCCAGTCCAGCCCCGTCGCCTTTCGCATCAGCGGCCCGCGGCTGCCGTTGAACATGCTGCGAATGAGCCTGTGTTCGGGGTCGTAGTTCGGCGCCGCGGGGTCTTCTCCCATATACAGGCCGGCGTACCGCCTCGTCCGGAGTGCGAACGAGGGGTCCTCGGGATCAGACAACCCCTGTAGGAAAAAGGCGGAAAAGCCCTCGCCGTTGTGCATCCAGTCGAACATGACCGGAAACTCCTTGAAGTACATGCCCTCGCGGGCGAAAGGCACGTACTGCGTCTTCGCCTCCGTGTACTGGCGCAGGTGGCCCTCCCAGCCCTTCTTGAACAGGTCCAGCACGACGTCAGGAGCCCCCAGCGCGTGGAGCGTCGTCCAGTTGAGCAGGTTCTCAGCCGCGTCGTCGGCCCCGTCGTCGCCGCCCCACCTCGGGACGCACAGCAGGTAACCCCGCTCGTCGAAGTAGTGGTCGTAGAACGCCTCGCATGCCTGGGCCTCCGCCTTCAGCAGCTCGCGCTCCAGCAGCGCCCAGTGGGGCGGCGCCATCGGGCTTCCTATCTCCAGCACGGTGTGGTCCGGGTTCGCTGGTCGACTCATGTGTGACTCCTTGGTATGGACTGCGGGCTCGAGGCTTGGGGGATTATACCCCGCATGAACATCATCCCGTCTGACCGCACCGGGGAGCCATACAACGCTGCAATATCCTTGCCGCGATATACTGGGCTCCAGACCAGACGGCTCGGAGGGTTCGAATGGACTGGAAGCAGAGCGAAACGGCGGACGTGGTAGACACGCCCGCAATACACGATGGTGACGGGGTGATAACGCGCCGGAGGTTCTTCCGCGACGCCACGCGGCTCCCTGTCAAGGTCGAGATATGGGAGCTCCCGCCGGGCGCGAGCGAGGGATCCCACATCCACGACGGCAAGGACGCGCTTGAGGAGTTCTACTACTTCATCGGGGGCGAGGGCGTCATGTGGATGGACGGGCGTGAGCAGCCTGTCCGGCAGGGCGACGCCGTCCTGGCCCCCCAGGGGACCGATCACGGCTTCCGTAACACGGGAGACGAGACGCTGAAGCTGCTGTTGATCTGGGGCCCACCGTCAGGGCGGTCATAGCGATCCACCACTTGCGACGCAACGTGTTGCAAGTGACAATCTGAACCCAGCCCAATGTGGCTCGTATCCGATCCGCACTGGCCGACTTGGACGTGGCACAGAGTCCACGCGACCTCGACCGCCGGGGTTACCGACTGCATCCGTTGAAGGGAGATCGGCACGGCTATTGGAGCGTGCGCATATCAGGAAGTTGGCGAGTAGTGTTCCGCTTCGTAGGCGGTGAGGCTGTGGACGTAGACTTGGTGGACCACCACTAGCAGGGAGGCCCGAATGATGGCGATGTATGATCCACCACATCCAGGGATAATGGTGCGCGATAGCGTAGAAGCCGTCGGATGGACTGTGACGGAGACCGCCCAGCGTCTCGGCGTCGCTCGCAACTCTTTGTCGCGACTGCTGAACGGGCGCGTCGGTATATCTCCGCACATGGCCTTGGCACTGGAGCGCATCGGCTGGAGCAACGCCAGCCACTGGATGCGGTTACAGGCGGCCTACGATCTGGCTCGCGTTCGAAGACAGCAGGAAAACGCGGCATAGGCGACAGTTCCTTTAACGGGATGCCGTAGCGGCCCGTCCGCGTTGACACCGCCGGGAGCCCTTGGATAGAATCGCCCCGTATTTGAGACTGCCAGGGAGGCTGCCATGCCGGTAATCGACGCCCATACCCATCTGGGAAAGTGCCGGGTATTCGATCTCGACAGCGCCGAGGACGGGCTGATCGACAGCATGGACGAGCACTCCATCGACATCAGCCTCGTACAGCCCTACCCCGGCGCGCCGTGCGCTCCCGAGGTGCACGACCGCATCGCCGCGATGGCGAAGGCCAGCCCGGGGCGCTTCTTCGGCATCGCCAGCATCAACCCCCACCAGGATGAGCAGGCGTACTTCAAGGAGCTCAGCCGGTGCGTCAAGGAGCTCGGCTTCGTCGGCGTGAAGCTCCACACGATCGGCCACGCCGTGAACCCAGCGGGCGCCGACGGCACCCTGATTTTCGAGTCGGCGGCCCAGCTTGGCATCCCCGTCATGGTCCACACGGGTCCCGGCATCCCGTTCGCCGCCCCGTCGGCCCTGCAGCCCCAGCTCGAAAACTTCCCGAACGTCAAGGTCGTCCTCGCGCATGCCGGCCACGGCATATTCAGCGGTGAGGCCGTGGCCATGGGGCTGGCCTACCCGCAGGTGTCCCTGGAGCCGTCCTGGTGCGCCTTCTACAACGTCGGCGGGATGGTCGAGGCCCTCGGCGCAAACCGTGTGCTGTTCGGGTCGGACTTGCCGCCCAACATCGCGATACAGGTCGCCACTTTCAAGGCCCTTGGTCTCTCGGAGGCCGACGAGGCACTGGTGATGGGCGGCACTGCGAAGGAGATATTCGAGCTCGACGTATAGCCCAACCCTGAATTGGACACGAAAGAACTCAACACGTTCGCCCTGAGCTTGTCGAAGGGCACGGAATAAAGGTGGTTCAATGATCTCGCTTCACGTCTACCTCACACCCAAGCCGGGAATGGAGGCGGCCCTCGATGCCGCGGTCTGCGAGGACTGGCTTCCAGCGATGGCCGAGCAGCCCGGTTTCATCAGCGCGGCCTCCGTCAAGCCCTTCTCCGACGACGACCTGGAAGCGCTTGGCGCTCTGAAGCCGGACGCGGCGTTGGAGGCGGTCTGCTTCTGGGAATCCGAGCAGGCACGGGTCGACTGGGTCGCCCGGCCCCTCCACGACGATGTCTTCGCCAAGGTCGTCGACGCGGCGGACAGCGTCTCCCACACGCTCCAGAACGTGGACAAGAGCTGGAACGTCTAGAATGACGTTGCGGCGACATTCGCACCTCCGAGTACGGGTGTCGATGCTCGTACCCGGCAGCTAGGCTCGGCGATTGCCCAGGCGGGAATCGGTCATGGAATCGCTCGTCATAGAACATGCGGCTTCGGCGTTGAGCGCGGGGAGGCTGGCGTGCGAGAGGATGGGCCTGCTGCCGGCCGACCTGCGGCCTTCGGCCGAGGCCGACGCCTACCGCGTCCAGGACGCCCTGCACTCGCTGCTCGAGGACGGCGGCATGGGGAGCCCGGCGGGCCACAAGATCGGTTGCACGACGCCGGTGATGCAGAGCTTCCTGGGCATCCCGAACCCCTGCGCGGGCGGTGTCTTCGACTCCACGGTGCGCGAGGGCTCGGGCTCGTTCTATTTCGACCGTCTGCTCCACCCTGGCGTCGAGTGCGAGATGGCGGTCCGGCTGGTGGCCGATCTTCCTCCGGGCGGCGCGCCGTACGACAGGAGCTCGGCAGCTCCGGCGGTTGGCGCCGTCATGGCCGCCATCGAGGTGGTGGACGACCGGTGGCTCGACTACAAGTCCGTGGACACGCCGACCCTGATCGCGGACGACTTCTTCGGGGCGGGATGCGTGCTGGGCCCGCCCGTGACAGGGTGGCAGGGGCTCGATCTGACGGTCGTCGAGGGGTCGATGTTCATCAACGGTACGCATGTCGGGTCAGGCTCGGGGGCCGACATCATGGGCCACCCGTTCGAGGCGCTGGCGTGGCTGGCCAACTCGATGGCCGGGCGCGGCAGGGGGCTTCGCGCAGGCGAGTTCGTCCTGCTGGGCAGCCTCGTCGAGACGAAATGGGTCGAGCGCGGCGACCTCGTCACTATCGAGCAGCCCGGGCTGGGGACGGCGAGTGCCCAGTTCTGAGTCTTCCCTGGGAACACCTCACGCAGCCGCGCGGGTGCCGGGTGCGAGGAAGGCCCCCCACCCCTGGATACCCGCCCCGTATCAGGTACGGGGCAGGCTCTTCGCGGGTATGACGATGGGCTGTGGGCATCCAGTGTTCCCACGAAATCTGAACAGCTACCCGCGCGGCGCCGCGGTTCCCAGTCCCTGGTATGTCTGTGGTAGAATCCTGACGGGCTTCGAAAAGCCTAGGGGCCGCCTTATGGCCGGATGGAACCGAGGCGGGCGGCCGGAGGTATGTGATGGCTACTAGGAACAACATCGCCCTGACGGCCCACCTGATGCGCAGGGCCGGTTTTGGCGCGCCGCCCGCCGAGGTCGAGGCACTGGCGGAGCAGAGCTATGAGGACCTGGTTGAGATACTGCTGGACCCGCAGGGTCAGCCCGACGCGGACCTCGACACGCTCTATCGCTACCACCCTGGGGCCGAGAGGAGCCTGAGCCTGCCGACCGGGCAACTGAACTGGCTCTGGCGCATGGTGACCACGAAGCGGCCACTGCAGGAGAAGATGGCGCTCTTCTGGCACCACGTCTTCGCCACCGGCGACTCGAAGGTCGAGAACGCGTACCAGATGCTGGCGCAGGTGGACATTTTCCGTGATCATGGGATGGGGAACTACAGGGACCTGCTGGTCCAACTGGCGCACGACCCCGCGATGCTCTACTGGCTGGACCAGAACGAGAACCACAAGAGGTCGCCCAACGAGAACTGGGGCAGGGAGCTGCTGGAGCTCTTCTCGATGGGCACGAGCAACTATACCGAGAAGGACGTGTTCGAGTGCTCGCGGGCCTTCACGGGATGGACTATGGGCGCGAAGATACACCACCTGCTCTGGGGGCCCCATCTCTGGCCCTTCGAGTTCCATCCGGAGGACCACGACACGGGGAGCAAGAGTTTCCTCGGGCACGAGGGGTGGTACAACGGCGAGGACGTTATCGACATAATCGTGCGCCAGCCGGCCTGCCACCGCTTCATCATGCGCCACCTGTACAATTTCTTCGTGGCAGACGAGCCGCAGGTGCCTGCGTGGCCCATCGAGGCCCCAGGCAACCCGGACGCGATTCGGGAGATGTGCGCGCTCTTCGTCGAGTCGGGCTACGAGATGAAGCCGGTGCTGCGTTACATGTTCAATTCCGACTTCTTCAAGGACGCCCGATACCGGAAGGTGCGCAACCCAGCCGAGGTGGTCGCGGGTACACTGAGACTGACTGGCGACCTGAACTCGCCCGACCCGCGCTGGGGCGACCTGGGCAACAGCACCAGCTACATGGGCCAGGCGCTGCTCGACCCGCCGAGCGTGGAAGGCTGGCACACGGGCAGGGAGTGGATCAACAGCGGCGCGCTGATCAACCGCGTGAACTTCATGGCCGACCAGATGAGCAACGTGGAGCTACCCGGGGTCAGGGACATCGTGCAGCGCGTCGCCGCGAGCAACGGCCAGGCAATGACGCCGGAGCACCTCGTGGACGGGTGCCTGGAGCTCCTGGGCCCACTGGAGGTGAAGGAGAAGACGCGAGAAGAGCTCGTCGAGCAGGCCGCAGCGGCGGGCCCCATTGATTTGGGGAGCGATGGCGGGTACGAGGAGTTTAGTAGCCGCGCCGGTGAGGTGATGGCGCTCATCGCCGGTACGCGCGAGTACCAGTTCGGCTAGAAGGCCAGGCGAGCCGACGGATACTGAGATAGTACGGCTGAGGCGCAGGATCTCGAGGAGCAGGAAGAGGAGCGAGCCACATGACTACTAAGCAGCAGGACCCGGTACTGGTGGTGGTGCAGCTGAGCGGCGGAAACGACTACCTGAACACGGTCATACCACACAGCGACCAGAACTACTACGACAACCGGCCGACGATACGATACGCCGAAGAGGACATCCTGCGTATCGACGACGACCTGGCGTTCAACCCGCAGATGGGCGCCCTGAAGGACCTCTACGACGAGGGCAACATGGCGGTCATCCACGGCGTCGGCTGGGAGAACTCGACCCGCTCCCACTTCCGGGCGATGGACATCTGGCACACGGCGGAGCCCGACGTGGTCGGCTCCGAGGGCTGGCTGGGCCGCGCAATTCGCGAGCTGGACCCGGGGAGCGACAACCCCGTAACGGCGGTGAACGTGGGGTACGGGCTGCCCAGGGCCCTCCTGGCTCCGAACGCATCCGTGGCTTCGGTGTCCGATCTCGAGGCTTACGGGATGCTCAGCTCAGTCGAGGAGCAGGAGCAGCGCCAGGCGCTTCTGCAGCGATTCGCAAACATGTACGCACCGGCGATCGGCACCGGCCCAGTGATGGAGTACATTGGAAACACGGGACTCGATGCCCTGAAGGGCGCCGACATGCTCAAGGTCGCGCCGGGGCAGTACTCGTCCAACGTGGAGTACTCGGCGGGCAACCCGCTGGCCCAGAAGCTGCGTGACGTGGCCCGCATTCATTTCGCGGGCCTCGGGTCGCGCATCTTCTACACCGAGCACGGCGGCTTCGACACCCACGCGTCCCAGTCGGGGAACCACCCGAAGCTCTGGAACGATGTGTCGTCGGCAATAGGCGACTTCTGGGACGACCTGCGGGAACACGACGCCGACAGCAACGTGCTGATGTTCGTCTTCTCGGAATTCGGGCGGCGCGTAAAGGAGAACGGCTCAGGCACGGACCACGGGGCCGGAGGCGTCGCATTCGCCATCGGGCCTGGAGTCCGGGGCGGTATGCATGGGGAGTACCCGGAGACGCGGGCCGAGGCCCTCGTGGACGGGGACCTGGCGCCGGGAATCGACTTCCGAAGCACGTACACGACGATGCTGGAGGACTGGTTTGGGCTGGACGCGGCCCCGATAGTGAACGGCCGGTTCGAGAAGCCGGCGTTCATCGAGAAGTAGTAACAGGGCCGGGGGTGAATCAATGCTGATCACAGCCGCGGCGGGAAGGGCCTGGCAATTCAGCCACTCCCTTGGTCGCCCCACGAACGAGCACAATGGCAAAACGGGGGGCTACCGCTTCCCCGTCGACCTGGTCGCCGCGCCGGACGACATCCTGTTCGTGCTGAGCAGGGGCCTAGGCTACCAGGAGGACTTCGGGCGCATCGGCAAGACGACGCTGGACGAGGAGCACCTGGGCGACTTCGCCAGGAAGGAGTTCACGTGGCCGGCCGGGATGGCGATGGCCCAGGATTCCAGGCTGTTCGTGACCGACGAGTGGGAGCACCACGTGGCGATATTCCCCTCCGACGTGCTCTACCCGTACCCCGAATTCAATCCGGACGGCGAGCGCATCGGGCAGTGGGGCGAGGCAGGCTCAGAGCCAGGCCAGTTCAAGGCCCCCAGCGGCATCGAGATCGACACCGACGACAACGTCTACGTGGTCGACACCGGCAACGACAGGGTGCAGAAGTTCACCAAGGACGGCGAGTACATCCTCGGCTGGGGCGGGTCTGGAAGTGAGCCCGGCCAGTTCGACCGGCCCTGGGGCATGACCATCGACCGCGAGGGGTTCGTTTACGTCGCCGACTGGGGCAACAACCGTGTCCAGAAGTTCACCGGCGGCGGCGAGTTTGTCCTATCGTTCGAGGGAAACGAGGAGGACGGCGGCGACCTGCGCCACCCCGCGAACGTCGCGGTGGACAGCGAGGGCGACGTGTACGTGACCGACTGGGGCAACCTGCGCGTCCAGATCTATGAGCCCGAAGGCGACGTGATCACAGCCCTGTACGGCGACGCGGTGCAGCTGTCAAAGGCCGGCGAGTACATCATCAGGCGAGATTCGTCGACCATCGTCGCCTTTCAGCAGGTCAAGGACATCTCGCCGATGGGCCTGTTCGAGCGGCCCACGGGCATCGAGGTCGACGACCAGGACAGGGTCATCATCTGCGACACCAGGGGCCGCCTGCAGGTCTACGCGAAGGACAAGGCATTCGTGGCGCCGGAGCTGAAGGCCGAGCTTCTCTGACGTCTGCACTGAGAATTGCCCCTACCGTTCGAGTGCGTCGTGGCGGGTCCCCCAGTTTCACAGCAAGCACGTCGTAGAGAACGTGTGCGCCAGTGGAGAGAAGATGTTCGAATTGCGGCACAGCAGTATTGGCCTGCGGAGGCATTGCCAGTAACCGGCCCGGTGATGGTCACCATCACGCACTTCTACAATGATGTAGAGGTAGACGCTGACAACCTACCCAAGCCAATCATCGATGCCTTGAAAGGTCTTGTATTGCTGGACGATAGCCAACTGACGGACTTGTTGTGCCGCAAGCGAAGCCTCAGGAATTTACGCGTGATGGGTCCTTCGGGTATTCTGAATGAGGGGCTGAGATTGAGCGACGATTTCCTCCATATAGTTGTCACAGAGGCGCCCGACCAGGAGGTGCTCGACTGATGGAAGCTACTCTCGACTTGGTGAGACAACGCGTCGAGACCCTCGCCGAGGAATACCGGGGCAAGGGTTATGAAGTGATAGTTGAGCCTTCCCAAACTCAACTACCGCCCTTTCTGGCCGGATACCACCCGGACTTGCTGCTGCACAAGGCGAGCGAGTCTGTTGTCGTCGACGTGAGGGCCAGGAAGTCCCTGGCTAAGGATTCCCAGGTGAGGGAACTAGCTGGATTGCTCCGTGCTCAAACTGGATGGAGCTTTGAACTGGTGTTGGTGGACGTAAGGGAGCAGATAAGTGCACCTGAGGATGCGCGGCCCTTCACGAGCAAGGACATCATGCATGGCGCCGCAGAGGCTGAGCAGCTGCTCGCGTCCGGGTTTGCGGAGGCCGCTTCACTGCGGGCCTGGGCAGCTGTTGAGGCCGCCGTCAGGCTACTCACTGAAGAAGATGGCCTGTCGATTGGTCGGCCCACTCCATCCGTTCTTCTAAAGCAGGCTGTTGTAAATGGTCTGATTTCCAGAGATGACTACAATTCCCTGGTCCAAGCCCTGGACCGCCGCAACGCACAAGTCCATGGATTCACCCTGCCCGATTTCGACAGGACGGAAGTGGAAGCACTGATCAAGATGGCGAGGCGTCTGGAATCAGAGGCGATGACGTCACCTGCTCCCATGTCCTGAGCTTCAGCCCCTTACGGCACGGGGGCGTCTGGGTGAATGAGGCGCTCCGCCCGAAGCTCGGCCCATAGGTCGGTGGGTATGGGGTGGGCCGCCATCCTGAGATTCTCCTTGATCTCCGCGATCGACCGCGCGCCTGGTACGGTTGCGGCAACGGCCGGGTGCGCCAGGCCAAACTGCAGGGCCGCCGCCTTTAGCGGCACGCCGTGACGGTCGCAGACCTCCTTGATGCGCCGGGCCCTCTCCAGTATCTCCCGTGGAGCAGGAAGGTAGTTGAAGGTCGTATCGTCCGATAGATCGGACGCGAGGATGCCGCTGTTGTACGGCCCGCCCAGGACGATGCCGATGCCCTTCTCTACGCAGAGCGGAAGCAGCTCGTCGAGACCCGACTGGTCGAGCAGCGTGTACCTGCCCGCCAGCAGGAAGCAGTCGGGATCCCCCTCGCGGGCGAACCGCGCCAGCATCGGGCACTGGTTCATCCCGGCACCGATGGCTCCAACGACGCCCTGGGAGCGCAGGTCGTACAGGGCGGGGAACGCCTCGTCCAGGGCCTGCTCGGAGTGGTCGTCCGGGTCGTGGATCATGACGATGTCGACACGGTCCAAGCGCAGGCGACCCAGGCTCTCGTCGATGGACCGGAGCACGCCGTCGCGGGAGTAGTCGTAGGTGGGCTCCAGGCTGGGCAGGTCGACGAACTGGTCGCTATCGGGCTGCTCGGCGACCGGTTCGAGCAGCCGCCCCACCTTGGTGGACAGGACGTAGTCGCCGCGGGGGATGGTCTCCAGGGCATGGCCGAAGAGGACCTCGCTGCGGCCGCTGCCGTACAGCGGCGCGGTATCGAAGTAGCCGACGCCGAGCTCGTGGGCCCGCCGTATCGTCTCGACGGCCGTCTCCGCCTCTACGGCCGTGTACAGGCCGCCAATGGGCGCGCCACCCATCCCAATACGGGTGACCTGCACGCCAGTACTGCGGATTTCAGCTTTTTCGAGGGGGGTCATGGTGTTCCTCCACTGAGATGGGATTCCTTGACCGCCCTCGCAGATTCGTCAAGACCAGGGAACAGGGTTTCGCGCGTAATGTTCAGTCGCTGCAAGTCCTTCAGGAGGCCGCACTTCCTTTCGCTCGGAACGGTAGGCGTGAAGTGGGCATATGCTGGAATATCACGGTTCCACTTCAAGGTAATCTCATCTCCTTCGAATCGTTCGTGAAAGGCTGATGCTATGAAGGCGCCCGATTGAGTCCGTATACGTTCGAATGATTGTTGCGGCTCCAGGACAAAAACGCGATAGAAATCCCTCGGATCAATCCGTTCATCGAAATACGATTTCTCCACTCGAATTGATTGGTAGAGCCGACGCATAGCCTCAGAGTAATCGCTTTGAGAGCGATGTTTGTTATTTGGCGGATCGGACCTTCCAAGGAGCAGTTCTTGCTCGTGAAGCGACAGTTTGGCGAAATTGGCGATAACGCTCACAGTATCGCTGTCGAATGGTTTGATCAACGAACGCGGCACTGCAAAGATGTGCAGCGTCCCATTGTATTGGTCCTCTTCTTCACAGGCAAAGAACAGTGCTATCAGTGGATTCTTGGTGACGTCAAGAAATCGTGTGGGGAGGCTGTGATGCTGAGCTAGCATCCATTGGGCGAGGGCTGAGGTCATTCTATTGAACTCATCCGGCTGCCGTGAAATGAGGTCTCGCAGCATCTCCCGCTCAGAATCGCCTCTGCTCTCGTGAGGAGTGCGCATCACGGAAGGACGCAGTTTCTTGTAGCATTTGGGCTCTCCGCGGAAGTAGAGCACGATTTCGTCAGAGTCGCCCATCTTTGAGACACTCCTTCTATAGTACTCCTCATATTCTCGAATTAATTTCAGTAAATCATCAATCGTCTCGACAGTCGTCTTCACATCCCGTTCCGGTTTGGGCACCATCGTGTTCATCGCGTAAAGGAACGCCTTCCATGGCTTCGCATTGGTCAGGACGGCCCCAGTGAGATTAGCGCAAACGAGATTTGCGTCGGAGAGTTTAGCGTTAGTGAGATTGGCGTTGGCAAGGTTGGTGTGTAATTGATTAGCGGGGTTGGTGTCATGGCATCACATGGGTGTTGCGGGAGGCTGGGCAAGTTCTTATACTCTATCTATGTGCAAGACGGATTCTGAGCACGCCGAACTGATGGCCCTGGTCGAGAGGCTGCAAGGACAGGTCGCGCGGCTGACGGCGGCCAACGAAGAGTTGCACAGCCAACTTGCCGGGTCCGAACGGAGCGGCAGACGGCAGGCGGCGCCATTCTCGAAGGGCAAGCGCAGCAGCAAGCCCAGGCGTCCTGGCCGCAAGCCGGGTACGGGGCAGTTCAGCTACCGCAAGCCGCCGTCCGCCGATGAGATCACCGAGCCGGTTGTAGACGTGCCAGTGTCGGGGGACACCTGCCCTGGATGTGGAGGCGTCCTCGAACATGAGGGAGTGCGGCTTGCCTACGTGACCGACCTTCCGCCGGTTCCAAGTCCCCAGGTAACGGCGTATCGTGTGCAGGTATGCCGGTGCCGGTCGTGCGGCAAGGCTGTGCGAGGGCGGCATCCCGACATAGCGCCGGACCAGTACGGGGCCAGCGCGCACCGGGTGGGGAAGCGGATGATGGCTGCGGCCCACGTGCTGCACTATGGGGTGGGCGTTCCGGTACGGAGGATTCCCGCTGTTCTCAGAGCGCTGACCGGGGTGAGAGTGAGCCAGGGAGCGATCAGCCAGGACGCGCTGCGTCGTGCCAGGGGTGCGGTGGGTGATGCCTACCGCAGGTTGCGGACATCGGTGCGGGCGAGTCCGTTCGTCCACACCGACGACACGGGCTGGCGTGTGGGAGGCGAGGGTGCGTTTCTGATGGCGTTCGAGACGGATGAGGCGACGGTGTATCAGGTCCGTGCGCGTCACCGGAACGAAGAGGTGCGCGAGGTGGTCCCGTCGGACTATGGAGGGGTGATGGTGACGGACCGGGGCCGCAGCTACGATGCTCAGGCGCTGTCCGAGGTGAGGCAGCAGAAATGCCTGGCGCACGTGCTGCGCTCGATCAGCGAAGTGGTCCAGACCAAGACAGGGAGAGGACGCAGCTTCGGCAAGAGTCTGAGTGCGCTTTTGCGAGACGCGATGGACCTGCGGGAGTCATATCACCGAGGAGAGGCTGAGGACTTTGAAGTCCAGGCCGAACGGTTGAAGCGAGAGATGAGCTATCATCTCCGCGACCGCCCGATGGCTGATGCGGACAGCTACCGGCTGCAGAACGAGTTGGGCTGGCACGATGATCGGGGCAACCTGCTGCGCTTTCTGGACGATCCGCGCATTGAGCCGACCAACAACCGTGCTGAGCGAGCGCTCCGCCCGGCTGTGATCGCACGGAAGGTATCGCACTGCTCGAAGACGGTGGAGGGCGCCGATGCGTTCTCAGCCTTCACCAGCGTAATCAGGACGTTGGAACGTAATGGAGGCGACCAGCCTGTGGTGGATCGGCTCTGCGCTGTTTTCAGCGGCGTCCCCGTCCATTCTCCTTCACTCTGACGCCTCCCAGAACTTGATCCCGCTAATCAATTACGTTGGTGTTAATAAAGTGTGCACCGTATAGAATGGCATTTGTGAGATTAGCGTTCTCAAGGATAGCATCGTCAAGATGTGCGCCCGGGAGCGTCGCACATCTGAGGTCAGCATTTGTGAGGTCGGCATTGATAAGTATGGCGTCAGTGAGATCTGCGCCAGTGAGGTTGGCATCAGCGAGATGAGTGTGGGCGAGACTACCGCCGCTGAGATCCACGTTTGCCAGCGGGAGCTTCCATTGGGGTCTGATCAACCCAGCCTCATGAAACTCACTATGGATGTCCGCGCCAGATAGGTCAGGAGTAAAGTCGGTGCTCCTACGCCGCTCATTCCAAGCAGCGACGCCTTCAAGCAACCACATGATGTGTTTAGGATTTGCCATGAACTATCTGGATTCGATGGTAGCGGCAGGTGGAATGGTCTGTGAGTCTGAGATGCGACTCCTTGTGAGCAGTGTGTCACTCCAAAACAGGACAGAACAGTCCACTTTCGTCCAACAATAGGCCACATCATCAATTCTGTTTAGTGCTACGAACACAACCCTGATTACCTGTAGGCATCGTGGTATGCTACTCACCGAGGGACACCTCCAAGTCCAGTAACTCAGAGCGCAGCTTGACCGCATTGGTATCCGTCGGAACGTCGAACCCTATAGCCGTCATCACGGTATCACCAGGCTCTACGAATTTTCGAGTGTCTACAATACCTGTGTCAATGCCCACCGCGTAGGGCACTTCGAAGCCGTGAGAGTAGTAGTTGGCCGGCTCCCAAGTGCGTCCTCGGTCGTCCACCAGCTTGAAGCTGCCATTCACATGGGCGCTAGGCTGGAGTCCTCCCTGGGTATTATTCTTCACAGTGTAGTAGACCACAAGATACTGACCCTCCCGGGCATTGAAGAAAGTAGCAGGCACCCCGGCTCCCGAGGCCCTGCCTGCCGTCCCTATCTCATTGGTCGTGGCTGTTGAAGAGAAGGTCAGGACCACCTCGCCTTGCAGCGGAGGCTCTCCGACCGGCCCTTGCATGCGACTGGCATTCAGCGTCACCGATTCGCCGAAGGCGGCTTGCTTGCCAATGGTAGGTGAGGTAGGTAAGGAGACCACGGACGAGGCGACTGTCTTCGCTAATGGAGGACAGTACTCCAAACCAGTTTCTTGCAAGTCACTCCATCCGACATTGTGCAACATTTCCGGTACGCATCCATGAAATGCATTATCGCCCAGAGACAGCGCCCTTAGGTTGAGCAGTTCACCCAGTTCGGTTGGTATCCTGCCCGTCAGTTGATTCCCGGCGAGTAGCAACTCCGTCAGGTTCGTAAGGTTGCCCAGTTCTACTGGTATTTCGCCAGTCAGTTGATTGTCCGTGAGCCCCAATCCTGTCAAGCGCGTGAGATTGCCTAAATCGGACGGTATCTCGCCCGTCAGTTGGTTGCCGTTGAGTTGCAACTCTATCAGATAAGGAAGCCAGCCAAGCTCCTCCGGTATCCCGCCGGTCAGCTGGTTGCCACTGAGCCGCAGCTCGGTTAGGTAAGGGAGTTCGCTCAACTCCGGCGGTATCCTGCCGGTCAGTTGGTTGTTGGTGAGGCCCAGTCCTGTCACCCTGTTGCGAGATTCGCTGATTGTGATGCCATCCCAATCCCGTACATCGAGGTTGACCGCCCAGTTCAAACTGCCGCTGCCCGCAAGTATGTCCCTGGCAGACAGCAGCACCTCGCAGTCCGCCACCAGGCCGGGGTTTGCCTGTGGGTTCGGCACCGCGCCGCGATTGGAGCACGACTCAGGCACAGGAGTCGCCGTGGGGACCGGAGTCGGTGCAGGCGTGCCGGCACATGCCACTAGACAGAAGGCCATGACAGATGGTAAGGCGCAGTAACCTACCAGCCGTACGAGTTTCACCTATCGCTCACGCTGCCGGACCGGCCGGAGCGCCAATCTTGGCTGTTCGCCAATAGCTCCATGTGATACGCAGCCGCTTCAGCTATGAGAGCCTTTGTCTCTTCCAGCGTATCGCCTGCTGCCACGCAGCCCGGCAGATCGGGCAGGTACGCAGCGTATCCATTGTCACTCTTCTCAAGCACGACGGTGTAGGAGTCCATCATGGGCCACCAAATATAGCACAGGTCCGGGGACTGGATGGTGGACGGCTCTTGGGGACAGGAATCCGGCTCAAGGCCGGAATGACGGGGGCGGTAATCTCCACCGCTCAACCCGCCCGGTATTCGGTGTCGCATCCACCCGGTCTGCAACGGCAGCCACTGCCGGGTCCGTCGTGGCTGCTGCCGTTACGTGGAGCTGCCGTCCTATTGCCCCCAGGGCGGCGTCCATCTGGTTCAGCCGTGACCGGTGCTGGACGTCGAGCACCCGGTGCACCTGGGGCATGTGCCATCCCAGGCGGCGGGCGAGCTCCGCCTTGCCCACGCCCTGATCCCTCATCCCCTGGTACAGCATCACCTTCACGGAAGTCAGGGTAGGCAGTACGGCGTAGGTATCGCCGCGTGACGGCATGGGGATGTCCCTGCGGTCGTGGATTCGTGCCGCTATCGCCTCTTCGAGCGCGTGGACGGCTCGGGCGACGGCCTCCTCGCGGTCGTCCCCGAAGGTGGTCAGCTCCGGGAAGTCTGGAGAGGTCGCCAGCAAGGTCCCGCCGTCATTCTCGAGCGTTATCGGATAGGCAAGCATCAGTCCGCTGTCACTCATACTCGAGCACTTGCGCGTAGGACCTCGTCATGGTCGCCGAAATATAGCACAGGGCCTGGGACTGGATTCCGGCTCAAGGCCGGAGTGACGGAGGCGGAGTCTCTCCCCTTCACAGCCGCCCGGATTGGCGGGGTTCGGGGCGGGCGCAGGTGGAGGTGAGGCGGATGTGGCGCCCTTGGTCGGAGGACTCATGGAGGGACTGCATCGCGTCGAGGACGTGGTAGGCGAGGCTTGCGTCGATGCGGGAGGGCCTGCTCTCGGCGATGGCCGAGGCCATCTCAGCGACGCCGATACCTCTACCACCCTCGGTGAACCGGAGAGGGACCTCCTCCCAGTCGCCTCGGCCGACCCTGACCCTGACGGGGCCGCCGAAGTGGTTGGGGTCGGGTACGCTGACGGTGCCCTTGGTACCGTAAACCTCTATGCGGGGCGCTTCGGTTCCCCACACGTCGAAGCTCATGGTGACCGTCGCGGGCGGACCGGCTGCGAACTCGAGGAGCCCGGCCACGTGGGTCGGGACCTCGACCGGGAACGAGACGCCCGGATGCATGTCGCTCGTTCGCACTTCGTTGGTGACCCTTGCGAGCCCGGTGACGGTGGAAATAGGCCCCAGCAGCACGACGAGGGCCGTGAAGTAGTACGGCGCCATGTCGAACACCGGCCCCCCGCCGCGCAGGTAGAAGAAGCCCGGGCTGGGGTGCCAGTGCTCGTGTCCCGGGCTCGTGAAGGTCGCGGATGCGCCTATGGGCTCGCCGATTACGCCTTCGTCGATGAGCATGCGGCAGGTCTGGATTCCCGCGCCGAGGAAGGTGTCCGGGGCGCAGCCCACCATCACGCCGCGCTCGGCGGCCTCGCGCACGATCTCCGCGCCGTGTGCCCTCTCGACGGCGAGGGGCTTCTCGGAGTATGCGTGCTTGCCGGCCCGAATCGCCGCCAGGATGACGTCGACGTGGGCCTGCGGCGGCGTGAGATTCAGCACCAGGTCCACGTCCGGGTCGGCGAGCATTTCCGCGACCGAGTAGGCCCTGGGAATACCGTATCGCTCGGCGGTAGTCACCGCGCGCTCGTGGACCATGTCGGCGCATCCCACGACGCGGACGTGCTCGTAGACGGGCAGATGGCGGAAGTACCGGTTGCTGACGCTGCCGCAGCCGACTACGCCGACCCCGAGGGGCGCGCTGCCGTCACTCACGACTGGCCCACAACATGCCGCGCCTGGCGATCTCCATCACCTCGGGCACGTCGAAGTCTTCCAGCTTGTGGCCCAGGGACGAGTAGAAGACGCGGCCCTCACCCCACATACGCTTCCAGACGACGGGCATCACGCACCCGGCGATCCAGGGGCACTCGTAGGGCGCGGTGCTGCTGACCTGCTGGTCGCCCACAAAGGTGGTGGTTGCCAGCACCTCGTTGCTGGGGTCGACGTGCATGTAGTACTGCTCGGTGGACATCTTGAAGTCGTCGAGGCCGGCGGTGATGGGGTCCTCCCGGTCGACGATGTTGACCTCGTAGTCTACGTAGCCGCCCGGATGTGAGACCCACTGTCCGCCCACCATGAACTGGTAGTCCGTGCTCATGCGGAAGGAGTCGCCCATGCAGCCATGCCAGCCCGAAATGCCGACTCCGCTAGCCACGGCTGCCAGGAGGTTCACCTCCTGCTCCCTGGTGATCTCGCCCTGCGTCCAGATGGGGACGATGAGGCTGAGCTCCTTCAGCCTCTCGGCGTCGAGGTACGCATCCAGGGTGTCGGACACCTCGACAGAGAAGCCCTGGCTCTCGAGCCACGGCGCAAACATATCGGCGCACTCCTTCGGCGAGTGCCCCGGCCATCCACCCCATACGAGCAGGGCTGACTTCAAAGCTGGCCTCCATTCGGCACGGCAATCCAGTGTATCATCACCCCGTCGCCACTTGGACTGGCATCCCGGCGGCTGGAGGGGTACCACATGGGCGGGCCGCTGAGATGGGGAATCATAGGCACGGGCAAGATCGCAGCCGCGTTCGCCCGTGCCCTCGAGCATACGGACTCCGGCGACCTGGTTGCCGTCGCGAGCAGGACTGAGGCGAACGCGGAGCGCTTCGGCGAAGTCCACGGCGTCGGGCGCAGACATGCCTCCTACGAGGCGCTGGTGGACGACCCGAGCGTGCACGCCGTCTACATCTCCACGCCTCACCCAATGCACGCCGAGTGGGCGATCAGGTGCGCCGAGGCCGGCAAGCACGTCCTCTGCGAGAAGCCGATGACACTGAATGAGGCGGACACCATGGCCGTCGTCGAGGCGGCGCGGCGCAACGACGTCTTCCTCATGGAGGCGTTCATGTACCGGTGCCACCCGCAGACTGAGAGGCTCGTGGAGCTGCTCCAGAGCGGCGTCATCGGCGACGTGAAGCTGGTGCGGGCGACGTTCGGCTTCCGTGGCGCCTACGACCTGGAGGAGCGGCACCTCGCTAACGCCCTCGGGGGCGGCGGCATCCTGGACCTCGGCTGCTACACGGTCTCGATGAGCCGGCTCGTGGCGGCCGTGGCCCTGGGCGTGGATGTGGCTGAGCCCCGGGAGTTGCACGCTGTCGGCCACGTCGGACTGGAGACCCGGGTCGACGAGTATACGGCGGCCACGCTGCTGTTCGATGGGGACATCGTCGCGGAGGTCTCGTGCGGCGTGCGCCTGGCGATGGGCAGCGAGGTGCGCATCCACGGCACCGAGGGGCATCTGGTCGTGCCTGAGCCGTGGTTCTGCAGCGGGCGCGAGGGCGGGACGAGCCATATCGAGGTCCACCGCGCCGGCCGGGAGCCTGAGCGGGCGGAGGTCACGACCGACAGGTGGCTCTACGCCATAGAGGCGGACCACGTCGCGGAGAACATCGACCGCCGCCAGGCCAGCTTCCCGGGGATGACGTGGGAGGACTCGCTGGCCAACATGAGGACGCTGGACCGCTGGCGCGAGGCCATCGGCGTCGAGTACGACGCGGAGCGGCCCGAACGGCTGACGGTACCCGTCCACGGCCGACCGCTGGCGCCTCGGCCTGACGCGTCCATGACATACGGCAGCGTGGACGGCGTCGACAAGCCGGTGTCGCGCATCGTGATGGGCACGCTGAACCGGAACGACCTGCGCCACGCCTCGGTGATGTACGACGACTTCTTTGAGACGGGCGGGACCTGTTTCGATACGGCGAGGGTGTACGCCGGGTCGGAGGCGACGCTGGGGACGTGGATGCGGAACAGGGGCATACGCGACCGGTCGGTCGTCATCACCAAGGGCGCCCACACGCCCGACTGTTACCCCGAGAAGGTGACTACCCAGCTGGCGCGCAGCCTCGACGAGCTTGGCACCGACTACGTGGACGTCTACCTCCTCCACCGCGACAACCCTGAGGTCCCGGTTGGGGAGTTCATAGACGTGCTCGACGAGCACGTGTCAGCGGGCCGGATTCGGGCATTCGGAGGGTCGAACTGGTCCATCGCCCGCTTCGACGAGGCAAACGAGTACGCGGCGATACGGGGACGGACGGGCTTCTCGGTGCTGAGCAACAACTTCAGCCTGGCCAGGATGATCGAGCCGCCGTGGGAGGGTTGCGTGGCCGCCTCGGGGCAGGAATCGAGGCGCTGGCTGGAGGCTCGGCAGGTGCAGCTTCTCTCCTGGTCGAGCCAGGCCCAGGGATTCTTCGCGACCGACGGGCCCGTGACGTTCCCGGCATCCTGGCTCGGCGACGACAACCTCGAGCGCCGGGAGCGGGCCCGCGTCCTTGCGAAGGAGAAAGGCGTCGAGCCGACGACCATCGCCCTCGCCTACGTGCTCGCCCAGCCATTCCCTGTATTCCCCATCATCGGGCCCGCCACGATGCGCGAGACCGCGTCGTCACTGGAGGCGCTCGGCGTCGCAATCTCTCCCGAAGAGGCTGCATGGCTCAATCTCGAACGGCGCGACGCCTGAATGCACCTTGAGGGGAGCCCGCTTACGACAGCCACGCGAGACCACGGTCACCCGGGCGCGGAGGCGTGCCCGCTCTGCGGATCGGGAGCGTCGCCGTTCCATAGCGTGCGGAACCGCGCCATGACACGCGACTTCGTACACTGCGCCGTGTGCGACCTCGTCTCCGTATCCGCTCGATTCCACGTCGGACACGAGGCCGAGCGGCGGCGGTACCTGGAGCACGACAACA
Organism: Dehalococcoidia bacterium; assembly: GCA_965261325.1. Classification (GTDB taxonomy): domain Bacteria; phylum Chloroflexota; class Dehalococcoidia; order Lucifugimonadales; family CAJWER01. Next base: position 1,149,411 of record CBDHCU010000009.1, read on the forward strand.
ACCCGGACGACGCCGACTACCGCGCCTTCCTGGACCGGCTCTGGAGCCAAATGAAGCCGCAGCTCGATCCCGGATCCAAGGGGCTGGACTACGGCGCGGGACCCGGGCCCGCCCTTGCCGCGATGATGGCTGAGGATGGGTTTGTCGTCTCCGTCTACGACAAGCACTTCCACCCGGACCGGGCTGTCCTGCAGGACACCTACGACTTCATCGTGTGCACCGAGACGGCGGAGCACTTCGACGACCCGGCCAGGGACTTCCGCGCGCTGGACGGACTCCTTAGACCTGGGGGATGGCTGGGGGTCATGACGGCCATGCTGGACGATTGGGCTGACTTCCCGGAGTGGTACTATCACAGGGACCCCACCCACATAGCGTTCTACAGCAGGCGCACCATGGGATGGATCGCCGACGCGCACGGGTGGCGGCCCAGTTTCCCGAAGGAAAACGTGGTGCTGCTCCACAAGTCTTGAGGGCAGGTACGCTATACGTATGAACCTGAACGAGCTGTTCGCCCGGATGGAGCCCGGCGCCATCGTGACGGTTGCCGGGGTTGGGTACGTCGAGGGCGTGCCCGCCAGAGAGGCGCCCGCCGGCTGGCCCATGGGCATCGCACGGAACGCTGCCGGCGACCTGTTCGTCGCAGACTACTGGGGCCACCGGATCTGGCGCATCGACGTGGACGGTATACTGCACGAGTACGCTGGCCAGGGGGTGCCCGGCAACTCCGGTGACGGCGGCCCCGCTGCGGAGGCCCTGTTCGATCAGCCCCACGACCTGCGCATAGACGACGACGGCAACCTGTACCTTTCGGACCTGGGAAACTCAACCATCAGGCGAATCGACGCCTCCACGAGCACCATCACCACCATAGCGGGCAGCGGTAGCAAGGGGCGCGGCGGCGACGGCGGCGACGCGGTCGAGGCGGAGCTCGACACCCACTGCGGCATAGCGATCGACCGCGAGGGCAACGTCTACATATCGAGCGAGTGGGCGAACAATATCCGCCGCATCGACGCGCGTACCGGGACCATCGACAGGTTCGCGGGGTGGGACGCGCGCCACCACCCGTCGGAGGACGGGGACAGCCACCCGGCGTCGGGGCCGGGTCTCAGCATGGGCGGATACCATGGAGACGGCGGCCCTGCGGATCTTGCAGGGTTCCACCACCCGGAGCATCTCGCCTTCGACTCGCGGGGCAACCTGTACGTGTGCGACAACTCGAACCACCGGATACGCAAGATCGACATGGAGTCGGGCACAGTCACGACAGTGTTCGGCAACGGGCAGGCGGCGTCCAACGGCGACGGTGGTCCCGCAGTCGAGGCCAGCGTCTTCATGCCCGACGCCATCTACGTCGACGACCACGACAACCTGTACGTCGGCGAGAAGTACGGCTTCAGGATTCGCAGGGTGGATGGCCGTACGGGCGTGGTGGAAACGCTCGTCGGCGCCGGCTCTCCGGGCTTCGGCGAGGAGGGGCTGCCCGGCCCCGAGACTCGCTGCAACTCCTGCGAGGTCGGGCTCTGGGCCGACCCGGACGGCACTGTGCTGTGGTCGGACTGATCGGGCAGGGTCAGGCGGTACGACGCGGCGACCGGCATCGTCACCACCGTGCTTGGAGGCACGAGCGTACACGACGGCGAAGAGGCCACCGCGGCCTTCCTGCGAGGGCCGGGCGGCATATCCGTAGGGCCCGACGGCCACATATACGTCGCGGACGTCTGGAACCAGCGTGTCCGGGCTATCGACCCGAACACAGGCATTATCCGCACCATGGCGGGCAACGGCGCGAGGGCACACGGGGGAGACAACGGCCCGGCCACGGAGGCGTACCTGGGCAATCCCCACGACGTGTCGGTCGACTCTCGGGGCCGGGTCGTCATAGCGGACACGAGGCACGGCCACGTGCGGCTTGTGGACGAAGACGGCATAATCCGGGTCGTGGCCGGCGCCGGCGAGAAGTGGGACCGGGGCGACGGGGGCCCCGCCATCGCCGCCAACCTCGTTCACGTCCTTTCGGTGGAGCACGGGCCGGGCGGCGACATCTACGTGGGCGACGCCGAGGCGGGCCGGATCAGGCGGGTCGACGCCTCGTCCGGCATCATCGAGACGGTCGCCGGCACCGGCACGCCGGGCTATTCGGGCGACGGGGCCCCGTCCGTCGAGGCCCGGGTGGGCGCGCCCACGGCAATCAGGTTCGACGGCGCGGGCAACCTGTACTTCAGCGACCGTGACCACAACGTGGTGCGCAAGATCGACGGAGAGGGCATAATCAGTACAATTGTGGGCACCGGCGCCAGGGGCTTCTCGGAAGACGGTACGCCCGCCGACCGGGCGATGCTGAACGAGCCCTGGGGCCTGGAGGTCTCGGCCGATGGGGTCGTCTACGTGTCCGACACCGGCAACAACCGCGTGCGCCGGGTGAATCGGGAGGGCAGGCTGGAGACGGTCGCCGGCGGGCCAGACGCGGGGGATTTCGGCGACGGCGGGGCGGCGGTACTGGCGGGGCTGAACGCGCCCAACGGCCTGCGTCTCTACGGGAGCGGTGTGCTGCTGGTCTCGGACAGGTTCAACAACAAGCTCAAAGCCGTGAGGCTGAGGACAGAATGAGCGAGCGTTACAGCAGGGAGTGGATCGAGAGTCTGCTGGACGGAGCCAGGTTCGAGGGCGTGGGCCCTCGCGACGTGCTGGCGGCCCACGGCGTGGGCCGCGGCCACACCATAGTCGACTACGGCTGCGGTCCCGGGTACCTGACGCTGGCGGCGGCTGAGCTGGCGGGCCCATCCGGCAAGGTGTTCGCCGTGGACAAGGAGCCGAGGATGGTGGCGCTCGTGAAAGAGCGGTGCGCCGATGCCGGGCTCTCGAACGTAGAGGCCGTATGGAACGGCGGCGCCGACTCGCCTGTGCCCGACTCCGCCGCCGACTTCGTGCTCTGCTTCCTGGTCTTGCACTACCCGGAAACGGACGATGGCCGCGAAGCCATCGCGCGCGACATAGCCCGGCTGCTGAAGCCAGGCGGCCAGGCGGTCATCGTCCAGTGGAGGGCGGACGAGCGGCGGTCGTCGGGGATCACCTACGACTCCCTGGCGGGCATACTGGAATCGGCGGGGCTTGCGGTCGAGGGGCCGTACCCCGTCTCGGACGCACACTACAAGGCTGTAGCGCACAAGCCGCGAGGCGGCCAGAGGCCTAGAGGAGGGCGGCAATGAAGAGAGTGGGGTTCCTGCTCAAGGTCAAGGAAGACAGGCTGGAGGAGTACGAGGAGCATCACCGGGCCGTGTGGCCGGACATGCTCCAAGCGCTGTCCCGCAACGGCTGGCACAACTACTCGCTGTTCATGCGGGAGGACGGGCTGCTGTTCGGCTACTTCGAGGCCGCCGAGAGCCTCGCGGCGTCCGTTGCCGGGATGGAGGCGGAGGACGCCAACCGCCGCTGGCAGGAGATGATGGCGCCCTTCTTCGAGATCCCGCCCGGCGCGCGCCCGGACCAGATGCTGGTCGAGCTCGAAGAGGTCTTCCATCTCGACTGAGACTGCCGCGAAGAACCCCATTTACCTGGGACAGCGACCCCGCCGAATGCGATAATCTCATACACGCACTGAGGGCGCAGCCCGGAGGCCAGACATGAGACTGAGGGACAAGGTGGCGATAGTGACTGGCGGCTCATCGGGGATCGGCCGCGCGATCTGCCAACGCTTTGCCGATGAAGGCGCGCTTGTAGCCATCGGCGACATCGACATCGAGGGCGGCCAGGAGACCCTGCGGCTCATCCAGGAGGCCCGCGGAATAGCGACGTACATCATGGCGGATGTCTCGGCTGAGTCGGACATCGAGGCGATGGTCGAAGCGACGCTCAGGGCCTTCGGCAGGATCGACATTCTGGTCAACGACGCGGCAGCGTTTGTATTCGGCAAGATCGAGGATGTTACGGCCGACGACTGGCAGCGAGTCCTGGGCGTCAACCTGCTGGGGCCCGCGAACGCCGTGAAGCACGTCATTCCTCACATGAAGGCGGCCGGGGGCGGGTCGGTAGTCAACATCGCCTCCGTAAGCAGCTTCATCGCCCAACCGGGCTTCGTGCCATACAGCTCGTCGAAGGGTGCGCTGCTGCAGCTCACCCGATGCCTGGCGATGGACCTGGCGCCGGACAATATCCGCGTCAACTGCGTCTGTCCCGGATCGGTCCGGACGCCGGCCTCGGAGAGGCACCGCGCCTTCGCGGGAGCCTCAGAGGAGGACTTCTACCGCGAAGCCGCCGAGGGCAGCTACCTCAAGCGTGTCGGCCAGCCCGAAGAGATTGCCGCGGGCGTCGTCTTCCTGGCATCCGACGAGGCCTCGTTCGTGACGGGCACGCCGCTGGTGATGGACGGCGGGGGCGTGGGCTAGCGGAGACAGGCCGTGCCCATTCGTCTGCTGCCCCAGGACGTATCGTCCAAGATCGCGGCCGGCGAGGTCATCGAACGTCCGGCCTCGGTCGTCAAGGAGCTTGTCGAGAACTCGCTCGACGCTGGCAGCACCGATATCAGGATTGGCATTGCGGCCGGGGGCCTCGACGAGATCAGGGTCGCCGACAACGGGTCGGGGATTCCAGCGGACGAAGCCCTCCTGGCCTTCAAGCGATTCGCCACCAGCAAGCTCACTGACGTGCCCGACCTGGAGGCGATATCGACCCTCGGGTTCCGCGGCGAGGCGCTTCCAAGCATCGCGGCGGTGTCGCACGTGACGCTCGTCTCCAGGACGCCGGACAGCCCCCAGGGCGCACACGTGGAGGTGTCGGAGGGCAAGACCGTCTCCACAGGCCCGGCGGGCGCGGGTGCGGGGACGACGATGACCGTCCAGCGCCTGTTCGCCAATTTCCCCGCCCGGCGGAAGTTCATGCGCTCGACCGCCGCCGAGTCGTCCAGGATCCAGGCAGTCGTGTCGCGCTACGCGCTGGCCTACCCCGCCGTCAGGTTCGAGCTGGCCCTGGACGGCAGGGTAGCCGTCAGCACCACTGGATCGGGCGACCTCAGGGAGGTGCTTGCGGACGTGTACGGCGCAAACGTCGCTCATGCCATGCTGGAGGTGGACGTGGAGCGCGGCGCGGACAGGCCGGGGCTCTACGGCATGGTCAGCCCTGCGTCGATCTCTCGCTCGAACAGGAGCCACATCACCACCTTCGTGAACGGCCGCTGGGTGCAGGACCGAACGCTCACCTACTCGATACTGAACGCCTACCGGGGCTTCCTGATGGAGCGCCGGTTCCCGATCGCCGTCGTCGACGTCAGGGCCTCGCCCGCCGAGATAGACGTCAACGTGCACCCCTCCAAGGTCGAGGTCCGGTTCCGGAGGGAGGGGCCGGTCTTCTCGGTGGTCCAGCAGGCGGTGAGGGCCGCTCTCGCCGCCGGATCTCCAGTGCCTGAGATGCGGGATACGCCGGTCGGGCATCAGGCCCCCATTTCAACGACGACGGAGGCTCATCCGGCCCAGCCGCCGCTGGCCAACCCGAACGAGCGGCCGCAGCCCCCCTTGCTGCTGGGGGCCGATGCGCCGCGCAACGGGGACACCCCAGGCACGACGCAGCCCGGGCCCGGCCCGGCGCCGACGCTCCCCCAAGCCGCTTTGCCGGCGCTGCGGGTCCTGGGACAGGTGCAGGGCACGTACATCGCGGCAGAGGGCCCCGACGGCATGTACCTAGTCGACCAGCACGCGGCCCACGAGCGCGTCGTCTTCGAGAGGGTTACGGAAGAGTTCCGGACGAAGGGCGCGGACTCCCAGAGCCTCATGGAGCCGCAGACGGTGGAGCTCGACCCTCGCCAGCAGGAAATGCTGCAGGCGCAGCAGGAGCTCCTGGGAGGCCTTGGCTTCGTAGTCGAGCACTTCGGAGACCGCACCTACATGATCCGGGCCGTCTCGTCGCTCCTGACGGGCACGGACCCGGCCCAAGCGCTGTCGGACGTGCTCGACACTATGGCCGAGGGCGGTGGGTTCGAGAGCTGGGAGGAGCGGGCCGCCTACTCAATCGCCTGCCACGGCGCTATCCGGGCCAACGAGACCCTCACGCTGCACGAGATGTCGGAGCTGATGCGCCAGATGGAGGGATGCCGCCAGCCTCACACCTGCCCGCACGGCAGGCCGACCATGATCCACCTCACGTCGGCCAGGCTCGAGCGCGAATTCGGCAGGACTGTGTAGCCCTTCGACAAGCTCAGGGCGAACGGAGGAGAAGCGAGGCCCACCCAGTGAATAGGGCTGGTGCTCCGGCCGCCGCTTGCATGGGGGTGCAGTTTTCGCTGTTGTGCTTTGGCGGGTTGGCGGCCGGAGCACCTTTGGCCCTGGGGGGCGAGTCTGCGAACAGAATAGCGGAACGCATGTACGCAGTCAATGGGTTAGCACGGGTGTTTTCAGCCAATTCCAGGGATGCGACAGGGGCCACAGTTGGGGAAGTGGGAGGGGTGGTCCGCACCAGCTCGCCCGCGCCCGTGACGGGGCGGAGGCATGACACCGAGCTGTCGGCTTGATTCCCGGAGGCCCTTCGGCGTCGATGCAACCCGGTTTCGACACCGATCTTGCTGCGCCGGGATCGCCACACGCTAAACTCAACGAACCGATGCCAGGAGGACCACTGTCGCAATGCCGACGAGGGAACCCAGAGATATTGCTATCTCAGTAGGCTGGTAAAAGCGGTGAGTGGTTATCACAGGCGCGGATGCTGGGTCTATGCCAACTCGATGCGTTAGCACAACCAATATGCATGCAATTGCGCCGAAGTATGACGCAAGCATGATTTCGAACCAAGAGATGGCAAGAAATGGCGTCTCGCCTTCAAGCGCCCTAGGGATGCTCTGAATAAGTCCCTGTGGTTTGCGGGATAGTAACATAGGGCCAAGGCTTGAAGACGTGGGAGGCGAGGCAATGAACCAGCCGACGTTTGCGGACTTGGACTACGAGAGCAAGAAGCGAAAGACTCGCAGGGAGAAGTTCCTTGAGCGCATGGATGGACTGATCCCGTGGGAAGAGTTGGAAGAGCGCATCCGACCATTCTATCCCAATGCTGGCCGAGGTCGGCGTCCCTACGAGTTGTCGGCGATGCTTCGCATACACTGCGTGCAGTTGTTCTACAACCTGAGCGACCCTGGGATGGAGGACATGCTCTACGAGGTCGAATCGGTGAGGCGGTTCGTAGGGCTGAGACTGCCTGGGCCGCTGCCGGACGAGACGACGATTCTGAACTTCCGCCACCTGCTGGAAGAGCATGAGTTGGGCTCGGGTCTGTTCGAGGAGATCAACCGCTATCTGGAGTCCAAGGGTCTCCGTCTTCAGGAGGGGACGATAGTGGACGCGAGCATCATAGCGGCGCCCTCATCGACGAAGAATCGGGCTAAAGAGCGCGACCCCGAGATGCACCAGACGAAGAAGGGTAACGAGTGGCACTTCGGGATGAAGGTGCACATCGGTGTGGACTCGCAGACGGGAGTGGTGCACAGCATGACCACGACATCTGCGAACGTGCATGACCTGACTGAGTTGCCCCGGTTGCTGCACGGTGGGGAGTCTCAGGTGTGGGGAGATGCTGGGTATCAGGGAGTTGACAAGAGGCTGGGCAACCGGGGCTTGGATGTGGAGTGGCAGGTGGCGATGAGGCCCGGCCAGCGTCGGAAGCTGGAGCCTGAGAGTCCTGAGGCGGTGTCGGAGAAGCGCAAAGCGTCGGTCAGAGCTAAGGTGGAGCATCCGTTCCTGTACATCAAGCGGCACTTCGGCTACGCCAAGGTCCGCTACAGGGGACTGTCCAAGAACACGCAGCGGCTGATGACGCTGCTGGGGTTTGCCAACTTGATGAGGGCCGAACAGTACCTGGCGGCGTGAAACCTTGTATAAGTGCGCCCAAAATCAGGCCTAACGGCGGCGAAACGCCCTGTCAGGGCCGGTTGTAGGCCGAGAATAACCCCCACCACGGCACCATGAGGCAATTCAACGCCCCCAAAACCACCCCGGTCAACTCGGCCCAGCCTGAAGCCGATTGTTCAGAGCATCCCTAGCAAAATGCAGGAACACAATGAACGCGAAAATGAACGTCGGCAGGTAAATAACGATGGATATAAGGGCGTTCTTGAGGTCGTACTTGATCCTCAACCTGAATACTAGCCCATGAAGCACCGGGTTTACGAATACGAGCCCCAGTAGCATCCACAGTCCGGACCTTAACACTATGTTACGGAAGTCGTCAGACACGTCGAAGAATAAGGAAGCCATGATTATCGCCACTATGAACAGCAAGAGAGTCAAGAAAGGGACTAGCATAGAAAGAAACACTTGCTTCAGCGTACGGGCCTTCCTTGGGGAATAATCGAGCAAGAGCAGTATCCTCAGATAGTGACGAATCCTGGAATTGGTGGCCGGAGTCGGCCAGCTATTGAGGAAGAGCAGCCTATTCCTTAGCCATTTGAAGTAGAGAATGAATGCGATGAGGATGATGCCCAGGATCGACGCGACAGTAATCCGGTTCTCATTCCAGATTGGCGGCGGTACCAGGCTTACTACGGCATAAGCGAGGAGCAATAGGACAATCAGGTGAGGCACCTTAGAGAGCAGTCTTCTCATACTTGCGCTCCTGCTACGGTATGATCAGGCTCACAGTATAGCATTGTAATCCGACCAGCCTAGTACTGCTTCAATCTAAATATGACAGAACCCTCGGATTGCCGTCATTCCCGCGAAAAGCCTGCCCCGTACTCGATACGGGGCGGGAACCCAGAGGGGCGGGGGGCTGGACGTTCGCCAAAACTACCTTGAATCGATACTAGAGGCCGAGGCGGCCGGCCATGAAGCCGCCGTCGATGGGCATGACGTGCCCGTTGACGAAGGAGGCGGAGTCGGAGCACAGCCATACGACGCACTCCGCGACCTCCTCCGGCTGTCCGACGCGGCCCATCTCCTCCTGCGCCGACGCCCGCTCCAGCAGGCCCGCGTCCTCGGCGTTCATCCGGTCGAGGATCGCCGTGTGGACGGTGCCCGGGCAGACGCAGTTGACGCGTATGCCCTGCTTGGCGTACTCGATGGCGGCCGTCCTAGAGATCATGATGACGCCCGCCTTGCTGACGCGGTACGCCATCCGGTCCATGCCGCTGACGAGCCCGGAGGTCGAGGCGCCGTTGACGATGGCCCCGACGCCCTGTTCGAGCATCGCCACGACCTCGTACTTGACGCAGAGCCACAGGCCCTTGAGGTTGATGCCGATCGTCTCGTCCCAGTCCTCCAACGTGTGCTCGTGCGTCCGCCCTCGGTCGAGCACGATGCCGGCGTTGTTGAAGGCGTAGTCGAGCCTGCCGTAGGTCGAGACGGCGGTGTCGACCATGTTCTTCACGTCCTCGGTCCGGGACACGGGTCCGGGACTCGTCGGTGCGGATGAATATGGCCTCGCCGCCGGCGTCGCGTATCTCGGACACGGTCCGCTCGCCGGCGTCGGCCCGCCTGGCGGCGATGACCACGCGGGCGCCCTCACGGGCGAACTGCAGCGCCGTCGCCTTGCCGATACCAGCGTTGCCTCCGGTGACGAGGGCCACCTTGCCGTCGAATTGTGCTGCCATGGCTCAGTTCTCCAGTTGATAGAAGCGTCCCGCCGTCGTCCCGCCGTCTATGGACAGCAGGGCGCCGTTGACGAAGGATGCGGCGTCCGAGCACAGCCAGATAACCGCCGCGGCGATCTCCTCCGGAGTGCCGATGCGGCCGACGACCATCCTGCCCAGGATCTCGTCCGATATGCCCGGCGTGGCGACCTCCATCCGGTCGAGGATCGGAGTGTGGATAGCGCCGGGCAGGACCGCGTTCACGCGGACGCCCTTGCCGCCGTACTCGAGCGCGGCCGTGCGCGTCATCACGTTGACGCCGGCCTTGCTGACGCGGTAGGCCATGCGTCCTATGCCGCCCTGCAGCCCGGCCGTGGACGAGTTGTTGACCACCGCGCCGCCGCCCCGTTCGATCATCCGGGGTATCTCGTACTTCAGGCAGAGCCACAGGCCCCGCATGTTGATGTCGATCGTAGAGTCCCAGTCCTCCTCGGTGTGCTCGTGGGTCAGGCCCACGTCAAGCACGATGCCCGCGTTGTTGAAGGCGTAGTCGAGGCCGCCGAACGTCGAGACGGTCGTCTCGACCATCGCCTCGACCTGCTCCGGGTCCGCCATGTCCGCCTGGATGAATACGGCCCCGCCGCCGCCGTCACGGATCCTGGAGGCGACCCGCTCGCCCTCCGCCGCCCGCCTCGCGGCTATGGCGACCCTGGCGCCCTCGCGGGCGAACTGCAGCGCCGATGCCTCGCCTATGCCCGCGTTTCCACCGGTGACCAGGGCCACCTTGCCATCGAACTGTCCGCCCATAAGCTCGCCTCCCAGGGTACTAGAAGCCGGAGAGAGTCTCCTGCTCGCAGCCTACCAGGACGAAGTCGTCCCTGCCGTCCTCGACGATACGTCTTAGGCGGATATTATCGCTGGCCATCGACACCCCGTGACCTAATCTCCTTCCGCCCGTGACAGATAGCAGTCGTCAAGCGAAATGCAAAAGCAAGAAGCTTAGGCGCCGCCAGTGGTCGAACAGGAGTGGTTTTGGGCGGCAAGGGCGGCATTTGGGCCGGAGAGCGGGATTTTCAGCTACGAAATCTGGTGTGGTGCCGAAGGAGGGATTTGAACCCACACACCCGTAAGGGTACTACGTCCTGAACGTAGCGCGTCTGCCGTTCCGCCACTTCGGCACAATTCCGACGAGGACCTGGCACACCAAAGCCGGTGGTGGGCAGTCGAGGATTTGAACCTCGGACCTCTCGCGTGTGAGGCGAGCGCTCTAACCACTGAGCTAACCGCCCAAATCCGCCGGTCCCGTCCAACTGCACACCCGACCTGGTGGCAACGACAGGGTTCGAACCTGTGACCTAGCGCTTATGAAGCGCCCGCTCTGCCTCTGAGCTACGTTGCCCTGCCGTCCGCGTCCGTAGAATCATATTAGTCCAGCGCTGTTCAGGTGTCAATCTGACGTGATATGCCCAAATCCCCCACCTCCGTCATTCCCGCGAAGAGCCTGCCCCCGAGCAGTCGGGGGCGGGAACCCATCCCCGGCAAGGTGCACAGCCATAGCCTCAGAGGCAGTCCGTCACGCCATCCGTCCAAATTAGGTGGTGGATCTGGGATATGGAGCTATGGGATATTGGATCGCGTTCTAAGAAAAGTATGATGCATCGACTATTGACCTGTCGGCTGGCCGGATGTAGCCTGAGAATACGGTTGCGGCCTACGTGCAGGGCACAGGCAGGGCCTCCGTGATGGCACCCGTGCAAACCAGCCAAGAGCCTAGAGGGCAACCCCGCAACACGAGCCAAGTCGCCATACATCCCCCAATCCTGTCAAGGCCAAGCATCGCGGTCAATGGCCGATTCTTCGGCACTCCCTGTTGACTACAGCGAATACGTCCTTGTACTTGGCCCTAGCCGCATTGAACGACTCCTGTGCAGCCGACCTCTCCCCCTGCGATAGCGAGTCATACTGCACGACGCCCTCCCTAACTGTGCGTATGTTGAGGGCGTACTTACCAACCTGCCAATATCGAAGCTGCTTCGCGCATCGTGAGCCTCCTGTCGCTATACTAACAGAAGTACGCTTTTGGCCGAATCCCCGAACTCTAACCGAGCGCCCGTTCCAAATGATGCGTTCTGGACGAGGTCTAGCCATTCGACGGCAGATGGCTTATTCATAACGAGGCAGTACCTGCTATGGGTTGACAGATCGATGCGACGATGCAATGATGCTGCTATGAGAACTACGGTGACCATCGACGATGACGTTCTATCAGTTGCCCGTGCGCTGGCGGAGCGGAAGGGGACTAGCCTAGGCACCGCCCTGTCTGAACTGGCGCGGCGCGGCTTCAGGGGCGCGCCCACCGCCGAGGATATCGGAGACGGGACCGTGTTCGCCGTCCCTGACGACGCAGAGCCGATTACCAGCGAGGACGTCTACCAGTCACTGAGCGACTGGCCGTGACAGCGCTGCTCGACGTCAACGTACTCGTAGCCCTCGCCTGGCCCAACCACGTACACCACTCCGCAGCTAGAGCATGGTTCGAGGTGCGCCAGCATTATGGCTGGGCAACATGCACCTTGACGGAGGCGGGCTTTGTCCGCCTGTCCTGCAATCCGCTGGTAGTACGGCATCCAGTCACACCTCTCGACGCCATTGCCGTCCTGGAGAGGCTGACACGGTTAGGGTCTCATACATTCTGGTCTCTAGATCAGTCCATCGTACACCTGCCGGAATCAATTGGCGCCCGTCTCCAGGGATACCGTCAGATCACAGATGCTGTACTGATGGCTGCAGCAATGCAGCGAAACGGACAGCTGGCCACGCTGGACGGAGGCATGGAAGGACTGGTCTCAGAGGACGAAAGTCGTTTCCTGTGCGTCATCCCTGTGTGAAGTAGCTGAGAACAAGGGCCTCCCGCAGCGCCGCGCAATCTGAGACAAGTCAGACGCGGCGTGCTGCTGCTTGTGCGATACTAGGCGCCGTTAGTCTTGCCCCTTTCGGGCGGAGGCATGGGGGTGCTCGATGCGAAGCACTGAAGAACTGCGGGAATCGGCGGCGCGCCATCTCTGGATGGCGAACCGCGACTGGACTGAGATGGCCGAGACGGGCGGCCCGGTGGTTGCTGTCGAGGGCAAGGGCCTCCGCGTCACGGACTCGGAGGGCGGCGAGTGGATCGACGTGAACGGCGGCTACATGTCCGTCAGCGTCGGCCACGGCAGGACCGAGATAGCCGAGGCCGCCTTCGAGCAGGCGAAGATGCTCAGCTTCATGCCCGCGGGCATGACCACGGCCGTTACCGTGATGCTGGCCGAGAAGCTGGCGTCCCTCGCCCCCGGCAGCCTGAACCGGGTCTTCCCCGTCAGCGGCGGGTCCGAGGCTACCGAGACGGCACTGAAGATCGTGCGCGGCTACCATAGCCGCCGGGGCCAGCCCGGGCGCCACAAGATCGTCAGCCGAGACGGCTCGTACCACGGCGCGACGGGCGGCGTACACTGGCTCGGGACGAGCACGCCCGGCCTCCGCGAGAGCTACGAGACGGGGCTGACCGGACTGCTGTTCGCCCCGCAGCCCAACCCGTACCGATGCGCGCTGGGAGGCCAGACGCCGTCCGAGTGCGCGATGCTATGCGCGGGTGCCGTCGAGACGCTGATCGTCGAGAACGACCCCGACACGGTCGCGGCGGTTTTCGCGGAGCCGGTCGCGGCCCGGACCTGCGCCGTCCCGGGCGACGAGTACTGGCCCATGCTGCGGGAGATCTGCGACCGGTACGGGGTGCTGCTGGTGGCGGACGAGATAGTCACCGGGTTCGGGCAGACGGGCCGGATGTTCGCCCTAGAGCACTGGGGTGTCGTGCCCGACATCATGGCCGTCGCCAAGGGCGTCATCAGCACCTACCTGCCCTTCGGGGCCGCCATCGTCACCGACGAGGTGGCAGGCGTGTTCGCGGGAGAGGACAACTACCTGCGGCACGTCTTCACGGCGACCGGACATCCTGTCTGCTCGGCCGCGGCGTTGAAGAACATAGAGATCATCGAGACCGAGCGCCTCGTGGAGAACGCCGCCGAGACAGGGGCCTACCTCAAGGGGCAGCTCGAGACCCTGATGGCCGACCACCCGTCCGTCGGCGACGTGCGCGGCCTTGGCCTGATGTGCGCGGTCGAGCTAGTGAGCGACCGGAAGACCAGGGAGCCCTTCGCGGCGGAGCTCGACATCGACTCCAGGATTCGCAAGAAGCTCAGGAGCCGCGGCCTGCTTCTGGGGTCGTCCGGCGGGGTCATCGTGCTGGGCACGCCCCTCGTAATCACCCGGAGCGACGTGGACGAGATCGTCCACGCCATCGACCTGACCCTATGGGAGCTGGAGGGCGAGCTTGGGATCGTGAGCAGCATATGATGCGGCCAGCGGCGGCGTCCGCAAAGCAACTATCCCAAAATCCCTTCCCCCTCAGGGGGAAGGTTAGAGCCTGCCCTGAGCTTGCCGAAGGGATGGGGGATAGTCCCCGTTGGATGATTGGCGCTACGGCAGATGAGTATGAGAATCGCCGCCAGTTTGAGATAGTTTCTTAGCCTTCTCTGGGGTGACATGATGGATCCAACCGCACATTTCACGCCGGCCCTGTTCGAGTTCCTGGCCGAGCTTTCCATGAACAACAACCGCGAGTGGTTCCAGGCCAACAAGGCCCGCTACGAGCGCGACGTTCGCAATCCCCTGCTGTATTTCGTGGCCGACTTCGGCGAGAAGCTCAGGGAGATCAGCCCCCACATGGTGGCGGACCCGCGCCCATCGGGTGGGTCGATGTTCAGGATATACAGGGACGTGCGGTTCTCGAAGGACAAGAGCCCTTACAAGACCAACGCAGGCGCCCACTTTCGGCACGAGGTCGGGCGGGAGGTCCACGGGCCGGGGTTCTACCTGCACCTGCAGCCGGGCAGCGTGTTCGCAGGGGCGGGCATATGGATGCCCAACTCGGCAACCCTGGGGAAGATACGCGGGGCGATTGTCGAAAACCCCGGCAGGTGGGAGCGCATCGTCGGCGACGAGGACTTCAGTTCGAGGTTCACCCTGGAGGGCGACGCGCTCAAGCGCGCTCCGAAGGGGGTAGACCCTGCCCACCCGCTCATCGAATACCTGAAGCTCAAGTCGTTTGCCGCCGGGACCACATTCGACGAGGACGACGTGATCTCGCCCGGCTTTATCGACATCTACGCGGACGCATGCCGCACCGCCGCGCCGTTCTCGGAGTTCCTGACCAGGGCGGTCGGCCTCGACTGGTAGCTGAGCGGTCGAGATGGGGAGACAGGCCCTCCTGCCTGCCAACCCTGGCCCCTATGCTTGTCGAGTCAACATGGGGGAGATGATAAGAAGATTGGGGTCGAAGCACTGAAACCAGTCCTTCAAGGGTCATAGGGATGGATACGATCAGAGTTGCGGTCCAGGGCGCGTATGGCAAAACGGGTCTGGAGATAGTCAAGGCTATATGCCGAGAGGATGGGGTCGAAGCAGTCGGAGCGGTGACCAGAATGGCAGACAGAGGCTCCAAGTACAGGCTGCCAGACGGCTCGGGGGACATCCCTCTCTCCAACTCGCTTGGGGAGGTCATAGGCGATGCGCAGGTAGTGGTGGACTTCACCAACGCCGAAGGGGCCATGGACGCGATGCGCATCGCGTCGGTGCGAGGTGCAAATGTTGTAACCGGATCGACCGGCTTTACTCAGGCCAACCTGCTGGAGGCCGAGCGCCTTGCGAACGAGCACCAGACGAGCATCATAGTTGCGCCGAACTTCGCGTTCGGAGTTGTCCTGTTAATCCACCTTGCGAAGGTGGCATCGCGCTTCTTCGACCATGCAGACTTGGCCGAGGTCCACCACGAGACGAAAGCCGACGCTCCTTCGGGCACCGCACTGGCCATCGTCGGAGCGGCCGCCAACACAAAGGGGACCCCCTTTACAGATTCATTCACCCAGACAAAGACTCAGGCCGTGACGCGAGGCGGAAACCTCGAAGGCGTAGCCATTCACAGTGGCCGCATGCCGGGCCGAGTGGCTCACCACGAGATCGTATTCGGTACTTCTGGTCAGACACTCACCCTGCGCCACGACTCCATGAGCCGTGAGAGCTTCGTGCCCGGTGTGTTGATGGCGATACGCGAGTCCGTCAAGACCCAGGGCCTCGTCTTCGGACTCGACAAGATGATGGGGCTCAGCTAGGCGCCTCGGGGACCCGGGGGTCGCAGCACCTTCCCTAAGAGCTACCGTATACCGTTGGGTTGGCGGATATAGTATGATCGCCCCACTTTGAGAGACAGCTTTCCGGCGTTGAATGAAGAGAACCAGTGACAAGACTCCTGTAGACGCAGACTATTTCAGGGTTCTCCTGGACTACAACCGTTGGGCAAACCATGCGGTCATGGACCGCGCTAGGGAGGTTGAGGAGTCGGACTACCACGCTGTCGGTGACGGACTCAGCTTCGGCAGCCTTCACGCTACGCTCGTTCACATCCTGGTCGGGGAGCTGGTCTGGCTGGCCCGCTGGGAAGGCGGTTTGCCACCAGAGAGGCTAAGGGACGCCAGGAAGGCAGACCAGTTGGCGGAGACCGAAATACCAACGCTCGACGCACTCGCTGAGTTGTGGCGTAAGGAGGAGGACCGGCAGAGGCGCTTCTGCTCGGATTTGACGGACGAGACGGTCTCAACGACGGTCGCCTACGATGACCAGTACGGCAATCCAAACGAACAGCCGCTGAGCCAATTGATCGCACACCTCGTAAACCACGGGACTCAATTCCGAGCCGAAGCAGCCGTTCGACTGACGGAATTGGGGTTCTCTCCCGGCGACCTAGACCTGATTATCTTCCTGAGGCAACACGCTGACTGAGGGACTCCTCGACGCCTGGAGACGTGTTGCGCCGATAGTCCTGCGGCTGAGCCCATTCCGCTGTACTGGGGCATGACGAGACCGCCGCGTCCGGGTCAGCTCAATCAGGCGCAACGTAACGGCTTCGTGTTCGCACCTGTCCCGCTAGAAGACTACGTCGATTTCCTGTTCGACCTTGGGGTCGGAGCGCAGGCTCCGGTCGAGCAGCCCCCTCACGAGCCACCTGACCGACGACTTCTCGGTCTTCAGGCTCGGTATGCTGACCTGGCCGAAGTCCAGGCTGAAGCGCCACTCCCGCGTACTGTCGGACTTCAGCGACAGGTCCCGTTCGAGTGACGCGCTGTCCACGAGATCACTACGCTCCGTGTTGCCGAACTTCTCGGCCCTGACCAGCTCGACCCTGGCCTCGGACGCGGTCATATCCTGCTGGGGCTCGGCGCGCAGGGTGCCGTCCACGCGGTCCCCCGACCGAGCCTCGCTCCGGGACAGCTCCAGCGTGAGGACGCACTGCCCGCGCCTGGACTCCGTAGCGATTGGGCTGGGCCGTTCGCCCCCGGGCGTGGGAGTCGCGACGACGGTGATCTCCTGGCTCTCGTGAATGTCACGAGCCCTGGCCACATCCAGATCCACCGTGACCGCCCACGCGATGCCGGGCTCGATCTTCTGCACCTTGTCGCCGGTCATGGTAGGAAGCACGTCCTGCGGGACGGTCACCCTCAGGTCGGCCGAGTAGGGCACACCGTTCCAGACGGTCTGGTCTTCCATAAAGTCTCGCCAGCACTGCTGAGGTCATTTGTCTTCCTGTGGTAAGAGGAGCCGTACTGAGAGTCCACCCTCTGCACCCAGGTCTCGGTGCAGACCAGCTCCACCCTCCCATGACGGACGTGGAAGTCACCCTTCGGGGCGAGCGCCACGCGAGCATCGAGCTCGTCGCCGGCGTGGAACACCGACTTGTTCACGTGAATCTGCACGTCGACGTCCGGTCGGCGAAGTATCATGCTGCCAGTCCTCCTATGGGTCGGAATGCGGCTCTGCCAGGAACGACCCCAGCGCGTCCAGGTAGGGTGCGCCGCCCACGGCGTAGGTGTCGTTGTGGCTGGCGCCGCGGATGGCGAAAAAGCGCTTCGGCTCCGGTGCGGCCTCGAACACCTCGCGGCCCATCTCGAACGGCACTATCTCGTCGCTGTCGCCGTGCAGGACCATGATGGGCGCGTCGATCCGGGCCGCCTTGTCGAGTGTATCGTACATGTCCCCCACCAGGAGGCCGACGCCAGGCAAGAACGGGTAGGCTTGCCTCGCCATCGCCAGGACCGAAGTGAAGGGCGACTCCAGTACGACGGCGTAGACATCGTGCCTGAGGGCCATCTCAGCCGCGACGGCGCATCCCAGGGAGCGGCCGAACAGGACCACGCGCTCGGGGTCGACGTCCGGCCTGGAGAGGGCGTGGGCCACCGCGGCCTCGGCATCCAGGTAGGTCCCCTGCTCGGTGGGCGAGCCCTCGCTCAGCCCGTACCCCCGGTAGTCGATGATGAGGATGCTGACTCCTAGACGCCGGTTCAGCCCGGCTATGTTGTCGACACGGTTGCTGATATTGCCGCCGTTGCCATGGAACCAGACGAGCGTCGGCCCGCCGGAGCCCGGGACGAACCAGCCGTGGATGCGAACGCCGTCGGACGTCGTCAGGTACACGTCCTCGAACTCCAGCCCGAAGTCGCCGGGGTCCTGGTAGATGGTACTCTCAGGAAAGTATATGAAGTGATTGATCACGTTGGTGAACTTGGCGAGAAGCCCGATAGCCAGGTACAGGGCGATCAGGACGGCCAGCACCCTCGCCGCCGAAAGGGCAAGGCGTTTCACCGGACACTAGCCGTCGAGCGCTCTCTTGTATACCTGCTGGCCCTCCCTGAAGAGGTCGACGACCTCTCGCCTCTGGTTGTCGGTGTAGAACTTGCCCTTCGACGACGCCCACTCGATGGACCGCTCGATGGCGTCGTCGAAGTATGCTGACGCGGCGCGCTTCTCCGGCCCACCTTGCCCGGTCACCACGTACACAGGGCTCGTGTGGGCGAACACGGGCTGGGCGAAGCTGTCGCGCGCCCGGCTCCACAGCCTGGCGGCGACCCAGCCGTCGGACGCGGCGGGCACGTCGGTCTCGAGCGACCCGGACGCGCAGCCGTCGGGGAACGATTCGCCAGCGGCAACGCGGCCGTTGAAGATCACCTCCGCGCGGCTGATGGGGTAGTGAGAGTCCCAGGTGACCCGCGTGGGAAGGCGCTCGCCGGCGCTCGCCTCGATCTCGGCCCCCGGCTGCTCTCCGTTCACGGTCAGCGACAGCGCCGGGCCGTTCGTGATGAACGTGCGCCCTCGCTTGAGCGCGTCGAACCAAGGCTCGTGCTCGAACGGCCCACCCGTCTGGGCGTATACGCGGTTGGCCGAGCTGATGAACCAGTCCGAGCCCGTCGACGCGGGGAGCCTAATCCCGGCGTCGAGCATCTTGTAGTAGATGTCGTACTCGGCGTCCATCCAGTTGGGGTCGAACAGGTTGAATGCGTCGACCTTGCCCAGCGCGGCGGCGACCGGGGCCTCCATGCCGCGGCCGTTGTGGCACCAGATGACCATGCCGCCCTGCTTGTGGGTGTCGTCGCAGGCGTACGACAGCGGCGGGTAGTCCGGGTCGAAGGCGTCGACCAGCAGCCCGCGGCTCACCGGCTCGACGACGTTGCGGATGTTCAGGAGCATGATGTGGCCGTACCCGGGCGAGTGGGAGGCCTCCGCGTTGTGCCTGTTCTCCTCGCCGCACTCGACGTAGTGATGGGCCGACGAGAATTCCGTCAGCACGCCGGGGGCGTACTTGTTCGAAGCGTACTCCAGGTCCCACCGCTTGAGGATGCTCACCGCGGTCATCCTGAGGTCCTCGACCCGGGGATCGAGCTGCAGGCGCTCGTCCGGCCGCTCCTCCTTCTCGTCGTAGTGGATGTGGGTGTTGCCGGGGTGCCAGCCCTCGTCGCCCAGCCGCGACCAGCACTCGAGCTGCACGTCGACGGTGACCGTGCCGTGGCCGGGAGCCTCGATGTCGATGCGGGCCGGCGCATACTCAGTGCCGCGCTCGACCACCACGCGGGCCCAGCCCCTGGTCACCTCCACCTCGAACCCGCCGTCCGAGTAGAAGAAGGACGCGCCCGGCCCCACCTTCAGTATGGCGTCCGGCGGGTGGACGAACGCGCCCGTCGAGTCGGACACGTGCACCCTGGCCGACACGGTCTCGCCGGTTGCCGCGTCGTAGATCCTGCCTGCGAGCCTTGCCATATGAAGGGGCTCCTAACTCCCGGCGGTCGCCGGGCTATTGGCGGTCGGGGGACAGGAGCTCGTGCAGCCTCTCCAGGGTCCGGCTGTTCTCCTCAAGCGAGAATCCGTCCACCCTTTCGACCCTGTCGCCCGAAAAGCTGTCGACTGCTCCGAGCGCGACTGCCCGCCGCACCATCTCACGCTCGTCGGCGATGCTGGGAAGGAGGTTGCGTCCCGACTGCCGCGACAGCGCGGCCACCAGGCCATACCCTCCCCAGTTCGATACGCTGGCGATCACAGGCTTCGTGACCTTGGTGACGCAGGGCTGCTCGACGAGGGTGGGCACGGTGGGGATCACGTCAGCGAGGTTGCCCATGCCGATCTCGTTCCCCCCGTCGCCGATGCCGACCGAGGGTATGCTGCCCGCGAACAGGTAGTCCGTCTTGGCGTTGAACTCCGTGATGTCGGCGTTGCGCATGTTGCGCGCCCTGCCGTCCTCGCTGGGGCCGCACCGCTCGATGGATATGAGCACCGACGGCGCTGTCTCCCTGAGAAGGCCCTCGGCGAACATCCCACTCTCCGCATCATCCAAGAATGGGAAGTCCACCACGGTCGAGCCATCTTCCACCAGCCCTTCCACTATCGCGGTCGAGTGGAGGTCGGATACGTAGACCACGTTGTACCCCAGCACGCGGAGTGCGTTCCCCATGGCGACAGCCCCGGGCGGGCCGTCGTTCTCGGGGCCGTCGGCCCACATGATGTAGAACCCGGTCACTATCAGGGCCGTGCCCGGGTTGTCGAGGACCACCCGCGCGGCCTCGTCCACATACCCCGCGGGAAGATGGGGCCTGAGCGCGGATATGCCGCGCTTGTCGTGGTCGAGAATGACGTCCTCGATGTCAGTGCTCACGGGTATCATGACGCCTTACCGGGCACCTGGCTGAAAGGGACCCAAGGGCGGCTCAGAGGGCCGCCACGTCTTCGTTCAGCTTGTCGGTGATGAACATGTGGCCGGGGGAATGGGTGATCATGAGCGGAGGCTTGGAGGACATGGCGACGGCCTGGGGCGTGACGCCGCAGGCCCAGAATACCGGCACGTCCCCCTCTCCGACCTGTGCGACATCGCCGAGGTCGGGCGTGTGCACGTCGTCCACGCCGATGGCCTCCGGGTTGCCTATGTGTACAGGCGCGCCGTGGACCGCCGGGTAGCGCGAGGTGATCTGGACGGCCTTGACGACCTTGCCCTGCGGGATCGACCTCATCGAGACGACCATCGGCCCGGAGAATATGCCAGCGGGCTCGGTGTCGATCGACGTGACGAACATGGCAGTGTTGTTGCCCGTCTCATAGTGGGGAATGCGGATGCCCGCATTTACGAGCGCGGACTCGAAGGTGAAGCTGCACCCCAGCAGGAACGAGACCATGTCGTCCCGCCAGACATGCGAGATGTCCGTGGGCTCCTCGACGAGCTCGCCGTACTCGAAGACGCGGTACCTCGGCAGGTCGGTCCTGAGGTCTGCGCCCGGCGCCATCGTCCGGGGCTCCGATGAGCCCACCTCGACCACCTCGAGCAGGGGGCACGGCTTCGGGTTGCGCTGGCAGAAGAGCAGGAAGTCGAACGCCTGCTCCCTCGGCAGGATCACGAGGTTAGCCTGTACCCGGCCGGGCGCCATCCCGCTCGTCAGGCCGCTCAGCTCGCCCCGTCGCATCATCGTCCTCAGTTCACTCGGCGCGGTAGGCAGGGCTGCTACTTGCTGCATCGGTCCACCTCGATCCTGTTAGGAGTCGCACTATTCTACCACGCGCTCCAATGCGGGCCATCGGTAGAGACCAGCAGCCAGCAGTTGTGGTGCTCGTAACAGTTCAGTTTCGGTGAGACGCCGGTCCCCGGGAGCGACTGCCGGCAGCAGATCCCCCTCATCCCAGCCTTCTCCCACAAGGGGAGAAGGGGCCAGAGCCCCACTCAGCCCCAAGGGCGAGGCAACCTACCAGGGGGGTGAGCGGCCGGGGTGTGTGGAGTCGATGGGCGCGCCATAGGGGTCCGGCTCGTGCCAGTGCTGTTCGAGTCTCTCCTTGATTCTACGCTCGGCGATGGTGAGCTCCACGGGGGCGGGTTTTTCGTCCTTTTCCTCCTTGTTTCGCTCGGAGCCTGAAGCCCTTCCAAGAGTGGCGGCCTTGGCGGCTCCGTCCCTGCGCCGCTGTGTTCGGGGCCGTCTTACTTTGTAGTCCTGGGTTCCTTCGGCAGGCTCAGGACGGGGATGGGTTCCCGCCCCCGACTTCTCGGGGGCAGGCTCTTTCGCGGGAATGACGGTCTGGGTGACGGTCTGGGTGGGGCCCTTCGGCGGGCTCAGGGTAGTGAGCAGACCGTCCGGGCCGAGGAAGCCGCCGACGCTTTCGATCGAGGCCCTGATGTCTTTGTAGTCCTTGAAGTATCCGTGGAGTGGGTGGTCTGGGTCTTTCTCGGCCCTGGCGAGGATCTCCCTGGGATTCTCGAGGGCCCGGCTGTGAATGAACTTGTACTCCTCGGGCCAGAGTATCGAGGCGGGCCATTCGTGTTTGGGTGCTTCGGCACGCTGGGGGGCCTCGCCAGGAACGGACTCGGGCTGTTCGTCGCGGACGATGTGTACGATGAGCTCCTTGGCGGCGGCGATCCTGTGGTGGGTCTTGAAGCCGTCGTTCCTGTCCTGCATTACGTCGTCGAGGAACTCGATGACGGTGACGCCGTCGGCGGTCTGGGCTCGGATGAGCCTGGCCATGAGGAATTCATCTATCCCGGAGAGCACAGTGAGGAAGTCTCGCGTAAGGGTGGCCGGGGCGTTCAGGGTCACGGCCACCAGGCTCCTCTCCTCGGCGGAGCAGGGGTCGGCCGGGTCGGGTCGTCCATTGATGGAGTGACCGCATTTTACGCCGCGGTACTCGGCAAGGAACCTGGCGGCGGCCTTGGACTTGTGCTTTTCGAGCTGCTTTGCGGCGTCGATCCTGTGGCATAGCTCGGCGCCGTCGATCCTGTCCTCCATGACGTCGAGGAAGAAGTCGATGATGCGCTTGCCGTCGTCGGTCTTCTCGCGGACGATGTCGGCGAGAGTGGGCGGCTTCCGCTCTTCTGTTGTTGTTGTGTCGGCCTGGAGGCCGTTGGTATCGGACATGCGTTCTATTATGGAGGAGGGATGGGGGTTTGTCAAGAGGGAATGTCTGAACTGTGATTTTGGGGATTAGGGTGATTGGGATGATTTGGGAGGGAGGGGGATGGGTTCCCGTGGCCACGGGAACCCCCGTCTGCACGGGGGCAGGCTCCTGGGGAGGGAGTGTGGGATGGGATGGGTTCCCGCCCCCAGGCTCTGCGCGGGAATGACGAATTCACGGCGTAGTCACAACGAATTGGTATGAGATGTCACGTCCCGCGCGAGCTTGTCGTCCACGCGCTCTTCTTATACCAAGTCACCGTGATGCCGCCGTATATGTGCGGCCAGGGAGTGGGTTCCCGTCCCCGCCCCGTATCGAGTACGGGGCAGGCTCTGCTCGGGGACATGCCTTCACGGGAATGACGGCTTTACGGCGCGCTCAAAATGAATTGGTATTATCCGACTTTCTACAGTCCCTACTCTGATCTATGGCAAGCCTGCTATGATGCCGCCATATCGTTTTGGCCTGCCATCAATCCTGAGACCTCCCCAACGGAGGACCCCGGATAGGAGGTCTGAGGGGTTGGCGCTATGGACCGGTTGAGCTTGAAGTTGGGAGTACTAAACGCCTGCATCCTGGCGATGCTTGGAATCGCCGCGGCCTGCGGCGGCGATGTGCAACCCACTACTGTCGCCACTCTCACGCCTTCGCCAGCCCTGACAGACACACCAATCCCCACGCTCACGCCTTCGCCAGCCCCGACACCCAGGCCAATCCCCACTCTCACACCTTCGCCAGCCCCGACAGACACACCAATCCCCACTCTCACGCCTTCGCCAGCCCCGACACCCAGGCCAATCCCCACTCTCACGCCTTCGCCAGTCCCGACACCCAGGCCAATCCCCACTCTCACACCTTCGCCAGCCCCGACACCCAGGCCAATCCCCACTCTCACACCTTCGCCAGCCCCGACAGACACACCAATCCCCACTCTCACACCTTCGCCAGCCCCGACACCCAGGCCAATCCCCACGCTCACGCCTTCGCCAGCCCCGACACCCAGACTCGACCCAAACGCCGCCGACGCCTACTACAACAGGGGGGTGGTCTACGGCAACCTGGGCGAGCTCCGCAGGGCCATTGAGGACTACGACACAGCCATCAGACTCGACCCAGCCCTAGCAAGCGCCTACTACAACAGGGGACTTGCCTACGGCAACCTGGGCGAGCTCCGCCGGGCCATTGAGGACTTCGACATAGCCATCGGACTCGACCCAAACGCCGCCGACGCCTACTACAACAGGGGGGTGGCCTACGACAACCTGGGCGAGCTCCGCCGGGCCATTGAGGACTACGACACAGCCATCAGACTCGACCCAGCCCTAGCAAGCGCCTACATCAACAGGGGGGTGGCCTACGACAACCCTGGGCGAGCTCCGCCGGGCCATTGAGGACTACGACATAGCCATCGGACTCGACCCAAACGCCGCCGACGCCTACTACAACAGGGGGGTGGCCTACGGCAACCTGGGCGAGCTCCGCAGGGCCATTGAGGACTACGACACAGCCATCAGACTCGACCCAGCCCTAGCAAGCGCCTACTACAACAGGGGGGTGGCCTACTACGACCTGGGCGAGCACCGCCGGGCCATTGAGGACTACGACATAGCCATCGGACTCGACCCAAACGCCGCCGACGCCTACTACAACAGGGGGGTGGCCTACTACGACCTGGGCGAGCTCCGCCGGGCCATTGAGGACTACGACACAGCCATCAGACTCGACCCAGCCCTAGCAAGCGCCTACATCAACAGGGGACTTGCCTACGACAACCTGGGCGAGCACCGCCGGGCCATTGAGGACTACGACACAGCCATCAGACTCGACCCAAACGACGCCGAAGCCTACTACAACAGGGGGATTGCCTACGGACAACTTGGCCGAGTCGATGAGGCGAAAGCAGACCTTGCCCGGGCATTGGAACTGGGCGTCGACGCATCCCTGATAGAGCGGGGGCTTGCGAGCTTCGGACGGTAGCCAGCCTGGAAGGGCCTGCATTTGGCTGGGAGATGGGCACGAGGCAGGGTTGGTTTCGTGTGGCGGCGTTGGACTGACGGCAGTGACCGGGGAGGCGGGTTTCAAACCCGCCGCTACAGTCCGGAATGACGGCGGGGGTGGCTTCGTGCGGCGGCGTTGGTCTGGCGGCAACCGCTGGGGATGGGTTCCGGTTCCCGCCCCGTATCGGGTACGGGGCAGGCTCTTCGCGGGAATGACGGCTTTACGGCGCGCTCAAAATAAATTGGTATAATAGGGCGCAGCATCAGGGGCCGACCCAGGCGCGACTACCCGTAATTGTTCAGTCTCCATGAGTTGAGAGATCATCCCCGATGTCATTCTTGCCTGTCATCAGGGAACGGCCCTGTGTGCAAGGACTGTAGATTCTTCGTCGCTGCGCTCCTCAGAATGACCACAAGGAAGGGGCGATTCCTCTGTCTCATCGAGCCTGAACAATTGCGACTACCCTGCCGCTCTGCCACGCTAGTATCGATTCAAGGTAGTTTTGGCGAACGTCCAGCCCCCCGCCCCTCTGGGTTCCCGCCCCGTATCGAGTACGGGGCAGGCTTTTCGCGGGAATGACGGCAATCCGAGGGTTCTGTCATATTTAGATTGAAGCAGTACTAGTCCGTATTTCTGGCGAGCTCCTGGAGCTCGAATAGCTTGGTGATCGCCTCAATGGGGGTCATCGAGGCGACGTCCAGCGAGATGAGGCTCTCGACGGCAACCGGGGTCGGGGCCAGGAAGCTGAGCTGGCGGGACGACGGGTCCGATCTGGGGCCCTTGCCATCGGCGGCCTCCGTGCCGCCTTCCAGGTCCTTCAGCACCTCCCATGCGCGGTTGACGACGCCGCCCGGGAGCCCGGCCAGTCTGGCCACGTGCACGCCGTAGCTCCTGTCGGCCCCGCCGGGCACGATGCGCCTGAGGAAGACGACCTCGCCCCGGTCCTCGGACACAGCCACGTTGTAGTTTCGCGCCCGCGGCAGTGTGCCGGCCAGCGCGGTCAGCTCGTGGTAGTGGGTGGCAAACAGCGTCTTGCATCCAAGGTTGGGGTGGTTGTGTATGTGCTCGGCGACGGCCCTCGCTATGGCAAGGCCGTCGTAGGTGCTCGTGCCGCGCCCGATCTCGTCCAGGACGACGAGCGAGCGCCTGGTGGCGTGGTTGAGGATGGCGGCCGTCTCGACCATCTCCACCATGAAGGTGGACTGACCGGCCGCGAGGTCGTCCTGCAGCCCGACTCGGGTGAATATGCGGTCCACGAGTCCGATGGAGGCCGACTCGGCGGGCACGTAGCTGCCGACCTGGGCCATCAGGGTGATGACCGCCACCTGGCGCAGGTACGTGGACTTACCCGCCATGTTGGGGCCGGTGAGCACTATGAGCTGCTCGCCCGCGCTCGACATGGCCGTGTCATTGGGGACGAACGCGCCGGGGGGGAGCGTCTGCTCCACGACGGGATGGCGGCCCTGCCTGATCACTATCTCCGGGCCCTCGTCGAGGGTGGGCCTGACGTAGCCCTGCCTAGATGCGACCTCGGCCAGCGACGCGAAGACGTCCGTCTCAGCGACCGCACCCGCCGTTTCGAGGATCGGCGCTACCGACTCGCCTATCTGTCCGCAGACGCGCTGGAACAGCGAAGCCTCCATCTCCATGATGCGTTCGTCCGCGCTGAGCACCTCCGCCTCGTACTCCTTCATCTCAGGCGTGATATACCGCTCGCCGCCCACCAGGGTCTGGCGCCGGATGTACTCCTCGGGCACGGCGTCGGCGTTGGCCTTGCTGACCTCGATGTAGTAGCCGAACACCCTGTTGTACCCGACCTTGAGGGATTTGATGCCGGTGCGCTGCCTCTCCTTGCTTTCGAGACCGGCGATGTATGCCCGCGCTTCCCTGGACGAGCCGCGCAGCTCGTCCAGCTCGGGCGAGAATCCCGTCTTGATGACGCCGCCGTCCGACACGCTCGCGGGCGGATCGTCCTTGATGGCTGCCTCGATCAGCCGGACCGTGTCCTCGTTCCGGTATATGCGGCGCGCGACCCACTCGACCTGCGGCGCGTCCTCGTCCTCCTCCATGACGGCGCATATCTGGGGAGCGGTGCGGAGGCTCTCCCCCAGCGCCGCAAGGTCGCGTGGCGAGGCGGTACCGCCCCTGACGCGGTTGACGAGCCGCTCCATGTCCGAGAGCTTCCCTAGCAAAGATGTGACGCGGCCCCGGCGTAGGGCGCTGCGATGGTGCCATTCCACGGCGTCGAGCCGTCGCTCGAGGGCATCGACGTCCAGCAGGGGTTGGCCCAGCCATCGCCGGAGCAGACGGCCCCCCATCGCCGTGCTGGTCTTGTCCAGGACGGAGATGAGCGATGCCCCTTCGTCGCCCCAGCGTCCGCTCTCGAACAGCTCCAGATTCCGCCCCGTCTGCGGGTCCAGCACCATGTGGCTCCGGGTGGAGTAGGTGCGGAGGGTGCCCAGCTGGCCCAGGGCGGCCTTCTGGTTCCTGCCCAGGTAGTCGATGATCGCTCCCGCCGCACTGGCCGCGAGGGGCAGCCTGTCGCAGCCGAAGGGCTCCAGGGACGCCGTGCCGAAGTGTCCAAGCAGCCCCTCGGTCGCCCACTCCAGGCGAAAGGCGTCAGGGCTCACCTCGGTGACTGCGATGCCGTGGTCGAGATCGGGAGTGTCCTGGCCCTCCGGCGCGATCAGCTCGGCAGGGCCGAGTCTCCCCAGTTCTACGGCCAGTTGGTCCGCACTGAGCTGCGTCGTAGCGAACTCGCTCGTCGTAATGTCAGCGTAGGCCAGCCCCGCTCTCGTGTCCTCGATCACGACGGCCGCCAGGTAGTTGTTGGCGTTCCGGTCGAGGATGGACTCCTCCACCACCGTGCCCGGCGTAACGACTCGGACGACCTCGCGGTCCACGATACCGCGGGACGTGGCGGGGTCGCTGGTCTGCTCGCAGATGGCGACCCTGTAGCCCTTCTTGATGAGCCGCGCCAGGTACGGTTCCAGCGAGTGGTAGGGGATGCCGGCCAGGGGCACGCGCTGGCCCTTGCCCATCTCACGGGAAGTGAGGGCGATCTCCAGCTCGCGCGCGATTACTCGGGCGTCCTCGTCGAAGGTCTCGTAGAAGTCGCCCATGCGGAACAGCAGGATCTCGTCCTGGTGCTCCTTCTTGATGCGGAGGTACTGTCGTCGTGCGGGAGTGGTCATAGGTCGATTCGCCAGCGCGTCCTCCTGTCGGGGCGGGCCCGTCGGCTGGCGCCTCGCCGGAGAGCGGCGTGTGCGGCGGGGCGTCCGGCTGGGCCGGTCAGTCGTCCTTCCAGAAGCGCTCTTCTTCGACCTGGAAGCCGCGGGGAATGAAGCGGGCCTTCACGTCTTCGATCATGCCCGGATGGCCACAGGCATAGACGATGGTGTCGTCGGGAGTCAGCCCCATCTCTTCGGCGTAGCCCTCGACGATCTCGTTGACCCGGTCCTTCTCACCCAGCCAGCCGTTGTTGCGCTCCTCGTCTGGACGGCTCACGGTCGGGACGTACTCGACAAGGTCAGGGCGCTCCCTTGCCAGGTCGAAGAGCTCGCCGTCGTAGGTGAATTCGTCAGCGTAGCTGGCGCCCTGCAACACATGGAAGCGGTGCCCGCTCTGCCCTTGGTGGATGTAGTCGCGCAGGATGCTCACGTACGGGACGACGCCGGTCACGGTGGAGACGAACAGATGGTTCGGCAACGTAGGCTTGAAGACGAAAATCCCCTTCGCCCGGGGACGGATGGTGACCGTGTCGCCGGGGCCCAGCTCCCAGAGCTTCGGCGTGAGGACGCCGTCCGGCGGAGGCACGAGCTCCACGAACAGCTCCAGGTCGTCCTCGTGGGGCGCGGAGACTATCGAGTAGGCGCGCTCGATGCCGTCGACGCCGATGGTGCAGTACTGGCCGGGCTTGAAGGAGAACCCAGCGGGCTTCTCTATCCACACAGCCCACAGGTCGTCGGTTACCTCCCGCCGCCGCAGGACCTTCGACTCGGCGAGCTTGGGACGGCGGCGTGCCCGCCCGGCGGTCTGTGCCGTGGTGCTCATTCCACTCTAACCTCAGTGGGCGGCGGTTGCAGGCCCATGTCTGTGGCAAGGTCGTCCATAGTGTACTGCTCTTTCCTCACCCTTAGGTCGTAGTAGACGAGGGTCCGGCCGACCCAGAGGAACGGGGTTATCAGTGCGCTCACGGCCACAAGGAAAACACTGGAAAGGACCCAACTTATCTGCGAGAGCAGCATGTCGGCCAGGCCGGCCACAAAGGTGAGGCCTACCGCCAGAAGGGTGTACACGAGGCCAATCAGGAAGACGCGCCAGAAGTTGCCCTGGACCAGGTCCCTGCTTCGCCAAAGCGAATCTATGGGCCTCTTTCGTTCCAGCACTATGCACTCGACGAAGAAGAACCAGACCACGAGCAAGTAGAAGAGCAGCGGGATTCCGACGAGCACGAACATCAGGACTCCGGCCCCCACCATTACGAGGGCGAACACGATATAGGCGGCGGACAGTGACGCAATCCTGTACCAGGCCCGCCTGAGGCAGTAGCCGGGGTCTATCCTGCCGTCAACGTAGTATTGGCCGACCGCCGCGACCGAAGCAGCGCTGAGCACGGTGCTGAAGTAGCCCGCCACAAGAGCTAGTACGATGGTTGCGATCAGGATTGCGCCAAGCTCGGCAACAGCCTCGGCGGCGTCCACTGCCTGGGTGGTCTCGGCGCTCTGGACGCCGCCGCCCGACAATAGCGTCAGTACCAAGACCGGCACATGGGCAACGAGAGAGATGAGGATGAAAGGGCCGAAGTTGCCGCGGTAGACGGCGAGCGATTTCTCGAGAAGGTCGCTCAGCCCCATTGGGGTCAGGGCTCGGCTCCCGCCGCCGTCCGGCCCGGGGTCGCCCTGGGACCCCAGGGGTACGCCGCACGTCACGCAGAAGCGCGCCTCGTGGGGATTGCCGCCGCCGCAGGCTACGCAGCTCACGACGCAGACTCGCCCGGGGGCAGGATCGAAGTGAGGGCTCCGGAACGATTCCCCCTCGTCCCTTCGACGAGTTCAGGGCAGGCTCTAGCCTTCTCCCACCAGGGGAGAAGGGATTCAGTCGGCTGCGGCTGGTTCAATCTTCTCGACGCGTACCGGCACCAGCGGTAGGCTGTCGACACCCAGCATCGGCGCCGGGTCCCGCGACCGGTCCAGGTCCGTTATCATCTGCCCGAACAGGCTCGTTGTCGACACCATCCCCGGCAATGGGCTCGTCAGCTGCACCATTCCCTGCAAGGAGTCTCCGGCCGACACGACCCTCGCCCAGTCGCCCTCCGAGACGCCCATGCTGCCCGCGTCCGACTCGTGGACCTCGATAACCTCGTCTCGGACTATGACGGACTTCTTCTTGACCGTGCCGATCTCCATGGTGCGGTCTGGGTCGTGGAGGACGCGCCCGTGGGCGAGGAGGTATGGGAACTCGGCGTCCAAGTGGCGTTTAACGTCGGCCAGGACCATACTGGACATGCTCAGTTTGCGGCCGCGGGCATCCTCCTCGTGGAGGCGGGGCGTGTCGCCCATGTCCGCAGCGAGGCAGGGCCACTGCAGGCCGTCTTGCCTGAGCCGGTCATAGGTCATGCCGCCGTACGCGCCGACGAGGTTGTTTATCTCGTCGAAGACCGAGGTCTCGTCCGTGTGATCGAACCCCGCCGCGCCCATCCGCTGGGCGATTTGGGAGAGCGTTCGCCATTCAGTCTCCTCTTCGTCCACCGCCCCGAGGGCTGGGGCCAGCAGCTGCAAGCGCCTCTCCAAGTTCGTGTACGTCCCCTGCTTGTGCGCGAAGGTCGCCAGAGGCAGGACAACGTCGGCTATCTCGGTCAGATCGGACTCGAAGGTGCTCATCACGACGAGAAACTCAAGATTCCCCAGGCTCGCGGTGAGGTCGCCGAGGTCCCCATTCGTGAGGCTGCGGTCTCCCCCGACGACTACCATGGCCTGGATCTCCCCGTTGGCAGCCGCGGCGGCCATGCCCGTGGCGGGTATGCCTGCCTGAGCGGATATTAGCGTGTCCCATGCCCTCTCGATCTTCCCGCGGGCCTCGTCGTCGCCCACGGGGCGATGGCCTGGAAGTCCATTGGGGACGCAGCCGACGTCCCTGGAGCCCTGCTCGTTGGCGCCTGGGAAGAGCGGATAGATACCCGCCGACCGCTTGCCAACGTTGCCGGTTGCCAGGGCGAGGTTGACGATACCCCTGACACAGGCGTCCCTCAGCCCCGAATCTATCGTCTCCAGTCCGTACAGGAAGGCGCACGGGTCTCCTCCCGCTATCGTACGCGCCGCCTGGCGGATGTCCTCTGCCGGTATCGCCGTCATGGGGGACACCCTGGTCATGTCGAAGGCCCACAGGCTGTCCTTCAGGGCCTTCACCCCGTCGCACCGGTCGGTCAGGAAGTCGTGGTCGTCCAGCGACTCCTCGAAGATCACGCGCAGCATGCCGCCAATCAGCGCGGTCTCGCTGCCCGGCGCCGGCCTGAGCCATATGTCGGCGTACCGTGTGAGCTCCGTCTCCCGCTGGTCGATCACGACCAGCGACGCGCCGTCCTTCAGGGCCTTCTTGATAGGCACGGCGACGACGTTCTGCTCCTCAGTCATGTTGCTCGACACGACGAGGAAGCACTTCGACTGTTCCAGGTCCCAGATCGGGTTGGTGGCGGCCGGGATTCCGAGCATCTCCTCGAGGGCCGGCGTGAGCTCGGGACGCAGGTTGGACGATACGTCGACGTTGTTGCTCCCCATCACCGACCGGGCGAACTTCTGGGCGGTGAAGTTGTCCTCGTTGGTCCCCATCGGGGAAGCCAGCAGAGCGAACCCGGGACCCTTGTGCTCGGCCAGCCCCTCGGCGGCCATGTCCAGCGCCTCCATGGTCGTCGCCTGCCTGGCCTCGCCGTCCACCCGGACGATGGGCCTGGTTATGCGCTTCCTGCTATTGACGAAGTCCAAGCCGAACTTGCCCTTGAAGCAGCCCTGGCCCCGGTTCGCCTTCGCGTGACGGTCGGGGATGGCGCGGATGAGCTTGTTGCGCTCGTCGATCTCCAGGGTCATCTGGCAGCCGACGGGGCACATGGGGCAAACCGACGTGACCGTCTTGGCGGCCTTGTCCCACTTGTACTTGCGCTCCACCAGCGCCCCTGTGGGGCACACGTCGATGCATGCGCCGCAGAACTCGCATCCCGACTCCAGCAGCGACGAGCCGTTGGACGTGCCGATGAGACCCCGTCCGGACCTGTCGGTGAAGGTCAGGACGTTGTCCCCCCGGACCTCCTCGCACACCCGCACGCACCTGCCGCAGACGATGCAGAGGTTCAAGTCCATCTCCCACATGGGATCGGCGACGCGGAGGGGTATCTGCCTGTTGTTGTAGGTCAGCGGCGTGTCCATGTCCATTTCGAGGAAACGCACGGTGTCCTTCAACTCGCACCGCTCGTTCTTCGGACAGGTGACGCATCTGTCGTTGACGGACACGTGCCTGAGGCATATGTCGTTAGGGCCGCACAGGTCGATCCGGTGGCACGTGAGACAGCCGTGGGGATGCTCGGACAGGAGCAGGTCCATTATCCCCCTGCGCGCGTCCGTGACGCCGTCCGTCTTGGTGTTGACCACCATACCGTCAGCCGCCGGGACGGTGCACGACGCCTGGTTGCCCGGTGGACCGCCCTCGATCTCGACGATGCACATGCGGCATGCGCCGAACGCCTTCATCCCCGGGT
Organism: Dehalococcoidia bacterium; assembly: GCA_965261325.1. Classification (GTDB taxonomy): domain Bacteria; phylum Chloroflexota; class Dehalococcoidia; order Lucifugimonadales; family CAJWER01. The sequence goes on from CBDHCU010000009.1 coordinate 1,182,041, forward strand.
AGTAGCACAGGTACGGGACGTATACCCCGGCGTCCATGGCCGCCTGCAGCACGTTGGTGCCCGGCGTAGTCCTGACCTCAGCGCCGTCGATGGTGAGTGTGATCTCGTTTGCCATGTACCAGCTCCGCCTGGTCTACCTTGTCAGCACCTGCACGGGCGCAGCCCCTGTCCTGTACTCCTCTGCGAACGCCCGCGTGTTCCTCGGGGCCAGCAGGGGATCGTCGCAGTCGCCGTAAGGGCAGCGCCCTTCCTCGATGTGGGCCCTGAAGTCGTCGGGGAAATTCACCAGGGCGGATCTGAGAGGATTGTATCCCAGCTGTCCGTGGAAGCAGAGGGACGACGACTCCATGGTAGTTCCCACCCTGTTCATCAGGTCGACGTCGCCGGGCGACGCCTGCCTGTCCGCTATGCGCTCTATCATCTCCAGCAGCTGTGTCATGCCGAGCCTGCAGGGGAAGCACTTGCCGCAGGACTCGTACTGGCAGAATGCGACGAGCAGCCTGGCAATGTCGACTGCGCACCTGGTGTCGTCGCCTACTATGATGCCGCCGGATCCCAGCATCGCCCCGTGCCCGCGCATCTCGTCGAAGTCGAGCCCGTAGTCGAGGCTATCCGCGCCAAGTATGTGGCCGAGTGGCCCCCCGAGCTGGATCATCTTCACGGGCCTGCCGCTGGGAGTGCCGCCGCCGATCTCCTCGACGACGTCACCGAGCCGCGTCCCCATGGGCACCTCGTACATGCCTGGCCGCTGGACATCGCCGCTCAGGCAGATTATCGCCGTGCCCGTGCAGCTCTCCCTGCCCACCGACGAAAACCAGTCGCCGCCCCTGGATACGATCTGGGGGGCGTACGAGAAGCTCTTTACGTTGTTTATAGTGCTGGGCTTGCCCCAGACGCCGAAGGCCGCCGGGAACGGAGGCTTGAAGCGGGGCATCGAGCGCTTCCCTTCGATGGACTCCATCAGGGCCGTCTCCTCGCCCGCGACGTAGGACTCGCCCGTGAGCGAGATCTCTATGTCGAAGCTAAAGTCGGAGCCCAGGATGCCCTTGCCCAGCAGTCCAACCTCGTAGGCCTGCTCGATGGCCCGCTCGGTCCTCGAAATGGGCCCGTCGTGGCCGTGGCGGATAAATACGAAGCCGTTGGAGGCGTTCGTCGCATACCCCGCGAGCGTCATGCCCTCGATCAAGGTGTACGGATCGCTCTCCAGGATACCCTTGTCGTTGTACGCGCCGGGGTCGCCCTCCTCGCAGTTGCAGAGGATGTACTTGGGCGGACCGCCGCGGGCCATGAAGCTCCACTTCACGCCCGTCGGGAAGCCCGCGCCGCCGCGGCCACGGAGCCCGGAGGCCTTCATCTCGTCGATCACTCCCTCGGGCCTCATGTCGTTCAGGGCCTTGGCAAGCCCCCTGTAGCCGTCGTTGGCGATGTACTGGTAGATATCGTCGGGGGCTATGTTGCCCGCGTTGCGAAGGGCTATCTTCTCCTGGCTGCCGATGCCCGGAAGGGTGGCGAGGTCGGGCACTCCGGCCACGCGGGGGCCGAGATACCCTATCGTCTTGTCGACGGGCATTCTGCCGCCGTTCAGGACGCTGTCGACGAGGTGCGGGACCTCTGGCGGCGACACGTTGCCGAAGAAGAGCCGCGAACCGCCGGGACTGAGGATGTCTACTATGGGCTCGGCGTAGCACAGGCCAATGCACCCCACCGAGTCGACGCGCGCGTCGATACCGGCACGTTCAAGCTCGGACCTGATCGCATCCATCACGTCGAGCGCGCCCGCCGCCTGCCCGCACATCGCTGCGCCCACCCTGATCCACGGGCGGGAGCCCTGGGTCAGCTCCTCCCAACGGCGGTCGGCTTCTGCCTTTAGCTCTCGGTAGTCGGGCACCAGTGTATCCGTTCTAACTTGCCGGCACGCCGTCGAGCAGGCGCTCTATGTGCCGCTGCATGTCCTCGGGCGTCACCCGGCCGTGCAAGCGGTGGTCGACGGAGATCACCGGGGCCTGGGAGCATGCGCCGAGACAGGTGTTGTACTTGAGGCTGAGTCTGCCGTCCGTCGTGTTGCCCTCGTCCGTCAGGTCCAGGGCCTCCAGGCAGTGCTTCTTGATGCGTGCCGCGCCCAGGATATGGCACGTGGGGCCCCAGCAGACCTCCAGAGCATGCTCGGCGGGCGGCGTGAAGCGGAAGTTCGTGTAGAAGGACGCTACCCCCCAGACGTCGTTGATGGTCGCCTCGGTGTAGGCCGCCACCTCCTCGATTGCCTCGTCGGGGAGGTAGCCAAGCTCGTCGTGGGCAGCGTGCAGGGTGGAGAGCACCGTGACAGTGGGCTGCTTCTGCGAGGATATTGCGCTCCTCACACGATCTCTCAGCGCTTCGTTGCCGTCGGTCAACCGCGTACCGCCTGCCGTTTCATACGAGCGCCCCAATCATAGCACAGCCCAATTTGGCCCAACAACAGACCAGGCGCGGCCCCAGGGCCTTTCCAAAGTCCGTTCGTGGTGAGCCTGTCGAACCACAATTGGGGCCTTCGACAAGCTCAGGCCGAACGGCAAGGTACGACCCTATCTCAACAATGGAAAGGCCCTGGCGCGGCCCGGGCACCACGTTGGTCTGAGGGATTGTGGCGTCACGAGCGCCATCCGCGATCCGGCCGCCGATGCGGTTGCGACGATGGGCTCCTACGCTTGGTCCGACAACAACTCGACCTGCAGCATCAGGCTTTCGACAGGGATCAACCGCTTGTTCACGGGGTCGATGCCCAGGCTGAAGACCTCCAGGGTCAACGCGCCCAGGAGGGGCATGGCGCCCTCGTCCCCAAAGACGACGGGGGATATATCGTACTCCCCATGTAGGCTGACCCACGTGCGACCGAAGTTCCTCTCAATCCGGGTCCCGTCGGCCAGTACGAAGGTTCTCTTGCTGTGGGGGCTTACTCCGAGCCGGCTAAGCAGGGACGCGGGCATCGTTGTGTAGGTTGCCCCGGAATCCACCAGGGCGTCGATTGTTTCATAGCGCCGCCCCTCGGGGTCGCCGATTTCTATCGCAACCTGGAACGTTCCCATGATTGACCTGCCGGGCCTAGTACCGTTTCCAGGTAGTTTTGGCGAACGTCCAGCCCCCCGCCCCTCTGGGTTCCCGCCCCGTATCGAGTACGGGGCAGGCTTTTCGCGGGAATGACGGCAATCCGAGGGTTCTGTCATATTTAGATTGAAGCAGTACTAGTAGTGGATGGCGTTGCCGGCGCCGCCGCCCGCCGCTATGGCGTCGCCGGTAATGGCGATGGCCTTGGGCGAGGCCAGGAACGCGACCACGTAGGCTATCTCGCGGGCGTCGATCATACGGCGCACCGAGTTGCCGCCCGCCATCCGGGCCTCGATCTCCTCCGGAGTCACGCCCTCGCTCTCGGCGCGGGCCGCGACGACGCCCGGCGTGGCCTCCGTGCGCGTCAGCCCTGGATGTACCACCGTGACGTTGATCCCGTGAGGGCCCAGCTCGTCGGCGAGGTTCTTGCACATCGCCGCGACCGACACGTTCCTCATGCTGCCGATGGTCGAACCCGTAGATCTGGCCGCCATCCCGCTGATGTTCACGATGCGGCCCCAGCCTTGCGCCTTCATGTAGGGCGCGACGGCCTGGGCGCATCGCAGGTACCCGAGGACCTTGACGTTCACGTCCCCCCAGAACATCTCGTCGGTGATCTGCTCCAGCAACGGCGGCGCGGACTGGCCCCCGGGACGCGCCGCGTTGTTGACCAGGATGTCGATCCGGCCCAGGGCATCCGCCGCCTGCGCGGCCATACGGCTCACGGCCTCGCCGTCGCCGGTGTCGGCCGGCAGCGGCACTATGCGCCGCCCGGTCTCATCGGCAAGCTCGCGGGCCGTCGCCTCCAGCGCCTCCATGTTGCGGGCCGCGATGGCGACGTCGACCCCCTCGCGGGCCAGCTCCCTTGCGATGGCCTTGCCGATGCCGCGGCTTCCGCCCGTCACGATCGCGGTCTTGCCCTCGAGCTCGAGGTCCATGGGCTCATTCTCCTCGCACAGATAGCCCGCCCGGCCTCAATGGGCCGGGCGAAGCAAGCGTCACGACGGCGGACGGCTACGTGCCGAAGCGGACGGCCGAGACCGGATCGGAGTACTCGACTCCCTTGGTGGCCCAGAAGATGCCGGCGATTTCGTCCACCGCGTCGACGAGCTGCCTGGCCGAGTCGAGGTCGACGTTCTGCTTGTTCGCCGACGCGAGCTTCGTCGCGTTCCACACGGTCGTGTGCAGGTCGGGGTACTTCTCCAGGTGCTCGGGCTTGAAGTAGTCGTGCCAGAGGATGTCGATCTCGTGCTTGACCAAGTCGGCGTGCTGCTCCTTGACGGCGACGTAACGGCCGAAGGAGTTTCCGGCGGCGGTATCCATCTGCCCTTCCAGTGCCTCGATGCGCATCACCATCTTGAGCACGGTCTGGGCGGCGATCTTCGCGGAAACCGGGTCGTAGATGCCGCATGGAATGTCGCAGTGGGCGTGGGCCTCGCGAATCGGGAGCTTCGTCAGCAGGTCGTGAAGTAGCCTCATGGGCGGTTCCTTTCTATCGTGGGGTTGCTACGAAGGGTACAAGAAACCGCCGCGAGGCCGCAACCGTTCGGGGCTGCTGGTAACTGTTCAGTAATCGTGAGGCATGAGCGGAGTCTTCGCCATCGTGCAGAAGAGCCCCCATCTCAATCTTCCCCCAAATGGGGGAAGAGGTTAGCGCTCTACCCTCAGCCCTGAACAGTTTTGGCTGCTGCTAGTCGACCATCTCCAGCTTGAAGGCGTAGGAGACGTCGCCGAGATTGGACTTGTAGAAGGCGCTGAGGAAGTATACGCCCGGCTCTATGTCCAGGGTTATCCCTTCCCTCGCGGCGGCCGAGTAGACCTCGTCGCCAGGGCTCAGGAACGGCTCCGTGCTCTGGACGGTGTATACCTGCACCTGCACTTCGCCCGGGCTTGACTCATCGCTCGTCACTACCACCGAGAGCTCATCCCCCCGTTTCACCGATAGCGCCGGCGCCCTGTCGAAGTCCTCCCAGCCTATCTTGTCGACGCATATGCTGCTGTTCGCGCTCACCGGCCAGCAGTAGCTGCCCTGTCTTCCAGGGTGCATGCTTCCGCCGTACTCGATGGACACAGAGGGAACCGGCGGCGGTGCGGGGGCCGGCTCCAGGGTGGGTACAGCCACGAACTTTGCCGCTGGCCTGGCGGGTGCTGCTGCTGGAGGGCTCGTTGCGGCCGCGGGAAGCGGTGTCGCTGCCGGGAGCGGCGTTGAAGGCATTGGAGGGGGAGCGCCTTCGCCTCGCAGGTCCTCTGTGCTGTCACACGAAACCGCGGCCAAGCCTACTACGACTGCGACTACTGCCAAGTACCGCACCATAACTGCCTCCACACACCCGCCGCATCTGGCGTTCAGGTAATCGTGAACTGTCTCTTAATCAGTACAACGACTACCTGTGCAACCTGGTTACGCGGCACATGTACCGCAGTCGCGGCGTCTGCTTTGGGAGCGGGGCAGGCGCGCCAACCGGGCGGTCAGCCGCAGTGTAGGCAGCGCATGTTCGAGTCGGCGAAGATGAGCTCCTTGTCGCCGTCCTGAATGGCGTAGTCGAGCAGCACCCTCAGGGCCTTGCTCTCGTCCATGAAGTTGTACTCGTCGGCGATCTTGTCCAGCCACTCGCGGTGAGTGCTTTCGATCTCGAACTCCTGCTCGACTGCATCGTGGGGCATCGGCGCGTCCTCCTGCTACGGAATATTGTTCTGGGCGTCCTCTGTCTCAAGGTTTGCGAGCTGCCTGTCGATGTCCGCCATCTCGCGGTACTCCTCCTTGACCAGGTGGTAGCACCGCTGCAGGTACAGATCGGCCAGTGTCGCTCCGCGGCTGTCGCTCGCCTTGACCGCCTCGACCAGGTGGTGGACCTGGTTGTCAGTAGGCAGGTGCCTGGCCAGCAGGCGCATCTCCCGCTCCGCTTCCCGCGTCTGTACGTCGTCCGAGCCCTCCACGGCGAACTTCAGCCGCCCGACCAGGCTCGTCAGCTCTCCCAGCTTGTCGGCGTCGTTCATCAGCCCGTACAGGACCTCGCTCACGCCGAGAGCGTCGTCATCCTCGACGTCGGCGGCCTCCTCCCCGGCCACCGGGCCGCACCTGTCGGCATATGTCTGGACGGCCTCGTTGACGGTCATCATCGCGCCGGCCACGTCGCCGGTGTCGAACGTGCCGCAGTAGAGCACGTCGTCCTCCCGGCGCGACGCCATCTCCTCGAGAGCCTCCCGGCTCCCAACGCGCTCGGGCGCCGGCGGGAATGCGAACGCCGACAGCTCCGTAGGGCCGGCCTGGGCCACCTGGTTCATCAGGAAGGGCGGCACGTACTTGCTGACGTCCACGGCGATGGGCAGTATGACGACGTAGGTCGCCCAGATCTCGTCGGCGTCCGCCCTGCTGCGAAGGTAGAGGATGGCGTGTCCCCTCGGGGCGGCCTCGTCCCCTCTCTCGAAGGTGATGTCCATGTTCCAGTCGGCCTCGCGGAATTCCCGGGCCATTATACGCCACAGGTGGCGTCCGCCCAACGGCCCTCAACGCAGGGCCTTTCCAAAGGCCGTTCGTGGTGAGCCTGTCGAACCACAATTGGGGCCTTCGACAAGCTCAGGCCGAACGGCAAGGTACGACCCTATCTCAACAATGGAAAGGCCCTGCCCTCAACGGCTGGGGACTGGACTAAGGCAGGCTGGCAAGGTAGACTCTAGCCAGGTTCGGCGAGTTAGATGGGACGCACAGCTAGGAGGCGGCTGGGCCAGCATCATATGGATCGTCCATTCAAAATCGCCCTCGTATCCGGTTACGACTACGCCGTCAGCGGCGGCGTGAACGATCACATCGCCAGCCTTGGGGCGCAGTTGCGCGCCTGGGGTCACGACATAAGCATCGTGGCTCCATGCTCGGATGTCGACCGGGTCGACGAAGAAGGCTTCGTACCGATGGGCAGGCCGGTGCCCATTCCCAGCGGCGGGTCCGTCGCCCGCGTGTCCCTCTCGATGTGGCTGAAGCCTCGAATCCGCGACCTCCACCAAAGGGAGCAGTTCGACGTCGTACACCTGCACGAGCCCTTCACCGGGCTGGTAACGGCGTTCATGATCAGTGAGTCCAGGTCGCTGAACATAGCCACTTTCCACAGCTACAAGGGTGGGCACTTCTACGGCATCGGCGGCACAAAGCTCGCCATGCCCTACTTCCGCAGGCTGCACGGCCGTATCGCCGTGTCCAACGTTGCTCGCAACTATATACGCAGCTACTTTCCCGGCGACTACGAGATCATCCCGAACGGCATTCGCGTCGAGGACTTCTCGGAAGGTGTAACCCCGTTCCCCCATCTGCGCGACGGGATGGTCAACCTCCTCTTCCTGGGACGCCTGGAGAAGCGCAAGGGGCTCAGGTATCTGCTGGAGGCGTACAGCAGGCTCAAGTGGGAGTGGCCGAACCTGCGGCTCATAGTGGTTGGCGGAGGCGACCCCGACCAGGAGTCCCACCGGATAATGAGCGAGCGTAACCTCCAGGACGTCGTCTTCACAGGCGCCGTCTCCAACGAGGAAAGGGCGCGGTACTACAAGTCCGCTGACATATACTGCTCGCCCGCCACCGGCAACGAGAGCTTCGGCATCGTCCTGCTGGAGGCGATGGCCGCCGGAGCTCCGATAGTCGCATCCAGCATCGATGGCTATGCGGGCGTGGTCACCCACGGCGGCGACAGCCTGCTCGTACCACCCAAGGACGGCGCTGCCCTGGCCGCCGCCATCGAGCGCCTTCTGGAGAACCCCGCGCTTCGGGAGCGCCTGGCCAAGAACGCCTCCCGCACCGTGGACGAGTACAGGTGGGAGCGGGTCGCGCGCCGCGTGATCGACCACTACGCGGCGGCGATGGAGCGCGCCTCGCCGGTCCAGGTCGACAGGCGGCAGGCCCTGGTAACCTGACCTGCCTGAGTGCAGGGCGGCTCGGGCCGGATTGCCTCGATGAACAGGGCTGACCTGCGCACGCTCCTCTCTTCCCGAGTCGAGCAGCCCGTCGCCAGGCTCCTTGCGGATCTGGGTCTTACGCCGAACGCCATCACCATGATGGGCATGTTCGGCGCAGTCGCGGCCGGCATCCTCGCGTCGCGGGGCCTGCTACTCGCGGCTGGCGCGGCCACCCTCGTCGCAGGCATACTCGACCTGTTCGACGGCTCGGTCGCCCGGCTGACGGGACGGCAGTCGAAGTTCGGGGCGCTGCTCGACTCGACCGCGGACCGCGTTTCGGAGGCCGCCGTCCTCATCGGCCTCGCCGTATACTATGCGGGGGAGGAGTCACTCATTGGCGTGGCCCTGTCCTGCGCGGCCATGGCGGGCTCGATGATGGTCAGCTACGTCAGGGCCAGGGCGGGCGGGCTGAGGGTCGACTGCGAGGTGGGAGTGTTCACCCGGCCCGAGCGCGTCGCCGCGATGGGCGCGGGCCTGATAGCCGGTCAGTGGCTGGGGGGCGTACTGCTAGTTGTGTTAGGGGCGACCGCCGGGCTCACGGCCATCACCACCGTGCAGCGCCTGCTCCACGTTCGCCGGGAGTTGGAACGCAGGTAGGTATTGTGTTCAGATCGCGGTGGATGCCATGTCTTCCACCACCAGAGAGCGCCCAACAGCCCGGAGGGCCTTCTCGACTTGGCCGATATGGGAGCGGTGACTTGGGTTGACGAGTCTGCGGACGGCGTTCTCGTGCACCCCAAGCCGATCGGCGAGAGCCACGTTGGTGATGCCCTGTCTGCGCATGGCGGTGTAAAGGGTCAGTTTTGCCGCGACGATGAGTGGCACAGGGATCAGGACCTGCCCGTCTGCAAGGGGACTCGGCTTGGGAATGTCTTCGCGCCTGTCAACGTAGAAGCTCAGGGAGACTCCCAGGCAGTCTTCGGCCATTTCCAGAGCCTCTTCCAATGACCACCCGCATGTGATGGCCTCCGGTATGTCGGGAAACGTTACGTTATAGGCCTCCCTTCCGGTTGTCCTCTCCTCCTCATCATCTTGGGCGATTTTGCAGGGAAAGGCGTAGCGCATTGCTAGAACTCCCTTCTATCAATGTCCAGTTTCCTGAGCATGGCTGCAAGGGTGCCCAAGGCGATCTCGCCATGCTGTACGATGGTGGCTCGGTTGCCAACGATCAGTTTTCCGTGACTGCCCTTGCCGCGGCTCGAATCAAAGCTGAACTCCAAACCGTTCTTGCGGGCATACCGCCTGGATCGCCTTACGAACTCGCCTCCGTTCACGAGTCGATGATAGCACACATCTGTGCGATGCCGCCCTCCCTGGCCCAACCTTCGGCCTTCCCACTGCGTTACAATTAGTGTATGGGTAGAATCTTGGAGCGCATGCCGGGCGTAGTACCGGTTGTAGAGGTGCGCTCGAGGCCCTCCGGCGGGAGCAGACCGTTGCGAATAACATCCATCTCTCGACTCCGCTATATGTTTGTAGCGCTAATCGCCGCCGTCGCGCTGCTGCCAATCGGCGCCGCCTCGGCCGAGGGCGACCTGCCGGTGCTCGAGTGGCACAGCATCGCCAGCGAGTTCCCTGAAGGATTCCGTATACAGGCAAGGGCCTCCTCGGAAAAGCACGACGTCACCGCGGTCGCCATCCGGCTGCGGATAGGCCAGGAGGAGCGCGGGGTCTACAACTACCTCGAAAGGGACGAAGAGGCCGGGACACAGGATGGCGATGTGTTCGAGCTGTTCTGGAACACGAACAACGGTCAGAAGTACATCCCCCCCGGTACGATCATCGCCTACAACTTCGAGGTCGAGGACTCGGCCGGCAACCGCCTCGAGACCGAGCCACAGCCCTTCATTTTCTACGATGCCCGGTTCGTGGACGACGAGGGCAACTCGATGTGGGAGGAGGTGTCGGCCGGCACAGTCACCGTGGCCTACAAGGGGCCGGTGAAGTCGCGGGCCGAAAACATTCTCAGCGTGATCAACGAGACCCTCGAAAAGATGCGGCCGGTCATGGGCGACGCGGCCCTCGAGGAGCCCATCCGGGTCACGATGTACAACAACAACAAGGAGATGCTCGAGGCCCTGCCACCGAGGAGCGCATCCATAGGCAGGGAGCTCATCACTGAGGGACAGGCCTTCACCAACTTGGGCACGCTCCTAGTGCTCGGCGGCGGCAGGCTCGCCCTCGGCACGGCCTCGCACGAGGTCATGCACATCATCACCCACAGGGCGGGGGACAGCATATTCCGCAGGGTCCCCGCCTGGCTCGACGAGGGGCTGTCGGAGTACGCCAACGTGGACCCCGGCTATTCCTACGACATAGCGCTGGAGTTTGCCGTGGAGACCGACAGGCTCCTGCCCCACGTCTACATGCCCGCGCTGCCCGGCAAGCCCGAGGACGTGATCATCTTCTACGGCCAGGCACGCAGCATCGTGAGGATGATGATCGATGTATTCGGCCCTGAGAAGATGAATCAATTCATGGCGGAGCTCAAGGTGGGCACGGATATCGACGAAGCGCTGACGACGGTCTACGGGCTGGACAGGGCCGCCCTGGACTCCGCATGGAGGAGGGCGGTAGGCGCGGAGGTGCTGGACCGCAGCCGCGTCGCGCGGGCACGACCTACCGCGGAGCCGCGGGCCGCCATTCCCATCTACAGCCTGACACCGCAGGCCCAGGCCGAGGTGGTTGGCGCGCAGAGTGACCCGCCGACCCCCACGCCGACGCCCGAGCCCACCCCGGTGCCGGAGCCGACCCAGGTTGCCAAGTCTGCGCCCGCCGAGGAGGAGACGCCGGTGGCCGAGCAGCCCAGGGAGACGGGCTCATCGGGCGGCTGCATGGCCCCAGCGCCGGGAGTAGCCGCGAGCACCGATCTTGCGGCCGTGGGGCTGCTCGTAGGACTGGCCGGGCTGGCCTTCCGAAGGCGCTGGAAGTAGCCCTGGCGGCTTCCGGCGTCACCCTTTGGCACTGCACTGACAGCGGTGGCCCCTGTGTGTAGTAGAATCGCTGCGTGGCGCCGACGGCAAATCTGCGCAGGGCTCCTTTCACCTCCTAGGAGGTAATGCGTTGGGTGAGTCCCGCCCAGCGTTCTGGCCCGGAGATTAACCACCGTGCTGTACCAGGCCAGCGCAGGGCTGCATACAGCTTGAGAGGGGCTAGGCGCCACTACTAGGCAGTGTTGACATTTGTGTCATTCCGAGCGCAGCGAGGAATCTAAGAACCTTGCACAAAGGCTACCACCTAGATTCTTCACTCCGCTGCGCTACGTTCAGAATCACTATGGCCTTGCGCAGGCCACATAAGGGGATGAAAATGGCGTGGCCTACCCCATCGTCACTCCCGCGAAGAGCCTGCCCCGTACCCGATACGGGGCGGGAGTCCAGGGCGACTGGGCTCCGTGCCAGGTACAGAGCAGGCTCCAAGCCCACCTGCCGGGGATGGGTTCCCGCCCCCGACTGCTCGGGGGCAGGCTCTTCGCGGGAATGACGGGTGTGGCTGTCTGCTGTCTATTTTCATAGCAATGACATTTGACTGGGAGCCGCTCGAATGTCAACACAAACTAGTGCCGAGCAGGTAAATTCTTGTCGAACCAGGACATTCGCGACAGGCTCGAAGCGCTCAAGGCCCAGGTCAACCACCACAACTACTGCTACCATGCCCTCGACGCGCCCGAGATAAGCGACGCCGGGTTCGACTCGCTCTTCAGGGAGCTTCTCGCCATCGAGGAGCAACACCCCGAGCTCGTGACCCCGGACTCGCCCACGCAGCGTGTGGGCGCGGAGCCTGTCTCGGGCTTCGAGGAGGCCGTTCACCCCAACCCGATGCTCAGCTTGGGCAACGCCTTCGACGAAGAGCAGTTCATGGCGTGGCACCGGCGCGCCCAAGCGCTGGTCGACGGAGAGGCGTTCGGCATGGTGTGCGAGCTGAAGTTCGACGGGCTCGCGGTCGCTCTCACCTACGAGGACGGCGAGCTGGTGCGCGGCGCCACACGCGGAAACGGCGCCGTGGGCGAGGACGTGACCTCCAACCTTCGCACGGTGCGGAGCATCCCGCTGCGGCTGCTGGATGACGTGTCGGGCCGCCTCGAAGTGAGGGGCGAGGTGCTGTTCCCGAAGTCGCGCTTTGCCGAGTTCAACAGGGAGCGGGCCGAGGCCGGCTTGCCCACCTACGCCAACCCCCGCAACACCGCGGCGGGCTCCGTCAGGCAGCTCGATCCGCGCGTAACCGCCGCACGCGGGCTCGACATATTCGTATACAGCCTCGGCTACGCGGAAGCTCCGATGCCGGACACCCACTGGAAGACGCTGGACTACCTGGCCCGGCTCGGGTTCAAGACCAACCCGCACAACAGGCTCGTCGAATCCCCTGAAGACGCCCTCGCCTACTATCGTGGATGGCGGGACGAGTTCGAGAGCCTCGACTACGGGTGCGACGGTGTTGTGATCAAGGTCGATTCGTTCGACCTCCAGCGTCACATGGGCGCCGTCGGCCGAGAGCCGAGATGGGCCGTCGCCTACAAATTCCCCGCGACGCAGGCGCTGACGCGGCTGAATGAGATACGGGTCAACGTGGGCCGCACGGGCAGCATCAACCCCTACGCCGTGCTGGAACCCGTCGACGTAGGCGGCGCGACCGTCAGCCAGGCCACCCTTCACAACGAGGACTATGTGAAGGAGAAGGACCTGATGGTCGGCGACTGGGTGATAGTCGAGCGCGCCGGCGAGGTGATCCCGCAGATCGTCAGCGTCGTACAGGACAGGCGTACGGGCGGCGAGGAGCCCTTCGTAATGCCGACGGACTGCCCGAGCTGCGGCGAAGGGCTCGTTCGACCCGAGGGCGAGGCGATGACCTACTGCGTCAACGCCGCCTGCCCTGCGCAGCTGGTGCGCCTGCTGGAGCACTTCGTCAGCAGGGGCGCAATGGACATCAAGGGGCTGGGAGTCCGGCAGGTCGTGATACTGCTGGAGCGCGGGCTCATCCGCGACGCCGCTGACCTGTACGACCTGTACGACCTGAAGGACAGCGAAAAGCTGGTCGCGATTGACCGCATGGGCGAGAAGAGCGTGGAGAACCTGCTCGCCGCGATCGAGGCCAGCAAGGTCCGTCCCCTGGCGCGCGTCCTCACCGCCCTCGGCATCGACCACGTGGGCTTCGAGGTGGCCGAGGCGCTGTCGCGCCACTTCCGCACCATCGACGCGCTCATGGCCGCGAGCGAGGATGACCTGTCAGCGGTGCCGTCCATCGGCCCCAAGATAGCCGCCAGCGTCTCCGCCTACTTCGCAAACGAGTCCAACAGGGCCGTCGTCAAGAAGCTCCGCAAGTCGGGCGTGCGTATGGTCGACGAGGACAGACCCGAACCCGGCGAGCAGTCCCTAGCGGGCCTGCGATTCGTGGTCACGGGTCGCCTGGCGAGCTTCAGCCGCTCACAGGCCGAGGGCAGGATCAAAGACGCGGGCGGCGCGGTAAGCGGCAACGTCAGCAAGCGCACGAGCTACCTCGTCGCGGGCGAGGACGCGGGCTCGAAGCTCTCCGACGCCGAGAAGCTGGGCATACCCGTCATCGACGAGGACGAGTTCGTAGCCCTACTGGAGCAGGGCCCGCCCTAGCAGCCCGTCCGAGGATTATCTAACGGTGCTTGCGGTTCAGCGACAATGGATCGCGACAACTAATTTTGCTGGTTGCCCCGGCCGGCCCCCAGATAGCTTTGCGAATAGCGTCGTGCTCACTACCTCGGCAAAGGTTCCTGATGCGTCGGGCTGGCCCATCGCCCCGTGCTTTCCTGTGCAGATTGACCCCAAAGCGGAACAGTTTGAGCAGGTTGTGGCCTGTGCAGATCAGCGACCATTCGCCGTTCACCTTCTACGGGCGGACGATGGGCGGCCACCTGCAACACCTGCAGAACTCTATCACGAATCCTAGGAAACCTCTGAACAACTCGCAGTCACAGCGAACTCACCTATTGGTATTCGCAGCCATCGAACTTGTTCAGACTATCCCTAGCAGAAGGGACGCCTATGCGCGAAACCATACTCCATGGGAATGAATGCTCTACCAAGAATTTCGCCTGTTTGCCCTCCATTCGCTCTCCCACCCTATAACTTGAGGCTGCGTTGGATGATGTGAACACCCAACGCCGCCCCATCTTCTCAGCCCAGCCAACCGCCTGGCGGAAATCCCCTTCCAGATGAACTATGGGCTCTTGGCCGCCCCTGTAGACTAATTCAGGATGATTCCCCTTCCAGATCAAGTAGAGCATTACGGAGCGTGGGCAGAAATAGAAGGGCACACAGCCGGCCACGTTCAATCTCGCATGGATGTTTAGTTTTCTTGTGAGTCGTCGCTGCTTCACGCTGTTCATGCCTATTGCCGTGCCAGTATCCGGACGACTCTTCATCACCACATCACATCAGAGATGGTCGTCCGCGATGATGGAAGGCAACCTGTCCCAGTGGGCGATGTGGTATATCTTAGGCTCAGGGGGAACAAGCATGGTCACACCCTACCACTCTCACCTCTATCTTCTTCCTCCGCGCTCTCCCGGTGCTCTGCGGTCAGCTCCTGGCGGGTTTCTGCCTGGGGCTCGATTTTAGCCCAGTCGTAGAGCATGGGGAGGGTTTCGCCCTGGGCCCAGATTGGGGTCTGGTCGGCGTAGTGGGGGCTGCCTGGGTGGCCCGAGGAGCCCAGCGGGGTAATCCACCGGGAGTTGTCCCAGTCGCTCAGGTCGAAGATGTAGCGGGCCACCGACATTCCCATCGCCGTGAAGGGCTCAGACTGGGAGTACGAGGCCGCGTGAGGCGTGTCGCCGTCACCGCTCATGGGAACCCGCGGGGGATCGAGCAGCGTGGCGAGCTTCGGGAATGTGCTCGACAGGGTATGCGTGGGACGCGTCGAGTGGACGCGTCCCCACTGCCACGAGTCCATATCCTCGCCCAGTGTGACCCTCAGCCACGTCACGCCCCTGGACAGCGCTTGGGCAGCCGCCGAGCTCCAGGTCGCGCCGTCCGGGAGGACACTCGCGTCGCCGTTGGCGGCGGCGGCCTCGAACCTGGTGCGCATCTGGGAGATGTGCATGGGCGCGCCCCGCCCCGTCGCCGAGAGGGCCTCGCCGACCAGGGGTCCGAGGTGGTGTTCCAGCAGGGCCCACTCCAGCTCGCGCCGGAAGGCGCTGTAGATGGTGGGAGCTACGGCGTCACGGTGCATCGATCCGTCCCATCCGTCCAACACTGAGAGGGCCCGAGCAGAGGCGTCATCGAGAGGCTCCACGTCCCGGAGAAGCTTCGAGTAGGTCCGGGCGGGTATGGAGGTGATCTCGGCGTGAATCCCGGCCATGTCCTCTACGGTCGCCGCGTCAAGCTCATCGATCCGGTCCTTGATGCGGCGCGCCCTGTACTCCGGCGCGTAGTGGAGCGCGATGTAGTGGGGATAGTCGTCGGGCGCGATCCTGTTGTTCGCGGTGACGATGTAGCCGGTATCGGGGTTCCTGGATCGCACCAGCTCTTCGAAGGGAACGAAGCCGTCCCACTCAAATTCTCCCGACCAGCCGGGCACAGGGAGCCACCCGTTGAGGCCGGGCCGGACCGGCAGGCGGCCCCTGTTCAGGTACTCGACGTCGCCGTTCACGTCCGCGAATACGAAGTTGTTGCAGGGGTCTACCCAGCCGCGCATCGCCTCGTCCATGTCGTCGACGGATCTGGAGCGCAGCATGAGAGGCAGGCACTCCGCCCACGCATTCGGCCCGGCGGTGGACGTCTGCTTGCTGGCGATCCCGTATCCCGTAGGACCTCCCAGGATGATCGGCCCGTGGCGCGTCGACACTATGTCGATCTCGGTTACGCCTCCACCGCGCGATCGAACCGTCTCGCGACGTACGTCCGCCTTCCGCCATTCGCCCTTCCACTCGTACTCGCCGGCGTCGTTGAACCGCTCGACGTAGAGGTCGTGATAGTCGGCCTGGGCGTGGGTAACGCACCAGGCCACGTTAGCGTTGTGGCCGAAGTGGGGGAAGCCGGGGCAGCCCGGGAAGGAGAGCCCCAAGGCGTCGAAATCGGGGCAGGCGATGTGGTTCTGGTAGTAGACGTTGGGGGTGTCGAGGGGGCGGTGTGGGTCGCCCGCCACGAGGGGCTTACCCGAGGCCGTGCGGCTGCCCAACAGGGCCCAGTTGTTGCTCCCTCCGTCGGCGTCCGCGAGCCAGCTCACGTTCGAGGCGCCGGCGGCCAGCTGCGCCAGGGCGTCCCAATCGCCGCCGGTGTACGAGGCGCCGGGAGGCGTGATCTGCAGGTGACCGGTGGGGTAGTCGGGTATGATCTCCGCTGCCTTGTCGACGCCGAGTTCGTTGACGAGGCCTGCTCTCCACAGCTTGCCCTCGAATACGCCCATCAGGATGTGGCGGACCTTGAATACCGCAAGGCAGTCCTGGGGCCTCCACGGCTCCGGCGACACGTCTGCAATCCGGAACTCGACTGGGAGGTCGCGGGTCGTCTCGATGAAGGCATTTACCCCAGCGGCGTAGGCCTCGAGCATCGACCTGGTCTCGGGGTTGAGGACGCCGAGGTCGACCTCGACGGAAGGGCCTATGCCAAGCCTGCGCATCAGCTTGTCCTGCTCGACGGCGGGGTCCCCTGCGACCTCCGCCCACCGGCCGTAGGCCATCCGGCGGTCGTGCTCCATGTGCCAGAGCCTGTCCTGCGCCGTCGCGAAGCCCTGGCCGAAGAAGGCGTCGTGGGCCGTCTCAGCCCTGACATGGGGTATCCCGTAGGGATCCCTGAATATGGTGACCGTGCCATCGAGTCCGGAGAGGCTCATGGGGCTCGATACGTCGGGAAGGGAGGCCGTCAGGTCGTCCGCTGAGAGGTCCAGGTCATCGTCCGAGAAGAGGGGAATCGTCACAGTGCAGGCTCCTTTGGGGGCGGTCCGGGCGAGTATCTCAGGCTGTCCCAAACTGGCAGACGGTTTCTGCGTGAGGCCCCCGCCACCCTTGGATTCCGCCTTTCGCCGGAATCACCATAGCCTTGCGGAGGCCACATAAGGGGACGAAAATGGGCGCGGGATCCTCCGTTGCCACATGATCCGTGTCAACGACCGGGGATGGGTTCCCGCCCCCCGACTGCTCGGGGGCAGGCTCCGCGCGGGAACGACGATGTGGGGGCGTGCGGTTCATTCTCATAGCAATGGCGATGCCTACCAGACCGGCACAGGTCCCGGGTATCTTAGCCGAGCAGCCTCGCCGACGCTATTGCCACGGCGACCACAATGAGTACGCCTACGAGCCACAACGAAACCCTTGACGCCTGGGGGCGTGAGCGCAAACGCCGATATGCCCTCCTTCGTCTACGGCGGTTTGTCATGGTCTTACCTATGACCTTTGTAGTCCGCCTGGCAGGTTTCTCAAAGGACATCCGGCCTACAGATGTCGCCCCGATCAGAGCAGACTCCGTTGAGGGCCTAGAGTGGCGGCGAGGTCGATTATGGGCCAGATCAAGGGCGACCGCCCCCAGGTCCTTCGCTTTGCCCAGGACGAGACTTCTTCCGGAGCCTGCCAGATGGCTTACGAGTCACGAATGGGGAGGTACAGCACGAACTCGTCGTGCCGACGATAGTACTCTACTGAGGGTCTCGACGGGTCGGCGGTGTGCCGCTCTGCCATCGCCTCGAACGTAAGGGCGATGAGCGGGACCAGGGCCCCATGGTCGCCGCGCAGGCGCTCAGTCGCGTACATCCCGCCCTCGATGGTGGCCGTTCGAAGGCCGAGGCTTACTGGGTCGTCCCGCGCCTCCCTCCGTACGCACGCCCAGTACCTCCCCGCACCCTCGTCGAACAGGCCGTAGAAGCGCCTGCCTTTCAGCTCGGCCACGGCCTCCCCGCACTCGCGCACGTACATGACGTCTATTGGCTGGAGGCGGACTACGCCCTCAGGTATCAATGCCTCCGGCGGCTGGGGACCCGGCGCCCGGCCCCGCACGACCAAGCAAGGGATCGCATGGAATTTTGCCCCTGCAGTATCGGCAGCTCTCGGAGGCGGCCTGTCTCCCGGCTAATCTTTGCCGCCGTATACGCTGTTGTCGGTCGGGAAGCGGTCCCAGAGCCACTCGACGCCCTCTGTGCGGGGCGTCTTGATGGACGGGCGGCCTTTGAGTACATGGTCGACGTACTTGATGAGGTCGTTGGCGCATACGCTGCAGTAGCCGTAGGAGTCGATCAGCCTCGAGGTGACGCTCTTCCAGTGCTGCGTCCAGTTCACCCGCTGCTTGGAGAAGCGGGGACGGGTCAGGATCTTGTTCAGGTCGTTCCGAGGGACCAGGAGGCGCTTCTCTATGGCTTCCTTGAGGCGCGGCTCCGAGTCGTACACGAAACGCTTGCCGCGGCTCTGCCAGGCGGCCACGCACTCGTGTATCTCGCGCCGGAATGTTTCCTTGTTCCGGTCGGTTATTCCATGGACGCGTTCGATTTCCCGCATGTCGCGCTCCCTTTCGGCGTCGGCGCGGGTGGGTCTGTAGTCGCTCCTGGAGATGTCCGCAATGTACGAGTTGAGGTTGGCCAGGTAGCTGGTGAGCAGGTCCTTGGCCTTTGCCTCGAATGCCTCCTCGCTTGCTATCTGGACGTCGCGAATCGCCAGGTCGTTGTACACCTTCACAGTGTCGGTTACCAGTGCGATCTTGGTAGCGGCGTCGGCCTCGTAGCTCACGTTCTCGTCCAGGCCCTCCCACAGGCTGCCCAAGGCGCCGAAGGGGGTGATGCAGCGGACGTTGGGCTCGCTCGCCGCCGCCCCGATGCGGTTCATCACGTATCGCGGGGAGATACCGGACATTCCCTCCATCGGGTGATGGCGGTGCATCTCGCGGACGTCCTGCTTGGAGAAGTGCGGGACCGTGTGCCCGTCGTAGAGCTTCAGCTTGTCCAGCTGTGACATCCCCTGGCGGTCCGGCGGGTCCAGCCGCGCCAGAACGGAGAATGCGCTGGCCGCCTGCAGGGTCAGGGGGGCTATGTGCACGTCCCCCATGCAGCTCGTCTTCATCATCTTCCGGTAGATCTTGACCTCTTCGGTGATCTTGAGGTTGTAGGGGATCTGGACCGCGATTATGCGGTCCTTGAGGGCCTCGGAGCTCTTATCGTTGGCGAACTTGTCGAAGTCGCCCTGGTTGGAGTGCCCGACTATGACCTCGTCGGCGTAGACGGAGCCGAACTTCTCCATCTTGATGATCTGCTCCTGTGCGAGGCTGAGCAGGGTAGTGAGCAGGTGACTGTCGGCCTTGAACATTTCGACGAGCTCGACGAGGCCCCGGTTTGCGACGTTGAACTCCCCGTCGAGCCGAAACGCCTTCCCAGCAACCTCGAGCCGGTCGCCCTCGAGCCGGTCGGTATTGACGCTTCCGACCAGCAGGGAGTCGGATGGGTTGGGGTTGTTGGCCATGAAGTAGCCGATGCCGATCGCCTCCTGCTCGGAGAACGTCACGCGCTCCACGGGCACGTCGGCGTAACGGTCCCGGTACTCGGTCCTGACCATGTAGCGGCACCGCGGGCAGAGGCCGCCCTCGACGTGTACGCCGTACTGGTCGTAGAGCAGGGGCCGGAGCCTTTCCGGCACCAGGTGCAGGGGTTCCTCCTGCATGGGGCACCCCTTGATGGCGTAGACGATTCCGTCGTCGGACCTGGAGTGCGCCTCCATAGCGCGCTTGATGAGGTCGGTGACGGTGGATTTTCCGCTGGCCGGCGGGCCAAGGAGCAGGAGGATGCGCTTGCGCACCTCGAATCTCTGGGCGGAGGCGGCTAAGTACTGAACTATGCGGTCCAGCGGCTCCTCCAGACCGAATATCTCGCCCTGGAACAGGCCGTATACACGGTCGCCATCCGGGGTTGCATCCGAGCCCCTGGCTGCTATTGCGTCGTGGATGTAGGCGTGGGAGAGGCGACTCGTTGAGGGGTCTTCAGCGACCATGCGAAGGTAGTCGGCGAACGTCCCCTCCCAGGAGTACCTGGCCGCCTCGCGCTCGGCCTCGGAAATGATTGCCTCGATGGTAAGCTCGTCTGTCATAGCACCTCCGCAAGCCGATACGCGCCCCAACGACCCACGCTCATCAGGTGGTTCAGGCCGCGCCAGCGAAGGGCCCACCCTGGGCGGGCCCTCATCTATCCGATATGCCTGCCTCCGCTGACGCGGCCGGCACAACCTACGTAATGACGGACGTGAGGGCCCAGAGGCCCACGAGCCCTATGACGGCACTGCCCATTAGCATGAACCAGCCCGCCACGAGCCTCAGGACCTGGATCTCGAAGGCCAGGTAGAAGAAGACGATGGCGGAGATGATGGAGAGCAGGAAGGGCACCGCCGACATGGCGAGCCAAGTGCCGAGGGAATGCTCGAACACTCCGCCGTCAGCCATGGACAGGGCAAATATGAGGAAGACGACAAGGGAGGCGACGGACAGGAAGACGCAGTAGAAGCCTATGGCGCGTTGATCGAGGTCCCATATGCCGTGCGCCCCGACGGCGATGGAGTATATGGCCCAAAGGACGATGAGCGCCGTGAGCGCGGTCACCAGCTCCGTCGAACCTTCGCCCGAGATCAGAGTCGGCGTTATGGTGGCGCCGAACATGATGGTGCCGAGAGCCAGCAGGCCGAGCCCGGCCATAAACACACCCATCGTCTGGCCCTCGGAATACAGCCCGAGCACGTACCAAGCCTGCGAGAAGATCGCCGCGCCTATCAGCAAGAAGAAGATGCCTTCCATAGGTCCTTGTCCCCCTTCAGGTTGATGTGCAAGGAGTAATCGCCGTTGCCGCATGGGGATGCGCCGGGATCCTCCAAGTCCAGTGTCGTAGTTTAGACGGGCGTGGCGGACTTGTCTAGTCTTTGTATCAGAACTAATGATTCCAGACAGTGTGCAGGGAAGGGCGGTGTGTGTCCCTTACCTAGCTGGCATGACGCGGCCACAGACTGCGTCACCGGGCCGGGATCGTTTGGCAGGGAGCCGAACAGGACGGGGGGTTCACCCATCTGCTCCAACTAATTCACTCTCAAGATGTTTGCAGCGGGTCCGGGACACTTGCGGTTGGCATATCGAGGGGTGCGAATGAGTGCCAGTCCGGGTGGCGCAGGCAGGACTGCCTCGACAGGTATGTTCGGGGCGTGGATGAGCATTCTACGGGAAGGTCGAATGAAGCCCAGCTCACGCCCTCGCTCCACGAAGATCTTCACAGGGTCCCTGCCTTCATAGGCATACTGTGGCGCATACTCGACCAGCAGGCCGATGGACACCTCGAACGGGTCCACCCCGGCCCTGTGGGCTATCTCAAGCCGCATCGACTGAAGAATCTGCGAGATTATCAACGTCGCCCATATCTGTTGCTGGATCACCACCAACTTGGCGGACCACAGAAGACGCAGCTTGAGGTGTTGCTTGACCAACTTGAGCGCCATCTCGATGTCCCACCTGCGAGCGTAGACCTCGGCCATGGATGCAATCGGGAATGTGTGAGGCTCCCGAACGTTGGTGATGTAGCGGCGCAGCGTATTGCCTTGTCTGAAAGTCACCAGCCGAACGGCGTGTTTGGCCCGGTCGGCGCGATGGGCTCCCAGCCACACGATGCCATCGAAGACGTCGCCCCGATGGTAGAAGGTATGTATCACCTTGTAGCTGGTCTTTGCTCTCAGCCTGCTCAGCCAGTGGTAACCCCTGTCCGTGAGCCAGTCGAACCAGGCGAAGCCGAAGTATCCCAAGTCTGCGACCACCAGTGTTCCCGCTGGCAGGTCTTCCACCAACTTCCGCGCCAACACCTTCTCGTTCTGATGTGGGTCCGGCTGAAACATGACGGTCCGCCACTGCTGGCCTCTCACGTCGAACACGCCAGCCAGCTTGCCAGGGAGCAGACGGCTATCGCCTTGGGGAATCTCTCTCAGAGGCGGAAGCCTTCTCGACATGGCGTCCAGTGTACTCTCGTCTATGCACACCACGCCCTCGGCGAATGGCGCCAGCTTCTCCGTTACCACACCCTGCAATCGTTGTGCCAATACGCCGCTGATCTGCTCGAAGAGTCTCTCCAATGGCTTGGTTCCCGCGCTATGGAGCCTCTTGTAGACCGCTTGGTCTGTAACCGGGAATCGGGGGAAGAACCAGAGTCCGCGTTCCGAGATAAGACGCCACACCGCCAATTGGCTGCCGAAGCCTCTCAGGACGCAGACCAGCAGCCCTGCCCACAGAGCCATTGCGGGCAGGACGCGCGGCCTGCCAGGGCCCTTGAGACTGTGGTCTGGCTCCATGTCCTTCAAACACTGCTGAAGAAACTCCTCTATGCTCCCGATGGTGGCTGTATCGTCCCCGGTACTGGTGGACATTTCGCTCTGTCCCTCCTTTGGAGTAGTCTTATCCTTATACTATCCAAAGGAGGACTACCCAAAGGAAAGGACGGTTCTTTTTATCAATTAGTTGGAGCAGATGGTTTTAAACCCGCCCTGTCGTTGTAGATCGCAAGTCCAACCCCTTGACAAACCCCCACCCGATCCCTCATAGTAGAACGTATGAGCCATAACAAAGAACGCAACACCGAACAGTCCGAGCCGCCCACACTCGCGGACATCGTCCGCCGCGAGACCAACAACGGCGAGACCATCGTCCGCTTCTACCTCGACGTCATCGAGGGAAAGCTAAACGACGACGGCTTCGAAGTATGCCACAGGCTCGAAGCCGCCGAGCAGGTCCACGCCATCGCTCCCGGGCTCGTCTCCGAATACATAGCCCAGCTCACCGGCCTCGAATGCAACCACGTCATACTCCGCAAGCGCACCCGCGACACCACCACCCGTCGTTCCAGTGGCGACACCACCCGTCGTTCCAGTGGCGACACCACCCGTCGTTCCAGTGGCGACACCACCCGTCGTTCCCGTGGCGACACCACCGTCATTCCCGTGGCGACGGGAACCCATCCCCGGCCGGACGCCGACTGCGCCAAAACCGCCCGCGCGCGCCACGAGGCCCTCGAATACCTCGCCTCGGCCCTCGCCGCCCCATCCCTCGCCCACGACCCCCGCGTCACGGGCATCGTCCACGGGAGCACCGACCACGGCAAGACCGTCGTCAGCTTCCTCATGCACGTCATGCACGGCGTAGTCCGCGGCTTCAGGCCCCGCCAGAGGGTCGATGCCGCCAGCGAGCTCCTCGGACACATAGCCCGCGACGAGATCGCCCGCTCCGGCTCCCTTCCAGTTGAGCCTGCCCTGAGCCCCGCCGAAGAGCCTGCCCTGAGCGCAGTCGAAGGGTCATTCCCGCCCGACGGATCGTCATTCCCGCGAAAGCGGGAACCCATCCCCAGCACCGACGAAGCAGACCTGACCGTCATACCGGCGGAACCCGGTATCCAGGGCGGCGGGGATGAGGACGGGCTCCCGCCGTCCCCCTCTCCCTTGACGGGAGAGGGCTGGGGTGAGGGTGAGGGTGCTCCGTCATTCCCGAGAAGAGCCTGCCCCGTACTCGATACGGGGCGGGAACCCATCCCCGGCCCCGCCGACGCAGACGACACGAACGACCACCGCGGCTGCTACGACATCGACCGCAAGATCGCCGAAGCCCAGCGCGACCCGTCCCACCCAATCCACAAGTTCGTCCAGGCATACGACGAGGTAGCCGCCGTCTTCCACGGCAAAGACAAGGAGAACGACGAAGACGACGAAGTCCGCTACTGGATCTCAGGCGAGGTCCCAGACGCGTACGGCAAATACATCTGGGAGTACGCCCCGGCATACCCCAGGTCTATCAGAAGAAAACTTCGCCCCAAGCGCCGCCGCTCCCGCGAACCCGGGACCACGCCCAAGGCCGAGAGCGTCTGGATGAAGCGGCCCTTCGACAAGATGCGCGAGGCCGGCATCCCCAGACCCAGCCGGTTCAAAATCTGGGTCTGAACCCGCCCCGCCGCCCAACCGGGCCGAGCGGGGCCAACAACTTGCACACCACAACCGTCATTCCCGCGCGCATGGCCGTCATTCCCGCGGAGGCGGGAACCCATCCCCGGTCTTGAGGGGGGTGGAGCCTGCCCTGAACTTGCCGAAGGGATGAGGGGGATGTTTGCGTGCCCGGCTGTAGGGGCGGGTTTGAAACCCCATCTGCTCCAACTAATTCACTCTCAAGATGTTTGCAGCGGGTCCGGGACACTTGCGGTTGGCATATCGAGGGGTGCGAATGAGTGCCAGTCCGGGTGGCGCAGGCAGGACTGCCTCGACAGGTATGTTCGGGGCGTGGATGAGCATTCTACGGGAAGGTCGAATGAAGCCCAGCTCACGCCCTCGCTCCACGAAGATCTTCACAGGGTCCCTGCCTTCATAGGCATACTGTGGCGCATACTCGACCAGCAGGCCGATGGACACCTCGAACGGGTCCACCCCGGCCCTGTGGGCTATCTCAAGCCGCATCGACTGAAGAATCTGCGAGATTATCAACGTCGCCCATATCTGTTGCTGGATCACCACCAACTTGGCGGACCACAGAAGACGCAGCTTGAGGTGTTGCTTGACCAACTTGAGCGCCATCTCGATGTCCCACCTGCGAGCGTAGACCTCGGCCATGGATGCAATCGGGAATGTGTGAGGCTCCCGAACGTTGGTGATGTAGCGGCGCAGCGTATTGCCTTGTCTGAAAGTCACCAGCCGAACGGCGTGTTTGGCCCGGTCGGCGCGATGGGCTCCCAGCCACACGAGGCCATCGAAGACGTCGCCCCGATGGTAGAAGGTATGTATCACCTTGTAGCTGGTCTTTGCTCTCAGCCTGCTCAGCCAGTGGTAACCCCTGTCCGTGAGCCAGTCGAACCAGGCGAAGCCGAAGTATCCCAAGTCTGCGACCACCAGTGTTCCCGCTGGCAGGTCTTCCACCAACTTCCGCGCCAACACCTTCTCGTTCTGATGTGGGTCCGGCTGAAACATGACGGTCCGCCACTGCTGGCCTCTCACGTCGAACACGCCAGCCAGCTTGCCAGGGAGCAGACGGCTATCGCCTTGGGGAATCTCTCTCAGAGGCGGAAGCCTTCTCGACATGGCGTCCAGTGTACTCTCGTCTATGCACACCACGCCCTCGGCGAATGGCGCCAGCTTCTCCGTTACCACACCCTGCAATCGTTGTGCCAATACGCCGCTGATCTGCTCGAAGAGTCTCTCCAATGGCTTGGTTCCCGCGCTATGGAGCCTCTTGTAGACCGCTTGGTCTGTAACCGGGAATCGGGGGAAGAACCAGAGTCCGCGTTCCGAGATAAGACGCCACACCGCCAATTGGCTGCCGAAGCCTCTCAGGACGCAGACCAGCAGCCCTGCCCACAGAGCCATTGCGGGCAGGACGCGCGGCCTGCCAGGGCCCTTGAGACTGTGGTCTGGCTCCATGTCCTTCAAACACTGCTGAAGAAACTCCTCTATGCTCCCGATGGTGGCTGTATCGTCCCCGGTACTGGTGGACATTTCGCTCTGTCCCTCCTTTGGAGTAGTCTTATCCTGATACTATCCAAAGGAGGACTACCCAAAGGA
The DNA here is from genome assembly GCA_965261325.1 of Dehalococcoidia bacterium. GTDB lineage: Bacteria > Chloroflexota > Dehalococcoidia > Lucifugimonadales > CAJWER01. Next base: position 1,207,554 of record CBDHCU010000009.1, read on the forward strand.
AAGGACGGTTCTTTTTATCAATTAGTTGGAGCAGATGACAAGAACCAGGGGCTCCTCGCCTACAAGTCGCCCGACGGCATCCGCTGGACCAAGATGGCGGACGAGGGCGCCATCACGGACGGCTACTTCGACTCCCAGAACCTGATCTTCTGGGACGAGGTCCGCGGCGAGTACCGCGAGTATCACAGGGACTTCGTCGACGGGCGCGACATCAAGACCGCGGTGTCGGGCGACTTCATGAGCTGGCCGGAGCCCGAATGGGTCACCTACTCCCCCGGCAGGGTGAGCGAGCTGTACACGAACGGCGTCATCCCGTACTACCGGGCGCCTCATATCTTCCTCGGCTTCCCCACACGATACGTCGACAGGGGCTGGACGGAGTCGACGGACCACCTGCCCCAGCTCGAGTACCGGCGGATCAGGGGAAACCGGTCGCCGCGGGAGGGCACGGCGGTCACGGACGGCATGTTCATGTCGAGCCGGGACGGACAGCACTTCAACGTCTGGCCGGAGTCGTTCCTGCGGCCGGGGCTTCGGCTGAAGGAGAACTGGTTCTACGGCGACAATTACCAGAACTGGGGCCTGGTCGAGACCCCTTCGACCATCGAGGCGGCGGCAAACGAGATATCGGTGTACGCCAGCGAGGCCTCCCATCTCGCCCAGGACACCGAGCGGCTGCGCCGGTACACCATCAGGATAGACGGCTTCGTGTCCGTGAACGCGCCCCTCTCGGGCGGGGAGCTCCTGACCAGGCCGCTCGTCTTCGACGGAAACGCCCTGGTGCTGAACTTCTCGTCATCCGCGGCCGGAGACGTGAGGGTGGAGGTACAGGATGACCGCGGCCACGTCGTCGAGGGTTACGCCCTTTCGGACTGCCACGAGGTGTGGGGCGACGACCTGGCGCGCACGGTGAAGTGGGGCGACACGACGGACCTCTCCAGGCTGTCCGGGCGGCCGGTGAGACTGCGCTTTGTTATCAGGGATGCCGACCTGTACTCCATACAGTTCCGCAAGGAGTGACGCCCCAGCCCCGACCAGGGCCTTTCCAAAGTCCGTTCGTGGTGAGCCTGTCGAACCACAATTGGGGCCTTCGACAAGCTCAGGCCGAACGGCAAGGTACGACCCTATCTCAACAATGGAAAGGCCCTGAGCCCCGACCCCGGTGGTTTGCGACGGCGGGTCGGGATGCTATAATCAATCGGTTCGATCGGCTGCCGGAGGCCGCGACGGCCCCGTCGCCAATTGCCCATAGTCCATCTACAGAGGCCTGATCAATGAAGGTCGTTTTCTTGGAGGATGTTCCCGGTGTCGCGCAGGGTGGTGACGTCAAGGACGTCAAGAACGGCTTTGCGCGCAACTACCTGATCCCGCAGCAGCTCGCCACGCCGGCGACGAGGGACTCGCTGCAGCGTATCGAGAGGCTTAAGACGCATGCCGAGTCCGCCCGCCTCAAGTCGCTCGCCGACATGCGGCTGGTGGCCGAGGAGATATCCGGCAGGCGGATCGACATCGAGATGCGCGCTGGTGTCAGCGGCAGGCTCTACGGCTCCGTCACCAACGCCGTCGTGGCCGAGAAACTGGAGGAGATGACTGCCCACGAGATAGACCGGCGCATAGTCCAGATTCCGGAGTCGATTCGCGAGACCGGCACATACGCGATCCAAATCAGGCTGCACCCCGAGGTGACTTCCAACGTCACACTTCTCGTCCATCCGCTCGGAGTGGACCCGGACGAGTTCGTCGCGAGCATGGAGGCGCAGGAGGAAGAGGCGGCGGAAGAAGCGGACGCAGAGGGTTCGGACGAGAACTCGGGCGAGGTATTGGAAGAGGCCGCCGAAGAGCCGTCCGACTAACCGCCGGGCGCTTTACCCCGGCTCCGTAAACGGGCGCCGGGACTCATTGTGAACCTTTGGCCGCGGCTGCATTGTCGAGTTAGTTGCTGGGGGCCCCCTTGTACGTAGACCGCCTTCTACCTCACGACCCCGACGCCGAGGAAGCCGTCATTGGCTCCATCCTCGTGGACCCGGAGTCCCTCACGAAGGTCACCCACTTCCTGAAGGCCTCAGACTTCTACATCGGGCGCAATCGCTGGTGCTACGAGGCGTGCCTCGCGCTGTTCGAGCGCGACGAGGCGATAAACCAGGTTTCGGTGGCCCACGAACTGTACGGCCTGGGCCGCCTGGAGGACGCGGGAGGCGCCCCCTACCTGGCCCATGCAGTCGAGTCCACGCCCACGTCCGTCCACCTGGAGCATTACGGCCGCATCGTCCAGCGCACGTCGGTGATGCGGCAGCTCATCACCGCCGCCCGTAACATAGCCGACATCGGGTATGACGGCGGCTCCGACGTCGATGGTGCCCTGGACCGGGCCGAGGAGATGCTGTTCAGGGTCCGCACCGGGCGGGGCACGCGCGACTTCAGGCACCTCCGGGAGGTGCTCGATGTCTACATGGAGGACACCGCGGCGCTGGACATGGACCAGGGCCGCAATCTCGCCCCCATCCCGACAGGGTTCACCCAGCTCGACGAGCTCCTGGGCAACGGCCTGCAGCGATCGGACATGGTGGTCGTGGCGGCACGACCCAGCCTCGGCAAGAGCACACTTGCATTCAACGTAGCCCGCCACGCCGCCGAGCAGGGCGCGAGCGTCGGGATCTTCAGCCTGGAGATGAGCGCAGAGCAGATCGCTGTGCGCCTCCTCTCGGGGGAGGCCAACGTCGACAGCCACCGGCTAAGGATCGGGCTACTCAGCGATGCGGAGGAGAGCCGCATTCTCGACGCCATCGGCCTCCTCTCCGAGCTCACCATCTACATCGACGACACGCCCATCCAGGGCATAGTCGAGATGCGCGGCAAGTCGAGGCGTCTCCAGGCTGAGCATGGCCTCGATCTGCTGGTCGTCGACTACCTCCAGCTCATGTCGTCCTCCTCCGGGCGATCGGACAACCGAGTGCAGGAGATGGGCGAGTTCTCCCGCTCCCTGAAGGGAATGGCGCGCGACCTTGACATACCTATTGTCGCCTGTTCCCAGCTCAGCAGGGCGCCGGAGCAGAGGCCCTCACACCGCCCCATCCTGTCAGACCTTCGGGAGAGCGGAAGCATCGAGCAAGACGCCGACATCGTCGCCTTCATCTACCGCGAGGACGTGTACACCAATCGGGAGGAGTGGGAACGGACCCACCCCACGGAGCAATATCCCGACAGCGTGGCGGAGATCATCGTTGCGAAGCACCGCAACGGCCCCACAGGCACCGTGCCTCTCTACTTCCGCAAAGACGTAGTCCGGTTCGAGAGCCTGGACCAGTCGGTCGCGGCGCCGGAGTTCGCCTAGACATGGCATACGACGGCTTTCCTTCCAGGGTCCGTTCGACGCCGGTGCCCAACCCGCTGCTCGGTCCCCTTCTCGAGCAGATCGACGACATCGCAGAGCTGAAGTGTACGCTCCGCCTGGTCAAGCTGCTACATGAAAGGAAGGGCTTCCCGCGCTGCGTCTCGCATGCGGAGGTTCTCGCCGACCCGGTGCTGGCGAAGGGACTCGCGGGCCACGCTGACGGGCCGCGGTCTGCGGTAGAGTGGGGCGTGGGCCTGGCCGTCAAGCGAGGCGTCTTCATCCAGGCCAGCCGTGGACAGGGAGGGGTCGGCGGCAGGATCTACCTGCTGAACACGGAAGCCAACCGCAGGGCAGCCGAGCGGGTCGGCAGCGAGGGTGGCGTCGGCGCCGTGGACGACCCTGATCCCTTCGACGGCCCGTTCGAGCGGCCCAACGTCTACGCGGTCTACGAGGACAATATCGGGATGCTGAATCCCATGATCGCAGAGGAGCTGAAGGACGCGGAGGAGAGGTACCCTCAGGACTGGATCGAGGAGGCGTTCAGGGAGGCCGTCAAGAGCAACAAGCGAAGCTGGCGGTACGTGGCCGCTGTGCTCGAGCGATGGGAACGCGAGGGGAGAGGCGATGGAGGATCTGGGCGAGATACTAAGGCGCTTAGCTATAAGGAATACTTCCGGCGATAGGCCTTCGCTGCCCGATGTGGAAGAGCCGGACGCCTGCGGCAGGTGCGGCGGGCGGGGCTGGCTCACGATCGAGGCGGCGGTGGGCGACCCCAATTTCGGGCGCACGGTAGCCTGTGTCTGCCGCAAGGATGACCGTGAAGACGAAGCCTACTCGCGGCTCATCAAGTACAGCAACTTGGGGAGCCTGGCCCGCTTCACCTTCGAGACGGTCGAGCCCGAGAGCGGCGACAGGCTGGCCGGCAACCTCGACAGCTACCAGCAGGCCTATGCGGCAGCCCTGGACTTCTCAGAGAGGCCGGAGGGCTGGCTCGTCATCCTGGGCCCCCACGGTTCGGGCAAGACCATCCTCGCCGCGGCCATAGCCAACCGCTGTATCGACCGCGGCCACGTGGTCTTCTTCTCGCACGTTCCAGATCTGCTCGACCACCTGCGTGACACCTTCAGCCCCGCAAGCGACATTGCCTACAGCGAGCTGTTCGATCAGGTGAAGTCGACCCCCATCCTCGTCCTGGACGGGCTTGGAAGCCACAGCACGACTCCCTGGGCCGAGGAGAAGCTGGGCCAGATCATCAATCACCGGTACAACGCAGCTTTGCCGACCGTAGTAACGTCGGCGGCCTCACTGGACGCGCTCAACCCCTACATGTCGACGCGGCTGAGATCGCCCGGCCTGAGCCGAGTGGTGGAGATCGAGCCGGAAAGGGCGCAGTCCGAGAGCCCGCTTGGGCGCATCGACCCAGAGATGCTATCGAGCATGACCTTCGATACCTTCGACGTGCGCGGCAATAACCCCAACGCCGATCAGAGAAAAAGTCTCGAGGAAGCCTTCACGACGGCATCATACTTTGCTAGGGATCCGGAGGGGTGGCTGATACTCATGGGCGAAACAGGGGTTGGCAAGACTCATCTCGCCCTGGCCATCGCCGGAGCCCAGATAGGACGCGGCAACCCCGTCATATTCGCCTTTGTGCCGGACCTCATGGATCATCTCCGGCGCACGTTCGATCCAGACAGTCCCGTAAGGTACGACCGCCTCTTCGAGGAGGTAAGGAGCACGCCGCTGCTTATTCTTGACGACTTCGGCAAGGAGAGAAAAAGCGACTGGGCAGTCGAGAAGCTCTACCAGATCATAGTGTATCGCCACAATTTGAGGCTCCCGACCGTCATCACCACCACGATGAAATTCGGAGATGACGGAGGAGACCCAATCGTGTCGCGCATCCTGGACGAATCGGTAAAGATAGCACGCGTGATCGACGTTCCCGACTATCGCAAAAAGAAGCGCCCCATGCCCGACCGTCGGGGGCGCCGCTGATTTGTCCCGGCGCGCAATTGCGATGTAGACTCATGCCATGGAGTGGGAGGATAGCAAGTTAATGGTAGTCGACGATGGAGTCAGTACGTCGACGGAGCAGTGGAACAGCGCCAAAGGGCGGGACATGGCTATCCAAGCATGGATGGAGAATCGTCGTAGGGAGGACGATCGTCTCTACAAGCGCTATGGTGAACCCCTGGAGAAGGAGCATTGGGGTTCTCTTGTGGCCATCGGTCCTGAAGGCGACGTAATGTTTGGCGATGACCCGGACCGACTGTTCATGGATGCAATGGCGAGGTTTGGGAGCGGCAATTTTGCATTCACTCGCGTCGGGGAGCGAGTGCTGGGCGAATGGCTGCTTATCTAGCCAGCTCCCGATTCCCGTACATACCTGTTCAAGTCAGGATACGCGGCGAAAAGCGTAGTGGCTGGGCTCTTGTGGACACCGGATTTGCCGGCAAGCTGATAGTACCCGATAGTTGGATGTCGATCGGCGTCGGGAATCCTGATGGCCAAGGTAGGTGGCGGGTCGCGGATGGCCGGGTTGCGATCGCGCCCTCCTATGTCGGTGAGCTTCATCTCGGAGACGACTTTGCCCAATTCGCACCGATCAGATGTGACGTCCTCGGCGACCACTACATTGTAGGGCGAGAGATTGTAGCCCTGTTCGATGTTAGGCTTGACCACGGCGCCAATGTCGTCATCACGCCGTAGACGGATGCGCTGGCTATCTGAGTCGAACTTGTTGCACACACGATCGCACGCTAAACTCAGCCTCATACAGAACCGAGGAGACTAACCATGGCAGTCGATGAGAGAGTCAGAAACTCGATGGCGCTGTACGACCGGGCTGGAGAGCTGATCCCGGGCTGGACGCAGCTGGTTAGCCGGCGGGCCAGCCAGTTCGCCCAGGGCGTCAGCCCCGTCTACGCTCAGAGCGCCAAGGGGTCCCGTTTCGTCGATGTGGACGGAAATGAGTACATCGACTGGATCAACTGCGTGAGCGCGGTCATCCACGGTCACGCGAACGAGATCGTGGACGGCGCGGTCAAGGACCAGATCGACAGGGGCAGCCTGTACACGGTCAACAGTCCCCAGGAGATCGAGCTGGCCGAGCTCCTGGTCGACACTATCCCCAGCGCGGAGATGGTCCGCTACTGCAAGGGCGGCGGGGAGGCCTGCGCCGTGGCCGTGAAGATTGCACGCGGCACGACGAGCCGGGACAAGATACTCTTCTCCGGCTACCACGGCTGGCACGACTGGTATCAGTCCGTGAACTATCTGGCGGACCCGGATACGGGCGAGTTCCCCATCACGGGCATCGAGCCCATCGGCGTGCCCAAGGTCCTCGCCGGGACAGCTCTCCCGTTTGTCTACGGCGACCTCGACAACCTAGAAAAGCTGTTCGCGGAGAACAGGGGCGAGGTGGCGGCTGTGATGATGGAGCCGCTGCGCTCCGACATCCCGCCCGAGGGGTACCTGGAGGGCGTGAAGGAGATAGCCCGGGCGAACGACGCCATGCTCATATTCGACGAGGTTTCCTGCGGCTGGAGGACGCGGATCGGGGGCATCCAGGAGTACACCGGCGTCACGCCCGACATGTCCGTGTTCGCCAAGTCCATGAGCAACGGCTACGCGATGGGCGTGGTCGTCGGCTCCCGCGACGCCATGGAGCTGGCCTCCCGGATGTTCATCTCCAGCTCATACTGGAGCGACAACGTGGGGCTCGCGGCCTCGCTGGCGACGATCAACGAACTGAAGCGGGTCGACTCGCCCACGCAGTTCGAGAAGCACGGCGAGAAGATGCGGGCCGCCATGCAGGGCGCGATCGACTCATCCGGCGTGGCCGCCTCAATCTCGGGCTGGCACTTCAGGTGTTACATCAACTTCGACCTTCCAGACGAGTCGATGCGGCCCAAGGTCACCACGCTGTTCATCCAAGAGATGGCGCGCCGGGGCGTCCATACGTTCGCCAGCTTCATGCCGACCCTGGCCCACACGGACGAGGACATCCAGCAGACCGCGGAGGCGGCCGAGGACACCTTCAAGGTGATAATGCGCGCGGTGGAGGGCGAACTCGACGACCTGCTCGAGGTGGACCCGAAGCGCGAGCCCTTCAGGCGGTTTGTGACGTAGGCAATCGTGGAGATCCTTTCTCTTGTTCCTTCCCCCTCAGGGGGAAGGTTAGGACGGGGGCTCTCACCTTGACTATGAAGCAATCAAGGCACATGCACAATCACAAGCAATCCCTCTATTCCAGATGGCAGGGGGACCCCGCCTCCAGGAGCAGAGCTAGGGATGCTCTGAACAATCGGCTTCAGGCTGGGCCGAGTTGACCGGGGTGGTTTTGGGGGCGTTGAATTGCCTCATGGTGCCGTGGTGGGGGTTATTCTCGGCCTACAACCGGCCCTGACAGGGCGTTTCGCCGCCGTTAGGCCTGATTTTGGGCGCACTTATACAAGGTTTCACGCCGCCAGGTACTGTTCGGCCCTCATCAAGTTGGCAAACCCCAGCAGCGTCATCAGCCGCTGCGTGTTCTTGGACAGTCCCCTGTAGCGGACCTTGGCGTAGCCGAAGTGCCGCTTGATGTACAGGAACGGATGCTCCACCTTAGCTCTGACCGACGCTTTGCGCTTCTCCGACACCGCCTCAGGACTCTCAGGCTCCAGCTTCCGACGCTGGCCGGGCCTCATCGCCACCTGCCACTCCACATCCAAGCCCCGGTTGCCCAGCCTCTTGTCAACTCCCTGATACCCAGCATCTCCCCACACCTGAGACTCCCCACCGTGCAGCAACCGGGGCAACTCAGTCAGGTCATGCACGTTCGCAGATGTCGTGGTCATGCTGTGCACCACTCCCGTCTGCGAGTCCACACCGATGTGCACCTTCATCCCGAAGTGCCACTCGTTACCCTTCTTCGTCTGGTGCATCTCGGGGTCGCGCTCTTTAGCCCGATTCTTCGTCGATGAGGGCGCCGCTATGATGCTGCGCGTCCACTATCGTCCCCTCCTGAAGACGGAGACCCTTGGACTCCAGATAGCGGTTGATCTCCTCGAACAGACCCGAGCCCAACTCATGCTCTTCCAGCAGGTGGCGGAAGTTCAGAATCGTCGTCTCGTCCGGCAGCGGCCCAGGCAGTCTCAGCCCTACGAACCGCCTCACCGATTCGACCTCGTAGAGCATGTCCTCCATCCCAGGGTCGCTCAGGTTGTAGAACAACTGCACGCAGTGTATGCGAAGCATCGCCGACAACTCGTAGGGACGCCGACCTCGGCCAGCATTGGGATAGAATGGTCGGATGCGCTCTTCCAACTCTTCCCACGGGATCAGTCCATCCATGCGCTCAAGGAACTTCTCCCTGCGAGTCTTTCGCTTCTTGCTCTCGTAGTCCAAGTCCGCAAACGTCGGCTGGTTCATTGCCTCGCCTCCCACGTCTTCAAGCCTTGGCCCTATGTTACTATCCCGCAAACCACAGGGACTTATTCAGAGCATCCCTAGTACTGCTTCAATCTAAATATGACAGAACCCTCGGATTGCCGTCATTCCCGCGAAAAGCCTGCCCCGTACTCGATACGGGGCGGGAACCCAGAGGGGCGGGGGGCTGGACGTTCGCCAAAACCACCTTGAATCGATACTAACTACGATAACGAAAGGGCCGGATGGCTGGAGTCAAGAGGATTCCGCATACTGCGATTCTGGAACACCGATGTATTTGGAAATATGGAGGGAGTCAGACACGCAATTCCAGGAACTCTCTCCGGGTGAGGTGAGAGCCCCCATCTCAATCTTCCCCCCGCGGGGGGAAGAGGTAAGAGCCTCCGGCAGGATTGCTACCCGATCGGCTCGTACCTCGGCTGGCGCGGGGCGCGGTCCCGCTTGAGCTGGTAGCGGCTGCCCACCAGTGGCAACTCGACCCTCGCGCCGCCGCGCTGCTGCGACTCGATGAAGGCGAAGATGAGCTCGGTGCTCCTGTGCGCCACTCTTACGCCTCCACGGGGCTGGCCGCCCGTGTCGAGGGAGCGAACGAGGTCGTCGACTATTCCGACAGCCGAGCTGGAGTCGACGAACTGCGGGGCATCGGCCGCTGCCAGCGGGCCAGGCCTGCCCATGGCGTCCCTGGGGCCCTCCTTGCGGACGAACCACTCGGTTCCATCCGACAGCGCGGTGATCGTGCCGCCCTCCAGGACTGCCTCGTGCTCGCTGCCCCTGCCCGTCTGCAGGCAGTAGGCCGTGACCCCGTTCTCGAACTCGATGATGCCCTGCGCCCTGGGGTCTTCCTTGAGACGCGACCCTTCGATGATGTCGTCGTCCAGAAGGCTGCCCTGGACCCAGAGGGCCTTGTGGTCGCTGTTGAGCCTCAGTAGCAGGTCGATCCAGTGACTCGAAGTGTTGAACAGGGTCCCGAATGAGTAACTGATCAGGGTCGTGAGCCGCCCCATCTCGCCACTGTCGATCATCGCCTTCATAGCGTCGTATCTGGGGTTCCAACGCCTGTTCGTGCCGAGGTTGAACAGGACGCCGTTCGCCTCGCACGCCTCGACCATCGCGTCGGCCTCGGCCATGGAGGCCGCCATGGCCTTCTCGGCGTAGATCGCCTTGACGCCGTTGTTCGCAAGCCAGACGGTAATCTCGGCCCGGGGCTCCGGCTGGGTGGCCACGCTCACGATGTCCAGCCCCTCCTGCACGACCATGGCCTTGTAGTCGGTGTACTGACGCTCCTTCGGGACGCCGTAGCGCTCGCCGAACTTCTCCATCACGTCCTCGCGGAGATCCGAGCACGCCACTATGTCGACCCGATCGTGGGCCTCGTAGGCTGCCGCGTGGGATGCGGGCAGCCTGGAGCCGACCGACTCGTTGTCGATGAACCCGCCGATACGGCTACAGCCTACAACGGCCGCTCTGTATGTCTTCACCTTGAGCCTCCTTGAAGCCAGCCACTCCGGCTGTGCTGGGTCAAACTAAGCCCAACCCAGCACCCGGGGAAGGCGGCAAGGATGCTACCACACCGGCCCAACCCGTACAACACCGCCCTGTCGACCCAAATCCCCCACCTCCGTCATTCCCGCGAAGAGCCTGCCCCCGAGCAGTCGGGGGCGGGAACCCATCCCCGGCAAGGTGCACAGCCATAGCCTCAGAGGCAGTCCGTCACGCCATCCGTCCAAATTAGGTGGTGGATCTGGGAAAATCCCCCTTGACAACCCCCCATGTACCCCTATAATAGAACCCATGTACGACAACACCGAACAGTCCGAGCCACCCACACTAGCGGACATCGTCCGCCGAGAGACCAACAACGGCGAGACCATCGTCCGCTTCTACCTCGACGTCATCGAGGGAAAGCTAAACGACGAAGGCTTCGAAGTCTGCCACAGGCTCGAAGCCGCCGAGCAGGTCCACGCCATCGCACCCGGGCTCGTCTCCGAATACATAGCCCAGCTCACAGGCCTCGAATGCAACCACGCCATACTCCGCAAGCGCACCCGCGACACCACCACCGTCATTCCCGTGGCGACGGGAACCCATCCCCGGCCGGACGCCGACTGCGCCAAAACCGCCCGCGCACGCCACGAGGCACTCGAATACCTGGCCTCGGCCCTCGCCGCCCCATCCCTCGCCGTCGACCCGCGCGTAGCCGGCATCGTGCATGGGAGCACCGACCACGGCAAGACCGTCGTCAGCTTCCTCATGCACGTCATGCACGGCGTAGTCCGCGGCTTCAGGCCCCGCCAGAGGGTCGATGCCGCCAGCGAGCTCCTCGGTCACATAGCCCGCGACGAGATCGCCCGCTCCGGCTCCGTACCCCCCTCTCCCTCGACGGGAGAGGGTCGGGGTGAGGGTGAGGGTGCTCCGTCATCCCCGAGCAGTCGGGGACCCATCCCCGGCCCCGCCAACGCAGACGATCCGCACACTGCAACCGCAACCGAATCGTCGTTCCCGGCAGCCGCACCGTCGTCCCCTGCAGCTTCAACGTCATTCCCGCCCGACGGATCGTCATTCCCGCGAAGGCGGGAACCCATCCCCGGCCCCAGCACCGTAGAGGCGGACGACCCACCCACAACCGTCATACCGGCGGACGGGGCCGGTATCCAGAACGGCGGGGATGGGGACGACGCAGACGACCCGGATTCCCCCAACTCACACCGCGGCTGCTACGACATCGACCGCAAGATCGCCGAAGCCCAGCGCGACCCATCCCACCCCATCCACAAGTTCGTACAGGCATACGACGAGGTGGCCGCCGTCTTCCACGCCAAAGACAAGGAGAACGACGACGACGACGAAGTCCGCTACTGGATCTCCGGCGAGGTCCCAGACGCGTACGGCAAATACATCTGGGAGTACGCCCCGGCATACCCCAGGTCGATCAGAAGAAAACTTCGCCCCAAGCGCCGCCGCTCCCGCGAACCCGGGACTACGCCCAAGGCCGAGAGCATCTGGATAAAGCGGCCCTTCGACAGGATGCGCGAGGCCGGCATCCCCAGACCCAGCCGGTTCAAAATCTGGGTCTGAACCCGCCCCGCCGCCCAACCGGGCCGAGCGGGGCCAACACCACGCCAGCCAACGAATTGGCGCCATCTGCACCCTCGCCACACCAGGGCCTTTCCATTGTTGAGATAGGGTCGTACCTTGCCGTTCGGCCTGAGCTTGTCGAAGGCCCCAATTGTGGTTCGACAGGCTCACCACGAATGGACTTTGGAAAGGCCCTGTGTCGACGCGGGCGCCGGGGTCGGGATTCGCCGACGTGGTCTTCCCCATCTGGGTGGCGGATCGCGGACAAACCCTTGACCTCCGACTGGGGGATGCCTATAATGACCTGCGTCGGAGGCAGCCGTACGCTCGGACGGATGAGGCCAAGGGGCCGGAGGCCGGTCGGGAGCGGAGAAGCCACACCGGCAAGTCATCGTCGGAAAGCGGCGTCGTCCCGACAGGAGGGGTCGCTGACTGTCGATTCTGCACTTTAACAACTGAATCCTGCGCGAATAATTGATCCTTGATGTGGGTCAAGTTAGTAAGGGTCTACGGTGAATGCCTTGGGGCCAAAGGCCTAAGAAGGGCGTGGCAAGACTACGAAAAGCCTCGGTTAGCTGTCTAGCAAGCTTAGCCGGGGGTGCCCGAATGGGGAAACCCGTTCCCGGGTCATACCGGGACATCCCGTTAATCGGGAAGGTAAGCGAGGGAACTGAAACATCTAAGTACCTCGAGGAATAGAAATCAACCGAGATTCCCTGAGTAGTGGCGAACGAAAGGGGAAGAGCCCAAACCGTGGCGGCCTAACGGACTGAGGTCCTATGCCGTCGGGGTGTTGTAACACGCGCCTACCTCGGCCTCAGAACGAGGAGAGGAGTCAAAAACCCCCTGTTTAGCCGAACAAGCCTGGAAGGGATGACCATAGAGGGTGATAGTCCCGTAGGCGAAAGGCAGGGGACTCCTGGTGCGCTGTTGAGTACCACGGGACACGAGGAATCTTGTGGGAAGCTGGGGGGACCACCCTCCAAGGCTAAATACCTTTGGCCACCGATAGTGAACCAGTACCGTGAGGGAAAGGTGAAAAGAACCCCGGGAGGGGAGTGAAATAGACCTGAAACCGTAGACTTACAAGCCGTGGGAGGTTCCTTAGGGGACTGACCGCGTGCCTATTGAAGAATGAGCCGGCGAGTTAATCTAGGCAGCTAGGTTAAGGAACATCAGTTCCGGAGCCGCAGCGAAAGCGAGTCCTAATAGGGCGTGAGCCGGGCGGGGACGGAGCCGAAGGTGGAGGCTCTTGGCGAAGCCGATACGCGATTCGTCGTGTGGACGCAGAGTCCGGAATCGAAGCCGGAAGCCGAGTTCCTACTATGTCTGGTGTGTTGTCTGGATTAGACCCGAAACCGGGTGAGCTACCCATGGCCAGGTTGAAGCCCCGATAATATCGGAGTGGAGGACCGAACCCGTGTCTGGTACAAAAGGCTGGGATGAGCTGTGGGTAGGGGTGAAATGCCAATCGAACCCGGAGATAGCTGGTTCTCCCCGAAATGTATTTAGGTACAGCCTTAATGAAGTCTTGGGGAGGTAGGGCACTGGATGGGCTAGGGAGCGTGAGCTTACCAAACTCAACCAAACCACGAATGCCCTAAGATGATCATTGGGAGTGAGACTCTGGGGGATAAGCTCCAGGGTCGAGAGGGAAACAGCCCAGACCGCAGGCTAAGGTCCCGAAGTGTGGACTAAGTGTGGAAGGAAGTGAGACCACTAAAACAGCTAGGAGGTTGGCTTAGAGGCAGCCACCCTTTAAAGAGTGCGTAACAGCTCACTAGTCGAGGGGTCTTGCGCCGAAAATGTAACGGGGCTCAAGTCCACCACCGAAGCCGCGGCTTTCCGGTTAAAACCGGGAGGGGTAGGGGAGCGTTGCCAGTGCGTCGAAGCTCGGTCGTGAGACCGGGTGGAGCGCTGGGAAGTGAGAATGCCGGCATGAGTAGCGACAATCCTGGTGAGAATCCAGGACACCGAAAGCCTAAGGTTTCCTACGCAACGCTGATCGACGTAGGGTAAGTCGGGCCTAAGCCGTAGCGCAAAAGCGAAGGCGATGGACAACGGGTTAAAATTCCCGTACCACGGGTACTCGATTTAAAGCAAAGGGGGGACACGGACAGGTAGGTAGAGCGTGCCCATCGGACATGGTGCGTTCGCTCCTGTAGGCCATGCCAGGATAGGCAAATCCGTTCTGGCGTTAAGAGCTGAGAGGAGTGAAGACTCTAGGGCTTACGCCCTGGGGGATTCAGCTGATCCTAGGCCGTCAAGAAAAGCCTCGTTGCAAGAGTGCTGGTGACCGTACCGCAAACCGACACAGGTAGGCTGGGGTAAACATCCCGAGGTGAACGAGAGAACCCTCGTTAAGGAATTCGACAATCTAGCCCTGTAACTTTGGGATAAAGGGTGCCCATGGGGTGAGTCCGCATGCCGGACAAAGCCTTTGTGGGCCGCAGTGAAGGGGCCCAGGCGACTGTTTATCAAAAACACAGGTCTCTGCTAAGCCGAAAGGCGATGTATAGGGGCTGACGCCTGCCCAGTGCCGGAAGGTTAAGGGGAATTGTTAGACCGATTCGTCGGTCGAAGCTCTGAACCGAAGCCCCGGTGAACGGCGGCCGTAACTATAACGGTCCTAAGGTAGCGAAATCCCTTGTCGGGTAAGTTCCGACCCGCACGAATGGCGTAACGACCTGGGCGTTGTCTCAACGAGGGGCTCGGTGAAATTGCAAGGCCAGTGAAGATGCTGGCTACCCGCGACAGGACAAAAAGACCCCGTGGAGCTTTACTGTAGCTTGGCAGTGGACTGGGGTCACAGATGTGTAGGATAGGCGGGAGACTATGAAGCTTCGACGCCAGTCGGGGTGGAGTCAACCTTGAAATACCGCTCTTCTGTGTTCTCGGCCCTAACTCCGTCAAAACCGGAGGACCCTGCCAGGTGGGCAGTTTGACTGGGGCGGTCGCCTCCTAAAAGGTAACGGAGGCGCCCAAAGGTCCCCTCAGGGTGGATGGAAATCACCCGTAGAGTACATTGGCATAAGGGGGCCTGACTGTGAGACCTACAAGTCGAGCAGAGACGAAAGTCGGGCAAAGTGATCCCACGGTACCGTGTGGAAGGGCCGTGGCTTATCGGATAAAAGCTACCCCGGGGATAACAGGCTAATCTCGCCCAAGAGTTCACATCGACGGCGAGGTTTGGCACCTCGATGTCGGCTCGCCGCATCCTGGGGGCGAAGCAACTCCCAAGGGTCCGTCTGTTCGCCGGTGAAAGCGGCACGCGAGCTGGGTTCAGAACGTCGTGAGACAGTTCGGTCTCTATCCGTCGTGGGCGCAGGAGATTTGAGGGGAGCTTTCCCTAGTACGAGAGGACCGGGAAGGACGGACCTCTGGTGTACCGGTTGTTCCGCCAGGAGCATCGCCGGGTAGCCATGTCCGGATGAGATAAGCGCTGAAAGCATCTAAGCACGAAGCCAACCCCAAGATAAGATCTCCCATCCCGACTTCGGTCGGGAGTAAGGTCCCCCGTAGACTACGGGGTGGATAGGCCGCAGGTGTAAGTCCCGTGAGGGATTCAGCTGAGCGGTACTAATCGACCGAGGACTTGACCCACATCAAGGCTCAACTATTCGCAGGATTCAGTAACACAACGCCGCGGGGTGGAGCAGCGGCAGCTCGTTGGGCTCATAACCCAAAGGTCGCCGGTTCGAGTCCGGCCCCCGCAACCATCGCATACAAAACGGCCCCCGAAACATTTTCGGGGGCCGTTCGTGCGTAGGCGGCAATGGGTTGTGGTAGGATGAGAAACGAGCAGACAGAAGGAGGGTTTGAGGCCATGCCAGTCTCGACTCAGCTTTCCCCGGAAGCCGAAAGGCGCCTCGATAGGCTGGCCTCACAAACAGGTCGCAGTAGGGAGTATTACCTTCCCGAGATCATCGATCGTGGGCTCGCAGAGGTCGAGGACTACTATCTCGCTGTGCAGGTACTGGAACGCGTCCGCGCAGGAAAGGAGCGAGTGTATTCCGACGCCGAGCTGAGTGAGCGACTTGGATGTACCGCATGACCACAGCCCACGACGACCTCAAATACCATCGGCGAGAAATCGGCGGCTGGTCTGTTCCAACGGTCGAGCTCACCGCTACTGCGAGGGATTCCCTGCGCTTGGTCGTAGAAGGCAGCATAGTGAACTCTCAGAGCACTGGTGACCTCAAAGACTGGAAGATGCGGATCGCCTCCAAAGTCAAGGAAGTGCGCGGAGAGGAGTCTTGGGACCCTCGCCATGAGTACGCCATCTCACTTGCGCTCAGGTGTCATAGGTACCGTGGGGACGTCGATAACTACATCAAGCCCGTAATAGACGCCATCGCGGCCGGTCTCTTCTGCGAGCCGCAGAAAGATCCGCGCAAGATCGACTACTGGGGCTACGACGATTCGAACTTCAAGACCCTCCTCGTCCATCGCCTTCCCGACGTCAACACCTCTGAGGCGGAGGGTGTAGCCATCTCAGTATCGGCCCGCTGACCCTGAATGCTGGTATTCGGTCTATAGGAGATCGTATGCGGTTACTCCGATCTTCTATCGTAGAAGTCTGTCACAAGACGGAATGATCTGTAATCCCCGGCTCGGACCGAATCGGCTTTTGCCCAATCTCCATCAGGAGCCCAGGTCATTGAGCCATTTGCGAGACCGTAAGGATCAGAGTCAGGGTAGTAGAAGAAAAAACAGATTGCATTTACATCTACGAAAGCTGCGTTGTTCATATAATCCTCGACGATACTCGTAGCTATATCCTTCGCCTGAAACTGGGAGTATTTCGAAGGGAATTGAATGCGGTAGCAAAACCGGCGTGCCGTGGCGATGCTGAGATCCTCAACCTCTACGACGGTGTGGTCCAGTGGAGTAGCATCCCGCGTGACCGTCGGACTTGCAGCACTATCCGCGGGGGATGGGTCTTCTGAGTCAAAAACGCATCTGTCCAGAACGACCCAAGCCAGGATACCGAAAACAACAAGGAGAGTAACGAGACACCCACAACCAAAAGCACCATCGCTCTCTTCCTGCTCTCGGTTCCGTTTGCTTTGGGACGACTGTGAGTCGTCGTCGTTCTGGTCTGACGTCTCGGCGATGAAGTCGTCAACGAGTTGCCGTATGCCTGAGAATGCCTCGTCGGGCGTGGGCGCCTTCCAGCTTAGGGATGGGAATTCGTCACATAGGCCAACGTACTCGCCGTCATCCACAGACCACATAACGCGGTACGTGTAATGGTCTGCCACTCCATGCCCCCTATAGTCTATGGGCCAGTGTCTACCCGCCCCTGACAGTCGCGTCAGTAGCGATTATCCCTAGGCGGCCAACCGATCACCACAGGGCGCACACCTTCCCGTCTCGCACGCGCACAAGCCTTGTCATTCCTCTGATGCCTCCCGCAGTTGGGCAGGCGATGCTTGATCATAAGCGTATCTACGTTGGTCTCCTCACATTTCATGCCAGCACCATGAGCTATGCTCTTGATCCTGCCCTGGAAGAAATCATCCACCACCAAGCTTCCCCATGCGTAGTTGTAGTGATAGTCACCAGATAGGCCCATGATCTCAGTGATCGGCTTGCGAGTCTGGGTGCCCAAGGCAGCATCGAGCTCGTCCCAGACTTCCTGAACTGCCCGTAGATCGGAGTCTTCAGTGATGTTAGCGATACCTGCCGATTTGGCCGCCTCATGTAGCTCACCGGGGCGGCAGTCTTGGCAGTAGGGTATATCACACGGTGATAGATCTATAGTTATGGTTGCACGGTGCCGGCGCCTGTTTCTGCGATTGCGTACCATTTGCGGCCTCCTGGATCATCTCTCTGAGGGCGAAGGACTCTAGCACATCGTCGCCAGCTACTGCAACTCTTGGTCGCATTGGTCAGGGCCTTTCCAAAGTCCGTTCGTGGTGAGCAGCGTTACGCCCCGTGCCGGGGCCGTGCCCTGTGTACCTAACTGCGGTACAGTTACTTGAAAGCCTGTCGAACCGCAATTGGGGCCTTCGACAAGCTCAGGCCGAACGGCAAGGTACGACCCTATCCCAACAATGGAAAGGCCCTGCGCATTGGTAACTGTTCAGAGTTGATGAGGCATGGGCACCTTTGCCCTTCGGCAGCGCGAGAGCCCCCATCTCAATCTTCCCCCTCGGGGGGAAGAAGCCGAGCCGCCTCTCCTCGACTCTGAAGACTTACTCGCATTGGAATCAATGCGCACCTAGCCAGTAGCCTTCTGTGGGGACCAGGCGTTGGGCTACGGGATCGACGGCCAGCAGGAAGGATTCGAGCGTTACCGCTCCGATCAGGGGAGTGGCCTCGGCATCCCCGAACACGCAGATGATGGACTCCTGCTCGCCGCCGATCTCAGCCGTCACCGTGCCGACCCTTCGCTCCACTACCTGTCCATTTGCGAGTTTCAGGTTGACCGCGCGGCGTGGCTGTACGCCGAGGGCTTCCAGTATGGCACCAGGCACGACCGTAAACGTCGAGCCAGTGTCGACCATGGCCTCGACGGTCTCCCTTCGGTCGCCCAGAGGCGAGTACAGGGTTATGGGATGCGTGAACGTGCCCAGAGTGCTCCTCCGTCAGGGTTCAGGGACATAATAAGCCCATGAGGCTCCCGGATACTCCTACCCGCCGGCGGCGGCGCGGATGCGCTCGGCTACGATCAGCTCCTCGCCCTCGTTCAGCGCGTGGGTGTTGACGGTGAGAGTCCGCTCGTCGACGACCGACACCCAGATGCGGGGGGTGCCTGAGTCCAGCTCGTCGGCTATGTCCTGGGCCGTCTTGCCAACGACGTCGGTGTCGAAGGTGACGTTGAGGGTGGAGCCGTAGTACTGGGGCACCTTCTCGATCTCGGTATCGATTCCGGGTGTCGCGCCCAGATCCTGCCGCACGCTCTCCAGGCGCTCCTCGTATCCCAGCAGCCGGTCCTCATGGTTGATCGTCAGCCATCGCTCGACGGCCGTGACGACGCCGACCACCTCCTGCTTGTCCAGCTTCATGGGGCGGCCAAAGGAGCGTCCGCCGTTCTCCTGGAAGGCGATGAAGCCCTGGTCCGAAGCAGCTTCGACGAGCTCCTTCTTGCCGCACAGGAAGCCGGATGACTGGGGCGCGCCCATGTACTTGGCCCCGAAGCAGACCAGGTCTGCGCCCTGGGCGTTGCGACGGAAGTAGTCGAGGGGGTATATCTGCGCGGCGGCGTCGGCTATGACGGGCACGCCCGCGCCGTGGGCTATCTCGACGGCCTGCTCCAGCGTCAGCACCGAGTCCGGGTCGCCAGACCGCACCAGGTATGCGACGGCGGCGGTGTTGTCTCCAATGGTCGCCTCGAGCTGCTCCCGTGAGCACCCTTCCCCTTCGCCGGCCTCGACCAGCTTCGCGCCGGGGACGGTGAAGCTGCGGTCGTAGCTGTAGCGCTGCGCCTTCTGGATGACGATCTCGCTCTTCATGCCTGTCGTGTCGGGTATGCGGGCTATCTTGTCCAGGTCTCGCCCGGTCATGCAGGCCGCGGCGCTGAATGCGAGAGCCGCGGAGCATCCCGACGTGACGTAGGCGGCCTCGACGCCCAGCAGGTCGGCGATGTACTCGCCCGACCGCGCCAGCAGCTCGGCCATCTCGATGTACGTGTCGTTGACGGCGGCCATCGCCTCGGTGACCTCGGGCACGGTGGCGGAACCGCCGAGCACGGTCCGGTTGCCCTGGGCGTTGATGACGGCACGCGCACCCATCCTTGCGTATATGTCGGCCCCTGCTGTTGCCATAATTCGCTCCTTGATCAGCCCCCCTGCCTACGCAGGGGCAGGCTCTAACCTTCCCCCTCGGGGAAGGGACTTTCGGCGCTGGATGCTACGCTCCGAGCACTTCCCTCAGCCTGTCCGCGACTATCTGCTCTTCTCCCTTTGACATAGTATGGGCGGTGATGGATATGGTGTCGTCGCCGCTGGTCACGCCCCTGGTCCTTACCCTCGGATCGCCATCCAGTAGCTCGGCCACCACGCAGTATGCGTCCTTGCCGGTGGTGTCGGCGTCGATCGTCACCAGCACCTCGAGCTGGACGTAGCCACCGAGGTCGACAATCCTGGCGTTCACTCCCGGGATGCCTGCGACGGCCTTCACCATCGTCTCCAGCCTCTCGCCCAGGTCTATCAGGCGCGCCTCGTGGTCCATCGAGAACCAGCGCTCCATGGCCGACACGACTCCGACGATGTCCTGCCGGTCGACCTTGTAGCCGCGCCCCACCGAGTTGCCCCTGCTTGCCTCGAAGCCGATGAATCCCTGGAGCGCCGCCGCGTCGACCAGGTCCTTCCTGCCGCACAGGAAGCCCGTGGACTGGGGAGCGCCCACGTACTTTGCGCCGAAGCAGACCAGGTCGCCCGCCTGAGCGGTGCGGCGGAAGTGGTCGAGCGGGTATATCTGCGATGCGGCGTCCACGATGATGGGAACCCCGTTGTCGCGGGCGACGGTCGCAGTCTCGTCGAGGCTGAGAGTGCTGTCGTATGTGCCGGGCTGCATGATGTACGTGACCGCGGCGGTGTTCGGACCGATGGCGTCGGCCAGCTGCTTGGCGGTGCACCCGTCCTCGTCGCCCGCCTCGACTATCCGCCCGCCGGGCACGGTGTGGCTCCTGCGGTACGGGTAGCGGAGGCTCTTGAGGGCCACTATCTCGTTGCGCGCGCCGGTCTCCGGGAGGCGGGCGGTTCGGTCCATGTCGCCCTGCGTCAGGCAGGCGGCGGTGCTCAGCACCAGGGCCGCAAAGCAGCCGGACGTGATATGAGCGCCCTCCACGCCCAGGGTCTCGGCGAGGTAGTCGCCCGACCGGTCAAGCAGCTCCTGCATCTCGACATAGCTGGCATCGGCGTCGTTCATCTCCCGGCGGACTTCCTCAGGGGGCGTGGAGCCGCCCCACAGGGTGGTGTTGCCCCCGGCGTTGATTACCGGGCGCACCCCCAGCTTGTCGTAGATCCGGTTGGTCTTCACCATACAATCTGCTCCTGTAGTGAGGAGAATATCTGAACCGTCAAGTTGACCTACACCATGAAGCCGGGGTGCTGCACATTGGCATCAGCGGCCCGCCGCCAGCGGTTCGACAACCTCTACGACCCCTGTCGAGGTACTGGGTTCGGGAACGGGCTCTCCGTACTCTCTGAGACTCTCAATATGGAATACGATCGCCTCGCGAATGTTCTTTTCGACTTCCTCAAGGGTCTGTCCCGTAGTGACGCATCCGGGCAAGTCGGGAACGTAAGCCGAGTAGTTGTTTGGCGTTCGTTCAAAGACGACGGCGTATTCGAGAGTCATCGTCTCTCCTCTGAAGTCCTGCCTGCGTCAAGATACTGTGCCAAGTGCCCGGCGCCAGATCGTCTCCCATCTTACCAGGTATAGTCACCGTTCCAGGTCAGGGCCTTCCATTGTTGAGATAGGGTCGTACCTTGCCGTTCGGCCTGAGCTTGTCGAAGGCCCCAATTGTGGTTCGACAGGCTCACCACGAACGGACTTTGGAACAGGCCCTGGTTCCAGGTTTGCTGGGATGCCTGTAGTGGCGATGGCTTCCACGAGTCCTCGCCAACCTCCATCCATCTCTCTCTACCAGACTGACAGCATCCCGCACCTTGGGCATCGCCGACTAATACCATTTCGTTTTGAGCGCGCCGTAAAGCCGTCATTCCCGCGAAGAGCCTGCCCCGTACTCGATACGGGGCGGGAACCCACTCCCTGGCCGCACATATACGGCGGCATCACGGTGACTTGGTATAACCTGCCAGCTTGTCCGTGTTTGCCACTCCAGTCTTACGTCTCGACCATCTCGCGCTGGGCCGCGCCCGCTACATCATCAGGTCGCCGCCGTTGATGTCGAAGGCGACGCCCGTCATGTAGGCCGCCCTGTCCGAGGCTATGAAGGCCACCAGCTCTGAGACCTCCCACGGCTCCCCGAGGCGGGGAATCGGGAAGCTCTCCGCATACTGGCGGGTCCGATCGTCGTTGATGGTCGAGCGGACCATCTCGGTGTCGATGAGGCCGGGGCAGACGGCGTTGACGGTGATGCCGTTGGCGGCCTCCTCCTTGGCAAGGTGGCGGGTGAGGCCGAGGATGCCGGCCTTGGCGGCGGAGTAGTGGGGGCCGCCCAGCGTGCTGTACTGGCGTCCGGCGCTGGACGAGAAGTTGACGATGCGGCCCCATCCGGCCTCGCGCATGGGCTTCAGCACGGCCCTGGAGCAGAGGTAGGTGCTCTTCAGGTTCGCGTCGACCACCAGGTCCCACTCGTCCTCTTCAATGTCGATGAGGTGTGTCTGGCGCAGGATGCCCGCGTTGTTGACCAGGACGTGGACGCCGCCGAAGCTGTCGAGGGCCGCGGCGACCATGCGGTCCACGTCTGCCTTCGATGTCACGTCGCCCGCCGCGGCGATAGCCTCCGTGCCGTTGGAGCGCAGCTCGGCGGCCGTCTGTTCTGCAGGGCCGGCGTTGATGTCGTTCACCACTACAGCCGCCCCGCGCGCGGCCAGCACCTGCGCTACCGACTTGCCCATCCCCTGGCCCGCGCCGGTGACTATGGCGACCTTGCCCTCGAGATCGGACTCCAGCCCCATGCCTATATGACTCCGATCTCTTTGCCGGCGGCGGCGAATACGGAGATGGCGCGGTCCAGCTGCTCCCTGGTGTGGGCCGCGGAGATCTGCACCCTGATCCTGGCCTCGCCCCTGGGGACCACGGGGAAGCTGAAGCCCACCACCAATATGCCTCGACGGTTGGCGGCTGCGGCAAGCTCAACGGTCTTGATCTCGTCCCTGAGCATGATGGGCACTATCGGGTGCTTGCCCGGGATGATGTCGAAGCCCAGCGCTGACATCTCCGACCGGAAGTACCGGGTGTTCTCCCACAGGGTCTCCCGGAGGCCGGGGTTGCCCTTTACTATCTCCAGGGCCTTCAGCGCACCCGTGACGATGGGCGGCGCAAGGGTGTTCGAGAAGAGGTACGGGCGGGACCGCTGCCGCAGATACGACACGATCTCCGCCTTGCCGGTCGTGAAGCCGCCGGACGCGCCCCCCAGGGCCTTGCCCATGGTGCTGGTGAGCACGTCGATGCGGTCGAGCACGCCCATCTCGTCTGGGCTGCCGAGCCCATTCGGGCCCATGAATCCGGTGGCGTGGGAGTCGTCGACCATGACCAACGCGTCGTACCTCTCCGCCAGGTCGCATATCTCGGCCAGCGGCGCGATGTCGCCCTGCATGCTGAAGACGCCGTCGGTCGCGATCATGCGGAACCTGGCCGACTCGGTCTCCTTGAGCTTCTCCTCCAGATCGACCATGTCGGCGTGCTTGAAGACCTTGCGCTGGGCGCGGCAGAGGCGCACGCCGTCGATGATTGAGGCGTGGTTCAGCGCGTCGCTGATGATGGCATCCTCGGCCCCAAGCAGCGTCTCGAACAGCCCCGTATTGGCATCGAAGCAGGACGTGTAGAGGATGGTGTCCTCGGTGCCGAACCAGTCGCTCAGCTCCTGCTCCAGGGTCTTGTGGATGTCCTGTGTGCCGCATATGAACCGCACGGACGCCATGCCGAAGCCGTGCGCAGCCAGTCCGTCGGCGACGGCACGCTCGATCTCCGGGTTGTCCGCCAGGCCCAGGTAGTTGTTTGCGCAGAAGTTGATCATCTCACCCTGGCTCGTGTCCACGTTCGAGCCCTGGGGCGTCCTGATGATCTTCTCGTCCTTGTACAGCCCGCTGTCGCGGATCGTCTGAAGCTCGTCCACAAGCCACGACTTCATCTTCGTGTAGGCCACTCAACCCCTCCGTGCTGGCGCTTTACCGCCGGGAGCCTAGCCACCCGGCGCCGAATGAGATTATCGGCTAGGCTTCCGGGTGTCAATGGCGAGCCAAGTCCGCAAATCCCCCACCTCCACATTCGGCGCCATATCTATCAGCCATCACCCCGTAGGGGCTGGTTTCAAACCAGCCCTCCCCTTGCCATT
The DNA here is from genome assembly GCA_965261325.1 of Dehalococcoidia bacterium. Taxonomy (GTDB): domain Bacteria; phylum Chloroflexota; class Dehalococcoidia; order Lucifugimonadales; family CAJWER01. Next base: position 1,231,367 of record CBDHCU010000009.1, read on the forward strand.
AGGGCGTCGCCGCCATTTAGGTGGTGGATCTGGGAAGTCCGCACCACAGAGAACGCAGAGAGCTGGAAGTCATGGGAGCGAGGAGGTCGCTGAATTTGGCGCCGGGATGAGGGAACGACACTCCGATATGACAGAACCCTCGGATTGCCGTCATTCCCGCGAAAAGCCTGCCCCGTACGCGATACGGGGCGGGAACCCAGAGGGGCGGGGGGCTGGACGTTCGCCAAAACTACCTTGACTTGGTACTAGGTTGTGTTGACATTCGAGCGGCTCCCAGTCAAATGTCATTGCTATGAAAATAGACAGCAGACAGCCACACCCGTCGTTCCCGCGCTCCCTTCCGTCATTCCCGCGGAGAGCCTGCCCCCGAGCAGTCGGGGGCGGGAACCCATCCCCGGCCGTTGGCTTGGAGCCTGCCCTGTGCCTGACACGGAGCCCAGCCGCCCTGGACTCCCGACCCGTATCGGGTACGGGGCAGGCTCTTCGCGGGAGTGACGATGAGGCAAGGCCGCCGCCATTTTCATCCCCTTATGTGGCCAAAGAGGCCTTAGATTCTTCCGTTCAGAATGACATGAAACGAAATGTCAACACTGCCTAGTAGCATCCATGGCAATTGGGCGTCCGTGTCGTCGACAGCTACTGTGCTACTATGGACGCGCAGGAAGCAAACGGCTCGCGCTACCAATGGTGAATGTCGGCAATGGGTAATGGCTCCGCCTGTATGGCACAACACCTCAACCATGTTGCCATCGCGGTCGAGGATATGGACGAGGCGCTGGACATGTATGGCGGCCTCTTTGGGCTGGCCCCCTCGGAGGTCGAGGACGTCGAGGACCAGGGCGTCCGGGCGGCGCTGCTCCAGGTGGGCGGGTCGCAGCTGGAGCTGATCCAGCCGCTGGACGCGGAGAGCGGGGTGGCCCGGTTCATCGAGCGGCGAGGGCCGGGCCTCCATCACGTCTGCTTCGAGGTCGACGGTCTGCAGGGCGCGCTCGACAGGCTCGATGCTGAGGAGGGAGTCCAGCTCATCGACAGGTCCCCGCGCCAGGGCCTTGCCGGCATGATAGCGTTCCTGCACCCCCGGTCGACGGGCGGGACGCTGATCGAGCTCGTCGAAGCCGAGACTGCCCGGAAGTAGGGACGACACCCGTTGAGCGAGCCTGTCATACGGGTGCTTGTCGCAAAGCCCGGCCTGGACGGTCATGATCGCGGCGCGAAGATCATCGTACGGGCGCTGCGGGACGCCGGCATCGAGGCGTTGTACACGGGCATACGTCAGACGCCCCAGATGATAGTCGACACGGCGTTGAAGGAAGAAGTCGACGTCGTTGGCCTCAGCATCCTCTCCGGTGCCCACATGGAGCTGTTCCCACAGATAATCGAGGGCCTCCACGAGCGGGGCGTCAGCGGCGCGATCGTGCTGGCTGGCGGCATAATTCCAGACCAGGACCGCCCGGCGCTGCAGGAGATGGGCGTCAGGGCCATATTCGGGCCGGGAACGTCCACCTCGGAGATAGTGGAGTTCATACGGGATGCTGTCGCGGCAAGGGACCGCGGCGAAGCGGCGTCTTGATGTCGATAGAGGCCATCGTATTCGACTTCGACGGGGTCATCATCGACACCGAGACACCGGACTTCACGACGTGGCAGCAGGAATTCCGGGCCCACGGCGTGGAGCTGAGCCGCGAGTTGTGGTCGGGCTACATCGGGGCAGGCATAGGGAGCTTCGATATTTACAGCCACCTCGAGGAGCTGACGGGGCGCGGGCTGGACAGGGACGAGGTGGGAGCGCGCAGACGGCGCAGGTATCTCGATCAGGTGAGCGCCAATCCACTGCTTCCAGGTGTGATGGACTACCTGACGACGGCGCGGCAACTGGGCATGAGGGTTGGGATAGCGTCCAACTCTACGCGCGAATGGGTCGGAGGCCATGTGGAGCGCCGAGACTTGGGCGGCTACATCGACGCCATCAGGACCCGCGATGACGTGAGGGCAGTCAAGCCCGACCCGGAGGTGTACCTGGCCGCGCTCGACGCGGTGGGCGTGCCGCCCGAGCGGGCAGTGGCGATCGAGGACTCCCCAACGGGGGCAGCGGCCGCGGTTGCGGCGGGGCTATTCTGCGTTGTGGCTCCGAACGGCATGACCGAGGCGATGAGGTTCGGGCGGTTCGATCTCAGGCTCGGATCGCTGGCGGAGATGGGGCTGCCCGAACTGCTGGATGCCGCCTCTGGCCGCGAGTGCGGCTCAGTCTAGAGGGGCTGGATTCCGGCCCCGTATCGGGGTACGGGACATGCTTTCGCCGGAATGACGGAGCTCGGGGGCCGACGTCAGGCGCCGTCGCCGTTGACCGTGATAGTGCCCGCCATGCCCGGGTGCACGGGGCACAGGTACCTGAAAAAACCCTCCACCTCGAAGGTGAGTGAGTAGCCGACGCCGCCGGGGCGCTGCCCGTACCCCATCAATCCCGAGCTGTAGATGCCCTCTCCCAGGAACGGCTGGCCCGCCTTTACGGGCAGGGTCACGATGGGGTTGATGATCATCTGCACCCGCCTGTTGTCGTCTATCTCCGGTGTGTACATGGGCGGGAAGGGACCGCCTGGATTGAACACGATGGAGTGCCACCTGGACGAGACCCACACCACGGTGTCGCCCTTCTTGATGGTCAGGTTGCCCGGGAAGAACTCGGTTAGCTCCGCTTCCGGCGGCCCCATCCCCGCCGCGACGACATAGAGGTCGGTGCCGCCCGGGCCCAGCTCCTTGTCAAGCACGCGGTCCGACGACTGGATGACGTGGAGGCTGTTGGTTATCTCTTCGAAGGGCTGTATCTCCTTGCGCGCGACGCGGTCTATCTCGTCCTGCTCGGGCAGGTCCTTCGCGGTCGCCTCCTCCACGATGATTACGCCCTTGTGGAAGTCGTGCATGCCGCAGACGTAGGGGTAGGTCCCCGGCTTATCGAACTTGAGGGAGAAAGAGTCGATTAGCGGTATGTCGGGCGGATGCTGGAGCTTCGGGAACATGATGCCGGATGTGATGTAGCCGGAGCCTCTCCACACCTCCTCCCGGGTCCCCTCGTCCGCGGTCGGGTAGAGGATCTTCGGGTTCAGCATGGACGGCAGGGGGCCTCCACCTCCGTAGAGGACATCTCCCCTGCCGCCCTCGCCCGGGACGGGGATGACGTCGTCCTCCGGGGGCTGGTCGGTGAAAATGACCGAGTGGGGATCGCCCTCAGTGTTCATATTCCAGGTCACGGTGTCGCCGGCGCGTATGTTGAGGCGCTGGGGGAAGAAGGCGTTGATAGCCGCCGTCCTCTCACCCGCGCCGATGAGAACGGTCAGCTCCCTCGGCGGAAACGTCTCCGGCGTCGCCGTGGGCTCGGGCGTCGGCGGCTCCGACGGACCGGAGCATGCCGCAAGGGCCAGGGCAACTGTGACGAACAGCAGGCCAGAGGCAGCTGCCACCCTCCCCAGGGGATTCGGAGGGCGGATATGGATGATCTGGTGAGGGAGTTGCACGCTACGCACGTATGGGCAGGCTAGTTTCGCTCACATTCTGGACATGCGGACAGGCCGAGTCAATCCCATAGGTTCCCGAGGCAATGCGTTGGCCTGGCGGATCCCTACTCTCTCAAGTGTCGTGCGCGCAGCATGGGCATCGGTTCAGGCACAGCCTAGGGAAATCCCGGCAGTTGGGAGAAGGTAAAGGAGGAAGGAACAATCTCCTGCTCGTTCACGGTGAGGCAGTCACTCAAGGAATCGGCGGAACTGGTCAATATCCGATCGTCGCCTCATCGTGTAGACCCTTACATTCCTATAATCGTCTACGTCGTAGACGATGTACCAACTATCGTCGATCAATTGTCGCTTCCCGCTGTAAGGGAAATAGTCAAAGTCAAACTTGACACGGTTATCGACGTCAGGATTTGCCAGAAGGGAAAACAAGGCGGCTATGGCATCAGCTCGGTCGTCGCATGACGCCAGGAACTCTTCAACGTAAACGGACCAGGAAAGCTCAGGCGCGTCTTCCGGCACGAACGGCTACTATACTCTCCAACTCGGCGGGGGTTCGACAGGTATTGAACTCTCCGCATTCAAATTGCGCCATCCCATCACCCACCGCCGTCATGAGATCGTCATTGCTTTGAACTCGTCTGAGGGCCTCCAAGGTCTCCTCGCGCCATTCATCGGCGTAGTAAGACTCAATCGAATCGTTGGGGATGATGTTCCCCCTTTGATCTTTCGTCCTAGCCCAGGGTGCATCCGGCGCGTGGGTCAACTTCGACAACTCAGGGCCGCTCAGTTGGCTGTACTTGTTGAAGCTCCAATCCACTATATCTCTCTCCCGAGCACTATGGATGGCTTCGGTACTCATAGTGATAGCTTCCACCACCCTGTCACTTCCGCGGTAACTGAGAGCACGGTACAGTTCAGGCACTACGGGTCCATATTGCCACGCTTCAAAGTTTTGCGAGATCAAAGGGCGCCCGTGGAGGCTTAACATACGGGCGTGGGCGAAGTAGACCAGCTTCTGAATCTGCATGTGGGTGAGAAGGCGATTCTGCTCCTTGGAGCGCCGGATGAACTCATTCGCAATATGCCGAGCGTCTCTCATGGTGCACCTCCTCTAGCCACAGGTGTCTCGTATGGCCAACATAGTGATGTCGGTTCAGGACGACTTGACCCTGTATCTTCCCCTCCTACACTTACAATCAATCGCACGACTCAATCGCACGACATCATAGACTTGGGTACTGTGGGTGTCAAAGGCCTACTCCATAGCATAGCTTATTACGAAACTCGACGTCGTCTCCAAGGGGGATTCCCTCTTTTATCTTTAGAAATCTGGCACTGAAGGTGGGGCGATCACTTTCAGCCGCACAGCTCATTCTTCTCCCCTTCCCACCGAGGAACAGAATAGCACACACGTTCTTTGCCTGTCCAGGCGTTCCGCTGGAATCGCATACCTGCATTGGCTATACTGCCGTACGTCGGCTCACTGCTGTCGCCAGGAGGCTCTAGTGGAAGTCGGGTACTTCACCATGCCGCTCCATCCGCCCGGGTCGAACCTCACGAAGACCCTCGAGGACGACCTGGAGCAGATCGTCACTCTGGACGGCCTCGGCTACAAAGAGGCGTGGATAGGCGAGCATTTCACCGCCGAGTGGGAGAACATCCCCGCGCCCGACCTCCTGATCGCCCAGGCGTTGGGCATGACGAAGAGCATCGGCCTGGGGACGGGCGTCACCTGCATGCCGAACCACAACCCGTTCATGATCGCCCACCGCGTCGCTCAGCTCGACCACATGGCCAAGGGCAGATTCATGTGGGGCGTAGGCTCGGGCGGGTTCCTTGGCGACTTCCAGGTGTTCGGCGTCGATCCGAAGAGCGGCGAGCACAGGGAGCTGACGAGAGACTCGATCGACCTGATATTGCAGTTGTGGGAGGACCCCCGGCCGGGGCTGTACGAGCACAAGTACTGGCGGTTCAACGTGCCGGAGCCCATCGACGAGATAGGCCTCAGGTTTCACGTCAAACCGTACACGGTGCCCCACCCGCCTATGGCGGTGGCGGGGGTGTCCGAGCGGTCTGACACGCTGGAGATGGCGGGCGAGCGGGGCTGGCTGCCGCTCAGCATCAACCTGGTGCCAACGCGTGTGGTCAAGACGCACTGGGAGGCTGTGGAGAAGGGGGCGGCGAAGGCAGGCCGTCCCGCCGACAGGTCACAGTGGAGGGTGGCCCGCGAGGTCTACATCTCGGACACGACGGCCCGCGCCCGCCGCGAGGCGCTCAACGGCGTGCTTTCTCGCGACTTCGACCAGTACTTCCTGCGGAGCCTGCCGATGTCGCGGATGCTGGACATAATGAAGGTAGACGTCAACATGCCGGACTCCGACGTTACCCCGGAGTACCTGGTCGACAACGTCTTCATCGTCGGCAGCCCGGACGACGTGGCCGAGAAGCTCCACACGCTAAACGAAGACCTGGGCGGGTTCGGCGTTCTCCTGGCGATGGGCCACGAGTGGGAGCCGCGCGACAAGTGGCTCGACTCGATGACCATCCTGAAGCAGGACGTCATGCCCAGGCTCGCGGACCTGAAGCTAGCGTAAATCCCTTCCCCCGAGGAGACCCTTGCGTAACACCAATTTGGCGTGATGCCGCCGTATATGTGCGGCCAGGGAGTGGGTTCCCGCCCCGTATCGAGTACGGGGCAGGCTCTTCGCGGGAAGGACGGCTTTACGGCGCGCTCAAAATGAATTGGTATAACACTGTCACTCCGCGGAGAGGAACCCCACCCGTCAGATCCTCTGGGTTCCCGCCTTCGGAGACCTTTGCACAACCGTCATTCCCGCCCCTTCGCGGGAACGACGGTTGTTAAGAGGTCTGCAATTGAGGGAAGAGGATAGGGGCTAGAATCGAGGCATCTATGCTTCCCGGCGAAATACTGATCGCCCGCCTGAGCGGTGGGGCGACCATAGTCCGTTTCCGGGAAGAGCGGAACGGGCGAGTTTTCGTTCTCCTCGGCAGGAACAAGGTCGCCCGGATTCCTTCCGACCGGGTGATGCTCGCTACCCGCGTTTTGGCGGATGAGGCGGAGCGCTTCGAGGAGTTTTGCGACAACGCCAGGGACGCATCCACCGGGATCGACCTCTCTGAGGTGTGGGACGTCCTGACCGACGAGCAGGAGGAGTCCTCTCTGGAGGAGCTGGCCGATCTGTACTGGCCGGCGAGACCGGGGCCCCTGGAGCTCACGGCGCTGCTCCTCTACCTAGAACGAGCGACCGACCTATTCTTGAGCGGCACTGGGAAGTACAAGCCGAGAACGCGGGAAGACCTTGCCAACCTGCTGGAGAGGCGGCGACGCGAGGCCGAGAACGCGCGGGACGCGCAGGGGCTGGTCGAGGCGATGTCCGCAGGCCGGCTCCCCGAGGCGATGAGCCCCCACCAGGAATCGCTGGTCGATGTGCTGGTCGGCTACGCCGTCCACGCTGAGGAGCTTCCCCGTCGCCGGGTGGCCAGGGAGCTGGTGCAGGCATCGTCGACTCCTACTCGCGACCTCCAGCGGGCCTGCTTCGAGATGCTGGTGAACTCCGGCGTCCTCGACCCCGACGAGTCCCTGGAGCTCCGCCGGGCGGGGATTCGCTCGGACTTCCCGTCCGAGGCGCTGGAGGAGGGACAGGCAATAGCCGCGGCCTTCGCGCCGAGCGGGTCGAACAGGAAGGACCTGACCCACCTCGACACAGTCACGATCGACGACGAGGAGACGGCCGACAGGGATGACGCCCTCTCCCTGGAAGTATTGGAGTCCGGATACCGGCTCGGCGTGCACATCGCGGACGCGGGCGCACTTGTGCCTCGAGGGGGGCCGATGGACAGGGAGGCGGACCTGCGCATGGCGAGCCTCTACCTCCCGGAGCGCACCATACCGATGCTCCCGGACACACTAACGAGGGGCGCGGGAAGCCTGGACCCGGGCGAGGAGCGGATGGCGGTCAGCCTGCTCGCCGATCTGACCGGCGAAGGAGACGTGACCGGCTGGCAAGTCGTGCCTTCCACGATCAGGAGCGCCGCTGCCCTGTCATACGATAAGGTCGATCATCTGCTGCAGACAGGGGGGCCCCGGCGGAAGATGATCGAGGGGCTATGCAAACTCGCCGATGCCCTGCGCCGCAAGCGGGAGGAGCGGGGGGCCATCAACCTGGACCAGCCGGAGATGAACGTGAGGGTCCGTGCATCGGGTGAGATCGAGGTCAGCGTGCGCGACCGCTCGTCTCCCGGCAATCGGATTGTGGCCGAGCTGATGATACTGTGCAATTCGCTCCTTTCCCGGTTCTGCTCCGAGAACGGGCTGCCCGCTGTCTACCGCTCCCAGAGGCGCCCCGACTTGTCCGACATGCCGGACCTGTCTGGGCTCGACGAGCGGGCCGCGCCGGTGATGACGCGCTACAGCGTCGCACGCCGGATGCAGGCGGCGCGAGTATCAACGGAGCCGATGCCGCACGAGGGGCTCGGCGTGAGCGAGTATCTCCAGGGGACGTCCCCACTGAGGCGCTACCCTGACCTGGTCGTGCAGCGGCAGGTCGGCGGTTACCTGGCCGATGGCAAGGGCCCGTATGCGCCGGACGAGGTGGGGTCGGTGGCCCAGCGTGCCGAGGTGCAGATCAGGGAGCTGTCGCGGATCGAGGAGGGGCGAAGGCGGTACTGGTTCCTGAAGTACCTCAGGGGAGCGCGGCTGCCTCCAGGCGTCCCCGATGTCTTCGAGGCGGTGGTGCTGGACAGCGGAGGCCGCCGCAACGCGCTCCTGGACCTAGTCGAGTTCCCCTTCCGTGTCCGGGCGGAGCTTCCAAGGTCGACCGCTGCCGGCGAGGTCGTCACACTGCGGCTGCAGGGTGTGGACCTATGGCGCAGGGTGGGACTCTTCGTTCACGCGCCGTGACGCCCGGCTCAGATCAACTGCCGCGGATGCGGGAAACCAGGAAACCTCTGAACAACTCGCAGTCACAGCGAACTCACCTATTTGGTATTCGCAGCCATCGAACTTGTTCAGACTATCCCTAGCTCAGGCGCTCGTGGCCGCCGTTGCCCTCGAAGCCGCGGGTGCTGAAGACCCCGAGGTCGCGCCCCTGGTGAACGTGGACCACAAGCTCCTGCTTTACGATGCCTATGGCGTCGAGCAGCTCACGGTCTATAGCGTCGATCAGGTCCTGGATGTCGTCGTTCGTGAGGCTCTCCCCAATACTCACCGTGGAGTGGATCATCACCTCGGCGAAGTGTATGTCCACGCGGCCGACTGGGTCGTCGTCGTCCAGGACCGTGTAGCACTCCGAATATGGAGTCCTGCACTCTCGCTCGAAGAAGTACCTTGCCATTTAGCGTTCCTCTGGTTGTTTGCGGTCCGCCTCCATCGCGGAGCTCGGTCCGCGTAGGGGCTCCCGTCCGAATCTAGATCCGCACCTGTCCCGACCCGAACACCGTCCACTTGTACGAGGTCAGCTCTGTCAGGCCAATGGGGCCGCGGGCGTGCAGCTTGTCGGTGCTGATCCCGACCTCCGCGCCGAGCCCGAGCTGGGAGCCGTCGTTGAACCTCGTGCTCGCGTTGACCAGCACGACACCGGCATCCACCTCGTCGACGAACCGGGCCGCCGACGCCCTGTCTTCGGTGACGATGGCCTCAGTGTGCCCGGACGTGAATGTCTCGATGTGGTCCAGGGCCTCGTCCATAGAATCGACGATCTTGATGGCGGCGGTGAGGGATAGGAACTCCGTGCCCCAGTCGTCCTCGGCCACAAGCCGGGTGTTGCGCTCCTCGGCCTGGCCGAGGATGCTCAGGGTGCGCCGGTCGCAACGCATCTCCACGCCGTCGCCGGACCACGCCTCGGCGATGCGGGGCAGGAACTCCGGGGCCGCCATGGCGTGGACGAGTACCGTATCCACCGCGTTGCAGACGTAGGGCCGCTGCACCTTCGCGTTGTGGACTATGGAGACGGCCATGTCGACATCGGCATCCCTGTCGACGTAGGCATGACATACGCCTATGCCGCCGGTGATTGCCGGCATAGTCGCCTCGGCAGCTACGCGGCGGACGAGCTCTGCGCCGCCGCGGGGAACGACGAGGTCAATGTACTCCTTCATGGCAAGCATCTCGCCCACAAGGCTCCGGTCCGTCGAGTAGACGAACTGGACGGCGTCCGAAGGCGCTCCCGATGCCTCGATGCCATCCCTGACTACGGACGCCAGGACGGAGTTGGAGGCCAGGGCCTCGCTGCCGCCCTTCAGGATCACGGCGTTGCCGGACTTGAAGCAGAGCGCGGCTATGTCGACCGTGACATTGGGGCGGCTCTCGTAGATTGCGCCGATCACGCCAAGGGGGACCCTGCGCCTGCTCACACGGAGGCCGTTCGGTAGCTCCCTGGACTCCAGGATCTCGCCCACGGGGTCCGGGAGAGCGGCCACGGACATGACGTCCCTGGCCATAGATTCCAGCAGCCCCGGATCGATCACGAGGCGATCGAGGGACGCCGCGCTCATCCCGTCGCGGCCGGCCCTTTCGCAGTCCGACTCGTTGGCCGAGAGAATCTCGTCCTGCCTGGACGCCAGGCCGCCAGCGATGTTGGCGAGCGCCTCGCTCTTTGCTTCCGTGGAGAGAGTTGCGAGCCTGTGGGCCGCCGTGCGCGCTCTCTTGCCCATGGCCCGGAGGTCGACGGAAACTGCCTGCATTCTGTTCACTCTCCCCGTGTGTAGGTCATCGCTCCAGACGCACCATGTTGCTGCGATGCACGACCTCGTCGCCGTACTGGTGGCCTAGCAACCCTTCCACTTCGCCCGACTGTCGGCCCTTGATTCTGTCGACGTCCCCCGAGCCGTAGTTGGTGATCCCCGCGGCTATCTCGTTCATATCGCCGTCGAGCACCGCAACTATGTCGCCTCGGACGAAGGCCCCGTCCACCCTCGTGACGCCCGCGGGGAGCAGGCTGACGCCCCTGCTTCTGAGCACCTTCGCGGCCCCGTCGTCCACGACTATCCGGCCCTTGGTGGAAAGCCCGCTCATCATCCAGCGCTTGCGGCTCTCCATCTTCGATGCCGCTGCAGGGAAGAAGGTGCCAATCCGCTCTCCCCTAATCAATCTTACGATTGCGTCCGGCGCCAGGCCGCTCGCAATCACCATATCGACGCCCGATGCCGTGGCCAGCCTGGCCGCCTCCAGCTTCGTCGTCATGCCTCCCTGGCCCTGGCCCTGCCAGGAGCCGCCTGCCGCGGCCTCGATGGTCTCGTCGACGCGCTCCACAAGCGGGATGAGGGTCGCGTCCGGGTCGAGGTGAGGGTCGGCGGTGAACAGTCCCTCGGTCTGGCCAAGAATAACGAGCAGATCGGCATCCACCAGGTTGGCTACCATGGCCGAGAGATTGTCGTTGTCCCCGAAGAACTCTCCGGCCAGCTCGTCGACCGCGACCACGTCGTTCTCGTTCACTATGGGAACGACACCCAGATCCATCAGCTGGATGAGCGTGTTGCGGACGTTCAGGTACCCCTGCCTCTCGGTCAGGTCCTTGCGCGAGAGCAGGGCCTGCGCCACGGGGGTCTGGTGCCACTCGAACAGCTGCTCGTAGGCGTGCATGAGCCTGCCCTGCCCTGCTGCGGCGAGCACCTGCTTGAATGGGACTCCCCTGCCCTCGCGGGGCGCCCCCAGCACGTGGCGGCCGGCGGCCACCGCTCCCGACGTTATGAGGATGATCTCTGTCCCCTCCTGGCGCAGCCAGGCTATCTGCTCGACCAGCGTGGCCATCACCTGCAGGTTCAAGCGGTCGCCGCCCCTGGTGAGCAAGGTCGTGCCCGCCTTCACGACCACCCTGCGGTAGAGGGCCTTGTCGTCGAGACCGGAAGATGCGGGGGCCGTATTGTTGCTGGAGGAAGACATGGGTGTCACGGGGAGGCGGCCGGGGTACTTGCGATTATATCAAATAGCCGGAGCGCTCCGACAGGAAATGCTGGACGGTGAGCTGCTTCCGGTATGCTCAAAGGGGCGATGCGGGGATCAGCCCGAACACGTCCTCAATGACCTTCGCGACCCTGGCCTTCTGCTCCGGGGTCGTGGGCGGCTGGGGCGGGCATGGGTTGCCGTTCGGGTACAGGCCGCGCTGGCGGATGGCCTCCTTGATGGCGCGTATCCACCCGACCTCGATGGCAGCCTTCAACCAGGGATCCTCGTAGCGGAAGGCCATCGACATAGCATCGTCGTACCGTCTCGCTTCCAGCTCGACGAAGAAGTCGAACGCTATCGCAGGCGCAAACGGGGCGACCGTGCACAGGTATGCGGGCGACCCGAGCATGTAGCCGAACACCATGCTTCGCATCTGCCCGGCGCAGACCGTCGCGAAGTCCAGTTCGAGCGTCTCGCGAGTCATCTCGTGGTAGTCGGACGCGTCGTGCACCTTTGCGCCGACGACGTTGTCGCGCGCTGCCATCTCGATGCCGGTGGCGAGGGGAGGGTCCAGGAGCCAGAGCGGGATGTCCGACGCGGTCTCGATGAGGTCGAAGAAACGGAGGTACGCATCCCGGTCCGTCGGGAGGCTCGGATGGACCTGCACCTTCACGGCGTCGGCTCCCACCGCGTCGGCGTGCCTGAGGTATTCCCTGCACGTTGTGGTCTTCCACCAGCCCGTCGCGGCTACGAAGAGAGCGCGCCCCGCGTTGACGTCCGCGATCTCGGCAGTTAGCCGCCACACGTCCTGCTCCGACAGGTAGGCGTACTCGCTGCTGCCGTAGGTGAGCAGCAGGATTGGCGCGCCATTCTCGCACAGCCAGTCTACGTAGCCCCTGACCGCCCCGAAGTCCACGCAGGCATTCTCGTCGAAGCAGATGTTCAGGGGTACGACCGGGCCCCTGGTGCGCTGCACCACGGCGCTCGAGCGGCTCATGCTCTGCCTCCCCTACTGTGTGAGTCAGGACATTGTACCCCCTATGCTATACTCCGGGCGCCCGCATCCCAGCGATGGGCGGAGGCGCTGTGCGCACATTCCGAATCGCCCTGGCCCAGACCAACCCCACGGTCGGCGACCTGGACGGCAACACCAGCAGGATCATCGACTACATAGACCGCGCCCGCGACGTGGGAGCCGACCTCGTTGCGTTTCCGGAGCTTGCCATACCCGGGTACCCACCTGAGGACCTGCTGTTCAAGCCGCAGTTCATCCAGGAGAACATACGGAAGATTCGTCAGGTGGCGTCGGCTTCCAGGGACATTGCAGTGGTGGTTGGGTTCGCGGACGCGAACTCCTACGTCTACAACGCCGCGGCCGTCCTGTACGACGGCGAGGTGGCGGGCAAGTACCACAAGATATACCTGCCGAACTACGGGGTGTTCGACGAAGAGCGTTACTTCCAGGCAGGGACCGAGTGTCCTGTCTTCTCCATTGCCGGGACGCCCGTCGGCGTCAACATATGCGAGGACATCTGGTTCGCGGTGGGGCCGACCGTTGTGCAGCGGGCCGCCGGGGCCGAGGTTATCGTCAACATCAGCGCATCGCCCTTCCACGCAGGCAAGCGGGGGACGCGGGAGCGGATGCTGTCCGTGAGGGCCGCCGACAACGAGATGTTCGTCGCCTACGTGAACATGGTTGGCGGCCAGGACGAGCTCATCTTCGACGGCGGCTCAATCATCCACGACCCGCTGGGAGAGGAGATTGCCAGGGGGCGGCAGTTCGAGGAAGACCTGGTCGTGGCCGATCTCGAGGTCGGGGCGGTGTTCAGGTCGAGGCTCCGCGACACGAGGCCGAGGAGCGAGCGATCGGGCAGCCTGGACGAGGTGGGCAAGGCTGTCCGCGTCGACGTGTCGGACGCGCCCGCCGGCCCACGCCGGGCTCTGAGAGCCGCCGACACGGGGAGGGCGCTGGACGGCGCCGCCGAGGTGTACGCGGCCCTGGTTCTCGGCACCCGCGACTACGTCCACAAGACGGGATTCGAGCAGGTGTACGTCGCGCTGTCGGGAGGGATCGACTCCAGCGTTGTGGCCACGATCGCAGCCGACGCCCTTGGCCCGGAAAACGTCATTGGGGTGGCGATGCCTTCCCGCTACTCGTCTGAGGGATCGGTCCTGGACGCGCGAGGCCTTGCCGAGGCCCTTGGGCTGGAGCTCTGGGAGATTCCCATCGAGGGGCCGTTCTCCGCCTACCTGGACGCCCTGGAGCCTCGCTTCAGGGGAGGCGAACCGGGCATTGCCGAGGAGAACCTGCAGTCGCGCACCCGCGGGATGCTGGTGATGGCCCTCGCCAACAAGTTCGGCGGCATAGTCCTCACGACCGGAAACAAGAGCGAGATGGCCGTCGGATACGCGACGATATACGGCGACATGGCCGGTGGCTACGCGGTCATCAAGGACGTGCCCAAGACGCTGGTATACGACCTCGCGGAATACAGGAACTCACTGGGGGACAGGCCCGTGATACCCGAGTCTGTCCTGACGAAGCCGCCCAGCGCAGAGCTGCGCCCCGACCAGAAGGACGAGGACAGCCTGCCGCCCTACGAGGTGCTGGACCCCATCCTCAAGGCCTACGTAGAGGATGATCTGAGCTTCGACGAGATCGTGGGCCTGGGGTTCGAGAGGTGCGTCGTCGAGCAGGTGGTGACCCTGGTGGACCGGAGCGAGTACAAGCGGCGCCAGGCCCCGCCGGGCATCAAGATCACGCCCCGCAGTTTCGGCAGGGACCGCCGAATGCCGATCACCAACCGCTACCGCCCGTTCTGAGCCATTTATAGCGAAGTTAGCGAGTTTAGGGTGTTCTTATAAACTGGGCTAAACTCGCTATAAACCCGATTCCCATCACTGACCTCTACCGACCATTTATAGTGAAGTTAGCCATATTAGCCTTTCCTTGTAAACTGGGATAAACTCCCTATAATCGACCCCATGGACCCGATTCGCAACCCATATGCGCCAGGAGCCGGCACGCAGCCCCCGGAGTTGGCTGGCCGCCGTGAGGTCCGCGAGACTGCGCGGATCGCACTGGAGCGGACCAGGATCGGGCGCCCCAGCAAGAGCGTGATGATGATGGGTCTGCGGGGCGTCGGGAAGACTGTGCTGCTGGACCGGATCCGGGAGGATGCCGAGGCGAACGGCATCTGCGCCCTGCGAATCGAGGCCCCTGAAGGACGCTCTCTACCCGCCACTTTGGCGCCCCAGCTACGTCTGGCCTTGCTGAAGCTCTCGAATAGAGAGGCCGCAAAGCAGCTGGCGCAGCGTGCTCTTCGAGGACTCGCGGGCTTTGCCGGAGCCCTGAAGGTGAAGTTTCAGGACATTGAAGTCGGCCTGGACTTCGACCCTGAACCCGGCTTGGCGGACAACGGCGACCTGGAAGCAGACTTGCAGGACCTGCTCGAGGTTGTCGGGGACGCCGCCAGGGCGGACGGAAGCTGCCTGACGCTCTTCGTCGACGAGATCCAATACGTGAAGGAGGATGAGCTCGCGGCATTGATCACGGCACTGCACCGGACATCTCAGCGTCGGCTCCCCGTGACAATGGTTGGGGCGGGACTGCCCCAGGTGAGGGGCCGCGTGGGTAGAGCCAAATCTTACGCCGAGAGGCTCTTCGAGTTCACTGAGATCGGAGCGCTGTCACCTGAAGACGCCAGGCTTGCGATTGCCAAGCCCGCGAAAGATGAAGGGGTGGAGATAGAACCCCGCGCTCTCGACGCCATCGTTTCTCAAACTCAATGCTACCCATACTTCCTGCAGGAGTGGGGGAAGCATGTGTGGGATGTAGCCGAGCGCTCTCCCGTCACAGCGGGAGATGTCGAGGACGCTTCCCGCCAGGCCGTCGCCGACCTCGACGAGAGCTTCTTTCGGGTCAGATTCGACCGGCTAACGCCCGCAGAGAAGATATATCTGCGGGCGATGGCCCAGCTTGGCGTAGGGCCTCATCGCTCGGGCGATATTGCCGGTGTATTGGACCGTCACGTAAGCTCTTTGGCCCCCACTCGCAGCCAACTGATCGGCAAGGGCATGATATGGAGTCCGAGCCATGGAGATACTGCATTTACCGTTCCCATGTTCGACGGGTTCATGATGCGGATCATACCCGGCGATGAGTGGCGGTAGCGGGGCGCCCGCTCACGAGGAAGGTAGCGGGGCCGTGTCTCCGGTCTCGTGCTGCCACATGCGGATGCGGGCAGCCATGTCGAGAACCCGGTCCCTGTGGGCGGGGTCGTCGAAGAGGTTGTTCTCCTCGTAGGGGTCGGAGCGGAGGTCGAACAGTTCGCCCTGGTCGCCCGCGCAGAGGTTCAGCTTCCACCTGTCGGATACGACCGAGCGGTACGGCAGCGCCAGCATCCGGTTTATTGCATCGCTGCCCAAGAACCTGTCCCTCAGGTTCGGGCTGGTGCCATTCCACTCCATGAAGACGTCGTTGTCGTCCAGGGTAGCTTCGCCGTTCAGGACGGGGCTGAGGCTCCTGCCCTCTACGTGGCCTGGTGCCGGCTCGCCCAACACGTCGAGCAGAGTCGGCGCCAAGTCAATCTGGCTCACGCTGCCATCCACCCTGCGAGGGCCGGACGACAGCCAGGGGACGCGCATTAGCAGCGGGACCCTCGCCGACTCCTCATAGAACGACCGTTTCTCCAGCATCCCGTGGTCGCCGAGCATGTCCCCATGCTCGGTGGTGAAGACTACCGCCGTGTCGTCCGCGACTCCGGCCCTCTCCAGCGCGGCGTTGATCCGTCCGACCATCCGGTCTACGAGGGTGACGTTGCCGTAGTACTGCGCCCTCAGCCTCCGCCAGCCAGCCTCGGTGGACAGGTCGTGGCCGGGCGCGAGGGTGTTGGACATGTAGGCGTCCTCGGCGATGCTCCCGCCGTGGAGGTACTGCATGAAGTAGTCGGCGCGAACCTTGTTGACCAGCGCGGCGCCCTCGGGCCTCTTCAGGAACGCGGGTCCGATTGGTATGTCGTCGGGGTCGTACTGGGCGTCGAACGGGCCGTCGTAGGGCGAGTGGGGCTCGAAGGTGCTGACGTAGAGTACGAAGGGCCGGTCGCTGTTCTCCGCAATGAACCGCTCGGCGCGGTCGGCGAGGAAAGACGCCATCTGGAACTCTTCCGGCAGGCGCGCCCTGGCGTCGGGCGAGAAGACCATGTCGCCGCCGACCTCGTCGTCGGGCTCGAAGCCGTTGGCGACGAGGTGGTGGTGGTAGTCGGACAGGACGCGCCGGTGCTCGCGGCGCGTGTAGCTCTCCCGGTGGGAGTCCTCGGTACTGACCCACACGTCGAAGCCGTGCTGCTTTATGACGTCGTCGCCCAGGTGCCACTTGCCCATGTACCCGCACGCGTACTCCTCGGACACCATCTCGGACAGGACGGGAACATCGGGCGAGAGCGGCAGCTTGTTCACGATGGGCCCGGCTGTATGGGGGTAGAGGCCGGTCATGATGGAGGCGCGGGCCGGTGTACATACGGCCTGCGTGACGTAGGCGTTCTCGAATACGGTGCCCGAGGATGCCAATGCGTCGAGGTTGGGAGTCTGCGCCCATTCGCTGCCGTAGCAGCCCATCGAGTCCCGTCGCTGCTGGTCGCTCATGATGAATACGAGATTGCGTCGGGACATCTGGCGCTGCTCCGGCGTAGTTAACTCGGCGGGCATTCTACTGACGCCCCGCAAGCCTGTCAAACCGCTGGAAGTGTTCAGACTTCGTGAGGTCATGCGGAACACAATCTGGTGTATGCCACCCGTAGGGGCAACCTTGTGGTACCACAAGGATTACCCTGGTTGGGATCCGGCGCCCACAAGAAACGCCGCTACACGTTGGACGGTCTGCCAAATCGAAGCAGGTGCAGCCGCCCTACCGAGCAGGGCCTTTCCAAAGTCCGTTCGTGGTGAGCCTGTCGAACCACAATTGGGGCCTTCAACAAGCTCAGGCCGAACGGCAAGGTACGACCCTATCTCAACAATGGAAAGGCCCTGCCTACCGAGACTGAACAGTTTCAACACCAGTCCCGCCGTGCTACGATGGTTTCCCATGGCGCGGAACGGCAAGTACATAGCTATCGTCGACTACGACGCGGGCAACCTTCGCAGCGTCCAGAGGGCGCTCGAACGCTTCGGCGCGAACGCCGTCATCACGAGCGACCGGAGTGTGATCGGCGATGCGGATGCGATGGTCTTCCCAGGCCAGGGCGCGAACGACTCTTCGATGAGGCGCCTCAGGGAGCGGGGGCTGGTCGAGCCTATACGGGAGTTCGTCCGCAGCGGACGGCCGTTCCTGGGGGTCTGCCTGGGGCTGCAGCTATTGCTGGAGGGGTCGGACGAGGGCGTCGAGCCCGGCCTTGGCCTGCTGAAGGGCTGGGTGCGCCGGCTTCCGCCCGGCTACAAGGTGCCGCACATGGGTTGGAACCGCGTCGGCCTGAGCCGCGAGCACGCCGTCTTCAATGGTGTGCCCGACGGGTCGTATTTCTACTTCGTGCACAGCTACTACGCCGACCCCGAGGACAGGGGCCTGTTTGCCGGAACGACGACCTACGGGGTCGAGTTCTGCTCGGCGGTCGCGTGGGACAACGTCGCGGCGGTGCAGTTCCACCCCGAGAAGAGCGGTGATACCGGACTAATGATCTACAGGAACTTCGTCGGGCTGGTGGGGTAGACGGTGGAAGTCATACCGGCAATAGACATCAGGGGCGGGCGCTGCGTTCGCCTCGTCCAGGGCGACTACGACCGGGAGACCGTCTTCTCGGACTCGCCCGTCGACATGGCGGCCCACTGGGTCGAGCGTGGAGCGAAGCGCCTGCACGTCGTCGACCTGGACGGCGCCAGGGACGGCAGGGCGCCCAACATCGAGATCGTTGCGCAGATCGCCGGGTCGTCGCCCGTACCCGTCCAGTACGGCGGGGGCGTCCGTGACGTCGATTCGGCGCTGAAGGCCGTGGAGATGGGAGTGGACCGGGTGGTGGTCGGCACGGCGGCGGTGGAGGACCCCTGTATTGTGGAGCGCCTACTGCGGAAGCTCGGCGCGGGTGCGCTCGTCGTCAGCGTCGACGCCCTGGGTGGCAGGGTTGCCCTCAGCGGCTGGACCCGCGAGAGCGGGGTCGATGCGGTGGACTTCGCGAGGAAGCTGGAGTCGACCGGCGTGGAGCGCGTCGTCTACACCGACATCTCGCGGGACGGCACGCTGACTGAGCCGAACTTCGTCGGAGTCGAGGAGCTGGCGGCGGCGACAGGGATGAAGGTGCTGGTTGCCGGCGGTGTGTCGTCGGTGGAGCACGTGTCCCGGCTCGCGGCCGTCCCCGTGGAGGGAGCGATAGTGGGCTCGGCGGTCTATACTGGGGCCATCGACCTGGGTGAGGCCATCGCCGCGGCAGGCCCCGCCTCCGTCGTTCCCGCGAAGGCGGGAACCCATCCCCGGCGGGGTGCGTGTCCATGACCCATGAGGCAGTTTTCCACCCCATACATCCAATTAGGTGGGGGATTTGGGGAGCGCAGTCATGCTGACCAAGAGGATCATTCCGTGCCTGGATGTCGACCAGGGGCGCGTCGTCAAGGGCGTCAGCTTCGTCGACATCAGGGACGCAGGCGACCCGGCCGAGCTTGCGGCCTTCTACGACCGAGAGGGCGCGGACGAGCTGGTGTTCCTGGACATAACCGCCAGCTCCGACTCGCGAGAGATCATGATGGACGTGCTCAAGCAGGTCTCGGAGCGGGTATTCATACCCCTGACGGTGGGCGGAGGCGTCCGCTCGGTCGAGGATGTGAGGGGCCTGCTGGAGGCCGGGGCGGACAAGGTGTCCCTAAACACTGCTGCTGTGCTCAACCCCGAACTGGTGGCGGAGGCGTCGGACCACTTCGGGTGCCAGTGCATAGTCGTGGCGATGGACGTGAAGCGCGTCGCTAACGGTCCTGAGTCTGGGGGAGATGCATCGCCGATTCCTGCCGACTCCAGCCTCGCCCTGGACGAGGACTCGGTGTGGGAGGTCTACACGCACGGCGGCAGACGGCAGACGGGCGTCGACGCCGTACGGTGGGCCGTGCGCGCCGCCGAGCTCGGTGCGGGCGAGCTGCTGGTCACCAGCATGGACACTGACGGGCAGCAGACGGGGTATGACCTTGAGCTACTTCGCGAGATATCCGAGGCGGTCCAGGTCCCGGTCATCGCTAGCGGCGGCGCGGGAGAGGCGGAGCACCTGTATGAGGCTGCGAGCGAGGGCAAGGCCGACGCCGTTCTGGCGGCCAGCATTTTTCACTTCGGCAAGCTGAGAGTTGCGGAAGTGAAGGAATACCTCAGCAGGCGGGGCCTACCGATACGCCCGGTGGACGCAAAGACGGAGGACGCCTGATAGTGGCAGTGAAGCTAAATGACAAGGGGCTGGTGCCCGCCATCGCCCAGAATGCGGATACGGGCGAGGTGATCATGCTGGGCTACATGAGCCCGGGATCGCTCAAGCGGACGCTGGAGGGCGGCGATGTATGGTTCTACAGCCGCAGCAGGGCAGACCTGTGGCACAAGGGCGAGATGTCGGGCAACTACATGCGTGTCAGGTCGGCGTCGGTCGACTGCGACGCGGACGTGGTACTGCTCCAAGTGGACCCGGACGGCCCCATATGCCACACGGGGGAGCGCGTCTGCTTCTTCACCGCGTTGGAGGAGATGCCTGATTTCGACAGGTCCGACGAGGGTCCGGGGGTGCTCGACGAGCTTTTCTCGGTGGTGCAGGACCGCAAGAGGAGCCTGCCCGAGGGCAGCTACACGACGGAGCTGTTCAGGGGAGGCGTGGACCGGATAGGCCAGAAGGTGATCGAGGAAGCGGGCGAGGCGGTTATCGCGGGGGTGAAGCTCGACAGGGAGGCGCTGGCCCGCGAGGCGGCCGACCTGCTATACCACCTGCTGGTGCTGCTATCGGCCAACGGCGGCAAGCCGGAGGACATATACACCCACCTCCGCGACCGCCGGAAGTAGAGTTGACCGCTCCTATCGCAGACGGTGATGGAGAACCCCGAACTGGTCGCTGCCGTGCGGGCTCTGCTTGAGGACCGCCCCACGTATACGACGAGTAGAGCGAGACTGCTCACACATGGCGACGCTTGGCTACATCGCAGCATCAAGAACGTTCCACCCAAATCCCCCACCTCCGTCATTCCCGCGAAGAGCCTGCCCCCGAGCAGTCGGGGGCGGGAACCCATCCCCGGCAAGGTGCACAGCCATAGCCTCAGAGGCAGTCCGTCACGCCATCCGTCCAAATTAGGTGATGGATCTGGGTTCCATATTGGGACTTGACATCGAGCAGGCAATCGCAGAATATTTGTGCGAATCGGGGCACATATAAGGCGGGGAGACGCAGAGCGGTGAACCGGACAACTCCTCAGGTTAACTCTACGGGCACGGGCCGCAGGATCGCGGGACGACGCAAGAACGGCCAGCGCCGAAAGATCGCTTTCGGGTGGTATGGCGGCAAGTACAGCCACCTGGACTTCATCCTGCCCAACTTACCGCTGGACGCGCGGCATTATTGCGACGTATTCGGCGGTTCGGCTGCCGTGCTCATCAACCGGCCTCCGGCCCCTGTAGAGACATACAACGACATTGATTCGGAGCTGGTCAACTTCTTTGAGACACTGAGGGACGATGGGCAGGAGCTGATACGGCTGATCAGTCTGACGCCGTTCTCTAGGGAGGAGTTGGTTCGCGCGTGTGAATATGAGCAAGGACTTTCCAAGCGGGAGCGCGCCAGGCGTTTCTTCGTAAGGGCGCGACAGACACGAACCGGCCTCGCGCAGCGGAGCAGCGAGGGTCGCTGGGCCCACTGTGTTCTCACGTCCAGGGCAGGCATGGCGGGTGCGGTATCCAGGTGGCTGGGCTCCGTAGATGGCCTCGCCGAGATCACGCTGCGGCTGCAACGGGTGCAAATCGAGAACGCCCCGGCGCTGGAAGTGATTAGGCGCTACGACACGCCCGACACGGTCTTCTATCTCGACCCGCCTTACGTACACTCATCCCGGGGCGACATTGCGGCGTATGAATATGAGATGAGCGACGATGAGCATGTCGATCTCGCCCACGCACTGTCGTCCATTCGGGGTCGGGCAGTCCTGTCGGGCTACCGGACCACTCTGTACGACCGCATCTTCGAGGATTGGAGACGCATAGACGCGCCTGTGCGGACTGCCAACTCCGTCCGGAAACCCAGACAAGAGTCCCTGTGGGTCAATTTCGAGCCGTGAACGAAGAGGAGTTGACCTGCTCTGGATAGCCAATGGGAACAGGCTCTAGCCAACTACGCAAGCGAGCCGGATTCTGAAATCGATCGGTTCGTAGACTCATCAGTCGTCAGCATCCAGTATGGGTTCCTGACCCAGTTGCTTGGAAAACATGCCGATCCCAACCGTGATTTGCTCTGCCTCCAAAGCATACGCCGAAGTGCCGAGCTCGATGCACGTGCCCTCCCACACGTCCTCTTCATGAGTCAGCTCCAGGGTCAGCAGGACCAGATTGCTAGGCCCGCGCTCCGTAAGCTCGACCGCAATAGCCTGCTCTCTCACCTGTGGCCTCCTGCTCCCCACACCGTATGGCAGTTACTCTGTCTATGTGTTCGGGTAATGTAACATATGGGGCACCAAGCACGGGGGTCTTGCGATGAAGGGTGCGGTCTTTGCCGGTGACAGGCGGGTTGAGGTGAGGGACTTCCCCGAGCCGGAGCCCGGGCCCGGCGAAGTCGTGCTGAAGATGATGGCGTCAGGGCTGTGCGGGAGCGACCTGATGCGGTACAGGCTGCCGCCTCGGAGCTAACCGAGCCGCTCCGCGTTGCCGGACATGAACCCTGCGGGGTGGTCGCGGACATTGGGCCGGGGGTAACGTCGGTCCGGGTCGGCGACCGCGTGATGATGCACCACTACACCGGCTGCAATGCCTGCTCGATGTGCCGGATCGGCTACACGCAGATGTGCCTGGTCCACCACGAGATCTACGGCGCTACCAAGGACGGTGGCCACCAGGACTACCTCCTGTGCCCGGCGTCGACGTGCGTGAGGATGCCGGACTCGCTGCCGTTCGACCAGGGCGCGGCTGTCGCGTGCGGCACGGGCACAGCGTTCCACGCGGTGAAGCGGCTGGGGGTGTCGGACGTGGATACGGTCGCCGTATTCGGGCAGGGGCCCGTGGGGGCGAGCGCCGCGATGTTCGCCAAGGCGATGGGCGCCAGGGTGATTGCCGTCGACGTTATACCAGAGCGGTTGGCGCTGGCGGGCGAGCTCGGCGCCGACGCGGTGATCGACGCATCCGAAACCGACGCCGAGGCCGCGATCAGGGATCTCACCGACGGCGAGGGGGCCGACGCCACGCTGGACGCGACCGGCATCCCGGAAGTGAGGCGTAATGCGCTCGACTCGGTCCGGTACTGGGGGCGCGTGTGCTTCGTGGGCGAGGGCAACCGCACGTCGTTCGACGTGAGCGACCAGATCATTCACAAGCAGCTCACGATCTACGGGTCGTGGACGTTCAGCCTGTCAGGGCTGGCCGAGGCCGCCAACTTCGTGGTGGACAGGGCCGTGCCGCTGGGCCGGCTGATAACGCACAGGTACACGCTCGACCAGGCGGCAGAAGCCTACGCACTGTTCGACACTGGAGCTACGGGCAAGCCCATCATAGTGTGGGAGTAGGGCTGTCGAGCGGCGGCGGCCGGGCCTAGTCGCCCCTGATGTCCAGCAAGACGTATACGGTGAAGGCGCGCCGGTCCTTTGCGGGAACTCTGTTGAATTGCCTGATGTGTATCGATGCTATGGTAATAAGAATGCGCACATAATTCTTGTAGAAAAAAGCGTCGGGGTCATAATCAGCGCGGTGACGCTCTTTCTGCATGAACACGAACAGGCCTGCGAAATCCTGAATTTCGCTCGGGAACTTCTCCACCATGGCTCGGCGCTCGCAACGCTTCCTTGCAGGTCCGTGCTGCAATGCCCGGTACGCTTGCCGCCACGCCGGTTGGCTGCGGCGTGCGCCTGCTGCGCCGACCAGCATGGCGGCGCAGCAGGCCGCCAGGCAGTGGAACAGCGCGTAGTAAGCAGTACTGACGGCCCGGCGAAGGTTGGCTTCCCGCGGGCGGCCCTTGGGGCTGGCGTCTACGAGATCCCTGGCGGTGGCAATGAAGTCAGGCGGTTTCAAGGCTCAACTCGGGTTCGATCTCGACGTCCGGGTGGAGGCGCCGAAACTTCTTGAGCTGACTCCGCCACTCGGCTTTACCGACGAATCCCGGGCCGGGGAACTCCTCTATGCCTGCCTCGTTCAGCTTCGGGCGAATGCGCCTAATCAAGGAGCCCGTCCAGCCGGGGTCGAGCTTCTCCCAATCGCCGTCGAAGACGATCAGAATGCGTAGGTAGGTGCTGCCGTCGCCGTCTCCCCACTCATCGACGGTCGGCACCACCACGATGGGGTCGAATATAAACTCATCGTCGGTGAAGCGCTCCGCAAGGGTCTCCCTTATGATGTCCCTGACTATCTTGTCGCGTTCCTGTGGCGTCATCGCGAACCTCCGTGCGGTGCATTGTACACCCGCAAGCTACCCAGCCGACGCCGTCCAGTACCGGTACCGGCCCCGGGCCGACTCGACCACCTCGGCCACGTCTTCCGCCAGCAGGTATCCCTCGGCCACCAGTGCGTCCGCGGCTTCGGCGACCCTGGCAGCGTAATCGTCCTCTGAGTTGTAACGCTCCTCGATGGACTGGCGGGGGTCGCCCGCGGCCTCGCGCTCCTCGCGCGTCTGGGCGAAGGGCAGCGTCCAGCCCATCAGTCCGCCCGTAATACCGATGATGAGGTCGGGGTTGCCAATGTCGGGATGGCGCAGGTTCCAGCCGGTGTTGGTCGCTAGGGGCACGGAGACGTCGGGCAGGCGGATGCCCCCGACCTCGTTCCCGTCGTCGTCGACGTCGGACACCAGGGCCGGGTAAGTCTCGCCCTCCCCGGGCGGGAGCTTCGTAGTCCTGCCCAGCGCCAGGTCCGGGCCGTAGTCCAGCCTGATGGCGCGCGTGGGTTTGGGCGGGAACACGACGCCCGGGATCGCCTCGAACCGTTCCCGCAGGGTGTGGGACTCGACGGCGGTACCGTCGTCCAGCGACGGGTGGCGGCTTGGGGGCGCGGGTTCGCCGGTGGTCACCCAGCGGTCCAGGTTCACGAGGGCGGCCCTGAGCAGGAGGTTGTAGTCGACGGCGTTGTAGGGGACCTGTCCGCGCACGTTGTCGGCGGGCCGCGTCTCTTCTGGCGGGAACGTCCCCGACCCGTGCTGAGTGCCCGCGAAGTGGTAGCGGCGGACGTACTCGCGCTCCCGCGCGTCGGCCATGGTCTCCAGGTCGGTGTGTATGAGGGCGGCGTCGCCGCGCCAGTACTCCGCCGACGTGTTGACGAACATCATCCTGGGCGCCATGCGGCTCTCGTGGAGTCTCTCCAACAGCGAGCCCGACCTGCCCGTCACCGGATCGACCTGGGGCGTGTCCGTGAAGGGGAACAGCTCCGGCATGACGAAGCAGATGTCCTTGGAGGGCTGGCCGAAGCGCAGGTTGAACTCGCCGCGCATAGCCCCCGCGACGTGGGCTATGCCGCCGTCCAGCGCCATGCGGCCCGCCTCGTCCTCGTTCACGCCCGCGTGGAGCATGTCGCGAAGGAAGCGGCCGCTCTGGGACCTTCCGAACGCGTAGGCATAGTCGAGCGTGCCTGCCGCCGGGTTGCCCGCAGCGGCGTCCTCGTACTTCAGGAACGATACGGCGTCGCGCACTGCCGCGAAGCCGAGCCCGACCACGCGGCTGAGGGCGGAGGTGTAGACGAGCTGGTAGATGCGCCCCGGCTCGAACCCGGAGTCCATACGGACATGGGCCGAGTCCTCGCCGTCGATGCTGTCGAACGACCATGCGGAGCGTTCCAGCTGGGTCATGGGGCCGTTCGGGTGGTCGCGAACGTATAGGGCCGCCGACGGTTCGCCCGGGTCCGCGGCGGGATGGGGAAGATGCTCGCGGTCGGAGAGCATGTGGATATTGGACGGCTCGTCGACCTGGAACCAGTTCATGATCCTGCCGGCGATCGGGCCGTCCGGGCCCATGGCGTGGGGGGCCTGCATCCCGATCAGGCCAGGGCTGGGGGGCACGTCGGCCTGCCAACCGCACCAGACGACGGTGTAGCCGTGCCTGAGCAGAAAGCCGTTGCCTGGCGCCAGCGGGGCCGTCGGGTCCTCGGCGGGGCCGGCGCTGTTGAAGTTATTGAAGACGGTCCTGTTGCCCCTGTTGCACACGTCGAAGAACAGCCGCCGGTTCCCCCGGCCAGGGTCGGCGGGCATCATCAGGGCGAAATGGGAAGAGAAGCGCACACGCCCCTTCGAGTCCGTGGGCGCGAGTCCGATGTCCGTAATGGTCGAGTTGCCCCGGGCGTCCGGGTCGACGGCGAAGTGCGCGACGCCCCGCAGCTCCCTGTAGGGGCCGGTATCGCCGAAAGACCTTCCATCGGCGTAGGGGGAATCGGATGTGATTTCGAGATGGGTAAGAGGCATGATGTGGCTCCTTCTCTCATTCGGCGTCGTTCTCAGTCACTGCTTTTTCGTCCTCTTTCGGGCAATGTAGGCGGAACATAATTGAACTCTCGCTCTCGCTTTTGTACGACGGTCCAAGAATCCGAAGCAACGTTCAGGAGCCATTTCAGCCCGGAATCCAAACTGCTCGCCGGATGGTCCAAGTGCCCAGCAAGTGCCTGGTAAGCTTAAGAGGCTTTGAGATGCGCGTCGCCGATGCTGCCGTAATCAGTGCCAACCCAAGCAGTCTCGTCACGACCATCGTCACAGTGTAATTGATTAGCGGGATCAAGTTCGGGGGAGGCGTTCAGAGTGCAGGGCCTTTCCATTGTTGAGATAGGGTCGTACCTTGCCGTTCGGCCTGAGCTTGTCGAAGGCCCCAATTGTGGTTCGACAGGCTCACCACGAACGGACTTTGGAAAGGCCCTGTTCAGAGTGAAGGAGAATGGACGGGGGCGCCACTGAAGACAGCGCAGAGCCGATCCACCACAGGCTGGTCGTCGCCATTCCGCTGCAACGTCCTGATTACGCTGGTGAAGGCTGAGAACGCATCGGCCCCCTCCACCGTCTTCGAGCAGTGCGATACCTTCCGTGCGATCACTGCCGGACGGAGCGCTCGCTCAGCACGGTTGTTGGTCGGCTCAATGCCCGGATCGTCCAGAAAGCGCAGCAGATTGCCCCGATCGCCGTGCCAGCCCAGCTCGTTCTGCAGCCGGCAGCTGTCCGCATCAGCCATAGGACGGTCGCGGAGATGATAGCTCACCTCTCGCTTCAACCGCTCGGCCTGAACTCGAAAGTCCTCAGCCTCTCCTCGGTGATATGCCCTCCACAGCTCCATCGCTTCTCGCAAAAGACCCGTCAGACGCTTGCCGAAGCTGCGGCCTCTCCCCGTCTTGGTCTTGACCACATCGCTGATCGAGCGCAGCACTCGTAGCTGCGGCCCCGGTCAGTATGGCGCACCGCGTCTCGGCTGATCGCCCCTGACTCACTCTCACCCCAATCAGCGTTTCGTTGGACGCCGTCAACTTGGCGATCCGCTCTTGAAGCCGCGTCACCAGCGCGATAAACTGATCCCGTTCAGTAGGGGGACAAGCTTGGGGAACTGCACATAGCCAAAGTCTAAACCAGCACCCAGCGCTCGCCGCAACCCCTCCACGGACCACTAAACCGCTAATCATTACCTCACGTTTTATGACTTGCTTTGATTGGATGCAGGGTAATACCAAGTCACCGTGATGCCGCCGTATATGTGCGGCCAGGGAGTGGGTTCCCGCCCCGTATCGAGTACGGGGCAGGCTCTTCGCGGGAATGACGGCTTTACGGCGCGCTCAAAATGAATTGGTATAAGATGGACCGCACCAACGCCTATTGATCTCGTTCTAGGACTTGCACCAAATATACTCAGCGCCCGCGGTTCTGGTCGGAGCGGATCCACGGCGAGTTGATGGTCAGGACGGCCGGGCCGGAGCGGATGGTCCACCTACAGCAGATCAGGGAGAACGACACCCACCTCGCTGAGTTGGTGCGCGAGTTCAAGAAGACCATGAAAGAGCCTGCCCGCGGGTAGTGCAAGGGCAACCGCGCGTAGCCGGGTTCCGTTCGGTGTGTGGTAACAGCCCCCTCGTGACTACCTCAAGAAGGTGTTTCGACAGGGCCTGTCCCGAGCCTGACCAAAGGCTCAGCTCGACCGGGCCATACCAAGATCGTTCGCCCTGAGCTTGTCGAAGGGCAGCATCCGCAAGGCTACCGAATTCTGAGGTAGTTCGTTGGGGGCGTTCTTGGGCAGCCGCCACTGCCACCAATCGACGACGAGGAGAACAATGAGCACTTCCGACCGCGCCTCCCTCGCCCCCCGATACACCTTCGCGGACACCCTCGCCGAGCAGGAATCGCAGCTACGTGACAACCCAATGGTCCGGCGGATGGCCGCGTCGCGTAAGGCCATGGAGGGCGACCCCCACCGCCCGCTGTACCACTACGTCAACCCCGAGAACACCCTGAACGACCCCAACGGGCTCTGCTTCTGGCAGGGCCGATGGCACCTCTTCTACCAGGGCTACCCGCCCAAAGACCCACGGCCCCACTGGGGACACGCCGTCAGCGATGACCTCATCCACTGGCGCGACCTGCCGTACGCCATATACCCCGACCCGGAGGAGTGCTGTTTCTCGGGAGCGGCCCTCGTCGAGGACGAGAGGGTCATAGCGATCTACCACGGCACGCAGGTCGGCAACATGGTCGCCGTCTCCAGCGACCCGCTGCTGCTCAACTGGGAGAAGGTAACCGGCCAGCCGGTCATTCCGATCCCGGAGCACGACGGCTCGCCGCAGGAGTACACAGTGTTCGACCCGTGCATCTGGAAGCGGGCCGGCGTCTACTACTCCCTCTCCGGCGGCACCCTGACCGACGGTCCCGGCGGCCAGAGGGTCGCGGCAGACTTCGTCTTCCGCTCGAATGACCTGGAGACCTGGGAGTACCTGCACCCCCTCACCGAGGACGACACGTTCACGCTGGTGGGAGACGACGGCGCCTGCCCGTACTTCTGGCCCATCGGCGACCGCCACATGCTGCTCTTCTTCAGCCACATGAGCGGCGGCCAGTACCTGCTGGGCGACTACGACGACGAGCGCGACAAGCTCGTCGTCACGTCCCACGGCCTCTTCAACTTCGGGCCGTCCACCCCGTCGGGCGTACACGCTCCGTCGGCGACTCCCGACGGGCAGGGCGGGATCGTCGTACTGTTTAACATGAACCCCGGGCTGCCCACCGAGGGCTGGAACCAGATCATGACGCTCCCCAAGCGGCTCACGCTCGCGGGAGACGACGACGTGCGTATCGAGCCCGCCGGCGACATCGAGTCCTTGCGGTACGATCACAGGCACGTCGGGGCGACCGCGCTTCCCGCCAACGAGGAGGTGGTCATGGAGGGTGTCGAGGGCAGCGCAATGGAGATCTTGCTCGAATTGGATCCCGGGGATGCGTCGATGGTCGAGCTGAACGTCCTCCGTTCTCCAGGCAGGGAGGAGTACACGCGCATCGCCTTCTACAAGGACCGCGGCTTCAAGGTCCAGAACCCTTCCGTCCAGTCAGGCGCGATACACCACACAGGGCAACCCGCCATCCGAGGCTTTCGGCGGCCACGGCCCGTCGAGCGCTACGAGAGCCTGCTGACGCTGGACTCGTCCTACTCGTCCACCCTCCCAGGCGCACTCGCGCGCGCTCCCGAGACGGCCCCAATCCGCCTCGAACCGGACGAGCCGCTCCGGCTCCGGGTATTCGTCGACCGCAGCGTGGTGGAGGTGTTCGCGAACGGGAAGCAGTGCGTCGCGGTGCGCGTCTATCCCGGGCGCAGGGACAGCACCCGCGTCTCCCTCCGGGCCCAGGGCAACGCCGCGAAGCTGCGCTCCCTCGACGCCTGGCAGATGCGAAACATTTACACCTAGCACCTCCATGGGCGAAAATACCGAACATGACTACGACAACCATGCTCGACATTCACGAAGCCAAGCTCCATCTGGAGGAGCACGTCGCCAGGCTCGAGCAGGGCGATCGGATCATCCTCTGCTGCCGGAATCGCCCCGTCGCGGAGATTCTGCCCATCTTGGAGCCTGCAACCCAGCCGCGGCCGGTGGGATTGGGGAAGGGGCTCGTGGAGGTGCCCGATTCGTTCTTTGATCCCCTGCCCGACGACATCCTCGCAGGCTTCGGCGGGACAGCTTCTGAGGGTCTGTAGCAGGTGAGGCTCCTGCTCGACACGGTGGCCTTCATTTGGCTGGTCGAGGGCAACGCCAGGCTGAGCGACTCCGCACAGGCACTAATCGCCGATCCTGCAAACGAGGTGTACTTGAGCGCGGCGTCAGCGTGGGAAATCGCGATCAAGTACGCCATCGGCCGTCTCTTCCTGCGGGTGCCTCCAGAGGAGTATCTACCACGGCAACGCAGGCTCCACCGCGTCGAATCGTTGCCCGTCACCGAGACGGCTGCTCTTCAGGTGCATAAGCTGCCAGCACATCACGACGACCCGTTCGACAGAATCATAGTCGCCCAGGCGATCATGGAGGGCCTGACGATCGTCACCCCTGATCGCCAGATCAACCGGTACCCCGTACGTGTCGAGTGGTGATGCTCTAGACGGCGAGTCGGGGCCGCAACCCCAAATCCCCCACCTCCGTCATTCCCGCGAAGAGCCTGCCCCCGAGCAGTCGGGGGCGGGAACCCATCCCCGGCAAGGTGCACAGCCATAGCCTCAGAGGCAGTCCGTCACGCCATCCGTCCAAATTAGGTGGTGGATCTGGGGCAACTGCCAGTCGTTGACGGCTGCCGCCGGGCCCGCTATTATTGGGATTGTGCTTTGGGGGAAGCCTCCGAGTCCGCGCAAGGGCCGAGCCCGCCCCTCCGCATCGCGACACAACAGAACACTCTTTTCTGCCTGACCACGCGGACGCCAGGCAAACGGAAAGGAGTGCCTATGCCCACTCGCCCACTGCCCGCGCGGCCTAGTCTTGAGCACCTCAGGAACCAGGCCAAAGACCTCCTGAAGTCGTACCGAGCCGGACATCCCCCGGCCATAGTGCGTATCCGGGAGGCGCTGCCCCGACTGTCCGCCGTACCGGGCGACCGCCTTGCGCAGCTACCCCTGTCCCTCCGCGACGCCCAACGGGTGGTCGCGGCCGAGCATGGATTCGCGAGTTGGTCGCGCCTGCGGACATACATCGAACGAAAGGAGAATATCCAAATGCTGGAAGTGACCATCGATCAGATACGAGTGAACCCCGCCAGCCACCAGCGGATCGTCGTACTCAAGGCGAAGGGAGTCGACAGGTGCCTGCCGATCTGGATCGGCTCCGCCGAGGCCGACTCCATTGCGCTGAAGCTGGAGGGCAAGGAGCTTCCTCGCCCGATGACCCACGACCTGATGGGCTCGATGATCAGCGACCTGGGTGCGACGGTGACGCGGGTCATCGTGAGCGAGCTTAGGGAAGACACATTCATCGCGAGGGTCGTGCTGCAGCGGAACGGCACGACCCTCGAGCGCGACTCCAGGCCAAGCGACGCCATCGCCCTGGCCGTCCGCTGCGGCGCGCCCATGTTCGCCGAGGAGGACGTGCTGGAGCGCGCTGGGGTTGCGCTCGATCCCGATACGGGCGAGCCGGACTCTGCGGACGCCCGCTGGCCGGCGTTCTCAGTCTCCAAGCAAGGCGACGCGCTCTCGGAGGATGCCAGGAACCTGTTGACCCAGGCTGGCGTAGAGGCAAAGCGCATGGGCCGCCGGGAGGCCGAGCCCGAGGACATGCTCCTCGCGCTGGTCGGCGAGGCCGGAGGCCTGGGAGCCAGGGTGCTGTCGGACCTCGGCGCGGTCCCGCAAGCCATCCAGTCGACGCTGGAAGGCCGATTGGGAATCGGAGGCCCGGCACACCACGCCCACGTCTCCCCGGCTGCGGCCGAGGAAAGCGGCCCGGAGAAGGAACAGATCGTGGAGCACCAGGACCACGATGCACCGACTGAATTGAGCCCGGCCGGCCATCGCGTACTGCGCCTCGCGAGAACGGAATCGGATGTCCTGTCCCATGGCAGCGTGGACACGGCTCACCTCCTGCTGGGACTGGTGGTGGCCGGAGACGGCCTCGCGTGGCAGGTCCTGAAGGAAGCTGGCGTCGAGATCGAGGGCGCCCGGGCCGGCGTGATCAAGGCCGTGTCGTAGGCAGGGTCGAGCGTGCAGGAGTAGAAGCAGTTCTCGTGACGCCGCTCAGGCTGGGCGGCGCCCGGTACCATCATGCCGGGCGCCGCCCTCACAGACATCTCAGAGCTACCTGAGTTGGCGGAGAACTGCCCTTCGACACGCTCAGGGCGAACGGGTCCACGCTATTCGGCAGCCTGCGGCTGGCTTCGGGTGTTCGGCAGGTCCTACTGGGCCGGGCCGAGGTTGCGCCACCATCGCAGCTCGTTGCTGCCGCGCTCGGCGCACGCCACCACGTCCAGGCGGCCGTCACCGTCGATGTCGACGGCGATCATCTGGCAAGCCTTGCTCCAGTTCGCCTTCAACACCTGCATGTCCCATGGGCCACGGGGGTCGCCCCTGTGCTTGAACATCACCAGCCTCCCCTCCGCGCCCCAGGCGGAAGCGAGCACTTCGAGCTCGCCGTCGCCGTCCACGTCCACGGCGATGGCCTCAGAGGCGTAGTGGAACGGGTCGGCAATGACGTGTTTCCGCCAACTGCCGCCGCCCACGTTCTCATACCAGGCTATCTGAGCTCCCGGAGTCTCCAGCGAGTCCTTGTTCGAGTCGTCGCCCCGGATGGCGACCAGCACGTCGACGCCCCCGTCACCGTCCATGTCCACGGTGTCGCCGTGGTTGGGCTTGACCATGGTGTCGTCGATGACGTGGCGGGGCCACGGGCCGCTCGACGGGTCGCCCGTGTTCTCGTACCAGGCCAGCAGGTTCGCGCCCGTGGCGGTGCCCACCAGGTCCAGGCGGCCGTTGCCGTTGACGTCCGCAGCCCGCACCATGCGAGTCTCGGCGACGTTCGAGTCGATGATCGTCTCGCGCCACTCACCGCCGCGGCGGTCGAAGTAGGAGAAGCGGTTGCCCTTTATCCAGCTCGAGGCGACGACCTCGAGCTCGCCGTCGCCATCGAAGTCCGCCACCTCCACGTCGTATGCGCCCGGCAGCCCGCCCTCGCAGATGTAGTGATGCGACCACGAGTCCGCCCGGCGTGGGTCGCCCTCGAATTCGAACCAGAGTACGCTGCCGTTTATGTTGTCGATGTTCACTATCTCGGGCTTGCCGTCGCCATTGATGTCGGCTACCGCGTGGCGCTCCAGCCATTCGCCCGCCCTCGTGTGTACGACGTGCTTGGTGAAGTTGCCCGCGCCGTCGTTCTCGTACCAGTAGAGCCCGACGCCCGTGTCCGTGCTGACCAGGTCGAGCGACCCGCTCCCCGTGAGGTCGACGGCCGAAACGCCGATGGTGTACGCGTAGCCGTCGGCAATCAGACGCTCGTCGAACTTGACGAATTCGTTCATGGGAAGCCTCCGTTTGGGGCAGGGATATGCGCGCCCGGGCCTCAGGGGTTAGAGGGCGTCTCCCTGAGATTATCTCAGATCGCGTTCATCACAGCGGTTCCCGAAATCGTACGCGCCCTCAACACGTTTCCGGCCAGCCAATCCGGACAATTGGCAAGGCCGAGGGCGGGTTTGAAACCATCTGCTCCAACTAATTCACTTTTGAGGTGTTTGTGGAGCGTCTGGAGTATTTGCGTTTAGCATATCGAGGGGTGCGCATGAGCGCCAGTCCGGGTGGTGCAGGCAGGATTGTCTCGACGGGTATGCTTGGGGCGTGGATGAGCATTCTACGGGAAGGTCGAATGAAGCCCAGCTCACGCCCTCGCTCCACGAAGATCTTCACAGGGTCCCTGCCTTCATAGGCATACTGTGGCGCATACTCGACCAGCAGGCCGATGGACACCTCGAACGGGTCCACCCCGGCCCTGTGGGCTATCTCAAGCCGCATCGACTGAAGAATCTGCGAGATTATCAACGTCGCCCATATCTGTTGCTGGATCACCACCAACTTGGCGGACCACAGAAGACGCAGCTTGAGGTGTTGCTTGACCAACTTGAGCGCCATCTCGATGTCCCACCTGCGAGCGTAGACCTCGGCCATGGATGCAATCGGGAATGTGTGAGGCTCCCGAACGTTGGTGATGTAGCGGCGCAGCGTATTGCCTTGTCTGAAAGTCACCAGCCGAACGGCGTGTTTGGCCCGGTCGGCGCGATGGGCTCCCAGCCACACGATGCCATCGAAGACGTCGCCCCGATGGTAGAAGGTATGTATCACCTTGTAGCTGGTCTTTGCTCTCAGCCTGCTCAGCCAGTGGTAACCCCTGTCCGTGAGCCAGTCGAACCAGGCGAAGCCGAAGTATCCCAAGTCTGCGACCACCAGTGTTCCCGCTGGCAGGTCTTCCACCAACTTCCGCGCCAACACCTTCTCGTTCTGATGTGGGTCCGGCTGAAACATGACGGTCCGCCACTGCTGGCCTCTCACGTCGAACACGCCAGCCAGCTTGCCAGGGAGCAGACGGCTGTCGCCTTGGGGAATCTCTCTCAGAGGCGGAAGCCTTCTCGACATGGCGTCCAGTGTACTCTCGTCTATGCACACCACGCCCTCGGCGAATGGCGCCAGCTTCTCCGTTACCACACCCTGCAATCGTTGTGCCAATACGCCGCTGATCTGCTCGAAGAGTCTCTCCAATGGCTTGGTTCCCGCGCTATGGAGCCTCTTGTAGACCGCTTGGTCTGTAACCGGGAATCGGGGGAAGAACCAGAGTCCGCGTTCCGAGATAAGACGCCACACCGCCAATTGGCTGCCGAAGCCTCTCAGGACGCAGACCAGCAGCCCTGCCCACAGAGCCATTGCGGGCAGGACGCGCGGCCTGCCAGGGCCCTTGAGACTGTGGTCTGGCTCCATGTCCTTCAAACACTGCTGAAGAAACTCCTCTATGCTCCCGATGGTGGCTGTATCGTCCCCGGTACTGGTGGACATTTCGCTCTGTCCCTCCTTTGGAGTAGTCTTATCCTGATACTATCCAAAGGAGGACTACCCAAAGGAAAGGACGGTTCTTTTTATCAATTAGTTGGAGCAGATGGGGTTTGAAACCCGCCCCTACGACCTGCATTGGCGGCATAGTCAAGCGAATTGGTGCTACCCAAATCCCCCACCTCCGTCATTCCCGCGAAGAGCCTGCCCCCGAGCAGTCGGGGGCGGGAACCCATCCCCGGCAAGGTGCACAGCCATAGCCTCAGAGGCAGTCCGTCACGCCATCCGTCCAAATTAGGTGGTGGATCTGGGTGCTAGTCGGCGGCGGGGACGGGATCGCCGGCCGGCTCAGGGCGCCAGCGGCGGAAGAGCCGTTCCAGGAGGTTCGGTATGCTCTCATTGAAGATCATGTAGACGATGGGCAGGACGATCAGCGTCAGGCCCGTCGAGCTCATCAGCCCTCCGATCACGACGGTTGCCAGCTCGGCACTTATGAGGCCTCCTCCCTCCGATTCGACCGCGAGGGGAAGCAGCGCAAAGCTGGTCGTGAGGGCGGTCATGAGGATCGGGCGCAGCCGCACGCGCGCGCCTGAGATCAGGGCATCGTACACGCCCATGCCCCTGGCCCTCTGCTGCTCGACGAATGCAATGAGGACGATGGCGTTGGTGACAACTATGCCGATGAGCAGGAGGATGCCCATCATGGCCGGTAGTCCGAGCGAGCGGCCCGTTACTGCCAGCGCCGTAAACACTCCGATGAGGGCGAGCGGGAGTGTCGTCACGATCACGAAGGGGTTTCTAAGTGAGCCCAGGCTGATGACCATGACCAGGTAGACGAGCACTATCCCTATGCCCATCGAGACGAATATGGCCTGGAAGCCCTCCGCAATGTCGGCGAATATGCCGCCGCTCGCTACCTGCACGCCTGGAGGGAGCCGGAGAGCCGCGATCTTCTCGTCGACCAGCAGTCCGACGCCCTGGGTGTCGTCTACGGTGATGTCGCCTGTGATGCTGGCCGACCGCACGCCGTCCGTGCGGCTGATGGTGACGGGTCCCTCCTTCATCACCACGTCCACAAGCTCTCCCAGCGGAGCAGCGCCCGCCGGGCCGACGATGACGAGGGACTCGATCTGGTCGATCCCTCCAGTCGACTTGGGGTCTCCCGCAAGCACCACGTCGACAGTCTCGCCGTCTATCGTGATGGTCGTTACGGTCTGGCCGATCAGGTACTGGCTGAGCTGGAAGCCGACCTGACGGGTGCTGAGGCCGATGAGGGCTGCCTTCTCCGGGTCGACTTGTATCGATATTTCGGGGCGGGCCTGGGCGACGTTGCTCCTGAGATTCACGATACCGTCGATCGTGGACAGGGACGCCACCAGCTCCCCCGAGACCCTGGAGATGTCGTCGTAGTCGGGTCCGGTTACGAAGATCTCGACGCCGCCGGTCGGCGGACCGTCCTGGATCTCAGAGATGCTCAGGAAGCGTCCCGGCCGGTCGAGCTCCATCCTGAGTATGTTGGCGATATCGTCCGGGGCGTCGTGGGAGATCTGGGCGAAGAAGCTCGCCTGCTCCGGGCCTCCAGGAGCCCCGCCGAAAGCGAGGTCGGTCGCGCCGATGGTGACCATTTGGACGTCTGATATCTCCCGTACCCGGTCTTCGATCTCGGTCACCTGGGCGACCGTCTGCTCCACAGGCGTGCCCGGTGGAAGGGAGAGCTCGATCTGGAGGAAGCGGTCGCCTCCCCCGCCGAACAGGTTCACCGGGATGACTAACATCAGCGCGAGGCTCGAAACGGTCAGAAGGACGGCCACCAGCAGGGTGATTAGCCTGTGGTTCAGGACCCACCTGAGGATCGCTATATAGCCCCGCTGCATCCAGGTCTCAGGTAGCCGGATCTCGCCCTCGTCGCCTGCCCCCTCCGGAAGGTCGCCGGGACGCAGGAGGTACGCGCCCAGTACGGGCACCGCCGTGAGGGCTACGAGGAGGGAGGCAATCAACGCGAAGGTGACGGTGAGGGCGAAGGGAAGGAAAAAGGCGCCGACGAGTCCCTGGATGAATGCCAGCGGGACGAAGACGACGACCGTGGTCATGGTGGAGGCGAAGATCGCGGGCCCGACCTCCGTTGTGGCTTCGAGCGCGGCCCGCCACCTGTCACGTCCAGCCTGTATGTGGCGATAGACGTTCTCGAGCACGACGATGGAGTCGTCCACGACCCGCCCCACGGATATGGCCAGCCCGCCAAGGGTCATGAAGTTGAGGGTCATGTCCTGCCACGACATCAGGAGGATGCCGGTGAAGACGCTGAGAGGGATCGAGAGGGCGATGACTACGGTGGGGCGCAGGGTGTTGAAGAGCCCCCGAACGATCGTGGGGCGTATGGTTAGCATGAAGGCGAAGACGACCGACACGGCAAACAGGAACCCGAACATGGCCTCCCTGGAGAGAGTGTCGATCTGCCGCCGGATGTCGGGGCCCTGGTCGGAGACGACGATTATCTCGATGTCGGACGGAAGTCCGGCGATCCCGTCGAGTGCGTCGTTGACCGCGGTCGTCACGTCAAGCGTGTTGACCGCGGGCTTCTTGGAGACCGCGACGCCAATACCGGGCTTGCCATTGGTCCGGGTGATGCTCCTGGGCCTTCCACCGCCGAAGGTCACCTCGGCCACGTCTGAGAGCCGCACCGGGCCTGATGGGGATACGCCCACGACCAGTCCCTGTATCTCCTTGATGGAGTCGAGCGTATGGGTCGTCTTGGCTATGACCGCCTGCGAGCCGTCGAATACGAGGCCGGCGGGCAGGGTGAGGTTGTTCTCGCTGAGCGCGGCCGAGATCTGGAAAAGGGAGACCCCGTTTGCCGCCATCCTGTCGACGTCCGCCACGACCTGAACTTTCCGCTCGACCTCTCCCGTCAGCGCGACGTTCATGACGCCTTCGATCTCCGAGAGCGCGGGTATGATGCGTGACTGCACGATGCCCTGTACCTCGGACAGGTCCCGGTCCGAGACCACGCTGAACTGTATGACGGGGAACTCGTCGGGGTTGAAGCGGCCTACGTTGGGCTCCTCGACTCCCGACGGAAATGTGACGTCGTTCACCGCCGTTTCTATCGCGCTTTCCGCAGCAGCCATGTCGGTGCCGTACTTGAAGGTCGCGAGTACAACGGCGTTCCCCTCGAAGGAGTTCGACTGTGTCGATTCCAGGCCGGGGGTGCCGGAGATGGCCCTCTCTATAGGTTCGGTAACCTGGCGTACTACTGCCTCGGGGTCGGCGGAGGGGTAGGCTGTGATGACTGTGACGAGAGGGAATTCGATCTGGGGAAACAACTCGACCTGGAGGGTGCGGTAGGCGAATATGCCCGATGCGAGCACGAGGAATATGGCCAGCACCGCCACGGTTGGACGGCGCAGGGCCATTGACGTTAGGAAACTCAAGTGAGCATCTCCTTGCTTGCCAACCCCGGGGTGAGGGGGGGGCGCCATGCACGGCGATGCTAGGGGCCGGACGGGCGCGGAGGGGAGCCTCGGCGTGTTGACTACGGGTAATTTATACTAACTTACGCTCCAGACCCTCACAAGGATTGCTCTCGGAGTACCAATGCGCCCGTGAGCCTCAGTACAGGGGCGGTGATGGAATCGATCGTATCGGTGCGCGACGAGACTGGGAACGAGATCGGCCGCCTGGAGGCCGAGACCGCCCCGATGGACTACCCGGCGATGCCGTGGCGCGCCGACCCGTGCGTCGGACGGGTATCCGACGGCGCGCTCTTCGCCGGAGTCCACAGCCGGGTATTCGAGTCGGCGGACGAGGGGCGCACCTGGACGTCGTACCCGGTCGCCTTCGACGGGTTCGAGCGCATGAACAACTTCGGCGTCCTGCCGGACGACACGTTCCTGCTGCTCTACGAGACGCCGCCGGACGATACGGGAACCAGGGGCATGGCGGTCGCACGGTCGACCGACAGGGGCAGTACGTGGGACTCCGGCACGCCCCTGGACAAGTCCCCCTACACGGGACCGCCGGGCGCGGACGGCAACAAGTTCTGCACGCTGCCGGACGGCACGGTCATCGTCGCGGTCACCCTCCGCAACGGCAACGGAGTGCGCGACCACGACGGCTCGGAGCTTCCGCTGGAGCAGCGCGGCATATACGACTACATCTACCGGTCGACGGACGGCGGCTCGACCTGGGGAGACAGGACACTCATCGTCGATCACTGCTCGGAGACGTCCTTTCTCTCGCTCGGTGGCGGGAGACTGCTGGCCGCGATCCGCAGGCAGCGCTGGTTCTCGTATCCCGACGACCCGCCGGAACTCTGGAAGCAGACGGGCGGCGACCCGGGGATGGTTTACAAACACCTGTTCCTGGCCGACTCGGACGACGGCGGCCGAACGTGGACGAATCTGAGGCAGTGGACCAGGGTGATCGGGCACTGCCCGGGAGAGCTGGTGCGGGTGTCGGACGGACGGATCGTGCTGCTCCACACCAGCCGCTACCCCTACCCGGAGGGCAATCTCCGCGCCCGCGTGTCGTCCGACGAGGGAGCGACCTGGAGCAACGAGTACTACGTCGTGACCGAGGGCGCCGGCTACTCGGGATCCGTCGTCCTCGACGACGACACCATCGTCACGGTCGCCGGCAACACCCCGCTGCTGCCCTCAGGCGACCCAGCCGAACCGTGGGGCATGCAGACCGTGAGATGGCGCGTCCCGGACTAGGTAGTGTTGACATTATGCAGCCATCCATGTGGCCGGACTAGGTAGTGTTGACATTTGTGTCATTCCGAGCGCAGCGAGGAATCTAAGAACCTTGCACAAAGGCTACCACCTAGATTCTTCACTCCGCTGCGCTACGTTCAGAATCACTATGGCCTTTGCGCAGGCCACATAAGGGGATGAAAATGGCTACCCCATCGTCACTCCCGCGAAGGCGGGAGTCTAGGGCGGCTGAGCTCCGTGTCAGGCACAGGGCAGGCTCCAAGTCACCTGCCGGGGATGGGTTCCCGCCCCCGACTGCTCGGGGGCAGGCTCTTCGCGGGAATGACGGGTGTGGCTGTCTGCTGTCTATTTTCATAGCAATGACATGAAACGAAATGTCAACACTACCTAGTACTGCTTCAATCTAAATATGACAGAACCCTCGGATTGCCGTCATTCCCGCGAAAAGCCTGCCCCGTACTCGATACGGGGCGGGAACCCAGAGGGGCGGGGGGCTGGACGTTCGCCAAAACTACCTGGAAACGGTACTAGCAGGCTGGACCCGCCTGCGTAGGGGCGGGTTTGCAACCCGTTTGCAACCCGCCCTCCCCGCGGCAATGGCCTCGATATGGCTATCTGCCGGAGAGCCGGATGCGCGGATCGACGACCGCGAGGAGAATATCGGACAGCAGGGTTCCCACCACGGTGAGAACCCCGGCCATCAGGATGATGAATCCCGACAGGTAGACATCCTCCGTCTCAATGCCCTGGAGCAGGAGCGGGCCGAGCGTCGGGAGGCTCAGGACCACCGAGACGATCACGCTGCCGCTGACGAGCGACGGCAGCAGGTATCCGGCGGTACTGACAAGGGGATTGATCGCCACTCGCACGGGGTATTTCACGATGAGCTTCCAGGGTGAAGCGCCCTTGGAGCGGGCCGTAACCACGTAGGGCTTCCCCAGCTCGTCCAGCAGATTGTTGCGCATGATGCGAATCAGGCTCGCCGTGCCTGACGTGCCGAGTACAATGGCTGGGACCCACAGGTGAGCGAAGAGGTCTGTCGCCCTGGCTACGCTCCAGGGGGCGTTTGCGTAGTCGGCAGAGAACAGCCCGCCGACGCTCTGGTCGAAGTACGCGAACGCGATGTACATGAGCACAAGTGCCAGCAGGAAGTCCGGCACCGCCAGGCCCGCGAACCCCACGAACGTGAACGCGTAGTCGCCCACCGAGTGCTGGCGGACGGCCGAATAGACGCCGACCGGAACGGCGAACGTCCAGGTCACCAGGACGTGAGTACCGCCGTCAGCCAGAGCCGGTCGCCGATCAGCTCCTTCACAGGCATGTCGATGTTGTGCCGAAGCTGGAACGACAGGCCGAGGTCGCCGTGCATCAGGTTCCACATCCACATCGCATAACGCTGGTACTGCGGCTTGTCGAGGCCCAGGTACCTGCGGAGCAGGTCGACGTGCTCCGGGTCGGGCGAGAACCCGTTGTCGCTGTTGAAGATGTCGATGTAGCGTTCGAGCTGATCGCCGGGCGGCAGCTCTATGATGACGAACGTCAACACGGAGATCGCCCAGATCGTCAGGGCAGCTAGCAGCAGGCGGCGAACCAGGTACGCCAGCATCGGTCACCTCCCTCGCCCAAAGGCAGGAGCTTGTCAGTCAGGCGTCGGCAGGACCTTGTCGATGGCGCCTCTATCCTCGGCTTCGCAGCTCCTTGAACTTCGCGTTGGTCATGCCTGGCTGCCGGTACAGGTCGAACACCCCCTGCTCCAGCTCGCGCACCTGGTGGGCGTGCTTCAGCACGTCCTCGGGGTCCGTCCCGTGGGGAATCTTCGTGCAGCCGTCCAGGTCGGCAAGCATTATCTCGCCGGGGTACACGAGCAGCCCGCCCACCGTGATGGGCCTGTTGACGGAGATCAGGTTGAAGACGCCGTGCCCGGGCACCCTGCCCGTGCCCCACATCGGCAGACCTGCGTCCCCGATTCCCGCGAGGTCGCGGACTGAGCCTTCGACGACGGCGCCCGTGACGCCGAGCATCCTGTGGCGCCAGGCCATACCGTCCCCGAAGCAGGCGCCCCGGCCCGGTCGGGTGTCGACGTCCCTCATCACGGCGATGATCGGCCCCGGGGTCGCTTCGAGGACGTCGTAGTACTCGTCCCACGGGATCGCGGCGGAGTCGGTGTCGTTGGTCGTGACCTCCGTCGTGACGACGGTGCCTATCGCCCTGCCTAGCTCGGGCAGCATGGATACGACCTCGGGCCCGGTGTAGTTCAGGGGGACGCCGCCCCTGGAGTCGAGCTCGTGACCTCCCTGGCTGCCTCCTATGCTAGCCACTACCGCGTTGAAGAGGGTCGCGGCGTCGAACTCCTTGAGCGCGTCAAGGGTCTCTGTCGATACGGCTGTCATCGTGTCCTCCAAGTAGGGTCGTGGTGGTCGGGCGATTATACCCTCCGGGCCGGGTGCCCGCTAATGGGATCTGTGTGAAACTCCTCTACGGGATATGGGAGCCCCTAGCGCCTGTTCCATACGGGACTGACCTCTTGCGCCGCCGGGGTCATTCCGCTCGCACTGTCATTCCGAACGC
Source organism: Dehalococcoidia bacterium (assembly GCA_965261325.1). GTDB lineage: Bacteria > Chloroflexota > Dehalococcoidia > Lucifugimonadales > CAJWER01. Next base: position 1,273,189 of record CBDHCU010000009.1, read on the forward strand.
ACTGTCATTCCGAACGCAGTGAGGAATCTAAAGTCCTTGCCCGAAGTCGATGTGCCATTCCAGCGATAGGTCCTTCCATCGCGGGTTCGCCGATGCTATCAGCGTGACCTTCTTGCTGCGGGCGCCAGCCCTTGATCTGCTTCTCCCTCGCTATTGCAGACTCTACGTTCGAGGTCTCCTCGTAGTAGGCAAGCCAAGTGACGTTGTACTTTTTCGTAAAGCCGGACACAAGCTTGTTCTTGTGTTCGTACATCCTTCTTTCGAGGTTGTTGGTTATGCCGACATAGAGCGTCCTCGAAGAGTTGGTCAGGATGTAGACGTAGTATCGACGGTCTTGCGTTGCGGGCATGCGCTTAGATTCCTCACTGCGTTCGGAATGACATGGTGGGGCGGCATCCGGTTCCTCCTCAATCATTCCCCTCAGGAGGGAGGGGCAGGGCCGGGCCGGGCAGCGACGTGAGGCTGGCCGTGAGGGCACTGTGCGCCCGTTCGTACTTGCTGCGGTCGATCTCCCCTGCCTCGAAGGCTGCGTCTAGCGATACGATGACGCGCACGAGGCGTACGCGCTCCGCCGATTCCCCTGGGCTGCGGCTAACGAGGGCGAAAGCGATGAGGGAGGCCATCACGAGACCAAGACCGACTACGGCGGCGTATTCCAAGCGTACCCAACGCACACCTTGCAGGGCTCGGTCGCCGAGGCTGGCCTGCGGGAGGGAGACGAGCTGGAAGGGGACCTTCGCCCCGCGGGGCAGGTCGGTCCCGGTGAGCAGCCGGTACGGCCTGTCGCCTATCGTGACCCGCTCGATCTCTCCCGCGCTGCTGCTCAGGCCGGCGACCTCCTCGGGAACGAGGACCCTCAGACCGGTCGCTCCGTAAGGCAGCGACTTGGTGAAGTCCATCTCGCTGCCCTCGTACGGGATGCTGTAGGCGTACATCACCTCGTGCTCGCCGGGCGGGACGGGAGCGGTGATGGCAAAGCCGCGGTCCACCTGCAGGACATCAGCGCCTATGAGCCCCGTGTCCACGCTGAGGTCGTCGGCCTTCGGCGGCAGGCCGAACCGGAGAAGCTGCATCGGGCCCGGCCCGGGCACATACGTCTGGTCGTTGTCGTTGACCAGCTTGACTATCTCCAGGGCCCAGAGGGTCTGGGTAGCCTTGTCGGCCCGGGCGAAGAGGAGGGAAGCGCTTGACGCCTCGATCAGGCTCTCGTCGTCCGAGGAGTCGTAGACCGTGATCGTCATGGGCAGGGTCAGGCCCTGTACGACCTGCACGATGGCCCCATACACGGCTCCCTGGTACTGGATCGAGACGCCAAGCCTCTCACCGGCCGGTGGAGGCGGGGTGTCGAAGCGGAACTTGCCGTCCTCATCCGTGGCGGCCTGCAACTCGTACTCAGGGCCCACACTGCTAACGAGGAACACAGGGAGGCCGGGGCCGACATGGCCGCCCGCCGTGCCGTCGAGCACGGAGCCCTCGACGACTATCGTCGTAGGCTGCTCCTGCGCCGCAGCCGCGCCCACGGCGACCATGAGCAGCAGTGCGACGATAGCGAAGACCCGCGCGATCACTCCGGCTCCTCCGTCCCTGTACCGGTGTCGGCGCCGAGGAAACCCTCCCTGACGCGCCTGATCTCCTCCTCGACGCGGGCGAGCAGCTCGGCCTCCTTCCCCGCCTCGATCTCAAGCGACCTGAGGACCAGGGCGGCCTCAGTCATGTACTGGTCGCGCAGCACCTGGTAGTCGTCCTCTCCGAGCGTGCCGATGGCCCGTTCCAGCTCTGCGCTGCGCAGCCCGGCCAGCGCGGCGTCCCATCTCCTGTCGAGCTCTTCGCGCGGCTCTGCTTCCGTGAGCACATCGTGGAAGCCGCCCCTCCTGAGGAAGGGGTAGAGTATCGCCGCGAGCGGAATCGCGACCAGGGCGAGCCCTATCAGGACCAGCAACGGACTGCTTTCGGGTACTTCCGTCAAGCGCGGGCGAGCCTGGCCGCCCCCGGGATCCGCAGGGCCGCGGCGGCGCGCTCCCGCCTTGGAGAGAGGGCCAGGACGGTCCCCAGCACGAAGAGCGGACCGGAGGCCCACATCCACCAGACGAGCGGGTTGACGTAGACGCGGAATACGGCCCGGCCGTTCTCCTCGAACTCCGACGGAACTATGTAGAAGTCCTCCAACGGCGTACTCCTAATCGCAGCCCTGGTGGAGGACATCCTGAAGTCGTGGTAGAAGGAGCGCCTGGCCTCCATCGTCCCCAGGTCGGAGCGCCCGGAGCTTGCGGCGAACCTGGCGATTACCTCCGACCTGTCGGGGTGGTCCGACCTGCCGAATCCGATGTACTCGAAGGTGTAGCCCCCCAAGGTCTCGGTATCACCGGGCTCCATCACGAAGTCCCGCTGCACCTCGTAGAAGGACGATGCGATTGCCCCGACGGCAAGCATCGAGATTGCGAGATGGACGACGTAGCCTCCGTAGCGCGGGCGGTTGCCCGACATCAGGCGGGCAAAGGCGACGGGGTAGCTCTCGCCCTTCCTGTGGCGGGACGCGGTGCCCCTGGCCCATTCGTGGACGATGCCCGCGACAGCTAGGGCAACGATCCCTATAGCGACTAGGGCGACCGGCCTGTGCATCCCCGCCACGGCGACTGCTGCCATGGTCATCGCCGCAACGACTAGGGGGACTCGGACCGCCTTCAGCACCCTCTGCCATGAGGCCCGCCTCCATGGCAGGAGCGGACCCACCCCCATGAGCAGGACGATGACCAGGAGCAGCGGGCCGTTCACGCGGTCGAAGTACGGCTGGCCGACGGTGATCGTGACATTCTGGGACGCCTGGGTAAAGACGGGATAGATGGTGCCCCAGAGGGTCGCGAAGGCCACCACCAGGAACAGGACGTTCTGGGCCAGGAAGGCGCTCTCACGCGAGAGCATCGAGTCGAGGGCCTCGCGGCTCCTCAGCGTGTTCGTGCGCCACGCGAAGGCCGCCAGGGAGCCGAGTAGCGTGAATCCCATGAAGGCCAGGAAGAGCCACCCCATGGCCGACTGGGCGAAGGAGTGTACCGACGGCACGGGGCCGCCCCTGTTTATGAACATGCCCATCTCGGCCAACGTGAAGGCGACGGCAACCAGCACGATGTTCCACATGCGGAACATACCACGCCGCTTCTGCACCATTATCGAGTGCACGAAGGCCGTCATCGCGAGCCAGGGCATCAGCGCCGAGTTCTCCACGGGGTCCCAGGCCCAGTAGCCGCCCCAGCCGAGGATCGTGTAGGCCCACCAGCTACCCAGCAGGAGGCCGATGGTGAGGATGAGCCACGAGATCATCCCCCACGTGCGCCCGAAGTCGACCCACTCGTCGCGCCCGCCCCTACCAGCCAGCAGCGCGCCCATTGCGATGCTGAAGGGGAGTGCGACGGAGATCAGCCCCGCCATCTGCATGGGAGGGTGTATGAACATGCCAAAGTGGACGAGCAGCGGGTTGATGCCCTGCCCGTCCGGGGGAATGAACGAGAGGCGTTCGAGCGGGTTCGCAAGAAACGTGATTATACCCAGGAAGAAGGCCAGCACCAGCGCGATCAGCCCTGTGCTGTAGGGCGCGGTGTGCTTCAGCCCCGAGGCCAGCCCGCGCACGGCGACGACCGATATGAGCGAGAAGACGAAGGCGATGAAGAGGAGCGACCCGGCGTTGCCCGCATAGAAGGCCACCCACGTGTAGGCGGCAGGCATCGCGAGGTTGCTGTTCTCGGCCACGTACCTGACCGAGAAGTCGTGGGTCACGAAGGCGTAGACCAAGGCGGCAGTGGCGAGGGTGAGAAGTATGGGTACGGTGTACAGCCCGTACCGCGCGCTCAGGACGAGCACGGGATTGTGGCGCCATCCGCCCAAGAGGGAGCCGACCGACGCGTAGGCCGCGGCCAGCATGGCGATGGACAGGGCAAGGCTGCCGGCGTCGACGATCAACCGGCGTCCTCCCTGCCCTTGGGGCTGTCGCCCGCCAGGGCGGCCTCGATGCGGGCGACGTACTCGTCCCGCTCGGCGGTCGTCATCTCCTCAGCTGCCGCGGTTCTCGAACGGGGCCGCGCCATCAGCCGCACCACCATGTAGAGGGCCGCGAGGGCCAGCGCGAGGCCCAGGGGCGGCACGAGCCACGCCACCAGGTGGGCGCCCTCTGCGGGAGGCTCCAGCAGAACGGCCGGGCCGTACCGCTCGACGAAGAACTGCCTCACCTGCCCGTCGCTCCAGCCCTCACGCAGCTTCTCGTCAACCGCAGCCCGCATCTGCAACGCCAAGGGGTGCTGGGACTGGTCGATCGACTCTCCGGGACAGACGGGGCACATCACGGACTTGTTGATCTGCTGTGCGCGCCGCTCCAGGTCAGGGACTTCGTCCGTGGCCGAGCACGCCGCGACAGCTAGGCCGACGACGGCGAGCGCAAGCCACGAGATCGACGCTCGGAGGGTGCAGGTGCTGGGCCTCATGTCTGGTCAAGAGTAACATATGGGGAAGCTTCCAGCGCCCGGCGGCGTGGGCCGTCGGAGCCCCGCTCATACCGGCTCGGTGCCCTCGTCCAGTATCGACAGGTAGCCGTCGTAGGCGAAGAGGCGGCTCCGGCTCCGACCCGTTATCTCGCGCGCAATCCCAAGCTCGACCAGCGACTTCATGGCCGAGGATGCCGTGGGAGGCGTCAGTCCAGTATGGTCGCAGACCTGTGACAGCGATCGGATCGGATACGACGTAAGGGCCTCGTGCACACGCAGCGCCGAGCCTGCCCTGCGCCCGAGCCCTTCGATCCTCCCATTTTCCTTGAACAGGTCCGTCAGCCGGGTGGACGTGATTACGGCGCCCTCGGCAGTCTCCCGCACGCCCTCCAGGAAGAAGGCTAGCCACACCTCCCAGTCACCGGTGCGGCGTACCTCATCCAGCAGGTCGTAGTAGGCCGAACGATTCTGCTTCAGCGTCCCCGGATCCAGGCGTTCGGCTACTCGACGATTCCTGCCTACGAGTATGCAGGAACTTTAAATAACGCCGCTACTTATTAAAGTCAATGCCGGTTAGCTTTAATAAGTCGTGGCCGACTAGGGATTCCGGCGCTCATCTGCTCCATGCTGGGGGAAAGGCCTGCCGTACAGGATGCTGGCGGGCTGGCCGAGGACCAGGACGTTCTTGCGCCTCATTCCCGTTTCGGTCGTGATGCGGTCGGCCTGGCCGCGGGAGAGCAGCAGCGCCGCCGGTGAGCCACTCAGCTCCCTGCGCCGGATGAGCCGCAGGAGGGCGGCGGTCCGTACCTGGGCGAACCTGACGCCGAAGGGCAGGTTGGAGACGAGCCTGCTCCCGCCGGGCAGCGATGTGTAGTCGAAGTCCTCGAACGGCCCGTTGACCAGGGTCGTTCTGCGTCCTGCGAGCCTCGTGAGGGCGGCGCGGTAGGCGTCGGCGTCGACCTCGAGGCCGATCCCAAGGGCGGCGCCGTACCGGTCCGCCGCCATTCCCAGGATAGTACCGGTGCCCATTAACGGGTCGAACACCGTGTTTCCGCCCTCCACGCCTGCTACCGTAAGGAGGCCGCAGGCGAGGTGGCGCCTGAGAGCGCCTGGCAGTCCGTCCTGATCGTCGCCCAGGTTGCTGTAGAGCTGGATGCCGAGAACGGCCTTCTCAGCGTCGGCCTTGCACAGCAGACGGACGCCCTCGCGCTGAGACGGTCGCCACCTGGGGAAGGCTGCGGCTGCGGCGCGGCCCACGGCCCTGTCGAGCGCGTCCCTGCGTATCGACGTGCGCCCGTACAGCTCGGTCGTGACCGAGAAGCGGCGGGAGGCCGTCTTCTCCGCCAGCGGCAGCCACCGCAAGATGGAAGCCTTGAGCTGGCTGCTGTCGAGCCGACGCGCCAATTCGCCCGCCGCGTCCAATCGCCCAGACGGCTCGAATTCGGCCAGGGAGCCATGAACGGCAGCAGGTGTGAGCAGCCGCTCGGAATCGAGCCCTTCGACTACGGGAGTGAGCAGCGAGGAGTCGCGGTGGTGGAAGGCCACACGGTCGGCGACGCCGAGGCCGCGCAGCTCCCACAGCGTGGCGAAGGCCCAGCCGGGCTGGGTCGTGAGGAAGTACGCTCCCTTCAATCGGGGTGCCTGGACTCTAGCCGGCCCACCTGTCGAGGCCGATGATGCGCTGACCACCGCCGAAGCCCCTGAACCCGCTGCTGCGGCCGCCGCTCGACGACCTGACCGAGCTTCCGCCGCTCCTCGAGCCCCAGGAGCTCCGCACGCCCGTGGAGCTGCTCTTGAACGAGCCCGTGGACTGCTGAGTCGACCGGTAGCTCGTCCTGGCCGTGCTCAGGCTCCTGCCCGCCGAGTTGTACCGGGACGAGGCGAAGCCGGTCTTCTGGCTGGTGAAGTAGCTGCTGTTCCGGGACACCTGACTGCGGTACCCGGAGGAGCCGCGGTAGTTGTCGCGGTGCCTGTTCAGGTTGTTGCGGGCATACACGGGAGCCGTGTTGTAGTAGTACCCTCTGGGGCCCAGGGACGAGATGAGCAGGTACGTGAACAGGAAGTTCCCGGCCCCGAAGCCTTGGTTGTAGTAGGAGTTGGAGCCGTACCCGCGCATCTCGTGCTGCTCGTTCCGCTTCACGATGTCGAATAGCTTGTCGTCCTCCCCGTCGTCGATCTCGTAGTTCTTGTTCAGGTCCTCCCACCCCTCCAGCACCAGCGCGTCGGGGTCCTGCCTGGATCGTATCAGGACGAGCCCGTCGCCCTCGTAGATCTCGTTGACCCGCTTCTCGAAGTCGGTGGCGCTGTCGGATTCCTTGAATGCCCGCTGCACGTCGTCGAGGTTAATGCGGCCGGCAGCGCCGTCGGTTGCGGCCCACTCATCGTAGTTGGGGCCAGAGCTGCAGGCGGCAACGATGGGGCCTGCGGCGATCAATGCGCCTGCGGCGGTGCGGGTGCCTAGCTTCGCGAATCTCTTGTTCATTTCAGTGCCTCCGTTAGGTCAGCGGGACAGTCCATTGTCATGTGTCATGCAGCATCAGGCCAGTATCCCGGCAAGCTCCGCGGGCAGCTCGACGTTCCGGGGCTCAGGGTCTTGCCGGGCGGTCTCGGCGTCCACCATCGCCAGCAGCCTGGGTATGAAGGAATCGAGGGTGTCCTGCACAAAGCCCTCGTACTCCTCGGCGCAGTCGCGTTGGAATGCCGCCACGGCGGACTTGTGGTCGGCTGGCGCCAAGGGAGCGACAGCCATCATCTCCTGGAGACGCTCCAGGTGGCCGCACCACAGATCGTCGCCGGTCTGGACCAGCACCGTCCGCGCGAGTCTGTCGAATCGAGCCGCCCCCATCTCCGAGCGTGCCTCGTCCAGCCTGCCAACCAGCAGATCGCCGAGCCTCTGCGTGAGGGCGTCCAAGCCGAGCTCCCACAGCTCCTCGCAGTCCAGCCCGAAGTCCAGGTACATCTCCGCCGCCAGCTCGTCGAATCGCCGGTCGTAGTCGGTAACCGGCGCCGTCCCGAAGCAGCGTTCGACCGCTCTTCCAGCAAGTCCGCGAGCAGCGCGCCGGCACTCCTCGTACATGGCATCGGACAACGGCGTTGTCCCTCGGCGCGAATAGTACGCCAGCGTCTGTCCGTCGAGCACACGATGGTAGTCGGACAGGAAGGTGCGATGCGCCTCGTCGTCCAGCGTCGACAGGTCCTGTATCCGTTCGAGCTTGCGGTCGTCGACCGGCACGGGCCCGAGACCTGGTGACTGGCCGTGAGTACGAACCTGCCCACGTAGCCCGGCTCCGAGAGTCTTTGCTGCGATGGGCCGGTCCTCGAGGGACACAATGAAACGGGTGGTGCCCGGTTGGCCCTGGCGCCCTGCCCTGCCCCTGAGCTGGTCGTCGACCCGTCTCGACGGGTTCAACTCGGTCCCGATGACGTGCAGGCCGGTGCCGGGATCAGGCACTATGTCAGTGCCGCGGCCCGCCATGTTTGTTGCGACGGTCACGGCGCCGCGGCGCCCGGCCGCCCTCACTATGGCCTCCTCATAGGCGCTGTCTACGGCGTTCAGGGTACGGTGGGGGATGCCTCGGTCTCTCAGCGCGCCGCTGACGGCCTCAGACTGCTCGACCGTCTGCGTACCCACCAGCACCGGCCGGCCGTCACGCAAGCAGGACTCCACCTCGTCGACCATCGCCCGAAGCTTCTCGGTCGTCGTGCCGAATACGAGGGGCTGCATATCGATCCGTCGTGTCGGCAGGGTCGTGGGAACGCGAGTGACGTCCATTCCATACATGCGGCGTAGCTCGTCTCTCGACGCAAGGGCCGTCCCAGTCATGCCGCTCAGGTGCGCGTACTGGCGCAGTAAGCCCTGGATGGAAATCTGGGCCGCCGTCTGCCGTTCGGGGTTGATTGGCAGCCCCTCCTTCGCTTCCAGGGCCGTGTGGAGTCCGTTCCTGTAGGTCGTGTCCGGCCTGCGACGCCCGGTCAACTCATCGACCAGCACCACCTGGCCCTCCGCGACGACGTAGTCCACTCCGCGGCGCAGGAGCAGGTGGGCGCGCATGGCCTGGTGGACCTGGTTGGACAGGGCGCGTCGGCGCGCTATACGCCTGTCCAGCCTCTCCGCGACCCGTCGGCCCCCCGCAATGTCGGCACTGGAATCGGCCCGAGCTCGCTCACGCGCGGCTTCGAGTCCGCTCGTGTCGAAGGTGGGACCCAGGCGGGACTCGACAAATCGGTAGCCGCGCTCGGTCGGGATGACCGACGCATTCTCCGCGTCCAACCGGTAGTAGAGCTCATCGACCTGAGTCGAATCGCCGAACTCTATCGCGTCCGCGGCGTCGGAGCGGATGCGTCTGGCAGTCCCCGGGTCCTGGGTCGCCAGGCGGGTGACGTACTCGTTCTCGGGGTATGCTAGGAACAGCACGGCCAGCACGCCGCGCTTCTCACCTCCGTTGGGTAGCGCTCGGGCCTCATGTGCAAGGCGCTCGGCGATGCGTCCCTGCAGGGCCGCCATCTCTCGCACGACGGCGTCCGCGGTGTGGACCGCGCGGCGGCTGGCCGATCGGCTTCCCGAGATGATCAGCGGCGTCGGCGACTCGTCGATCAGGACCTGGTCGGCCTCGTCGACTATGGCCGCGTCGAGCCCGCGCTGCACCCTCTCCCAGTCCGCGTGCCGCATGTTGTCGCGCAGGAAGTCGAAGCCCAGCTCACGCACGGTGCCGTACACGATGTCGGCGGCGTACGCGCTGCGTCTCTCGTCGTCGTTCATGTGCTGCAACACGGCCCGGACGGTGAGCCCAAGCGACTCGTAGACCGGTGCGAGCTGCTCGGCGTCCCTGAGGGCGAGATAGTCGTTCGCTGTTACCACGTGCACACGCCGCCCCTCCACTGCGTGGTGGACTGCAGGGAAAAGGGCGGCGACGGTCTTTCCCTCTCCCGCGCTCATCTCGACGACTCTTCCTCGCCAGATGTGCAGCCCGGCCAGGACCTGCTCGTCTGTTGCAGTGAACGCGAGCGCGTCGGCCATCGGCGACTTTTCGACCGCCTCATAGAAACTGGCGGGGAGATCTATGCCCCATGGGTCCTGACTACGCAGCCGATCCATGACCGACACAAGTGTCCCCACTATGAGGCGGTCCCTGTCGGACAGTCCCATCTCATCGAGGCCCGGTCCCAGTGCGCAGGCGGTGTCCTCCTCTCCCCTGTACAAACTGGCCGCAGGTCTACGGGAGCCCTCCTCAACGACTCGCCGGGCTATCTGTCGATAGGAGGCTACGGCCCCGTGCTCGAATTCATGGTCGAAGAGGCGCCACGCCCCCAGCCGCCTCCGTATCGCTTCGTCGACGACGCAGAACGTCGTTACCGGCGTACCGTCCCCCTCATGCCGCCGGGCTTCCGCGAGGGCATGTGCCAACTCCCTGTCGGACAACCCGGAGTAGGGGCGCGCCCTGATCCCATCTGCTCCAACTAATTGATAAAAAGAACCGTCCTTTCCTTTGGGTAGTCCTCCTTTGGATAGTATAAGGATAAGACTACTCCAAAGGAGGGACAGAGCGAAATGTCCACCAGTACCGGGGACGATACAGCCACCATCGGGAGCATAGAGGAGTTTCTTCAGCAGTGTTTGAAGGACATGGAGCCAGACCACAGTCTCAAGGGCCCTGGCAGGCCGCGCGTCCTGCCCGCAATGGCTCTGTGGGCAGGGCTGCTGGTCTGCGTCCTGAGAGGCTTCGGCAGCCAATTGGCGGTGTGGCGTCTTATCTCGGAACGCGGACTCTGGTTCTTCCCCCGATTCCCGGTTACAGACCAAGCGGTCTACAAGAGGCTCCATAGCGCGGGAACCAAGCCATTGGAGAGACTCTTCGAGCAGATCAGCGGCGTATTGGCACAACGATTGCAGGGTGTGGTAACGGAGAAGCTGGCGCCATTCGCCGAGGGCGTGGTGTGCATAGACGAGAGTACACTGGACGCCATGTCGAGAAGGCTTCCGCCTCTGAGAGAGATTCCCCAAGGCGATAGCCGTCTGCTCCCTGGCAAGCTGGCTGGCGTGTTCGACGTGAGAGGCCAGCAGTGGCGGACCGTCATGTTTCAGCCGGACCCACATCGAACGAGAAGGTGTTGGCGCGGAAGTTGGTGGAAGACCTGCCAGCGGGAACACTGGTGGTCGCAGACTTGGGATACTTCGGCTTCGCCTGGTTCGACTGGCTCACGGACAGGGGTTACCACTGGCTGAGCAGGCTGAGAGCAAAGACCAGCTACAAGGTGATACATACCTTCTACCATCGGGGCGATGTCTTCGATGGCATCGTGTGGCTGGGAGCCCATCGCGCCGACCGGGCCAAACACGCCGTTCGGCTGGTGACTTTCAGACAAGGCAATACGCTGCGCCGCTACATCACCAACGTTCGGGAGCCTCACACATTCCCGATTGCATCCATGGCCGAGGTCTACGCTCGCAGGTGGGACATCGAGATGGCGCTCAAGTTGGTCAAGCAACACCTCAAGCTGCGTCTTCTGTGGTCCGCCAAGTTGGTGGTGATCCAGCAACAGATATGGGCGACGTTGATAATCTCGCAGATTCTTCAGTCGATGCGGCTTGAGATAGCCCACAGGGCCGGGGTGGACCCGTTCGAGGTGTCCATCGGCCTGCTGGTCGAGTATGCGCCACAGTATGCCTATGAAGGCAGGGACCCTGTGAAGATCTTCGTGGAGCGAGGGCGTGAGCTGGGCTTCATTCGACCTTCCCGTAGAATGCTCATCCACGCCCCGAACATACCTGTCGAGGCAGTCCTGCCTGCGCCACCCGGACTGGCACTCATTCGCACCCCTCGATATGCCAACCGCAAGTGTCCCGGACCCGCTGCAAACATCTTGAGAGTGAATTAGTTGGAGCAGATGCTGGTTCTTGTTCCCCCCTACTCCCTTGTAGGCCTCGTCGGGTCTGCAATCGGGGTTGGCGTCCTTGAATGGGTTGAAGTTGTGGGTGGCGGGCTCCTCGTCGAGGATGATGTTGTTGTCCTTCGAGCCCTCGAACTCGATCAGCCCCAGGGACGGCCTGTGCCACTCGACCCCGTCGCTGCTCTCGGCATAGCAATAGAACTGCGTGTGGTAATGCGTCTCGACCTCGCCATACCGGTAGCCGCTCCCACGGTAGTAGTCGCCGTCCTGGAAGACGGTGACATAGCCGCACGTGTTGCCCTCCCAGGACGCGTCGTATCTCAGGGCGACGTTCTGCGGCTCCGGCCGGTGCAGCCTAAGCTCCGCCCCGCTCAGGCGCTCGATCAGGTAGTCGTCGACGAACAACTCAAGCCTCGAGCCTAAATCGATGATCTGATTCCCCATCGTAACCCCCTGACTCGACCCCCTGACTCGCATTTGCATGGCCCCTAGGATGATCGAGCGGTAGGTGTCCTTCTCTCGCCGACGGACTGCGGTATGACCACAACCCGCTTGGCATCGTCAATGATGTAGATGATTCTCCAGGCGCCGGTGCGTATGCGGTGCGCCTTGTCCCGGAGCTTGGCCACACCTCTGGGACGAGGGCTCTGGGCCAGCAGACTGACGTGCCTGTCAATTCTTGAATAGTCTTTGGATGGCAGGCGTTCGAGGTCGCGCTCGGCGTACGACGTTATCCGTATCTCGTACTCAGGATGCGGCCCCAAGACGCTTTGCCCGGTACTTGCTGTATGGAACGGCGCCTTCTATGCCCTCGGCTTCGTACTCCTCTAGAGCTTGCTCCGCCAGAGCCAAGTCTTCCCGGTCGGCCTTGGGGTCCGGACTCTCGTTCGCCCCATCAAGTCGGTCGACCCGGTCATCCAGTGTCTTCGTTTCCACAATGTACCTCACACCCCAACCATGCCTACGATAGGACGCCATATACTACGTGTCAACCTGCCGCACCCGGCCTCGACGTTCCTTCAAGGGCCGATTTTCCTATTGCAGTGAGGGCATACCCTGACCGTATCCGCATCCTGCCTGATCTCCTCCACGAACCCGGACCCCAGAATGCCCGCAGGTAGGGCGAAGAGTCCTATGCCCACTATCGCAATGACGCCGGCCAGCAGGCGTCCCATCACGGTAACTGGGAACACGTCGCCGTACCCCACCGTCGTTAGCGTGATGACGCTCCACCACATGGCCTGGGGGATATTGGAGAACTTGTCGGGCTGTGCGCCGTTCTCGGCGAAGAACATCAGCGACGATGCGATGAACAGCAGGATCGACAGGACCAGCAGCACCGTGAGCAGCTCCGATCGCTTTGCATGGACCACCCGCGACAGCGTGCGCAGACCGGAGAAGTACCTGCCGAGCCGGGCCAGTCGGGCCAGGAGCCGCACCGCCCGCAGCAGGCGCAGGTCGACCTTGTGCAGGCTGGGGAAGAGCCCGATGTAGAAGGGCAAGATGGCCAGCAGGTCTATGAGCACCACGGGCGAGACCATGAACCGCAGCCGGCCCGACACTGGGTGGGCGTATTTCGGGTCGACCGTGCAGGCCCAGACCCTCAGCAGGTATTCGACCGTGAAGATGGCGACGGATACGGCCTCTATGGCTACGAAAGCCTGTGGAGACAGTTCGTGGACCTCTTCGACTGTCCCCACGATCAGGGCGATTGCGTTCAGCGTGATCAACGAGATGAGGAATACGTCGAAGGCCCTGCTGGCCCGGTCGCCGGGTACCGCCTCCTCCAGGATCTCGTGGACTCTCTTCTTCATTGGCTGTGAGAGCTTGCCCGGTACTCCAGCGGCCGCCGACCGTGACGCCGGCACATGGGATCGGTCCCTACCGCTCCGGGTCGAAGCGCACCTCGTCCTTGAGTCCGAACCCCGTGACGGGCACGAGCACGGACTCGCCGGGCGCGATGACGCCGTCCTCCATGAGCCGCCGAACCCCGGCGAAGGCTGCCGCCGACGTCGGCTCCGCGAATATTCCCTCGTCCCGGGCCAGGGCCCGCTGCATCGCCGATATCTCGTCCTCGTCCACGGCGACGGCAGCTCCATTTGCCCTGCGTATGACGTCGACGACCTGGGCGCCGCGCGCCGGGGCCGCAACCGATATGCCGCCCGCCATTGTCGGCTGCATGCCCGCCTTGTCCCAAGGGCGTCCCATGAAGCCGGCGGCGATGGGCATGACGTTCGCGGCCTGCACCGCGTGGAGCCTCGGCATCCTGTCGATGTGCCCGGCGTCGATCAGTTCCGTGAACCCGCGCCACGCGCCGAGGAAAAGGCCGCCGTTGCCGACCGGGAATACGATGTGGGCTGTGGGCTCACCGCCATATTGCCGGGCGGTCTCGAACGCGAATGTCTTGGTGCCCTCGAAGAAGAAGGGACTCCAGGCGTGGGACGCGTATACGAGATCGTTCTCGTTGCAGAATGCCACCGCGGCGTCGGTCGCCGCCTCCCGCGGCCCCTCGATCGAGTGCACCTCCGCGCCGTAGACCCTGATCTGCCTCAGCTTGGCCGCCGGCGCGGTCGCTGGGGCGAATATGTGCGCCTTGATCCCGGCTCGGGCGGAGTACGCCGAGACCGACGCGCCCGCGTTGCCGGACGAGTCCTCCACGACCTCCCCGACTCCAAGCTCGCGGGCAACCGCCAGCATCACGACGGTCCCCCTGTCCTTGTACGACCCGGTTGGGTTCATGTACTCCAGCTTCGCGTCGAGCCGCTCCAGCCCGAGTGCTCCCCCCAGCTCCGCGAGCCCCACCACGGGTGTGCCGCCCTCGCCGAGCGTGGGCATCGATCCCGCATCGCTGAAGGGCATGGCGGAGTCGTACCCGGCGACGTCGAGCGACGCGCCCGGCCCCGTGTATTCGGCGTCGAGTGGGCCGCCGCAGTCGCGGCATTCCAGGGTCTTCATGTCCGGGGCGTGGTCGGCCCCGCACGTTCCGCAGCGCAGGCTAACGTGGTGCATCTATGCTGTGCTCGCGTATGTAGTCGAAGTCGATGTCGTGTCCCAGGCCCGGCCGGGCCGGCAGGTGCACGTAGCCCTCATCGTCCATCGGGTCCACCCGTGAGTGCAGCCACGGCTCCGGCTCCTCGTAGTCGACGAACGGATGGAGCAGCCCGCGCTCGTACAACTCGCCCGGTATCGCCATCGCGCCGAGTGCCTGGAGGTTGCCCGCGCCGCCGCCGTGGACCTCCATCGCCATGCCGAAGGCCTCCGCCAGGTGCGCGATCTTCATCAGGGGCGTGATGCCGCCCACGTCGCCCACGCCGCCGCGGACGATGTCGCACGCGCCTCGCACGATCCACTCAGCCCTCGTGTAGAGGGAGCCCTCCGCAGTCTCCGGGCCAAGTATGCTGATGTCGAGCTGGTCCGCCAGCCAGACGTAGGACGAGATGCTGTGCTCGTCCATGGGCTCCTCCAGCCAGTGGAAGTCGAGCTTCTCGAGCTCGCGGCCGATGTACAGCGCATCGTCGCGGCTGTAGAAGTGGAACGGGTCGAGCATGAGCTTGATGTCGGGGCCGGCGGCTTCCCGTACCGCGGCGCACGCCTTCACGTCCATCTTAGGGTCGGGGGCCCACGAGATGGGTGGCATCCAGGTATGCAGCTTGATGGCCTTGTAGCCCCGCCGGACGCAGACCTCCGCAAACTGCCCGTACTCGTCCGGTGTGCTCAGGCCGCCCGGCTCCTCGTCGCCGCACATCGTGCTTGCGTAGGCGGGCACCCTGTCCCTGAATCCTCCGAGGAGCTTGTAGACCGGCTGCCCAAGATGGTTGCCCGCCAGGTCCCAGAGGGCGAGATCGGCCGTCCCAATGTGGCGGTCGAGCAGATCGCGGTTGATCCGCTTGGCCTCCTTGAGCTTCGTCCAGATCCTCTCGCGGTCGAACGGGTCCTCGCCCATCAACGCCGGACGGATGACGCGCTCGACGAGCCCCGCGTTTGCGCCGAAGAAGTGTCCCTCGGAGCCCTCGTCCGAGACCACCGTGAGCATGGTCTCGACCGCCTCGTGCTCAGGGCCCGGGTGAGAGTGTCCGTCGGAGTCGCGCGCGGCGCGCGATACGTAGGTGAAGGACTGGACCCTGACGTCGACGATACGCAACCGCGGCCTCCGGTGCTGGCTGGCCGCGATTATAACATCAGCCTTGGGGCTGGTCTGATACTGTCAGTCCTTGTCGTCGGACGGGGGCTCCACCGGCTCGTCGATAAGGCTGCGGAGCTCCTTCTTCGCCTTCCTGATCGTCTCCGTCTTCTCGGCGATCCGCTCGAAGAGCTGCGATCGGGAAGCGGCGCCCTCGCTTATCAGGAAGGCCGCCGCCTCCGACCTGCTGTTGACGATTCCCGACTCGACTAGCTCGTCGAGCTTCGCCACGCTCTCCGCGTTGAGCCTGACCATCACCACGTTGTCCCTCGAGGAGAGGGCGCCGCGAAGGGCCTCCTTGACGCTCTCGCCGATGGTCTCCGCGCCGGACCTCTTGTAGGCCCGCGTCGTCGCCATCTTGGCCTCGTCGATTATGATGTCTATGCCTTCAGCCATCCTGTTCCGCTTCTCTTTGTCGTCACCCACCGGCACCCCTCCTTGGTGGTCCTTGGCCGATATTACACGTAATGGTACAATTCTGTTACGTGCCTGTCAAGCCGCAGCACAGTGCCGACGCTCTTGATATGATTGAACATGTGCTGCGTTGACTCGCCTCAAGGCAGTACGGCGGAGGACTTGCCGTGTCCATCGAAGCAGTGCGGATCATAGGCTTCGCGGCCCTCTTCGCCGTGGTGTACGCAATTCTGTATCGACCGGTGCTGAGGATGCTCGAAAGCGAAAAGAGAGAAGAAGAGCCGGACATCGCGCCGGACCAGGAGTCCGGCCAGGAGGGCGCAGACCACAACACTGCGCGGACTCCCTGGTACCGCGACCGCATCATGCTCTCCGTGGCCGTGATCGTATTCGTCGCGGACCAGGTCACCAAGTACATCGTCACGGCAGCTCTGGGTCCTGACGGTTCTTACCTATACAGATCGTGGCCGCGCGAGGGGTTGGTCCGCATCACCTACGGGACGAACTCGGGCACGGCGTTCGGCCTCTTCCCCGACCAGACCCTTGTGCTGATCATCACATCGTTCCTGGCCATCGGCTTCATCTACTACTTCTACCGCTCTCACGCCCTGCCCAGCCGGGTGCTCAGGCTCGCCATCGGGCTGCAGCTCGGCGGCGCCTTCGGCAACCTGATCGACCGTGTCCGGCTCGGCTCTGTCGTCGACTTCATCGACGTCGGCTGGTGGCCCATATTCAACCTTGCCGACTCGTCGATAGTGACGGGCATATGCCTCCTGGCGCTGATAATCTTCCTCACTCCCCGGGAGCCCAGCGCCAGGCCGGACCCGGCTCCCGACACGCAGACCGCCGACGACCCGCCTGTAACTGCCCCGCATCAGCACGACGCCCGTGATGACCCTCACGTTCAGGGTTGACGAGGGGGGCGAGCGGCTCGACAGCTTCCTGGCCCAGCGCTGTCCCGACCTTTCGCGCTCTCGCATACAGGCCCTCACCGCCGAGGGCTGCGTCACCGTCGACGGCTCTCCTGCGAAACCGTCCGCGCGGCTGAGGGCGGGCCAGGCCGTGAGCCTCGTCGTTCCCCCGCCGGCGCCCTCCACCCTCGTGCCCCAGGCCATGGACCTGCACGTCGTGTACGAGGACTCCGACCTGCTGGTGATCGACAAGCCCGCCGGCCTCGTGACTCACCCCGCGCCGGGCCACCCTGACCATACCCTCGCCAACGCCGTGCTGGCCCACTGCCCCGACCTCGAGGGCGTCGGGGGCGAGATCAGGCCGGGCCTGGTGCACCGGCTGGACAAGGACACCTCGGGGCTGATCGTCGTAGCCAAGAACGACGCGGCCCAGACCGGCCTGTCCGGCCAGTTCAAGGACCGCACCGTCTCAAAGGCCTATCTGGCCGCTGTGACGGGACACCCCGAGCCCGAACGGGCGATCATCGACGCGCCGATAGGCAGGCATCCCAGGAGCCGCACGCGCATGGCCGTAGTCAGCACCGGCAGGGACGCCGTCACTGAATACGACGTGCTGAGGCGCCTGCGCGGCTACGGGCTCGTGGAGGCACGCCCCAGGACCGGCAGGACGCACCAGATCCGAGTCCACATGGCGTCGGTGGGCCATCCGGTCGCGGGCGACGCCACCTACGGACACCCCGCGCCGGGGCTCGAACGCCACTTCCTCCACGCCCACCGCCTCGCGTTCACCCACCCCCGCACGGGAAACAGGCTGAAGCTGGAGTCCCCCCTGCCCAAAGACCTGCAGACCTTCCGGGACTCAGTATCCCTCGCCCAGCAAGAGCATTAGTCAGAAGTGTGGGAAGGGTGAGACACTTGGGGGGCATTGATAGACTATTGACTCGGTGGTACTGTTAGTCCCATCCTGACGTACCGCAACCTCTGGACCAAGTCAAAAGTGAGTCGCCAAGTACCGCCAACTGATTCGCAGAACTGGCGCGAGGAGGACTTCTTTGCGCCCCCCACCCCGAGCCCTGTGGAAGATGATCCATGGGCGAAGGTGGTGGGCCACGACAAAGCAATCGCGTCCAATACAGATGGCAATCAAGCCCTTCATGATGTGCCAGTGGGAGAGTATCAAGCTGAAGAACGGGAGTCTCTCGAGGAAGGATCGAGTGACAAAAATGACGACGATTTCATTGGAATCTCTAACAAAAATGGTTGGACTGACGACGTGCTCGACGTGGGTGAATCTGACGTGGGTGAATCTGGGGAAGAGATACCCGCGACCGACTACAATGGTGTCCCTCTCTATATTGATGATGGAATGCCAATGGAAGGGCACACCGATGATTCCAACGAGTCTGAGTGGGACGAGCCAGAACCACAGGAAGAGTACGACAGCCAGCTAAGCGAGCCAACATACTCCAGTAACTCAGACGACGACGTCTCAGATCTATCACGCAAGCTGAAGATAGGTGAATTGATTGCCAGCGTAGATGCCACCCATACCCAACGCAAGAGGATTGCCGAGCTCTTGGATGGATTCAGTAGAGGGCGTCTAAGATATTGGTTGTCGTGGATGCGAAAGCAAGCTTGGACCGGAGGGAGCCTGCTGCTGTTCTTGGAGTTCCGAGGCTTCTGGGACACCAATCCGAAGTGGTGGGAGTACTCCCTTTGGAATGAGCGGCTCAACTGCTGGTACGTATACCAAAGCCCCAGTTGCTTGACTCTAGGGATGCTCTGAACAATCGGCTTCAGGCTGGGCCGAGTTGACCGGGGTGGTTTTGGGGGCGTTGAATTGCCTCATGGTGCCGTGGTGGGGGTTATTCTCGGCCTACAACCGGCCCTGACAGGGCGTTTCGCCGCCGTTAGGCCTGATTTTGGGCGCACTTATACAAGGTTTCACGCCGCCAGGTACTGTTCGGCCCTCATCAAGTTGGCAAACCCCAGCAGCGTCATCAGCCGCTGCGTGTTCTTGGACAGTCCCCTGTAGCGGACCTTGGCGTAGCCGAAGTGCCGCTTGATGTACAGGAACGGATGCTCCACCTTAGCTCTGACCGACGCTTTGCGCTTCTCCGACACCGCCTCAGGACTCTCAGGCTCCAGCTTCCGACGCTGGCCGGGCCTCATCGCCACCTGCCACTCCACATCCAAGCCCCGGTTGCCCAGCCTCTTGTCAACTCCCTGATACCCAGCATCTCCCCACACCTGAGACTCCCCACCGTGCAGCAACCGGGGCAACTCAGTCAGGTCATGCACGTTCGCAGATGTCGTGGTCATGCTGTGCACCACTCCCGTCTGCGAGTCCACACCGATGTGCACCTTCATCCCGAAGTGCCACTCGTTACCCTTCTTCGTCTGGTGCATCTCGGGGTCGCGCTCTTTAGCCCGATTCTTCGTCGATGAGGGCGCCGCTATGATGCTCGCGTCCACTATCGTCCCCTCCTGAAGACGGAGACCCTTGGACTCCAGATAGCGGTTGATCTCCTCGAACAGACCCGAGCCCAACTCATGCTCTTCCAGCAGGTGGCGGAAGTTCAGAATCGTCGTCTCGTCCGGCAGCGGCCCAGGCAGTCTCAGCCCTACGAACCGCCTCACCGATTCGACCTCGTAGAGCATGTCCTCCATCCCAGGGTCGCTCAGGTTGTAGAACAACTGCACGCAGTGTATGCGAAGCATCGCCGACAACTCGTAGGGACGCCGACCTCGGCCAGCATTGGGATAGAATGGTCGGATGCGCTCTTCCAACTCTTCCCACGGGATCAGTCCATCCATGCGCTCAAGGAACTTCTCCCTGCGAGTCTTTCGCTTCTTGCTCTCGTAGTCCAAGTCCGCAAACGTCGGCTGGTTCATTGCCTCGCCTCCCACGTCTTCAAGCCTTGGCCCTATGTTACTATCCCGCAAACCACAGGGACTTATTCAGAGCATCCCTAGATATGACGTATTCCTTGATACAGAGTCGACTTCATCGCAGGCCGCACCATGTTATAGATGACGCATGGTTTGAAGACTGGGACTATTTTGCCTTGTGGAGACGAAACTTCTCATCATTCGCATCGTTCGCTCTTTTCCGCGCTGGACTTCAAGATGATGAGGGCTGGCAAAATGGTCTCGCCCGTCCTGTTGAAGCTCCATATGACCATGACGAAATGCCGTACAGGAGGCAGGGTGACGATTATCAAGGGAGTCTTAGGAAGTTCAAGGTAGTATGGAATGGCAAGGACTCCCTGGTAGACGATGACAGCTGCCATGGAAGGACTGTGGTATGAAAGACTTTCTTCAGACGACTAGTCTCTTACCGGGTAAGGGCTGTTTCGTAGCTCACCCTGACAAGGATTCCTTGGGAGTTGTCGTCGGACAGAGGGCCGAGGGCCAGACTGCCGAGGTGCAAGTGCAGTGGGGAACCGACAGGACAAGCCAGTGGCACACTGTGCCAGAGTTGCGAAACGGCTTTCGTCCCGGCCACGTGGTGCAAGATAGGCCTAGGTCCAATACTCGAAAAACGCTTGGTACCGGCACGGTCGTCTCATGGCGACAGATTGCGGGCCGAGACATGGTACTGGTCCAACTGCACAGTACAGGCGAAAGTCGGTGGTTGCCATACGAGAGGCTGGTGCGCCTTAGGGACGCTGTCATAAAGTTCGAACGGGCGGAAGTTTGGGAACCAGACAGTGGGGATAGATTCCGGCTAAAGGCACTGGCCTACGCCCTCGACTCTTGGAATCAGATTACGGGCGCTCTAGATCGACTTGACGTTGATCCTCTACCACACCAGATCAATCTCGTCCACCGCATAATGACATCTGACCAGTCGAATTGGCTCATTGCCGATGACGTAGGTCTAGGCAAGACTATTGAGGTGGGTTTGCTACTTGCGGCAATGAAGCGTCGGCGACAGGCGCGACGTGTCTTGGTGGTATCTCCAGCGGGAGTAGTGCGCCAATGGCAGGACGAAATGAAGTACAAGTTCAACGAGGACTTCCGTATATATGGAATGGATTTCAACATTAACCAGGTTTCCCATTGGGCAACGTACGACAAGGTGATAGTGTCAATCGACCGTGCAAAGTCAGATACCCATAGCGCGTTATTCAACGACTCAGGCGATTGGGACGTCATCGTATTTGATGAAGCGCATCATCTGAGTAAGATCGAGGGGCAGGCGGTCACGCAGCGCTACCAACTCGCAGAGAAGCTTCAATTGTTGACAGACACGTTCATTTTCTTGACTGGAACCCCGCACCAAGGTAAGACAGACCAGTTCATTAATCTCCTGCTCCTATTGCGGCCGGATCTAGGCCGCCGGTTTGCCGAAGTATTTGGCGACCCCTCAGTAGTCGCTGAGGTAGTCCTGCGCAACCGCAAGAGCTTGGTCACCGACGCGAACGGTGAGTTCCTGTTCCGTGGACAAGACACCCATCTCGTAGAAGTGCCGCTGTCAGACGATGCTAGAGCCTTCGACAAGCGGCTGCAGACATACCTGAAGTACGGCTATGACGCGGCCATAGCTGGGGGAACAACCGGCCGCGCAATCGGCTTCGTGATGACCACCTATCGCAAGCTGGCATCGTCCAGCATTGCCGCCATTGAGCGGGCATTGCACCGTCGCATGGCCCGCCTGCAAGGTATCGTCAGTGAATCCACAGTCAATATGGGTACGGCAGCTATTGACGAGCTGGAAGAGGCTTTCGAGGAAGGTGAGGACGGCCGAGACGACCTAGCGGAACTTGCCGACACGGTTTCAGGATCCAGCGCTGGGGTCAGTCCGTTCTTCGACGACGAACAGCGGCAGATCACCGATCTGCTGAGAACTGCTGAGAAGGTCAAAGAGGACGACCGCAAGCTCAGGCAGTTTCTCGTGGAAATCGTTCATCCATTGCAGAAGATCGGCCGAAAGGTGCTGATCTTCACAGAGTACCGTGCGACCCAAGAATACGTAGTCGAGGCGCTGGCTCGTCAATACCCCACTAGTGGGATCGCGCAAATCAACGGCAGCATGTCTCTCAATGAGAAGAGGAACAATATCGACAGCTTCAACGGCCCTGCACAGTTCATGGTCTCGACTGAGGCCGGCGGCGAAGGCATTAATCTACACGAACGATGCCACATCCTGGTCAACTACGATCTGCCATGGAATCCCAGGCGGCTGGTGCAACGAGCAGGCCGGCTGTACCGTTACGGCCAGCAGGAACGAGTAATCGTGTTCAATCTGATGGCTGATGACAGCTTTGACAACAAGGCGCTCACCATGATGTTGGAGCGTGTGTACAGTATTGCACAGGATATGTCAGAGGTAGGCTCCGAATTCAGAGAGGGTCTGGAAACCGAGATCGTAGGCGAGTTATTGGAGCGAGTCGACATCGCTTCCATACTCGCCAACAACAAAACAATGGACATAATCCGCACCGAATCGGAAATAGATGAAGCGGTCGCCCGGGCCAAGGAAGCAAAATCTCAGCAGGAAAGACTCTTCTCTCACATAGAAAGCTACGACCCTCAAACAGCAACTGCATTGTATAGCTTCGGCCCGGAGGATGTTCTTGCTCTCCTAGAAGGCATCCTCCCTCACCGAGGAGTGCGAATCAGAAATCGGTCATACAACGGGCGAGTCCTGGAATTGGAACTGCCCGAGGAGATGCGAGGCAGGTTTTCCGAATTTCCGGGACGGGCAACCTTCGTTCGAATTACAGTCGATCGACAACTAGCAGTACGTAACCCCAGCCTTATACCCATGGACTTCGCCAGTGTCTTCTTTTCCGAGCTAATCGAATTCGCCAGATCTCCAGAATTCAAGGGTGAATATGCCGGTCTGTCAGGGCCAGAAGCCGGAATCCTTGGCATATTCAAGATTCGCTGGCAAAATGATCAAGGCATCCCCCGCTGGGAGGCATTGCTACCGATCTTCTTGGGGAATGGTAGTAGGCAAGCGGTTGCCAATCCTGATTTCTTTGGAAGTCTACTTTTAAAGTCGGCGGAGAATAAACCACAAGCTGGCCCTATAGAGCCTGATGGACGGCGCAAACTCCTGAAGATCATTGAGCGTCGCGCCCATTCTGAACTGGCAGACCGATGCACTACGCTGCGCCACCCCAACGATGTCGTACTTCTTGCAGCAGCCGACCTCACTTCCGACGAATAACTTGGTGGCGATTCCCTCCATCGTCCAGCGGGCAGCAGTATCCAACTCAGGCCGTGCTAGAATCGATGTCTGGAGGCTATCGGCAGCATGGATAACCACGTTCGCGTAAGGCTTGCCCCGAGTCCCACGGGCAGCCCTCACGTCGGCATGATGCGCACGGCGATATACAACTGGCTCTTCGCCCGCGGGCGCGGCGGCACGTTCATCGTCAGGATCGAGGACACCGACCAGGGCCGCCTCGTCGAGGGCTCGGTCGACGAGATGCTCGAGTCGCTGCGGTGGCTGGGCATAGAGTGGGACGAAGGCCCGGACATAGGCGGCCCCAACGCCCCCTACCACCAGTCCCAGCGTCTCGACGACTATCACCGCGCCGCCGACGTGCTGATACATCGCGGCGCGGCCTACTGGTGCAGCTGCTCCCCCGAAAGGCTCGAAGCGGTCCGCAAGGAGCACGGCGGCTACGACAGGCGGTGCCGCGGCGGAGATCCGCAGGGCGCGGACGATTCCGGGTCCTCGGTGGTGAGGTTCGCCATGCCACTCGAGGGAAGCACGGTCCTCGACGACCTGATTCGCGGCAGGGTAACGTTCGAGAACGGCCTGGTGGACGACTTCGTGGTCCTCAAGTCGGACGGCTTCCCCACCTATCACCTCGCCAGCGTCGTGGACGACCGGTCGATGGGCATCTCCCACGTCTTTCGAGGCGAGGAGTGGCTGCCGAGCGCGCCCCGTCACCTGAAGCTGTACGAGGCCCTGGGCTGGGAGCCCCCCCACTTCGTCCACCTGCCCCAGATCCTCTCGCCCGACAGGTCGAAGCTGAGCAAGAGGCACGGCGCCGTCTCGGTCCGCGAGTACCGCGAGATGGGATACCTGCCCGAGGCGATGGTCAACTTCCTCGCCCTCCTCGGCTGGTCCCTCGATGACAGGACCGAGGTGATGTCGACCGACGAGCTCAAGCGGGTCTTCTCGCTGGAGCGCGTGTCGAAGTCGGGCGCGATGTTCGACACCAAGAAGCTCGAGTGGATGAACGGCCACTACATCCGCCAGATGCAGCCCGCCGACCTGGCCGACGCCCTGCTGGACTACTGGAGCGCCTTCCCCGCCGATGGAATAGACCCGCTTCCGGGGTGTGACCAGCTCGTGCGCATCGTCCCCCTCGTGCAGGAGCGCCTGAAGACGCTGCGGGACGCCGCGCCCCTGGTCGGCTTCTTCTTCCAGGATAAGGTTGATTACGAGACCGCCGACCTCGTGCAGAAGAAGATGGACGTGGCGGGTACCAAGGACGCCCTGTCGAGCGCCCACGGCACCCTGGCAGGGCTCGACTCCTTCGACGAAGAGTCCATCGAGGCGGCCCTGAGGGCGCTGGCCGACGACCTCGGCCTCAAGGTGGGCCAGCTGCTCGGCTCCATCCGCGTCGCTACGACCGGGCTGAAAGTCGCGCCGCCGCTGTTTGGGACCCTCGAAGTGCTTGGCCGCCAGCGGTCCCTCGACGCCATCAGCGAAGCTACCGGCCGGCTTTAGCCCTCCTGCGTAGCGGAATGGAAGACAGCGGCGGCGAGGGCGGACTCCCCCTGCTCGTTCTCGTGGACGGGAACAACGTCATGGGGTCGCGCCCGGACGGGTGGTGGCGAGACCGGCGGCGGGCAATGCAGCGGCTCGTGGACGAGGTGGCCGCGCACGCGTCCGAGTCTGGTGGAGAGTGGACGATAGTGTTCGACGGCCCCACGCGGAGCCTGACCATCCCTCCGGACGCCCCCCTGCACATAGCCTATGCAGGACAGCGCGGCACGAACGCAGCCGACGACCGCATCGTCGAAATGGCCGCCGATTCCACCCCCAGGCGCAGCGTACTCGTCTACACCTCCGACCGGCGCCTCCGCTCCCGCGTCACAGCCCTGGGCGCAAGCGTCAAAGGCGCAGGTGGGCTGAGCAGGGTAGTGAAGGGCAAGGTCAGCCGTTCAGAATCACAATAGCTCGGCGAGCTCCTCTACTCTTGGCCTGCTTGCCTGATGATGGTGCGCAATGGGAATCCGTCCCCTCTTTAAAATGCTCAAGTGCGGGGCCGAAGCGCCAGAAGGCCGTTGAGACCCGCAGATTCACATCGCCTGCCCGCGTTGAGAATCCCGCCGCTGCTCCCCAAATCCCCCACCTAAATGGCGGCGACGCCCTAATAGCAAGGGGAGGGCTGGTTTGAAACCAGCCCCAACGGGGTGATGGCTGATAGATATGGCGTCGAATGTGGAGGTGGGGAATCTGGGGCTCCTTGTGGACTTGCGGGAATCGGGGGCTTATGCTTCTCACTCAGCGGCGGCTTCTGTCGGCCGCAGCCAACGGAGCATGTAGGCCCGCGGCGCACGATTTGAGGAGGCCAGCTATGGCAACGAAGACGGATCTCAAGGTCCCCATGGTGGTGCACGGCACTCGCCCGCCGGGCGACACGGCTCAGACCCCTGGGTTGGAGCGACGCCCCGCTATTGACGCCGTCGCAGTCGGCGCCAGCAAGATCTGGTTCGGCACCGTCACCTCCGCTCCCAACCACAAGGGTCCGCCGCACCAGCACGGGGAGGCCGAGACCGCCGCATACGTCATATCGGGCCACGTCCGCGTCTACTACGGCGAGGACTTCGAAGAGTGGGTGGAGGCCGGTCCGGGCGACTACCTCTTTGTGCCTGCCCACCTATGGCACATCGAGGAAAACCCCTACGACGAGCCGTCGGAGCAGTTCCTCGCCCGCGGCCCGGACAATATCGTCATCAACATGGAGCAGTAAGACGCTGTGCTGTCTCCCCACCCACGCCAGACCCAGCCCCCTTCGTAACCGTCCAGGTTCTCTGAGCATTCTGGCCCTTCGTGCTGCTCTCCCAGCCGAGCCTCCTGGAGCCGTCGAGTGCGCCGGTGGGTCGGTACGCTGCGGCGCCCTACTGCCACGGCCTCTGCCCGTGGATGACTTCGACCCGTCGGCTGGTGTCGGCCAACGGCAGCTTCACCCATCCGCCGGTCTCGTCCGACTCGTAGAACGCCATCGCGATCTCCATAGCCGCCCTGCCGTCGGCGCCGTTGCCGATGCATTCCCGCTCCCCGCGAAGGTACGCAACCACCTCCTCGATCATCGCAACGCGCGGGGACTTGGCTACGTAGCGCTGGGGGAACTGGAAGGAGGCCATCTCGGGACGCCTGCCCCCGCTCGTCTTGAGGAGCTCCAGCACGTTGTTGCCGATGCGAACGCGCCCCCGGCTGCCCATGATGTCCCACTCCACAAAGGGCTTCTCGTCCCGGCCGCTGAATATCGCCTCGACCCCGTTCTCGAAACGCATGAAGCCCGACGCACCCCGGTCGACGTACTCGCTGTCGGCGTCCGGGGGGTCGTAGAGCCAGCCCAGCACGTCGGTGACCTCCGAGCCCGAGAAGAAACGGAGCATGTCTATCAGGCTCGTGCCGTTGAGCAGCAGCCCACCCGTAACGGTTGCGGTCATGGTCACCAGGTCCCCGATCTCGCCCGTCTGGATGATCTCGCGGGCGTTCAGGTACTCCTGGGCCCACCAGCGGCCGCTGCCGAGGTCTACGACGAGCTCCGTGCCTTCCTCCTCGCAGACCCGGACCATGCGGTCGGCCTCATCGACGCTCGCGGTCATCGGCACCTCGCAGACCACCACCCTGACGCCTGCCGCAACGGCCTCGATCGTTACGGCGCAGTGAAGGAAGTTTGGGACCAACACGCTCACCACGTCGAGGCTCTCACGATGGAGCATCTCGCGGTAGTCCGTGTAGACCGCGGGCACACCCCAGCGTTGGGCGAACTGTCTCGCGACCGACTCGTTGAGGTCGGCCACAGCGACGATCTTCGTATCGGGCGCCATCGCGTAGGCCGGGGCGTGGGCCCACGGCAGCGGGATCCGGCCGGGTGCAAGCCGCGGCACGTCGTCGAGCTTGTCGGCTATCAGCCCGCAACCGACGATCCCCACTCTGAACATGTCGGTCGTCATCTTTTGACAAGCTCCTTGCCGCGCACCCAGGAGCGGCAGCACGCTGGGTTCTATCGGCATGGCATGAATTGTGGCGGCTAGTATCGATTCAAGGTAGTTTTGGCGAACGTCCAGCCCCCCGCCCCTCTGGGTTCCCGCCCCGTATCGAGTACGGGGCAGGCTTTTCGCGGGAATGACGGCAATCCGAGGGTTCTGTCATATTTAGATTGAAGCAGTACTAGTGGTTCAACTTTTTTGTATTGATGGGTAGAGTGACTTTAGCTTGATGCGCGCATCCTCGGTAGTGAAGCGCCAATCCACTCGTATCACATCCCGGTTGCGTCGATTCTGCCAAGCATTGACCTCGCCGCGCAGGATGTCTTGATTGGCAATCCGTCGGTCCAGGCACTGTCGAGCCAGCACACCGATCTCTATCTCCGCCATATTCAACCAACTCCCGTGTTTGGGAGTGTAGTGTATCTCCAGTCGCTCAGCTATACGCCTCGCCTCAGCAGGCTCGAATGCCTCGTATAGCGAGGACAGCTTGTGAGTGTTGAGATTGTCCATTACCAGCACGATCCGGTCTTTGTCAGGGTAGTCCTCGTCGACCAGTTTCTGTATCACATGCGCCCAGTCCACCTTCGTGCGACGCTCCCTGACCTCGACTCGACGCTTCCCTTCCAGGGGCGCGAACAGCATGAACAGACTGCTCACTCCATTGCGCTCGTATTCGTAGTCGTAGGCCGACACCGCGCCGGGCGCTGTGGGATGGGGCACTCGCGTCTCCTTGACCCCCGATCCGGGTCGGGGGCAGGCTTTGCTGTTTGCTCGTCTCATCCATGCACACCAGAACTTCGTTCTCATCGTACGGGCGTTGGTAGACTTCCAGCACGTCTTCCATCGCGCACACAAACTCCGCGCTCTGTTTGGGCGGGATGCACCAACTCTGCTTCAGCCACGGCTTGAGTTCGTTTTTTTTAGCACTTGGCGAACCGTTTCGGTGCTGATGGTCTCGATTATCTCACACTCGACCAACTGGTCAGCCAACAGCTTCAGGGTCCAACTGGCACGACCCTCCGGCGGTTCCCCGCAGGCCATCGCTATCAACCGGGCTTCGCGCTCGCCGTCCAGTATCTTCTGACGCCGACGCAGTTGCTTTTTGCGATTCAGCGCAGACTCGATCCCCTCCTCCACACAGCGCTTGCGTATTCGCTCGACCGTTGACTGTCCCACACCGAGCGCCCTGGTGATGTCCGCGTCCTTCATTCCCCCGTCCGAGCGTGACTCATCGCTCATCAGCAGAATGCGCGCATGGGTCTGTTTGTACGCCGCAGCCCGACCGCGTGAGACCAAGGCGTTGAGTTCCTGTTGTTCGTCGGTAGTCAGTCTGATACGGTACTTCTTGGTAGACATCATGGTTCCTCCTCGGTTCAACGTTACGATTGAACCCCAAACAGGAACAATGACTATCATGGTCTTCATTTCAATGATGTTGAACCACTAGGTTGTGTTGACATTCGAGCGGCTCCCAGTCAAATGTCATTCTGAACGTAGCGAAGCGGAGTGAAGAATCTAAAGCGGTTGAGGTATCCTCATGCATAGGCCTTAGATTCTTCGTCGCTTCGCTCCTCAGAATGACATTTTGGACCGCTTGCTGAGTTATAAATGGCCTAGTATGTCAAATGTCAACACTACCTAGTTATACCAATTCATTTTGAGCGCGCCGTAAAGCCGTCATTCCCGCGAAGAGCCTGCCCCGTACGCGATACGGGGCAGGAACCCACTCCCTGGCCCTCCCTGGCCGCACCAGGGCCTTTCCATTGTTGATATAGGGTCGTACCTTGCCGTTCGGCCTGAGCTTGTCGAAGGCCCGAATTGTGGTTCGACAGGCTCACCACGAACGGACTTTGGAAAGGCCCTGTGGCCGCACATATACGGTGGCATCACGGTGACTTGGTATTAGACAATGCTCCCCTTGGAGGACTGGCCTGGGGCCGTCTTCGTAGATGACTTCTCACTCGAACTCCCTGAGTCGCTTCTGCGTCAGCAGGATGGCGGACGAGACGACGAGCATGCCGCATCCCAGGATGGCAACCGTAGTCCTACCGCCAAACGCCTCTATGGCGAGGCTCGCCGGCAGGACGCCCAGCGGCATCAGCCCGAAGTTCATCATGAACACGCTCATGACGCGGCCTCGGTACCGGTCCTCTACCACCTCCAGGATCAGGGTCTGGTTCAAGGTCCGGCGCGTGGCGTCCCCGAGTCCCAGTAGCACCATGATGACCGCTCCGGCGACATAGTACGGGAAGACCGAGACCAGCACGAGGCCGAACCCGGACATGAAACTCCCGGCAATCAGCAGGAGTCCGCGCCTCCACTTTCCGAGGGACGCGATGAACATGGCCCCCGTCAGCGATCCCAGCCCCATGATGCTCACCAGGAGCCCCAACTCTTCCGCCCCCCTGCCGTAGAGGTCGACCACGAAAACGGGGATCAAGAACCTGAACGGCATCGCCAGCAGGGTCGTCGTCAGTCCCATGACGAGCAGGATCAGCACGAGGGGGTGTCCGGCGATGAGGCGGAGACCCTCTTTGATGTCCGCCAGCATGGGTACGTTCGCCCGGACGGTGCTGCTTCCGTCGTAACGGACCATGCTTGTCGACACTACCGCCAGGAACCCCAGAGCCGTGATGACGTAGTAGACCCCCTGGGCCCCGAATCGCTCGTACAGGAATCCGGCTATGGCCGGGGACACCAGGGTCATCGCACTCATGCCGGCCGCGTTCAGGGCCAGTCCATTCGTCAGATTCCTCTGGCCTACGATCTCGGGGATGATGGCCTGGCGCGCCGGCATCATGAACGACCACATACCTCCCTGGATCATGGACGCGACCAGCAGGTGTGACCAGTGGACCACGCCGGATGCGATCAGGTACGTCACGACGAGGGCGATAGCCGCGTTGAGGCCCTGGCCGCCCTGGATGATCTTCTTCCGGTCCATCCTGTCTGCTATTGCGCCGCCCCACAGCGACAGCAGGAGTATCGGGATTGCCGAGCCGCCGTTGACGATGCCGAGCAGCAGGGGCCGCTCGGTAAGCTCGTACACCAGGTAGCCGCGGGCGATCATCTGCATCTGCACGCCGCCCATCAGGCATATCATGCCAATCCAAAGGAGCAGGTAGTTGCGGTTGGCAAGCGAGGCGAACGTGCCCCATGAGGAGAATCGGCGTTTCCGCCGCGGAGGAGGCCCCGACGCGACCGCGGCCTGTTGCTCCCGAAAACGCTCCCCAGCGGAGTCAGAAGTGTCCGATGAGGAGTGTCCGTTGGAGTTCACCACCGCAGTCTACCTACTGACAACGCCGCTGGCAAACTCGGCGCCGGACGCCCATTCTGAATTGACTCCGAGCGGCTCGATCGCTAGGCTGGCGGTATCTGGGAATACGGGGATTAGTGACATGGGCGCATTCGCCGCGCATATCGGCGTGAGCGATGGGAACGGCGGAGCCACTCAGTGAGTCGATGCGCTGGTCGACACAGGCGTCACATTCACGGTATTGCCAGACTCCGTCCTGCGAGAGCAGGTAGGCGTGCAGCTCGAAGAATACGTGAAATTCACTCTTGCCGATGGAAGAAAGGCGCTATTCGGGGTTGGAGCGCGCGCCTATCGGTCGAAGGCAGGCAAGCTGCGAACCGCGTGGTATTCGGCGAGGATGACCAGTACTTGGTCGGCGCTACCACGCTCCAGGTGCTTGGGCTGATTCCCGACACCACCAATCACAACTGATCCCCGCGCCCAAGCTGCCAATTTAGCCCTCTGTACGGGGGCCAACTGCGCTGGGGCGCTACCGTAGCGTCCTGAGCCGTCGTTCCTTCACAAGGACGACCGCCGAGAATGCAATGATGAGCACCCCGAGTCCTGCCAGCACAGGCTGCGGCCCCACGATGTCGGCGATGATCCCGGCTGGGAGGACCGCAAACGGCATCAGGCCGAAGTTCATCATGAATATGCTCATCACCCGGCCGCGGTACCGGTCTTCGATCTGCCCCATTATCAGTATCTGGTTGAGCGACCATACCCCGGCGGTGCCGAGCCCTGCGGCGGCGATCACACCGACCGCCAGCCCGTAGATTGGAATGAGGCCGATGGCCACCATCACGACCCCGGACAACGCTCCCGCGGAGACGAACAAGATACCGCGGCGGCCCGGCCGAAGTCCGGCTATCACCACCGTTCCGACGAGCGCACCGACGCCCGACATGCTGACCAGCAGGCCCAACGCCTCGGACTCCAGGTTGTACACCTCGACGATGAGGACTGGCAGCAGGCTTTGCAGCGGGCCCGAGAAGAAAACGAACACAAACCCGGTCATCAGCAGGAGGCGGACTATCTCCTTGTCCCAGATATACGACACCCCCTGCGCGATGTCCCCCGCGATCGAGCCCCTTGGACCGCCCTCCGGCTTCGTGTCGGCCCGGATCGACGTCGACAGGGCCACCGCGAGAAGCCCCAGGCCCGTGACCACGAAGTAGACGCCCTCGGGGCCGACCACCGCGTACAGCAGGCCGGCCGCGGCGGGAGCCACCAGGGCGGGGGCGCTCATTCCAGCGGAAATCAGGGCGATGCCGTTCGCTATCCGGTTTCGCGGGAGCACATGAGGCATCATGGCCTGTCTCGCCGGCCCCATGAAGGACCAGGCGACGCCCTGCATCAGGGCGGCGGCGGCCAGATGCACCCACGTGACCGATTCCGTGATTATCGAGAAAGCCACGAAGAGGGCCAGACCCGTCGAGCACACCTGGCCCAGCTGGATCAGGCGCTTTGGGTGCACTCTGTCGGCGAACGCCCCTCCCACGAGCGCGAGGCACAGCACGGGCACAGCGGCCGTGCCGCTGACGAGGCCAAGGATCTTTGCGGAGCGCGTCATCTCGTACACCAGGTAGCCCTGGGCGAGACCCTGCATCTGGTAGCCGGCCACCATCGACATCGTGCTGAGCCAGAGCAGCGTGAAGTCTCGGCTCTGCGTTGCGCGCAGAGTGTACTGCCAGCCGGAAGGCCTTCTCCTGACGGAGCGAAGGGGCTTGCTTGGGGCCGCGTTCGTCATACCCTTGAGCGCGCTGGGTTCCGTTGTCATGGGACAAGGCTACGACGCGTCCCGATCCCTTAACAACCCGTTCGAATGCCCCGTTTCGACCGGATTGCGTGGTCCCCAACAAAGGAGGGGCCCCGGGCTACGATTCACTCTCATTCGCCGAAGCGAAAGGTGTTCGCAGGTGTTCGACCCGGGCCCGCTGTTGGCGGCAATGGTACTATTGTCTAAACACCGTAATGATAACACGGTGACGCGCCCCTGACGGCAAGTAATGTAACGGTTCAGGGTTGGAGGGAGACGATTGGCCTCTTCCCTCTGAGGGGAAGATTGAGATGGGGGCTCTCGGTCTGACGTAGGGAACCCCGTTCAGATCCCACCAAGCCTGAACAGTTGCCGAGCAGGTCGCTCTGCCAGGCTCGACACCGACGCGGCGAGGTGAACGGGTGGGTAACGCATTTGGCCATATGTTCCGAGTTACGACGTGGGGAGAGTCCCACGGCGACGCGGTCGGTGTGGTCGTGGACGGCTGCCCGCCGGGCCTCGAGCTGTCCGTCGACGACATTCAGCCCGAACTGGACAGGCGGCGCCCGGGCCAGAGCCGCATCGTCACCCAGCGCAGGGAGTCCGACAGGGCTGAGATACTCTCAGGGGTGTTCGAGGGCCGCACCCTCGGAACGCCGATACTGATAGGCGTGTGGAACGAGGACGCCCGCGGCAAAGATTACGAGCACATGAGGACCAAGTTCCGCCCGTCCCACGCCGACTACTCCTACCAGGCAAAGTACGGCATCAGGAACTGGAAGGGCGGCGGAAGAGCCAGCGCAAGGGAGACCATCGGGCGTGTCGCCGCCGCCGCGATAGCAAGCAAGCTGCTGGCCCGGGACTACGGCGTAGAGATCGTAGGCTACGTGAAGCAGGTCTGGGAGTTGAAGGCCGACGTGGACCCCGACGAGGTCACCAGGGCCGACGTCGAGGCCAACATAGTCCGCTGCCCCGACGCCGACATGGCCCAGCGGATGATCGAACAGATCGAGCAGGCTAGGAAGAACGGCGATACCCTCGGCGGCATCGTCGAGGCCGTGGCCCGGGGAGTGCCGCCGGGATGGGGCGAGCCCGTATTCGACAAGCTGGAGGCTGACCTGGCCAAAGCCGTCATGTCGCTGCCCGCGTGCAAGGGGTTCGAGATCGGCTCCGGCTTCGGCGGCATCACAATGACCGGCTCGCAGCACAACGACCCCTTCTACAACGAGGGCGGCGCCATAAGGACGCGCACGAACCACTCCGGGGGCATCCAGGGCGGCATATCGATCGGCGAGAACATAGTCATGCGGGCCGCCTTCAAGCCCGTCGCCACCATCATGCGGCCCCAGGAGACCGTCGACGTTGACGGCAATCCCACGACCCTGGAGGGGCGGGGCCGTCACGACCCCTGCGTGCTCCCACGGGCCGTCCCCATGGTCGAGGCGATGATGGCGCTCGTGCTCGTCGATCACGCCCTCAGGCAGAGGGGTCAGGTCGGGGCGGGGTGACCGGCTACAGGTCTTCCGCGGCGTAGGCCTCGTCCAGGAGATCGGTCACGTAGCGCACGTCCACGTCGGGGCCGAACCGGGCAGCGCCCTGCTGGAGCTGGATTACGCAGCCGGGATTCGCCGTGGCCAGGACCTCCGCCCCCGTCGCGCGTACGTTGCGCATCTTCGACCTCAGGACCCTAAGTGAGAACTCGCGCTGCGTGATCGCATACGTCCCCCCGGCGCCGCAGCACCTCGTGGAGTCGGCCATCTGGACCAGCTCCAGCCCCGGAATCGCCCTGAGTAGCTCCCTCGGCGCCTCGGTGATGCGCTGGGCGTGTGAGAGGTGGCACGAGTCCTGGTACGTGACCCGGTACGGGAGCTTGCCCTCCGGCGGCACGAGTGGCATGTCCTCCAGGAACTCGTGCACGTCCCGCACGAGCCCGCCCAGGGACGCCGCCCTTGCGGAGTAGGCGTCGTCTTCTTCCAGCAGGTGGCCGTACTCCTTCATCCTCGCGCCGCATCCGGCCGACGCAACCACGATGGCGTCCACGGGCTCTCTGAGAAACGCGTCCACGTTGCGCCGCGCAAGCTCTCGCGCCATCTCTATGTCGCCCACGTGAGAGTGGATCGCCCCGCAGCAGCCCTGCCCGGAGGCGACGACCACCTCGCAACCGTTGCGCGCCAGTACGCGCGTCACCGCGTCCATCTGCGGCCCGTGTACCAGCGGCATCACGCAGCCCGACAGCAGTGCGACCCTCGCCCTGCGCTCTCCGACTGGGGGGATCACCTGCCCCTTCGCCTTGAACGCGCGCGACTGGACTTCGGGAGACGTCATCTCCAGGTCGGCGAGGCTCTTCGACACGAGCCGCAGGACGCCGGACTTCCGGACGGCCGCCTGGATGCCGAGCCCCCTGTACATGCGCATGGCCTTCACCACCAGGGCCAGCCGCCCCTGGTGGGGCACGATGCCTCGCAGCAGCAGGCTGGAGGCGGCGCGGGCGATCGCGGACGGCTTGCGCTGGCGCTTGACCTGGGCCATCGTCGCCTCGATGAGCCGGCCGTAGGGCACGCCCGACGGGCAGACCGCCTCGCAGGCGCGGCACTGTATGCACAGGTCCCAGTGGTTCGTGACCGTGGGGCCCATCGAGATCCGCCCCTCGTTGACGGCCTTCATCAGCGCGATGCGGCCCCGCGGAGATTCCGTCTCCAGCCCCGTCTCGACGTACGTCGGGCACGCCTGGAGGCAGAAGCCGCAGTGGACGCACTTGTAGAGGTCGGACTCCGCGGGAGCGTCCGGTCCCGAGAACAACTTCAGCGGACTCAGGTCGGTCGGAGGTGTCGTCATAAGCGCCCCGCGAATCGACCTGGGTTCAGGATTCCGCTGGGGTCGTACTGGCTCTTCAGGCCCCGCGCCACATGATCAGGCCCGCCTATGCCGCCCCACACGTCCATCTCGGACTTGACGGCCAGCGGCGCACGCTCCACTACCATGTGTCCCCCGGACTCGGCTGCCAGGGCCCGCGCACGGTCGACAATTTCGAGCGTGCTAGGACCTGCTTCGCAGTCCATCGGCCACGACGCAATGACCGTGCCGTGGGCCGGATGTGTAACTATCGCCGGCGTAACGCCTTCACTCACCTCCAGCCGCGCCAGACCCTCGACGAGCGGCGCAACGCCCGACGGCAGGACGCTCGCACGGATGCCCAGCGCTGAGCTCGTCTCGCCCCAGCCGAAGTCGCTCATCGCCCGCCAGAGCGGCGCCCCCTCGTCCGCGCCCAGCGTCTCGGGCGGCCCCACGCCCACACCCTCGACAATCGAGCGTGTCTCCGTCGACTGTCGCTCTATTGTGCGCGGCCTTCCCCCCAGCAGTACGACCAGGTTCCACGGGCCGACCTTCTTTGCCATGTCCGTCGCCGCGGCGGTCTGCCCGTCGAACACCGCGACCGCCAGTGGCATCATCCCGCTCGAGAAGACACCGAGAGCGGCCTCGATGCACGGCGCGGCCCGGTCAGACCCGGACAGAAGCGTGACGCTGCCGTGTGGCCGCGGGGTGAGTTTCAGCGAGACCTCCACGATCACCCCCAGCGTGCCGAGTGCGCCGATGTGCAGCCTGGCCATGTCGAACCCGCTGACGTTCTTGACCACCTGGCCGCCGCTCTTGGTGACGGTCCCGTCGGCTTGGACGACCTTCATCCCGATCACCACGTCCCGAATGCTGCCGAACTGCCACTTGAAGGGCCCGCTCCACCCGACGGCCATCGTGCCGCCGAGAGTGGCCCTCTCCGGCAGCGGGGGGTCGACGGCCAATATCTGACCGTGATGCCCCAGGGACTCCTGGAGCGCCGCGATGGTCATGCCTGCCCCGGCGGTCGCCGTCAGGTCGCCGGGCGTGTGGTCCATCATGCGGTCCAGGCCGGTCATGTCCAGCGCGAGGTCATACCTGTCAGGGACGTTGCCGAGAGCCATGCGTGTCCCGCCGCCCCAGGGCACCACGGCCAGCCCTTGCTCGTGGGCAAAGCGCATAGCCTCCGAGACCCCTCCGATGTCGTTGGGACGGGCCGCGAAGCGCGGCTGCATCCCGTCTATCTCGTAGGCGGAGCCTGGGGCCTCTTCGACCACGCGGGGAAGCTGCTTCCGCAGTCCGGAGGTCATGCCGGGCTAGATGTAGGCCCCCGCGCCGGTTAGGACCACCGCCGCGGAGTGGGAGACGTGTGTGCGGTCTTCGCCGGTCGGGAAGACCTTGCCTGGGTTCAGCATGCCCTTCGCCCCAAATGCCGGGCTCAGACGGGCCATCGCCTCCATGTCGTCGTCGTTGAACATGAGCGGCATGTACTCTTGCTTCTCCAGGCCTATGCCGTGCTCCCCAGAAAGCGCGCCGCCGGCGTCCACGCACAGCTTCAGGATGTCGCCCCCGGCCGCCATAGCCCTGGCCAGCTCGTCGGGGTCCCGCTCGTCGAACAGGATCGACGGGTGCAGGTTGCCGTCTCCAGCGTGCAGCAGGTTTGCGATGGGCAGCTTGTATTCATCCGAGATCTCCTCGATCCTCGCGAGGACCTCCGGCAGCTTCGTCCTCGGGATGGTGCCGTCGACAAGGTAGTAGTTGGGCGCGAGCCTGCCAAGCGCGCCCAGGACGCCCTTCCTTCCGGCCCAGAGGCGTGCCCGCTCGTCCGCGTCGGCCGCCGTCCTTATCTCCATCGGGTTGTGGCTGCGGCAGATCCGCTCGATCTCCTCCGACTCCTCCTCCACGGTCTCCCGCAGCCCGTCCACCTCGACCAGCAGCACCGCCCCTGCGCCCTCAGGATAGCCGGCGTTGACGGCAGGCTCCACGGCCCTGATGCACAGCCGGTCCATCATCTCTATCGCCGCCGGGACGACCCCTGCCCCTATGATGCCGGACACCGCAGCGCTCGCCTGGCCGATCTCCTCGTACACCGCCAGGAGAGTGCGGACCGCCTCAGGCAGCCTCAGCAGCCGCACGATGATCTTGGTCGCCACCGCAAGCGTGCCCTCGGACCCGATGACTATGCCCCTCAGATCGTAGCCAGGCCATTCCCGCGTCCTGCCGCCCAGCCAGTGTACGGAGCCGTCCGCCAACACCACCTCCATGCCCAGGACGTGGTTCGTCGTGACCCCGTACGCCAGGCAGTGCGGCCCGCCCGAGTTCTCGGCGATGTTCCCGCCGATGGTGCAGGCGCTCTGGCTCGACGGGTCGGGCGCGTAGTAGAGGCCGTACTCGGACGCCGCGGCCGTGACGTCCACGTTCACCACGCCCGGCTCGACGACCGCGACCTGGTTCACCGTGTCTATCTCCAGGATGCGCTTCATCCGTGTGAGCGCGAGAACGATGCCGCCCTCCTCGGCTACGGCTCCGCCGCTGAGTCCGGTGCCCGCGCCCCTGGCGACCACCGGCAACCCGTACCTGTGGGCCGTCTCGAGCACCCCCGACACCTCCTCCGTAGACGCCGGCAGGACGACCAGCTGGGGCATGGCCCTGTCGACAGACCCGTCGAACTCGAAAACGATCAGGTCCTCGGGTCTGTGAATGACGTATGTGTCGCCGACGATGCTCCGAAGCTCGGCGGCGGCCCTGCGGATGTCTGTTGCGGTGGCGGCCATGGCGGCTACATCATAGTCAATCACTCCGCCGGCTGGCTACCCGCCAACCCCGCCTCGCTGCCGTAGCGGTAGAATCGGCGGTACTGCCCTCATTTGAATTAGGGCGATGCCGGCCGAAGGATGGCACAAGGAACAAATGGGGGACAGGGGCAGGGGTATCTGAAAGGAGATACCAATGCTCGACCCGATTCGAGAAAAGTCAAAAAGCGCGAAGCGCGGAGCACTCTGGACTGTTACACTACCCCCCATGACCAAGACCGCCATCGCCGTGGGGCTGATAGTATTCAAGCTCCTTGGAGCACTTTCCATTTGGCTACTGCTATGCGATCAGATAGGGCCGGCGGTAGGAGCACTCGGCATTGCTGTATCATGGGGCTTCGGCATGATGCTGTGGGGGCACACGGTATCACGATCGCGCATAACAAGGTGCCTCTGTAGCAGACGAGAGGGCTGGGCATTTGGTCTTGCCCATCCCTCTCACTTCCCGCCTACCGCCTCACAGTAACGACCTTCTCGGCCTCGTGGATGATGTACTCATCGCTGCCAGGGTCGCGGAACCCTACCACGACCAGCAGTTCGACCTTCTTGTTGACGTAGGAGACGCCAGGCCTGAACCACAGGTTGCTGACAGCCCTCTGCTCTGCATCGCCGACGACCGTCGTGGTCTTGAGAACCTCGGCATTCTGAAACATTCCATCATTGTTCACGTCGATGTACCAGATGAAGGTTGCCGTCCCGACACCTGGATACACACCCGTCGCCGTGGCCTTATAGTCGGTACCTGCGATCTTTGCAATATCTGGCCCCTCAATGGTGACGGATTTTGCCACGACATCGCAAGCCGCTATCGTCAGAACCGCCACAACTCCAACCAACACTAGGGATGCTCTGAATAAGTCCCTGTGGTTTGCGGGATAGTAACATAGGGCCAAGGCTTGAAGACGTGGGAGGCGAGGCAATGAACCAGCCGACGTTTGCGGACTTGGACTACGAGAGCAAGAAGCGAAAGACTCGCAGGGAGAAGTTCCTTGAGCGCATGGATGGACTGATCCCGTGGGAAGAGTTGGAAGAGCGCATCCGACCATTCTATCCCAATGCTGGCCGAGGTCGGCGTCCCTACGAGTTGTCGGCGATGCTTCGCATACACTGCGTGCAGTTGTTCTACAACCTGAGCGACCCTGGGATGGAGGACATGCTCTACGAGGTCGAATCGGTGAGGCGGTTCGTAGGGCTGAGACTGCCTGGGCCGCTGCCGGACGAGACGACGATTCTGAACTTCCGCCACCTGCTGGAAGAGCATGAGTTGGGCTCGGGTCTGTTCGAGGAGATCAACCGCTATCTGGAGTCCAAGGGTCTCCGTCTTCAGGAGGGGACGATAGTGGACGCGAGCATCATAGCGGCGCCCTCATCGACGAAGAATCGGGCTAAAGAGCGCGACCCCGAGATGCACCAGACGAAGAAGGGTAACGAGTGGCACTTCGGGATGAAGGTGCACATCGGTGTGGACTCGCAGACGGGAGTGGTGCACAGCATGACCACGACATCTGCGAACGTGCATGACCTGACTGAGTTGCCCCGGTTGCTGCACGGTGGGGAGTCTCAGGTGTGGGGAGATGCTGGGTATCAGGGAGTTGACAAGAGGCTGGGCAACCGGGGCTTGGATGTGGAGTGGCAGGTGGCGATGAGGCCCGGCCAGCGTCGGAAGCTGGAGCCTGAGAGTCCTGAGGCGGTGTCGGAGAAGCGCAAAGCGTCGGTCAGAGCTAAGGTGGAGCATCCGTTCCTGTACATCAAGCGGCACTTCGGCTACGCCAAGGTCCGCTACAGGGGACTGTCCAAGAACACGCAGCGGCTGATGACGCTGCTGGGGTTTGCCAACTTGATGAGGGCCGAACAGTACCTGGCGGCGTGAAACCTTGTATAAGTGCGCCCAAAATCAGGCCTAACGGCGGCGAAACGCCCTGTCAGGGCCGGTTGTAGGCCGAGAATAACCCCCACCACGGCACCATGAGGCAATTCAACGCCCCCAAAACCACCCCGGTCAACTCGGCCCAGCCTGAAGCCGATTGTTCAGAGCATCCCTAGCACTAGCTTCTTCATAAAGATGCCTCCGTAGGGCTGGGTTTCAACTTGCCACAGCGAAACCGGGTCGATGAGCCCATACGGAGGCGTGGTGTTGATACCCCGGCACCCAAAGGGCTCATCCATTGACCCGTCACGTCTCACTGTGACATCTATACATTACACACTTGCTCTCATACGGTCAACTACCAGGGCAGGTCTTTCAAACCTGTATCGTCGCCGTCGGACGGGCCTGTATCTTCGGCCTGCTGGATCAACCCACGGATATGCCGCAGCTCCTGCTTCGACATCGGCTCCCAAATGGAACCTGCTGTATAATCCCGTCATGGCGTCGAAGGAGTCATTCGCCACTGCGAGGATTTCGTCCAGCTTGGCACTTATATCGCGGATCTCTCTCAGTTTCCACAAGCGTAATGCGTCATCATCTACGCACATCGTAATCACTCCCTTTCTGCGGGTTCCGAAATCCGTCATCCAATATTTACCAGCATTTGGAAAGTTTGTCAAGTTTCGTACCATTATTCCCACGACGCGGAGGAACCCATCAGTGCATCCACCCAATATTGACATTATTCGTAAAATATGGTAGATTTAGTAGAGGCATTTCGATATCACAGGAGGCTCGGCCATGACGCGCTGCTTCAACCGCGACGGATACCCGAACAAGAAGAGGAAGCCAGACTGCGATACCCTCTCGAACGAGGAGCTCGACGAGCAGACCACTGCAACATTCGCTATAGAGTTGACCCCGCAACGGCGAAATCCGTAACGCCGACGCAGTGCAGGCTGCACAGACAGGGACCGCGCCACCCCGATGGAACATCATACAAGTCTAATACTCGGGGTCGAATAGGCGCAGTACCGAATCGGCCGCCCGTAGAGTAGAGTGGTACAATATCCTGCGAATGGAGCGTCGATGACCACACAGGTCCAGTATCATAGCGCCACCGGCCGGGTCTTCATGACAAAGGCTTGGGCGTGCCTTGCCGAGGGCGACCTGCTGCAGGCGTCCGAGAAGGGCTGGGGGGCAGCCGCGCAGGCCGTCAAGGCCGTCGCCGAGGCCCGCGGCTGGCGCCACAAGAGCCACCGCGACCTCTTCAGGGCGATCGATCGCCTTGCAGAAGAGGCTGACGACCGGCAGCTCGGGACTCTCTTCCACTCTGCCAGCGCTCTTCACACCAACTTCTACGAGGGCTGGATGCCTCGAGGATTGGTCGCCGACGGCCTTTCCAAGGTCGACGACCTCGTGAAGAAGTTGGAAACCCTCCTGGCCTGACTCTCCAGCCTTCCCCCTCAACTGCGCTAAGCGGCGCGTGTAGGCCTCAGCGTGGGGGGGCGAACCCCCTCAGGGACAGCCCGGCCATCAGACTGGCAACGAGGCTCGCTATGCTACAATTC
Source organism: Dehalococcoidia bacterium (assembly GCA_965261325.1). GTDB lineage: Bacteria > Chloroflexota > Dehalococcoidia > Lucifugimonadales > CAJWER01. The sequence continues at coordinate 1,314,385 of CBDHCU010000009.1, forward strand.
GCCGGTACGACTTCCCCCCCTGTTTAGGAGGACCCATGAGACCCATCGCTGAGATAGCGGACTGGATGGGCATCGACCCCGACCACGTCTCCCCCTACGGAAAGTACAAGGCCAAGCTCTCCCTCGACGCCATCAAGGAAGACGGCAACAAGGGCAAGATGATCCTCATCACGGCAATTACGCCGACGAGGGCAGGGGAGGGGAAGACGACGACCACGGTTGGGCTCACCCAGGCGCTGGGGAGGCTCGGCTACAGGGCCGCCGCGACCCTCAGGGAGCCGTCGCTTGGACCCATATTCGGCATCAAGGGCGGCGGCACCGGCGGGGGCGAATCCCTCGTAGAGCCGCAGGACGAGGTCAACATCCACTTCACGGGCGACGCCCACGCCGTGTCGTCGGCCCATAACCTCCTGGCAGCGCTGACCGACAACGTCGCGCAGCGCGGTGGTATCGACGGCTTCCGGTCCGAGGACATCACGTGGCGCAGGGTCACCGATATGGAGGACCGTGCCATCCGCTCCATCATCTCCGGCCTGGGCGGCAAGAACAACGCCCCCTTGCGGGAGACCGGCTTCGACATCGTCACCGCGTCCGAGATCATGGCCGTCCTGGCCCTGTCGTCAGACCTGGAAGACCTCCGGGATCGGTTGAAGCGGATCGTGGTAGGCGCAAAGGCGGACCGCTCTCCCGTGACCGCCGCCGATGTAGATGCGGTCGGCTCCCTCATGTCGCTCCTCCGCCACTCCATACAGCCCAACCTCGTGCAGACGACCGAGGGCCAGCCGGTCGTGGTCCATACGGGTCCCTTCGGAAACATCGCCCACGGATGCAGCTCCGTGGTCGGCGACAGGCTCGCGCGCAGCTACGTCGACTATGTGCTGACGGAGGCTGGCTTCGGCGCGGATCTGGGGTTCGAGAAGTACATCGACATCAAGGCGCGGACCAATGGCCTGGAGCCCAGCGCCGTCGTCATGGTGACCACCGTCCGGGCGATGAAGTCCCACGGAGGCGTCAAGTTCCGCGACCTCGACGAGACGAACACGGAGGCGGTCGAGAAGGGCTGCGCGAACCTGGAGCACCTGATCGGCGTCGTTCGCTCATACGGCCTCCCCGTGGTGGCGGCCATCAACGAGTTTCCGTCCGACACGCCAGAGGAGACGGCTATCGTGAAGAGCCGCGCCGAGGCCGCGGGCGCGCAGGCCGCCGTACAGAGCCGCGTATTCGCCGAGGGCGGCGTGGGGGGCACTGACCTGGCAGAGGCCGTCGTGGAAGCCGCGAAGGGTGAGCCGAATCTGACCTATCTCTTCCCCGAGGACGCGCCGGTAGAGGAGAAGGTCAAGACCCTCGCGACCAGGATATACGGCGCGGACGATGTCCGGTGGGCGCCGTCGGCGCGGACGATGCTGCGACGCTTCCGCAACAATGGATGGGGAAACCTCCCTGTCTGCATGGCCAAGACCCACCTGTCCATCTCCCACAACCCCAGGCTCATGGGTCGCCCGTCCGGGTACACGTTCGAGGTTTCCGATGTACGAGCGTCGGTGGGAGCTGGCTTCATATACCCAATCGCCGGGACGATGATGACCCTGCCCGGCCTTCCGGGCTCGCCGCGCAAGCTGGACGTGGATGCCCAGGGCAACATCCTGGGCCTGTAGCAGGACGAGCCTCGCCCTCTCAGGAGTTGTGGGCAGATGCCTGAGTTCTTCAACGTACTTCCTCCCGGCGAGGCGCTTCGCGTCCTGCTCGACCGCCTCGAGCCGCAAATCGAGGCCGAGACCGTCGCAGCATACGAGGCCCTGGGCCGCGTAATAGCCGCCGAGGTCATGTCCGCCGCCGACCTGCCAGCCTTCCCGCGCTCCACGATGGACGGCTACTCGGTCCGTTCGGCGGATACCTTCGGCGCGACAGAGAGCCTGCCGGCGTTCCTGGATGTGGTCGGCGATGTCGCCATGGGCGCCAGGCCTTCCGTAACCCTGGATGCAGGGCAGGCCGCGAGGGCCTACACGGGGGGAATGCTGGCGGTCGGCGCCGACGCAGTGGTTATGGTCGAGTACACCCAGCGGATCGACGACCGGAGCATCGAGGTCCTCAGGCCCGTCGCACCGGGTGAGAACGTCAACCAGGTGGGCGAGGACATCCGCGCCGGCGACGTGATCTTCCACCCAGGCCATGAGGTCAGGCCTCAGGACGTCGGTGGGCTCATGGCGCTGGGCCTAGACCGCGTCAGGGTAGCCCGGCGGCCTGGGGTCGCCGTCGTGTCGACCGGTGACGAGCTGGTGCCGCCGGAGTCCACGCCTCGCCCGGGCCAGGTGCGCGACGTCAACACATACACCCTGTCCGCCCTGATAGAGAGGGCAGGGGGCGTGCCGGTGAGGACAGGGCTGGTGCCCGACGACTTTGAAGAGCAGCGCACCGCTGCCGTCGAGGGGCTGGCCCGCTCGGACATGCTCGTCTTCTCGGCGGGTAGCTCGGTCAGCGCGCGGGACATGACCGCGCAGGTCTTCGCCAGCATGGGCGAGCCCGGTGTCCTCGTCCATGGTATCTCGTTCAAGCCCGGCAAGCCCACCATCCTGGCCCTGCTCGATGGCAAGCCCGCCATCGGGCTGCCGGGCAACCCCGTCTCGGCGGCGGTCGTCTTCGACATGATCGCCGCGCCGGTGGTCCGGGCCCTCATGGGAGGGACGCCCGCAAAGTGGCGTCCCTACGTCCGTGCGGCGTTGGCCCGGGACGTGCCGTCACAGACCGGCCGCCAGGACACGGTGCAGGTGTCCCTGGACGAACTAGACGGGGTCGTGACCGCGGAGCCGGTGTTCGGCAGCTCAAACTTGGTCTATACGATGATCCGCGCCGATGGGCACGTCACCGTGCCCATCGACAGGGGCGGCCTGTACGCCGGCCAGGAGGTCGAGGTCACCCTCTACTGAAACCTGTCGTCCAGGTCCAGGCTGTCCAGCAGTTCAACTACCTCCGGCGACGACTTCAGCAGGCCCAGCGCCTGTCTCTCAATCTGGCGCGTCCGCTCCCGCGTCACTCCGAGCAGATGGCCGACCTCTTCGAGAGTCCGCGGCCGGTTGTCGATCAGCCCGAACCTGAGATGGAGCACGTAGCCCATGCGCGGCGGCAGCTCGTCCACCGCCTCCAGGACCTTCTCGCGCGTGATCTGCCGGATCGCCAACTCCTCGGGCGGCACCGCCGACTTGTCGTAGTAGAAGTCCTCCAGCGCGGACGATTCTTCGTCGTCCACCGGCGCGTCGAGGGACAGTGTATGCCTACGCCGCCGCTGCAGGTCTTCCACGTCGCTCACGCCTACCTCGAGGGCCGCCGCGAGCTCCTCGATGGTCGGCTCCCGTCCTAGCCCCGCTGTCAGCGTGCGCTCCATCTTGTTCATGCGCTGAACGCGCTCGACTACGTGGACCGGCAGACGGATCGTCCGGCTCTGGTCGGCAAGTCCCCTGGTCATTGCCTGCATGATCCACCAGTAGGCGTACGTGCTGAACTTGTAGCCCCGGTGGGGGTCGAACTTCTCGACCGCCCTCATCAGCCCCAGGTTGCCCTCCTGGACGAGGTCGAGCAGCGGCAGTCCCCTGCCGCCGTACTTTTTCGCCACGCTCACGACGAGCCTGAGGTTGGAGTTGACCAGCCGCTCAGTCGCCGCCGCGCCCTCCCGCTCGACCTCTGCCCACCGGCGCGAGAGCTCACGCTCCGAGTCTTCCAGCAGCGACTCCAGGTCGTCTCGGTCCGTCCCATTCAGGCCGACCCGCTCGACTACCGACGCCGGCAGCAGGCCGAGCAGCCTGGACGCCATGGCCAGCCCCGCCGTGGCCTCGTCTTCTGAAACGCCCGTGCGCTCGGCAACCGACGCCTTCGCGTCGTTCTCCAGCGGCCTGTCGATTACCTTGCGTACCTCGGGCGCGACGCCGGCTTCGTGTCCTGCGCCAATGGCAACGGCGAGCGCCTCTATCTTGTCGGCGTGCTCACTGAGGTCACGGAAGACAATCTCCCCGATCTCCGCGGGCCTCGGAGGGCGCCCATGCTTCTCCTGGAAGCTGGACCTGAGCTCCTTCAGGAGCATCCATACTCCCACGGCGCAACCCAGCTCGACCTCCTCGGCCTTCGTAAGCAGGGGATGCTGGCTCGCGCTCTGCAGGTAGACGCGCATCGTGTCCGCGCCCTCGTGCAGGGCCAGATCCTGCCCCCCGTCTCCCATGAGAGTCTCAGGGAAGGTTTCGGCGACTCCGATCTGTTCGCTTATTGCTGTAGTCAATTTCTTATTCACCCCCGTTAGTAATACAACGCTCTAGGGATGTGTTTGGTCACTATTACTACGCACGATGGACCCGATTGGACGCATTGGCAGCCAGCCGCCCGTCTCCCGCGACGGGAGAAATGCTGCACTTTCAGGTGAGGGTGTCCCGCCCTGTCATGAAGGGCGGACGAAAAAACCTGCCTCCGACGCCCTCGCGAGGGCTGCTGACACGTCCACTACGGGTGGACCGTCCCGCGTCAGGGTCACCTCCGCGGTCTGTCCCTGCCCAACCCGGATGCTCCTCTCCCCATCCAGCGCAATCGTGCAGGGGTCGAGGCCGACCTTCACGGGCTCGCCCGGATGGAGGCGGGACCAGCCCTCAACCGGGACATCCTCGACCACACCCGGAGCTATAGGCGCGGACACGGTGACTCCGGGCCCGCCGATGCGGACGTGTACGCCATACTCGTCTTCCGCTCCGACACGCTCCAGCCTCGCTCCGATGGCCGACAGCCCGATGCCGTCGGGCTCGGCCCGCGCCAGGAAGACCTCGTACACCGTCGACATGTCCCAGATTGCCCGCGCCCCCGCGAATGGCACGGCGCTGACCGCCACATCCACGAGCGCGGAGTCGCTTTCCGAGCCGTCGACACTGATCTGCAGCAGCTTGGTCCGCATCGTCACGGGCTCAACGTCCACCTGGCCCGACGCCACGACGCCGGCCGCCAGACCGGCGACCGTGCCCTCCACCATGTATGGGAAGACGTTGTTCGTGCCCGTGGATATGGGCACGAGCGGCACTCTGCCCGACCCCTTGGCTACCGCCCTGTTGGTCCCGTCTCCGCCCAGCGTCACGATGCACGAGACGCCCATCTCGGCCATCGCCTTTGCCGCCCGCGTCGAGTCGCCCTCCGCGCCCGCGACCGCCATGTCCAGCATGACCGTCTCGAGGCCCTGCGGTGACCCGCTTGCGGCCGCGTGGCACAACATGCCCGTGTCCGGCATCATCACCACCCGCTCCACCGGCGTGGCCGCGAGACCGGCCAGCACCCGCCGAAGGATGTTGACCTTCTCGTTGTTCGGCACGAACCGGCCGTGCGCCACCAGGCGCCTGATGTCCTTGCCGGCCGCCGGATTCGCGATGATTCCTACTGTCGACATGCCGTTGCTGCCTCTCCCGTCATGAGCAACAAGACCATTATAGCACCAATGTTCGCCGCCGAGTCAAGGTTTCCGTGCCCACTCCTCAGGGCCTTTTCATTTTCCAGCGTTATAGTCGATGCCCATAAGTGCGAGGGCTTCGGGAAGGTGTGCAGCGTGACGGCGTAGGGCAGCGGCTACGTTGCTATGGCCCGCCCACCGCACCAGGGTGGTTGTCAGATTGCGCAACGCTGCCATCACCTGGGGAGCAGAGGCAGTTCTTACCTGAGAACGGTCTTCGTCAAAGGTGACGTCGCGTACCCAATGCAGACGGTTCTCGATGTGCCAGTGCTCTCGAAGGACTTGCAACAAACGGTCCGCCCTGGCAACGGTCGGGGGGAGACTGGTCACCGCATAGCTCACCGTCACCTGACTTCGGCCTTTCACTATCCGCCGCCGCTCCAGCCGGCACACCTGTTGCAGATGAGGCCAGGCATCTCCCATCGTCCCGGCGCTACCGGCATACTCGTTTACCTCCGGGTCAGCTAAGGCCCACAGCTCACGCCGTTCCAGCCGTCCATGACGCCGCTTGGATGGGGCATCCACCCCCACCATCAGCGTTGCCCCTCTAGCCCGCCATTCCCGCGCCTGCCAAGGGGACACTACCGGCCCGTTGACCCCTTTAGTTTCCAGTGGGGGAAAATGCTCCTACAAGGTCCTGGTACAAAGCGGGCTGATTCTCTTTTACCGGCAACAGGTAATCCCCACCACCGGCCACAATCTGATGGCACACGTCCCGTTGCGTCAACAGGGCGTCCGCCACCACTACCCGGCCCTCCAGGGGGACCTGACCCAGCACTGCTCTGGCCGCCGCCAGCTCCTGACCCTTCCCAGGAGCGGCTGCCTGGGCCAGCACCGCCCCGCTCCCAGTAGCATAGGCTGACACCAGATGCACCCCGGGTATCTCTTTCCCATGAATCCCCCGCAAGGTCTTGCCGTCCAGGGATAGCACCTCCCCTGGCTCTACTCCGCTATCGATCAGCCACTCGCCCAAGACTGCCTCGAATGCAGCCACATCCAACTCTTTGAACACCCGATGGAAGGTGGCTACACAGGGCGTCTTCCCAGGCCTGAACCCCAGGATCTGCCCTGTGCCAGCCCCGTGATCCCGCCCCCATTGGGCTATGGCATACAGGCTGCGGGCGCCGCACAGCATCGCGCAAACGGCCAGACTCAGAATCGCTCCCAATGGATGACGACGGCCCTGACTGCTCCGGTGGTCAGGCACCGTATCCAATGCTTCTGTTAACTCCATGATCATCACCTCTCACTCTCTCTGGCATAAAGTCTAAAACTTGTTCCAGAAAATGAAAAGGCCCTGGCCCACTCCTGCCCACTCCGCGGAATTCTCTACACCTGCAGCCCATCCAGAACGTCAATCCCCGCGCATGCGAGTCCAGGGAATCCATCTGCCCATCCTTACGTTCAGGTATGAATTGGCGTCCCATAGGGGCCGTCGGGACCCTCACTTCGCATCACCTGCACAATTATGTCAGAAATGTGACCCCCCTTGGCTTCGTTACACTATGCTATTGGGGTCCTACTCTAGCGGAGGCATATCATGGCCGAGGAAGTAATTCGCGCGAAGCGGTTCGAGGTGGTGGACGGCGAGGGGCGGCCCAGGGTGGTCCTGGGGACGCAGGGAGAGATGTCGGGGCTGGTGCTCCTGGACGGCAACGGCCAGAGCGTCGCCGAGCTGGCGGTCGGGGACGAGACGGGATCGACCTCCCTCTCGCTGTACGACCTGCGTGGTTCGGTGCGCGCCTCGCTGGACCTGGACCCTGAGGGCTCCCCGACGTTGAGCCTGTACGACATGGCAGGTGAGCCGCGCCTTTCGCTCGGCGTCGACGAGGGGAACGCACCTGTGATCGATCTCACAGGTCCCTACGGGGAGGCGCGAATGTCGTTCGAGGTGGACGAGGACGGCCTGCCGAGCCTGGTTCTCATGGATGGCGACGGGAAAGACCGCGTCTCTGTCCGTGTCGACAAGCGGGGCACACCATATCTGGAGCTCTTCGACGCCTACGGCAGACCCATGCGCCAGGATGAGTAGGACCTCTTCCCCCCCGAGGAGACTTTTGCACAACCGTCATTCCCGCGCAGAGCCTGCCCCGTACTCGATACGGGGCGGGAACCCATCCCCAACCGCTGCCGTCAACTCAGGGAGACCTTTGCACAACCGTCATTCCCGCGTAGAGCCTGCCCCGTACTCGATACGAGGCAGGAATCTAGGGGGGCCGGGGGCCAGCTTGGATTGCGTCGCTTAGGGTCCCCTGTGCTGCTCTGCTCGGAGAGTTACGCGAAAGACTGCGCAGGTGCGTCTGAGCTCACTGTTGACGTGTGCGCGGCGCGTTCCTGATAATGGCACGGTGGGGCGATTACCCCTCGCGCCTCGTGCCGAAGTGGCGGAACGGTAGACGCGGCGGTCTCAAAAACCGTTGGGAGTTACATCCCGTGCCGGTTCGAATCCGGCCTTCGGCACCACGACTAGATCATACCTGAGCTGGCGGAGCTAGATCAGCAGGAGCATGAACGTGGGAAAAGTACGGTTCCAAAACAACGAATTCGACAGCCTCCATGAAGCCACCTGTGCCGCTCTGTTCAACAAATTCAGCTGGCGATGGGAACAGCCGAGGCATCCCCTCGGTGGGTGGCTACCAGATTTTGTTCTCAAGGGTGACACCACCGTATACGTTGAGTGCAAGGGTGGTTTGAAATGGGAAGACGTACAGAGTTTCCCTGAACTGGTGAGGTATGAGGATGCGGTCGCCGGATCTTCTTCAGAGGCGCTCTTGATTCCTGAATTCCCGCGGCAGGTGCAGAATCCCAGAGGATACGATACCAGCGTTCTGGGATTTCTCTATGACGGAGAGAAGTGGTCATACGCCGAGCTCGGCAGATGGTCGGGGAAAGTAGGCTTCTGCCACAGCGCTAACAGCTGGAGAGACCGTATGTCAGGTGAGGATTCGGATAAGTCCTTTGGAGATGGAAGGTCTCCTGATATCAACGTGGACTGGCTTTCTGCCCAGAACATCGCTAGAGGCAAGAGAGTATCGTTCTTCCAGGGATTCATCAATTCAGATGTAGAGACGTGGGAATCATCAGAGGGTTCTGTAGGATAGCGTCGGAGCAGGGCTATGGGCTTTGCCGACAAAGATGCTGACCGCCCACCCATTCGGCACCACATCGAGCCCGTTGTATCCTGGGTCGGGCGCCAGGCTCGTCATAGAGCAGCGCACAATTCCCTGTTGAGGTAGTGATGCATGATTAGCGCGGCGGATACGGCCTGGGTCCTCATAAGCTCGGCGCTTGTCTTGCTGATGATCCCCGGATTGGCTTTTTTCTACGGCGGCCTCGTCCGGAAGAAGAATGTCGCTGGGACGCTCATGCAGGTCATCGTGACCATGGGCGTGGTCGGTGTCGTGTGGGTGCTTTGGGGCTACAGCCTCGCGTTTGGCCCGTCGATCGGCGGGTTCGTCGGGAACCTCGAATGGTTCGCGCTGTCGGGCGTTAGCGCAACGGAGGCGGGGCCGTACTCGGATACGATCCCGCACCAGGCGTTCATGATCTTCCAGGGTATGTTCGCCATGATTACGCCTGCCGTGGTCATAGGCGGATTCGCCGAGCGCATGAGATTCTCCTCCTTCCTGGTGTTCATGGTCATATGGCTAACCGTGGTCTATGCCCCTCTCGCTCACTGGGTGTGGGGCGCCGACGGCTGGATCGGCTCTTTGGGAGCCCTGGACTATGCGGGCGGCACCGTGGTCCATATCAAGTCCGGCGTGGCCGCACTGGTTGCGGCCATCGTCATAGGCAAGCGTCTCGGCTACGGCGAAGAGGAGATGATCCCGCATCACGTGCCCATGGTTGTTCTCGGCGCAGGGCTTCTCTGGTTTGGCTGGTTCGGGTTCAACGCGGGAAGCGCCCTGGCCCCCGATGGAAACGCCGTGAACGCTTTCGTCGTCACGAACGTGGCGGCGGCGGCGGGCGTCATAGCCTGGACGGGGATGTCGTGGCTATTCGACAGGAAGCCCAGCGTTGTCGGTGCGGCATCCGGAGCTATAGCCGGGCTTGTTGCAATAACTCCGGCCGCAGGATTCGTAGGCACCATGCCTGCGATCGTCATCGGTATGGTAGCCGGGATCGCTTGCTATTGGGCAGTGGAGCTCCTCGGTAAGCTCCGGATCGACGACTCCCTGGCGGTGTTGGGGGTTCACGGCATCGGCGGTACGTGGGGGGCCATAGCCACCGGGCTCTTCGTGGGCGTAGGCTATGGGGCCCTGGCTGAAGGCGTGAGCCGCGGCGAGCAGATACTGTACCAGCTGATAAGCGTGGGCGCGGCGTGGGGCTGGTCCTTCATAGCTACGGGTGTAATCCTGCTGGCCATCAAGTATACGATGGGCCTCCGACTGCCCGACCGTGACGAGGAAGTCGGCCTGGATGTATCCCAGCATGATGAGATCGCCTACACATTCGATGACAATTAGGCGGCCTTGGACCGCGCCTCCCTTCTGCTGCGCAGGACCGTCTCGGCCTCGCCCCTGATTGCCGCCTCGCCCCGGTGCAGGGTAAAATGACCTTCACTACATTGCGGAGGGATGGCCGAGTGGTTTATGGCGCTGGTCTTGAAAACCGGTATGGGAGCAATCTCATCGTGGGTTCGAATCCCACTCCCTCCGCCACTCCACACCCTCACCCCAACCCTCTCCCGTCGAGGGAGAGGGGGCAATTCCGGGGCTTGCGCCTGCTGGCCCTCGGGGCCGACCGGAAGGCTGGTCTCGGAGCACAGTCTTGAAGGTCCACGAGTACCAGGCCAAGCGCATCCTCGCCGATGGCGGCGTGCCTGTCCCGCGGGGCGGCCCTGCCCTCACCCCTGACGAGGCCCGGACCGTTGCCGAAGGATTGGGCGGCAGGGCCGTAGTCAAGGCCCAGGTCCACGCCGGTGGACGCGGCAAGGTCGGCGGAGTCAAGGTCGTCTCATCCCCCGACGAGGCCGCCGAAGCCGCCGGCGCGATGCTGGGCACAAGGCTCGTGACCTTCCAGACCGGCCCGGAGGGCGTGCCCGTCGACGCCGTGCTGGTGGAGGAGCCCCTCGACATAGAGCGCGAGTTGTACGTCGGCATCGTCACCGACGGCGCGGCGCGCGGCCCCGTGGTCATGGTCAGCGAGGCCGGCGGCATGGACATCGAGGAGGTCGCCGAGTCCACACCTGACAGGATCATGAGGATAGCGGTCGACCCCGGCCTCGGGCTCCAGCCCTACCAGGGCCGCAGAATTGCGTACGGACTCGGTCTGGGCGCCGCCCAGGTCAGGCCCGTCGCCTCCATGATGCAGAGCCTCTACCGCATATTCCGCGACAGCGACTGCTCGATGGTCGAGATCAACCCCCTCGCCGTCACCGGCGACGGCAGGGTGCTTGCCGCCGATGCCAAGATCGACTTCGACGACGACGCGCTGTTCCGCCACCCCCACCTGGGCGGCCTGCACGACCCCGCGCAGGACGACCCGCTCGAGGCCCAGGCGGCAGAGTACGGCATCAGCTACGTCAAGCTGGACGGCGACGTGGGCTGCATGGTAAACGGCGCTGGCCTGGCGATGGCCACGATGGACGTCATCGGCCAGACGGGCGCGGGGCCCGCCAACTTCCTGGACGTGGGAGGCGGGGCCGACGAGGAGAAGGTCGCCCGCGCCCTCCACATCATCCTCTCCGACCCCGGCGTGAAGGCCGTGCTCATAAACATCTTCGGGGGCATACTCCGCTGCGACGTTGTCGCAAGGGGCATGCTCCAGGCAGCCGAAGAGGACCCGCAGATGGACACCCCCATCGTCGTCCGTATGTTGGGCACCAACGCGGAGGAGGGGCGCGGGATACTGTCGACGTCCGACCTGAAGGTCAGGCTCGTCGACGACCTCGCGGGGGCTGCGCGGGCTGTCGACGAAGTCCTGGGCGCTGCGGGCTGACTGCCGCCGGTTGCAGAGCCATGGGAGCCAGCCTCGCCCGAGCTCGTTCTCCACAGCAATGGGCCGAATGAAAGGGAACGCCTCTTGAGTATTCTCGCCGACTCGAACACCCGACTCCTGGTGCAGGGGATCACCGGCAAGGAGGGCAGCTTCCATGCCAGCCGCTGCAGGGAGTACGGCGCCAACCTGGTCGCAGGGGTCACGCCCGGAAAGGGCGGCGGCCTCTTCGAGGACACAGTCCCCATCTACAACACGGTCGCGGACGCCGTCGAAGAGACAGGCGCGAACATGTCCCTCATATTCGTTCCGCCCCCCTTCGCCGCCGATGCCATCGTAGAGGCTGTCGACGCCGGCATCCCTGTCGTCGTCTGCATCACCGAGGGCATACCCGTCTCGGACACGGTCGGCGTCGTCCACTACATTAGGGACAAGGACGTGACCGTCATCGGCCCGAACTGCCCCGGCCTCATATCCCCCGGCCACGCCTGCAAGGTGGGGATCATGCCGGGCGCCATCCACAAGCCGGGCAGGGTAGGCGTCGTGTCCCGGAGCGGCACGTTGACATACGAGGCCGTCGGCCAGCTAACCGGGCTCGGCATCGGCCAGTCGACCTGCGTGGGCATCGGCGGCGACCCTGTGTCGGGAACGTCGTTCGTAGACGTGCTGGGCATGTTCGAGGACGACCCCGACACGGACGCCGTCGTGCTGATAGGAGAGATAGGCGGCTCGCGCGAGCAGGAGGCAGCCGAGTTCATCGCCAGCGACTTCAGCAAGCCCGTCGCTGCCCTCATAGTAGGGCGCAGCGCCCCGCCGGGCAGGCGCATGGGTCACGCGGGCGCGATCATCACCGGCCGGGCCGCCCGGGCCTCCGAGAAGATCGCCGCGCTCGAGAGGGCCGGCGCAGCCATAGTGCCCACCCCAGCCGACATAGGCGCCACGGTCAGGGAAATCGTTTAGTCGCGCCGGGCCAAAGAATCCCCTCTCTAACTCTCCCCTCAGATGGTGGAGAGGATGGGAATGGGACAGGAGAGGACGACTTGGCGTGGGCCAAACGGTTCGATTCTTGTCCCTTCCCCCATTTGGGGGGAAGGTTAGGATGGGGGCTCCCACGCTTGGGGTGCAGTTTGGGAAGGTGTAGACACTGAATTGTTGAACGTTGGGGTCCCCTGACTTGCCTCACCCTTCCGCAATCGGAAAGGCTCGCGAGCTCCGAAGGGCGCCGACCGATGCTGAACAGGCTCTCTGGAGACACATTCGCCGCCGCCAGGTCGACGGTCACAAGTTCAGGCGACAGCAGGCCATCGGCCGGTTCATCGTCGATTTCGTCTGCTTGGAAAGGCGGCTGGTGGTCGAAGTGGACGGCGGCCAGCACGGCGATGAGCAGGCCAACTACGACAGTCGGCGGACTACATGGTTGAGGTCAGAGGGCTATCGGGTACTCAGGTTCTGGAACGACGACGTCCTGCGCGAACCCGAAGGTGTGGTTGAGGTAATACGAAGGGAGTTGGCAGAATCCCCTCTCTAAATGCTCCCTCCCCCCAATGGTGGAGAGGATGGGAATGGGGAAGGGAGAGGACGACTTGGCGTGGGCCAAAAGGTTCGATTCTTGTCCCTTCCCCCATTTGGGGGGAAGGTTAGGATGGGGGCTCCCACGCTATACGACCACCACGTCGTTCTCCAGCACCCCGATACCCTCGATCTCGATCGACACCTCGTCGCTCTCCTCCAGCGTAATTTCCGGCGGGGGCACGATGGCCGTGCCCGTGAGCACCGTCGTCATGTTGGGTACCGTGTTGTGTCTCAGGAGCCAGTCCGCGAGCTCCTCGCAGCTTCTCGCCATCGACGAGGTGGAAGTCTCCCCCTCGAACACCACCTTCCCGCCGCGGCGTATCTCGCACCTGATGCCCAGGTTGTTGGCGGCGCCAAGCGTCTCCACAGTGACGAAGCACGGCCCTATCGCGCAGCACCGGTCATACATCTTGGCCTGCGGCAGGTAGAGTGGGTTCTCGCCCTCGATTGACCGGCTGCTGACATCGTTGCCGATCGTGTAGCCGATGATCTCGCCTTTGTACAGCACGAAGGCAAGCTCCGGCTCCGGTACATTCCACTCGGAGTCCTCCCTGACGCCGATGGCCTCGAAGGGCCCGACACACCTCTCGGGAGTCGCCTTCATGAAAATCTCCGGGCGTTCCGCCGCATAAACCCGCGAGTAGATGTCCGGCGTCTTGCTCTCGCGCCTCCGCTCCATCTCGCTCGTCTTGTAGGTCACGCCGGCAGCCCACACCTCCGGCGGGTCGAACGGCCTGTCCAGATACGGGCCTGGGCTCGCCCCTCGCTCCCTCGATCCGTCGACGATGGGCTCCAGGTCAAGGGAATCGCCGTCACCGGCCTCGATCAGGTTCCGGGCCGCCTCGTCTATTGTGATCCCCGACAGGGACGATGCCAGGGCCAGGTCCTCTATCTCGGTCAGGTCGGGGTCGATGGATGTCAGGTCGACGAGACTGCCGTCGGGCGTCTCGGCCGCCAGCGCCAGGTTGGCGTCGTCGTACAGCAAACGATAGAACCGCATCTCAATCCTCCGGGATTCCGCCGGGCTATGTGGGGGATGTCAGTCGGAAATGGTAGGCGGCAGCCCGCCCCGTGTCTATCCTTGCAACCTAACCACCTAACCCTTTTGAGGCTGTTGGCCCTGACGCACAGTCGCTAGGTCCTGTTATAGGTTCAGTACGAACCTCACGGTAGGGGATCTCGATTCGTCCAGTTTGGTGGGGACCGGACGTACTGAACATCGAACCCTTGGTTGGGTCGTCTTGATGCAAACGCACTCCTTAGGAGGAGCGCCTCGCTTCAGGGTCCGGAGTGCCACCCAAGAGGTATTGGGCGCCGGCGCCATCGTCGGCGGCTTGATCGTCAGGATTGAAGAGACCGCAGTTCTCGAGCGAGAGACAGCCGCAACCGATGCACCCCGACAGCCTGTCACGCAGCGCCTCGAGTTCTGCGATGCGGCCGTCTAGCGAGCCGCGCCACATCTGAGACAGCCACTCCCAGTCTTGTCGGTTGGGAGTTCGCGCCAGGGGGAGTTCGTTCAGTGCCCCTCTTATCTCCTCCAGTGTGAGACCGACGGTCTGAGCTACTCGGATGACCGCAATTCGCCTCAGTGTCTCCCGAGTGTACCGGCGCTGGCCGCCCGCCATTCTATCAGAAGAAATCAGTCCGCGCGACTCATAGTAGCGGAGCGCGGACGTCTGGACTCCGCTTCGAGAAGCCATCTGCCCGATTGTGAGCCTGTTAGGTAGTGCTGGCATCACCCTCCTCAACAGGAGTTGACTTCAAGTGTACTTAAAGTTGTAGGATATTTCCATGAGGCCCCTGAGACTCAATTCAAGGACAGCCCACGCAGGCGTTACGCAGGCGTCCGCGATGTCGTACGTCGTAGCGTGACCCATCGAACCGCACCTCATCCTCCGGGATCGGACCTGGACACGTGGGCCGGTGTCCGTCGGAATGGTAGGCGGCAGCCCGCCCCGTGTCTATCCTTGTAACTTAACCCTTTTTCAGGTTGCCGCTCTGACGCATATGCACACTACATCCCCGCCTAGGACGCGAGTTCCGTTCAGGAAGTACGCGAGCCTGCTCTGGACCTACCTCAGGCCCCAGAAGGCTCTCGCGTCGGCGGTCGCCGTCCTGCTCCTGGTAAACATCGGACTGCAGCTCGTCGGCCCCCAGATCCTGCGCTACTTCATCGACGAGGCGCTGGGGGGCAGCCCCGTCGTCCAACTCGTATGGATCGCTGTGCTGTTCACGGCCGTCGCTCTCGTTCAGCAGGCCGTCAACGTAGTCACCACCTACACCAGCGGCCGCGTGGGCTGGACGGCTACCAACGCACTCCGAGGCGACCTGGCCCGCCACTGCATGAAGCTCGACATGTCATTCCACAACCGGCGCACACCTGGGGAGATGATCGAGCGCATCGACAGCGACGCCGAGGAGCTCGGCGGCTTCTTCTCCACGTTCGTCATACACATACTGGGCAGCACCATCCTTCTTGTCGGCATCCTGGTCCTCCTCTTCCGCGAAGAGTGGCGGGCTGGTCTGGTCCTGGCCGCCTTCGCTCTGGTGGTGCTCGTTGCGCTGTACAGCCTGCGCAACCTCACCGTGGACCGGTTCCGTGCGGTCAGGGAAGCGAGCGCCCAGACCTTCGGCTTCATAGAAGAGCGGCTCGCCGGACGGGAGGACATACGCACCAGCGCCGCGCGTCCCTACGTGATGCTCGGCTTCCACAGCAGGATCAGGGACTGGTTCCGCAAGAACCTCGTCGCCTCGCTGATGATCAGCCTGGTCCTCAACACGACATGGTTCTCGTTCGCCGTCGGGAACGCCGTCGCCCTCGGCGTGGGCGCGTGGCTCTTCATGAACGACCTCGTCACCATAGGCACCGTGTACCTGATCGTCCACTACACGAGGATGCTGCTGGAACCCATGGAGCGCTTCACCCAGCAGCTCAACAACCTGCAACGGGCGACCGCCAGCGTGATCCGCATACTGGACCTGCTGGAGACGAAGCCGCGCGTGCTCGACGGGCCGGGCGTCCGATTCCCCGAAGGTGCGCTGCCCGTGCGATTCGACGACGTCTCCTTCTCCTATCACGCCAGCGAACCCGTATTGCACGAAGTCTCGTTCGAGCTCGCCCCGGGACGAGCGCTCGGGCTTGTGGGGCGCACGGGCAGCGGCAAGACGACCATCACCAGGCTCCTGTTCCGCCTCTATGACCCTGACAGGGGCCGCGTGCTCCTTGGCGGAGAGGACGTGCGGGACGCGAGCATCTCCCAATTGCGGGGACAGGTCGGCATCGTGACCCAGGACGTGCGGCTGTTCGAAGGCACCGTGCGTGACAACCTGACGCTGCTCGACTACACCATCCCCGACGAGCGGATGATCGAGGTGGTGAAGGAGCTCGGCCTGGGCGCCTGGTACGAGGACCTGCCCCACGGCCTCGACACAGTCCTCCGTTCCGAGGGCGCGGGCATGTCCGCGGGCGAAGCCCAGCTCCTCGCCTTCGCGCGCGTATTCCTCCGCGACCCCCGCGTGGTCGTCCTCGACGAGGCCTCGTCCAGGATCGATCCCGGCACCGAGCGGCTGATCGAGCGCGCCGTCGACAGGCTCGTAGAGGGCCGCACAGTTATCGTCATAGCCCACCGGCTCTCCACCCTCGACCGCTGCGACGAGGTGATGGTCCTGGAGCATGGACGCGTCGTCGAGCACGGGGAGCGGAAGCGGCTGGCGGCGGCGCCGGACTCCAGGTTCCACCAGATGCTGTCGGCCGATGCCGGGGAGATGCTGGCATGAGCGCCTGGCGCACCCTTCTCCGCATATTCTGGGCCCTGAAGTGGCCCCTGCTCGCCGAGCTCCTCGTCGTCATTTTCTGGATGGTGGTGCTGGAGAACGCCGTCGGACTCATACAGCGGGAGGTATTCGACCAGCTCACGGGCGAGGCCAGCGTCACCTTCGGCATTTGGGAGCTGTGCGCGATCCTGGTAGCCATCGGCGTCTTGGTCTTCACCCTGTTCGTGGGCGGAGTCGTGCTGCACGACTACAGCTACTTCAACGTCGCCGCGATGCTGCAGCGCAACGCCTTCTCCTACCTGATGGACCTGCCAGCGCACCGCTCCCTGCCGAGCTCTCCGGGCGAGGCCGTCAGCCGCTTCCGGGACGATGCAGACCACGTTGCCGAGTACATTTCCCAGTTCAAGTTCTTCGTGGCTCACATGTTCTTCCTGCCGACGGCGCTCTTCATCATGGCCCGCATCGACGTCCTCATGACCTTCGGCGTATTCGTCCCCATATTCCTTGTCGTATTCGTCGTCAACTTGGTGCGGCAGAGAATCCAGCGGTATCGGAAGGAGAGCAGGGAGGCCGCCGGGGACGTCACCGGCTTCATTGGGGAGATGTTCGGCGCGGCGGAGGCGATCAAGGTGGCCAACGCCGAGGACCGGGTGCTGGACCGCTTCGACGAGCTCAACGCCGAGCGCAAGCGCACGACCCTCAAGGACGTCCTGCTCAGCGAAAGCCTCAATGCCGTATTCTCCAATATCCAGAATATCGGCACCGGCTTCGTCCTCATTGCCGCGGCCCGCTCCCTCGGCACCGAGAGCTTCTCGGTCGGCGACCTGTCCCTCTTCGTCTTCTACTTGGGGTGGACCCAGTGGATGGCCGCCGAGGTGGGCAGGACGCTGATGCGCTACCGGCAGGTCGGTGTGTCCCTGGACCGGCTGAGAGGCCTCATGCCGGACGCGGAGCCGGTCGAGCTCGTGCGGAGGCGCCGCAGCTACCTGTTCGGACGTATGCCTGACGTACCCTTCGAGCCCAAGACGGACGCGGACCGCCTCGAATCCCTGGAGGTCGATGGGCTGGCGTACGAGCACCCCGTCTCCGGACGCGGCGTCCACGGCGTGAACCTGAGCCTGCGTCGCGGCGGCTTCACCGTCGTCACCGGGCGTATCGGATCGGGCAAGTCCACGCTGCTGCGGGCGATCATAGGCTCGCTCCCGATGCAGGCTGGCGAGATCAGGTGGAACGGCGCCGTCGTCGACGAACCCGGCGAGTTCCTCGTCCCGCCACGTTGCGCCTACGTCTCCCAGGTGCCCCGGCTGTTCAGCGAGGAGCTGCGCTCCAACATACTGCTGGGACTGCCCGAATTGATGGTCGACATGCCGGGCGCCATCAGGACGGCTGCCATGGAGCGCGACGTGGAGGAGCTGGACGACGGCCTCGATACCGTCGTCGGCCCCCGCGGCGTACGGCTATCAGGCGGACAGGTGCAGCGGTCGGCCGCCGCCCGCATGTTCGTCAGGGCCCCAGAGCTCCTGGTGATCGACGACGTGTCCAGCGCCCTCGACGTGAACACCGAACGAAGGCTGTGGACGCGCGTAGCCGAGCTCGACGGGACGACGAGCCTCGTCGTGTCCCACCGCCGCGCAGCCTACCGCGTCGCCGATCACATAATCGTCCTGAAGGACGGCCTCGTGGAGGCCGAGGGGTCCCTGAAGCATCTCCTGGAGACCTCTGAGGAAATGCGGCGCCTCTGGGAGGGCGATCTCGGCCTCGACACCTAGGCCCAGGCTCCGAGGGCAGGCATGTTCGCCCTGAGCTTGCCGAAGGGGCAGTCCTCCGCCACGGCAGGCCCTGTCGACGGAAGACCGAATCTCTTGTTGACACCCCTGCCGGGACGACCCTATACTCTGCCCAGCCACCGAGGGACGGCCATAATGCTCGCACACGGACCCGGCATCGCCTGCGTCGGGGCGGCCCGCTAGATGGAGCCCCGCAGCATCGCCGACCCTCTTGCCAGACCCTTCTTGAACAGTCTTCAGAAGCCTCCGCTGACCATCCCCATAACGCTCCAAGCTCCTTCAATTCGGATCCGAGGCCAGGGTCAACCATGACCGCCTTCGTGTTCGTCACGGGCGGCGTTGTGAGCTCCGTGGGCAAGGGCATAGCCGTTGCGTCCCTGGGCCGCATCCTCAAGAGCCGCGGACTCTCCGTCTCCGTCCTCAAGCTCGACCCATATCTGAACGTCGACCCGGGCACCATGTCGCCCTATCAGCACGGCGAGGTCTTCGTCACCACCGACGGCTGCGAAACCGACCTCGACCTCGGCCACTACGAGCGGTTCATCGACGTCGACCTGACCGAGCTGTCGAACGTGACCGCCGGCCAGATATACAGCGATGTCATATCACGCGAGCGCAGGGGGGAATTCCTCGGCGGCACCATCCAGGTCGTACCACACGTCACCGACGCCATCAAACGGCGCATCCTTCGGTTGGCCGAAGAGAGCGGAGCCGACGTGATAGTCACCGAGGTGGGCGGGACAGTGGGCGATATCGAGGGACTGCCCTTCCTCGAGGCCATCCGGCAGATGCGGAACGAGGTCGGCCGCGACAACGTCTTCTACATCCACGTCACCTATCTTCCTTATATAGGGGCCACCGGCGAGCTCAAGACCAAGCCCACTCAGCACAGCGTCAGGGAGCTGCGCAGCATCGGCATTCAGCCCGACGCCATCGTCTGCAGGAGCGACTACCCCGTCGAAGACGACATCAAGGACAAGATCGCCGTCCACTGCGACGTGCTCAGGCGTGGCGTAATCGCCCTCCCGACCGTCGACAGCGTGTACCAGGTCCCTCTCATCCTGGAGGAGGAAGGGCTCGGAGGACTGATGATCGAGAGCCTCCGCCTTCCGAACGCCTCAGGGGACCTCGGCGGCTGGAGCGTCATGGTCGACAGAATGCATGAGCTCGACGATGTGCTCACCATAGCCGTCGTAGGCAAGTACGTCGAGCTGCCCGACTCGTACCTCTCCGTACGCGAGGCCCTGACTCATGCCGGTCTCGCTCTCGGATGCGGCGTCGACCTGCGCTGGGTGCCTTCCGAGGAGATAGAGCGGTGCGGCCCTGGCGAGTTCCTCGACGACGCCATGGGCATCGTAGTTCCGGGCGGATTCGGGGAGCGGGGTGTGCAGGGCATGATCGAGACCGTCGAGTACGCCCGCCGCAACCGGGTCCCCTACCTTGGCCTCTGCCTCGGAATGCAGGTGATGGTGATCGAGGCCGCGCGCACTCTCATGGGTCTTGCCGACGCCAACTCGACAGAGTTCGATCCCCGCACGGCCCACCCTGTGATCGACCTGATGCCCGACCAGCGGAGCGTTACGGACAAGGGCGGGACCATGCGGCTGGGGACTTACCCGTGCCAGCTGGCGCCCGACTCGATGGCGGCCCGCGCCTATGGGGCCGACGGCGCAATCCACGAGCGGCACCGCCACAGGTATGAGGTCAATAACACCTACAGGGAGGGCTTCGAGGAGGTCGGTATGTGGCCCACCGGCCTGTCTCCCGACGGCAGGCTTGTCGAGATCATGGAGTACGTCGGGCCGTCCTTCATGGTCGGCGTCCAGTTCCACCCCGAGTTCCGCTCCAGGCCCGACAGGCCTCATCCCCTCTTTCGCGAGTTCGTCCGGGCAGCCGTGGGGACCCTCAGGGAGGGCAGCCAGCACGCCATGCCCATTGAGGAGCGGTGAGCAGTCCCCAACCATATAGAGATGGATTTCAGGAATTTCTTGTCATTGTTGGGCGCCAAGGTATGGACTGCCGTCACGGCCCTGTGCTATGCTGGTATCAGGCTTAGACGACCCTCCTTCTCCAACACACCTCCAGGACATTCGCAGTTGTCCGGCATTTCCGGGCAAAGCGTTCCCAACCGCCGCCCGCAGCCCCATGCAACTCAGGAGTCTGCTCCGAGTCAGTTGAAGGAACCCACATAGCTGGCGTGGCAGCGCCGACTCGGAGCAGTGCGCCGCCTTGCATAGCCGCAGGGAATCACCGGCTGAGACTACCGCAGGCGTCTGAGATGCAGGCTCAGGGCTTGTAGTTGAGCGCTTACAGCCACCAATCCTAAGGAGAAGAACACTGCCAGAATCACCATCGTACCGCCGCCGCCGACCGCGGCAGGTCGACGACGACCGCACCCCTCCCGTAGTGGAGCAGAATGGCAACGCCGTCGCCAGTGGCATACTGTCCAAGACGAACGAAGGCTACGGCTTCCTCAAGAGCACCAACGGGCACCGCTCCAATAACAACGACGTCTACGTCTCTCAGTCCCAGATCCGCAGGTTCGGCCTCCGCCCAGGTGACGAAGTGTCCGGCCAGGTGCGCCTGCCCAAGGACGGCGAGAGGTATCTCAGCCTCGTGCGCGTCGAGGAGATCAACGGCATCGAGCCCGACAAGGCCCGCGAGCGCCCCCACTTCGAAAACCTCACGCCCATATTCCCTACTCAGAGGATGACGATCGAGACCACTCGAACCGAGCTCTCCACCAGGCTCATCGACCTGGTCTCTCCCATCGGGCGGGGCCAGAGAGGTATGATCGTATCGCCCCCCAAGGCGGGCAAGACCACGATCCTCAAGCAGATCGCCAACGGCATCTCCGCCAACGAACCCGACGTGCAGCTCCTCGCCGCCCTCATCGGCGAGCGCCCGGAGGAGGTCACCGACATGACCCGCTCGATCCAGGGCGAGGTCTACAGCTCCACCTTCGACGAGCCGGTCGAGAACCACTGCCAAGTTGCCGAGCTGGTGCTCGAGAGGGCCAAGCGCATGGTGGAGACAGGGCAGCACGTCGTCGTGCTCCTCGACAGCCTCACCCGGCTCACCAGGGCGTACAACGTCGCCATGCCCTCCAGCGGGAGAACCCTCTCCGGAGGCGTCGACCCCGTCGCCCTATACCCGCCCAGGCGCTTCTTTGGGGCAGCCCGCAACACGGAGGACGCAGGAAGCCTTACCATCATCGCCGCCTGCCTCGTAGACACGGGCAGCCGCATGGACGACGTTATCTATGAGGAGTTCAAGGGCACCGGCAACATGGAGGTCCACCTGGACCGCAAGCTCGCCGAGCGCCGCGTCTTCCCCGCCATCGACATCTCGCGCTCCAGCACCAGGCGCGAGGAGCTCCTCCTGGACGAAGAGACTCTCAGACAGGTCTGGCTCCTCCGGCGCATGGTCAGCATCATAGCCTCCGACTCCATGGGCTCCGCCGAGGCCACGGAGAAGGTCATCGAGAGGCTCCGCAAAACCAAGGACAACGCCGCATTCCTCTCGACCCTGGGCAAAGAAGGCTAGACCCGCCGATGCCGACCGTCATTCTCGCGCACAACCCGTCGTTCCCACGAAGAGCCTGCCCCCCGGAGGCGGACGCGGGAACCCAGAAGGGTGGCGGGGTGCAGTGTAGCCTCCGACCCTACTATGCTCCCGCGAGGCCGCGACCCGCTCCCGGCCTATGGCAGGCGGGCCGAAATCGGGTGTCGCCGGAGCAAGGAATCACACCTCAATTCCCATTGACACAAACTTTAGACGTGGTATATAGTGACAACCAGCCCGAGCGAGAGTCCCAAGGCCCGTTGTACGTATGGAGCTAGGCCGAAATCTACTTGACAAGCCGATGCGCCTGGTGTACAACCTTACCGGCCCTGTAGACTCAGCGAGATAGAGAGGCATCGATGGCGTGCCTACGCGCCGTGCCGAGAGCGAGCCCAGAGGGCTCCCGGGAACCACAGGTTCTCGGGCTTACGTTTGTGTACGAGCCGAGTACATGTCTGAATCCAGCGAAAAGCGGATACAACAAGGGGGTAGACAGTGAATCATCCAGTTAGGTTCCTGACCGTATTGGCGGCCTTGGGGCTGCTCGTGGCCGTCTTTGCGGCGTCGGGGACCACCAGGGTCCAGGCCGAACCAGACGACGGTGAAGTGGAATGGGTTTCCGGCGCGGGGGAGGACATATCCTTCATCACGGCTGGTATTGACGCGTCCTTCCAGATCAACGATGACGATCTCGGAACGACAAAGACGGGCAAAGCCACCTTCATGGGTGTTGCGGCTGGCACTAAGTACCTGAACTTGGCCACCATGGTAGCTGGCCCTGACAGCACTGCCACGACCACAGCTATGGGGTTCGAGATTTCGAGTGACTACATGGGCGCGGCCACCCCCTTGGTGACTGAGGCTCTGACTACCAAGGTTAAGGGGAATTTCGCCCTCTCCACTGATGAAGACGGCGGGATTATCCTCTTGGAAGCAGTCTCGGGCGGTGACATAGAGGTAGAGTTCCAGTTCCACGTCACTGACTCCTATGATGGGAACCTGAGGGACGTGGCTGACGGAAAGGCGTCCGACGGCCCGACGGGTATCCAGAGGGCCAAGGTAACCAGCACCTCCGATCCTCAGGGCGAGTGGGTCACGATTGACGAGTCGTCAGCGACGTCGAATTTGTTCTCCGGCATGGCCACTCTCAGTGGCGACGCTGCGTCGTCGGGGAACGCTGGCTGGTGCACCCAGGCGAGGATAGATCTCGATAATGCTGCAGGGAATGGTCCCTGCGAGGACGGATCGGTTGGCTATGCCGACGGTGGCGTTTGGGTCCAGGACGGCGACACCCTCACCGTTACCTACTACAACAGCGACTTGGCGGTCGTCGACACCGACACGGTCACAGTGGACACGGTCAGTCCCCAGATTTCGAGCATATCCCCGGCCGACGGCTCCTACACTAGGGTAGGCAACCCGACCATTAGCTTCGACGTGATCGACACGGGTTCTGGAATAGACATTCAGAACTTGAACAACATCACGTTGACCATTAACGGGACAGAGGCAACCGGAGTGTCCTTCCTGAGCATTGATGACGGAGTCCGCGCAATCTATGCCAGGCCAACCTCTGAGTGGGCCGGGTATGCCGTGGATACAGGGAACCTGAACGAGTTCCCGTTAACCATCACGGCGATGGACGGTGCAGGGAACACGTCAACGGTTGGGACTGGCGACGACCAGTACACGATAGACATCGACCTCGACCGTCCCA
The DNA here is from genome assembly GCA_965261325.1 of Dehalococcoidia bacterium. GTDB lineage: Bacteria > Chloroflexota > Dehalococcoidia > Lucifugimonadales > CAJWER01. The sequence goes on from CBDHCU010000009.1 coordinate 1,338,203, forward strand.
GAGTAAGGACGGCCGACGCAACGTCGAAGACCACGGTGGTGGTCGCCTTTGATGAGGCTTTGGCCGCCAACACCGTCGACGGTGACGGAAGCGACTTCGAGGTTACGGGTGTGGTCGTGACGGCAGCCTCTAGGAAGGCTGACGACGACGATACGCCTGATAACGAGGAGAGGATCGTCACGCTGACAGTTACCGACCTTGAGCCGGATGCCAAGCCTGTTGTATCGGTCGTGGGATTGATCACCGACAAGGCGGGCAACGAAGTCGACACGGCTGATGATGCCGCGAGCAAGGTGACGGCGTCGGACAGTATCGGCGCGACCATCACGAGCTTGGAGCTCGACAGCGAGTTGGTCGGCACAGATGCCGAGGTTGGGATTTCTCTTGGCTTCGATGAGAAGCTGGCCACTGCGGGAGTGGTGGTTACTGTACATGGCTCCGAGGGAGAATCGGTATCCGTCTCTAGGCCGACTCCGCTGACGGCCAGCGCCACCTTCGAGGTTGGGGACTCCCCGACTGGCATGTACGGTGTGTCGGTCCAGGTCACGGATCTCGGGAACAACACGACCAACAACCTGACTGCGGTCGCGGACGAGGCGCCGTCGATCGGAGATTCGGATGCAGACACCAGCGGCAACGACATGAAGCTGCTGACAGTCGACAACGGTCCCATTGGTGACGCAAACTTCGATGGGACTATAGACGGCGACGACGTGACGGTCGAAGACATTAGTGATACGGACAACGTGGTTGAGTTGGACGTGGCAAGTGTGGATGCGAGCGCACGGACGGTCACGTTGGCTAGCGGCTTCGACGGAGACTCGGAGGACTTGGCGGTTTCCTATCACTCCGTGCCCGCTGAAGCCACCTTCCAGGTGGACCGCAGCGCCCCGTCGGTGACGGTTGATCCTGCAGACGGCAGTACGGTCAAAGACCAGTCCCCGTTCCTCAGGATAGTCTTCGACGAGAATGAGTACCCCGGTGACGGCTACACTAGTGTGACGCTGGACGCGGCCACGCTGACGATGCCTGACGGTACCGACATGGACGTGATTGGCATGTTCCAGGCCGGCACCGCCGACAACATCGAGTTCATCTGGGCAGCCTCGGACTTGGCGCTTGGCGCGTACACGCTGACGTTGAGCGCGACCGACGCGGCGGGCAACATGCTCGAGGACGCGGCGACTGAGTTCACGGTGGCGAAGAGGACTGCCGAGGTTGATCTGAGGCCTGGCTGGAACCTGATCTCGATACCTGGGTCCCTCGCGCCGGACAAGAGGGCCATCGACGACGTGTTCACGAACGGCGCGGTCGACATCGTGCTGACCTACGACGCGAGGAAGAGGAATTGGTACAGGGCGACGAGGCAGGGCGACGGCACGCTTGGACAGCCTGGCAGCTCGCTTGAACTGTCGACGGTCTCATCGAGAACGGCATACTGGATCCACTCCACGGGCGTGGTGACGCAGGCAGTCGATCTGCTGGGCGCGAGCTCGCAGGAGCCTCCGGTATCCATAGACTTGGTCGCAGGCTGGAACCTGATTCCGGTGCGCACATCTGAGGTGGGCAGCGATCCGGTGGACGCGGACGCGTACTTGAGCGGATTGAAGTGGACAAGGGCCTACGGCTACAACAACACGACGCAGGTGTTCGAGTCAGTCCTGCCTGGGTCGGATGTGAAGCTGGCGGAGAACAACGGCTACTGGGTGTACCTGAGTGAGGCCGGAGTCCTGGTACCGTAAGGACACACCATAGTGGGGCGGGGCTTGGTGCCCCGTCCCCGGAATAGAAGAGAACCACAGTGAAAGCTCCCTCCCCGCCAGCCGGGGAGGGAGCTTTCGTTATCGACAGGGACCTGACCTCAATGCACTCGCGCTGGGGTGGGTGGTCGATGACCATGTCGGTCCGCGACGGAGGCCTGCTGGACGACTTCGGAAGGGTGCGTTGCACCAATTGACCAAGGCCTTTCCAAAGTCCGTTCGTGGTGAGCCTGTCGAACCACAATTGGGGCCTTCGACAAGCTCAGGCCGAACGGCAAGGTACGACCCTATCTCAACAATGGAAAGGCCCTGCCAATTGACCAGGAGGCTTGCATTCCGGTGGTGCAAATTCCAGGTTTCTGTAGGGTTGCTTGAAGCCCGGCCTCTTGTCGTAGCAGTGCAGTCACGGACGGGTGGGATGCACCATCCCGCTAATCCCGACTACAGGTCACTTCAATAGGTCGGACAAGTGTTAGGGTCGGGACATTGCAGGTGCTGCGAGGAGGGAGAAGGATCGGGAGAGCCCCGTTCGGCGGGATCGGGTCGGATGGAATAGAAGGGTCGTTGAGTGTTGTTGGGCAGGATTGCGGGAAGGCCCCAGGGGATGGCGGCGCGGGAGCGGAGGTGCAGCCTGGTGGTGCGCCACAGGAATACCGCGTGGCGGTTCGTGTTGGTGACGGGTAGAGCGGCGTGAGTAAGGGGCCTCGGCTAGTACACTCGGTCCAGGTGTGGACTCGGTGTGAGCCCTGGTAGGCGTCCTCTCCTGGCAACGGGCCTGCCGTCGATCTCGTGGATGTCGGACTTGAATGGATTGGGAGCCGCAGCGGCGATGTAAGAGCCGACACCGTAGTGGTCGACTGGCGTCTCGAGCTCGACCATCCTGCTTATGCTGTCTGGTGTTATTCCGCCGCTCACCATGATCTCGACGTGCCGGAAGCCTGCGAGGTCGAGCCGTGATCTGACCTCCCGCACAAGGTCGGGGGAGACGCCGCCCCTCTCCGGCGGGGTGTCGAGCCTGACCCCCCTGAGCCCGTCCCCCAGGCTGCGCGCGGCGTTGATGGCGTCCTCGGCCTCGTCCCGGAGTGTGTCGACCAGGGCGACGCGGGGGACCTCCTGGGGCATGTGGCGGTCGAAGGCCTCTATCGCCTGGACCACGTCCCCGATGATCAGGTTGAGCGAATGGGGCATGTTCCCCGCAGGCGTGACGTTGGCCATGCGTGCCCCCTGAATCGTCGAGCAGGATACGCAGCCCCCCTGCACGCTGGCGTAGTCCAGGTGGGGTGCGACATTCGGATGGATGTTCCTTGCGCCTATGGCTATGATCGGTGTCTCTCCGGCCGCGTTGGCGCATTCCCTGGCCGCGGTGGCCCAGCCCGTGGAAGACGCCAGCATCCCCGTGATCGCCGTCTCGTACAGGCCTATCGAGCCATAGGGACCCTTCACCCGGAGGACGACCTCGCTCGCCTGTATGGTCGAGCCCTCGGATAGCGCCCAGACCTCGGCGCCCATCTGCGGCAGAATCCTGGACAGGAGCTGTCTCGCCTCGTTGATGCCGCACAGGACCCCGTCCCTCTCGGGCGCGAACTCCATGGTGACGACCGGGTTGATGTTCTCGTTGCGAAGGATAGTGATGGTGCGCTGCAGGTAGACGTCTGCTGTGTCCCCCACCAGCACTGGGCGTCTGACCTCGAATTCGTTGCTTACCATTGGCTGGCGAAGTACCTCAGTGGGATTGGCGTAGGTCGATCATGCGCCTGGGCGTCAGGCGGCCCGGCGTGGTCGAATGGCTGTGTCAGGCTTGCTGGGCATGGAGGATGGACACTCCCAGGATATTCTCCATGTGTTCGAGGGCGTGGTCGTGGGCTGCAGCGTCGAAGGTCGCTACGCAGTCGCTTGGGACCTCGACGGCGTAGTCGCGGTTGCGGGCGTCGGCCGCGGTGTGCATGACGCATATGTCCGTGCACACTCCGCAGATGATCACCTTGTCGGGCCGCAGATCGGCCAGCCTCTCCCCGAGGTCCGTGTCGAAGAAGCTGCTGTATCGGCGCTTCGCAATGATCTGGCCACCGTAGCCGGAGAACTCCTCTATAAGCCGGGGCTCGCCGGTGCCCCTCACGCAGTGCACGGGGAACATCCGGAACTCCAGGTCGTCGGGGTCGTGGGTGTCGCACATGAAAATCAGGGCAGAGCCCGCCTCGAGCTCGCGCTCGATGAGATGCTGTATGTTCGGGATGAGCTTCCGGTAGGCCGGGTTGTAGAGGTTGTGGCCCTCTTCCAGGAAGCCAACCACCATGTCGACGACGATTACTGCGTTGGGCATCGGCATCAACCCCGACAGTTATGTTAGCAGGGCAATCGGCATTTAGGCCGACCTAGTACTGCTTCAATCTAAATATGACAGAACCCTCGGATTGCCGTCATTCCCGCGAAAAGCCTGCCCCCGAGTAGTCGGGGGCGGGAACCCAGAGGGGCGGGGGGCTGGACGTTCGCCAAAACTACCTTGAATCGATACTAGTGTCACTCTGGCGGAAAGACGGAGGCCCCACCGCTTAAAATGCGATTGCCCTGGTTATGTTAGTCGGCGCCCTTCTCAATTGCAAATGTGGACCGGCGCACGCAACTTGTTCAGGTTCAGTGAGTTGACATGACTCGCCCTCCGGTCTGGGCAGGTCTCTTGCCCCCTTCTCTCCTTGCGGGAGAAGGCTGGAGCCTGCCGAAAGGATGAGGGGGATGCCGGTGGCGACAGCGACTCCCGGCCGGTGTCTCATCAGTCTGAACAATTGAAGCCAGCTCCGTCAGGCGATCTCGTCCAGGCTGTGGTACGTATGGTCGAGCCCCGGGTCCAGGACGCGCACGACCCGGAAGCCGGATGGGTCGCTGCCCAGCGGAACTCCGACAGGCCCCGACACGACCATTTCGAATGAGCCGGCGGAGGCTTCGTTGTTCCTGTGCCAGTGCCCCGCAAACATGGCCTCGACACCGTGCTCCGCGAACAGATCGAGGATGACTCGGCGCCTTTCTGCGGGGATGACCATCGCTGAGTCGGCGTCGTCTGGACCTGATCCGAAGAGCGGGTGGTGCCCGAACGCGATGGTTCTGCACCCACCCGCTCCGGCGAGGTCCGAGCGCAGGAACTCGAGCTGGGCTTCCCACTCCCCCGGCGCGGATGACGGATCGAAGGCGATGCCCGTGTTGAATACGACGAAGTGTACGCCGCCGCGATCGAACGAGTAGTTGTAGGCTCCGAAGCGCTCCCGGTACAGGGCCAGCAGGTCCGGCGTGGGCGTATTCCCAACGTCGCAGTTGCCAGGCGCCACGTACACGGGGATGTCGTTGTCGAATAGGCCAGCGAAACGCCTGAACTCCGTTACCTGGTCTGCGTCGGAAGGGTCCTGCACCAGGTCGCCCGTGACGACGACGAAGGCGGGCCTGAGCCTGTTGGCTGCGGCAGCGGCCTTCTCGCAGTGATCGGTCTCGAAGGCGAACCCCTGGGTCTCTTCGAACGGGGGCGGGCAGAGGCCCCTGTCGAGCATCTCCACACGCTTGGGGTTGTCTGCGCCCCCAAGCGTGGCCGCCATGCCAAGCTGCGTGTCCGACATCTGGATGAAGAAAAACCCCATTGCATCACCTCCGCGGCGAATATGGTGACTATAGGGCAAATTGACCGGCATTGCACCATGACATAGAATCGCCGCCATGTCATCGTCGACCGCCTTCGAGACAGGGCCTTTCCAAAGTCCGTTCGTGGTGAGCCTGTCGAACCACAATTGGGGCCTTCGACAAGCTCAGGCCGAACGGCAAGGTACGACCCTATCTCAACAATGGAAAGGCCCTGCCTTCGAGAGGACGACCCTCGACAACGGGTTGCGGGTCGTGACCAGTTCGATGAGCCACACACGCTCCGTGACCGTGAGCGTATACGTCGGCGTCGGCTCCCGCTATGAGCCCGACGACCGGGCCGGCATCTCCCACGTCGTCGAGCACCTCGTCTTCAAGGGCACCGAGAGGCGTCCCAATCCCATCGACATCAGCGGCGGCGTGGAGGGCGTGGGCGGCGTGCTGAACGCCTCGACTGAGCAGGAGATGACGGTCTACTGGAGCAAGGTCGCCCTGCCATACTTCGAGGACACCCTCGACCTGCTGATCGACATGGTGCGCAACTCGGTGTACGACCAGGAGGAGTTGGAGCGGGAGCTTCTCGTGGTGATCGAGGAGCAGAAGATGGTCAATGACCAGCCGTCCGGCAGGGTCGAGGCGCAGATCGAGGAGCTGCTGTGGCCGGACCACCCCTTGGGGCGGGACATCGCGGGCACGGGTGAGTCCGTATCTGGCATGACGAGGGAGATGGTCCTGGAGCACGTGGGCCGCTTCTACTCGCCTGAGAATGTCGTCATCAGCGTCGCTGGCAATATCGAGCACGACCGTGTGGTCGGCTTGGCTGCGTCGATGACCCAGGGCTGGCAGACGGGAGCCGCCGGAGGCTGGGTTCCCTTCGGCGGAAGCCAGGCGGGCCCCCAAGTTCGCGTGGAGTCGCGAAGGACGGAACAGTCGCATTTGGCCATAGGCTTGCCGGGAGTCTCCCTCGACCATCCCGACCGGTACGCCGTCGAGATGCTGAGCGTCGCGCTTGGCGAGGGGATGAGCAGCCGGCTTTTCGTCGAGGTCCGGGAAAAACGCGGCCTCGCCTACGACATCCACAGCAGCACGGCCCACTTCCTGGACTGCGGCGCGCTGCTGATTATGGCCGGCGTCGACCCGGCTACACTTCACGACGCCGTCCGCACCATCCTCGACGTGGCCGGAGGGATCGGGGACAGCCTGACCGAGGAGGAGGTCGAGAGGGCCCGGCGGATGCACACGGGCATGATAGCCCTTTCGATGGAGGACTCCAGGGTGGTGTCGGCATGGATGGGTGCACAGGAGCTGCTCTTCGGGCGGGTCCTGGGTGTGGACGAGGTGGTCGAACGGGTGGACCGCGTCGGCGTCGCCGACGTTCGCCGTGCCGCCGCAGACCTGCTGCGCACCGAGCAGCTCAGGATGGCAGTGGTGGGGCCGCACAGAGGCTCCGCCCGCCTACAGCGCGCCCTCAGGTTCTAATACCAATTCATTTTGAGCGCGCCGTAAAGCCGTCATCCCCGCGAAGAGCCTGCCCCGTACCCGATACGGGGCGGGAACCCACTCCTTGGCCGCACATATACGGCGGCATCACGGTGACTTGGTATAAGCTTCCGCACAGGGACGGGGCGGAGAGAAACCCGTTCGCCCTCAGCTTTGCAGACTGGCAACGGGATTACACATTCCGCTACTCCAAGACTGTCCGGTAGTGTCTCGGTGAAATCGTGGAGCTCTCCTCTAGGGATGCTCTGAATAAGTCCCTGTGGTTTGCGGGATAGTAACATAGGGCCAAGGCTTGAAGACGTGGGAGGCGAGGCAATGAACCAGCCGACGTTTGCGGACTTGGACTACGAGAGCAAGAAGCGAAAGACTCGCAGGGAGAAGTTCCTTGAGCGCATGGATGGACTGATCCCGTGGGAAGAGTTGGAAGAGCGCATCCGACCATTCTATCCCAATGCTGGCCGAGGTCGGCGTCCCTACGAGTTGTCGGCGATGCTTCGCATACACTGCGTGCAGTTGTTCTACAACCTGAGCGACCCTGGGATGGAGGACATGCTCTACGAGGTCGAATCGGTGAGGCGGTTCGTAGGGCTGAGACTGCCTGGGCCGCTGCCGGACGAGACGACGATTCTGAACTTCCGCCACCTGCTGGAAGAGCATGAGTTGGGCTCGGGTCTGTTCGAGGAGATCAACCGCTATCTGGAGTCCAAGGGTCTCCGTCTTCAGGAGGGGACGATAGTGGACGCGCAGCATCATAGCGGCGCCCTCATCGACGAAGAATCGGGCTAAAGAGCGCGACCCCGAGATGCACCAGACGAAGAAGGGTAACGAGTGGCACTTCGGGATGAAGGTGCACATCGGTGTGGACTCGCAGACGGGAGTGGTGCACAGCATGACCACGACATCTGCGAACGTGCATGACCTGACTGAGTTGCCCCGGTTGCTGCACGGTGGGGAGTCTCAGGTGTGGGGAGATGCTGGGTATCAGGGAGTTGACAAGAGGCTGGGCAACCGGGGCTTGGATGTGGAGTGGCAGGTGGCGATGAGGCCCGGCCAGCGTCGGAAGCTGGAGCCTGAGAGTCCTGAGGCGGTGTCGGAGAAGCGCAAAGCGTCGGTCAGAGCTAAGGTGGAGCATCCGTTCCTGTACATCAAGCGGCACTTCGGCTACGCCAAGGTCCGCTACAGGGGACTGTCCAAGAACACGCAGCGGCTGATGACGCTGCTGGGGTTTGCCAACTTGATGAGGGCCGAACAGTACCTGGCGGCGTGAAACCTTGTATAAGTGCGCCCAAAATCAGGCCTAACGGCGGCGAAACGCCCTGTCAGGGCCGGTTGTAGGCCGAGAATAACCCCCACCACGGCACCATGAGGCAATTCAACGCCCCCAAAACCACCCCGGTCAACTCGGCCCAGCCTGAAGCCGATTGTTCAGAGCATCCCTAGTACTGCTTCAATCTAAATATGACAGAACCCTCGGATTGCCGTCATTCCCGCGAAAAGCCTGCCCCGTACTCGATACGGGGCGGGAACCCAGAGGGGCGGGGGGGCTGGACGTTCGCCAAAACTACCTTGAATCGATACTAGTATTGGATTAACTCCAGTTGACAACTGTAACGTACGAGCATAGCGTATGAGGCATAGGGGCCTGAGTCAAGGAAAAAGGCGATGTGATGGTTAGCTTGGATCGAATACGAGCTCTTGAAGAGACCGACAGGCTTATCCTCGAATCCTTGGGTGGACTGAAGAAGGAACTCAAGGAGGAGATGCATAAGCATCGGGACGATACGCATGCTGATTTGGGCGAGATGGAAACTCGGTTGAAGGGGAATCTTAATCAGCAGCTCGTCGAATTGGAGCATCGCCTAGTGTCGAGGCTCAAGGGGTAAATAGATGGCCCGAGGACATAGAGGAGAGCATGGCGGGCTCACCAGCCCGGTTCGTCGCAATTACGACCGCGATCAAGGCCGTTTGCGTATGCGGCCCTAGCACACAAACCCTCTACCCCCCCCCCCCCCGGATTTCCCACTCGCCGCCGCCGGCACTCCCCAACGCACCTGATCCATCCCACGACGCGGCTCGTCCGTCGCATATCGGCTTGTCCGACGACTTCGCGGAGCACCCTCAAGCGGTTCAAGGAGGAGTCGGACCTGCCTTGAGTGGAGACCGCCCTTGGTCTGGGAACCTATCCCCACACCGTATGGCGTTGGCCTGAAGGCAGCGTCCGGCCCAACTACCATCACCGGAAGGCGCTGCTGGAACTGGCCGACAGCCTGGGGCTCGGCCACCTGTTCACCGAGTAGGGAGGCCTGGTCAACATGAAAAAGAAAGTCCTGATCATTGCGGCGTCTCTCGTTTTGGTTCTCTGCATCGCCGTGGGGGTCGGGGCTTACACCAATTCATTTTGAGCGCGCCGTAAAGCCGTCATTCCCGCGAAGAGCCTGCCCGTACTCGATACGGGGCGGGAACCCACTCCCTGGCCGCACATATACGGCGGCATCACGGTGACTTGGTATCAGCCCCCTCAGTCCTAGAGACGGGCGGACAGCGTTTCTTTGCGGCGGCAGTAGCGCACAACATCGTGTGACTCCCGGAGTTGCCGGTGCTAAAGATCGGGTAGATCGGCCGAGGTCCCTTCGTCCAGCTCCACCTCGAGCGATACAAGCATCCTCCCCAGCATCGAGTAGTAGCCCACCAGGACGATCAGGTCTATCGTCTGCGCCGGGCCGATCAGATGCTCGACCGCGCGAAAGGTCGCGTCGCTCAGGGATCCGTCCCGGACGAGCTCCCGCGCCGCCTGCACGAACACCCCCTCCTTGGGAGGCAGGCCCATCGGCGCCCTTCCGCTCCTGATCGCCTCGATCACCTCGTCCCGTACGCCCACTTCGCGGGCGACCGGCTCGTGGTGCGCCCACTCGTACGCGGTGTTGTTCTCGCGCGCCGTCGCCAGGATCGCGGTCTCGCGTATAGCCGGGTCCAGGGGCGACCGGTAGCGTATGTACGCGCCCAGGTTCGCGACGGCCTCAGCCGCGTCGACGCTGTTCAGCAGGGCACGGAAAACGTTGAGCACCCTCCCACGCGTCCCGGCTATGTCGTCGTAGACGTGCAGCCTGTCCTCCGGAATATCGTCTCGCGTCACCAGTGGTACCTTTGCCACGATGTTCCCCTCCTATATGAGCTCTCGCGCCTTGACCTGGTCAGTGACTGAGCGCGCAAGTCTCGCAAGCTCCTCGCTTGTCTCTACAGTGTACTCATGGGTCGGCCTCAGCGCTTTCAGCTCTTGAGGGACCCGCGCGAATTCACTCTCGAACCTTCTCCTCGTCTCTTCCAGCGGCTCCCTGGCGGCCGTACGGCCTCCATCCACCATCGCCTCTGACAGCATGGGGTCACCCCCTGGCGGCGGAGCTTCGCTTGCCAGCGCGGTGACGTCGCGCTCGTATCGGCCGTGCTGGTCGACGAAGCGATACACCTGCTTCGGCGCTGGCAGGGTTGCCTTGTTCGTGCTGAGCTTGAGGGTGGGCCGCCCGTCGTATTCCACCAGCTTGTACGTGCAGTCCGACCATGGCGCGTCCTGGGATACGCCGACCTTGGTGCCGACGCCGAAGCCGTCAATTGGCGCACCCGCGCTAAGCAGCCGGTCCACCTCGAATTCGTCAAGCCCTCCGCTGGCGAAGATGCGTACCCACGGGAGCCCGGCCCTGTCGAGTATTGACCTGGACCTTGTCGCCAGATCCAGCAAGTCGCCGCTGTCCAGCCGTACGGCCTGGAGGGAGTGGCCCTCCGTCGCCAGCGCGGACGCAACGACGGCGGCCTTCTCCACTCCTGCCAGGGTGTCGTAAGTATCGACGAGGAAGGTGCTCTCGTCGGGGAACGACCGCGCGTAGGCGCGCAGGGCCTGCTCCTCGGACTCGAACGCCTCGATGAAGGAGTGGGCCATCGTGCCGAAGACGGGGATGCCGTACATCTTGCCAGCCAGCACGTTGCTGGTGCCCGCAAACCCCACCATATAGGCGGCGCGAGCTAGCTTGTTCGAAGCCTCGGCTCCCTGCGTGCGCCGTGCCGCGAAGTCGACGACCGTTCTGCCCTTGGCGGCGTGTACGACCCTGGAGGCCTTGGTTGCCAGGATGGTCTGAAGATTGATCTGGTTGAGCAGGCACGTCTCTACGATCTGACCCTCGATAATCGGCGCGGTTACCTCGATAACAGGCTCGCCCGCGAAGAAGACCGAACCCTCCTTCATGGCCCGCACGTCGCCGCGAAAACGCAGGTTGGCAAGATAGTCCAGGAAACCGCCGTCGAACAGGTCCAGCCTCTTCAGATAGTCGAGGTCGTCTCCGGTGAACCGGAGGCTTCCCAGGTAGTCCAGGGCGTCATCCACGCCGCCCAGCACGTAATAGGCTCGGTCTGGCGGGTAGCTGCGAAAGTACAGGCTGAAGGTGGCTCTGCCGGTCGTGCCGCTCTGCAGGTACGCCTGCGCCATCGTTAGCTGGTACAGGTCCGTGAAGAGCGCCGGGTGGTCCATCGGCTACCCGGTTCTGGCGCGCCTGACCTTCTCGAGCATCACCGGCGGCAGTGGGAATATCCAACCCCTGCTCGATATGATCGCCGCCGCCAGCGTTGCGGGGATTGCAACTATGATCTCCGGCTCGACGGAGAAGGCGCCGTCGAACCCCCCTATGGCGCTCCTCGCATGCACTCCCGCAAAGCCGCCCGGGTCGACACCGTCCTCGGCATAGTCCCCCATGCCGCCTCCGAATATCGACTGCCACCGGAACGAGAACCCGTTGGTGACCGGCGGGCCCGCGCTGGCTACGCCCCCTCCTGGAGAGACGACCATGCCCAGCGCCTTGACGGTGTAGAGAACGTCGTTCAGGTCCCCCTCGCCGCCGCATGTCAGCGCCCAGTGGAGCCGCCTGATTATCGTGTCGGCGGCATCCTGTGCGCCCATGCGTCCGTGCTCGATCACGTCCGGATCGTCGCTCATCGGCTCTGTCCCGCCAGGGACCCCTGAGAGGTACACGAGCCCGCTCTCGTGGAACACGACGCCGGCGATTCCCTGCCCGGCAAGCGAGGTGACGTTCTCTTCGGGAGTGCCCAGGTCTATGCCCAGCTCCCTGATGCGGTCGTACACGTCGAAGTTGCGTCGTAGTTCGTCGGGGATTGGCGCCGCGTCGTAGTGATAGCCCATCGTCTCATCTTCTCCTGTCGGCCCGTATGGGATGCTTCAGTCGGCCTCCGATGTTACCAGAGATTGCGGTTGCCGACACCACCAGGGCATCCGTCCCAGGGCCTTTCCATTGTTGAGATAGGGTCGTACCTTGCCGTTCGGCCTGAGCTTGTCGAAGGCCCCAATTGTGGTTCGACAGGCTCACCACGAACGGACTTTGGAAAGGCCCTGCATCCGTCCTCATGCAAGACCGTCTCGCGCCTCCGCGATCGACCTGAGCTTGGCTTCGGCCACCTGCGCGGACGCCACGGGGTTGTTGGCAAAGGTCGCGAACCCACAGTCGGGCGTCAGCAGCACCCGCTCCCGTCCGAACAGATCGACGGCCCGCGAAATACGCTCTCGGACGACTTCCGCCGGCTCCACTGAGCTCGTCTTAGGATTGACGACGCCCACGCCGATCCGCCTGTCGTCGGGCAGACTGCGGAGCACGGCCGCATCGCCCGCGCGGGGCGTGGCGAGCTCCAGGAACAGGGCGCCCACGTCGACGCGCTTCAGTACGTCGAGGAGTGGCGGGTAGCCGCCCGAGAGGACCGCGGACTCGTCGCGGGTCCAGTTGCCCCTGCATACGTGCAGGGTCAGGCGCTCCCGCGGGAGGCCGCGGACGACCTCGTTCAGGAGATAGACGGCGAAGTCGAGCTCGGCGGCCGGCTCGAGCCTCTCGCTCAGAGCCCCGCACATGAAGCTGCGCCCGGCCACGGGGCCGCCCAGGACGACCTCCGTGAGCACGGGCTCGTCGAGCTGCACCAGGGCCGCCCCCGAGGCCAGCAGGAAGTGCGCCTCCTCTCGTAGCACGCGGACGACGTCCTGCGCGAGCTCGTCGCGGGTCTCGTACGGCCGATCGGTGAGGCAGTCGAGCCACATCGTCCTGGTGAGCAGATACGGCCCCGGCAGAGCGGCCTTCACCGGCCTGTCGGAGCAGGTGCGGGCGAACTCGACCTCGTGGACCGCCAGCGGTCGGCTCCTTCCGAGCTTGCCGTAGACCACGGGGTGTCGTACCTCGCCGGCGGGGACGTCGAGGGCACGAAGCTCACTCTCGAATTCCGATGGGTCGTCGACCATCGCGGTCAGGTCGCTGAGAGGGATGAGCTGGCAGTTGTCGAGCAGGCCGCCAACGAAGCTGGCGTAGCCGTCCCTGCGCTGCTCCCCGTCGGTCAGAACGTCGACGCCCGCGCGGACCTGGGCGTCAATGCACAGCCTGACGGCGTCGTCCGCCGCTGCCTGGAACTCCTCCTCGCCGAGCCTGCCTTCGAGGTGGTCGTGCATGGTCCGCAGCATCCAGCTCGGCCTGGGCCAGCTGCCGATCCCCATGACCGATAGGGCCGGAACTTCCGGGGCGGGGACGGGACGAGGCAGTGACTTGGGGACCGACACCTCAACGCGATGCTGCTGGACGACAGGTACAGTTGGTGTCTGGCTGGGGGCGGCTCCTGAGAAGGTCCCCTTGCAAACGAGGTAGCTGCGCTTGTTGCCGTTACTGGTCCAGGAGACGAGCTCGTTGCCGGTCAATCGGCACCAGGCGGGAAGCTCCACCTCGACCGTCGAATCGGTCGACAAAATCTCCAGCAGCCTGCCGGGCTCCAGCGGGTCGATGTGTCTGCGGATGAGAAGCAGCAGGCCCCCGCCGCAGTCCAGGTCGCCCCCGTCGAAGCTGGAGTCAGGCTCGTGGGCGTGCCGGTCTGCCGGGTCCATCAAGACTACTCAAACGCCGTCCGGCCTCTGACCCTGTGAAGGACACAGGGCCCGCACAAGTCACCCGTTCGCCCTGGGCCTGGCTCTCCTGAGCTTGTCGAAGGTTCGAAAAGCCTGCCCTGAGCCTGCCGAAGGGGCGTTTCTCCGCCGATGCAAGTGGTCTGGGGTAGTCCCTCAATACGTGATGCAAGGGGTGCCGTCCGAAAGGAACTCCACCAGCTTCGCGCCCCCCACCATAACGGCACCGTCGACGAGGTTGTTTTCGTCGAGTCCACGCTTCTTGAAGCAGCGCGCGCATACGTAGATCGCCCCGCCGCCGTCTGTGAAGATGTCCATGAGCCCCTTGAGGGGCATGAAACCGTCTTCGTGAATGTCGTCGACATAGCCCCTCTCGGCGACGCGCACTCCCTCGGTGCTCAGGAACACCATCGTCTCCTTCTCCGATCCGAGGGCGGCGTTGGCCACCACGAAGGCCACCGTGGCCTTGTCGGTGTCGTCCTTGGCGCATGTGAGACTGACGCAAAACTTCCCAGCCATGTGTGTCCTCTCTAATACCAATTCATTTTGAGCGCGCCGTAAAGCCGTCATTCCCGCGAAGAGCCTGCCCGTACTCGATACGGGGCGGGAACCCACTCCCTGGCCGCACATATACGGTGGCATCACGGCAGGGCCTTTCCATTGTTGAGATAGGGTCGTACCTTGCCGTTCGGCCTGAGCTTGTCGAAGGCCCCAATTGTGGTTCGACAGGCTCACCACGAACGGACTTTGGAAAGGACCTGGCATCACGGTGACTTGGTATAAGAATTGGCGCTCAACTGCGCCGTTGTTCGATCCAGTAGTCCGGGTGGTCGGCGCGTACCAGGCGGCGGCCGGTCAATCTGCACCAGGCCGGCAGGTCCTCGTGGGCCCCCAGATCACGGGTGGTCAGCTTCAGCACGTCTCCCGGGTCGAGCTGCTGCATCCGCGACCTTAGCAGGATGAGGATCTCGCCGCAGCCCATATCGCCGGCGTCCCATTCATCCACCACCGCCAAATCGCCAGCCGCATCGAAGTCCGGCGAAGCCGGGTTTGGGACGACCGATGAAGCCATACCTGACTCAGTGTATCACAGGCATCGGGCCGCAGAAGTGCGGCCGGCGTTCGCCTTTGAGCCTTTCCATTGTTGAGATAGGGTCGTACCTTGCCGTTCGGCCTGAGCTTGTCGAAGGCCCCAATTGTGGTTCGACAGGCTCACCACGAACGGACTTTGGAAAGGCCCTGCGTTCGCCTTGAGCCAGTCGAAAGGACTTATCCCAACCAATGAAATCGAACTGATACTGAACTGATACTCCTCAGGGCTTGACGTACCGTCCAGAGCCTGTAAAATGAAGTTGCCACCCAATCCTCACCGGGATGAAACGAAGAGTAAACTGATACTCAGTATCGAATGGCGGTGAATCGCATGACAACAGTCCTGACATCGCGCCCCGACATCATGGCGGTCCTGGAAGACAAGGGCTACCGAGCCACGGTTCCCAGGCGCGCCATTATCCGGATCCTGGAGGGGAAGCAGGAGGGATTCACGGCCGAGGAGATTGGCAGTGAGTTGCCCGGAATTGGAAGAGCAACGGTCTTCCGGACTCTCAAGCTGCTCCTCGAGGCTGGCGCCATATGTAGGTTGAACCTCCTGGACGGAGCATCAAAGTACAGCCTGTCCCGCATCGAGCACCACCACCACACGGTCTGCGTCATGTGCGGCAACGTCGGCGAATTTCGCGCCGCAACGGTTGAGCGGCTTATGAGGGCGATAGGCAGCGACATCCCCGGCAACATCGTCGGACACAGCATCGATTTGTATATCATCTGCGAGCCCTGCCTCGAGTCGGAGACGGCTAGGGATGCTCTGAATAAGTCCCTGTGGTTTGCGGGATAGTAACATAGGGCCAAGGCTTGAAGACGTGGGAGGCGAGGCAATGAACCAGCCGACGTTTGCGGACTTGGACTACGAGAGCAAGAAGCGAAAGACTCGCAGGGAGAAGTTCCTTGAGCGCATGGATGGACTGATCCCGTGGGAAGAGTTGGAAGAGCGCATCCGACCATTCTATCCCAATGCTGGCCGAGGTCGGCGTCCCTACGAGTTGTCGGCGATGCTTCGCATACACTGCGTGCAGTTGTTCTACAACCTGAGCGACCCTGGGATGGAGGACATGCTCTACGAGGTCGAATCGGTGAGGCGGTTCGTAGGGCTGAGACTGCCTGGGCCGCTGCCGGACGAGACGACGATTCTGAACTTCCGCCACCTGCTGGAAGAGCATGAGTTGGGCTCGGGTCTGTTCGAGGAGATCAACCGCTATCTGGAGTCCAAGGGTCTCCGTCTTCAGGAGGGGACGATAGTGGACGCGAGCATCATAGCGGCGCCCTCATCGACGAAGAATCGGGCTAAAGAGCGCGACCCCGAGATGCACCAGACGAAGAAGGGTAACGAGTGGCACTTCGGGATGAAGGTGCACATCGGTGTGGACTCGCAGACGGGAGTGGTGCACAGCATGACCACGACATCTGCGAACGTGCATGACCTGACTGAGTTGCCCCGGTTGCTGCACGGTGGGGAGTCTCAGGTGTGGGGAGATGCTGGGTATCAGGGAGTTGACAAGAGGCTGGGCAACCGGGGCTTGGATGTGGAGTGGCAGGTGGCGATGAGGCCCGGCCAGCGTCGGAAGCTGGAGCCTGAGAGTCCTGAGGCGGTGTCGGAGAAGCGCAAAGCGTCGGTCAGAGCTAAGGTGGAGCATCCGTTCCTGTACATCAAGCGGCACTTCGGCTACGCCAAGGTCCGCTACAGGGGACTGTCCAAGAACACGCAGCGGCTGATGACGCTGCTGGGGTTTGCCAACTTGATGAGGGCCGAACAGTACCTGGCGGCGTGAAACCTTGTATAAGTGCGCCCAAAATCAGGCCTAACGGCGGCGATCAGTGATGCAAAGGAGACTGGAATGCAGGAGTTGAGTACAGCAAACAACATGAGGACTACATTGGGCGCCGTCATCCTGGCGCTCGCGCTGCTCTTCGCGGCAGCCGCCTGCTCGGACGAAGAGCCCGCGTCTTCTGGCTCAGAGGCCGGACAGGCGCCCTCGTCGTCGGCCCAGCAAACGTCCGACGTCATCAGTGTGAGCATCGTTACCACGACCAACGTCATGGCCGATTGGGTCAGTAACGTCGGCGGGGACTACGTGGATGTCTTCAGCCTCGTGCCTGTGGGAGCCGACCCACACACATTCCAGCCCGGCGCCAAGGACGTGGCCAGGGTGGCCAGGGCCGATCTGGTCTTGAGCGTCGGACTGAGCCTGGAGGGGGCGTGGCTCAAGGACCTCCTTGAAAACGCCGCGCGGGATACGTCGGCAATTGTCGAGATGGGCGAAATCGTCGACCCCATAGAGTTCGCCGAAGGTCACGCTGACGAGGTAGAGGTGCTGGAAGAGATCAGCCACGTCGTACACGAGGTGGAGGAGGGCGAGATAAGTGCTGAGGAAGGCATCGAGGAGCTCAACGAGCTGCTCGCAGGCGGCGAAGATGAAGAAGAGCTGCCCGAAATGGTGCTCGAAATAATCGGCAAGGTCGAAGACGGGCAGATGGACGCAGGCGACGCGATTGAGGCCGTCGAGGGCCTTACGTCCGAAGGTGAGGACGAGCACATGGACCATGGCCATGGCCTCGAAGACCCACACTTCTGGTTCGACCCGCTCCGCGTGAAGCTCGTGGTCAACGACATAGCCGCTCGGCTCGCCGTGCTCGACCCCTCCCGCAGCGACACCTACACCGCCAACGCCGCCGCGTACAACGCCAGGCTCGACGAGCTGCACTCGTGGACGGAAGAGCAGGTCGGTGCCGTGCCTGAAGGCCACCGGATGCTGGTGACCTCCCACGACAGCTTCGGGTACTTCGCGAACCTGTACGGGTTCGAGGTAGTGGGTGTCGTCCTGTCGGGCACCACCGACGTGGAGCCGTCGGCCGGGGACCTGGCCGACCTGGTCCACGAGGTGAGGGAGTACAACGTCCCGGCAGTGTTTGGTGAGACGACAGTTAGCGAGCGTCTGGCCAACGCGGTGGCCTCGGAATCGGGCGTGGAGCTGGTCCGGCTGTACTCCGGCTCCCTCGGACCCGAGGCCACCGGCGCGGCGACGTACATCGAGATGGTGCGGACCAACGTCGACCGCATAGTCCAGGCCCTGAAGTAATACCATTTCATTTTGAGCGCGCCGTAAAGCCGTCATTCCCGCGAAGAGCCTGCCCCGTACTCGATACGGGGCGGGAACCCACTCCCTGGCCGCACATATATGGCGGCATCACAGTGAATTGGTATAACAGATGAGAATCGCGAGGTCCCCTGAGCCTGCCGGAGGGCAATTCTCGACCAGTGCGGGGACTGTGCCGGCGGTCCCGGACCATTTGCCACGGCCTTCAGCATTCTTGCAGGGCCTTTCCAAAGTCCGTTCGTGGTGAGCCTGTCGAACCACAATTGGGGCCTTCGACAAGCTCAGGCCGAACGGCAAGGTACGACCCTATCTCAACAATGGAAAGGCCCTGGCATTCTTGTCTGTGACGGTGCCGCGACGTCAAAAATTCTGGTAGTATCGGGCGGGCAGTTTCTACACCCTTACCTGTGAATCGGAGATGGTCGAGATGACTTCCGAGCCGCGCATAGTCGTTGAGGACGCATCCGTCGAGCGCGGCGGGCACCTGGCGCTGACGGGCATCACCTTCGAGGCCGGCCCGGGCACCCTGATGGGCATCCTGGGGCCGAACGGCGCGGGCAAGAGTACGCTCTTCGATGCCATTGCGGGCCTGCTTCCCATCGCGCACGGCTCGCTGACCGTCCACGGCGCCGAGCGCAGCGGGGCCCTGGCGTACGTGCCACAGCGCGACAGCATCAACTGGCGCTTCCCTGCCACCGTTCAGGACGTGGTGATGATGGGGCGGGGCAACAGCATCGGCTGGTTCCGGCGCCCAGGCAAGGTCGACAGGGACATGGTCCGGGAAAGCCTCGAGCGGGTCGACCTGTGGGACAGGCGCTCGTCCCGCGTGACCCAGCTCTCCGGAGGCCAACGGCAGAGGGTATTCATAGCCCGCGCGCTGGCCCAGGAGGCCAGCATAATCCTCATGGACGAGGCCTTCAGCGGCGTCGATGTCGCTGCCCAGGAGGACATCGTGGTCGTCCTCCAGTCCCTGCGGGACGAGGGGAGGATAGTGATCATCTCCACCCACGACCTGACCAATATCGCCCAGCGCTTCGACCGGATACTCTGCATCAACCACCACATGTGCGCATACGGCCCGCCCGACGAGGCCTTCACTCCCGAGGTGCTGGAGGAGTTGTACGGCTCCCACGGGCTCGAATTCGCCCACCATCACGTCGACCCCCACGACCAGGATAACGACCACGACCACGAGGGAGCCCATTGATAGAAGATTTCGTGGGGCTCTTCGTAGACCCGCTCCAGTTCAGCTTCGTCCAGCGTGCCCTGATCGTGTCCGTGCTCGTGGGGATAATGTGCCCGGTGATCGGGGCCTACGTGGTCGCCCGCGGACGAGCGTTTATGGGGGACGCCCTGGCCCACTCCATACTGCCCGGTATGGGGGTTGGGCTGTTGGTTACGGGCAGCGCGCTGATCGTTGCCGTCCCGGCCGGAGTCGCTATTGCCCTGCTCATGGGGTACATCAGCAGGCACACGGGTAGCAGCGAAGACACGTCCATCGGCATCGTCTTCGCCGGGATGTTCGCCCTCGGCCTCGTCATGCTGTCCAGCCCCCTCTACATCGACACCTTCCTCAAGGTCCGGGACAGGCAGGCGCCCAATATCGAGGACCTCCTCATAGGCGAGATACTGGGCGTAAGCACTGGTGAGCTGTACATTTCGCTGGGCATGGCGGTGCTGGTGTTGGCCGGGCTGTATGTCTTCCACCGTCCCCTCGTGTACACCACCTTCGACCCTGTGGGCGCGACGGTGGTAGGAATAAGGACACGCCTGGTCGAGTACGTCCTGCTCGCCCTCTTAGCCCTCGTCATCGTCATAGGCATCCAGGCGGCCGGCATCGTCCTGGTCATGGCAATGCTCATCACGCCCGCGGCGACAGGCTTCCTGCTCGCCAATCGGTTCGTGGGAGTCATGGCCATCGGCACGGTGATCGGAGTGTCATCCGCGGTGTTTGGCATGTTCCTATCCTTCCACGCCAACATGCCCACGGGCCCGGTTATGGCCCTGGTCGCGACCGCCGTCTTCGGCGTGGCCGCTGCAGCGAAGAGAACCAGGTAGCGCACCGCCTATGACTCGCTTCCGGGCCGGCGTGGACATAGGCGGCACCTTCACCGATGTCGTGTTTCTTGGCGACGACGGCGCCGTCAAGGTAGTCAAGGTCGCCAGCACCCCCGACGACTACAGCCGCGCGGTCATCGACGGCCTCGCCAGGGGCATAGACGAGCTGGACATAGGCCCGGAGGACATCTACGAGCTCGGCCACGGCTTCACCGTCGCCACCAACGCCATCCTCGAAGGCAAGGGCGAGCCGACGGCCCTGGTCACGACTGCCGGATTCCGCGACGTCCTGGAGCTGACACGGATACGCACCCCGCGCCTCTACGACCTCTACTACCAAAAGCCCCGGCCCCTCGTCGAGCGTCGACTAAGGCTGGAAGTCAGAGAGAGGGTTAACTTCGAGGGCGAGGTCCTCCTGCCCCTCGACGAGGACGACGTCGATGCCGTCATCGGGACCGTCGCCTCGGAGGGCATACGCTCCGTCGCAATCTCACTGCTCCACTCCTATGCGAATCCCGACCACGAGCGGCGCATTGCCGACGCCTTCAGGCAGGCGCTGCCGGAGGTCAACCTGTCCGTCTCCAGCGAGCTGCTGCCCGAGATGCGGGAGTACGAGCGGACCAGCACCACAGTCATCAACGGCTACGTCCGCCCCGTCGTCGAGGAGTACCTGTTGCGGCTGGGCGAGGAGCTCCGGGGCATGGGCGTCGGCGTCCCCGTCACGGTCATGCAGTCGAACGGTGGCCTCATTCCCCTGGACGTAGCCACCGAAAAGCCCATGTACTGCATCGAGTCTGGCCCCGCTGCGGGCGTCGTCGGGGCCTTCCATCTCGGCAAGCGGCTGGACGAGCCCAATCTCATGACCTTCGACATGGGCGGCACCACGGCGAAGGCGTCGATCATCGAGGGAGGCGAGATGCTCCTCGCACCCGAGTACGAGGTCGGAGGCGGCATGAACGCGGGCCACCGCCTGCTGCGCGGCTCCGGTTACATCCTGCGGGTCCCCGCCATCGACATCGCCGAGGTCAGCGCGGGTGGCGGCAGCGTCGCATGGGTGGACAGGGCGGGCGGCCTGCAGGCTGGCCCGCACAGCGCCGGCGCGGTCCCGGGCCCCGTATGCTACGGCGGTGGAGGCGAGGAGCCGACTGTCACAGACGCGAATGTCGTCCTGGGCTACCTCAACCCCGAGTACCTGCTCGGCGGGGCCTTCCCCATCGACGCGGGCAGGGCAATGGCCGCCATCGAGGACCGGGTCGCCGGGCCCGCGGGCATGACGGGCATCCAGGCGGCCTGGGGTATACACGTGCTCGTCAACTCGAACATGGGCCGCGCCCTAAGGGCCGTCTCCAGCGAGCGCGGGAGAGACCCCCGCCGGTTCAGTCTCATGGCCTTCGGCGGCGGCGGCCCCATACACTCGGCTGGACTGGCCGAGACCCTGGGCATCTCCAGGATCATCGTGCCGCCCTCCCCCGGCGTCTTCAGCGCCTTCGGACTGCTCTTCGCCGACGTGGAGCACCACTTCGTGCGCACCCACTTCAAGCGTCTCGCAGACGTAGACCTCGACGAGGCGAACGGTATCCTGGCCGAGCTCGAGGCCGAGGGTCGGCGCCTCCTGCTCGCGGAAGGCTTCGACGGCCCGCTGCAGCAGATTCAGACGCAGCTCGACGTGAAGTATGCCGGGCAGACCTCCGACCTGACCATCAACATGCCCGCCGCTCGCTTCAGCGAGGAGTCCCTCCCGGCCATCACGGAAGTCTTCATGCGCGAGCATGACAGGACCTACGGCTACCGGGTCGACGAGCCGCTGCAGCTCGTCGGCATCCGCGTCATCGCCAGGGGCACGTCCGAGCGGCCCCGCGTGCCCGACAGCGTCTCGCTCTACGGCTCGGCATCACGGACGCCCGGCGACCGCAGCGTCTACTACGGCTCCGCCCCGGGCTGGATCGAGACGCCGGTCATCGACCGCCCGGCCCTGGGCGGGGGCCGGACGCCCGGCCCCCTCATAGTCGAGGAGTATGACTCCACAACGATAGTCCCGCCCAGGTGGACCGCGTCGCTCGACGCCATGTCCAACATAGTCCTCGAACGCGGAGCTTAGCCCAGGCAGCCCACCTGAAGGGCAATAGGCAATCGTTCGCCCTGAGCCTGTCGAAGGGCAGTTCTCCACGGGATCCAGATGAAGCAGGAGAAATGCCCGCGTCCGATGCTGGTCAGGCTTCGCGTTCCACCGGATCGAAGCTGATCCTCAACCGAGTACCGGTCCCCCGGGCGAACTTCTCCAGTGTCCTGGTGGACAGGTGAACGCGCCCACTCTCGAGCCGGGCGACGACCGACTGGGTCGTCTTCATCCGCTCGGCAAGCTGTGCCTGGGTGAGCCCGGCGCCGATTCGAGCCTCGATCAGCGAGCGGGCCAACTCGAACTCGCTCCCAAGCTCGTCATAGTCAGCCCGGTAGCCCGGGTCCCTGCTCCACTTCTTGTGCAAGTCGCTTATTGTGCTCAGTTTGGTAGTCTATCCTTTAGCTATATTTGGTTAGGTTGTGTTGACATTCGAGCGGCTCCCAGTCAAATGTCATTGCTATGAAAATAGACAGCAGACAGCTACACCCGTCATTCCCGCGCTCCCTTCCGTCATTCCCGCGGAGGCGGGAACCCATCCCCGGCCGTTGGCTTGGAGCCTGCCCTGTGCCTGACACGGAGCCCAGCCGCCCTGGACTCCCGCCCCGTATCGGGTACGGGGCAGGCTCTTCGCGGGAGTGACGATGAGGCAAGGCCGCCGCCATTTTCATCCCCTTATGTGGCCAAAGAGGCCATAGTGATTCTGAACGTAGCGCAGCGGAGTGAAGAATCTAGATGGTAGCCTTTGTGCAAGGTTCTTAGATTCCTCGCTGCGCTCGGAATGACACAAATGTCAACACTGCCTAGTCCAATATCCTCTTGGCGCGTTGCAGCGCCAGATCAATCTCCCGACGAGGCGTTTCCCGCGTCTTCTTGGTGAAGACCCTAATCACCACGACCCGCTTCTCACGGATGGTCACGTACAATGCACGCGATGTTCCATCCTTCCCCCTCATCCGCATTTCCTAGAGCGGGCCCTGATTCGTACTAGGATGCTGCCCTAGCTAAGGGCGGCTTCCACATGACAACCGAGGACAGAAAACGCCAGCTATTCGCGCAGCCCAGTGCGGCCAAAGAGGTCTATAGGCCCGATGGCCACTACCTCAACGGGCACATCATCCTCAGAGGGCCTCACGCCGTGTCGGCAGCGGACGCCTTCCTGACGCGGGATCGCGGGTTTTTTACCACCTGCTTCCCCGAACTCAAGGGGCCCGGCGCTCCGTGAAACCGGCCTCTAAGACCCTCCCTATGCACCCTGCCGTTGACCCCGCGCCAGCTTGAAACTACACTGCCCCTCGCCCCGCAGCAAACTGGCTGAGGCCGTGCTGCGGGAGACCGCGACCCGGATCATACAGGCCACACGCATATGGACAATGAAGAAGGGCTCGACCCGATAACCCGCGACGTCATCAGGAACTACCTCTACAGCGCCGCGGACACCATGGCCGTCACGGTCGTCAGGACGGCTCGCTCGGCGGTCGTCAAGGACGGCATGGACTTCTCGACCGCCATATTCAACGCCGAGGGGGACCAGGTGGCCCAGGGGCTCACGCTGCCCCTCCATATGGGTGCCATGCAGCCCGCCCTCGACGCCGTCCGTGCCTACTTCGGCGACGACGTGAAGCCCGGCGACATCTTCATCAACAACGACCCCTACGAGGGCGGCAGCCACCTGCCCGACATCTTCCTCTTCAAGCCCGTCTTCTACAACGACACACTGGTCGCCTGGACGTCCGTTATAGCCCACCAGACCGACATCGGCGGGCGTGTCGCCGGAGGCAACGCGTGCGACAACACCGAGATATACCAGGAGGGCCTGCGCCTGCCGCCCATCAAGCTCTTCGAGGAGGGTGTCAGGAGCGACGCCATCTGGCGCATCCTGAGCAAGAACGTGCGCGTCCCCGAGATGGTCCAGGGCGACGTGCTCTCCCAGGTCGCCGCCGTCGAGCAGGGGGAGCGCGACGTGCTGCAGCTCCTCGACGAGTACGGCATCGAGGACCTGAAGACCTACATGACCGACATCATCGACTACACCGAGCGCCTCACCAGGGCCGAGATCGAGGCGCTGCCCAACGGGACGTGGGGTTTCTCCGACTACGTGGACGACGACGGCTTCTCCCCTGACCCCATCGAGATCAGGGTGAAGGTCACCATCGAGGGCGACAAGATGCTGGTCGACTTCACCGGCACGTCGCCCCAGGCCAAGGGCTCTATCAACCCCAACCTGCCTTTCACCAAGTCCGCGGTCTACGCCGTCTTCAAGAGCCTGACGAACCCCGACATCACCGCCAACGCCGGGTT
Source organism: Dehalococcoidia bacterium (assembly GCA_965261325.1). Taxonomy (GTDB): domain Bacteria; phylum Chloroflexota; class Dehalococcoidia; order Lucifugimonadales; family CAJWER01. Next base: position 1,362,695 of record CBDHCU010000009.1, read on the forward strand.
CTTCCGCCCCTTCGAGGTGATCGCCCCGCCGCGATGCTACGTGAACCCGCAGCACCCGGCTCCCGTCGCGGCGCGCGGACTAGGCGGATTCCGGGTCGCCCACGCGGTCTACGGGGCGATGTCCAAGGCCCTGCCTGGCCGCGTTCCAGCCGCGTGGGGTGGCGGCGAGGTCGGCATCAGCTTCGGCGGCTACGACGATGACGGCAAGGCGTTCGTGTTCGTAGAGTTCGACAACGACGGCCCCAGGGGCGGCGGCCCCTTCGCCGACGGCGCCGACGGCGCGTCGGCGCCCATCCACAACATGTCCAACACCCCCATCGAGTCGATCGAGGCCTACCATCCCCTCCTCGTGAGGCGCTACGGGTTCATCCCCGACACGGCGGGCGCGGGCAGGTACCGAGGCGGCCTCGGCATGGTCCGTGAGTTCGAGCTGCTCCACGACGAGGCCACCCTGCAGATACGCTCCGACCGCGCCCGGTTCCTGCCGTGGGGCACCCAGGGCGGCTCCCCCGGCAGCCGCTCCTTCAACATCCTGAACCCGGACACCGACAACGAACTGCTGCCCTCCAAGTTCCTGCGCACTCTGCACAGGGGCGACGTGTACCGCCTCATCCAGCCCGGCGGCGGGGGCTACGGCGACCCGCTGGAGCGCGACCCGGAGGCCATCCTCGCCGACGTAACCCAGCACAAGGTCACGCCGGAGCACGCCAGGGAATCCTACGGTGTCGTGCTCACCCCCGCGGCGGACGCCGTGGCCGTGGCCGCGACGGCTGCCCTACGACGCCGCATGAGCGCGGTACGCGGCCCGCTGCCCACCGAGCCGGAGGTCGTCCCGTCCGCCCAGGTCTACCCAGACGCACAGCCGCCGCGGCTGTGAAGCTGGCAAAGGAGAGGTCGAAGTTATGGTCGCCCCAACGCTCGGTAGACTCGAACAGGTAGAGTTGAGAGAAGTTTGGACTAGAGAGGACAGCGACTTTACTCCTTGGCTCTGTGAGGGTGGCAATTTGAAGCTTCTAGGAGACACGATTGGCATTGAGCTGGAGTTGGAGGCTAAGGAAAAGTCGGTCGGTCCGTTCAGCGCCGATGTTCTCTGTAAAGACGTGGCAAGCGACACGCGGGTACTCATCGAGAACCAGTTGGAGCGAACCGACCACACGCATCTTGGACAGTTGCTGACCTACGCGGCGGGCCTCAACGCCGCGACAATCGTATGGATCTCACGGGAACTCACAGAAGAGCACCGCGCCGCACTCGACTGGCTCAATGAAATCACTAACGAGAGATTCAGCTTCTTTGGGCTGGAGATCGAAGTCTGGCAGATTGGCAAGTCCGACAGGGCACCCAAGTTCAACATCGTATCGAAGCCCAACGACTGGTCACGGACGGTTTCAGCCGCCGCGAGCCGACTGGAGCTCACCGAAACCCAGAGATTGCAGCTCGATTTCTGGACTCAGTTCAAGGCATTCGTGGACGACCACGGAGATCCTATCGGAACCCCGAATCCTGCCCCTGGCAGCGAAATGTGGATCGGTGACGCCCTCGCAAGCGGGTTCTTGTTGAGAGCAATTGCGTCCACGTGGAACTCGGAGTCGAATTCTTACGGTAGCAACGAGATTCGGGCTGAGCTGGTGATGGATAGCGAAGACTCGGCTCGACAGTTTGATGCCCTGCGGGACGAAAGAGGGAGGATCGAGAGCGACTTGGGTGCATTGACGTGGCATAGCACGCCGGACGTGCGAACGCGCCGAGTGTACGCAAGGAGGGATGCCGAACTAAAAGACAGGGAGCGCTGGCCAGAGTATTTTCGGTGGTTGATGGACAACCTGAAGGCCCTTGAAGAGATTTTCGGGCCATTAGTACGGGAGTCTGAACCGTAGGCGTTACGCGTATTGAGTCCTCTTGACTGCTACACACAGACGACTTGGTCCGTGGGGCTGTGACCGGCGCGCCGACCAGGAGCAGCACATGCGTAACATCGTGGTCTTCTCCGGCAACGCCCATCCCGAGCTTGCCGAGAGCATCTGCGCCCAGGTCGGAGTGCCGCTGAGCCCTGCTACGTTTACTCGCTTCAGCAACGACTGCCTCCAGGTCCAGCTCAACGCCAACTGCCGGGAGGCGGACGTATTCGTGATCCAGCCCCTCGTCCCGCCGGTGCACGATCACCTGATGGAGCTGCTCCAGATGCTCGACGCCGCCCGGGGCGCGTCGGCGTCCCGCGTGACCGCCGTCATCCCCTACAACGCGTATGCCCGCTCCGACAAGAAAGACGCGCCCCGCATATCGATCGCAGGCAGGCTCACCGCGGACCTCCTCGTTACCGCTGGAGCGGATCGTGTGCTGACGATGACCCTGCACTCCCCCCAGGTGCACGGCTTCTTCAGCGTTCCCGTCGACCACCTGAACGCCCTCAACATCCTGGTAGGGCACTTTCGCGGCCGTCCCTTGGACGACACCGTGGTCGTATCGCCCGACTTCGGTTCTGCGAAGGACGCGGCCCACTTCGGCCGGCTGCTCGGCGTCCCCGTGGCGGCCGGCAACAAGCGGCGCATCAGCGATACCGAGGTCGTGATCGACATGATAGTCGGCGACGTCGACGGCAAGAGGGCCATAGTCCTCGACGAGGAGGTCGCCACCGGCGGCAGCATCATGGAGCTGCTGGACCGGCTGAGGGAGCGCGGCGTCACGCAGGTGTCGCTAGGTTGTGTTGACATTCGAGCGGCTCCCAGTCAAATGTCATTGCTATGAAAATAGACAGCAGACAGCCACACCCGTCATTCCCGCGAAGGCGGGAACCCATCCCCGGCCGTTGGCTTGGAGCCTGCCCTGTACCTGACACGGAGCCCAGTCGCCCTGGACTCCCGCCCCGTATCGGGTACGGGGCAGGCTCTTCGCGGGAGTGACGATGGGGTAGGCCACGCCATTTTCATCCCCTTATGTGGCCTGCGCAAGGCCATAGTGATTCTGAACGTAGCGCAGCGGAGTGAAGAATCTAGGTGGTAGCCTTTGTGCAAGGTTCTTAGATTCCTCGCTGCGCTCGGAATGACACAAATGTCAACACTGCCTCGTGAGCACACACGGGCTCTTCACAGGGGCCGCCGCGGAGAGGTTCAGGGCACAGCCCGACATCGTCGAGGTCGTCACCACGGACACGATTCCGCGCCGCCATGGAGAGATACCCAACCTGCGCGTGCTGTCCGTCGCGCCCCTGCTTGGCGAGGCCATCCGGCGGATCCACCTCGGCGAGTCGGTCAGTAGCCTGTTCACCAGCCCCGAATGGACGGCTGACGCGCCTGGGTCGTAGCAGGGCTACGATGCGCCAGGGCCTTCCAAAGTCCGTTCGTGGTGAGCCTGTCGAACCACAATTGGGGCCTTCGACAAGCTCACCACGAACGGCAAGGTACGACCCTATCTCAACAATGGAAAGGCCCTGACGATGCGCCGCATGGCTATGCTTTGCAGCAGGATGTGTTAAACTTTTCCTCGCCATGAATGAACTAGCCGTACTTACAATCCTTGCCGGCGTCCTGGCTGTGGGCATTACGCTGGCGGCAGTGACCCTTGCGGGGCTGCATCGCCTGGAGAACCGCATCGACGAGCGCTTCGACCACGTCGAACGCCGTTTCGATCAGTTCGCCGAGCGCGTCGCCAAGCTGGAGGTAGAGCAGGCTCGCATCAACGGGCAGTTCGACGCAGGTCGTGCATCTCTGTTCGACCGAGCTCCGGCCTCCGTTCCCGAATAGCCCAGCCCGTCGTTCCCGAGAGTCTGTCCGGTCTCTTGAGGTATGCGCATGCATATCGAGCTTCCGCCTGACAGCTACAGGCCAGCGGCGCCCGCCCGCGAGATAGTCGAGCGGTACGGCATCGCGGTCGTCGGGTGCGGAAACATCGCCCAGGGCGCCCACCTGCCCGCCTACCGTGACTTCGGATACCGCATCGTGGCCGCCTGCGACATGGTGGAGCAGAAGGCCCAACAGGCTGCGGACGAGTACGGCATCCCCTTCGTGACAACCAACGTCGACGAGGTCCTGGACCGCTCCGACGTTGACATAGTCGATCTCGCCGTGACCCCCGCCGACCGGCTGCCCCTGGTCGAGAAAATAGCGTCGGCGGGCAAGCACGTATTCTCCCAGAAGCCCCTCGCGCCTACCCTCGAGGACGCCGAGCGCATCGTCGCCGTCTGCGAAGAGGCGGGCGTCGTCCTCATGGTGAACCAGCAGGCACGCTGGGCCCCGTACCACAGGGCCTTGAAGGTCGTGATCGACAGCGGCGTACTGGGCCACGTCTTCAGTGTCACCCACCTGCACCGCCAGCACCAGGACGTCCCCGGCTCGCCCTCCGCCAGCTTCAGGGACTTCACCATCGTCGACAACGGCATCCACTACGTGGACCTGGCCCGATTCTTCACGGGCCGCACCCCCACCCACGTACGCGCGGTCACGACCCGCGTCCCCGGCCAGCTCGCCCGCGACCCCATGCTCTACTCCATACTGTGCGAGTACGAGCCGGACGACCTGATGGCGACGCTGCACTTCAACAACATCGCCAGCGCACTCCACCACTCGCCCTACCTGTGGATCGTCGACGGGACCGAGGCCGCGGCGTCCGTCGCCAGGCACGGCCCGATCAGGGGCGGGCGGGTCGAGTTGACCGTATCGTCAGGCGGCGACCGCGACCGGAAGCAGACCTTCGACATACACGGCTCGTGGCACCCCGAGGCCTGGGGAGGCTCGATGGGCGAGATGATGTCGGCCCTGGCTGAGGGGCGGCAGCCCGAGACATCCGGCGCTGACAACATCCACTCCATCCGTGTTACCGACGCCGCCGTCAGATCGTCGAAGTATGGCTTCACGGTCGACCTCGACCCCACGGCAGGGGAGCCGGACGGCCCGTGAGCCATTTCGACGTCGATATCGAGACCCAGGACGTCGCGGGCTCGCCAACTCCGAAGCTGCGCCGCGCCGCCGTGCGCTGGGAGGGCCGCCCCATCCTCGACCTCACACAGGGCACGTTCCGCAACTACATCTTCCCCCTCTACTCCCCGTCCGGCGTCCCCCTCACGTCCGAGACACCCAGCGACCACCCGCACCACAACTCCGTGGTCGTGAGCGCCGATGCCGTGTTCGTGAAGCTGCCCCCGCAGATCCCGACCCTGTCCAATGAGATCGAGGAGGCCACCTACAATCTCTACGTGAACGACATATTCCAGGGCAGGGCGCCGGGCAGGATATGGGCGACCGCTGTCGAGGCCGAGGAGCGCGGCCCGGACCGCCTCACCCTCGTCCAGTCCCTCCAGTGGCAGGGGCCCGTCGAGTGGGGCGCACCGCCCGACATCGGTAGGCGCGTCATCGCCGACGAGACGCGGACCATCGACATCCGGCCCGGCGACGTAACCAATGTCGTCGACGTCCGCTCCCAGCTTCGACCGACCCAGTGGGACCTCACCATAGGCCCCGCTCGCCACTCCTACTTCACGGTGCGCGTCGAGGACAGCCTCAGGCCCTCCGGCGGCGCGGCGATGCTCGACTCGGAGGGGCGCGTCGGCGCGGCCTCCATCTCCGGCAGCACCGCGGGCTGGGTCGACATCTCAGGCCAGATCGCCCACGGCAGGACGGCCGGGCTCACGGTCATGCTCCACTCGTCCCTCGACGGCGCGCCGCTCTACTGCGCCGACTACGGCACGATCACCATCAACCCATTCATGAGGGCCAGGGGCATCCTCGACCGCGGCCAGGAGCTCGATCTCGCCATCCGCCTCCTCGCCCACGACGGCGACCACGATCAGGCCGGCGTAGCCGCCGCCTTCGACTCCTACCGGCAAGAACAGGAGTCCAAGGATACTCTTGCCTAACCCCCGTCATTGCTATGAAAGTGAGCCGCAGGTCCCCACACCGTCATTCCCGCGAAGAGCCTGCCCCGTACTCGATACGGGGCGGGAACCCATCCCCCGGTCGCTGCCACAGATCATGTGGCAACGGAGAGTCCCGCGCCCATTTCCATCCCCTTTTGTGGCCGTGGCAGGGCCATAGTGATTCCAGCGAAAAGCCTGCCCCGTACACTCGATACGGGGTCGGTATCCAGGCTTGTCCTTCGTTCCCGCGCAGAGCCTGCCCGTACTCGATACGGGGGAGCCCTTTGCACAACCGTCATTCCCGCGAAGAGCCTGCCCCCGAGCAGTCGGGGGCGGGAACCCATCCCCGGTCGCTGCCACAGATCATGTGGCAACGGAGAGTCCCGCGCCCATTTTCATCCCCTTATGTGGCCGTGGCAGGGCCATAGTGATTCCCGCGAAGAGCCTGCCCCCGAGCAGTCGGGGGCGGGAACCCCATCCCCCGGTCGCTGCCACAGATCATGTGGCAACGGAGAGTCCCGCGCCCATTTTCCCCTTATGTGGCCATGGCAGGGCCATAGTGATTCCAGCGAAAAGCCTGCCCCGTACTCGATACGGGGTCGGTATCCAAGCTTGTCCTTGAAACTGGGAGACGCATTGAGGCGGCTTGCCGAGGAGACCCCCACATGATCGACCTCGTAGTCAGCGGCGGCGCCGTCGTCGATGGGACCGGCGCGCCCGGCATCCCCGCCGACGTTGGCGTGGACGGTGGCAGGATCGTCGAGATTGGCGACCTGCGCGACGTCGAGCCGTCGCGCCGCCTCGACGCGTCGGGCATGATCGTCGCCCCCGGCTTCATCGACATCCACAGCCACTCCGACTACACACTGCTCGTCGATCCCCGCGCTCAGAGCGCCGTCGCCCAGGGCGTCACCACCGAGCTGGTCGGCAACTGCGGCCACGGCTGCGCGCCCATCACCGATCCCGCCCGGTTCACGTCCAACATCTACGGCTACGACCCCGCCGTGCAGATCGACTGGTCGACCATGGCCGAGTACCTCGACAGGCTCGAGGCCGCCGGACCGGCCGTCAACGTCGCGACCCTCGTGCCCAACGGCAACCTCAGGCTCGCGGCGATGGCGGACCCCGGCGCTGCCGCCACGCCCGACGAGGTGCGGCGCATGGGCATGATGCTGGAGGAGGGCCTGGAGGCGGGCGCGTACGGCTACTCGAACGGGCTGGAGTACGCGCTGGAGAGCGCCGCGTCGGAGGACGAGACGGCGGGGCTGTGCCGGATAGTGGCGCGGGCAGGGACCCTATACGCCACCCACGAGCGCAACAAGGACATCCACGCTGCCGAGGCCATTGAGGAGGGCATACGGGTCGCCCGGGCCAGCGGGGCGCGGCTCCAGATCTCCCACATCATCCCGCGAAGGGGCAGCCCGCCCGGCTCCATCGAGCGCGTCGTGGAGCTGGTCGAACAGGCCCGCGTCTCAGGCCTCGACGCTGCCTTCGATGCACACACGCGCCTGCACGGCATCCTGAACGCGAGCGCCGCGCTGCCATCATGGGCGCTGGAGGGCACGCCCGACGACCTGCGCCGCCGCCTGCGGGACCCCGAAGCGCGAGGGCGCATGAAGGCACACAGGAGCATCGTCACGAACCTGCAGGTGGTCGGCTGGGACCGCCTCTACCTGTTCACCAGCTGGGCGAGGCCCGAGCAGGTGGGCATGAGCTTCGCCGAGCTTGCGCCGAGAGGCGGTGACCCCTTCGACGCCCTCCTGGATGTCCTGCTCGCCGAGGCCGAAGACCCGCACCGCTCACTCATCATCTCCCACGCCTACGAGGAGGAGTGGCTGCGCCAGACCTTCCGCCACCCCCTCTGCACCCTCGAGTCCGACGCCACCGCCCTCTGCACCGACGGCCCCCTCGCCGACACCCTCTTCCTGGGCGCGTACACGTGGGCGGCCTGGTTCTACAGGCGCTTCGTGCGCGAGACCCGCGACTTCACCGTCGAGGAGGCCGTGCACAAGCTCACCGCCGCCCCCGCCGCCCGCATCGGCCTGACCGACAGGGGCGTCCTGGCCGAGGGCGCGGCCGCCGACATAGTCGTATTCGACCCCGCCAACTTCCGCGAGACCGGCACCCTGGACGACCCCAACCACCTCGCCCAGGGCGTCCACCACGTAGTCGTCAACGGCGGCGGCGCCATCGAAAACGGCAGCTTCACCAACCACCGCTCCGGCCAAGTCCTCCGGCGGGTTTGAGATGGGAGCTGAAGCAGTGTAAGTGTGAGGTGGTGAGGTGGCTGCGCTGCCCCAATTCTCGGGCACGTTGCCCCTTTTCCCTAGCAGGGGAGCGTTGACACAGGTAAACTTGACTCAATGAGAACCCCTCATTAGACTGGCGGCCACTCGATGCGGGTCGCTTGAATGGGCTGATAGTCGGCGACGTACATTATCTGCACATGAGTGAGCATGGCTCTTTGGACAGCACTCGTATCGAAGGAGGATTTAGACGTGGCAAGTGTGAAAACGACCGAGGTCAATGCCATCCTGAGCGAAGAATTCGACCAATTGCTTGAGGTCTTGGGGATTGGCGACCAGTTGAAAGACGGCGCGTTCCGCTGTGAGAGTTGCCTCGGACCCATCACAAGGGACAATGTCATGGCAATCTTCCCTCTGCCGGAACGCAAGGTAGGGTTTCTCTGCGCTAAGCTCGAATGCAGCGTCGACTATGCCGCTGTGTCATAATCGTCGCGACGCCGCGGCTATGCCATGATAGGATCGGCGATTCTACTATCGGTAGGACTTGGTATCCTACTCATTGCAATTGGCATAACCTTGGGTCTCGTTCAAGAGTCGGGCGCGGGCATTCTCGATTTCGGCACTACGGCTGTAGCTTGGCTTGCCGGCCTATATGCCTCAGCACAAGGGATTTGGAAGGTGCTCCCCGATCCGCTCAAAAGGCTCACCGCAGCTTCTCTGAGAAAGCTCCCAACTCTACCGAACTCCTGGAAGAGGAGGGCAGTCAAGAATGAACTCGAAGGAAATCTGAATGCGGCGCTGAAAGAATTCAATCGAGAGGGTGCCGGATTCGTTGATCATGAGGTCAGGATTGAGTGGCTAACACCCCACAGCGATGCCCGGGAATCTTTCTTCCGTTCCAACAAGGCTTTCCTCAAGCTCGGTTTCTCAGAGAATAACGACCGCAACCTTGTAGAGGCGGCCCTCGCATTCTGTAGGGAAGGGCTAGTGCCCTCTACCAGACAGTATGTCCCACTGCCTCTTATGAGGGCCATAGATCTCATGTTCGTTGACGAAGTGCTCGAACGGCGTCAATCTCATGTAAGCAGAGCGTATTTGACCCACGAAGTGATCCCTCGGGAAGTGGAGCGATTGCCTGAGGCGGATGGCTATATTAGCACTCTCAGCTTGATAAGCCAGCATGGTCTCTTCACCAGAGTGTTCTTGCCTGAGCTCCGAGACTATCCTGGTTACGCGCCTCCCAGGATGGCCATGGGCAGGCATAACCACTATGTCATAGCGTTTATGGAGTTTCTGGAGAAGACGGTCAAGAGTCGTGAGACACGAACCAAGACAGTCCTTCTTCATCTGGGAGCGGTCATAAGGGCTGCGATAGTACTGGTGGGAATCCCCAATAAACTTCGATTCGAGGGAACCGGACCATACATTCGCGCGGCCGCGATTCACAATGAACGCGGGGCTCGAACCGTGTATTTGCTGGGCTACAATGAAGGCGTGCACTTTGTCCAAGAGATTGCAGCCGAGGCTAAAGCAAGGGGCATCGTCCGATCATTTGAGATAGAGGAGTACCGTGCCATAGTTGGTAATGAGGTCTCCAAGCACAGACTGGCTCGAATGACCATGGTTCCAGAGGGTGGGTCCAAGTTCTTGAGAGAACATGAAAACCTCAATGAATGGCCCGACCTAGAGGATGATCCTACCGAGGGTAGTCTTGGCTCATCGAGTGTAGGGGACGCAAGCGAGCGATAACCCAGCGTGGCCCTGAAGTAGGTTGTCGGCTGGAAGTTTAGTTACCCCCTTTGGGACGTGGAATCACAAAGTATCAGGCATCGTCGTCTGCCGCCCCTCGGGGCGGTGGACGCGCTGGGCGGGCTGGTACATCGACGGGTGCTGAGGGATATCGAACTCGCGCCCTTCCAGTAGCTCCGCGATGGTGCGGATCTGCATCCTGGGGTACTCGCGCTGCCATATCTCCGAGTGGTAGAAGCCCGCGCTCGCGGCCTCGGTGCGCATGTCGCGCGTCGGCTCCTCCAGCGTGATGAACAGGCCCAGGTCCGCCTTCTCGCGCTCGACCGTCCCCTTCAGGTCGCGAATCAGCGGCGAGGACACCTTGCCGCTCTTGACCTGCACTATGGCTTTCTTCGTCGTCCGCCGCGGGCCGTCGATGAAGTGGACGACGCCGTCGATGCCCCTGTCCGCGCCCCTGCGCCCGTCCCGCTCGCGGGGCAGCGCCTCCAGCAGGGACATGGCCCAGTACTGGAACTGGTAGCGGTCCTGCTCGGCCAGCGCCCGTGCGCTGCCCACGTCCGCGGGCTCCCCGACGACCTCGTAGTCGGCGCCGGGGTGCAGATCGAAGGCGGTCCTGAGGCGGCTCTTCATAAGGGCGACGGCGAGATGCGTAACATCGATGCCGATCCAGTTGCGCTTCAGATTCTCGGCGGCCGCGACAGCCGTGCCGCAGCCGCAGAAGGGGTCGAGCACCACGTCTCCCTCGTTGGAGGACGCCTCGATGATCCGCTCCAATAGGGCTTGCGGCTTCTGTGTCGGGTAGCCAAGTCGCTCCTTGTGCCAAGATCTCAGAGCCTGGGTGTCTGTCCAGATGTCCTGTATCTTTAGACCCTGCGACTCATCCAGGTAGCGTTTCCTCCTGGCGATCCCATTCTTCGTGTAGAAGACCCTTCCATCTCGATCAAGCTGCTCCATCGTCAACCTAGGGACGCGCCACACTCGAGTGATCCCGTTCCATTCGTACTCGTACCCACCGCCTTGTAGCCCGGATGCGCTAAGGTTGTCCGACATCCATCGTCGCCCATCCGGGTCCGTGTAACGGTAGTACTGTTCGACATAGTTATCATCATACGTTTGGTATGTGACGTTCCATATGGCTTCAGTACCAAGCGTGTAGTAGAGCATCACGTCGTGGACTCGACCATACCTTCGTGCGTCGCTGTGACCAGATGTGCGCTTCCAGATGATCTCGTTCTGGAAGTTCTCGGGGCCAAACACCGCATCCATGAGCAGCTTGAGGTAGTGGCTTGCCGTAGGGTCGCAGTGGAGATAGATGGACCCGGTGGGCTTGAGCACCCGGCGCAGCTCCACAAGTCGCGGGGTCATCATGACGAGGTACGCCATCATCGCGTTGCTGCCGATGAACTGGCGGAATGCGGAGATCATCTCCTTGACGTTGGCGGGGGTGCCTGGGTTGGTGATGATCTCCTGCTCGTAGGTGCGCTCCGCCTCCAGGGTCCACTCCCAGGTGTCGGTGAACGCCCTGATCTGGGCCGACGAGGCCTCGCCGGACTGCTCCTTGAACAGCACGTTGTAGTTGGCGTTGGAGTTGAAGGGCGGGTCCAGGTACACGAGGTCGACCGACTCGTCGGGCACGTGCTGCCGGAGGATGTCCAGGTTGTCGCCGTAGTAGAGGGTGTTGGTCATGTGAGTCCGTCTCTATGGGATGGTAACGTACGTGAGTCGACCCTTCTCTGTAACTCTGTAGATGAAGGGTCGGGGAGTCTTGGCCGCCGCTTCGAGGATGTTCTCATAGGCTCGCAGGAAGCATCGCATTTTCTCCCATCTCAATGCTCCACCTCCCCACAGGTAGAAGCATCCCATCTCGTGCTGTTTGATGGCCAGGAGCTCCGACTCTTCCTGGTGGTGGCGGCTGTCGTGGCCTATCAGGATCCATCCCGAACTGCCTACTCTGGGCATCCAGTCGTCGTCCCGCGAGTCGATGGGGAAGTGATTCTGGTGATGTTCGACGCGAGTCGGCAGCTTGAGGACGCCGTGCGCCTTCGGTAGGGCAATTCCGACATCCCTGTCGAAGAACAGCACCGGAGGGGCGTCGGTGGCGAGCCCGAGTTCAGTTTCCACCATCCCTCAGGCCGCCAGCTGGATCCCTTCGAAGGCCAGGCCCTGCGCGATCTCTTCTTCGCCAAGTCCAAAGTCGTCCACGATGTCCGACACGCTCTCACCGGCGCTCCAGCGTCCTTTCAGCACCCACGTTGGGATACCCCTGACCGTAGGAGCCCCAAACGAGATCCGTGGGTCTATGATTACAGGGCTGTCTCTCCCGTTGACGTGCCATATCAGAGCCATATCCTCTTCGTAGTCGAACTGTGCGAACCGTGCTCCTACCATCTCTTGCCAGGCGAGTTGTCCGTGAGCGTCACCCACGATGAGGCTGCCGATCAACGCGTCGTCATCCACGTCAATCAGATTCAGCATTGCGTGATGGCCTTCGGTAAGCCACTGGTACTCGGCGAATGGATACTCGGCGTTTAGCGCCTGAGCGGCATAGGTTCGCGCCCTGCGTATCCGTTGGAGCGACACGCCGAGCATCCGGAACGTGGCGACGAACGCGACTTCGACCAGTTGGAGGTATGACAGATGTGTCCGCTTCTGGTGTCCCGGCAACGCCGGCCCAATCCTGCCGCCCCCATGATGCCAATGCGTAACCGTTTGGGCGGCAACACCGGCATACCTGGCCGCATCGCTGATTCGGTACGCGGGCAAGTACAGTCGGCGACGCCAGGGCTCTGCGCTCCGCTCCGCGATGATGGATGTCACGGCAACCCTCCGTCCAGCCCTGTGTAGACTTCTGCGCCAGCCAGCTGCTTGCCTGAGCGTCGCGATACTACCATATCACCCCGCCGGAGCCGCCGTCTGGCCCAGGGAACATATTGCGGTCCCTTGAGGGTGACGAATGTTCCGGCTCACCCCCAGCTTTCGGGTTCCTGTCAAAACCTACCCCTTGACAGACCCCCACCCAATGCCCCATAATAGAACACATGAGCCATAACAACAACCGACGCAACAGGGAAAAGCAGAGCGAGCCCCCCACACTCGCGGACATCGTACGCCAGGAAACCGACAACGGGCGCACCATCGTCCGCTTCTACCTCGACGTCGCCAGCGGCAAGCTCGACGACGAAGGCTTCGAAGTATGCCACAGGCTCGAAGCCGCCGAGCAGGTCCACGCCATCGCACCCGGGCTCGTCTCCGAATACATAGCCCAGCTCACCGGCCTCGAATGCAACCACGCCATACTCCGCAAGCGCACCCGCGACACCACCACCGTCATTCCCGCGAAGGCGGGAACCCATCGTTCCCGTGACGACGCCACCGTCATTCCCGTGGCGACGGGAACCCATCCCCGGTCGAACGCCGACTGCGCCAAAACCGCCCGCGCCCGCCACGAGGCCCTCGAATACCTCGCATCGGCGCTGGAAGCGCCATCACTGAAGGACGACCCGCGCGTAGCCGGCATCGTCCACGAGAGCACCGACCACGGCAAGACCGTAGTCAGCTTCCTCATGCACGTCATGCACGGCGTAGTCCGCGGCTTCAGGCCCCGCCAGAGGGTCGATGCCGCCAGCGAGCTCCTCGGCCACATAGCCCGCGACGAGATCGCCCGCTCCGGCTCCGTACCCCCCTCTCCCTCAACGGGAGAGGGTCGGGGTGAGGGTGAGGGTGCTCCGTCATTCCCGCGAAGAGCCTGCCCCGTACTCGATACGGGGCGGGAACCCATCCCCAGCACCGACGAAGCAGGCCTGACCGTCACACCGGCTTTCCAGGGCCACGGGGATGAGGACGGGCTCCCGCCGTCCCCCTCTCCCTTGACGGGAGAGGGCTGGGGTGAGGGTGAGGGTGCTCCGTCATTCCCGCGAAGAGCCTGCCCCGTACTCGATACGGGGCGGGAACCCATCCCCAGCACCGACGAAGCAGACCTGACCGTCATACCGGCGGACGGGGCCGGTATCCAGAACGGCGGGGATGCGGACGACGCAGACGACACGAACGACCACCGCGGCTGCTACGACATCGACCGCAAGATCGCCGAAGCCCAGCGCGACCCATCCCACCCGGTCCACAAGTTCGTACAGGCCTACGACGAGGTAGCCGCCGTCTTCCACGGCAAAGACAAGGAGAACGACGACGACGACGAAGTCCGCTACTGGATCTCCGGCGAGGTGCCCGACGCATACGGCAAATACATCTGGGAGTACGCCCCGGCATACCCCAGGTCGATCAGAAGAAAACTTCGCCCCAAGCGACGCCGCTCCCGCGAACCCGGGACCACGCCCAAGGGCGAGAGCATCTGGATGAAGCGGCCCTTCGACAAGATGCGCGAGGCCGGCATCCCCAGACCCAGCCGGTTCAAAATCTGGGTCTGAACCCGCCCCGCCGCCCAACCGGGCCGAGCGGGGCCAACAACCCGTACAACATAATCGTCGTTCCCGCCTGTAGGGGCGGGTTTGAAACCCGCCCCCGGCCTTGCCATTAGGCAAGGCCGGCCTGGGCCGGGCGCCCTCCTGCTCCTTCTCCCCTGGCGGGAGAAGGCGGAGCCTGCCCTGAGCTTGTCGAAGGGATGAGGGGGATGTTTGCGTGCCCGGCTGTAGGGGCGGGTTTGAAACCATCTGCTCCAACTAATTCACTTTTGAGGTGTTTGTGGAGCGTCTGGAGCATTTGCGTTTAGCATATCGAGGGGTGCGCATGAGCGCCAGTCCGGGTGGTGCAGGCAGGATTGTCTCGACGGGTATGCTTGGGGCGTGGATGAGCATTCTACGGGAAGGTCGAATGAAGCCCAGCTCACGCCCTCGCTCCACGAAGATCTTCACAGGGTCCCTGCCTTCATAGGCATACTGTGGCGCATACTCGACCAGCAGGCCGATGGACACCTCGAACGGGTCCACCCCGGCCCTGTGGGCTATCTCAAGCCGCATCGACTGAAGAATCTGCGAGATTATCAACGTCGCCCATATCTGTTGCTGGATCACCACCAACTTGGCGGACCACAGAAGACGCAGCTTGAGGTGTTGCTTGACCAACTTGAGTGCCATCTCGATGTCCCACCTGCGAGCGTAGACCTCGGCCATCGCTGCAATCGGGAATGTACGAGTGTCCTGAACGTTGGTGATGTAGCGGCGCAACGTATTGCCTTGTCTGAAAGTCACCAGCCGAACCGCGCGCTTGGCCCGGTTGGAACGGTGGACGCCCAGCCACACGATGCCATCGAAGACGTCGCCCCGATGGTAGAAGGTATGTATCACCTTGTAGCTGGTCTTTGCTCTCAGCCTGCTCAGCCAGTGGTAACCCCTGTCCGTGAGCCAGTCAAACCAGGCGAAGCCGAAGTATCCCAAGTCTGCGACCACCAGTGTTCCCGCTGGCAGGTCTTCCACCAACTTCCGCGCCAACACCTTCTCGTTCTGATGTGGGTCCGGCTGAAACATGACGGTCCTCCACTGCTGGCCTCTCACGTCGAACACGCCAGCCAGCTTGCCAGGGAGCAGACGGCTGTCGCCTTGGGGAATCTCTCTCAGAGGCGGAAGCCTTCTCGACATGGCGTCCAGTGTACTCTCGTCTATGCACACCACGCCCTCGGCGAATGGCGCCAGCTTCTCCGTTACCACACCCTGCAATCGTTGTGCCAATACGCCGCTGATCTGCTCGAAGAGTCTCTCCAATGGCTTGGTTCCCGCGCTATGGAGCCTCTTGTAGACCGCTTGGTCTGTAACCGGGAATCGGGGGAAGAACCAGAGTCCGCGTTCCGAGATAAGACGCCACACCGCCAATTGGCTGCCGAAGCCTCTCAGGACGCAGACCAGCAGCCCTGCCCACAGAGCCATTGCGGGCAGGACGCGCGGCCTGCCAGGGCCCTTGAGACTGTGGTCTGGCTCCATGTCCTTCAAACACTGCTGAAGAAACTCCTCTATGCTCCCGATGGTGGCTGTATCGTCCCCGGTACTGGTGGACATTTCGCTCTGTCCCTCCTTTGGAGTAGTCTTATCCTTATACTATCCAAAGGAGGACTACCCAAAGGAAAGGACGGTTCTTTTTATCAATTAGTTGGAGCAGATGGTTTGAAACCCGCCCTCGCCCCTGCCATTCGGCAAGGCTGGCTTGGATCCTGCGGCCATCCCATTCTCCCTGGCGGGAGAGGGGCTGGCGCTCTGGCTGTCTAAGCAGTCCTGAAACTGAGACTTTGATACTGAGACACTGCCCTCTGGTCAGGGCCTTTCCATTGTTGAGATAGGGTCGTACCTTGCCGTTCGGCCTGAGCTTGTCGAAGGCCCCAATTGTGGTTCGACAGGCTCACCACGAACGGACTTTGGAAAGACACTGCCCTCTGGTGGTCCATCTTGACATATCGCTCCCGCTTGTCCATACTACACAGAACATATATTCGGAGGCACGATATTGACCCAGCCTGACGACCCCAGGGAGAACCCCTCGCTCGGCGAGATAGTCCGCGAAAAGACCAACGACGGCCTCAGCATTCTCGACTTCTACATCGGAGCATTCGAAGGCGAGCTCGACGGCTTTACCGCCCCTCACCGCCTCGAAGCCGCGCAAGACCTGCTGGACATGATCGTGGACCACGCGCTTCTCAGGCGGCGGTGGCAGGGCACCGCCCTGGCAATCGTCCTGGGCAGTGACCTCGACCTGTTCAGGAGGGTAGTCAGGTTCCAGGTCGACATCGTGGAAGGCCGCGAAGAAGGGCTCACCTTGCGCCGGCGGGTCCTGCTCGCCGAGCAGCTTCGAAACTGCCGGACCTTGGTCGACTCCGTCGAGGCCGGAGGCCGGTTCTCGAAGATCTTCCGGCAGGAAACCGGCGCCGGCGCGAAGATCCACAGCTTCCTGCGCGATGTGGCTGATGGCAAGGTGGATGGCGCAGCCCGGGACGACTGCCGGAGCGCACGGGAGCTCCTCGACGACAAGGGATACCTGGAAGAATTCGTCCCGTGCAAGTCGGACGGCTGCATCGTCGACTGGCGGACCTCCATCCTGGACCCGGACTACGTGTCCCAGGCCCTGGACGACTCGCACGGGGACGAATGCGGATGCTCCGACGACGACGACGGCGAATTCATCGAGATGGCAATCGCCTATCTGCGTGATTCCAAAGGGCTCCCTCTCTAGCTGAACGGTGGCCCACACCCACGAAATCTGAATTAGCCAAGGGTAGGTCACCTAGAGGCAATGCCCGGGGGTAAGGGGGGGATGACCGGCTTCGGCGGTCTGGTACAATACAAGGGAGCCATCAAGTAGGGGGACGCCATGACTAGAGAAGGTGAGCGCAATGGTTCGTTCAGGGGGAGGACGAAGGTTTCTGTGGAAGAGAGAGCTCGAGTGGATACGGGACCGCCTGAGTGGCTCAAGAAATCTCGAGACGACGCACCGAGCAACGATCTGCCCCTGCCTGAAAGCCCCTTGACTATCCTGAATCGCCGGAGACGCAGTTCTACCGACGGGAACTCGCCTCAGAGATCTAGGCAGTGTTGACATTTGTGTCATTCCGAGCGCAGCGAGGAATCTAATACCAAGTCACCGTGATGCCGCCGTATATGTGCGGCAGGGAGTGGGTTCCCGCCCCGTATCGAGTACGGGGCAGGCTCTTCGCGGGAATGACGGCTTTACGGCGCGCTCAAAATGAATTGGTATTAGGTTGTGTTGACATTCGAGCGGCTCCCAGTCAAATGTCATTGCTATGAAAATAGACAGCAGACAGCCACACCCGTCATTCCCGCGGAGGCGGGAACCCATCCCCGGTCGCTGCTACCAATCATGCGGCAACGGAGAATCCCCTCGCCCATTTTTATCCCCTGATGTGGCCTGCGCAAGGCCATAGTGATTCTGAACGTAGCGCAGCGGAGTGAAGAATCTAGGTGGTAGCCTTTGTGCAAGGTTCTTAGATTCCTCGCTGCGCTCGGAATGACACAAATGTCAACACTGCCACATGGCGTCCTTCTCGGCAACCAGTAATCCAGCGAGGCGCTCTCGTAGTCTGGGTTGTAAACCCAGTGGGAAGTACTTGGCTTTCTGCTCCAACCGAATAGGGCTCCCTTCGACAAACTCAGGCTAACTGGGCCCTCTTGACAACCGTCATGATTCGGTCCCAATGACCCCGATCACGGCGGTCTCCGCGGAATAGGTCTGAACGTGTTTCCCTGTTCAAGCTGTCTTGGCGTAGTACAGCCCCTTCGGCAGGCTCAGGGCAGGCTCTTCGACAAGCTCAGGGCGAACGATTATGCGGCCATCGCGACGGGACACCCTCGCCCCAGTCCTCTCCCGTCAAGGTAAGTGGGTTACCCCAAATCCCCCACCTCCACATTCGGCGCCATATCTATCAGCCATCACCCCGTAGGGGCTGGTTTCAACCAGCCCTCCCCTTGCCATTAGGGCGTCGCCGCCATTTAGGTGGTGGATCTGGGGTTACGTTACGGTACCCACCCGGGGAATGGCCCTTTCCCCAAGTCCCTTGCCCCAACGGGTATACTGGGACGCCTAGAATCTTTGGAGGTACAGCCTTGCGCGAAAACATCATGACCCTTCTTGGCGGTCGCCGGCTGCTGTTGATGGACGGCGGCACCGGCACCGAGCTCCAGCGGCGCGGCGTAGAAGTGGCCCGCGGCGCTGGCCCCCCAGGCGACATAGGCCCCTGGTCGGCGCGGGCCCTTGGCGAGGCCCCCGACCTCGTGCGCCAGGTCCACGAGGACTACCTCGAGGTCGGCGCGGACATCATCATCACCAACTCCTTCTGGACCAACCCGACCCGGATGGGGTTGGACGGCATCGGCGACAGGTGGGCCGAGTACACGAAGCTCGCGGGCGACATCGCCGTACAGGCCCGCGACGCCGTCAACCCCGACGCCTACGTGGCGGGCGGCATCGCGCCGTCGAGCCCCGGCCACCCAGGGATCTTCGAGGAGCTGCGGGGGCAGGCGGAGATCCTGGCTGACGCCGGTATCGACGTCATACTCCCGGAGTACGTGGGGTCCGTCGAGGACTGCGTGGCCGCGGTGGACGCGTGCTCGGAGGTCGGCCTGCCGATCTTCCTGGGCGTCAAGCACGTGAACACGCACCTGGCCGACCCGGAGGCGCTGGTCGCCGGGCTGGAGGGCCGCAGGGTC
The DNA here is from genome assembly GCA_965261325.1 of Dehalococcoidia bacterium. Classification (GTDB taxonomy): domain Bacteria; phylum Chloroflexota; class Dehalococcoidia; order Lucifugimonadales; family CAJWER01. The sequence continues at coordinate 1,381,699 of CBDHCU010000009.1, forward strand.
GACGCCATACTCCCCATGTGCACTGCGCCCGAGCACATCTCGGACAGGCTGCCCGCCCTCAGGGACGCCTACGACGGGGTGATCGGCGGCTACGCCAACATCGGCTACGTTGAGGCCGCCCCCGACGACCCGCAGAATAGGGCCATAGACTGGGGGGAAAACACCCCGGAGAGGTACGCCGAGTACGGCCGGGAGTGGATCGGCATGGGCGGGCAGATCATCGGGGGATGCTGCGCCTCGGGCCCCGAGCACATCGAGGCCCTCCGCCCCGTCGTCAAGGGCTGACCTCGTGCAGAGGGCCGTCGCTGTGGGACAGCGCCACGTCCGTCTCCAGGTCGGAGTGGCTGCCGTCCCGCGAAGTCGGCCTCAGCCGCCCTATTGGGATGGCCGGCATGGTGCGAATGTGAGCGCCAACCCTCACCCCGAGCTCGAGTGAGAAACGGGCCGCCACGTCGTTGTCCGGCGCCTCCACTATGCCCACGAAGTCGTACTCACCGAGCACCGCGTACATGCCGAGCACCTGGGTGTCGTCCGTCTCGACCTCGGACGTTATCCTGTTGAGGCTCTCCGCATCGGCGAGCAGGTCCTCCCTGCCCTCGGGTGTGAGGGTAAACGTGAGTATGTAGGATGGCATAGAGCACCTCCGTTTCGGTAACTGTTCAGAGTTGGGAGAGGGTTAGCCTCTTCCCACTGAGGGGGAAGATTGAGATGGGGGCTCTCGGCCTGATGGAGAGGACACTGCCGATACCCCACGAAGACTGAACTTTACCCTTGCGCTGTGCGGGTCGCTTCATGTCCACATTGTACTCCTTCGAGACTGAAGAAAACGCAGCCCCGACCGCGGGGTTGTACGCCTGCGTGCTCCTGGTCTCCGCCGCGACCCTGCTCTTCGAGATCGCCCTGACACGCATCTTCGCCGTCACCCAGGGCTACCACTTCGCATTCCTGGCGATCAGCCTCGCCCTCCTGGGGTTCGGCGCGAGCGGCACCGCGCTGGCCATCGTTCCGGCCCTGGCCTCGCGGGACATCAGGCCCGTGGTCGCCGCCGCCGCGCTCCTATTCGCCGTCACGTCCACCGGCGGCCTGTACCTGACCAACGTCCTGCCCTTCGACGCGTACACCCTGCTCTGGGAGCCCAGCCAGCTCGCGTACTTGGCACTCTACTACCTCGCCCTCGCGGTGCCGTTCTTCTTCGCGGGCTCGATAGTCGGGGCCTGCCTCGCGAAGCACCCGTCCCGCGCCGGGGTGCTCTACGGGGCCAACCTCGTCGGCGCGGGAATAGGGTGCCTGCTGTCCGTCGTCTTCCCGCTCATCGTCGGCGCGGCGGGCTCGGTCGTCGTGGCCGGGGTCATAGCCCTGGTCGGCGCTGCGGCGATGGCGGGACGCGAGCTGAGGCGTCCCGCCTGGCTGGTCCCGGCCATCCTCGCCGTTGCGGCGGTGGTGGCCGCCATCGTGCTTGGGGTCACCGAGCTCAGACTTTCCCCGTACAAGGCTGTCAGCCAGGCGCTGCGGCACGAGGGGGCCTCGAAGGCGTGGAGCCGCTGGAACGCCTTCTCTCTCGTGGAGGTGATCGAGAGCGAGAGCATCCACGCCGCGCCGGGGCTCAGCTTCGCGTACCAGGGCGTCCTGCCGCCGCAGACCGCGCTGGCGGTCGACGGCGACAACCTGAGCCCGATGAGCGCGGTCCCGCCCGAGCGGGCCGACTTCACCGAGTACCTGCCGACCGCCCTCGTCTACCGGCTGAGCGACCGCCCCAATGCGCTCGTGATCGAGCCCGGCGGCGGGCTGGACGTGCTTACCGCGCTGCGCAACGGGGCGAAGTCCGTGACGGCGGTCGTCTCGAACCCGCTGGTCGTCGAGGCGGTAGGGGAGCGGTTCGCGGACCGCTCGGCGGGCATCCTCGGCAGGCCGGGCGTGAAGGTCGTCGACGAGGGTGCGAGGAGCTACCTGCGCCGCACGGACGAGCGCTTCGACATCATACAGGTGAGCCTCGCCGACTCCTTCAGGCCCGTGCTCGCGGGGGCGTACGGCGTGTCGGAGAACTACCTGTACACCGTCGAGGCGTTCGAGAGCTACTACCGCCGCCTGGCCCCCGGCGGCTTCCTGTCGGTCACGCGGTGGGCCCAGACGCCCCCGAGCGAAGGCGTCAGGGTCGTCTCGGTCGCCGTCGAGGCCCTGGACCGCCTGGGCGTCGAGCCGGCAGATCACATGGCGGTCATACGCAGCCTGCAGACGATCACGCTGATAGTGAAGCGCTCCCCCCTCGACGCCGCGGACGTCGACGCCGTGCGCGGGTTCGCCGACTCGCTCCAGTACGACCTCGTTTATCACCCAGGCATAGCGGCCTCTGACCTGAACAGGTTCAGCGTGCATCCCGCCCCGGTGTACCACGACACGGTCTCGGCCATCCTGGACGCTGGCGCAAGGGAGGAGCTGTACGCCGGTTACAGCCACGACATATCCCCCGTGCGCGACGACCGGCCATTCTACTTCCACCTGTTCAGGTGGTCCCAGACGCCGGAAATACTGGGGAGCCTGGGCAGGACGTTCCAGCCCTTCGGCGGCGCCGGTTTCCTCATAGTGCTCGGCAGCCTGGTGGTGGCCGTGGCGGCGGCCTGCGTGTTCATCCTCCTCCCGCTCATCTTCCGACGGGACGTATCGAACGGCGGGTCGCCTGCTGGGGCGGTCGGGAGGCTCTGGCCCTTCGTCTACTTCGCGGGGCTCGGCCTGGGATTCCTCTGGGTGGAGATTCCACTGCTGCAGAGGTTCATCCTGTACCTGGACCAGCCCACATACGCCTTCGCGACGGTGCTATTCGGGGTGCTGGTCTGGTCCGGCGTCGGCAGCCTGGCGTCCGACCGGCTTTCCGTGTCGATGACCGCAGCAGTCTCGGCCGTGGCGGCCATGTCGGTGCTCTACGCCTTCGGGCTGCCGCTGCTATTCGACGCGACGCTGGGGCTGCCGTTGGAGGGCAGGCTCGCCCTCAGCGTCGCGCTGCTGGCCCCGCTCGGCATCGCCATGGGCGTGCCGTTCCCCCGCGCCATCCGTACGCTCGGCGACCATGCGCCCGCGCTCGTCCCCTGGGCATGGGCCGTCAACGGGTCGGCATCCGTAGTGAGCGCGATCCTGGCCACGGTGCTCGCGCTCTCGTTCGGCTTCACCTGGGTGATTCTGGGCGGCGCCGCAGCCTACCTCGCCGCCGCCGTAGCCGCCCATGTGTGGCAGCGCAGAGGTAGCATTCGTTCGCCCTGAGCGTATCGAAGGGCCGTCCTGAGACTACGCCGTCAATTCAAATCGTAGCGGCGGGTTTGAAACCCGCCTTCCCCGGTCACTGCCGTAGAATGCCAACCCTGTTCACGTATACATGGCGGCATCACGGCGAATTGGTATAATTCCTGGTGCAGTCCCTCAGCGGCGCTCCCTCGTGAAGGGGACGAACCGCACGGCGCCCTGGTTGGTCCTTATGTACTCGTCCCCCCTGCGCTCGATGAGCCATAGAGTCTGGACGGCCCCCGGCGGGCCGACCGGGATGATCATCCTGCCCCCGTCGGCAAGCTGCCTGAGCAGGGGAGGGGGCACGTGGTCGGGCGCGGCGGTCACGATGATGCCATCGAAGGGCGCCTCCTCCTCCCAGCCGAAGTACCCGTCCGCCTGCCTGAGGCGGATGTCGCCGTACCCAAGCCCCTCGAGCCGGGCCGCCACCTCTACCGCCAGCGACGGGATGATCTCGATGCTGTAGACGTGGTCGGTAATCTCTGCCAGCACGGCCCCCTGGTACCCGGACCCCGTCCCGACCTCCAGCACACGCTCGCCCGGCTTCAGGTCCAGCAGATCGGTCATCAGGGCCACGATCAGCGGCTGCGATATGGTCTGCCCTGCGTTGATCGCCAGCGCCATCTCCCTGTACGCCCGCTCCCTGTCGCGGGGGAGGACGAACTCCTCGCGGCGCACGGTCCTCATCGCCTTCAGGACCAGCGAGTCGCTGATCTCGTCGTTGCCGGCATAGGCGAAGACCATGGCATTGCGGGCGGCCACGAAGTCGCCGCCGGGGGTTGGCGTTGGGAGTGAGTAGACGGTCTCGGGCGAGCAGGCGGTCACGCCGGTCAACCACGCGGCGGCAACCAGGGCGCCCAACGCCAGGCGCGGCGAGGCCCAGCGTCTCCGTGCGCCTGCCGCGCGGTCCCGCATGACGGGGTCAGGTCCTCTGGCGCCAGTCCGCGCCCAGCCTGTCGAACCGCCGGTACAGATTGGCCACGGCCTCCTCGGCGATGGGCAGGCTGTCGTCGACCAGTTGCACGTTGGACACCACGTGATCGGGGTTGTGCGTGCCGACAATCACCGTGTCGATCTCGGGCCGGGCCAGCACGAACCCCATCGCAAGGGTGTGAGGCGCGTCGGGCGCGGCCTCGATGGGACCCTCCTCGATCATCGCGCGGTAACGCTCGAAATACTCGTCCCCGTAGGAGTGCGTGCTCTCGTCCTTGCCCCAGACCCCGTTGGCGACGGGTCGCTTGATGATGAGGCCGACGCCGTTGGCCTCTACCGCGTCCAGCAGCCCCTTGGTGCGCGCGTGCTGCTCCACGAGGTTGTAGCTCGTCTGGAGCGTGGCGAACCGGCCGCTCTCGACAGCCCACATCGCCTCCTCGTTGTCGCCGCTGTGGCCGATGAACCGGGTCTTGCCAGCGTCCCTGGCGCGCTCGAGGGCCTCTATCACCTCGCCCTTCTCGAACTCCTCCATCGGGCATGTGTGTATCTGCACGAGGTCGACGTAGTCCGTCCTGAGCCGCCTCAGGCTGCGGTCGATGCTCTCCTCGATCACGGGGGCGGTCCAAGGCTCGCCCGTCGCGCCGCCGGTCACGTGGCCGGCCTTGGTCGCCAGGTAGTACTCGCTGCGCCTTCCCGAGACGGTCCGGCCTATCATCTCCTCAGTCTCGCCGTAGCAGGCGGCCGTGTCCAGGAAGTTGATCCCGTTGTCGAGGGCATTGTTGAGCACCCTCCCTGCGGCCCCCACGTCGCTCGTGGCGTAGTCGTGGCGTGGTATCTCGGCCAGGCCAAGCCCCAGCACGCTCACCTTCATTCCCGTCCTGCCCAGCTCCCTCATCTCCATGTCGATTCTCCTTGCTTGTAATACCAATTTATTTTGAGCGCGCCGTAAAGCCGTCATTCCCGCGAAGGGAGAACTTTGCACAACCGTCATTTCCGAGGCGCAAGCCCGTCATTCCCGAGGCGCAAGCCCCGTCATTCCCGAGCGCAAGCCCGTCATTCCCGCGCCCGGCGGGAACCCATCCCCGGCCCCTGGACTCCGGCCTACGCCGTGGTGTCGCAGCACCTCGTCTCCACGTCGTCCCTATGGTATCGGCCCGCGCGTCCATGACGCCATCTCCTGCCGCAGCTCGGGGTCCATCCCCCGTTCCTGCGCGGCAATAGCGTTGTCGATGTGCTCGGCAGTGCGCGCCCCGATCAGCACGGCAGTGACGTCCGGGTGGGTAATCGCCCACGCCATCGCGAGCTGGATGGACGGTATGCCCAGCTCGGCCTCCTTCTCCTTCAGCAGGTCGAGTATGCGAAAGTTCCGGTCGGAGAAGTACTGGTCGGCGTGGCCCGGCATGATGTGGTACCTGCTGCCCCGGGGCCACTTGGCTGGATCGCGGTCGTACTTTCCCGTCAGGAATCCCGCGGCCAGGGGGCTGTACGCCGTCACGGCGGCTCGTTCGCGGCGGGCCAGCGGCAGCAGGTCGTCCTCGATGTCCGGCCCCGCCAGGCTGTATGGGAGCTGCACCACCTCGAACCGGGGCCAGCCGTGGCGCCCGCTAGCGGCCAGCGCCTCCTCGACCTGCTCCGCCGTGTGGTTGGCCGCGCCGATCGTCCTGGCTCGGCCGGCCGATACCTCCTCGGCCAGGGCGCCGAGCGTCTCGTCGACCGGCGTGTCGTCGTAGTGCCGGTGCAGCTTGTATATGTCGACGTGGTCGGTCTGGAAGTGGTCGAGGCTGCGGGTGAGGGAGCCCGCGATGTTCTCCGCGCTGCCGCCGGACCCGACCTTGGTGCAGAGGGTGATCTCGTCCCTGCAGCCGCGCGACGCCATCCAACGCCCGATGATCTTCTCCGACGAGAACATCTCCAGGGTCGTCTCGCGCTGGTCGTCGGTGCCGTAGACCCGCTTGCGCGTCTCGAAGGACTGGCCGCCGCCGTACAGGTCGCCCGTGTCGAAGAACGTCACGCCCTTCTCGACGGCGTAGTCCATCACCCGCCAGGAGGTCTCCTCGTCCACCTCCCGGCCCCAGTTGCCTCCGCCCAGTCCAATGGCGCTCACGGAAACGCCCGATCCGCCTACGGGTATGTTCTCCATCGGTCTTCCCCGGCAGTGGTGTTGGCGCTAAGGATAAGTGAGCCTGACGTTCCAGTCCATCCCTCGACAGACCCAACACCAAGGCCAGCCCAGGCGAGCACTACCCAGTGCCAGGGGCTTAAATTCGAGCCCAGTTGAGTGGGCCAGTAAGATTGAATTGCGAACCTTTAGGTGGGAGGTCTCGATATGAGGAGGGGGTCAGTCAACGCCTCATACACACTCACGAGTCTCCGGACCTGTTGCCCAATACAATCGACTCGGCGGCCGGCTTTGCCCGCTGTGTCAGAGAGCGAAAGCGCGGCGCAGGACTACCGGAACGTGAGCACTTCGGCAGGGTTGGAGACCAGGATGTCGTGGACACCCTCAGGAGTGAAGCCCCTGTACAGCATCCTGGGAGCTATGTGGTCCAGTATGTACGAGTAGCCGTGGCCGCCGAACTTCTCCAGGCGGTGCTTCCCGCATATGTCGTGCGCCACGACGACTTTGCGGCCGTAGCCTTCGGACGATATCCAGGCGATGCGCTCAAGGCGCTGGTCGTCGCTCGGCATGTCGATGTTCAGGTTCGGGGAGTAGTACGACCCGACCCAGCCGAACAGGTCCCACTCCATGTAGCAGCCCGACTCAGCGATCTGTTTGAGCGTACCGCGTTCGAAGACCGTCCTGTCGAGGTGGCCCATGATCGTATGCGACAGGTCGGCCCCGGCCCGATCCAGGATATCGATGATCTCAAGCGGCGCCGTCTCGTCCCGGCCGGGATGTATGAGTAGCGGTGCGCCGGTCATGCGCTGTGCGCGCGCCGATGCCTTCAGCACCTTCCGTTCGTTGTCCGTCAGGGGCCAGTCGCAGCCGACCTCGCCTATGATGCCAGACCTTATACCCGTCCCCTCGGCCCCTTCGGTGATGTCCCCTACTATCAGGTCGACGATATCGTCCTCTGTCAGGTCGTCCATCCCCGGCGGGTGATGCGTGTTCACATAGTATGAAGCGCCCATCACGATATTCACGCCCGTGGCGTTGGAGACCCTGGCAAGGCCAATCGGGTCGCGGCCTATTCCGATGCTCGACACCTCGACCAGCGTACCCCCGCCATACTGCTTGAACAGCCCAACCTCTTCGATGGCCGTCTGGACGTCCGCGAGCCGCCCATTGTCTCGGTTCGGCTTCATCCGGTGCCGTAGTCTGCCTAGCATCTCCTGGGAGACCGGCTTCTCATAGAAGGCCTGGTCGCTCGCGCTTGGGAACCACGTCCTGACCCAGGAGCCGTCGAATAGGATGTGCTCGTGGGTAAGCGTCCTGCCAAGTTGACCGGGATCGACCGGCCCGAGTACGGTCTGCGCCCTCCCGGACAGGTCATTGCTGGTCATGGTTGCCCCCATACTCTCTGTTGGGCGACTGGATGTCGTGGGGGCGCAGAGAGACCCAAAAACGTGCCGATGGGGACCGATGGACGAGCAATACCCTGCCGTCTTTGATAACGGCTCCCGCAACACAGATCGCCGCCGAGTCACTCCGTACCATGAGAAGCTCCGCTGAAGGGAGGTGCTAGTCAGGGCCTTTCCAAAGTCCGTTCGTGGTGAGCCTGTCGAACCACAATTGGGGCCTTCGACAAGCTCAGGCCGAACGGCAAGGTACGACCCTATCTCAACAATGGAAAGGCCCTGGATGCTAGTTGCCCCGCTTTGCTACCAGTATGCAGCCATGGAGCAACGACGGTCAACGCTGTGGAAAGGGAGGCAGCGGCTTCGAACTGTCTTCGACCAGTGCTGATCGATGGATACTACGTCGACACGTGCGGGGCTGGATCACCGACTTGCCTATGACGGACTTCTGCCCTGCACAGAAAGGGTCTGATGTCCTGTTTACAGGTCTAGGACAAAGCTCAACGTGAAGGTTCTTGTGAACCAATTGACACGCACTCAGGCTGAGGGGACTCAGGGTCAGGAGAATCAGGGTCTGAGGAATCATCGTCGATGGGTAAAGCCAGCGTGATGTCCACGTTGTTGTCCCTGTCGATAATGACCTCTTCCACGAGCATCTGGAGATAGTCGTGACGCTCCTCGAGGGTCACCTCGTCCAGGCCCTGGCCGAACTCTCTCGCCCAGGTTAGGACCTCCTCCATCAGTCGCCGCTTTTCAGCTCCACTCGTCTCCTGAACCAGATAATCGTCCAGCTTCGCCCTGGCGCTCTCAAGCCGCTCGGTGATGAACCTACGCTGAAGGTCGAGTTGGGCCTCAGTGATCTTCCCAGACACGAACAGCCTGATGGCGCGGTCCTCTTCCATCTGGATGCTCCGCAGGTCTCGCTCGGCCTGGGCGATCTCCTCCTCCATTCCGACGCCCTCCTGAGAATCGAGGTCGGCGATACCGGCGACGATCAGATCGGGGTTCTGGAGTACCCGCTTCACCTCGCGCCATATCGGCTCCTCCAACTGCTCCGCCCGGATGTAGGGCTTCTCCCGGCAGCCCAGGCGCATACTCTGCATCCCGTTGCACATGTAGTAGCGGCGGGGAGTGGGCAGGTCGTAGGTGTAAGCCTTGCCCTTGCGAACGCTGGTGGTTGTCCAACTCGCCCTCGCATGGAAGTTGCGGCCGCACTCGCCGCATTTCAGCAGGTGCTGCAACAGGTAGAGCACCTTCGTGTTCCTCTTGGCTTTCGTGCCCCGCTGCTTCTTCAACTTCTGCGCCCGTTTCCAGGTCTCATCGTCGACCACCTGCGGGACCGGGATCTCAATCCAGGTGTCCTTGGGTTGGTCGTAGACCTTCATACCGTCCTCGGTAGAGACGTGGCGGTACCTTCCGTAGACCCAGGTGCCCGTGTAGGTGGCATTCCCCAAAATGTGGTGCACGCGGGACTGAAGCCACAGCATCTTGCCGGACTGCGTGGGGACCCCCTCGTCGGTCAGCCGCACGGCAATCGAGTAGGACCCCATCCGCTCATCGACGTACATGCGGAAGATGCGGCGGACGACCTCCGCCTGCTCCTCAACCACCTCAAACCTGCCGTCGTCCCCGATGCGGTATCCGTAGGGGACGCCGCCGGTGGGCACCCGTCCCTGCTTGGCAGTCCCCCGCTTGCCCATAGTGGACCGCTCCCGGAAGTTGTCCAACTCTATCTTGCCGATGGCCGCCATGAGTCCGAAGGTCTTCATGTCGATGGCGTCCAAGACGGCTTCGAGCCGAATCTGATGGGCCTCGACGACCTCCATCAGGGCGGCGGCGGGGTACATGCCCCTGCTGAGGCGGTCGGACTTCCAGCACACGATGGTATCGAAGCGTCCGCGTCTGGCGTCGGCCAGCATCCGCTGGAACTCGGGTCGTTTCTTCGACCAGCCCCTGCCCACTTCCTGGTAGCGGGCGGTGATGGTCAGTCCCTTGCTCTCGCAGTAGGCTTCCATGTCGCCCGTCTGCTCGGAGATGGAGGTCTTGTCCTCCCCGTCCTGGCTCTTGTCCGAGACGCGGGCGTAGATGGCCGCCCGGTTCGCCTCCGTCTTTCTATCGGTGATTCTCGCCATTGCTGCCTCCTTTCCGACTCCCTGAAATCAAAAAGACCCGCCTCCTGTCGGGAGCGGGTCTGCGAGTAGTACAATGCTACTGCATCACCTGTCCAATCAGGTGGCGCCACGGCCCGGGGTGTTTGCTGCATCGCCGGGCCAACTTTCGCTCCCATGATACCGCGATTGGGGGGCCGGCGTCAAAGCGCGTCACCCGCCAGTAGGTCAGTCATTCTCTACCACCCCGCTGGCTTGGTTATAGTTCCGATCCCGTCAGTCAACGTGTCGGGAAACTGGCTCCGTCTCAGGTGGCTCTTCCACAGGCGCTTGACGTAGGTCGCGGCGTCCGCCAGCTCCCTCGGACTGCTGTTCCTGGGGTCCGGGTTGACCAGCGTGACCCGAAGCCCCAGGTCGTCCCGAACGTAGCGCATCGCCCCCGCAAAGTCCGCGTCATTGGACACGACGACCGCCTGCTCGTACTCCCCGTTGAACCCATCGACCAGGAGACGGGTGGCGAGGTTCACGTCCGACCCCTTCTCCTCCGAGTCCCTCACCAGGACGTAAGACGGCAGCCCCGTCACAGGCTCCGCCAGCGGACGGCGCTTGACGCCGGACCGGAAGACGCCGTAGTACGTGTCGAATCCAGGCAGCGTCGCCAGGGCTCTCAGGTAGACGAGCTGGCGACGTGGCTGATTGGGATTACCGGGACGGGCATCAAGCCGGGCGGTGAAGTAGCAGACCCGGTTGATCGAGTCTTGGGAAAAGAGCGTCTCGGCCAGCCTCCGGAGGTCCAGCCACCTGTAGGGCGTGTCCTTCAGGGCGCGGTAGTAGAGATTGAAGCCGTCGATGTAGACGTTGGTGATCAATCGCTACTCCCATACAAAGACAGAGACCGCCCCGGAGGACGGTCTCGACCCTACCGGCGAAGCGATAGGGGTGGTAGAAGAAAAATACCACGAGCGGCGGCGGCTGTCAACGCTCGATGCCGGTGATAGCCCGTGCAGCTGTGGGTTGCCCAGACCTCTGTCGTTCGACTTCACCCCCACCTCACACCCCACAATGTCCCTCGCACTCGTTTCCGAACCCGTCTCGCAGCCCGTCCTCTCCCAGGTCCACCTCATCGAGGGCGACCGCCTCGGCCAGGGGCATCCGCAGGGAGTGCAGGTACGGCGTCTTGTCCAGTGACAGCCCCTCCCGCAATCTGGCGTCGATCTCCACCGCCTCGGCGAACATCTCCGGCCACCTGCGCTTCGTCTCCACCCATCTGTGGCGGGACTGGAAGGGGCAGGCGACGCAGGCCGAGCGTTCCAGGGGCCTGTCGTAACGCTTCTTCCACCAGTTCAGGCAGTCGCTGCGGGACATCCCCTTCTCGATGAGCGGGTAACGGTTCGTCATCCACCGGTCGCGGGAGGTCCTCATGCGTATGGCCTCGTCGGTGGAGATACCGAGCCACAGCTCGACGGTGGTTCCGGCGGGGACGCGCTGCCGGGGTCTCAGGCCCAGCAATTCCCTTATCCTGCGTCTGATGGGCCTGATCTTGTAGTTGTCGGTGCACTGCCGCCTGCCGATGCCGTCGCCCTCCCCGTCGCCTCCCTTCAGGTAGACGGGTATGTCCACGTAGTTTCGGGAGTCCGAGTGGTTGGTGAGGGCCTTCACATCCTCGCGGAGGCTGCGTCCGTTGTCCACGACGTACAGGGGGAAGCTCAGCCGGTCTTTCAGCCACGCCAGGTGCTCGTAGATGCTGGGCGGCTCCCAGCGGGTGTCGGCGAATATGGCGCAGTCGGGGATGCGGTCGAATGCCCCCTCGTTTGCCATGAGCGCCATGACGGAGGACTGGACGCCTCCGCCCATGCTGATGACGGTAAGAGACGGTTCGGGCTTCATCATGCCTCCGCCTCGGTGGTGTCATCAGCTTGCGGGTCGCTCGGGGGAGTGTCCTCGCCGTGCGCGGCCTGCCTGTCCCTGGCGGCGTGCTTGATCATCAGGGTGATGATGCGGCGCAAGCGGTCCCGGGCGTCGGGTCCTGGTCTGGAAGAGACCCTGATGACGCCTATCTCAAAGGCGTCGCCACGGGGCTTCCGCCGCCTGTTCTGTTCATTCTTTCCGGTGGTATCTTTCATATTGCGTAGTCGCAGCGGCGTCTGGTGGGCCGCTGGCCTCTCGACACGGGATTGCGGCTGGGCCGCCGGCGCCGACGGAACGGGCGAGCGCCGGCGGCATCCAGCCGTCTCAGGCCCCGCCGTGCCGCCGTTGCGCCTGCGCCCGGCGGGGCCGCTGGTCTAGCTGTGCTCCTTGAAGAAGCTCATCTGGAAGCTCTCGGTCACGAGGATCGCCATGCCTCCGGGCATCCGAGCCGCGAAGCGGAAGAGGGCGTGCATGGCCCAGCCGCGGGGCTCGACGCCGTTGCGCCACCGGTGGACCAGCTTGGGGTCCACGCCGATGGCCCTGGCGAAGGCGGCCCACGTGAGGCCGCTGACCTCGTGCAGCCGTTCGAGGCGCTTGGGGAAGTCCTCCGCCAGCACGGCGGCCTGGAGGGCCAGGTCCTGTTCCTCGTCGAAGGTCTGTTCCGTGGTCCCGTCGAAACGGGACGAATCGTTATGGTTCGTCATCTCTATCCTCCATAGTGAAAAGTTGGTCGAAGTCGTCGAAACCCAGGGCCTTGAGCATCCGGCGGCGAATGCGACCGGAGGGTGTGCGCCCCGCGTTGACCAGCATCGAGATGTAGCCGGGGCTGACCCCGACCTCCCTGGCGAGCCAGTTCTGGGAGCGGTTCAGCAGAGTGAGCCGTTCCCATAGGGCCGCCGTGTTGAGCCGGACAACGGTCCGTCCACCACGCCTCCGGGGGCCTTTCTTCTTGTTGTGGTCGTCTTGCGAACGCATGGCTCTTCGTCTCCTCTGGGGGAAGGGAGCGCGAACCCTCGCGCCGCTTCCCCGATGTCAGTAGTTGGTCATTGCGGCGGCATGGCCTGGGGGGACTGCCAGTCGCCGGGGGCGCGCCATGCGCGTCCCAGCGGCCCCAGCTGCTCGATGGCGGCCCTGTGGGAGACCCACAGGGGCACCGTCACGCCCTTCGCCTGCATCTCGTCCCGCGCCAGGCGCAGGAAGTGGGTCTGGACGATCTCGTCGTCGAAGACGATGAGGACGGAGGGCCGGGTGCCGTGGTCGTCGGTGGGCCGGTGAGAGGAGAAGTAGCGCAGATAGGGGGCGAGGCGCTCCGACATGGTCGAGGGCCGCACGGCCCTTCGCTCCCACTCCAGCAGGAAGGGCCATGCGGTCTCGCCCTTTCTGAGGACTCCGAAGGCGTCGGGGTTGACCGAGCGCATCCCGTCGCCGTGCTTGAAGTGTCGTGAGGCCCTGCGGGGCGGGTCGACCTGGGAGACCTCCCACTCCAGGAGGCCCGCCTGCACGGTCATGGCCGCAAGGAAGGAGTGGACGGCTGCGGTGTGCTCGACGTTCCTGAGCAGCTGGCGGCTCCTCGCGCCGGTCACGTTGTCCCAGACGAACGGGGTGCCGGGGAACAGGGGAGAAGCGCTCCACCGCTTCTTCGCGACGGCCACGGACGTCCGGTCCCTGCGGGCCAGGAGCGCCAGGGCCCGGTCGGTGAGGGCCATGCGCCCGCTTCCGGCGATGGGCCGGGTGACGAGGCGGAACCCTTCCAGGGGCGTCACCAGCTGGGAGGCCCTGGGGACCGAGACGGCCATCAGCCCCGCCAGGTCCGTCAGGGTGATCCAGGGCCAGTCGGAGATGAGGTCGAGGGCGCGCTTCTCGGCGGGCTTGAGGGTGGCGGGCAGCAGATAGTCGGGGACCTTCCACCCCGGACCCTCGACGGAGAGGTCGGCTGGGACCGAGACCATCCGGGGCTCGTCCTCCTCGGGAAGGAGGCTTCCCTTTTCTATCCGGTCGAGGACCGAGCGCAGCTCGACGGAGGCGTTGACCGCGGGCGGGCTCCACACCGGGTCGTCCGGCGACGCCGCGACCGCCTCGCGCTCGATGGCGAGGTAGAAGGGAATGGGGGCGCCGGCCAGCGTCCTGCGGACGTGCTTGAGCCGCACGTCGTCGGCCATCAGCACGATCACGGCTCCGGGGAGCGGCCCCTGGCGCAGCCTCCACATCCGGTTGGAAAAGCCGGTCCTGTCGGCGGTGAGCCCCTGCCTGACGATGCCGACGGTGCGGCCGCCGGGAAGCTCGACGGCGGCGTCCAGGGTCGAGGCCCTGTACCACCGGAAGCTGATGGGGTATGCGACGCCGGAGACGGCGACCGCTAGCCGGTAGATCGTGGCGAGGGCGTCGAGCCGTCCCATCAGGTTGCGCCGCCACTCGGCGGATACGGGGCGGTCGCGGACGAGGTCGCCCAGGGAGGTCTCCTCCTCCTCGGCCAGCCGCCGGAGCCCGGCGGCGGTGAGGTGGAACCTCTGGGTCGATGAGGGAAAGAGGGGGGTGGCGTGGGGCACGGCGGCGCAGAAGCCGCCGGAGTCCAGCCTGTCGACGGCCTCGTGGACCGCGGCCTTCGACCAGCCGGTGACGGCCACCATCTCCGTCCGGTCGAGGAATGGCATTCCCGCCAGGGCTCGGAGGGTCTGGGCTTCACATCCTTCAGCTCTCACTGCTCGGCCTCCTCTTCCGCCGCGTCCTTACTGGCGGCCTTGTCTGCCGTTTCCTCGCCGTCCTTCTCCAGGTCGGCGGCGCGGTCCTTGAAGTCCCGGACCTTCTTCTGGGCGGCTGCCCCGGCGTCCTCCAGGTCCTGGGCCGTCAGGGTGTATGCGGAGGCAGCGCTGCGGATCTGCGCGGCGACGGCGGGGTCTCCGTCCTCCGGCTTTCTGACCATCATCGAGAAGGCGGGCATCCGCTCGATGCCCACGGTGGCCCTGACGTAGCAGTGGTGGACCGGCAGCGACGTGATGTCGTCCTCGGTCACGCGTTCCTTGCCCAGCTCCCACACCAGCTGCCTTGCGTCGTTGCCGGCCACCTGGAAGACGGCCAGGCATCCGACGTTGGCGAGGAGGGTGTCCCGCATGGTGCGGGAGAGGTCGTCGAGCTTCGCGAGGCTCTGGGTTGCGAGCACAAACGACGCCCCGTACTTGCCCAGCTCCGAGAGCATCGACTCGTAGTCCACGCCGGGCATCGACTGCATCTCGTCCACGACGACCAGCGCGCCGCGCCGCTGGCCGAGTGAGACGCTCTCCTGCTCTCGTATCACCGAATCGACCAGGTTGAGGAGCGACGCGCCCACCAGGGCGGACACGTCCCTGCCCACCGTGCCCTGGGCGGTGGACACCAGCAGGATGCCGCCGTTGAGGATGGTGTCGCGCAGGTCGATGGTGGAGCGCCGCTGGCCGAGGATGGCCCTGGCCCGCTTGGAGGATGCGTAGTAGGAGAGGCGGGTCTGCACGGGGGCGAGGGCCTCGGCGCGGTACTGCTGGTGCCAGCCTCCGAAGTCCCTGGCCCACCACTCAAGGAGGTACGGGTCCTCGATCCTCTTGAGTACGCCGTCCCGGAACTTCCTGTCGGAGAGGAGCTTGAGGCCGTCGAGGATGGTGTGCTGGCTGCCCTCGTCCGTCTCGGGGTGCTCGTTCGCTTCATGCAGGGTCTTCACCGTCTGTTCGAGGATGGACTGCATCCTCGGCCCCCACTGCTCCCACAGGCCCTTGGCGACGCGCACCACCGAGTCGGCGGTGCGGTCGCGGTCGGCGAAGACGCGGGTGTCGAGCAGGTTGATGCCCGGCGCCCTCCGCTGGTCGGCCAGGTCGATGAGCCGCACCCGGTCGATGAGGGACTCCGGCACATGTTCGAGCAGCCCTGCCACCAGGTCTGCGTGGGGATCGACGACGACGATGGCGTCGTTGTCCCTGCCCTCGGCCTTCTCCCGCATCTTGTGCGTGACGAGGTGGTGCATGAGGGTGGACTTGCCCATGCGGGTCCTCGCCACGTAGAGGTGGTGCCTCCTGAGCAGGTCCTCGGGGAATCGGATGGGCCGGGGCTTGCCGGCCGTGGTGTCCCCCACCAGGGCGCCGCCCCTGACGCCCTTGGCGAATGGCAGGAGCGCCCTCGCGCCGGAGCGCTCCACCAGGGGCGTCTCGTCCCCCGCTCCGGGCGGGTGCCATAGGCAGGCGATCTCGCGGACGCCCAGGACGCTGCGCCCGCCGAACAGGCCGGGGCCTGCCGGGTGCAGCATCTCCGGGTCCGTCGCGGTTGGCCGGACCTTGCCGACCTTGAAGCGCGCCCCGGCGGGGTTGTCGAAATGGCGGTAGGCGGCGGCCACCGGCCCCAGGAGCTCACCGGCGCGCTGGGGTCTCGTCCCGGCGGGCAGTATGGCGGTGACCTGAAGCTCGGCGTCGAAGGCGATGCGTGACACCTTCTCCTTGATGAGGAGTGGGTCCTCGACGCGGGACCGGGCCTTCTTCCAGCGGTGCCATGCCCAGCCGCCGACCGCCAGCCCCAGGGCCGAGCCTATCCCCAGGAGCGCCGCCTTCCATATCTCCCCGTCCTGCACCCACAGGTAGCCCTTCAGGGCTGCCAGCGCGCCCAGGCCGAGGACGGCCATCGTGATGCCGTCCATCTGCAGGGGCTTGGTCTGGAAGGTGTAGGCGGGCTCCCTGGGCTCCATGCCGGGCCGCTTGTGGGCCTTGTCCATGTGGGCCTGGGACCAGTCGGGGCCGAGGGAGCGCAGCATCAGCCGCGCCACGATGCGCTCACCCTTGTTGATGTTGGAGAGGGCGCCCATCAGGGCGATGAGGGGGTCGGAGCCGGGGTCGAGCAGGTCGTCGTCCCGGAAGGTCCTCAGGGGCACGTACTCGGGGGCGTCGGCCCGCAGGGTCATGCTCCACGCCTGCTCGCCGTCGCCCATGCGCAGGGGGTCGTCGTCCGGGTCCAGCTTCTGGATGCGGGCCTGGGGGTAGTGGGCGGAGAGCTGGCCGCGCACCACCTCGTCGTCGAGGCAGCGGGCCAAGAGGGTGACGCCGTCCATGTCTCCCGCCAGCTCCAGGGAGAAGGGCTCCGGCACCGCGATGGAGCCGAGCATGTTCTCCACGCCCAGCAGGGTGCGCTCCCCGGCGCGGGGCGGCGTCACCGTCAGCAGGACGGGCTTCTTCTCGGTGTCGTTTCCAAACAGGATTTCCTTCGGGTTCAGCTTCATGGTGTTATTCCTTTCTCTAATGGCGTCCGGGCGTCCACTCGATGACCGCCGTCTCCTCCGGGGTGGCCTCGATGCGGACGGGGAAGCGGTTGCCCTTCGACAGCAGCAGGCCGTCTCCACGCGGGCACGACAGCAGCCAGCGCTGGAGGTCCTGGGGCAGGTCGAAGGCGTCGCCGACCGTGCTTATGGCCGCCGCGTCCTGCTGGAGCAGGAGCTTGAAGGCGGCGTTCTGGAGGAGGGCGCGACCGGAGTGGCCGGTGATGGTGCGGGAGGTGTCCTCGCTCAATAGGTCCTGGACGTCCTGGGTGATGAACTGCAACCCCAGCCGGTGCTTGCGAGCGCGCTTCGCCATGCTGACCATGAATGCGGCCCCCTCGGGGTGCTGCATGATCGACCACACCTCGTCCACCACGAGAAGCCTCGGCTTGGGGTCCTGGGCGGCGGCGGCCCACACCGTCTCGGTGCAGACCATCGCGGCGGCGGGGCGAAGCTCCGGCTCCAGCAGCCGCAGGTCAAAAACGGTGACCAAGGCCTCGTTGCCCAGCAGGTCGTCGCCCTCGTCGGAGAGGAGGTGGCGGAGGCTGCCGGTGGCGAAGGGCCGCAGCAGTCTTGCGAGGCCGGGGTCTCCCGCCTCGTCCTCTTGCAGATATGAATAGAAATCGCGGAAGCCGGTGCGCTCGCGGGGCTTGGCGTAGTAGCCCGCCAGGGCGTGGTCGAGGGAGGCGCGGCGCTCCGCTCCCAGGCTCTCTCCCACCATGACCTCGATGAGGCGTCTCAGGCTGCCGATGCGCTGGAGCATCTCCTCGGAGTCGCCCCGCTCGATGACGAAGGGGTTCATCCCTTCGCCCGGCACTCCGGGGGACAGCACTCGCCCTCCCGCTGCGCGGGCCATGTCCGCGTACTCGCCCTCGGGGTCGATCACGTAGGCGGTGATGCCCCTGGTCAAACCCCTGAGCACGCCGAGCTTTGTTGCGAAACTCTTGCCGCTGCCCGACCTTGCGAGGACGGCGGTGTTGGCGTTCATGTGCGTTCCGTCCCAGGGGTCGTAGACCACCGGGGAGCAGGCCCGCATGTCGATGCCGTAGAGGGTGCCGCTCCTGGTGTCCAGGTCGGGGGGCGAGAAGGGGAAGAGCCGGGCGATGCTGGAGGTGTCCAGGGTGCGCCACTCGGCCACGGCGTTGAGGGCCAGGGGGAGGGTGGACAGAAGGCCCTCGCGCTGGCGAAAGGCCAGGGCGTCCAGCTTGCCTCCGAAGTGGGCCTTGGCCCGCTGGGTCATCTCCCTCAGCGACGCCTCGTTCCTGGCATGGAGGGTGACCGACAGGGAGGCGTGGAAGAGCCGCTCCCTGCCCCGCTGCACCTCGTCCCTCAGCCTGGTGATGTCCTCCAGGGCGATCTCCGCCTCGGGGGACATGGTGCGTCCCCGCTTGAAGGACAGGGACTGGGCCGACTCGAAGCGCACCTTCTGCCACTCAAGGGTCCTGGCCGCCTGCTCAGCGGGTATCGGGCCGACGTGGATGGACAGGTCCATCGGCGCTCCGGCTGCCATCAGCCCCTGGAGGAAGCCGGGGGCCAGCGACCGGGGCCACTTGCCCAGGTGGAGCGAGCGAACGAGGCTCCCGCCTATGCGCATGTCGCGGCGGCCTATCGCCACCTCGACGGGGGCGTCCTCGTCGAACTCTGCGGGTGAGCCGCCCAGTGCGGCCGATACGAAGAACATCCGAAGCTGGCGGCCCTTCAGGGCGTGGACGGACAGACCGGCCCTGGAGAGCAGGCCCCGCAGGTCGTCGACGCGGGCGAACTCGCACACGGCGTAGAAGCGCCGGTCGAGGATGCCGTCCCTCGTCTCAAGGTCGGTGAGCAGGCGCCCCAGGGACTCGGCGGCCGCCCTCGTCTGCGGGGGCAGGTTGCCCGGCTGGGCCTCTTGCAGCTTCTCCCGCATCCGTTCCAATCTAGGCGGGTGCTGCCTGATGAGCAGCTGGGCCGGGAAGTCCAGGGCGTTGAGCGCCCCGGCGAAGGCCCCGAGCTTCGGCTCGTCTATCTCAAGGCCCATCACCTCGCACACCCCCAGCTTCACCCCGTCCAGGCGCACGGGCCCGTCGTCGTCGAGGTGGGACAGCATGAAGAACAGGGGTAGCTCGGGCGGGAGCTTGGGATGGGCCTCCGTCGTTCCACCGGGTGCTGACTCCGTGGGGAGTTGGCCCTCCGGCATCTCCTGCGGAGCGGCGGACTCCCTTGGCGGGGTCTCCCCTCCGCGTCTTGTGATTCGTTCAAGCAGTTTCTTCAATTCGCTCGGTTCCTTTTCTCTAGGGGGTTGGGAAGTCCACCAGGCCGTTCCTCAGCAGCGCGGCCACGCCCTTGGCCGACAGGACCAGGACGAGGCCCACCACCGCCATGACGACGGCGGTCTTGGCCCTGCCCCCGCCGCGCTCCTCGCCGCCCTCGGCCATCAGGACGAAGCCCGCCCAGACGATGGCGAAGACGCAGATGCCGGAGGCGGCGTAGGCCATGCCGGTGAGCACGCGGTCGAACTGGCGGAGCATCTCCTGCTCCTCCGCCGGGGCCGCGCCGGCGGTCGCCAGCGCAACCCCGGCCAGCAGCGTTGCCGAAATCGCCCGCCTCACCAGGGCCACTCCCAGCCCATGTCCTCGAACCAGTCGCGGAGGCCGTCTGCGGGCTCCTGCTCGGCAGGCGGCTCTTCCGGTTCCGGCTCGGGCAGGACCAGCGCCTCGAAGGGGTCGTCGCTGCCGACGCCGGACGCCAGAGACGTCGTTTCGCCCCTGGTCCTCGTGATGGGCGACCGGTCCAGCGTCTCGGCCTTGACGTGCTCCTTGTGCAGTACGTCCACCGTCACCTGCTTGGCGATGGTGGCGCTGGGGACGTAGGCGTACGCCGTCGCGGTGGCGGACGCCGTGGCGCCGTCCTCGCAGGTGGCCGTTGCCGTCTCACTGTCGGAGTCGCTGTCCCCCGGGCGATGGAGGTGCACCGTCCTGGTGACCTGTTCGACCCTCTCCGGGTGGTGGGTGAGCCGCGTCAGCGGTGGCATCGGGATGCGGAGCGCAGCCTCGATGTCGGCCTCGATGGTGACGCCGTGGACGGCCTCGCCCGTTCCGACCGGAAGCCGGAAGCGGGTCTCGCCATTGGGGACGAACGGAACGTTCGCGTGGGACGCGCCGGTGGCTGCCGAGACCGTCCCCGTGATGGTCGTCACCTGGGCGTCCAAGAGCGCCGTCTCGGTGACGCTCTCGTGTCCGGCCACGGTCTGAAGCTCGATAGGCTCCAAGACGACGGCGGCGCAATCGGACTCGACGACGACGGTGACCGCTCCCGGCGTCCAGCCCAGGGAGGTCATGCGCAGGTCGCACAACTCCCCCTCCACGACCGGCAGGGGATAGGGAAGCTGCGCTTCCTCGAAGGTCAGCGCCCCGGCCTGTCCCAGGGAGTCCTCCCACGACACGGTGAAGGACGGCGCCGGGCCGCTGAGGGGGAGCGAGTAGTCGATGCGCTCCCCCTCAGCCAGGGACGCCGCCCCCCAGAAGCGCAGCCAGTTCCCCTGCGGACCGCCGAAGGCCCGCACCCGTATGTCCAGTTCCGTGGCGGCCCGGAGGGTAACGGCGGCCCGGTCGCCGGAGACGGTCAGTCCCTCGACGAATATCCGCCGTCCCTCCACCGGCTCGGCGACCTCGAAGTCGATCTCGTCCCGCCAGGGCTCGTGGCCGTCGGCAAGGGCCGCCTGGGGGACGGTCATGACCGCCGCCGCCAGGACG
Organism: Dehalococcoidia bacterium; assembly: GCA_965261325.1. Classification (GTDB taxonomy): domain Bacteria; phylum Chloroflexota; class Dehalococcoidia; order Lucifugimonadales; family CAJWER01. The sequence continues at coordinate 1,402,431 of CBDHCU010000009.1, forward strand.
GCCACGACCGCAAGGGCAAACATGCCTCTTCTAGGCTTCCGGTTTCGGCTCTGAAGCGTCTCGGCCCGGTGGTCGGGACGCCGGCCGCTGCCCGCGTCCTTCCCCCTGCGCTTGCCGAACCAGCGCATCCGTCCGTTGCGGCGTTCCTTGTTCTTGCGGGTCTTCCTGTTCTTGCGCAGCCTTCCCAGCCCGCGCCCGGCGCGTTTCGCCATAAGGCTCAGCGGGCCGGGGCCGCTCCTGACCGGCTGCGCCGGCGCGGGCGGCTCGGTTCGCACCAGCTGGGACGCGGACCCAACGTAGAGCCGGGCTCCCAGCCGGTACTTCAGCAGGTCGGCGGCCACCAGGGGCAGCCGCCTGCCCCCCACCTTCCCAACGATCATGGCGATCCCCGCCAGGGCCAGGACGGCGGCGAGGGCCATGCGCACCTCGGACGGGCCTACCGGGGCGTAGCGGTATGCGCCGTAGGAGATGGCGCACACCGCCATCACCGCCACGATCTGGGGAAAGGTGAACCCCAGCAGGACCTTGTCCTCGGCCTGGACGTGAGTTGGTACCTCGTGTTCTCTCATGTTCTGTTCCTCCCTCCTCGCGTCCGCTTAGCTGTCCGATGGGGGTGTGGGTTCGGGCAGGGCGTCGTCGATGTCGATTCCCGGGTCCACGACGGCGTTCATCACCAGCTCCACGACGCCGTAGGCGACCAGGGCCAGGACGATGCCCGCCAGGGCGGTCATCATTGCGCTCTTGCCGCGCTCCATCTGGTTGGGCGCTCCGCTGGCGGTGAGGTACATGTACGCGCCGTAGATGAAGAAGCCCACGCCCACCGCTCCCACGACGCCCAGCAGGATGCCCACCAGGTTCGAGATGGTCTGTGTCAGTTGTTCCATTGCTATTGCTCCTCTCTTGTTCCGAGCTTTCCGTTCTCTCTCTACCGATTGGGTTCCATAAGCTCCGCTAGCTGCGCATCGCTCCCCCTCCTTTGCTTTGCTTATCGACACGAACCCTCGTGTTTGCGTCTTCTTGCTACTCGCCGCTGCTCCGGGGCTCGCCGCCGCCATCTCCGCCTGCCGATGGGGTGGCCATCGAGGCCGCCGAGCTCAGGCCGCTGGCGGCTGCCGACACGCCCGCGCTGGCCGCAATCGCTCCCACCGCCATGCCGCCCGGCCCTCCCGCGGCCCCGCTCATCAGCCCGATGGTCCGGGCCGAGCGCATCAGCGACGACGGAAGATTCATGCCGAAATAGAGCATCGAGAGCCAGGAGTCGAAGGTCCCGGAGTTGCCCAGCATCGAGGGCACCCGGGTCGCCATGTAGACGAAGGCCAGCGACATCAGGAGCTTCCAGATCAGGTCCTGCACCGGCTCGAAGGCCGCTATCGACGCGAACTCGTTCAGGAAGCCGAGACCGAGGGCAAGGGCGATGAGCTGGATGGCCTGCTGGAACACCGTCGTCATGAACAGGCGCAGCCAGTGGCGTCCCCAGCCCGCCGTGTGGGGCAGAATCCACAGCCCCAACGCGATGGGGGCCAGGGCGAGGAGGATGTCGATGAGGGCCAGGCGCAGCACCATCTGCACGATGACGTAGAGCACGAAGAAGCCGTAGACCAGGTAGAGCAGGGCCAGCAGCTGCGCCATGCCGACGCTCCCGGCCTGGACGGCGGTGAGAAACGTGTCGAGGGGAGCCCTGAGCAGGTCTCCGGGGGTGACGTTGAGGGAGACGGCGATGAATCCTGACACGGCGTCGGCCACGTCCAGCACCAAGGCGCACCACCACAGGGACGATGCGGCGGCCACGAGTCCGAGCACGAGCCGGGGGACCATCTCCCGCCATCCCGTCTGGGAGCGGCCAAGGTGCTCGGACACGATGAAGCTGAGGCCCATCCAGCCGAGGATCACCATCAGCGCGCCGGAGGTGATGGCCCAGACGACCATCCACGCCTGCTGGACCAGGTGGTGGGCGTAGGTCAGGTCGGGAGGGGTGCCGGTGAGGATGTCGCTCATGCGCTATCGACCCCCGCAGTTGTCGGCGTCCTCGCCGGACGCCCGCTCCACCACGCCGCAGAGGGTCCCGTGGACTCCCTCGACCACCCAGCCGGCGAAGGCCCGAGCCCACCGCGCAGGGTTGAGGGCGGACAGGATCTTGTCCCAGATGCGCCCCGGCTGGTGGATGGGGACGACGGCGTAGAAGTCACCCCTGAGTCCGTCCTCGGATTGGGCCAGCATGACCAGCAGGTAGGCCCGGTCGCGGTCGAGGTCGGGTTGCTCGTCCAGGGCGGGGTACTCCCACGAGTACTCCCAGCCGTCTGAGCGCTTCTTCTCGCCGCCGCTGACCCGGTACATGGCGCTTATCCAGTCGCCGGTGTCGGCGTCGCGGACGGCGTAGTGGAGCGCCGTGATCTGCCGGTCGAAGACGGGGCGGGCGACGAACTCGCCGCCGCCCTTGCGCTCAACGAACTCCCGGCCGGCGTTGACGAGGGTTATCTCGTCGCCGGGCGGGGTCTGGGCCAGGACGATGCCGCTGGATGGGATTGTCAGAAGCGCCGCCAGAAGCAGCGCGGATGCCAGGGGTAGAAGCCGTCTTGCCGACCGGAGTTTCGATTTCAGCGCCAACTCGTTCACCTCTCTTCCGTTCGCCGCGATTCATCGGATCGCGGCACTCGCAGAAGAGTTTGAACAAACGAAATGACGGTGAAAACTGCTTGAAAGGGGCAACATGTTTGTCGCCCCTTTCAAGGTTCTTGGCAAAAGACACCCTCCCGTGCAGTATGGGGGCTGTACAAGAAAACGAAGTTGGTTGTGAAGTTGTCTGTGAGGTCACGGCAAAGCTGAAACAGGAACAAATGGGGCCGAAAATGCGCAGAAGTTATGAACACTTGGACTTAAGTCCCCAGGTCGGCCTCTCTCCGCAAAAAGGGGCGCAGCGGGGCCGCAAGAAAGAAGGGCGGTATCGGGTCGGAATCCCGCAATTCCCCCTACAGGTGGTCCACATGTCGCAGCCCGTGAAGAGTCGGGCCGTGGTCGTGGTCGAAACCGGGGACTGGGGCCGGTGAAAGGAGGAGGACTCATGGAACCGGAGAAGGGCGTTATCGAGAAGGGCAGGAGCGTGCGTGACATGCACCACCTGCGGCTCATGTCGCTGCTTCAAGAATTGGAGCGGGACAACGGGCGGAAGAAGACGGCGGAGATTTTGGGGGTGGACCGCAGGACCCTGGACGCCAGCCTCGACGAGGGGGTGCTGACGCGGCGCATCCGGGGGGCGCTGGAGAAGGCGCTCCAGTCGGGGGTGGGCTCAGCCGCCGCCGAGCAGCGGGACCGCAACGACCTGCTGGCGGACCGGCTGGGGGACTTGGAGACCCTCGTCGAGGAGCAGGGCAAGGAGATGCGTGTCGGGCACAGGGCCTTGGAGGACGCAATGCGGGCCGGGCGGGAGGAGCATGCCCAGGAGCATCGCAAGCTGGAGGGGATGCTGGCGGGCCTTGAGACTGGACGGGGTGGACAGGAGGACGGGGCCAAGGCGAACGGCGCCGGCCCGCAGCCCAGGCGAAGGGCGACGCTGCGGCGGGAGTTCCCCGACCTCGTGACGCTGGAGCCTGCCGAGGACGACGAGGAGGTGTTCGGAGAGGTCTGGCCCCTGATCGCCGAGTGGCGGGAGCTGAAGGGCGTTCATCCCGACGAGGGAAAGAGCCTGTCCTGGCTGGGCACCGAGGAGCGGTTCCTGGCGTTGGAGTTGACGCTCTTGGAGGAGCACGGGTTGACGCTTCCCCCGGCGACGTTTCCGCTGCGGGGCTTCGACCGCAACGGGCAGGTCAACTGGCGGAAGACAGCGCTCTCCGACACGCGGAGAGCGCTGAGAAAGCGTGAGTTTCTGAACACGCTGTCCCTCCGACTCTTGTGGAAATAGGCCGGCGGGTTACCGCTCCGTCTTCGAGTGAACTTCCGTGAAGTTTTGTGAACGATGTTGGCGCGGACTGCCCGAAAGCCTTCACATCGGGGCTTTGGTGGGGTAATAATGTCTGCACTGTTTGGCTTTCAACCAAGGTTTCAAGACCATAGAAACCTGGGGGCGCGATCCCTGTTGCCCGGGTCAGACCTGACGGATGATTCGCTCTCTGAAAGGTCTCCCACGAGGGAATTGCTGCCACTGCGGATTTGACGTAGCTCTCCGCAAGCAGCACGGGCCGGAACGACGAAGTTTGACGTAGGTCCTTCGTCCTCGGTCCACGTCCGTCGGTTGGAGTTTGACGTAAGTCCTTCACCCGTCGGGCACCCGTCCGGTGGTTGGAGTTGATCGCTTCTCCCGCTGGATTCTGAGGATGGAGCGCCTTCTGCGCCTCGTCCTCACCCAGTCGGTCGGAGTGCGTATTTCGCCCCGGCCGATTCAACATGCCTGCGGCACGACTGTCTCACAGCCAGGGCCGCAGCTTCGACACGCGCCGGTCTGCGACTGAGAAGCAGGCTGGCCGCTTCACGTCTCGCAGCTTTCCCAAACTCGGACGGCATCCACCCTGGGCCGAGCTGCGTCTTCTTTCACCCCGCTCCGTCTTCCGCGTTCGACATTCGACCGCGGGCGGAGTGCGTCTTCGGAACGGAGTCACGGGTTCAACGGCATCGGCATACCAATCAGCAAGGAGGTACATAGGCATGGACGAATCACGGACACAGGACAGGACGGAACAGTACACGGGCCCGAGCGCAATGCGGATAGCGAACCTGCTGCCGCACCGGGTCAGCTTCGAGCGGGGCTGGTTCTGGACGACGACGGCGGTCTGTCACGGCGGCAAGTCGGACGGGCTGGCGTTCCGGCAGCGACCGGACGGCAACGGCATCGAGGTCAAGTGCCACACCGGGGGCTGCTCGGCCGGCGTGGTGATAACCGAGCTGGAGGTCTTGATCGGGCTGCCCATCTGGACGGCCTACACGCAGGTGCAGGACACCCCGGTCAAGGCCCCTGAGAAGCAGCCGTGGTGGAAGCGCAAGCGGGTCGTCGTGGCCGGGGCGGTCGTCCTGGTCGTTGCGGCGCCGCTGATAACCGGCGACGTGGAGCTCTTCTTCCTGAACCTCGTCGGGCTGGGCATCGGGGCGCTGCTGCTTCGGCGGTTCATGCCCCGGCGTCCGGTAGGGAGGGTCCGTCGCCGCTGACGACAGGGCCTCCGGCTCCCTCATACCCATCCCAACTCAACGCAAAGGGCCGTCTCCCATCCGGGGGCGGCCCTTCTTCTTTGCCCGCAAGCGGGCGCAAACGGCAAGGCCACAAATCACAGGCACTTAGGAGGTGCACGATGACGACGGCAACACTGGCAACAGGCAATCGGTCGATGGACACGGTGGACAGGCCCCGGCGCAGCCTCGAAGAGCTGGTCGACCAGCTCATGGCGGCGATGGGGTTCAAGGAGCAGGAGCCGGAGACGGCGGAGACGGGCGCGGTGCGCTCGATCCACGAGGCGAGGCGGCTCAGGCAGGCTGGAGACGTGGACGGCGCGCTGGCGGTCCTCGCCGGCGTGGACGCGGAGAAGACGGAGAAGAAGGAGGCTCGGTGGGCCTTCTCCGAGTGGACGCAGCTGGTGAAGCGGCGGTTCGGCGGCCGCGGCGCCCTGGTCTACAGCCAGGGCACGGGTGCGCCAAGAAGCGCTTAGGTTGAACGTTCCAGATGTGGAACCCGGCCAGGAGTGGGCCGGTGGCTAGGGAAGCAGGCACGGGGGCCAGAGGCAGAACCGTGTCTGAAGCCTTCCCGACAATGTGGCGGCGGCCACCCTACTGAACCGCGCGCTGCTAGCCAGAGTGTCGTCATGGTCACACAAGAAACTGTCGATTAACGCGTCGAAGGCTGAACCACCCGCTCACGGTAGGGCGAGGGTGGAGTCATCGGAGTCTCTGCCTCTGTGCCGCAGAGACAACCTGTTAGGGCAGGGATGCTGTCCTCCCTTTGACCGGCATCCCCCGATGACGAGCGCGGCAACGAGCCGTGCCAGGCGTACAGACAGGACCTACCACGACACGCAGACGCAACCTAAGTGAACTTGGGAACCACGTTCGGCTCCCCGGCGAGACGGAGCTAGTCCTTCTTGTCCCCGCCCATCGATTCGACGACGGAGCCTAGCTTCATGACGAGGACGAAAACCCCGGTTGAAACCAGAAGCGCGCCGACCGCGACCGTAAGTCCCGAAAACGCTGTGATCAACATTGCAGTGTCCGACATTCGATGCCTCCCTTGGTGTCGATGTCCCCAAATGGGGCCTCTGCTGGTAGCACGGCAGCGTCACGATAACACGCCGGGAAAAAAAATCAACATGGAGCCAAACCGGAGTAGGCCAGCTTGCGGCCAATGCCGGACGTGGGGCAGAGCCCTCGTAGTAGTCCGCGGTCGGGAAAGCCGGCCACATGGCGAAGGAGGGCAGTTAGACGAGTGCAGAACACAAGCGAACTAAGCCAGAGGAGGGATGTATGAACCCAACGAAGATGGCAGAAAAGCAAAGGTTCTTAGCAAGGACGGCCAGTGGGCATCCAGATCACAGGTTCACCAACCTGTACGACCTGTTGCACTGGGACTACTGGATGCACATATCGGCTGAAAGGGTACTGGCGCGACCGGGTAGCCAGACCGACGGCGTGGACAGCGTGACGCGGATTGCGTTCAAGGCGGACTACGAGCGCCACATGACGGCGCTCATCGACCAACTGAAGCGCAAGACGTACACACCGCAACCCGTCCGGCGAGTCTACATATGGCAAGAAGCGCCCGCTGGGCATCCCCGCCCTGCGAGACCGCATCGTGCAGGAAGCACTTCGGGCCATCCTCGACCCGATTTACGAGTCGGACTTCTACCGACATTCCTACGGCTTCCGCAAAGGTCGTCGCACCATGGACGCAATAGGGACTCTCATGCCCCTGTTCAACAGCAACGTGAAACACTACTACGTGATTGAAGGTGACCTCCACAGCTACTTCGATACCGTCCACCATCGGACGCTCATGAAGCTGTTGCGGAGGAGGCTGAAGGACAGGGCTGTGCTAGACCTGATCTGGAAGTTCCTGAAATCGGGCGTGATGGAAGAGGGCCTCTTCGGGCGCACCGATTCCGGTGTGCCACAGGGAGGGGTTATATCCCCGCTGCTCGCCAACGTCTACCTCAACGAGTTTGACAAGTGGGCGGCGGCGCAGTGGGATCTCGACCCTAACGCTCGACAACGGCGAAGAAAGGCGGGTCTCGGCAACTTCAAGATGGTGCGCTATGCGGACGACTTCGTGGTCGTCAGCAACGGCACCAAAGCCGAGGTCAAGGCCACCAAAGCGGCCATACAGCAGTTTCTGGAGAACGAACTCCACCTGACGCTATCGGAAGAAAAGACGGCCATCACCCACGTCAACGACGGCTTTGACTTCCTGGGTTTTCATATCCAGCGCAAGCGGGCCAACGGCAAGTGGGCGGTGCATCTCCGACCGACGGCCAAGGCAAAGGAGCGAGTGCAACGGAAGCTCAAAGACCTGACTTCCAGAAACTGGGCTTGGATGGACGAGTACAACCGACTGGCAACCCTGAACGCTATCGTGCGGGGCTGGGCCGCGTACTACCGGTACACCAGCTTCGTACGCGACATTGAGGACATCACGTCCTTCGTGTGGTTCCGCTACCTCTACTGGTTGCAGAAGAAGCACAAGGGAAGTCGCAAGGGACAGCTCATGAAAGACAAGACCAGAGTGCTCCACGGCAGAACCCGCTGGCACGCAGAGGTGCGCGAAGGCGGTAACACGCTGGAAACGTACCAATGGCTCCCCACCCGACAGGAGCTTGACCGCCAACGCTACCGACGGAAGGGGGAAGCGGACTTCCCGCACCCCTACCTGTCCGGCCACGCAACGGCGGCAGGCGACCATCCACAGGGAGCAACCGGCCCAGACGAGCGTATCTATACGGCAACCGTCGGCGTAGGTCACGTCAAACGTGACGAACCCCTCGGCCTTGCCGAACAGCGACTTCGGGCAAAGGTGCGTGACGACATGAAATGCCGAAAGTGTGGCACACGGGCAGCTTTGCATGTCCACCACACCAAAGGCATGAAATCGCACGTGCTCAGTAACCTGGTCACGCTCTGCCGGACGTGCCATGAGGCTGTACACCGTTCGAGCCAACTACAAACCGTCTAATGGAGAGCCGGATGCCATGAAAGTGGCACGTCCGGTTCGGTGGGAGGGATGGCGCAAACCAGCCGGAGCAATCCGGCCATCGGCGGCGCTGTCCCTACCCAATGACGGGCCGCTGCCCTGGTGCCCACCGGCGACGGCGGGACGCTGGAGGTCGCGGCGGTCCTGGGGATGCGCTGGCGGCCCGGCAAGGTCGTCTCGGGGCGCAGCCTCCGGGGCCTGCGTCCCCTGACCGGAGGTGCGTGATGGTCACGGCCAGCGTGGACATCACCGCGCTGAAGGCCCGGCACCCCCTGGGCGACACGGTGGAGGCCGCAGGGGTGCGGCTCAGGGGAAGGGGCCGGGTCCGCCAGGGCGTCTGCCCCTTCCACGACGAGGTGGAGGGCAGCTTCACGGTGTACGGCGACTCGGAGCGGTTCTACTGCTTCGGCTGCGGCCTCGGCGGCGACGTGCTGGACTTCATCCAGCGGGCCGAGGGCCTGTCGCTGACCGAGGCCATCGCGCGGCTGGACGGCAGCCCAGGGCTTGCGCCCAGGGCCGCCACTCGTCCAGCCGGAACGCGGCGTCCCCCGTCCGCCGCGCTGCCTCCCCGCGACCCCGCCCTGCTGACGGCGGCGGCGCGCTTCTACGCCGGACAACTCCGGCGGTCCTCAGAAGCGCTGGGTTACCTGGCCTCGCGGGGCATCGGCCCGGTCGCCGCAGCCCGCCTCAGTCTCGGCTATGCGCCGGGCGGCGGGCTGCGGCTGGGCCTGGAGTCCCTCGGCTTCTCTGAGAAGCGCATCCAGGACTCGGGGCTCTTCATGGAGCGGGGCGCGGAGCGGTTCGCCGGGATGGTCGTCGTACCCGACGCCTCCGGCGGCCTCGTCCGCTGGCTCGTGGGCCGGGCCATAGACCCCGACCGGACGCCCCGCTTCCAGGCTCCGCCCGGCCCCAAGCCGGTGCTCGGCCTCGGGCGTCTCGGCCCCGCGCCGCCCTGGGCGGTCGTTGCCGAGGGCGTCTTCGACTGGCTCGCCCTTACCGGGTGGGGCATCCCATCCTGCGCCGCTCTCGGAACCCAGGGCGTTGAGCGAGTCGCCTCAGCCCTCCGGGGCTGCCCCCGCGTTTTCCTCGCCTTCGACGGCGACACCGCGGGCCTAGAGGCCACCGACCGGCTTCTGACCCTGCTCGGACGCAGGGCCGCCGTCGTCGCCCTTCCCCAGGGCGTCGGCGACGTGGGCGAGCTTGCGGCTCTCCCCCACGGACGGACCGCCTTCCTCCGCCTGCTCTCGCTGGCGGGACGCTCCGCCCGCTAGCGGCTCCCCGCCGCTCCCCAGCGGGCTCCCTCGCCCGCCTTTCCCCACTCTCACCTACCCAGGAGGTCCTATGCCCGATTTGCGACGGACTTCGCCCGCACACGGACTCCCGTGAGGGATTCCGCATCGGTCATTCGCTACAGGAACGACACCACAAGAAGGAGATTGAGATGTTCAACAAGAACGGAAGCAACAACGGAAACGGGAGCGCGAACGGCGTCCACAAGGACACCGCGGTCGTCGCCCGGAACGGCAACGGGCACAAGCCCGAAGCCGCCATCCCCGCCGAGCACGAGCTGCTCTGGGACGGGCTCGCGCCCGCCGTCACGCAGGCGCTCGGACAGCCCCTCGACTCCCAGCTGGTCTCCCAGCGCAAGGGGCGAGGCGGCAAGTCCTTCGACTACCTCGAAGGCCACATCGTCATCGCCCAGGCCAACCGGATATTCGGCTACGGCGGCTGGGGCTACGAGCTGGTCGAGAACGTCACCCTGCGCCGGATCGAGACTGTCAATCCCCAGACGGGCGAGGTGAAGGTGGAACAGGGCTACAGCGCCCCGGTGCGGGTCACCGTGGCGGGCGCGCTGCCTCGCACCGACATCGGCGTCCACCCGGTGGCGGAGGACACCTTCGACGGCCACGACACGGCGATAAAAGGGGCCGTGACCGACGGTCTGAAGCGGGCATTCAGGGGCTTCGGGGTGCAGTTCGGCAACGCGTTCTACGGCGACCAGCCGCAGGTCGGCAACTCGCCGCAACCGCAGCGCGTCCCCGCTCAGACCAACAGCAACTCCGGTCAGGCACAGGCCAGCCGCCCCACGCGGCAGGCCCAGGGCAGGGGCCGCAGCGAGTCCCAGATTGAAAAGCTGCGGAAGCGGCTCTTCGAGATCGCCGCCGAGCAGGGCCTGGACGAGGACCAGGTGCGGTCCGCCGTGGTGGACCGGACGGGCAAGAGCATCGACGACCTGGACGGCACCGAGCTCGGGCCGCTGGTGGAAGCCGCAGCCAACAAGCTCCGGCAGATGCAGCAGGCCCAGAGCCTGCCCCGTACGTGATACGGGGCCGCCTAAGCCTGCCGGGCAATCGGGTTCGGTATCGAGAGCGGGGCCGTCTCCTTCGGGGGGCTGCCCCGCTCGTTCATTACAGGACAAGGAGGCTATGAGCCATGACAACGACTGAGACCTTGGTAAGCACACCCTGGGGCTGGACACACGACATCGAGGAGCTGGCCGAGGGCGTCTGGCGGGTCTGGACGCCCAGCCACGGCGGGCTGAAGCTCAGCCGGGAGCGGTGGGCCGCAATCCCCGCCTGCGTCCGGTCCGCCATGTTCACGCCCACCTTCGCCGAGGAGGACTGCGAGGAGCCCATCGTCAGGACGCTGCTCGGCCTGGGCGACGACAACGAAAGGGAGATGGCCCTGAAGGTGGCGGGCTACTTCGACCGCTACGCCCCGGCCCTCCCGCACCTCCGCGACTGCCCGCCCGGCATCCACTACCACGCCGTCGCCTTCTCGGGCGGACTCTGCACGGACCCCTTCGGGCGGTTCGACACCCGCATCGAGGCCGAGTCCTTCGTGGGCGACGCCGAGATGGTGCGGGCCTACGGGAAGCTGAAGGCCGTCGAGTGCAGCCGGGCGCTCCCCCTCTGCCGGGCGGAGGGAGGCAGGCCATGACCGCGACGACACGGCCCAGGCCCCGCACCCTGCCCAGCACGACGACCAAGCTCCAGACGGAGTTCGGCAACCTCTACGTGACCGTCTCGACGGACGAGGACGGCGAGCCCTTCGAGGTCTTCGGCTGGTTGGGCAAGGGAGGCAGCTTCCAGCACGGCGTCACCGAGTTGGCCTGCCGGTTGATCTCCCTGCATCTGCGGCGCGGGACTCCCCTCGAAGAGGTGATTGACCAGTGCCGGGGGATTCAGGAGATGCAGCCCTTCTTCAACACGATGCCCGACGGCAAGAGCGTGGCAGTGCTCGGACTCGGCGACGGGATAGCGCACATCCTCAAGGCTCACCTGAAGGCCAGGGAGGAGCGAGAGGCGGAGACGGCGCAAGAGGCGGCGATTGAGATGAAAGCGGCCGCATGAACGGCCAGGACACCAGCATCGAGGCGGGGCTGTCTCACGGGCGGCCCCGCTTCTCACTTACAGGAAGGAGGCGACGACGATGGTAACAACGATTGACGAGCGGGCGGAGGTATTCTCCCGCCCTTCGGCGCGGTTCGACGACGACGGCAACATGGAGGTGCGGGCCTCGTCAGCCCTGGGCTGCCGCCGCGCCCTCTGGTACGCAGCCACCGGCTACGAACCCACGAATCCCCCCAGCGAGGAGTCGCTGACGGCGATGGAGGCGGGCAATGCCCTGGAGCCGGTGGTGGTGCGGGCGATGGAGCGGGCTGGCTGGAAGGTCGATGCCCCAGACCCACAGGACCCCCGGCAGGTGGCGGTGCGCATCGGCCCCAATCTGCTGGTCACGGGACACCCGGACGGCACGGTGCGGATGCCGATAGAGGGAGACGAAGCGGCTGCGCCGCAACTGTTCCTGTTCGAGGGCGAGCCGCAGGGTCCCGCCTACGGCGACCCGATGGTCGTCGAGATCAAGACGCGGGGACCGGAGGCGTTCAAGCGCTGGCGGACGCTGGGAGCGGAGCGCAGCCACCCGGCGTCGGTGGCCCAGGCCGCCCTCTACTCGCTCGGCGAGTTCGGCGACCTGCGCGATGCGGTCATCGCCACGATGGACACGGGGGCTCGCACCTGGGACTGGGAGCGGATTCCAGCCCACCGGCTGGAGCGGGCCTTGCAGGACGCCAGCGAGTGGCTCGGTGAGCTTGCCGCTCACCACGTCCGGAGCGGGCCTGACCCCGACGCGCTGCCGGAGCGGGACTTCTCCGCAACCAGCTGGCAGTGCCGAAGCTGCCCCTTCCTGGTGGTCTGCCTGCCGGGAATGGCGGAAGCGAGCGAGGAGACGGAGAACGAGACAGAGGAGGTGAGCGACGAAGAGGCACGGGACGCGGTGGCGGCCTACGCAGAGGCTCAGGAGTCCATCAAGGAGCCGGAGAAGGCCAAGCGCGCCGCGCTGGACACCCTGAAGGCGTGGATGCGCCGGCAGGGCGACTCGAAAGCGACGGTGGGGGGCCGGACGGTCACCCTCGTCAGCTCCACCAGGTACTCGGTGAACCACCGCAGGCTCAACGAGGCGCTCGACCCGGAGGTCCGGGCCGAGATCGTCACCGAGAGCGAGTCGGAGTACGTGCGGGTGAACACCTAGACGCTTCCCCTGTTGGGAGCGCAGGACGGGGCCGTCTTCCCTTCTACAGGGGCGGCCCCGCTCTCATTCAAGACGGGCGCGGCAACACCGCGCTACTACACACACAAGGAGAATCACATGTCACGCACCATCAACAAAGTCGAGCTTCTGGGCAGGGTCGGAACGGACCCGGAGATGCAGTACACCCCCGGCGGCACCGCCGTCACCAAGCTGCGGCTGGCGACCGACCGCTACCGCAAGGACGCCGAGAACGAGACGGATTGGCACAACATCGTGGTCTGGGGCGCCACCGCCGAGGCCGTGAACCAGTACGTCGGGACGGGCCAGCGCGTCTACGTCGCGGGCCGCCTCGTCCAGAACAGCTGGGAGGGCGACGACGGCCAGCGCCGCCACCGCACCGAGGTCCACGCCTCCGAGGTCGTGTTCCTCGACTCCCACAACGGCAACGGCAACGGCGACGCCGCGGACATCGAGCAGCCGGTCGGCGCCTCTCCCTTCTAGTCCCGCAACCGCAGGGCGACGCCTTTCAGAAGGCGCAATCACGGGGCCGCTTCCACCTACAGAAGGCGGCCCCGCTTTCTGTTCTAACCGATAGCGAAGGAGGCCGACATGACCAGGAAGAAGACTTTCACCAAGGACGCTGTTCTGCTGAACGCGCTTCGCATCAACCTGAGCCTGCTGGGGGAGCTGGCGGTGCGCTACGACGTGGAGACGAGGCCGGAAGGCCCGGAGGACCCGCCCTCCATCAACTGCCCCGAAGACGTGCGGAAGCTGCTGGGGCCGGAGATGTCCGGCCTCGCCCAGGAGCAGCTTCGGGTGCTGCTGCTCAACACCAGGAACCAGGTGGTGGGCCAGCGGATCATCTACCAGGGCAACGTGTCCTCGGCCATCGTGAGGAACGCCGAGGTCTTCCGCCCAGCGGTCATCGAGGCCGTCCCCAGCATCATCGTCAGCCACAACCACCCCAGCCAGGACCCGACGCCCAGCCCGGAGGACGCGGCCCTCACCCGCGAGCTGGTCCAGGCGGGCAAGCTGCTGGACATCGAGCTGCTGGACCACATCGTCATCGGCGGCGAGCGGTTCGTCAGCCTCAAGGAACGGGGCCTCATGTCCTGACGGCCCACGCCGTCAGGCTCTCACGCGGGGGACACCCTCCCGCGCTTGCATCACCCACATCAAGGAACGAAAGGAGACTGCCCATGTTGCAGACTCACACCATCGACCCCGAAGACCTCTACACCATCACTGCCGGGGGGTTCTCGGCAACCGCCGACGCCTTCGCCCGCGACGACCTGACGGACGGCCTCTGGTTCGTCTCGATGGTCGGCTCCCAGACGGCGCTCAAGGCGATCTGGGCCTCGCTGCTCAAGCAGCCCCCGGACGTTGCCCACATCATCAAGGGCGCCGACGGGATGGCCCTCAGCGGCGGCTACCAGCGGTGCCAGATTCCCCACGAGACCGTAGGCACCTGGACGACCAAGATCGCCCGCCTGCCGGCGAGCGGCGGATGGCACGCGCTCGTCTACACAAAAACGGCGGAGTACGGCTACGAGAAGGACTCCTTCCTCCTGCTGGCGCAGTCGGAGGAGGCGGCCCCGGCTCTCCATCACCGGTTCCTCGACAAGCGCAGCCCGCTCCCCCTCCACGGCTCCTGGGCGGGCTGGCTCTGGCAGCGGGGCATCGAGGAAGAGGAGATAGTCCCCCTGCAATCGGTGGGCGTCTCCGCCTACCGGTGCTCTCCCAAGGCCAAGAAGCTGCGGGACGACCTGTCCGACGCCGTGGCGTCGGGCAGGCTGACGCTGCCCAGGGAGGCGTCCGATGGATAGGACGCTGAAGCGGGCCAAGCGCAACAACAAGAGGCGCGGACAGCGCAACCACGGGGCATGGCAGCGGTTCTCCCCCGACGGGAAGACCCCGTATCCAGTACGGGGCAGGCTCTGCCGCTACTGCGAGCACGACGGCTCGCAGCACCTCTGCCGGTCGGGGCAGCCCCATTTCTTCCGGCCCGCGACGGAGGCGGAGCGGCGGGACCCCTCGGTCATGCTCTACCGCCACACACTGCCGGACGGCGGCTCGATGCTGGTGCGGCGGATGACCGTCGCCAACCACGCCGAGCTTGTCACCGCCTTCTGCACGGCCTGCGCCGAGAGCATCGGGACCCACCAGGTCCTGTGCTACCAGCGCAACGTGGCTATTGGCGAGGTGGTCGGCATCGACACTCGCCACAAGGACCTGGCAATCGCCGCCTGAAGCGGCGCACGACACCAGACACGAAAGGAGAGACGACATGAGACTCGCTGCACAAGCCAAAGGGGGCTACTATCCGACTCCCGACCGGGTGGTGGACCTGGTCGCCGAGCTGATTCACACCCCCACCGGCTCCTACCACCGGGGCCGGGAGACCCTCCGCATCCTCGACCCCTGCTGCGGGGCCGGGGACGCGCTGGAGAGGCTGGCCGAGGGCCTGGACAGGCCCAACGCCATCCCCATCGAGACCTACGGCGTGGAGCTGCACCGGGACAGGGCCGAGGAGGCCGAGAAGCGGCTCCACCGCACCCTGGCCTCGGACCTGTTCGCAACGTCGATAGCGAACGGGGCCTTCGGCCTGCTGCTCTTGAATCCGCCGTATGACTTTGATTCCGAAGACAAGCGGACGGAGCACGCCTTCCTGACGCAAACCACGCGCTACCTGGCCGAGAGCGGCCTGCTGGTCTTCATCGTGCCCCGCCAGCGCCTCGCGGTCTCGGCCCGCTACCTGTCCACCCACTACGGGCGGATGCGATGCTGGGCCTTCCCCGACCCTGAGCGCGAGGTCTTCGACCAGGTGGTGCTCATGGGCTACCGCAAGGCCGACCCCGTTCCCGACGCCACAGCCGAGAGCATGGTGCTGGAGTGGGCGGTGGGGGAGCCGGAGCCTTTGCGCTCCCAGCGCCACTCCTACTCCCACCCGGAGTACACCCCCGCGACGACCCCAAGCGGCGACGTCCTGTTCACCACCCGCACCGTCGACCCGGCCGCGGCTGCTGCCGAGGCGCGGCGGTCGGGGCTCTGGGCCAGCACGGAGATCACCGACTCCCTGTGGCCCGCGAGCGACAGCCGCACCCGCCCGCTCATGCCTCTCAGACGGGGGCACATGGCGATGCTGGTGGCGGCGGGCTTCCTCGACAACCTGGTGCTCGAAGCCGACGACAGGCGCATCCTGGTCAAGGGCCGCACCTCGAAGGACATGGTGCTGGTGGAGGACGCCCCGGAGAAGGAGGTCCACCGCGAGAAGCTGACGACTACCGTGGTGGCCCTCGACCTCGACGACGGACGGATCGAGGACATCGCCGCCTAGCTCGGACGGCTCATCTTGAGCCGCGCAACGAGGCCCCGTTGGTCCATTCGACCTGCGGGGCCTTCGCTCTATCGGAACGACCCAGAAGACCCCTCTTATCAAGGAAAGGAAGGTCGAAAGATGCAGACCACCATGACGCTCGAAGCCTGCTGCCGGTGCGGGCAGCCCATCGCCCCCGGCGAACCGGCCATGCAGACCGCCTCGGTGGACATCGACGACTACGGCAGGGCCGTGTCCTCGCCGGTGAAGGCATACCACCTGACGGGACGCTGCTACGACGACGCAAAAGCTGCCGAGACCGCCCGCAGGGAGGCCCTGAAAGCCGCATAGACGGCTCGCACCGAGCCGCACTCACGAGGCCCGCCGACTGCGCGGGTTCGCACGTTCAAGCAACCGCCTGGGGACGTTTCCGGGGACCCGCGACACGCAAACGTCCCCACCGGGGGCGTGGTGCGTCTCGGGTCCCTGCGTCGTCCTCCGGCCCACCACGGAAAAGGAGGACGACTGACATGAACCTCGGAGGTTTCATCGACAAGTTCAAGGACGCCATAGCGCGAAGGGTGGTGGAGTCCTACCCGCCCCTCTACCGCCCCTCGGAGAACGGCGGCACGATCCCCAGGCTGCTCCGCAAGCCCCTGGGGGCGCAGACCGACGCCATCAGGGGCGCGGCCCTCTCCCTCAAGGCCCACCGGGGCACCACCGTCGTCGGAGAGATGGGAACCGGCAAGACCTTCATCGGCGCGGCGGCGGCATACATGGCGGGCTTCCAGCGGGTGCTCGTCATCTGCCCGCCCCACCTGGTGCCCAAGTGGAAGCGGGAGATCGAACAGACGGTGCCCGGCGTCCGCGCCGCCATCGTCGAGTCCATCACCGACCTGGAGCGGCTCCGCCTCTCCGTCGGCTCCGGCCCCCTCTTCGCGGTGATGAGCCGGGAGAAGGCCAAGCTGTCCTACCGCTGGATGCCCGCCGTGATACAGCGGTGGGCCGTCTCGAAGGGAAGGCTCCTGCGGGACGAGGAGACGGGGGAGCCCTTCCGGGTCCCCTGCTGCCCCGACTGCACGGCGCAGGTGGTGGACAAGGACGGCGTGCCGCTGACGTTCGCCGACCTGAACCGCCGCAAGCACACCTGCGCCGACTGCGACGCCCCGCTGTGGCAGGCGGACAAGTCCGGCCCGGCCCGCTACCCGCTGGCCGACTACATCAAGCACAGGATGAAGGGCTTCTTCGACCTGCTGATCGGTGACGAGGTGCATGAGTTCAAGGGGCGAGGGAGCGCCCAGGGCATCGCCGCCGGCATCCTCGCCGACGTTTGCGGCAAGTCCCTCAGCCTCACCGGGACGCTCCTCGGCGGCTACTCCTCGACCATCTTCCACCTTCTCTACCGGTTCTCGCCGGAGATTCGCACGGAGTTCGGACGCTCCGACGAGCACCGCTGGATACAGCGGTACGGCTTCGAGGAGGTCACCGTCGGCAAGCCCGACGACGACGCGGTGGAGGACGGGCGCAACAGCCGCCGCCGCAGCTACCGCAAGGTCACCAGGGAGAGGCCGGGACTCGTTCCCAGCGCCCTGTTCCACATCATAGGGAACACGGTATTCCTGCGCCTCGCGGACGTTGCCTCCGGCCTGCCGGACTACGAGGAGAAGATCCTCGTGTCCTCGATGGACTCGGAGGAGGACGCGACCGGCTACTCCCAGCGCAGCGCCTACAAGCACGTGTTCGAGACGCTGAAGGAGGAGCTGGCGAAGGCGCTGAAATCCGGCTCGAAGCGGCTGCTGGCGACCTACCTCCAGACCCTGCTGGCGTACCCCGACGGCTGCACCAGGGGGGAGACGGTCTTCGACCCCCGGACCGGGGACGTCATAGTCCAGGTGCCGCCCCTGTCCGAAGACAAGCTCTACCCGAAGGAGAAGGCGCTCATCGACCTGGTGGCCGCCGAGCGGCTGGAGGGACGGCGAGTGCTGGTCTACGTCACCCATACGGGGACGCGTGACATCACCGGGCGGATGGACGACTTCCTCACCCGGCACGGGTTCCGGGTAGCGGTGATGAAGGCCGACGCAGTGGCCCCGAACCGCAGGGAGGCGTGGGTCGCCGACAAGGTCAAGGAGGGCATCGACGTGCTCATCTGCCACCCCAGGTTGGTGCAGACCGGCCTCGACCTGATCGACTTCCCAACCATCGTCTGGGACGAAACGGATTACTCGGTCTACGTGGTCCGGCAGGCGTCGCGGCGGTCGTGGCGCATCGGGCAGACCCGCCCGGTGAAGGTGGTGTTCATGAGCTACAGGAACACCCTGCAGGCCGACGCGCTGAAGCTGGTGGCGAAGAAGATGCAGAGCTCCCTGGCGGTCGAGGGAGAGCTGCCGGAGGACGGGCTGGCCGCCTATGGAGACGACGGCGACGACATGATGATGGCCCTGGCCCGCAGGATCGTCAGCGGCGGCGAGGAGGAGGACGAGGCCGAGACGATGGAGGAGGTCTTCGCCCAGGCCAGGAACGCCGAGAGCGAGGCCGAGGAGCTGCTGGTGGACGACGGCTGGAAGGTCGTCGAAGTCGAGCCGGAGACGGTCTCGGTCAACGGGAATGGTAAGCACGCCAACGGCAACGGCCACCACGCCGAAGGTATCGGGCCGACGGTCGAGCTTGTCCCGGCCAGCGGTCACGCCAACGGAAACGGAAACGGCCACCACAGCCTGCCCCGTACCGGATACGGGGACGAGGCCTCGGAGTCGCAGCAGTCGCTGTTCTCTTGGGCGGAGTTCATGGCCGAGGAGCCGGTCAAGCCCAGGGGCCGCAAGACCCAGGCCCCGTCACTGTCCCTGTTCGCGTGGGCGGTGGAACAGGAGCGGGAGGAAGAGCCGGTCGGCGCGGGACGCTAGACCGCAAGGACACGGGAGAGGTCGTCGCAAACGGAGCGGCGGCCTCCCCGCAGGTTGCAACGCAGCGAAACACAACACGCACAAAGGAGATGAACCAATGGCACGCATCTTTGTCTACGACGACCGCGAGTTCCCAGACCCCGACCCCCAGATGAGCGTCGACCAGGTCAAGGCAACCCTGAGCGACTTCTACGGGGAGATCGCCAACGCCTCGGTCAAGGAGACCAGCCGGGGCGACGACACCATCTACGAGTTCCAGCGGCGGGTGGGCACCAAGGGCGCCTGCACCCACGCAAGGAGCTAGAGGAGGGAGTCCGATGGACAACCGGATATTCACCGGCCTGCTGGCGGCGACCCCGCCTGCGGGCCTCAGCATCCTGGAGCTCACGGCGGAGCTCACACGGCCCGACGGCTCCTTCGACCTGGACGCCGCGGCCGCACGGCAGACGGAGGTGGAACTGGCCTGCGTCCAGGCGCAGGACTACGCCGCTTCCACGGGGCGGCTACTGGAGGCGCTGCGATGGCAGCTGCGGCCCCGGCGCAACTGAGCGGCCTGGCGAACCTGCTCCTGCGGCGTCCGCCGTCGCTGCGGGAGCTGGTCACGCTCGTTGGCTACGCCGACGACTACGCCTGGTTCGTGGGGCTGGTGCGCCGTCTCTTTCCCCAGGAGGCGGAGGCGGCGCTTGCGGCCCCCGACGTACGCGGGAGGGTGGAGCGCTTCGCCGGGCTCTTCGGGGAGCGCCACTTCCCCCTCTACGCGCCGTTCATCGAGTTCTGGACGGAGGAGGAGGGGGAACAACCTCCGTGGTCCTGGCTAAGGCAGGGCATCCCCTTCGACCTGATGGGCTTCGGCTACGACGGCCTCCACGAGATGTGGGACGGCTACCGCGAGGGCCTCTCGGCCATGGCCCTGCTGGTCAAGCCCCCCGATTCCTCCTACATGGCAGACGACGGGATACGGGTGGCCTGGCTGGAGTCAGCCGCCGAACGCATCCCGCAAGAGACCCTGCTCCGAATCCCCGAAGGCGGCATACCCCTGGACGACCTCACCGACGCGCTCAGGGAGACCCGTTTCGAGGGGGCGGCCCAGGCGTGCTCCTGGGTCTTCGCCGAGACCGGCAACTTCTTCCTCGACCACTGTTACGACGACGGGTCGTACGACGGGTTCGCCGACCCCTGGGAGGACGACATCATCGAGGAGGGGACGGAGGAGTGGCGCAAGGCCAGCGCCCTCATGGACTCGGTGAGCAAGCTGACCGACTGGCTGGAGGACGACCTCCCCGGCCGCTTCGCCGAGATGCTGGACTTCACGCTGGAGCGGCTCCCCAATCACGAAAAGGAGGTAAACGATGACGAGTGATGCCGAAAAGACCGAATGGTCCCTGCCGGGTCCGGCGGACGCGGCAAGGGACGAGCTCCAGATGCAGCTGGAGGTGTACAAGGAGACCATCCTGCTGCGGGGCTTCGAGAGCGACGCCACCTGGGTCAGGACCGTCTCGGCGGACGCCATCGCAAACGTGTTCACCCAGCACCTGGGTTTCTCCTCGGGGCTCCTGCCCCAGGAGGCCCTCTGGTGGAACCAGGGCGAGACCGGGCAGGTGGTGGCCCTCTGGCGGCCGCCGCAGGTCTGGCCGGTGGCCCTGCAACGGGAGGCGTTCAAGCCCCCCGCCCGGCTCCGGCTGCCCATGCCGGGGCTGGTCTTCGTCTGCTCGCCGGGCCGCCCGCCCTGGGTCTACGCCGCAACGAGCCGGCCCACCGACCCCGAGCAGCATCTCTTCCGGGCCCCCGCCTTCAACGTCTTCAGAGACGGGCGGGTCTGCCCCGGAAGCCACCGGTTCCCCGAGGAGGTGGGACTGATACCGGAGTCCTTCTTCCAGTCCTACTTCTCGCTTACCGGGGATTCACGGGACCGCTCGAAGAAGCGCCCCGACAACCTGCAAGCGCTATGGGAGGAGATCGATGGAACAACTGCATACCCGACTGAGGACCTGGTTCCCCAGTGCACGGTGGGTCAGGCGATGGCGGTCTCCGAGGGGAGACGTGGCTACCGCTAGCCCCGCGCCGGGGCCGGTGGGCTACCTGGTCAACCACCCCGGCGGACTCGCGGGAGTCCAGGGGATCGGCTACGACTACGTGCTGGGATCGGGGGGCGTCTATGTCCAGTCCCAGGGCGCGAACCTGACGGCGCGGGTCATTGTCGCATCCTGCGAGGTGCGGGGCCTGGCTCCCGTCGCCGAGAAGGTGGAGCTTGCCCACGGCCCCATCCCGGCCCGGCTCTTCGAGCTTGGCCTGCGCTGGTTCCAGGACGACCCCGGCACCGAGCGGTTCTTCGCCGTGCGGTGGGACGGGCGCGCCTACCGGCTGGTGGTTCCCGAACAGGAAGGGACGGCTTCGTCACTCACCTACACGCCGCCCGCCGGGGTGGTCGCCGAGTTCCACTCCCACGGAAGCTCCCGCGCCTTCTTCTCGAAGACCGACGACGGCGACGAGCAGGGCTTCCGCATCTACGGCGTCGTGGGACGCCTCGACAGCGACCGGCCCGAGCTGAGCCTGCGGGTCGGCGTCTACGGCCACTTCGCCCCGGTGGAGTGGCCGCAGGTGTTCGACGGCCCAGTTCCGGGCGTCCGGCTGACGGGCGAAGAGCCGGATTCAAACGAGGCAAGAGAAAAGGAGGTGACTGAGAAATGCCCTACTACCTGGACAACACGTTCCTGCTGGACAACCCCTGGATAACGGTGGTCGGCTGCGGCGGGACCGGCGGCTTCGTGGCCGAGGGTCTCTGCCGACTCTTCCAGGGACGGGAGGCCACCATCGTCCTGGTCGACCACGACCGGGTGGAGCCCCACAACCTGCTGCGCCAGAACTTCTACCCTGAGGACGTGGGCCGCTTCAAGAGTCAGGCCCTCGCGGACCGGCTGGCAAAAGCGTTCCGGCGTCCCGTCGGCTACTCGGTGTACGCCTTCCGGGAAGAGGACTCCCACTCGGATGGGGGCCGCTACCCCGGCCTTCCCCACTACGGGAACAGCCTCATCATCGGCTGCGCCGACAACGCCGCAGCTCGCAGGGCGATGGCGGAGTCCCTGCCGGGCGACCCGCGCCGGTGGCTCATCGACGCGGGCAACGACACCAACTGGGGGCAGGTACTTATAGGCAACGTCGCCGACCGCGACTTTGGGGACGAACAAGTCTTCGCCGATCAGACCTGCCACCTGCTCCCAGCGCCCACGGTGCAGCGCCCCGACCTGCTGACGGCCGTGTCGACCACGCCTCCCGACGTGGACTGCGCGGCGGCCCTGGACCTCACCGACCAGGACCCGACCATCAACCAGATGATGGCGTCGCTGGTCTTACAGGTGGTCCGCCGCATGGTGGCGGGAACCTGCCCCTTCATGGGCCTCTACCTGGACATGGAGCAGGGGACGGTCACCCCACGCTACGTCACACCGGAGACGGTGGCGCGGGTGGTCGGTTCTGGCTCCGAGCCGGGGATAGCGTCCCAGTGGCCAACGCTCAACAAACGCATTCAAAGACGGAAACAAGGAGAAAACCATGCCTAACGAAAAGGGAACCACCACGATCTGGCAAGACAACCACAGCGGGCTCCGCAGGCACAAGCTGATGACCAAAGAGCTTGCCGACACCATCCCGCCCCTGTACGCCAATGACGGCGCGGACGACCCCGACGCCGTGGTCGCCAAAGCCAAGCTATTCAGCCCCTACACCGGCTGGCGCTGGTACATCACCGAGTGGGAGGCCGAGACCGGGCTGTGCTTCGGCCTAGTCGAGGGGTTCGAGACCGAGCTCGGGTACTTCGACCTCACCGAGTTGGCTGAAGTAACCGTGTTCGGCAGCGTTCCCGCCGTGGAGCGCGACCTGTACTGGGAGCCGCAGACCCTCGGCGAGATCAGGAGACAGTCGTCGGGGATAGCGGCCTAGTGAACGGCAGTAACCGACGCGGTCAGAGATGAATCAAAGAAAGGAGACACCATGCCTGACGAGAACGGAACGGAAGCAACCCGCTCGGACGCACCGAGCTCAGACGACAGTCTCTTCGGCAATCCGGCGGACGACGCGGCTGCTGCGGTTGCCGACGAGCAGGACGCCAGTGAGGAGATCGCACAGGACCCAGAGGGTTCCGATGACGCCGGGGACGAGGCCGGTGCGCCGGAGGACCTCAAGGTGGTCGTATCCATCAAAGATGGCAGGGCCACCATCGGGGTACAGGGGGCCTCGTCGGACCCGCACATCGAGGCGTTCGACGACCCGGACCTGTCCGGGCTGACGCAGGAGGCCCTGGCTGTGGTGGAAAGGGCGAGAGCCAAGTGGGAGGACGAACCCAAGTATCCCGCTCACGTCAGACCCGCTCCCCCGGCCAGGCGCCGGGCCCGGCGTGAACAGGGGACGGCGCAGGCGGGGGCCGCCGAGGGAGGGGCGGACGACCAGCAGCAACCCGAGACGCTGAGGCTGTTCTAGGGGCCGAGTTCGAGGCCGATGAGCCGGTCGGCGCGGGACGCTGACCGCAGTAACAGGGGGAGGTCGTCGCAACGGCGACGGCTTCCCCCTGCTCAGCCATGTATGCAGCCTTTTTTGCGTTCCCGGCCCTGCGGGGTCGCGGGCCGCTTCACCGGCGCGCCGTCTCATTCGGTGAACAGGTGGCCGAGTCCCAGGCTGTCGGCCAGGTCGTGAAGCGCCTTCAGATGCCTGTAGTTGGGCCGCACCCCCCGCTTCCACCAGCGTCTTATGGTGATGGGATCGATCCCTAGGCGACGGGCGATCTCCGCCCACGGCAGACCGGAAGCATGCTGGAACCACACCAGGCGCTGCGGGAAGGCATCGGGGATGGCGTCGGTCTTTCTCCTGTACTGTGTGCGCCGCCTCGGCATCGCTCAAGCCCTCCCAGAGCACAGCCGGAGCCTCTCTCTCCAACGCGGGCGCAAGCATCGCCTTTCCCGTCCGCCTCAGACCGTGGGCGTTCCGTGCTCCGGCCAGTACGCTTGCCTCACCCGTTTGTCCATGTGCGCGGCCTTTTTTCGTTGCCCTCTACCGGCCCGGACCGCTGACGGTCGGCACCAACTCGTAGGACAACTTTCTGCCGTCGCTCGTGCCGATGGCTCACTCGCCTTCGCAGTCCTCGATACCTGCTACGGGGCCGCCGGGGTGTCGATGTGGAACCAGCGGGAACGCTCGCTCACCCCCCCCCCCCGTGCTCGTTGATGGTGTCAAGGGAGGACGCTTATGCTGACCATCAACACACGGGGCCGAGCAAAAGTGTACCACTGGGGCGTCGGTCGAAGAAGTCCACGACCGGTACCCACTATCTCTGCAGGTCAACATCTCTGGCGGCCTCCAGCGGTATGGGTGAAGGCATCAACAGAAACCCCATGAACCGGTGAGCTTGGAGTTCACGCGGGTCCTGGCCAGGTCCGGAGCCTCGGTAGAGGCACTTCATGTAGGGCTCGAAGCCGGGTAAGGGCGACTGTGCTAAGAGGGCATGATCAACGTGGGCCTCCCAATGCCCCGCCTCGTGAGCAAGGATGGTGTGGTAGAGGCCCGGTGTCTCAGCTATGAGTGTACGCCTTGATTCATTGAAGACCACCGTCTTCAAGCTGGAATCCAACTCGGCGAGAATGGACTGGCCAGGCCGTTCGGAGACCTTGTCCCACAGGATGTTGAGGTCCAGCACATCCTCCAGTATGCGCTCCACCGGAACCGGAGGACGGGACACCGCTCCATACAGAGACTCGTATCGGCCCAGCAGGTGGCTCGCCATGCCCTCAAGCTGGGCATCTGACAGAAACTTAGTGGTCATCGCTGGTCTGACCGCCGTTCCCGTATCAGCCTCCGCCACTCGGCGGGTGACTGCACGTCATCGCCGAGAGACCTCAGATACTGGACGGCGCCGGGATTTCGGGAGAGCGTATCCGCCAAGTCTGAGGGGATCTTCCCAGCCAGGGTTATCAACTCGTCGGCCAGTTCGGTCTCGTTTCGGCTCAGTTCACTAGCCAACTCGCGAGCGATCCCCTTCAGAACCGCTTCGCTGGGAGGCTCGACACGTCCGTTCTCTATCTTGCTCAGGTAGGTGAAGTCGACTCCGATTCTCTCCGCCAAGTCGCGTTGGCTCAGTTGAGCCTCCTTACGTAGTGAACGTAGACGCTCTGGGAAATCCATGCTGCACCTCTCCTACAGGGTAGCTGATATTGAGTTGATTATCAACAGCAATTGCGAGTATGATGAATACCACACCAAACAAGAAGGATGGGATGGCAGATCTCGAAAGCCTGACAGCCGGTGCCCTTGTCCGCGGAGTATTGTCGGACGGGCCTACAGAGGTGATCAGCGTCAAGTGGTTCGGCGACTCAGCGGTCGAGCTCACCTACAAGACGCCAACTAATGGAGCTGTCGGTTCTCGCCTCCTCTACCGGGACGACGAACCCAGCCTCGAAGTGATTGAGCGCGGGCTTCCGTGGTCCTTTGATGGGGACGGCAGTCTCTTCCGTCTCGTCTCCGAGGCCCAGCGAATCCGTCTAGCCCATCTCTTCGACCCTGTACTCGCCGTTCACACATCCATTGTGGACCCTCTGCCTCATCAGATCACGGCAGTGTACGACTCGATGCTGACCCGCCAGCCTCTGCGATTTCTCCTTGCGGATGACCCCGGCGCAGGGAAGACGATTATGGCCGGGTTGCTGATCAAGGAGCTCGTTGCTCGCGGCGACTTGGAACGTTGCCTGGTGGTATGCCCCGGCAGTTTGGCCGAGCAATGGCAGGATGAGCTATACCGGAGATTCCAGTTGCCGTTCGAGATTATGACGAACGACAAGCTGGAGGCCGCCCGCACAGGCAACTGGTTCTCCGAGACGCCACTGGCCATAGCGCGTCTCGACAAGCTGGCCCGTGACGAGGATGTCCAGGCACTGCTCCGGGCACGCGATGGCGGATGGGACCTGGTCATCTGCGACGAGGCCCACAAGATGTCGGCATCCTTCTTCGGCGGCGAGATCAGGTACACCAAACGCTATAGGTTGGGGCAGATGCTCTCGACTCGCACTCGCCATTTCCTGCTGTTGACCGCGACTCCGCACAATGGCAAGGAAGAGGACTTCCAACTGTTCATGGCCCTGTTGGACGGCGACCGCTTCGAGGGCCGCTTCCGTGATGGCGTGCATACGGTCGATGTCTCGGACCTTATGCGCCGGATGGTGAAGGAGAGGTTGTTCAAGTTCGATGCCACACCGCTGTTCCCTGAGCGGCGCGCCTACGCGGTCCCTTACAAGTTGTCCGAAGGCGAGGCCCGCCTCTACCGGGAGGTGACTGACTACGTTCGGGAGGAGTTCAATCGGGCTGAGGCTCTTCAAAGCGACAAACGAGCGGGAAACGTGGGGTTCGCACTCACTATCCTTCAACGGCGACTGGCTTCGTCGCCCGAAGCAATCTACCAGTCCCTTCGTCGGCGCAAGGAGCGGTTGGAGAGCCGTCTCCGTGAGCTTCGGCTGCTGCAACGAGGCTCGCAGGTCGCCTCGTCTCTCTCTGCCAGCGTCCCTGAGTGGGACGACGAAGACATCGCGGACCTGGATGAGGCGCCCGATGAGGAGATCGTTGCCGCCGAGGAAGAGATACTAGACCGCGCCACGGCTGCGCGAACCGTAGACGAGCTTGAAGCCGAGATCCAGAGCCTACGGCGGCTGGAATCTCTGGCGCAGACGGTCCGAGTCGGTGGCGAAGACAAGAAGTGGCAAGAACTCGCCGCCCTCCTAGACAGGCTCTTTACCGCTGCATCGGACGTGACCGAAGAACCATTCGTGCCATCTCCCCACCAGAAGCTCGTCATCTTTACCGAACATCGGGCCACCCTCAACTACCTCCACCAGCGGATAACAACCCTACTGGGCCGCCAAGAGGCCGTGGTCATGATCCATGGCGGCATCGGACGCGAGGACCGGCGGGCCATTCAGGAGTCCTTCCTGCACGACCCGGAAGTGCAGATTCTCCTGGCCAACGATGCTGCCTCGGAGGGAATCAACCTCCAGCGTGCCCATCTGATGGTGAACTACGACTTGCCCTGGAACCCGAACCGCATTGAGCAGAGGTTCGGGCGCATTCACCGAATCGGGCAGACAGAGGTCTGTCATCTCTGGAATCTGATAGCGGAGGAGACCAGGGAGGGAGATGTCTATCACACCCTGCTGGAGAAGCTTGAGGAGGCGAGGAAGGCTCTGGGTGGGCAAGTGTTTGACGTGCTGGGCAAGGTGCAGTTCGAGGGGAAGCCGCTGCGCGACCTGCTGCTGGAGGCCATAAGGTACGGAGAGCGCCCTGAAGTCCAAGCCCGGCTGACCCAGGCGGTTAGCGATGCGTTCGACCAAGGCCAGGTCCAAGACCTCTTGTCCGAGTCCGCTCTCGTCCAAGACTCGATGGATACGAGCCAAGTGCTGAAGATTCGGGAAGAGATGGAGCGGGCTGAGGCGAGAAGGCTTCAACCCCACTACGTCGAGTCCTTCTTCATTGAGGCTTTCCGGCGTCTCGGCGGTAGGATGACGGAGCGGGAGCCTCGGCGTTACCAGGTCAACCACGTCCCGGCGCAGGTTCGCGACCGTGACCGACTGATCGGCTTGGGCGAGCCGGTCTTGCAGCGTTACGAGCGCATCACCTTTGAGAAGTCTCTTATGGCTCCTCCCGGTCGGCCGGCGGCGGCTTTCGTTTGCCCGGGCCATCCCCTGCTGGATGCCACGATAGACTTGACAATAGAGCGACACCGCAGCGTACTTCGGCAAAGCTCGGTGCTGGTGGATGACAACGACAGCAGCGACCGACCCCGCGTCCTCATGTACCTAGAACACAGCATCCAGGATGGAAGCCGCACTCGGTCCGGAGAACAGCGAACCGTATCCAAGAGGATGCTCCACGTGGAAGTGGATACGGAGCTTGAGACCGTGGGACGAGACTATGCGCCTTACCTCGACTACCGGCCATTGAGCGACGGGGAGCCGGGTGTGCAGGAGATAGTCGGTAGACCCGAGTGCAGCTGGATTGGCGGCAACCTGGAAGCCAAGGCTGTCGAATATGCAGTGTCTCGTCTGGTGCCAACGCATCTCGAAGAGGTCCGGTCGCGAAAGCTGGAACTCCTCTCAAAGACAGAGGCGGCAGTCAAGGAACGACTGACCAAGGAGATCGCCTCCTGGGACCATCGGGCCGCCGACCTCCAGTCCCAGGAGCAAGCAGGGAAGCCGAACGCACGCCTCAACTCATCTGAAGCTCGCCGCAGGGCCGATGACCTACAGGGGCGACTGCAAAAGCGGATGGATGAGATTCAACGCGAGCGTCAGCTGTCACCATTGCCTCCAGTTGTCCTTGGTGGTGTGCTGGTTGTACCAGCCGGACTCCTTCGTAAGATGGCCGGCGCGGTCGGCGTTAGTTTTGCGACACGAGACACACAAGCGGCGGCGGCACGTGCCAGGTCTGCGGTGATGGATGTCGAGCGAAGTCTCGGATTCGAGCCGGTGGACCGGGAGTCGGATAAGCTCGGTTACGACGTCGAAAGCCGTGTGCCCGGCACGGGCAAGCTGCGTTTCATAGAGGTGAAGGGGAGGGTTCAGGGTGCGTCGACGGTTACGGTCACCAAGAACGAGGTGCTCACCTCCCTGAACAAGCCGGAGGACTACATCCTGGCTATCGTGGAGTTCCAGGAGGGTAAGAGCGATCACGTCCACTACGTGCGAAAACCGTTCCGCCGGGAGCCGGACTTTGGCGTGACCAGCGTGAACTACGACCTGCCGGAGTTGCTGGCTCGTGCCGAGGCGCCGTCTTGAGCTCAGGGCGGACACGCAATGAGGATATCCCGCCATGTGGGGATGCCACCTACCAAGAAGGAGAGTTGAAACAATATGAACGCAGTCCGCAAAAAGCTCATTGAGGTGGCCCTGCCGCTGAAGGCCATCAACGCGGCGTCGGCGCGAGAGAAGTCGATTCGTCACGGCCATCCCAGCACGCTGCACCTTTGGTGGGCGCGGCGTCCGCTCGCGGCGGCGCGAGCAGTGCTCTTTGCCCAGATGGTGGACGACCCATCAGCTCGACCAGAGCTGTTTCCCACGGATGAGGCCCAATCCCGGGAGCGGCAGCGGCTGTTCCGTATCATCGAGGATTTGGTGAAATGGGAGAATACCACCAACGAGCCGGTCCTAGAAGCGGCGCGGGAGGAGATTCGCAAGAGTTGGCGACGTACCTGCGAGGAGAACAGGGACCAGCCCAGGGCGGCGGAGCTGTTCGACCCGGACAAGCTCCCCGCCTTTCATGACCCATTCGCCGGGGGAGGCGCAATACCCTTGGAGGCGCAGCGGCTGGGGCTTGAGGCTTATGCCAGCGACCTGAACCCGGTGGCGGTGCTCATCAACAAGGCTATGATTGAGATACCTCCCAAGTTCGCCGGGAAGCCGCCGGTGAACCCGGAATCTCAGAAAGGCAAAGGCTCGACCGATGCCATTTGGAAGGGCGCGGCGGGCTTGGCCGAGGACATGCGCTATTACGGCCAATGGATGCGCGACGAGGCCGAGAAGCGCATCGGCCACCTGTACCCCAAGATCGAGGTCACGGCGGAGATGGAGCGGGAGCGCCCCGACCTGAAGCAGTACGTGGGCCGCAAGCTCACCGTTATCGCCTGGCTCTGGGCGCGAACTATAAAGAGCCCCAACCCTGCCTTCGCTGAGGTGGACGTGCCTCTAGCGTCCACCTTCATACTCTCTACTAAAAAGGGCAAGGAAGCCTTCGTCGAGCCGGTGATGGAGGGCGGCGGTTACCGCTTCATAGTCAAGGCGGGCGTGCCGCCGGAGAGCGCCAAGAAAGGCACTACAGCGGGTAAGCGGAGTGCCTTTCTATGCCTCATGTCGAGCGTGCCGCTAACCTACGATCACATCCGCGCCGAGGGGAAGGCTGGCCGCATGGGAGCGCGGCTAATGACGATTGTAGCCGAGGGTGACCGTGAGCGAGTGTATCTGGGACCTACTCTGGAGCATGAGGCCGTCGTAAGCAAAGCGTGTCCCAGGTGGAAGCCCGACACGATACTGCCCAACAATCCACGAGATTTTAAGACGCCGCTCTACGGGATGAACACCTTCGCAGACCTCTTCACCGACCGCCAGTTGGTGGCTCTCACCACCTTCTCCGACCTAGTGGCAGAAGCACGGGAGCGTGTCCAAGTCGACGCAGTGGCCGCTGGGATGCCGGATGACCGCATACCCCTGCGGAACGGTGGGACAGGTGCGACGGCGTACGCGGAGGCGGTTGCGGTTTATTTGGGGCTAGCCACTGGTCGCACTGCGAATAGTTGTTCTAGTTTGAGCCGATGGCAAAACTCCGGCGACTTTGTCGCCGGAGTTTTCTCCAGACAGGCTATCCCCATGCTATGGGATTACGCTGAGACTAACGTGTTTTCGACTTCGACACAGAACTGGATGGCCCAAGTCAACTGGGTAGCAAATGCAATCGCAACACTTCCTGCGCAGCTACACCAGAGTCACGCCTTCCAAGATGACGCTGCATCTCCGTCTAACAGAAGGCATGGCCTGTTTATCTCCACGGATCCTCCATATTATGACAATGTGGGATACGCAGACTTATCTGACTTCTTCTATGTTTGGCTACGTCGCTCGCTGCAGCAAGTCTTCCCAGACCTCTTCGCTACACTTGCTGCGCCAAAGGCCGAGGAACTGGTCGCGACCCCGTATCGTCACGGAAATCGAGAGAAGGCAGAGGCGTTCTTCCTTGATGGGATGACACAGGTGATGGGCAGTCTAGCCGATCAGACGCACCCGATCCTACCAGTCACCATCTACTACGCTTTCAAACAGTCAGAGACCAAAGGTGATGTGGGGACTGCCAGCACCGGTTGGGAGACATTCCTAGACGCGATAATCAAGGCCCAATTCGGTATAAGCGGCACTTGGCCAGTAAGAACGGAACGAAGTGGACGTGTAATCTCCATCGGTACCAACGCTCTCGCCTCTAGTATCGTCCTCGTTTGCCGTCCACGTCGCATCGATGCGCCCGTTGCCACTCGGCGGGAATTCCTCGACGTTCTAAAGGCGGAGTTGCCGGAGGCGCTGCGCCGGATGCAGCAAGGCAACATCGCCCCCGTGGACTTGGCGCAAGCCGCAATAGGGCCGGGCATGGCGGTGTTCACCCGCTACGCGAGGGTGTTGGACGCAAGCGGCAAGGCGGTGACAGTGCGCGAGGCCCTGGCCCTCATCAACCAGACCTTGGACGAAGTGCTTGCCGAGCAGGAGGGCGACTTCGACGCCGACACCCGGTGGGCGTTGGCTTGGTTCGAGCAGTCGGGGTTCACTGCAGGCGATTACGGCGTAGCGGAGACGCTGTCGACGGCCAAGAACACCAGCGTTGCGGGTATGGTGGAGGCGGGCGTACTGCGTTCCGGCGCGGGCAAAGTCCGCCTGCTCCGGCCTCATGAGTTGCCCGTAGACTGGGTCCCGGACAGCGACACCCGACTCATCGTATGGGAGGCTGTGCACCATCTGG